>NZ_JAACFU010000099.1 GCF_029051725.1 Bradyrhizobium sp. CSS354
AGCCGCCTCCGCGACCTCGGCGCCGGGAACGTGCAGGCCCGGACGTTCCATGCCGCCGCCCTTCGCCAGCTGCAGTTCTTCTGGCCGCAGGCTGTGGGCGGGACACTGCCCAACCTGCTGGACCACAAAGCCCAGCTGCTGGCAGAGGCCGCGCGCCGGCTGCGGCTCAGTACTGACCGGGCGTCCATCCGTGACCTCGCTTCAGAGATCGAGTGGGCCAAGGTATCCATGCTGACACCCGCCAACTACCTGGAAAACGCCCAGGGGAGGGGGGCTCCGGGCGGGTTCGACCTGACAGCCGTGGCCCGCGTTTTCCAGTCCTATGAGGACGTCAAGACCGACCGCAACGTGATTGATTTCGAGGATGTCCTGCTGATCACGGTGGGAATCCTGCAGGAAGACGAGCGTGTTGCCGCCACCGTCCGTGAGCAGTACCGGCAC
>NZ_JAACFU010000100.1 GCF_029051725.1 Bradyrhizobium sp. CSS354
CCATTGGGGCGTAGCCGATATCGCCTGCGTCGAAGCTCTCGACGACGACATGGCCTTCGGCCAGGAACACGGCCATCTCGGCCGATCCGTCCAGGTAATATTGCCATTCGTCCGCATTCGGGTGCCAGTGCAGCTCCCGCATCGCCCCCGGCTCGATCTCGAGCACCGATCCCGCCATCGTGGTCGAGAGCGGGAATTCGTCGACCGTGACGGTGCGCTGGGTGCCGCCTCCGGGGACGCGCCGCGGTTCCTGTGCGTGGAGCGGGTACCGATGCCGCGACGTCAGCTCCGGCCGCGCCCGGGGCGCAGCATCCGGCGACCGGTCGTCCGGCACGGGGCCCAGGGCGAAGTACGCTTCGCCCCGGGGCAAGCCGGCGCGATCCGCCGGTGCGAGGCCGAGGTTCTGTGCCAAGGCGGCCTCAGGCGTATGCGC
>NZ_JAACFU010000101.1 GCF_029051725.1 Bradyrhizobium sp. CSS354
GCTTGAATGTTGTCTGGTGAAGGTTTCATCACCACTTGGAATTGATGGTGTTGGAATAAGCGATTCGGATTTTGGCCATAACGTCCATCATCCGGTCGCCGTGAAGGTTCAACATACGCAGCATTCCAAGGCTCTGGGCCGTTACTGCGCAAGAACGTGTACGGACTCATTGTTCCTGCTCCTTTTTCCGTATCATATGCATTTAATAATAGACAGCCCTGATCAGACCAATAACGTTGTAACTTTAAGATAATATCTTGAAATGATAATGTTTGATTCATTTATTGTCTTCCTTTCTCATCATTAAAAAAACCGTCCCTATGCTGACACATATCTCTTGTGATCAGCATAGGGACGGTTTTCCCGCGGTTCCACCCTACTTCCAGCACTCTAAGAATGCCGGCACTTTTATATAGGTGGCAGATGTAGTG
>NZ_JAACFU010000102.1 GCF_029051725.1 Bradyrhizobium sp. CSS354
GGCCGGTGTGGAACGCCCGGGCCAGCGCGAACGCCGGCAGCACCGCGATGGCGCCGACCGCGACCGCCCGCACCGCGCCCCTGCGCAGCCCCTTGACCAGCCGCGGATCGCGGATCGGCACGTGCGAGCCCGCCACGAACATCACCAGCGCGAAGCCGATCTCCGCCAGGAACGCGAAGGTCTTGTCGTCCGGGTGCAGGAAGTCGGCCAGCGTCGGCCCGAGCAGCACGCCCGCGGCCAGTTCGCCGACGACCACCGGCACCCGCCAGCTCGGCGGGTACGCCAGCAGCGGACCCAGCAGCCCGATCAGCACGACGACGGCGAGCGTTCCGAAGCTCATGCGCTGATTCTCCCTCACATGTCGCACGCGTCCGGCCCGGCCACCCGAAAGGCCGAGCGGCCCGCCCGACTAGGCCTATGGTCCCTGT
>NZ_JAACFU010000103.1 GCF_029051725.1 Bradyrhizobium sp. CSS354
ATCAATGATTTCTCCTAATGTATCTGCCAATACTTCATCCATATCAATCGCGATTGATTTACGGGTCATTTTAATCTTCTCCTGAAAATATCAGTATTGATTCAGTATAGCAAAAAAGCAATTGATACAAAACAATATCATCTATTGTTGCTTTTTACACTGAATACTCTCACCTCATCATTCACACTGCATTGAGCTTGAGACATAAATCAATGTTCAATGCTCTACAAAGTTATATTGGCAGTAGTTGACTGAACGAAAATGCGCTTGTAACAAGCTTTTTTCAATTCTAGTCAACCTTGCCGGCGGGGCCCCAACAAAGAGAAATTGGATTCCCAATTTCTACAGACAATGCAAGTTGGGGTGGGACGACGAAATAAATTTTGCGAAAATATCATTTCTGTCCCACTCCCCACTTACTA
>NZ_JAACFU010000104.1 GCF_029051725.1 Bradyrhizobium sp. CSS354
CGCGTTCTTCGTGAACGAGCGGGTTGTCGATCGTGACGGATTCCGGGAGACCGTGGCGCCGCTGGCCGACAACACGACCGTGCAGCAGTACATCGCCGACGAGATCACCGCCCAGGTGTCGTCGCAGGCACCCCTGGTTCCCGATGGCCTGATCGCCCCGCTCGCCGACGCCTATACCAAGAGCGACAACTTCGAGCAGGACTTCGCCGACGCGATGATCCAGCAGCACGATTGGTTGTTCAAGGAGGCCACGCCCGAGAACGAGGGCGAGGTGATGTCCCTCGACCTGACGGCGATGGTCAACCGTGTCATCGCGGACGTGGGTTTCGGTGGCATCGAGATCAAGGGGCCGATCCTGGTGCCGCTGAGCGATTCTGCCCAGTCGGGACTCGAGGCGGGTCGGTACCACGATCTGGGC
>NZ_JAACFU010000105.1 GCF_029051725.1 Bradyrhizobium sp. CSS354
ACCTATCACCATGCCAATCAATAACGCTTGCATGAAATAGCGGTAATCGCCCGAAAGCGAGTAACTGTATTTCCATTGAATTAAAAAATTCATCAGCAAAAGAAAAACACCGACAATGCCGAGTTCAATACCGACGTTTAAATAACTATTATAAGAGAGACGCATATCACCGGTGGCCTGGGTTTTCTCGGGCGGTAATGTCGCGTAAGCCGTGTGGAAGCCACCGGTACCATGGCCAAGCCACGGCCGTTGTTTAAAAAGAAAATAAGCGTTTTTTATCGATTGAATACGAATGCCGACAGAAGTATTAGCTTCTCCTTTTTGATAGCGTTCGGTGTTTTGAACCAGTTCTGTAATCCGCCATCTAAACTGATCCGAAAAGTGATACGCCAGGCCGCTTAAAAGCACAGCCATAATG
>NZ_JAACFU010000106.1 GCF_029051725.1 Bradyrhizobium sp. CSS354
GACTGAAGAGCAAGCAAGGTTGCTGGCGGAGTTCAAAACGGAACACGCACAACAGCAACATAAACATGATGGGATGGCGTAAGCCCCCGAGATATCAGTTTACCCAGGATAAGAGATTAAATTATGAGCAACATTATTAAGCAACTTGAACAAGAGCAGATGAAGCAGGACGTACCTTCCTTCCGTCCGGGTGATACCGTGGAAGTGACAGTATGGGTTGTTGAAGGTTCCAAAAAACGTCTGCAGGCATTCGAGGGCGTGGTTATCGCAATTCGTAACCGCGGTCTGCACTCTGCATTCACTGTTCGTAAAATTTCCAACGGCGAAGGCGTTGAGCGTGTCTTCCAGACTCACTCTCCGGTAGTTGACAGCATTTCTGTCAAACGTCGTGGTGCTGTTCGTAAAGCTAAACTGTAC
>NZ_JAACFU010000107.1 GCF_029051725.1 Bradyrhizobium sp. CSS354
GTGCTTGGTGAACACAGCCTAGAAGATGGCATAGATGGCTTCCTGGGATTGACCTGGAATCAGGAGTTAGCCGCGACAATCGACCGACTGGAATCACTGGATCGAAGTGAGCTGCGTAAACAGTTTTCCATTAAGCGACTCAATGAAATGGAGATTTATCCGGGAGTAACCTTTTCAGAAGAGTTAGAGGGGCAACTCTTTGCTTCGATCATGCTTGATATGGAAAAGCTGATTAGCGCGTATCGACGTATGCTGCGACAAGGGAATCATGCGCTGACGGTTATTGTTGGGTGATGGTGTCAGGGCACCCAAAAAAACCGCCGAACATGTCGGCGGCTTTCTGACTTACAAACTGACTGCTTACATCAGCGGCATTGCTAACCGCACAATGCTAATCAGCGGTTGTGGCCATACAC
>NZ_JAACFU010000108.1 GCF_029051725.1 Bradyrhizobium sp. CSS354
GCTCAACCCTCCCGCCGCCTCTCCGACGCGGAAATCGTCGCTCGGGCGCATCGGTCCGACCGCAATTTCGCGATCCTGGGCCTCAGCGTGCTCGTCATTTCCATGATCGTTCTGCTGTCGCTCATCGTGGACTTCATGGTGGACGGGCTTGGCCGCATTGATCTTGATTTCCTGACGAGCTTCCCCTCCCGACGCGCTTCGGAGGCCGGCATTCTGTCCGCCTGGGTCGGCACCACGCTGGTGATGCTGGTGACGACGGCGCTGGCGGTGCCGCTCGGCGTCGCAGCAGGCCTCTATCTTGAGGAATATGCGCCGCGGAACTGGATCACCCATCTCATCGAAATCAATGTGACCAATCTCGCGGGCGTGCCCTCCATCATCTATGGGCTGCTCGCCCTCGGCCTGTTCGTGCAG
>NZ_JAACFU010000010.1 GCF_029051725.1 Bradyrhizobium sp. CSS354
CTTGGGTGAGGTGGCCGGAACGGGCGGGAGTAGAGGATTTGGCGGTGGCGGCGCCGGAAACGGCAGCAGCATCGCGGCGAACGGTGGGAGTGGCGGAGGCGGCGGCGGAGGCGGCGGTGCCGGATTGGGCGGCGCGCTGTTCGTTCAGGAGGGCGGCTCGCTAACGATCGCCGGCGCGTTCAACGTCAACGGCGGCAGCGTCGCCGGGGGAGTCGGCGGCGCCGGCGGCAACGGTTTTGGCGGCGTGGACAATGGCACGGCGGGTAGTGGCGGTTCTGCCTTCGGAGCCGGCATCTTCCTTCAAGGCAACGGCATCCTCAACTTCCAGCCCGGCGGCGGTGCGACGCAAACGCTTTCGGACGGCATCGCCGACCAGACCGGTTCTGGCGGCACGGGTGTCGACGCCGGAACCTGGGGACTGAACAAGAACGGCGTCGGCACGCTGGTGCTCTCGGCGGCCAGCACCTATAGCGGCGCAACGATAGTAGACGGCGGAACGCTGCGCGCCGGACATGCCGCCGCGTTCGGGACCAGCGACCAGTTTTCGGTCGCGGGCGGCGCGACGCTGGATTTGAACGGCTTCAACCAGACATTCGCCGTTTTGCAAGGCGCCGGCACAGTGACCGGCGCCAACAGCACGATCTCCGGCATCTTTGCGCCTGGCAACGGCACGCCAGGTTCGTCGATGGCGATAACAGGCAATCTCGCGTTCCAGGCGGCCGCGCAATATCTGGTCCAAATCGACCCCACGACCGCCTCTTTTGCGGTCGTCAACGGTACAGCGACGCTTGGCGGCGCTGCGGTGGGCGCCAGCTTTGCGCCCGGGACCTATGTGCAGAAGAAGTACACCATCCTCACCGCGACCGGTGGCGTCGGCGGTACCTTCGGTGGCGTGATTACTTCCGGTGCGCCATCGAACTTTTCTTCGACGTTGAGCTACGATGCCAACAACGTCTACCTGGACATGGTGCTGAGTTTCGCCATTCCAGGCGGCCTCAACCCCAATCAGCAGGCGGTCGGCGACGCGCTGACGAAGTTCTTCAACACCACCGGCGGCATTCCCGCAGTGTTCGCAAACATGTCGCCGAAGGGGCTCTCGCAGGCGGCCGGCGAGACCGGAACGGGATCGCAGCAATCCACGTTCAACGCGATGAACCAGTTCATGGGCGTCATGACCGACCCGTTCATTGCCGGGAGGGACGAAGGCGGGAACACGCCCGGCACGGCGCCAGGTTACGCCGACGCGGAAGCGCTGGCGCATGCCGCGAAGAAACGCAATCCGAGCGATGCGCTGGCGGCGATTTACACCAAGGCGCCAGCTGCGGTGCCATTCCAGCAGCGCTGGAGCGTATGGGCGGCCGGCTTCGGCGGCTCGCAAACGACGGATGGCAACAACGTGACCGGCTCCAATGCGGCGACGTCGCAGGTCTATGGCACAGCTGTTGGCGCCGACTATCGCTTCTCGCCGTTTACCATCGCCGGCTTCTCGCTGGCCGGCGGCGGCACCAGTTTCAGCGTCGCCAATAACGGCACCGGGCGTTCCGACCTGTTCCAGGCCGGCGCGTTCGTTCGGCACACTATCGACGCCGCCTATGTCTCCGGCGCGCTCGCCTATGGCTGGCAGGACGTCACCACCGATCGCACCGTTACCGTCGCCGGCATCGATCGGCTGCGCGCGCAGTTCAACGCCAATGCCTGGTCGGGCCGCGTCGAGGGCGGCTACCGCTTCGTGGCGCCCCTGATCGGCGGAATTGGCTTCACGCCCTACGGGGCGGGCCAGTTCACCACGTTCGAACTGCCGGCCTATGCGGAAGGTGTCATCTCGGGCAACAACACCTTTACGCTCGCTTATACGGCGAAGAGCGTGACCGACACCCGCAGCGAACTCGGCGTGCGCGCCGACAAATCCTTCGCCATGCAGAGCGCGATGCTGACGCTGCGCGGCCGCGTGGCCTGGGCGCATGACTTCAGTTCCGACCGCGGCATCGGTGCGACGTTCCAGACGCTGCCGGGCGCCAGCTTATTCGTCAACGGCGCCCCGCAGGCTAGCGATTCCGCGCTTCTCACCGCATCCGCCGAAACCAAATGGATGAACGGCTGGTCGACCGCCGCGACTTTCGACGGCGAGTTCTCCAACGTGACGCGCAGCTACGCCGGCAAGGGCGTGGTGCGATATGCGTGGTGAACTCCTCGGGTGGCAGCGGTGCCGTCGGAAACGATCAAGCCGCGCCATGACATGATGACGCTCGGCGTGGAAGACAAGTTTGATTGAACGCCGTTCGCGGAACGGACCACTTCGACGTCGTCACGGCGCCGGACACGCCGCTCCGGTCTTCACCCAGGCCTCGACCAGCGCGCCGGCCTGCTCTTGCGTGCCCGGGGCGGGCGTGCGGCCGAAGCCGGGCTTCCAGGCCCAGCCGACGAGGGTGTCCTTGCCGATATGGTCGATCAGGTCTTCCACCTTGCGCCCGCCATTGCGCGCGGGATCCCTGATCTGCTCGCAGATCTCGCCGACGGTCTTGCCCTCCCAGGCCATCTCGCGCGGGGCGAGATGCCATTCGGGATGGCCGGGCATGCGGCCGGGCTCGAAATTGGCCTTCTGGTGACAGGTGTTGCAGCGCATCGCCTCGAGCCCGTGGCCGTCAGCGCCGCGCGTGACCGGCGGCTGATGCAGGCGGGCATTGTCGCCCTGGTGCGGCCTGTCGCCGGCCGGATGACAATTGGTGCAGCGCGGATGCGTCAGCACCTTGCCGAGCTCGGTGAAGATTGCGGCCGAACGCTTGTCTGTGTCGCCGATCGAAGCAAAGCTCTCGGGTGAGGCGAGGGCGTGGCCTGCCGTCTCCGACGCCGCGTAGCCCGCACTGAGACTGCCGGCGAGGGCGGCGACCACGGCAATCATCTTGAACCGCACGTCGAAGATCATGATGCGTGTCACTTGGTGGCCATGAGGTAGCGCTTCGAGTCGGCGAGGATCACGTCGCGCACCGCCTCGTGATATTTGATGTAGCCGGTGCAGCGACAGAGATGGCCGTCGAGCGCATCCGCGATGGTCTGCTCCAGCGCCTCGCGCGCGACCGGTGTCCGCGACAGGCGCTCCAGCAAGACCTGGCCCTCATTGAGGAAGCCGGCGGTGCAATAGCCGCACTGAAAGGCGAAATTCGCGATGAAGGCCTTTTGCAGGGTCGAGAGCTCGCCGTCCCTCGCGTGCCCCTCGACGGTGCGGATCGACTTTCCGTCGAAATTCACGGCGGGCGCGACGCAGGTCGGGCTGGTGGTGCTGGTGCCGTCGGGCGCATCGATGATGACGGCGCAGCTCAGGCATTGCGCGGCGCCGCAGCCGAACTTGGTGCCGGTCATGCCCAGCATCTCGCGCAGAAAATCGTTCATCGAGAGATCTTCGCGGACGTCCATCGGGCCGTGCTTCTGGCCGTTGATGGTGAGGCTGAGGGTCGTCACGCGAGCACTCCCTTCAATAGGCTTGCGGTGACCGGCAGCGCGCGGAAGCGATGGCCGGTGGCGTCGTGGATGGCGTTGATCAGCGCCGGCACGATCGGGATCATCACGACCTCCGCCATGCCCTTCGGTGCTTCGTCTGCCGTTTGCGGCTTCAGCATCTCGATCTCGAGATCGCGGAGCGGCAGGTCAGAGCCGCGTGCGACCAGATAGCGCCCGAGATTCCATTCGCCGTTGCCCGGCCCGCCCTCGAACGGGGGCAGGGTTTCGAGCAGCGCGTAGCCGACGCCCATGGCGAAGCCGCCCTGGGCCTGGCCCATCACCACCTCGGGCACGAGCGCGGTGCCGCATTCGAACACGCTATAGGCCTTGGCGATGCGCAAGCTCCCGGTTGCGCGCTCGATCTCGACGCGAACGACCGTGCCGCACATCGAGGTGTAGGCGGTGCCGATCCGGTTGTTGTCGGTCGGCGGAAACTTGACACTGGTGCGGTTGATCCGCTCGAACTTGCCGTTGCCTTTGCGGATCGCCAGCGCGTCGATCTCGGCGCGGTATTGCTCGCCGGACAGCGGGAAGCGTGCCCGCGACCACGCCCAGCGCGAGAAGCTGTGCGCGACCGCACCGGTGACGAACCCGCGCGTGTGAGCCGTCGCCGCGAGCGCCGGGAGGGCGAGCGGTTCGAGGCCGGGCATGGTGAGCCGGCCGTTCTGCCAGCTTGCGCTGGCCCATTGCCGCGCGCGCGGATCGGTCTTTGCGATGCGCCACAGGTCGAGCGCCGCCGGCCACAGGCCGAAGCGGAAAATCACGCGGGCGGCTTCCGCGGCGGAATGCGTGCCGACATGCGCGCCGATCGAGGAGCTTGTCGGCGAGCTGATCGCAGGCACCCAGCGCGGATTTTTCTCCGCGGCATCCTGGGTCTTCTGGTCCATGGTGGAGGGATCGCCTGATGTGACCAGCCCGAGCACGTCATAGCTGTCGACGCGGGCGACCGAGACCTCGTCGGCGATGGCGCCGAGATGACCGGCGACCCGGTTGGCCAGCGCCGTCCCGATGCCGTTGCCCATTTCGACATGATCGCAATAGATGACGATCTTGCCGTCAGGTCCAAGCTCCACGCGTCCGAGCGAGCCGTCCGCGCCGGAGCCATAGTCTTTCGTCACGCAGGCGACGCCGGTGCCGACCAGTCGATCCGATGAGGTCTGTTTGAACTGCGCCCGCTGCTGCCAGATCGGGTGCTTCTCGAGCTTGTCGAGGATTTCGGGCGTGCGCACCGAGACGATGTAGGGATTGCCCGTCATGGTCCGGCCGTTTTGCGGCAGCGCGTTGCGCCGCCGGAATTCGATCGGATCGCGTTTGAGCTCGGACGCGGCTTCGTCGATCAGGACCTCCAGCGCCGTCATGGCTTGCAGGATGCCGTAGCCGCGCATTGAGCCCGCGCTCACACCGCGCGAGTGCACCGCGACGGTCCTGACGTCGACCTTCGGAATGTCGTAGATGCCGATTGCACCGGTGGCTGCGACGACGGCGACGCTGGCCGAGAAATGGGCGAGCCCGCCGCCGTCGAGCACGTGATCGGCGGCGAACCCCTTGATCTTGCCGGTCGCGCGATCGATGCCGATGCGCGAGCGCATCTTGATCGCGTGGCGTTTGATGCCAGCCTGAAACTGCTGGTAGCGGTCATGCGCCAGCCGCACCGGCTTGCCAGGAAAGCAGACCGCCGCAAGCGCAACATAGAGAATAAAAGGCGTGTGATCGCGACCACCAAAGCCCCCGCCGACATGGGCGAACTGCGCGTTGATGTGCGCCGGCTTGTAGGGCGCGCGGGCCTTGCCGAGCAGATGCGCGATCGACTCCGCCGCCTCGTAAGGCGACTGGACGCCGAGCAGCAGTTCGAGATTGCCGCCCTTGCCGTCGTACCAGGCGAGCCCGCATTCCGGCTCCAGGAACATCGGGTCGACCGATTGCGTCTCGAACTCGCGGTCGAGCACCAGCATCGAGGCGTCATCCGCGGCAAGCTCGCCGCGGATCTGCTCGCCATATTTCGCCGCCTTGGCGTAATCCGCCGGCATGTCCTTCGCGAGCGGCGACCACACCGGCAGCGCCGCGCTCTGGACCTTCTTGGGCGAGACCCAGCCGGCCTGGAGCGGCGAATAGACATCCGGTTTGTCAGGTGAGGGACCGGCCACGCGGGTGAAGCGGAAGGCCCCGTAATCGGGGACGACGACGGGCCCGGTCTCCTCGCCGAACTGGACGAACGTGCCGTCGCGCAGCGCCAGACGCGCCTGGTCGAAGGCGTCGAACTTCTCGAAGATCAAAAGCGCGACCGGCTGTCCCAGATAAAGCGGCGTCTTGCCGATCGGACACAACAGGTCGCCCGCATAGAATTCCGGCACCTGTGTCCCGATCCGGTCGAGATCGGCGGCAGTCACCACCACCGACGGCTTGAGCGCGCCGCCGAGGCGGGCGAGGTCCAGCCCGGTATAGACATGCGTGGCGTCGTTGGCGCGGACCAGGATGGCGTGCGAGGTGGCCTGCGGCCAGCCGGGGAGATCGTTGGCGCGGAAGTCGGAGGCGTAAAGTTTTGCGCCGGTGACCTTGGCGACGCCGTCGACACGGCCGGCGCCCGTTGTCGCGGGATTGAACTTGCCGCGTCCAGGCAGCGTCTCGTGCGCTGCGAAGGGCACACCGGCCGCGGACGCCAGATGTGACAGGCTGACCGAGATGCCTCCCGCCGACAACCACTTCACGAACTCGCGTCGCGAAGTCCCCATGATCATATCCTTGTACAGAATTTCGAGAACATCGGGATGCCGTCAGCATGCGATGTCCGAAGGGCATAGGCGCGCGCCAGCGCGAATCCGTCACGATGCATCATGCGACGATAGAACGGGTGAGAAGGTTTACAACCGCTGAATGTCGTGCGCTCGCAGATCGAATTGTGGTTTCGTGCTTGCTTTAGAATCGAATCGAACGGAAGACGGTCCGGCAACAGGGGGGCGCAATTCAAATGCAGCAGGATCCGAACGGTGCGTCTTCAGTCACCAGGGCGATGGGCACGACGACACTGTCGCGCCGCCAATTGCTGGATTGCGGTCTCAAAGCGGGCGCGTTGTCGCTGTTCGCAGGTGCCGCAAATGCCCAGCACGCCATGCACGACCATGCGGGCACGTCCCACACTGCGGACATGTCGCCGAGCATGGGGATGGTCGCTGAAACGCCCGTTCCCGCCATGGACCAAGCGCTGGTCGAGCCCGAGGTGCGGCGGTCAGTCAATGGCGTGCTGAGCACGACGTTGCGCGTCGGCTATGCCTATCGCCAGATCGGCGGCGTCAGGCTCTATGTCAGATCCTATGAGGGCGGCAGCCCCGGACCGACCTTGCGCATGAAGCCCGGCGAAACCCTGCGCATCAAGATGATCAACGATTTGCCGCCGAACCGCGATGGATTGCCGGCCGACATCAGCCATCCGCACCAGTTCAACAACACCAATTTCCATTTCCACGGCGCGCATACCAGCCCGAGCGGGATTTCCGACAACGTCATGCGCTCGATGGCGCCGGGCCGCAGCTACAACATCGAAATCACCCTGCCGGCCGATCACACCAGGGGCACCTACTGGTATCACCCGCATCACCACGGCAGCGCCGACATCCAGATGTCCTCCGGCATGGTGGGCGCCGTCGTCATCGAGGGTGATTTCGCCGACGTTCCCGAGATCGCTACGGCTCGCGAACGGCTCATGGTGCTCACCCAGGTGGTCTACGATTCCAACGGCATGGTCGAGAATTTCGAGACGCTGTTTCCCGAGACCGCGACGCGCTTTCTCGCCATCAACGGCCAGCGCCGGCCGATGATCGAGATGCGGCCAGGCGAGGTGCAGCGCTGGCGCATCCTCAATGCCGCCTATCAGGACGACATGCTGCTCGACTTGGAAAAGCACGATCTGCATGCGATCGCCTATGACGGCATCCAGCTCGGCGCCATGCAGCCGCTCAAGCAGGTCCTGATCGCGCCTGGGCAGCGCGCCGACATTCTGGTGAAGGCAGGCGCCCCCGGCACCTACGCCTTCAATGCCGCGCCCTACGACCAGGGGCATCCGTCGCCGGTGGGACCGCTGGCGCGGGTCGTGGTGTCGGGCGCGCCGATGGACATGAAGCTGCCGCGCACCCTGCCGCCGGCTCCGCTCGCGACCATCAAGGATTCCGAGATCACCAACCGCCGCAAGGTGGTGCTGTCGGCCACCGCGCCGGAGGCCGATGCGGCCGGCCATTGGCAGGAATTCCAGTTCTTCGTCGATGGCAAGAAGTTCGACCCCAGCCGCATCGATCAACGGGTCAAGTTGGGCGCGGTCGAGGAGTGGACCATCGTCAACACGCATGAGCATGACGACCACGTGTTCCACATCCATACCAACCCGTTCCAGGTGATCTCGGCCAATGGCAAGGCGCTGGCGGTGCCGGAATGGCGGGATTCCGTGATCGTGGAGCGCAAGGGCGGCGTGGTCGTGTTCCGCTCGCGCTTCATCGATTTCACCGGCGTCTACATGCTTCACTGCCACATGATGAACCATGAGGAGATGGGCATGATGCAGACCGTGGAGGTCTACAAGGCGTAAGCTTCTGGGCGAATTGCGGGAGTTTGGCGATTGGTTGCGGCTGATCCGGGCCCCCCGATGTTGCCGATCGGCGGCCGCATCCGAGTTTTCGGATATACGTAGCCTTGCACCTGCGGCCCAGTTCGTTATCGCAGCCTGCCAAGCCACAGCGCGGCGAGCGACTGGCGACTGCGCATGATCCGGCCGCCTGTCGGGTTTCTGATCCTGCGATTGACGGCGCTCCTGGATTGCAGTGGCACGGCGGAGTCGATGCGCGCGCCGGCGCTCAGAAAGCACAGCGTACCACCTTTCCAGGTAGTTCTCAGGCCCCTCGAGTGGCGCGATATTCGGCACGGTGACTGGGAAAACGGATTCTCTCTGCATAACGACATAGTTCAGCGGGCCTCCGCAGAACTTGCAGCGCGCGCAGATCACGTTGCCGATATACCACCCCGCCTCGCAATCGTCGTGCCGTGACGATTGTTCGCCGTTTTCAAGGATCCAGCCATGGAACTCATTTCTGTTCCGTGCTCCGCTCGCGAGCCATTCCCTGTCGTCGACACGCCAAACACGAGCGTTTCTGGAGTTACGTCATGAAGGTCAAGCTCGGTTCGACGACGCGGCTGCAAACGACGAAGATGACGTTTGGAAGCCGACTTCACGCTGTTAAAGGGTCAGGGTCAGGACGGCGGCATCGCTTGCTCGCCGGCACGGCCTTCACCGGCGCGTTCATCGCGGTGATCGCTGCCTATCCCCAAGGGGCGCTGGCGGCATGCGCAGGCGTCGACTCGGCGAGCGTCAGCTGCGACCTCGCCAATCAGGCGGCGGCCGGTATCCTCACCACCACATTCAACGGCACCACGGTCGTGAACGTCGGCAATGGCGGCAAGATCGATGCCGCCGGCGCCACCGCCACCGTGACGGCGCCGGGCAACCTGACATTCAACCACAGCGACGCGACCTACGGCATCACGAATCTTGGTGTCGGCAGCGGTTCGGGCGTAACGCTCGCAAACGACTTCGGCAACATCACCTATGTCGGCAGCGCCGGCGTGGTCGCGACGGCCATGGGGGACGGCATCAACGCCATCATCAACGCCGGCGCTGGCAACATCAGCATCACCAACAATGGCACCGTGAGCGGCGTGGGCACTGGCATCTACGTTGAGAACCAAGGTTCCGGCACCGTGCTGGTGAGCGGGACCGGCGCCGTGAACGGAGCCAGTGGGATCAGCGCGATACAGAACGGTGTCGGCCCAGGCGGCGGCACCAATGGTGTGGCGATCTCCGGCAGCGGCGCTGTCAACGGGTCCTTTGGCGTCGGCATCGCGGGACTCGTGGCAGGCGGCGCTTCCAACGTCCTGATCGACTGGTCCGGCCCGGTAAGCGGAGGTTTCAACAGCGCCATCCTCGCCCGGAACGACGGCAACGGAAACGTCGTCGTCAACGGCAGCGGTTCGGTGACCGGCGTGGATACCTTCACCTTCACGCCGGTCGACGGTATCAGAGCTTGGCAGACCAATGGTGCCGGCACCAGCGGCAGCGTGTCGGTCGGCGGTTCCGGCAATGTCAGCGCCACCGGCGACGGCATTACTGCCATCGTTATAGATACCAACAACACCGGCAACGTCACCGTCACCCGCACGGGCACGGTCACCGCGGACGGCGCCGGCATCGTTGCGCAAGCTTCCGGCGGCGGGAACGTCACCGTCGCTGGCACTGGCAATGTGAGTTCGTCCGGCTCCGCCGGCATCTATGCCATGGCCTCCGGCGGCAACGGCAATGTCGTGGTCGCGCCCGCCGGCACCGTCGCCGGCCTGACACTCGGCATCACTGCGAGCGCCGTCGGGACCGGCAACGTCACCATCACGACGTCAGGCGACGTCAGCGGTCCGCAGGGCGGCGGCATCCTTGCAAACGTGGTGGACGGCCGCGCCACGGTGAACGTCACGAGCGGCACAGTCAGCGGCGGTACCAACAACACGGGTATCGTAGCCGGCGCAACGGGCACAGGTGGAGTCACCATCGCCATCAGCGCCGGCGCGTCCGTCATCGGTCTCACCGGCATCGACGGCGACGGGACAAACAATCTCATCATCAACCACGGCACCATCCGGGGCTTAGTCGGCGTCAATTTCGTGGGCCCGACGTCGCTCGTCAATGCCGGCGCGATCATCGGCACGGCCGGCTCCGGCGTGATCTTCTTCGGCGTCGGCAACACGCTGACCATGGAGGGGCCCTTGGCCACGCTGACGGGCCAGGCCATCGCCAGCCCCGTCGGCACCGATACGTTTCGATTTGCCGGCGCCGGCACCAACAGCTTCGACGTCAGCCAGATCGGCGCCAACTGGGCATTGCTCGACAAGACCGGGAGCTCGAACTGGAGCCTGACCGGCACTGGTACTTACGCCGGCCCGGTAACGGTCAATGGCGGCACGCTCAGCGTCAACGGCGATCTTACTTCGGCAAGCAGCCTTACGGTGAATCCCGGCGGCACGCTCGGCGGCAGCGGCTTCGTCGGCAACGCCACCATCAACGGCGGCACGCTGGCGCCCGGCAATTCGATCGGCACGCTCACGGTCAGCGGCAGCCTGACCATGACGGCGGCATCGACCTATCTGGTGCAGATATCGGGCGCTTCGTCTGACAAAACCGTCGTGACCGGCACCGCCAATCTGGCCGGCAAGGTCGCGGTCGATCCCTTGGCTCGCGTCTCCGCAACCACCACCTACACCATTCTGAACGCGGGCACCGTCAGCGGCACTTTCTCCACGGCGGATTTCCTCGCCGCCAACAGTTTCGCGCGCAATGCGCGACTGAGCTATGTGGGCAACGACGTCTTTCTGACGGTCGATCCCGGCCTGCTGTCGCCGAACCTGCCCACCAATGCCAACATCAACCAGAAGAACGTCGCTGCCGGAATCGACAACGCGCTCAATGCGGGCGCGAACATGCCGGGGGGCTTCAACGCGCTATTCGCCCTGACCGGCTCCGGTCTTGCCAATGCGCTGTCCCAGATCTCCGGCGAGACGGCAACCGGATCGCAGCAGTCGACGTTCAATGCGATGAACCAGTTCATGGGGTTGATGACCGATCCGTTCATCGCCGGACGAGACGGAGCCGCAAATGCGCCCGGCGCGGCGCCAGGTTTCGCCGAGGAGGAAGCGCTCGCCTATGCCGCGAGGAAGCGTAACCCGAACGACGCGCTGGCCGCGATCTACACCAAGGCGCCAGCTGCGGCGCCGTTCCAGCAGCGCTGGAGCGTGTGGGCGGCCGGATTTGGCGGCTCGCAGAAAACCGACGGCAACTCGATCGCCGGCTCGAACAACACCAGCAGCAGCCTCTATGGCACCGCTGTCGGCGC
The DNA here is from genome assembly GCF_029051725.1 of Bradyrhizobium sp. CSS354. GTDB lineage: Bacteria > Pseudomonadota > Alphaproteobacteria > Rhizobiales > Xanthobacteraceae > Bradyrhizobium. The sequence goes on from NZ_JAACFU010000010.1 coordinate 11,412, forward strand.
CGACTACCGCATCTCGCGCGACACGCTGGTTGGGTTTGCACTTGCCGGCGGCGGCACCAATTTCAGCGTCGTCAACGGTGGCGGCGGACGCTCCGACCTGTTCCAGGCGGGCGCCTTCGTACGCCATACGGTGGGCGCCGCTTATTTCTCCGGCGCGCTCGCCTACGGCTGGCAGGACGTCACCACCGATCGCACCGTCACCATCGCCGGCATCGATCGGCTGCGCGCGCAGTTTAACGCCAATGCGTTCTCCGGTCGCGCCGAGGGCGGCTACCGCTTCGTCGCGCCCGTAATTGGCGGGGTCGGATTCACGCCGTACGCGGCTGGCCAGTTCACCACCTTCGACCTGCCGGCCTATGCCGAGTCCGTCGTCTCCGGCGCCAACACCTTTGCGCTGGCCTACGGCTCCAAGAGCGTCACCGCGACCCGCAGCGAACTCGGCGTCCGCACCGACAAATCCTTTGCCATGCAGAGCGGGATGCTGACGCTGCGCGGCCGCGTGGCCTGGGCGCATGATTTCAATCCCGACCGCGGCATTGGTGCGACGTTCCAGACGCTGCCGGGCGCCAGCTTCTTCGTCAACGGCGCGGCGCAAGCCGCCGAGTCCGCGCTCGTCACCGCATCCGCGGAGACCAGATGGATGAACGGCTGGTCGACCGCCGCGACATTCGAAGGCGAGTTCTCCAGCGTGACGCGCAGCTACGCCGGCAAGGGCGTGGTGCGATATGCGTGGTAGGCACCCGTCTCCCTAGTCTCGACCAGCGCCGGCTTGCTCTTGCATGCCCGGCACGGGTGCGCGCAGCTTGCGGCTCAGCATCGCGCAAGCTGGTGCGGCGGGGCAGGGTGTCTCACGCAGGGAGGGAGCAATCGTCAGCCGCGCGGTGCTGCTTGCCAGAGGTCGTCCGAGTCGATTGGCTTTAATCCCCGGACAAATGGCACATTTGAGTCCGGCGAGGGCGGAATCCGGGTCCGGCCGGGCTTCCCCTGGCGGCCCGCATGGCCTATTGACGCTGCAACGCAACAATTCCCCCAAAAAGACCTCATGATCCGCCTCGACAACGTCAGCAAGCAAGCCGGCCACCAGATCCTGTTCATCGAAGCGTCCGCCGCCCTCAACAAGGGGGAGAAGATCGGGCTCGTCGGCCCGAACGGCGCGGGCAAGACCACGCTATTCCGGATGATCGCCGGCGAGGAACTGCCCGATGAGGGGCAGGTCTCGACCGATCGCGGCATCACCATCGGCTATTTCAACCAGGATGTCGGCGAGATGGCCGGCCGCAGCGCCGTGGCCGAGGTCATGGACGGGGCGGGGCCGGTGAGTGCGGTAGCGGCTGAGCTGCGCGAGCTCGAGACGGCGATGGCCGATCCTGATAAGGCCGACCAGATGGATGAGATCATCGCGCGTTATGGCGAGGTGCAGCACGCCTTCGAAGAGCTCGACGGCTACGCGCTCGACGGCCGCGCGCGCGAGGCGCTGTCCGGCCTCGGCTTCAGCCAGGAGATGATGGACGGCGACGTCGGCAAGCTCTCCGGCGGCTGGAAGATGCGCGTGGCGCTGGCGCGGATTCTCCTGATGCGCCCAGACGTCATGCTGCTCGACGAACCCAGCAACCATCTCGATCTCGAAAGCCTGATCTGGCTGGAGAAGTTCTTGCACGATTACGAAGGCACGCTGCTGATGACCTCGCACGATCGCGAGTTCATCAACCGCGTGATCTCGAAAGTGGTCGAGATCGATTCAGGATCGCTCACCACCTACGCCGGCAATTACGAGTTCTACGAGCAGCAGCGGGCGCTGAGCGAGAAGCAGCAGCAGGCGCAGTTCGAGCGCCAGCAGGCAATGCTCGCCAAGGAGATCAAGTTCATCGAGCGGTTCAAGGCGCGCGCCTCTCATGCAGCGCAGGTGCAGAGCCGGGTGAAGAAGCTCGACAAGATCGAGCGGGTCGAGCCGCCGCGCCGCCGCCAGACGGTGGCATTCGACTTCCCGCCGGCGCCGCGCTCCGGCGAGGACGTTGTTGCGCTCAAAAAGGTGTTCAAGGGCTACGGCAGCAAGCGGATCTATGACGGGCTCGATTTCATGATCCGCCGCAGGGAGCGCTGGTGCGTGATGGGCGTCAACGGCGCCGGCAAATCGACACTGCTCAAGCTCGTCGCGGGAGCGAGCGAGCCGGACGAGGGCACGGTGGCGGTCGGCGGCAGCGTCAAGATGGGCTATTTCGCCCAGCATGCGATGGATTTGCTCGACGGCGAGCAGACGGTGTTCGAGTCACTCGAATACGCGTTTCCGACCGCGGGGCAGGGGTCCTTGCGCGCGCTCGCCGGCTGCTTCGGCTTCTCCGGCGACGACGTCGAGAAGCGCTGCCGCGTATTATCGGGCGGCGAGAAGGCGCGCCTCGTGATGGCGAAGATGCTGTTCGATCCGCCGAACTTTCTGGTGCTGGACGAGCCGACCAACCATCTCGACCTCGCCACCAAGGAGATGCTGATCGCGGCGCTGTCGGATTTCGAGGGCACCATGCTGTTCGTCTCGCATGACCGGCATTTTCTCAGCGTCCTGTCGAACCGCGTTCTGGAGCTGACGCCCGAAGGCATCCACCAGTTCGGCGGCGGCTACACCGAATATGTCGCGCGCACAGGGCAGGAAGCGCCGGGGTTGCGGAGCTAGATGGGATCGGTAGCCTGGATGGAGCGCAGCGCAATCCGGGTCAGTCTTCGCGTTCACCGAAGCTACCAACAATCTCTCCAGATCCTCCCCAATCGAGCGGAAGCAGGCCTTCGCGGACGTAGCGGTGAAGCGACGAATGCGGCCAGTCTATCGGTGACGCGACAAGGCCGTGCTTGACCGGATTGTAGTGAATGTAGTTCGCGCAGCGTTCGAAATCGGTCTCGTCGCGAATGGTATGCTCCCAAAAACGTCGCTGCCACAATGCGAATTCGCCCCGACGATTGCGGCTGATGGGGACACCTGAAATAGCCAGTTGATGCGTGAAGGAGCTCTTGATCCGCCGCCATCGGCCGGAAAGATCAGCGTCATTGTTCGGCAGCGTCATAATGATGTGCAGATGATCGGGGAGGGCGACGATCGCGTCGATCGTGAACGGCCTTTCTTCGCGTGCCACTCGGAATGCGTGGCGCAGCTTATCCACATGATCGACCAACACGGACGATCGTCGATCGTCCAGCGTCACCGTGAAGAAGAAGGTCCCGCCAGGGACGAAATTGCGCCGATAGCGAACCACGCGAGCACCTTCCCGGATTACGCTTTCGCTCCATCCGGGCTACAACCAGATCGAGAGATTTGCAATCCATTCGCTCGCTTGCACGTTTCAGGGGCTCTCGCTACGCTGCTTAAAAAAGCGGGAGTGACACAGCCATGAAGCAGCTGCGCATCGGCGACATCACCATCGATGCGGTGATCGAGCGGGAGGGGCCGTGGCGGCGGCCGCAGGATTTTTTCCCGGCTTATGACGAGGGTGTGTTCAACCACCATCTGCCGACGATGGAGCCGGAGGTGTTCGACGCCGCGCGCGGCATGATGATGATCACCTATCAGACCTTCGTCGTGCGCACGCCGCGCTACACCATCCTGGTGGATACCTGCACCGGCGAGGACAAGGGCCATCCGCCGCCGTTCGATTTTCCGGGCAAGGCGCGCTGGCGCAACGAGCTGTTCGCGCTCGGCATCGGCTTCGAGCAGATCGACTACGTCTTCTGCACGCATCTGCATATCGACCACACCGGCTGGAATACGACCTTGCGCGACGGCCGTTGGGTGCCGACGTTTCCGAATGCGAAATACGTCTTCCACAAGGGAGAATATGCGGCCTGGGAGGCCGAGCATGCCAAGGGCAGCAACCCGCCCGGCACCGTGTTTCGCGACAATTGCCTGCCGATCGTCGAGGCAGGCCAAGCGCTGTTGGTCGATGATGATTACGCGCTCGACGACACCGTCACGCTGACGCCGACGCCGGGGCATTCGCCCTGCCATTGCTGCGTCAACATCTTCTCGAAGGGGCGCCGCGCGGTGGTCGCCGGCGACCTCATGCACCACCAGATTCAGTGCCGCGAGCCGGACTGGTCGGCCAAGCCGGATTGGGACGCGAAGCAGTCGGCGGTGTCGCGGCGAAAGTTTTTTGCTTCCGTCGCCGACACCGACACGCTGATCCTGCCGATTCATTTTCCAACGCCGACCGTCGGGCTGATCAAGCCGCTCGGCGCCGCCTTTGACTACCGTTTCAAGCGGGAGTAGGCGACCGCCTCGCCGTCATGGCCGGGCTCGTCCCGGCCATCCACGACCTTCTACGCGGAAACAAGAACGTAGATGCCCGGGACAAGCCCGGGCATGACGAGTTCGTGGAGGGACCGCACGTCGGACGGTCTAGTAAGTGAAGAACATCCGCTGGATTTCTTTCGTGTCGGTCGTCTTGGTCAGCGCCAGCATCAGCAGAATGCGCGCCTTTTGAGGATTGAGCGTATCCGAGACGACGAAGTCGTGTTCGTCGTCCTTGGCCTCGCCGTTGCGCGCGACGATGCCGTTGCCGACCCGGCTGCTGCGCACGATGACGACCCCCTTCTTGCGGGCTTCGTCGAGGGCCGGCTCGACCGCGGGCCGAGCCAGGCTGCCGTCCCCCACGCCGGCATGCACGATCCCCTTGGCTCCGGCGGCGACAAAGGCGTCGATCGCGACCCGGTTCATGTTGGCGTAGCCGTAGACGATGTCGACTTGCGGCAGGACATCGAGGCTGGAGACGTCGAATTCGGAGTCCGCCGTATGCCGCCGAGTCGATTGACGATAGAAGTACGGCTTGTTGCCCTGCATGTAGCCGAGAAAGCCGAGTTCCGGTGTCCGGAAGGTGTCCGCCGTCGAGGTGTTGTTCTTGGTGACATCGCGAGCCGCGTTGATCTGATCGTTGAGAGCAACGAGCACGCCCTTGCCGACGGCCTCGTCACTGCCCGCGAGGATCACCGCGTTGAAGAGGTTGATCGGCCCATCCGCGCTGATCGCCGTCGACGGCCGCATCGCACCGACGACGACGACCGGTTTCTTGCTCTTGACGACGAGGTCGAGGAAATAGCTGGTTTCCTCGATCGTATCGGTCCCGTGCGTGATCACGATCCCATCGACGTCGTCCTGCGCGAGCAGCGTGTTGACGCGTTTTGCGAGCTTGAGCCAGTAGTCGTTATTCATGTTCTCGCTGGCGATCTGGAAAACCTGCTCGCCCTTGACGTTGGCCACCGTTTTCAGTTCGGGGACGGCATTCAGGAGGGTCTCGATGCCCACCGTAGCTGCGGTGTAGCCGACCACGGTGGTGCTGCTCGCCCCGCTGCCGGCGATCGTGCCGCCGGTTGCGAGCACCATGACGTTGGGCAGTCCCGGGCCCCGCGCGTTCGCGGCTTCAAGTCCGATGAGCAGAGCGAAGAGCAAGCTCATTGCCGCGATGAAGTGATGACGCACTCGAGGTTGCCACATCTTGACGTCCCTTTCCTAGAAAGCCCTGTCGATGCGCCCCGGTTCGCTCAGCACCGTATGATCGGTCAGTCGAGAGCTCCTGTCTAGGGTGGCGGCTTTCGGATGATTTGGTCTGGACGCCGGCACTGGAAGCACAAACGCGAATGGCCGGGACAGGCCCGGCCATGACAGTGTTCGTTTGGCGATTGCCCGCTAAAGATGCAGCGAGTTCGCGACGCCTTACGCGCCCATCTCGCACTTCTTCATGAAGCTGTTCTTTGCGGCGCCGGCGAGCGGCTTGCCCTCGGCGCTGACGGCCTTGGGCGCGCAGGCGTCGGCCTTGCACTTCTTCATGAACGAGCTCTTGGCGGCTCCAGCCAAGGCCTTGCCGTCCTTGCCGACGGCCTTGCTTTCGCAGGTGTCGTCCGCGAAGGCCGAACCCGCTGCAAAAGTGGCAACGATCGCAGCCAGGAAAATCCGCTTCATCATGATTGTCTCCCTAAACCAGAAATGGCGCGCGGATTGGAGCCGGGAATCGTGGCGCAATCAAGCTGGATCAGCGCCTGCCGTCCGGTCTTCCCAGCGATTTTCCGAGCGCGGGTGCGACAGGGCCCACCGCCTGCTGCACTGCTCGCTGACCGGGCCGGGCAATCCTGCTAGCTTCGGGCGAGTTTAGCCGGAGGGAGCATCGTGACGGAGACCCTGATTGCGAACATGCCGAATGCCGCTTCCGACCGGCATTCTCACCTGGTTCGGCCGCAAGAGATGGAATGGCAAAAGACGCGCTTTCCCGGCTGCGAGGCCAAGACGCTGCTGTTCGATCGCAGCAGCGGTCTGATGACGGCCTTGATGCGCTTTGCGCCGGGTTCGGTGCTGCCCGATCACGAGCATGTCGGCGTCGAGCAGAGTTATGTCATCGAGGGCGCTCTCGTCGACAACGAGGGACCGGCCAGCGGCATCGCCTGCAAGGCCGGCGAATTCATCTGGCGCGAGGCGGGCAGCCGGCATGCCGCCTGGTGCCCGGAGGGCGCCCTGATCCTGGCGATCTTCCAGGTGCCGAACAAATTCTTCGAAGCCGACGGCCGCGTCGTCGATGCCGCCGGTCAGGACTGGGACCAGACGTGGGGGCACACCGACGCGCAACGGGCGCGGAGCACCCGATAGGCGGCTCTTCGCAGCTCAACGGCCGTCATCGATGCTTCTGACGAGCACGGTGACCTGAACGGCGATCAGCCGCCGCATCTCCTTGCCGCTTCGGGCGGTTTCGCGCAGCCCCCGCATGCCGAACACCAGGCATCGCGCCAGCACTTCCGGCTCGTCCGCTATCCCAGCGGCCTTCACCTGATCGCGGATGAGGTCGGCGACCAAACACTGGAAGTTGTCGTAGACCTTCCGAACCGCGGGGAAACGGAGGTCGAACAGATCTGCCGAATCGGGATGCGCCTCGATCAGGTCGAAGCCATGCGATCCCCAGGATTTACAGGCATGGAGCAGCTTGGCGTGAAGGCCGTCGAGGCGCGCGATGGCGGCCCTGATCTCCCGATGCTTCTGCTCGTCCATTCGCTGGATCACCGCCGCGAACACGGCATCCTTGTCGGGGAAGAGCAAATAGAGCGCCGGCCGCGACATTCCCGCCTTGGCGGCGATGTCGCCCATCGTCGTGCGGGCATGGCCGTAGCGGGAGAAGACTTCCGTCGCAGCCCCGACGGCGAGCTCTTCTTTCGAAATGCCGGAACGAGCCATGAGCCTCACGAGGGTCGGAATTGAACGTCGGCCATATTGACAAAATAACGATAATTGTCAATTTGCACAAAGCTGCATGGGGCCATGAGAGGTTCTGCGAGATGAACGATGAAGCGCGATTGAAGACTTGGAACACCTATCAGGCGGCGTGGGGACCCATCGATGAGGACGCGCGGCGTCGGCTGCTCGAGCAAAGCGTTGCCGCGGACTGCGTGTATACCGATCCGGGCTCGCAGATTGAGGGACGTGACGCCTTGATGGCGCGCATCGGTCAAACCCAGCTCAAGTTTCCTGGCGCGCATTTCAGCAATGACAGCTTCCTCGAGCACCATGATCAGGGGCTTTTTCGCTGGACGATGTATGACGGCGCCGGTGACGTGTTCGTCACGGGCGAGAGCTTCGGCCGCTTCGGCGACGACGGCCGGCTCGTTCAGGCGACGGGTTTCTTCGAGGTGCCTGCTGCCAAGGTCTGACCGCTGGCCGGCGCGGCGGTCGATCCTGCCGCTCCCGACATCATACGCCCCGCGCGAGAAGCGCCTTGAAGTCCGCCCGTGCACGCCGCGCTTCGGACCGCGCCACCTCGGAGGCGTCGCCGAGGCCGAAATAGCCGTGGATCAGGCCGGGGCCCTCATGATGCTTCACCGGCACACCGGCGGCTTCCAGCGCGCGTGCATAGGCGGCACCTTCGTCGCGCAGGGGATCGAACCAGGCGGTGGTGACGATCGCGGGCGCGACGCCGGCAAGCGACTTCGCGCGCAGCGGTGAAACGCGCCAGTCGGTGGCGTGCGAGGGATCGGCGAGATAATGGCCGCAGAACCACTCCATCACCGCGCGTGAGAGAAAGTAGCCTTCGGCATTCTCGGCGCGCGAGGGAAAGCGTGCGTTCTCGCGCGCGTCCGCATAACTCCCGAGGACGTCGGTCACGGGGTAGACCAGGAGTTGCGCCGCGAGCTTGATGCCGGCGTCGCGGCAGGCGATCGCGGTGGTGGCTGCGAGATTGCCGCCGGCGCTGTCGCCGGCAACGCCGAGGCGTTTTGCATCGCCTCCAAATTCCGCAACGCGGCCAAACACGTCGCTGACCGCGGCAAAGGCGTCCTCGAACGCACCGGGAAAGCGCGTTTCGGGCGGGCGGCGATAGTCGACGGAGACGACGACCGCGCCGGTCTCGATCGCAAGGTTGCGTGCCTGCCGGTCGTGGGTCTCGAGGTCGCCCGCGACCCAGCCGCCGCCATGGAAGAACACCACGGTCGGCGCCGGCGTGGTGCCGACCCGGTAGACCCGTGCGTCGAGCGGGCCGGCGCCGCCTTTCACCTTGATATCCGCGACGATGTCGACCGGCGGCGGCGGTATGGCCGCGCGCGAGGCAGCCAGTGCGCGCAAGGAATCGCGGGCGCTCTGTGGCGTCATCGTCGTGTGATCGCGCATCGGCAGCAGCGGAATGATCTGGGCGACGACGGGATCGAGCGGTGCGGCCATGTTGGCTTTCATGGGGATCCTCACAGGGTTCTTGGTCTTGGTTGAGGGTTAGCATAGATTTTGCGCGCCGCATCGGCAACCGCTCGCATGTGGCAATGCCGGGAATGAACGGGCAGGGAGGTCTTGAGGTGGAATTCGAAACGCTGGTCCAGTCGCGCCGCAGCGTGCGTGGCTTCAAGAACGAGCCGGTGCCGCGCGCGGTGGTCGAGGCGATCATCGACAGCGCCAAACGTGCGCCGTCGTCGATGAACACCCAGCCCTGGCATGTCCACGTGCTCACAGGCGGACCGCTGGAACAGCTGCGCCGACGCAACATGGAGGAAATGGTCGGCGGCGCCAAGGTCAAGCGCGACATCGTCAGCCATGGCGAATACCAGGGCGTGCACCGCACGCGGCAAGTCGACGTCGCCAAGAAACTGTTCGGCGCGATGGGAATCGCGCGCGACGACAAGCCGATGCGGCAGGACTGGGTGATGCGCGGCTTCCGCCAGTTCGACGCGCCGGTCTCGCTGGTCTTGACCTATGATCGCGTGCTCGATCCCGGCGCGGTCTGCCATTTCGATCTGGGCGCGCTCTGCTACGGCATCGTGCTCGCGGCCTGGGACCGTGGTCTCGGTTCGGTGATCAACGGGCAGGGCATCATGCGTTCCGACATCGTGCGCGAGGTCGCGAACATTCCGGAGGACGAGGTGATCATGACCTGCGTCGCGATGGGCTATCCCGACGACAACTTTGCCGCGAACGCCGTGCGTTCCGATCGCGAGGGCAACGACGATTTCGTGCGCTACGTCGGATTCGCGGAGTAGTGCAGGCAGAGGAGATTATTCTCTCGCCTGAAATTTTTGGTGCGGACCGCTTGGCGGCCTCTTGCAATCTCGATCGTGCGGGAGGAACAATGTGCGGACTGAAAGGTTTGATGCTGGCGCGAGGGAATTGACATGCGGCGGCTCGCTAGCCTGGTTCGACGGTTCTTCGGCCCGCGAGTGCGGCGTCCGATCGATGATGATCCAAGTCTTCCTTTCACCCCCGAAGAGTTCGGCCGGCTGATCCGCAGCGGCCGGCAAGAGGACATGAAGCTGCTGGCCAACGGGCTCGCCTGCCGGTCCGTTCCGCGCCGCACCAGACATCGCGCCGCGCACTAGACTGGAGTCGAGGCGGGTGTGACGCGCTTATCGCTTGAGCGCGACCTGCCTGAACGCGATCAGCAGTGCCTTCTCCAACTTTCCGCTCATCCCGCATAGGATGTCATAGGCCTCGCCGCGTGGCAGCGTCGGCTTGTAGTGCCGATACTCTATCAGGGCCGCGAAGATGTCCGAGATCGTGAGAATCCGCACGATGTCGCCAATGCTCTCGGCCCCGAGCGCATCCGGATAGCCGCTGCCGTCGAGATATTCGTGATGATGCCGCACGGCATCGAGGATCTCCGGCGAGATATCGTCGTGGTCTTTCAGGAAATCGTAGCCCGCTGCCGGGTGAGTCTCGATCATGGCACGTTCCTCCGGATCGAGACGGCCGGGCTTGTCGAGGATGGCAAGAGGGATCCGGGCCTTGCCGATGTCGTGGAACATGGCCGCCGTATACAGGCGCTCCAGATCGGGCCTGCCGACGCCGAGGCTCAGGCCGAAGTCGATGGTGACGCCGGTGACGAGGAGACAATGCTGATAGGTCCCCTCGTGATGGCGCCGCACCGTCGTGAGCCATTCCGACAGGCCATGCTGGCTGATGCGATCGGCGATTTGGCGGCCGGCTTCTCTGGCGCCGTTGACGTCGATCGGCTGGCCCGATGTCACCGAGGTGAACATCGATGCGATCGCGGTCGCCGCGGTCTCGACTGCATTGTCCGGCTGCGCCGCGTGACCTGAGAAAGCAGACGCCACTTCGGCGGGCTCCGCCAGCGCTGCCAGCAGCTTGATCTTGTCGATCGTTCCGGGAAGGACGAGCGTGGCCCCGAGCGCGTAGGCCTGCGAAATACTCATGTGAGAGGAGTGCTCGACCAGGAAGATGCGCTTCGTTGCCTTCGCGAGCTTTACGGCTCGTTTCTTGATGGCCGCAATGGTGCGGACGTCACGCAATTCCGCGCGGATGACGATCGCGAACGGCACCTGGGACAGCTTGGCTTCCGCGTCGAGCCGTTCGCCTGAGACGGCAAACTGCTGCTCGAGAATCGAACAGACGCTCGATAATTTGTCTGAGGAATCAGCCAGCACATGCACGAACGGGCGTGCCGCTTCCTTCTCTCGGATGCCGCCGTCGCCTTTGACGGGGCGGGATATAATTCGCGCGCTCTGCACGGTTGACCTGAATTATGCTGAGTGGATGTGACCGATGAATCCTTGGGCCTATTTGCTCTGAGCGGCAGCGGCGGCGGCGGCGGCTGCCGGTTTCCTCTTTCCGTCTACGGTGACGAAGTGCACGCCGGCCGTGGTGCCGTCGATCCAGACCAATTCGCAGCGCCGGTAGGCGAGCCCCGTCGACGACAGCAGCAGGAAGAATTCCTTGGCCCGCAGAACGTCGAGCGTGCCCTCGACTTCGATCTTCGCACCGCTTTGCGATATGTCGAGCAGAACGCAACTGCGCCGCCACGTGCCGTCCGAGCCCATCAGATTGACCGGCTGCTTGTGATCCATTTTCACGCGCTGCGCCTTGCGACCGTCGAACTTCATCGGCCAACCCCCATCTTCGCGCCGCGATTTGCCGGATCGCTCGTGTTGGCGCTTGCCGCTATTTCCCCCCATCGCACTGTCCATTGGCTGGTGGACAGAAGCAGCGTCTCGAAGATCCGTTGCGCGCGCTCGCGCTCGGCATAGGAGAGCCTTTTGCCGCTGCGGTTGCTCAGGATGGTAAGGGTGGTCTGCCAGTTCAGCCGCGAAGCCCGGCACGCCATGACCAGCCCCTCGCAATCGTCGTCGCTCACGACATGCTCGATGATTTCAAGCGGCGCCCCTGAAAGCACCGACAGCGCCGTGAACAGGTTGGCCGTCTCGCCGCGGATCGCAAAACGGTTCACCGTGGAATCATTGAGCTTGCCGATTCGGTTGAGGACGACGATCTCCGGCCTCGCGCTTGCGTAGTCGGCCCGGCAAGGCCGCTTTGGCGCAGCCGGCTCCGCTTCCGGCACCGGCGCCGCGGCGGATGGGTTGGGCGTCGCCGGTGCCTTCCGGATTGGTGGGACGGAGAGCAGCTTGCGCACGACCAGGTCGGGCGTGCCGGGCCGGAGTACCATCGCCTTCGTGATCTCGCCGTCCTGGTCGGCCTTGGCAATCAGCGCTGCATAGGCTGCGTCGGAGAATTTCGCTCCCGGGTTCTTGATCAGGGCAAGGCAGATCGGGCCGCCGTGCTTGATCAACGCCTCGGTCACGGCCGGCGCGATGTCGCTGCGGTCGGCGATCGCGCGTCGATGCCACTCGCCACGGGAGTCAATGACAGCCTCGAGATCGGCTGCGGAAAGTGCACGCGACTTGAGCAACACAGGACATGCCACGTCCGGATTATCGTGCGAGGCGAGACGCCACAATGTTTCGGGAGGCGCGATGTCAAGCTCGGCGAGCGCCGTGCTGAGCTGGACCAGTGCGCTGGCCTCGACCCGTTCCGTCAATCGCAGCAGAACACCGTCGACCACGTTGCTGAGCAATTCCCGGCACTGGTCGCGGCTGCCATTGAGCAACTGCACCATGCCGGAGAGAATGCGTGCGCAACGCTCCGCCGGGCACGTTGCGACCGTCTCTTCCAATTCAGCAAGAATATCAGCAGGCGAATTTGCCATCATGGCAGGGGCCTGACTCAAAATTAATTTGGACTATCGAACTGCGCCTATTCCGCTCGACAAACGTTAATTTGAAATTTGGATTTTGCTCGTCTAGGTATATGTGCACCGCAGGCCACACGGGAAACGCTATCGAAAATTGGCGAGATTTGATGCGTCGCCTTGTCCTTGGACTTCGACGCTCGCCAACTGGTCAGCATAGTTCGAAGTGATTCTTTCAGACTTAAGGGGACACCGGAACGGGGAAGTTGGGCCAGCATCGTCGCCGGACGCGCGTGTGTTGCGATGCGAAGTCACATTGCCATGAACAGAAGTGATGATGCGCCGACGCTGGCGCCGAAGGTATTTCGTTTCACCGACGTCGATGAATTTCGAAGTGCCATACGAGGCCTGAACTTCGAGTTCACGCCTTTCGTACGGAGGATTTCGGCCGAGCAGACCATTCTGTCGCTGCCCGGCTGCGACGTGAATCTGACGCGGGCATTTCCGCGGGTCGTCGACGCACAGCTCGTCGAGAATTGTACGGCGATTGGATTCACGATGGACGATTTGGACGTCCCGGTTCGATTCAACGGCACGCAGCGCACACGACCCGTCATCGTCATCGGCAACGGCGGCGCGGCTTACACCACCATCGAGGAGGTGCAGCGGCAAATCGCCTCGGTGGTGTTCAGGCCGGAGGTGACGGATCGCGGTTGGCCACAAGCAGCCTTCTGCTTCAACATCTTCGAAACGACCGCGGCGGGCTTGAACCGGCTCCGCGGGGTGGTTCGGGAGGTGCTGGCAGCCGCTTCGGAGCCGGTCGATGCGCCCGACGTGCCGCTGAAGGCGGCCGCCATGAAGGAGACCCTGCTCGGCACTGTGGACGCAGTTTTCGAAAGCATCGTTCCTGCGCGATGGACCCTGCGCCCCAATGACGAGCGCAACTTCAAGGTCTTTCAGGACATCCGCGCGCTGCTTTCCGACGACCTCTCGCAGCCCATCTACAGCGACGAGATCGCGCGCAAGCTCGGTCTGTCCGTTCGCACCATGCACGACGTCGTCCGCCGCTATCGCGGCATGAGCCTGCACCGCTACTTGCGCCTGCGGCGGCTGTGGCTGGTGCGCCAGCGGCTGCTCGCCGGTGCCGACAGCGTCAAGGCCGTTGCGCTGGCGTTCGGCTTCTGGCATCTCGGCGACTTCTCCAGAAGCTATCGGGACCAGTTCGGCGAGACACCGTCGCAAACGCTTGAATGCGGACGGCGAACCTAGCCGTCAAAACGTTGAGGCCGGTCTGATGATCCGTGCTATAGTACCGGTCATGAGCAATCGCATCCTCGTCCTCTACGGTTCCTACCGTTCCGACCGCATGGGCATCCGCCTTGCGAATTTCGTCATCGATCGCTTGCGCGCCCGCGGCGACGACGTCGTGTTCATCGACGCCAAGGCGATCGGCCTGCCGATGCTCGATCGTATGTACAAGGAATATCCCAAGGGCTCCGCACCCGAGGCGCTGGAGAAGCTGGCCGGAGAGATCCGCGGCGCGGACGGTTTCGTGTTCGTCACTGGCGAATACAATTGGGGCATTCAGCCGGGCCTGAAGAATCTTACCGACCACTTCCTCGAGGAGTGGTTCTGGCGTCCGGCCGCCATCGTGAGCTACTCGGCCGGCCGCCTGTCCGGCGCGCGTGCCTCGACCGCCTGGCATGGCACGCTCTCGGAGATGGGCATGGTGGTGGTGTCGAGCACCATCGGCGTCGGCCCGATCGCTCAGACGCTGTCGGAGGCGGGCGAGCCAATCGGCGAGGGCGGCAAGGCGCTGGAACGCTCGTTCCCGCGCTTCGCCGACGATCTCGCCTGGTGGATCGAAGCTGCCAAGGCGCAACGGGCGCGCAAGGCGCCGCCTTATTGACGTCCCGTATTGACGGTCCCGTAGCCCGGATGGAGCGCAGCGCAATCCGGGGCCGCCGGTGTTTACGGCACGATTCCCGGATTACGCTTTCGCTCCATCCGGGCTACGAAGCTGCGCGTTTGCCGCGCTTACGCCGACCTGACCTCACCGAGGAAGCGGTCGAACTGTCCGGCGAGATCGCGTGACTGGGTCGAGAGCTGCTCGGCTGCGCCCAGCACCTCCCGCGCGGCCGTACCGGTGTCGTCGGCGGCGCGCTGCACGCCCGATATGTTGGTGTTGACCTCCTGGGTGCCGCGCGCGGCCTCCTGGACGCTGCGGGCGATCTCCTTGGTCGCCGAGCCCTGTTCCTCGATCGCGGCCGCAATCGCGGTGCCGATCTGGTCGATCTCGCCGATCACGTCGGCGACGTTGCGGATCGCGGTCACGGTCTCGTCGCTCGCGGCCTGGATCGCCGAAATCTGCTCGGAAATTTCGGTGGTGGCCTTGGCGGTCTGGCCCGCCAGCGATTTAACCTCGGCAGCAACCACCGCAAAGCCGCGGCCGGCCTCGCCGGCGCGGGCGGCCTCGATGGTCGCGTTCAGCGCCAGCAAATTGGTCTGCTCGGCGATGCTCTGGATCAGCGTCACGACGTCGCCGATCTTCTGCGCGCCCTCGGCCAGCGCGCGGGCGGTGTCGCCGGTGCGGCGGGCGTTGTCGACGGCGCGGGCCGCGATCTCAGTGGATTGGGCCACTTGACGGCCGATCTCCGAGATCGAAGAGGTCAGCTCTTCGGTGGCGCTCGCGACGGTCTGCACGTTGCTCGATGTCTGCTGCGAGGCGGCGGCGACGACCGCGGCCTGGCTGTTGGTCTGGGCCGCCGTCGAGGTCATCGACTGCGCCGTGCTTTCCATGGTGGAGGAGGCTTTCGACAGTCCGCCGACGAGCTCGGTGACCTTGGCTTCGAACGCGCGGGTGATCCCGTCGAGCGCCTGGGCGCGGCGCATCTTGCCGTCGTTCTCGGCCTGCTTCTCCGCCGCAAGGCTGTTGGCCCGGATCATGTTGTCCTTGAAGACCCGGACAGCCGCGGCCATTGCGCCGATTTCGTCGGAACGCTCGGCGCCGGGAATCTCTTCCGCGACCTCGCCGTCGGCAAGCCGCGACATCCGCGTCGTCAGGTTGACGATCGGAGCGCAGACCCGGCGGCGGACCGTGACGATGAGGCCGGCGCTGGCGATCAGCACGGCGAGGAGGCCCGCGAGTGCGATGGCGAAGCTGGTGTGGGCCGCAGTGGAAGCACCGGCGAGAATCTGCTCGGCGTTGTCGTAGAAGGCGTCGCGGACCTCGATGATGGTGCTGAGGCCGCGCTGCGTGGCGGTGTAATAGGTGTCCATGTCGTGTTCGTACTTGCCGCTGACCGCACCCTCCTTCACCAGCTTGAGCTCGCGGCCGAACTCTTCGATGTAGATCGCGTTGAATTTTTCCAGCGCCGCGGCGACGTTAGCCGGCGTTGCGGGATTGCCACGCAACTCCAGCAGCGACATCACGATCTGATCGTTGCGGCCCTGCGAGCGGCTGATCTCGGCCTTCTCGGTGTCGGTCGCTGGCTTCTTGCCCCCGACGAGATTCTTATGCAGGCTGGAGTTGAAGCCGCCCACGTCGCGCAATGTCATCGCGATGTTGGCGTAGCTGGCCTGCCGATAGGCATCGCCGTTGAGGATCGCCATGCGGCGGACCTGCTCGTTGAGCAGCGCGGTCACGCCGCCGTTAAGAACGGCGTTGTCGGCAACGATCTTTTTGGCAGCGTCCTTGCGCGCCTCAGGCGGGCCCGACATCGCCTTGTCGATGGCCTCGCGCAGTGCGGTGAACTTCGAGTTGATGGCGTCGATGTTGCCGCCGGTCGTGTTGCCGTCGTCGAACGGGCCGGGCAGTTCCTTGCGCAGCGCGTTCATCGTGTCGCGGGCGGCATCGGTCTGCTTGCGCAGCTTGCCCTGCTCGGCAAGCAGCGCCGGGTCGACGGCGGGAGGGCCATAGAGGATGTTGGTGGAAAAGCCGCGCTCGGGATTGAGGTAGCGCGGGATGTCGCTGACGGCGCGAACGATCGCCAGCCGCCCCTGGGCTTCGGTGATCCGCTCCATCGTCTGGTATTTCGTCACGGCGACGTAGACGGCGAGGCCGCCGCCCACGGTCGAGAGCGAAACGATGGCGGTGGTCAGGAGCGTACCGATTTTCATGATTCTGTCCGGCAACTGGCGCGGGAAATTATTTGCACGGACAATAGGCAGGCGATGTTAATCCCGGGTTTACGCTGGTGGCCGCGGTCACTTGGGCTGTCGGTCAAGGGCCGCGAGGATATCGAGCGTTGCCTGATCGCGCCCGCCCGAAAAATAGCGGGCGAGCGCCTCGTCGAAAACGGGCTCATTGGACACGGTGTCGAACAGCGTCATCGACGAATGGAATTTGGCGTCATCGGGCGCGCCGAGGATGGCGTTGATGGTCCGGCCCTCGACAGCGAGCACCAGCCTCGTGCATTCGATCAGGCGCGGACCGAGGATGGGGTGGGCGAGGTAGGCGCTGGCCTCGGCGCGGGAGGCGATGGCGTAGCGCTGCGACCTGGCGCTGAAGCCGAGGCCGGCGATTTGGGGGAAGACGAACCACATCCAGTGGCTCTGCTTTCGGCCCCGGGTCAGCTCCCCCTGGATGTCGCGATAGACCGGGTCCTGGGCCCGGACAAAGCGTTCCAGATCGAACGGATCGGTCATAAGATACCTTGGGATACCCTGGAATGGCTTGCCGGAGCCTTGCCGGAGCCTTGCCAGACCCTTGCCAGACCCCTGCCGGCCCCGATTATGCCTAACTTTTGGCTCCCAATGTGGTAG
Source organism: Bradyrhizobium sp. CSS354 (assembly GCF_029051725.1). Classification (GTDB taxonomy): domain Bacteria; phylum Pseudomonadota; class Alphaproteobacteria; order Rhizobiales; family Xanthobacteraceae; genus Bradyrhizobium. Next base: position 28,589 of record NZ_JAACFU010000010.1, read on the forward strand.
CTGGTATAGAATCTCCGGGTGGGGGTGGGTCCCCCCGGGGGTCGATTTTGGGGAGCTGATGGTTTCCGACCGGGCACAAGCCGAGAGGCTATTGTCGCGCCGCCGTATTGGGCGAGCCGAGACGATATTGCTGTCTCTGGCCGCCGTCGCGCTGGCGCTGGGCGCCGCCGCCTGGGTCGCGGACATCGGCGGCTCGGCCTCGCTTGTCACCGCCGCACTGCCGCCGGCCAATGCCCCTTCATTCGATGATCGTTTCGCTTCGGCATCGGGCAGCCCGCCCGCCCGCGAGCTCGGCCTGCGGACGCTGGAGCGCTCGGCAGTGAGTGCAGTCCAGCTCAAGCTGCGCGACGCCAAGGCGATGCTCGCCCAGAAGCTCCAGGGCGACGACTGGCGCTCGACCCTGACCGACGACGACCGGCACATTTCCGAAGAGGCGAGACTTTCGCAGCGTGCTGACGCGATCCCGATGCCGCGCTCGCGCCCGCCCCAAGCCGACATCTCTGCCCAGATCGCCTCGAGCCAGGCCTATGCCGAGACCAACCCCCGGGTCGACAACCGCAACTTCTTCGAAAAATTCACCGACAAGATCAGGCTGGCCTCGCTGACGCCCGACAGCGGCCTGTTCGGCAAGGCGCCCGATCTCGCCGCGCTCGGTTACGATTCGCGCACCGCGGTCTACGACATCTCGGCCAAGGCGCTTTACCTGCCGAGCGGCCTCGCGCTGGAAGCGCATTCGGGCATGGGCGCGCTGATGGACGACCCGGAGCACGTCGACCAGCGCATGGTTGGCGCCACCCCGCCCGCGACCTACGACCTGAAGCCGCGCGAGAAACTGTTTCACGGCGTCCGCGCACTGCGCTTGACGCCCACCGAGGGCACCAGCGCGCTCGGCCGCGTCGGCTTGCTCACCCATAATTACATGCTCGGGCCCCGTGGCGACTCCAACGGTTGCGTTTCGATCAAGGACTATGATCGATTCATGAAGGCCTACGACAACGGTGAGTTCAACCGTCTGGTCGTGGTGCCCCGGCTGACCCCGTCGGCGACTGCCTCGCAGCGCGCGAGCACTGAGTCCTGATATCTGCGCCTGATATTTGCCTGCTACGGCGGGGCTGCCGTTTTCCCTTCGTTAAGCCGTCATCGTCCAGAAGCAGCCCATGAGTGATCCGCAAAATTCCGAGACCCCGCTGCGCACGACGTTCAAGATCAAGCTGAACGGCGACACGCTGGCGATTGCGACCGTCGGCCAGGCCTATCAATTCCTCACCAACTTCAAATCGGTCGAGTGGATGGAATTCCGCTCGCTGCATGAAGACGCGGTCGCAGCGCTCGAAGGCGCCGCCGAGAACGCCATGCTCGTCGTGCAGGCGACCAACGCCGTGCGCGCGCTGTTTGTCAGCGCCAAGCTGCTCTGAGAGCGACACGGCAAATATTTGGGGAGATTCCCGGATTGCGCTGCGCTCCATCCGGGCTACCGCTCACGGCTTGGACTCCGCTATAGGGACAGGCAATGGTCTGCGAAGATCGCGCTCAAGCCGATACGTTGAAACATAGTTCAGGGAGAGACCCATCATGAAACGCCGTACATTTCTCAAGGGAGGCGCGCTCGCCGGCGCGACGACGCTGGTTGCCGCACCCGCGATTGCGCAGAGCGCGCCCGAGATCAAATGGCGCCTGACGTCGAGCTTCCCGAAGTCGCTCGACACCATCTACGGCACCGCGCAGACTTTTGCGAAATATGTTGCCGAGGCCACCGACAACAAATTCCAGATCCAGACCTTTGCGGCCGGCGAGCTCGTCCCCGGCCTGCAGGCGCTCGATGCGGTCAGCACAGCCTCTGTCGACATGGCGCAGACCCCGCTCTATTTCTACATCGGCAAGGAGCCGGCGCTGGCCTATGCGACCGGCGCGCCATTCGGCATGAACCATCGCCATCAGGAGTCCTGGTGGCATTTCGGCGGCGGCGCCGACCTTACCAACGAGGCGCTGAAGCCGTTCAAGGCGCATGCGATCCTCTGCGGCAATTCCGGCACCCAGATGGGCGGCTGGTTCCGCAAGGAGATCAAGACCGTCGACGATCTCAAGGGCCTGAAATTCCGCATCGCCGGCATGGGCGGCCATGTGCTGGCGCGGCTCGGCGTGGTGCCGCAACAGATCGCGGGCGGCGATATCTATCCGGCGCTGGAGAAGGGCACGATCGACGCGGTCGAATTCGTCGGCCCCTATGACGACGAAAAGCTCGGCTTCCAGAAGGTCGCCAAATACTACTACTTCCCGGGCTGGTGGGAGGGCGGCGCCATGCTGCACATGATCGTCAACGACGAGAAGTGGGCGTCGTTGCCCAAGCAGTACCAGTCGATCGTCAACCAGGCCGCGTCGGCCGCGGGCGCCTGGATGCTCGAGAAATACGACAGCGTGAATCCGGCGGCGCTGAAGCGGCTGATCGCCAATGGCGCGGACCTGAAGGCGTTTCCGCAGCCGGTGCTGGAGGCCTGTTATGCCGCGACCCAGGACCATCTGAACGAGCTCGCCACCAAGAGCGACCTGTTCAAGCGCACCAAGGAAAGCCACGACGCCTATATGAAGGAGCTGCTGTTCTACACGCAGATCGCGGAGAATTTTTACGACAATTATCTGCTCGGCAAGATGCGCAACAAGGCTTGAGTGCGCAAAACTCCCGTAGGGTGGGCAAAGGCGCACTTGCGCCGTGCCCACCACTGCTTGCTTGACTCGCCATGGTGGGCAGGCTTCGCTTTGCCCACCCTACAGCATCTATCGTGCGGTGAATTAAGCCGCGCCCAGCCCGAGCTTCTCGTAAATCCGCCGTGCATAGGCGCCGAATGCGTCCGTCGTCTTGAGCGGAAGGTCACGCGGGAAGGGCAGGTCGATCGGGAAATAATCGGCCATCTTCGCCGGGCCTGCTGTCAGCACAGCGCAGTGCGATGACAGGAACACGGCCTCCTGGATCGAGTGGGTGATGAAGATGATGGTCTTGCCGCTCTCGCGCCAGATCCGCAGCATCTCCAAGTTCATCTGCTCGCGGGTCAAGGCGTCGAGCGCGCCGAACGGCTCGTCCATCAGGATCAGTTTCGGGTCGTGAATGAAGGCGCGCGCGATGGCGGTGCGCTGCTGCATGCCGCCGGACAACTCTCGCGGATATTTCTGCTCGTAGCCGGCAAGTCCCACCAGATTGAGCAGATCGCGCGCCCGCTCGCGCGCGGCCTTGATGGGAAGGCCGACGATCTCCGCCGGCAGCAGCACGTTGTCCAGGATCGTCCGCCATTTCAGCAGCAGCGCCTGCTGGAATACCATGCCGATGTCGCGGGTCGGATCGAACGGGCTTTTGGCATTGCCGATCTTCACCGTGCCGCCGTCGGCGTCGTGCAGGCCGGCCAAAATCTTCATCACCGTGGTCTTGCCGCAGCCGGATGGGCCGACCAGCGAGACAAGCTCACCCTCCTGCACGTCCATGGTGACGTCGGACACCGCCAGGAATTCGGCTCCGCCGCTGCGATACACCTTGCGGACGCCTTGCAGGCTGATGAAGGGGTTTGAGCTCATGCCAGCCATTTGTTCAAGTTTGCGGCCACGAACGCGTCGTCGCTGAGGTCGGAATGCTCGCGAGTGACGCGGTCGATCTCATCCTTCTGGCCGTGGCTAAGGCCCTCGTTCGGATCGAGGCACCACAGGCCCTGCATCAGGCTCTGTCGTCGCAGCACCTCATGGCAGCCGGCGATGCAGCCGTGAAAATTGTTGGCGACGTCGAAGAATGCGCTGTTGCAGTCGGTGACGCGGGCATCGAGCGCGAGCAAATCGGCCGGGACGCTGTCCTTGTGCCGTGCCGCTCTGCAGCGCTCGAACTGTTTTATGGCGCTCGCGGTCCAAACCGACCAGTGGCCGAGCAGTCCGCCCTTGAAATAAGTGCGCGTGGTGATTCCGTTGTCACGGAGGTCGAACGGCAGCATCAGATCGAGCAGGATGTGGTCGTCATTGCCGGTATAGAGCGCAACGCGGTCGAGCGCGCCGGCCGCCGCGACGCCGCGCAGAACATCAAGGGTCCTGTAGCGGTTGAAGGGCGCGATCTTGATCGCGATGACATTGTCGATCGAGGCAAAACGCTGCCAGAACCGGCTCGACAGGACCAGGCCGCCGACGGCCGGCTGAAGATAGAAGCCGACCAGCGGAATTTCGGCAGCGACCGCTGCGCAATGCGCGATGATCTCGTCCTCCGACGCGCCCTTCATCGCAGCGAGACTGAGGAGCCCTGCGTGGTAGCCGATGTCGCGCGCGGTGCGGGCTTCGATGGTGGCCTGCCTGGTCGGACCGGCGAGGCCCGCGACCAGCGCCAGCGGACGCTTGGTCCAGTTCGCCGCAGTCTCGGCGGCGAGTTCGAGCACGGGACGGTAGAGGCCGACATCGCGGATCGCAAACTGCGTGGTGTGCACGCCGACCGCAAGGCCGCCGGAGCCGGCGTCGATGTAATAGCGCGTCAGCGCGCGCTGATGCTTTGTGTCGAGCTGGCGTTCGGCGGTGAGCGCGAGGGGATGCGCCGGCAGCACGGTGCCGTCGGCGATCAGCTTGCGGATCTCGCTGTTGATCTGGCTGTGGTGCATGATGTCCTATCCGAATTCGGGGCCGGCGACGGCGAATGGCATTTCTTCACCTGTGGCAGTGGCGGGGCCGAACCGCATGCGCTGGAACGGACGTTCGATGCTCCAGCCCGATGCGGTCAATCCTTCAGGGAACCCAGGTTGCGACGCGACGGCGTCGAGCAGCAGCGGGCCGGTTTCCGATCGCGCGATGGCATCGACCAAGGTCAGCGCGGCTGCGGCGTCGTCGGCAAACAGCGGGCCGATATGGCGCGCCGTGCGTCCGTCGCGAACCAGCGCGATGGCGCCGCTCGCGGAGACGATGCGTGAGCCGGGCCGCTGCGCAAAGGCAGAGAGCAGGGCGGTTCGATCGAGGCCCGTAGCGCGCCGGTCACGCGCGCGGAGCGCGTCGAGCGGCGCGGATGAAGGTGCCTGCTCCGACGTTGAAGCGGATTTCACCAGCCTGAGGCGGCGCAACTGCAGGGTCGGCGTGAACCCGAGCGGCCCATAGACGGCGGCACCATCCGGCGTCGCGTCGAGCCAGCTCGTCAGGTTGCGTTTGCCTGCCGTCGCCAGGCAGGCGTCGACGAGCCGCGTGGCGAGACCGCGCCGGCGGTGGCTTGCCGTCACCAGCACCATGCTGATCCAGGCGTTGTTGCCGGGGTAGGGCAAGAGCGCCGCGGTCGCGACCAGTTGCGTGCCATCACGGATGCCGAACACGATGCCGTCGCTTAGGAAAAAGCGCCAGTCGTCTTCATTCTGGTTCCAGTGCGCCTCTGTCGAGAGCGCGAGGCCTGCCGCAGCATCCTCGACGCCAAGCCGGATGACGCGCGGAGCGTCAGTAGCGTCCATCGCGCACCTCGTATTTGGTGGGCTTGCCGTGGCTCGGCATGGCGCGGGAGATCCAATCCGCGGTCCAGGCGATCAGCTGCTCGGTGTCGACGACCGGCAGGCCGAACAGCTCGACTGCCTTGGACGTGTCGGTCAGCCATGCCGTCGGCTGTTCGTTTCCTGTCAGGACCGGCGCGCGGCCGAACCTGGCGCCGAATCGTGCTGCGAGGTCGCGCACCGCCAAAATCTCGTGGCCGCTGACATTGATCGGCGAGGTCGGCGCCGTGCAATGCGCGAGACAGCGCAGCGCCTGGGACGAGGCATCGCCCTGCCAGATGAAATTGACGTGGCCGATGCTAACATCGATCGGAGTGCCCGTGAGCACTTTCAATGCGATGTCGTGGAGGACGCCATAGCGCATGTCGATCGCGTAGTTGAGGCGGAACAGCCGCCCGGGCGTTCCGAGCTTGCGCGAAAAATACTCGAACATGCGCTCGCGGCCGACGCAGGATTGGGCGTACTCGCCGGGCGGGTTCGGCGCCATGTCCTCGCTCGAGCCTTTGCCGTCGACGGGAACGAAGGGATAGATGCAGCCGGTCGAGAACGCCACGATCCGCGACGACGGGAAGGCCTGCGCGACCAGCGCCGGCACGTGCGCATTCATCGCCCAGGTCAGCGACAGATCGCCCTCCGCGCCGAATTTGCGGCCGGCCATGAAGATGATGTTGGGCGCCTTCGGCAGTGCCTGAATCGCGGTCTCGTCCATCAGGTCGCAATTGATGGTCTCGACGCTACGCGCGTGCAGCCAGTCCTTGACGCCGGCGTCGCTGAAGCGGGCGACGCCAATGACGCGGCGATCGGGCGCTGCGGCTTTGGCCAGCCCCGCCAGCGTCGGCCCCATCTTGCCGGCGACGCCTAGGATCATGATGTCGCCTTCGACCCTGGCGAGGTCGTCGATCAAAGCCTGCGTCGGCCGGCACAGGAGATCGTCGAGCGCGGCGATATCAGGGATGGTCTTCGGCAGTGTCTGGCGGGTGAGGAGCATGGTTTTGGTCCTTGGTCTTGGCTCTGCCGTTTCAAGTCGGTGTTGCGTCACCGACCACGAACATGCGTTCGAGGACGAGCACGAAGCCGTAAAGCGCGACGCCGAGCAGCGTCAGCAGCACGACGGCCATCACCATCGCGGGCGTGTCGAGCGACGACTGCACCTGGATCATGAGGTAGCCGAGCCCGCGCTCGGAGGCGATGAACTCGCCGACGATGGCGCCGGCGACAGCGAGGATGGCGCCGACCTTCATGCCGGAGAATATGTATGGCAGCGATCCCGGCAGCTGGATCTTGCGGAACAGCGTCCAGCGCGAGCCGCGCAGCGATTTGACGAGATCGAGCAGATCCGGCTCGACCTCGCGCAAGCCGCGCGCGGTGGTGAGCAGGATCGGAAAGAAGCAGATGCTGAAGGCGATCAGGATGTTCGGCACGATGCCGTAGGAGAACCAGACGATGAGGAGCGGGCCGAGCGCGACCTTCGGAATCATGTTCAGCGTCACGAACAGCGGCAGCAGCACGAGGCTGAGCAACGGCGCCCAGCTGAAGATGACGGCAAACGTGACGCCGACGAATGCGCCGAGCGCAAAGCCGCCGAGGATCTCGATCGCGGTCACCAGCGTATTGGCGCCCCAGGCGTAGCTCGCGGTTCCCAGCGTCTGGATCGTCGCGAGCGGCGAGGGCAGGATGAACTTCGGCACGTGGAAGGCGTCGACCAGGACCTGCCAGAGCACGAGCACGGCGAGGTGCACGATCAGGACGATCGCAAAGCTGCGCGTATTGCGGGCGCCGTCTCCTGTCACCGGTTGCTCCCTGTTGCAGCGGCCACCTTGCCGCTGGTCGCAAGCCTAACCGGCCTTGAGGGAAGTTTCAACCAGTTGGTTGATTACGGCCGGAGCGAATGTAGCACGAGATCGGCGACGTGCCGGCGGCGGGCGCGGCGCGCGGCCCGGCTTGACAGGTCCTTGCCGAAGATCGCCGACAGCGTCGGCGTGTTTGAGAGATAGAAATAGCTGAGGCCCGCGATGGAGATATAGAGCTGGATCGGGTCGATCCCCTTGCGGAACATGCCGGCGCGGACGCCCTCGTGAAGGATGTGGGACACGCTCTTCACCAACGGCGAATGCATCGCCTCCAGCCGCGTCGAGCCGCGGACGTGGCGGGCACCGCCGCGGTTCTCGTCGTTCAGAAGCACGATGAAATCGGGGTTTGTTGCGAGGTAATCGAACGAGGCCTCGATCAGTTTCCGGATCGCCTTTTCCGGGGGCAGGCCTTCGAGATTGAGCTGGCGCTCCTGTTCGCGAATATCGGCGTAAACCCATTCGAGGACGGCAAGATAGAGCGCGTCCTTGTCGCCGAAGTAGTGGTAGACGAGCTGCTTGTTGACGCCGGCGCGCTCCGCGATCTCGTCGACACGGGCGCCGGCAAAGCCGTGCCGGGCGAACTCCTCGCGCGCCGCGGTGAGCAGCTTCTTGCGGGTGGCGACCGGGTCGCGCCGCTGCGGCACGGTGTCGCCTGAACGTTTTGCGGGCATTTCCAACCAAACAGTTGACAAGTTGAGGGCGGCCTTGTTGCATTGGTATCCTCACAGGGGGAGAGCGACAAGCCGGGTCGCGGGCAACGAGGAGAGATGCGATGAAGCGTTTGCAGGCGGCGGGCTCGGCCCTGGCTGTAGCCCTGATGCTCGGTTCACCGGCGATGCCGGCGAACGCGGGTGAGGCGGTCAATCTGATCCTGAACTGGGCGCCGACGGCCGATCACTCGCCCTATTATTACGCCAAGGCACAAGGCTGGTACGAGAAGGCGGGCATCGATCTGACCATTGAGGTCGGCAAGGGCTCCGGCGTCTCCGCCGCCAAGGTCGGCTCCGGCGGTTCGCCCTTCGGCGTCGCCGATCTCGCCACCATGCTGGTGGCGAAGAGCAAGGGGGCTGATGCTGTGGCCGTGATGAGCGTCTACGCCAACACCGGCCAGACCTTTTACTGGCTGAAGAGCTACGGCGTAAACGGGGTGAAGGATTTTGCCGGCCACAAGATCGGTAATCCGCCCGGGGACGCCTCGCGCGTGATGTGGCCGGCCTTCGCCAAGGCCGCAGGGCTTGCACCCGACTCCGTCGGCTTCGTCAATGTCGGGCCGACCGCGAAGATCGCCGCGCTGAAGAGCCATACCGTCGACATCATCAGCGACTTCTACAACGAGCACGATTTGAAGGTGATCGAGTTCGGAAGCGATCTCGGCTACGTCAACTGGAAGGACATCGGGCTCAATCCTTACGGCAATTCGCTGATCGTCAACGGCGGCTATCTGCAGAAGAACCCGAAGCTGGTTGAGGAGTTCGTGCGGGTCACGCAAAAGGCCTTCGCGACCTGCGTCGCCGACGCCGCGCCCTGCCTGAAGGCCTTGCTCGATCAGGTCTCCGGTCTCGACAAGGAGAACCAGGAGCGCCAGTGGGAGCGCATCAAATTCCTGATGACCGACGAATTCACGACGACGAAGTCGCTCGGCTGGATCGACGGCGAGCGGATGAAGAAGGATTACGAGCTGGTCCAGACCTATCTCGGCATGGAAAAGCCGTTCGATGTCACGACGGCGTTCACGACGAAGATGCTCGATCCCGCCATCAAGATGGACGCGAGCAAGGTGAAGAAGTAGGGCGGCTTCCTTATCGTCGTCCCGGCGAAAGCCAGGACCCATTACCCCAGGGCGTGGTTTGGCGAAGACTTGTGGTTCGGTACTCCCACCGTCCGCATCGATGGATTCCGCGGTATGGGTCCTGGCTTTCGCCAGGACGACACCGGAGATCTGGGGCGGCTGCCCGTCGCCGAGGGCCACGGCCCGACGCCCGCCCCACCTAACCCCACGGAGAAATTAACCGGCCATTAACCATATCGGCGGCATCGTTAACCATTCAATAACAGGGAACGAGTCGGCCGCTATGGAGGCTGCAGTAAAACCTCAACGCCAAATGGTGCGCCTGCGCGGGCGCTCCTATGTGGCCTTCGTATTCGTGCCGACGGTTCCCATCCAGGACTGGCTGCAGGAGATCGATACCACCATCGCGCGCTCGCCGGGCTTCTTCGCCGGCCGCCCCGTGGTGATCGACCTGTCCTCGGTCGATCTCAGCCAATCCGGCATCGGCCATCTCCTCACCAGCCTTCAGGACCGCAACATCCGCGTGCTCGGGATCGAGGGCGTGGAGGAGAGCCGGCTGACCCCCATGATGCCGCCGCTGCTGTCGGGCGGGCGGAGCTGCGTCATCGAACCGAGCGCTCCGAAGAAGCCTGAGGCGAAGGTCGAGACCAAGCCGACCTCCCTGCTGCTCGAAAGCCCGGTGCGCTCCGGCCAGACCGTAATCTTCCCCGAAGGCGACGTCACCATTCTCGGCTCGGTCGGCTCCGGCGCCGAAGTCGTCGCCGGCGGTTCCATTCACATCTACGGCGCGCTGCGCGGCCGTGCCATGGCGGGCGTGAACGGTCACACGAGCGCACGTATCTATTGTCAGAAGATCGAGGCCGAACTGCTTGCAATCGATGGCTTTTACCAGACCGCCGACGATATCGACGCGGCCCTGCGCGGCAAGCCGGCTCAGGCCTGGCTCCAGGGCAACACCATGCGAATTACTGCGCTGAACTGACCAGAAGGAGATTTCAGAGATGGCCAAGGTACTGGTCGTGACATCAGGCAAGGGGGGCGTCGGCAAGACGACGACGACCGCCGCGCTGGGAGCTGCGCTCGCGCAACGCGGCGAAAAGGTTGTCGTCGTCGATTTCGACGTCGGCCTGCGCAACCTCGACCTCGTGATGGGCGCCGAACGCCGCGTCGTGTTCGACCTCATCAACGTGGTGCAGGGGGTCGCAAAGCTGCCGCAGGCGCTGATCAAGGACAAGCGGCTGGAGAACCTCTGGCTGCTGCCGGCCTCGCAAACCCGCGACAAGGACGCGCTGACCGAAGAGGGCGTGGGCAAGGTCATCGAGGATCTGCGCAGTCGTTTCGACTGGGTGATCTGCGACAGCCCGGCCGGCATCGAGCGCGGCGCCTCCATGGCGATGCGCTTTGCCGACGAAGCCGTGATCGTCACCAATCCCGAAGTCTCCTCGGTGCGCGATTCCGATCGCATCATCGGCATGCTCGATTCCAAGACGGTGCGGGCCGAGAAGGGCGAGCGGGTCGAGAAGCATATTCTCATCACCCGCTATGATCCCTCGCGCGCTGCGCGCGGCGAGATGCTGACCATCGAGGACATCCTCGAGATCCTCGCAACGCCCTTGCTCGGCATTATCCCGGAGAGCCAGGACGTGCTGCGCGCATCCAACGTCGGCACGCCTGTAACGCTGTCGAACGCGGAAGGCGCACCGGCGCGGGCCTATATCGACGCGGCGCGACGGCTGTGCGGCGACACTGTGCCGATGCAGGTGCCGACCGAGCGCAAGGGCTTCATGGACCGCCTGCTGCGACGGAGGGCCGCATGAGCATGGGTCTGCTTCGGCTTCTTCGCGGCAACAAGGCCTCTGCACCCGTCGCGCGCGAACGGTTGCAGATCCTGCTTGCCCATGAACGCGGACTGCGCGGCCAGCCCGATCTGCTCGGTGTGCTGCGTGAGGAAATTCTCGCGGTCGTCTCAAGGCACGTCACGCTGGACCCGACCAAGGTCATCGTCCGGCTCGATCGCGGCGACGAGGTCTCGACCCTCGAGGTCGATATCGAGGTGCCCAACGATTTCGAGCGCAGGCGCGCGGCAGTCGGGTAGGGACCTCGGCCGCGACGCTTCAAAATTTGGGGTGGGTGAGAAGGCGGTCCGCTGGGCATAGCGGGCCGCCTTTTGCGCGCCGATCGGAACGCTGCGGAACGAGGTCAGGGGCTCAATCGTTGTGAACAACCCGCGGCGGCGCGATGCACCGCGGTTTCGTCAAACGGGAGAACGCCCATGATGACCGAGGTCCAGGTCCACACCGTCGCGCGCCAGATGCTGGAACAGCATGGTTTTGCGGCGATCGCGAAGGCCGCTGAACAGGCCAGGGCCTGCGAGGGCCGCGGCGAGGGCGATGAGGCCAAAGAGTGGCGTCACATCGCCGACGCGATGAAGATCATACGCGGCCCGCACCAGAGCTGACACTCCCGCGCGCTCAACGCTCCCCGCGGTCGGCGCCCTGCGGCGACGTGCGATTCTGTGTCGGCTGGGAGCGCTCGCCCGTCTCCTTGCAGGGGAGCGGCTCCCACGAGCCGTCCGGCGCCTGCTGATAGGCGCTGCACGATGACGACGAGGTCGGTTTGTCCTCGCCCTTTTGGGCATCGGAATTCTTCGCCAGCACGGGCGCAGTCAGCACCGCCGCGACGGCAAACGCGACGGCGAGAAGGACATGGTTGATCCGCATGGGGCTCCCCTGTTCGAGTTTCGAAGAGAGCCGCATGCTGGCGAGGAATGTGACGATTATTGGCCGAAGCAAAAGTTCCGGCGCGGCGTGCTTAACGCCACGTGAGAACCCTAGCCGCCCTTGCTGCGGATCAGGCCGGCGAGGTTGGTCTTCTGGGCCTCGCACCAGCTGGGCATGCCGAGGCGGCGTTGGTTGAGGTCGGTCGCCTGGGTGGCCACCGCGACTTCGGCCATCAGATCGTCGTCCTGCTTCTCGCCCATCTTGCCGCCGGTGTGCATCCAGGCGATCGCCTTGCGGACCTTCTCGGTGGTGCCCTCGGGCAGCTGCATCTGCTCCGCCTTCTGCACCAGATCCTGGTAGACGACATCCGTGCCGGGACATTCGACCTTGGCGGCGAAGGCCTGCAAGACCAACGTGACATAGGTCGAACGTGGATGGTCGGCCGCTTGGGCCGGCGCCGCCAGCAGCAACAGGGCCGTCATCAGAAAACCAGTCCGCATCCTTGGTACCTCCCCGAATTTTCGGGAAGGCTAGCGGCTGGCGCGACGCTCCGCAATGGGGATGGCGTGCGGGAGCGAAGCGGCCGGCGAGCTAGCGCCGCCAGGCCGGCACGGGATCGAGCGGCGTGCGGTAGACCTCTTTGTGATCGCGGTCGGTGACGCGCACAGCGCAACCCTTGCTTTGCAACTCGGGCTTCACCTGCGACAGCTCGGTGGCCAGTTGAACGGCACGATCGGAGGCGACCTCGATGTCTTCGAGGATGATACCGCCCTGGTTCTTGAACTCTTCACCAACCACGAGATCGAAGGAATAGTAAGGCATCCGAATTCCCCGGTGTGACGAATTGAGCTTCGGCTTTCAACACATGACTGATGGTACCACTGAGTCGATGTTTATCGAATGAACGGCGCGCGCAATCTCTGTGCTTATGGCGCAGAAATGATGTGCAACATTCAACCGTGTTAAGATTTTATTAAATATGTCGGCGTGATCATGAGCCATGGAATTGCAGCAGAACCGGGCTCCGGGAACCGGCAGCTGCAAGAGAAGGCCGCCGGCATAGCTCCCGACGGCCTTTTCTCTTGATGGAAAACAATGGAAGCATTGCTTCCCGTAGTCACCCGGACTCAACGCATCACATCGACTCGGACAGCGTCCCTGGCGCGACGCTTCATGTCCTCGCGTGAGATCGTTCAGCGCAGCGGCATTGGCGGGCGCACGACAGGTCCGTCGTCGTCGGCAACGGCTTGCGTCGTCGTCATGGCAGCTGGCGGAGGCACTGCGGCAGCCTGCGACGGCGGCGGCGGTGCGAGCGGCGCGGGCGAATAAGCCGGCATGTAGGTGTGCGAGACGACCGGCTTGGGTTTGCGAACCGGCGGCGTCGCGGGCCGCGGCGGCAGCGCGGACATTTGCGCGCGCGGATCGATGCGCGGCTTCGCATCGGCCACCGGCTTCGCCGCGGGCGGCTTCGTCATCTCGCGTGCCATCTGCTCCTGCCCGGCCTTCAACTCAGCGATGTTGGCCTTGAGCTGCTCGATCTGTTGCGCCATCGCGGCGAGATCGCGCGTCATCGACTGCACCGATTGTACAGGATCGGATTGTGTTGCCGTGGGCACCGCTGCTGCAACCTGGGTTGCAGGCGGAGCCGGAGATTGATCGACTGCTTGATCTGTTGCCGCTTGATCCGTCGCGGCCTGGTCCGCAGGCGGCGCAGCCTGCGCGGCGGCAACCGGTGCCGTCTGCGACGTCGAAGGCAGCAGCGACGCCACTGCCGGTGTCCATTCGGCGAGCATCTGTTTTGCGGTGTCGCCATGTTTCTCCCAGGCAACAGTGGCGGCCGCGCTTCCGCCCGCAAACAGCATCGTGACGAACGCACCGCGCAGCCATTTACCAGCGGAGGAGCGCTTCTGCCGGCTGAGACCATCACCGGGTGCGACGCGCACGGCGGTGTCGACCGAGGGCGCTGCCGCCTGCGGCTCGCGGACGGGACTGAACTTCGGCTCCGGATCCATTCTGGACTTCAGTGTGAACGCCGGATCTATTTTGACTTCCGGACGAGTCGTGATCTCAGGCGCGAGCGCGGGCGCGACGCTGAGAGGGCGCGAGGCCAGCACAATGTCAGGCGAAATCTGCACGGCGTCGTGCGGGTCGTTGTTCGTGACCGTGTCCTTCACGATCTCATCGACGATTTGCCGAGAGTTCAGTGTCGCGAGCATCGCAGCTCCTTTGAAGCCTGGGTTTTTTGCAGTCCAGGTGTTGAGTAGTTGAAGTGTTGGCCGTCCGCATTCGCGCGAGCAGATCCGTGAGGCGAGCCCATCCAATTCCCCGAGGCCCAAGCACATGACGCACGAGTCCAGCCGGGTTTGACCAAAGCAAGGCGAGGGGATGGAGACTGTGCGACGCTCTTGCGCCGTTTGTGGTGATGGAACCCGCTTCATCAAACACAGGCACGTGTTCCGCAATGCCTTGTTTTCAGCACGATTTTGGCAGCATCTGGTGTTGCTGGGGGTGCTGCTATCGCTATCGGGGCCGGCGGTGCCAAGATCCTTATTCGTTCTATTCGTCCTTGCCATGCTTCCGCTGGGCGGCTGCATGCAGACGACGCTTTCGCCATCGACGGACGCGAGCATGACGCCGCGCGACCGGCAGCTGCTCGCGCATACGCCTTACGCGCAAGCGAGCGTGCCCGAGCAATATCTTCGTCACATCGTCGATTATCCGCGCAAGGAGCAGCCGGGCACGATCCTGGTCGATACCGATGCGCGCTATCTCTATTTCGTGCTGCCCGACGGCAAGGCGATCCGCTACGGCGTCGCGGTCGGCGAGGAAGCCATGGCGTTCTCCGGAGTGGCGCGGGTCGGTCGTCTGGCGGAATGGCCGGACTGGGTTCCGACGGCGGACATCCAGGCGCGGCTCGGACCCTATCCGGCGCGCGTGCCCGGCGGTCCCGCCAATCCGCTGGGGGCGCGGGGCATCTATCTCTATGCCGGCAATAAGGACACGCTCTACCGCATCCACGGCACCAACCAGCCGGAATATATCGGGCAGGCGATCTCGTCCGGATGCATCCGGATGCGCAACGAGGACGTGATCGATCTCTATGACCGGGTGAAGCTCAATTCGATGGTCGTGGTGCTGCCCCCCGGACAGAACGCGCAGGTCGAAGCGCGGCCGAGTTGGCGCGGGTGAGGTCGCCCTAGTTCTCGGGACGGGCAATGCGCCATTGCAGCGTCGTGGCATTGCCGTTGGCCTCGCCCGGCGCCTTGTCGGCCGGCGAGGTGTAGAGCGGACGATAGCGATATGCCCACATCTTGCTGCCGTCGTTGCGGCTGATCACGGTGAAATCGCCGATCGCCTTGGCATCGGCCGTTGCCGATAGCGGAATCCAGCTCTCGACGCATTTGCCGTTGCAGTTCGACGTCTTGCCGGTGGTATCGCGCTCGTAATAGTAGAGCGTCATGCCGTTGAGGTCGACGAGCGTCGGACCCTGCTTGGTCAGGATCACCTTCGCCGGTGAGGTCGCGGGCTTCGGCGGAGGAGGGGCATCGCCGCCACCATGGCCATTCGCGAGCGCCGGCGCGATCGAGAGCGCGACGGCCGCCGCCGCAATGAGGAACCTGAACATCCGAAACTCCAGACCGGCAAAGTTAATCGCGCGTTAAGACGCCGAATGCGGCCGACCGTAACAGCCGAAGGTTAGTTCCTGGTTTCGCGATACTGCGACGATTGGGGGTAGAATTACGGGGCTTTTTGTCTTGGCGTTTTCTTGACGCGAACCGATATCCCCTCCCGAAAACGCTCTAAGCCTGCGCTTGGCGCAGCGGGGCGCGGCTGAGCTCGTTGCCGGCGGCGATGGCCTTGTGCAACAGCCGCATCAGATCCGAACCTTCCTTGGCGCTGAGGCCGCGCAGCATGATGCGTTGCGCGGATTCGACGGCCGGTGTGATCTTGCGCAGCGTGCGGCGGCCTTCGTCGGTGATCTCGAGCTCGCGGGCACGACGGTCACGGCGCGAGGCGCGGCGCTCCGCGAGCCCCTTCTGCACGAGGCGGTCGATCACGCCGGTGATGGTGGTGCGGTCGTAGGCGATCAATCCTGCGAGCGTCACCTGGTCGAGCCCCGGATTGGCCTTGATGGTCGCGAGCGCGGCGTATTGCACCGGCGTGAGGTCGAAGCCGGCGTCTCCAACCTCGGCCAGAAACACCGCGACTGCGATCTGCTGGAATCGGCGCGCCAGATGTCCGGGCATGTCGTTGTTGTCTTTCACCGAATTTCTCCATTGGGGCAGGTCGGCCGGTGTCGTTGACAACTATACTGATAGTCAGCATACTGAGCAATATCCAAGCAAAACATCGGCGGGAGAGGTGCTCATGCAATTCCATCTCAATGGATTTCAGCCGGGCGATCCTGACATCGCCGATCCCGCAGCGCGCATTCAGGCCTCCGGCGCCACCGGGGCCGTGCCTGACGAAGTGGATGTCCTCATCGTGGGCTGTGGCCCTGCGGGCCTGACGCTCGCTGCCCAGCTTGCGCAGTTTGCCGACATAAAGACCTGCATCGTCGAGCAGAAGCCGGACCGCTTGCTGGTCGGGCAGGCGGACGGCATCGCATGCCGCACCATGGAGATGTTCCACGCCTTCGGATTCAGCGAGCGCGTCCTGAAGGAAGCTTGTTGGGTGAACGAGACGACGTTCTGGAAACCGGACGAGCGGGTGCCGGAAAATATCGTCCGCAGCGGCCGGGTGCAGGACGTCGAGGACGGTTTGTCGGAATTCCCGCACGTCATCCTCAATCAGGCGCGCATCCATGATGGCTTTCTCGACGTCATGCGCAAAGCGCCGGCCAGGCTCGAGCCCCATTACAGCCGGCGCCTGCTCGACCTTCAGGTCGATCCGGCCGCGGGGCCCGCCGACCATGCCGTGACGGCGCGGCTCGAACGGGTCGACGCCGCGAACGAGGGCAAGGTCGAGACGATCAAGGCGCGCTATGTCGTCGGCTGCGACGGTGCCCGCAGCATGGTGCGCAAATCGATTGGCCGCGAGTTGCTCGGCGATTCCGCCAATCATGCCTGGGGCGTGATGGACGTGCTGGCGGTGACCGATTTTCCGGACATCCGCTTCAAGGCCCTGATCCAGTCCGCCAAGGACGGCAGCCTGCTGATCATCCCGCGCGAGGGCGGCTACATGGTCCGCCTCTATGTCGAGCTCGCCAAGCTCGAGATCGGCGAGCGCGTCGCCAATCGTAACATCACCGCCGATGACGTGATCGCGAAAGCGCAGCGGATCCTGAAGCCGCATGCGCTCGATGTGAAGGAGATCGCTTGGTGGTCGGTCTACGAGATCGGCCAGCGACTGACCGACAAGTTCGACGACGTGCCGGAGACCGAGATCGCTACGCGTCTGCCGCGGATCTTCATCGCCGGCGATGCCTGCCACACCCACAGCCCGAAGGCGGGGCAGGGCATGAACGTTTCGATGCAGGACGCCTTCAATCTCGGCTGGAAGCTCGCTGCCGTTCTGCGGAAGCAGTCTGCGCCGAGCCTGCTGCATTCCTATTCGGCCGAGCGCCAGGCGGTCGCGAAAGAGCTGATCGATTTCGACCGCGAATGGGCGGGGATTCTTGCGTCCGCCGCCAAGGCCGGCGGCGCCGATGCCGCCAGGACGCAGGACTATTTCGTAAGGCACGGTCGCTACACCGCGGGCACCGCGACGCATTACCGTCCGTCGGTTCTGACCGGAGCGACGTCGCACCAGCATCTCGCGCAAGGGTTCGTCATCGGCACGCGCTTTCATTCCGCACCGGTGATCCGGCTTGCGGATGCGAAGCCCGTGCATCTTGGTCACGCTGCGCCGGCGGATGGCCGCTTCCGCATCTACGCTTTCTCTGGCGCTGAGAATCCCGCAGCAGCCGGCTCGGCCATTCGCGCCTTGTGCAGTTTTCTCTCCGAGGCGCGGGAGTCGCCGGTCCGGCGTTACACGCCCGCGGCCGCCGACGTCGACAGCGTGATCGACCTGCGGGCGGTCTTCCAGCAAGATCATCGCGAGCTCGCCGTCGAGGCGATGCCCGCGCTGCTGCTTCCGCGCAAGGGCCGGTACGGCCTGATCGACTACGAGAAGATGTTCTGTCCGGACCTCAAGAATGGTCAGGACGTTTTCACCATGCGCGGCATCGATCGCAAGGTCGGCTGCATGGTCGTGGTGCGGCCGGATCAGTACGTCGCGACCGTGTTGCCGCTGGACGATTTTGCTGCGCTTGCTGCGTACTTCGACGGCTTCATGCTGCAAGTGAACTGACGGGCCGGCGGCGCACCCGTAGGCTCTCTCTGCGCGCGGTGTCGATGAACGGCGAATGAATATTGAACCGCGCGCGGCATCCGTCCCGATCTTTTGGCGGATGAGACCTTCGTACGCGGAACGCCCGTTCCGCTAGCGCGTTCCGACTCGAAAGAGGAGGACTACGCCATGAAATTCCGAAGCGTGTTGTTAGCCGCATTGCTGCTCGCCCCGACGGCCGCAATGGCCGCACCGGGCATGGTCACCGTCTCGACCGGCCTGCGCGCCGGGCCGGGTTCGGGCTTTCCGCTGGTCGATCGCATCCCCGAGGGCGCCCGCGTCGACATCCATGGCTGCCTGCGCGGCAAAGCCTGGTGCGACGTGAGCTTCTCGGATGACCGTGGCTGGGTGTCGTCGCAATATCTCGAATATCTCTACCGCAATCACTACGTCTATCTCCCCGACTATGTCGATGAGATAGACGTGCCGATCGTTCCCTTCGTGCTGACCTCGTATTGGTCGAGGTATTATGAGGGGCGGCCCTGGTATCGGCGGCATGCCCATTGGAATAGCTACTGGACTTCGCATCAGCGCGAAGCGACGCGGATGACGATCAATCCGCGCGCGGCTCGCATCGGCCGCGCGGCAACGCGCGATGCGGCGGTCGCACTCGGGCGCAACGGAGCGAATGCCCGGGACAGTGTCAAGGGCGCGGCCGCGGTCTCCGGCCGTGATGCCGCAACTTCACGGCACGACGCCGCCATCGCCAAGCGCGAGACTGCGGTGACGACGGACCGGAGCCGTGCTGGACGAACCGAGCGCATCGCGCATGAGCGGACCAATCTGCAGAGCCGCAATCCGCGCGATGCACAGGCCCGCATCATGCACGAGCAGGCCGCGAGCCGCGCGGCTGTGCGTGCGCAACCGATGGCGCGGCCGCATGAGGCGCCGCGGGTGTCAGCCGCTCCCGCAAGCCGGCCCGCGATGCCGCATGTGGCCCAGCCCAGTTTGAGCCACGGCTCGCCGATGAATGCTCGTGCCCAAATGCCGGCACCGGCGCCGCGCGCGGCTGCGCCCGCGATGCCGCATGGCGGCGGCGCTCCTCACATCAACGCCGCGCCGCGCGGCGGCGGTGCGCCGGCAGGCGGCCCAGGTGGCGGCCACCAGAAGCACTAAATTTGCCAACGAAAGCCCGGCCCTCGCGCCGGGCTTTCTGCTTGGGCCGGACCGGGTTCCCGGCGCGTATAATTTAAGAAAGTTCTTCGCGGGCAGATTTCATCGATCGTAATATGTCTACTCAAAGCTGCAAGCATTCCACTCGGGGCAGCGGGGCACGGGAGGATGACGACGATGAGACAGAACCAGGCGGAGACGCGCCGCCACAATGTCGCGAAGCGGTCGATGACCAAGGAGGCCAAGCAGCTGTCCGGCCTGATTGCCGGATTGCGCCAATCTCTCGAGATGATTCACAAGGAGCGATCGAGCACCAAACTCTCCGGCGCCGAGATGGGCCTTCTCGACGAACGCCGCAACAATCTGTTGCTGACCATCGCAGCCCTCGACGACCGCCTCTCGGCGGTGCAGGGGCTGATTGATCTTGGCCGCCCCCACATCATTCGCGTCCACTGATCGGAGCGCAGACCTGATGCTATCGGCTTCGTCGCGGCGGCGACGGAACCAAGCTCAGCTGCCGGCTCTGCGTGGCATAAGGATTGGCGTAGCACTGCGCGGATTGCCCGGAGGCGGTCGCGGCGCACTGCGCGATCGTCGCAAAGCTGCAATCGATGCTGCGGCCGTCGATCGTGTAGATCTCGATGCAGACGGGATGGCGCGGGTCGTAGGTCTGCGCGGCTGTCGGCGTCACGCCGAGCAAGCCCGCACCAGGCAAGCCCGCGACAAGCAGAATCGCATTCATGACGCGACGCACGATCAACCTCCATCGTTCGGCCGGAACCAGGCACAATGCTGCCTTGGATGGCATCAAATTGCCACGCTCCCGGCGAATTGCCGCCAAAGCCCGCTGCCACGACGAGACCGGGTGCAGGGCAACGCAAGGGGATGCGCATTGGCCTACAAGATGATCGCAGAACGCGACAATGAGAAGTGCAGTTTTGCCCGTGAGAGCCGGTTGCTGATCGTGGCGAAGGCAAAGGTTTGGGCAAGCGAGGGGTGGAAGGTCGTCATCACCGACCAGGACGGCAAGGCCTACGCCCCGCCCGAATTCGATCAGCTATTGGCGGCCTGACCGCAATACGGGGCAGGGGACGACATTGATTTCGCACTTTCGACAGGGGCGCGGCCTGATCGCGCCCTTGACGACTCTTCCAACGATGACTCTTGCAGCCGCCGCCGTCCTGACGGCGACATTTGCCGCCGCGCAAAATCTCGATGCCGGCAAGTCGCCGCAAAAGCTCTTCGCCGATGGGTGCGCGACCTGCCATCGCAGCCCGCGCGGCCTTGCCAAGGGACGCTTCACCCTGACGCTGTCCTGGTTCCTGAAGGACCATTACGCAACCAGTTCGGACACAGCCAAGGCGCTTGCCGCCTATCTGGAATCGGTCGATACGGCGCCGGCTGCGGCCAAACCTGGCGCGAAGCGATCCGGGCCGCGTCCTCCCAAGTCGTCGCAAAGCCAGTAGGCGTGAGTCGGCTGCCGCAGGGCGTCGCGAAGCCGAAGGCCTTGCCGGTGAATACAGTGCTGCCGGCGTCAATGCACCGTGGTCGCCGAGAACAGGTTGATGACCACGACCCCGGACACGATCAGCGCGATGCCGACGAAGGCCGCAGCGTCGAGCATCTGGCGAAATAGCACGAAGGAGACGGTTGCCGTCAGGATGATGCCGACCCCGCCCCAAATCGCGTAGGCGATGCTCAGGGGGATGACCCGGATCGCGACCGACAGCGCGTAGAACGAGGCGACATAGAACAGCACCATCGCCAGTGTCGGCCACAGCCGCGTGAACTGCACGGATTGCTGGAGGAAGGCGGACGCCGTGACCTCGAGGACGATAGCGAGCGCAAGCGCTGCGTAGGCATTGAAGGCGGAAGTCATCACGGGCTCGGGCGTGTTGCGCAGAGAAAGATACCGCGCGGTACGGGGAATGTGACGTTTGCCCGGGTCCAGCTATCACGTGTCAGTGACGAGCCTGCGACACGGCGGAGCGCAGCACGAAACCGCCGCGCGATGGTTCGCGCGGCGGCTCATTGGTGGCGGCGTTAGTTGATCCGCACGGAGAGTTCAACGTCCTCGGCAAAGGCCGTGGACATGTAGCCGCTTCCGGGCCTGCGCATGCGCGCCAGATAGTCGGGGCTGTCCTCGGCGTTGTCGGCTACGATGATCGCGCCCGGCCGGAGATGGCCTTCGACCAGATCCAGGATATCGGCGTAGAGCGCCTTGGCGCCGTCGAGCAGCACGAGATCGATCGTGTCGGGCAGGTCGACTTGAAGCATCTTCAGCGCGTCGCCTTCGCGGATTTCGACGAGGTCCAGCAGCCCGCCGGCCGCGAGGTTCTCGCGCGCCCGGGCCGCCTTGGACGGTTCGAATTCGGTGGTGATGAGGCGACCGCCGCCATTGTCGCGCAAGCCCGCGGCAAGGTGCAGGGTCGAGATGCCGAACGAGGTGCCGAACTCGACGATCGCTTTGGCGCGGGAGCTGCGTGCGAGCATGTAAAGCAGGTGACCGGTCTCGCGGGAGACTGCGAGCGGTGCGTCCTTCAGCCGCCCGTAGAGGTCGCGGTAAGCGGTCTTGCTCTGCATCATCCGTGTGCGGTCGGCGTCGGTCACATCGGCGAAGGCGGCTTGCATCGCGCCGCGCGCCGCTTCGTCCTGGTCGAACAGACGATCGAGCAGTGGCGCAAGTGATATGATGGTCGGGGTGGTCATGTGTAGTCTCCAGATGTCGCCGCGAGGCGAGTGCTTGCGTGAGAATTGAAATACGACTAATTCGTCGCATTCGCTATTCGCATTGCCCGAGGGCGCCATGGCCGATCGCCGAAGCCGTTCAGTTTCCTCACGAAAACATCCGCAGCAGGCCCGCTCGAACGAGCTGGTGGCGGCCATTCTGGATGCGGCTGTTCAGGTCCTGGCCAAGGAGGGGGCGCAGCGCTTCACGACGGCGCGGGTGGCCGAGCGGGCCGGAGTGAGCGTCGGATCGCTCTATCAATATTTTCCGAACAAGGCGGCGATCCTGTTCCGCCTCCAGAGCGACGAGTGGCGGCGCACGAGCGAGCTCCTGCGCGGCATCCTGGCGCACCGGGCGGAACCGCCACTGGTGCGGCTGCGCGCGCTGGTCCACGCCTTCATTCGTTCCGAGTGCGAGGAGGCTGCGATCCGTGGGGCGCTCGATGACGCCGCACCACTTTATCGCGACGCGCCCGAAGCACACGACGCGCGGGCCGCCGGTAAGGGCATCGTCGCGGCCTTCATGCGGGAGGCCCTGCCCGAGGCGCCGGATGCGACGCGGGAGCTTGCCGGCGAGCTGATCAAGACGACGCTGAGCGAGGTTGGCAAGCGGTTCTCGGAGACACCGCGCAACGAGGCGGAGATCGCGCGTCATGCCGACGCAATGGCCGACATGTTCTGCGCCTATATCGATGAGCTTGCGCGGCGACGAAGTCATTCCTGACATCCGCGTTCGCGGGCCAATATCGTTTCCGACTTGACTGGATCATGAGTTAGCCTCGGTTTGTCCTCCAGCCAGTCAACGAGCGCGCCGCCATGCATGTCCTCCGCCCCCAATTCCGCATCGAGGAGCAGCAAGCGCTGGAATTCGCAACCCGACGGGGCTTCGGCATGATCGTGGCGGCGGATGAGCGCGGGCCGCGCGCCTCGCACGTGCCGTTCGTGCTGGAGCAGCGCGACGGGCGCACGATCGTGCAAATCCATTTCACCGCCAGGAATCCGCTCGCTCTGCTCGCGGACGGCACGCGGCGCTTCCTGCTGATTGTTGTCGGCGACGACGCCTACATCTCCAATGACTGGTATTCTTCGCGCGACAACGTCTCGACCTGGCTTTACGAGGCCGTGCACCTGTCCGGCGTGGCGCATCTGCGCGGGCTCGACGAGAACCGCGGGCACGGCGATACGCTACTCGCGGTCGCCGAAGCGCGGCTGCCGAAGGCGCCCTGGGACCTGGCACAGATGGAGCCGGACAAGCGCGAGACCATGTTGGCCGCCATTCGCGTCATCGATCTCGTGGTAGATACCGTCGAGGGGCAGGCCAAGCTCAACCAGCACAAGAGCGATGCGGATCACGTCGCGGTCGTGGACCGGCTGGCGCGGTCGGAGGAGACCGGGCATCGGCGGCTGGCGCGGAAGATGCAGGCGCTGCGGCCCGGGCTTGGGTATGGTCTTTGGTGATCCGGGCGACCCTTGTCTCGCGCGGCATTTGCCCCTACGGACTTTCATGCTTGTCATCTCCATTCAAAGCCAGGTGGTCCACGGCCATGTCGGCAACAGCGCCGCTGCCTATGCCATGCAGGCGGAAGGGGTGAATGTCGCGGCGGTGCCGACAACGCTGCTGTCGAACCATCCGCGCTATCCGACCGTGCGCGGGCGGGTGCTGGAGACCGAGCTCGTTGCAGATCTGCTGAGAGGCGTCGAGGAGCGCGATCTCGTCGACGAGGCCGCGGTAATCGTCACCGGCTATCTCGGTTCGCCCGGCAATGCCGCTGTCATTGCCGATTTCGTCGAGCGGGCGCTGACCCGCAATTCAAAGCTGGTCTATCTCTGCGATCCCGTGATCGGCGATGACGGCCGGGTCTATGTCGCGGACGGCATCCTGGACGTGGTCCGGCACCGGCTGCTGCCGGCTGCCAATCTGACCACGCCGAACCAGTTCGAACTCGGGCTGCTCACAGGCCTCGACATATTGGATGCGCAGGGTCTGCGCGCGGCGTGCGCGGCGCTGGCCGGAACCGGTCGCATCGACGTGGTCGCCACCGGTTGCACGCTCACTGATACGGCGGAAGGGCAGGTGGA
Source organism: Bradyrhizobium sp. CSS354 (assembly GCF_029051725.1). Classification (GTDB taxonomy): domain Bacteria; phylum Pseudomonadota; class Alphaproteobacteria; order Rhizobiales; family Xanthobacteraceae; genus Bradyrhizobium. Next base: position 52,674 of record NZ_JAACFU010000010.1, read on the forward strand.
AACGATTCTGTGCGCCGACGGTCAGTTGTCGCGCTTTGCGACGCCGCGCCTGCCGATCCGCCCCTCAGGCACCGGTGATCTCCTCACCGGCCTGATCGCGGCACATCTGGCTAGGGGCACAGTGACCGAGGCGGCGGTGCGGCTCGCAGTCGAAACCATTTTCGCAGTGCTGGTGCGCACGCAGGAGGCCGGCACCGCCGAAATGCGGCTCGTGCCGCTGCCGACGCCCGGACGGTAGACCGCCATACTCAGGTCGCGCGCTTCGCGGCCGATTGCGCTGATTTCTGCGGCTTTGCCGGGACCTTCTGCTCGCGCGTCGCCTGCGCCTTTGGCGGCTTTGCGCTTGCCACGGCCCGCGCCTTCCTGGGCTTGACGTTGGCTTCCTTACGGTCCGACGTGCCTCGGCGGGAGACGTATTCCGTCCCGTCGACCGGGCCGACATGCGGGGGATCGCGGCCAAGATAGGGGCGGCCGATGCCGAGCGCCTTGCCATTGGCATCGACCCACTTCCACAGCACCTCGGTCGAGACCCAGCGTTGCGCGCGGTTGTCGCCCTTGGTGCTGACGATGTCGGCCGCCATGCCGTGGCCGTAGCCGCCGCGCGTGCTGCCGCCGTGATAGGAGCGGTCGGAGGCGGCCTTCAGGCCGCTCGCGATCGACTGGCGATAGTCGTCGCGGAACGCGCTGGTGATGCCCGGCGAAAGCCCGGCAGCCTCAGCCGCGAGCAACGTGCGAAACAGCTTTTTCTTGAAACTCTTGTCCATGCCGCCGATGACGTAGTCCATCATCGACATGCCGGCGCGGTCGGCCGCCTTCGGATCCTTCCAGCCAAAGTCCTCGTCGACCAGTTTCGTGAAGCTGCGCATCACGGTCACCACCTTGCCCTTGCGCTTGACGGTGACGGCGCGGCGATCTGTGACCTTGATCGAGTCTTCCTTGGCCGTGCGCTGGTAGAGCGCCCAGAGATACCGGTCGATACAGGCTTCCATGACGTAGCATTCGTCGAGTACTGCGGTCGTGTCCGCCGACGGCGAGGCCTTGCTCGCGGCAGGCGCAGGGCCGGTCGCGATCGTCGCGGGCGACAGCGCGTCCGTCGTCACGATCTCGGTGGGATCGGCGGATGCGAGCTTTATCACGGGCTCCGGCGCCGGAGCCGGAGCAACCTCGCTGGCGACTGGTGTCGGGTCAGGCGAAATCTGCGGCGCGAGCGGCGCTTCGGTCGGCAAGATCAGCACTGGGTCGGCCGAGGCGAGCTTGATGGCCGGAGCTGGCGCCTCGGGCGCTGCCGCTTCAGCGGTGACCGTGCCTGGTGTCGCAGCGACGGCGGCCGCGATATCGGCGGTCAGGGCGACGCCGTCCTCGATGGCCGCAGCGTGCGGGATGTCTGCGAGGTCAAGCCGGCTGAGATCCTTCGCGCGCGAGACGGCAGAAGCATTGGCGCCGCTGTTCTCGATGAGGGCAGGGGCATAGGCGGACAAAGAGAGCGCCAACCAGCCGGCGAGAACCGCCGAGGGGCAGGAGACCGCCACCAGAAGAGACCGCCGATCATTCATGATCCCTGCCTCCAAACGGTTCTGTCGAACCTCGTCTTCTCCGAACAGTCTTGACCAACAGTCTTGACCAACAGTCTTGACAAACAGTCTTGCACGAAAAGGCACGCCGCGCGTCGATTGTTCGGAGGACGGTGTGGCGGCGCAATGGCGCAATTCGGCGAAAGCGGGCTTTTCGAGCAAGTGTTGCGCGCGGGCAACGCGGGTTCCATTGCGTTCCAGGGGTGGCACAGCCGAAAGGGCCTGCAAATGCAGTATTCATTGTCGTCAACTTGAGGCGGTTGAATTTACTCAATCTTGGATTGTGGTCGTGCAAGTCTCCCGCGCCGGCGATTCCGGCAGAGTTGGGAAGGACACGCGCATGACACTGAAACGCAAATGGGCTGAATTCGCCGCCGATGAATCCGGCGCCACCGCGATCGAATACGGACTGATCGCAGCAGGCATCGCGCTCGCGATCATCGAGATCATCTACGCCCTCGGCACCAACCTCGTCGCAAAACTGCAATCGCTGGCGACGGCGTTGAAATGAGCTGTGTGGAGTGGCGCCCGACGCCTTGCGGCAACTTTGCTGCGGCTAGCGCGTTAGGCGCCCATGACGCATTCCTCGCTTCGTCCCATGGACGCCTTCGACCCCACCGAGCCCGCCATCCTGCACGACCAGCTCTCCGATACGATCATCACGTGGACCGCTGAGCAGGCCGACGATTTCAGGCGTGCCAGCCGGCCGGGCCAGGACGGAACCGTGATCTGGAAGGCCTACGTCTTCGACGGCTGGGGCCACGTGCTCGGCGGCTGACGCCGCCCATAAAAGCGTCATGTCGCGCCGGGCGGTGATTTTGCCAAAGCGTCGCGCGCATTAAACATATTGCCATGCACCCGGCGCGTTGTTGCGTTGCAACAACGCATGTCGCAATGCAGCAAAACGCGCTTAAATGTGCTCCGAATCTTCCACTGAAGGAGCATCACCCATGAACAACAAGACTCTGTCGATCGCCGCCGCCATCCTGACGATCGCGGGCAGCACCGCGGCTTTCGCCGGCGAGCTGCCGACTTATGAGGCCAACGGCTTTCCGGTGTCCCCGATGCAGGTGCGCGTGCTCGGTGCCGCGCATGTCGAGCAGCAGGCCTCGGCACCCACCAACGTTGCTTCGATCCACCAGGCCCGCGTTCTCTCGCCGCGCAAGGTGAAGACGGCTGATGTCACGACCGGCAGCGCCCGCTGATCTGGGGGCGCCACAAGCCAACATCAAGCTAACGTGATGCAGGCTCGTTTTTCTCCGAGGCTGCCACGACCGCGTTCCCTTTTGGGAGCGCGGTCTTTTTTTTGGCACAGCGAGTCATGATCGCGTGCCACTTGTGTACGGCCGTTCAAAGCGAGTGTGATCTCTTTAATAGTTGCTTTGCAGATCGCGGCGCTTGATGCGGGCGCCGCTGATTGAGCAGCCAAGAATCATTTTCATAATGGAGTAGTCATGCCTGTTGCACAGAAAGCCGTTGTTGCAAGCGTCTCGCCGCGCGCGTTCATTCTCAGGCATCTCGCCTTGTTCGCAGCCGCCGCGCTGTTCGTGTTCGTTCTGAGCCTGACCTATGGCCTCGATCTCAGCCCCGGATTTTTCTAGCCAGATCTGCAACCGCGTGGGTTGAGCCTCGTCGCGTGCTGACATAAGGCTTGCTTATGGATCAGCGGACGAGCGGCGCCGACGCTCTCACTCAAAAGAACGATGCGGCGCCGGCGCTTGTCGGCGTGCTCTGCGGCCTCGCCGCGGCGGTGTTCTGGGCGCTCGGCTTCGCCGGCACGCGGCACGGGCTCAAGGTCGGCTTCACGCCGGTCGATTTGCTGGTGCATCGCTATGTCTGGTCCGGCATCGCGTTCCTGCCGCTGGTGATACGCGGCGGAATCTCCGATCTCTGCGGCATCGGCTGGGGCAGGGGCCTTGCGCTGATGGTGCTCGGCGGCCCCGTGATGTCGCTGATCTCCTACACTGGTTTTCTGTTCGTGCCGCTCGGCCATGGCAGCGTGATCCAGCCCTCCTGCGCGACGCTCGGCGGCCTGCTGCTCGCGGCCTTGTTCCTGAAAGAGCATGTCTCCGTGTCGCGCATCGCCGGCGCCTTGGTCATCGTCGGCGGGCTCGGCGTGATCGGCGCGGAATCGATCGGCGATATCGGCGTCGACGGCGTGCTCGGCGATCTCACCTTCGTGCTGACCGGATTGATGTTCGCAGGTTTCGGCGCGCTGCTGCGCCACTGGCGTGTCTCCGCCGTGTCGGCCGCGCTCGTCATCAACGTGCTGTCGCTGCTGCTGCTGCCGATCTACCTCATGACCGGCGGGCTGGCGCGGATCGCGGCGATCGGTATCGGTGAGAACGCCATCCAGGCGCTGGCGCAGGGCGTGCTTGCCGGCCCGGCTGCGCTTTATCTGTTCGCCGTCTCGGTCCAACGCCTCGGCGTGGCCCGCGCCGCCGTTGTCCCCGCCTGCGTGCCGGCGCTGACGGTGCTCACCGGCTGGCTCCTGCTCGGCGAGCCGCCGACACTATTGCAGACGGCGGGATTGGTGACGGTGCTGTGCGGATTCTATCTGGCGCAGCGGCAGCGATAGATCGCGGACCCTAAACGGCGCTTACCATTCGATGGCGGTGAACTTGACGCCGCGGCCGGTCAGCTCCCGCCCGAGCCGCTCGGCGCGCTCGCTGGCGGATTTGCCGAGCAGCCGATACCTGCCTCCGAGCGCCTTGTCGGCGGCAACCTGATGCCGGATGTTTTCGTACAATCGCAAGACGGCCTGATCGCTCAGATTGTCGAACATGTCATCTGTCGGGTTTGGCCTGTTGGCGTCCCCTGTTGGCGGTCCTCGCAGAGCGGCCTCCCAAGACTTGTTCGTGCGGATGTCGACTGATGGGTACCGGTCCGGCGCAGCAGCGTATGTCCACTTTTGAACACTGGGCCTCGGCTTACGCCTTCCTCACGAACTCCGATTTCAAATTCATCGCGCCGATGCCGTCGATCTTGCAGGCGATGTTGTGGCCGTCGGTCGCGTCCTGCAGGCGGATGTTGCGGACCTTGGTGCCGCCCTTGACGACGGAGGAGGAGCCCTTGACCTTGAGATCCTTCATCACGATGACGCTGTCGCCATCGGCGAGCGCATTGCCGTTGGCATCGCGAACGCCCGCCTGCTGCGCGGCGTCCGTGGGGGCCTCCGCCGTGCCGCTCCATTCATGGCCGCATTCCGGGCAGACCCAGAGGCCGCGATCCTGATAGGCGTGCTCGGAGTTGCAGGTCGGACATTTCATCGCGTCGGTCATCGTTTGCCTCGTCGCCCGTCACGGGCGCGCCGCACGCTTTCCGCCGGAAAAAGATGGATTGGGAGCAAATCCTTTACCATGGCTTTCAGTCCTGGTGGAACCCTTGGAAATTTAGGAGTTCAGGAAAAAGTTTGCGGTATCGAGGTCCGGGTTTACGCGGCGTTCGTTCGACGTTGCCGCGGAAGGGAGCGTTCTGGTCATGAGCGAGCATCGCGCCGCAGTCAGACATCACACGTTGCGCACCGGCATCGTCGAATTCGACAACGGCACCGGCAAGATCATCAGCGCGCCCTGCACGATCCGCGATGTCTCCGGCACCGGGGCGCGCCTCGGCCTCAACGCCTCGCTCTGGGTCGCCGACCAATTCACCCTGGTCTTCAGCAGCGGACTGCGCAAGGACTGCCGCGTCGCCTGGCGCAAGGGTAGGCTGATCGGCAGCGCGTTCGTGGCCGGCTATGCGAGCGCGGACGAGCAGGCCGTGATGATGACCACCGACGAGCAGTCCCGGCACAGACTCGGGATCGGTGCGCGCCTCAAGGTTGCGCGCGACAAGCGCGGCTACACGCAAGGCCAGCTCGCCGAGCTCATCGGCGCCACGTCGGCCTTCGTGTCGCTGGCCGAGCAGGGCGAGGCGGACATTCCGCTGTATCAACTGATGCACATCGCCGATCTGCTGATGGTTGGTCTCGACGGGCTCGTTGCCGGGCCGGCGCCCGAGGATGTCGACGCGGCGTAGGTGGCGACCCGCCAAAACAAAAACCTCGAAAACAACCCCATGCACAGTAGAAATCCCGAGGGATTTCAGTGTGTTGGAAATCCGAAAAATCGTTGGTGTTGGACCGTAGCCCGGATGGAGCGAAGCGCAATCCGGGAGTCCTGCGGCGGGCACCGTCCCGGATTACGCTTTCGCTCCATCCGGGCTACGGGCCCCGCATCGACTTCGGCGATGCCGAATCGAGTTTGACTCGTCGGGCAAAACAGGGGCATGATGTCATCGTGGCGAAGGTTGGCGTGATGGTGCCTCGCCGGGCCGTGGGGCGACATGCCGAAGACACCAAAAAGAAAACTGAAGACCTACCAGACCTCACTCGGCTTCTACGACCAGGCGATTGCCGCGCCCTCAATGAAGGCGGCGCTGGACGCCTGGGGCGCCAGGTCCAATCTGTTTCATCAGGGCGCTGCGAAAGAGACGGACGACCCCGACATCGTCGCGGCGACGATGGAGAAGCCGGGCGTGGTGCTCCGGCGTCCGGTCGGATCGGACGGTCCGTTCACCGAGCATTCCGAGTTGCCGACCGATCTCGCTGACGACGAGGCCAAGCCAAAGCGCAAAGCGAAGTCCAAGCCGACAAATCGTCGGGCGAAAGCCGCAAAGCAACCATCACGCAAGGTCGACGATCAACAGGCGCGCAAGGCCGCCGCGGCGTTCGAGAAGGAAGAGCGGCGGCGGGAAGCCGAGCGCCGCAAGGAGGAGGCCGCCCGCGCCAAGGAGCGCGCGCGCCGCGAGAAAGCGGTCGCGAGCGCGCAGGCGGCACTGGACGAGGCGAGGCGGGAGCACGACGCCCGCGCGGAGGCGATCGAAGCGGAGCGAGTTGCGCTGGACGAACGCGCCGAGGCGGAGCAGAGCCGGTGGGACAAGCAGAGGATGAAGCTATCTGAGGCCGTGCGTCGCGCGCGGGAGTAAATGCCTGGTCATGCGTGGCAGGTCGTCGTGCTCAGCGGCGAGATCGCGGTTCCATCCCTATATGGACTGAAGTGCCATATAGGTCTGCCAATGCCTGAAAAGCCCTCGAATTCTGCAAGCCCGATGATCGTGCGCCCGCGCCGCGCGGCGCCGGTCCTGGTGTGCCGCAAATGCCTCAAGCGCAGCGACGAGGGCCGCGACGTCAGGCGTGCGCTGAAATCCGAACTGAAGGCGAACAAGCGCGACGGCACCAAGCCGGCCAAGCTGATCGTGACCGGATGCTTCGGCCTGTGCCCGAAACAATCGATCGTGATCGCGAGCGGCGCCAGCCTGGCGCGACAACAGTATGTGCTGGTTGCGGACTGCGATCAGGTGCCGCGGGCGCTCGCGTTGTTGGATGGCAAGACCGGCGCGTGACGGTCGGTCTGCGCTGCGCGGAAAGACCTCGGACAAATTCGCTTGCCTTGCTTTGCATCCTTTTGCACTCTGGCGGGAAGGAGACCAACGCATGAAGATCATGACTGTCGCGTGTGCGCTCGGAACCGCCCTGGTGCTGTGCAATCTCGGGATATCGGATGCCGAAGCCCGAACGCGGAAGGTCCGCGTGGTGGATGAACAACGGCTGAGGGTGGATGTCCCCGTGCTCAGGCCGACGCCGTGGGATTACAATATCGTTCCACGCTATCGTTATCGCCCGGAAGACGACCGGGTCGATCCCTACGGTCCGCCTTTGGTGTCGTCGTATGTCCGCTACGAGGGCTGGCGCTGGCCGTATTGGTGGTAAAGACCACCGACGGACGCGGAATTGATTGGCGCCTGTAGCCCGGATGGAGCGAAGCGTAATCCGGGGCCGGACCATCCGCATCGCATGACCGCCCGCATGGCACGAATCCCGGATTACGCTTCGCTCCATCCGGGCTACGTTCCTAATCGCCGTCGTCGGCAGCAAGCCGCACAAACTGCCGCTTCATTGCGTTGACCTTGGCGACATAGCTCGCGACGAGGTGATCGCCGCAGCGCTCGTCGGGGATCATCGCAAACTTGCGGCGCGCGTAGGCGGTGGCCGGGCCGGCGCCGCAGAGATGGATGAAGGCGGCGAGATCCTGCCTCTCGCGCGCGCTCGCCTTCACATCGCCCGCGCGGGTGAGAACATCGGCGACATTGCGGTCCAGATACACCGATGCCAGCTCGATGGCGTGGCTCGGGATCGCGCGGACATAGAGGAAGGGAGAGCCGCAGCCGGCTTCCGTGACCGCGTTGCTGCGAATACAGAACCGCGCGGCGTCGGCATAGGCTGCGTCCAGCATCTGGAAGAGGCCGACGGCGCTGGAGGCGGGCCGGTAGATCGCGAGCGGATTAAAACTCCAGCGCCAGCGCCAGTAGGTGCGCGCGAGCGGATTGCCCGACGTCTCGACCTGCGCCAGCGCGGCCAGTAATTCGGGCGTGATCGTCGCGGTGGAATGCTTGCGGAACAGCGGCCCGTACTGCCGCCAGGTCTCCGATGGCTCCTTGTCGAGCGCGTGGCCGACAAGAACGAACAGCTCGGTCGGCTTGCGCATCGTTTGATAGGCGATGTTCACCAGCACGACGACCGCAAGCAGCATCGCCACGCCGCCCGCGATCCGAACCATCCGCGGTGCGCGGGCGAAAGTCTTTCGCATCCATCGCGCGCGTCGTCTGAGCTTGCGAAGGCGAGAGAGGAGGGGCTTGCTTCTTGCTGGCATCGGTCTTTTGGGAGTGCATTGCGGAGGCTTTGCACCTGGTTAACGCTGTCATGAGGCCTTGAAATCCGGCTTCTTTTCCCTCTGGCGCGTGTTTTCAAGTCGCCGCTCCGTACTCCCACGGCAGCTCGCATCCTTGATGGAAATAACCCGAGGTTGTAGTGTGCGCCGCAACAGGGTTAATTTTGTGTGAATGGATCGGCTGGAATGACCGTAATCGAAAGCGTGGTGTCGGCGGAAGCTGCGGAGCGGAAAATGCCGCCGGGCGTGCTGGTCGAAGGGCCGGTGGTCGAGGCCAAGTTTCGCGATTCCTACATCTCCTTCGTCATCATGATCGGCGGTTCGATCGCGGCGCTGGTCTGGGCCTTCTGGCAAGGCATCGGCTGGGTGGAGGTTTCGGTCTTCGCCGGCACGTTCGCGCTGTCCACGGTCGGCATCGGCTTCATGCATCGCTACTTCGTCCACCGCAGCTTCCGCTGCGGCCCGGTGATGCGGACGTTGTTCGCGGCCGTCGCCACCATGGCGGTGCAGGGCTCGATCCTGAAATGGGTGAGCAATCATCGCCGGCATCATCTCCACTCCGACAAGCCCGGCGACGTCCACAGCCCTTACTATGACGGCGACGGCAACCCCTATGTCACCTTCGCCAAGGGGATGATGCATGCGCAAGGCGGCTGGGTGTGGGACCAGGCCACCACCGATGCCGGATACTACGCCAAGGATATCCTGGCCGACCCGATCGCGATGTTCTTCACCAGGACGCGCTGGTACTGGTACGCGCTCTCGGCGGTGATCATTCCGGGTGCGATCGGCTACGCCTTCGGCGGCGTGCACACGATGACCGGCTGCATCCTGTTCTCCGGCCTGTTCCGCAGCTACCTCATGACCATGGCGACATCGCTGGTCAACTCGGTCTGCCATAGCGACGGTCGCTACGGCTACCGCCGCTTCGATCTCGACGACGGCACCACCAACGAATTCGTGACCACGATCCTCACCTTCGGTGAAGGCCTGCACAACAACCATCACCGGTTTCCGCGCGACGCCTACATTTCGCACGCCTGGTACGAGATCGACATCAACGGCCTGATCATTCTGGGGCTGGGCAAGCTCGGGCTGGTGCACGATATTTTCGCGGCGGGGAGCAGGGCTGTTCGCTCCGGAGATCCGGACGGCGGAAAGCGTCCAGTGGCAGATACCGAAGCGATGGTCTGAGGTCGCTGTAGCCCGGATGGAGCGCAGCGCAATCCGGGACCAGCGTAGCTTGGCGCGAGATCCCGGATTTCGCTGCGCTCCATCCGGGCTACGGTCCTTAACCGCCGCAAGCCGCAGAAGCTGCCGCTTTATCGCGTTGACTCGCATGCCGCGTTGAATTTTCCGCATGAACGCCATCGGTGAAATCCAAACCTAAGTTGTGTTCGGAGGGAACTCTGGCCCGATGGGGCCGTTGAGCCTGTGATCCCCGAGCGTAGCGAGATCGAACCTCCGATCCTCGCCTGAGTAACCGCCGTCGCGTTGTGAGCGCGGCTCGGCGCGAAGCGTGCTCCGTGCGTACCAACCGGAAATCTTCATGAACAGCCCCGATGTTCGCAATCCGATTCAGATCGACCGCGGCTCCAGCCTGGCGATCTCTCATGAAATAGCAGACCGCCTGCGGATCAAGCTTCGCGGCGAGCACGACCCATTGCCGCAACATCTGACGGCCCTGGTCGACCGCATTGCGCAGATCAGCAGCCATTCGAACCAAGCGACGCTCGTGATGACCTCCGGATCGGATTCAGCATGTTAGACTTTTCGAATGCATCTTTTACGCCTGAAACCATCGGCATCATGAAAACTGCGCTGGACACGGCGGTTGCGTCACTGCCGGCCCCGGTCAGCTCCGCGCATGTCCGGTCGATCGCGGAAACAATCCTTCGCACAGCGAAGGAGGGCGAGCGAGACCCCGTCGTCCTGGAGCGCATGGCGTTGATGGAGCTTCAGATCTCGCCGCGTGATTGAGGCCGGTCCGCGAGCTTGTGTGCCGGCGCGAAGTGCTCGAATGGCCCAGCGGGCTCACCAATCCGGATCGCCGTAGTAGGGATCGACCATATAGGGCGGGGGCATCCACGGCCCTCGCGACGGCCGGGGTCGCCGAGGTGCGGCCGCCTGCGCGTGCGGCCGTGCAGGCGCAGCGGTCTCGTTGTTGATCACGCTCCGCGCGGCCGGTTTCGCGGATGCAGGTGCGGACGACGATGCGGATGATGTCGTCAGCTCCTTTTGCAGCGCCTGGACCTGGGCGGCGAGGCGCGCATTGGCCGCCGTATCTTTCTCCTGCGCCGCCTTGAGCTGTTGAATGGTGTCGGCCTGCTCGCGCAGCGTCTGCTCGTTGCGGCTTTTCAGTTGCTCTAGCTTTCCGTTGATGTTCGCAAGCTCGCTGGTGATGGTCTTGAGCGATTGCGCGAGATCGGACGACGACGAGTCAGGCGTTGTGGCGCCAGTTCTTGAAGCGTCGGGCCTTGGAGCGTCGGGTCTTGAAGCGTCAAACCCTGCATTGCTCTCCGTGTCCTTGCCGACCGGCGGCGCGGGCACCGTGCCAGGCTCATCCGCGGCAGCCAATTGCACTGCCGGCGGTTGCGCCGGAGTTTCAACCGCGGACGCTTGCGGAGGCTCGCTCGCTGCTGGCGGAGCCCACCGCGCCATGATCGACCTGCTCATCGACCTGGCCTCGTCGCGATATTGCGAAGCGAAGGCGACACCGAGAACGCCGATCGCCAGCACGAGACCAACCAGAGCGCGCCGCATGGGCCGATCTCTCTTCAGGCCTTGGTCGCGAACCGTGCTAGCCGGCGCCAGCGCCGCGGCCTTGGGAGTCTTGTCCTCGGGAGCCTTGTCCTTGGGAGTCTCGACAGCATCCGCACCGGCACTTGCTCGCGAGGCCCGTGGGCTTTCGCTGCCGCGTTCCATTCCGGAAACCAGCCGGTCCAGCCGCGCAAGGTCTTGCTCCGCGCTCTTGATCCGGTCGTAAGCCCGCGCCAGCCCGCCATCGGCGCGCCCCGCGTCCGACTTTGGGGCGTCCGGCTTGGGGGCGTCAGGCTTGTGGTCATCAGGTTTGGGGTCGTTCGTCTCGGGCACCGATGCGCTCTCGATTCCGTCGGGCGTCAATGGGAGTGCGGCAGTCCGATCGGAACGATAAGACTCGCCGCCGTCCCACACAACGCGCGTGCGAAGGAGAAATTATGGCGAGACCTCGGGGTGGGGCGGTCGCGGGGTATGCAACGGGCGCCCTTGATCTGGATCAAGCATGCAGCGCCCGACCGTCGCCACCGTGCAGACATTCATCGGAAGGAACACATGGTTCAGACAAGAGCGATCATCCTTGGTGCCTTCGCGGCCCTGCTGCTGGCCGTGCCGGCCAAGGCACAGGTGCTGGTCGACGTTTCCAAGATCAGCTGCGACCAGTACATCACCCAGCGCGTTACCCACATGCAGACCGTGAACGTCTGGCTCGCCGGGTTCTACGCCGGCCGCCGCAACAATCCCGTTGTGGACACGCAAGCGCTGAACAAGAACGGCAACAAGCTCTCGCGCTTCTGCGAGTCGCATCGCGAGATGCCGCTGCTGGACGCGGTCGAGGCCAATACGAAGTAGGGGCCGAGGTGGGCGCGGGCGTTTGCGGCCGTGTCGGCCTGACCATATCGCGCATTCCGGCGACGCGCATTGAATCTACATCGACAGGTGAAGTGCACTGGCACCGTAATCGCCGGCCATCAATAGCGGCCGCCGTGGCCCTTTTGCTGCGTGATCCAGTCCGACAATGTTTTCGGTGTCGATCCCACGGTCCGGCCCGGTGATGCCTTCGGATTGTCGCGAACGCCTTTCGTCGGACGGGTGCGCGGCGCTTCCGTTCCGTTGACGCTCTTCGAGCCAGCGATCGATGCCTCCGCGGCTTCCTTCTCGAGGCGCAGCTGTTTCAATCGCGCCATCTTGATGCGCTCTGCCTCGACTGCGGGTCCTTCGGACAGCAGCGGCCTGTGTTGAGCGACCTCCGCCGGGACGATGACACCGATAATGGTTGTCTCGCCGAGCGCCTTGCAGGCTTCGAGCCGATGCAGTCCCTCGACCAGAACGAGGCGGTCTCCGTCGAGCCGGACGGAAATGGGTTCCTGTTGTCCGATGTCCAGCATACTTTCAGCGATCTCCCCGACGATCTCGGGCTTGATGGCTTTCTTCTGCTTCGTGGGAACGAAGATCTTCTCGATCGGGAAGCTTTCCGGTTTGGGCATAACTTCTACTCCGCTTCTACCAGGCCCGTCGGAACCCATGCCGGTGAGGACGAGAGTTTAGGAGGGAAGGGCCCGACCGCAAAGGCAATTCGGCGGCTGGTACTGATAGGCGTCGATGCCGGAAGCTGCTACCCGATCAATTTGCCCATAGGAGGGGTTGAGCCGCTGCGAAACCCATCGCTTCGCCGAACCACTGATGATGGGTATCGCTTCGCCCTACCCATCCTACGAGCTTTGCCAATGTTTCTCAGGAAACCCCATCATTATTCTAACGGAAAACTCGACCGACAGCACGCACAAGTAGCAGTCGCAAAAATTTAATGGTACTGAAGCAGTAATCACGCGAGAGATTGGGTATGGGGAGCTCAGTTGCCGCAGCGAACGATTCAAGATGTCGAAATCGCTTTAATAAAAGCGATGCTCGATCGGGAAATGAAGAACAAGAACATCCAGTTCTATTTCAATCGCCCGGAACGACCCGTCAATTCTGGCAGAATATCAACGATCAGAACTGGCTCTTACAGCAACTCTGGGAAAATTCCTGCCGCCTCGGCCGAAGAGTTGGACAGCTTTATTGCTTCGTTCACACCGCACGGTATAGGCACGGAACAGCCAGCCGGCGAATACGACATTCGTCAGCTCTTTCGAAAGAATAGCGACGCACGTTGGTATTTGCATCGTGGTGAAAGCGAAGAACACGAGTGCAAACAGGACTTCGATCCGAAGAAATTAACTCCTGTTGTAAGGGCGATTGCTGCGCTGGCCAATAACAAGGGAGGGTACATCTTCTTTGGAATTGGAAACAATCAATGTCGAGTTGACGGAGCTGGCCCTGCGTTCGCCCAAACCGATATCGCTGATATCGTGAACAAGGTGAAGGCGCATCTAGCTCCTACGCCAAGCATAATCGTGAAGAGTGTAGCCGAGTTCGATGGAAGAACGGTCGGGTTTTTGCTTGTGGAGAAGCACCTGGACCGTCCGGTCGTCGTTTACAGAGATGGTGATGGCTTAGCGGAAGGAGATATTCTTTATCGATATGCAGGTCAGTCGTCTCGCATCAAGTTTGCTGACTTAAGAGCGATGTTGGACGAGAGAGATCGAAGGGCCCAAGTTGCGCTCGCAAAGGCGGCTGGAGCTCTGGCTGACGTGGGTACGGCCAACGCTGTAATCCTCGACACGGACAAAAGTACTCTCAATACGAATGGTCGTCCGATAGTTCTGGATGAAAAATTGATCGAGCAGATCAAGTTCGTTAGGGAAGGGCAATTTGAGGAGAAGTCTGGCGCCCCAACGCTCAGGCTGGTTGGTGAGGTCAAAACGGTGACTGTGACCGGTCCACCGGAAAAGCTAATTTCAAGAGAGGCGATTTTTGAAAAGCACATTCTGGATGCGTTCTTGAAGCAAGAGCAGCCGGAAAATCCCGATCAATTCATCCTTGCGGGTTTGGCCCAATCGCGGATGTGGCTTCCAATATTCTATTTTGCGCGAGCGACCGGCCGCTCAAATTCAGAAATTGTCGATGCAATAGAGGCTCAGAAGGTCGCACAGAAGGGCAAGAAATCAATATTACTGGATAGATTAAAAGGGCAAAGAACCGCGTTCGCAAAAGCGGTCACGCAAGCGGCTCGGGCGGTCAGCAGCGAGGTTTCATCGGGGAAGCTACACCCGCCAAAGGTCCTCTCGGACGTCGGCGCATTTGCTCATGGTCTGACGGCGGTTGCAACGATCAAAACACCCCTTCCGGACATACTAAGTGCTCTCCAGATTGGCCGAGAGTTGGCCGAAAAAGCGGACGACAAAAATGCGTTCGGTGCTATTTGCAAGGCGGTGTGTCGAGTTGACGAAATGTTCTTCGGCGCGGACGATAACGAGAAATGAAGTTTATTGGTCTTGTCCCAATCCGGGGATTTGCGCGAGAGTCAAATGCACAGCCCAGTTCTGGACGAGATCCCTGGTAGGATCGTGACACTTGCGATCGGTGCGCTTGCGCAAGCGAATATGCATGCAGTTTCGCTGATCCCGGAAACGAGCATTGGGATTTCATTTCAGTGACGAATACGGCTCATGCTGGGGAGCTCTTCCTGAAGGCCATCATAGCAAAGGAGCACCCGCTTTTAATATTTAAAGATCTGTTCAGCCTCGATGACAATCGAGCCGATACGCTTGATCTAGTTAGCCTCATTAAACGAGGTAAAACGCATGAATTTGAAAAGCTGCCGCAAGTGCTGTGGGTTGCAACCGGACAGAGGTTGCCGAATCCTGAATGTTTCGAGCGTCTAAGACGAGTAAGGAATTCGATCCAGCATTTTTGCGCTCCGGAGAACGAGGATTTCAGGGCGCTCTCGCTGGAGTTCATCTACACGATAATCGATCCGCTCATTCGGGATAATTTTGGCCTTTTCGCAATTGAGTATCATGAGGATCACAGTGTTGGTTACGACCACGTAGTAGGCTGTCTTATTCGATACCAACTTAGATTTTCAATTCCGGATGACTTTGAAGTTGGAGAGATTAGGCTTTGCCGTGAGCTCAAGGGTGCGGAAGAAAGTTATCGCGAGTGGTTGATTGGAGAGTTGAAGCGGATTGGCCGAGAGGACCTATTAAGTGAGTAGGAAGAAAAAGGGCGGCCCCTCGGCCGCCCTTCGTGCATGCCTGGGTCAAACCCGGGCGTAACAATCATGATGACCTTCGGCCTCACGAACAACCCGTCGTGCTGCCGCAAGTATCGCACTTCATGCACGTGCCATTCCGCACCAGCGTGAAGTTGCCGCACTCCGAGCACATCTCGCCCTCATAGCCCTTGGCCTTGGCTTCCGCGCGGCGCTCGGCCTTGCTGGGCACCGCGACTTGTGCGCTGCCGGCCTTGCTCCACTGCAGGGCCTCTAACTTCTCGGTGGGCGAGAGGTCGTGGGCCACTTCCTGCTTCAGCGCGACCGCGCCTTCCAGGACGTCGCCGGCACGGCCTGCGCCGTGAGAGGCGAGCGAGGTGACCTTGCTGCCGCCGGCCGGGGCGCTGTCGTTGCCTTGGGCGACCGCGGTCGAGCCGCCGCGCATCACCACGAGGTTGTCGGTGCGGGAGCGGGTGAGGCCGCGCGACACCAGCTTGGAGGCGCGCTGGCCGTGATCGTCAGGCTCCTTGCCTTCCTCGACGCCCTTGCCGAGCACGTCGAACCCGGTCTCGCTGGGATCGACATGGGCGAGGTCGAAACGGCTGAGATAGCTCACAGCCAGTTCGCGGAAGACGTAGTCGAGGATCGAGGTCGCGTATTTGATGCTGTCGTTGCCCTGCACGGGGCCCGCGGGTTCGAAGCGGGTGAAGGTGAAGGCGTCGACATATTCGTCGAGCGGCACGCCGTACTGGAGGCCCAGCGACACCGCGATGGCGAAGTTGTTGATGAAGGAGCGCAGTGCCGCGCCTTCCTTGTGCATGTCGATGAAGATCTCGCCGATGCGGCCGTCGTCATATTCGCCGGTGCGCAAATAGACCTTGTGGCCGCCGACGACCGCCTTCTGGGTGTAACCCTTGCGGCGATCTGGCATCTTCTCGCGCTCGCGCATCACGATGATGCGCTCGACCAGCTTCTCGACGATCTTTTCCGAGACCTGGGCGGTGCGCGCCGCCATCGGCTTGTCGTAGAGATGGTCGACCGCATCGTCCTCGTCCTCATCGTCGCTGATGAGCTGCGAGTTGAGCGGCTGGCTGAGCTTGGAGCCGTCGCGGTAGAGCGCGTTGGCCTTCAATGCGAGTTTCCACGACAGCATGTAGGCGGACTTGCAGTCCTCTACAGTTGCGTCGTTCGGCATGTTGATGGTCTTGGAGATCGCACCCGAGATGAAGGGCTGCGCCGCCGACATCATGCGGATGTGGCTCTCGACCGAGAGATAACGCTTGCCGACCTTGCCGCAGGGGTTGGCGCAGTCGAACACCGGATAGTGCTCGGCCTTGAGGTGCGGGGCACCTTCCACCGTCATCGCGCCGCAGATGTGGACGTTGGCCGCCTCGATCTCGCGCTTGGTGAAGCCGACGGCCTGGAGCAGGTCGAAGCCGGGGGCCGCGATCGCCTCGGCACCGATGCCGAGCTGGTCGCGGATGAAGTCCTCGCCAAAGGTCCATTTGTTGAAGGCGAACTTGATGTCGAACGCAGTCGGCAGCGCCTTCTCGACCTTGGCGATGGCCTCGTCCGTGAAGCCCTTGGCCTTCAGCGTCGAGGCGTTGATGCCGGGCGCGTTGGAGAGCGAGCCGTGGCCGACGGCGTAGGCCTCGATCTCCGCGATCTCGCTCTCGCGATAGCCGAGCGCGCGAAGTGCTGCGGGGACCGCGCGGTTGATGATCTTGAAGTAGCCGCCGCCGGCGAGCTTCTTGAATTTCACCAGCGCAAAATCAGGCTCGATGCCGGTGGTGTCGCAATCCATGACGAGGCCGATCGTGCCGGTCGGCGCGATCACCGTGGTCTGGGCGTTGCGATAGCCGTGCTTCTCGCCGAGCTCGAGCGCCGCATCCCACGCCGCCTGCGCATGGGTGACGAGGTCGGTCTGCGGGCACGACACCAGGTCCATCGGCACCGGGTTGACGCTCAGCCCCTCGTAGCCGTTGGACTGGCCATGGGCGGCGCGGCGGTGGTTGCGGATCACGCGCAGCATGTGCGCGGCGTTCTTCTTGTAGCCGGGGAAGGTGCCGAGCTCGGAAGCCATCTCGGCCGACGTCTTGTAGGTGATGCCGGTCATGATCGCGGTCAGTGCGCCGGCGATCGCGCGGCCTTCCTTCGAGTCATAAGACAGACCCATGGTCATCAGGAGGCCGCCGATATTGGCATAGCCGAGGCCGAGCGTGCGGAACTCGTAGGAGAGCTCGGCGATCGATTTCGACGGGAACTGCGCCATCATCACCGAGATTTCGAGCACGATGGTCCAGAGCCGGCAGAGGTGCTCGTAGCCCTCGACGTCGAAGCGCTTGGAGGGGATATCGTAGAACGTCAGCAGGTTGGCAGAGGCGAGGTTGCACGCCGTGTCGTCCAGGAACATGTATTCCGAGCACGGATTGGAGGCGCGGATGTCGCCGGACGCCTTGCAGGTGTGCCAGTCGTTCATGGTGGTGTTGAAGTGCAGGCCGGGGTCGGCCGACGCCCAGGCGGCGTAACCGATTTTTTCCCAGAGGTCGCGCGCCTTCAGCGTCTTGGTGATCTTCTTGGTGGTGCGTCCGACGAGATTCCAGTCGCCGTCGGTCTCGACCGCGCGCAGGAAGTCGTCCTTGAGCGAGACCGAGTTGTTGGAGTTCTGGCCGGAGACCGTGAGATAGGCTTCCGAATCCCAGTCGGTGTCGTAGACGTCGAACTGGATGTCCTTGTAGCCCTGCTTCGCAAACTGGATGACGCGCTTGATGTAATTGTCGGGCACGAGGCTGCGGCGCGCGAGCTTGATCTCGCGGCGCAGGGCAGGGTTCTTCTCGGGATCGAAGCAATCGTCGCCCGAGCCCTCGCAATTGACGCAGGCCTTCAGCACGGCCTTGAGGTGCTTCTGGTTGATCTTGGATCCGGTGACGAGAGCCGCGACCTTCTGCTCCTCCTTCACCTTCCAGTCGATATAGGTCTCGATGTCGGGATGATCGACGTCGACGACGACCATCTTGGCCGCGCGGCGCGTGGTGCCGCCCGACTTGATCGCGCCCGCGGCGCGGTCGCCTATCTTGAGGAAGCTCATCAGGCCGGACGAGCGGCCGCCGCCGGAGAGGCGTTCGCCTTCGCCGCGCAGGCGCGAGAAGTTGGAGCCGGTGCCGGAGCCGTATTTGAACAGGCGGGCTTCGCGGACCCAGAGGTCCATGATGCCGCCCTCGTTGACGAGATCGTCACCGACGCCCTGGATGAAGCAGGCGTGCGGCTGCGGATGCTCGTAGGAGGATTTCGAGCGGGTCAGCTTGCCGGTGAAGGGGTCGACGTAATAATGGCCCTGGCCGGGGCCGTCGATGCCATAGGCCCAATGAAGCCCGGTGTTGAACCATTGCGGCGAGTTCGGCGCGACCATCTGCATGGTCAGCATGTAGCGGAGCTCGTCGTAGAAGGTCTGGGCGTCCTCGTCGGAGGAGAAGTAGTTGCCCTTCCAGCCCCAATAGGTCCAGCAGCCGGCGAGACGGTCGAACACCTGCTTGGCCGAGAGCTCGCTGACATAGCGCTCTTTCTCGGGCAGGAGGGCGAGCGCCTCCGTGTCGGGCACGGAGCGCCACAGGAAGGAGGGGACGGACTCTTCCTCGACCTTCTTCAGGCGCGCGGCAACGCCGGCCTTGCGGAAGTACTTCTGGGCCAGGACGTCGGAGGCGACCTGCGACCACGCGGTCGGCACCTCGACATTGTCGAGCTTGAACACGACCGAGCCGTCGGGATTCCTGATCTCCGACGTGGTCAGCCGGAAATCGATGCCGGCGTAAGGTGACTGTCCCGAAGTGGTGTGGCGCCGCTCAATCCGCATGGTCTTGCCCCGTCCTATCTTTGACCGAACCGCCTCCGTTCAGGCGCGCCGGGTCATCATTTCATTTCGCGGTGCTCGGCGGCCGTCTGGCCCCTGGCATCGCAGTTCAGCCGGTAGACCCGGCCCGTTTTCTCCCGACGCGATTGCTCGATGCGCGCACCGATCATCCGCCGGCACGTCCAGACCCATCCGCCCCAAAGGGATGAGCCCGACATGCGTTCAACGCCCCACAACGTCACGTCTTCAACCATTGCCATCCGAGCCTGTTTCCAGCCCGTTCAGGCGCCCGAAAGATCCGCTCTCGCCGGGCAGACAAGCCCGTGTCCCGCTGCCTTTGTCTGGCTTGGCGGAGTGCTGTTTTGCAGACCCTTTGGGGGAGTGCCGGCGGGACGCAAACACACTCGCGCCGAACGGATCGAAAACTAGGACTCTCCGTTACCCCCGTCAAGAACTAGTGCGAGTTCCTGAATCAAATACTAAATATGGTGGATTGTGGGGGATAACAGGGGGCAGGCCCGCGCCTGTTGTTGAGCCAAGTATCAGTGAGTCCTCAGGGATTCCCAACCGAAAAAATTTGCATCTTGTGGTCCTGCTGAGGCTTCACCCCGCTGTTCACAGGCCAGGTATATTTTTAAGTCGCGGGGTTGCCTCAGCGGGACTCACGTAGGGCTACGGTAGGTAAGGGCAGGCATGCCTGCCGGGCTGGTGGTGGGAGGCGCGAATCCGCGCCAAGCTGCCCTCGATTTTGCCGGACTACCCACATGCTTGATTCGACCCGCCGGGATGCGCGAGCGCGCATCGCCCCGGCCGGCCTGATGTTCCTCGCCATCACCTCGGTGGGCTGGGGTTTCAACTGGCCGGTGACGAAATTCCTGCTCTCCGAGCTGCCGCCGCTGACCCTGCGCGGGGTCACCGGCGTGCTGGGCGCGGTGCTGCTGGCGGCGCTGGCGCTGATCCGCCGCGACAGCCTCAGCGTCCCGCGCGAGATCTGGCCGCGCCTCGTGACCGCCGCGCTCCTCAACGTCACCGGCTGGATGGTGCTGATGGGCCTGGCGCTGCTGTGGCTGCCGGCGAGCGAAGCAGCGCTGATCGCCTACACCATGCCGGTCTGGGCCTCGCTGATCGCCTGGCCGGTGCTGGGCGAGCGGCCGACCTTGTTGCGCACCATCGCGCTGGTGATGGCGTTTGCCGGCCTCGCCTCGATCATGGGCGGCAACGGCTTTGCCGCCACCGCGGACAAGCTGCCGGGCATCGTCATGGCGCTGTGCGGCGCGCTCGGCTTCGCGCTCGGCACGGTGTTTTCGAAGAAGTACCCGATCCGCCTGCCGCCGATCACGGCCGCGGCCTGGCAGATCGGGATCGGCTGCCTGCCGATCACGATCATCGGCCTCGCCGTCGAGACCACCCATTTGGAATTGGTGACGCCGGTCGGATGGTGGCTGCTGGTCTATTCGACCGTGGTGCAGTTCTGCATCGCCTATGTCAGCTGGTTCGCAGCCCTTGCACGCCTGCCGGCCTCGGTCGCCGCGATCGGCACCATGGCGGTGCCTGTCATCGGCGTCGTGGCATCCGCGATCGCACTCCACGAGCCGCTGGGAGCAGGGCAGATTGCCGCGCTGATCTTCACGCTGGCGGCGGTGGTGCTGGCGACGCGGTAGGCGCCTAAATTTCGGTGACGACCGACGCTTCACACCGCCTTGTCTCCGAACGCAGCGGGAAGCGTGGTGAGGAACGACATCACGCGCTGTGTGCGCAGGGGCGGGCGGCGGTCGGAGGTGCGCAGCATCCATAGGGGCTCCGCCGGCGCGCGCCAGGGCGCAAGCACTTCGACCAGCCGGCCGGCGCGCAGGTCTTCATGGACGAGCCACGCCGGCCCCCAGCCGATGCCGAACCCATTCGCGATCAAAGCGAGCGAAGCGTGCGCGTCGTCGCAAATGTGCTTGGGCTTGGGCGTGACGCGAATGAGTCCTTTGCCGCGCGGGTCGGCGAAGCGCCAGGTGAGGATCTGACCGCTCGCGGGATTCCGGAAGCCGACGTGGTCGTGCGCGGAAAGCTCGTATGGCGTAGCCGGCGCGCCGCGCGCGTTCAGATAGGCAGGCGAGGCGCAAGCGATCCAGGAGAACGTGCAAAGCCGCCGCGCCTGATGGCCGGGCGCGCGGTCGAGGGGCCCTGAGCGGATCGCGACGTCGACGCCTTCCGCCGCGAGATCGAGAATCTCGTTGCGGAATTTGACCTCGATCTCGATTTCCGGCCGTACCCGCAGGAATGCGGGCAGTCGCGGCAGGATGCAGGCGCGCGCGAACGAGGCGGGGGCGGTCACGCGCACACGTCCGCCATCGTCGCGCGCGACTTCGCCGAGCGCGGATTGGACACGGGCGAGACTTTCGGCCAACGCGCGTCCCGCCGCCATTAGCCTGTCGCCCTCTTCGGTCAGCGCCAACGAATGGGTGGAGCGATGCAAAAGCCGCAACCCGCGAGCCTTTTCGAAGCGGGCGACCGCCTTGGACATTGCCGAGGTGGTCGTCCCCGCCCGCCGCGCGGCTTCGGCGAAGGAGCCCGCCTCGACGACACGGACGAAGGCGAGGAGACGTGAGAGGTCGGGAGGTAAAGTCGTTGTGGACATGCAGTCCACATAGTCATGGCTATGCAGTCACTACAAGAGCCATTCCCTAGCGGCTAAATACGGAGTGTCAGCGCGCAATCTGCGCCGCTAGAAACCGCGGGAAGTCCCATGAACCCCATCGAAATCACCCTGCAAGCCCTCGACGCCGCCGAGCGCGCGATTCCACCCGGCCAGCCGGTTTATATGCTCAATCTGCTGCGCTACCGCGCGTATGCGCGTTACGAGGACGGATTCGACGCCGCGCCCTGCTCGGGCCGCGAAGCCTTTCATGAACGCTATAGGCCGGCATTTCGGCGCCTCGCGGCCGGTAAGCCGCTCGTGCGGATGTTTTCCGGGCCGGTCCTGACGAGCCTCGTCGGCGCGCCAGGCGAACGCTGGGACGAAGCGGCGATCAATGAATACGGCGATTTCGCCACCTTCCGCTCGATCGTCGACACCGAGACTTACCGGCGCGAAGCCGCCCCGCATCGGCACGCGGCGCTCGAGGATTTCCGGCTGTTCGCGCTCGCCAAGGCGATGTGAACGCATCGAGGCGACGGCCTCGGCATTCGCCTTTAACGGAGCACTTCAGTCATCGGGAGTTTGTCTTCGAGCACCTGCTGGCATACTCCAGGGAGGTCGAGATACCGATGCGGGTGACGTTGGGCGGATCTGGCTGTAACAGCTCAAAGGCGCGGCGCCCATTTTGACCGGTGGCCATCGAAAAGAAGAAGCTGGCGGCGCGAAATGAGTTGGAATGGCCCAAAGGAAAACGTGAGTTCCTCTCGACGCCGGCCTCTCTGCAATGTCTCCGTGGTAGCCCGCATTCTTCACTGCCAAAGGACGCGACAGTGCGCTGAAAATATCATGCGTCACAAGGCTGCTGAACATCGCGATTCTGAAAAGCACGATCGCAGCGAGCATTTTGTCGCAGGATCCAAAGCGTTCCTTGGGCTTCGTGCGGCCCCTGCCACGAACGGCGGATTTACCCGATTTAACCGACCCGCACCGCCCACCGGACTATAGTCGCTCGATCGCAGTTTCGTCCGTCCGAAAGGTATCGCAATGAAACACCTGATCCTGGGAGCACTCCTCTCCATGGCGGCCAGCCTTCCTTCGTTCGCGCAGACGCCCGCAAGCAAGCCCGTCTCGATCGTTCTCGTACACGGCGCCTTCGTTGACGGCTCGGGCTGGAAGGCTGTCTACGACATTCTGACCCGCGACGGTTATGAGGTTTTGGTCGTCCAGAACTCGACTGCAACGCTCGACGGTGATGTCGAGACAACGCGGGAGGTCATACGCAAGGCGGGAAAGCCGATCATTTTGGTAGGCCACTCGTATGGCGGTGCCGTCATCACCGAAGCCGGAAGCGATCCCAAGGTTCGCAAGCTTGTCTATATTGCCGCTTTCGCGCCAGAGGTCGGAGAATCCGTCTACGAGCTCGCGACGCGTCCTACTCCGGGCGAGGCCGGTGCACCGTTGTTGCCGCCGAGCGGCGGCTTTCTTCTGGTTGATCCGGCGAAGTTTCCGAGTGCGTTCGCGCAGGATGTTGATCCGTCCATCACCGCCTTCATGGCCGCAGCACAAGTTCCGTGGGGACTCAAAGCGGTCGAACACAAGATCGTTGGCGCAGCATGGAAAGACAAGCCCGTGCACTACATGCTGACAACGCAAGATCACATGGTGCCGCCCAGCACACAGCGCTTCATGTCTTCGCGAGCAAAAGCGAAGCTTACCGAGCTGCCGAGCAGCCATGCCGCGATGCTCTCTCACCCGCGGGAAGTTGCAGCCTTCATCGAAAGCGCAGCCGGAGAAGCAGATTGATATCACCGGCACCATGCTGGCGGCAATATTACGACGTTTGGGCTTAGTGCCTTCACAAGACTCAAGGGGAATACGATGACTCAACACGTCCTGGTTATTGTCAGCAACGCGGCCGTGATCGGTCCGCACAATCGTAAGACGGGCTTCTTTTTTGCCGAGGTCGCACATCCGTTCGATGTGCTTGACAAGGCAGGCATTGCCGTTGAGTTCGCCTCTCTAAGGGGCGGGTGGACGCCATATGATGCCTACGACGAGAAAGATCCCGCGCAGAAGTCTTTTCTCGAAAGCAAGGCCTTTCGCCGTTTGAATCGCAGTCGCAAACTAGCTGAGGTGGATGCTGCCGATTACGAAGCCATCTTCGTGCCAGGCGGTCTTGGACCGATGGTCGACATTCAGCGTAACCCCGTCGTTCAAAATGCAGTCGTGCGTGCCTGGAGCACTGGAAAGTTTGTAACTGCCGTTTGTCACGGTCCGTGCGCGCTGCTCGGGGTAGACCTAGGCGATGGCAAGCCGTTCGTGCAGGGCAAGAAGCTTACATCGTTCTCGAAGAAGGAAGAGTACGACTACGCACGCGAAGACGTTCCTTACGAACTCGAAGATGCCCTGCGGGCAGAGGGTGCCGAGTATACGTCCGCAGCAAACTGGCAACCTCACGTCGTCGTCGACGGACGCCTCATCACTGGCCAGAATCCCGCCTCGGCCGGGCTCCTGGCCAAGGAGTTGCTGGCAGCACTCAGAAAATAAAGAATAGGCAGCCGAGCATCGCCTGGCTGACCTGGAGGCCGCATTCCCCGAGGAAGCGTGGTTGATAACAATGCCTCGGACGCAGAACTCGAAGTGAAGGTCTGCTTCGGGGGCATACACGTTGGTTCGCCGGTAGCTCGACGACTTCCGGTCTACTCCCGGCTTCGGACACTTCGCTGTAGCGCAAACTGGAGCAATGGGCCCACGAGCGGACGCATCGCGACTCAGCAGTTCGCAACTTTCGATCGCCCGCGTCAGCGCGCAGCTAACAATTCCGCCAAGGCCGGGGCGTTATGACGGTTCAGCCGCGCTTGGCGCCCGCGGTGACCTCGTCTTTGTGGGCAGCGAAGGCTTCCAGAACTTCGGTTTTCTCGCGCTTCGGGATTTTGAAGTGATCCAGGGTCCGTCCGAGTTCCGCTGCGACCTCGTCGAACTCTGCAGGTGAGATCCGGAGGTTGCGATGGGCCTCCTCAAGGCCAAGCGGGGTTGCGCCGGGCCTGGTTGCTGCAAACTTGAAGGGGCCACCCGAAACGTCGCAGACCCACAACGTGCGCATGAATTTGAGGCCGGGGAGCCTTTCCAGGCTCTTGGTGTGCCATTCTCGGAGCTGCGGATTCTTGGACTTCTGGCCGACGATGGGATTCTTCACGACGGCATCGCTGAAGTGATCCACTACAGCCGCGATGGCGAAAGCGCCGCCCAGCCGCTCATAGAGGCTTTTCTCAGGCGTGGTTTGCTTGTTCTGTGCTTGCGCGTTGTCCGCACTCGCCAAAGCCATGGGGACAGCAATCATCGCCAATCCTGCGACGATGCTTCGTCGCGTGATGGAAGTCGAACGAGTCTTTGTCATTGGCAGCTCCTTAGAGATGGCTCAAAAGGCCTCACCGCCTTGAGCACGGTGTGTCGTAGCTCGGCGTCCTCCGATGCCAACGGGTACGCCGCCACTGTTGGCGTTCAGGCCCCGTCTGATCGGCGCTCTCCTTGCTGTCTCCTTGGATGGCTTTGAAGCGAAGAGGTTCCCGTCAAAAATCGAAGTCGACGAACAAAACCCGCGCCACGAATGTCCGGACTGGGTCACAAGTCGCCGATCACGCCCAAGGTAGGAGCTTCCGCTTGGCCTTGGTAAGCCGACGTTATGTGCACGGCCTATGCGAGAGCGGCTTCGAGCGTTCTGTTCGGCGTCTGGCCAAAAGCAAGTCAGGAACTCGTGCAAGCGTTGCGGATTAGCTCTCTCTGCCGGACTGAGTGCCTCCAGCGAGACGGTTATGGCGAGCGAGCGCAATACATTCCTCGGCGTCGGGGCGTGCGACCTTGCGCTGCCTCTTCGTGAAGCCGACGTCGTCATCTTCGGAGCTGCCGACGCAACGCCGCATTTGAAGGGCAGGACCAGCCATGCCGCGAACGGCCCAATGGCCATTCGCAATGCTTTGCGCATCTATCAGACCGACCTGTCCAGGTGGGATTTCGACCAAGACGGAATCCTGCTCGATCCGGAGCAAATCCGGGTCGTCGATGGCGGCGATCTTGCCACGTCACCCGACGCCCCCGAGGAAAACCGGAAAGCAATCAGAACGGCCACCAAGAAGATCCTGAAGTCCGGTGCGGTGCCCATTCTGCTGGGCGGAGATGATTCCGCCCCTATACCGTTCTTCGAGGCGTTCGAAGACCTCGGCAAGCTGACCATCCTGCAAATCGACGCGCATCTGGATTGGAAGGACCAGCGCGACGGTTCAGCGCATACGTTTTCCAGCACGATGCGGCGCGCCAGCGAGTTGCCTTGGGTCGAACGCATTGTGCAGGTCGGTTTACGCGGTATCGGCGGCTCTGGCCTGCAGGAGCTCAGTTGCGCACGGAATTGGGGCTCCAGGATTTTTACAGCACGAGACGTTAGAAGCCGGGGCGTTCATGCCGTCCTCAGTGCAATCGAGGAAAATGCGAATTGCCTGATCACGATCGACTGCGACGGCCTGGATCCATCCGTCATTCCGGGTGTGCTTCTTCCGCAACCTGGCGGCCTGTCCTATTTCGACGTCACAGACCTGATCGCGGGTGTCGCCTCGAAGGCCAGAATTGTCGGTCTCGATCTGGTCGAATTGGTGCCGGAGCGTGATGTGCAGAATATCGGGGCAATCTGCGCAGCGCGGATCATCTGCAACGCCATTGGATGTGTCGCCAAGCAGATACGCTAGCCGGCCGGCATGCCTCCCAGCGCCTTCCTGATCATCTCGGCGAGCTGGTTGCGGCGGTAGGGTTTTGTCAGCAGCATCACGCCGTCGTCGAGCTTGCCGTGGTGGACGATGGCGTTGTCGGTATAGCCGGAGGTGTAGAGCACCTTCACGCCGGGGCGGATCGTCGCCACCTTGTCGGCGAGCTCGCGCCCGCTCATGCCACCGGGGATGACGACGTCGGTGAACAGCAGATCGAACTGCTGGCCCGCCCGGATCAACTCCAGCGCGGCTTTGCCGTCGGGCGCGGCGACGGTCTGGTAGCCGAGGCTCTGGAGCTGCACGGTGACGAAGTTGCGCACCAGCGGATCGTCCTCGACCACGAAAATGGTCTCGGCGCCGCCTTCCGCCTGCGGCGTCGTGGTGGGGGCCGCCTCGGCCATGCCTTCGCCCGGCGGCAGATAGAGCTTGATCGTGGTGCCGTGGCCTTCCTCGCTGTAGATCTTGATGTGGCCGCCGGACTGCTTGACGAAGCCGTAGACCATGGAGAGGCCGAGGCCGCTGCCCTTGCCGACCTCCTTGGTGGTGAAGAACGGCTCGAACGCCTGCTGCTGCACCTCGGCCGGCATGCCGGTGCCGGTGTCGCTGACGGCGAGCATCACGTAGGGACCGGCCCGAACGTCGGGATTGTTCTGCGCATAGGCTTGGTCCAGCACGACGCGGTGGGCCTCGAGCAGCAGCTTGCCGCCGTTCGGCATGGCGTCGCGGGCGTTGATGGCCATGTTGAGCAGGGCATTGGTGAGGCGGGACGGATCGATGTGGGCGGTCATCTGCCCCTGTTCGAGCACGGTCTCGATCTCGATCTGCTCGCCGAGGGTGGGGCGCAGCAGTTTCGCGATGTCCCCGACCGCGGTGTTGATCTCAACGTTGCGCGGCTGGAGCGGCTGCCGGCGCGCAAAGGCGAGCAGATGCTGGATCAGCTCGGCGCAGCGTTCGGCGGCCTCGTCGATCAGGCGCGCCACGCGCTGGAGGTCGGGCTGCTGCTTCAGGCTTGCCACCAGCGTCTCGGTATTGCCGGAGATCACGGTGAGCATGTTGTTGAAGTCGTGCGCGACGCCGCCGGTGAGCTTGCCGATCGCATCCAGTTTCTGCGACTGGTACAGCTGCCGCTCGGTCTCGCGCGACATGGTCGCGTCGTGATAGACCAGCACCGCGCCAGAGACGTTGCCTTGCCCGTCTAGCATCGGCCGGCCGCTGATCATGAGATGGCGGGAAGGATTGCCGCTGTGCGGGCGGACGATCATCTCCATATTCTCGAACGGCTCGCCGCGAAGCACGCGTGCCGACGGCAGCTCGTCGGGCTTGAGCGGGGTGACGCCGTCGCCGTGAAGCACACTGGACATCGCGCGCAGATTGCGCAGGTTCATGCCGCTCCGGTGCAGCAGCATGCGCTCCGCGGCCGGATTGGACAGAAGGACGTTGCCCTCGGCATCGATGACCAGCACGGCCTCCGCCATGCTGTGAAACGTGCTCTGGAGCACGTTGACCGACAGGCGCAGCTCGTCATGCGCGGTGACCAGATGCTCGGTGCGCTCGGCCACTGCGGACTCGAGCTGCTGCTTGGCGGCCGTGGTCTCCAATAGCGTGCTCTTGAGTGCGCCCTCGGTGCGCCGGCTCTCGCGCATCATCATCACGACCAGCAGCAGGATCACCAGCGCGCCGGCGAGGTCGATGCCGAGCAGCACGATGCCGGTACGGCGCGAATCCTGGGAGCGCGCCGCGAGCAATCGTTCTTCCTCTGCGCTCAAACGATCGAAATTGCCCATCACCGTGTCCATGAGGCCACGGCCCTCGCCCTTGCCCTGCACCGCGGCAATGCCGGCCTGATCGTTTCCGGCGCGCAGGCGCATCACTTCGGCGGCGATCTCGATCCGGCGGAGCGCCAGCGGCTCGGTGCCCTCGAGCAGCGCGACATGTTCGGGCGTGTCGCGCACGCTGCGCTTGAGGTCGGCGAGTGCCGGTGCGATCCGGGCGTGCACCGCCTGGAATTCTTCGCTGAAGCTCGGGCTGCGATAGATCTCGTAGCCGCGTGCGGCGCTCTCGGCGCTGCGCATCAGCACCCGCAGGTCGGAGATCTTCTTCAGCACCTGGACGGTATGATTGACCCATGCCGCATCGGACCGTGACTTGACGTCGAGGCCGATCGAGGCTGCGGTGATGATCAGGAGGATGGCAAGTCCAGCACCGAGAATGACGCGCTGCGTTGGGATCAAGGGGCTTCTTTCTTGTCCTTCGGCTGTGAGCCATCGCCCGGCCCGGCGATGCATTCCCGGATCGTGGTCAGCAGCGCGTCCGGCGTGAATGGCTTGCGCAGGCAGCGGGTCGCGCCGAGCTCCAGCGCCATCCGGAGGAAGTCGGGAGAGGGCGAGGCGGATGACGCGAAGGCGTAGCCGGACATCGCGATCAGCGGAACCGCCGGCGCGCGCTCGTGAAAGATGCGAATGGACTCGAAGCCGCGCATATGCGGCATGAAGATGTCGACCAGCATCACATCGAAACTCTGTGTTTCGAGCGCAGCCAAACCCGTTTCTCCGCCGTCAGTCAACGTGACGTCGAAGCCCTGGCGCTGGAGGAGGACCTCGATGGTCGCGCCGACCATCGGATCGTCATCAACCACGAGAATACGCGGCATGACACTTCCCAGTCATCGAAGTCCCCATAGCCAAGTTGATACAGGTGAATCGCGCGTCGGGTCAATTTGGGATTGGATAAGGGTAGATATGCACGGTGCGGTGAATAAAGGTCCGCTCGCGTCGGTTGGTACGCGGCATTGCAGATCACGAACACGCGAAACAGGTGAAGCGCCCCAATGCAAAAAGGCGCCGCATCGCTGCGACGCCTTCTTCTTCAAATGTTGCCGGTGTGCTTACGGGCAAGGATGACGCTGGCCGTCATAGCCCAGATAGGTGCCGGACGCCGGATCGTAGGACTTGTAGCGCTGCGCGCAGTAGCCCTCGGAGTCGCCGCCGCTATCGGGGACCACGGCCACTGACGGCTCGTCATAATAGCTGTCGTCGCCATAGTAGTAGGGGTCGTTGTAGTAGCCGCCGCCGTAATAGGCGTACGAGCCGAGGCCGCCGATCGCAGCACCCGCGGCGACACCGGGCCAGAACCCGCCGCCGCGACGATGATGCCAGTGACGACCACTCCAATTGCCGCTACCGCCCTGCCAGTTGCCCGCAGTCGCGACGCTGCGTGTCCCGCTGTAGGACGGCGAAAAGGCCTGTCGGCTCGCGGTGCCGCCTACGAAGCTGCCACCGCTGGGACGTACCGCTGCGCCGGCGGCGAAATTGCCACCGCCGCCACCGATCCTCGCGCCGCCGAAGTTGCCGCCGCCCATGCGGGCGCCGCCACCGCCAAAGTGAGCACCCCCACCACTGAAGTGAGCGCCGCCGCCACCGCCGCCGAAGTGGGCACCGCCACCTCCGCCGCCAAAGTGGGCACCGCCGCCACCGCCGCCACCGCCGAAATGCCCACCGCCGCCACCTCCATGTCCGCCGCGACCTTGCGCGAAGCTTGGCGTCGCCAACGGGAGAACCAGCGCCACGGCCGCAGCCGCGCTCAAGACTTTCAGACTCTTCATGATCAAAACTCCTTTTCCCGGAAGCAAACCCCATGAAAGGGCTGTAGTTCCTGGGATCACGGCGGTTTGCGTGCGAGGATAAGCTTTCATGGCCACGCTGTATCCGGCATGAACGGATCGCGTCCGATTTGCGGCAGCGTCCGTGTGCCCGGCGACCGCATCTGCAGCGGGGCACCGCCGCCCGCGCCGAACTGGACATTTCGCCGTCCGGATGGCATCAGGACCCGACGAAGCAGGGCCCTTGCCGCATGAAACAGTTCTTCCTCAAGATTTTCACCTGGTGGAATGGCCAGACGTTTGGCACTCAACTCTGGACCAAGCGCTACGGCGAGCTGGTCGGCCAGGACGAACAGGGCAACCTCTATTATCGCACCCGCGGCGGGGCGATCGATCCTGCGCTCGGCTTCGAGCGGCGCTGGGTGGTCTATAACGGCTATGCCGAGGCCAGCCGTATCCCGCCGTCCTGGCACGGCTGGATGCATCACACCGTCGACGTGCCGCCGACGCAGGACAACTACCAGCCGCGCGAGTGGGAAAAGCCGCACCAGCCCAATCTCACCGGCACGGCGAACGCCTACCGTCCTTCGGGCTCGACGCTCGCCAGCGGCAAGCGGCCGAAGGCGACCGGCGACTATCAGCCCTGGACGCCCAGCTAGGCTTCCGATCCCCGCTGAATCCTTGTCGTAGGAGTGGATGCACCCGCATCCGCCTCGCTTTGCTGTGGACAGCGGGAACAGCGGGGATGATTGCTGCGCACTGGTTGCAGCCAGGCGAGCGATGCGGCTCAATGGTCGCATCTTACGGAGATGGGAGACCATCGCGTTCGGTTCGGGCAACAGTTCGCGACTGTCCCGAAATGCAGCGGCCGCCGACCAGGACTCGATCGGGAGATAGGCCCCCGGTCTGGAAGCTCCGAAATCGCCCGATGAAATGTGCAGCCGCCGTAAGACAGGAAAGGCCGCTCGGGAAACCGGGCGGCCTTTTTCTGTTGGGGCTCATGGATGTCTCGTGCCCCGGACGCAGCGCAGCGCTTCTTCAGCGGTGCGCTGCAGAGCCGGGGCCCATGCATCGGCACCCGCGTGGCCTGTTGGATCCCGGCTCTGCGGAGCGTCACTGGGTGCCGCGCCGCGTCCGGCACACGCGAGCAACTACATCATCCGTTCAGACGCGCGCTTCACCGCCTCTAGCCGCCGCGCCTGGCCTTGCGCGCCACGCTCTCTGAGCAACGCCAGCACTTCCGCCGGCGCGGTATCCGGCGAGCCGGCATTGAACGGCGGGGCCGGATTGTATTCGAGCTGAAGCTGGATCGCCTCCGCGGTGGTGCGATTGACCATGATCGACACCAGGGTCAGCGCGAAATCGATTCCCGCGGTGACGCCGCCGCCGGTCACGCGGTTGCGGTCGACGCAGACGCGCGTCTTGGTCGGGGTCGCGCCGAACTGGCTGAGCATCTCCATCGCGCTCCAATGCGTGGCGGCGCGGTAGCCCTTCAGGAGGCCGGCGGCGCCGAGCGCCAGCGATCCCGTGCAGACCGACGTGACGTATTTGGCGCCCTCGGCCTGGCGGCGCAGGAAACCGAGCACCTCCTCGTCATTGAGCAGATCGTTGGTGCCGCCGCCGCCGGGCACGCAGATCACGTCGAGCTGCGGGCAGTCGGCGAACGTCGTGGTCGGCGTCAGCGTCAGCACGGAATCGCTCGGCACCGGCTCGATCCGTTTCCAGATCAAATGCAGCTTTGCGCCGGGCACGGAGGAGAACACCTGCAGGGGACCCGTAAAATCGAGCTGGGTGACGCGCGGAAACACCAAGAGACCGATCTGGAGCGGGGACGACATGAGAGCCTCCAATTATGAGCTTGACGGAAGCAGCCTCTCATGATGCCCTTCTGTCCAAAATGGCATTTTTCCCTCGCTTTCGGACATGACTATGATCGGCATCTTGATCTTCCCGGACTTCCAGCTGCTCGATGCGGCCGGCCCGATCTCCGTGTTCGAGATCGCGGCGCGCTGCACGGGCAAGACGACGACCGGGATCCGCGTGCTGGCGGTGGACGCGGGGCCCGTGCGCAGCTCGTCCGGCGTGGAGATGATGGCGCGCGACTTCAAGTCGGCGAATGCGATCACGACGCTGGTCGTGGCGGGAGGCGCGGGCGTGACGGATGCCGCGCGCTGCGAGATTACGCGCGCCTTCGTGCAGCGGCTGGCGCGGCGCGGCGTGCGGGTCGCAAGCGTCTGCTCGGGCGCCTATGTGCTGGCCGAGGCGGGATTGCTCGACGGCCGCCGCGCCACCACGCATTGGGGACGCACGCGGGATTTCGTCGCGCGCTATCCCAAGGTGAAATTCGAGCCGGACCAGATTTTCACGCGCGATGGCAATGTGTGGACGTCGGCAGGCATCACGGCGGGCATCGACCTCGCGCTCGCGATGGTGACGGAGGATCACGGTGAGCAGATCGCGCAGGACACCGCGCGGCAGCTCGTGCTGTATCATCGCCGCAGCGGCGGCCAGTCGCAATTCTCGTCACTTCTGGAATTGAAGACGCCGAACGGCCGCTTTGGCGCGCTGCTGTCATGGGCGCGCGAGAACCTCGACGCCCGGTTGACGGTCGAAGACCTCGCCGACCGCGCCGGCATGAGTGCGCGGCATTTTGCCCGCGCCTTCGCCGCCGAGACCGGCACGACGCCCTCGAAGGCAATCGAGCGCTTGCGCATCGAGGTCGCGCGCGAGCGCGTGCAGTCCTCGCGCGAGGCGATCGAGCTCGTCGCGGAGACGACCGGCTTCGGGGATCCCGAGCGCATGCGGCGCGCCTTCATCCGCGCCTTCGGCCAGCCGCCGCAGGCGCTACGGCGCGCGGCAAGGGCCGGGTAGGGAGAATTGATCGGGTTGGAGAGCCCGCTTGAGCGGGTGAGCAGACTTGCATATTGCCCGGCCTTGCGTCACCCGTTGCAGACGATCAGTACAACACGTACCGTCGCTGATCCCGATGCAAGGAACCCTAATGACCGATCGAGAAAAGATTCTGATTGCCCTTCGCGAAAAGCCTCTGAAGACTTTCGAGGTCATGAAGCGCGTGAATATCAAGAATCAGGACGACTGCCAATCGCTCCTGTTGAAGATGCGTGACGAAGGCGCTGTGAAGTTCGACATTCACAAGGGAAATTGGCGCGCGGCGTGACGACGTTCGCCTGGTTACCAGCGGCCTCGCGACGGCACAGCGGACATGACGTGAAGATTGATTCAGCCCGATGCGGCCTTGCCGCCGGTCGCCGCGGCGCCCGAGGCCTGTGCGCGCGCCGTCAAGCGCCGCGCGATCGGCATCAGCATGTAGGGCGCCAGGTGAATGGGAAACTGTGTCATCGCGAAATAGAGCCAGGTGGTGGGCGGCAGCGCGCCGGCAGTCGCGGCGAGCATCAGGCCCAGATTGCGCTGTGACACCATCAGCCCGAGCGCCAGCGCGCGCTCATAGCCGATGCGGCGGAACAGCACCGTGGTGACGGCGAGCAGCGTGAAATAGATCGCAAAGGCGAGCGCTGCGAAGCCGAGGGTGGAGACCGGCCGGGCGACGAGATCGCTCGCGACGTCGCCCATGATCGCGGTCGCGAAGACCAGCAGGATGACGATGTTGAAGCCGTCGATCGGCTGCCGGTAGCGCTGGATCGCGGCCGCGCCGAACACTTGTCGGATCACGGTCGCGGCCAGCAGCGATGCTGCGAGGATGCCGAGCAGCTTCAAGCCCAGCGCAGGCGGCGAAATGCTGAGCATGCCATCGAGGAACAGGCTTGCGAACAGCGATGCCGTGAACGGCACCAGCGCGGTCGCGCTCACCAGCGTGACCAGCACCAGCGTGGCGTCGAGGCCCATCAGCGCGGCCAGCGCCGGCGCGGCCATCATCGGCGAGGCCATGCTCTGCAGCATCAATGCCAGGGCAAGGTCCGGCGCGCGCGCCGTGAGCCCGGTGACATGGACGATCAGCCCGACGATCACAGGCACGCCGATCATGGTCCAGACGGTCGCGGTCGCCACCAGTGTCGGCCGGCGCAGATGGCTGGTGAGCGCGGCGAGATCGACCCGCATGAAGGAGATGCAGAGGAGGACGAAGATCGCCTCGGTGACATAGGGGCGCAGCAACGCCCCGAGCGGCGGCACCGCGAGCGCGATGAACACGACGGCGGCCACCGCGCGGGTGCCCTGGCCGCCAAGCCATGTCAGCCCGCGCAGGGGGAGGGCGAATATGTTTTGAAGAACGGGCGGCATGGGGAATGGCGTTTCAGCCCAATCCTTTCAGCCACGCGCCGATCTCGCTCACGGCGACATTGGCCTCTCGCAGCAATTTTCCCATCGTGAAGAAGCCGTGGAACTGGCCGGGATAATGCTTGGTAGCCACGGGCACGCCGGCCTGCTTCAGACGTTCGGCATATTCGTCGCCCTCGTCGCGCAGGGGATCGGCACCGACGGTCAGCACATAGGCCGGCGGCAGCCCGGCCAGGTTTGTCGCCCGTGCCGGCGAGGCGCGCCAGTCGTGGATATCGGTGGCGCCGTTGAGATAATGGTCGCGGAACCAGCGGATCACCGAATGCGTCAGCAGCACGCTGGTCTCGGGCTCGCGGTGGGAGCCGTGCGTCATGGCGAAATCGGTCGCAGGGTAGATCAGCAACTGCCCCGCGATGGCGGGACCGTTGCGATCGCGCGCGGCGAGCGCGACGACCGCGGCGAGGTTGCCCCCGGCGCTGTCGCCACCGATCGAAAGCCGGGAGGCGTCGATGCCGAGCTCGCGCGCGCTGGCGGCGACCCATTTGGTCGCGGCGATCGCGTCATCGGCGGCGGCGGGAAATTTGTGCTCGGGCGCGAGGCGGTAGTCCACCGAGATCACGATCAGCGCGCCGGCGTCGGCGAGCTGGCGGCAGACCACGTCATGGGAGTCGAGATCGCCGATCACCCAGCCGCCGCCATGGAAGAACACCAGCGCCGGGGACAAGCTATCGTGCCGGCGCGGCTCCTTCGGAACATAGAGGCGCGCGGGAATGGCGCCGTGCGGTGCCGGGATCGATAGGGGCGTGACGCGCGCGAGGTCCGGTGGCTCGGGATTGGTCGCAAAGCGCGCCTGCGCGTAATAGGCGCGCGCTTCCGGTGCGGTCAGGCTCTCGTAGGCGGGCCGGCCGGCCTCCTGGAAGGCCTTGAAGACGGCGGCGGCATCGGGATCGAGCACGACGGGCATGGGGAAGCGACCTCTGGGTTTCCAGTTATGGTTGGAGTTCTTTTTGGGAGCGGCGCCGCCTGGCCCCCGGGGAAGGGCGCTCGACTATCCCATCCGGGGGCCGATCTGGCCAGACCGGGCCGGGAAGGGCAGGGATGCCGCCCTTCCCCCGCCGTATTCGCCGTGTTAACCGGATGGCCTGCGAGCGGCGGTATCCCCTGTAGAATGTCCAGCAAGCCCGATTCGCTGTTGAAGCCGCGCGAGATGTTTCGAACATTTACCCTGACAGGTCTTGCGGCGCTTCTGGCCGCCACCGTACTGACGGCTGCGACGCCGGCGCAGGCGCAAATCGGCACGATCTTTTCCGATCCGCCGCCGCTGCGGCCGCCCGGCAACATTCCGCGTGGCCAGCCCCAGCCGCAGCCACAGATCCCCGACGACGACGAAGAGGTGCCGGAGCTGCCGCCGCAGGGCCGTGTGCTGCCGTCGCGTCCGATGGCGCCGCCGCCGGGCCGGCAGGGCAATGTGATGCCGGGCCCGGTCGAGACCCAGCCTCTGGCGCCGCCGCCCGGTTCTAGCGCCGCTCCGCCAAACCAGCCGCCGCCCGTCGCGGTCGCTCCGCCCAATCCGCAAGGCGCCCCGGGTGCGCCCGGTCAGCGCCAGCCACAGCAGAAGGGCGGGCCGGGCGGCGCAGTCCCGCAGACGCCGGCGAGCCTTCAGCCGGGCGACGAGGTCGTTACCGAGCCGCCGGCCCAGAAGATCGTGAACAAGAAGGCGACCTTCTCCGGCCTCGACAAGATCACCGGGCGCATCATCAATTTCGACGAGGAGATCGGCGAGACCGTGCAGTTCGGGGCGCTGCGGGTCAAAACCGACGCCTGCTACACCCGGCCCGCGACCGAGGCCGCCAACACCGACGCCTTCGTCGAGGTCGATGAGATCACCTTGCAGGGTGAGGTGAAGCGCATCTTCTCGGGCTGGATGTACGCGGCAAGTCCGGGCCTGCACGGCGTCGAGCACCCGATCTACGATATCTGGCTCACCGACTGCAAAGAGCCGCAGCAAACGATTGCGACCGCGGCACCGGATCCCGGCACCAAGCCGGCAGCACCGCCGCCGCCCGCGCAGAAGAAAGCAGCGCCCAAGCAGGTGCAGCAGCGTCCGCCGCAGCAATTGCCGCCGATCCAGCAGCAGCAGCCGGCACCGCCGCCACCACCCCCGCCGCCCGAGCAGCGGCCAGGTCTGTTCGGTATCCCCGGGTTTGGCCGCTAGGCCAAATCCGCCGGGGTTTGACCGGTAATTGCTGATTATTGCCGTGCGGCGATGATCTCGAGCGCGCGGGCGCCCGGGATCGCTTCGCCGGCCGAGAGCCTCAGGAAATCGCCGGGCTCGCCCGCGAGCGCCTTGTCGAGCAGCGCGGTGTAGCGCCGCCGCGAAATCTCGGCCGCGCCAAAACTCTTCAGGTGTTCGGTGACGTATTGGGTGTCGAGCAGCTCGAATCCGCCATGGATGAGCCGCGCGACCAGATGCACCAGCGCGACCTTGGAGGCATCGCGCGCGGTGTGGAACATGCTCTCGCCGAAAAAAGCCCGCCCCAGGCTGACGCCGTAAAGCCCGCCGACGAGGTCCTCGCCCTGCCAAGCCTCGACGCTGTGGCAATGGCCGAGCTCGTACAGCCCGCCATAGAGGTCGCGGATGCGCTTGTTGATCCAGGTGTCCTCGCGCCCGGCCTGCGGCGCGGCGCAGCCGGCGATCGTGGCCTTGAAGGCGGTATTGACGGTGACGCGGAATGAATCCGAACGCACGGTGCGCGCGAGCCGCGAGGCCACGCGAAATCCGTCGAGCGGGATGACGCCACGCAACTCCGGCTCGACCCAGAACAGGGTCGGATCATCGGCGCTTTCGGCCATCGGAAAGATGCCGCAGGCATAGGCGCGCAGCAGCACGGCCGGCGTGATTTCAGACGGGGCAGAGTCGCGCGAAGTCATGGCTCGCCACAATAGCAGGATCGCAATGCGGTTGCGATGGGCGGTGCGGATCAGTTCGCTGCGGCAGCAGCCGGCTTGCTGGCGGCGGCCGGTACACGGCGGAACCTCAACATGACGCGGGTTCCGGAATGTGTGGGGTCGCGCTCGACCGAAGCGTCGAGCTTGGTGGCCATGGCTGCGACGATACGCTGGCCCATGCCGGTGGAGCGCGGATCGGCCTTGACGTTGTCGCCGACGCCATCGTCGCTGATCGACAGCAGGAGATCGTCGCCCTGCGAGGTCAGCTCGACATGGATCGGGCCGGCGCCGTCAGGATAGGCGTATTTCACCGCGTTCATCACCAGCTCGTTGACGATGATGCCGACGGCGACCGCACGATCTGGATCGATCTCGATCGGTTCGGCCTTCAGCGTCAGGCGCGACATCCGGTTGCCCTCGGCCGAGCGGCGCAAATCCTCGAGCAGCGAGTCCAGATACTGGTTCAGGACCACGCTCTTGAGGTCCTGCGAGGTGTAGAGGCGGCGGTGCACCTGCGCGACCGCGGCGACGCGGCCCATCGCGTTGGTCAACGCAGCCTTGACCTCGTCCTGCGCGGCGGAGCTGGCCTGCAGGTGCAGCAGGGAGGCGATGATCTGCAGCGAGTTGCCGACGCGGTGGTTGACCTCGCGCAGCAGCAGTTCGCGTTCGGCAGCGAGCGCTGCGTAGCGGTCGCGCGAGGCATGGATCTCGGCTTCGGCTTCCTCGCGCGCCTTTTGCAACTCGGCCTGGCGCAGCGCGCCCTCGGCCGCGACGTGAAGCAGGGGAATGAAGTCGCCCTTGACGTCCTTGACCAGATAATCGGCCGCGCCTGCCTTGAGCGCCGTCACCGCAATGCTGGAATCCTGCGACGCCGTGACGAAGACCACCGGCGGTGCGCCTGGTATCGCCATGATCTGCTCCAGCGTCTCCAGCCCGTCGAGGCCGGGCATGTACTGGTCGAGCGCCACGACGTCGATGCCGCCGGTCGTGCCCGCGCGGCGGATGAGTTCGAGGCCTTCCTCGCCGCTCGCGGCATGGACGACCTTGTAGCCGCGCCGTGTCAGGCCGCGATCGACCAAGCGCGCAAGCGCCCCGTCGTCGTCGATGTAGAGCAGTGTGGGCGTACGTTGATTCATGGGGCGGCGGGCGGGACCTGGATGACCGAGAAGAACAAGCCAAGCTGCCGGATGGCATTGGCGAAATTCTCGTAGTTCACGGGCTTGGTGATGTAGACGTTGCAGCCGAGCTCGTAGCAGCGCTTGATTTCCTGGGAATCGTCGGTGGTGGTCAGCACCACCACGGGCGAGGCCTTCAGGTATTTGTTCTCCTTGATCTGCTTGAGGATGTCGATCCCGGTCATGTCGGGAAGGTTGAGATCGAGCAGGATCAGGAGCGCATTACCTTTCTGCACCAGCCCGCTACCGTCGGGCCCGAACAGGTGCTTCATCGCGTCCGTGCCGTTGGCAAAGGAGATGATCTCGTTGTTGACGCCGGACCTTCGGATGTTCCGCTCGATCAGCCGCGCGTGTCCTTCGTCGTCCTCGATCATGATGATGCTGACGGGTTGAGTCATTGATCCGCGTTCCGGTTGCTGGCGTTCCAGGTGATGGGCAGCGTGATGGTGAAGGTACTGCCCGTATTCAGTTCCGATGATACCGACATGGTGCCGCCGAGGCGACGCACAAGTGCACGCACATGCGCAAGACCGATGCCCTGACCGGGCTTGTCCTGGGTTCCGGCGCGGCGAAACAGGTCGAAGATCCGCTGGTGGTCCTTGGGGTCGATGCCGCGGCCGTTATCGCTGATCTCGAAGATAGCGTAGCCGAGCTTGGTACGCCCGCGAATTCTGATCTCGCCGGGGACGCCGGGCTTGAGATATTTGATGCCGTTGTCGATCAGATTGGAGAATATCTGCTCCAGCGCCAGGCGGTCGCTGACGAGATTGGGCAGGGGGGCGACATGGATTTCGGCCTGCGCCTCGGCGGCCTGATGCGCCAGCGTCGACACGATGGCTTCGATCAACTCGCGCGTGTCGATCTTTTCCGGCTGGAACTCGCGCCGGCCCTCGCGGGTGAGATTGAGGATCGCCGAGATCAGGCGGTCCATCTTGGCGATCGACGACTTGATGAAGCCCAGCGCCTCGGCAAAATCCGCTGAAAGCTGCTTATCGGGACCTTCGAGCGCGATCTCGCCGGTCGAAGGCGGCGGACCGTCGGCCGGGACATGGGTAAGGCCGCCGATGCGGCGGAAAATGTCGCCGCCGAGCTCCTCGAGTTCGCTGGTGAAGCCCATGATGTTGACGAGTGGCGAGCGCAGATCGTGGCTGACGATATAGGCAAAGCGCTGGATCTCGTTGTTGGCTTCGCGCAGATCGGCCGTGCGTTCGTCGACCACGGCCTCCAGATTGACATTGGCATCGCGCAGGCGCGCCTCGGCATCGTCACGGGCACGGACCGAGTGCCGCACCAGCCAAATCGAGATCAGCGCCAGCAGCACGACGAGGCCGGAGCCGATGCCGGTCATCGACGCCGCGAGGGTCTGGCTGCGGTCCGAATTGACCGTTCGAAGCCGGAACAGCCGTTCTTCTTCCTGGATCATCCCGGTCGCCACTTTGGCGATCGCGGCTGTCGCGTCCGTGGAGGCGATCTCGCGGACCAGCGCTGCGGCCTTCTCCCGCTCACCCCGCCGGATGAAATCCATCTCCCGCACGAACTGCCCGAGCCGGGTCTCGATCGACGCGCTCAGCTTCTCGATGTTCTCGCGTTGCGCCGGATTGTCGCCGATCAGGCGCGTGAGCTTGTCGAGAGCCGGGATGACGGCCGCCACGGCCTTGTCATGGTCGGCCTTGAAATCCTCTCCTTGCGTCAGAAGGTAGCCGCGGGCGGCGCTCTCGGCCCGCCGGATCTCTAGCAGGAGGGCGTTGATCTGGTTCTCCGCCTCGATGGTGTGAACCACCCATTTGCTGTCGTCTCTCGCCTTGTTGACGAGGTAGACGGAGCCGGCGCTGATCACGGTCAGCACGAGAAGCCCCGCCGTGAACAGCAGGATCTGCCAAAATGCACGCCGTCGCTGTGCGTCAGCAGTCACGACGGTCTCGCTCGGTCAGGCTTGCCGGACTTCAAAACGCCCCCTCGGAACTGTCCCCATCGTCCCAAACGCGATTGGGGCCAAAGGGTTCCATGTGGAGGGACGGCTACTTCGGGGCGGGTTCCGCCTTGCCGGCGAGATATTGTTCCAGCCAGTGGATGTGGTAGTCGCCGTTGATGATGTCGTCTTCGCGCACCAGAGCGCGGAACAGCGGCAGGGTGGTCTCGATACCCTCGACCACCATCTCGTCCAAGGCCCGGCGCAGCCGCATCAGGCACTCGCCGCGGGTCTTGCCGTGCACGATCAGCTTGCCGACGAGCGAGTCGTAATAAGGCGGGATCGTGTAGCCCTGATAGACGGCGGAATCGATCCGCACGCCAAGTCCCCCGGGCGGGTGATATTGCGTGATGCGGCCGGGCGAAGGACGGAAGGTCTGCGGATTCTCGGCGTTGATGCGGCACTCGATCGCGTGGCCGATGACCTGGACCTCGTCCTGCCGCGCCGGCAGGTCGCCGCCGGCGGCGATGCGGATCTGCTCCAGCACGAGGTCGATGTCGGTGATGCTCTCGGTGACGGGATGCTCGACCTGGATGCGCGTGTTCATCTCGATGAAGTAGAACTCGCCGTCCTCGAACAGGAATTCGATGGTGCCGACGCCGAGATATTTCATCTCGCGCATCGCCTTGGCGCAGGTCTCGCCGATCTTGGCCCGTGCAGCCGCGGTCAGCACGGGCGAGGGGCCTTCCTCCCAGACCTTCTGGTGGCGTCGCTGCAGCGAGCAGTCGCGTTCGCCAAGATGAATCGCGCCGCCGCGGCCGTCGCCGAGGATCTGGATCTCGATGTGGCGCGGCTTCTGGAGATATTTTTCGAGGTAGACGGAGGCATCGCCGAAGGCGGATTTGGCCTCGTTGGCGGCCGTCGACAGCGCGACCTGAAGATCGGCCTCGCTCTCGGCCACCTTCATGCCACGGCCGCCGCCGCCGGCCGCGGCTTTGACCAGCACGGGGAAGCCGATCTTCCTGGCGATCGCCATCGCGTCGTCGTTGGGGCCGACCCCTCCGTCGGAGCCGGGCACCACGGGAATGCCGAGCTTCTTGGCAGTCCTCTTGGCCTCGATCTTGTCGCCCATCAGGCGGATGTGCTCGGCCTTCGGGCCGATGAAATGCAGATTGTGTTCGGCGAGGATTTCGGCGAAGCGCGCGTTCTCCGACAGGAAGCCGTAGCCGGGATGCACGGCATCGGCACCGGTGATCTCGCAGGCCGCGAGCAGCGCGGGCACGTTGAGATAGCTGTCCTTGGACGCCGGAGGCCCGATGCACACGCTCTCGTCCGACAGGCGCACATGCATGGCATCGGCGTCGGCGGTGGAGTGCACGGCGACGGTCGCGATCCCGAGCTCCTTGCAGGCCCTGAGGATGCGAAGGGCGATCTCGCCGCGATTGGCTATGAGGATCTTGTCGAACATGGTGTCCTTATTGGACTGACGCGCGGAAAGCGGCCAGGGCGATGAGACCGCCCTCGACCGTCACTCAATGATCACGAGGGGCTCGCCGTACTCGACCGGCTGGCCGTCCTCGATCACGATCTGCGTCACCGTGCCGGCGCGCGGCGAGGGGATCTGGTTCATGGTCTTCATGGCTTCGATGATCAGCAGCGTCTGGCCGACTGAGACCTTGCTGCCGACCTCGATGAACGGCTTGGCGCCGGGCTCCGGCGCCCAATAGGCGGTGCCGACCATCGGCGAGGTCACGGCGCCGGGATGCTTCGACAGGTCGGCAGCGGCAGGCGCGGCGGCAACGGCGGCCGCTGGGAGAGCGGCGGGGGCGGCCGCCATCTGCATCGGCATGGTCGCGGCGACGCTGATGTTGCGGGCGACGCGCAGGCGCAGGCCGGCACGCTCGATCTCGATTTCGGTGAGGCTGGTCTCATCGAGCAGCAAGGCGAGCTCGCGGACGAGGGCGGAATCCTCGCTGGAAAACTTTGCGGCTGCTTTGTCGTCTGGCTGGCGCGCCATGTTGTTTGATCCGAATGTTCTGTGTGAAGGGGGAGCGTCAGGCTTTGGGCTTGATGCCGAGCTTGGCGGCAAGGCCCTGGATGGCGAGGCGGTAGCCCTCGATGCCGAAACCGCAGAGCGAAGCGAAGGCCGCGCGCGCGGTGTAGGAATGATGCCGGAAGTTCTCGCGGGCGTGGATATTGGTGACGTGCACTTCGACCGTCGGGATCTGCACTGCAAGCAGCGCGTCGTGCAGGGCGATCGACGTGTGCGAATAGCCGCCGGCATTGATGATGATGCCCTTCATCTTGCGGGCGTGCGCCTCGTGGATGAAGTCGATCAGCTCGCCTTCGCGGTTGGACTGCCGGCAGTCGGCCTTGAGGCCGAACGTCACCGCCGTTTCCCGGCACAGCGCCTCGACGTCGGCCAGCGACGCATGCCCGTACTTCTCGGGCTCGCGTGTCCCCAACATGTTGAGGTTCGGCCCGTTCAGGACAAGGATCGTGTCGGTTGCTGGTTCGGCCATTCCAATCCCGCA
Organism: Bradyrhizobium sp. CSS354; assembly: GCF_029051725.1. Taxonomy (GTDB): domain Bacteria; phylum Pseudomonadota; class Alphaproteobacteria; order Rhizobiales; family Xanthobacteraceae; genus Bradyrhizobium. Next base: position 95,451 of record NZ_JAACFU010000010.1, read on the forward strand.
AGAGGTGCTTCGGCGTGGCGGGGGTTATAGGTAACAAAGCGCGTGAGGGGAAGCCTTGAAGGACCTCCGAGGTGGCTTCAGATGCCTCATCCGGGGTGCAAAAACCTGTGCGCAAGCTACGGAAATTGCTTGTTAACCAGTTCTAATCGTGGCTGCCGGACGGGAGAGGCGGGGGAGGAGCGCCCGATAGCCCAAAAGCCCCTGCCGATCTCTCGGCAAGGGCTCATTTGGGCATCAGCGAGGCAGCTTAGCCTTCGATGACGTATACGATCTCGCGCGTCTGCGGGCGAACGATGACGTACTGGCCGTGCACGAAGATCACCTCGTAGCCGCGCCACTCCGGATAGATCTCGACGATCCGGGGCGGGAGCGGATGGAAGCGAACGCTCGCCGGGATGGTCGCGCCGACCGAGATGTTGAAGTTGACGTTGGTCGTTTCCTCGATCTTGGTCGACTTGATCGCGGATGAGATCTCGGTCCGCTTCTCGGGCGGCGGCGCAGAAGCGGTCGCGGAGGCCGTGCCGGTCGTGGTCTGAGACTTGGTATCGGCAGCCTTGCTGTCTGCACCCTTGGTCTGACTGTCTGCGCCCTTGGTCTGGGCGTTCATGTTACCGCTCTTGGTGTCAGTCTCCGTGCTCTTGGTCTTGTCCGTCTGGGACTTGTCCATCGTGCTCTTCGACTTGTCCTGCGCTGCCTTATCCTGCGCTGACTTGTCATGCATGGATTTGTCCTGCGTGGACTTGTCTTGCGCGGACTTGTCCTGCGCGCCCTGGGCGTGCTCACCCTTCGCCGCGCCGGCCTTCTCGTCGGCCGCGTTCTTGTTCATCGCGCCGGACTTGTCCATCCCGCCCGACGACTTCTCCTCGGCTGCTCCGCCGGGCTTCATGGCGCCGCCAGTCTGGCCGACGGTGCCCTTCTCCTGAGCGGATTCACGGCCCATCGAGCCGCCGCGCTCGGCGGCGCCGGAAGGCTGCGAGTGCTGCGTCGGCTGCGCGCCTGCGCCGCCACCGCTGTCGCGGTTCATGGTGCCCTGTGCGTTCGCCAGACCGGTACCGGCGACGAGCGCGAGCGCGGCGACCGAGATCATAAAGCGGTTAGACATTGAATTCTCCTCACGTGTTTCTCTGCGTCATTGCCCGCGCCGACAACGAAAGGAGGTATCAGGAGTTCCGGAACATTGGCGGTTCCGCGGCATTTGTTTGTTGAATGCCAGATGAACGCGCGCGCCAGATTTCGGCGCAATGAAAAGGCCGGCTTTTCAGCCGGCCTCGTTGCATGCGTGAGTTGTAGACGTGATCAGCAAGTCGCCTTGTTAGCAAGTCGCTTTGCCGCAGCGGGCCACAGCGATCTTTTCCTTCAGGCTTTCGACACCGACGGCGCCAATAACGATCTGCTTGCCAATCACGTAGCTCGGCGTGCCGTTCATGCCCATTGCTTCGGCGAGCTTGAAGTTCTCCTCGATGGTGGTGCGCACCTCGGCGCTGCCGATGTCTTTCTCGATCTTCGCGGTATCGAGGCCGGCTTCCTTGGCCGCCTGAAGTGCGCGCGCCTTGTCGGCCGCGCCACGACCGCCGAGCAGCTTCTGGTGGAAGTCGAGGTACTTCTTGCCGGAGGGATCCTGCATGCGCACGGCGACGGCGACCTGGGCTGCTTCGACCGAGCCCTGGCTCAGCACCGGAAACTCCTTCAGCACCACCTTCAGCTTCGGATCGCCTTTCATGAGGGTGAGCATGTCGTCCATCGCGCGCTTGCAGTAGCCGCAATTGTAGTCGAAGAACTCGACGAAGGTGACGTCGCCGTCCTTGTTGCCGAGCACGACCTGGCGCGGCGAGTTGAAGATCGCATCGGAATTCTGTGCGACGCTGGCCTCGTGTTTTTGCGTCTCGGCGGCGGCCTGGCGCTTGGTGAGCTCGGTCATCGCTTCCTCGAGCACCTCGGGATGGGTGACGAGATAGTTCTTGATGATCACCTCGATGTCCGTGCGCTGGGCATCGGAAAAGCTGTCGGCCGACGCGGGCGCGGCTGCGCCGAACATGGCGAGCGCAAACAGCGCGGGAGCAAGCAGGCGCAGCGAAGGCATAGGCAAATCCTCTTATCCAAAGCAGGTTTCGGAAAACGTCCCGGCGGACTTAAGCTCGGTGTCGTGACGTCGTGGTGCAAGGCGTCGTCTTGGTCTTGTCAGTTGCGCGGCGGTTTCGACGCCACGATGTCGTCGGCCTTGACCCATCCGGGGGTGCCGACGGCGAAACGGGTTTTCGCGCGCGTCGCAAGCTCGCGGGCGGTCTTGTTGTCGCCGCGCAGATAAGCGGCCTGCGCCGACGCCAGATCGGCCTCGGCATAGTCGCCCTTGCGGCCATAGGCCATCGCGAGCTGCATGTAGCCGAGAACGGCCTCCGGTTCCCGTGCCACCGCGGCCCGGAGAATCCGAACGGCGTCATCGGTGTAGGCCTTATTATCGGACCCAACCAGAGCCTGCCCAAGTAACATCTCGATGAGGGGCGCGTTGTTCGAAAGTGCGACAGCCTTGCGCAGGGCAGGAATCGCCTCAGCCGGCTTGCCGCCCTCCAGCAGGGCCTGGCCGCGCACCTCGTAAAAATACGCGTTGTTGGGCTGGACCTGGATCAGTGCGTCGATCTGGGCGAGCGCGCTGCGCAAATCCCCATGCAGATAGGTGCTGATGGCGCGGGCGTAGCGCGCCGGCATGCTGTCGTTGGTCAGGGGATAGCGGCGGTACACCGTCTCCGGCCGTTCCATGAAGGCGGAGATCTTGGCGCGCACCATGTCGTGGCGGAGCTGGAGCGCGGGATCATCCTTCTTGTCCCAATAAGGGCTCGCGCTGGCGAACTCCTGGAGTGAAGCGACGCGCTCGGCGGGCATCGGGTGCGACTGGAGATAGGGATCGGCGCCGCGTGCCGCGAACAGGCTCTCGCTGGTGAAGCGCTTGAAGGTCTCGTACATGCCCTTCGGCGACTGCTGGGTCGCCGTCAGGAATTTCACGCCGGCGCGGTCGGCGTTCTCCTCCTGCTGACGCTGATAGGACAGCAGCGTACGGCGGATCATCTCCTGCGGGCCGGCGAGGGCGGCGGCTCCGGCATTGGCAAGGCCATTGTTGCCGGCGCTGCCGCTGCCGCGGGTGCTGCCCACGGCCATCGCGCCAGCGCCGAGCAGCATGGCGATGATCATCTGGGTCTGGGCGTTGGCGAGCTGCTCCCGCAGCTTGGAGAGATGGCCGCCGGCCAGATGCCCGGTCTCGTGCGCGAGCACGCCGATGATCTGGTTCGGCGTCTCCGACTGGAGGATCGCGCCGTAATTGACGAAGATGCGGCGGCCATCGGCGACGAACGCGTTGAACGAGCCCTCGTTGACGATCACCATCTGGATGTTCTGCTTCTCCAGACCCGCGACGCGCAGGATCGGACGCGTGTATTCGCGCAGCAGCTGCTCGGTCTCGGTGTCGCGCAGGACCGGCGGCCCCTTGGCCTGCGCATGCGCGGCCGAGAACGGCGTCAGCGCGATCGCAGCCGCCGCAACGAGGGAGGTGAGGGCGGTGGCCTTCTTGCGCAATGCGATCTGGAATAACATCAAGCGGTCTGGGTCAAACGGGTCTTGTCGGCAGGCTTGTCAGGCATTCTTGGTCAAGCAGTTTCGTGATTGGTTTTTGGCGATTGGCGGCGGACCGGATACGCGATATGCCCCTTTGAGCCGTACCCCTTATGAGCCGTACAATGCGGCCAGTCTGGGGCGCAAGCACCCCGTTTCCGGGTCGGACGGACCGGTTCGCCAGCGAATAGCAGAAATCGATGCACGATACGACATTGAGGAACCGGTTGGGGCAGTGGCTTGAGCCCTCCCGCCGCAGCGATGTTCCCCCGTTCATGGTGATGGACGTCATGGCCGCCGCGGCCCGGATCGAGGCGGCGGGGGGCCATGTCATCCACATGGAGGTTGGCCAGCCCGCCGCGGGCGCGCCGAAGACCGCGATTGCGGCCGCCCATGCGGCGCTCGAGGCAGGGCGGATCGATTATACCTCCGCACTCGGCATCCCCTCCTTGCGCGCGCGCATCGCGCGGCATTATCGCGATGCCTATGGCTGTGACATCAGCCCCGAGCGGATCGTGGTGACCACCGGCTCCTCCGGCGGGTTCATCCTGGCCTTCTTGGCGATGTTCGAGCCGGGCGACCGCGTTGCCGTGACGGTGCCGGGTTATCCGCCGTACCGACATATCCTCACCGCGCTCGGCTGCGAGCCGGTGCTGATCGAGACCACGAACGAGACGCGGCATGCGCTGACCGGCGAGGCGCTGCTGGCCGCCCATCGCAAGGCGCCGCTGAAGGGTGTGCTGGTCGGCAGCCCCGCCAATCCGACCGGGACCATGATGTCCCGCGAGGCGCTCGCCGGCCTGATCGCGGCGGCGGAAGACGCGGGCATCCGTTTCATCTCGGACGAGATCTATCACGGGCTCGACTACGCATTTCCCGCGGTGACGGCTGCGGCGCTGTCGGACCACGCGCTCGTGATCAACTCGTTCTCGAAGTATTTCTGCATGACGGGCTGGCGCGTCGGCTGGATGGTCGTGCCCGAGATTCTGGTGCGGCCGATCGAGCGGCTGCAGCAGAACCTGTCGATCTCGGTGCCGTCGCTGTCGCAGATCGCGGCCGAAGCGGCCTTCGACGGCGCGGCTGAGATGGAGGAGATCAAGCACGGCTATCAGGAAAACCGGCGCATCCTGATCGAGGGATTGCCCAAGGCCGGCCTGACCAGGTTTCTGCCGGCCGACGGCGCATTCTATCTCTATGCGGACGTCTCGGACTTCACTTCCGACAGTTTCGAGTTCGCCAAGCAGATGCTCGAGCAGGCCCATGTCGCGGCCACGCCGGGCCTCGACTTCGATCCCATCCATGGTCGTTCATTCATACGGCTCTCTTATGCGCGTTCGGCTGCGGAGATGCGGGAAGCAGTTGACCGGATCGCTCACTGGCTTAAATAGCCGCCAGTTTTCGACAGCCTTCTGGAGTGCAACTTGCCTGACCGTTCCGCCCCGTCTACCGCCACGCATTCTCCTCTCGCCGCATTGATGTGGCCAGTCCGGCCCGGTGAAACCGTCGGCGCTTTGCGTGCTGTCGTGCTGATTGCGCTCGGTACCGCCTTGATGGCCCTGTCAGCCAAGGTGAACCTGCCGCTGCCTTACGTGCCCATGACGTTGCAGACGCTGGTCGTGTTGATGATTGGCGCCGCCTATGGCTGGCGGCTTGGCAGCGCAACCATGATCGCCTACCTCGCCGAGGGCGCAATGGGCCTGCCGGTGTTCGCCGGCCCCGTCGGTGGAATTGCACCGCTGGTCGGCCCGACCGCGGGCTATCTGTTTGGCTTCATTGGCGCCGCCTTCGTCACCGGCTGGCTCACCGAGCGCGGCTGGGATCGCAGCGTATTTCTGCTGTTTGCCGCTATGGCCGTCGGCCACATCCTCATTCTGGCCGCGGGCTTTGGCTGGCTGGCGTTCGGTCTCGGCCTTGGCGCCGCAAAAGCGTGGCAGGTTGGCCTGATGCCGTTCGTTGCGGCGTCGCTGGTCAAGAACGCGCTGGGCGCGACATTGATGCCGGCGACACGCAGGGTGGTCGATCGCGGGTAAAGCGCGCAATAACGAGCAGTTCCGATTGACAGGGCCGGCCAAGTTGATCTTGGCTGGCTTGGCGTTTGAGGGGGAGTGAAACAATGACGACGACAACGATGGCGGGGGCGCCGGTCGCGCCGCCCGCCGCCAAGCCGTGGTACAAAGTACTTTATATCCAAGTGCTGATCGCGATCGTGCTCGGCGCCATCGTCGGCTGGCTCTGGCCGTCAGTCGCCACCAATGAGTGGATCAAGGCACTCGGCGACGGCTTCATCAAGCTGATCAAGATGGTGATCGCGCCGATCATCTTCTGCACCGTGGTCTCGGGCATCGCCCATATACAGGACGCCAAGAAGGTCGGCCGCATCGGCGTCAAGGCGCTGGTCTATTTCGAGATCGTCTCGACCTTCGCACTGGTGATCGGACTGATCATCGGCAATCTGGTGAAGCCGGGTGCGGGCTTCGGCGGCGCCGCCGCCAACGCGCAGGCCGTAGCAAACTACGCCAAGCAGGCCGAAGGCCAGAAGTCGGTCGACTTCGTGCTGCACATCATTCCGGACACCGTCGTCGGCGCCTTCGCGCAAGGCGAGATCCTGCAGGTGCTGCTGTTCTCGGTGCTGTTCGGCTTCGCCATCATGGGGCTCGGCGAACGCGGCCACACCATCCGCAGCTTCATCGACGACGCCGCGCATGCGGTGTTCGGCGTCATCTCCATCGTGATGCGCGCGGCGCCGATCGGCGCCTTCGGCGCGATGGCCTACACCATCGGCAAATTCGGCACCGGGGCGATCCTCAACCTGATCGGCCTGATCGCGACGTTCTACGTGACCGCGGCGCTGTTCGTGTTCGTCGTGCTCGGAATTATCGCGCGCTTCGCCGGCTTCTCCATCTTCAAGTTCCTGGCCTACATCAAGGACGAGCTGCTGATCGTGCTCGGCACCTCGTCCTCGGAAAGCGCGTTGCCGTCCTTGATGGAAAAGCTCGAGCGCCTCGGCTGCTCCAAATCGGTGGTCGGCCTCGTGGTGCCCACGGGCTATTCGTTCAATCTCGACGGCACCAACATCTACATGACGCTGGCGACGTTGTTCATCGCGCAGGCGCTGGGCTTCGATCTGTCCTTCAGCCAGCAACTCACCATCCTGGTGGTGGCGATGCTGACCTCGAAGGGGGCCTCCGGCATCACGGGTGCGGGCTTCATCACGCTGGCGGCGACGCTCGCCGTTGTCGATCCGCGCCTCGTGCCGGGCATGGCGATCGTGCTCGGCATCGACAAGTTCATGAGCGAGTGTCGCGCGCTGACCAATCTGTGCGGCAACGGCGTTGCCTGCGTGATCATCGCCTGGTGGGAGGGCGAGCTCGATCGCGACAAGCTCAACGCCAACCTCGCCAGGCAGATCGATCCGACCGACATGGAAACGGCGCTCACGACGGACTGATCTGCAAGCTTTCACCGACGGCGCCAGGCGCGCCGTCAGGTCTTGAAATAGCAGGGCTGGTCGAAATCCTCGATCAGCCCTTTTTCTTGCGGTGACCAGCCGAGATCCTCCCCGCGAGCGCAGAACGCTAGAACCGCTCCGGCCGATATGGCGTCGGATTGATCGCTGGCGTTTCGCCGCTCATCATCTCGGCGAGCAGGCGCCCGGTCGCTGGCCCCAGCGTAAAGCCCTGGTGGCCGTGGCCGAAGTTCATCCACAGGCCGGGATGGCGTGGGGCAGGGCCGAGCACCGGCAGCATGTCGGGCGTGCAGGGGCGGGTGCCGAACCACGGGTCGGGCTCGACCCGCTTGCCGAGGTCAATCAACTCGCGCGCGGAAGCTTCGGCGCTGGCGAGCTGCACGGGCGTCGCGAGCGCGTCCAGACCGGTCAACTCCGCGCCGGTGGTGATGCGAATGCCTTTGGCCATCGGACCCATGGCGTAGCCGCCGGCCTTGTCGACCAGCGGCAGATCGAGCGAGGCGCCGCCGCTGTAATGCATGTGGTAGCCGCGCTTGCGCACCAGCGGGATGCGATAGCCGAATTTGAGCAGGAGATCGGGCGACCACGGCCCGAGCGTCACCACGGCGTGGGCGGCGTCGATGTGTCCAATGTCGGTCGCGACCGACCAGCCGGTCGCGGTCTGCTGCAAGGTCTGAGCATCGCCAAGCACGATATTGCCGCCGAGGCGCTCGAACAGATCGGCATAGGCCGTGACGAGCGCGCCGGGATCGGACACCGTCCAGGTGTCGAGCCAATGGATCGCGCCGGGCAGATCGTCGCGCAGGACAGGTTCGGCCTTGGCGAGCTCGGCGCCCGAGAGCGCCCGAAACCTCACGCCGAATTCGCGCTCGTCCTCTTCCGCCGCCTTGACGGCGAGATCGAACGACGCTGCGTCGCGATGCAGGTGCCGGTATCCCGCGCGGCGGATGAGATTGTCGGCGTGGGCTTCGCGAATGAGGATGTCGTGCTCCGCCGTCGCGTAGGCGATCAGCCGCGCCCAGGCGTCGATGGCGTCACGATGCCGCTTCGGTGCCGAATGCCACCAATAGCGCAGCAGGGGCTCGATATGGAGATGAAGCGACGACAGGCTGTAACGCACGTCGTTGGTGCGGCCGGTCGCGATCTTCAGGAGCGTGGCGAGGTCGCGCGGCATCGGATAGGGGCGCACCGCTTCCGCCTGGATCATCCCGGCATTGCCGTAGCTGGTCTCGCGGCCCGGCTCCCTGCGGTCGATGAGCGTGACGGACCAGCCGCGCTGCTGGAGGTGCAGCGCCGCGCTGACGCCGATCATGCCGCCGCCGAGTACGATCGCGCTTTGCATCAAACTGACCTCGCCAAATCAAAACCGCCCGGTTTGGCCGGGCGGTTTCAACTGTCTTGCTCGTCTATTCGCCGCCGCCGAAGCGGCGCGACCACCAGCCGGCACGACGCGGTGCGGCCGACGTTTCGCTTGCCGCTGCGGGCGCGGGCTCCGGAGCCGGTGCGGGCGGGGCAACCGGCTCGGCCGCCTGAGCAACCGGTGCCGGTTCACTCTGGCTGCTCGACAGGAAGCTTACCTTTTCCCGAACCGTCGAACGGCGTCGTGCGGCCTTGTCGTCGGCGTGCTCTTCGTCCGCGGTAGCAGGAGTCGGCTCAGGCTGGGGCGTTGCCTCGATCCGTGCCTCGATCTTTGCCTCGGCGCGCGGCTCTGGCTGCGTGACCTGCGGCTGCGAGGTGTGCTCGGCCTGCGCGATCGAAGGCGCAGCCTCGCCGCCAAAACCGTCGAAATCGGCGACTGCATCGGTCGCTTCCGACGGTGCACTGGCCGCGAGCTCGTCGCTGATGGAGCCGGCGAGACCTTCCTCGCCAGGACCGCGACGGCGGCGGCCGCCACGGCGACCACGCCGGCGACGGCGATCGGCGCTGCCCTGCTGCTCGCCACGGGCTGCCTGTTCCTCGCCTTCCTCGCCGTCCGGCTCGGCCTCGGTATCCTCTTCGCCTTCGCCGGCTGCCACGGCCGTCTCGGCAATGGCGGGAGCGCCATCCTCGCGCGTCTCCTCGTCGCGCTGGCCACCGCGACCGCGGCGGCGGCGGCGGCGCTTGCGGCGCTGGCCGTCCTGCTCGGTCGCGGCATCGCCTGCGGTCTGCTCCTCGGCGAGACCTTCGGTCTCCTCGGTCTCGACCTCGGATTCGGTCTCAGGATCGAACTCCTCGTCGTCATAGGCCTCTTCGACCAGGGGCGGCGGGCTTGCGGCCGCCTGCGCCACCAGCAGAGCCTTGGCGGCTTCCAGCGTATGCACCTGCTCGCCACGGTCGATGACATAGGCCTGCGGTCCGCTGACGCTCGGGTCGGCGATCACCGCCAACGTGACCTTGAAGCCGTTCTCGAGGTCGCGCAGATGGCCGCGCTTGTGGTTCAGCACATAGAGCGCGACGTCAGTGCGGGTGCGGACCACAAGATTGTGGGTCGCCCCCTTCATCAGGATCTCTTCGAGGCCGCGCAGCAACTGGAGCGCAACCGAGGATACCGAGCGCACATGGCCGGTGCCGCCGCAATGCGTGCAGGGATCGGTCGAGGATTCCAGCACGCTGGCGCGAATGCGCTGGCGCGACATCTCGAGCAGGCCGAAATGCGAGATGCGTCCGACCTGGATCCGCGCGCGGTCCTGCCGGAGGCAATCGGACAGCTTGCGTTCGACCGCGCGATTGTTGCGCTTTTCGTCCATGTCGATGAAGTCGATGACGATCAGGCCGGCGAGGTCGCGCAGCCGAAGCTGACGCGCGACCTCCTCAGAAGCCTCGAGATTGGTCTTGAGCGCGGTGTCCTCGATATGGTGCTCGCGGGTCGAACGTCCGGAGTTGACGTCGATCGAGACCAGCGCTTCGGTCTGGTTGATCACGATGTAGCCGCCGGAGCGCAACTGCACGGTCGGCGAGAACATCGCATCCAGCTGGCTTTCGACGCCCATGCGCGAGAACAACGGCTGGCCGTCGCGATACTGCTTCACCGCGCTCACATTGGCGGGCATCAGCATCTTCATGAAGTCGCGCGCTTCGCGGTAGCCGGATTCACCGGCGACCGAGATCTCGTCGATCTCCTTGTTGTAGAGGTCGCGCAGCGAGCGCTTGATCAGCGAGCCTTCCTCGTAGACGAGGGTCGGGGCCTGCGACTTCAGCGTCATGTCGCGCACCGTCTCCCACATCCGGATCAGGTACTCGAAATCGCGCTTGATCTCGGGCTTGGTGCGGGCGGCACCGGCGGTGCGCAGAATGATCCCCATGCCCTCGGGCACGTCGAGATCCTGCACCACTTCCTTCAGGCGCGAACGGTCCTGCGCGCTCGTGATCTTGCGGCTGATGCCGCCGCCGCGTGCGGTGTTCGGCATCAAGACGGCATAGCGGCCGGCGAGCGAGAGGTAGGTCGTCAGCGCTGCGCCCTTGTTGCCGCGCTCTTCCTTGACGACCTGCACCAGCATCACCTGGCGGCGCTTGATGACTTCCTGGATCTTGTATTGGCGGCGGGGACGGAAGGTGCGCTCCGGCACCTCCTCCAGCACATCGTCGCCGCCGACGGATTCAACGACGTCCTCTTCGGCTTCCTCGTCGTCCTCGTCTTCGTCGTCATCCTCGGCCGTCGCTTCGGATTCGTGATGCGGAGGCTGCGCACTCTCGCCTGCGGCGTACACGGCGTCGGCAGGCTCAGCAGCCGCTGTCACGGCCTCGGCGAGATCGTCGGCGTGGGCGTCGGAGGCAACCTCCTGCGGCTCGGCAACGGCCTCGGTGGCAACCGCGGGCTCGGCGCCGATTGCTGCGACGGGCGCCGGTGTTTCGTCGGCATGACCATGGTCGTGATGATCGTGTTCGCCATGATGGTGGTCGTGATGATCGTCGCCATGGGCATGATGATGGTCGTCGTGGTCATGTCCTTCGTGGTCATGTCCTTCGTGGCCATGCCCTTCGTGGTCATGTGCTTCGTGGCCGTGATCGTGATGATCTTGGCCTTCGTGCTCGCCGTGATGCTCTGCGCCGGCATGCAGGTGCTCGCCCTCGTGCGAAGCGCCCTCGGGCAGGGCCTCGCCCTGGACCTGCTGGGCGGCGGGATCGGTGCCTTCGACGATGTCGCTGCGGACGCGCTCGCCATGACTACGGCGGCGGGAATTGCGGTGGCGGGAGCGGCGGCGGCCCTGGGAGCGGTTCTCGCTCTCTTCCTCGGCCTCACGATGGGCCTGCTCTTCGGCTTCGATCAGCGCCTGCCGGTCGGCAACCGGGATCTGGTAATAATCGGGATGGATTTCGCTGAAGGCGAGGAAGCCGTGGCGGTTGCCGCCATATTCGACGAAAGCGGCCTGGAGCGAGGGTTCGACCCTTGTGACCTTGGCGAGGTAGATATTCCCGCGCAGTTGCTTGCGTTGCGCGGTCTCGAAATCAAACTCTTCGACGCGATTGCCGCGGACCACGACGACCCGGGTCTCTTCCGGGTGGGTGGCATCGATCAACATCTTGTTGGGCATGTCTTAACTCTTGGCGGCGGCGGGCGCGATTCACCGTGGGCGCCATCAGCGCTGCCGGGTGACGCGACGGTCCACCTGATTCGGGGGTGAGGGGAAGGCCGAAACGCCGTCTCTCGCGCCTTGCCGAACCGGAAGCCGGAGGACCAAAGCGGCGCGCGGAATTGTCACTCCGCAGCGTCGCGAATGGTCCTTCAGAATTGGTCGGCACAGTCTGGCGCATCAAGCGTCGGCCCGTATGAAACATTGGGCGGCGGGGCCGCCCCTCAATCAGTTGCTGTTGGCCAGGCATGGCGCGAGCGCGCTCGCCTTGGGTAGTACGAACCGCTCCCTTGAGATTAAGGGACCGGGTAACGGGTTGCGCCGCTGTCAGAACCGTCCCGGAAACGTGGTGGTAACCGGGGACCGTCCGCCGCCGGGGCTTGCCCCGCTCCACCTCGCTGCCGCGCACCGCGCTGGACCTAGAGGGGAACGGAAAAACGCTGGAATTCCCAAACCTTGAGAGTTCCGGCGCTGCACCGGGAGGCTGAATGCGACACAACCGGAAATATCGGCCGTCAGCATTCCGTACATACGTGGATTGGGCCATCCGTGCAAGGAGCGTCGCACGGCGGTCACAGTCAGCGAGTTTCGCGTGTCTGTCATTAAGGATCGTTTAACCCTGTGGTTCTATTGCGTTAAAGAGGCTGCTCGGAGGCACGGAATCGGTGGCGAGCCGCGCAAATCAAAGGATCTTGCTGGGATGCGTGCTGCTCTGCGCGGCGGCATTGCCCTGTGCTGATTCCTCGCGCCTGAAGGCCGCGGAAAGTCAGCCTCAACTCCCTGTTGCATCAGCGAATTTCCCGACGGCCTCGGCCGCCCGGCTGGCCGGTGACGGCAGGCAAACGCGCTTTGTCCTCGACGTCGACCAGACCGTTAGCTTCCGCGCCGTCGCCTTGGCCGACCCGTATCGGGTGGTGGTCGACGTTCCCCAGGTCAATTTTCAGCTTCCCGCCGGCACCGGGTCCGGCGGACGCGGACTGGTCAAGGCCTTCCGCTATGGGCTGGTGATGCCCGGCGGCTCCCGAATCGTGTTCGACCTGACGGGCCCGGCCAAGATCACCAATTCCTACGTGGTGGAGGCTGCCAACGGCCAGCCGGCGCGGCTGGTGCTCGAACTGGAGGAGGTCGAGCGCACCGCCTTCGTGCCGTCGCTGGCTCCGGAAAACCGTCCTGAACTGCGGCCGGCAATTGCCGATCCGCCGCCCGCGACGGTTCCCGCATCTGCACACCCTGAAGCCGGGCAGAAGGCCGATGGCCGCGCGGTGGTCGTCATCGATCCCGGCCATGGCGGCATCGACAACGGCACGCAGTCGAGCGGCGAGAGCGAGAAGAATCTGGTGCTGGCCTTTGGCCTGGCGCTGCGCGAACGGCTGGAAAAGACCGGCAAATATCGCGTGGTGATGACACGGGACGACGACACCTTCATCCCGCTCAACGACCGGGTCAAAGTTGCCCGCAGCCTCAAGGCTGCGTTGTTCGTCTCGATCCATGCCGACGCGCTGCCGCGTGCCGAGGGCGATGCGCAGGGCGCGACCATCTACACCTTGTCCGACAAGGCCTCCGACGCCGAGGCGCAGCGGCTGGCGGATGCGGAAAACCGGGCGGACGCGATCGCGGGCTTCAACCTCGCGGAGGAGCCTACCGATGTCGCCGACATCCTGATCGATCTCACCCAGCGGGAAACCCGCACATTTTCAAGTCGTTTTGCCCGGCTGTTGATGGGCGAAATGAAGTCGACGGTGCGAATGCACAAGCATCCCCTGAAGTCGGCCGGCTTCCGAGTGCTGAAGGCGCCCGACGTGCCGTCGGTTCTGGTCGAGATCGGTTATGTCTCCAACAAGGGCGACCTCGAGCATCTGGTCTCCGAAGGATGGCGGTCGCGTGCCGTAGGCTCCATGGCACAGGCGATCGACGGGTTTTTGGCCAAGCGGATGGCCACGGCCGGATCGAACTGACGACCGGGGAGTCCACGAATTGAGAGTGATTTTCCGTCACGCCGCAAAAGCCCTAGTTTGGCCACAGCGGGCGCTTTATAAAAACGCCGCAGGGGGTTCCGGAATCGGCGAGAATCCCGTTCGGCAAGCGTCTTGGGTCCGGCACTGATAGTATTGAGTAAGGCCGGTGAATTCGCGATGGTTTGGCGCCTGTTTCGGGTGCCGAGGGCTGATCTTAAGCTGGTCTTGGGCTGATCTTTGGGCTGATCCAGAGTTTGAACGGATAAATAGATAATGCGCTTGCTGGTGCGGTTCATGGGCTTCCTGTTCGCCGCGGGAACGGTGTTGTTCCTTGTCGGGGTGGGTGCCGTCGCAGGCCTGATCTGGCATTTCTCCAAGGACTTGCCTGACTACTCTCAGCTTCAGGATTACGAGCCGCCGGTGATGACCCGCGTGCACGCGACCGACGGCTCGCTGCTCGGCGAATATGCCAAGGAGCGGCGGCTGTACCTGCCGATCCAGGCGGTGCCGAAACTCGTGATCAACGCTTTCCTCGCGGCCGAGGACAAGAATTTCTACGAGCACGGCGGCATCGACTACACCGGCATGGCGCGCGCCGGCGTGGTCTACATCCAGAACTACGGCTCCAATCGCCGTCCGCAGGGCGCTTCCACGATCACCCAGCAAGTCGCCAAGAACTTCCTTCTGACCAACGAGGTCTCCTTCGCCCGCAAGATCAAGGAAGCCTTGCTGGCCATGCGGATCGAGAAGACCTACTCGAAGGACAAGATCCTCGAGCTGTATCTGAATGAAATCTATCTGGGCCTCGGCGCCTACGGCATCGCGGCCGCGTCGCTGGTTTATTTCGACAAGTCGGTGAACGAGCTGACGGTGGCGGAAGCGTCCTATCTCGCGGCGCTGCCGAAGATGCCCGCGACGCTGCATCCCGTCCGCAACCGCGACCGCGCCATCGAGCGCCGCAACTACGTGATCGATCGTCTGGTTGAGAACGGCTGGGTCAAGCAGGCTGACGCCGACAAGGCGCGCAAGGAGCCGCTGGCCGTTACCAGCCGTTCCAACGGCGCCCACACCTTCGCCGGCGAATATTTCGCCGAGGAAGTGCGCCGCGACATCTTCGAGCGCTATGGCGAGAAGAAGCTGTACGAGGGCGGCCTTTCGGTCCGCACCACGCTCGATCCCAAGATTCAGGTCATGGCGCGCAAGACCATGGTCGCCGGTCTCGTGAACTATGACGAGCAACAGGGCTATCGCGGTGCCATCAGCAAGCTCGACATTTCGGGCGACTGGGGCGTGAAGCTCGCCGAGATCAAGTCTCTGTCCGATATCTCGCCATGGCGCATGGCCGTGGTGCTGGAGACCAGCGACCAGTCGGCGCGCATCGGCTTCCAGCCGAGCCGTGAACTCGGCGGCGCCGTGAGCAAGCAGCGCGAGACCGGCCTCATCACGCTCGACGGCATCAAATGGGCAAGAGCAGCCTCGGGGGCTGCGAAGGGCAGGGCGGCAAGCGCAGTGTCGCAGGTGCTCCAGCCCGGCGACGTGATCTACGCCGATCCGCTGTACAAGGACGCCCAGCCTGTCGAAGGTCAGTACCGGCTGCGCCAAATTCCCGAAGTGTCCGGCGCGATGGTGGTGATGGACCCCTGGACCGGCCGCGTGCTGGCGATGGTCGGCGGCTTCTCGTTCGACCAGAGCCAGTTCAACCGCGCCACGCAGGCCTATCGGCAGCCCGGTTCGTCGTTCAAGCCGATCGTCTATTCGGCCGCGCTCGACAACGGCTATACGCCCTCGACGGTCGTGCTCGACGCGCCCATCGAAATCGACCAGGGCCAGGGCGCGGGCGTGTGGCGGCCTGAAAACTTCTCCTCGGGCAAGTTCCAGGGGCCGGTGACGCTGCGCAACGCGCTGCGGCAGTCGCTCAACACGGTGACGGTGCGCCTCGCCCAGGACATCGGCATGCCCCTGATCGGCGAATATGCCCGCCGCTTCGGTGTCTATGACGAACTGCCGAACTATCTGTCCTACGCGCTCGGCGCCGGCGAGACCACGGCGATGCGCATGGTCACGGCGTATTCGATGCTCGCCAATGGCGGCCGCCGAGTGAAGCCGACCTTGATCGACCGCATCCAGGATCGCTACGGCCACACCATCTTCAAGCACGACCAGCGCGAATGCCGCGGCTGCGACGCACCGGGCGGCTGGAAGAACCAGAACGAGCCACAGCTGATCGATCGCCGCGAGCAGGTGCTGGATTCCATGACCGCCTATCAGATCACGGAGCTGATGGAAGGCGTGGTCCAGGCCGGTACCGCGACCGTTGTCAAGCAGGTCGGCAAGCCGATCGCCGGCAAGACCGGCACCACCAACGAGGCCAAGGACGCCTGGTTCGTCGGCTTCTCGCCCGACGTCGCCGTCGCCATCTATATGGGCTACGACAAGCCGCGTCCGCTCGGCAAGGGTAACGCCGCGACCGGCGGCCATCTCGCAGCTCCCATCGCGCGCGACTTCCTCCAGCTCGCGCTCGCCGACAAGCCGGCAGTCCCCTTCAAGGTGCCGGCAGGCATCAAGCTGGTGCGGGTCGTCGCCAAGTCCGGCATGCGCGCCGGTCCGGGCGAGACCGGCGGAACCATCCTCGAAGCCTTCAAGCCGGGCACGGCGCCGCCGGATAATTATTCGGTCATCGGCGTTGCCGATGCCGACGGCCGCATGCCGGCGTCGCAGCAGCAGCAGCCGGATTCCGGTTTCTTCATGCGGCCGGGCACGGGCGGGCTGTACTAAGGCTTAGGACAAGACAGACGTTCGTCGCCGCGGTGGTTGCGCTTTGCAGCCGCCGCCGCTACATCCCGTTGTCATTAGACGCGGAACAATCCCGCGAGACCAGAGAATCCCATGCGCGCCGAAATCGAACGGTTGGTAGAAGAGATCAAGCAGTCTGTCGGGCTGCTGAGGAGGCATCTTTGACGTCGAGAAATCGACGGCGCGCCTCGCTGAGCTGAACAAGCTCGCAGAAGATCCCAACCTCTGGAACGATCCTCAGAAAGCCCAGAAATTGATGCAGGAGCGCACCTCGCTCGAGGATGCGCTCTCCGGCATCGGCAAGGTCGAGCAGGAGCTCGAAGACGACATCGGCATGATCGAGCTCGGCGAAGCCGAGGGCGATGAGGGCGTCGTCAAGGAAGCCGAAGCCGCGCTGAAGACCCTCAAGAAGGAAGTTGCCCGGCGCGAGCTCGAGGCGCTGCTCTCGGGCGAGGCCGATAGTTTCGATTCTTATCTCGAAGTGCATGCCGGCGCCGGTGGCACCGAGAGCCAGGACTGGGCGCAGATGCTGCTCCGCATGTACTCGCGCTGGGCCGAAACCCACGGCTTCAAGGTCGAGATGCTGGAAGAGTCCGAGGGCGAAGAGGCCGGCATCAAGTCCGCGACCATCCAGGTCTCCGGTCACAATGCCTATGGCTGGCTCAAGACCGAGGCGGGCGTGCACCGCCTGGTGCGGATCTCGCCGTTCGATTCCAACGCGCGGCGGCACACCTCGTTCTCGTCCGTCGCTGTGTTTCCGGTGATCGACGACACCATCAAGATCGACATCAAGGAATCCGACGTTCGCGTCGACACCATGCGCTCCGGCGGTGCCGGCGGCCAGCACGTCAATAAGACCGAGTCCGCGGTACGACTGACGCATATCCCGACCGGCGTCGCCGTGGTCTGCCAGGCCGGTCGCTCGCAGCACAAGAACAAGGCGCAGGCCTGGGACATGCTGCGCGCGCGGCTTTACCAGATCGAGCTGAAGCGGCGGGAAGAGAAAGCCGCCGCCGACCAGGCCGCCAAGACCGACATCGGCTGGGGCCACCAGATCCGCTCCTACGTGCTCCAGCCCTACCAGATGGTGAAGGACCTGCGCACGGGTGTGCAGACCTCCGACACATCAGGCGTGCTCGGCGGCGATCTCGACGACTTCATGGCCGCGACCCTGGCGCAGCGCGCCTTCGGCACTCCCGGCGCCGACATCGAGGACGTCGACTGATGCCCCGGATCGCCTTCATCGGGCTTGGACGGATGGGCCACGGCATGGCCGGCCGCTATCTCGATGCCGGTTTTACGGTGACGCTGTGGAATCGCAGCAAGGCCAAGGCGGAAGACCTGATCGCGCGCGGCGCGCTGTGGGCGACCTCGCCTGAGGACGCGGCGATCGACGCCGATGCCGTCGTGACCATGGTCGCCGATGACGAGGCCTCGCGTGCGGTCTGGCTCGGGCCCGAGGGCGCGGCCAAGACGGCCAAGGCCGGCACCATCGCGATCGAATGCTCCACCGTCTCCTATGACCACGCGCGCGAGATGGGCCGCGAAATGAACGCGCGCGGGCTGATCTATATCGATTGCCCCGTGACGGGATTGCCGGATGCGGCAGCGAGCGGAAAGCTGACGCTGCTCGTCGGTGCCGATGCGGCCGATCTCGAACGCGCGCGGCCCTATCTGACACCGATCGGCTCGACCATCCGCCATTTCGGCGCGGTCGGCGCTGGCACGGTCTACAAGCTGATCAACAATCTGATGGGCGCGATCCAGATCGCCGGTCTCGCTGAGGGCCTTGCGATCGCCGAGCAGGCCGGGCTCGACATGAACCTCGTGCTGGACTCGATCCAGGCTGGCGTCGCCGCAAGCCCGCAGGTGCAGCGTCACTCCAAGCGCATGGTCGCCCGCGATTTTTCCGGCGCGACGTTCACGGCGGCGCTGCGGCATAAGGATGCCGCCTACGCGGTGAAGCTCGCCGAGAGCCTGCTGGCCGACAAGCCGCTGGTCGCGCGCGCCGCGGTGGAGGCCTACGCGCAGGCCAAGGCCGCGATGCCTGACGACGACGAAGGCAAGATGATCGAGCTGGTGTCGCGGCCGAAGAAGCCGTCTTAGCGGATCACATCGACATAGGCAGTTTCGCTCGCCTCGTTCGAGCATCGGTCTTGTAATCGGGTGCGTCATCGGAAATCGGGTGGCGCTGTTCGCCGCGTTGTCCTAGGGCGGCTGTCTCGCCTACCGACACGAGACGCCATGCCCCCGAATGACAACCGGATTGACGCGCGCGACTGGTCGCTGCTCGCTGTGCTCTCGGTGCTCTGGGGCGGCTCGTTCTTTTTCAACGGCGCGGCGCTGCGGGAATTGCCGCCGCTGACGCTGGTGCTTTTGCGCGTTGCACTCGGATCGGCCATTCTGCTGCCGCTGCTCCGCATGCGGGGCATCAGTTTCCCCCGGGGCATAGCCGGCTGGAAGCCGTTCGTCGCGATTGGGCTCCTTAACAACGTGATCTCGTTCTCGCTGATCGTGATCGGTCAGACTTTCATTCCAAGCGGGTTGGCGTCGATCCTGAATGCCACCACGCCGCTGTTCACGGTGATCGTGATGGCGGCGGCAGGCGAAGAGGCCTTGCAGCTGCGCCGCGTCGGCGGCGTGGCACTGGGTCTCGCCGGCGTGATCATCCTGCGTGGATGGGGTGTCGAGACACGAGCAGGGCAGGGGCTCGGCATCCTGCTCTGCCTCGGCGGCGCCTTCAGCTATGGCTTTGCGGCGTTGGCCGCGCGGCGGTTGTTGAAGGACGCCGCGCCGCTAGGGACGGCAGCATTTCAACTGATGGCTTCCACGGTGATGATGGCGATCGTTGTCGGCGCGATGGAGCAGCCGTGGCGTCTCCCGATGCCGGGCGCGACGACGTGGCTAGCGGTGCTTGGCCTTGCCGGCCTGTCGACGGCGCTCGCCTATATCGTCTTCTTCCAGATTCTGCGGCGGTCGGGCGCGACCAATGTGATGTTGGTGACGCTGCTCATTCCCGTCACCGCCGTTCTTCTGGGGTGGCTGGTGCTGGGCGAGCCGATCGCCATGCGTGAGATCGCGGGCGCTCTTGTCATCGGCAGCGCATTGCTGGTGATCGACGGGCGCCCCGTAAACCTGCTGCGGCGCGTCGCTTGAGTTCCTAAGTCGCCGTTTCACCTCACGGAAAATCGTGGCGCTTGCCAGCCGCAGGCGGCCTTGCGACACTCTCGGCAAAACAAGACTATAAAACATAGGGGAGAGAACGATGCCGGGTCGTCGCGAAAGCCTTGCTGCCCTCGCCATTCTTGCTGCCGGCGTGCTCGTCACGACACCGGCCCTGGCGCAAAAGAAATACGATCCCGGCGCCACCGACACCGAAATCAAGCTCGGCAACATCATGCCCTATAGCGGGCCGGCATCGTCCTATGGCGTGATCGGCAAGACCGAGGCCGCGTTCTTCAAGATGATCAACGACCAAGGCGGCATCAACGGGCGCAAGATCAATTTCATCAGCTATGACGATGCCTATTCGCCGCCGAAGGCGATCGAGCAGGCGCGCAAGCTGGTCGAGAGCGACGAGGTGTTGCTGATCTTCCAGCCGCTCGGCACGCCTTCGAACTCCGCGATCATGAAATACATGAATTCCAAGAAGGTGCCGCAGCTCTTCGTCGCCTCCGGCGGCACCAAGTTCGGCGATCCCAAGAATTTCCCATGGACCATGGGATTTCAGCCGAACTACCAGAGCGAGGGGCGGATCTACGCGAAATATATCCGTGACAAGTTTCCGAACAGCAAGATCGCGGTGTTCTGGCAGAACGACGACGCCGGCAAGGACCAGTTCAAGGGCCTGAAGGACGGGCTTGGCGACAAGGCCAATATGATCATCGCCGACAAATCCTATGAGGTCAGCGATCCTTCGATCGACTCGCAGATCGTCGCGCTTCACGATTCCGGCGCCGACATCTTCTTCTCATGGGCCGCGCCCAAGGGATCGGCGCAGGCGATCCGGAAGGTCGGTGAGCTCGGCTGGAAGCCAAAATTCTTTCTGGCCAACACTGCGACCTCGGTCGCCTCGGTGCTCAAGCCAGCCGGGCTCGACTATTCCAAGGACATCATCTCGACCGTCTATCTGAAGGACCCGACCGATCCGAACTGGGACAAGGATCCTGCGGTGATCAAATGGCGCGAGTTCATGGACAAATATTACCCTGACGGCGACAAGGCCAATTCCAACAATATCTACGGCTACGTTCAGGCAGAGGCGATGGCGCAGGTGCTGAAGCAGTGCGGCGACAACCTCACACGTGACAACGTGATGAAGCAGGCCACGAACCTAAAGGATTTCCACACCGACCTGATGCTGCCGGGCATCATGGTCAATACGTCGCCCGACGATTATTTCCCGATCGAGCAGATGCAGCTGATGCGCTTCAACGGGCAGGCCTGGGAGCTGTTCGGCGACGTCTCACCGGTGAGGTCGGCCACGAGCGCGGCCAATAGAATGCGAGAAGCGCAGGCCTAGCCCGCGCTGAGGCGCACGCCGGCGCGCAGGAATTTCTGCGGATCGACCGCTTCGCCGTCGATGCGGGTTTCATAGTGCAAATGCGGGCCGGTGGATCGGCCGGTCGAGCCGACGAGACCAACCACCTGGCCGATCTTCACGATCTCGCCCACCCTGACGTTGATCTCGGAGAGATGGCCATAACGGGTCGCAAGACCATTGCCGTGATCGACCTCGATCATGCGGCCGTAGCCGCCTGACCAGCCGGCCGAGACGACCTTGCCGTTGGCGGTGACACGAACGGGATCGCCGCTCGCGGCGCGGAAGTCGAGCCCGGTGTGCATCGCGGGCCGGCCGAGGAATGGATCGCTGCGCACGCCGAAGCCGGAGGTGAACTCGACCTCGCCGATGACGGGCTTGCGATAGGGCACGAGTGCGAGGGTGCGATTGAGCCGGTCCATCTCGGCGCGGGTGCTGTTGATGCGATGGAGCTGCTTCTCGAACGGCCCCGAACTGGCGGTGAGCTTCACGGGTACGAAAGGCCCACCCATTGCCGTGCGCGGCACGGCGGCTTCGAGATTTGCGAGGTTCAGGCCGAGATCGCTGACGACGCCGCGCATACGGCGCATGCGTGAATCCATGCCTTCCTCGACGGCGTTGAGCGCCGCCATCTGGCGACGCTCGACCTGGTCCAGCGAGGTCGTGAGCCGAACCACGACGTTGTCGAACCCTTGATTCTTGGCGAATTGATTGACGGGCGGAGCTGCGAGCGTCGGCGCGCGCGACTCGAGCCGCGCTTCGCGATCCGGCGGCGCCACGAAGATCACGGTGTCGCTGATCGGCGAGGGCTTTGGCGTGCCCTGCGTCGCCTGGCTGGCATCGCCACGCTGTGGGTTGGAACGGGGAATCGATCCGGTCACGTCCGGCATGGACCCGAGCGCCGTGGCACGGGACTCCAGCGCCGTCTGGCGCTTCATGATCTGGTCGAGCTTCTGGTCGAACTGCTCCTGGTCGAGCAGCTGCCGGCTGGTGGTGCGGTCGACCTTGGCGCGCAGCTCGGCGATGCGGTCCTCATAGGCGTATTGCATCTCGGCCTGCCGGGCGATCAGCCGGGTGAGGACGTCGTCGCGGAAGGCGAAATAGGTCGCGGTCGCGGCCGACCAGAGCCCGAGCAACACCACGGTGCCGACCACGATCCAGAACACCACGGGCCCCAGGCGAACCTGCTTGCCGTGATGCACGATGGTGTAGGCGTCGTCGGTGTCCGGAAGGGGAAGCGCGGTTGCCACCGCGGCAGCACGGCGATGAAAGGCTCGTCCGTGGTCGTGGGGGTGATGTTGGGGGTACTGCGAGAGCTGGGCAGAACTTTTCGACATCGGCACTCCCGCGCCGGTCGGATGAGTCCGTACGGCCTAATTGCCGCGGCAATCTGGGCCAGTCATGGTTAATTTTCCGGAAACGGAACCGCTTGAATTTAAATGATTGGTTAAAGGGTTCTTGCCGCCTCCAAGACCTCGTCGGCGTGGCCATCGACGCGGACATTGCGCCAGATCCGGGCGATCCTGCCGTCGGCGCCAAGCAGCATCGTGGTACGAAGAACTCCCAGGAAGTTCTTGCCATACATGGACTTTTCGCCCCAGGCGCCGTAGGCCTCCAGCATCTCATGCGTCTCGTCCGAGATCAGGGGCACGCCGAGACCGTGCTTGTCGCGGAATTTATCCTGAGCCTTGACCGGATCGGCGGAGATACCGAGCACGGCGGTGCCAACCTTGGCGAAGGCACCTGTCAGCCGGGTGAAATCGATGGCTTCCCTGGTGCAGCCCGGCGTATCGGCGCGGGGATAGAAGAACAGGACCAGCTTCTGGCCGGTATAATCCGACAGCGCGACGACACCGCCACCGTCGCGGGGCAGGCGGAAGGCGGGAGCCTCCTGACCCTCGGCCAGGCCGGCCTTCGTCGCCTTTTCGGGTGCGGGTGCCGATTTGGAAGAATTTAACCGTTTCGATGCGGCCTTATGCGATGCTGTCTTTGCTATGGTCCCAGTTGATTTGCTCGCCGGTGTCCGCTGTGTTTTCGCGGACTTGGTTTGAGTCGCAGCCCGCGCTTTCACGGGCGTCTTTTTAGCCGTCGGACTGCCGGAGGGCGCTTTGGACGATTTCTTTTGGGATTTCTTGGACATACGCCTTCCTTTCGTCGCTTTCGGCGGGTCAACCAAAGCGGTATTGCAGCCCTTTTCCGCTATGCCGGAATCGTGCCCTCGGCAGGGCGAGTCTGACGACGCCGGAGTCTGGTTACAAGGAATTCCACGCACCACCCCACTGCTCGTTGAACGCGCTCCCGGGGCGACATGACGAACAGAAGGAATATTCGAGGTATGGCGGCAATGCCGGCGCGGGAAGCTTCGCTTCCCGTCGACGGCTGCGGCCCCGGCGGCGCTCAATCCCACGACGGGCGCCTGTATCGAGAGGCAATGGCAAGGAATACGTCGCCCCAGGATTACAATCGGGATTTGGATCGGCGCGGCAGCCAAACAGAGTCGCAGCAATGGGACGACGCCGATTGGGATCCGGATCAGGAAGCGGCGGCGGGCTATCGGGCGCGCCGGCTGCTGTCGCGTTCCAATTCGGGCTTCCATCGCTTCGCTGACGGGTTTGGGCCGCTGCGCCGCTGGCTGGGCGGCGGTCGCTGGCTGAAGCGCGTGGCCGTGGTCGTCGGTGCCCTGATCGTCATCTTCGTCGGCTGTTTCGGCGCGCTGTGGTGGCGGCTCGGCGCCGGTCCCATCAATCTCGACATTGCGACGCCGTGGCTCGCCGCCGCGATCGAGGACAATATCGGTCACGGCAACACCGTGGAGGTCGGCGGCACGCAGATCGAACGGGCCGGGCGGATCCGCATTGCCGTGCGCATCCGCGATATCGTCGTGCGCGACCACGATCACGTCATTGTCGCCACCGCACCGAAGGCCGAGGTGAAGCTGTCGGGTGCGGGCCTGCTGATGGGGCATCTGCGCGCAGAAAGCCTCAACCTCGTCGATGCCGAGCTCGCGATCCGGATCGCGCCTGACGGCACCGTTACGGTGTCGGCTGGCGACACCGCAAAGCCGCTCGCAACCGGCGTCGCCTCCAAGAAGGACGCGGGGCTGCCGCCGACTTTCCCGCGCAACGGTGTGCCACCGCCTCCGTTCGCCACCGAGCCTGCGACCCCCGACGCATCGCAAGCCGCGCCCCAGGCCGCGGCCCCGACCGGCATTCTTCAGGGCCTCGACTGGCTCGACAGTCTGAGCATGACCGGCCTCGACGGCCAGAACCTCAACGAGATCGGCCTGAAGAACGGCAATCTGATCGTCGACGATCAGCAGCGCGGCAGCAAATGGACGTTTGAGAACATCACGCTCAGCCTGCGCCGACCGAGCCGTGGCGGCGTCGCGCTCAGCCTCGGCGAGGAAGGCGCGCGTCCGTGGTCGTTGCGTGCCACGATCGGCCCCGCCGAGAACGGCGTGCGCTCGGTCGATATCCGCGCCGACAAGGTCTCGACCGCCAACATCCTGCTGGCGCTGCGGGTGAAGGACCTCACCTACACCGCAGACCTGCCGCTGACCGGCGAGCTCAAGGGCGAGCTCGGCCGCGACGGCGTGCCGACCTTCTTTCGCGGCAAGATCGCGGTCGGCGCGGGCAACATCATCGACACCGATACGCCCGACTATCCGATGGCGATCGACTCGGCTGAGATCAATGTCGAGTGGGACGCCAATCGGCGGGTGCTGGTCGCTCCCTTCAAGATCCTCTCGGGCGCGAACCGTCTGACGCTTCTGGCTCATGTCGAGCCGCCCAACGGCACCGTCAATGACTGGCAGCTGGGTTTCAGCGGCGGTTCGATCCTGCTCGGCGGCATCGACAACGAGCCGCCGCTGGTCTTCAACCGCATTGCGATCGGCTTCCGTTTCGACACCGACCACAAGAGGCTGCTGTTGACGCAGGCTGATATCTCCAACGGGGAGATCGGCGTCGCCGGCACCGGTGCCATCGACTATTCGGGCGAGCCGCGGCTGACATTGGGTTTTGCGGGAACGCCGATGTCGGCCTCCGCGCTCAAGCGGATGTGGCCGACGCTTGTCGTTCCCGAGTTGCGCGAATGGGTGATCGAGCGGATCGAGCGTGGAACGCTCCAGCGCATCGAGATCGGCGTTAATTCACCGACGAAGAATCTTCCGCGCAAGGGCCCGCCCATTCCCGACGACGGCCTGTCGGTCAATATCGTAGCGAGCGGTGTCACGGTTCGCCCCGTGGATGGCTTGCCGGTGGTGCACGATGCCGATTTGAAGGCACGCGTGACCGGTCGCACCGCGACGGTAAATATCGGGCAGGGCATTGCCGATACGCCAGCAGGCCGCAAGGTTACGATTTCCGACTTCGTCTTCGAGGTGCCCGATATGGCGCCCAAGCCGTCGCCGTCGCGGACCAGGTTCCGTGTCGAAGGCCCGGTGCCTGCGGCCGCCGAAATGCTTTCCAACGATCGCCTGAGCGATCTGTCGTCGACCGTCATCGATCCCAATACGAGCAAGGGGACGTTCTCGGCGAACGTCCAGCTTGGGTTGCCGGTCAAGGGCGAGCTGACCAAAGCCGACACCACCTACAGCGTTACCGCCGATCTCAACGGTTTTGGCGCCGACAAGCTCGTGATGAACCAGAAGCTGGAGGCCAACAACCTCAAGATCGTCGCGAGCAACCAGGGCTACCAGGTCAAGGGCGACGTCAAGATCAACGGGCAGGCGGCCTCGCTCGACTACCGCAAACCGGCCGAGGGCGACGCGGACGTCAAATTGCAGACCACGCTCGACGATGCGAGCCGCGCGCGCCTCGGATTTGACTTGGGTCCCGCCGTCAGCGGATCGGTGCCGATCAAGCTGTCGGGCAAGATCGCAGGGGGGCCCGACCAGACGACGAAGCTCGGCATCGAGGCCGACTTGACCTCCGTCAAGCTCGACAACATCCTGCCCGGCTGGGTCAAGCTGCCGGGCAGAGCGGGCAAGGCCAGCTTCAAGGTGGTGCCGACGGCGCAATCGACGCGTCTGGAGGAGATCGTCATCGAAGGCGGCGGCGCCTCGATCAAGGGGTCGCTCGAGGTCGATGCCAACGGCGATCTCATGAACGCGAACTTCCCGACCTATGCGCCGTCAGACGGCGACAAGGCGTCGCTGAAGGTGGAGCGCAGCCAGGAGGGCGTGGTCAAGGGCACGATGCGCGGCGACGTATTCGACGGCCGCGGCTTCCTGAAATCGGCGATTTCAGGCAATTCCAAGGACGACGCCAAGAGCAAGACGAAGAACGTCGATTTCGACATGGACGTGAAGCTCGGCGCCGTCATGGGTTTCAACGGCGAGGCGATGCGCAGCGTCGAAGCCAAGATGTCGCGGCGCAACGGTGCGGTCAAAGCCTTCACGCTGAGCGGCAGGATCGGAAAAGACACGCCCGTGGCCGCCGACCTGCGCGGCGGCCGCGCCCAGGGCAACCGCGAGGTCATCTATCTCCAGACCAGCGATGCCGGCAACTTCCTGCGCTTCACAGACACCACCAACAAGGTCTACGGCGGCCAGATGGTGGTGGCCATGGAGCCGCCGACGTCAGAGCCTACGACACGGGAAGGCCTGATCAATGTGCGCGACTTCTCGGTCAAGGGAATGGATCAACTCGATCGCGTCGCGGCGGGCGCTCCCAACGGTGCGCAGAGCGGCGTGGCCTTCACGGCGTTGCGTGCGGAGTTCACGCGGCAGAACGGCGCGCTCACGATCCGCGACGGCGTGGTCAAGGGGCCGATGATCGGCGCCACCATCGAGGGCTCAATCGACTTTCCCGGCAATCAGGTCTGCATGAGCGGCACCTTCGTGCCGATGTATGGCGTCAACAACATCTTCGGCCAGATACCGCTGTTCGGTATCTTCCTCGGCGGCGGCAACAATGAAGGGTTGATCGGCGTGACCTACGAGGTCGTCGGCACGCCCGCCGCGCCGGTGATGCGCGTCAATCCGATTTCGGCGATGGCGCCGGGTCTATTCCGCAAGATCTTCGAATTCAACACCGGCAAACAGAACTCGCCGTTCGAGGAATTCCCGTCGCAGTCGAACGATGGCTCGAGCGGATCGACGCGTCAGCTATCAAGCGGCTGCACCCTCGCGCGGCGATAGCGGCGAGCAGCTGTCTCCGGCGTCATGGCCGGGCTTGTCCCGGCCATCCACGCCTTGTCCCGCGGCGTCAAGGACGTGGATGCCCGGGACAAGCCCGGGCATGACGAGATCATTGTGAGCATTCCGGCCGCCTACGCCGCGCGCACGCCGGCCAGGAAGGTCCCGACTTCGCCGGAGAGCTGCTCGGCCTGCTTGGAGAGGTTCGAGGCCGCGGCGAGCACCATGCCCGCGGCATTGCCGGTCTCGTTCGCTGCCGTGCTGACGCCACCGATATTGGTGGTGACTTCCTGGGTCGCCTCAGCCGTCTGCGAGACACTGCGGGCGATCTCGGCGGTGGCGGCGCCTTGCTCCTCGATCGCAGCGCCGATCGAGGTGGCGATCCGGCTGACTTCCTCGATCGTGGCGGTGATGCCGCCGATGGCGTCCACCGCTTCCTTGGTCGCGCCCTGGATCTGGGCGATCTTTTCGCCGATCTCGCGGGTGGCTTCCGCGGTCTGGCTCGCCAGCGACTTCACCTCGGAGGCGACGACCGCAAAGCCGCGGCCGGCTTCACCGGCGCGTGCGGCCTCGATGGTGGCGTTGAGCGCGAGCAGATTGGTCTGCGCCGCGATGCTGGAGATCAGCTCGGCGACATGCTCGATCTGCTGGGCGCCATCGGAGAGCGCGCGCACGATGGTGTCGGTGCGGCGTGCGCTGTCCACGGCGCGGCCGGTGACCACGGCGGACTGCGCGACCTGACGGCTGATCTCGGTGATGGAGGAGGAGAGCTCCTCGGCGGCGGCGGCGACCGTCTGCACGCGCTGGCTGGCTTCCGTGGCGGCCGAGCCGACGACGGCGGCGCGGCGATTGGTGCCTTCCGCGGTCGACGACATCGACTTCGCGGTGACCTCCAGCTCGCCGGAGCCCGAGGCCATCAGGCCGACGAGCTGGCCGACAGAGGCATCGAACCGATCGGCGAGCGAGATCAGCGCGTCACGCTTCTCCTGTTCGCTGCGGGTCTTGGTGGCGACCTGCTCGGCCTCCAGCTTGCGCGCCGTCAACGCGGTCTGCCTGAGCACTTCGAGGGTCTCGGCCATGCGGCCGATCTCGTCGCCGCGACCAGTCTCCTCGACCGCCGCGTCGATAGCGCCTTCGGAAATGGCCTGCATGCGGTTCTTCTGGCGGTCGAGCGCGCCGAGCACGTCGCGGGCAATCAGCCAGGACAGTGTCGCCATCAGCAGCATCAGGCCGATGCCGATCGCACCCAATTCCAGCGTCAAGGCTCGCACGTCGGCGTCGATGTCGTCGACATAGAGGCCGTAGCTGATCGTCGCGTTCCAGGGCGCGAATTTGCGCGCGAACACGGTCTTGCGGACGGGCTCCGTCTGGCCGGGGCGGGGATAGAGATACGAGGTTACGCCGCCCTGTGCGGTCTCAGCGCCGGCCTTGATAATAGCGTCGGCGATCAGGACGCCATTGGAGTCCTTTGCGCCGGTAATCTTGCCTTCGAGCTGCTGGTTGGCGCCGTTGACGATGAGGGACGTATCGGCGTTGTAGACCACCGGATAGCCTTGGCCGCCATTGAAGCTCATGCGGCGGCCGCGCAGATGGAACTGGGCCTTCGCTTCGGCCTGCGTCAGTTTGCCGGCGCCGACCTCCTCCTCAAGTGATTGGGCGAGGTTGTGGAGCATATCGACCGCGGTCCGCATCTGCTGGACGCGGTCCTCCAGCATGCGGCTCTTGCTGAGCACGGACGACACCCCGATGATGGCCGTGACCGTGAGCGCCGAGAGACAGACCATGCTGGCGAGCTTGGTGCGGATCTTGAGGTGACTCAGCAGCTTCATCACGGCCTCGACGGAATGGTTATTGTTGCTCGCGTCGGTAGCATGAAATTCTTACCAATCATGAATGGACGCGTGCGACGGGCTGCCGCGCAAGCGGCGTCCGCGAGCTGCATGCGCAGACATCCATGCGGAAATGCGCCGCGTGGGCGCATGGCTCGTCAAGTCGGAGAAAATTGTGTGGGTCTTTAGTCGCGATCGAATGCGATGGGAGCGGACATGAACCGATTCGTTCATCGCCTCATCATGTCGATGCTGCTCGTCGCGGTCCTCGTCCTGGTCTGGAACGTGCTGGGCTCGCGCTGAGATGGCACCCGTAAATATACTGGTGCCATCCCTTTATTCACGAATCAATTGCTGACGCCTCAGCGCCGCGCGAGCGCGCCGCCGGTTGTGCCGCTAGTCCTTGCCCATCGCCGCATCGGCGCTGACCGAGCCGCCGCCGGCTGCCGAGAGATAGAGGCAGGCGAAGCAGAACAGGATCGCCGCGGTGCCACCATTGAGCAGCGGCAGGAACACCGGCGTCTCGCCCTTGAACATGTGGCCCATGAAATAGGCGAAGGCCATCTCACCCGAGAGGATGAACGCCGCGAGGCGGGTGAACAGGCCGATCATCAGCAGCGCGCCAAGCACGAGCTCAAGCGTACCGGCTGCGTAGATGATCGGCGGGATGTTTGCGAAGTAGGGAAGCACCGGAAACTTGAACAGCTTGGCGATGCCGTACTGGAGCAACAGGAGTCCAGTCATAAAGCGAAACAGGCTCAAGAGAACGGGTTGAAAGCGAACGAGATAGGGAAAGTTCATTGGTTTGTGCCCTCCATCCAATGCGCGACTTGGACCGTATTCGGTTCCGAGCCGCAAGCCACCCCAGCTCAATTTGAGCTGACATTTTTGTCATGTCGGACAAAACACCGCAGCCGAGACTTTCAGCCGCGTGCGATCCGCATTTTTTGCATCTATTCGCGCCGCGCCCATCCGTAATTTCCCGGTGACGCGAATGCGCCCAAGTTACCTGCGGGAGACCTATCGCCGCAAGGCGGGCACGACCAGGAACGGGATCATCCCGAGCACCACGCTCCCAAGCGCGAAGGCGAGCAGCGCGTTGTAGCCATGCGTCGCGTCATGGATCAGGCCGCCGCTCCAGGAGCCGAACGCCGAGCCGAGCCCGCTGCCGATCGAGATGGTGCCGTAGATGGTGCCGACGCGCTTGCCCCCGAAGATCTTCATTGCGGTCGCCGTGATCAGCGGTCCACGTGAGCCCATCATGCTGCCGAAGCAGACCACGAATCCGGTGAGCAGGAGGATGTTCGGATCGTACTGCAACAGCCACAGCAGGAAGATGCCGAGAATCGAGATCGCGTAGCTGAGCAGCACGGATGGCCGGCGTCCGATCAGGCCGTCGAGCGCTGATACCCCTAGCATGCCGAACACCAGCACGACGCCGGAGAAGCCCCAGGCGGTGGCGGCCTGCAGCGGTGGAAAGCCGGCATCGATCAGATAGGCCACGATCTGTGCGGCGATCGCATACATGCCGACGGCGGTGAAGAAGAATGTCGAGAACAGCGCCCAAAAGGCGTGATGGCGCATCGCGCTCGGAAGGGTCCAGCCGTGATCGACGAAATGCGGATCGGTCTTCTTGGCGATACGCGGCGACCCCGAGGCGAACAGCCGCCATGGCAGCAGCATGAGCGGCACCAGGAGGCCGAGCGCAGCGAAGCCGAACAGCTGGTAGGTCTCGCGCCAGCCGAGATGATCGATCAAAAGCTGCGAGGCCGGCAGCAGCGCCAGCACGCCGCCACCCATGGCCGAGTAGACCACCGCCATCGCGGTCGGCAGCTTCGGGCCGAACCAGCGGCCCAGCAGGATCGAGTTCGGCACATTGCCGATGAAGGCGA
Source organism: Bradyrhizobium sp. CSS354 (assembly GCF_029051725.1). Taxonomy (GTDB): domain Bacteria; phylum Pseudomonadota; class Alphaproteobacteria; order Rhizobiales; family Xanthobacteraceae; genus Bradyrhizobium. The sequence continues at coordinate 126,215 of NZ_JAACFU010000010.1, forward strand.
CGCCGATGCCGACGCAGAGTCCGATCGAGAGCTGGAACTGCCAGAGTGACTGCGCGTGGCTTGCGATCAGGAAGGCCGAGCCGAGCAGCAAGAGGCCGAGGGCATAGACGATGCGTGGGCCGGAATGATCGAACAGGCGTCCGACCAACGGCGCCATCAGTCCGCTGACGAGCCAGGTCAGCGAATAGATCGAGACCACCTGGGCGCGATCCCAGCCGAAGTTTTCCGAGATCGGCTTCAGGAAGACGGTAAAGCTTTCGCTGAGGCCGCGGCCGAGCACGGCGAGTGTGAAGCAGAGCGCGAGCACCACGAGCGCGGTGCGCACGACGCCCTGCGGCGTCGCCGTGACGCCTTCCCTGGTCGCTTGCTTGGACTGTTCCTCGAGCGTGTTCTGGTCCATTGCCAATCAGGGAGCGCGCTTCAGCGCCCCCTGACAAGCAGCGAAAAGCTCATACGCCTATGCAGGCCTGAGCAGGATGTGCTTCTTCTTGCCGAACGACAGCTTGACCACGCCTTCCGGCGTCAGGTCGGCCGCCGACAACGCCATCTTCTCGTCGGTGACGGGCTCGTCGTTGACGCGCAGGCCGCCACTCTTGATCTGGCGCCGTGCTTCGCCGTTGGAGGCAAGGAGACCCGCCTTGACGAAGGCGTTGAGCACGCCGAGGCCGGCGTCGAACTCGCCGCGCGGAATTTCCACGGTCGGCAGGCTCTCGGCCAGCGCGCCTTCCTCGAAGGTGCGGCGCGCGGTCTCGGCCGCCTCGTTCGCTGCGTCGCGACCATGCAAGAGCGCGGTCGCCTCGGTGGCGAGCACCTTCTTGGCCTCGTTGATCTCGGAGCCTCCGAGCGCCTCGAGCTTCCTGATCTCGCTCATTGGCAGCGTCGTGAACAGCTTCAGGAATTTGCCGACGTCGGCGTCTTCGGTGTTGCGCCAGTACTGCCAGAAATCATACGGCGAGAACTGGTCGGCGTTGAGCCAGACCGCGCCTTGCGCGGTCTTGCCCATCTTGGCGCCCGACGCCGTGGTCAGCAGCGGCGTGGTCAGCGCAAACAGTTGATGGGTGCCCATGCGGCGGCCGAGATCGACGCCCATGATGATGTTGCCCCACTGGTCGGAGCCGCCCATCTGCAAGTTGCAGCCGGTCCGCCTGGCGAGTTCGACATAGTCATAGGCCTGGCAGATCATGTAGTTGAACTCGATGAAGCTCATCTCCTGCTCGCGCTCGAGGCGGAGCCGCACGGAGTCCATGGTCAGCATGCGGTTGACCGAGAAGTGCCGGCCGACGTCGCGCAGCATTTCGATGTAGTTGAGCTTTGTCAGCCACTCGGCATTGTCGAGCATGATGGCGTCACTCTTGCCGTCGCCATAGCGCAGCACTTTTGCGAACACGCCTCGGATCGATTCCTTGTTGGCCTCGATCTCGGCGACGGAGCGGATTGCGCGCGTCTCGTCCTTGCCGGAGGGATCGCCGACCATGGTGGTGCCGCCGCCCATCAGGGTGATCGGCTTGTTGCCGGACTCCTGCAGCCAGTGCAGCATCATCATGGTCAGGTAATTGCCGATGTGCAGCGAGCGAGCGGTGCAATCGTAACCGACATAGCCGGTCACCTCGCCCTTGGCGGCGAGTGCGTCCAGCCCCTCGAAATCGGAGCACTGATGGACGAATCCACGTTCCTGCAGCGTATTGAGGAAATCCGATTTGAATGCAGTCATTTGTCGGCGCGCCTGACAATTCTTGGTTTACTGTTTTGGGAGCAATTTAAGGGTCTTCCGTGGGAACTCGGTTGCCGCCCGCCACTTTGGCCTGTGGCATTATAAGATGTGTCCCTCTGGCACAAGATCGGCATGCCGGAGGGGGCTCTTGAGGACGCTGATCCATGATGTTGACGGCACTCGGCTTGATGAGCGGCACCTCGCTGGACGGGGTGGATGTCGCGCTGATCGAAACCGACGGAAAGCAGGTGAAGGCGTTCGGGCCGTCCGGCTATCGGCCCTATAGCCCGGCCGAGCGCAACCTGCTGCGCCAGGCGCTGAGCGAGGCCGTGCAGCTGTCGCAACGCGATGCCCGGCCGGGAGTTCTGGCCGAGGCCGAACGCGCGGTGACGCTCGCGCATGCCGAGGCGGTGGCCGCTTTCGTTGCCCAGAACCGGATGAAACCGGAAGACATCGACATCGTCGGCTTCCACGGCCAAACCGTGCTGCATCGCCCCGAGAAGCGGCTGACGGTGCAGATCGGCGATGCGCCGGCGCTGGCCAGGGCAATCCATATCCCCGTGATGCATGATTTCCGCGCCGCCGACGTCGAGGCCGGCGGGCAGGGCGCGCCATTCGTGCCGGTTTACCACCGGGCGCTCGTCCATTCGCTGGAGCGCGAAGGGCCGATCGTTGTCGTCAATATCGGCGGCGTCTCCAACATCACCTATATCGACGGCAACGACACGCTGATTGCCTGCGATACCGGGCCCGGCAACGCGCTGCTCGACGATTTCATGTACCGCACCATGAATCAGGCGTTCGACGCGGACGGAAAGTTCGCAGCCCTTGGCAAGGCGGACGAAGCCTGGATCGCGCGAGCGCTGGAGCTGCCGTTCTTCGCAAGCCCGCCGCCGAAATCGCTCGATCGCAACGATTTTGCCGCCCTGAAGCTCGGCGAGGTGCAGCCGGCCGACGGCGCCGCGACTCTCACCGCCTTCACCGCGGCGGCGATCGCCCGCATCATCCCGCTGCTGCCTCGCAGGCCGCGGAGCTGGATCGTCTGCGGCGGCGGCGCGCGCAACCGGACCATGCTCCAGATGCTGCGGGAGCGCGTCGGGTCCGCCACGGTCGAGGCCGCCGAGACAGTCGGCTGGGCCTCCGACGCCATCGAGGCGCAGGCCTTCGGCTTCCTCGCCGCGCGCGGCCTGAAGGGACTGCCGCTGTCGTATCCCACTACCACGGGCGTGCCGATGCCGATGACGGGCGGGGTGATCGCGCGGCCTTGAGGCCTTAATAGATCGGCGCCGATCCATGCAAATGCATTGAACTTGACGAGTGTATGCAAATGCATTTATGTTGGATGCAGTTGCATACAACCGCCGGGATCGTTGCCATGACCGCTTCCCTCAAACTGATCAGCCACAAGCTTTGTCCATACGTGCAGCGCGCAGTGATCGCGCTCAAGGAGAAGGGCGTTCCGTTCGAGCGGGTCGACATCGATCTCGCCAACAAGCCCGACTGGTTTCTCAAACTGTCACCGCTTGGCAAGGTGCCGGTGCTGGTCGTGACGAGCGAGAAGGGCGAGGTCGCTTTGTTCGAGAGCAACGTGATCTGCGAATACATCGAGGAGACGCAAGGCGGGGTGAGGCTGCATCCGGCGGATGCCTTGAAGCGTGCCGAGCACCGGGCTTGGATGGAGTTCGGTTCAGCAGTGCTCGGCGACCTCTGGGGCCTGGAGACCACGACCGATCCGGCGACGTTCGAGAGCAAGCGCCAGGCGCTCGTGGCGAAATTTGCGCGGGTCGAAGCGGCGCTCGGTGCCGGTCCTTATTTTGCTGGCGAAGCGTTCAGTCTGGTCGACGCCGTGTTCGCTCCCGTCTTCCGCTATTTCGATCTGTTCGACGAGCTGACTGAGCACGGCATTTTCCGCGATGTGCCGAAGGTCCGGGCGTGGCGCGCCGAGCTGGCGAAGCGTCCGAGCGTCCGCACTGCCGTGGGCGCGGACTATTCGCAATTGCTGCGCGCCTTCCTCGTGCGCCACGACGCACATCTGCTCAAGCTTGCGGCCTGAGCCCACGCCGATGTCGCAATCCATGGCCTGGCTGATGCTGGTGATCGCCGGCCTCCTCGACGTCGGCTGGGCGATCTCGATGAAATATGCGGAGGGCTACACGCGCTCTGGCTGGAGCGTCGTTTCGCTCGTGCTGCTCGCAGCCTTCGTTGTCCTGCTCGGGCGTGCCTTGAAGGTGCTCGAGGTCGGCGTCGCCTATTCGGTCTGGACCGGGATCGGCGCCGCCGGCACCTTCGTCATGGGCGTCGCGCTGTTCGGCGAGGCCCTGAGCGCGATGAAACTTGCGGGCATCGCGCTCGTCTTGATGGGAATCGTCGCGCTCAAGCTGGCTTGAGCGGTGCCCCTTAGCGCACGTTGGCGAGGCGCATGTCGAGATAGGCGGTGATGGTTTCCATCAGCGGCTCGAGCTTGGCGTCGAAGAAATGGTTGGCGCCGGGGATGACCTGCTGGTCGATCACGATGCCCTTCTGGGTCTTCAGCTTCTCGACCAGTGTGTTGACGTCCTTGGGCGGCACCACCGCGTCCTTCTCGCCATGCACGATCAGGCCCGAGGACGGGCAGGGCGCGAGGAACGAGAAGTCGTAGAGGTTGGCGGGCGGCGCGATCGAGATGAAGCCCTCGACCTCCGGGCGGCGCATCAGCAACTGCATGCCGATCCAGGCGCCGAAGGAGAAGCCGGCAACCCAGCAGGCGCGCGCTTCGGGATTGATGGTCTGCGCCCAGTCGAGTGCCGCGGCCGCGTCCGACAATTCGCCGGTGCCGTGGTCGAACGAACCCTGGCTGCGGCCGACGCCGCGGAAATTGAATCGCAGCACCGAGAAGCCGCGATGCGCGAACGCATAGTAGCACTGGTAGATGATCTGATGATTCATCGTGCCGTGGAACTGCGGATGCGGATGGAGAACCATCGCGATCGGCGCGTTCTTCTGCTTGGCCGGATGGTAGCGGCCTTCGAGACGGCCGGCGGGGCCGGTGAAAATAACTTCAGGCATGATGATCTCTTGATTGATCCCTTGAAGACGTTCTTCAACAATCAACCGATTGTGCGGATTTCATCGGCTGCTAGGCCGATCAAGCCGCGAATGGAAGGGTGGAGCGGCGCCCTCGGATGATGCGCGAGCGGCGCGCGGCGAACTGACGCGCGCGTTCTAACATGAGGCGAGGGTCAAAAAGCAAGCATCTTGAACATCCCGCAATCGGCTCAAGACGTTAGCGTGTCATGGCCGTCATCGCGCGATGGCGATTGGGAATCGAGATTGCCAAGTGCTCCCTGCGGGCCCATGTCGGGTACCAGCGGGCGAAGCAGCCTGACCAAATGGTAATATAATACGTCATGCCGAGCCGTGTTTATCTCGACTGGAACGCGACCACGCCGCTTCGCCCCGAGGCGCGAAGCGCAATGCTCGCAGCCTACGAGTTGATCGGCAATCCGTCCTCGGTTCATGCCGAGGGGCGGGAGGCACGGCGGCTCGTCGAGGGAGCCCGGTCCACGCTTGCCGAAGCCGTAGGCGCGCTGCCGCGGAACGTCGTCTTCACCTCCACCGGAACCGAAGCCAACGCGCTGGCGCTGTCGCCGGACCTTCGGGGCCCGTCTGGCGGACCTGTCGACCGGCTTCTGGTCTCGGTCGTCGAGCATGCTTCGGTGCTGGCAGGCGGCCGGTTCCCGGCCGATAAGATCGGTCATATCAGGGTCACGCGCTCCGGCGTGATCGACCTCGAGCATTTGAAGGCGCTGCTCAGCGATGGCCCGCCGGTGCTGGTCTCCGTCATGGCGGCCAACAACGAGACGGGCGCGCTGCAGCCTATCGCCGAGGCCGCGGGAATCGTTCACGGGGCCGGCGGCCTCCTGCACGTCGATGCAATCCAGGCGCTTGGAAAAATCCCTTTCGATATCAAAGCTATCGGCGCAGACCTTGCGACCTTTTCTGCGCACAAGATCGGCGGCCCCAAGGGGATCGGCGCGCTGGTTGTGGCCGAGGGCGTGGCCGGACTTGAGCCGTTGCTGCGGGGTGGCGGGCAGGAGATGAACCGGCGCGCGGGAACCGAGAATGTCGCCGGCATCGCCGGCTTCGGGGCTGCGGTGCGGGTCGCGCTTCAGGCTTTGCCGGAGGATACGGAGAGGATGGCAAGTCTAAGAGATCGCTTGGAAAACGGCATTCGCTCCATGGCCGGCGCAACGGTCTTCTCAGACAACGTTGAGCGGTTGCCTAATACCGTTCTTTTCACGGCCCCTGGCTTGAAGGCCGAGACCGCCGTGATCGGTTTCGACCTCGAAGGTGTCGCAGTGTCCTCGGGCTCTGCCTGTTCCTCGGGCAAAGTCCAGCCGTCCCACGTGTTGTCGGCAATGGGGTATGATCCCACCGTCGCCCAGGGAGCGGTGCGTCTCAGTCTGGGCTGGTCCACGGAGCCGGATGACATCAACAGGGCGTTAGAGGCTTGGCGAAAGCTCGGTAATACCCTACTTAAGGGATAAGCGATGAAACACGGCTTGAACGGTTCTAAGCGCGTGCGTCCCGCCAAGAAACATCGTAATAGTCGTCCGAGTTTGATGATCCACCGCGGTCCTTGAAACCGCGAGCGGAGGATAGAATGCCAGCCGTGCAAGAGACGGTCGAGCGCGTGAAGCGCATCGACGTCGATCAGTATCGTTATGGGTTTGAGACCCTGATCGAGTCCGACAAGGCCCCCAAGGGGCTGTCGGAAGAGACCGTAAAGTTCATCTCCGAGAAGAAGAACGAACCCGCCTGGATGCTCCAGTGGCGGCTCGAAGCCTATCGGCGCTGGCTGACGATGACCGAGCCGACCTGGGCCCGCGTCGACTATCCCAAGATCGACTTCCAGGACCTCTATTACTATTCGGCCCCGAAGCCGAAAAAGACGATCACCTCGCTCGACGAGATCGATCCCGAAATCCTCAAGACCTACGAGAAGCTCGGCATCCCCTTGCGGGAAGTCGCCATGCTCGAAGGCGTCGAGCCGAAGCCCGGCGAGGAGGATCCCGCGCGTCGCAAGATCGCGGTCGACGCCGTGTTCGATTCGGTCTCCGTTGCGACCACCTTCAAGGCGGAGCTGAAGAAGGCCGGCGTGATCTTCATGCCGATCTCGGAAGCGATCCGCGAACATCCCGAGCTGGTTCAGAAATATCTGGGCTCGGTGGTGCCGACGTCGGACAATTTCTATGCGACGCTGAACTCGGCGGTGTTTTCGGACGGCTCGTTCGTCTACGTGCCTCCGGGCGTGCGCTGCCCGATGGAGCTGTCGACGTACTTCCGTATCAACGAGCGCAACACCGGTCAGTTCGAGCGCACGCTGATCATCGCGGACAAGGGCTCCTACGTCTCCTATCTCGAGGGCTGTACCGCGCCGCAGCGCGACGAGAACCAGCTGCACGCGGCCGTCGTCGAGCTTGTCACGCACGACGACGCCGAGATCAAATATTCGACGGTGCAGAACTGGTACCCGGGCAATTCGGAAGGCAAGGGCGGCATCTACAATTTCGTCACCAAGCGTGGCGATTGCCGCGGCAACAATTCCAAGATCTCCTGGACCCAGGTCGAGACCGGTTCGGCGATCACCTGGAAGTATCCCAGCTGCATTCTGCGGGGCGACAATTCGCGTGGCGAGTTTTATTCGATCGCGATCTCGAACGGCTATCAGCAGGTCGACAGCGGCACCAAGATGATCCATCTCGGCAAGAACACGTCGAGCCGCATCATCTCCAAGGGCATCGCCGCCGGCAGGTCGCAGAACACCTATCGCGGGCTCGTCACGGCGCATCGCAAGGCGACCGGCGCGCGCAACTTCACCGCCTGCGATTCGCTGTTGATCGGCGACAAATGCGGCGCGCACACCGTGCCGTACATCGAAGCCAAGAACTCGTCGGCGACGTTCGAGCACGAGGCCACCACGTCGAAGATCTCCGAGGACGTGCTGTTCTACTGCATCCAGCGCGGTCTCACGCAGGAGGAGGCGGTCGGCCTCGTCGTCAACGGCTTCGTCAAGGACGTGCTGCAGCAACTGCCGATGGAATTCGCGGTGGAAGCGCAGAAGCTGATCTCGATCTCGCTCGAAGGATCGGTCGGCTAGCGCCGATCCTCGCGGCGCGCATCGCGCGCCCCATGCATCATTTGAATAAACTGGACACCAAGATGGCTTTGCTCGAAGTGAAAGACCTCAAGGTTCGTGTCGAGGAGCGTGAGATCCTCCACGGGCTGACCCTGACCGTGAACGAAGGCGAGATCCACGCGATCATGGGGCCGAACGGCTCCGGCAAGTCGACCCTCTCCCACGTCATCGCCGGCAAGCCCGGTTACGAGGTCACCGACGGCCAAATCCTGTTCAAGGGCGAAGACCTGCTCGAGATGGCCCCGAACGAGCGCGCCGCCAAGGGCGTGTTCCTGGCGTTCCAGTACCCGGTCGAGATTCCCGGCGTCGCCACCATGAATTTCCTGCGCACCGCGCTGAACGCGCAGCGCAAGGCGCGCGGCGAGAGCGAGTATTCGACGCCCGACTTCCTGAAGAAGGTTCGTGAAGTCTCGAAGTCGCTGAATGTCCCGCAGGACATGCTCAAGCGTGGCGTCAATGTCGGCTTTTCCGGCGGCGAGAAGAAGCGCAACGAGGTGCTGCAGATGGCGCTGTTCGAGCCGAGCCTGTGCATCCTCGACGAGATGGATTCCGGCCTCGACATCGACGCGCTGCGCATCGCAGCCGACGGCGTCAACGCGCTGCATTCGCCCAAGCGCGCGATGGTCGTGATCACCCACTATCAGCGGCTGCTCAACTACATCGTGCCCGACATCGTGCACGTGATGTCGAAGGGCCGTGTCGTGAAGAGCGGCGGCAAGGAACTGGCGCTGGAGCTGGAAGCGTCGGGCTACGCCCAGTTCGAGGACGCCGCGTAAGGATTGTTTGAGATGAACGTTGCTGTGGCAAAGACCGGAAACGGCCGCGCGGTGAGCGATCTCTTCGCCAGCGCCGAAGGCCGCCTGCCGGGTTCGCCTTCCGTGATCGCGGCGCGCCGCGAGGCGTTCGAGACCTATGAGCGTCTCGGCCTGCCGCACCGCCGGATCGAGGAATGGAAGTACACCGATCTGCGCGCGCTGGTCGGCGAGGTGCTGCCGCTGGCGGCGGCGCCCGATGCGGCTGGGTTGAAGCGCGCCGCGGACGCGGTGAAAGCGCACGCGATCGCGGGCGCCCGCAAGCTGGTGCTGGTCGACGGCGTGTTCGCTCCCGATCTCTCGGACATCAAGGCGCTGGCCTCCGAGGCGGGCTTTAAGACATTGCGGGAGACGCTGGAGAAGGATTCCGGTCTGCTGAAGACCGCAGCTACCGATGCTGTGATCTCGCTGAACGCGGCAATGGCGACCGACGGTGTTGTGCTTGATATCGCCGACGGCGCGCAGCTGTCCGCGCCGATCCAGATCATCCACATTGCGACCGCGCCTTCCGCGTCGACTTTCACCCGCTCGCAGATCGCGGTCGGGAAGGGCGCTCGTGCCACCATCATCGAGAGCTTTGTCGCGGCCGGCGCCAAGGCCTACCAGGTCAACGATGCCGTCATCCTCTCGGTCGGCGACAACGCCGACGTCGCGCATATCCGCCTGATGGACGATTCGCCGGATGCGGTGAACGTCACCTCGCAATTCGTCACCGTCGGCGCGAATACAAAGCTCAATTTCTTCAACATGACCACCGGTGCTGCGGTCAGCCGCCTCCAGGGCTTCATCACGCTCGCAGGCGAGGGCAGTGAACTCTCCGTCAACGGCGTGAATCTGTTGCAGAAGACCGAGCATGGCGACACCACGCTGGTCGTCGACCACGCCGTGCCGAATTGTGTGAGCCGCGAAGTCTTCCGGGCCGTGATCGACGATCGTGCGCACTCGGTGTTCCAGGGCCGCATCATCGTTCGTCCAGATGCGCAGAAGACCGACGGCAAGATGATGATCCGCGCGCTGCTGCTGTCGGACGAGGCGGAAGCCGACAACAAGCCCGAGCTCGAGATCTTTGCTGACGACGTCTCCTGCGGTCACGGCGCCACCGCCGGTGCGCTCGACGACAGCCTGCTGTTCTATCTGAAAGCGCGTGGGCTGCCGGAGAAGCAGGCCCAGGCGCTGCTGATCCAGGCTTTCGTGGGCGAGGCGATCGAGCAGATCGCCGATGATGATCTGCGCGAGCACGTGATCGGCATTGCCGAGCGCTGGCTGGAGCGGCGCCAATGAGCACGCATCGGGCAGTCAAGAACGGCGCCTATGACGTTGCGCGCGTGCGCGAGGATTTCCCGGCGCTGGCCATGCAGATCTACGGCAAGCCGCTGGTCTATCTCGATAACGCGGCTTCTGCGCAGAAGCCGAGTGCCGTGCTCGATCGCATGACGCAGGCCTACACCTCCGAATACGCCAACGTACATCGCGGCCTGCATTATCTCGCCAACGCCGCGACCGAGGCCTATGAGGGCGGCCGCACCAAGGTGGCGCAGTTCATCAACGCGCCGCGGACCGAGGAAGTGATCTTCACTCGCAACGCGACCGAGGCGATCAACCTCGTCGCCTCGTCCTGGGCTGAACCGAACATCAAAGAAGGCGACGAGATCGTCATCTCGATCATGGAGCACCACTCCAACATCGTGCCCTGGCATTTCCTCCGGGAACGCCATGGTGCCGTGATCAAATGGGCGCCGGTCGACGACGAGGGCAATTTCCTTATCGACGAATTCGAGAAGCTGCTGACCTCGAAGACCAAGCTTGTCGCGATCACGCAGATGTCGAACGCGCTCGGCACCATCGTTCCGGTCAAGGACATCGTGAAGATCGCCCACGCCCGCGGCATCCCCGTGCTGGTCGACGGCAGCCAGGGCGCCGTGCATCTGCCCGTCGACGTCCAGGACCTCGGCTGCGACTTCTACGTTTTCACCGGCCACAAGGTCTACGGTCCGACCGGCATCGGCGTGCTCTGGGCGAAGTACGACCACCTCGTCGCGATGCGCCCGTTTAACGGCGGCGGCGAGATGATCCGCGAGGTCTCGCGCGACATCGTCACCTATGGCGATCCCCCGCACAAATTCGAGGCCGGCACGCCGGCGATCGTCGAGGCGGTCGGGCTTGGCGCCGCCATCGACTACGTCAATTCGATCGGCAAGGAGCGTATCGCCGCGCACGAGCACGATCTCGTCACCTATGCGCAGGACAAGCTGCGCGAGATCAACTCGCTGCGGCTGATCGGCACGGCGCGGGGCAAGGGCCCGGTGATCTCCTTCGAGCTCAAGGGCGCGCACGCCCATGACGTCGCCACCGTGATCGACCGCCAGGGCATCGCGGTGCGCGCCGGCACCCATTGCGTGATGCCGCTTTTAGAGCGGTTCAACGTCACAGCCACATGCCGGGCGTCGTTCGGCATGTATAATACGCGGGAAGAAGTCGATCATCTGGCACAGGCGCTTCTGAAGGCGCGGGATTTGTTCGCATGAGTGACACGGCCGAAATCAAAGCCAATCCGATGGAAACCCAGTCGGCGCTGCCGCCGGAGGAGACCGAGCGTCTCACCACCGAAATCATCGCCGGGCTGAAGACCGTGTTCGACCCGGAAATCCCAGCTGATATCTACGAGCTCGGCCTGATCTACAAGGTCGAGATCAAGGACGATCGTTCCGTCGACGTGCAAATGACTCTGACGACGCCGAATTGCCCGGCCGCCGGCGAGCTGCCGACGATGGTCGAGAACGCGGTCGCCAGCGTCCCCGGCGTCGGCGTAGTCGACGTCAAGGTGGTCTGGGAACCGGCCTGGACGCCGGAGCGCATGAGCGACGAGGCGCGCCTCGTGCTCAACATGTGGTGACGCGTAACCTCGGCTTTAGATACTTAGAAGATCCTTGTTGGATCCTTGGCATTGAATTCGCTCGGCAACGGACCACATCACTGACATGACACAGATTTCGTCAGGCTCGACACCAGCATCCACTCCGAAGCCGCGGCGGCCCCGCCCGCAGGTGATGCGGCTGACGGACGCTGCTGCCCAGCGCATTAACGAGCTGACCCAGCGGGCCGATTCCGAGATCGTGGGCTTGCGTGTCGGCGTCAAGAACGGCGGCTGTGCCGGTCAGTCCTACACTGTCGAATACGCCCATGACGTCCGCCCGACCGACGAGGTCGTCGAGGACAAGGGCGTCAAGATCCTGGTCGATCCGAAGGCCGTGCTGTTCCTGCTCGGCACCGAGATGGACTACAAGGCCGATAAGATGCAGGCCCAGTTCGTCTTCAACAACCCCAACCAGATCTCCGCCTGCGGCTGCGGCGAGTCGGTCGAGCTGCGCCCGGCGCAGATCGACGGGTAGTTTCCTGTCATTGCGAGGAGCACTTGCGACGAAGCAATCCAGGCTGTCTCTGCGGCGACAGTCTGGATTGCTTCGCTTCGCTCGCAATGACGGCGGTGGTATGAAGGCTGGCCTGCTCGCCCCGGGAAGCCTGCCATGGACCGCGAATTCCTGATCGACCTGTTCGCCGATTTCGGCCCCGTCGCGATTCGAAAAATGTTTTCCGGCTACGGCATCTCCGCCGACGGCATCAACTTCGCGCTCGCGTTGCGCGCCGGCCTGTTTTTCCGCGCCGATGAGGTGACGATCCCGGATTTTGAAGCGGAAGGCTCAAAGCCGTTCCAATACGCGAGCCGCGCCAAGACCGTGGTGGTGAACTCCTACTGGGAGCTGCCGGCCCGGCTGTTCGACGATTCCGAGGAGCTTTCGCAATGGGCGAGGGCCGCGCTCGCCGCCGCCCAGCGCGCCAAGGTGAAAAAGCGGCCCAAAGCCAAGAAGACACCGAAGAAAGCGGCGCACAAGCCGGCGAAGAAGGTGGCCAAGCCTGCGAAAGCGCCGAAGAAGGCGAGCAAAAAGAGCTCGCTTGGGAAGCGCGCCAAGCGACTGGGGTAAGCTCAGTCCACGGCCTTGGTCAGACCAACCCGCATGTCCTTGGCGGTGAAGACGCAGATGCCGTCGGCAAGCACGCGACCGTCAGCAATTCCGAGCACCAGCTTGCCGCGCCGGACCATCCGCATGGCGACCTCGTAGCGCACGCGTTGCGCGTTCGGTGTGACCTCGCCCGTGCACGCGACTTCGCCGACGCCGATGGCGCGGCCCTTGCCCGGCGAGCCCGACCAACCAAGCCAGTAGCCGACCATCTGCCACATGGCATCCAGCCCCAGAGAGGCCGGCATGGTCGCATCGCCGCGATAGTGGCAATCGAAGAACCAATGGGCCGGCGCGATGTCGAGTTCGCCGACGATATGGCCCTTGCCGAACTCGCCGCCGTCCAGGCTGATCTCCGTGATGCGGTCCATCATCAGCATCGGCGGCGCCGGCAATTGCGCATTGCCCGGGCCGAAATAGCCGCCCTCGCTCGATTTCAACAAGTCGTCCCTCGTGTAGGACGGTTGCGGCGTGTGAAAATCATGCGGGTTGGGCAAGACGATAAGTCCTCCGGATGCTCGCAGTCGGGCGCCTCGAGACGGCGAGGGAGATGTCGTTCGTCAGGTCAGAATGTCAAGCGCGGGCGGCGGTGCGCGGCTTCGGCGTCACGCCACGCGGTTGTGCGTCTCTACCGCGAATTCCGGATCGGCCTCGCAGATCACGCGGTTGCGGCCGTTGCGTTTGGCGGCGTACAGGCAAGCATCCGCGCGTTCGATCAGCGCATCGGTGTCGTCGCCCTGCTTGAGCATGGAGACGCCGACGGAGATGGTGACGCGGCCGAGGATTTCGCCGGTGGACTTCTTCTTTAATTCCTTTGCCATCACCGCGCGGCGGATGTGATCGGCCACCGTGAGGGCCTGGCGCAGCGCGGTGTTGGGTAGCACGACCGCGAATTCCTCGCCGCCATAGCGCGCGGTGATGTCCTGGCCCTTGATGGTCTGCTTCAGCGACAGGCCGACCAGCCGCAGCACCTGGTCGCCGGTGAGATGGCCGTAGGAATCGTTGAACGACTTGAAATGATCGATGTCGACCAGCAGCAGCGACAGCGGCTCGCCGGAGGCGAGCGCGCCTTGCACGGCCATGTCGATCATGCGATCGAAATATTTGCGGTTGCCGAGCCCCGTCAGCGGATCGGTCAGGCTCTCGGCGCGGATTGCCTCCAGGCTCTGCTGGAGATTGCTGATCTCGCTCTTCGAGAGCGTCAGCCGATCTTCCAGCGCCTTGTTGGTCTCGCGCATCTCGCTGGTGGAATGCAGCAGCGTCTCGACGATCGACTTGATCTGCTCGCGGCTCTTGGCCGATGACAGCTTTTCGGTCGCGCCCGACAGGCTGGCATCGTAGGAGCCGGTCATCTCGAGTGCGTCGCCGAGTACCTTCATGACGTCGTCGATCTCGCCGATGACGCGCGCACCGACCTTGTCGATGCGGTCGGTGGTCTTGATGTGGGAGAGGTAGGTCTCGTAGATCTGATCGAGATCGGCCTCGGTCAGCTTGCCGCTCCGCGCCAGCGTCTCGTTGATGATCTTGTTGAGCGGGGCGTTGTAGCCGGTGGCGTAGACGAACCAGATCTCGTAATTGCGGGGAATTGCCGTCTGTCGTAGCGATCGGATTTGACCGAGCGCAACCTCAGCGAACGCCATCGTGCGTTCGTGTTCGTCGAGCACCTTGACCACGGAACATACCCCACAGCGATCGGCGCGCCGTCGACCGCAGCAATACTTAAATTATGTTCGTAGGCTAACGGACGATCGTGAACGCCCCGTAAATATACGTCCACGAATGCGTCCAAAAAAGTGCGCGCCAGCTTTACTTCAACCAAAGCCGGGCGCGCATCGCGCTTCAGGCGCCGGCGGGGGAGCGAACCGGACGCAGCAGAAATGCCGGCAGATGCGAGTGGTCGCCCGGCTCACTGTCGGCCTCACGTTGGCGGCGCGGCTCGGGGCGACCGATCGACGGCACATGCGACGGATTGGCCTGCTGGCGCGCACCGTCACGCGGCTCGGATGATGGCTTGCCTTCACGCGGAGGTCTGGCTTCACGCGGAGGCCTTGATTCACGCGGAGGCCTGGCCTCGCGTGCGGGCCTTGCTTCGGAAGCGGGCCTCGCCTCGGGAGCGGTCCGTGCTTCGGCTGAAGGCTGTGCCTCGCCACGCGCTTCGCGCGGCTCGTGGCTGCGCTCACGATCGCGACCGCGTTGCGGCTTGCCGCGTCCGCCGCGTGAACGTTCACGGCCGCGCTGCTCGCGCGGACGCTCGCTCGCATCGGAAGCATCGGTGCGGACTTCGAAATCGCCTTCGGCGCGCGGAATGCTCTGGCCGATCAGCTTCTCGATCGCCACCATCGACTTCTGGTCGAGCGGCGTGACGAGCGAGATCGCCATGCCGGACCGGCCTGCGCGACCGGTGCGGCCGACGCGGTGGACATAGTCGTCGGGATGGTGGGGAACATCGAAATTGAAGACGTGGCTGACCTCGGGGATGTCGAGGCCGCGGGCGGCGACGTCGGATGCGACCAGCAGGGGCAGCTCGCCCTTGCGGAACTGTTCGAGTGCCGCCGTGCGGGCCGACTGATCCATGTCGCCGTGCAGCGCACCGACGCTGAAGCCGTGCTTCTGCAGCGATTTGTGAACGACGGCGACCTCGCGCTTGCGATTGCAGAAGATGATCGCGTTCTGGAGATCCTTGGCCTCGCGCAGCAATCGGCGAAGCAGCTCGCGCTTCTCGTGCGCCTCACGCCCGGCCGGGACCTGACACTGCGTAACGGTGACAGCGGTGGTGGCGGGCTTCGATACCTCGACCTTCTGCGGATTGTGCAGGAAGGTTTCGGTGATGCGCCGGATCTCCGGCGGCATGGTCGCGGTGAAGAACAGGGTCTGCCGGGTGAACGGGACGAGCTTGCAGACGCGCTCGATGTCGGGAATGAAGCCCATGTCCAGCATCCGGTCGGCTTCGTCGATGACGAGCAACTCGACGCCGGTGAGCAGCAGGCCGCCGCGCTCCGTGTGGTCGAGCAGGCGGCCCGGAGTGGCGATCAGCACGTCGACGCCGCGCGTCAGCTTGGCATCCTGGTCGCCGAAGGAAACGCCGCCGATCAGGAGGGCGACGTTGAGTTTCTGACCCGCGCCGTAGCGGTCGAAGTTTTCCTTCACCTGCGCCGCGAGTTCGCGGGTCGGTTCGAGGATCAGGGTGCGCGGCATGCGCGCCCGGGCGCGACCCTTTTCGAGGATGGTGAGCATCGGCAGCACGAAGGCCGCGGTCTTGCCGGTGCCGGTCTGGGCGATGCCGAGCACATCCTTGCGAGCGAGGACGTGAGGGATCGCCTGTTCCTGAATGGGGGTGGGGGTGGTGTAACCGGTGGCCGCCACTGCGGCGAGGACTTTTTCGGATAGTCCGAGATGGGTAAAAGACATTGAGCCTCTGGTCGAAACCGCCGTTCGGAATCGAGGGTAATAAGGCTGTCGCGTTCCACCCCAAAACGGCGCGCTCTCAAAGAAGCTGGGGGTGCTGACTCACGCGAACAAAGCGCCAAGCTCAGGAATCGCTCTTCGATCTGAGCCGCGTCGCCACGGAACATAGGCGGGAATCGGCCAAAGTCAATGGAGCAGGCGCGGGAAGGCCCTAAAAAACCTGAGGTTTTCGCCCAAATAGCGGGCGCGGCTGCGGTTTTCCGCCCAATCCGGCGATCGGCCGGAGCTGCCCAAACGTCGGCTAACGCCCCTGCGGCCCCTGCGCGCGGAAGTCGCCGGGGGCCATCCCGTAGGCGGCGTTGAAGGCCCGGTAATAGGTCGCCAGGCTGTCGAAGCCACAGGAGGTCGCGATGTCGGCGATCAGCCGGTCCGGGGCTTCGCGCATCAAGTGGCGGCTCTGGTTCAGGCGTTCCTCCGTCACGGTT
Organism: Bradyrhizobium sp. CSS354; assembly: GCF_029051725.1. Lineage (GTDB taxonomy): Bacteria > Pseudomonadota > Alphaproteobacteria > Rhizobiales > Xanthobacteraceae > Bradyrhizobium. Next base: position 142,822 of record NZ_JAACFU010000010.1, read on the forward strand.
TGCGAGAAGCTCTTGGCCGTGCTTTCGAACAGAATATGCAGGTGACGCACGGAGATGCCGAGCAGATCGGCCACCACTGTCGGCGCCAGATTCGGGTCTTGCAGGTGACGCGCGATCAGGCGCCGTGCCTGCGAGAGCCGGGCGGTCCGCAGCGCGGCCTGCCCGAGGCGGCTGCCGGGCCGCAGGATGCCGCGCTCGATCAGCGCCAGATGGGCTAAAGCCTGGACGAGGGAAGCGGCATCGGCGGGGCCGTCATCACCCGCGGCAACTTCACCGAGATCGGCGAAGCAGGCGCCGAGCAGAGGCGCCAGGGTGGAATCGTCGAACGTCCGGGGCGCAAGCTCGCGCATGCGGTTATCCTGCGTGGAGAGGCTGCTCACGGGGACCTTCAGGATCCGCAGATGGAAGCCTCCTGCGCCCAGCGGCGTCGTGCGATAGGGCAAGTCGGTATGGCTGGTGGCGAAGCTGCCATTGGCGATCGTGAAGTCGCTGCTGCGCATGCCGCCGAACCAGCCGCCGCTGCCGAGCTGCTGATAGACGCAGATGCTGTCGCTCGGCGCGTCAGCGATGTCGGTCATGCTGCGCTCGACACTGTAGTGCGAGGCCTTCAGTTCGACGAGGCCGGCGCCGCCAAGCTGGCGCAGCGAGAATTCGCCGAAGAAGTCCGCGCGGCGTTCTCGCTCGAGTTCGGCGGTGACGCCGAACAGGCCCTTGGAGCGCACCTCGCGCCAAAAGTCGAAGCGGTCGTGCGGCTCGACCTCGTCGGTGCACCAGCGATACACGGCAGCCCCTTGCTTCCAGCGGAATTGCCCACAAGAATTGACTGAGAAAAAGCAGATTCCAGCGGGATCTGCCATAGGCTAGACGACAAAACCTGAGTCCTCGGGGCTGTTGAACCAGCGCTATGGCTGGGCCGACTATCACATCAACGGCGCGGTTCCCATGAACCGCTGTTCGAGGGAACCGGCGTGGGCCGTTCGTGAGGGATTTTCGATGACGCGTCGGCTTTTCAGAGTTCTGGCGGCGCTTGGCCTCGCCGTCGGCCTCAGCGGTTTCGCGCTCCCCGCCTGTGCCGAGAAGCGCGTTGCGCTCGTCGTCGGCAACAACGACTACAGGAACGTTCCGAAGCTGCTCAAGGCGGTCAACGACGCCCGCACCATGGGCGATACGCTGAAGCAGCTCGGCTTCTCGGTGATGGTCGCCGAAAACCAGAGCCGGCAGCAATTTTCGGAAACGCTGCTCGCGTTCGATCGGACGATCGAGCCCGGCGACACCGCGTTCTTCTTCTATGCCGGCCACGGCTTCGAGATCGCCGGCCAGAACTATCTGCTGCCGACCGACGTGCCGGCGGCGACGGAAGGGCAGGAAGAGCTGGTGCGTGACGCCTCCATCCTGGCCGATCGCATCGTCGAGCGTCTCCAGAACAAGAAGGCGCGAACCTCGATCCTGGTGTTCGACGCCTGCCGCAACAATCCGTTCGAGCGCAAGGGCACCCGCGCCGTCTCAGGTGGTGGCGGGCTTGCCCCGATGGTGCAGCTGCCTGAAGGCGTGTTCTCGGTCTTCTCCGCGGGCCCGCGCCAGACCGCGCTCGACCGCCTCTCCAACGACGACGCCAATCCCAATTCGGTGTTCACGCGCACCTTCGCCAAGGAACTGCTCCAGCCCGGCGAGAACCTGGTGCAGGTGGCGCAGCGTACGCGCCGTCTCGTCGCCGAGATGGCCGACACCGTCAAGCACAGGCAGGTGCCGGTCTATTTCGATCAGATGGTCGACGACGTCTTCCTCAGCGGCATCGCCAAGGACGTCGCCGCGCGCCCGGCCGATCCCCCAGCGCAGAAGCTCGCGGCGCTGCCACCGGTGTCGGTGCCGCGCGTGCAGAAGGAGGAGACCACCAATGCGCCGATCGCGAGCTTCTCGCGTCACAATGGCGGTTGGAGCGTGGTGTTCTCCTTTGCCGATCCGACCCTCGGCGTTTCCTGGCGCATGGCCGGCAATGGCGACTTCCGCGAAACCGGCTTCATCGATACGCTCGACCCGCGCACGCGCAAGAGAATGCCGAACCCATCGATTGAATTGCCGCCGGACGCGCAGGCCGGCACCATCGAGGTCCGCTACGTCGACCAGTCCGGTGACATGCAGGGGCCGTTCCCGATCAGGTTCGATCCCGAAGCCGCGCTGATCCGCGACCAGCGCAAGATCCTCGACATGACCGCGACGAGTTGGCTGTCATTCCGCGAGTTCAACGGGCTGCTGGTCTACTACACGCACCTCGTGTCCTACCGCTGCGCCATCCGCGAGGTGCGCATCGGCATCGACACCGCCGTTCCGAACCAGGTGTTGAAGATGCCGGGCTGCGACATGCGCGATCCTAGCGCGATCAGCGCCGGCATGCCGCTCTACATGAAGCTCGCGCCGGCAACGCAGTTCATCTCGGTGGAGCTGACCTATCGCGACGGCAGCGTGTCGGAGATCAAGAGCTTCCGCAGCGCGAACCGCAGCAACCACTGAGGTGTCGAGCAGGCCGCGTCCGCCGCAGCTATTCGCGGCGCTTCTGATCAAACATTTGATGGAATCGAAGGTTCGATCAGGGCCGGAGTCAGCGAGAAGAAGGCGCCCATCGCGATCGAGATGATGACGCGGCGCAGCAGGAGCTTCTCCTACTCCTCGTATGTATAGCCGTTCTGTTCGATGCGCACTGGCGCCAGCCCGGGCCTGCGCGGCGTGATCATGATCACGACGAAAAGCACGTTGATCAGGATCCAGACGCCGAGCAGTATGAGGATTGTCTGCACTGCAATTTCCTGAATGAGTCGGAATTGGCAGCAAGGCTAACGGCCATTCACAACTGCGGCAAATGAATCTTGCTTGCTGCACTGCACAGAAAGCAACTGGTGGATGAGGACCCGGCCGTGAAACCCGATACGTCGCAGCATCCCCAGGGCTCCGCGGTAAAAGTGCGGTGTTGCATCGTCGGCGGCGGACCGGCGGGCATGATGCTCGGCTATCTCCTGGGGCGCGCCGGGATCGATGTCGTGGTGCTGGAGAAGCATGCGGATTTCTTCCGCGACTTCCGCGGCGACACCGTGCATCCCTCGACGCTTCAGGTGATGGACGAGCTCGGCCTGATCGACGGATTCCTGAAGTTGCCGCATCAGCGCTTGCAGAAGATGGACGGCCTGTTCGGCGGTACCCCCGTTCGCATCGCCGATCTCAGCCGCCTCCGCACCAAGTACCCCTTCATCGCCTTCATGCCGCAATGGGATTTCCTGAATTTCCTGCGCGAGGCCGGCCAGCGCTTCGCCTCGCTGAAGGTGATGATGAACACGGAGGCCGTTGATCTGATCCGCCACGGCGAGACCATCGCCGGCGTGCGGGCGAATACGCCGAACGGGATCGTGGACATCGAAGCCGATCTCACCATCGCCTGTGACGGCCGGCATTCGACGGTGCGCCAGCGTTCCGGCCTCGAGGTCGAGGAGATCGGCGCGCCAATGGACGTGCTGTGGTTCCGCGTCGGCCGCAAGGCGAACGAGACCGAGAACGTGTTCGCGCGCGTCGAGCCCGGCAAGATGATGATCACCTTCGACCGCGGCGACTATTGGCAGTGCGCCTATGTCATCGCCAAGGGACAATACGACGCGGTGAAGGCGAGGGGATTACAGGCGTTGCTCGATGACGTCGTTCGCATGGCGCCGATCCTGAAGAGCGGCATTGCCGATGTGAAGAGCTTCGACGATTTCAAGCTGCTCACTGTCGCGATCAACCGCCTGCCGCGCTGGACGCGGCCGGGCCTGCTTCTCATCGGCGATGCCGCGCATGCGATGTCGCCGGTCGGCGGCGTCGGCGTCAATCTCGCCGTGCAGGATGCGGTTGCGACCGCAAATCTGCTGGCGGACAAGCTGCAAAACGGCTGTCCGTCGGAGGACGAACTCGATGCCGTGCGCCGTCGCCGCGAATTCCCGGTGAAAATGACGCAGCGAACGCAGATGATCGTGCAGAACAACATCATCAGCGGCGCCTTGCAGGGCGGCGACCGGCCGCTGAAAGTGCCGCTGGTCGTGCGCCTCATCACCGTGCTGCCGTGGCTCCAGGGCATTCCGGCGCGCCTGCTCGCGCTCGGCGTCCGGCCCGAGCACGTGCGGTCGAAGGCTGCGCCGGCACGGTAGCGCAAGAACCCGGTAGGGATAACGCTGCGTTAAATCGCGCTCGGCGCGTTGCCTGCGTGCAACAGCGCAAACGGATTGAAGGCGCGCTGCTTGCCAATCCCACGTCTTAACTGTCTTGATTCAAATTTGAGTAAGAACTGCATGTGAGCGTGCACCCATCAAAGGACACGGGGTGTACCATGCGTAACAAATTGATTGCCGCCTTCGCCTGCACGACCGCTCTGGTTTCGACCGGCGCCGCTTCCGCCGCCGATCTCGGTGCGCGGCCCTACACAAAGGCGTCGGCCTATATGGAGTCGATGTTCAACTGGACCGGCTTCTATGTCGGCGGTCACATCGGTGGCGCATGGACCAACGAGCGTTGGAACAACACCGCGAACACAACGCCCTTTGGTGACCTCGCTCCGGGCGAGGGCTTTCGTCAGCGCGGCGCCGGCATCATGGGCGGCGCCCAGATTGGCTACAACTGGCAGGCCAACAACTACGTGTTCGGCATGGAAGGTACGATCTCCGGCCTCGACAACCACGGCTCGGGCAGGAACAACACGTTCGGCGTCGGCCTCGACGATGTGTTCTCCTGGCGCGCCAACGTGCTCGCGACCGTCGTCGGTCGTGCGGGCTTCGCCGTGCAGAACAATCTGTTCTATATCAAGGGCGGCTATGCCGGCGTGAACAACCGTCTCTCGGTGAGCGACACCGTTCCGAATCCGTCGACCGGCTCTGGCGGTCAGACCCATTGGGCCAACGGTTGGACCGTCGGCGCCGGCTGGGAATACGGCGTCACCCGCAACTGGATCGTCGGCCTCGAGTACAACTACGCAGCCTTCGCCAGCCAGACCTATCAACTTGGCGGCACCTCGGGCAATTACAGCTTCGATGCCAAGCCGCGCGACATCCAGTGGGCCGTCGTGCGCGCCAGCTACAAGTTCGACGCGCCGGTCATCGCCCGCTACTGAGTGCGTCAACGAACGACCAAGCAGCCATAAAAGACGATCACTGCCCAAATTTAAAAGCCCCGGCATTGTCCGGGGCTTCTTTTTTGTGTGCAGCGCTTTCGCGTACGGCCTACGCCATCACCGAGAACCCGCCGTCGACGGGGATCGCGGTGCCGGTGACGAAGTTGGAAGCGGACGAGGCAAGGAACACGGTGATGCCGGCGAAGTCGTCGATGTCGCCCCACCGCCCCGCAGGCGTGCGTGCCAGCACCCGCTCATGCAATCCTGATACCTGCTGCCGCGCGCCGCGGGTCAGGTCGGTGTCGATCCAGCCCGGCAGGATGGCATTGACCTGGATGTTGTCGGGCGCCCATGCATTGGCGCAGGCGCGCGTGTACTGAACGATGCCACCCTTGCTCGCCGCATAGGCCGTTGCGAAGCTCGCGCCGAAGATCGACATCATCGAGCCGATGTTGATCACCTTGCCGTTGCCGGACGCCTTCAGCGCCGGGTAGGCCAGCTTCGAGCACAGGAAGGCGCTGGTGAGGTTGGTGTTGATCACCGTATTCCACTCGTCGAGCTCGAGCTCGTGCGGCGGCTTGCGGATGCTCATGCCGGCATTGTTGACGAGGATGTCGATGCGGCCGAGATCTCCGACGACACGTTCGACCATCGCTGCGATGGCCGCCTTGTCCGTGACGTCGGTGGCAACACTGATCGCCTTCACGCCGCGTTGACTGAGATCGGCGACGGCGGCGGCGGATTTGGTTTCGTTGCGTCCGACCACGGCGATGTTGGCGCCGGCATCTGCGAGGCCACGGGCCATGCCGAGCCCGATGCCGCCATTGCCTCCCGTGACGATCGCGACCTTGCCGCGGAGATCGAACCGACTGGTTGTCATGCTGCTATTCCCTGGTTTCTTCTATTGGTTGCTCTGCCAGATCAGCACCAGCCCGAAGCCGGCCATGGCTGCGCCATAGCCGGCCCATTGCAACTGGTTGACCATGAAGCTCGATCGCGGCCACGCGACGGTGCCCGTGCCCTGTCCGATCCAGAGCAGCCCGACGGCGAGGGCAAACAGGCCTGCTACAAGCAGAGATCTGCGCATGCATTCCTCCCCATTGGTCCGCTTCTGTCGGGACGCGACAAGCCGATTGCCGCGGCCCGAAAACTTGGCGGGAGACTAGCCGTAGCCGTGGTTGGGATACAATGGCTGCTGATGCAGGCCGCAGCGCGGATGCATGTCCATACGCAAGATCGCCGGAAAGCCAGCTTTGGATACGCCTACCAATGCTGAAAGCGGGCATCAGCCGCTGAAGCACCGCACAACGAAAAAGCCCCGGACGATGCCGGGGCTTTGACGTCTGAACTTGCGTTCGGATCAGTACTTCGCGACGACCGGACCGGTCCAGTTGAAGCGGTAGACCAGCGAGGTCGAGATCGTCTGGTTCCAGCTGTTGGCACGGATGCTGTTACCGATCGGAAGATTGCCCACGTCCGTCACGATGTCCGAGGTCTTGGCGTTGTAGAAGGCCGAACGATACTCGGTCTTCATGAACCAGCCGGGCGACTGGATGCCGAAGATGTTCAGGTTGTTCTCGACGCCACCGCCAACAAACCAACCGTTGCGGTTGTAGCTGCCCAGGTGGACACCAGCGGGAACGCCACCCAGCGTCATGAAGTTGGTCTGGCCGAAATGGGCGCCAGAGTAACCGCCGTTGACGTAGGAGAGAACGTTCGGGGCGACCAGCCAGCCGAGGCGAACACCAGCGGCCCAGGAGTCTTCCAGCTTCTGGTTGCCGGTGAGGCCAAGGGTCGGATCCTGAATGGTGGCACGGATGCTGCCGAACTGACCGTCAGCGAACACGCCGGCGACCCAGGTGCCGCTGAACTGCCAGTCGTAGCCGAGGCCGACCGTGCCGAACCAGCCCGAGCCACCCTGGCGCTGATCGATCGTCAGGGGAACTGCGCCGACCGTGGTCTGCACGCGCTGGTCAGAGGCCGAGAGGCCGCCGCCGGCGCCGCCGAAGATGTAGAAACCGGTCCAGCTGGCGACGGGAGCCGCCATCGGCGCCTTCACGTAGGGACGGGCGCCAAGGTCAGCGGCCGAGGCCGAACCGGTCATCGCGGCAACCGCAGTCAGTGCGAGCAAAATCTTCTTCATTTTAAAATCCCCAAGCTTTGGTCTGTCTGGCAGGCGCGAGCGCACTGAAGTCCGTGTGATCTGATGTCCCGGACTATAACTGCTTCTCTCCGAAATGCTGTTGCAGAGCAGGCACAGTCGCCGGGAAACGCTGCACGGCAGGGATTCTGAGTGTCGTTGTCGAAATATACAATAATCCTGCATTATCAATGTGTTACTAAGAATTTCGCCTATCTTTGTTTTGGTAACTTCTCGTTAGCAAATCCGGCTTTGTCCGAAATGGAGGCAATCCTGCATCAGCATGGCCCGGTGAGTCGTTGGCCGACTCGCGATGCGACGAGGCCGGGAATCAGCGAGTCGAGGTGGGGTAGGACGGTTGTCGTCCCCAAAACAAAAGAGCCCCGGGCTTCATGCCGGGGCTCTGGATGGGATACGACCGGGCAGCGCCTGCGGGATCAGACGTCCAGCAGGTCGTCATTGGCGAATTCGGCCTTGTCCGAGATGAACGCGAAGCGCGCTTCGGCCTTGGTGCCCATCAGGCGCTCCACCGAATCCGCCGTGGTGTCGCGGTCGTCGGCAAGCAGAACCACTTTCAGCATGGTCCGCTTGGCCGGATCCATGGTGGTTTCCTTGAGCTGCGCCGGCATCATTTCACCGAGGCCTTTGAAGCGATTGACCTCGACCTTGGCGTTGGCGTTGAACTCGCTCTTGATCAGCGCTGCCTTGTGCGCGTCATCGCGGGCGTAGACCGACTTCGTGCCGTTGGTCAGCTTGTAGAGCGGCGGCACAGCGAGGAAGAGGTGGCCTTCGTCGATCAGCCGCGGCATCTGCCGGTAGAAGAAGGTGATCAGCAGCGAAGCGATGTGGGCACCGTCGACATCGGCGTCGGTCATGATGATGATGCGCTGATAGCGCAGATCCTCTTCGCGATACTGCGCGAGCATCCCGCAGCCGATCGCCTGCACGAGGTCGGCGAGCTGCGTGTTCGCCGTCAGCTTGTCCTTGCCGGCGGAGGCGACGTTGAGGATCTTGCCGCGCAGCGGCAGCACCGCCTGGGTCTTGCGGTCGCGCGCCTGCTTGGCGCTGCCGCCGGCCGAGTCTCCCTCGACGATGAAGAGTTCCGAGCCGTCCAGACCGGCATCGCTGCAATCGGCGAGCTTGCCCGGGAGACGCAGCTTCTTGCCGGCGGTCTTGCGCGCGGTCTCCTTCTCTTGCCGGCGGCGCAGCCGCTCCTCGGCGCGGTCGACCACGAAGTCGAGCAGCCTGTTGGCCTGGTTCGGATTGCCCGACAGCCAATGGTCGAACGGATCCTTCATCGCCTGTTCGACGATGCGCTGCGCTTCGGCGGTGGCGAGACGGTCCTTGGTCTGGCCCTGGAATTCTGGCTCGCGCACGAACACCGAGAGCATCACGGCTGCACCCACCATCACGTCTTCGGACGTAATGGACGACGCGCGCTTGCCCTGGCCGACGCGTTCGGCGTGGTCCTTGAGGCCGCGCAGCAGCGCGCTGCGCAGGCCGGATTCGTGCGTGCCGCCGTCGGGCGTCGGCACGGTGTTGGTGTAGGAAGACAGAAAACCGTCGGCATCCGCGGTCCAGGCGACGGCCCATTCGCAGGCGCCATGCGCGCCGTTGCGGCCCGATTTGCCGGAGAAGATGTCGGGATGCACCAGCGTGTCGGCATGGATCGCCGCCGCCAGATAATCCTTGAGGCCACCGGGAAAGTGGAACGTCGCTTCCGCCGGCACGTCGTCGACGCCCTTGAGCAGTTCGGGCGCGCAATTCCAGCGGATCTCGACACCGCCGAACAGATACGCCTTCGAACGCGTCATCTTGAACAGGCGCTGCGGCTTGAACGCGGCCTTCGCACCGAAGATGTCGGTGTCCGGCTTGAAGCGCACGCGGGTTCCGCGGCGGTTGTTGATCTTGCCGAGATCCTCGAGCTTCCCCTTCGGGTGCCCGCGCTCGAACGTCATGCGATAGAGTTTCTGGCTGCGCGCGACTTCGACCTCGAGCAGCGAGGAGAGGGCGTTCACCACGGAAATGCCGACGCCGTGCAGGCCGCCCGAGGTCTCGTAGACCTTGGAGTCGAACTTGCCGCCCGAGTGCAGCGTGCACATGATGACTTCGAGCGCCGACTTCTTCGGGAATTTTGGATGCGGATCGATCGGGATGCCGCGGCCGTTGTCCGTGACGGTCAAAAAGCCGTCCGCGCTCAACTCGACTCCGATGAAGGTCGCGTGCCCCGCCAGCGCCTCGTCCATCGAGTTGTCGATGACTTCGGCGAAGAGGTGATGCAGCGCCTTCTCGTCGGTGCCGCCGATATACATGCCGGGCCGGCGGCGCACCGGTTCCAGGCCTTCGAGCACCTCGATGTCGGCCGCGGTGTAGTCGGCCTCGGCGCCGCTCGCGCGCGGGGCCGCCTTGGCGGGACGAGGCTTCGGCTCATCACCACCGAAAAAGTCGTCTTTTGCTTTTGGTTTCAACTGCTTGGACATATATCTTTATGCGTTTTGAGGGCCGCATGAGCGGCGAATCGGTTGGGCCGACTATGCCACTTCTGACTTGGAAAGGTTATCGCAGGGCGGGCCGGGCGGTGTGGTTGGGAGCCAATCCCGGCGATTTTACGCCGCAGCCCCATCAATTCCCGGCAATTTGACGGTCCGGTCCGGTCTGGACCGGACTTTGTGACTTGATGTCACACAAGTCCTTGGCTTACCAGTCCTTTTCATCGAGCAGCACCTTCGGGCAGGCGGAAAGGCAATTTTGAATGGAGCAGTTTGCGCACGCGCTTGCCGATTTCGTGCGCGCGCATCAGACGTGGGCAGCTCCCATCGTGTTCGTGCTCGCCTTCGGGGAGTCGCTCGCCTTCATCTCGCTGCTGATTCCGGCCTGGGGCGCGTTGGTCGCTATCGGCGCGCTGATCGGCGCGAGTGGCATCAGCTTCTATCCTGTCTGGATCGCCGGCGGCATCGGCGCGGCGCTGGGCGACTGGGTCTCCTACTGGTTCGGCTATCGCTACAAGGAGAAGGTTGCCCAGATGTGGCCGCTCTCGCGCTATCCGGAACTCCTGCCCAGGGGCGAGGCCTTCGTGCGCAGCTGGGGCGTGCCGAGCATCTTCATCGGCCGCTTCTTCGGCCCCTTGCGCGCCTCCGTGCCGCTTGCAGCCGGCATTTTCGAGATGCCCTATTGGAGCTTCCAGGCCGCCAATTTCGTCTCGGCGCTGATCTGGTCGGCGGCGCTCCTGCTGTTCGGCGACGTGATCGCGAAGTTCATGGAATGGATCTGGCGCGTGGTGTGACGTGCGAACCTTGACGCCAACCGCAACTGGCCCTATAGCCCCGCGCCATGATCAACGCCGCGACCATTTTGTTCGCCCGTCGCCGCCGCCGCTCTTTAGCGGTTTGGGCGGTCGATCGCGTTTGAGATCATCGTCTTTGCCGCTGGATCCGATCCGCGGCATTCTCTCTCCTGTCAGCGCGATCTGATCCGGCGGCCCCCCGAAAGAGGCCAGCAGGAGACCAGGATGTACACGCCACCCTTTTTCAAGCAGGACCGCGCCGCGAGCCTGAAATTCGCCGACACGCGCGGCTTCGGCACCATCTGCGCCTTCGACGGCCGTAAACCGGTCGCCTCGCCGCTGCCGTTCTATTTGACCTATGCCGCCGATGGCACGCCGCAGGCCGCCTTTCACGTCGCCCGTCACAATCCGCTGCTAAAGCTGGCGGACGAGACGACCTGCTGGCTGCTCGCTGTCAACGGCCCCGATGCCTATGTGTCGCCGGACTGGTACGTCTCGCCGGATCAGGTGCCGACCTGGCTTTACCAGTCGGTGCATCTGAGCGGGACGGTGAGGCTCCTGTCGGATGACGAGCTGGCGGTGCAGATCGACACGCTCAGCGACAAGTTCGAGAACTGGCTGTTGCCGAAGAAGCCGTGGACCTCGGGCAAAATGACGGCGGGGCGGCTCGAGGGGCTGAAGAAGGGGATCGTAGGTCTGGTCATGACGGTTGAGGAGGTCGAAGGCAGCTTCAAGCTCAACCAGCACAAGTCCGATGCCGACTATACGGCCATCGCCAACGCGCTTGGCGCGCAAGCCCACGCCGACGCCAGGGAGATCGCGCAACTGATGCAGGACGTGAGGCCGGAGGCCTTCGCATCCGAAACCAACATGCTCGAAAGGAGCGCGCCATGAGTCTCGTTGACACCAAAAATGCCCCCAAGACCGGCGCTGCGACAAAGCCCGCGACCGTCTTCGTCGACGGTGGCTCCGGCACCACCGGCCTCGGCATCAACGAGCGGCTGAAGCTGCAGAGCGACGTTGTCGTGAAGACGATTGCCGACGACAAGCGCAAGGATCCCGCGGCCAAGAAGGCGCTGATGGAGGAGGTTGATCTCGTCATCCTCTGTCTGCCGGACGACGCCGCGAGGGAAACGGTTGCGCTCATCGACAGCATGGGGCCGTCGGGCCCGAAGGTGCTGGACGCCTCGACCGCGTACCGGGTCGCGCCCGACTGGGCCTATGGCTTTCCGGAACTGACGCCGGATCAGGCTGGCAAGATCAGGGCTGCGAAGAAGGTCTCCAATCCCGGCTGTTATCCGACCGGCGCGATCGCGCTGCTGCGACCGATCGTCGATGCCGGCCTGCTGCCTGCGGACTATCCCGCCACCGTCAATGCGGTGAGCGGCTATTCCGGCGGCGGCAAGTCGATGATCGCGAGCTTCGAGGAGGGCAGTGCGCCGTCCTTCGAGCTCTACGGTCTCGGATTCGAGCACAAACATCTGCCCGAGATGCAGCTCTATTCGAACTTGACGCGGCGGCCGATCTTCATCCCGTCGGTCGGCAATTACCGGCAGGGTATGCTGGTGTCGGTGCCGCTCCAGCTCGACACGCTGCCCGGCAAGCCCAGCGGCGCCGATCTCCAGGCCGCATTGGCAAAGCGTTACGCCGGCTCGAAATACGTCTCGGTGATGCCGCTGCAGAACGAGGCGACCAAGGGCGGCAAGCTCGAGCCGGAAGCGCTCAACGAGACCAACATGCTCGAGCTCTACGTCTTCGCCAGCGACAAATACCACCAGGCGGTGCTGGTCGCGCGGCTCGACAATCTCGGCAAGGGCGCCTCCGGCGCGGCCGTGCAGAACATGCGGCTGATGCTGGGCCTTGCCGACGAGTAGCCGATCGAGCGTTGCCGCGAGACCGGTCCGGTGGACGAAGCGACCCGGCAACCTTCTACCCCGCCAAGACGATCCAGCGACGCCTGAAAGGAACGCGTGATGAGTTCGAAGAGGATCGGCATTTTGGGCGCATCCGGCTACACCGGGGCCGATGCGGTGCGCCTGCTGGCGCGGCATCCGAATGCGGAAATCACCGCACTCACCGCCAACACGCATGCCGGCAAGGCCATGAGCGAGGTGTTTCCGCATTTCTTCATGCTGGATTTGCCCAAACTCGTGGAATGGGAAAAGGTCGACTGGACCCAACTCGATGCGGTGTTCTGCGGATTGCCGCACGGCACCACGCAGCAGATCATCGCGGCCGTGCTGAAGGCCAACCCGAAGATCAAGGTCCTCGACATGTCCGCCGATTTCCGGCTGCGCGACAAGGAAACCTACGCGCAGTGGTACGGCCACGAACATCAGGCGCTCGAGTTGCAGGGCGAAGCCGTCTACGGTCTGACCGAATTCTACCGGGAGAAGATTACCGCGGCGCGGCTGGTCGCCTGTCCCGGCTGCTATCCGACGGCAGCGCTGTTGGCGCTGGTGCCGCTGGCGAAAGCAAAACTGATCGACGTCGATGACATCGTGATCGACGCCAAGTCAGGCGTTACCGGCGCCGGACGTGGCCTGAAGCAGAACACGCTGTTCAGCGAGGCGGGCGAGGGGATTTCGCCGTATTCGGTCGGCACGCACCGGCATGCGCCGGAGATCGAGCAGGAGATCGGCGTCGCCGCCGGTTCCGCGGTGACGATCAATTTCACGCCGCATCTCATACCGATGTCGCGGGGCGAACTCTGCACGTCCTACGTCAAGCTCAACGGCGCGACGCCGGACGATTTGCGGGCCGCCCTCGAGAAAGCCTACGCGAACGAGCCGTTCGTGCATGTCGTCAAGAAGGGCGTGCTGCCGCAGACCCAGAACGTACGCGGCTCGAACTATGTGCAGATCGGCGTCATCGCCGACCGGATCAAGAACCGCGCCATTGTGATTTCGGTACTCGATAATCTGGTGAAGGGCTCGGCCGGTCAGGCGATCCAGAACATGAACCTGATGTTCGGATTCGCCGAGACCACTGGACTGGAGCAGATCGCGCTGTTTCCCTGATCGGAGTGGTCGCCGTGGACGAAGGGACTCTGCAATTCTATCGGAGCAACGCTCGGTCCTATGCGGACTGGGCAAAGGCGCCCTCGACGCGGCTGCGAGGCTTTCTCGCCCTGCTGCCGTCCGGCGGCTCGATCCTCGAGCTCGGCTGTGGTGCCGGCAATCATTCGGCGGTGATGCTGGCCGAAGGTTTTTCGGTGCGCGCCACCGACGGCTCGCCTGAAATGGCCGAGATCGCGTCGCAGCGGCTCGGTCATGCCGTGGAGGCGATGCGGTTCGACCAGCTTGACGCGCACGAGGCCTATGACGGCGTCTGGGCCAGTGCCTGTCTCCTGCACGTGCCGCGCGACGAACTCGCCGGCATCCTGGCGCGGATTCATCGCGCACTCAGGCCTTCAGGCGTGTTCTATGCCAGCTACAAGATGGGCGAGGGCGAGGGCCGGGACAGTCTCTGGCGCTATTACAATTATGCGTCGCCAGAATGGCTCGAGGCGACCTACGCCAGCGCAGGTCCATGGATTACGCTGTCCTCGGACAGGAACGTGATCCAGAGCTTTGACGAGACGCCGGCGAACATGCTGCATCTCGTCGTTCGCAAAGCCTGATTTCGGGCTACAAGGCCTGATCTCAAGCCACCTCGAAGATCGCGACGGCCAGCACGGCCTGCGCGATAAAGCCGACGGTGAAGGCGTAGGAGCAACATTCGCTGCTCGTCATGGCCGGGCTTGTCCCGGCCATCCACGTCGCCGCAGTCGAGGAAGACTGTGGATGCCCGAGCTTTCGCCTGGCCGAAGCGACTTCAGCCGCATAGGCGGGACCAGCCCGGGCATGACGGCTGCGAGGGCTTTCTCAGTACTTCGCGATGATCGGGCCGCCGAATTTGTAGTTGATGCGCGCGGTGATCAAATCGACGTCCTGGCCGATGCGGTCGGTGCGTGAGAACGTGCCGACCGGCGCCAGCGCGCCGTTGGAGGTCAGCGTGACGTCGTGGCGGCCCATGAACAGATGGTCGTATTCGAGGCCGACCGACCAGTTCGGGGCGAAGCCGTATTCGATGCCGACGCCGACCGTGCCGCCCCAGCGGGTGTCGTCGGCACCGTCGAACTCGGCTCCGGCCAGACCGCCCGTTCCGATGCCGCGGTAGCGGTTGCGGGTGACGGCGGCGCCGCCCTTCACATAAAGCAGTGCGTTATTCCAGGCATAGCCGACCTGGCCGGTGAACAGGCCGAAAGCATCGACACGGGTGCGGTTCGCGACGCCGGCCACGGTGCTGGCGCTCCGGCCGGAGAGATCCGCCCAATCGCCCTGCGCTTCGAGGCCGAACACGAAGGCGCTGCTCTGCCAGCGATAGCCGATCTGGCCGCCGGCGACGGCGCCCGTCGCGTCATGGCAGCCTTCCGCAACGCCGGGCGCGAAACCAACCGTCTGGTCCCAGCAATTGCGCGACGAGCCATAGCCGCCGTTGGCGCCAATGTAGAAGCCGCTCCAATCATAGATCGCCGCGATCATCGGCGGCGCCTTGGTGTAGGGACGTGCGGCGAGATCGGCGGCACTGGCCTGGGTCGTGACGGCTGCGAGCGAGAGGCCGGCGAGCGCGGATGCAATCTTCCAATTCATGTCTGCCCCGAATCATCAATGAGATGGCCAAATATACCTGTGGATTGGCGATCCTTCGTCTCTCCCACGGATGGCATCCCTGTTTTTGTCGCACTGTCATCCTTTGGCAACACCAGCAGCCGGGCAGGCTTTCGAGGATTTCACCCCTTTGTTGCAGGCGCTAAGCCATCGGAGATGCGATCAAACCACCTTGAAGATCGCGACGGCTAGCACGGCCTGCGCGATGAAGCCGACGGTGAAGGCCAGCGTGCGGAACACCGGGATCCCGAGCGCATAGACGATCAGATGCGCGACGCGCGACCAGAAATAGACGGCGCAGGCAAGCACCGTCCATGTCGAGGAATAGTCGATCGCGTTCAGGATCAGCACCAGCGGCGCGAACAGCACGAGGTTCTCGACGGCGTTGTCATGCGCGAACATCAGGCGGTTTGCCCATTCCGACTGCGGCTTGTCGGCGCGCGAGGGATTGGCCATCGCGCCACCGAGACCGCGAATCTGGCAGCGGTTGATGGTGTAGGGAATCCAGAGGATTCCGGTCAGGACCACCGTCAGTGTCAGCCAGAACAATTCACGCGTCATAACCCGGTCCCCTCATCAATTTCTGCCGCAGGCGCGGAGCTTATACGAAAGCGCGGAAGATTCTGCTATGCGCGAACCCTGACATAGCTGCCGGGGGCGTCCTCGATCGCGGGAAACGCCTCGCTGCCGACCGTGCGGGCCGGGACTTCCTCGGGATCGAGCGCGCCCAGCCATTGCCGCCAGTCCGGCCACCACGAGCCCTTGTGCTCGACCGCACCCTTCATCCACTCGGCGACGTTGGCGGACTTCACGTTGTCGTTGGTCCAGTACTGGTATTTGTTCGAGGCGGGCGGATTGACCACGCCGGCGATGTGGCCCGAGCCGGACAGCACGTATTTCACCGGGCCGCCGAAGAACTGGGAGCCGTACAGCACCGATTCCGCCGGCGCGATATGGTCCTCGCGGGTCGCGAGATTGTAGATCGGCACCATGACCTTGGAGAGATCGAGCAAGGTGTTGTCCAGCACCAACGTGCCGGTCGAGAGCCGGTTCTCCAGATAGCAATTGCGCAGATAGTACGAATGGTTCGACGCCGTCATGCGCGTCGCGTCCGAATTCCAGTGCAGCAGGTCGAACGCGCTCGGCTGCTGGCCCTTGAGGTAATTGCTGACGACATAGGACCAGATCAAATCGTTGGAGCGCAGCATGTTGAAGGCCATCGCCATCTTCGAGCCTTCGAGCACGCCCGCCGCCTTCATGTCCTGCTCGAGGGATGCGATCTGCTCCTCGTCGACGAACACGAGCAAATCACCGGCATGGGTGAAGTCGACCTGTGCTGCGAAAAACGTCGCGGACGCCACGCGCTGGCGGCGCTTCTCGGCGAGCCAGGCCAGCGTGGTCGCGAGCATGGTGCCGCCGACGCAATAGCCGGCGGTGTGCACCTTCATCTCGCCGGTGACCTTCTCGATCACGTCCATCGCCGTGAGCGGGCCTTCCTTCATGTAGTCTTCCCAGCTCTTGGCACCGAGCCGTTTGTCGGGATTGACCCATGAGATCACGAACACGGTGATGCCCTGATCGACGCACCACTTGATGTAGGATTTCTCCGGCTTGAGATCGAGGATGTAGAATTTGTTGATCCAGGGCGGGATGATCAGGAGCGGCGTGCGCAGCACCTTCTCCGTCGTCGGCGCATACTGGATCAGCTGCATCATCTCGTTTTGGTAGATCACCTTGCCCGGCGTCGTCGCCATGTTGACGCCGACCACGAGATTATCCGGATCGGACTGACGGATCTTCAGCGTGCCCTTGCCGGCGGCGATGTCCTCGGCCAGCATCTTCAGCCCGCGCGCGAGATTTTCGCCGCTGCTGGCCACCGTCGCGCGCAGCACTTCCGGGTTGGTTAGCACGAAGTTCGAGGGCGACATCGCGTTGGTGACCTGCTGGACGTAGAACTCGGCCTTGCGGCGGGTCAGCGGATCGAGCCCCTCGGCGTCGCGCACAAGCTCCTGCGCAAATTTGGTCGTGAGCAGATAGAGCTGCATCAGGAAATCGAAGAATTGGTTGGACTTCCATTCCGGATCGGCAAAGCGCTTGTCGCGCGGCGAGGGCGCGATCGCGGGCGGGGCGTCCTGACCGGCCATGCGGCGCGCCGCCGAGCCCCAGAGGTCGAGATAGTCCTTGGCGAGCTTGGTCTGGAGCGCGGAGGACCGCGACGTATCCGACAGCCAGTATTCGGCGACGGCGGTGAAGGTCTTGACGACCTCGGCAAGCTCCGCGGGCGGACGATCCTGCACCTCGCCCCTCTCCCGCGGCTTCAGGTACGCGGCGAGCGCCTTGCCGCCGCTTTCCATCGCCCGCGCGACATTCATCGCGAAGGCTTCCGCATCGAACTTCGTCTCGGGTTTGGGCGTATCGGTCGTGGCCATACTCATGAGCAGAACAGTAACGATTCATTCCGTATTCGTCACCGCGAAGCTCGCATGTTTGGCGTTAAACACTCTCGAAGATGTGTTGCAGTGCGACAAATTTTCTTGGTTCCGTCACAATCGAGCCGCACCGCTCGGCTTGGTGGACCCGGGGGTTGTTTTCTCGCTCGCACCATCTGGGCAGCAATGGTTTGAGCTTGGGCGTGGACTTGGGTAAGGTTGCCCGGGGCCGTGCTTTGGGACGAGGTGGGGATTTCCCTAGTGTTGGCGTTGAGGGACCTGCAAAAGTCGCGGTGGAGCTGTGGTGTGCTGCTGATGGCGTTGCTCGCCTTGGGCGGCTGCTCGAGCCAACTTGCGGATATGACGCCTGCCGATGCGCAAGCGCATCCGAGGGAGGCCGGTAGCTATCTGCCGGTGCACGATCTGCCGCCAGATCGCGATCAGGCGGTCATGCCGCCGGACCAACGCGCCAAGATCGAGGCCGAGCTTGCTGCCGCGCGCGACCGTCAGGCGGTTGCCACCAAGGACGCGAAATAGGGCGCTGCAAGGTAATCGCTGGCGCCTCCGCTTCGCCGTGCTAAAAGACCTTAGTTCAGCCGAGAGTCAGGGCGAACGACTTCAGTCACCGTCGTCGATGATTGCTCTAAGTATTTGATCTTGAGTAATTTTCGCGAGGGAAGCGGGCGCCTTTCCGCGTGGCCGTTTTGGCCTGTCGATTCTGTCCTGACCGGTTGCCCGGAGCCGAGAGAGCCATGGAAGAGTTTTACCGCATCCGCCGCCTTCCGCCTTACGTGTTCGAGCAGGTCAACCGGGCCAAGGCAGCCGCGCGGAACGCCGGCGCCGACATCATCGACCTCGGCATGGGCAATCCGGACCTGCCGGCGCCAGCGCACGTGCTGGAGAAGCTGAAGGAGACGCTGGGCAAGCCGCGCACTGACCGCTACTCGGCCTCCCGCGGCATCCCTGGGCTGCGCCGGGCCCAGGCCGGCTACTACGCCCGCCGTTTCGGCGTGAAACTCAATCCCGACACCCAGGTGGTGGCGACGCTCGGCTCCAAAGAGGGGTTTGCCAACGTGGCGCAGGCGATCACCGCGCCCGGCGACGTCATCCTTTGTCCCAATCCGAGCTACCCGATTCACGCCTTCGGCTTCTTGATGGCGGGCGGCGTGATCCGCTCGGTGCCGTCGGAGCCGACGCCGCAATTCTTTGAGGCGGCCGAGCGGGCGATCGTGCATTCGATCCCGAAGCCGCTGGCGCTCGTCGTCTGCTATCCTTCGAACCCGACCGCCTATGTCGCCAGCCTCGATTTCTACAAGGACCTGGTCGCGTTCGCGAAGAAGCACGAGATCCTGATCCTGTCCGATCTCGCTTATGCCGAGGTCTATTTCGACGAAAGCAACCCACCGCCCTCGGTGCTCCAGGTGCCGGGCGCGATGGACGTCGCCGTCGAGTTCACCTCGATGTCGAAGACCTATTCGATGGCTGGCTGGCGCATGGGCTTCGCGGTCGGCAACGAGCGCGTGATTGCGGCACTCGGCCGCGTCAAATCCTATCTCGACTACGGTGCGTTCACGCCGATCCAGGTCGCAGCGACCGCCGCGCTGAACGGACCGGACGATTGCATCAAGGAGATGCGCGACACCTACCGCAAGCGGCGCGACGCGCTGGTGGAATCCTTCGGCCGTGCCGGCTGGGAGATTCCGCCGCCGGAAGCGTCGATGTTCGCCTGGGTACCGCTGCCGGAAGCCTTCCGCAGCGTCGGCAGCATGCAGTTCGCGACCCTGATGGTGGAGAAATCCGGTGTCGCGGTCTCGCCGGGCGTCGGCTTCGGCGAACATGGTGAAGGATATGTCCGCATCGCCATGGTGGAAAACGAGCAACGGATCAGGCAGGCCGCGCGCGGCGTGCGCCGCTTCCTTGAAAGCGGCATCGAAACGTTGCACAACGTCGTTCCGCTCGCCACTCGGCGTTAAGTTCTCTTCCGCAGGCTTTCCAAGGCATCATGGTTGCACCCCTGAAAGTGGGCATAGCGGGGCTCGGCACCGTGGGCGCCGAAGTTGTCCGTCTGATCGAAACGCAGGCGCGCGTGCTTGCCGGCCGCAGCGGCCGCGGCATTCGCGTCGTCGCCGTCACCGCCCGCTCGAAGGCCAAGAAGCGCGCCGTCGATCTGCGCGGCATCGAATGGGTCAAGGATCCGCTTGCCCTCGCCACGCATCCCGGCATCGACTGCTTCGTCGAGCTGATGGGTGGCTCCGGCGATCCCGCCCTGTCGGCGGTCGAGGCCGCGCTCGGTGCCGGCAAATCCGTCGTCACCGCCAACAAGGCGTTGCTGGCAAAGCACGGCCTCAAGCTGGCCAAGGCCGCCGAAAAGCACGGCGGCGCGCTGAATTTCGAGGCAGCCGTCGGCGCTGCGATCCCTGTCATCAAGACGTTACGCGAAGGTCTCGCCGGAACCGGCATCAACCGGGTCTACGGCATCCTCAACGGCACCTGCAATTACATCCTGACCCGGATGGAGCTGGAGGGCCTGTCCTTCGCCGAGTGCCTGAAGGACGCGCAACGGCTCGGCTATGCCGAGGCCAATCCGTCATTCGACGTCGACGGCCACGATACCGCGCAAAAGCTCGCCATTCTCGCCAGCCTCGCTTTCGGCACGAAAGTTGCTCAAAGCGCGGTGTATGTCGAAGGTATCTCCTCCATCGCGCCGGAAGATCTCCGTGCCGCTGACGATCTCGGTTACCGGCTCAAGCTCCTCGGCGTCGCCGTTCGTACCGCCAAGGGCATCGAGCAGCGCGTGCATCCGACCATGGTTCCGAAATCCTCATCGATCGCACAGGTGATGGGTGTCACCAATGCGGTCACGATCGATGGCGAGGGCATCCCGCCGATCACGCTGGTGGGCCCCGGTGCCGGCGGCGCTGCGACCGCATCCGCCGTCGTCGCCGACATCGCCGATGTCGCGCGCGGCATTCGCGCCAATCCGTTCGGCCGGCCGATTTCGCAGCTGCGCGATACCAAGAAGGCGCCGATGGAGCGCCACGAGGGCGGCTACTACATCCGCCTTCTGGCACGCGATTTCCCGGGCACCGCGGCTGCGATCGCGACGCGGCTTGCGGAGCAGAAGATTTCGATCGAGTCGATCGTGCAGCGCCATCCCAATGGCGGCGCTGCGCCGGCAGACGGCAAGGCGGTACCGGTGCCCGTCATCCTCATCACCTATGCCACGCACGAGGACGCCGTGCGCCGCGCGCTCGCGGCCGTGCAGAAGGACAAGGTGATCAGCGGACGGCCGCAGGTCATCAGGATCGAGAAGAACTGAGCATGTCCCGGAAAAGTGTGAGGCGTTTTCCGGAAAGGTCATGCTCCAAGAATAAGACACGGTTCGAACGAACTGTGGGTGTTACGAGTTGATGCGGCGGAGATGTCCGTCCAAAACTGTTTCGAAGGAGTGAGCCGATGTCGACCCATATTTCAGTCCCGCCGCAAGCATTGCTCGAGCGCATTCTCACGCTGGAGATCGTGCGTGTGACGGAGCGGGCGGCGGTGTCTTCGGCGCGTCTGCGCGGGCACGGCAACGAGAAGGCGGCCGACCAGGCCGCGGTGGACGCGATGCGGCGCGAGCTTAACAAGCTCCCGATCGAGGGAACCATCGTCATCGGCGAGGGCGAGCGCGACGAGGCGCCGATGCTCTTCATTGGCGAGAAGGTCGGCATGAACGCCGGCCCGCAGGTCGACATCGCGGTCGATCCGCTCGAAGGCACCACGCTGTGCGCCAAGAACATGCCGGGCTCGATCGCCACCATGGCGATGGCCGACGGCGGCACGCTGTTGCACGCCCCCGACGTCTACATGCAGAAGCTCGCGATCGGTCCCGGCTATGACAAGGGCGTCGTCGAGCTCGATGCGACACCGGCCGAAAACGTCCGCCGCCTCGCCAAGGCCAAGGGCGTCAAGCCGGACGGCATCACCGTTCTCGTGCTCGACCGTCCGCGCCATGCCAGCATCATCGAGAGCGTGCGCTCGACCGGTGCCGCCGTGCGCCTCATCACCGACGGCGACGTCGCCGGCGTGATCCACTGCGCCGACCCTGACAACACCGGCGTCGACATGTATCTCGGCACCGGCGGCGCACCCGAAGGCGTGCTCGCAGCCGTTGCGCTGCGCTGCATCGGCGGCCAGATGCAGTGCCGTCTCATCCTCGACTCCGACGAAAAGCGGGAGCGCGCCGCCAAGATGGGCGTCAACGATCCCAAGCTGATCTACGGCATCGAGGACATGGCGCGCGGTGACTGCCTGTTCGCGGCCACCGGTGTCACCACGGGCTCGCTGCTGTCAGGCGTCAAATTCCGCAAGGACGGCGTGATCGAGACCGAGACGGTGGTGATGCGCTCGGTCACCGGCACGGTGCGCTACATCAAGGCCGAGCACCGCGAGCTGGCGAAATTCCACCTGGACTAAGTCCGCGACCGTCCCGCGTGCGATCGTTCGGCCAGTTCAGCCGGACGTCGCCGTGTATGGCACCTCGATGGACCTGATCCATCGCGTGTCCGCTAAGGCCTGCGCGGTGCGGGCGGCATGAACATGAACGCGTCGCACAAGGTCAGAGCGAGTTGGAGCACCTCTTGAAGCTGGCCAACTTCCTCAGCCCAAGGCTGCAAAAAAGACCTGGCTGACGCAATGTCTCCGCTCGCGAGCGCGCGGCGCGCGTTCGTGTCCGCCTCGGCATAGGCGTCGGTCGCGAGCATTTTGGACAGCTCCTGCGACACGCCGCCATCGAGGCTCTCCAGGCGAGTTTCGGAAACGTAGTGATCTGGCCGCAGCTCTATCAGGTTTTCTGACTTCGTCAGATCGAATAGCCCGACCTTGCCCAGCATGACCAGAAGCGGGTGATCTCGGGCGAGAGATGACGGAATGATCTGGTAGGTCTTCAACCTTCCAGCTCGGTCTTGAAGAGAAAAGAACGAAATGACTGGCCCGATCCGAAAGCGCGAATTGCGGTGGAGCACCGCAACGTGATGATCGACCTCGGAGTCGGCTTCGAACACGGCACCGCTCTTGGGCCCGGCCTCAATGCCGTTTGCGATCAGGTAGGATGAAAGGCCGGCAACTCGGGCTGTGACGGTGCGTTCATCTAGCCCGTCTACCTCAAATTCGATCTCGCGTCCGATGAATGCGGATAGTCCTTTCGTGTAAGCCCCAATCGTCTTGCCGCTCACGAAGTGAACAATCTCGATCCATAGGCTGTATGGATGATTCGGAAACGGATCGAACGATCGGCGTGACTGCTCTAGCCACTGTTCGGGAGAGCGTCCGAATTGTCCGTTCCAGGCTATGCCCAGACAGCCAGGCTGGGCCTCAATCAAGCTACCGACGACGGCAGTGACGATGCGGGTGCTTTCTATCACCCTGGGCTTCGCGGTTTCCGCCCCTTCGCAGCAGAGCCCGTCATCGAGACGACCAGGTGCGCACGGTGCTTCCCCAGTGCCTGCGATGCCTCCGGCCATCCCGAGGAGGCCTGTTGCCACGCCGATTGATTGATCGGCGTTGGCGCGCGCATCAAAAGGACTCCCGCCAGATGATCGCCGATGCGGATCAGGAGCAGATCGTCGGCTTCCGCATGTGCTGCGGCTGTGCTGATGTCCCAATGCAAGCCTGGATGACGGTCGCGTAGCGTCTCGATGAGGACCTTCTTTTCTGGAAGGCCGGCGCTCTCTAACAAGACAAATGCAAGAGGGTTGGTCATGACAAATCCGCTGCACTCCGACTGGTTGAGGCCCGTCACCTTGTTCATCTTGCGCGTGTCTGGTGTGGCGGACTAGCGCTATTGTTGCATGGAAAGGATCATGCTTTAAAGCCCTTCATCTGAGACGAAGCCACCCGGAGCGCGGGCTATCCGCGAAGCCAAGCATGACCACAACATCCGACCTCACCGCCGTCAAAGCCCTGGTGTTCGACGTGTTCGGCACCGTCGTCGACTGGCGCACCAGCCTGATCACGGACTTCATGTGGTGGGCGAAGGGCCGCGGGATCTCCGCCGACTGGACCGCCTTGGTCGACGGCTGGCGCGGCATGTACATGGCCTCGATGGATGACGTGCGCAAACATCCCGAGCGCGGCTATGTCATGTTAGATGATCTGCATCGCCGCTCGCTGGAAAAGCTGGTCGCGCAATTTTCGATTTCAGGCCTGACCGAAGCCGATCTCGATCACCTCACCAAGGGTTGGCACCGCCTGAACCCTTGGCCCGACAGCGTCGCGGGCCTGACGCGGCTGAAGACGAAATTCGTGATCTCGCCGCTGTCGAACGGCAATGTCGCGCTGCTCACCAACATGGCGAAGTTCGCAGGGCTTCCCTGGGACCTCATCATGTCGGCCGAGCTGTTCGAGCACTACAAGCCCGATCCCGAAACCTATCTCGGCGCCGCGCGCCTGCTGTGCCTCAAGCCGGAAGAGGTGATGATGGTCGCAGCCCATAACGGCGACCTTGCCGCCGCGCAGAAGAACGGGCTGAAGACGGCCTTCGTGGCGCGGCCGACCGAATACGGTCCGCTTGAGAAAGTCGATTTCGAGGCCACCGGCAATTGGGACATCGTCGCCAAGGATTTTGGCGGAATCGCCGACAAGCTCGGGTGCTAGGCCGGCCGCGACGTTGGCCCTCCACCTTGCGGCGGCGTT
The DNA here is from genome assembly GCF_029051725.1 of Bradyrhizobium sp. CSS354. Classification (GTDB taxonomy): domain Bacteria; phylum Pseudomonadota; class Alphaproteobacteria; order Rhizobiales; family Xanthobacteraceae; genus Bradyrhizobium. Next base: position 167,123 of record NZ_JAACFU010000010.1, read on the forward strand.
CCCGTCGCGCTGTGCTTCTTGTTGGTCCTTGCCGCCTGCCAGACCTCGATGAGCAACGCGGGGACAATGCTGTGCGCGGGGCAACGATTCCACGCATCGGCAAAGAATGCGAATCCCGGGTCGGAGGCACGTTGCTGGCGGGCGCCTTCGACTGCTAGCAGCACCAACGTCCGTGACCGCAGCCGGATCAAACCAACGCAGTCTCCATCGCGCACTTCGCGGATCACGCGTGCGGGCGCGCGCAGCGTGCGAAGCAGTGCATCCTGCGGTTCGATCTTCGCCAGATTGTCGCCGCGAAGCACCAGCTCGCGCATCAGATCGATCGACTTTACGATGTTGTCCATCGCAAGCGCAGTTGCATGCGCGCAAGCCATGTCGCCGCGCGAGGCTGCCTCAATTCGATCGAGCGCAGCCTTCAACGCGCCGCTGCGCCTGATCCAGTATGCACGCAGCGGCCAGGCCGACAGCCAGGCCTGCAACGTGCGCGCGGCGGCGTAGGACTCCTCGCTAGCAACATAGTCGGCGAAGAAGAGCCGGCCTATCGCTTGCTGAACAGCGACGCCCATGCTGCGATGTGCGTGCCCGTCGCGGATGTAATTGCCGAGTTCGGCGATCTCCGGCGCGATCCGCTGCAACAGCGGCTCGACATCCGAAAGTGCGGATTCGAGCGCCGCCTGATGCGCCGCGCGGAATGCATCGCGCCGGTCGCGAAACGCCGGCCAGATGTCACCATCACGTGTGCGGAAAACCGCGAGCTTTGCCGCGATCGAGCGATTGAACAGACCGCCGCGGCCGGACAGCGAGCGCGCGACCACGCCCGCATCGTTGACGCGGAGCAGTTCGTCCGGATCGCGCACGAGGGCAAGACGAACGAGGCCCGGAATGGTGATGATGAGGGCCATGACTAGCCTCGCAGCACATTCCAGGGGGCAAAAGCGTTGTTGACGCCCTCGAGCGCCGCGCCGAGCTGCGGCACATGCCGCAGCAGGACCGATTTCATTCCGTTGTGGTTGATCCAGTCCAGACCGAAGTCGGTGTAAACTTCCGGCCGGTAGTCGTCGGTGAAAAAGCGGTCGCTCTTGAGACGCCGCGATGCCATCAGGATGAAGATGCGGAAAGCGGTATCGCTGAAGCCAAAGCCGTCCGGCAGGTCCTCGGCTAACAGCCCCACCATCAGATCAACGCGGTCGACGTCGCCCTTGTAGATCGTGCGCATCTTCTTGGCGGCACCGGGGATGCTGGTGATTTCCTCGAATGTCTTGACGCGCTTCTTGCCGACCAGCTCGCGGAAACGATTGTAGCGCGGCACGCCGCGCTCGCGATCACGCATGATATCGATCGCGGCCACGTCCAGCAGCGGCTGGCCGTCTTTCGTGAACTGGCGCAGGAAGTTGGGATAATTGTGGAGGCGAATGGCGCCGGGATGAGCGGTGCCGAAGGAGTACATCAGGTTGGCGAAGCCGTGAGACTGCATGAACTCGCGGGAGACGCGCCCCTGCATGTTGACCAAGTCGCAAGATTTTGGCTCTGTGGTATCGAGCCGCCGCACATCCATCTTGTCCGGGAGCAACGGGTGCAGGCGGTAGACAGCGGTGAATTCCTCGGTCATCGCGTAGGGCGCGCTGTGCTGGTCCGTCGGAGAGCCGATGATGCCATAGGCGGCCTCGCTGTTCTTGCCGAGCACTGCGCGCAGCACCCGGTATGGTATCCCCGACCAGTTGGCGTGCATGCTGAAATCCAGCGCAGGATGGTCGAGGATGCCTGGCGTCCATTCGACGGTGTGGATCTTGGCGATCAGGGCCGCGTTGATCAGGCGCGCACGCTGGAATAGTTCTTCGTCATTCCAGGCCGGATACCGGGTCTTCAAGCCATCGCAGATGAAATTGTGCTCACGCGCGAAGAGATTGTGGAGCAGGCTGAGCCCGACCCACCAATTGTCATTGAAGCCGGTGAGATCGGCACCCGGATGGACTGGATCGGCTGGGAGCATCCCATCATCGCCGACCCTGATCTTCCCATCGACCCCGGATCGGATCTGCATCTGCCTCGCGCGATCGCTGCCGTAGATCTGCCCGGCGTCCCACCAGTGCGAGTTGAAATTGCGAAATGTCGGTGTGGCGCCGAGCCATGACTCACGCGATGTCTCGTCGCAAACCGTGCGACGAATCTTCATGCAGTCGTCGAGCCGCTCCTTCTTGGGCCATTGGTCGCCCGCTTTCAGCGGGATCTTGAACTCGTTTCCCGGCTCGGGCACCCCATGGCTGAACCAATTATGCGTTTCGAACTGAATCCAGGCGGCGGCCAGCAGATTGAGGCTGGTCGCGGGAATAAATTGGTCCCGCGCCAGCAATTCCGTCGAAATTTCGCGCGGACTGGGTTCGAGCAGATCGTCTACGCCGTCCGGCACGCATTCCGGCAGCGGGAAATTGCGTCCGAACCGGGCGCCCGCCATGCCCATGCGCGGATGGTCGAGGCTGTTGAACGAGCCGTCAGCGGAACGCCACCGGTCATTGCCGGTGCTCCAGCCAGGCGACGTCGCGCCATAGCCGGTATGGTGGAGGTTGTGCTCGCGCAGCCGGTCGCGGAACACCGAAAGATTGGCAGCTCCGAGCAGGGTCGGCAGGTGGTCCCATCTGACAAGGAAGTTGATGGCCCGATAGACAACATCCAGGACCGCCTGGAGCAGGTCACGATGGAAGGCAAAACCATCGTTCTCGCGGGACATTGACGCTCCCAAACTCGATGGCGTGAAATAAACTCAATTTGCAACTAGTAAATGCAGTTCAATAGCACCAAAATAGCCGTTTGCCAACGCGGCTTTCCGGCGGTTGCGGTCGCCCGGGCATGCAATTTTCCCTGTCGACCAAAGGTTTGCTCGGATAGGATAACGTACAGCACGTGGGTGCATCGGGCGACCCGGCTGAATTTGCGTGAGCGCGGCGAAGCTGCGCGACAAAGCGCTTCAATCTCGTGAGAACCAGGCCGGCACCGGCGCCGGCAAGACCGAAAAGCCATCCTAAGTTGCGTGTTTCGCCGTCAAGGGGGTGACGCAGATGGGCAATATGGTTCGCAATTACGACGGCGGGATCACAAGCTCGCCCGCGCAATTGGTGTCACCGCGCTCCGTTGACGAGATTCAATCGATCCTCAGGGATGCCGACCGCTACCCAAGCCCTGTTCGGGCGATGGGCAGCTATCATTCCTTGACGCCTTGCGCGTCCTCCGACGGGACGATCATCGACATGTCCGGGATGAGCCGCATCCACAAGATCGATCCACACAGCATGACGTTCACGGCCGAGGCCGGTCTCCAGTTCATTGCTGCATCGCGGCTATTGCGGGCGATGAACCTCCAGTTTCTGACCAATATCGAGATCGGGAACATGACGCTCGGTGCGGCGGCCTGCTGCCACACCAAGGACGGCCTGGACGGCGGCGAGTTCGGACAGGTCGGCTCGTACATCACAGCGATGAAATGGGTGACGCCCAGCGGCGGGCTGGCGGAAGCATCGGAGGAGAAGGACCCGCATCTGATGTACCTGATGCGCTCCAGTTACGGCCTGTGCGGCGTCATCTACGAGGTGACGTTTCGCATCAAGCCGCTGGAAGCGATCCACTTCAGATATTTGCCGCGCCGGATCGGCGAACTGACCGAGAAGGAAGTGGACGGGATCATCGATGCGTCGCGAGGCCTGATCTGTTGGACGGTCGGACGAAAGGCGTACTTCCAGACGCGACGTCCCATCGACAGGATTGGACCGTTGGGATCGCTGTTCGCCGCCAGCCGCCGTAACCTCTGGAATTTTGCGGAAGCCCGCGTCGGCAGATTCATCGACAGTAGCATCCCGACCAAGCCTCTCAGGGATGCGTTGCTCGACACGTGGTTCATTGGCAACCGGCTGTTGATGTCGTTCTTGCACCTGATCGGCGGAGCGACCTTATACAATCCCGACAAGACGATCGACTACAGCAATACGCGGCCGTCGGCGCGATATGCGTTTACGTTCTGGGCATTTCCGCGCTCTGAATGGCTGCATGTGCTGCGCGATTACGTGGACTTCAGCGAAAAATATTTCAAGGACCATGACTTCCGCTGCAACATGGCGCTCGGCTCCTATTTCATCCGGAAGGATGAGCACTCGTTGCTGTCCTACTCGCATGACGGAGACGTGTTTTCGGTCGACCCCATCCACGCTTATACGGACCGGCCGGCTTGGGACGGGTTTTTGAAGGCGTTCAATGAATTTGCGAGCAAGAGGGGCGGCATTCCCCTGTTGAACCAGAGTCCATTCATCACCAGGGACCACGTCGAGGCAGCGTACGGGACAAGATGGATCGACTTCTCGGCGCATGTGAGAAGGGAAGATCCGCGAGGACGAATGCTGAATCCGTTCTTTGCCGATCTGCTGAGTCCGTGAGGATCGGGCTCGCGATTGAGGCAGCGGGATTGACCAATTACTCGCGTAACGTGTCGTGGACTTCTACCGAGGCAATGGCCAATCTGCGTCACGCTTTCGAAGAGGCAGCGGAGCCAACTCGAGCCGTGACGTCGAACCGGGCAACATGCTTCAGAATTCCGGGATGAGTGATGGATGACCCTCACGACAGAGCAACCGAACGCCGCCAGCTGACAGTTCTGTTCTGCGACGTGGTCGACTCAACAGGCCTGTCCGAGCGCTGTGACATAGAGGATTTGCGAGAGATCCTGCTGGAATTCCAGGCGATAAGCTCGCAATGCATCACTAATGCCGGGGGCAGCGTCGTCAATTATATCGGCGACGGCATTCGTGCGGAATTCGGCTATCCGCTCGCATCGGAGAACGAAGCCGAGAGCGCGGTCCGTGCCGGCCTGGTGTTGTTGCGGGCACTCCACGAACTGAGTGAGCGCGCCATCGCGGAGATCCAGGAACCGCTGCGCGTTCGGATCGGGGTCCATACGGGCGTAGCGGTGATCGGCAAGGCGAGGCTGGGTCACGTGCACGATGCAACCGAGATCGTCGGCGATACGCCCAACATTGCATTCCGGTTGCTGGAGATGGGCGAGCCCAATTCGCTGGTGATCAGCGGTGAGACCAGGCGTCTCCTCCGCGGCAAATTCGCCCTGCAATCGCTCGGTATGTGTTCGCTCAAGGGACTGTCGCGAAAAGTCGAGGTCTTTCTCGTCGAGGGCGAGGCGTTGGAAGATGGCGCTGGCCATCGTGCACGCCGTCGCAATGCCTCGCCCCTGGTGGGCAGGGTCGCTGAAATGGGGCAGCTGCTGCAAGCGTGGGAGCTGGCGCGGACCGGGCAGGGGCGTACGGTGGAGATCACTGGGGAGTCCGGGATCGGAAAATCGCGCCTGGCATTGGAGCTGATCGAAAGGGCCGCGCTGCCCGACGACCTGATTCTGGCGATCCAAGCTTCCGCCCCGCATCAGAGCACGCCGCTTTACCCGATCATCAGGGCACTCGAGCAGCGCATCGGCATCGGCAGGGATGGAGACGCCGACGCGAATTCAGCGCGTCTGCGTGATTTCGTGGCCGCGACGTCCGGCGGCGACGAGGAGCAGTTGACGCTGATCGGCCAGATGCTCGGCTTGGCGGTGCCGGCGGCGTCAGGCGCGATCATTCCCGACGCGCAGGAGCAGCGTCGAAAGACGCGTGATGCGGCGGTGCGGCTGTTGATCTCGCAAACGCGCGGCGAAGCCAGCCTGATCCTGATTGAGGATTTTCACTGGGCCGATCCATCGACAATCGAGATCGTCGAGCGAATTGCCGGCCAGATCGGCGGTACGCGGAATCTCCTAGTGTTCACCAGCCGGGCATCCGTGCTTGGTGACGTGTCGCCGACGATCCTGCGTATAGTGCTTCAGCGCCTCGACGATGAGCACTGCCGCCATCTTGCCGGATCGGTCGTGCGCGACAAACAGCTATCAAGTCAGCTGATCCAGCAGATTGTGGCGCGATCGGACGGTGTGCCGCTGTTCGTGGAGGAGCTGGCGGCGGCGGCCCTCGAAACGGGCCAGGTCGATCCGGGCGTCCGAACGGCTGGCGCCGGCGGACCTTCAGAAGTGCCGTCGGCGCTCTACGACTCTCTGATGCTGCGTCTCGAGCGCCTCGGCAATGCCAAGGCCGTCGCGCAGCTCGCGTCGGTGATTGGCCGAAGCTTTCCGCATCGGCTTCTTGCTGCCGTCGCCGGCGAGCTTCAAGATAGCCTCGAACCGGCTCTCGAGCGGCTGCGAGCGTCTGGGCTGATAGGATTTGAGCGCAACGACGACGAAAAGGTCTACTCCTTCAAGCATGCGCTGGTCCGGGACGTTGCCTATTATTCGCTTCTCAAGAGGCAGAGACGAGAGCTTCACGACCGCGTGGCTGCGGAGATCGAGCTCCATCTGCCGGAGGTTGCCATCACCGAACCCGGCTATCTTGCGCAGCACCTGTCCGAGGCCGGGCGCACCTCCCGCGCGGCACAGATGCGGCTCAAGGCGGCCCAGCAGGCAGCACAACGTTCGGCTAATCTGGAAGCGGTCGCCGAGCTCAACATGGCGCTGGAGGAGATCAGGAAGCTTCCGGCGGGACTTGAACGGGACAATCTGGAGCTGAACGCCCAGATCGCGCTGATCGGGCCCACGATCGCGCTGCAGGGATTCGGCGCCGATGCGGTCGCTGACGTCAGCAGCCGCGCCATCGAGCTCTGCCGTGCCCTCGACAACGATCCGCGCATCTTTCCGGCGCTGTACGCAAGATGGTCTTATTTGCGTGTTGCAAGCAACGTGCGGGAGGCCGGCACGCTGGCGCGGGATTTTCTGACGCTCGCCGAGCAAAAGGGAACGAGGGCCGATCGGATGGTGGGCCACCGGCTGCTCGGCACGTCGCTGCTCGACGGGGAGACCGAGCAGGCGTGCGTCCATCTCGATCGGGCCGCCAAACTCTACGATGCTGCCGCCGACCGAGCGACGGCCGTGACATACGGCACCGACGTGCAGATCACGAGCCTGTCCAACCTGTGCATCTGCTACTGGCTGGTGGGCCGAGTTGCCGACGCGGTCACGCACGGCCGAGAGGCACTTCGACACGCGCAGCAATTGTCGCATGCCCATACCCTCGGTTACGCCTATGCCCACGCCTGCATGCTCTACACGCTGGAGCGGGACGTGCCGACGGTGCGGGAGCTCGCCCAGCGGACGCTCGATGGGGCGATCAGACGGGAGCTGCCGCTCTGGGTCTCGGTGGCACGGACATTTCTCGGTTGGGCCGACGTTGAAAGCGGCCGCCTCACGGAAGGCATCGATCTGCTTGAGAAGCAGCGCGATTTCCTGCAGACGGCGCACCTCGTCTATTGGCTGCCCACTTATCTCTGCTGGTTGGCAGAGGCCTATGTCCGCGCCGACCGTCTGGCAGACGCACGGCGTTGTCTCGATCAGGCGCGTAACGTCTTCGGGCGAGGCGGCAACTACTGGTATGAGGCTGAATGCCTGCGTATCGAAGGGCGATTTGCCGCACATGCGCAGATCAACGACACTTCGCTGGCCGAGCGGAACTTCGAGCTGGCGCTCGCGCTTGCCAAGCGTCGTGGCCAGCACGGATTTGGCCTGCGTGCCGCGGAGGGTCTTGCGCGCCTGCTCGCCGCCAAAGGAGAGACCGAGCGCGCCCGGACGCTCCTGCATCACGAACTGCAATTTTTTGTCGGTCAGCCGGACGGTGGTGATCGTCCGGAGGCCAGCAGGCTGTTGCGCTCCCTCCAGGAGCGGTCGCGCTGATAGCTCAGACCCAGGGTCGATCAGGACATCGGCCGGCGAGACGGTCGGCATCGGCGATATCGCCGCCGCGCAGAAGATCGGGTTGACCGCCTTCGTGGCGCGGCCGACCGAATACGGTCCGCTCAAGAAAGGTCGATTTCGAGGCCACGGGCAAATCGTCGCCAAGGATTTTGGCGGAATCGCCGACAAGCGCGGGTGCTAGGCAGCCTTTCTACGGTTTGACATCCCTCAAGAGAGCGCCTTTCATATCGACGATGTCGATGTGAGGCCGCCCTTGGATACCGAGCTTGCGCGTACATTCCTGACGGTGGTCGCGACGGGCAATTTCATTACGGCCGCCGAGCGGCTTCACGTCAGCCAGTCCACGGTCAGCACGCGGATCCAGAGCCTCGAAGAACTGCTTGGCTGCACGCTGTTCGTGCGCAACAAGGCCGGCGCGGCATTGACGGCAGCCGGGCGCCAATTCCAGCGCCACGCCTCGACCCTGGTGCGCACCGTCGAGCAGGCCCGCCATGATGTCGGCGTTCCCAAGGGCTTTAGCGGGGCGTTGGTGATTGGCGGCCGCATCGGGCTGTGGGAGGAGTTTCTGGTGCTCTGGCTGCCGCGGATGCAGGAGGCCAATCCGCAAATCTCCATCCGCGCCGAGAGCGCGCTGGAGCCGGAGTTGATGCAGGGGCTGGTCGAAGGTCGCATCGACATTGGCGTGATGTATACGCCGCAAAGCCGGCCCGGCCTGAAAGTCGAGCTGCTGATCGAGGAGCAGCTGGTGCTGGTCTCGACCAATCCCAAAAGCGACCCCGAGCTGCAGGAGGGCTACGTCTATGTCGACTGGGGACCAGAGTTCTATGCCCGCCACAGCGCCGTCTTCCCCAATTTCGCAGGACCCGCGCTGACTGCCAATATCGGCTGGCTCGGGCTTCAGCATGTTCTGGCAAACGGCGGCTCCGGCTACTTCGCGCACCGGATCGTCGAACCGCTGCTGAAGGCGCGGCACCTGCACCTGGTGGCCGGCGCGCCGAAGTTCTCCATGCCGGCCTATGTCGTCTATTCGGTCGACCAGTCGGACGACCATGTACAGAGCGCGATCGCGATCATGCGCGACCTCGCCGCCGAGCAAGCGCGGCGCGTGATGGAAACGCCGGCGCGGAGCGCGCGCAAAGGCCGCTGACATCAGGTTCGCAGCGGCCGGACGGTCCTAGCGCCGGCGGTGCAAGCGGGTTTCGGCAACGGCCGTCACCGCGCCGATCGCAAGCATGGCGACGACGGTGTCCGGGGTCGCATCGAAGCCGAATGCAAGGACCGCAGCGGCGACCACCGCGGCAAGCATGCAGAAGGTAAAGCCCTCATCGGCGATCAATTGCCGCGCGCCGCCGACGCGCGTTGCGGGCCTGTCCGTCGAGCGCATGGGGTCGTGCCTACTGGAACAGCTTCATCGCGTTGAGCAGGGTCTGGATGACACCCGCAAGCAAGGGGATGCCTGCAAAGCTCCAGGCCAGCGCCAATTGCAGCGGCGTGGTTTTTACGGTCTGGGCATGATGCATGATAATGTCACGCTCCCGAGGGGTTGTTGCTCGCCGCGGCGGCGGCAGCGATCTCGCTGGCGCGATGGGACGGCTTGATCGCCGCCATCTGGGACACCCGATAGGTGATCCAGCTCAGCAGCAACTGGGAGAATGACGCTTCGCTTCGCGATGTCGTTGTCATGGTCGCTCCTTCTGTTCCGCTGCGGCTCAAGCACGCGCCGGCTCGAGACCTGCGTTGTCGTCTTTCATGTGATGGCGCTTGTCGACGGCACGGACGCAGAGGTTGGCGAGGAAGCCGACCACGAGCAGTCCGGCCATGATGTACATTGTGGTGTTGTAGGCCTGCGCCTTCGGCACGCCGTGGGTGACGTTGTATTCGCGGATGTAGTTGATCAGCACCGGCCCGGCGATGCCCGCCATCGACCATGCGGTGAGCAGGATGCCGTGGATGGCGCCGACATAGCGGGTGCCGAACATGTCGCGCAGATAGGCCGGCACCGTGGAAAATCCGCCGCCATACATGCTGACGATGATCAGGAAGCACAGCACGAACAGCACGACATTGCCGCTCGCGCCGGCATAGGGCACCGTGACGTAAAGCGCGAAGCCGAGCACCATGTAGACGAAATAGGTGTTCTTGCGTCCGATGAAGTCGGACAACGAAGCCCAGCTGAAGCGTCCGCCCATGTTGAACAGGCTCATCAGGCCGACGAGACCCGCGGCCGCCACCGCGGTGATATGTCCCGGGAACATCTCCTGGCTCATCGCCGAGGCCTGCCCGAGCACGCCGATGCCGGCCGTGGTGTTGCAGAACAGCACGATCCAGATCAGCCAGAACTGCGGCGTCTTGATCGCCTGATAGACGAACACGTCGTTCTTGGTCATCAGCTTGGTCGCGGTTGTAGGCGGCACGTAACCTTCCGGTTTCCAGCCCGGCGCAGGCACGCGCACGATTGCGGAGCCGACCATCATGAAGACGAAATAGACGCAGCCGAGCGTGATGAAGGCGCCGAGCGCGCCGACGTCGGTCGCGCTGGCGAACTTGCTCATCAGCCAGACCGAGAAGGGGGAGGCGATCAGTGCGCCGCCGCCAAAGCCCATGATGGCCATCCCCGTCGCCATGCCTGGCCGGTCAGGAAACCACTTCATCAGCGTCGAAACCGGCGAGATGTAGCCGATGCCAAGTGCACAGCCGCCGACGACGCCGTAGCCGAGATAGATGATCCAGAGATTGTGCAGAGAGACGCCGAGTGCCGAGATCAGGAACGCGCTCGCCCAGGCGACGCCGGCGGTGAACATCGCGCGCCGCGGGCCGCCTTCCTCGACCCAGCGTCCGAACACCGCGGCCGACAGTCCGAGGAACACCATCGCAATGGAAAAGATCCAGCCGAGCTCGGTCAGTTTCCAGTCGCCGGGCGCCGATTGCGTGACGCCGATCAGCTTGGTCATCGGCAGGTTGAAGACGCTGAAGGCGTAGGCCTGCCCGATACAGAGGTGCACGCAAAGCGCCGCGGGCGGCACCATCCATCGGCTATAGCCCGGCCTTGCGATCGTATGCTCGCGATCGAGGAACCGCAGTAGCGAGCGTGCAGGCATTCCCGATGCGTCGAGCGTCGTCGTCATCTTCATCCTCCTTGTGCTTCGCCATTTTTGGTGGCGGCCGTTCGGCCGCGGGCGATAGCCGCTCTGCGTAAGCTACGCAGGAGGACGATTTTGACAAACGAATAATATTGGCCGATTAAATCGGAATCTTAGATACCAAAGGCGAAGTGGGCGCTTTGAGACGGGAAGCAAAAAGTCCGGGCGGCAGGCGCTGCCCGGACTTTGACGATCTACAGAGTCATCTGCATCGGTTCGGGATAATAGTGGAATCCCTCACCGGCCTTGGCAACATGGCCATAGCCCGGCCAGGCGAAGTGATAGGACATCACCGGCACCTTGTTTGCCGCGAGCATGGTCAGCAGCTTGACGCGTGACTCGGCCGCCTGCTTGGGATCGGTGTCGTAGGAGAATTCCATTCGCGGCCGCTCCAGCAGCAGCACCGAATGGTGCGAGAGGTCGCCCATGAAGGCGAAGGACTTGCCGGCGGACGAGACCATGAAGATGGTATGGCCGACGGTATGGCCGGGCGCCGCGATCGCCTGCACGCCTGGCAGGAATTCCTGGCCGTCCTTGAAGAACACGATGCGGTCGCGCACCGGCAGCAGGTTCTTGCGGGCGTGAACGACGAAATCCTTGGCGTCGCTGCCGAGCTTGCCTTCGTCGGTCCAGAAGTCGAAATCGGTCTGCGAGATGTAGATCTGCGCGTTCGGAAACAGCGGCTTGCCGCCGTCGTCCACGATGCCCCCGATGTGGTCGATATGGGCATGCGAACAGACCACCGCATCGATGTCCCCGGGCTTGATGCCGGCCTCGGTCATGCTCTTCTGTTGCCGCCCAGTGGTAGCGCCGAACATCTTCGAGCTGCCCATGCCCGTATCGAACAGGATGAGCTTGTCGCCGGTGTTGACGATCGGCGAGTTCTGTTCGAGCACGACATTGTCCGGCGACAGGAAATTGTCTGCCAGCATCTTCTTCACCTCTTCCTTGGGAACGCCGGTGAAGGTGCCGGAGGGATCGCCGAGCGGAAGCGGTCCGTCGGAGACGATGGTGACTTCGGCATCGCCGAGAACGAAGCGGTGCCAGTAGGGCGTCTGGGTGCCGAGCTTGGGAGCGCGCGCCATCGCGCTGCTGCCGAGCATTGCGCTGGCTCCAAGGCCGGCCCCAAGGGCCAACAAGGACCGACGTGAGACATCGATTGTCATGCGTTTCCTCCGCTTTTGTCTTTTGTTTTGCGCAATTGTTTGCGCGTTACATTCGGCCTGCGCCGATCGCCTCGCGTCAGCACGATCGGATCGTACGGCCGAATGCAGTCAATGATTGTGTCGCGATTGTGTCTCTTGACTGCGCGTTGTAGCGGGACCGCAAGTTTCTTCGTCGCGAATGCCGTCTCACGCAATCCTCGGCACCAAGTCAGTGCGCTCCGTTTCGGCAAAGCCTGCCTGCAAAACCTCTTCGCGCTTATGGCGCAGATGCGCGCGCAGGATATGGGCGAGGCCGACGCCGTCCCGCCTCTGCAGTGCGTTCAGGATGGCATCGTGCTCCTGCACGGCGACCGCCCATCGCTCGGGCGTCATCGGCGTGACATAACGCGCGCGGCGGATGCGCGCAGTCACGGACGTATACAGCCCCGCCAGCACCGGGTTTCCGGCCGCAGCGACGATGGCTTCGTGAATGGCGCGGTTGCCGCGATAGTACTGGATCAGATCGCGCTCGCGATAGTGCCGCACCATGTTCGCGTGCACCGCGGCGATCGCGTCGATCTCGGCATCGGTGATGCGTTCGCAGGCGAGCTCGCCGGCGAGCGCCTCGAGGCCCTGGCAGACCTCGAACAGGTCGCGCATGTCCTTGTCGGTCAGTTTCGCCGCGCGCGAGCCGCGGTGGGGCAGGAGCTGCACGAGCCCTTCGGCGGCGAGCACCTTGAGCGCCTCGCGTAGCGGCGTGCGCGATATCTGCAGCCGTTCGCACAACTCGCGCTCGGGAATCCGTGCGCCCGGCGGGATCTCTCCGTCGAGCAGGATGGCCCGGATGCGGCCGACGACGTCCTCATGCAGCATGGGTCTGAAGTCCATTTGAATGCAAAAATGAAGATATAGGTGGTTTAAGGTAAGTTCCAGCTTGTAAACCGACAATTTTGCATTCAAAAATGTAGAAAAGCAGAAGGACATGAGGAAATGGACCAGCAGGTGGGGGTGGAAGACCTCTTTTTCGAGCGTCAGGACGGTATCGGGCGCATCACCTTCAACCGCCCGCAGGCGCGCAACGCCTTCACCTTCGCGATGTACGAGCGGCTTGCCGCGATCTGCGAGGAGATCAACGACGATCATGCGATCAAGGTGCTGGTGCTGCGCGGGGCCGGCGACAAGGCGTTTGCCGCGGGCACCGACATCAATCAGTTCCGCGATTTCAAGTCGCCGCAGGACGCGATCGACTACGAGAACCGCATCGATCGGGTCCTGACCACGCTCGAGCAATGCCGCGTGCCGACGATCGCGGCAATCAACGGGTTCTGCACCGGCGGCGGCGCGGGCATCGCCGCGGCCTGTGACCTCCGCATTGGCACCCAAAGCGCAAAAATCGGCTTTCCCATTGCCCGCACGCTCGGCAATTGCCTGTCGATGTCCAATGTCAGTCGTCTCACCGCGCTGATCGGTGCTGCCCGCGTCAAGGATCTGATCTTCACGGCGCGCCTCGTCGACGCCACGGAGGCCGCCAGTGTCGGTCTGCTCGGCGAGGTCGTCGAGGATCTCGCCGCGCTCGACAGGCGCGCGGACGAGGTTGCCCGATTGCTCGCCAGCCACGCGCCGCTGACGCTGAATGCGACAAAGCAGGCAGTGGCGCGCCTGCAAAGGCCGCTGACGCCGGACGAGGGCGAAGACCTCATCCTGATGTGCTACACGAGCCAGGATTTTCGCGAAGGCCTCGATGCTTTCCTCACCAAGCGCGCGCCGCAATGGCGCGGCCGATAGGACGCCCCGATGCAAAGCGATCGCTCGCAATCAACCTCCCGCCGTTCGGGGCCGCTCGCCGGCCTCAAGGTCATCGATCTCACCCATGTCATGGCGGGGCCGACCTGCACCTTGATGCTGGCCGACATGGGCGCCGACGTCATCAAGATCGAGAAGTCGCCGAACGGTGACGACACCCGCCATTCGGTGCCGCCGAAGATCGGTGACGAGGCGGCCTCGTTCCTGATGATGAACCGCAACAAGCGCGGCATCGTGCTCGATCTGAAGACCGATGGCGGCAAACAGGTCTTGCGGCGGCTGATCGCGGGCGCCGACGTGCTGGTCGAGAACTTTGCGCCGGGCGCCATGGAGCGCCTCGGCTTTGGCTACGAAGACCTGCACAAGCAGTATCCAACGCTGATCTATTGCTCGCTGTCGGGCTTCGGCCGCACCGGACCCTACAAGCACCGCCGCGGCTTCGATCTGGTCGCCCAGGCCATGAGCGGCATCATGAGCTTTACCGGCGAACGTCCCGATGGTCCGCCCGTGAAATGCGGCCCGCCGCTGTCCGACATCACCGCCGGCCTGCTGGCGAGCATGGGCATCCTCGCGGCCTACACGCACCGTCTCAAGACCGGCGAAGGGCAGTGGGTAGAGACCTCGCTCTATGAGGCCGCGCTGGTGCAGACCTACTGGCAGTCGACCATCGCGCTGGCTGCGGGTACCGCACCGCGCGCCATGGGCTCGGCCCATCCGCTCAACGCGCCCTATCAGGCCTTCGAGGCCTCGGACGGCTGGCTGGTGGTCGGCGGCGCCAACAAGAAGCACTGGCTGTTGATGCTGGAGGCCCTTGGCGCGAGCGAGCTCGCTGCCGATCCGCGTTTCATCAACGGGGCTGACCGCATGGCCAATCTGAAGGAGCTCGAAGCCGTCCTGAGCGCGCGCTTCCGCACCCGCACGCGGGCGCACTGGCTGGCGGCACTAGACGAGAAGGGCGTGCCGTGCGGACCCGTGCACGACATGCTGGAGGCGCTTCGCGATCCGCAGACGCTGGCGCGCGAGATGGTCGTCGAGGTCGAGCATTCCACGCTCGGTCCCGTGAAGACGATCGGCTTGCCGGTCAAGTTTTCGGAGACCCCAGGCAAAGTCCGCACGGGCGCGCCGGTCTACGGTGAGCATACAAGCGAGGTGCTGGTCGAGCACGGGTTCGACCAGAAGCAGATCGAAGCGCTCGAACAAGAAGGCGCAATCGTCCTGGCATCAGGAAGACGCGAGGAACGCGTCGCCTGACCGGACGTCGAAAACAACAAGTGACAAAAAATCAGCTGGAGGAAATCATGGGTCGGACGTCAACACTTCTGCTCTCCGCCGCCGCAACCGTGCTCGCCGGTACGATGCCGGCGCTCAGCGCCTGGCAGCCGCAAAAGCCGATCGAGTTCGTGGCGACCGCCGGGCCCGGCGGCGGCACGGACAATCTCGCGCGCGCCGTGCAGAACATCATCACCAAGCACAAGCTGGTGGAGCAGCCGATCGTCGTCGTCAACAAGGGGGGCGGCAGCGGCGCGGAAGGCTATGTCTACGGCAAGGCGTCCGCCGGCGATCCCTACAAGGTGATCTTCGGCACGTCGAATGCCTGGCAGCAGCCGCTCGTCTCCAAGGTTGCCTTCAACTACACCGATCTCACTGCGATCGCGGCGATGGCGCAGGACGAATTCCTGCTCTGGGTCAAGCAGGACGCGCCCTACAAGACGGCGGGCGACTACCTGAAGGCGGCCGCATCGGGCGAATTCAAGATGGGCGGCGCCCAGTCAAAGGACACCGACGAGGTGCTGACCCGCATGATCGAGAAGGCCGGCCACATCAAGCTGACCTACATCCCTTTCAAGAGCGGCGCAGAGACCGCCGTGCAGCTGGCCGGCGGACACCTCGACTCCCACGTCAACAACCCCAGCGAAAGTCTTGGGCAATGGCGCGGTGGAACGCAACGGCCGCTTTGCGTTTTCAGCCCGAAGCGGCTGCCGCAGGGCGCCAAGGTCACCGCGACCGAAGGCTGGGGCGACGTTCCGACCTGCGTCGAGCAGGGCCTCGACATCAAGCAGTACGAGCAGCCGCGGACAGTGTGGCTCCCGGGCAAGGTCACGCCGGACCAGGCCGCGTTCTATGTTGACCTGATGAAGAAGGTGCAGGCGACGCCGGACTGGAAGGACTACATCGAGAAAACCTCCCAGGTCGACACGTTCCTGACTGGCGCCGAGCTCGACAAGTTCATCAAGGAGGACCTCGAGCACGTCAAGCAAGTCGCGGGCGAGCAGGGCTGGTTGGTCAAGTAGACGGGACTCTTGCATGGGTGGTGACCACGTGGGCAGGCCTTCCAGCTACATCTCGGCGTTCGTGCCAAAAACTCCGCCGTCGTCCCGGCGAAGGCTGGGAAAAGCACGCGCGTTCTGCACGACCAGCCGCCGCTCGCCGACTGACCGGAGCCCCTGATGATATCGCGCCGCGCTCTCGAACTTGCGACCGCCGTTCTCACCGGCAGCTTCGGTCTGACCGTCGTCGTCTCCAGCCTCGATAACGGTATCGGCTGGTCGAGCGCGGGTGTGGAGGCCGGGACGTTTCCGTTCCTGACCGGGATCATCATCGTACTCGGGAGCCTCTACAACCTGGTTCGAGGTGTCGTGCCGGCCGCGACGCTCGCCAGCGTCCCAATTGCCATCACATCGATCGAGCTGCGCCGGCTTGCCGGCCTGTTCGTGCCGGCCGCGATTTTCGTGGCTGCGATCCCGTTGGCCGGGATGTACGTCGCCTCGGCCCTGTACATCTTCGCGGTGCTGGCGATCCCCAGACGACAATCCGTGCCGCGCGCGCTTGGCATGGCGGCGGCGACAGCGCTCGCGCTCTACGTCGTGTTCGAGCGCATGTTCCAGGTGAGCTTGCCGCACGGCGCGCTCGCCGCGGCGTTCGGCTTCTGACGGAGAGGTCGATGGACAATCTTGGGGAACTCCTGCACGGCTTCAGCATCGCGATCACGCTGCCGCATCTGGCGCTGATGGTGATCGGCGTGCTGCTCGGCATTCTCGTCGGCGTGCTGCCTGGGTTGGGTGCTCCGAACGGGGTGTCGCTGCTGCTGCCGCTGACCTTCGGCATGCAGCCGGTCTCTGCCATCATCCTGCTCTCCAGCATGTATTGGGGCGCGTTGTTCGGGGGGTCCGTGACCTCGATCCTGTTCAACATTCCGGGCGAGCCGTCGTCTGTCGCCACCACCTTCGACGGATATCCGATGGCGCGCGACGGACGGCCGACGACGGCGCTCGCCACCGCCTTCGGCTCGGCGGCGTTCGGCGCGCTGATCGGCGTTATCCTGATCACCTTCCTCGCATCGTGGGTGGCGCAGGTCGCACTCGCCTTCGGGCCGGCGGAATATTTTGCGGTCTATTTCCTGGCCTTCGCCAGCTTCGTCGGCATGGGCGGGGCGGCCCCGATCAAGACCATCGTCGCGCTGGCGATCGGCTTTGCGATCGCGGCTATCGGCATCGACACCGTCTCCGGCAGCGTGCGCCTCACGATGGGTGTCGACGAGCTGGTCAAGGGCGTCAACTTCGTCGTCGCGGTGATGGGCCTGTTCGGCATCGGCGAGCTGCTCGTCGCCGTCGAAGAGGAGTTCCATGCCCGTGCGGTCTCGTCGAAGATTGAGTGGCGCGAGGTGTTTCGCGCGATCGGCCGCCTGCCGCGGCATAGTGTTGCGCTGCTGCGCAGCGCTGCGATCGGATGCTGGATGGGCATCACGCCTGGCGGCCCGACTGCGGCGTCTTTCATGAGCTATGGCATCGCCCGACGCTTCTCGCGCCGTGGCCGATACTTCGGCACCGGAGAGGTTGAAGGCATCATCTCGCCGGAGACGGCCGATCATGCGGCCGGCACCAGCGCGCTTCTGCCCATGCTCTCGCTCGGCATTCCCGGCTCGGCCACTGCGGCCGTCATGATGGGCGGGCTGATGATCTGGGGTCTCAATCCCGGACCGATGCTGTTCGTCGACCAGAAGGACTTTGTCTGGGGCCTGATTGCCTCGATGTATGTCGGCAACATCGTCGCCGTCGCGCTGGTGCTGCTGACCGTCCCGGTGTTCGCGGCCTTGATGCGGATTCCCTTCGTGATCATCGCGCCGCTGATCGTGATCATCTGCGTCGTCGGCGCCTATTCGGTGTCGAACTCCTATCTCGACGTCGTCATGATGCTCGGCTTCGGCATCGTCGGCTATCTCTTCAAGAAGCTGTTCTATCCGCTGGCGCCGCTCGTGCTCGCGATCGTCATCGGCGACAAGGCCGAGGACGCGTTCCGGCAGTCGATGCTGATGTCCAAGGGATCGCTCGGGATATTCTTCGCCAACAAGCTGGTGACGTGCCTGATCGTGGCCGGCATCGCGCTGTTGCTGCTTCCGCTCGTGCTGCAGTTGCCGCGTCTCTGGCGCAAACCCGCATCTGCCGCGACCGAGACAACGGCTCAAGAGACCGCTCGTGAGAAGGTGACCATATGACCGCAAAGCCGCTCATTGCATTGGCAATGGGAGATCCTGCCGGCATCAGCCCGGAGCTGACCGCAAAGCTCGTGGTGCAGGACGATATCCGCGCCTGCAGCCGGATTGTCGTGATCGGCGACCGCCGCATCTTCGACGAGGGCGCGCGCGTTGCCGGCGTCAAGCCGGAGCTGACAACAGTGGAGCAGGGAGCCGATCTGCGCGCGGCGAAGGGCGAGACGCTATTCGTGGATCTCGGGCACCTCGATGCCGGCGACGTCCAGCAGGGAACTGTGAGCCTTGCCGGCGGCAGATTCGCGCTTGCCAACTACAAGCATGCGCTCGAACTCGGCCGCGACGGTCGGGTCGATGCCGTCTGCTTCACGCCGTTCAACAAGCAGGCGATGCGGCTGGCTCGGGCCGAGTATGACGACGAGATCGCGTTCTCCGCCGAAGTGGTCGGACTCAAAACTCCCGCAAGCGAATTCAATGTGCTGGACCGGCTCTGGAACGCCCGCGTGACGTCCCACATCCCGCTCAAGGACGTCGCCGCGCTGTTGTCCGGCGAACGTATTCATCGCGCGCTCAAGCTGACTGATGCCTGCATGCGCAATGCCGGCTTCGCCCGGCCGCGCATCGCGGTCGCCGGGCTCAATCCGCATGCCGGCGACGGCGGCAATTTCGGCCGCGAGGAGATCGATGTCATTGCGCCCGTGGTCGCGGCCGGCCAGCGCGAGGGCATTGCCGCCGAGGGGCCGTTCCCGGCCGACACGGTGTTCCTGCGCGCCAAGGGTGGGGCCTTCGATGCCGTGCTGACGATGTATCACGACCAGGGCCAGATCGCGATGAAGCTGATGGGCTTTGATCGCGGCGTAACCCTGCTCGGCGGCTTTCCGTTCCCGATCTGCACGCCAGCCCACGGCACCGCCTACGACATCGCCGGCCAAGGCATTGCATCAGTCGGTGCCAGCCGCGCCGCGGTGTTGCTCGCCGCGGAGATGGCCGTGCGTCGCGTCGCCTGATTTCTCCGACGGGGAGGTGGGCGCCTGCTTGTGTCTGCGGTGGCCGCGCAGTTTCGGACTTTCCGGGAAAAAGTGGAAACTTCCGTCCTCGTAACGAGTTGCCGTCGCATGAACGTCTCCATCTCGGAGTTGGAACATGGTCGACGACGACCCGCTACGAACGGCGGTGGATATTGCTTGGTCCGTTTACCGCGCCCGGCATCGCCACGTCGATGCCGCGGATAGTCGTCGCTGTCTGCTTGAGCGTCATCTGCAAGGGAGATGGAAAGCGCGCGGGAGCGATGCCGAAGAACTCACGCAATTCGGGATTGCCTACCTCGATCGGCTTCCTGACGACGAATGTTGAGGCTCATGGAAGGGGTCGTCTGCCGGGTCGCGGCCGCAAGTGCCAGGCCGAATTGGACGCTGCTCGCGATTTCGAACCTTCTGTCCGCCGCGATCATTCTGATCGTGCGTGCGGCGGTTTAACGGGTAGCCTCTCATGCGCATCGCTCAGCTTGCTCCCCTCGCCGAAAGCGTCCCTCCGAAGCTTTACGGCGGCACTGAGCGGGTAGTGGCCTGGCTGGTGGATGGACTGGTCGAGCTCGGCCACGAGGTCACGCTGTTTGCGAGCGGCGATTCCAGGACGAATGGTGCGCTTCATCCGGTTTGGCCACGCGCGCTGCGTCTCGGGCGGACGGGGGCGGACCCGACGGCCGCGAGCGCGATGCTGATGGAGGCGATTGCAAGGCGTGCGAAGGAGTTCGACGTGATCCACGCGCATGTCGACTGGCTGTCGTTGCCGTTGCTCAGTCGTCTCGGCGTGCCGTTCCTTACGACCATGCACGGGCGCCTCGACTTGCCTGGGCTACCGGACGTAGCCAGGCAATTTCCTGAAGCATGCTTCGTGTCGATTTCCGATCATCAGCGCCTGCCGCTTCCGGATGCGAAATGGATCGGAACAATCCAGCACGGGCTGCCGTCCGACCTGTTTCGGCCGTCCTACGAACAGGGGTCCTATTTGGCGTTTCTCGGACGTCTCACCGCAGACAAGGGTCCGGAGGACGCCATTCGCATCGCACGCGCGGTCCAGATGCCCCTCCGCATCGCCGCGAAGGTCCCTCGCGCCGAGACAGCCTACTTCAGGAAGCACATCGAGCCCAACATCGACGGCAAGAACATCCAGCTTGTTGGTGAAGTCGATGACGCGAAGAAACAGCCCTTCCTTGCCGAAGCCGCTGCGCTGTTGTTCCCGATCGACTGGCCGGAGCCGTTTGGGCTGGTCATGATCGAAGCCATGGCATGCGGAACCCCGGTAATCGCCTATCGCTCCGGCTCCGTCCCTGAAGTCGTCGAGCACGGATTGACAGGCTTCATCGTCGAGAACGAGGAGCAGGCCGTCAGGGCAGTCGGCGAATTGGGCAAGCTGGATCGAAGGAAGGTGCGCTCCCGGTTCGAGGAGCGCTTTTCCGCGAGCCGAATGGCGAGGCAGTACGAAGATCAGTACCGCAAATTGTCTGCCGCCGTGGCTCGGGAATTCATCACTGAACCGTCGGAAACGTGAAAGGACCCGGCAATGTCGCTCGGAAAAGCGGGGCAGATTTGCATCTTTCTGATCTTCGCTCTGACGGCGCCGCCAGCGTTCGCCGCGGCGATGGACGCCGCCGCCATCAATTCCGCCCAGCCAACCAACAAGACTCTCTCGAACGAGAAGCCGACCCCTGCCGGCGTCCGGCTGCAGGTCCTCCTGGACAGGGCGCGTTTCTCGCCCGGCGAGATCGACGGCAAGTTCGGAGAGAACGCCAGGAAGGCGCTGCGCGCCTATGCGGAAGCGCAGCAATTGCCGAGTTCGGAGGCTCTCTCGGAAGACATCTGGAAGGCGTTGCTGGCGGACGACCGGCCGGCAACGGCGACCTACACGATTGCCCAGCAGGACGTGGCGGGCCCTTTCCTGAGCAGGCTTCCGTCGAGCATGGAGGAGATGAAAGGAATTCCGAAGCTTGGATTCACGAGTCCGCGCGAAGGATTGGCCGAGAAATTTCACATGAGCGAGGAGCTCTTGGCAGCGCTCAACCCCGGGCGCCGCTTCGATCGTGCCGGCGACACCATCGTCATCGTGGATACCGCGAGTGGAGGCGCTGCGCCTGCCAAAGCCGACAGGGTCGAGATCGACAAGAGCCGACAGACGTTGAAGCTGTTCGACAAGTCGAATGCGCTGATCGGCTTTTATCCTGCGACGGTAGGAAGCGAAGAGAAGCCATCGCCCTCGGGCACCCTGAAGGTCACGGAAATCAGCCGCAATCCGCACTATCGCTACAACCCCGATTACCACTTCAGGGACGTCCGTTCGCGCAAGCCCTTCACCATCCAGCCCGGTCCGAACAATCCGGTCGGCACGATGTGGATCAACCTGTCCGCCGAGGGCTACGGCATTCACGGCACGCCTTCGCCGAAGAAGATCTCCAAAGCGGAATCCCACGGCTGCGTGCGTCTCACCAACTGGGACGCTGAACGGGTGGCAGCCAGTGTCTCGAAAGGTACCCCGGTCGCGTTCGTGGCGAGCGCGGGTTGACGCCAGCGTCCCGTTCCAGCATCGCCGTCTGCTGACCTGGCGCTACTTCGCGAGAGGCGTCGTCAGTTCCTTGTCGGCTGTATCCACCACGAACACGGCAAGCAGCTTCGCGGGCTCGGTGTCGCTGGCATTGGCGCTGACGGCATGACGGTCGCCAGGTCGTTCGGAAAAATTCTCTCCCTCATGAAAGACCTTGGCGGGGCCGTCATTCACTTGGCTGCGGATCGCTCCTTCCAGGACGGTGGCGTAGATGAAAGCCGAGGGCGCGTGGATGTGGGCCGGAGAGGAGCCTCCTGGGCCGTACTCGACCAGCACGCCCTTCATGCTCTTGCCGGGGACGTTGGGCAGCGCCTGGTCGAACACGACCGTCACCTTGGCTGTGGGTGCCGCCGTCTCGGCGGCATGGACCGTCAGGAATGATGCGGCATAAACAGCGGTTGCGATCAGCAATCTGCGCATGGAAGTCTCCTCAAAGTCTCGCGAGCCATGTAGCGAGCGGCGTTTTGCCAAGCCGCGCCTCGCCGAGAGGCCTCAGCGATGTGTCGTCGATGGGAGCGCCGTAGTACGGCGCCTTTGGGTCTCCCACCACCGGTCGGGCGTCGCCGGATGCCTTGAGGCGCCGTTCGATGAATTCATTGAAGGGCGCCTTCTCAGGCCCTGCGATATCGATCGTGCCATTGAGCGGCTGGCCCATCGCGACCTCTGCGAGGCGATCAGCCACGTCCTCGGCTGCGATCGGCTGAAACAATGCCGTGGGAACGACGATCCGGTCGTCGGCCGCGCCCATATCGCCGATGCCGCTGAGGAATTCGAAGAACTGGGTGGCGCGGACGATCGAGTAAGGGACCGGAGATGCCTTGACGATGGTCTCCTGTGCCAGCTTGGCGCGAAAATAGGAGTTATCGGGCGAGCGCTCGGTTCCGACGATCGAGAGGACCACATGATGCTTCACGGCTGCAGCCGCCTCAGTCGCAGCGAGGTTCTTGCTCGAACGCTCGAAGAATTCGAGCACGGCGGCAGGCTCCCAGGACGGCGCGTTGGCAACGTCGACGACGACATCCGCACCCGCCAGCACAGCGGCGAGGCCTTCCCCGGTCACGGCGTTCACGCCTGATTTCGGCGAAGCCGCGACGGCGTCGTGGCCTTGCTGCTTGAGTCTCGCTACGAGCTTGGATCCGATCAATCCCGTCCCGCCGATCACGACGATCTTCATGGCATGTCTCCTCGGCACGTTGCGAGCGCGAGCGTTTCAGGAGCGACGGCGCGCGCGTCGCGAAAGCGATGAGGCGACTCTTACCGGGGAAATGGGGCGGGCTCTTGCCTGTAACCGGCCTGCCTTGTCGAAAAATGCTGAAGACGTCTATCCGATCGCCGATAGATAAAGTTGGGTATCGAAATAGTCCGAAGCGCGGCGCGCAGTGCTGTCGCCGGCGTCCGCCGGCGGCACTCGCTAGATTGCAGCACGTCCTTCTTGTTGGCGTTCGGTTACTGACGGCATCCGCGCCACACACCGGAATCCGACATGACTGGTCGAGGTATCGACCGGCTCGGCGTGCCGCGCGGCCGGACGATATCGGCGGCAATAGTTCGGCGCGCAGAGGTGCGAGCCGCCCTTGAGGACCTTGCGCGGAATCTGGATGCCGGGGAGGCGAGGGTCGTAACTCGTGTGCTCACCGCCGCCGCGGGGATTCTTGGGAATGCAGCAGGGTTTTGCAGCCTCGGCGGCGTGCTTTGACGACCACCAGTCGGAGGTCCACTCCCAGACATTGCCGATCATGTCGTAGAGACCGTAGCCGTTCGGCGGGAAGGCCATGACCGGCGAGGTACGTTCGTACCCATCCTCGCCGAGATTCTGGACGGGGAAGTTGCCCTGCCAGACATTGGCCATGTGCTTGCCGCCCGGCATCAGCGCATCGCCCCAGGCGTATTCCTCCGCCTCGAGGCCGCCACGGGCCGCGAACTCCCATTCCGCCTCCGTCGGCAAGTCCTTGCCGGCCCAGCGGGCATACGCTGCCGCATCGCTGAAGGAGACGTGAACGACGGGATGGTCGTCGAGGTCCTTGATGTTGCTGCCGGGGCCATAGGGATGGCGCCAGTTGGCGCCGCGCAGGAAAGTCCACCACTGGCTCCAGTCGGTCAGATCGGTGATGCGCGGCAGCGGTGAGAAGACCAGCGATCCCGCGTAGAGCATCTCTGCCAGCGCGCCTGGATAGTCCTTCGGATCGGGGACGATCTGCGCCTCGGTGACATGGCCGGTTGCGTTGACGAACTGCTTGAACTGCCGGTTGGTCACGGGCGTGCGGTCAATCCAGAAGCCGTCGACAGCGACGCGATGGCTCGGCGTTTCCTCGGGATAATGATGGTCGGATCCCATGCGAAAGGTTCCGCCGGGAATGAAGACCATCTCGCCGGTCTTCAAATCATCCGGCAACCACTCGCAGTGATCCATATCCGCTCGCAACATGGTGGAAGCTCCGATACGCGCATTCCACTCGATGCTACTGCGCCAACTCTGGCAGACTTCGACGATAGCTCTTTGCCCGGCCCACTGGACGCATTGTCTAGTCCCCCTCTTTTTTTGGTGCTCGGGGGAGAGGAAGACGCTGCATTGCGTCAACATCTCTTTCCTTCGCACGCACGTTTTCGAGTACGCGGCAAATCATGCCGCGTGCGCTCTGCCATCCGCAGAGCGCTTCCCCTTGATATCGCTAAGGTTGCAAACGGTACCCGAAGATTGGACGGCTGTGATGTGCAGTTTGTGCCAGTCTGCGGGCATTTGGTGAGACCTAGGGCGCGGACTGATAACGCGCGGCCAGCCATAGCCGGATAGATGCAAGTTAGACGACGGCAAGGTAGTTTCCTGCAAGCCTGTCGTAGCGCCTCGCCACCCGACGGCACTGCTTGATCCTGTTGAAGAACAGTTCGACGAGGTTGCGAGCGCGATAGAGGTACGGACTAAAGCAGATCAAGCCGACTCATTTTTTCGCCGTCGCTGATCAAAAACGCTCATTCAACACGGCACTTTGGTGAGCTACGTTTCGCACAACGTAGAGGGATGGCGGATGAGCGACGTTAAAGACAAAGTTGTTCTTATTCTTGGTTGCGCTGGAGGCATCGGATCAGTAACGGCAAAGGATCTCGCATCAAAAGGGGCGAAGATCGCGGTCGCCGACATCAACGAAGCGAAGGCCGAGGATGTTGCAAGGGCGATACGTAACACGGGTGGCGAAAGCCGCGTCTATCCCGTCGACGTGACACAGAAAGAGCAGGTAAGGGCAACAGTCGCGAAGGTCGCTCAGGATTTTGGTTCGCTGGATACACTGATCAACTGCGCCGGGATCATGTTTGTCCGCCCGCTGATCGAGATCAACACCGTGGAATGGGAGACCACTGTCGACTTAAATATTAAGGGGGGCGCTGTGGGCAATCGCGGCTGTTCTGCCGGTTTTCATGCGCCAGCAGCGCGGGCATATCATCAGTCTCAGTTCCATCCACGGCCTCAAAGTGTTTTCGCCAGGCGGCGCGGTGCATTCGGCTTCTAAATTTGCGCTCCGGGCGCTATCCGAGGGTCTTCGAGCCGAACTTGCAACCACGCCAATACGGTCGACTTTAATCACGCCAGGTGCCGTCGACACCGGCATCCAACATAAGACCACAGGCTCCGACAGTGCGCGCATGCTTGATATCGACAAAAATGCGATTCCGCCCGAAGCGGTAGCTCGTGCAATCGCGTTTGCAATGGAGCAACCCGCCAATGTCGATATAAATGAGATTGTGGTTCGCCCGACGGCTCAAGCAATTTGACCGTGGATCGAACTTACTGAAACAATTTTGACTCGTCGTCGAAAGTAAAAGAAATATGGTCCGCGACGGTTTTGATAGGCAGGCTTTCTCGACTTTGACGCCTCATGATCAGCCACAGCTCGCGGATCAGCGGTTCACGCTCAAGATTGCATGTGAAGAGGCCGTCTTTCGATTTGCCAACGAAATGCGGTAGAAGTGCAATGCCTGCGCCCGCACGAGCGGCGACCGCCTGGGCGGACTGACTGTCGGTCCGAAAAGATAATCGACAACGTGGAAAGTGCTTAGACAGCCAGCGTGCTTCCGGCAAAATGCGCGTTCACTTCATCGAACCCGACAAAGACCGGCTCGGCTCCGGCTTGAACCCGGCGCCGCCATTCGGCATTAGCGTAAAAGCCGAACCCGATTGGCAGCAGCCGCTTGGCAACAACGTCACCATCCTGCGGGCGTCCGAAACGGAGGGCAATATCCGCTTCATGTCGTTCTAAACTCACCGAGCGAAAGTCGGTCGCCAAGTCGACATCGAGCCCTGGATGTTGCCTGCACAGTTTGGCGAGCCGAGAAACGAGAAAGTGTTGCGAGAGACTTGGCGGCGCGTTTACTCGAACAAGCCCAATAGGCTTGTCCTCGCCTCCGCCACGGCTGAGGTTTGCCGCCGCTGTTTCCATTTCAGTGGCTGGACCGAGAAGACGGGTGCCCGCAGGCGTAAGCAAATAACCGTCGAGACGCCGCTCGACCAGCCGCTGACCAAGAGATTGCTCTAACGACTTCACGCGGCGGGCGACCGTCGCGTGATTTACGGAGAGGGCACGCGCGGCAGCCGACAAACTCCCGTGGCGAGCGAGCGCGAGAAATTCTCCCAATCAAGCGCTGTGCGATTTTTAACAGCCATTGGGAGAAGATAGTGGATTTTTATCCGATGGCCAGTGGATTATCTAAGGTTGGACAACATTGAAGAGAGCTCTATGTCCGGTTCAATCACCCTCACCTTGATCGGTGGTCCAACAGTGCTCATTGAGCACAATGGCTTTCGCCTACTGACTGATCCTACCTTTGATCCACCTGGGCAATATCAGGGGCCGCACAGCCCCGTGAAACACGTCAAGACCGAAGGGCCGAGTATCTCGGTGGAGAATGTCGGAAGGCTGGATGCAGTCCTGTTGAGCCACGACCACCATTTTGACAATCTCGATAATTTGGGCCGGGCTTTGTTACCGAAGGTCGGCGCGGTCTATACGACCATGTCGGGAGCTCAACGTTTAGGTGGAAATGCCGTCGGCATTGACCCATTTGAGGCTCGTTTTCTCGAAGGAAAGGATGGTCAGCGGTTAATCGTGACTGCCACGCCGGCTCGCCATGGCCCTGTTGGCGTCGAGGCTGGTGACGTGGTCGGCTTTGCCCTTGGAGCAGAGCAGGCCGGCGACCTGATCTATATCACGGGCGATACGCTTTGGTTCGACGGCACGTCTGAGGTGGCGCGGAAGTTTTCGCCCAGGATTGTCATCCTACACACAGGCGCGGCCGAACCCCGCGGGCGGTTTCACATGACGATGGGTAGCGAGGACGCGCTGGAGGCTGCGCACGCCTTCCCGGATGCAGCTTTAGTCGCTGTGCATAATGAGGGATGGGGGCATCTGAGAGAGAGCCAAGATCAACTTGCCGAAGTCTTTGCCTCGTTTAACTTGTCAAAACGTCTGACAAGGTTTGAGAAGGGCGAAGCGTTGACGATCTCTTGGTAGCGGATGGTTGGCGCGATGGCACGTGTCGGCGATCAGTCCTTCTTGGAAGTCCGACAACGTCCGCTTTCGCGCCGCTGTTGGAGGACAAGCGGACATTGCGCGCCTACTCTTAGCAGCAGATTTTGTGGGTACGCACCCTGGCGCCCCATGTCGCAAATCCCTCAATGCAGAGGCAATTCAGTGGCATATCTCGCGACAAATTCGGCGATGATTTGCCTCAAAACGCGAAGTCGGCTTGTCGCGCCCACCTCGCGTTGTGGTGGTATTTCGCTGCTGTCTGCCGCAGAATTGTCGCGCTTCAGTAACACGGTACAGCCATGGGGCAATTCCTTCTGGTTGATTCGCGCAAGCTGGACGGTTTTGAAGGTCTACAGCAGGCCGTCCACGGCTCGCATGTCGATGTGATGCAACTCGGCCGCGGTCGGTTGCGCGGAACTTTATCCCATGTCGGCATCGGCGACTTCTCGCTCAGCATTGGTGCTTTCAACGTCGGCATGCGCACGCAGCGGGTTTCCAGCGACGACAGACTGATCATCGGGATGCTGCTCGCAGCCGAAGAACGCGTCGCCCACTGGTCGTTCGACATGCAGCTTAATGATGTGCTCGTCATTCCGCCGCGGCTCGAACATGACGGTGTTTTTCACGGCGGCTCCGCCTACGCCGCCATGCGCTTCGACCTCAACGAAGTCGCAACGCTGTTCGGTGGTGAGGCACGGCTGAGCGACCCCGTCACCTGGCGCAGCCGCGGTCATTTCCGCGCGCACATCGAGACCGGCGCGATCGCCTCGCGCCGCCTGGTCCGGGTCATGTCGCACCTGCGCGACAACAAATATGGGCTGACGCCATCAACTGCCGATTTCTGGAAACGATCGATCGCCGAATGCATGGCTGCCAACGTCGCGTCGTCGCTGCCACCCGACGGCAATGGCTGGCTCCCTTCCGCGCGACGGCTGATCCGCAAGGTCGAGGAGTTTCTCGACGACGCCGGCACGCGTCCGGTGCATGTGTCGGAAATTTGCGCGGCGCTCGGCGTATCGCGGCGCACCCTCCACCGCGCCTTTCAGGAGGTATTCGGTCTCGGCCCGGTCAGCTTCCTCAGGCACAAGCGTCTCTGCGCTGTTCATTCGATCCTGCACCAGAGCGCACCCGGCTCGACCACCGTGACAGCCGTCGCCATGCAACAGGGCTTTTACGAGCTCGGCCGGTTCTCGCAATATTACCTTGCAATGTTCGGGGAGCGTCCGTCGCAAACGCTTGGAATTGCGACGCAGCAGGCCGTCGAAGACGATATCACCAGAGCCTAGCGCTCTGAGTCTGGACCGCGAACGACGCCATGATGGCATGCGTGCCGGTGTTTTGCCGGCGTCAAATCGCGAAAAAACCGTCATGAAAACAACCAGATGGCTACTGTGCATGGGGTTGTTTTCACGGTTTTGAGTTGGATGGGCAGACCGCCTCCAGCTTCACGCCCCGCAGACGATCACGCCATACCAGCCCAGGCCGCGATATGTCTCGTAGCCCGGCGTGGCGTGGAACGCCACCAGCGTGCCCGAGCGGTCCTGATAGAAGCCGGAGCGCTGGCCGTCCAGCGAGAGTGAGATGCGCTCGCTGAGGATGCCCTGGCCGTCCGAGGCGGCGATGATGCGAAGATTGGAGTCGACCAGCAGCACGCGTGCCTTGTCGCTGTCGCCGACGCGCACACCCTGCACGATGGCGCGGGCCTGTGCCTCCCAGTCGAAATGGATGGCGAGCACCCCGATCGGCGCGCCGTTGGCCTGGCCCCCGGCGCGGACGCTGGCGCAATAGGTCGCGACCTGGGCGTTGCCGAGCAGCGGCTGGTTCTCGACGTCGCCGGCGACATAGTCGTCGCCGGAGCGCAGGGTGTTGGCCTCGCGAAACCATTTGGTGTGGGCGACGTTCTGGCCGACGGTGCGAAAGCGGTCGGCGCGGCCGTTGGCGATGACGTTGCCGTCGAGGTCGCAGAGCCAAAGGTCGAGGTAGACGGTGTAGGCCCCCAGGATCACACCGAGACGCTGCGAGGCATGGGACACGGCCGCGCCGTCGGGCGAGGCCGCGCAATCGACCAACGCTGAATCGGTTGCCCACCAGCGCACGTCGCAGGTCCGCTCATAGAGATTGCGGTCGATCAGCTCGATGGCGTTGAGCGACAAATCGACCATGCGCTCGCCGCGCGAGCGCTGGCTCATCCGGTCAATCGAGGAGACGAGATCGCCGGTCCGTTTCGTCAGTTGGCTTTCGAGCTCGCGGGCGATGGTCTCGACCTGCTGGCCGACGCCGCGGACCTCCTGCGCCACCACGGCGAAGCCCGCGCCCTGCGCGCCGGCGCGCGAGCTTTCGATCAGCGCGTTCAGCGCCAGCATCTTCATCTGGTTGGTGATCTGCTGGATCGCCTTGGTCTTGTCGACCGCGATCTGGTTGACCTCCGCCGTGAGGCGGTTGATCAGCGCGGAGATGTCGGAATCATCATCAGCGGGTTCATTTGCGATCGGCTTGGCTTTGAGACCCGGCGCAGCAGACATCGGGGGCTTCCCTTGGCAATGAGGTCTGATCTGCAACGAACCCGGAACAATCACTGACAGATCGAATACAATTCTTTTTCGAAGATTCCGCCTAACGCCTGCTTAATTTGCTGTTTTGCGGAATGCTCAAATGATAGTCAGTCCGCGTAGCAAAGCGGCAATCCACCGCTTTGTGCGGCGCAGACATTGCAAATCCCGGGGGATTGCGGGCCAATCGTCCCGTCGGCCGGACGATGCAACACCTCCGGCTCCCAGGTTCCTCAAACCGACCGCAGCTCATGACGCCGCCCGCCACCGCCTTGCCCGTCGAAGCGCCCCAGGCGTTCCTGGGGGTGGCGTGCTCGCTCACCGACAAGCTCTGGCGCGACCGGCTGGATGCGCGCGGGGCAGCGAAGGCGCTTGCCATCGTGCAGCGCCACCAACTGCCCGAGCTGCTGGCGCGGGTGCTGGCGGGCCGCGGTGTCGACAGCGACGCCGTCGCCGATTTCCTCGATCCCACCATCCGCAAGCTTCTGCCTGACCCGTTCACGGTGACGGAGATGGAAGCCGCCGCAAAGCGGATCGCGGATGCCGCGGCGAACGGCGAGAAGGTCGCGATCTTCGGCGATTACGATGTCGACGGCGCGACCTCGGCGGCGCTGCTGACCTGGCATCTGCGCCATTGCGGGCTCGATCCGCTGATCCACATTCCCGACCGCATCTTCGAGGGCTACGGACCCAACACGGAGGCCGTGCGTGCGCTGGCCGAAAAGGGTGCCACGCTGCTCGTCACCGTCGATTGCGGCACCACCAGCATCGAGCCGCTCGCCGAAGCAAAGCGTCTCGGCATGTCCGTCGTCGTGATCGACCATCATCAGGCCGGCACGGAGCTGCCGGAGGTCGACGCGCTGGTCAATCCG
Source organism: Bradyrhizobium sp. CSS354 (assembly GCF_029051725.1). Lineage (GTDB taxonomy): Bacteria > Pseudomonadota > Alphaproteobacteria > Rhizobiales > Xanthobacteraceae > Bradyrhizobium. Next base: position 197,993 of record NZ_JAACFU010000010.1, read on the forward strand.
AACCGGCTCGACGATCTCTCCGGCCTCGGCCATCTCGCCGCTGTCGGCCTCGTGCTGGTGACGCTGGTCGCGGTCAATCGTGAATTACGCCAGCGCGGCTTCTGGAAAGCGGAGATGCCCGAGCCGGATCTACTCGGCATGCTGCATCACGTTGCGCTCGGCACGGTTGCCGATGTCGCGCCGCTGATCGGTCTCAACCGCGCTTTCGTCGCCAAGGGCCTGATCGCGATGCGGCGGCGCGACCATGTCGGCCACACCGCGCTGATGGACGTGGCGCGGCTCAACGGCCCGCCGGAGGCCTGGCATCTCGGCTTCATGCTGGGGCCGCGCATCAATGCCGGCGGCCGCATCGGCCGCGCCGATCTCGGCGTGCGGCTGCTTTTGGAGGGTGACAGCGTCGAGGCCGCGCGGATCGCCACCGAACTCGACCGCCTCAACAGTGAGCGCCGCATCATCGAGCAGGCGGCCGAAGCACAGGCCGAAGCCGAGGCGCTCGCCTCGATCGGGCTCGAGGACAAGATCGGCGTGATCGTGACGGCCTCCGAAGGCTGGCATCCCGGCGTGGTCGGTCTCGTTGCGTCACGGCTGAAGGAGAAGTTCTCGCGGCCCGCCTTTGCGATCGCGCTGGAGCCCGGCGGCATCGGCATCGGCTCCGGCCGCTCGATTGCCGGCGTCGATCTCGGCAAGGCGGTGCGGCAGGCGGTCGCCGACGGCATTCTTCTCAAGGGCGGCGGTCACGCCATGGCTGCGGGCGTCACGCTGCGGAAGGAAAAGCTCGCCGAATTTCGCGCCTACCTCGAGCATGCGTTGGCACGCGATGTTGCCGAGGCGCGCCACGTCAACGAGCTCTACATCGACGGCGCGGTCTCCGCGCGCGCGGTGACGACCGAGCTTGCAACGACGCTCAACCGCGCAGGTCCCTTCGGCAGCGGCAATCCGGAAGTCGTGTTGGCGCTGCCGGCGCACCAGCTCGTCTATGCCGACGAGGTGGGACAGGCACATTTGAGGCTACGCTTCAAATCGGGCGACGGCGCCATCGTCAACGGCATCGCGTTCCGTTCGATCGGACAGAAGCTCGGCAACGCGCTCGTTGCCAATCGCGGCCAGCAATTGCATGTCGCGGGATCATTGTCGGTCGATCGCTATCAAGGCGCCGAGCGTGTGCAATTCCGCGTCATCGACGTCGCGCTACCCGACCAGGGACCATCCATGATTAGATAGGCCCGGCAAACAACAAAAAAGCTTACAGCAAAAAAGGGAGTGAACATGGCAGGGCAGGTTGAGGGCAAGGTCGCGCTGGTGACCGGCGGCGCATCCGGAATTGGCGAGGCCATCGTCGAGATGTTCGCGCGCGAGGGCGCCACCGTCATCGCCACCGACATCGACGAGCTGCGCGGCCCCGAGCTCGCCAAACGCATCACCAAGGCCGGCGGCAAGGCAATTTTCCTGGAGCAGGATGTCACCAGCGAAGAGCGCTGGATCGAGATCACAGCCGAGATCGCGAAGCGCTTTGGCCGGCTCGATATTCTCGTCTCCAATGCCGGCATCGGCATCGCCGTGCCCTCGATCGTCGACATGACGCTCAGCGACTGGCGCAAGCAGAACGCGATCAACCTCGACGGCGTGTTCCTCTCGGTGAAGTATTGCCTGCCCTTGATGCGCAAGACCGGCGGCGGCTCGATTGTCATGATGTCCTCGCTCGCGGGCCTGCGCGGCGCGCCCGGGCTGTCGGCCTATTCGGCGACCAAGGGCGGCGTGCGGCTGTTCGCAAAATCGATCGCGATGGAGTGCGCGGCGGCCTGTGACGGCATCCGCGTCAACTCGGTCCATCCCGGCATCATCGCCACGCCGATCTGGGGCAAGATCCCGACTGGCGCGACCGGCAACCAGGCCAACGCGCCGATCGATCCGGAGGAGCGTGCGCGCGTCGTCACGCCGCTCGGCCGCGCCGGCCAGGCTGCGGAAATCGCCTCCGGCGTGCTGTATCTGGCCTCCGATGCCTCGCGCTACGTCACCGGCACCGAGCTCGTCATCGACGGCGGCATGAATGCCGGCGGTGTGCCGCGGCGGCAATAAGCCGCCGCGCGGGCTGCGAAGGGCAGGGTGGCGCCCGCGGGGGCTGACGCGCAGGCGTCGGACCTGTACAACGCGGGCGTCTTCCGATCGACAGAGGTGTCCTTCCGCCATGGCGCACAGCCTTCACTCTTCGTCATCCATGCCAGCAACGTTCCGCTCGAACCGTCCGGACCTCGTCACCGACGCGATCCGCAGCGCGCGCGAGGATCTTGCCGCTTGCTTTCGCATGGCTGCGCGCAACGGCTTTGAGGAGGGCATCTGCAACCACTTCTCGGCCGTGGTGCCGGGCCATGACGATCTCTTCCTGGTCAACCCTTACGGCTACGCGTTCCGCGAGCTGACCGCGTCAAAACTGCTGATCTGCGATTTCCACGGCAACGTGCTCGACGGCGAGGGCGTGCCCGAGGCGACCGCATTCTACATCCATGCCGAGATGCACAAGCGCCTGCCGCGCGCCAAGGTCGCCTTCCACACCCACATGCCCTACGCCACGGCCTTGTCGATGACCGAGGGCGATCCGCTGATCTGGGCCGGCCAGACCGCGCTGAAATTCTACGGTCGCACGGCCGTGGACCGCGACTACAACGGCCTCGCGCTCGACAACCGCGAAGGCGCGCGCATCGCGTCCAGCGTGGGGGACGCCGATATCATCTTCATGAAGCATCACGGCGTGATGGTGCTGGCACCGACCATCGCGGAAGCCTGGGACGATCTCTATTATCTCGAACGTGCTGCCGAGGTGCAGGTGCTGGCGATGTCGACGGGGCGTCAGGTACTGCCGGTCGATCCCGCCATTGCGGCCGAGACGTACAGGCAGATGCGCGAGGGCGATTCCGAATCCGCCCGGCTGCATCTCGCCGCAATCCATCGCCAGCTCGATGCGGAGGAGCCGCAGTACAGGCACTGAGCCTGCCTACGACCCCCGCCTACGACCCCTGGCGCAGCTTCGCCAGCACCTTCAGCCCGCCATAGCCGTCCGCGGGCGTGATGCCCGCGCGCTGCTGAAAATCCTTGATTGCCTTCATCGTGTCGTTGCCGACGCGGCCGTCGGTGCCGCCGGTGTCGAAGCCCGTCTTGGTCAACCGCGTCTGCATCTCCTGCACCTCGGCGAGCGTCAGCGCGCGCTCGGACCCAGGGAACGGCTGGATGAAAGGTGGGGCGCCGAGGCAGCGGTCGCCGAGATGGCAGATCGCCAGCGCATAGTTCATCGAGGGATTGTAGCTCTTCACCGCGTTGAAATTCGGCCCCAGCAGAAACGTCGGGCCACCCGCAACCGGGGTCCACATCTGCGCGGATGCGGAGGCTTGCGGGAACGGCTGGCCATCGGCGCGGGTGACGCCAACCGCCTGCCACGCCGCATAGGTCCGGCTGCCGCTCATCTCACCGGGCGCGCGCACCTCGTAACCCCAATGCTCCCCGCGGCGCCACTTGCCGCGATTGATGAGATATTTTGCGGTGGAGCCCAGCGCGTCGTCGGGCTTGCCGAACGGCGACACCTTGCCGTCGCCGTCATAGTCGATGCCGACATTGAGCCAGACTTCCGGCATCCATTGCGAATGCCCCATCGCGCCGGCCCAGGATCCCTGCATCTGCTCCGGCGTGCTCCAGCCCTTGTCGACGATACGCAGCGCGTTGATCAGCTCGGTCTCCCAATAGGCTTTTCGCCGCGGCTCGTTCCAGGCGAGCGCGGCAAGCGAGGGAAACACCGGCGTCATGTGGTTCTGCTGCACCAGCGGATCGCCATAGGCGGACTCGACGCCCCACAGCGCCAGCAGCGTGCCGCGCTCGACGCCGAAATCGCGCTCGATGCGCGCGAGCAGCGCCTCGTTGTTCTTCAGCGCGACCTTGCCGTTGATGATGCGCCAGTCGGAGACGCGGCGGTTGATGTATTGCCAGACCTGCTCATGGAATTCGGGCTGGTTGCGCATCTGCTTGAACACGCTCATGTCGGGCTCGACCCGGGCCATCGCGCGCTGCCAGGTCGCAGCGGAGATGCCCTTGGCCATTGCACGCGCGCGAAAGCCCTCGCGCCATTCCTCGAATCCTGGAGGCGCGGCCAGGATGCGCGTTGGGATTGCGACGAGTGCGGCCGCGCCGAGCGTGGATCGAAGCAGAGCGCGGCGGCTGCGAGAGGCTATGGAATCAGCGTGTTTCATGGGCCCATTCTAGCGGGAAACATGGCGGCTGTGACCCGGTTCCTGGAACCAGAGGAAGAGACGCAGGCCCCGCGTTCCCCGGAACAAACTGTCGCACTCCCGCATTCCCCCAGCACCAATTTGGAGGAGGAGAAGATGAGGAAATATCTGTTTGCCGCCGCCATGGTCACCGCCATCGCCGCGCCTGCGTTTGCCGACGAAGTCGGCGTTCACGTCGGTCCGGTCGGTGCCGGCGTGACGGTCGGACAGTCTCACGAATATCGTGAGCGGGACCGTGATCGCGACCGCACCACCGTCATCAAGGAGCGCGAACCCGCCGACCGCACCACGGTGATCAAGAAGGAAGACGAATTCGGCAATCGCAGCAAGACCGTGATTCATCACGACAACGACTGATGGAGTGGGGCCCCGGCCGATCGCCGGGGCCCGCCGTCCGTTCATCGAGAATTCGGGGTGGCATGAAGATACGCGCGCATGCGGAAAGCCATGTCGTCGAGCTCGACGACGGATCGCAATGGCAGATATTTCCCGGCGATCTCGCGACCACGCTGAGCTGGAAGCCCGAAACCGACCTGCATCTGGAGCGAAGCGGCGATCGGGTGAGTTCGCATGAGCTGGTGAACAATTCCGATCAAAGCCGCGTGCGGGTGATCGCGGTGGGCGAGATCTGGCCTGATGGCGAGGTTAAGAAAGTGTTGAAGGGCGGGTAGGGCGCGCCTGCAATGGGTCGGGTATCCCCAATTTTGAGCCTGTCGCTTTACGGTCGATTCGCTTCCGTCTGCGCACAATGCGTGAATGCAGGAGCTGTTCGACATCATCCGCGCCAATCCCTGGCCGTTCGGCGCCGGGTTGTTCGTCGTCATCCTGATGATCCTTGCGGAGAACTTTGGGCGCGGTATTCGAGGCAACGGCGCCGCAAGTGACTTCCCGGATTCGGACGGTGGCGGCTGCGGCGATGGAGGAGGCGGCGACTAGGACCCGTCAGCGGCGAACGCGCTTCGCCTAATCCTCCTGCAAATCGGCCGCGATGCCTGCGAGCCAGCGGCGAATGCTTGCCTCGGCCCTGGCATCGAGCCCGACCGCAAGGCGCTTCTCCAACGCAATCACCCGTTCCCGGCACGCTTTCAAAAGCGTCGCGCCGCGCGGCGTCGGCGTCCATTGCTGGATGCGGCCGTGGACGGGATGGGGCGTCATCACAATCGCACCGTCACGTTCGAGATTGCGGATGATGACGCCGACGGTCTGGGGCGTCAGAAACGTGAGGCGGGCGACGTCGGCCCCTGACAGTCCCGGATAGGCATTGAGCATGGTCAGCACCGCGAATTGCGGTGAGGTGACACCGAGATCGGCCAGCGACCGCTCCATCGTCAGACGGACTGCGGCGTGGGCCTGGCGCAGCAGATAGCCGAGATAGCCTTGTTCGCCGCGCTTGCCTTCCCCTGGCGCTGGCACCCGAACCGCCGGGGCGGCAGTGGCTGCCTGCCGCCGCGGTTGCGATCTCGTGATATCAGGCGGCTTGCGCGTCATATAAGTGCTCTTATAATGTATCAGCACTCTTACAATACCACGAGGTGAACGGCAATGTCACACGCCCGCAGCGAATACGAGGATTTCAAGAAGATCGCGCCCGACGCGTATGAGCTGGTGCTGGCGCTCGGCCGGGTCGCGGCCAAGGCCGGCCTCGACAAGCAGCTTCTCGAACTGGTCAAGCTGCGCGCATCGCAGATCAACGGCTGCGCCTTCTGCCTGCAGCATCACATCCTGCTTTCGGAGCGGATCGGCGTCCCAGTGGACAAGCTCAATTTGGTCGTGGTCTGGCGCGAGGCGCCGATCTTTTCCGCGCGGGAACGTGCCGCGCTGGCCTGGACCGAGGCGCTGACCTGCCTGCCCGACGGCGTCGGCGAAGACGTGTACGCCGAGGCGAGCCGTGAATTCTCGGAGACGGAGCTGACGTACCTGACCTCGGCGGTCGCCTCGATCAACGTCTGGAACCGTTTTGGTGCGGCGTTTCGCTGGACGCCGGCGAAGCGGCCGGTCGCAGCGAATGCAGCGGCATCCTGATTGCAACGAAGGGAGATCATGATGACAGCGATGAGTCTGCCCACCACACCACGCCCGTTGCCATCGCGCTCGATGGCGATCGCCGTCGTCGGAGGGCTCGCCTGCGCGCTTGCGATCGGTAAGGCGCTGCCGGTGACGATGGACACCATATCCGGCGCACTCTCGCCGCTCTGCGCCACAGCCGCCGAAAGCTCGCCGCTCGACAAGATCGAACCGATCGGCTCCTACGCGCTGCCGAACGTACCGGGCAAGCGCGTCACCATCGTGCGCGTGTTCTACGGTCCCGGCGGGTTCTCGCGGCCGCATCGTCACGCAGGATCCGTCACCGCCTACATCACCAAGGGCGAGATCCGCTCCCAGCTCGGCGGCGGCCCGGTCGAGACGTTCGGCGTCGGCCAGTCCTTCTTCGAGCCGCCCGGCTCGACCCATCTGGTTTCGGCCAATGCCAGCACCACGGAGCCGGCGGAATTGATCGCGGTGTTCGTGGCCGACGAGGGCGCGCAACTCACGACGTTGCTGGAGTAGCCGGCACTCGCAATCCGAAGCGGCTCTTGTTCAGGTGGGCTGCGATCGCTTCACACGTTTCCATAGCGGTGAAAGACCGTATGTGACGGCCGGTATCGCAACCGCGCCGACAAGGAGCCCAATGACGCCCGAGATGGCTGCTTCGACCGACCATTCGACGATGCCGGCAATGGACGGAAGGAGGTGCGCGGCAGCCTCGGTCGCGGCATGGACCGTTTGGCCGATCGCCGGTGGGCCGTATTGTTCGATGCCGTGCAGGATGATGCCGCCGCCGACCCAGATCATGGCGGCGGTGCCGATGGTGCTCAGCACCGCCAGGAAGGCAGGCATGCCGCGGACGAGCGCACGTCCAAGCAAGCGGATTGCGCTGCCAATGACCGAAGCGCCGTCATACCGCGCAAGGGCCAGGCCGACATCGTCCGCCTTCACGATCAGGGCGACCACGCCGTAGACACCAACTGTGATGAAAATGGCGACGAGCGCCAGCACGAGCGCCTGCGTCCAGATGCTGCCCGCCGGCACGGCTGCCAGCGTGATCGCCATGATCTCCGCCGACAGGATGAAATCCGTCTTGATCGCGCTCGCAACCTTCTCGTCCTCGACCGACCGCGCATTCAATGCAATCGGCTGGGACTGAGCTTCGTGGTGGTGCGCATCATGCGGCATTGCGGCCTCGAGCACCTTCTCGGCACCCTCGTAGCAGAGAAAGGCGCCGCCCAGCATGAGCAGCGGCGTGACGGCGGCGGGAAGGAAATAACCAAGCAACAAAGCGATGGGCAGCAGGATCAGCAATTTGTTGCGCAGCGACCCGACCGCAATCTTGCCCACGATCGGCAGTTCGCGTTTCGAGGCAAAGCCGATCACGTAGTTCGGCGTGACGGCTGCATCATCGATGACCACGCCAGCCGCCTTTGCTCCCGCCTTGGCCGTCTGGCCCGCTACATCGTCGAGCGAGGCTGCCGCAACCTTCGCAATCGCCGCGATATCGTCGAGAAGACCAATCAGTCCGACACTCATCAACCCAGTTCCTTCGGCCTTCCAGCGGGCGGTGTGTGCGACAAACACGCTGTTGCACTGCCTGGCAATGGAAGGAGCAAGCCGTCAGTTCTCGTCGCCGCCCGATCCCTCGCGCAGGTCCGGCTTGAGCACGTCCTCCGGTAGCGCATGCGCCACGGGCTGCGGCGTGCCGGCGATCTCCGGGCCGACCTCGCGGCCGCGGGCGCGGATCAGGCGCTCGTACGCCGAGACGAGCGTGACGTAAGGACTGACCCAGATCCAGCCGTCGCGAGTGAACACCTGCACGTCGAAATGCAGGTGCATCGAGGTGCCGGCGGGATGGTCGAGATAGTTCGAGACCACGCCGATCTTCTCGCCCTCCGATACGATGCGGCCATTGAGCAGGCCATCTGCGTTCAGCGCCTGCGGGTTCATATGCATGTAGCGGAAACGGATGTGCTCGGTCCGGCTGTTGATTTGCAGCGTCACGGCCTGGTCCTTGGAGGCGCGTATGACCCTCGCATCCCGCACGGCGACGACGGCGCGCTGCTTGGGATCACAGGCTTGGCGGCCTTCACCGGGCGGCGGGCACTCGGCCGCGCGGATGTCCTCGCCCTGATGGCCATAACCGCCGCCGCATTGCCAGACCTCGAAACTGCGGGACTCGCAAAAATTGTCGCGCCAGGGATAGGCGGTCGTGCTCTCCATCTTGTCGCGCTTGGCATAGGATTGCGAGTGTACGAACGCGGGCGCCTTATCGAGAGGAAAGCGGATCTGTGCGTAGGCCATCACGTCGGGATGGCCGCCCTGCTTGCGATAGCCGGTGTTCGGGATGATGTCGCCGCTCGGCCGGTAGGTGAAGTCCGGGGAACGTACCCCGGGACGATCGAGAATGTTGGAAGCGATGTCCGTCAGCGGCCGCATGCGCTGGCCGCCGGCCACGCGCAGCGCCTTCAGGAAGCGTTCGGCGACCGGATAGGCCTCCTTGCAGGCAAGTCGCCGCGGCTTGGCGACGCTATCGAGGCATTGGATCGACACCACATAGGCGACGCCGAAACGGGTGAAAGCGTAGCGCACATAGCCTTCCCTGATGAACTTGCGCAGGTCCGGGTAGAGCGCCGCGAGCGGTTTGACCGGGTCGCCCTTGCCGCCCGAGGGATCGGCAATGTCATAGACGAGCGCAGAACCCGTGATCTGCACCTCGACCGGCCTTGCGAACACCCGGCTCGGCATGCCGTCTCCGGCGCCAGGCTCGAACGAAAAGGTCGCGCTGTAGCCGGCGGGGCCGGCATCGAACATGTCGACGGAACTGAAGTCGGCCTGGTAGCGCGACAGCGCGAGGGTCGTCGGCGCGCCATTGCGCCGTGCTTCGAAATAAGCGGCTGTGTCGAACGGCAGCAGCACGGGCACGGAGCTGCGGGCGATGCCGGTGAAAAATTGCGAAGAGATCGCGTTGAGCTGCACCAGCGCCGGCATCGCACGTGGATCGTAGCGCGGCACCGAACGACGGGGGGCGAAGATGAAATCGTCCGCGGCCCGTGGATGGGTGTTGATTTCGGTGCGGAGCTGGTCGAGCGCCGCGCGCCAATCGACGCGCAGCGCCGTGAGCGAGGGGCTGCGGAACTCATCCGCAGCGAGCGGAGAGGCAATGAGGAGCGAAAGCGACGCCAGAAGTTGCGAGACGAAGCGGAAACCGTTCCCAACCACTGTCTCGCCCCCCGGCGGCACCTGTTGCGCTCGCTTTGGCCCCGTCAGTCCTTGGCGCGTTCGGAGTAGGAGCCGTCTTCGGTCATCACCACGATTCGGGTGCCGACGGCGATGTGCGGCGGCACCGTGGTGCGCACGCCGTTCGACAAAATCGCGGGCTTGTAGGACGAGGAAGCGGTCTGGCCCTTTGTCACGGGCTCGGTCTCGACCACTTCCAGCGTCACGCGCTGCGGCAACGCGATCGACACCACGTTGACGTCATGGGTCGACAATTTGACCGTCATGCTCTCCTGAAGATAGGCCGCGGCGTCGCCGATGACGTCCTTGGACACCTGGACCTGGTCATAGGTTTCCGGGTTCATGAAGTGGAAACCGTCACCGTCTTCATAGAGATAGGTGAAGTTGCGCTCTTCGATCGTGGCCTTCTCGACCTGGTCGGTGGTCTTGTAGCGCTCGGAGATCTTTACCCCGTCCGAGATTCGGCGCATTTCGATCTGGCTGACCGGGGTGCCCTTGCCGGGATGGATGTTCTCGGCGGTCACGACGACATATAGCTTGCCGTCTTGCTCGATCACGTTGCCCTTGCGAATAGAACTGGCGATGACTCTCAAAGCTGTATTTCCTGCTTGCTTGGCCCGGCTCGGGCCAGGACGTGGTCAAATTGATGGGGGACCTGGGGCCCCAAATCAGACCGCGGCACCTGTTTCGGGCCGCAACATACTGGTTTTGCCGTTGGATGCCAGCATTTTGCTGGCCTGCGGGGCGGCCGGCTAATGTCTGGGGACAAGCCGATGTCGCCGTTCTGGTCCCCCTCGCGGCATCTCGACCGCCAGCCGTTCCTGCAGGCCAGGGGAGCCATCACCGGGGCTCTACGGGGATTTTTCGCCGAGCAGGCCTTCGTCGAGGTCGAAACCTCCGTTCTCCAGGTCTCTCCGGGCAACGAGACCCACCTGCACGCCCCCCGGACGGAGATCATGCGACCCGACGGCAGCCGTGTGAGCCGATATTTGCGAACTTCGCCGGAATTCGCCTGCAAGAAGCTGCTGGCGGCCGGAGAGACTCGGATTTTCGAGTTCGCCCGGGTGTTCCGGGACCGCGAGCGCGGCGACCTGCATTTGCCCGAATTCACCATGCTGGAATGGTACCGGGCAGACGCCCCCTATGACGCCATCATGGCCGACTGCGTCGTCCTCATCGCCCGCGCGGCCCAGGCGACCGGTATCGGCACCTTCGCCTTCCGCGGCCGGACCGCCGATCCCTTCGCCGAGCCTGAGCTTGTGACGGTAGCCGGCGCCTTCGAGCAGTTTGCGGAAATCGACCTGCTTGCGACCATTTCCGGCGGCGAGGGCGACCGCGCCGCGCTCGCCCGGGCCGCTGCCGGCAAGATCCGCGTGGCCGAGGATGACACCTGGTCCGACATCTTCAGCAAGCTTCTGGTCGAGCATGTCGAGCCGCATCTGGGGCAGGGGCGTTTGACCATTCTGTTTGAATACCCATCTCCAGAGGCGGCACTGGCGCGCGTGAAGGCGGGCGATCCCCGCGTTGCCGAGCGGTTCGAGGTCTATGCCTGCGGTGTCGAACTCGCCAACGGTTTTGGCGAACTGACCGACGCCGACGAGCAGCGCAAGCGCTTCACGCAATCCATGGCGGAGAAGCAGCGCCGCTACGGCGAAGCCTATCCGCTGGACGAGGACTTTCTGGCCGCGGTCGCGGCGATGCCGGAGGCAAGCGGCGTCGCGCTCGGCTTCGACCGGCTGGTGATGCTGGCGAGCGGCGCGTCGCGAATTGATCAGGTAGTGTGGACGCCGCCTACAAATGAAACGTTAAGCGAGACATGACGAAGAGCAATCTTGCACGCACATTGCGCGAGCCGGCCGACCTTGTGGCCGAGCAGCTGGCGCCGGCCACAGCGCTGCCGGCGCTCGATCGCGTTGCCGCACGCTATGCGGTCGCGATCACGCCGGCGCTGGTCGATCTGATCGACAGGTCCGATCCCGACGATCCCATTGCGCGGCAATTCGTTCCGACTGCCGCGGAGCTGGAGATGCAGCCGGGCGAGAACGCAGATCCGATCGGCGATCATCCGCACTCGCCGGTTCCCGGGATCGTGCATCGCTATCCTGACCGCGTGCTGTTCAAGCTCGTTCACGTCTGCGCGGTCTATTGCCGCTTCTGCTTCCGCCGCGAGATGGTCGGACCCGGCAAGGAGAACGCGCTCTCGGACGGCGCCTATCGCGCGGCGATCGACTATATCCGCGCGCACGGCGAGATCTGGGAGGTGATCCTGACCGGGGGCGATCCCCTGATGTTGTCGCCGCGGCGGATGAGCGAGATCATGGCGGATCTTGCCGGCATCGATCACGTCAAGATCATCCGCCTTCACACCCGCGTGCCGGTGGCCGAGCCCGCGCGCATCAGCGAGGAGATGGTGGCTGCGCTGAAGGTCGAAGGCGCCACCACCTGGGTGGCGCTGCATGCCAACCATGCGCGCGAACTGACGGGGCCGGCGCGTGCCGCCTGCGCGCGGCTGGTCGATGCCGGGATTCCCATGGTGAGCCAGTCCGTGCTTTTGCGCGGCGTCAATGACAATTTGACCGCTCTGTCGGATTTGATGCGAGCTTTCGTCGAATGCCGGATCAAGCCCTATTATCTGCATCACGGCGATCTCGCGCCCGGCACGTCGCATCTGCGAGCGACGCTCGCCGAGGGCCAGAATTTGATGCGGCAGCTGCGCGGACGGGTGTCCGGACTGTGTCAGCCCGACTATGTCATCGACATTCCCGGCGGCGCCGGCAAGTCGCCGGTGGGGCCGAATTACGTGTTGCCGATGCAAAATACCGCACCTGATGCGCGTGATGCAGATCAAGAAACGCGCTATCGTATCGTGGATTATTGCGGCGACGTTCACCTCTATCCGCCCGAGACCTGATTGGTCGTGATGGAGATGCTGGCTCGAGGAATGGAGAAGCAAAATGAAAAGCATCATCCTGGCACTGTCCCTTCTGACGGTGTTCGGCAGCGCCGGCTTCGCGCAGACGGGAAGCAAGGGATCGACGACCTCGGGACAATCGGCGGGTACTTTGCCGCCTGCGCCCGTCGGTCATCGGCAGCCGCGCGCCGGCGACGTGCCAAATGAGAAGAACCTGAGCGACCCGAACGATCCCCTCAGCAAGGAAAATCAGGCGCTCGACAAGAAGATCAAGAGCATCTGCCGCGGCTGTTAGGCGCCGCAACGGCGGGCAGGATGCGACAGCCTCACCCCGCCCGCAATCGTTTGGTCAGGCGGAGCGCTCGTGCAGTCCTGCGCGCTTGGTGTTGCGCCGGATCTCGACCGCGTCAGCGAGCTGCTTGAGCACGGTTGCCGTGGTCGCCCAGTCGATGCAGCCATCCGTGATGCTCTGGCCATAGGTGAGCGGCTTGCCCGGCACCACGTCCTGGCGGCCGGCGACGAGATTGCTCTCGATCATCACCCCCATGATGCGGTTCTCGCCGCCGGAAATCTGCCTGGCAATGTCGGCCGTCACAAGCGGCTGGTTTTCCGGCTTCTTGCTCGAATTGGCGTGGCTCGCATCGACCATCACGAGCGGTGCGACGCTTGCTTTGGCCAGATCGTTGCAGGCCGCTGCGACGCTTGCCGCATCGTAGTTCGGCGTGCTGCCGCCGCGCAGGATGATGTGACAATCCTCGTTGCCCGCGGTTGAGGCGATCGCCGAGCGGCCGAGCTTGGTCACCGCCATGAAATGATGCGGATTCGAGGCCGACTTCACCGCGTCCGCTGCGATGCGCACATTGCCGTCGGTGCCGTTCTTGAACCCGACCGGGCAGGACAGCCCCGAGGCCAGCTCGCGATGGATCTGGCTTTCGGTCGTGCGCGCGCCGATCGCGGCCCAGGACACGAGGTCCGCAATGTATTGCGGCGTCGTCATGTCGAGGAATTCGGTGCCGGCCGGCAGGCCGAGATTATTCACCGCCGAAAGCACATTGCGCGCCAGCCGAAGGCCCTTGTTGATATCGAAGCTGCCGTCCAGATCAGGATCGTTGATCAGGCCCTTCCAGCCCACCGTGGTGCGCGGCTTCTCGAAATAGACCCGCATCACGATCTCGAGCTGGTCGGCAAGCTCTTCGCGCAAGCTCGCGAGGCGCTCGGCATATTCGAGCGCGGCCCTGGGATCGTGCACCGAGCAGGGGCCGACCACGACCAGAAGCCGGTCGTCCTGGCCATTGAGGATCGCATGGATGGCGTTGCGTGCCGCCATCACCACGCGCGTCGCCGTGAGCGTGCGCGGGACTTCCCGCATCACCTCTTCGGGCGTGCTCAGCTCTTTCAGTTCGCGGATACGAAGATCGTCGGTCGTGCTCAGCACGGCGGGCTCCTATTATTTTGAGACCCTGCCGGCCAATAAAAAAGCCGCCAGGTCTGGCGGCTTGTTCGGACGTTTGCTGCAATGTTTCAGATTGAGCGCGATCCTCCTGCCGCCAGCGAGCTGTCGTAGCTAAAATACCAAAAATAGCTGGTGACGAGGGTGATCATGGCCAGTGATATAGCGCGCGATCGGCGGGTTGTCACCCCCCCAATAGATGTGAGGGCCTCGGGGCGCCTCAACTGTTGCTTTTGCGTGCCGCCAGCGCCATGCCGATCAAAGAGGCGCCGCCGAACAGCAGGTTGATGCCGACGAGGATGCCGATCGCCCATTCGGCCGAGCTCGGCAATCCCGTGACTACCATGAACGAGATCGCGATGTCGAGGAGGCCCGAGATCAGGAGCCACGACCAGCGGCCGCCCGGCTCGCGGCGGTGCTCCAGTGCGTACATGATGGTGGCGACGCCCTCGGCTAGGAAATAGGCGCCGAGCACGATGGTCAGCGTCAGGACGGCCTGCATCGGCCGCGCCAGCAGGAGCATGCCTGCGAGCACGGCGAGCGCGGCCGAGATCAGCGACCACCAGAAGCCCGGCGTGCTGCGCGCCCAATAGGTGGCGATCAATCCGCCGATGCCGCTGATCAGGAACATCCAGCCGAGGAAGATCGCGATCGCAAGGCTTGCGAGCGGCGGCAGGATCAGCGCGGCAACGCCGAGCACTGCAAGCAGGATGCCTTCGAACAGGAAGGCCTTCCAATGTGCCTTGACCGTCCGGCTCATGGCGGATTGCAGCCGGGAAAAATCCTCAGGCGATGTCATTGGCAAGCTCCGGATCGAGAAGTGTGTGTTCAATCTAGTCTAGTACGCGCACACCGCGCTTGCCACCCGCGGCTCAGCCGCCGCCGTGCGCCGACGAAAAACCTTCGCCGCTGGTGCGGATGCGGTTGCGGCCGAGAACATAGATCGCGGTCGTGACGATCAGAAGTGCGAGGCCGAGCAGGATCGAAACCAAGCCGATCGGGATCAGGGCCAGCGTCAGATTGCGCTCGGGGTTGATGAGCCAGTGATGGATCGAGGTCAGCACGAAGGCGAGACCGAGAAAGCCGACGCCGCCGCCCGCGAGCAGCAACGCCCACATCCGGCGGAGCTGGCTGAGGCGCTCGCGCGCAACGTCAGTCCGGGGCGCGTGATGGCGCGCGACGCGCCGCACCAGGCGGATGGCGAAGGCGATCGAGCTGAAGCCGATCAGCAGGCTCGCGCCGCCCAGCCACATCCGCAGCGTCGGATCGAGATCCGGCATGCGCTGAAGTGTGAGCAGGGGGAAGTCGAAGGCCGAATGCAGGGCGAGCGGGCCTGCGAAGATCAGCAGCCGGCTGGAAAGACGAGCCCAGTCGCGATGATGGCGGTTCGCACCCAGCGCCGTGCCGGCGCGCGCGATGGTCAGATAGGCGCCGGCGATGATGCCGAGCGCGCCGTGGAACGGTACGGTCAGCACGCTGCGCAACGCGGCCAGCGAACGCCACATCTCGGCGTGCTGGACGAGATAGGCGAGGTTCTCGTAGGCGGCGAAGCCCAGGCCCACGGCGGCGCCATAGACCACGGTGTCCATCGGATTGGCGAAGGTCCGCCGCTTTGTCGAGGCGACCAGCACGATCACGATCACCTTGACCGCTTCCTCCGGCAGCGCGACCCCGAAGATCGAATGCATGGCCAGCGCCGCCCAAGGGTTGTCCGGGGCCGCGACCATTTTAGCGAAAGGGGCGCGGGCCAGGCCCAGCAGCGAAATGCTGGCCGCGCCGAGCAGGAACGCGGTCCAGACCTGGGCCGGCGGTCCCGGGCGTTCCTCGGCGGCAATGACAAGCCACAGCATCAGCAGCGCCGGGGCAATGGCGGCCGTTCCGATGACGGTGGGTAACGCTTCAATCAGGTACATCGGCGCCGAAAATAGGTTCCCTTGATCCGCTTATCTACATTCACCGATGCGACCTTGTGTCATGCGCTAGCTGTCGCGTCTCTTAACAAGCGCGACAGCCTGCGTTCATCAGGACAGTCGCCGAGGTGCACAATACAGAGGGCAATCAATTGCATGACAGAATCACCTCGTCATCCATGACAACGGTCGCGCGCCGTCATCGGATCGCGATTGGTAAGTCAGATCAAGGCAATGTGCAGGTTTCTTCGATTCACGATGCACGTGTCGCCGCGCCAAGTCCAGAGACGGGATCGTCCCGTCCGGCCGACGCGCGGCCGGTCTAGTCACGCTTCGTCGCGCGGGAGGATGATGCGATCCGGCGTGTCCGGACCTGCTCCAGCTCCCAGAACGCGCGTATGAGGCACGTGCCAAGGCAGAACACGATGAGCAACAGCAGGAAGGCCTGATCGACAGCGGGGATGTGAGTCATGGCCATGATAAAGCAACGCCCATGCCACGCGTTCCCGTCGCGGCCTGAGTTCCAGCCGATCCCCAGCCCCGGTTTGACTGTCTCAATGCGTGGTGAACGGCGGCGGTGTGTCGGGCGCGACGTCGAAGGCACCGAGATGGAATTCCTCGCCGATGGATGCGTCCGGCTCGGAATGCTGCGCCATCAGCGTGAACGCGGCCTGCGGGTATTGCTTCCAGATATCGAGATCGCCGGCGGTGATGGTGAGCCAGCCGAAGGTGTACATGTAGCGTCCGGGCTCGGTGACCCGGCCGACCTTGTCCCAGGTGATCTTTTCGACTCTGATCTTTTCGACCGTAATTTTCTCGACTGCCATTCGGTCCCCCGATCGCAAGTCTGCAGATGATCCACGGCACGAGACGCGGACCTTCAAAAGCTTATCTCGAAATAGGGCTGCGATAGGGCGGCGCGGCCGGAGGATCAGGCCGATTGCAGCATGGGCGAGCGGACGATCAGCCGGACGACGTCGTCCCGCGACTGCTTTTCGGCGAATTTGACAGCAAAGCCGTTTTCGAATTTGCGGATCACGCGCCCGACGCAAGCGCCGACCGCAAGCGGAGTTCCCACTGGCGGATCGTATTCGCAGGATATCGCGACACCGGCCGTGGAGACGTCGATGATGAAGCAGGCATGGGTGCTGCCGTCGGCGAGCGTCAGGAAGGTGTGCGCGACCTGCGGAACGAAGCGGGCGTCACGCCGCAGCTCCTGGACGCTGGCGTCCTTCTGCTTCTTCTCGAGCCAGGTCAGCTTTTCCGACATCCAGGCGCGCCGGGCCCGCGTCATCTCGAGCTCCATCAGGAAGCCCAATTTCAGCGTCGCGCTGATGGTGCACTGGAATTCGCCGAAATCCTGGAAGTAGGATGTCACGCGCTCGCCGACCTTTCCGACCACGGGAACGTCGACCATCATGCGGAACGGTGACACGCGGCTGGTGCGGCAGGCGAAGGTACGCAGCTTGCCCTCGCAATCGTACCAGCGCGGCAGCGAGTAGCTGCCACTCACGGTGACTTGCACGGCACGCTGTCTGAGGAACTCTGCGACGGACATGGGCGCCAATCGTGTTTCGGAGGCTTTCCGTAATTCCACGGTACCAGCCAAATTCTAAGCAAATGATACCGGCGCTCACGAGCAGGGGTAAATTTCTGGTAAATGCGCGGATCGAGGCGGGCGGCATAGCGCCGCGATTATGAGGCCCGTGACCTCACGATCGCGTTATCCGAGCAGCACCAGCAGAGCCAGCACGCCAATGACCATGACGAACTTGATCGTCGCGCAACCAAGGCTGTCCGGTCGGCTCTCAAGTCCGAACCACGGCAATGCATGCCGCATCGCGCGCGTTGCGAACGCTTCGACGATGGCGAGCAGAAGCGCGATGCCGGCGAGCAAGGACCACGATGCGTCCGGAAGCATCCATGCCGCGAGCCAATCGGGGACGGACGCTTTCAGCGAGGCCAGCAGCGCGAACCATCCGAACAGGGATACGAAGCCCTTGATGATGTCGGGCCCGATCGTGCCGGGCTCGAGACGAATGCCGATCTTTCCAAGAGCGAGTTCGATGCGCTCGCCATCAGTGAAGAAGAGGAAGGCGCCGAGGTAGAGCGGAACGCGCGACTGAAACAGGAGCGCGATGATGCCGAACAGGACGGCGTAGCCGCAGGCGTCAGCGAGTATGTTCGTGCCGGCCGTAGGCAACGGCTCCGGCGCAGCCGTGGCCTGAGGCCGCGATCTGGCGCGCGCCATGTGCTCCAGCATTCTGGCGCGGCGCTCCGGCGCGTAGGCTGCCGTACGGCGTATCCATGACGGCGGCGCCGGCGAGGCAATCCCGGCCTGGTCGTCCGAGGGAGATTTATTCTGCGCCATGGGCCTCCGGTTCCAACAGGACATTGGTCGGAGGCGAGGGGCAGCGAGGTTCATACGGGGTGGCAGATTTCGCCGTGTCATCCGCACGCCCGGATGATGGCGCTCCCTAGCGGAATCGAACCGCTCTCTCCACCGTGAAAGGGTGGCGTCCTAACCGATAGACGAAGGGAGCAAACCCAGGGCCCCGCCGCTTACCGCGGCACGGCCGCTGGCCGCCCGAGTCATGCCCGGCGGCTGCAGCGGGCGAACCTATAATGGCCTTTGGCGCCCTGGGCAAGCCGTTCGGGAACGGTCTTTTGGCACCGGTGGATAGCCTCTCACCCCAGGATCAATCGGGGCGAATTCAACGGTTTCTTAGGTTCCCTGAGCTAGCGCTGGACTGGGAGAATTTGAGCCGATGCCACCGCCCAAGAAGCGCGCAGCCCGCAAGTCGCTGTCGCAGCATGCCTGGATCACGCTCGACGGCGGGTTCGCGGCGCGGCAATGCCTGGTCCAGGACATCTCCGCCACGGGCGCCAAGATCACGCTGGACGAGGATGCGAGCCAGCTCCCGGGCGTGATCCGGATGGCGTTCGCGCGCGATGCGCGGACCGGGCGGAGCTGCCAGGTGGTCTGGCGCCGCGGCAAATCGGCCGGCATCAAGTTCATCTGAAGCGCCCCCTGATGGCGCGCGGCGCCGGTCCGGGCTAGAACGGCCCGCATGCGTGCGCCGCTCCTCATCTTGATCTCGTTGCTGACCATGTCCGCGGCCGCGGCAGAATCCTTGCGTCTTCCGCCTGCGGAGCGCCCACAGGCCGGGAAGGCCCTGCCGCTGAAGGGTGCCGGCGGAAGCGCGAAGGCGGGCTCCTGCGCCGCCTATGGCCGCGGCTTCCACATGGTCGAGAGCACCGGCACCTGCGTCAAGATCGGCGGCTCGATCAGCGTCGAGACCACGATCAGGCGCTGAAGCCCCATGCCACCGGACATCATGCGGCCCGAGATCATCGTTCCATTCGTGATGTATTGCGCGCTGCTGTGGTGGATCGGCCGCGGCCTGAGCTGGACCGCGCGGCTCGCCACCGCGGCCGTCACCCTTGTGCTGATCGTCTGCGTGCTTCTGTTCGAACGCGGCTGGCCTTAAACAAAAAAACGCGAAAACAACCCCATGCACAGTAGCCGCCGCCTCCCGGCGGCGTGCGCGAGAACGCCGATTCATCGTGCTCTCAACGGATTTTAAGCGGCGTCACCGCTCACGACATCGGCGGTGCTACAAATTGCGCAAAACCGGGCCGTTTGCCGAGTTCGGCGAGCCAGCGCGTCAGATGCGGCTGCGTCGGCCGGGTGATGCCCTCGACGCCGAGCCAGCGCCGTGCATAGGCGCCGATCGCGATGTCGGCGAGGGTGAACGCATCGCCGTCCATGAACGGGCGCGTGGAGAGCAGGCGGTCGGCGATGGCCCAGACCTCGGCGGCGGCATCGGCATCCTTCTGCACCTGGATCATGTCGCGCTCGGCGGGCGCCGTGCGCACGATACCCCAGAACACCGGGCGGTCGACCGGCTGCACCATCGACAGCGTCCAGTCGAGCCAGCGGTCGACGCTGGCGCGCAGCTTCGGCGCCTCGGGATAGATCGGCGTGCCGCGCCCGTGCGCAAGGCAGAGATAGCGCATGATCGAATTGGATTCCCACAGCGTGAAATCGCCCTCGACCAGCGTCGGGATCCGCGCAGTGGGGTTCATCGCGAGATAGTCGGCCTCGCGGGTCTTGCCGAACGCCATGCCGGCGTCGATGCGCTCATAAGCCAGGCCAAGCTCGGTGAGGCACCACAGCACTTTCTGCACGTTGACCGAATTGGCGCGGCCCCAGATCGTCAGCTTTTGCTCCGGCACGTCATCCTCCCCAAGCGTTTTTTGGTGTCGCGGGTGATAGCGGAATCCGCCGCCGCGAGCGATGCGCGATTGCGCCGATCCTCTCATGCAAAAAGGTCCGCATGCAAAAGGCGACATGCAAAAAGCTCCGCCCGAGGCGGAGCTTTCATTGCAGGGCAAAGCTGGTCAGGCGATCAGCGGCCGAAGAACAGCCACAGCAAGATGATCACCGGGATCGGCACACCCAACATCCATAACAAAATTCCGCGTCCCATCGCGTCCTCCTCCAATTGCATTGTCGAAGAGAGAACGCTTAGGGCCAAGGCTGGTTCCCGCGGAAAGGCTCTACCAATGGCCGATGTTGGGCATCGACGACCACGGCTCCTGCGGAGGCTTCGGGTCGCCCTTCTGCAAGATCTCGATCGAGTGCAAATCGGGCGAGCGCACGAAGGCCATGTTGCCGTCGCGCGGCGGACGGTTGATGGTGACGCCCGCCTTCATCAGCTTCTCGCAGGTCGCGTAGATGTCGTCGACCTCATAGGCGAGATGGCCGAAGAAGCGGTCCTCGCCATACTTCTCCTCGTCCCAATTCCAGGTGAGCTCGACCAGCGGCGCGCCGCGCGACTGCGGCTGCTTCTTCAGCGCCTCGAGATCGTCCGACGAGCACAAGAACACCAGCGTGAAGCGCCCCTTGTCGTTCTCGATCCGCCGCACCTCCTTCAGCCCCAGCGCATCCTGGTAAAACTTCAGCGCGACATCGAGATTGCGCACGCGCAGCATGGTGTGGAGGTATCGCATGGTTGTTGCTCCCTTGAACGGATGGAGGATTTTTGGTTTGGGCCGGGACGGCGGGGGTAGGAGATAGCAGGAAAGTGGGGCGA
>NZ_JAACFU010000109.1 GCF_029051725.1 Bradyrhizobium sp. CSS354
TCTCGCACCGGGTGCCCGTCGCCCGCATGGACGAGATCGGCCGCTCGCTCACCGCGTTCAACGCGATGGTGGCGAAGATCGAGGAAAGCTCCGAACTGGTGCGCCGCAAGACGGCCGACATCCAGGCCATGCTGCACACCATCCCGCAAGGCATCCTGACCTTGCAGGCCGGCCGCACCATCCACCCGGAATACTCCGACCACCTCACGCGCATCCTGGAAGAGGACCACATCGCCGGCCGCGCGCTCGATGCGCTGCTGTTCGACCGCTCCGACCTGAGCGCGGACGCCCGGGCCCAAACCCTGGCCGCGATCGACGCCTGCATCGGCGAAGATGAACTCAACTTCTCCTTCAACGCCCACCTGCTGCCCCAGGAACTGCAGGTCCGTTTCGACGGCGACCGCGTGAAGGT
>NZ_JAACFU010000110.1 GCF_029051725.1 Bradyrhizobium sp. CSS354
AGCCAGGCGCAGCGCCTTATCCACCGCGGCCTCGGCGCCGGGGCTGGCGAAGTGGTCGCGGACGAAGTGCCCGGCGACGTCCTCGACGCGGAAGCGCTCGCCGACGGTGGCCAGGTATTCCTCGTGGTCGCGGTCGAAGAACGCCGCGCGGTACGCGGCGAAGGCGTCGTCGGCGCCATCCACCTTCGGATACCAGTGGTAGCCGGCGAACAGCTCGTCGGCGCCCTGGCCGCTCTGCACCACCTTGCAGTGCTTCGAGACTTCCCGCGCGAGCAGGTAGAAGGCGATGCAGTCGTGGCTGACCATCGGCTCGCTCATGGCGCGGAAGGCCGCCGGCAACTGCTCGATCACTTCGTGCTCGCCGATGCGCAGGCGATGGTGGCGGGTGTGATAGCGCTCGGCGATCAGG
>NZ_JAACFU010000111.1 GCF_029051725.1 Bradyrhizobium sp. CSS354
TGCCTGACCCGCGCCGCCTTCGAGACCGTGATCACGGAGCATCCGCACACGCTCCTCTACTTCGCCCGCATGCTCGCCGAGCGCCTGCGCACGCTCTACGAGGGCCATTCGGTGCATCACGCGCCGCGCACCTTCGTGGTGCTGGCGGTGACGGACGGCCCGGATCCGGAACCGCTCGCCCACAACTTCGCCGCCGCCCTCGATGCGATCCTGCCGGGGGAGACCGCTTGCCTGAGCCGGTTGCCGGATGGGGCCGACGAGGCATGGGTCCACGCCTTCGAGGCCCGGCATGCGCGGACGGTCTTCGTCGCACGGGACATCGGCGACGCGTGGTCGCGGCTGAGCCAGCGCCTCGGCGACCATGTTCTGTTGCTCGCCGAGCCCGGCGCGCCGCCGCGCCCTGGCG
>NZ_JAACFU010000112.1 GCF_029051725.1 Bradyrhizobium sp. CSS354
ATCCAGGAGTTGGCCATCGCCGAACTGCCGCCGGTGCCCTGCATGGTGCCGAAGGCCAGGTTGGCGTAGCGCTTGGCGTCGGCGGGCGCGCTTTCCACGCGGACCTTGCTCCAGTCCGCGTCGAGTTCCTCGGCGACGATGGTGGCGATACCGGTATAGGCACCCTGGCCCATCTCCACGTGCTTGGCGATCACCGTGACACTGTCGTCCGGGGCGATCCGCAGGAAGGCGTTGGGCGCGAAGCCGGCGTCCGGCAGGGCCGCGGCGAGGGCACGCCGGGCTCCGCTCCACTGGAAGCCGATGGTCAGGCCGACCACCGCGGCGCCTTTGAGGAAGCCGCGGCGCGAGCCGGGCAGGGCGTTGCTCAGATCGATCTTGCTGTTCATGGCGTCAGGCCTTCAGGG
>NZ_JAACFU010000113.1 GCF_029051725.1 Bradyrhizobium sp. CSS354
CACGGCTACCTTCACTCTTGAATATCAGTAACTGGAGATGCTCATGAAATGGTGCAAACGTGGGTATTTATTGGCGGCAATGTTGGCGTTCGCAAGTGCGACGATACAGGCAGCCGATGTCACCATCACGGTGAACGGTAAGGTCGTCGCCAAACCGTGCACAGTTTCCACCACCAATGCCACGGTAGATCTCGGCGATCTTTATTCTTTCAGTCTTATGTCTGCCGGGGCGGCATCGGCCTGGCATGATGTTGCGCTTGAGTTGACTAATTGTCCGGTGGGAACGTCGAGGGTCACTGCCAGCTTCAGCGGGGCAGCCGACAGTACCGGATATTATAAAAATCAGGGGACCGCGCAAAACATCCAGTTAGAGCTACAGGATGACAGTGGCAACACATTGAAT
>NZ_JAACFU010000114.1 GCF_029051725.1 Bradyrhizobium sp. CSS354
GTCCTGGGGGGTGAATTCCCCGGCACGGATCTCCGCCGCCACCCGCAGCGTGGCCTGGTCCGCGGCCGCGAAGACCCGCAGCGTCTGCTCCTGCAGCACCCGCGCCAGGTTGCTGTTCTGCCGCTCCTCGGCGCGGACGGCGTCCTGCGACTTGATGTGCAGGGAAACGGCCACCATCACCCAGGTGACCGTGATCGCCAGCGCGAGGAAGCCCATCACCAGCACGCGCAGCCGCCTGCCATGCGCCGCGGCCGCCGGGGTGGCGGCGAGGGCATGGTCGTCGTGGCGGCGGGCGTTCCGGGGCATGCGGTGCGGTCTCAAGGCGCAACGGCCGGTGGGCCGAACAGCCCGTCGCCGCCGCCGTGGCCGCGGATGCGGCGCCAGAGCGCGGGC
>NZ_JAACFU010000115.1 GCF_029051725.1 Bradyrhizobium sp. CSS354
GGCATTGCTGCTGTTTGCTGGCCTCAACGTGTTCTGGGCGGCGGTGCCGCTGCCGCTGTCGGCGCCGCCGTTGCAGTGGTCCACCGCGGCCATCGGCGCACTGGGCCTGGCCGGCGTAGTGGGCGCCTTGATGGCGGCGCGGGTCGGGCACTGGATGGACCGCGGTTTCGCCGGTCGGGTCAGTCTTGGCGCGTTGCTGCTGATGCTGGCCGCGTGGTGGCCGCTGCTGGGCCTGCCGCAGTCGCTGTCGTTGCTGCTGCTGGGCGTGATCGTGCTCGACCTCGGTGGGCAGGCACTGCACGTATCGAACCAGGCGCTGCTGCTGCGTGCACCGGCAGACCAGCATGGACGCCTGGTGGCGTTGTACATGCTGTTCTATGCAGTTG
>NZ_JAACFU010000116.1 GCF_029051725.1 Bradyrhizobium sp. CSS354
CCATAAGACGAGGCCCGGATCGGTCAGAAGAACGGCATCGTCCGGCAGTGGGCGCGGCGGGGAACGCGGCCCCGCCAGGCCGCCGACCAGCGCTACGACAATGCCTGGCTGTTCGGGGCGATCTGCCCGGCGCGCGGCGTCGGTGCCGCCTTGGCCCTGCCCTATATCGGTACCGAGGCCATGCAGATGCATCTCGACGAAATCTCGACCATGGTGGCTCGGGGATCGCACGGCGTGCTGCTGCTCGATCGCGCCGGATGGCACACCACGAGGATGCTCTGCATCCCGAAGAACATGACGCTGATCTTCCTGCCGTCGCGATCGCCGGAGCTGAACCCGGTCGAGCAGATCTGGCAGTATCTGCGATCGAACTTTCTCTCCAAC
>NZ_JAACFU010000117.1 GCF_029051725.1 Bradyrhizobium sp. CSS354
CACCTACACCAAAGAGCTGTCGGAAGATCGCTCGCAGCTGGCGGGCGTGTTCATCTCTGAAAAGCGCATGTCCAACGACAAGAGCAAGGACAACGGCATTACCGTGCTGGTGGCCGAGAAGGGGCACCAGGAGGTCCAGCCCAATGGCAGTCGCGTCCTGATCCTCGAAAACGGCTACCGCTACGATGGCAATCCGGGTGCCGCTGACTACCGCGTGGTCAAGCACGACACGTATGGGGCGGCGTTGCCCAAGCCGGAAATCAGCGAAGAAATCACTGACCGCGAAGCCATTCCGACCAGCGAGCTGTTCGGCAACCCTGCACCGCGTTCCGTTGCTGAATTGCAGTGGCGCATTTCGCTGCCGCTGTCGGTGTTCATCGTC
>NZ_JAACFU010000118.1 GCF_029051725.1 Bradyrhizobium sp. CSS354
GGCGGCGGCCTTGCCTTTGCCGATGCATTCCACCTCCGGGGCATGGAAGGAATAAAGCTTCCAGCCGCGCTGGCGCTGCTGCTGCGAGCGGATTTGCACGGCCCGGCCAAGCGGGAGGGCGAATGCCTCCTCCAGTGCCGGCTGGCCCTCGATCTTGCGGCGGATGTCGCGGATGATGCGGCCGAGCCGGCTGCGCAGAATGCGCAACTGCCGCTGATGCCGGCTGAACTGTTTGGCATGGGCGTAGCGGCCCGCCATCATCGCGGCGGCCTTGGCCACACGAGAATAGGATTGCCGCAGCCTGACGGCGTGCCTTCTCGCCAGGCGGTTGAGCCCCTTGAT
>NZ_JAACFU010000011.1 GCF_029051725.1 Bradyrhizobium sp. CSS354
CCCGTATTCCCCTCGCCCCACCCCTTTGGCCGCCGGGGTCGGGCTCGAATCCGTTGCTGAACGCCGGCATCGCCTTTTCTGGACCGCCGCCAAGCGCTCCGGGGGCGTACTTTTGATTGCTGCATTGTTTGTTGCGGTAGTCTCTCAACGCGAGCGGTTGGACTCGCTTGGAAAGGCCGTTCACAGCTATGGAAAATCGACGTCGCCGGAACAACCTGGGCCCTCGCCGAGCGCGAACTTACCGCCGAACCCGCCTACGCCGCAACCAGGTTCGCTGCTGCCGAGAGAGTACGGCATCTACGCGGTTGGCGATAGCTCATTAACTGAATTGCAGCTGCTGCCCGGACGCCCGCCTGACATCCGGATCGCTGTTTCGGCTGCGTTCAAGCTTCCCAGGAGTGCAAGCCTCCCGAATGGACACCCCAAGTTCCTGGTGTTTCGGCGCGATGTGGCGACGAATATATTCGAGCGAGCCGAGGTGCGCGTGATCGCAAAGATCACACGCGAATTTTCCAGCGAAGCTGCTGGAAAACGGCCCGGCGAAGATGATGTCTGGGTCATCAGAAATTTCTCGTATTCATACCGGGTTTCTCCGGTGCCTGAGAACTCCGAGATGTACGAGGTCCACAGTGAGGATCCGGGGCTGGAGCTCCCTCCGGGCAATTACGCGCTTATCCTCAAGAACCAGGCCTACTACTTCAGCGTCGCTGGCGAGATTGCCGATTCCAGGCAGTGCATAGAGCGGGTTGTCACTACAAACGGCACCTTTTATTCGGCTTGCAAGAAGCCGTAGCTCTTTCAAATATGCCCGCCGATGCCTAGCTCTGTGTGGGACGATTTACGGCCCAAACGAGGGAGGTTCCGATGAAACCGAAACTATTTGCGATCTTGCCGCTTATTTTATCTCTCGCCGCACCGGCCTTTGCCCAAGGGACGCAGCAGAAGAACACGTCAGTCCGAACACAAGGCTCTACAGCTGGAACCCGACCGCCGGTGGCGACGCAGCCCAGCAACAATCCGTTTCAGAACCCGATTGGCCAGGGAGTGCCGCCCGCGGCTTCGTCGAATCCCAACGCCAACAGCAACCGAACCAACGTGCCGCGCTAGATAGCTCAGAGATCGTGAATGGTGGTCTGGGCCAACTTCACTCCAGCTTGACTTCCACTTCGATCACGGACGTTCCATTAGCGCCAAGCGAGCTGCCGCTGATCGATAAGGCGAAATGATCGGAGCCTTTTTCAATTAGGTCGGCGATATAGCGGAACGATGGGCCACCCAGAACTAAACGACCCGATTTCGGCACTTCGACGATTGCTATCTTGTCGATCATCAATGTCGACCAGCGCAGCCCTTGGATGCATTGGGCGCCGGATTTCAACGTCATTGACCAGCGCACAGTGTCAGATCGCAGCTTGAATGGCTGCGGGTGGAGGATGCACACGCCCCCTGCAGAGACTTCGGTCGGCGCCCCCATCATTGTCTGGATTAGAAACACACCTACTCTCAATCGGATAAGTGGGGTCATGAAATGCTTCTTGGGCTGATCTGCACCGGTCCACTGCGCGATGGATGACGTGGTCGGATCTGGAACTGCATCACCTCGGCCACGCTTCGTCTGTCAAAAATACTCCTGGTGATTAGTATGATCGTGCAAGCTCCCACTCCAATGCACTCCCGATGATCGCCTCCAGACTGTCGAACTTTGGTCTCCAGTCTAGTTGCGAGATTGCCACGCTGGGATCTGCGATGACTCTAGCCGGATCACCTGGCCGCCGTGCCGCCTTGCGAATGTCGAACTTCTTACCTGATATCTGTTCAACGGCGTTTAGGACCTCCAGCACAGAATAGCCGCGGCCATAGCCGCAATTCGCAATTATATTTCCTCCACCATTTCTTAGACGTGCCAACGCAAGTCGGTGAGCGTCAGCTAGATCCTTAACATGGATATAGTCCCGGACGCAGGTCCCATCTGAAGTGGGATAGTCAGTCCCGAATACCTCGACGAACGGCCTTTTACCAATCGCTGCCTCGCTTGCCGCCTTGATCAGGTGACTAGCGCCTCGCGTCGACTGTCCGATGCCTCTCTGCGGATCGGCTCCCGCTACATTGAAGTATCGCAGGACCGCGTAGCTGATTGGATGCACTCTGGAAACATCTTCCAGCATCCACTCCGACATCAGCTTGGATCGTCCATAAGGTGACTGCGGCAGACGTGGATCGCCTTCCTTGACGGGGAGCGATCCCTCCGAGCTATAAACCGCCGCGGTCGAAGAAAAGATAAAATGCGGTACACGGCACGCGACGGCGGCCTCGATCAGGGTTCGCGTCTTGCTTGCATTGTTCAAATAATAACGAAGCGGATTCGCCATCGATTCGGGAACGACTATCGATCCGGCGAAGTGGATGATTGCATCGATGTTGTGCTCGACGATGAGGCGGGATACCAGAGACGCGTCGCCCACATCTCCAATAACCAGCTCAGAACTTGATGAAACGGCGGCTTCGAACCCGGTGGAGAGATCGTCGAGAACAACAACGGTTTCGCCGGCGTCAACCAGGTCAAGGACCGTTTGGCTGCCGATATAGCCTGCCCCCCCAGTCACCAAGGTTGCCATGTGGGATGCCCGTCCGCAGCGCGTCAATTGCAGGGAGGCGATTTTGCCCGGCGCCGGTATACGCGTTCGAGCCGATGGATAAACCATCGTCCGACTTCGAACGTGGCGATCATAGCGAAGCGCAGGTTCCGCGTGACGGAGACAAGCGCTTTTTGCGCTTGATAATCGCGTACGAGGTCACTCACCATCTCATCCTTGTAATATCTGACCCACACTCGCCGTCCGAGGAGACGTTCATCCTCCAGCACGGTGCCGGCCGTGAGGGCTCTTTGGCGATCATTAATACAGAGCACCCATTTCAGCATGACGGACGGATCTGCGGACATGTTCTGCCCGTGCCAACGATAGAGTGCAACGACCTCGGAGTGAGAACGAACCGGATGCTTCCTAGCCATGCGGAAATAGACGTCATAATCCTCACAACGCGGCAAGGACGCATCAAACGCCCCGATGTCACACAATTTCAGCCGGTCGTAAACTACAGTTGCATGCATCCCTATGACATTACCCGTCAAAAAGGTGCGGAAGGAGTCGATCCCCATTTCCGAGTAAACGTCTCCCCCGAGCGGCTCTCCTTGAGTTCCGATGCGGCGGTGCGCGCCATAGACTAGACCTGCGGGCGGGTTAAGAGCATGGCAGGTCAGGCCGGCGCGAGCCGCATTCGGCATCAACAGATCATCCGCATCCAGGAAGACGATGTACGACGATGAACACGCCTTGAGCCCAGTGTTGCGCGCCGCCCCAAGTCCAGCATTGGGTTGTGTGACTAACCTAACGCCTGGGTAACGGGCCACAACTGACGCCGGATTGTCCGTTGATCCGTCGTCCACGACGATGATCTCATCAAATGGCACGGTCTGGGCAAATCCGCTTTCGATTGACGCGGAGAGAAAATGAGCCTGCTGATACGTATTGATTACGAGTGCGATTGAACCTGTCATAGAACTCTTCAAGGGCTGGGTCGATTGGGTTCACGAGCCAGCATCTCTCAGCGGCCAGTTCCCGAAATAAAATTAATATTGGATGCGTTTCCTGGCTACACATAGCTGGAAAACCGGGACCTGACCACTTGGCTTCGCCCGTTAGCTTAACGGCACCTGGGCAGGACGGTACGGGGACGTTTTGGATAATTTGGATGTTCCCGACGGGATCTGCTAAAAGGGCTGCCACGATGGCACTGGTCAGCGTTCTTATTCCTGCATACAATGCACGGCAAACGATTGCCGAAACGCTCAGGACTGTGCAGCAGCAGACCTACGGCGACCTCGAGATCATCGTGGTCGACGACGGATCCACCGACGACACCGCAGACATTGTGTCTCAGTTCGGTCGTCAAGATCCCCGGATACTCCTGATACGTCAGTCGAATGCCGGCGTTGCAGTTGCTCGAAATACGGCTCTTGCGAGTTCCAAAGGCTCCCTGATCGCCCCGCTGGACGCCGACGATCTTTGGCATCCGTACAAAATCGAACGACAAGTCGCCAATCTGCGCAAAGCGCCCGTTGACGTCGGATTCGACTATTGCTGGTTTGTCGACGTAGACGCGGACTCGATCATCACCCGCTGCTACGCAAGCCGCTTCGAAGGCGATATTTACCATCCCCTGGTCCTTGGCAACTTCATCGGCAATTCTAGCGTTCCGCTCATACGAAGGGCACTCCTTGAACAGATCGGCGGTTGGGACCCTCGCCTACGCGCAGCCGATGCTCAAGGATGCGAGGATTGGCTCCTGTACCTGCAGATCGCCGAGCGCGCGCGCGCCGTGCTATCACCGGCCTTCTTGGTCGGATACCGTCAGCTCCCCCGGGCGATGTCTAGAAACGTGCGGCAAATGACGCGGTCGTACGAGCTGACGATGAGTTATGCCCGGACAAGCCGCCCCACTGCCCCCCAAGGTCTATTTGCGCAATCCCGCCGCGATTTCGATATCTACATCTCCGGCATGCGTCACGCGACCGGCGGGGCGAACGCGATCCATCAGACGCTTGCGGCAATGGCGCGTGGTTCACAGAAGGGACAGCCAAGGTTCAACTCATTGAGCGATATGGCCCGCCGGCTTCTTAGGACGCCGCGGCGGGGCCGCCACCTAGACGCGAGCGTCTCACGGCATGGTCGCCCCTTTGGGGTGGTTGACCCGGACGAGCAGTGCCCAATTTGCAACCTAAGCGGATAGATTCGCTGCGTCGGGAAGTCCTTGCGGTGCACAAAATTTACCAAGCACAGGCTAATTGCCGTTGCAAATCGTATTATGAGGCTTCGATCGGTGTATGCTTTCCATTTCCAATGGCATTCGGCACGAGATGAGTTCGGGGCATCCAACCAGCGAGACAGCAGAGCGACCTGATCCCCTCGTCTCTGTTATTATGATTTTCCTAAACGCCGAGACTTTCATGGCGGAGGCGGTTGAAAGCGTCATAGCTCAAACCTATTCCAACTGGGAGCTTTTGCTCGTTGACGACGGGTCAACCGACAAGAGCACAGGAATGGCCTTGGACTACGCGAACCGATTTCCCCGGAAGATTCGATATCTGGAACACGCCGGGCACGTAAATCGTGGAATGAGCGCGACCAGGAACCTCGGAATCGGGATAGCCCGTGGAGAATTGATCTCGTTCATCGATTCGGACGACGTTTGGAAGCCTAACAAGCTGGTCGATCAAGTGGGGATCATGCGGAAGCATCCCGAGCTTGGTATGGTGTGCGGCGCGGTACTTTATTGGGGCAGCTGGACGGGAGACCACGATTTCCTGATCCCGACAGGACACGTTTTCGACCGCCCGGTTCCGCAGCCGGAGGCCCTGCTTGCGCTTTACCCACTCGGGAAGGCAGACGCACCATGTCCCTCCGACGTCATGATCCGGGCCGACGTCCTCGCGCGCATCGGGGGATTTGAGGAGCACTTTACGGGCGAAAAACAAGCCTATGAAGACCAGGGATGCTTCTCCAAGCTCTACTTGGAAGCATCCGTTTTCTTCTCCAGCGAGGTCTGGCTGATGTACCGACAGCACAGAGCCTCCTGTCTCACAACGGTGCGCCGCGAGGGGCAGTACGGAGTTGTGCGGCTGTACTATCTGTCATGGCTCAAACGCTACTTGAAATCCAAGGGGGTGACGGAGCCCCGCATCGATGAAGCCATCGATCGCTCGATGTGGCGTTATGCGCACCCAGTGATCTACAGCTTTCTCACGTTCCCTTACGAATTGCTTGAGCGGATCCTTAGGCGCCTCGGGAAACATCATCTGCTCCATCGCCGTACGCCCTTCAGGCCAACTAACCAGTCTGGTCGCGTCTGAGCCTTGCGCAGCTACGGACCGGGCGCCCGCAGATTGGCCGAATGAGATAGCCGTACGATGCCATGCTCTCTGAGGTAAGGCCAAGATGCATCATTAACTGTTGTTGGGATGACTTCGAAGCTTAGGCACGTTTCCGTGGACAATCTTGGCTCTTCTTCTCCCCAGGCAAAGAGTGAATAACCAGCGAGATATGTCCCTGGCAATAAGCCTAGGGAACGTACGTTGAACACAACTTCGACGGTCTCCGAGATGTCGAACTGGTCGACGCCTTCCGCAAGGCTTTCAAGAGATGAGATCAGCACTCCCTCCTGATCAAATATGCGGACCTGCGCGACGCCACGTTTGAACGGTCGCTTAGCCCCTAACCGAAGCACAAAATCGTAGTCTCCTCCGAACTTGAGATGAGCACATACCGTCTCGGACGATGGTTCGACAATACGGAGCTCTCCCCAAAGATGATCCGTCTCAGTTCGTTCGCCCTGAACCGATTGTGGCGTGGAGGCTTTCAGGTAGCAATCGATGGCCGCTGAGGAGGGACCAATTTGTTTTACATGTCCGCCCTCCAGAAAGACGGCCATATCGCAGAGCTGGCGGACCATTGCCATGTTATGACTGACAAACAGAACAGTTCGGCCCTCCCCTGCAGCGTCTTTCATCTTGGCAAGCGATTTTCGCTGGAAATCTGCATCACCGACCGCCAAAACTTCATCGACCAATAGGATATCGGGCTCGAGATACGCGGCAATCGCGAAGGCGAGGCGGACATACATTCCCGACGAATAGCGCTTGACGGGCGTTTCCATGACGGCTCCAATGTCAGCGAATTGGATGATGCGATCTAGCTTTGATGTAATCTCAGACTTGCTCATTCCGAGGATCGCGCCGTTCAGATAGATATTCTCAATTCCGTCCAGCTCAGGATGAAAACCCGCACCTACCTCTAGCAGACTGCCTACTCGCCCCCTGAGCCGAGCCTCTCCCTGGTCGGGCTCCGTGATCGAGGTCAGCACCTTCAGAAGCGTCGTCTTGCCCGAGCCATTGCGCCCGATAATTCCGCAAACACTCCCGACCGGAACCGTGAACGTCACATTGTTGAGCGCGTAAAACTCACCGCTCGGTCGTGCTGGCCGCTCCTCTCCAAAGCGATCAAGAAACCGAAGGACTTCCTCTTTCAGAGAAGTCACGCCTATAGCCCCTCGCCGATATCGCTTCGAGAGACCTTCGACCTCAATTGCTAGCTGATGCTGCATCTCAGATCGTATCCATGACTGTGCGCTCAACGCGCTGGTAAAGCAGAACACCACATCCCAGAGCAACAGACGTCGTGAAAAGGGAGGCCAGGAGCTGGCCCGGCGTAAGCATCGAGTCACCGAGGAGGCACCAACGGCTTTCCTCGACGATGGTTGTCAACGGGTTAGCAAAGCTCGCCAGTACCCTAAACTGCTCTGGAATAGCAGAGAAAGGATAGAGTACCGGGGTTACAAACATCGAGACCTGGACTAAAAACGGCGTCATCAAAGCTAGATCGCGGTACTTGGCGGTTGACGCGCCAAGGAGGAGACCTATCGCAAGAGAAAAGGCCGCAAGGTGCAGCACGACCATTGGAAATGCGACAATGCGCCATGAGAGACCGTCGGCCTTTCCGAGTCGTTGGAAGACGATGAGGAACGCAAGCACGACGAAGAACTGAATCAAGAGTGCCACCGCATTGGAGATCAGTGACGACAATGGGACAATGATCCGGGGAAAGTAGACCTTGCTGAAGAGGTGTTCGTTTTGGATGAAGACCTGGCTCGCAGTGTAGATGACCTGAGAGAAATAGGACCACACGATCAGCCCCGAGAGATAGAATAGTGGTGCGGGCTGATTTGCTGTCGACACCCCCGCGACACCGCTGACCGTGATGGTGAACACAGCCGTCCACACGAGAGGCTGAAGGACCAGCCAGCCGGGGCCAAGTAGGGTTTGCTTATGCCGAACCTTGATGTCGCGCAGGGCAAACAGAAATAAAAGATCTCTGTGTCCCCATGCGCGCCGCAGGTCGAGGTCGAACCAGCTGCTCCGACGCCTGACGATCGTGATTCGCTTTAGACTTCCCGTCATAGCGAGCGATCCTCAATCCTCATCTGAAACTCGTCGGCCTCCCAATTTCCCACGTAGATCCGCGGAAGCGCAAGGGGAGCGGCATTGCGGCCGACAGAGCGAGCGTCCACCGTGCAGGCAAGATCGAAACCGGCCTGTCTAACCGCTCGCACCGTCGCGTCACTATGATCACCGAACGGATAGGCAAAAGTCCGCACCGCAGTGCCTGCGAGTTCTTCGCAGGCCCGCCGACTTTCGGCAATCTCCCTGAACTGAAAGTCCGCGCTGTGCCGCGGCAAACTCGGATGCGTCACCGTGTGGGCCCCAATCGTGATCAAATCGCCCGAGATATTGCGAACCTCTTGAGCCGTCATGGCCCGATGCATCTCACGAACCGTGAGATCGCAGGACGACCATGAGCCGATTTTCGCGAGGAGCTGCGACTGAGCATCGTGATGAAGCACTCGCAAAGCTCCCCACACCTCATTGAAGATGCGATTGCGCGCTTCGGAATCTGAGAACAGCGGCACCGCCCAGTGGCACTCTTTGCCGTCGACGTCAAGTGTGAGGCTATTCGGCAAATATTCTAGTTCAAGAAAGACTCGCGCAAGAGCATCCCACCAGAATTCCCTGGCAGTACCGATAATCCCGGTCGTCACGAACAGCGTCATCGGGCAATCTAGCCGCTGCAATATCGGCCAGGCGTTTGAATAGACATCATGATAGCCGTCGTCGAAAGTCACTGCTGCAAGAGGCCTGTCCGATGGCGCACGGCTCCGTTCCAGATCAAGCAATTCGTAGAGATGTACGACACGTCGAAAGCGCTTAAGTCGCGCGATCTGCTGCTCAAAGTTTGCGGGATGCACCGCCAGCCCCCAAGGGTCTACCGGAATATCCGCGACACGGTGATACATCAGTATGATCGGATCAGCGCCAAAGATCCGCCGCTCAATCGATTGCTTTAGCTTTCGCAGCGGCTGCAGCGTCATTCCAGCGGCCTTTTTGCTGCGGCAGCGACAATAACGGGAAACGACTTGTCGAGCACGTCAAGCTTGGCTGGCGACACTTCATGCAGCGATAATCCTTGCAAGAAGCACGTCGCCGCAAATACGTTCCCGAACGTCTCGACTTCAGTATCTTCTTTCGCGAGCACAGAGGCTAGCAGTCGCTCAAGTGCATTCTCCGTTAAGGACCAATACCAGGTATGTCGCCATGCCCCCCGATCGACCGGAGAAATTCCTGGCACCGTAACAAGGAGCGTTCCGCCCGGCTTCAGAGCCCTGGCAAGCTCGGCCAGCGCCCCGCGCATGTCGAAGATGAGATGCAGCGTTTGTGTGAGGATGATACAATCGAACGCTCGATCCGGCAAAGTACCGGGGACGGAGATATCCCCCACGATGGTAGCGACCGGATGCGTCGCGTCGACATGGAGAACATCACTTTTCTCCACCTGCGTGCCGCCGAACCGAACCGTATATTCATTGTCGCCAATTTCGAGCACCCTGCCGCGGACAGTTGAGGAATTGCGCTCGAGGAAGCGCTCGATAAAGTATCGATCGATCGGCAGCCCCCGGTCGAAACCGAAGTCGACGCTGATCGGTTCCGTCCGTCCGAAATCGCCGAAATCAATGCCGCCAGGCGGAGGCGTCCAAAAGCGACGGGGCATCAGCCGCCCGATCGGAGCGGGGGTCTGGGCGACAAGCCGCAGCAGCTGTAGGCGACCAAATCTCCCCAAGCGACGGAACGGAAAAAAAGCGGTCATACGCAACCACCCAAGTCGAGGCGCGCGTCTGGCGCAGCGAGGTCTTCGAACATGCACCGGCGGTCCAAGCGGCTCATTACGGTATCCATCTATTGTACTTGCTCACGCGATGCAGGCGTGTTCTTGACCAGCCAACTCCGATAGTCATTCGACGCAGCCAAGAAACCATTCTCCAGCAACTCATCGACCGTCGACAGCATCCTTGCCGACTCGAACTTCAGGCAGAGACCCGGCAGCCTCTGCAGTCCGGCCCAATAACCTGAATACTCATCACTCGTCAGATAGCCATATCGTCCACTTGTGACGGCTTCAGCGACTTTTGCATAAAAGGAGTCGATGAACGGAAAGTGGAGAAGAACGCAGGAAAAGTCGGCCAATCTAGCATTCACCGCATGGTGCCAGGCGACGAACGGCTTTATCTTTCCGTCCATTCGAAACAACGAAACCTTCGTTAGACCATTATTCGTTCCGAAGACTTTCTTCCTGATACCCCCATAGTGGGTCATGATCGCGGGGTTGCTGACTTCTCCGAACGTATAAGGCGACTTATCGATCGTTGACACGTCGTAAAACGGATATTGTAAACGTAGATCGATCCCTCGCTGGATGCTCGCCTTAGAGATTGACCTGTCACTGAACATATCGAGCATCTGGGTGATCACAGCATTGAAACCTCGTCCGTCGAGGTAGTCTATCAAAGCCGGCAAACACAGTTTAGTAGACCCAGGGAAGTCGAATTGCTCGTCCACGTCCACGCACAGGCACCACCGATCCCGGCAGTAAGTGTCCGCCAGATAGCGCTTCATTGTGTTTTCATAAGCGTGGTAGGGAACAGAGCTCGCCAGCAGCGTGACGTCGACCTGGCTGGCAAGCACTTCGATCGAACGATCACTCGATCCATTGTCGAGAATGACGAAATGTTTAACGCCCATCGCTCTGTGATGAGCCAAAAAAGACTCTAGCCATGGCTCGCCGTTTCGCAATACGCTGATAATTGTTACGTCGCGAGGCTCAGAATGAACATCGGCAGGCCCGCTAAGATGCCGGACGCGGAACGGCAATAGCAGCCCCCTCAATCCGAATTGGATGGCATCGATCTTGTTTACGCGTCCGAACAGGGAGCGAAGGCTATCAAGAAACATGGCAGAGTATGCTCCTCATGCTCCGCCAAGCTCCGGCAAAAACTCCCGCTGCTTGAGCATTGTCGGGTCGGTGAACCAATTCATCGAAAGGTTGCGCTTTGAGTGGCAAAATGATGATCGCGCCACCTCAACGCGGTCTTCACAATGAAACTGATATCCGAGTTGGTCGGCTGCCAACCCAACTCTCCCGCAGCCTTTGCGAATGATGCAACGAGCTTCGGCGGATCCCCTTCTCGGCGTGGCCCATACCGCAGGGCCGGCGCAGTGCCGGTGACGCGAGCTACCGTGTCCACTAACTCAAACACGCTGGTGCCCACGCCTGTACCGAGATTGTAAACGAAAGCTCCGTCCCGCCTCATCAACATCTCACCAGCGAGCAAATGTGCCTTTGCGAGATCGACCACATGAATATAGTCCCTGATCGCGCTTCCATCAGGAGTAGGGAAATCTGTTCCGAAAACCGTGAACGGACGCTCCGGATCTCGGGCAGCTTCGATCACCAGCGGAATGGCATGCGTCTCGGGTTCATGGTGTTCACCGATTTCACCGTCCGGATCGCAGCCCGCCGCGTTAAAGTACCTTAAGCAAACAGAGGACAAGCCGTAGGCCCTACTGTAGTTCTCCAGCATGCGCTCAATGATCATCTTACTCCAGCCGTAGGGGTTGATTGGCACTTGCGGATGGTTCTCGTCGATCGGCACAACCTCGGGAATGCCATAGCTCGCGCATGTGCTGGAAAACAAAATGCGAGAGCATCCGGTCTCGCGCATCGATCCAAGCAAGGCGAGTGTACCGGCCACATTATTCTCATAGTAAATTGCCGGCTCTGTTACTGACTCGCCAACGTATGCAAACGCGGCGAAGTGCGCAACCAGGTCGGGTTTGTAGGTCGCCAGTGCGCCGCGCACCGTGCTTGAATCGCGAATATCGCATTCGACCAAAGGGCCCCATCGGACCGCATCGCGCCAGCCGCGCGACAGATTGTCGATCGTTACTACATTCCAGCCCGCGTTTGCGAAGACCTTGGCGCAGTGTGCGCCCACGTAACCCGCGCCACCCGTAACAATCACTGTTTTTGTCATCTCACTGCACGAGTCCTTCAGAACGCAGTAAACCATCGAAATATGCAATCGTCTTCGCTAGGCCGTCGCGCAGTTGGACGGAGGGAGACCATCCCAGCGTTCGGCGCGCGCGATCGATATTGGGCTGCCGCTGTCGCGGATCGTCGATTGGAAGCGGTTTGAAATCAATGGAGGAACTCGATCCGACAAGCTCGATCACTAGTTGAGCGAGTTCGATCATACTGGACTCAGTCGGATTGCCTAAATTAAACGGCCCGGTTACGTCGTCCCCCGTATCCATCAGGCGCAAAAGCCCATCGATCAGATCATCAACATAGCAGAATGATCGCGTCTGAGTGCCATCTCCATAGATCGTAATCGGCTGGTTCGTCAGCGCCTGTACGATGAAGTTCGAAACGACGCGCCCGTCGCTGGGCCGCATTCTCGGACCATAAGTGTTGAATATGCGTGCCACCTTAATTGAAAGGTTGTGCTGACGTCTGTAGTCAAAGAACAGTGTCTCAGCACAACGCTTGCCTTCGTCGTAGCAAGATCGCGGGCCGATCGGGTTCACTCTACCCCAATACGATTCTTCTTGGGGGTGCACTTCAGGATCGCCGTAGACTTCCGATGTTGACGCCTGCAGGATTTTCGCGTTTACCCGTTTGGCCAGACCAAGCATGTTGATTGAACCGTGAACGCTCGTCTTCGTCGTCTGGACGGGATCGTGTTGGTAGTGAATCGGACTGGCAGGGCACGCCAAATTGAAAATCTGGTCCACCTCAACGTAGAGAAGGAAGGTAATATCGTGCCTCAAGAACTCGAAACGAGATGAGGTTAACAGTTCCCGGATGTTCTCCTTCGAGCCGGTATAGAGATTATCGACGCAAATAACATCGTTTCCGGCCTGGATTAATTTTTCGCACAAATGGGAGCCGAGAAATCCCGCGCCGCCGGTGACCAAAATATTCTTAGCATGGCGTTCCACTAAATCTAACCCTTTGAAATGGTAACACGTTTACCCTATTGTCTTAGTCTTGTCGCAATGCGATCCGTCAACCGATAAAACTCTAAGAGATTGCCGCTCATAGTACAGTTCAATTCAAGTTAACTATTAAGATAGTGTCGTGCATTCCTCGTATCCTGTAACCGACAAGGTCGTTTCGGTAATCGTGCCGGCGTTTAACGCCGCTAGCACCATTCGCGAAACTGTGAAGAGCGCACTAAACCAGACCTACCGGAATATCGAAGTCCTCATCGTCGACGACGGATCATCAGACGACACAAAAGCGATCGCGGCAGAGCTCATCCAGAGCGATGCGAGAGTTCGCTACATCCATAAACAGAATGGTGGCGTGGCGTCGGCTCGCAATCGAGGAATTGCCGAGGCTAAGGGAGATTTCGTCGCCACGCTAGACGCAGATGACCTCTGGTATCCAACGAAGTTAGCGCGACAGATGGAACGATTCGCACTGGGGGGTCCAAACACCGCACTCGTATACGCGTGGTGTTGCTGGATCGACTCCGCGGGCAACGTCACGGGGTCTGCTCCGCCAACCCGCCTGGAAGGCAACATCGTCGCGGAAATGTGTCTCGGCAACGTCGTTATCAGCGGCAGCAATGCCCTCATAAGACGAAATGTAATAATCGCTGTCGGTGGCTTCGACGAATCGCTCCGCTCCCGCGGAGGTCAGGGCTGTGAAGACTGGAAGCTCTACATGCAAGTCGCGGAGCGATATGAAATAGCAATGGTACCTGAGTATCTGATTGGATATCGCGTCCAACCAGGTTCAATGTCGGACGATTTTGAACAGATGATGCGATCAAGGCGCCTGGTTGAAACCGAGTTCACCTCCTCTCATCCTGAGTTAGCCGTCCATTTTGCGCACGGCGAGGCTATACTCGCGCGGTCGCTTGCTGTTCGCGCCATCGATCGCGGCCAGATTTTCGACGCGATCGGCTTGCTGACAAATCACTCACGGGGAAGATTCATAGCCGGCTTCGCATCGCTCATGTGGCTGATGGCCGGTTCTATCCGACGTGCAATCCGGTGGCTGGGAAGACACGATCATTCAGCGACTGCTAAATTTCTTCCGAATTCTTCAGACTCCGCTGACAAGTTTCCATACGCCAGACCGTATAATTAGATGGACATCCGAGCGAGCGGTTCGGGCGGGCACCATCTAATGTTGACCTGCTTGTTACGACCGTTCCGGCGCGAGTTTATCGGTCAGGTAGAAACGGTCCGACGGGCTTCAGCAATCACTCTTCCGCCAGCCGATTTCGCTACGGCGGCCCGGAGATAAACGTCCGGCCGGAAAGGAGCGAACGTTCGAATAGTTCCTGAAGGCACGATCCCCTTTGCAGGCATAGAAAGCACCTGGCTTCACATCGCCGAGTCCCTGCATCAAAGACCAACCGCAGTCGTGCCGATCTCGAACAATTATTTCCATTTGCATCTCGTCTCCGACTCCACCGTGAGACGCCATGACATCGCCCGACGCGAAGCTGAGAAGCCCTTTGTATGAAGCCGGTGTGGTTTGTGGATTTCTGTGGAGCTTATGTTTCCCGCATCTCCAAGACCCCGACCTCGCGGCGAATTCGGGATTTGGGAGAGAATAATGCAGCCTTCGCCCCCCGCCAACCACGCGATCGTCCTCGGATCGGCCAGCGCCGGAGACAGCGCAGCTAACGATGCAACAAACCACCCGAAATACTCAAGACCATCGCGTGCTCCGCCCACTTAACGCGGCAGTCACCACTCAAGCGCCGAGGCCGAAACCATGTCGCCAGTATGTTGTACAAACCTTTGTCATCATTCTGAAAATTCGCTAGTGTCAAGCAGCACCTGAAAACAAGTGTCCCGACGTTTGTCGAACGCGAGATCGGGCTTGCTACTCCAATCAAAATTCCGCCGAATTAGCGGTAAAGGAATGACGAGTGGACATTCGCTGCATGACGCGTCATGTACTTCCGAAGAAGCAGTTCATTCCAAATACCCGGCAGGTGCCTCTTGAAAATTCTGGTTCACGACTATGCCGGCCATCCTTTCCAAGTCGACCTGAGCCGCGAGCTCGCTGCACGAGGCCATCAGGTTACACATACCTATTTCCAGGGCGACCATGGCCCGAAGGGGCGCCTTCATCGGTCCTCCTGTGACCCCGTCGGTCTATCTTTCAACGGGGTGACCTTATCGCGCCCGTACGACAAAGCCTCGTTCGTCAAGCGGAGGTTTGACGACGTAGCCTATGGCAAAGCCATTGCAAAAGTGATTCTGTCACTTAAGCCCGACCTCGTCATCTCGGGAAATACACCCACCGAAGCTCAATCGTCGGTGGTGAAGGCCTCGCGAAAGAGCGGCGCATCCTTCGTGTTCTGGGTTCAGGATTTCTACAGCATTGCCGTTTCCAAGCTGCTGCGAAGAAAGTTGGGTGCCGTCGGCGCCGCAATTGGCGGATATTATTCTTTTCTCGAGCGCGGCCAGTTTGTCCAATCCGATGCGATCGTTGTCATCACCGATCCCTTCGCTGAGATCGTCAAGAAATGGGTCAAAACCAAGGACAAGGTCTTCACGATCGAGAACTGGGGCGCGTTGGACGAGATTTCTCCGTTGAAAAAGGACAATGATTGGGCACTTCGTCATGGCCTTTCCGACACATTCAACTTCCTTTATTCGGGCACGCTCGCGCTGAAACACAATCCTCAGCTACTCATTGAACTTGCCAAGCAGGTAAAGGGCCAGGCAAATGTTGTCGTCGTGAGCCAAGGCGTGGGCGTCTCCGAGCTTGAGCGCGCAAAAAACGAGCAATCGATCGACAATCTGATCCTATTGCCGCTGCAATCGTTCGCTGATCTGCCCAAAGTTCTTGCAACGTCCGACGTGACGGTTGCGACAATTGAACCAGATGCCGGCATGTTTTCTGTTCCCTCGAAGGTGCAGTCATATTTCTGCGCCCAACGTGCGGTATTGTTGGCAGCCCCAGCCGAGAATCTCGCTTCCATAGTGGTGCGCAAGAACGGAGCGGGACTTGTGGTCGATCCAACCGACAAGGGAGGTTTTTTGCATTGCGCGATGCAATTGATGAAAGACGATGCTCTGCGCGGCGGAGCCGCGGAACGTGGTAGGAAATTTGCTTTGAACAATTACGATATAAAGCGGGTGACTGATCAGTTTGAAGAGGTGTTTGAATATGCTTATCTTGCTAGAAACTCGAGAAAGGGAACTTCATGACTAAGACTGCCCTGGTTTGCGGTGCAGGTGGTTTCATCGGCGGGCACCTCGTCAAACGGCTCAAGCGCGAAGGTTTCTGGGTCCGCGGTGTGGATCTGAAATTCCCGCCATTTGCCGAGACCGAAGCCGACGATTTCGCCGTCGGCGATCTCCGCGACCAGTCCTTCTGCCGCCAAATCACGGACCGCAGGTTCGACGAGGTCTATCAGCTCGCCGCGGATATGGGCGGAGCCGGCTACATTTTTACCGGCGAGCATGACGCCGACGTGATGCATAACTCGGCAACTATCAACCTGAACATGCTCGATGCCTGCCAGAAGCGGAACATGCTCGGCGTGTTCTATTCCTCCTCCGCCTGCATGTATCCGGAGCACAACCAGACGGATCCCAACAATCCAAACTGCGCCGAGGATTCGGCCTACCCCGCCAATCCAGACAGCGAATATGGTTGGGAAAAGCTGTTCTCCGAACGGCTCTATCTCGCCTATAACCGCAATCACGGCATGCGCAATCGCGTCGCCCGCTATCACAACATCTTCGGCCCCGAGGGCACTTGGGATGGCGGCAAGGAGAAGGCGCCCGCTGCGGTCTGCCGCAAGGTCGCGCAGGCCACCAATGGCGGCGATGTGGAGATCTGGGGCGACGGCACCCAGACCCGCTCCTTCCTCTACATCGACGAATGCCTCGAGGGCTCGATCCGCCTGACGCGGTCGGAGTTCGAAGGGCCGGTCAATGTCGGGTCGGAGGAGATGGTCACCATCAATCAGCTCGTGGACATCGTCGCCGATATCGCCGGGAAGCGAATTCACAAGAAGCACATCCCCGGACCGCTCGGCGTGCGCGGCCGCAACTCGGACAATCGGCTGATCGAGCAGAAGCTCGGCTGGAAACCTTCAGCGACGCTGCGCTCGGGCCTCGAGAAGACCTATCAGTGGATCGAGCGGCAGGTGCACCGGAACCGGGTCGCGGCCTAATGCCAATCTTTTCTTGCCGCAGAGAAACGCTGCGGCAAGAAGCCTCTGGATTAAGCCGCAGCGACCACGCAGCCTCAATGTACTGTCAGTGAGACGAGACGGCAGGACAGCGCTCTTTCCGGCTGGTTGATGGCTGTGCTGCATGCAACAGGGGCGGGCAACAAGTCCTTCTTGCCAGCGGCGTCGGTAGGTACCTCCGACAGCAGCCTCGCAGACAAGGTGTATGAACCCGTCCGGCTAATCGATGGCAACGTCAATTCTGCAACGCTCGTGCCGTCAGGACGCTTCTTCAGCACGCTATCTAGTTTGACACGCGTGTAAGGTAGGCTTGCTTTCGTCGTCTCATCAAAGAAAGAAACGTGGAGCAGTCTGTTCGACGGATAATCCTGCGGAAGCTCGATTGGAACTTCGATCCTCACAGGCTCGCCTCTCCCGAGCATCGCTACACCCGCGGCTGGTCGTCGGCCCGCGACGTTTTCGACCTCCCTAAATGTCGGCTTCGCCATATCGTTGATGGTCGTGGTGTATCCGAATTGCTTCGGGTCCGGCGTCACTGTACCGGGACCGCACTGGCGCGCGCCCGTGTCCGATTCCGTGAACTGGCAAACACGGACGTAGTCTATCTTGAACGCCTGGGGAAAAGCCGTGTCATCGATCCCATGCCGTCCCGCCCATCCGGCGCCGCCGACAGCGAAGTTAAGATCAACGTGAGCCGGCGGTCCCAACTGGCCATCCTTGCGCAGCCACTGATACTTCCGCGTGTAGATGAGCTTGCCGTCCCAGAACAGCGAGATTTTGTCCGGGGACCAAACAAAACCTGCGATATGCCAGTCAAGATTCAGATCGTAGCTGGTATACATGTTCTTGAACCTTAGGTCGAACGACCGGTCGACGTAAGTGTAGAGTTTCGGGTCAAATGGTCCCACCACGTTCGAGTGCAGAGAATTGGCTTTATCTTCCACACCGTTGATGACAAATTCGAAAATATCGATTTCCGGCGGATGCCAGGTCTTGCCATCAAGATCGTAGTCAGCCTCAAGCCAGAATGCCGGCCAAACCCCGTTAGCATTGGGCAGAAATACCCGCGCTTCATAGTAGCCGTAGTAGAAGGTGCGGTGACTTCGGATCATTGCCGACTCGAACAGATCAGAACCTTCCTTTTTTTTTGCAACTAATCTTAATACCCCGTCCGACAACACGTGATTGTCGCCGTAGCGTTGCTTCTCGTCGTTGAAATGATCCATCGTCTCGTTGCTATAGAGAAAACGGGTGGCCCACTTATTCCGATCGAGTTGATCGCCAATGAATTCGTCGGAGAACACCAGTTCCCAGCCCGCTGCCATCGCTGACCTTATAGGCAGCAGCGCCGAGACAACTAGCGAGCCGCAGAGCAGGATTTTTCGAATACCACACATTCTGAGACTCCAATGCCTTCTCGTCACCCTGCACAAGCTATATTAGCCTGTAACCCTGCATCTAAGTGCCTCCGTACGCCGAGTAGGCGCGCAGGGCCGAAGCTGATATTTTGCTGCGCGCTAGGCCGCAACTATCGGCGGAGTGAGATAGATTCTAAAGAAAATGTCTATCGGGTTAGGTCTCGCTGGTAACGAGACGGGGACGAATATAAGGCCGCGAAATTCCAGAATTGTCCATTAGAAGTGAGAAGAGCTCCCGCCAAACGGATCAAAAAATTGCGATCTCGATTGGACTTCGCGATCGGGACTGGACAAACAGGGTCACATGTCCGAATTGCCCACACATCGCGAAGATGCGATGTCCTCGGTGAGTTGATTGCGCGTAGTTTCTGCAGGCGGAACAGACCTTCGGATAAGGAGGCGCATGATCTCTTCCGCATAATTTCGAGAGCAAAGGACTACAGTCGCGACATAAGTCGGGGCACCGACAAGCACTGAAATCGCCAATTGGAAGGGCGGAGGAAAGGCGCTGCATAGCAGCTTAGCGCCGATCACGACGAATGCCATTGTCATGCAGCCGGCAGTTGGCCCCGCGAACACCGCCAAATAATCCATAACACTCAGCGACGCGAGGCGCGCGGACTTAACAACTGCAAAAGGCCACCGCGCAAGCGTGGAAGCAAATAGCAAAACCAAGACCATCGTCAGGCCGAGTTGAGACGACAGCGCCAGGATACTCAGCGTCAGCACGCCCGCGAACAATTGATAGTAAAACCACCAATTTGGAAAACCGCGGCTATTGATCAAACTGCTTTGAATAACACCTATGCAGGCCATCAATCCGAGCGCACAGTAGATGCGTATTGGCAAAACAGTCTCGATCCATTTCGGACCGAAAATCATCGGCACTGCGAGATCGGCTACCATGGCGAAGCC
This sequence comes from Bradyrhizobium sp. CSS354, assembly GCF_029051725.1. Lineage (GTDB taxonomy): Bacteria > Pseudomonadota > Alphaproteobacteria > Rhizobiales > Xanthobacteraceae > Bradyrhizobium. Next base: position 19,512 of record NZ_JAACFU010000011.1, read on the forward strand.
GACAAACATCGGAAAGGAAATCGCTGACGAAAGAAATGTCGCAGTCAAAAATCCTTTCCGTATACGATCCAGTTCAGTTTGAATCGAGGAAAACATCGGATGAGCGACGACGCCGAGGGGCGTCGCCACGACACCCACCATGATCTGGAAAATGTTCCGCGAGAACGCGTATATGCCGGCCTGAGCAGGCCCGAGGGAGAAACCGATGATTGCAGGATCGGCTTGAGTGGTCAGCGCTTGAATCGCGCGCGTCCCGGACGAAAAAGCGCCGTAACGAGCAAGTGAGCGTAGGGATCCAATATCGATAGACCACGCGGGTCGATATCTTGCACCCCACATCGCAGCGACCATCGCTGTCGCTGAGGATGACAGCTGAGCAATCACAAGAGCCCAGATGTTATACCCAGCGAACAGCAGCGAGATGGTAAGAACAGCAGAGACCAGCGTGGCTAGCAACGTACGATAGGTGAGCAATTCAAACGACATGCTCCGCGTAATGACCGCCTGCGGAACCATGGCAGCTGCATCGCAAAACAGTTTCAGACCGACAATGGGCAGCAAATGGGAAACTAGTTCCGAACCGGCGAGATTGGCTACCAAGTCCTTGCTTGCAAACAGCGCTAAATAGGCCAAAAGCGCACAAACTAGCAAAATCCAGAATACCGAATCCAGATGGCGCCGATCGATCGCAGTCCTCTGAACGATTGCTTCGGAAAAGCCATAAGGCACCAGCACTCCTGCAAGAGAGACCACTCCCACAGTGAGCGCCACCAGCCCATATTCAACCGGGCCGACATACCGTGAAATCATCAAAAAAACGAAAAAATTCGTGCCGCTTGGGACGACAGCCGTGATCGTGGACCAAAACACACCTTTAATCGCGCGAGCAGCGTGACCGCCGGATGGGGGCGGCTTCAGATCGGTCATCCGACATTTCCTTTCAGCGCGGAGTTTGGTCGAAGGCATGCGCTGAGAATGCTTCGATCTCGACCACCTCCATGGCGCGGCCGCGCAAGGACAGTTGCCGTTCAGCAGGATGATTAAGCCGCATGCGAAAACGGATCAAGAAACAATCGGCAGGAGTTGACGAGAGTTCCGCCTTTGCGATGTCCGCCCTATTCACTCGGCTTGATCTATTTTGCGGAACGCCTCTCGCCAATTGTCATGAACCTTCTTCAAGCGGCGCACACGCCCAACGATTGCAGCTCAAACAAAGCGGCGCGACAGCTATAAGCGCTGCATTGGGATATCTAGACTGTGATATCGCTTCATTGTAGTATTGTGCCGATAATGAGGCTGCGGACTCCATAATCGCTTCCGATCGCCACCATCATCTGTCACACGTAAGCGCGCTAATATCTGCCGCCGAAGAGACGTAAAAGGCTTCTGAATGCTGACTTTTATCATTCCTGTTCGCCATCCAAAAAACGCAAGGAACTGGGATGCACTAAAAAATAGGCTAGCTCAAACGATGAGCTCGATAGCGAACCAGACAACGCATAATTGGCAGGCAATTATCATTGCGAACATCGGGTCCGACCTGCCGCCATTGCCGGAACGGTTTTCGGTCGAGTGGGTCGATTACCCTCCGAACCCAAAGCACGATCGAATTGCCGGCGAAGACGTTGAACAACTTCATCATTTTTTCAGGCTTGACAAGGGAAGACGCGTCAGAGCCGGAATACTTGCCGCCCAAAAAACGACTTTCTTTATGATAGTCGATGATGACGATTTTGTTAGCGCGAGGCTTGCCGAGCATGCCGAGAAGCATTCGACTCATAATGGTTGGTATATTGAGCGAGGCTATGTCTGGAGCGAAGAGAGCCCGATTGTGATCTTAATAGAGAGGTTCTTCCTGATGTGCGGGACATCGCACATCGTTCGAGCGGACCTATTCGACTACGAAGCTCTGAGGGCCTCAGAAACTAGCGACTATGTAAAGCTAATGCTTGGCAGCCACATATCCATAGCGAAAAAACTCGCCGATAGCGGCACCCCCCTTTCACCGCTACCTTTTGCAGGCGCCGTATACAGAGTCGGCCACGCCGGAGCTCACAGCAAATCTGGTGGACTGTTCAGAACATTCATAGCTAACAGGAAAACCCTCCGAAATCCATTACGCGTGATGCAGGCCGCCCTGGCGACAAGATGGGTCACTTCATCAACGCGGGCCGAGTTTTTCGGTTGCTAAGAGTTCTTAAGGGCGCGGGGGCGGCTTAATCGGTCACCCACCCGGCGTTGCCGTGGTGACGCTGCAAGGCAGTGAAGCGTTAAAACTTCTCCGATTGTAGCTCTTCGATTGCACGCAGCACTGCGGAAAGTGCCGCTTCGTGAATCTTCTCGTCGCTCAGCACTCCGGGCCGCAATGCGCACTCATGCATTGCTGCGACGGACGCCTCAAACAGATCGCCGCCTTTCCTGCCGGCAAAAAAGGCGGGCAATCGGCCGACCGATCGGTTGAAGATCCTGACACTTAAGGAAAACATCTTCCTTAGGCGATCATGCTGTCTTTCGACGATGGCATGAAAGGACTCCATCTGCTGCTCAATTCCCTTCCTCTCGTGTGTGAACCTGTTGTCCGCCCACGGGCTTGCTAAGGACAAGTTGTTGGCGGACTGCCTAATCAGCAGGTCGCGAGTCTGATGGGTGAAGCAGGTGGCTGGCAGCACGAGCGGGCAATAGGGCAGCCTCAGAGAGAATGAAAAATCACACCATTTGAACGTCGAGATTTCAGGTGACGTCACCACCGGCAACCAGGGCACCCGCATGGCATCGGCTACGATCGCCGCATGCATCGATTCCGCGATGACCTTTTCAGCGCGTGATATGCGCGTGACAACCGATCTGCTTTCGGACAGCGGATCCACGTACTCAATTCCAGCGCGTTCGCACACATCGCGTAGCCGCGCACTCTTCGGCGACTTGAAATGCGGTACAAAGACCACGCCTTTTCTGTCGCCCGTCGGCACTCGCTGAAACTGGTCCGCGACTAGGATCGCTGGATCGGTGATCGATTTGGTCTCGTCCAGGTTCAAAAGGCGCGCCGACAGCGGCCCGCGGACGAAACGGATATCGAAACCTGCCTCGCCGATATGCGCCGGCGGTTTCGCGTAACCGGCCCCCGATCCGAAAACGATAATCCGTTCGGCGACCGGGATGCTCTCATCGATGATGGTCCCGATGCCAACGAAGATGGGCGCATCAGGTGAGGAAGAGAAATCGAAGTATTTGCTCCAAATCCACGAGTTCAGATCATCGCCAAAATTCTTGTACTTCTCGTCCCAGAAATGCAGCTTCATCTTGCGGAGACATCCGAGATCCCGGGCCTGGACTCAAGGGACGAACGAGCGACATGCACACTACCGAGGGCCGGATGACGTCTATTCATGTTTCGAGGTACTCACGTTCTGTTTTTCCCAGCTTTGCAAGTTGCGTCGTAGGATCCGGAATCAATTGGCGCCTGCATAAGAATGTCACTATCAGGTACTGGCAGGATCTCGACGAACGTAGATGATGTTTTCTCCCGCAACAAAGATATCGAACTGCCGAGCTCCCATTTCTTTTTGAAAGGACGAACTGGTTCTTTCGTGCGGCAATAGCCAATCATGCGGCTCAATGATTAGCATGGCCGCCGCATCGATCCAATTGGTGTTGCTCGAGAACAGGTCAGACTCGAAGCCTTCTATATCGATCTTGGCGACGAGGAGACGACCTTTCGGGACTCGGGCAACGGCATCTTCCACAGTAATGATTTCCGTTCCTGAACTGGCACGAGCCGTCTGTGTGGCCCATGACAGCCGAGAGCGGGCCAGTTCGGCATATCCGGGCGTCGCCCCGATGGCGGCATCAAGGATATAGACGTCCTTTTTTCCAGCGAGATTGCTTCGAAGCAGCGCAATATTGTCTGGGTCCGGCTCGATCGCGACGATCGCAAGTTGGGGAAATTTTTGCCTGAACCATAAAGAGGCCGCCCCGATATTCGCGCCGGCATCGACCAGAACGGGCGTTTTGCCGTCCTTGAGAATAGTGTTGTATGCCGCCTGCAGTCTTTCCTTCACACTGTCGTAACAATAGGCGGCGTAATCGCGCGATCCAAAGATATCCCTGAACGTCGAGATGTCGCTTTCGCGTGGCCGAAGCTCCACCGTTCCGATTTTTGACATCGCGACTCGCGCGGTCTTCGCCCCTGTAAGGCGAGCGACATGGCGCCAGAGTATTCTCGGACCGAAAATTGTCAGATCCTGAAAGTTAAGCGAGGCGATGTACCAGACGCTCATGTCGTTATCCCGCCATTCGCGCAAGCTTCTGAAACACCCACGTGTTGCAGCGATTGGCAATACAATCAAGCGCAAAAAGCATGCAGGGTCGACGTCCTGCCATGACAACAGCTGCCATGACAACAGCTGCCATGACAACAGCTGCCACTATTTCGTCGTAGAAAGCCATGCAACAACGGACTTGGAGTGACCTCCGCTCACCACGAATAGCAAATTGCCCTTTCAATAGTCAACGCTTGCATAAAGGGGCAACCGACTGACTTTCGAAGAGGCCAGTCGTTGTTAACGCGGCGACGACAATGTTCCTTGCGCCGCGCTGTCCGTTAACCGACTTTGCCGCCTTCCCAAACTTCATGATACATTGCGCCAGCCGCTCGCCAAGACGGAAGCACCCTGCGCCGGCAATTTCATGAATTCTGGTGCGGCTTGCAATTCGAAATCTGCTGCCAAGGCAACGAGAAGATGACCGGAACTCTAATCTATCGCACTAACACGTCTTTCAGTTCCGTGGATTTTGAAAATTCGCCACAAGTGTGCGCAAGAAATCAGCCTCGTCAAACAAAGAGCTGCGAATGAAGAAGGTACTTTGGATCTGCAGCCGCCTGCCTGCTCCGCTCCTCAGCGGCGACGCTCTCTATTCCGCGGGGTTGCTGAAAGCCCTCGCGATGACCAACGACGCAGCTATCACCTTAATCGGAACACGCCGGCCAAATCATGGCCAGGATGCACATCTTGCAGCGCTACCCAATACGACATCCATCATGCTGCCGAGTGCCCAAGCCTCTGGACTGCGGAGTCTCGCATCTTCGTTGCCGCGTGACGCCTACAATCTGGCGACGCCAGAGCTTGCGCTGCAGATCGAAAAATTGCTGCAGCAAGAATGGGACTGGATCGTTATCGACCATGCTTATTCCGCGGGTTTGTTGTCGACTATCCTAAAGAACCGCGGCCGCGCGTCAGTCTGGTACATTGCGCACAATGCGGAGGGCGCCATTCGACCGGCCATCGCACGCAGTTTCAGCAATCCGCTGCGACGAACCATCATGCAGCTTGACGCCGAGAAATATCGCAGGCTGGAGCATCGGCTGGTGCGAGCCGCCGATGCGATCACGTGCATCACAGGTGACGATGCGTCTTATTTCCGCCAGTCCTCCCCCAGGGTCTGCATCGTTCCGCCAATTTACCTTGGCAAGATTGTCGCCGAGCGCCGGATCGAGAGGAAGTGTCCCAGATCGCTGCTGCTTCTCGGCTCGTTCGAATGGGTGGCCAAGCAGAAAAATCTGGAGTTGATCGTGGAGACCTTGCTGCCACGTTTCCAACAGAAGGGTATCACACTCGATGTTGTCGGCTTCGTCCCGCAAGCGGTCCGCGACCGATATGGCCGATACACTGAGCATCTGCGCTTTCACGGACAAGTGGACAACCTCGCCACAATTATGGCCGGAAGTCGCGGAGGGCTCGTGCCCGATCTGTTGGGAGGGGGTTTCAAGCTGAAGGTACTGGACTACGCCTTTCAGCGGCTTCCGATTTTCGCGCTCAGGCAGGCGGTCGCCGGCACGAGCCCAAACGAACAATCCGCAATGTTCCTGGCGGACGACCTCGACAGCCTCGTGGAGAGGATCGTTAACAATATTGACGATCTGGTTGCCCTCAACGGACATCAGCAATCTGCATTTGAGCTAATCTCCGCAAGGTTCGGCCTTGATGCAGGCATCAGCGCACTCAAGGAATTCATACTTGGCAGTCGCCGCGTCGAATCTCGAGCACACACTATGCATCAGGTATAAGGCGCGCAGACGATCAGAATGCTGCAGGACCCCACATGAGCTCAATCCCGGCCGATATGGCGGACCAGACGATTCGATCTACGGGAGTCGGCGATTCGGATGTCGAACTGACCCGCATGGCGAAGTTCTTGGTATGGGCGTCCGTCGTGTCCGTGCTGTTCGTGAACCAAATTGCGTACAATATCGGCCAGTTTCCGGCCGCACTGGACCTGCCGTGTTATGCGCTCATCACGGCGTATCTCCTTGCGTCGGGGTACGCGAAGGTCAGCATGCCGATCCTTCTTCTATTCGTGGTGGTCATCGCGATGGCCGCCTTCCGCATTCCTGTGCTGCCGACGACGACACAAGCATCGTGGAGTTCGCTCCTTCTGTTGGCAGCCGGCTATGCATCGTTTGCAGTGCGCCTTTCACCTCGGCCAGGTTTGCCGGCCGTTCAGCAGTACATTCTCGACTCCTATGTGACGGCCGCATGTCTCATCGCCATTGTGGGAACAATCCAGATCATCGCGGTGAATGCCACCAGGCTGAAGGAACTTCAAAACATCTATTTTGTGCTGCCTGAAGCAATCCGTGGCGCCGGCACATACGTCTTCGCGCGGGAAGCCGGAGGCGGGCTCGCCAAGGCGAACGGATATTTCTTGCGCGAATCCGCCGAGCTTTCTAGCGTGACCGCATTGGCATTTTTGGCGGAATATTTTGCCAGGCGACGGCCGTTTCAACTCTTCTTGCTGACAATGGGTCTGGCAGCTTCTATTTCCGGGTCGGGAGTGATTGCGCTGGCAGCGGGCTTCCTCCTCCCGAAATCGGTGGGTCGCATACCAATCGCGCTGGCAACGGCCTGCGGCGCTCTGCTTCTGCTTTATGCGCTCTACAGCCTCGACAACCCTGTTCTCAATCTCTGGTTCGGACGGCTTACCGAATTCGGAACGCCCGGCTCGAGCGCCTATGCGAGATTCGTCGCACCCTGGGAGATGGTGCAGAGAACCTTCAACGACGGTATTGCCGCAACTTGGTTCGGCAATGGGCCGGGCAGCTTCTTCAGGATGTTGGCCGAGTTCAGGTCCCGATACGAGATCAGCGACCCGACCTGGGCCAAGCTGATCTATGAATACGGACTTGCGGGCTTCGTTTTCGTCACCCTGATCGTGATCATACGGCTCTACTCGAGTTCTCTTCGCGTCGAACTGTGCAATTTCATGCTGTTCAGCTGGCTCGTATTTCCTTCCGTTCTGAAGGCGACGACCTTTCTTATAATGTGGCTGGTGACACTTACCCCGGCGCCGCGCAGGGCGTCTCCGCCTTAATATTCGCGGACGGTGCAGAGGTCAGGTTTAGTCCTGAGATTGCACAAGCTGCCGGGCAACCAGTTTCGCCGGATGTTCGTGACCATGGGCCCTGAATGACCATCAAATCCTCTCGCCTGCGCGACAAAAGAAAGTTTTTCCTGGAGACCGAGGATCGGTTTTTCGGTGAGATGCCAAGAGAACGCCGCGAGCAAAGCGACGGCCGGCAGCCCCATAAGCGCTAGCACCAGTGCGCCCATCTTCGGGAAAACAACGATGGTCGGCAGGCTTATGGTACGCATACGACGAAGACCGCCTGATTGACGCGTGCGCGCGGGCACGGCGAGCCATATGATGGCTTGCGGGAAGGTCAGGCGGCTTGCTGATCGGCGGACTTGCCGGCTTGGTGCAGGAGCTTCCATTCCCAGGGCAGCAGTTCGCGCAGCCGCGACGCGGGAAGATCGGCGATCCGGGCGAGGACTTCAGCGAGCCAGGCCTTTGGGTCGACGTCGTTGAGGCGGCAAGTCGTGATCATCGTCAGCATGATCGCGGCACGGTCGGCGCCACGTTGGCTACCAGCGAAGGTCCAGTTGCGCCTTCCCAAGGCAATGCCTCTCAATGCACGCTCAGCGCAATTGTTGGTCAAGCAGATCCTGCCATCGTCGAGGAAGCGGACGAAGTCGTCCCAGCGATTGAGCATGTAGTTCATGGGCTTCAGGACCTCAGCGGAGCGCGAGAGGCTTTCTCGCTCGCGGAGCAGCCAGTCGTGCATGTCGTCGAGCAGCGGCTTGCTCCGCTCCTGGCGCACGGCCCGCCGCTCGTCGGCACTACGGCCGTTGATGGCGCGCTCGATCTCGAACAACGCATCCAGGCGTCTGACCGCGTCCAGCGCGATCGGGGAGACCGGTTTGCCCTTGCGGCCTTCCCGGGCGGCTTTTTCGATGTCAGCCAGCTCGAAGAATCCCCGCCGCGCATGGGCCAGGCAAAATGCCGGCGTGATCGGCATTGCTTTCCTTTTTGGGTCGAACAACGGCTCGAAGCCGCCATAGCAATCCGCCTGCAGAATGCCGGCGAAGGCGGCCAGATGCTTCTGAGGATGTTCGCCCCGTCGGTTGCCCGAGGCATAATAGACCGCCGCCGGCGGCGCAGGCCCGGCGAACGGCCGGTCATCCCGCACATAGGTCCATATCCGGCCGGTCGTGCACCTGCCTTTCGCCAGGACGCGGATGGTGGTGTCGTCGCCATGAAGGCGCTCGGCCGCGAGCACATGACGCTCGATCAGCTGGAACAGCGGCATGACGGCGAAGGTTCCGTGGCCGACCTGGTCGGCCAGCGTCGACAGCGGCAGGTCGATCCGCTCAGCCTTGAAGCGCACGCTCTGGCGATTGAGCGGGATATGCATGCCGAACTTGTCGAACAGCATTGTCGCCAGCAATTGCGGACCGATGAAGCCGCGCGGCGTGGCATGGAACGGTGCCGGCGGCTGGCTGATCTTCTCGCAATCGCGGCAAGTGAACTTCTCGCGTACCGTCTCGATCACCTTGAAGCGACGCGGGATCTCCTCCAGCGTCTTGGTTACATCCTCTCCGATCTTCGCCAGCCGAGATCCACCGCAGCAGGCGCAGCTCGTTGGAGCCTCAATGACGACGCGCTCGTGTTCGATGTCGTCCGGCCATGGCTGACGAACCGGCCGCTTGCGCATGAAGGGGCGAACGTTCTGCGTCTTCGCTGCTGCGGCCTGCGCGGCAAGCTCATTCTCGGTCGCCGTGGTGGCGAGTTCTTCGAGCTCCAATTCCAACTGCTCGAGTAACCGCGCCGTGCGCTCGGAGCGCTGCCCGTGCAGTTCGCGTTTGAGCTTCTCGATCCGTAGCTCAAGATGAGCGATCAGCACCTCGCTGTCCGACAGCTCCGCCCGAGCGTTGGCGGCATCCGCGACTGCCACATCGCGTTCAGCCTGCAACGCCTCGCGCTCGGCCAGCAGAGCAAGGTAGGCTCTCGCGAGATCCGACGGAAGATCGTCCGGCTTCGATGTCATGACGCCATTGAATCAGATCGAGCATCAGATTCAAACCCAAAACGATTATCCGACCCGCGTCGGCCGCTGGGTTTCTTGCGGATTGCGCCAATCGATCCCGGACAGCAGATAGCTCAACTGCGCCAGCGAGATCGTTACCGCTTCACCGGCAACCGATGGCCAGATAAACTTTCCTCTCTCGAGTTTTTTTGTGAACAAGCAGGCTCCCTGACCATCGTGCCAGATCACCTTCACAAGATCGCTGCGGCGACCGCGGAAGACAAACAAATGACCGCTGAGCGGTTCTTTGTGCAGCACCTCCTGCACTTGGAGGGCCAGCGACGGAAAGCCTCTGCGCATATCCGTGTAGCCTGTCGCCAGCCACACTCGCACATTCCCTGGTACAGCAATCATCGGCGTCCAAGCACATCGAGGACCCGCGCCAGCGCCTCCGGATCGACGTGCGCATCCACCCGGATGCACCGTCGGTTGCCGAGATCGATCTCTATCAATCCAGTACGCGCGGCTGCCGCCGAGCGAACTCGGCCATCAACCGTAGGCAAAAGCTTCGCAGTTTCTTCAGTCGAGGCCGCTACGGCGGCGATCTGCATCGGCGTAAAAGATGGTACAACTTGTTCCGATGTCCGTGCTTGTCGACGCCAGGTAAATACCAGGCTGGCCGCTACTCCGTTGCGCCGCGCAACCTCAGTTACCTTCGCGCCCGATGCCAGCGTCTCCTCGACAATCCGTGCCTTGTCGTCCTGCGACCAACGCCGCCGCCGCTCCAGCCCGCCCAAAACCTCGACCCGCATCGCCTAATGACCTTAAAGCTAGACTTAAGGTCACACGCTTCGCGAATTACCACCCGTCACGCAAGACGGCCCCCGTCGGAGGCGTACGGCTTATGATGTTTCCAATATAGCGGGTCGTGGCTAGATAAACGCCATTCGAATAATCGCCAGACCACAGAAAAGAGGGCAGAAGAACCGGAGTGAGGCCCAAGAAGACCGTCATGTAGGTCAGTACCGGCAGAAGCACAATCGGTTGGCAACTTGCCCGATCGGCATACTCGGAAGCGTCAGCGCTGCAATCAAACGTATCGCGCAACACGCCACAAAATTCTTAGTAGGAACGCAACCAAGAGTTGCGCCTCGCGCGAGCGAAAAGGAAGAAACATCCAATCGCCAGCATCGCCACTACCAAGATGGCTAAGCGATTAACCCGCTGAAGCTTGGTGACCGACGTCGGGTTTCTGCGCGTTGTCCAGTGCGAGAGAAATCAAAATCGCAAGGGAGGCGGTCCCAACGAGGAAAACGATAAATCCGAACGCGCTGTCTAGGCCATATTGTGGCGGAATCGCCTTGAATAAACCCACGCAGCCGCGATGCACGACATAGAGCGGATAGGAGAGATAGCCCAGCCAAAATGCCACTCTCCTAATGCGGCGAGGGACCTCCAAGAGCATACCGCACACCACTATGCCCGGCGCCGCCACGAGACAAAAAACGAGATCATAGACTGCCTGCGCATTCTTTTCGATCGGGAAGACTAGCCCCCCAACGAGCAGGATCATCGGAAGCAATGAAAGCCAACTTACCCGTCGCACGCTGCACGGTCGAAGGCATCGTGAGATCACCAGCCCGAGAGTAAAGCCGAACGTCACCCTGACGAGCCCACCGGGCGATGAGGACCAATTCCAACCTATGTTCAAGCCGTTCCAAACAAAGGCAAATGCCACAAGTCCGACCGCCGCAGTTACGATGACGAAGCACAGCGCCCTGGTTGTTGATTTGAACAAGACGACCGCAAACGCCAAGTTGATCACCAATTCCCAGAACAGTGACCATGCAGGTCCATTGATCGGAAAGAGTCCTTGCATCGGCTTCATCATAAAAAAGGCCGAGACGCTTGGCAGGAATAAGAAATTTTGCGCGCTTGATATGACGATATCAGCGCCTGAAGCTTGGCTCAGTCCTGCATTGACCAAGTATAAGATCTGAGCGAGCCCAATGGCGGTTCCGATTGCGAAAAGCGGCCAGAGACGAACAAGCCTTACCCACATGAAAGCCACCGGCGTCATGCCGCCGGTAAGTTTCGACGCATACGCGTTATCGATCACAAAGCCGCTAAGAATGAAGAAAAAATCAACAGCAAGATACGAGGAGTGCACATAGCCGCTGTTGAAGTGGCCAGCAGCAACGGCGATTGACGCCAGTCCCCTCATTGCGTCGAGTGATTGATATCGATTGCGCTTTATCTCACCCGACGTTTTGCTCATATCGCGCCCCAGACCTAACGAACGATCCGCATCAGGTTCAGCACCTTCTTCACCCAGGCTGGCCGGTTGGTCGACGCATATCGCCAACCCGCAAGCGAACGAGATACGCTAGGCGGACCGAACAGGATGCCGAAGGTGAACGCCGCCAGTGACACGCGCTGCGCGCGGGAGAAGCCCTGGGGATAGAACACCGAGCGAGCGCCGTCCCAGGCAATCCGCCATCGCCTGTCACCTTCGATAGGGTGAAGATCAGGCCGCAAAACGTAGGATGCCGCCCGCAAGCACACGAACGCCATGTTGCGACTCAAGGCGTCGGGCGCGGCGTGAATCCCGTTGCTGGCGGCAACCTTGCAGAAGTACTCGTATCGATCGCGGGTAAGTTCGACCTCTCTCGCAAACCTGGTCTCCTCAACTTGCGAAAAAGCGCCGTGATTTTGCCCGTGGACGCGATAGTCCGCCAGCGGCTTGGGAATGGTGACGATCTCTCCAAACGCCGCCGATGCAGCAAGCAGATAGCTGTCCGGCGCCCGGTGAACGAAATCGGTTTTAAAATTGAAGACCTTCTCCACGACCCAGCGCGGATACGCATTGCCCGATCCCGGCGGAGTCGGATAGGCACCGGTCGTCGTCATCCAATTCCGGATGTCCTTCGATGTTGGCACCACGAAGTACTGCGGCAGGATCGTGCCCTTCGGCTTTCCATCCGCGTCAACGGTCCGCATCTGGAACTGAAACTTGCTGGCGGAAGCCGACCACACCTTGGCGATCTCAGTCATCACATCAGGATGAAGGGCATCGTCCGAATCGAGGAATATGATGAGGTCGCCAGAGGATCTGCGGAACCCGTTGATCGACGCCTGCTTCTGGCCAGCATTCGGTTGGCTGATGAGCTTGATACGATCGCCGAATGCCTCGATCACCTTGGGCGAATCGTCCGTCGATCCGTCATCGACTACAACCACTTCCATGTTTGGCCATCTCACGTCCAGTGCGCTCTGGATCGCAGCGCCCACATAGTCGGCATAGTTGTAGTTAAGGATGACGATCGAAAGCTTCAGCTCGCCGGCCTGTTTGGGAAAAGCGCCCGTCATTGACTCAGCGTCCCGGCGAAGCCACTGGGCGCAAGCGGATCAGCCTTCTCAGCGAGGCACGCCAATGGGTCCGGGCATACCTGAGCTCAACGAGTGCGTGTGCCAACGGGCGAGGCGCGGCAGTGAGGCAACACAACCATGCGATATGCTTGAATGCTGTTGCAATCCCGAACGACCCGCCTGCGGCCGCTAGAATTCCCTTCAACCAGAGATCCAGGACCAAACGCTTCTCGTCACCGGAATCCTCATGACCAATCTTGCGCGCCATCAGCCGATAATTGATGAAAACCAACTCTTGGTCTAGCAGATCTCCTTCCGGGAGGGTTTTCCCCAAGCGCTTCGCGTGCGCCCGCAGCGTCGCGAATTCCTGCTTTCTGAAGCGAATCCGCGACGCAAAATCAGGCACCACATTGATGCGACCGGCGTCGTCCACCCGGCTGATGTTCAGCGAGTGAACGCGATAGGCGCCATGCGGCTCGATAATTGTGGCAATGCCGCCATAGAGCGGCGCAATGGTGCACAAATCGCCGTCATGGCCTACTGCTGGCGTGAGCGGCATGACCTGCTGCAGAAAGGAACGCGCGTACACGTTCCCCGAAGTGACCGGCCAGATATAGGTACCGGTCTGCTCAAACTGGCGTGTTGTGTCCTCAACGCTCAGCCGTCTCGAATATCCGCAGAACCGGCGTCCCAGGTACACGCCATCCGAGTCGATAATATCGAGTTCGAACTGAACCTTCGCGATGCCCGGGCCAAACGCTCGCTCAACCGCCTCGATCGCAGTAGGATAGATGATGTCGTCCGAATCAAGAAACATAACAAGGTCGCCGCGCGAACGGGCATAGCCGCTGTTCTTGACGGGATTCATACCTTCATTGGGCTGGAACACCGCTGTGATTCGGTCCTGATACCGCTCAATTACCTGGCGCGAATTGTCCGTCGAACCGTCGTCGATCACTATGATTTCATCGGGAAGCCGAGTTTGGCAGAGGACGCTCTCGATGGTTTCCCCTACGTAGCGCGCGTAGTTGTAGTTGGTGATAATGACGCTGATGGTGAGGCGCGGTGACATCAACAATTCCGGTTCGACTAGCGTTCGCGTATCTATGGCGTGCTGATGACCTCACATAGATCAATGCACCTTCCCTGTCTCCATCAACCGTTCCGAAGAACGGAATCGATAGACTAGATGCCACAATCCAGCGAGGTTCAAATGCAAGATTGTGGCAAAGTTATCGAGACCAAGCAACGATGCTACGCAAGCATGTGCTGTTTTAGGTCAGCTTGCAAATTGCGCTCTCAGCTCCATTTTTCACTTCGAAATCCCTGGATTTTTCATCGTGGGGCTAGCGCTAGCCGGTTGGGTGTTGCCTTCTTAGGGTAAAGGCCACAAGTTGGGTATTGATTTGGGTATTGACTGGGACATTCGCCCTAGGCGGGCGCCGCGTCAAGAATGTAGCTGTCCGACGCTTTGTTCACTAAGTAAGAGTTGAAGCTGAAGATTCGGTCAACCACCCGTCGCGAATTAGCGTTCTCGGAGCCCGGCGGGAGTCAGATTGGCACCCGGCGTAGTGACCCAAGTGCGGACGCCCTCAGAGCTGGAGGCACCAATATGCGGCAGAATACCCCCTTCTCGGAGTGTCGTGCATCGACCACCCGCGATTAGAATTGATATTCGCTGGCCTTTACTGACCAGACCTTGGCAATTTCAGTCATCACGTCTGGATGCAGAGCGTCATCAGAAGAATCACACTTTGTCGGAACGTCGCCGGAACGATTCACGCGAGATGTCATTTGCTCAGCATTTGCTTGGCTGATCAGGCCATCCGTGAGGACCTGAAGCGAATACGCGTCGACCCCTTATCGACCACGATCACCTCGACCAAAGACCCAATGAATATCGAGTGAACTCTGGACGGCAGATCCCTAGTAGTGGTTCGGAATAATGACCGATAGCGAATTCGTTAGTCACAATCTCCCAGCTCTTTGGCGAAAATCGCGCGAATCCGTCAAAGGTGACAGCGGCAACCACTGTGTTTCCGTCGGCAGCCACGAAATATGAAGATCAATGGACACTGAGGTTAAATATAGCGGCGTGTTCCGAAGTGAGCCAACGGTATAGCGGACGAGACGACAAGCTTTCTCTAGAACTTCGCGATAATTCGCTCCGCCTCCTAACAGGAGCCGGTGCCCCGTGCCCTGCCTCCAGTGAACCATTCGCTCGATGGACATTGAGTTTGGCGCGATCAAAGTTTCATTATGCCGCGAGCCGACTTTGATCCGGATCGCATTGACCAAAACCTGGCTTCGAACAAAAGATCGGGCACATGGCTCCTGCGTTTCACTCTCCCAAGTTCGGCACCCTCTTAGCGCCTTTCAAGGTTGGGGCAAGTTCCTGCTGTTCCAACGATGGAGCTATAAGTCTTGCAATGCGCGGTCGAAGCAGCATTGCAACTTGTCTATAATGCCGTTCGAACAGCATATAAAATAAGCAAGCGACTATGTGCGAAAGCGCAAGCGCAAGGATCACGTTCGCTTGTTCACTGAGGCCGGAATGCTCCTTGATCAATATCAGAACCGTATTGTGAACGAGGTATAAACTGTACGAATAGGCCGCGAGCAGGCCAACGATAGTGATCAACCATGGCGGAAATCGCCAATTCTCGACTACCAGCGCGATGCCGAATAGACTGCATCCAATGAAAAACGCGGTTGCCAGATCATACGGATGAAGCGACCCGGAGAATGCGCGAGCAAGGAGGCAAGCAAGCCCATAACAAGCCATAATGCCTCCAATGAGAGGAGCGTTCGCGCTCGTGAAACGATGGATACTCCGATGTAAAAGGAAGAACAAACAACCGAGCCCCCATACAAGACTCAGACACTCGCCCCCACCTGCAAATGAATTCCAAATAACGACGGGAGCTGAGATTAGAAGCATAGCGACTGCGAGCCATTTCCGTACGCGCTCGCCCTTAAACAACCAAAACACAGATAGACCCACAAAGATATATATCCAGAATTCTATAGCTACAGTCCAAAATGGTTCGGCGGTATTGTAAGGCCGAGGATAGACCGCGCTCAGATCGCGAAAGTGGTGAATGGCTTGGATAGCGGGATAGTCGCTTAGGAGAGTCAGCGTGGCTAAAAAAGATACTGGCCCAGTACTAATTCCTGGAAGTCCCCAGTGTCCGCTCACCCAAAACTGGTTCACTATCACGACGAAAATAAGCGCCGGGATAAGTGGGGTGTAAATCCGGCTAATCCGATCAGCGATGAAGGACGAGAACTGAGGCAAATGAGTATATAAACGGTTAGATATCGAAAGTGAGATCAAATAACCGCTCAATAGAAAGAAAATTGTTACACCGAAACCACCTGATATCTTTACACGATCCGCACCCAGAATATGCGAGCTATGCGCAACAACGACCTCGCTTGCCGCAGCGGCCCTACATAAGTCAAGAATGGACGATGTGCCAGAAGTCAGTCGTATATTGGTCATGTTTTCCAAGCTGTCGTATGGCCGGAGAGTGCGTGGCGTGGCCCTCGCCGCACTTTAGGTAATCAATGGCCCGATATGCTCATGCTCGTCGAGACTTTGCATCAACTGCTGAGACCAAGTAATGTCCACGTGGAGGAAGTCCGATAATGCTGATGCATCATTTTCGCGGACCTGATCAGATGTCGCTCAATCCATTGATTGTGTCTACATGTTTGATACTCCTCGCCCTCACCCAACTCGCACAAGCCCAATTTGCCGGCAAAACGACCGCACCAATTTCCGGGGGTACCGGGATTTCATCCGAGCTAGGGAATAATTTTCGGGGAATGGCTGGAACGTACGCACCAGCGCACAAGACCCCGGATGGCCGCCCCTGCATTGCGATCCATCCCATGACGCGCGCGCAGATCATCCATCCGAAAATCATGGATCAGATCGTCATTGTCAACAACATATGCGGCGAGGCAATCAAAGTCCAAATTTGTTATGTCAGCAGCAGTGATTGCATAATCGTCCCTTTGGGCGGATATCAAAGGTTGCAAAGGACACTTGGAATTGGCTCGACTTTCTTTAGATATGAGTATCGGGAGCTTTACTGAATTTCCGCGGTCGCTCTATTCGATCCCTGCCTGTTCAAGGTGACACTTAAGACTTAGCTCCCCGAGCACCAAGATACTGATGCACACATCGCGGCGCAAAAGCCACACGGCTCGATTTGGCGTCCTGGCAGGATTCAGCTTTGCCTGCGCGTTGGCGACGTTCATTTTTGCTTGGCCGAGATCCTCTCCAAGCGAAGGAGCTCAGCTCCCTCGTGCAGCTCAATACACACTCAAGCTCAATCGCGACATATCTCCCGCAGCGGCTGGAGCGATCGTGGCTGAGTCCGACGGTCTGTTCACGCGCGCAGGGCTCCGCATGCATGTTGTCGCCGGCTCAGGAGACGGAGATGCAATCGCTGCAGTTGCCGCTGACGAACATACTATCGGGGTCGCTTCAATGGCAGGGTTCCTCAAAGCGCGATCAGAAGGTGTCGCGATCGTCGCCTTCGCCGGCTGTTCTGCGGCGAGCCCGGTCGAGTTTTTTGCGCTGCCCGACACCAAACTCATGCTGCCGTCGGACCTAGAAGGTAAGAGGATAGGCTACATCAGAGGCCCCGAACTCTCCGCCGTTTTCTTTGAGTTTGTTAGCAAAAATTCGTTAGCGCAAAGCAAGCTCCTTCCGGTCAAAAGCGACGAGCCCCTGCAAGACCTCTTGGACCGAAAGATAGACGTGATTCTCGGTCATCTCGATATCGAAGGGCTGGAGTTGGCGCGGAGAAACATCGAGTACAAGACGCTAAGCCCCGCCTCCTATGGCGTGCACGCCGCGGGCGCAGTGTACTTCGTCCAGGAACAGGCTCTTGGTGATCGGCGAAATTTAGAAAAGTTCGTCATTGCCGCCGCTCAGGGTTGGAACGCGGCATACGCCAACTACGACCGAACAATTCCCATCATTGCCAACTCCATCGATGCGCCTCTTTCGCGCTCGCTGATTGCTAGGCTCATGGATGCACAGCGCGTTTACTTGCGCCCTTATGGGACGAGGTTTGGTGAGCTGGACGAGCGGCGTATCCGCACCCTTCAGACACAACTCTTGCAGCGACGAATCCTGCAAGAATCGGTTGATCTGACCCGCGCCGTCAACTACGACGTCCTGAAAGCGGCTTACCGTAGCGAGGCGAAATCGGAATGAGCCCAGAGCAGATGTCCAACAGCACTCAAGCAATTATTTTTGGCGGCGCAGGCTTTATCGGAACGCATTTAGCGACAAGCCTCGTGGCATCGCAAAAGTATACGCGTGTCGTGTCGGTCGACGTCGCCCCGCCAAGAGCGAACGTGGCCGGCGTTGAATATCTTCAGCATGACGTGCGGGAAGCCATCGGTTCCGGCATTTCCGATGGGGGCCCTGCCGACATTTTCAACCTTGCGGCGGTCCATGTCACGCCTGGGCACCCAGACGGTGATTACTATTATACAAACGTCCTGGGAGCCGTGAACGTCTGCAAATTCGCCAACACAATCGGCTGCCGAAATATAGTGTTCACAAGTTCTATCTCAATCTACGGGCCGAGCGAAGCTGCGCTTGATGAAGAGGCCACGCCGGCACCCGTGAGCGCATACGGACGCTCAAAACTTGCGGCCGAGAAAATCCATCTGCTCTGGCAGTCCGAAGCCACGGGTCGGAAGCTCACGGTCGTTCGCCCCGCAGTCATCTACGGACTTCATGAGCGCGGAAATTTCACACGGCTTTCGCGGATGATGGAACGGAATGCCTTCGTCTATCCGGGACGGAAAGATACAATCAAATCGTGCGGCTACGTGAAAGATCTCGTCTCGTCAATGATGCACATGTCGAACCAAAACGAGGGGGTGTCGATCTATAATTTCTCGTTCGAGCACCGTTACACAATCAGCGAGATTTGCGCTACGTTTTCGCGCGTCGCCGCATACAGACAGCCGCGGCTGACAATTCCCATCTGGTTCATAAATCTCGCCGTACTCCCCTTTGAAGCCCTGCAGTCGGCCGGCCTCAAGACGGGTATCAATCGAGATCGCGTAAGGAAGTTATGGTTCTCGACAAACATTCTGCCTAAACGACTTGTCACAAGCGGTTTCAGATTTTCATATGACTTGGAAAGCTCGCTCGTCGAATGGAGGCGCGAGTCGGCTCTGAAGGACTTTGACTGATGGCTTTTATTGATCGCGATCAACGATCTTGGATCAAGAGCAGGGCAGATGTAAGAACAAGCGACGAAGAGAAGAAGCCCAGCTATCCGGCGATGCTGGCAACCTTGGGTCTCTGTTCCCTGGTTGCTCTGGCACCGCTTCCCTTCGCCTCCATGGACATGCGGATTGTCGCAGTTTGGGTCTTGCTGCTTTCCGGGGTGCTTTTGCTGGCCGTCTCCCAGCAGATTAGCTTGCGAGACTTAGCTTTCTTGTTCGGATTTACAGCGGTTTCTTTATTTTGGGCATTTGTTGTCAGCGAACAATTGAGCCAGACTTCGGTGTTGTCAAAGCGACTGATAGCCCCGATTTGGGAGCAGACGTCTGCAATCCTCAGCGAGCAATTGAACGGATCCATCTCCGTAGCTCTCAAT
Source organism: Bradyrhizobium sp. CSS354 (assembly GCF_029051725.1). Classification (GTDB taxonomy): domain Bacteria; phylum Pseudomonadota; class Alphaproteobacteria; order Rhizobiales; family Xanthobacteraceae; genus Bradyrhizobium. The sequence goes on from NZ_JAACFU010000011.1 coordinate 38,883, forward strand.
GAGCCCTTTTTCTCGGCCGGATCACAGATTGCCTGCCTGCTGTCCATGCTGTGCGGGTATTTTGTTGGCCGCAACCGGAATGCCGCGCGCTTCTTGCTGATGTCATTTTTGGGCTCGACGTTGGCCTACGGCGTCTATGGACTGATCGCCCACAGTTTCTGGCCGGATTATTTGCTGTGGCACCGGAAGTACAATTATTTGGGTTCGGTTACTGCAACCTTCATCAATCCGAATGTTGCAGCTTGCTATTTCGGGGCAGGATCCATTGGATGGGTCCTGGTCTTCGCAGCAATGGGAAGAGATCGCCCCAACGAACCGCCGCTCCCGTGGCGCGAGCGGCTCAGGTCTCGCCTGCACTTTTCGCCGCTGAGAACCCTTACTCTGCTTGCGTGCTTTGCAATGCTTTCCACGACAATGCTAACAGGATCCCGCGCAGGATCCGTCTTGTCCCTACTTTGCTTCGCTGGCGCCCTTGCCACGTACTTTCGACGAGCGCTAAAGCAGCGCGGGCTTTTCTGGGGTTTTCCGATCGCGGCCCCGCTTTTGATTGTGGGGGCCATTTCGACTCTTGCGCCCTTGGTCAACCAAAGATTCGGGCTGCAAGGGTTCTTCGACGCGGGACGCTGGCAGGCCTACCGATCGACGATGAAAATAATCGGCGACTTTCCCTGGCTCGGTTCCGGCCTGGGTACCTTCCGTTGGGTCTTTCCAGAATATCGAAGCCGCGATATTCCGTCTTATGGAATATGGGAACAGGCGCATAACTCAATCCTCGAAGCAGCGGCCGAGATGGGTATTCCGTTCGCTTTTTGCTTGGGGATCGGCTGGTTCGCTTGCCTGGTTGTGCTGTTCCGGGGAATGTTAAGACGCAAACGCGACGCGATCCTGCCGACCGCAGCCTTCTGGATCGGACTATTGGTCATCCTCCACTCTCAAGTTGATTTTCCGTTGCAAATCTCGGGCTTTGCTCTCGCGGTCTGCCCCATCTTGGGCATGGGAATGGCCCAATCCTTTTCGAGCAGAGTAGGGGTTAACCTACTGTCTCGATAACTCTGGCGCCACTGTACATTCGGCTAATTTTTCTTTAAAAACACAGAATTAAGCAAGTGGGAGAGGTCTGAGTTGTGAGCAATTCGAGAGGGCGCTTGTCGTCAAAGCTGATCTTTTCAGCGATTTTTTGTGCGTTTGCGTTTTCCCTATCCGAAGGAGCGCTCGCCGCTTGCGTGAACGATTCCGATACGGCACAGAAAGCAGCTGCCTTCACGACCAATCCGTCTTCGCTACTCGAAGGGCCGAATGGAACTCGAAGCTCGGACGAGGTGGCCGCCGATGTACAAACCTTCGTGGCGTCCTATTCCCAAGCGCTTCCCGCGGTGCTGGCCATTTTGAAGGATCTTACCAACAAAGGGGACTCCACCTCCGCCCTTCAAAAAGCTATCGGGACAGGTCTCGGAAAGGCAGCTAACGTCTGCAGGACGACCGATCTGACGTTTTCCCTGGAGATCCAGAGCGACTTGGGTGCCACAGGCTCGGCAGATGCCAACGCGCAATACGCTGCCCTTACAGGAAACGATCCGACCCGAAGCGTAGCTCTCTCCGGCGCCACAACCGGCTCGTCGGGGGGCGTCGGCGGCCAAACGTCCGCGACGGGCGGAACATCGGATAGCGGCTCGTCCTTTCAAAGTTTTGTGGCCAACAGCGTGTCCAACAATCCAACAAATTATTTCAGTTCAAGTGTTGGCGGCGCAAGCTCAGCGAGCGGAACGACCACGGCGATCGTCTGCACAGTGTCAGGTTCGTGCTGAGGGCTTTGGGGTCTCCCCACGATCCATCCGGATTCTCGGCGTTCGGATGGGGCGCTTTGATTTTGCTTTTGAGTAGCCGCACGAACATCAGCTAGGTAGACGGGCCGGAATGCTTCAAACACGAATTCCAGATCCTCACGCCCCGACGCAAGTTCAAGGCAACGACACCGCATCGTTTGAGCACACCGTTTCGGCTGCCCTGGGCCTGATCCGTCGGCAATACCCGGTAATCATCATCACGGTACTTCTGTGCCTTGGCATGGCGGGCGTTTACTTATTGACCGCACCTAAGCGTTTCACCGGCACCGCCGTCCTTCTAATGGACAGTCGCAAGATGCAGGGGCTACAAACGCAAGTCGGAGCCGCAGGGGACAATCCGATCGACACAGCCATGGTCGATAGTCAGGTTGAAGTCCTGAAATCCGAGACCATTGCTTCAGCGGTCATCAAGGACTTGCGGCTGCTGGATTCTCCCTTATTCATGCACGATGACGCGGGTTTTTTAGCCGCGCTGAACCAGCTCTTCGAAAGCTTCTTCCCCGAAGAGAAGCCCTCGGATGAGGGCCTCATGCGGACGGCCATCGGGCGCATTGTGAACGGGCTGACCATCAAGCGCGTCGCCCAAAGCTACGTGATCGAAATATCATATCAATCGCTCTCGCCTGAGCTGGCAGCACAGATCGCAAACGCGGTTGCAGAAAATTACATTACCGACTCCCTTGAATCGAAATACCAAGCCTCGCGGCGCGCCGCCGTTTGGCTCCAAGATCGCCTGAAGGAGCTTCGTGCCCAGGCTTCCTCCGCCGAACGGGCGGTGGCTGATTACAAGGCAAAGAACAATATCGTTGACGCAGGCGGACGTCTGCTGACCGAGCAACAACTGGCCGAGATCAACAGCGCGTTGACCGAGGCTAGAGCAAAGCGTGCGGAGGCTCAGGCCAAGCTCGAGCGCATTACGTCGATCTTGAACGCGGACGACAATGATTCGCGAGTAATCTTAAACGACTTGGGCGCCGTCAACGACTCAATGGCTAACCCCGTCATCACCAAGTTGAGGCAAACCTATCTCGATTATGCCGGCCGCGCCGCGGATTGGTCTAACAGGTATGGTCCAACTCATTTGGCCGTGGTCAATTTGCGCAATCAAATGCGCGAAATTCGGCACTCCATTATCGATGAGCTCCGACGCACTGCAGAAGGCTACAAGAGCGACCTGGCGATCGCCAAGGCGCGCGAGGAATCCAGCCAGAAAAGCCTGAACGAGACCATCGCCGTTTCCAATGATACAAGCCAAGCCCAGATCGCTTTGAAGGACCTCGAAAGCAATGCGCAGAGTGCGCGCGCGCTGTCAGAGAACTTCCTCCAGCTTTACATGGTATCAGTCCAGCAGCAGTCATTCCCGATTACCGAAGCAAGGGTCATCACCCAGGCCTCACAATTGTCGACGCCTAAGACTTCCCCCAAGACTGCTTTGGTTCTCCTCGCGGGTATCGTCGGCGGATGCATCCTCTCGGGCTTGGTGGCGATCTTCCTCGAAATGCTGGACCGCGTCTTCCGCACCGTCCATCAGGTCGAACGCTTGCTTCAGACCAACTGTTTGGCATCCATTCCGGTGATCGGGTCGGAGGCAGAAGCTGGAATGGGCCTGCCCCTGAAGCTCGTCAAACGCTGGTCCCCGTTGTCCAGGAGCAGAGCGGAGGAATGGTCGCGATCCAGTGAAGCAGCGGGTAAGTCGCTCCGCGCGGATGTAGGGAGAACTCATTCACAATCCAGCTCTGACCGGCTGCTGACCATCGATAACAGCGTCGGACGGTTCGCGATCAACTCGCCCTTTTCCCGATTTGCCGAGGCGCTCCGGTCGATCAAATTGGCGGCCGACTTGAGCAACTTCGGGACGCCACACAAAGTCTTAGGCATCACATCCGCTCTTCCGAATGAAGGAAAATCCACCGTTAGCGAAGCTTTGGCTCAGACCACGGCACAAAGTGGCCTACGTACGCTTCTGATTGACGGAGACCTCCGTAACCCAAGCCTCACCGACCGGCTTGCACGGTCGGCCGGTGCTGGATTGATTGAAGCCGTGTTTGGGAAGGCCGACCTGAAGGACCTGATCTGGGTCGATCCGCAAACCAATCTGCATTTTCTTCCTTGCGTGGCGGCGTCTCGATTTTCGAACTCGAGTGATCTGCTGGCGTCTCCGCAAATGGGGAAGCTTTTTCAGCATCTTCGTGAACAGTACGACCGGATCATTTTGGACTTGAGCCCCATGGCCCCTGTGATCGACGTTCGGGCCACAGGCGGTCTCGTCGACTCCTACATTCTCATTGTCGAGTGGGCCAAAGCGAACGTCGACGTGGTCGAGCGTGTCTTGCGGGAAAACCCGCTTGTTCGCGAGCACATGCTGGGCGCCGTTCTTAACAAGGTGAACTTAGCCGCGATGAACCGCTACGATTCCTATAGCGGAGGCTACTACCGCAACCGATACTACAAACGCTACGGATACGTTGACTAGTCAGCTAACGATGACGGCCGTCATAAATGCTTTTGGCAGATTGACAACCGTTCTCATCGCCTTGAGCTCGGCAAGCTGGGCGGTCTCCTTCCTCTCTAATTTGGATGAGGGAGTCGCACTGAATAATGTAGCCAACGCCGTGTTGTCCGGGAGCGGATTTAAGCGAAATTCCGTTTCCGAAGCAGCATTGTCAGCCGCTGAGACTCGCAAGATCTGCAATCCACGCGAAATCAGAGCGGCTGCGATCATCCGCCTGCGCCTCTATGAGACCGCTGTCGATTCTCTCGACATGCGGCTTGCCAATCAGCAACTGACCGCGCTGCGCTTGTCGGTTAGAGAAGCCCTCCGGTGCGTTCCAACTGATGGGCTATTGTGGTTCATCGAATACTGGAGCGCCATCAATCAAGGCGGTCATGTAAGCGATCACCTTGAAGCATTGCGGCTGTCCTATCGGTTGGCACCCTTCGAGGGCTGGATTGCTCTTCGTAGCCCCTACGTCCTTGCAATTTATGACACGCTTACGCCGGACCTTCAGGAAAGCGCCCGAAAGGAGTTCGCGTCCATTGTTAAAACGGGCTGGATCCGCGACGCCGTGAAGATTCTCAAAGGAGCGGGGTGGAGGCATCACCAACTCCTCTTGGCCGAACTTGGAACCGTGAGCTTTGATTTTCGTCTCCAACTAGCCCGCGCATTGCGCGCCGAAAGCGTAACAGCGGACGTTCCAGGGGTCGAGCCCCAAGAGTTTAGACCTTGGAGGTATTAGTTCTGAATTCGTCATTGGGTTCGAGGTCTCAATTCTCCTATCACGTTCCCATAGATTACAAGGAGGCGAGCGGCATGATCTGTTCCGCTCGGCCGTTCGCGAGTGGCGGCTTAGATCGTGGAGCGCGAGACTTTGCGATTGGGCGATGGATCGTGAGATTTTGAGCTTACCGAGAAGGAGCTTTCGATGCTCAGGCGCGCGCTCATGGGGCTTTCTTTAGCAGCCGTAGTGGTCTACTTAGCTTCTCCTTCTCTAGCTGAAATGACTTCGTCCGCAAAGCCTGACGAGGTGACGGGCCACCCGGGGGCGCTCGGCGGCACGTGGCTGTGGACCTTACCTGATACGGCAAACGGACTCCGCCCCACCCAAAGTTGGCATGCTACCGGTTCGTCTCCAAGCGGCGACATCTACGTCGGGGGAATGGATCACAAAACGAACTCCGCCTTGTATCGGCTCGACTCGACCGTTGGGACCCTCAGAGTCGTTGGAGATGCGCGCTCAGCGTCAGAGAAAGTTTCGAACTGGCTGCCCGGAGAGACAGTACAGAAATTCCATACGCGCCCGCTCTGGCACAACGGCAAGATCTATGTCGCCACCATGAACCGCTCGACCCTCGACGAGGGTTATATGAAGGAGAGAGGGTTTCACTGGTACAGCTACGATCCTGCGCAGGAAAGCTTTGCCGATCTGAGTGTCGCAGAGCCGGGCGGCACAGCCGTCGACCATGGGAATGTGGTCACGCTCGCCTCTGATCGCCGCCGAAACCTCATTTATGCGGCCGGGGTGCCGACCGGCGAGATTTTTCGGTACGACGTTGGAAGCGGCCGAACATCTCGCTTAGGCAGGCCAGCGGCATACGACCAGCAGTTTGTCTATTCTGGCCGGGTGATGTGGACCGACAGCCGGGGCCGGCTTTATTTTACCGCCAGCAACTCCGGGTCTCCGTCCGTCTATGCCCACGTTTATTATTTCGACCCCGAAACTGGGTTTGGGGAGCACAAGGACTGGCCACTGCAAGCTGCGCAGGCCCTTGAGGCGGGGCAGTGCATCCAAGATGGCAAGCAATGCTTCTTTTCGGATGATCAAGGCCACATATACAGATTTGCTGACGAGGGCCCATCCTGGTCATATCTCGGACAACTACACACCGCCGCGAAAGCTTATGTTTGGTTGTTCAACGTCGATTCGGAGGGACGACACGCCTACCTTGGAACCAGCATTCCTTCTGAGGGCAAGCCAACTGCGCTATTCGAGTTCGACCTGCGAGCAGGAACAACGGAACGCATATGCGAGGTGGCTGAGCTAGACCCGTCTCTCAGAAGCCTCAACATCCATACTGGATATGATAGCTGGGACGCGCAGGGGCGGTTCTACTTTGCGAGCTTTAACGGGCCTACCGAGCAGCGGGTGATCCTAACGCGCGTGGATATTCGTCGGCTCAAAGCCACCCTAAGGAAGAACTAAGCGTCAGAGTTCTCGTTGGCAACGATCCAATTCTCGTACGCGGGGATCTCCGCGATCAGTCAAACGCGTTTATGATTGGCGATTCTGACCTAAACGCCGAATTAGTCGTTCCAAACCCTCTTCGACAACACGCTGTTCGGACGCGGGCTCACGGAAACGCGAACGCGAGGAGGCTGATAATCCTATCCGTTTGCTTTGTAATGATCGGCGTCACGTTGTTGACGATAGTTACGATCGCACCGCGTCTAAATTTTTGGACGGACGATCTCTGAATGGTCGGCTTCCTCTGCACTTAGGTCGCGTGCAAGGAGATTTTGGTGGCTTGGCAATCCGCCGGGCGCGTTAGAAGACATTACTGCCTCACCAACCTCCGGCGGACGGCGATCACTGCCGCGAGGTGATGCGTAGGATCTGTGCGTTGTTGGCGGTCACGACCGTATCATTGGCTGTCGCGATCACGACACGAACGAACTGCAGGAACTTGGCGGTATCGACGGTGGCTGCGTTAGCGGCAAACAGAACGTCCTTGTCGCGCATATCAAGTTTAGTCGCCAGGAAGTATGCGGCCGGATCGCGGAAGTCTGCATTGTAGACCACCGGCACCGTTGGCCCGACGAACTTGGAGCAATCCACGCCTAGCCGTTCTGCGAGCTCGCGCGGCTCACGGCGATAGAGGTACACGCCGCTCGGCTCCGCTTGGCCATCCAGGAGGCCCCCCGCCTTCGCCATCGCCTGCGCCATGTTGATCTTCCACATGTCGAACGGGAATTGTCCCTGCTGTCCCGACGCACCGAATGCCAGGAAGATCTGCGGTTCACGGTAGACATAGATGGTATCGCCGGGATGGACCCAGACATTGTTGGCGGGAGTATAAACCAGAGCACCGAACGGAACCGTCGCGCGCTTGCCGTGACGCTCAAGCGTGACCCAGGTTTCCCAGCCCTGCCCCTTTGGACCACCAGCCCGCGAGATCACGTCGAGGACCCGCTCACCAGCCGCATTGGCTGTGAGACGGGTAGGCTGATTGACCTCACCAAGGACGCTGATCAGCGAGGTGTTCTGGGTGACTAGCGAGACCACCACCTGCGGTTCGATCGCGCGGTTGCCGATCGCCTTGACGATGTCCTGCTGGATTTCACTGGGCGTGCGGCCCGCGGCTTTGACCGCGCCCGCATACGGAACGGTGATGAAACCGGCCGAGTCGACGTTTTGGTTCGGCAGGGCAACGAAATTGCCTGGGCGCACGCCTGCTTCGGCCGGTATGAAAAGACCACCCGCCGCCGCCTCGAAGATCGACACCGCAACCACGTCGCCAATGCCAAACTTGATGGAGGGCGGCGGTCGATTGTCAGGGAACGAGCCCGCGATGGCACCGGGCCCGTATTCTTTGAGGATATCGACCACTGTGGGCGTGAGCGTCACCAACCCATATTCCGGGCCATTCTTGGTGTGCTCGCTCTTGATGACGTGGTCCTCAGGACCCGACATCGGCATGATTGCACAGCCCGCAGAACCGAGCAGCACAGCGGAAAGCACCCCTACAAGAACGAAGCCCCGTTTAAATTCCACCCGAGTTCCCCACTGCAACGAACCTCAAATTCCGCGAATTCCCGAGAGGAGTCAATGAATCGCGCCTGATAACCCGGCTCCTCGGGAGAATAAGCTGGAGGTTGTTGCAATGCGGTTACAGGCGAGCACCGGGTGGAGACAACCCGATAGGGGCTAATAGGCGTTTCTGCGGCGGGTAAGTTCCAAGCACGTGAGCAGGAGGATTTTCAGGTCGAGCGCCAAGCTCCAGTTGTTAATATACCAGAGGTCGCAATCCACCCGGCCCTTCATCTGTTCGACAAACGCGGTTTCGCCGCGATAGCCTTTGACCTGCGCCCAGCCCGTAATACCCGGTTTGACATGGTGCCGGAACGCATAGTCGCAGAGCAGCTGGCCGTAATGCCCGTCATGCGCCAACGCATGCGGCCGCGGACCCACCAAGGACATTTCCCCTTTCAATACGTTCAAAAGTTGCGGAACTTCATCGATGCTCGTCTTGCGGAGCATTCGTCCGGTCCGGGTGACGCGGGTATCGAATCGCTTCGCCTGCACCACGTTGGGACCATCCTCCATGACGGTCATTGTCCTGAACTTGACGATCGAAAATTGATTCTCATTGAACCCGTTCCGCCGCTGCCGAAAAAATACAGGGCCAGGCGAATCCAGCTTGATCGCTACCGCGCTGAGAGCCATCAGCGGGGCGAGAAGGATCAACCCGATCGACGCCCCCACAATGTCCAGCACGCGTTTGCCCAGCTGCTCGGCGCGGGAGAGCGGGCCGCGCTGAAGTTCGATCGAGAGCGAGTTTTTTACCCGGAACGACGGGTTCTGAGTAAGGGAGCGCACCCGCCGATCCGGCAACAGCTGCACCGGCAGCGGCGAAATCCGAAGCCCATCCCGCATCAGCTCAATCTTGCGGGTATCGCTCCAAGGAAAGGCCAAAACGATACCCTCAGCGCCTTGCGCGCGTGCCGCGGCAATGGCGCGCTCTAGCGCCGCGAGCTCGTCTTGGCTTAGGGCAAAGCCGCCTGTGGCGGTGGGGAGCATCACACGCTCCATTTCGGTCAGACCAAAGTTTTCCAACAGCGCTTCAAGGCCTATCGACGCCAGTTCCTCGCGGGTCCCGAGCAACACGATACGGCGCCCCCGGACCTGCCCATCCGCAACCACACTCAAAACCAGCCGTCTGGACATTCGGCGGCAGACCACCAGCAGCAGCGGGGCAAGCAGGCCAAAGCAGATCATGGAGCCGCGCGAGTAAACCGCGCCGCTTTTCATCAAAAACACCAAGGAGGTCAGCAGCAGGCACACCAGGGTCCACTGGCCAAGGATCCGCCCTATATCCCTCCGCTTCTTTGCAAGAGCCGCCCGAAGATCATACAGACCGGTGGCCTGTCCGATGATCACATAAAGCATCGCTGCGACAATCCCCTGAGCCACGACCGGCTCCAGGTTAAGTTCGGCGTTTGCGAGCGTTTGATAGATTCCGGCGCCCACAAGGCTCGACAATACGATCACGGCAGCGTCCAGGACTGCCAAGAAGTACGCGAGGCTTGAGTAGGGTATTTTCAAGCCAAACCAGCGGCCGTCTAATGCACCGCCGGTCGCCGGACCGAGGTCAGGGAGCTTGGAGGACGTCGCGTCGCCTCGTTTTGAGAGTGAAGTTCGCGGGATCAAAAATCGCCTCCTACGAAAACAAACAGGCCACCGCCGCCAAGAATCACTCTAGCCGCTGCAATGCAGCAGAATTATGCAGAAAACTAACATCAAAGGCTGTATAATCGTCCCTTACTGCCAACATGATGAGCTCAGAGTCAAGCCATTGTTTTCCATCATCATTCTGGACCGGCTGACTGTCGCGTCGGCATTCACGTTAATCCTTCTGGCCACAACCAGCGAAAGTTTCGGTCAACATCCTCGCGGGACGCGAGAGTGCGGTCCAGGACTTGGCTCCGAAGAACAGAGAAATTGCGATAAGCAATTTTCCGAGCAGCTGCGCAGCCGCAGCGGCATTGTGACACTCGCCCAAGGCTGGCAGCTGGTGAAAACCAAAAGCCCGACAGGGGGACAGGATGCCATCTCGGTCATGCACGTTGCCGATTCGGGGAAGTCGGACATCGGCCTCGCTGGCCTGAGCCTTCAGTGTGGTCAAGAGCGCCAGAGGATCGACGTGATTGTGATTCTTCTGGACCGTTGGTCGCGCACGGATCGTCCCAAGATCGTCCTCACCTCCGCGAGCGGCCGAGCTGCTGAATTTGAGGCATCCGTCACCCAGGCCGGCGAGGCTCTGTTACTCCCGAAGAGCGCATCAGAGCTCGTGCAGAATGATTGGCAATCCGCAACGGAGCTTAACGTCGAAATCGACGGCAAGGCTGGTCGGATCCGGGGGGTCATTCCCGTTACCGGACTGGCTGCCGCGGTCCGCACCTTGATGGAAAGCTGTGCAGGCCGCTAGCGCTGAATCCGGGGGGAACGAGTGACGATTCCTTAAGAAGATGGGTGGAATGGTGGCGATGGAGACAGACAATGACCCCGGTCGCCATCTTGCTATTTCTTACGGGCGCGGTCCTCGCGTGGCGCTTTCGCGTCTGGATTCTTGTGCCCTTCTGCCTAATCGCGATCGTTGCCACGCTCTCGATTCAACTTGCTCAAGATCAGGGATTTGCAACCGCAGTCGGATCCGCACTTTTGGCGGGCTGCGCGCCACAATTTGGCTATGCCTTCGGCCTGCTGGCACGAGGCACATTGATGGCTCGCTATTCACCCCGTCAAACTGTTTCTCGGAAAGCGTCGGTGGCCGCGCTTTATCGGCAGACATCGGCTCACGACGACCGGCATATCTGACAGGGGTCCCGCCCAAAACAGAGTTTGGCGACGCGGACCCCCCATGCGATAGTGAAGCATCGCCCCCGGCCATCAGCTTTCTTCACTTTCCTCATCCCCCTTGAAGTTCTCCATTGCCGCTCGCGTTTTCCCTTCTGATCATCCTGTTGGCTGCAGCTGCCGCAACGCCATTCACCGATGGCATTTTCGTCCAGCATACGGTGTATCTGCTGGCCCCGCTCATGCTGCTGTCCGCGGCCGCTGCGGCGAGCTTGGCCGATCTTACTGCACTCACTCCGCTCCGCAGGTTTATGCTGGCGGCGCTTTTCCCGATGCTCTGGATGGTGACGCAAATTGCTCCCCTTCCATTCTCCCTCGTGAATCCCATCTGGCCCACAACAGCCGTCGCGTTAAATGAACCGTCGTTGGCGGGGCGAATCACGGTCGACCTGGGAAATACTTTGCGCGGCTTGATGTGGTATTCGGCCCTCCTGTCACTGCTGCTCTCCACCATCCTGCTGGCAAAAGATCGCAAAAGGGCGGAAGTCTTGCTGGTCGTTCTGACTGGCGTCGCGACGTTTATCGTGCTCGCGAGTTTGAGTCAGATCGTGCTTGCCCGAACAGCCTTGCTAGATCTCGGTCTGGCAGAAAACAATTCGCTTGCCCTCGTTGGGGTCATTGCAGCGCTCGCAAACACGGCAACGATTGCAATGGCAGCGGAGCGCCAGCTTGGTCGCGCCGGCACTCTCTTTCCACTGAATGGCCCATTCCTGCTGCGCATTGTCCCGGGCATTGCCGGTCTCATGATGTCTCTTGCTTACCTGGCAACGCTCGAACGAATAGTCCACATGCTAACGGCGCTGGGATTTGCAATCATGCTGTTCATTGCCGCCGTCCGTCGTCTCGGATATCGGTCTTGGCCGTCGGCGCTCCTAGCCGGCCTCCTCATTATGATGGCTGGTGCAGCGACGCTATCCCTGGAACGACCCGCGACATGGGCGGATCTGCTAGCTCGGAGCCGAATCGAGAATCAAGAATCTGTAGCGATCACACGGCGTGCCATATCGGACAGCTCGTGGACCGGCAATGGCGTCGGAACATTCGCCCAGGTTGCCCGCATCTATCAGGACTATGCTGTTGGTATTGCGCCGCGCGCTCCTTCAACTGCAGCGCTGGTTGCAATCGAATGGGGTCGCTTAGCCCTGCCAATCCTGGCGTTATTTGGGCTTCAGGTCTTCTTTTTCGTCTTGCGCGGAGCCGTTGGACGCGGACGGGACTCGTTCTTTGCCAGCACAACTTGCGCCCTTGTGCTTGTCGCAATTTGCGAGAGCTTTGTCGACACGAGCATGTTGAACCCGGCGGTGCAGATCATTCTTGCAGGATTGATCGGGCTCGGCTTGGCGCAAAGCACCGGGCGGACCAGCGCCCTGTAAGCGCGACCTCAGACCCTGGCGCTCGAGATCGTCGCCCAGAGCTTGGAGTTGGGCATCTGCATCCGCACCCAGCGATAAGGAACACGCGACCACGGCTTGATCTGCGGCGTCATGTTATCTAGCACCAAGTCTCCGCTATTGGTCCGGACCACGAGAATCAGGTGATGCTCACCGGAATTGACCATGACCTCGCTCAACAGCAAGGCGCGAGCCGGCCAACCGCGCTCCAGCAATTCATGCCGCTTGCTGACCGCATAGTCGTTGCAATCGCCCCGCGCTGGATTGATCAGCCATTGCTCGCCAGCCACGCCGAGTTCATTCCTCTCCGGGGCAATTCCGCGGTTAACCACCTGATTGATCTCCTTGAGATCTGCCCATCGCTCGTTGGTCAGCCGGACCGGCCCGCCCCGAAACATCGGCCGCGTGCGGCACTCGCCTCGGTATCGAAGACAAAATTGGGTAAACGCCATCGGCGGAAGAGTGGGAGTTTCGAGCTTGATGCGCTGGATTGCGGATTGAAGCCCCATTGGCATTCCCACAAGTCCGGCCTGGACCGGCTCAAGCCACATGGAGCCGGCTGCGATGACCCCGAGGGCGATAGTGATGATTCTGCGCATTAGTTGCTCCCCGCATGCTTATTGGCTAGGAAGCTAACGCGAAGGGTTTGAAATTTTGCGGCATCCCGCCATTCAATTAGAAACAAAAGCCAAGCAGGACATTGCGATCCCGTTAACCATGTGAGCTGACCTGAATCATTCGGGCGTTAGCCCCAAAGACTGCAAAGGCGACAAGTTCGGCAAATGCTCAGATTGTCGAGATCGAGAAACAAAAGCCGAATGCCGACGGTGCCCGAGGGCATTCGCATCTATGCGATAAGCGACATTCATGGATGCGCCGATCTGCTTCAGCAGATGTTTGCCGTCATCGACCGCGATCTCACCACAATAGGTTCAAGGCGCGCAATCCACGTTTTCCTCGGAGACTACATCGATCGAGGGCCTGACTCGAATCGGACCATCGAATTGCTGATGGAACGTGGCATGAAGCATGAATCGATCTTCCTGAAAGGCAATCATGAAGCCTTCCTGTTAGACGTTCTGCATGCCCCTTCGCAGCTTCAGGATTGGAAACAATATGGCGGCCTCCAAACCTTAGCCTCGTATGGACTTAGACCTTCCCTCAATCCTGATCCGGCAGAACAAGACGAACTCATTCGACGATTATCGCAGGCAATTCCGCCTCATCAGTTGCACTTCTTCAACAACCTGCGTGCGCGCTTTGTGTGCGGAGATTTCTTTTTTGTCCATGCTGGAGTAAAGCCTGGTGTCGCCCTGGCGAACCAACAAGAACAGGACATGCTCTGGATTCGAGACGAATTCCTGGAGAGCAACAAGAATTTCGGGAAATACATCGTCCACGGCCACACCCCCGTCCAGCAGCCCGACATAAGACCGAATCGGGTCAATATCGATACGGGCGCCTATGCGACCGGAAATTTGACCCTGTTAACACTTCAGGACGACAGTATGATTGCCTTGTAAATCAATGACACGTCGTTTTTGCTTTGGAGATTTGATGCATTCAACGACCCTAGTTCGCGTCCTCCTGTTGGGCCTTGCGGCAGCCGTCGGCTGTTTTGGGATCGTATCAGCGGCCGCAGAACTGATCACCTCCAAGCGGCCGGATTTTCCAGAGGACCCAACCAAGGCCAGTCTCAGCTCGAACGCTCCACCCGAATGGGTTGGATTGATTTCTCCCTTGCGCTCTGACCTCGAAGGCCATCAGGCTCTATTTCTTGCGCTCCAAGTAATGCAACTGCCAAGAGGTGATGACAGGGTTCGGGCCCAGAGCGAACTTGCCCGGTCGCGTCTGAAGCATGTTGTCTCCATATCGCCATACGATGCTGAGCTATGGCTCGCCTTGGCAGTGCTGGAAGCCCGGCAGGATCCGGACAGTCCAGCAGCGATCGAATCCTTGAAGATGGTCTATCTCACGGCACCGAGCGAAGGCCGATTGATGCCTCTGAGGCTTGCTTCTGCAACCCGATTCGATGCCCTCGCCAGCCCCGATGTGAGGGAGCTAGTCCAAGGTGACGTCCGCCTGATGTTGACGCGAGAGCCGAAACAAACGCGAGCCCTGGTGTTCGCATATCGGCAAGCCTCAGCCCGGGGCAAAGAATTCCTGAAAGATGCGATCCGGGCTATCGATCCCGCGCTTCTCAACGTGCTCGGGGGCTAGTCGAGCGGGCCTGCTGCGGGCGGAGGAGTTTGGCCAGCCGACCCAGTTTAGAGCATATTGCCCGTTCCTCGCGAAGCGTCTAAGATTAAGACAACTGGGGGCCTCCAAATGCGATCAATTCTCGGATTACTTACGCTCACCCTGGGCATGTGGACCTTGGTGACACCGTCCTACGCCGCAGACTACGCCGTGCCTACGCAAAGGACAGCGGCGCGTATTCCGTACATTGACCGAGGTCCCAATCCGTACTGCGGGCCCCGCTGCGGATGTCCCACGGTGGCGCAGGTTCGGCACAGGTCGCTGCAACAGGCCTACCCCGCCACATTTGATCCGCGCACGAGGGATGAGCCTCACTATTACTATGGGCCGGTCCGCACTTATGTGCGTTACGTGAACCCCTTGGATCCTGAGCGGGTCTTGACCTACTAGTTTGCCACGCAGCCTTAAGCTCCGTTTAACTGCGGCGGTATAGCCTCGTTCATCGAACGGGGCTAGGTTCGATGTTCGCCATCCAGTTGCTGTCGTGCGCCTTCGTGCTGGGCGCGGTCGTTACATTCGGCAGTTACGCGTTGCTGCGGCATTGCTTGATGCAATGGGGTGACGAGTTCTGAAGGCCTAGCGCTGCACGTTTCCAGCCAAACGCCCTTCGTTCGCTGGCCGGGAATTCGGAAACCTGCTCAGCACGGCTGCCTTCATGAATTTGTAGTGCGCAATGGAAGAACAGAGTTCTTTCAACCGGCGCTGGCCGCTCTGGATCTCCCGATCGAACAGATCCTGATGATGGTTATCCAACGCCTCGCGTTCGAGATATTCATCATCACCGTTGCCGAAGGTCACCGCGGCCCGGGCCAAGACATCTTCGACCCGACGGTTCAGGCCCGATTGCTCCCGCTCGGCCGCGTGCAGCGCTTCCTCGATCGCGACCAGGATAGGCTCTATGCGGGTCCGGTCGGTCTCAGCATCTCGTTCAGGCGAACGCGCGCGGAATCCCCGTTCGCCGCTGAAACGGTCTTTCAGGAAATTGTGCGTGCGGGCCCGCAGGAACAGCTGGAACATGCGTGCGTTTTCCGGTTCAAAGCCAGATTGGAAAATGGGTCGGCGATGGTTAATAAACCTTAAAGCTTCTGGGTTGCTCGGCCCGGCTTCGTGCCATCCAGGCCTTCCAGGCACTCTCATGCTTCTGATACAATTCGAGCCAGCGCTCCTGCACCGTGGCCGCCCAAAGCACGCCGTCGTCAAGCGCCTGACCTTTAGCCTGACCGAACTCGGCCCGGCCCTCGAGGCGCTCGAATTCGAAGGTTTCCTCAACCGTCAAGCCAATCAAGACGCGCTGGCCCGCAGCATCAGGCAGATACCGCCGCGGGGCGTTGTTTCTCAGGCTCGTCATGGCGCTCCCCCTTTAGTGATCCACGGACCGGTCGGGCCTCGAGAACGTCGGCATTATCCCATGTGTCCCCCAACGGGCCATCGATCAATGTCCAAATTCAAGGGTACGGAGCAACGATATGCTTCCACATGCAGTACCGACCGCGAACCGCACGAACAACAGAACGCGGGCGTTAACGTAACCGAATGTGGTTACGTGAGAGGTCACCGAGCCTATTTTTGCTCTGCTCGCACGTGTCACGAAAACAGAACAGCCTATCCCAAGTTGCAAAGATTCAGAATGCACGCCGCGCTCGGACGAATGATGTAGCCTCTCCGGCTGTCGCGGAACGATAGTGCGAGTACAGCCGGCGGCGCTCGTTGCGTTTGCGCGATCGCCAGGCCCGGGTTGCGTAGCCTCCGCCGAAACCGGCAAAGAAGATCGAAGCCAAAACCGCAACTAGCACCATTGGGCAATCTTTCCATATGCAAGACGTTTCCAACTTCTAGCATTGTGGTCGCGCAGTTGTGTCGACATCGTGATAAGTGTCGCTGATTTTCTCATCTCGGCGATAATATCTTGGGCAGCACAGTGCTTAGAAACTGATCGCGCGCACTTCAACCGAAGCACCATAGAGACAGCCTCACGAGCAACAGCGTGATGAAATACAGCCAGCCTGCCATCGCGATCATCGCAAGGCTGAAAAATCCGACCTCGAACATACGGTCTCGAAGCCTTGCGAACGACGATATTGTCTGTGTTTCTTGTAGCATGTCGGTGCTTGCACTCTCCAGTCTCAAGCATATCAAATTGAATTCGGCGATCTCATGACACGAAAGACACGAAGCAAGAATCTCGGTGTGAATGCGACCTTCCCGAACGATCTTAGACGAGTCGTGTTTAGCCCTGCGCGCAACGAGGTTCCGAAGATACACACTCCAGAAAACCACGCTGCGGAGAAATCCTTCAAAGCCACCGACTTCATTCGATCAACGCGCCTCTCCTCGCCACGAAGCAAGTTGGCCTTTGCTCAACCCAGATTTCTAACGAGAGAGCAGACGGGGCGGTTTTACGCGAACCGGAGGCGGCGCCGTCCCGCGAACATGGATCCACTTGCGCCTCCATCACGTTGTTGAACAGTGGAGAGCCCCCTCCTATCGGCTGGCTCTCTTTGTGGCGAAAAACGTCACAAGGATTCCGCGAAATTGCCTTATCTCGGCTGACCCGCGTGCGTACAATGGTCGGTAACTCGTTCACGGGGTTTCCCTCAATGCTGGGTCTTCTGCTCTTATTTCTGATTGCGATGACCTCATTTGCGGCGGGGTACGTCACCCGTTCAGCGATCTCGCGGCGGCGGCGAGCGAACTATCTCAAGTTGGAACCTTACGTTCGGCCGTCACGACCATCGAAGCCTCCGTCGTTTTTGGTGCGTTCAGACAATCGCAACTCTCCACCGCTCCAAAGACTTGCGTCCGGTGGTCGTCGCGGCAGCTGAGTTGGTGGCTGTTTGCATTGAGCGCTTCAACGCGTAGGCTGGTGGGCTTTATTGTCGTTCGTTTCGCTGGGATATTCTGGGATTGCGCATTCCGGCGGCCGTTGCCAGGCGGGCACCAAGCATGATCCCTCATTTCTACTTGCTCAATCAACCGTAGCTTTGTTCACCGCAGTCGCGCTCTCAGCGCCGTGGTGCCCCTCCACAACAGGCCCAGGTATGGTTTGGCATCGCCGCGCTCTGGGTTCATAGTGGTGGCGCATCAACCAGATGGAAAACTCAATGAACCGTTTCGCAGTGCTTCTGGCGGGGGCCGCGCTCCTCGGCACGTCCGCATCCGCTCATGCTCAGGGGACCTACTCAAACGGCAGTCGCAACGGATATGCCGGCAGCGCACCACGTTCGACGATCTCGACAACAACATCTGCAGTCTCGCCTTCCAGTCCCGCACCTACACCAAGAAATCTGGGGACGGGCCAAGGACGAACTGAAGGCGCTATGGGGCTCACACCGCAACTGCAACGCGAACTTGGGATCGGGCGGCAACAATGAGTCGCCGCTGGGCAGTGCCGGGCAATTAGACCCGGTCCATTCTGCAGGCTGCGATGGCGTAACCGACATGCTTGGCTTTGTAGGCGAAGAACCTGTGCCCCGTCGCGTTTATGCCGTCACGACTTAGTCGTGATCAAGCGACCAATGGTGGACTGATCGCTTGGCCATCAGGCTTCCGGGTTCGTGCAGCCGACGCACGTTGCTGTGCATCAGCCTCGATGTATTTACAAAGGATGCTTGCCGCAGCTCTGCTGAACGAAACCTCCGTGCTCATACGGGTCCCCGATTTGTCCCGGTAAGGTTGAGCGGTTAGCTTAATCCGCGTTGTTTGTTGCGAACTCTCACCGATCGCTTATCCCATCGTCGCACCGGGCTCCCCCAAGCTCGGCCCCACCCAAGCAAAGCCGTCGAGCGATATGGGTCCGCTTGGCGGCTTTGTCTTTGTCGCGACGAGAGGATGATTTCGGTTATGGCGCGCAAGCCCTGGTCGTTCAAGGAAGACCGCCGGCTGATGGAGTTGGCCAAGTCTTCGGCTTCATTGGAGGAGGCGGCGAAACAGCTCGGACGCTCGCCCGATGCGATCAAGCGCATGGCCTTGCGCCTTGGTCTTTCGCTGAAACCAAAGACAGGTAAGAAGGGCTAGAGCGAAAGCGTTGCGTCGAGCGCGCAGCGTTCCATCTCCGCTCGGGCGCAGCTCAACCGCGCGACGAGCGACCAACGATCTCTCGATGACTGCGAGGCCGCCAAACCGGCTAGAGGACCAGAAGCCCTCTCGCAGATGCCTGAGCCAGCACCCCCAAATGGGTCTGCTCGCCGAATTCGCCCGACAGGATGAGGCTGCGAAGTTCATCCGGCGAAGCGGAGCTGACCTCGACACCTGGCTCTTCCACAAATCCGGGCGCGCGACCGCCGGTTCTGACGAAGAACGAATGAGTCGTATTGCTGATCCGGCTGGAGCAGGTCGCGCATCTGCCGATGAGCTCGACGCTCATCGTGGGATAGCCAGTCTCCTCCAGGAGTTCGCGCGTGGCGGTTTCCGGCGGGTCTTCGTTAGGATCCACCACGCCCGCTGGCATTTCCAGCGAGAAGCGCTCGATCGCCGGACGATACTGACGCACCAGGAGAACGCGCGAGTCCGGCGTCATCGCCAGAATGACTACATAGTCAGGTTGCGCAACTGCATAATAGGTTTCAACGGCAGACTCCGCGGAGAACCTCACATCCCGGGCCACGACCTCGAGCCAGGGGGAGACCACCATATGCTCGGTCTTTAGGATCGTCGGCAATTCCCGGACCATCAGACAATTCTCCTTCGTTGAACCTTGCTGGTAAACCATATGGCCTTGCAGGAATGAGGCCGCTGGCGCGGGAGGCCTGAATTCCAGCGGCTGAATTAGGCGCTTTAGCCCTATTCGCCAGGGAACCGAACGCGCAAATTTGCGTTGATCTCAACTTCATCGCGAGGTCTGGCCGTGGCACATCTAGCCATTTCCGTCATCCTGGTCTGGTTGGCTATCAATATCGCCTTCGTGGTCTTGCGTTTGCGAGCCACCCGGCCACAGCATGGTGGCAGCACCCGGCAGGCTCCCATTGCGCCCTACAATCCCGCACCCGCTTCCCTCCGCCATCGAATGGGCCGCTAGAACTTGAGAGCGGAGAAGTAAGGGTCTCCGCCCCCACTGCCGTTCCCGAGATTCAACGAGTTGGTCAGCCTTAACGATACTCTCATCTTTCAACGCGGCTTGGCTCCCATCCCGCTATGGTCGTCCAATGCGCCGCAACCACCTTATCGCAGCCGCAGGAATCTGCTTCGCGCTCATCGTCTATGCCACGCTTGCGAGACTGGCGGGAAGACCCGTGCTTTTCGGTCATCACGAGGCCTATTGGGTCGTCGTGATCGAGCGCTTCAGCGCCTACGGGTTGCTGGGATTTCTCTTATCCTTCCTGTTGCCCGGTCGGCTCACGCTCGCATGCTCCCTTGTCGTGGCCGTCGCAATGGGGCTCGAAATCCTGCAAGCAATGACACCCGATCGTGATCCGGGTTTCCTGGACGTGCTGCAAAAAGCAGCAGGCGGGACCGTCGGGGTCCTCCTCGCTCAAACAATCCTGGCCTTCTTACCGAGACCGCCCGCCTGAGCAGCACGTCCGCATCGGAAGTTGCCGTCGTTATTTCATCATTTGCCCGCGTAGTTCACCGCCCGGGTTCGCGGCCGTATGAATGTTCGCGTACCATTTCCCGGCAAGCAGATCCGCGGCCTGAGCTTCAGTGAGCGTTGCGCTCCCCTGAATCGGGCTTTGCACCGTCTTGAACGGCAGCACGCTGCCGGCGTTCTTGCCGGGCTCCACGGCGCCATGGAAATGTGCCCCATGGCTGGCCCGGTCGAGCCGGCAAAGCTGACCGTACATGTCAGGGTTTTCGCTTCGGTATCGTTGGTCGCCTCGGCCTTGCCCGTTCCAGGCGAGTTGTTCGGAGCATGCGGGGGGCTAAGCCGAGCGGCGCCGGCCCTGGAACCGGTTCGGCGTCAGGAGTTCTGCCATCTGGCGATGGGTGGCCTGGAGCGCCTCGATGGCGCCGTCCAGATCAAAACCGGCGTCCCGGACAGATGCGAAAAATTTAGCCGTCAGCGCCAAATCGAGCTTAACGCGGGTTGCGCCATCGCGGCTTTTCCGGCGGTCAAGTGACAAATGGATCGCCCGCATTCTGGCCTCGGCAGGCGTGCAGCCACTAAGCCCCGCGAGTTCGTCATAAGTCATCCAGATCTGTGCCATGTTTCCGTCACTCCTTTACTCGGCATCAGCTTATTTTTCCTGCTTAAAGCTTCGGTTGCCGCGATGTGCGCGCCCACCGTTTCGCGGTGATAGGGTCAATGCGAGCTAAACGAGGAAGGACAATCCTGCCGAGCCCCCGGTGGGTTGCATACAGCGAAGATCGATCTATGCTCCCCCGATCGATCAACTGTCGAACTGAGGCAATCACATTGGGACAGATCACTTCGGAAGCCCTCTCCTTGCGTGATGTCGTGTCCCGTGGCGCCACTCGGCATGTCCCCGCCTTCGGCAGGCGTTTCGAATGGTTGACGCTTGCGGTGCTCGTGCCGTGTGCCGATTTGGTGCTGGCGGCGGCTGCATGGATGATCGTTGATTTCGCTTTGAGGTAAGCACACATGACCGACCGACCGACTGTCCTCGTTACGGGAGGCGCGGGCTATATCGGCTCGCATGCCAGCCGCGCACTGACCGCGGCCGGCTATCAGCCCGTCGTATATGACAATCTGTCGACAGGTCATCGCGGCTTCGTCGCCGGCCCGCTGGTAACGGGCGATCTGGTCGACGGCGCCGCGCTGGCGCGCGCCTTCGCCGAGCACAAAATCACGGCGGTCATGCATTTCGCGGCGGCGAGCCTCGTCGGCGAATCCATGACCGACCCGCAAAAGTACTACATCAACAATGTGCAGGGCACGCTGTCGCTATTGCAGGCGATGCGCAATGCGGGTTGCCATCGTATCGTGTTCTCCTCGACCGGCGCTGTCTACGGCAATGCAGACTCCAAGGAACTGCCGGAAGACTTCCCCTGCGCGCCAATCAACCCCTATGGCGCATCGAAATGGATGATCGAGCGCATGCTGGCCGATTACCGGTCGGCTTACGGCTTCGGCGCGTTCTGCCTGCGCTATTTCAACGCCAGCGGCGCCGATCCTGCCGGCGGCATCGGCGAATTGCGTGATAATGAAACTCATCTCATTCCGCGCGCCATGATGGCGTTACAGGGCCATGTCGATTTTGCCGTGTTCGGTGAGGACTACGACACGCCCGACGGCACCGCGATCCGCGACTACATCCATGTCACCGACCTCGCCGCGGCGCATGTCGCGGCGCTGAAACTGCTGGAACAAGGGCACGCCGGCGGCAGCTTCAATCTGGGCACCGGCTCCGGCTTTTCGGTGCGGGAAATCCTGACCGCCATCAGGCAGGAGACCGGGCGCGAGGTGCCCCACACCGTCAAACCGCGCCGCGCCGGCGACCCCACCTATCTGGTCGCCGATCCCTCCGCAGCGCGAAAAGTGCTGAATTTCGTGCCGCGACATTCGGATCTGCCGACCGTGATCCGCACCGCCTGGGCCTGGCACCAGAGGGCTCATCCGCTTAAGCAGCCCTGACAACATCGTCGAAGTCGATCAGGCGGGATAAGACTGGCCTTATGGTCTATTCCGTTCTGACCCGAGCGATCCCGGCGCAAACGGATGGCGCGATCGCGAACGGCCGTCGAGCCCCTTCGGCAGCTTGTCGGCATTGAGCTTCACGACCGCACCTCTGGCGTCAACGGCCGGCGCCTCGTCCCGGCTGTAGATGAGCGTCGCCTCGAAGGTCACATCGGGCGCCTGCTCGGCCGTCCCGGAACAAGTCGCCATCGCGCCGCTGCACACGCCCGAGAGCTTGACCTCGACTTCATCGAGCCCGAACACAGTCGGCGGCCCCTCGGCATGTCGCCGCGTGGTCAGAACCGCCGTGAAGCGCTGCTCGTCGATTCGGTAAGAGCCGCCATACGTGAAGAAGCTGTCGCTGCCGGAGATTCGTCCCTCCGCCAGATGCACGACGCCCGTGCCCTGACCGCGCGGGGTCCTGAACCAGGCAGCATATTTGCCGTCTCTCAGCATGAAAACATCCACCGTAAAAACTCAAACGTATTTGCAACCAACACTAGGGCGCGACAATGATCCGCGCGGAGAGCATTCCGCCACGGTTAACGCCCAGCAAAGCGAGCCAGTCAAATTGCTGCCGACGCGCAGCGACGCGGGCGAGCGCACGCTCCCCCGCGCAGCGGGCAAGAAAGCTGGACCTCGTTGCATACCGCGCTAAAAAGATCGGCTTGCCGACCTCGTTTGGCAGCTTGCATATAACCGCTATCAACTCAGCCAGTTCGTGACAGCTAGCCTTCCTGTCGCGCTGGGAGGAAGTGGTCGAGATTGCAGCCGGTCAGCAGGCGACGCCATATCAGAAGACCGAGGCTACGCTCCCGCCCATTGTGGATATAGAGAGTGCAGCGGAGGGCCACCCGGTCGAGGCCGTCCCAGCCGAATGAAATTATCCATCCGGCCAACAGCTTCCCGGCGCACTGTTTTCTCCGGTCGCTGATTTGAACCTCTTCCTGATAGAGTGCACCAATATCTGAGAGTGATTCCGGTCACACTTGCCTGGGCGTTTCGCTGCTAAGCATCGGGGCTGGACGGGGACCGGGCAAGTATCGGTCGAATTGGATGAGAATTCCCATGAAAAGCCTGATCGGCGCTGTTGTCGGCGCGTGCTGTCTTGCTGCCCCGGCTTTGGCGGAGAGCCCGGCCGCCATCGTCGAGGACGTGCAAGGCAAGGTCGACGGCGTCGCGTTCATGGATTATGTGGCGCCGGGCAAGATCATCAAGCTGGGGCCCAAGGCAACCATTACGCTCAGCTATCTCAAATCGTGCCAGCGCGAGACCATCAGCGAAGGCGTCGTCATGGTCGGCACCGAGCAGAGCACCGTGCAGCTCGGCGAGGTCAAGCGGGAAAAGGTGCCCTGCGATACCAACGCGGCAAAACTGTCGGAGCGCGAGGCGAACCAGAGTGCCGCGACGACCTTCCGCACCATGCGGTCGGACGCCAAGGGTGGCGCTCCGGCCAAGCTGCCGACGCTCTACGGAGTCGCACCGTTGGTGCAGGCCAAGAGCGGCAGCACCCTGGTGATCGAACGCACCGATGGCAAGGAGCCCACGATCAGCGTGCCGCTCAAGAGCGAGACCATGGTCGGAGGCAAGTTCTATGACTTCGCCAAGGCCGGAAAGTCGCTGACGCCGGGCGGCAGCTATCTCGCCATCCTCGGCACCAAGCGTTACGCCTTCCAGGTCGATCCCAGCGCCACGTCGTCGCCGACGCCGATCGTCGGACGCCTGCTGCGGCTCGAATAGGCGGCTAGCGACGGGGCGATGCGGCGGATCGGCAGACGGGACATCGTTGCAGCGATCCTGATTGCGCTTCTTGCAGGCGCCGTCGTCACGTCTCCGCCGTTGCAGACGCTGCAGGGCCTGTCGCTCGACATCCTCACGGCACTGCGCGGCAAACTCGTCGGCGACCGCCGCGATCCCGCGACATCACCGGTCGTCGTCGTGGCCATCGACGGCGAGACCTACGACACTCCGCCGTTCAAGGGATCGCCAACGCAGACCTGGACGCGCGAGATCGGCAGGGTTCTCGGCAGCATCGACGACGGCGGCGCCCGGGCGATCGGCTTCGACGTCATCTTCCCGAGCTCGATCGAGCAGTCGGAGATTCCCTTCGGCGACGCGTCGCTGGGCAGCCGCATGAGAGGCTTCGATCGGGACTATCTCATCGCCCTGCGGAAGCTTTCCGACAGCGGCAAGCTGGTGCTCGGCGAGATCCTGAGCAACGACCATCAGGAAAGGCCAGACCGCGCGCAGCAACTGGCGGTGAGAAACAATATCCGCGCCCTCAACGTCCATACCGACACCGACGACGTGATCCGGCGGATGCCGCTGAGCTTCTCGATCGACGGCAAGCCGGTCGCCGCGATGGCGGTCGAGCTCGCCGCGCGCGCGCTCGCTGGAAGGCCCGAGATTGGACCGTCCGGAGCGACCGAATTGTCCGGTTATGCAATTCCGAGCGCGGTACCAAACACACTGACGCTCAATTTTCGAGGACTGGGCCGCGACATCCCGACTTTCTCCTTCGCCGATCTTCGGGCCTGCGTCGAAAAGGGCGATCGCGATTTCTTTCGCCGCGCCTTCGGCGGCAAAGTCGTGCTGCTAGGCTCCGCCCTGAATTTCGATGATCGCAAGCTCACCTCGGTGCGACTGTCCGGCGGATATGACGGAACGCCGGCACCACGATGCGCCCAGCCCGCCCCGGCAAGCACCGCACAAAAGGCCCGCAGCGACATCGCCGGTGTCTTCGTGCATGCCAACGCGGTACGAAATCTGATCGAACGCGATGCGGTGACCGAGCTCGGCTTTCCATTGCGGAGCATTCTTACCATCGTGTTCGCAGCGATCGTGGCCTGCGCGGCCTGCGTGCTCGCACCGGGTGGCGCACTGATCGCCTGGTTCGGCCTCATCGCCGTTTACGCCGCTGTGGCCGTTGGTGCATTCGTCCATGCCTTGGCGCTGCCGCTGACAGAGCCGGCACTCGCAAGCCTTGCCGCGCTCGCGATGACGATCGGCTACCGTTTCGTGCTGGCCGATCGTGACGAGCGTTTCCTGCGCAAGAGCTTTGCGTTCTATCTCGCCCCCGAAGTGATCGACACCATGGTTGCCTCCGGCAAGATGCCGGCGCTCGGCGGCGAAATGCGCAACGTCACCATGTTCTTCTCCGACCTGAGCGGCTTCTCCTCCATCGCCGAGACGATGACGCCGGGCGAACTGGTGACGCTGATGAACGAATATCTGTCGGCCATGACCGACATCATCGAGAGCCATGGCGGCTATGTCGACAAATATATCGGCGATTCCATCGTCGCTATGTTCGGCGCGCCCGCCGACGATCCCGCGCATGCGCGCCACGCCGTCCATGCCGCGCTGAAATGTCACGAAAAGCTGGCAGAGCTCAACGCGGGCAGCGCCGCTTTCGCCGGCCACGGCCTGTCGCACCGCATTGGGCTCAACAGCGGCGAGGCCGTGGTCGGCAATATCGGCTCCCGCCGCCGCTTCAACTACACCGTGATGAGCGACACCGTGAACGTCGCCTCGCGGCTCGAAGGCGCCAACAAATACTACGGCACCGCAATCATGGCCTCGGAATCGACGATGGCCCAGACCGGCGACGGCTTCGCCTGGCGTGAACTCGATGCGATCCGGGTGCAGGGGCGTGGCGAGGCGATCAGGGTGTTCGAGCCGCTCGCGGACAAAGGCGCGGAGAGCGCCGGGCAGAAAAAAGTGGCTGCGGCTTACGCGGAGGGGCTCGCCTGCTGGCGGGCGCGGGAGTTCGCGAAGGCGGCTGACGCGTTCGAGGGCGTAGCCAAGACTGATCCACCATCGTCAAAGTTCGCGAAACGCGCGAGAGTGCTCATCGAAAATCCTCCCCTGCCAGAATGGACGCCGGTCAATACGCTGGAAGGGAAATAAAGGTATTCACCGCTAGCGGGAGAGGGAGCATCCGCGTTCGTATCCTTAAAACGGCAGCCCCACATAATTCTCCGCGAGCAGGCGCTGTGCCGTCTCGGACGAGAGAAGATATTCCAGTTCGGTCTGCTGGAGCCGGTCCTCGTAGTCGAGCCGGTCGGGGAAGCGATGCAGCAGCATCGTCATCCACCACGAGAAGCGTTGCGCCTTCCAGATCCGCGCCAGCGCCTTGGCGGAATAGCCCTGGAGCCCGGAATCATCGCCGTTCTGATAGTGCGCGAGCATGGCGTGGTAGAGATAATAGATGTCGGAGGCGGCGCTGTTCAGCCCGCGTGCGCCGGTCGGCGGCACGATGTGGGCGGCATCGCCGGCGAGAAACAGGCGGCCGTAGCTCATCGGCTCGGCCACGAAGCTGCGCAACGGCGCGATGCTCTTTTCGATGGACGGTCCCGTGATCAGGCGACCGCCGACCTCTTCCGGCAAACGACGCTTCAGCTCGGCCCAGAACGCATCGTCGCTCCAGTCTTCCACCTTGTCGGTGAGCGGCACCTGGACGTAGTAGCGGCTCAGTACTTGCGACCGCAAGGAACACAGCGCGAAGCCGCGCTCGTGCTTCACATAGATCAGCTCCGGCGACACCGGTTTCGTGCGTGACAGCACGCCCAGCCAGCCGAACGGATAGATCTTCTCGTATTCCCGCAGCGCGTCCTTCGGGATCGACTTGCGGCTGACACCGTGAAAGCCGTCGGCGCCGACGATATAGTCGCAATCGACCCGGACCGTCTCGTCATTCGAACGATAGGTCACGTAAGGCCGGTCCGAGGTCAGGTCATGCGGCATCACGTCCTCGGCATTGTGCACGACGTTGCCGCCGAGGCGGTCGCGCGCCTCGTAGAGGTCGCGCGTCAGCTCGGTCTGGCCGTAGACCAGCACCGAATTGCCGCCGGAATGCTTGTGGAGGTCGATCTGGGAGAGCACGCCGTCATGGGCAATCTCGAATCCCTTGTGGATTTCGCCCTCGCGGTCCATCCGCTCGCCGCACTGAGCCTCGCGCATCAGCCTGGCGAAGCCGTGCTCGAGCACGCCGGCACGGATCCGGGCAAGCACGTGGTCGCGGCTGTATTTTTCCAGCACGACCGTGTCGATGCCCTTGAGGTGCAGGAGCTGGGACAACAGCAACCCGGACGGCCCGCCGCCGATGATACAGACCTGAACTTTCATTTTTGCGTCCTCCTCGGCACTTTCTTGCAGATTCAGCACCACTGACCGATGGAGGCTTTCGTCTTTGTCTTGTACTATTCGAACATGAGAAGCGCAGCCCCCGCCCCGGCCATCCGGGTCTACAATTTGTTCGGCGAGTCCGGCGATCTGCCCGATGTCGTGCATTGCGAGACGATAGCGTCGCGCTCGGTGCTACACGACTGGACCCTGGCTGTGCACCGCCATGCCCGGCTGCACCAGGTGCTGCTGATCGAGCGCGGCGGCGGCGAAGCCACGCTCGACGGGCGCGTGGTGCAGCTGAAGCCGATGCAAATCGTCAACGTGCCTGTCGGCCACGTCCATGGCTTCCGTTTCGTGCCTGATACCCAGGGTTGGGTGCTGACCATCGCCGCGGAAATATTGGACGAAGCGCTGCTCGCCTCCGAAGGACTGCGCGGTGCCTTGTCGCGCTCGGCCGTGATACGCGGCACGCCACAGATCCGGACCACCATGAAGCAGATCTTTGCCGAACACGCCGCGCGCGATTTCGGCCGGGCGCATGTGCTGCGTGCACTGTCGGCGGCCATGATCGGGCTGGTGGCCCGCGCGCTCACCGGCGAGAGCGGTGGCAACGGCACGGCTGAAAGCGGACTATTCCGCCGCTTCGAGGCGCTGCTGGAACAGCATCATCTGAAACGCTGGAGCGTTGCGGACTATGCGGGCGCGCTGTCGATCACGCCGACCCATCTCAACCGGGTGGCACGGGCAGCAACCGGCGACACCGCCTCGCACCTGATCCTCAACCGGTTGATCCGCGAGGCGCGGCGCAACCTCGTCTACACCAATTTGCCGGTCTCGACGATCGCCTATGCGCTTGGCTTCGAAGACCCCGCCTATTTCAGCCGGGTCTACGCCGCCGCCACGGGCGTGTCACCGCGCGCCTTTCGCGCGCAGCTCCACGGCGACGAGACCTGAGACGATCACACGTCGAAGAACACCGTCTCTTCCGGCCCCTGCAAATGGATCGTGAAGGAATACACGATCTTGCCGGCGCGTTCGCTGCGCTTTGCGATCAGCGTCGA
Source organism: Bradyrhizobium sp. CSS354 (assembly GCF_029051725.1). Classification (GTDB taxonomy): domain Bacteria; phylum Pseudomonadota; class Alphaproteobacteria; order Rhizobiales; family Xanthobacteraceae; genus Bradyrhizobium. The sequence goes on from NZ_JAACFU010000011.1 coordinate 67,266, forward strand.
GCGCCGGACCGGCTGCTCGATCAGGTTGAGCACGGGGTCGGCGGCGTTGGCGGCCGCTTCGTCCGAGAAATAGAGGCGCGTATTCAGACCGATGTTGATACCGCGCGCGACGATCCAGACATTGATGTGCGGCGCGCCTTTGCGGCCCGTCTTGTCGATGATCGCGCCCGGCTTGATGGTCTCGAAGGTGACAAGACCGCTCTCGAAGTCGGAGCCGGCGCGGCCCCAGCCACGAAATTCCTCGTCAAGCGCGCCGGTCGACCGATCGGCCGGATGGTTGTAGCGGCCGGCCGCGTTCGCCTGCCAGATCTCCAGCAGCACGTCGCGCAATGGCGTGCCGCTGCCGTCGATCACCCTGCCCTCCAGCGTGATGCGTTCGCCTTGCGTGTTCGGCGTCACCAGCACGTTGCAAAAATTCTTCTCGAAAATGTCGAAGCCGGCCATGGCCGGGATCAGGCCGATATGGACGTAGGGCCCGGCCGTCTGCGAGGCGGTTTCCTTGAGGTAGTTGAGCGGCTGCGGCATGGACCTAGTTCCCTGCGGTGCGATTTTCAAAGTAAGTGGAGCGCTGGCCGCGCAAGACGATGTCAAAGCGGTAGGCGAGCGAGTCGAACGGAGTCGATGCGTTGAGGTCGAGCGGCGCGACGAGGCGCTCCAGCGCATCCTTGTCCGGGATCGTCGTCAGGATCGGGCAGACCGGGATCAGGGGATCGCCCTCAAAGTACATCTGGGTGATCAGACGTTGTGCGAAGCCCGAGCCGAACACCGAGAAATGGATGTGAGCGGGACGCCAGCTGTTGACGTAATTGCGCCAGGGATAGGGTCCAGGCTTCACGGTGCGGAAATAATAGTAGCCGGTGTCGTCGGTCAGCGCGCGACCGCAACCGCCGAAATTCGGATCGATCGGCGCCAGATACGTGTCCTTCTTGTGCCGGTAGCGGCCGCCGGCATTGGCTTGCCAGAACTCGACCAGCGTATTCGGTACGCCGCGGCCGGTCTCGTTCAGCACGCGGCCGTGGACGATGATGCGTTCGCCGACGGGATCGCCGTCCTTGGCGTAGTTGCGGATCAAATCATTGTCGAACGGGCCGAGGTCGTTGTGCCCGAACACCGGCCCCGTGATCTCCGAGACCGAGTTCTCAAGCGACAGCAGCGCCTGGCGCGGCGAGCGCAGCACTGAGGATTTGTAGCCTGGCGCGTGCGCCGGCGGATGCATGGAACGGTCGCGCTGGAAGAAGTCGCCGTCACCGAGCGGCGGCGTGAACGGCTCGGGGCGGTTGAGGCGGGGATCCCGCAAGGCTGGCGCCTGGGCATGCATCGGCGTTGTCTCTCCCTCTGGCGCCCGTTTGGGCGCACGGCTTATCGGGAGATGATGACCCGGGCTATTCTCAAGATAAATAGATCGATTATAATGAATTCCATGAAACAAATCGATCATTTGGCGCTCGATGGCCACGGGCTGGAGCTGTTTCTGGCGGTGCTGGAAGAAGGCTCGGTGACGGCGGCCGCAACGCGGCTCGGCCTGACGCAATCGGCGGTCAGCCACGCCCTGAACAAGCTGCGGCGGATCGTCGGCGATCCGCTGTTTGCCAAATCCGGCCGCGGCATTGTGGCCACGGCGCACGCCCAGGCACTCGCGGCAAAGGCGCGGGCGCTGATCGACGAGATGCGGAGCTTTGCCGGCGGCGTCACGTTCGCGCCGGCGAGCGCGCAGCTTTCGCTGACAATCGCCGCGAACGACTTTCAGCGCGACCTGCTGCTGCCGCGGTTCTTCGATCACGTCGCCGCGCAAGTGACGAGCCTGAACCTGCGCGTGATCCCCTCGCAGTCGCCCTCGCCGGCGATGCTGCGCGAAAACCGCTGCGACCTGCTGATCACGCCGCTGCCGCCGTCCGGCGTCGACATCGTGCAGAAGCGTCTGCTGCAAGACCATTATGTCTGTTACTACGACCCCAAAGCGCGTGCCGCGCCGGCTACGCGCGGCGCCTATCTCGCGGCGCGTCACATCACGGTGGTCTACACTGACAATGAGCGGCTCGACTTCGATCGCCGGCTTGCGGCCAACGGCTTCCACCGCGACATCGCGATCTCGGTGCCGAGCTTCTCCGGCGTGCCGTCCTTCCTGCGTGGCTCGCAGATGCTGGCGAGCATGCCGAGCCTGCTGGCGCCCGGCGTGATGCACGGCTTCGCGCAGGTGCGGATTCCGCTGGCCTCGCGCACGCGAACCCTGGCCGAGCTGCCGATGTTCATGGTCTGGCACCAGCGCTATCAGAAAGATCCGGCGCATCGCTGGATCAGAAGCCAGCTCGAGACCGTGGCGGCAAAGGCCTCGCACCCCGCCCCCGCGAAAACCTGATCCCCGTCAAACCCACTGGTTGCGCCGGGGCCGCCACGCTAGAATTCCCCCATGACAGTGACCGACATTGCGAGCCGGACCTACAATCACAGCTGGCGGCTGGATCCCATCATCCGCAGCCTGCTTGATACCGACTTCTACAAGCTATTGATGTTGCAAATGATTCGGGAATATTACCCGGATCAGCAGGTGACGTTCTCGGTCATCAACCGGTCGCGCCATGTCCGGCTCGCCGAAATCATCGACGAGGGCGAACTGCGCGCTCAGCTCGACCACGCCCGCACCATCCGCTTCACCAAGAAAGAGCTGATCTGGCTTGCCGGTAATACTTTCTACGGCAAGACCCACATGTTCTCGGCGGACTTCATCCGCTGGCTCGCCGAATTCCGGCTGCCCGAATACGAGCTTCGCAAGGTCGAAGGCCAGTACGAGCTGCACTTCCACGGGCCGTGGAGCCATACCACGATGTGGGAGATTCCTGCGCTCGCCATCCTCAACGAATTGCGCTCGCGCGCAGCGATGAAGGGCCGCGGCCGCTTCGAGCTCGACGTGCTCTATGCTCGCGCCAAAGCCAAGCTGTGGACCAAGGTGGAACGCCTGCGCAAGCTGGATGGCTTGCGGCTCTCCGATTTCGGCACCCGTCGCCGCCATGGCTTCCTCTGGCAGCGCTGGTGCGTGGAGGCCGTAAAGGAGGGCCTCGGCCCGTCCTTCATCGGCACCTCCAACGTGCTGCTCGCGATGGACAATGATCTCGAAGCCATCGGCACCAACGCCCATGAACTGCCGATGGTTGCGGCCGCGCTGGCCAGCGACGACGAGGAATTGCGTTGGGCGCCCTACCGCATCCTCGACCAATGGCGCCAGACCTATGGCGGAAACCTCCTGATCGCGCTGCCCGACGCTTTCGGCACCAAGGCTTTCCTGCGCGATGCGCCGGAATGGGTCGCCGACTGGACCGGCTTCCGTCCCGACAGCGCGCCGCCGATCCAGGCCGGCGAGGAGATCATCAAATGGTGGGAGCAGAAGGGCCGCAATCCCAGGGACAAGCTGCTGGTCTTCTCCGACGCGATGGACGTGGGCTCGATCGAGGAGACCTACCATCACTTCACCGGGCGCGTGCGGCTCTCGTTCGGCTGGGGCACCAATCTCACCAATGATTTCGTCGGCTGCACGCCGGACGGCTCGTTCAATCTCGATCCGATTTCGCTGGTGTGCAAGGTGTCGTCGGTCGATGGACATCCGGCCGTCAAGCTCTCCGACAATCCCGAGAAGGCCACCGGCCTGCCTTCGGAGATCGAACGTTATTTGCGCGTCTTCGGCGACGCCGGCCGCGTGCGCAAGCCGGTCCTGGTCTAGCGCCAGACCAATCTCTCTCCATCAGGTAAACCATTTGGGGCGGCTCTCCGATGCCGCGTAAGTTCCGGTTCGACGGCATTTGCAACGATCTGCAAGCATCCACTTCACAGCGCCTTCACCCTGCGACGCAGTCTCCCGGCATTTTCAAGTCGAGTTAAGCACCTTTCGTGGGTAATCCGCGTTATGAGCGGATCGCTCCGCTGGGGTCGTTGAGCGACTTGGGGAACGCAAAGTGTTTCGCAGAACAGCGCCGTCAACGAAGGGACGCAGCTTCCTTCATGTCATCAAGCTCGTCTCGCCTTTCGTCACGGTCGTTCTGCTGCAGGCTGCGATCGCCGGCTTCAGCCTGGAGGTGATGTCCTCGGTCCGCGCCTATGTCGCGGGCGAAGCGCTGTGGTCGCGCTCGCAGAAGAACGCCGTCTATTTCCTCAATCTCTATCTGCATTCGGGCGACGCCAGCCAGTTTGCGCAATATCAGGCCTCGCTGGCCGTTCCCATCGGCGACGAGTTCGCGCGCTGGGCGCTCGAGCGCGATCCGGTCGACGTCGAGGCTGCCCGCATCGGCTTCCTGCAGGGCGGCAACCATCCCGATGACGTTCCGGGATTGATCTGGCTGTTTCGCTACTTCAAACAGGTCAGCTTTCTCAAGGAAGCGATCCGCGAGTGGGCTGCCACCGACCCCATGCTGCTGGAGCTGAGCGTGTTCGGCGAGGTCATCCGGTCAGAGCTGAAGAACGGGCCCGTCCAGGACAGCAAGCGCCTGCAATTATTGTCGTCGCGGCTTTCGGAGCTCAACACTCAGTTCACGGTGCACGCCAAGCGGTTCTCCACCGTTCTCGGCGAAGGCTCGCGCGCCATCAAGATGACGCTGACTGGCGTCAATATCGTCACAGCGATGACGCTGATCCTGCTCTTGATCTGGCACACGCGGCGATTGGTGCTGCAACGAGAGGCTTTCGAGGACGCCCTGCAGGCCGAGAAGGAGCGCCTGGCCTGGCAGGCGTCGCACGACTGGCTGACCGGCTTGTCCAACCGCCGCGCATTCGAGGCCCGCCTGCAAAGCGAGTTGGACGACACCGCGGCGGGTTCGCTGGGCCTGATCCTGCTCGATCTCGACCAGTTCAAGGACGTCAACGACAGCTGCGGTCACCTCGCCGGCGACCGCCTGCTCTGCCAGATCTCGCGTCTCCTGCAACAGGAGCGGCGGCCGCATGACCTGGTTGCCCGGCTCGGCGGTGACGAATTCGGCCTAATCCTTCCGCAATGCACGCCGTACGACGCCGTGGATATCGCCGAACGGCTGCGCCGGTCGCTCGAGCTATCCGTCTTCGCGTGGGATGATCGTTGCTTTGCAGTGACGGCCAGTATCGGCGTTACCTGCATCACCGACGGCAACACCACGCTCGAGGACGCGATGCGGCGCGCGGACGCCGCCTGCTATCGCGCCAAGGAGAACGGACGCAACCGTGTTCAGGTCGACAACGGGACGACGGACGTCGTCGTCGTCACCTCGCGGCAGCGCAAGGCCGCCAGCGCTTAGCAGCGCTCAGCGCTTTATCGTAGTGGCAGAATCCCGAGCCCCGCGAGATGCGCATCCAGAAATTGCTCGACCTGCTGGCGCAGCATCTGCGGTGGCACGGCCAGCATGCGCTCTTCGAGGCCGAGCGAGATGATCCCGTGCACGGCGGAAAACAGGGTGCGTGACAGCAGCGCGATCTGCACGTCGTCTGCATTCGGAAGCAGCCGCACCAGGGGCGCGTGCATCAACGCGAAGGCGTCCATCACCATCTGAAGGATGTCATCGGGGTAAGGGCGGTCGTCCTCCATCCGATGTTCGAACAGCGAGCGCAGCAGATTGGCGTGCCCCGCGAAGAATTCGAGGTAGGTCGCAGCCAGCCCGTAGAGCTGGCGAACGGGATCCTCGGCAGGAACCTGGCCGAGCCGCACCGTCAGCGCCTCAACCGTCTCCCGATTCACGGTCAGGATCACCCCGTCGAAGTCGCCGAACTCATTATAGACACTCCCAACCGAGCAGCTGGCGGCGTCCGCGACATCCCGGACTTTCAATGATTTCAGGCCCTTAGTTGCAATAATGCTGCGAGCGATCTCCACGATCTGCTGCCGCCGTCGAGATTTTTTTCGGTCCCGCAATGATTCGTCTTGAACATTGTTCATTTTCAGGATACTCATTTGAACAATGTTCAAGTTAACCCGGAGACTTGCAAAATGCAAACCCTCACTGTTGATATCGCCTCCACCTTCGTCGATGACGCCACAGCTCTCGTGACCGGATTTGGCCGCGGCCTCCTGCGGTTCGCGATGGGGCCAATCGATCGCATCGCAAATGCCTGCGATATTGCCGGCGTCCTGACCGAGCGCCGCGCGACCTTCCGCATGTGGCGGGCCAACCGCGGCCGTGCCCGTCATGAGGGCCGCCGCCTTAGCCTGCTCGGCCGCCTCTCGCCCTTTCGCCGCCTCGCCCATCTCACCTGAGGCGAGCGCAGCCGCCACGTTCGGGTCGCCCCGAATGCAATATCAAGCCGCAAGGAAGGACTTACCATGTCTCGACATTCGAGCCGATGCCGCGGCCTTCGACGATGCGGTTCAGGTTTCGCTCATCGCCCGGGGCAATATCCTGGCAGGCGCGGCCTGCCTGGATAAGGCCGCAACCGAACCATTGCGAACCAAACCACGCCACGCGGAGACCAACAGGATCGGAAGGTAAGCGCGCAGAGCAGGCCGGGGCGACTGTCGTCAACCCACAATAGCCCGTCGCATATCCTCTGGACCCAACGTCCATCCGACAATGAAACTTCAGGCAGCCTTTCCAAAACCGGACTAGTCATGATCAGGGATTTGATGTCGTCACGCCGCTTCGCGCCGCTGTTCTGGGCGCAATTCTTCTCGGCGCTGAACGACAACGTGCTCAAGAACGCACTTGTCATCATCCTGCTTTACAGTGCCGCGACCGGCCACGGAGATGCGCTGGTGACGGTCGCGGGCGCCGTCTTCATCTTCCCCTATTTCATCCTGTCCGGGCTCGGCGGCCAGCTCGCCGACAAATACGTCAAATCCGTCGTCGCAAGGCGGCTCAAATTCGCCGAGATCTTTGCGGCGGGCTTTGCCGCGGCCGGCTTCTTCCTGCACTCGGTGCCGTTGCTGTTTGCAGCACTCGCACTGTTCGGCGTCATCGCCGCGCTGTTCGGTCCCGTGAAATACGCGATGCTGCCGGATCAGCTCGAGCTCGGCGAGCTCGCGACCGGCAACGCGCTAGTCGAAGGCGCGACCTTCATGGCTATCCTGCTCGGCACCGTTGCCGGCGGCCAGTTCGTGGCCGGCTCCGCGCATATGGGCTGGGTCGCATCGGCCGTCGTCGTGCTGGCCCTGCTGTCCTGGGCCTTCGCCTCCCGCATTCCCGCGACGACCCCGTCTGCACCCGATCTGCCGGTCAACGCCAATCCCTGGACCTCGACGCTCGGCCTGTTGAAGACCTTGCACGCCGACCACCGGCTGTGGGACGGCACCGTGATCGTCTCCTGGTTCTGGCTGGTGGGCGCCATCGTGCTCTCGCTGCTGCCGGCGCTGGTCAAGGAGGTCATCGGTGGCACCGAGGGCGTCGTGACGTTGTGTCTCGCCATCTTCGCAATCGGCATTGCCATCGGCTCGCTGTTCGCCGCGAATCTGAGCCACGTTCGCCCGAACCTCGCGCTGGTGCCGATCGGCGCCATCATGATGGGGTTTGCCGGCATCGACCTCGCCTGGGCGATCGGCGTGACCGCCAAGGGCCAGGACATCACCGCGGGCGACTTCGCAACCTCGTTCGCGGGCCTGCGCATGTTGGTCGACTTCGTCGCCTTCGCATTCGGCGGCGGACTGTTCGTCGTTCCGTCCTTCGCCGCTGTCCAGGCCTGGTCGGCTCCCTCCGAGCGCGCTCGCATCATCGCTGCAGGCAACGTGCTGCAGGCCGCCTTCATGGTGGCCGGCTCGCTGTTCGTCGCACTGCTGCAGGCCGGCGGATTGCACATAGGCTGGATCTTCTTCGGCCTCGGCGTCGCCAGCTTCGGCGCGGTCTGGTTCGTGCTGACGAAGTGGGGCAAGGAAGGCGTGCGCGACTTCGGCGGGCTGCTGTTCCGCGCGCTGTTCCGCACGGAGGTCCGCGGACTGGAGAACCTGCCGCCCGCTGGCACGCGCATGCTGATCGCGCCCAACCATGTCAGCCTGATCGACGGCCCGCTGCTGCACGCCGTGCTGCCGATCGACGCGAGCTTCGCGGTCGATACCGGCATCGCCAAGGCCTGGTGGGCCAAGCCGTTCCTGCGAGTGGTCAAGCATTACACCATGGACCCCACCAAGCCGCTGGCTGCGCGCGACCTCATCAAGCTCGTCGGCGCCGGAGAGCCGGTGGTGATCTTTCCGGAGGGACGCATCACCGTCTCCGGCTCGCTGATGAAGGTCTATGATGGCACCGCGATGATCGCGGACAAGGCCGACGCGGTCGTCGTCCCGGTCCGCATCGAAGGCGCCCAGCGTTCGCATCTCAGCTATCTCAACGGCAGCCAGATCAAGCGCTCGTGGTTTCCGCGGGTGACCGTCACTATCCTGCCGCCGGTCAAGCTTCCGGTCGATCCGTCGCTCAAGGGCAAGGCGCGCCGCAACGCCGCGGGCGCAGCACTTCAGGACGTGATGATCGACGCCATGGTGAAAAACGCCATGCTCGATCACACCCTGTTCGAGGCGCTCGGACACGCCTATCGCGACCGCGACACCGGCAAGGTCATCGTCGAGGACGCGCTCGGCACCAAGCTGACCTATCGCAAGCTCATCCTGGGCGCGCAGGTCTTGAGCCGGAAGCTGGAGAACGGCACCGCAATCGCTGAGAATGTCGGCGTGCTGCTGCCGAATTCCGCAGGTGTCGCCGTCGTCTTCATGGCGCTGCAAAACATCGGCCGGGTGCCGGCGATGCTCAACTTCTCGGCCGGCCCGGTCAACGTGCTCGCCGCCATGAAAGCCGCACAGGTCAAGACCGTGCTGACGTCGAAGGCCTTCATCGAGAAGGGCAAGCTCGACAAGTTGATGGCCGCGATCTCCGCGGAAGTTCGCGTCGTCTATCTCGAGGATGTCCGCGCCTCGATCGGCACGGCCGACAAGATCAAGGGCTTGCTCGCCGGTACTACGCCGCGCGTTGTCCGCCAGGCGAGCGATCCGGCCGTCGTGCTGTTCACGTCGGGCTCGGAAGGCACACCCAAGGGCGTTGTGCTGTCCCACCGCAATATCCTTGCCAACGCCGCACAGGCGCTGGCGCGGGTCGATGCCAACGCCAATGACAAGGTGTTCAATGTGCTGCCGGTGTTCCACTCCTTCGGGCTGACTGGCGGAATGATGATGCCGCTGCTCGCGGGCATTCCGATCTACATGTACCCCTCGCCGCTGCACTACCGGATCGTGCCCGAGCTGATCTACCAGACCGGCGCCACGATCCTGTTCGGCACCGACACCTTCCTCACCGGCTACGCCCGCTCGGCGCATGCCTATGACTTCCGCACCCTGCGCCTGGTGATCGCCGGCGCCGAGGCGGTCAAGGATCGCACCCGGCAGGTCTTTATGGAGCGTTACGGCATCCGCATCCTCGAAGGCTATGGCGTCACCGAGACGGCGCCGGTGCTAGCGATGAACACGCCGATGGCCAATCGCCCCGGCACGGTCGGTCGCCTGTCGCCACTGATGGAAAGCCGCCTCGACCCAGTCCCCGGCATCGAGCACGGCGGACGCCTCTCGGTGCGCGGACCGAACGTGATGCTCGGTTACCTCAGGGCCGAAAACCCCGGCGTGCTCGAACCGCTCGCCGAGGGCTGGCACGACACTGGCGACATCGTCGCGATCGACCCGGCCGGCTTCATCACCATCAAGGGTCGTGCCAAGCGCTTTGCCAAGATCGCCGGCGAAATGGTCTCGCTGTCCGCGGTCGAGAACATCGCGACGACGCTGTGGCCGCAGGCTGCATCGGTCGCGGTGTCGATCCCGGACCCGCGCAAGGGCGAGCGCATCGTCCTCCTGACGACGGAGAAGGTTGCAGAGCGCAGTGCGATGCAGGGCCAGGCCAAGGCGATCGGCGCGTCCGAGCTGACCGTTCCCGCGGCGATCATGGTGGTGGACAAGGTGCCACTGCTCGGCACCGGCAAGACCGACTACGTCACCGCGACGACGATGGCCCGCGAGCAGGCGTCTGGGCCAGAGCGCGAGGTGGCATAAGCGAGATGCACGAAGCGCCTCAATCAGGCGAGGCGCGATGCCCGGGAGTGGTTCTGCTTCACGGCATCGCGCGAACCTCGGCGTCCCTGACCAGGCTGCAACGGGCGCTCCGGGCCAGCGGCTTCGCAACGCGCAACATCGACTATGCCAGTCGCCGCAAGCCGATCACCGCGCTCGCGGACGATATTCACCCAGAAGTCGCCCGCTTCGCCGAACGTGATGCGCCGCTCCACTTCGTTGCGCATTCGATGGGCGGTCTGGTGGTGCGCGCCTACATCGCAAAATACCGTCCGGACCAGCTTGCCGGAGTGGTGATGCTGGGCACGCCGAACGGCGGCAGCGAGGTCGCCGATCTCCTGAGCGGATATCGCCTCTACAGCACATTCTACGGACCCGCCGGACTCGAGCTCACCACCACGTCCACCCCCCGGACCGACGCCCTGCCCGCCGTGGACTATCCAGTCGGTGTGATCGCGGGAAACCGCTTCATCGATCCCATCGCCGGTCTCATCGTTCTGCCGAAGCCAAATGACGGACGGGTCTCAGTGCAAAGCACGATGGTAGCCGGCATGGCCGACCATATCGTCGTGAAGGCGTCCCATACCGGACTTCCGCGTCACGCCGCCGCGATCGAACAGACGATCGCTTTCCTGCGCGACGGCCGCTTCCGCACCGTCTGACTCTTAAGACCCGGCTTCTCCGCGCCGCTCCTGCGCATACCGCACCAGCGCCGCGAAGCGATAGATGCCGTGCACGAATTTGCCGGAGGGCATTGTGATGAACAGCGCGAACACTGCACCCAAATGCAGCGCCAGCAGCGGGCCCATGGCGGCGGTCTCCCGCAAGAGCAGAAGCAGCATGCCGGTGAAGCCGGCCAGGAACAGCATGGCGATGAAGCCGACATCCATGCCGTAACGCTGCTCGTCGAGCAGTGCCGGATCGCGCCGCATCTTGGCGACGAACAGGCCGATTGGCCCGATGATCAGGCCGACTCCACCGAGCGTGCCGAGCACCACGGGCAGATCCCACCACGGATACGGCGCCTCGCGGCCGAGCAGATAGTGATACAGCGTGGCGACCGAGGTCGCGGCGAAGCAGAGCAGGAAGCCATAGAAGGTCAGGTGATGATACAGCTTGCGCCGGTCGGTCGGCTTGTCGTCCTCGTTGTAGCAGCCGACGCCGCCACCATGGAGATAGCGCAGCTCACCAGCGTCGCGCATCGCCTGGAAGATCGAGTCGCCGTCCGCACGGCCGCCGATCGGCGGGCCGATGTCTCGCCAGAACGCACGCACGCTCATCACCAGCGCGAAGATCGCATAAAGGAAGGCAGCGCTGAACAACGCCGCCATCGCGTTGTGCGGCATCAACCTGTAGAACGCGCCGGGGCCGGTGTGCACGCCGAACAGCACGCTGCGGTCGTTCAGGGCCGCGAAGCCGAAGATGAAGGCAGCCATGCTGAGCGCGGCGACGATGCTGATGACGAGGCCATTGCGCGCGAAGACCCCGGACAGCGCCTGCGGCCAGGCATAGGCCGCGTAGGATTCCGCGCGCGCGACCGCCAGCGTCTGCGGGACGTTGACGTTGAATTCATGCGGCGGCGAGAATTGGCAGTCGACGTAGCATGCGCCGCAGCCATGGCAGAGATTGGCGAGATAATTGAGGTCGCCGTCGGAGAAGGCGCGCCGCATCTCCATGGCGGGAAATACCGCGCAAAGGCCTTCGCAGTAACGGCAGGAATTGCAGACCGTCATCAGGCGGTCCGCTTCGTCGAGAATCCTAGTTCCGTGCATGTTTCGCCGCTTCCCGTCCCGCGATCCGTCCGAACACGCTGCCGATGGTCATGCCCATGCCGGCGGCATAACCCTTGCCGAGCACATTGCCGGCCATGATCTCGCCGGCCGCGAACATGTTGGCCGACGGCTTGCCGTCAGCCATCAGCATCCGCGCTTCCCTGGTCACACGCGTGCCGAGATAGGTGAAGGTGATGCCGGGCCGCACCGGATAAGCAAGATAGGGCGGCGCCTCGATCCGCCGCGCCCAATGCGACTTCTGCGGCGTGATGCCTTCGGTGCGGCAATCGTCCAGGATGGTGTGATCGAAAGTGCCGGGCCGCACCGCGGCGTTGAATTCGGTGATGGTCTTTTCCAGCGCGGCCGGATAGAGCTCGAGCTTGCCGGCGAGCTCAGCCATGGTCTGCCCGGCGATCGGCGGGAACAGCGTCGGCATGAAGCTCGTGACCACGGCGGAATCGAAGATGATGTAGGCGATCTGATCGGGCTGCGCGGCCACCAGCCGGCCCCAGATCGCGTAGCGCTTCGGCCAGATGTCCTCACCCTCGTCATAAAAGCGCTGCGCATGCTTGTTGACGACGATGCCGAACACGACCGAATCGTGCCTTGTGATGATGCCGCCGTCGAACTTCGGCGCGCGGGCATCGATCGCGACCGCATGGCACTGGGTGGGATCGCCGACCTCCTGCACGCCCTTGGCGAGCAGCATCTTCAAAATCGAGCCGCGATTATAGGGCGTGCCGCGGATCAGGAAATTGTCAGCGGCTTCGCCCCAATATTGCTTCAGCCATTCGATGTTGGCCTCGAACCCGCCGGCGGCGGCGACCAGCGATGTCGCGCGGATCTCGGTGTCACCCTTGATCGGTCGCTTAAGGCGGGCGGCGAGAAACATGCCGTCCTCGATCACGAGGTCGCTGACCTCGGCGTCGTATTCGACTTTGACGCCGAGCTTCTCAGCGGTGAGATAAAGTGCGTTCAGCATCGCGCGGCCGCCACCGAGAAAGAAGGAGTTGGTGCGACCGAGGCTCAGCGTGCCGCCGAGCGAGGGCTGCCAGCGCACGCCCTGCTCCACGATCCAGTTCAAAATGTCCTTGGACTCACGGATCATGTGCCGGGCCAGCACCTCGTCGGTCTGCCCGCCCGTGACGCGCAGGAGATCCTCCCAAAACTCCTCCTCGGTGTAGGGGCCGGTGAGGATTTCGGTCGCGTCGTCATGGGCGCAGCGCATGTTGCGGGTGTGGCGCGTGTTGCCGCCACGATAGAATTTCGGCGCGCCTTCGAGCACCAGCACCGACGCCCCACCGCGTCGCGCGCTGATCGCCGCACACAGCGCCGCATTGCCGCCGCCGATCACCAGCACATCGTATTTGCTGCTCATGCCGTCTGCCCGATGCGACGAAGTTGGAGACATTCTGCCCGCCGGCGGCCCCGGTCAATCCGGCTGGCTATTGCGCACCATTGTATACAAAGATATACAAACGTCCAGCAAGCGCGATCGCTGCCTGCGCAGGATGCGCGAGCCCACGGGGATGCATGGCAAGACGCCCGACAAAGGCAGGCGGCTCGATCGCGCGCGGCGGCGGCTTGGCGCTCGGCGAAGCCGTGTTCCGCTCGCTCTGCGAGGCGCTGCAGGCCGGCAGCTACCGCGCCGGCGACCGCCTGCGCGAGGAAGAGGTCGCCCAGCGGCTGAAGGTCAGCCGCACGCCGGTGCGGGAGGCTCTGGGGCGGCTCGCGGCACGCGGGTTCGTCGAACCTGCCGGCGGCCGCGGCCTGATCGTGCGCAACCTCGACATCTCGGAGGTGCTCGAACTCTACGCCATGCGCGAGATCATGGAGGGCGCCGCTGCCCGACTTGCCGCCGAGCACGCCTCGGCGCCCGAGATCGATGCACTCAGGGATATCGAGCAGGCTTTCGTCGAAGCGTCCGAGACCGACGCGGCCGAGATGGCAGGAGAAATGGCAAGGCTCAACCGCGCCTTCCACGAGGCGATCTGCCGCGCCGCGCGCAACCGCTATCTCGACAACGCTTCGCGGGAATTGCAGGACTGGATCGCCCTGCTCGGTCCAACCACGTTCACCGTCTCGGGCCGCCCCTCGACCAGCCACCGCGAGCACCAGGCCATCATCGACGCCATCGCGGTTCGCGACGGCAGCAAAGCGGAGCAGCTCGCGCGCACACACATCCGCGAAGCGCTGCGCTGTCGGCTGAAGCTGTTGCAAAAGCAGTAGCAGAGCGCGGCGTTCAGGCGACCAGTTCCGCGACGATCGCCTTCAACACGTCCCGCACATCGCTCGGACTGAGCCGCACCTGTAGTCCTCGCTGACCGCCATTCACATACACGTAATCATGCGCGAGCGCGCTCTGCTCGATCACGGTGCGCACGGGCTTCCGCTGCCCGAATGGGCTGATGCCGCCAACCTTGTAGCCGGTGAGGCGCTCGGCCTCCGGCGGCTTCATCATCTGCGCCGACTTGCCGCTAACAGCAGCGGCCAGCTTCTTCATCGAGACTTCCTGGTCGGACGGGACGATGACGCAGACCGGCTTGCCGTCGACGAGCACCATCAGCGTCTTCAACACGCGCGCGGGATCCTCGCCGAGTGCGGCAGCCGCCTGCAGGCCGATGCTCTCGGCATCGGGATCGTAATCGTAAGCGTGAACGGTGAAGGGAACACTGGCGGCTGTGAGCGCGCGTGTGGCTGGGGTGGCTTTGGACATGGATCAGGTTTATCACCGTCATTGCGAGGAGCGAAGCGACGAAGCAATCCAGAATCTTGCCGCGGAGGCAGTCTGGATTGCTTCGCTTCGCTCGCAATGACGGCGCGCCCTACTCCGCCGCGTCCCGCAACTCGGCGCGCTCGGCTCTCGCCGCGCAGAACTTGAACTCCGGGATCTTGCCGAACGGATCGAGCGCTGGGTTGGTCAGGAGATTCGCCGCCGCCTCCGCGTAGCAGAACGGCATGAACACCATGTTCTCGGGAACGTCGCGGTCGGAGCGGACCTTGACCTCGACCGCGCCGCGGCGGGTCTCGAGCCGGATGAAATCGCCGGGCGCGAGCTTCTTCCTGTGCATGTCCTTTGGCGACATGAACGCAACCGCCTCGGGCTCGATCTGGTCGAGCACCTGCGCGCGGCGGGTCATCGAGCCGGTGTGCCAATGCTCGAGCACGCGGCCGGTCGAGAGCACCATCGGATATTCGGCGTCGGGGATCTCGTCCGGCGGGATGACGTGAGCCGGCACGATCTTGCCGCGGCCGCTCGCGGTCGGGAAGCCTGTGGTGAAGATGATCTCGTTGCCGGGCACGTCGGGACCGTCGACGGGATAGGTGACCGCGCCCTCGCGCACCAGCCGCTCCCAGGTGATGTTCTTCAGCGACGGCATCAGCTCCGCCATCTCGGTGAAGACCTCGCCGGGACCGGCATAATTCCACGGCAGCCCCATCCGCTTGCCGATCTCCTGGATGATCCAGAGATCCTGCCGCGCATCGCCCGGCGGCTTGATCACTTGGCGCGCGAGCTGCACGCGGCGATCGGTGTTGGTGAAGGAGCCTTCCTTTTCGGCAAACGCTGAGGCCGGCAGGATGACGTCGGCGTGGAACGCGGTCTCCGTGACGAAGAGATCCTGCACCACGAGATGGTCGAGCATGGCAAGCGCCTGGCGCGCATGCTGGAGATCGGGGTCGGACATCGCGGGGTTCTCGCCCTCGATATACATGCCCTTGATCCCGCCGGCGTGGATCGCGTTCATGATCTCGACCACGGTCAGGCCACGCACGGGATCGAGATCCTGGTGCCACAGCTTCTCGAAGGCACCGCGCATGTCGTCGCGGCCGACCGGCTGATAGTCCGGCAGAAACATCGGGATCAGACCGGCATCGGAAGCACCCTGCACGTTGTTCTGGCCGCGCAACGGATGCAGGCCGGTGCCGGGACGGCCAACCTGTCCGGTGATCAGCGCCAGCGCAATCAGGCAGCGCGCATTGTCGGTGCCGTGGACATGCTGGCTGATGCCCATGCCCCAGAAGATGATCGACGATTTTGCCCGCGCATAGGTTCGCGCGACCTCACGCAGGGTCTGCGCCGGGACGCCGCAGATTGGCTCCATCTTTTCCGGCGTGAACTCTTTGATCTTCTCCTTGAGGTCTTCGAACCCCTCGGTGTAGCCGGCGATGTACTGGTCATCGGTCAGCCCTTCGGTGATGATCGTGTGGATCATCGCGTTCAGCATGGCGACGTCGGAGCCTGGCTTGAACTGCAGATGCTTGGTCGCATGGCGCGACAGCGTCTGCCGGCGCGGGTCCATCACGAACAGCTTGGCGCCGTTCTGCTTGACCGCATTCTTGATGAAGGTCGCGGCTACCGGATGGTTCACGGTCGGGTTGGCGCCGATCACGATGATGACCTCGGCGTCCATCGCAGCCGAGAACGGCGCGGACACCGCGCCCGAGCTCAGGCCTTCGAACAGCGCCGCAACCGACGAGGCGTGGCACAGACGGGTGCAATGGTCGACATTGTTCGACCCGAAGCCGGTGCGCACCAGCTTCTGGAACAGATAGGCCTCCTCGTTGGAGCCCTTCGCCGAGCCGAAGCCCGCCAGCGCCTTCACGCCGTTCTCGTCGCGGATCTTGACGAGGCCCTTGGCCGCGATGTCGAGCGCTTCTTCCCAGCTAGCTTCGCGGAAATGCGTGAACGGATTGGCGGGATCGACCTGGTCGTTGGAATCCTTCTTCGCATTCGGCAGCCGCACCAGCGGCTTGGTCAGGCGATGCGGATGGTGGATGTAGTCGAAGCCGAAGCGGCCCTTCACGCAGAGACGGTTGCGGTTGGCGGGACCGTCGCGGCCCTCGGCATAGATCACCTTCTCGTCCTTGACCTCATAGGTCACCTGGCAGCCGACGCCGCAGAACGGACAGAGCGAATCCACCTTCTTGTCGGCATAGACGACACGGGTCTGCGCCTCGTCGAGCATCACGGCCGGCATCAGCGCTCCGGTCGGACAGGCCTGCACACATTCGCCGCAGGCAACGCAGGTGGACTCGCCCATGGGATCGTCGAAGTCGAACACGATCTTCGAGCCGTGGCTTCGATAGGCCATGCCGATGACGTCATTGACCTGGACCTCGCGGCAGGCGCGCACGCACAGGCCGCACTGGATGCAGGCATCGAGATTGACACGCATCGCCGGATGACTGGCGTCGGTCGCCCAACGCTCTGCCGCGGGGAAGCGGCTCTCAGTGACCCCAGTGGTTTCGGCCCAGTGCCAGAATTTTGAGTCCGGGTCGTGCGAGGTCTCGCGCGCCGGTTGATCGGCGACAAGCAGCTCCATGACCATTTTTTGCGCGGAAACCGCGCGCGCGCTCTCGGTCTTCACCTTCATTCCGACCGATGGCGTGCGCTTGCAGGACGCCGCGAGCACGCGCTCGCCCTCGATCTCGACCATGCAGGCGCGGCAATTGCCGTCGGGGCGATAGTCCGGCGCGGGCGAATAGCACAGATGCGGAATCTCGCGTCCCCCGCGTTTTGCGACTTGCCAGATCGTCTCGCCTGCATTGGCCTCGACCTGCTTGCCGTCGAGCTCGAACGTAATCTTCGTCATTCGGCCGCTTCCTTGAACTCGTCAGGGAAATATTTGATCACGGTGGAGAGAGGGTTAGATGCCGCCTGTCCAAGCCCGCAGATCGAGGCATCGCGCATCGCCTGGCTCAATTCGTCCAGGAGAGCGCGGTTCCAGACCGGTTGCTGCATCAGCAGCGCGGCCTTCTGGGTTCCGACGCGACACGGCGTGCACTGGCCGCAGCTCTCGTCCTCGAAGAACTTCATCAGGTTCAACGCGGCCGCGCGCACGCTGTCTTTCTGCGACAGGATCACGATCGCGGCAGAGCCGATGAAGCAGCCGTATTTTTCAAGCGTGCCGAAATCGAGCGGGATGTCGTCCATCGCCGCCGGCAGGATGCCGCCGGACGCACCACCCGGCAGGTACGCGTAGAACTGATGACCGTCGGCCATGCCGCCGCAATATTCCTCGATCAGCTCGCGCACGGTGATGCCAGCAGGCGCGAGCTTCATGCCGGGATTCTTGACGCGACCGGAGACCGAGAAGCTGCGCAGGCCGTGCCGCTCATGACGGCCGTTGCCCTTCCACCAGTCGGCGCCCTTCTCGACGATGTCGCGCACCCACCACAACGTCTCAATGTTGTTGATCAACGTCGGCAGGCCGAACAGGCCGACCTGGAATGGATATGGCGGCTTGTGCCTGGGCAGACCGCGCTTGCCCTCGATGCTTTCCAGCAGCGAGGATTCCTCACCGCAGATATAGGCGCCGGCGCCGCGGCGCATGTGCAGCGTCGGACCGCCCGGCGGGAGCTTTGCAATCTCGCGTTCAAGGATTTCGCGCGACGCCGGATATTCGTCGCGGAGGTAGATGTAGATGTCCGAGGCCTGCACCACATGGGCGCCGATCAGCATGCCCTCGAGGAAGCGGTGCGGGTCGCTCTCGAGATAGACGCGATCCTTGAACGTGCCGGGCTCGCCCTCGTCGCCGTTAATCGCCATCAGCCGCGGGCCGGGTTCACCAAGCACCGCGCGCCATTTGCGTCCCGTCGGGAATCCGGCGCCGCCGAGACCGCGCAACGAGGCGTCGTCGAGTGCCTTCAGCAGGTCGTCCGTCGGTAGCTCGCCCGAGCGCAGGCGATTGAGCAGCTTGTAGCCGCCGCCGGCGACATAGGCCTCATAGCCGATATATTTGGGTAGATGCGCGTGGGTGTCGCCAGCCTTCGCCGCCGCCATGACATTGGCGACCGTCGCGTGATCGACGAAGTTGTGTCCGACTTCCGCGGCAGGCGCCGTGTCGCAGCGGCCGACGCAGGGCGCGCGCACCACGCGGATGCCGGGACCGGACGCATCCTGCAAATCGGCGAGCAGCTTCTCTCCGCCGAGCATCGCGCAGGTCAGCGAGTCGCAGACGCGGATCGTCAGCGGCGCGATATCGGGCTCGCCTTCCTTCACCACGTCCAAATGCGCATAGAAGGTCGCTGTCTCGAACACCTCGGCGAACGCGAGCTTCATCTCATCTGCGAGCGCGGCGAGGTGCGCGGCCGAGATCTGGCGATACTTGTCCTGGATCAGATGCAGATATTCGATCAACAGGTCGCGACGCCGCGGCCTGTCGCCGAGCAGCTGCCCGATCTCGTGCGCGGCGGTGGGATCGACCTGCCGTCCCTTGGGCGTAGATTTGGCGCGCTTCCGTCCCTGGCCGGGATGTTCGAACTCGCGAACCTTGTGAACGTCGTCGTTGCTGCTCATGGAGACGTCGCGTTCTCTTCAAATGCGAAATGCGTGATGAGTTTAGGCCGGATCGCCACAGCGATCCGTCTTCATTTCTCGACTCGATCAACGGAACCAGCAGTTCCTGCGCCCCGCCGACCAAGCCAAATTCGACGCAACTCTAGTCTCTGGTATGCCAGATGCAAGACAATTTAGAGCGTCTCTAGAATGATTTAGGAGGCAGGCGGTCGCCCGCCATGTCCCTTTACGCAAGCGTCGGACGGAACCCGATCTCAGGTCTTGCTCATGCACTCTTCGATGTAGAACCAGCGGTCATCGCCGGCGAGGCCCTTGGCTTTCACGTCGGCGCGGCAGGCCTTGAGCTTCGGCTTGTTGGCTGCCCATTTCGCCTTCATGTCTTTCAGCTTCTGCATGGTGAGCTTCATCTTGCCAGGCTTGGCTTCAGTCGTTGCAGCAGGCGGCGGCGTCGCCGTCTGCGCGGATGCGGCATGAAGGCCAGCGACGAGCAGCACGGCCGCAAGGCAAATTCGAGTGCGAAGCATTTCAATCCCCCTAAGTCCCATTGATGTCTAAAAGGCAAACGCCTCGGGACGCTGATGATCAGCGTCCCGCAGCTGTCTCGACGGCGGTCAGAAGATTTTGACCGCGCTCTCCAATGTCTTCCAGACACCCCAAAGTAGGGGAACGCCGACGAAGGCCCAGAACAGCGCCGCCTTGGCGTCAAGCCCGCCAAATCCGATGCCGTAGGAGCCGTGCGGCCCAGCGGCGGCGGCGTTGGCGCTTGCAGCCTGCAACTTGGCGACATCGGCCTCCTTCATGTGCCATTTCGAATCGACCGGCTTGATCAGATAGTTGCAGATCAAACCCGCGATCAGCATCGCACAGAGGATGTACATGGTCGTGTTGTAGAGCTGATCGCGCGGCACGCCTGCCGCGAGCTGGAACTCGCGGATGTAGTTGACGACGACGGGGCCGATGATGCCCGCTGTGGACCACGCCGTCAGCAGCCGGCCATGGATGGCGCCGACGAACTGGGTTCCGAACATGTCGGCGAGGTAGGCCGGCACGGTGGCGAAGCCGCCGCCATACATCGACAGGATGATGCCGAAGCCGAGCACGAACAGGAGCTTCGAACCCATCGCCGCAAAAGTCGGCGCCAGCGCGTAAAGCACGATGCCGAGGATGAAGAACGTATAGTAGGTGTTCTTGCGACCGATCTTGTCCGACAGCGATGCCCAGAAGAAGCGGCCGCCGATGTTGAACAGCGACAGTAATCCGGCGAAGCCCGCGGCGATCGCGGCGATCTGCGCCTTCTGCCCCGCATCGAGCGCGTTGAAGCCCACCTCCGGCAGGCCAATCAGCTTGCCTGCGAAGATCTCCTGGAGCATCGGCGAGGCCATGCCGATCACGCCAATGCCGGCCGAAACGTTCAGGCAGAGCACCCACCAGATCAGCCAGAATTGCGGCGTCTTGTGCGCGTCGTTGAGATGGACGTTGGCCTTCGAGATCATCGCGTTGGCCTTGGACGGCGCGGTCCAGCCCTCGGGCTGCCAGCCGGGCGGCGGCAAGCGATAGCGGAACGCGCCGATCATCATGAACACGAAGTAGATGACGCCCATCGTGACGAAGGTCTCCCAGACGCCGACCGAGGTCGGGGTCTTGAAGTAGTTCATCAAGAGGTTCGCCAGCGGCGCGCCGATCATGGCGCCGCCGCCGAAGCCCATGATGGCCATGCCGGTCGCCATGCCGCGGCGATCCGGGAACCACTTCACCAGTGTCGACACCGGCGAGATATAGCCAAGGCCGAGACCGATGCCGCCGATCACGCCGGAACCCAGCCACAACAGCCAGAGCTGATGGGTGTAAATGCCGATCGCACCGAGGAAGAGGCCGCCGCACCAGCACAGCGCCGAGACGAAGCCGGCCTTGCGCGGGCCTACGCGCTCCAGCCAGCCGCCCCAGACCGCAGCCGCGATACCGAGCAGCACGAAAAAGAGCGTGTACATCCACCCCATGCTGGCGACCTTCCAGTCGCAGCTGGTCGTGAACAGCTCCTGAAACAGCGACATCTCTGCGCACGCCTTCGGCGCGGTCACTCCGATCGCACGCGACAGCGGCAGCCAGAAC
The DNA here is from genome assembly GCF_029051725.1 of Bradyrhizobium sp. CSS354. Classification (GTDB taxonomy): domain Bacteria; phylum Pseudomonadota; class Alphaproteobacteria; order Rhizobiales; family Xanthobacteraceae; genus Bradyrhizobium. Next base: position 88,426 of record NZ_JAACFU010000011.1, read on the forward strand.
ACCGAGAAGCCGTAGGCCATGCCGATGCAGAGATGGATGCACAGCGCAGCCGGCGGCACCAGCCAGCGATTGAACCCGGCGGTTGCGATGGTCCGCTCGCGATCCAGAAAACCTGCGCCGGCACCCGAAAGTGTTCCAGCGCTCTCGATGGTAGACATGCATTCCTCCCCTAAAGCCGCCCTTCTGAACGGCCTGCCACGACGGTCCTGTTCCTCAGCCCTGCAGCGCAGCCTTTGTCCCTGCTGCCCCGCATAATGATCGACGCGCGCCAGGATCATCACGCGCATCCGAGACGTTTAACCCCTAACCATGGGGACTATGCCCGACGCCACGGCCGGGCTTCTTTCGACGGCCCATTTGCTCCGCGTATCGCAGGCAAGACTCGACCTCCGCATCTCGGCGGAGAACGTCAATTGGGGCAGAAGTGATGATCGATGTCGATAGACAAAAGGTAGGTATCAACCGAGTGACTGCCGGCTAAGTGGGCAGCGCACCATTGATATTTTCTATCGAGCGATCGGCCTTCTCTATCAAGAACACGATGCGCGCGTCGTTGCGCTCGGTGATCTCCACCGTGTCGCCGGTCTCTCGGATCAGGTTCGGAATGTCAATCACCGACAGCGGATCGGTGCAGTACACTTCGAGCTGATCGCCCGGCTGCAGCGGCTTCAGCGCTTTGCGCGTCTTCAGGGCGGGCAGCGGGCATTTCAGTCCGGTGAGATCGAGCGTCGTTCTGGTCATGGGCGCAACATGGCGGGAGGGGTCGATGGCGTCAACGCGAACACAACTCCGGACTCAGAGCAGATCGGCATAGGACAAGAAACCCACGCTCTGCCCGGGCTCGACACGCGTGACCTCCTCATCGAGCTCGATGAGGCCGTCGGTGTCGACCAGCGAGGACAACAGCCCTGCCCCCTCGCGTGGAAACTTGATGGCCTCGAGTGCGCCGTCCTGCGTGCGCCGCAAGGAGGCGCGAACATATTCGCGACGCCCCACCTTCTTCTTGTAGGTGAATGCCGCGCGCACCGGGATCGGCAACAGCGGCGCCGGCAGGCTGCCCGCAAGCGCCAGCACCGTCGGCCGCACCACATGCACGAAGGTGACGAAACTCGCGACGGGATTGCCCGGCAATCCGATCAGCGGCGTGCCCTCGATGATGCCCATCGCCACGGGCCGTCCCGGCTTGATCGCCATCCTCCAAAACACCAGCGAGCCGATGCTCTCGACCGCCGCCTTGACGTGATCCTCTTCCCCCGTCGAGACGCCGCCAGTGGTGAGGATCAGATCGTGCGTACCAGCGACTTGCTTCAAGCCATTCGCGAGCAACGCCCGCTCGTCGCGCAAGATGCCGAGATCGCTGACGTCGCAGCCGAGCCGGCGCAGCATCGCCATCAGCATGAAGCGATTGGAATCGAACAGCTGCGAGGCCGCGCGCGGCTCGCCGGGCGAGGCCAGTTCGTCACCGGTCGAGAATACTGCGACGCGGATGCGCCTGACGACGTCGAGCCTGACAAGGCCGAACGCCGCCGCAAGCGCGACATGTTGCGGCAGCAAGCGCTGGCCTGCGCGCAGCGCGATGTGGCCCTGGGGAATGTCCTCTCCCGCAGGGCGGACGTTCGCGCCTGGCTTCAGCCCCGGCGGCAGCACAATTCGGCCGGCGTCATCGACGCGGACATCTTCCTGCATGAAGACGGTTTCGGCATCCGGCGGCATCGGCGCGCCGGTGAAGATGCGCGCGGTGTGGCCGGCCTTGATCGGCGCCAGTGCCAGACCTCCGGCCTGGATGCGGCCGTCGAGCGGGAGTGCCCGTTCAACGCCGTCCGGAATATCTGCGTTGCGCACGGCGTAGCCATCGACGGCGGAGTTGGTGAACGGCGGCAACGGCAGCGGCGCCGCGATATCGCGGGCCAGCACACGACCATCAGCATCGACAAGCGCCACGGTTTCGAGATCGACTATGGCGTTGACGCGCGTCGTGATCAGACCAACGGCCTCGTCGACCGACATCATCGGTCCGCCGGAGGCAAAACAATCGTCCGACAGTTGTGCCATGGTGCCTCGTCAGCGCATCGCGGCGCTTTTCGCGACCGCTTCCTCGACCGGCATCGCCGCGCGAAGCAGCAATTCCGCGGCTGCGGCGATATCGTCGAGATGGACGGTCGGCAGTCGGGTTTCAATGGCAACGTCAGCCGCGATCCCGAAAATTCCGGGATCATCGGGAAACAGCAACGGCTTGTCGTTGGCGGCGCGATGCACTTCGATCTTGCGATGCGGCTCGCGCTTGAAACCCTCGACCACGACGAGATCGACGGCCGACAATTTGCTCAACAGTTCCGGCAGACGCGGCTCCATCGCCCCGCGCAATTCGTGCATCAGGGCCCAGCGATTTGACGAAGCAACCAGCACCTCGGCCGCGCCGGCCTCGCGATGGCGCCAGGAATCCTTGCCGGGAACGTCGACGTCGAACTGGTGATGCGCATGCTTGATGACCGAGACGCGCAAGCCAAGCGCATTGAAATGCGGGATCAGCCGCGTCAACAGCGTGGTCTTGCCCGCACCGCTCCAGCCTGCAAGGCCGATGACTTTCATTCCAGCTCCGTCTCCGCGAGCGACCCGGTCCTTGATGGAACCACTCTCTCCTCCGTCATTGCGAGCGCAGCGAAGCAATCCAGGAATGCATCCACGGCGGCAGCCTGGATTGCTTCGCTTCGCTCGCAATGACGAATAGGCGGCATTTCGTTCTCTCGCTAGCATGCTTATATCGGCTTGACCCGAATGTCATGCTAACGTCGCGGCCATGATGAAGATCGACAAAGCCCCAGCGCCCCTGATCGTCCCCGACACCGAGGACCCGCGCCTCACCGAGAGCGTGACCGGGACCGACCAGTCCGGAGCCAGGATCGAGATCAAGGTGCCGGTGGAGCGCCCGCTGACGCTCTACCTGAATTCGCAGGAGATCGTCACCATGATGACGATCGGCGACTATCCGGAATATCTGGCGCTGGGCTATTTGCTCAACCAGAACATGCTGAAATATAACGACGCGGTCACCGAGGTCGAATACGACGACGACCTCCAGGTGGTGGTGGTGCGCACCGAGCACCACACCAATTTCGAAGCCAAGCTGAAGAAGCGCACGCAGACTTCGGGCTGCGCGCAGGGCACCGCCTTCGGCGATCTGCTAGAGGCGGTCGAGAGCGTCGCGTTGCCGAAGGCGGAGCTGCGTACCTCCTGGCTCTACCAGATGACTCAGACCATCAACACGATGCCCTCGCTCTATCTGGAGGCCGGTGCGATCCACGGCTGCGTGCTCTGCAGGGAGGGCGAGCCGCTCTGCTACACCGAGGATGTCGGCCGTCACAACGCCGTCGACAAGATCGCGGGCTGGATGTACCGCCACGGCGTCGATGCGTCCGACAAGATCCTCTACACCACGGGACGGCTCACCTCCGAGATGGTGATCAAGACGGTCCGCATGGGAATTCCAATTTTGGTATCGCGCTCCGGCTTCACCGCCTGGGGCGTCGATCTCGCCCGGCAGGTGGGCTTGACGCTGGTCGGCCGCGCACGCGGCAAACGGTTCATCGCGTTGTCGGGGCAAGAGCGCATCGTCTACGACCAGAACCTCGCTTATGTCGAGGAGGAATCGGCCAAGCACAAGCGCAAGGGTGAAGGTGGTGACGATTAGCTTTCCGACCACGCAAGGCGTGCTGCTCGCCGGCGGCCTCGCGCGGCGCATGGGCGGCGGCGACAAGCCGATGCGCACCATCGGTGGCCGCACCATCCTGGAACGCGTGATCGCGCGCCTATCGCCCCAATGCAGCGGGCTGATCCTCAATGCCAACGGCGATCCCGCCCGCTTCGCCGCGTTCGGTTTGCAGGTCGTCGCCGACGACGTGCCCGGCTTTCCCGGTCCGCTCGCCGGCATCCTGGCCGCGCTCGACTGGACCGCGGCGAACCGGCCTGAGGTAGAGTGGGTGCTCAGTGCCGCCGGCGATTGCCCGTTCCTGCCGCGCAATCTGGTCGCGCGCTTGCATGAAGAACGCCTCGCCGCGAATGCCGAGCTCGCCGTCGCGGCATCAGGCGGCCAGTCGCATCCGGTGATAGGCTTGTGGCGCGTTGGCTTGCGCGACGAACTGCGTCACGCGCTGGTGGTCGAGGATCTCCGCAAGATCGACCGCTGGACCGCGCGCTACCCGCTCGCGACGGTGACGTGGCAGACCGAGCCGCTCGATGCGTTCTTCAATGCCAACACGGTCGAGGATATCGCGGAAGCCGAGCGGCTGGCCGCACTGGATGCGGCGTCTTAATCAAGCTCTACGCCGGCCGGAAGCCGGCGCGCTCCAGTGCCGCACGCGCCTCGTCCGAGCTGAGTGCGGCGAGAAAGGCCTGCACCGCAGGACGCTGCTTGCGCGCTGTGACCAGCGCGAAGTCGTAATGTTCCTCCGCGAGGGGAATGAAACCGAGGCCGACCGCATGGGCGACTGGCGCAATGGTCATGCCCCAGTCGGCGCGGTGCTGTGCGACCGCCGCGGCCACCGCATTGTGCGAGCGTGGCTGGTTCCAATAGCCTTCCGGGCGCGCACCACCGAGCAAGCGATCGATCAGGATGCGCGTGCCGGCGCCCTGGTTGCGGTTGACCATGATGCAGGAGGGATCAGCGAGCGCCGCGACGACGGCGTCCTTCGCGCTGTGGCCTTCGAAACGCTTGTCTCCCTTGCGGAACACGATGCCCTGCATCCTTCGCCAGCCTGGCACGAGCTCGAGTCCTTCGACGAGGTAAGGCGTATTGTAGGTCTCGGTCCTGTCGTCGAATAGATGGATCGGCGCCAGATCGCATTCGCCGCGCCGTGCCGCCGCAAGTCCGCCGAGACTGCCGACCGCGATCGAACGCACGGTCAGGCCGGCATGCGCGAGTTGCGCCGTGACGAGATCGAGTCCGGTACAATGGCTGCCGACGATGACGAGATCGGGCACCCGCACGTGCGGCGTGAAGAGCGTCACCTCGGCCTCGGTTCCGGCCGGCATCTGGTCGGCGAGCGCGTCGATGCGCAGAAAACCGTCGGCCTGCGCGAACGACGTGATCGCACCGGATCCCTTGCCGGAGGGATAGGCGATCAAGCCGTCCTTGCCTTCCACCAGCGAGACCATGACGAATTCGGTGCGGCCGAGCTCGGACGCAATGCGCACCGGCACGGTCGCGCTCACCCTGGCATCGGCGCGTGGGGGCAATCCCGCAATCTTGCGCAGCACGGGCACGATCATGTCGTGGAAGGTGAACATCGCCGAGGTCGGAAAACCCGGCAGGATCACCACCGGCTTGCCGTCGCACACCGCAAGACACAGCGGCTTGCCGGGCTTGAGCGCGATGCCATGCGCGATGATGCCGGGCTGGCCGAGCCGGCCGATGATGCGATGGGAGAGATCGCCCGCGCCTTTCGACGTGCCGCCGGAGAGCACCAGCATGTCGGCGTCCGCAAGCGCACGCCGCATGGCGGCTTCGAGCTGGGCTTCGTCGTCGGGAATGGCGCCGAGGAACACCGCTTCACCGCCGTTCTCGTCGATCGCAGCAGTGACGATCGCGCCGTTGGTGTCGTAGATCGCAGCAGGCGCGAGCACCTCGCCCGGCTGAACCAGTTCGTCGCCGGTGGAGATCACGGCCACACGAGGTTTGCGCACGACGCGCACTTCGGCAATACCGCAAGCCGCCAGCATGCCGACCTCGCGCGAGCCGATGATCGTGCCGGCGCGCAGCAGCGCCTCGCCGCGCGCGATATCGGATCCTGCGTAGGATATGAATTGCCCGGGCGAGGCCGCGCGACGGACCTCGATCGCACCCGATCCGGCCGGCTGGGTATGCTCGACCATGACCACGGCATCGGCACCGCGCGGCAGCGGACCGCCGGTGGCAATCGCCGTTGCCGTTCCCGCCGCCACTTGCAGCGCCGGGACGGTGCCGCAGTGAATGGTCTCGCCATTCAACCCGAGGCGAACCGGCGCGCCTTCGCCGGCTGTCGCAAGGTCCGCCGAGCGCACCGCAAAGCCGTCGACATTGGAACGGTCGAACGGCGGCACGTCGATCGGCGCAGTGATGTCGTCAGCGAGCGACGCACCGAGCGCAGCACCGAGTTTGCGCGTTTCGCTCAAAAGAGCGCGCGGGAACAGCGCGGCCTCGAAGCGAGCCAGGGCCTCCTCGCGGGAAAGGATTTTGAGGAACTGTTCCTGTTCGAGCGCGCTGCGGACTTGCGATTGCGGGATCACGGTCATGCTAAACCCATATCATTCCCGCATTAGATAGGCATCGACCGGCGCGCCCGCTGCAAATCCCTCGTGACTGGCGGGAACGAGCAGCCATGCATCCGCACGGGCAATTGCCTGGAGCGGCCATTCTCCTACCGCAAGCGGCACCCACGCACGATGTTCCTCGGCCAGCAGGACCATTTCGGCGATGCCGACGCTGGATGCAATTTTTCGCGCGAGCGGCAAGTTCATCTGTCGGCGCGGCAGCCGCGCCGATAGCCGGTCTACGAGCGGCCGCACGAGCGCGAGCCAGACCGCGAGCGCATGATCCGGCGATCCGGGCAAGGCGACGACAGGAATGGTTCCGAGCCGCCCGACCGCGGCGGTGCGTCCGGGCTGGAGCGCAAGACCATGGGCGATCACGTCACCATGCTGGGCCAGCGCCGTGGCCGCTGCATCCTTGCGACCGACACCGCTGCCGCCGATCGTCAGCAGGAGATCGCAGGTGGGCGCACCGAATGCCGCCGCGATCGATCCCGCATCGCGCGCGCCGGCCTCGCTCGTTTGCACATCCAGTCCTGCGGCGCGTGCGATGTCCGCAATCAAATGCATGGTCACTGTTGCACCTGATACATTGGCAATGCCCAGTCGCGGGCGGCGCACGCTCAGCCGGTCCAGTCCGGCAGCACGCGCGAGCAACAGAGCGGCAGGACAGATCGGATTCCCCTCTGCCGCGGCAGGCGTTCGTCCGTCAATGTCGCTTCCCGCACGCCTGACGCCCTGCCCCGGCACGCCCTCCGCCAGCACCTGGGCGAGCGGACCAGACAGCTCGACTGCGTCGGCATCGAGCACGCAGTCGCATCCCGCGGGCATCGCGTCGCCGGCATCGACCCAGGCGGGCGCCGTTGCGAGAGGCAGCGGTGAATAGGAGGACGCACCGACCAGATCATTGGCGCATAACGCCCAGCCGTCCGCGGCAGCGACGTCGCGAGGCGGTCGGGCTGCGAGCAGCGGATTGCCGGCCGCGATACAGCCGGCCGCTTCACTCAGCGGCAACTCCACCGGCGCGAGCGGATCAAGCCCTGTCAGCAACGCAGCGAGCGCGGCGTCGAGCGGCGTCAGCGATTGCGGCAGGCGCTGGGTCATGCGCATGGTGGACCACGCATCGCCCGGTTTGGCAACCGCTGGCGATACGAACGTCAGCCGCCCGACTTGTCCGCATTGGGGAAGAATAGTTGTTGTCCGTCGACCTTGTATCCGGCGATCGTCGCCTGTCCGTCGGGCGAGATCAGCCAGTCGACGAAGTCTTGCCCCAGCTCCTTCTTGACGTTCGGAAACTTCGCGGGGTTCACCAGCATCACGCCGTACTGATTGAGCAGCCGCTTGTCGCCTTCGACGACGATGTCGAGATCGCCGCGTTCCCGAAAAGCGATCCAGCTGCCACGGTCGGACAGCACATAGGCGTTCGCCGCGCGCGCTGCGTCGAGGGCTGAGGCCATGTCCTGCTTGGCTTCGCGATACCAGGCACCCTTGGTGCGGGCGATGTCGATGCCGGCAACGATCCAGAGCGCGAGCTCCGCGGCATGCGTGCCCGAGCGGTCCCCGCGCGTCACGAACGGCACGCCCTTGGCCTCGATCGCCTTCAGCGCGGTCGCGATGTCCTTGCCCTTGACGCCGGCGGGGTCGCTCTTCGGACCGATCAGTACATAGTCGTTGTACATCACGTCAAAGCGCTTCACCGCAAAACCGTCGGCAACGAATTTCTCCTCCTGCGGCCGCGCATGCATCAGCACGACGTCGACTTCGCCCCTTCGTGCCCCCTCGAGCACCTCGTCGGCGCGCCGCGCGATCACCGTCACCTCGATGCCGGTCTTGTCACGGAATATCGGCAGCAGATAGTCGAGCAGGCCGGACTCCTGCGTCGCTGAGGTCGTGGCGAGCACGATCGCGCGGTCCTCCGCGGATGACGCCGCAACGCCTGCGGCGAGGCCGCAGACAAGCGCGAATGCAACAGAGAGGCGGCGGACGGCCATGATCGGGTTCCCACTGGCTATGACGCGATCATGATGATGATCGATTGCGCCGCACTCGTGACGCGGTTGCTCGTTGCAGCGCCGGATACGAACAACAAAAGATAGAGCGCGGATCAAACCACTACCGGCGACAGACTTACCCTGCGCACCGCGCGCCGACAATTCGGGAAATCTCGGCAACGGCGGAGCGGCATGCCGATTGCAGTTGCGCACGCGACAGCCGCACAATCCGCACCACGCGAGCGATTCAGGATCGTTCACCAAAGCAGGGATCGCGCGTGAGGATGTGTTGCAAAGCAGCGAGATGATCGGGCATGGTCGTGGCGGACAAAACTTGAAATGCAGAATTCCACCTGCGTCGAACGTCAAAAAGAAGCAAGAATTTGCATAGGAATGCAGGATGGAATTCCTGACGACCAGCGAAGCCGCCGACTATCTTCGGCTCGGCGAACGCAAGCTATACGAACTCGTCACCACCGGTGCGATCCCCTGCACCAAGGTGACCGGAAAGTGGCTCTTCCCGCGGCACGAGCTCGACCTCTGGGTGCTGTCCGGACTGGCGCGTCCGGCCGGCATGCTGATCGCCGAGCCGCCGCCGGTCGTCGGCGGCAGCCAGGACGAGCTTCTGGATTGGGGTCTGCGCGAATCCGGCTCGGGGCTGGGATCGATGAGCGAGGGCAGCGCGCGCGGGCTCAAGCGACTGCAGCGGGACGAGGTGATGGCCGTGGCAATGCACTTCCACAGCCTCGATGCCGGCGGCAATCTCGCCGCCGACGCCAATGCGACGGTCCTGCGAGATGCTCCGGACCTGCATGATGCATTGCTGGTCGCGTTCGTGCGCCGCGAGCAGGGTCTCGTGCTGCCGCCGGGCAATCCCAAGCGGCTGCGCGGCCTGTCCGACGTACTCGCGCTCGGGGCCAGGATGGCGATGCGGCAACAGGGCACGGGCGCGCAAATGCTACTGGATGTGCTGCTGAAGCGCGCCGGCGCTTCGACGCGCGATTTGCGCCGGATCGAGACGCCGGCCCTGACCGGGCCGGATCTCGCGGAGATCGTCCGCGCGGGACAAGCCGATTGCGGAATCGCGACGCGTGCGTCGGCGCGCTCGGCCGGCCTCGATTTCGTGCCGCTGGTCTGGGAGAACTTCGACCTCGCGATGCGGCAGCGCAGCTACTTCCGCCCCGCCATGCAGGGCCTGATCCGGTTCCTCAGCGAAAAGCGGTTGCTCCAGCGCGCCGAGGAGCTGACCGGCTACGATCCCTCGCCGGCCGGACAGATCCGCTTCGCCGGCTGACGTTGACGCCCGCCCCCAAATAGTTGCAAAAGAAACCAATTCAGCCGGGCATACCCGGGGCACACCGGCCAACGCGCCGGATCAGGGGAGGACAAACGTGAAGCCAACGAGATTTGGACTGCCGGTCGCTGCCGGCTTTGCAGCGACGTTCGTGGCAGCAACACTGCTGCCGGGCGCCGCATTGGCGCAGGTGTCCGACGACGTCGTCAAGATCGGCGTGCTCACCGACATGAACGGTCCGGCCTCGGCGCCGACCGGCCAGGGCTCGGTGACGGCGGCGCAGATGGCGATCGACGATTTCGGCGGCACCGTGCTCGGCAAGCCGATCAGCATCGTCGTCGGCGACCACCAGCTCAAGGCCGATATCGGCGGCGCGATTGCACGGCGCTGGTACGACGTCGACCAGGTCGATCTGATCGTCGACGTGCCTGTCTCCGCGGTCGGACTCGCGGTGCAGAACATGGCCAACGAGAAGAAGCGGCTGTTCATCACCCACTCCACCGGCACCGCGGACTTCCACGGCAAGTTCTGTTCGCCTTACGCGATCCAGTGGGTGTTCGACACCCGCGCGCTCGCGGTCGGCACCGCGGACGCGGTGGTCAAGCGCGGCGGCGACAGCTGGTTCTTCATCACCGACGACTATGCCTTCGGCCATTCGCTGGAGCGCGACGCCTCGGCGGTGGTGACCGCCAATGGCGGCAAGGTGCTGGGCTCGGTGAAGCCGCCGCTGGCAACCCCCGACCTCTCCTCGTTCGTGCTGCAGGCGCAGGCCTCGAAGGCCAAGATCATCGGCATCGCGGCGGGTCCGCCCAACAACATGAACGAGATCAAGACCGGCTCCGAATTCGGCGTGTTCAAGGGCGGCCAGCAGATGGCGGCACTGCTGGCGCTGATCACCGACATTCATGGCCTCGGCCTGCAGGCCGCCCAAGGGCTGTTGCTGACGACCTCGTTCTATTGGGACCTGGACGACAAGACCCGCGAATGGTCGAAGCGCTACTTCGCCAAGATGAACAAGATGCCGTCGATGTGGCAGGCCGGCGTCTATTCGAGCGTGATGCACTATCTCAACGCCATCAAGGACACCGGCACCGACGATCCGCTCAAGGTCGCCGCCAAGATGCGGGAAAAGCCGATCGAGGATTTCTTCGCCCGCAACGGCCGCTTACGCGATGACAATCTGATGGTGCACGACCTCTGGCTGGTGCAGGTGAAGACGCCGGAGGAAAGCAAATATCCGTGGGACTATTACAAGATCCTCACGACGATCTCGGGCGACAAGGCGTTCGGTCCGCCGGACCCGGCATGCGCGATGGTGAAGAAATGACCGCGTAGCGACGCGCGAGAGAAGTCGTCATGGCCGGGCTTGTCCCGGCCATCCACGATCTCCGTGCGGCCAAGAACGTGGATGCCCGGGACAAGCCCGGGCATGACGATTGTGGGTACAGCCGCTCGCTACTTCAGCACTCCGATTTCGCGGAAGTATTTTGCGGCGCCGGGATGGATCAACTCCGGCTTCGGCGCGGCGGCGACGGTGTTCGCGGCCGTGGTCTCGCAGGCCTGGGCGAGCTGCTTGCAGAATGTCGGCTCGACACTGTGGAGCGTCTTCGCCAGCCGATAGGCGACATCGTCGGGCAGATCTTCGCGCGTCAGCACAAAGCTCCAGGAGCCGAGCGAGGCGATCGGCTCGGATTGGTTCGGGTAGCTGCCGGCGGGCACGGTGAGCGGCTTCAGGAACGCGTGCTTGGCGCGGATGCGCGCGATCTCCTCGGTGTCAGGCGCGATGAAGCGCGCGCCTGACGCGCTCGAGGCGACCGCGGCGAAGCCGGGCCAGCCGATGCCGGCGCCTCAGAGTGCTGCGACGCGGCCATCCTCGACCATCGCGGGGCCGTCGCCGGCGCGGTCGAGATAGACGGCCTTGAAGTCCTCGTCCTGCTTCAAACCCAGACCATCCAGCACATAGCGCGCCAGGATCGGCAGGCCGGAGCCCTTGGCGCCGAACGCGACCGGCTGACCGACCAGATCGCGGATGGTCTTGTAGGGACTGTCCGCGCGCACCACGAACATGCCGGGATTGGAATAGATCGCCGTGAGAATTTTCAGCCGCACCGGCGCGCGGCCGATGCCGGCGAAGGCTTCATAGGCCGGCTCGCCCGCCACCAACGCGAGATCGAGCTCGCCCTTCTCCAAGAGCGGAATGTTCTCGTTGCTGCCCTTGGTGTTGCGCGGGGCGATGATCACTTGCGGATCGGCCGCGTTCATCGCCTGCGCAAAGGCGTTGCCATAGAGCGGAAAGCCGCCGCCGGGCGTCGCGGTGCCCAAGCTGATCGTCAGGCTGGGTGTCGTGGTCGGAATGGCGTTGCCTCCGGTTTGAGCGGCGGCGGGGCTTGAAAGCAGCGCCGCGCCGAGAACAAGGGTGATCGCGAATCTCATGGTCGGTCCCGGAGGGGGCGCGTCAACATCGACTTGCGACGATGTAGGCAGCGCCCCGATTTTGTGAAAGCATGCAGCCCAACGACAATAGAACAATGGGAGGCGTCATGTTGCGAATTTTGCGTAACAGTGTTTTCGGGCTGGTTTTCCTTTCAACGCTGTTGGGCGCCGCACCTCCCGCCTCCGCCGCTTATCCCGACCGTCCCGTGCACTGGCTGATCGGCTTTTCCGCCGGCGGCCCGGTCGACATCGTGGCGCGGATCATGGCGCAGTGGCTGACCGACCGCCTCGGCCAGCAATTCATCGTCGAGAACCGCACCGGCTCGGGCGGCAACATCGCGGCCGCTGCCGCGATCGCCTCACCGCCGGACGGCTACACGCTGCTGTTCGTCGCGCCCAACAACGCGATCTCGACCTCGCTCTACAAGAAGCTGCCGTTCGACTTTTTGCGCGACACCGTGCCGGTCGCGAGCATCATGCAGCTCACCAACATGCTGGTCGTCTCCAACGCGTTTCCCGCCAAGACGGTTCAGGAGTTCATCGACTACTGCAAGGCCAATCCCGGCAAGATCTCCTTTGCCTCCTCCGGCAACGGCACCTCGGTGCACATGTCGGCGGAGCTGTTCAAGGTGATGTCCAAGTGCGACATGGTGCACGTGCCCTATCGGGGATCTGCGATCGCGTTCCCCGACATCATCTCCAACAAGGTGCAGCTGATCTTCGACAACCTCCCCTCCGCGATGGAGCAGGCCAAGGGCGGCAATGTCCGCGCGCTCGGCGTCACCTCGCCGCAGCGCTGGCCGAGCGTGCCCGACGTGCCCGCGATCGCCGAGACGTTGCCCGGATTCGAATCGGTCGGCTTCTACGGCATCTCCGCGCCGAAGGGCACGCCGCAGGACGTGATCGAGACCCTCAACAAGGCCGTCAACGAGGCGCTGAAGGACCCGAAGCTGGTCGCGCGCCTCACCGAGACCGGCGGCATCCCCAAGCCGATGACGCCGGCCGAGTTCGGCAAGCTGGTCACCGGCGAGACCGAGAAGTGGCGCAAGGTGGTGGAGTTCGCCGGCGTGTCGGTGGACTAACGTCGCGGAACTGCCGCGCGCCTGCAGCGCGCCAACGCGACATCGGAGGGGATCGGAAGACCCCCTCCCAACAAAATGTGCGAAAACAACCCCATGCATAGTAGAAATAACGCGCAACTACAAGGGGTTACAGAATCGAAAAAACGAGCTCCCTGGCGCGATTGCCCGCGGCGGGGCGAAGGCTCGGCGAGGTGGGCTTGCGCCGTCGGGCAAAACAGGACTATAAGGGCATTATCGCGAATTTCGGTTATTCAAAAATACCAGACCTTGCCGCACCGGCGTTTCCATCCGCCGGTGCCAGCATTGCACCCCCGCCTCCGTCCCTGTAAACGAACCGCGCACCGTTGCCGGCCGCGCGTCCCGCGGGCCGTCTCGCGGCGGGGCCTGTAGCTCAATGGTTAGAGCCGGCCGCTCATAACGGTCTGGTTGCAGGTTCGAGTCCTGCCGGGCCCACCAGCAAATGTTGGACGCCATGGAAGTTTGGACTTGCGCCACCCAGGCTGGACTCCGCGCCATGTATGTCTGGACTGGTGGAGCAAATACCCTGCCTCCACTCGTGCGTTTATGGTTAGAACTAGCCGCCCATAACAGCGGCGTTGCAGCTCGATTTCACGCATCCGTCGACGAAACATTATTCATGTGAGCCGGATGTGGCTTCCGACCACGCGTGGTGAGAATCTAGTCTGCGCTGTCGCTTCGGAGCGAACCAAACATGTCGCGGACGCTGTCCTCGGAATGGCCGGACTCTCTCTGGCGATCACGATACTCGTCCATCATCTGGTCAGCTCGCTGCTCTTCGTAATCCGTGTACTCAGCGTATACCTCTTCCAGCCTCTCCAATTCCGGACTAACGTCCACGCCAAGGGTCGACGCGAATAGCTCATAGGCACCTCGAAGGCCGTTGAAGTCGTCCTCTTTGCGGCATTCGTCGATATCAGAGGCGATCTCGTATCTTGAGTTCTCGAACGCTGCCCGTAGCGCAGCTAGGTTCGCCGCGTTTCTAGGTTCTTCGAGGTCGAGCACGCTGACAATTTCACTGAGCTCAACAGACCTGCAGGAAACCTGCGCCTGCTTTAAGAGCTGTTCAATTAGCTCGTGCTCCAACGTTGGAGATTGTAGTGGTTCCCACGAGACGCGCTCAAGTGCGCGGAGAGCTTCGACACCATCGATGATCGAAATTTCACGGTCGCGCCAACTTGAGGACATATCACCCCCAAGCGACTTGGCGAGATCTAGCATATCCTTAGTCTTCATCGCATCTGCGAGAGGGACGATTGCGGCGAAGCGCGTTTCTTCGGTCCACTCTATCAGGAAGGTCCCATTCTGCAATTCGACCAGCCGATGCGATCTCGATGTGGCGCTTCGTATAGCAGCGGCAATGGATTCGCCGCCTTGGACGAGGGCTGCTCTAACCCCTTTGACGCCACTTTTGCTTATATTCCAGACTCGTTCGATTTGGCTGAAATCTACGGCGCCAACGACTAGGTCGACTGCGTTTTCCGGCGCCCTGCGAACGACTGCGTTGACCAAGTCGATGACCGAGGGATCAAGAACTTCGAAGGCGTTACCACCCGTCGGCCGGAGGAACGCGTTAGCGAGTTCGGCCATCGCGGTAGCCCAGTCTTCCGGCTTTCGTTGGAAGCCCCACCGCTTTGCACGTGCGTCGTGGAGCTTTTTGAAGGTCGGCTGGAGGACTACGCCCTCCGCCTTGCCGCCGAGGCTGTAAAGTGTCAGCAACAGGGAGCGACCAGCGTCGCTAAGTTGATGGTCGTAGGCATGCAACCAGACCTCAGAGGGGTCCTTGAGCAAATTGCGAACAAAATCTCGGTACTCGCTCGGCGAAATAGCCTGAACTCGGCTGAAGCTCGACAGCCATTCGATCAAACGCGGATTAAACTTTGGGTGCCGGACGACTTCGAGATAAAAGTCGGATCGTAATAGAGCATCCTTGTAAGCGCCAGGCAGGTCGCTGAAATAGAGGTGATTGTACAGGATTTGAGCCTTCTGGGCGAAGCTGTAGTCTCCAATCCGCAGGACGATCTTGTGGCCGTTGAGGCCGACTTGACGGAGTCGTTCCGACGCGGCGACGGCTTGCCCAAAGATGTGCTCGCGAGTGGTTAGCACCAGGCGGGCGTTCGGTGAGGCCCTAACCATTTCGATGAAGTCGGAAATGGCGCGGTCTTCGTTGCGAAGCAAACCGGATGCGCGATCGCCGAGGAAGGTTGCGCCCATAAAATCGTCAAAATAGAAGATTTGTGACTTACCGCGCTGAAAGAGTTTCTGTCCTTCGGCAAGATCGCGGCGGATCACCACCGGCTCCCAACCACGTTCAAGGTGCTTGTAAAGCAGCATGTTAGCCAGAGTCGTCTTTCCAACGCCCGGCGCCCCAGAGATGATAACCACTCTGCTCCGGTCGAGGATATCGAGAGCGTTCGGATACGCGTCACTCTGCACGTTGCGCCGGATGGTGGCGTGAACCTTTTCGACCTGAAACTCAGTCTGAGTAAGGATATCGCTGTGCAGCACACGGTCGAGGACCGCACGGCTAGCGAGCCAAAGCTTGTAGTGCCTCTGCTCAACCTCGCGATGCCTCCCGAGCAAGTTGTTCAACTCGTCCCGACCGAGTACGTCGCTACTGGCCAGTCCGCCGCCAAGGACCGCGGCGATTGCTTGCTTGTTGGCAGGCGAGAGGGGCACAGAGGTTACGAGTACATAGCGAGTCGGCTTTAGCGCTGGGATCTTGCCTGCCTCGACCTTGAGATCGCGTAGGAGGCCGGCCAGTCCCGTCCGGACATAGTGCTTCACCTGAACCACAAGATTATGCCCCCCACGGGCATATCGCAGGTCAATACCGCCATCGCGGCCGGTCTTGAAACTCTCAAGAACAACGCCCCAGTCCGCCTGGAGGAGATCCCGAACTAAGATTTCAAGGTCGTGAGGCGATAGTTGCTGAAAGTCGTACTGCATAGGGGAGGTACTCTAACGAGTCTCCATTTGAACGTCACGGAAGGAAGCGCCGCTGCAAGCGCTCAACACCAGACCCCTGATTGACGCCTGCACTGAAAATAGCAAACACGCGGCTTAGCGAGAACATCGCCATACAGGCCCCCTGACAACCCGACGAGTTCTTCACCGTCATTTTCTGCTATATTGCTCTGATTGAGAGTCGTTATTGTGCAATGCAACGTAAGGTCGACGGCTGGTGACGCCTCTTTTTTCTCTCTAAACCAATAGAATGAGCCGGAATGCTCTGGCTACGGTCCCCGACTTTACGGGACGAGACCGCGCCCAAATATTGCCTTCTCAGTGTCTGTCAAAGGAACAACACCATCAGCTCTATTCCGATTATGTCCGCCGCGCAGTTCGCGACCGCCTTCGCTCTCAGGCCAAACCTTGTGGCGTGGTTTCTCGGCGCCGGCGCATCGGCCGCATCAGGAATACCGACCGGCTACGCGATGATCCGCGATTTCAAGGCGCAGATCTTTTGTCGCCAGAACGGCATCTCGAAACGAGAAATCGACATTGCCGATCCGGTGTGGATCGAAAGAATCGACGCATTCTTCCAGCGGACATCGATCCTACCGCCAAATGGCGATCCGACCGAATATGCAGCCGCCTTCGAAGCGGTTTACCCGCAACCTCGACATCGCCGGCAGTATATTGATGACGCGATTTCTAAGGGCAAGCCCTGCTTCGGGCACAAGGTTCTCGGAAGCCTTATAGCGAACGGGAATGTCAATTGCGTTTTCACCACAAATTTCGACCCGCTGATTGAAGAGTCCGCTCTGTCTGCAAATGTTACTTTGGCAGTCACCGACCAAGTTCGTCCAACCGTTGCTGCGATAGATTCTTCCGACCGGGCGATGCGTTGTCTGAACGAATCCGACTGGCCACTGGTCGCAAAGCTTCACGGGGATTACCAGTCGGTCTCCATCAAGAATACGGGATCAGAACTCGAGCAGCAGGACATCCGAATGCAGCGCGTGCTGGTAGAAGCCGGCAAGCGCTTTGGTATGATATTTGTCGGGTATAGCGGACGAGATGCCTCGATCATGGAGGCGCTGAACTCCATACTCACCGATCAATCGCCGTTTCCGAACGGTTTGTATTGGGTCACCTCCTCAGCGTCGCGGCTGTTGTCGGGAGCGACGGAATTCCTTGAAAAGGCGAAGCTTGCAGGCGTCGACGTTGCGATCGTCGAGTGTGCCACCTTTGACGAGTTGTCCGCAGAAGTAGTTAAAACGGTCGCCCTTCCGACGATATTGCTCGATCGGGTGATGCTCGGCCGTGCTGCGCCGCGGCTAGTGCCCGTGAAGCTACCGACTGCAGAAGCACGTTCTTTCCCTGTCCTAAGGTATTCTGCTCTTCTGATCGAAGCAATGCCGCGCAGTGCCAGGCGAATGACGCTCGGGACACCCACCACGTCTGGCGCGGTTAGGGAGTTGCTCAAGGAAAAAAGCTGCAAGGCGACTATAGCAGCGAACGGCCGCGAGCTAGCTGTCTTCGGTAGAGATCAGGATGTCTTGGAAGCTCTGGCATCGCTCGGCGCGAAGTTAGGGGGAGAGGTGGCACTGGACCCTGTCGACGATAGCTGGGCACTGGGGCTCCTCTACGACGCGCTCGTAAAAGGCCTGGCGCGACGGCGGCCGCTTATTCCCAGATACAGGCGCTCTGGTCATTCAATAGTTGTTGCGGCGCCTCGCGATGGTGAGGATCCAGAGAGCGCACGCCAAAACGGGCTGGTGCTCAAGAGGCTGCGAAACGCCTACGGAAGTGCATTGACCGGGACCGTACCGAAGCTCGGATTTCCCTACCAGGAAGGCGTCTTCCTGAAGTTAGACCAAGTCGACGGGCGCTGGTGGTGCGGTTTCGAACCTTTCACTTTCGTGCAGATTCCGAAGCAAAATCTTCGCCTAAGCGACGATCCGGGCGATCCGAGCGCGCTCGACCCAGATCCAATCGGCGCTCCGCCGGATCGCAGAGGCGATCCGGTAGGCGACTGGCGCCGAGAACGGTGGGCACAGTGCTACAACAGAAACTGGGCGGGCATCATAGATGCCTGGGCGCAGCTTCTTACCAATGCCAGCGACAAGAAGAAGCGTGCCTTCGGGCTCGCGGACGGCACAGGGATCGACGCGGTGTTCGAAGTCGCACCGATCACCGGCTGGAGCCGGCCGGGCCATCACCACGTCTATTTCGATAGGACGAAGTGAATGAGCAATCCTGCCTTTGTGACGAAGCTCCCGCCGTTCACGCTTCTGGACGAACCTCTTCTGGCATTCTCGCCCTCCGACCCCGCGCAGGTCGATGTCCACCCGCTCAGAGGCCTAGTAAATTTCGGTCCTTATTCGAAAGGATCGTTCGGAGGATACACGTCGCGCGTACGAATCGCGACGGTAGGTCCGGAGAGTGCTTTCAAGCGTCGAGGCGAGCTCATGCTGTCGCTTCGTGAAACCCACCACCCTTCAGATCGTTCTGAATATGTTCCGGAGTATCCAGGCTTCGAGACGCTTTTCCAGGTCGCACTTGAGGCCGCGCCGCGCGACGCGCACATCAAATGGCCCGATCTTCTGCACCTGCTGCCAGGCGAGGGCGACCCGCAAGCACGGCTTTTTCTTGCAATGGAGGCCGCGCTCCGACGGCTTGATACGGTGCGAAGCGCGTTTGACGTCGTGCTCGTCCATTTTCCCGACAGCTGGAATCCTGCTACGCGCGGCAAGTTCTTCGATGCGCATGATGCGCTCAAGGCTCTTGGCGCGAAATACAATATCCCCACTCAGGTGCTCAACGATCGAGCGTTCACCTTCGCCCATAAGGCCTCCCTTGCGTGGCGCCTGGCGACTGCCTTGTATGTGAAGGCCGCGGGCACACCCTGGAAACTGGCACCGCTAAAAGGTGTACCAACAGATACCGCCTATATCGGGCTCGCTTATGCGCTCCGCGGCGATCAGCGAGACGCACACTATGTGACGTGCTGCTCACAAGTTTTCGACATGGACGGCGGCGGCATGCAGTTTGTCGCCTTCGAGGCGCGCGATCCGGTCGCCGACGTTGCCGAGGCTCGTAGAAATCCGTTTCTGAGCCGTGACGACATGCGAGCGGTACTCGCCCGCAGTCTCGAGCTTTATCAAGGCCGCAATGGCGGCAACCTTCCTAAGCGGATGGTCATCCACAAGACTACCGCCTTTAAGGACGGCGAAATCGAAGGGGCGTTCGATGCCTTATCCGGCGTACCGGAGATCGAGTGCATCGAGATCAGTTCGGCATCCTGCTGGCGTGGAGTTTGGTTGATCAAATCTGGCCAGCAGACCCCTCCCACAAGGCCGTCCGGCTATCCCGTGCCGCGCGGAACGATGGTAGTGAGATCGGGCAACTCCGCGCTCATATGGGTGGCGGGAAATGCTCCCGAGGTCTCGACCAAGGGCGACTATTATCAGGGAAAGAAGAGCATTCCGCGCCCGCTGCAGCTCATCCGTCATGCCGGCAGTGGCCCTCTTGAGCTAAGCGCTCATGAGGCGTTGGCGTTGACCAAGATGGATTGGAACAACGATGCGCTCTACGACCCCGTACCAGTGAGCATCCGCTACTCCCAAAAGCTGGCAAGGACGATTGCGAACGTCGCAGACTTGCCGAGAAATGTGTATCCGTATCGCCTCTTCATGTGAGACCAATTGATAGGCCAAGAGAGCGGGCGCCCGCCCTAAGGGCTTCAGCTTTGCGCATCCTGATACGGTCGTTCGCGCGTCGACGCGAGGAGCAGAAGGAGTTGGAGATCCAATTAGAGGAGGCGTTCGAGTTCCTGATCCAGCACATTTCGCAGGATTACGGTGACAGTGCACTCATGAGTCCCACCGCTTTCGCGGATTCGATGGCTCACGAATTTAGTGCACCGTAATACTTGCGCCTTCACCAAATTTTCCGGTGGATCGGCTGATTTTGATGGTGCCAGACATGGTCAGGATCGCGACACTCCCCGTTGCGACACGCAATGTCCGCGAGCGCATCCGGCGGCGGATGTGTGGCGCGCTTCGGCCTCTCTCATTTCGGGACTGATGATGCGAAAGCTTCTGGCGATCTTGGTGATCTCGTGCTGGGCCAGTTTGGCTTGCGCACAAAAGGCCGACCTCATTGTCACGAACGCAAAGCTCGTGACGCTGGATCCCGCATCGACGATCGCGCAGGCTCTCGCAGTCCGCGACGGCAAGATCGTCGCAGTTGGCGGCAACGATGCCATGGAAGGCCTGATCGGGCCCGCGACGCGCCGTATCGACGCAGGTGGACGCACCATCATTCCGGGATTGATCGATTCCCATATTCACGCCGTGCGCGCCGGTCTCACCTACGCAACCGAGGTCAACTGGATCGGCGCAAAGACGATTCCCGAGGCCATGGAACGCTTGCGCCAGGCGGCAAAAGCGCGGCCGGCGTCCTGGATCATCGTGGCCGGTGGCTGGAGCGAATTGCAATTTGCGGAGAGGCGGCGGCCAACCCTCGCCGAGGTGATGTCGGCCGTTCCCGACAATCCGGCTTACATCCAGCTGTTCTATTCGGCGGTGCTGATGACGCCAAAAGCGCAGCAAGCGCTCGGGATTTCCGCGGATCAGTTGCCGGCCGGTATCACAGCCGCATCGGGCGACGCCACGGGCTGGCTCAACGGCTCCATTGTCAGTATCTCCGCGCTGTTCGATCGGCTGCCGAGGCCGAATTTCGAAGAGAATGTCGCCGGCACCCGGCAGTTCTTCACCGAGCTCAATCGTCTTGGCGTGACCGGGATCGTGGATCCCGGCGGCTTCAGCATTTATCCCAGCCATTACGCCGCCCTGCAAAAGCTCTGGCGTGACAAATCATTGTCGGTTCGGGTTGCCTTCAGCCTGTTCGCCCAGAATGTCGGCGCGGAATTCGAGGAGTACAAGACTCTCACGCCGTTCCTGCCGATGGGATTCGGCGACGACATGCTGCGGTTCAACGGACTAGGCGAGCGGATCACCGGCGCCATGTACAACAACAATGCGCCCGACGCGGCCGCCAAGGACAAGTTCCGCGAAATCATTCGCTGGGCGGCCAAACAAGGGCTGACAGTCACCATCCACTGGCAGGAAGACAAATCCGTGCATCACCTCCTGGACCTCTATGACGAGGTCAACAAGGAGACGCCGCTCGCGCCGTTGCGCTGGTCCATCGCCCATCTCGACAACACCTCGCCAGAGACGCTTCTGCGCATGAAAGCCCTCGGTATCGGCTGGACCATGCAGGACGCGATGTATCTCGGAGGCGACCGTATCGTGGCGCAGGTCGGCGAAGCCGCGCGCAGCATGCCGCCCATCGTCACGGCGTTGCGCACCGGGGTCCATGTCGGCGCCGGCACGGATGCGCATCGGGTCGCATCCTACAATCCGTTCGTAGCGCTGCAGTGGATGCTCGACGGCAGGACCGTCGGCGGACACTCGACGCGCGGCCCGGACGAAACACCCAGCCGCGAAGATGCCTTGCGCCTCTACACCGTGGGAAGCGCGTGGTTCTGCTTCGACGAGACGCGGCGCGGCACGTTAGAGACCGGCAAGCTCGCCGACTTCGCGGTTCTCGATCGGGATTTCATGTCCGTCCCCGTCGAGCAAATTGGCGCCACGGCGTCTCTGCTGACGGTCGTGGGCGGCAAGGTCGTCTACGCAGCGGATGCTTTCACGGGCGCGAAATGAGAGCTGGAGGGCGACCGTGCCGCTCTCACGAAATCTCGGCCTGTTGTCCATTGCAGCGACATTTGCTCTCGGCCCACACATGCAGCTTCGGCGGCCGAGCCGGATGGCATACCAATTTCGCCGCCTGCTATGCCTACGGCATCGAAATGGTGATTGTGCACTCAGTGAGCCCGTCCCTTTTTGGGGTACGAAGACTTTGAATTAAGTGCACTGTGACCGTAATCCCTTATTAGAAACGTGAATAAAAATACTCGGCACGACGAGACGTGTTCACACTGCGCGGCTGCCTTTTCGAAGCTGTGACGGCGAGACCATCGTCGAAAACGCACATAGACCCATGCCGCATACCGGCCCATATTACCCAGGCATCACTTTGTTCGACGAGCAAGGGAGCCACCGCATGTACGCCAACATTCTCTTGAGCACGGACGGATCGGACGTCGCGACGAAGGGCGTTGAGCATGGCATTGCCCTGGCGAAGGCCTTGAACGCCAGGCTGACGATCATCACCGTGACGGAAGCACTGCCGATCGACTATGGGGGCGGACACGACTCGGGATGGATTCCGACGCGGGACGAGATCGATAGCTATGACGCGGCCTGCAAGGTCCGCGCGGGCAAGGTGCTCGATCAAGCGCGCGCGATGTCGGAGCAGATCGGCGCGCCTGCAGAATTCTTGCACGTTCCGAATGCGCACCCGGCGACTGCGATCATTGAAACAGCCAAGCTTGGGGGATACGACCTGATCGTGATGGCCTCTCATGGACGACGCGGCCTCAGGAAGCTGTTTTTGGGCAGCCAGACATCCGAGGTCCTGGTGGACGGCAGCGTGCCGGTGCTGGTGGTGCCGAAGCCGGCATCAGTGTAGGGATTATTGGCACCACTCAGCTGATCGCTGAACGACCGCACAAGACCGCTCTCCCGCGGCAGGAGCCATCCATGACCAGTGAAAAAGGCCCGAACATCAAGAAGAAGCAGAAATGCAAGAACTGCGAAGGCAAAGGCCTGCTCAAGAAGGGCGACAAGGTGGTGAAGTGCCAGCGCTGCAAGGGCACGGGCGTGCGGTGATGATGAGGTGATGACCTTCCCGCCGCGCTAATTCGCGCGGACGCCGCCGGCAAAGTGCTTCTCGAGAGCACCGCACCTGACATCCTCGATTGGCACTTCCTGCGGCAAGGCGCGTTGCGGTCTTTTCGAGGGAGGTGCAGATGACCAAGACCGACACGCAGGGCGCAAAGACCGGGACATCCGCCGACGGGTTCGGCGGCGCTCAACCCCGGGGATGAAGCCCCTCCGGGAACGACGGGCACGGGCGAAGATGTGTGCCCCGATTGCCATGGCAAGGGGCGGATCGACGGCGCTCCCTGCGCCACGTGCGGCGGCAGCGGGACCGTGATCCGGGCTGTCGGCGGGTCCTGAGCAGAGCGCATGGCGCGGCGCTTGAGCCGGGCTGTGACTCTCCACCGCGGCTTCATTGTTCCAGCAACGAACGGCCCGCATCCGTGTTTTCCGGATGCGAGACACAATGAGGCGCGCCATGACCAGGGATCCCGGACTGAAGCCCGACGACTTTCCCATCGAAGCCGACAAGGACAAGCTCAAAACACACAAGGGCGAGCCGGTCGCCTCGGCCGAGTCGGAGAAGATCGCGGATCAGATCGCCGAACGGCTGAACGAGCATGCCCACCAGGAAGAGCAGGATCGTTGGTCGGCCTAGGCACTTTGCCTTGCCGGCAGCAACCCGCAGAGAGCAACGGCTTTGTAGGAACGACCTGAGGCCGTTGCGTATTGGGCCGCGCCGGGTCCTTGCGATTCCGGCAATGGCGGCCCCGGCTCGAAGCCCCGCCCCCGGGTCACAGGCCGGGGCCGCCTAACGGAGATCGGCCCGGCATCTCAGCCCGGCATTTCAGGGCCGTCTTGGAGGACTGCGCGAGAGACCATGGAGGCGCCCACACCAGGGATGCAAAACCCGCTTCGACAGGCGCGGCTCTACGGCTACCTGATCGAACGCGAGGGCGCGCTGTTTCATCCCGGCGGCAGCCACCCGCTGTGCAGCGCGGGCATGACGCGACGCATGATCGAGGCGGGCTGGCTGGTGAAGGCCGGCGATCGCTACGAGCTGTCGCCGCAAGCGCAGCAACGGATCGCCCCGCGCGCGATGAGCTCGGGATGACTTAATCGTCGGTGGTGCGGCATTTCCGCTCCTGCTCAGGAACAGGTGCGTCCCCAAATCTTTGCCTCGGCACGGCATGTGACGACGTCAAGCAAAAGAGCGGACATGAAAAAGCTGGTTCTCGCAGGGCTCGTTGCGGCTCTCGCATTCTCCCCTTCCGCATTCGGGCAAGGCGGCGCGGGTGCGTCCAGGACCGGGTCGAGCATCGACTCCTCCAGCACCGGCGGCGCGACGGGAGCGGGCGCCTCCAGCCTCAACACCTCATCGGACAACAATGGCGGCGGCGCGAACGCACCGGCGAAGTCGTCGACGACGCGGCCAGGCGACAACGATACAAGGCAAACCCAGGGCGGCCAGCAGGCCATGCCAGGTTCCGGCTCCACGGGAGCGAACCGCAAATAGGCGCGCCGCGAACGATTGACCGATTGCGCTCACGCAAATGGCCCGGACGATGGTCCGGGCCTTGTCTCGTCACCACCAGGGATCCCAATAGGGCGGTGGAGCGTAGGCGTAAGGTACATAATAGGCCCGCCGCACGAAGCGCGGCCCATAGTAGCCGTAGGGCGGACCATAGTAGCGCGGGCCATAAAAGGCGTTGGCCGCCAGACCAGCCGTAAGCGCACCGGCAACAAGACCGAAGCCGATACCGGGGCCTCCCCAATGGCCGCGCCAGCCATGGGCTTCCGCCGGCGAGGCCGCCGCCACGAACAGGGCCGAGATCAACGTGAGGACCAAAGCAAGTTTCTTCATGTGCGACTCCCAGAACTTGGAAACCGACCGCAAAACGCCAGACCGGAATTGAAGTTTCCGAGCGTTCCGGAAAATTTTGCAGCGAGCCGACGGACGCGAATGCCTCCACGAAACGGCAGCGGGCGAGAGCGGTGGCTCCCGCCCGCTTCATGCTTACACTCCACGCCTACTTGCCGTTGATCGCGATGCGCTTCACCTTCTGTTGTGCCGCCGGTGACTTCGGCAGGGTGACGGTGAGAACGCCGTTGTTGAAGGAAGCGGCGACCTTGTCCTGGTCGACGTCATCGACCGGAATGCGCCGCTCGAAACGGCCATAGTAACGCTCGCTGAAGAGACGTTCCTTGTCTTCCGTTTCGCTCTTCTTCTCGCCGCTGATCGTCAGCACGCCATTTGCAAGCTCGACGTCGACGTCTTTCTGCTCGAGACCGGGAAGCTCGGCGACAACCTTGACCTCCTTGTCGCTCTCGTCGAGTTCGACGTTCGGCCAGCCCATCGCGGTCGAGGAGCCGAACGGGCCGAGATCGAAGCTGCGGAAGGCGTCGTCGAACAGCCGGTTCATCTCGCGATGAAGCGCAAGCAGCGGGTTGCCGGGTTCGCCGCGCTGAACGGCCATGTTGCGTGAGCCGTTGTTCCACGGAATCAGATCGCGTAGTGCCATTGTCGTTTCTCCTTATCTCCTGTCTTGATGGTCGATTGGCGCAGCTCAGCGCGCGGCGATGGCCACGCACGCGCTGCACAGCCCGGACGATCAGCTCGTCAGGCCGCCTGCTTGTGCACAATTTCGGGTCGGCGTTGCCGGCAGCATCGTTCGCGATGCGACGCGGCGGAACGGCGGTCGAAACCAATGATCGAACGCCAGAGGGGAGACATATCGTCGTTTCTCATAACCACATCCTCCTGTGAGCAACATGGATTAAGAGCATCACCGGGGCGAGCCCCGATGGCCTCGCCGGACCCTGCTTTGGCGTCCGGCACCGCACTCGCATGCGGTTGCCAAAAGAATTAGGAGGCGGCGATTTGGTTTCAAGAGCCGGTTGCCAAGCGCCCCCCGATGGCGGCCCGAACCTTTTCGAACGCGCGCATTTCGATCTGCCGCACCCGCTCGCGTGAAACGCCATATCGTGCCGCGAGCTGCTCGAGTCTCAGCGGCGGCTCGGAGAGCCAGCGCGCCTCGAGAATGTCGCGCTCGCGCGGCTTGAGGACGTCCAGCGCACCGGCGAGGGCTTCACGCCTCAGCTTGGCTTCTTCCTCCTCGGCATACGCGGCTTCAGGGCTGGGCGAGGAGTCGACGAGCCAGTCCTGGACTTCGCCGCCGTCGGCGTCGCGCACGAAAGCATTGAGCGACAGGTCGCCGCCGAGGCGCCGGTTCATCTCGATCACGTCGTTCTCCTGCACGCCGAGCCGCCGCGCGATCTGGCTGGCGTGCTCGGGGCGGAGATCACCATCCTCAAGGGCGGAGATTTCCGCCTTGGTCCGGCGAAGCTTGAAGAACAGCTTCTTCTGCGCCCCGCTGTTGGCAATCTTGACCAGCGACCAGGACCGCAGGATGTATTCCTGGATCGACGCCTTGATCCACCACATGGCGTAGGTCGCAAGCCGAAAGCCCCGCTCCGGCTCGAAGCGCTTGACGGCGTGCATCAGGCCGACGTTTCCTTCGGAAATGATGTCCGCAACCGGCAGGCCGTAGCCGCGATATCCCATCGCAATCCTGGCAACGAGCCGCAGATGGCTTGTGACGAGATGATAGGCCGCCTCACGGTCGCCGTGCTCGCGCCATCGCTTCGCATAGGTCATTTCCTGGTCGGGCCGCAGCATCGGAAACTTGCGAATTTCCGCCAGGTAATGTGTCAATCCGCCCTCAGGCGACAGCATCGGAACAGTTGCAGTGCTTCCCATTGCCACCTCTTCGCGTTTGTCTGCTTACGCTCCAAAATCGACATGACAAAAAATGGTTTCGGCCGAGGATGTAACGACCGGTGGGGCTGGCGGCTGAGTTTGCGGCGGCTCCGGCCGCGTCACGAGGTAGAGCTCGCCCGGAGGGCAGCGACCGCCACGGCCAACATGCCGAGCACCAGATCGCTGTAGTCATCCATGCGCGTTCGAAACGTATGTCGATGTCGAAGATCGGCAGCCATCGCCATTGGCTGTCCGCGACATCGAACGTCGTCACCGAAATTTTGTTCCGGACTTTCGGCGCCCCGCCGAGACGCGGCTCACCCCGCCAGCGAATTCCTCGTCGCGCGAAGAATATCGTCCGACAGCTTGGGATCGTCCACGGCGCGGGCAAGCACGAGGGCGCCAACCATGGAGGCGGCCGCGGCGAGCGCCTTGTCCTCGCGCTGGCGTGGCTTCAGCGTGGAGGCCATGCGGCTGCTCAGCAGGGAGATCGTGCCGCGCACGCCGGCGGTGAAGCGCGCCCTCAAGCCGCTGCCTTGACGTGACACCTCACAGGCGAGCGCAGCGAACGGGCACCCGGCGGCGGCATCGTCGCGATGCCCCGGCGAGAGATACTGCGAAAGATAGTCCTCGAGCGCGAACGCCTCGGGCAATTCCTGGCCCTTGGCCTTGATCGCATGGGCGACCGCTTCCTCGACCAGCCGCTCCTTGGAGCCGAACTGGCTGTAGAGGCTGCCGTGCGTCATCCCGGCCGCCTCCGCGAGCGCGTCGACACCGACGCCGGCGATGCCGCGCTCCCGCAGCAGCCGGGAGGCGGTCTCGAGAATATGCTCGCGATTTTTGGCAGCCTGTTCCTTTGAGACGCGCATGGGACCGATCCTTGGACAAGGGATTTGGGCACGGGGCTTGACTTTTATAATTACGATCGTCATCTATATCAATAGTTACGATCGTAATCAAACGATTTCAGGCCCGGTAGTGGCGTCGGAGAGGCACTATGAACAGGATTAAACCGAAGATCGCGCTGGTGACCGGCGCCTCCTCAGGCATCGGCCAGGCCACGGCGGAGCGGCTCGCCAACGCCGGTTACAAGGTGTTCGGCACCAGCAGGCGGGGCGCACAGTCTGGCAAGCAGGCCTTCGAGATGCTGGCCCTCGACGTCACCAGCGACGCATCGGTGGAAGCCGCCGTCGGCGAAGTGATCCGGCGCGAGGGCCGCATCGACCTGCTCGTGAACAACGCCGGCTTCGGCGTTGCCCCTGCCGGCGCGGAAGAGAGCTCGATGGAGCAGGCGCGCGCGATTTTCGAGACGAACTTCTTCGGCCTCATCCGGATGACGCGCGCCGTCGTGCCGCACATGCGGCGCCAGGGGAATGGCCGCATCATCAATATCGGCTCGGTGCTTGGCTTTCTGCCGATGCCCTATGGCGCGCTCTACGCCGCGACCAAGCACGCGGTGGCGGGCTATTCGGAATCGCTCGACCATGAACTGCGCACGCGGGGCATCCGGGTCTCGGTGGTCGAGCCCGCCTACACCAAGACGCCGTTCGACGCGAACTTCATGGAGCCCGACGCCACGCTCGACGAATATCGCGAGGCGCGCGCCGGCGTGACCAAGCGGGTGAACGAGGTGATGGCGACGGCCGAACAGCCTGGCGTGGTGGCCGAGACCGTGTTGAAGGCCGCGAGCGCGGCGCGCCCGCAGCTCAAATACGCGGCCGGCAGCCTTGCGAAGCGCCTGCGATTGCTACGCAGGTTTGCGCCCGCAGCCCTGGTGGATGCCGGGATCCGAAAGGATTTGCGGCTCGATGCGGTGGCGGCGTCGCAGCCCGCCCGCATGGCGCGGGCTTTCTGAGGGGCGCAAGCTTGCCGTCGCGAAGAACCTTCGGACCGAGAGAGAAAAATGAAAGCACTCGTCTTCAAGCGCTACGGCAAGCCGGACCAGATCGCGTTGGCCGACATCCCCCGGCCGACGCCGAAGCCGAACGAAATCCTGGTCCAGGTTCACGCCGCGGGCTTGAACCCAATCGACAACATGATTCCGAAAGGGACGTTCAAGCCGATCCTCAAGTTTCAGCTGCCGGCCACGCTGGGCAGCGACCTGGCGGGCGTCGTCGTCGAGGTCGGAAGCCGCGTGACCCGCTTCAAGCCGGGGGACGCCGTCTTTGCCAGCATCTTCGATCTCGGCACCGGCGCTCTCGCAGAATTCGCAATCGTGCCGGAGGATGCCGCCGCACTCAAGCCGCCGAACCTGGACTTCGTGCAGGCGGCCTCGATTCCGATGGTCGGCCTGACATCGTGGCAGGCGCTTAGGGAGCGCATACGGCTCAAGCCGGGCCAGAAAGTGTTCATCCCCGCGGGCGCCGGCGGGATCGGCACGTTTGCGATCCAGCTCGCGAAATATCTCGGGGCAAAAGTGGGGACGACGACCAGCACCGGCAATATCGATCTGGTGCGCAGCCTCGGGGCTGACGAGGTGGTCGACTACAAGACCCAGCAATTCGAGGCGGTGCTGCGGGACTACGACGCGGTGCTGGGTACGCTCAGGGGCGACGCGGTCGAGACATCGCTTCGGATCCTGAAGCGGGGGAGCAGGATTGCTTCGCTGGTCGGGCCGCCGGACGCCGCGTTCGCGCGCGCCCGGGGCATGAATGTCTTCATGGTGCTGCTGTTCGGATTGCTGAGCCGCAAGATCATTCGCCAGGCCGGCAAAATCGGCGCGGACTATTCGTTCGTGTTCGTGCACCCGGACGGCAGCCAACTCGCCGAGATCGGCGAGCTTCTCAAGGCGGAGCGTATCCGGCCGGTGATCGACAAGGTCTTTCCGTTCGAACAGGCGAAAGAGGCGCTGGCGTATCTCGAAAGGGGACGAGCTAAGGGGAAAATCGTCGTCCAGATGAGATGAGGGCGTGGATGCGGCCCGCCCAATCGCCTCAGCCCTCTACCCGCCACAGCCGCCAGCGCTCCGGCACGCCCTTGAGCTGGTGCATGCCGTGATCCCTGAAACGGATCCCGGACTGTGGCGCCAGCAGCTCCTTGACCGCGCTGGAGACCAAAACCTCGCCGGCGCGCGCCTTGGCGGCGACGCGGGTGCCGATGTGGAAGGCGAGGCCGACCGCCTCGGTGCCGCTCACGGTGTATTCGCCGGCATGCAGGCCGACCCTGATCTCAAGGCCGAGCGTACGCATGGCCTTCTGGATCGCGGTCGCGCAATTGATTGCGGCAGCCGGCGTCTTGAATGTCGCCAGCACGCCGTCGCCCGTCGTCGTGACTTCCTTGCCGCGCGAGCTCTTCAGCTCCTTGCGGACCGCCGCGTAATAATGGCCCATGATTTTGGTCCAGCGGACATCGCCGAGCTTTGCCGCTTTTGCGGTGGAGCCGACGATATCGACGATCAGGATCGTGGCGAGCGCTCGCTTGAGCTCGGTGCTGCCTGCGGCCGGCCGGCGACGGAGCACGATCGCGCCGGCCAGCGGTTCATAGCGATGGTTGCGGCGTCGCGCGATCGCGGCCTTTGCGTAATCCTGGGCACGCTGCGCGCTGCCACAGCGAACTGTCTTCTCCTGCGGCAGACGCGTCCAGTAGACCTTTCGTCCGTCACCGGCGCCCTGGACCTCCACGGCGCCCCACTTCAGGAGGATCGCCGTGCCGACGCGCCGGACACACCACGCCTTCGACGTGTAACCCGATACGTTCGACTGATGGATTCCGATGCGGAGGAATTTTGGCATGAACATGCGGCCGATCGAAGCAACGTTTGGGCGACCCAGGGCCAAGCGTAGTGACACACTCGCGCATTGGCAATACGATCCGCCGTCAAGACCTGTTCATTTGAAACCAGTGCAATATGCAAAATCATTTTCGCGCTTGTTGTGAAGCCGCCCTGTTGTCAGCCGCGCTCGCAATCATCGCCGTGCCCGGCATGGCGCGTGCGCAGTCGGGGAGCGCCGGCGGCAGCATCGGCAATGACGAAAAATCGCTGTCCGGTTCGCGCGAGACGCCGCGGGCGGCCGAGCCTTCGAAGCCGGCACGACGCAGCAAGCCCGCGGACGACGAGCCGCGCCGCGCGCCGCAAAAGAGCGGCGGAGGCGGCAATCTCGACGGAGCATGGGTCCTGACCAGTGTCGGCGCGTCCTGCGGCACCTCCACCGATACGGTGGTCATCACCGGCGGCCAGTTGGTCGGACAGTACGGCACCGCTCAAGTCAGTCCGAACGGTCCGGCCGATTTTCAGGCCGCAGCGGCTCCGGTACGTTCCGGCGATCCGATGGATGTGTCGGAAGCTGGACCGGATCGAAACAGTGATGTTTCCTTGCCTCAGCCCTGATACGCAAACAGCTCGATCGGCTCGCTGAAGCCGCGCACCGCGTGCTCGCCGACGCGCTCCAGATCGAACTGGCTGCCAACGAGATCGGCGAATTCGCGTGACAGCAGCACCGTCTTTCCCAATTGCTTGGTCAGGGCTTCGAGGCGCGAGGCCATGTTGACGGCGGGACCGATCACGGTGAAGTCGAGCCGGGTGGACGATCCGATATTGCCGTACATGACGTCGCCGACATGGACGCCGATGCCGTAGTTCAGCGGCGCGCGGCCGGTGCCGTCGTTGCGCGCGTTCAACGCGATCATGGCCTGCCGGGCTTCGGTCACGGCGTGCAGCAGGTTTGCACCGGCATTGGGCTCGCTCAGCGGGAAGATGGCGAGCAGGCCGTCACCGATGAATTTCAGGATCTCGCCGCCATGCCGGGCGATCGGCTCCGACATCGCGTCGAAATAATCGTTGAGCAGATCGATGACGTCGTCGCGCGGCCAATTGTCCGAAATCTTGGTGAATTCGCGCAGATCGCAGATCATGATCGCGGCGCGCACCGTCGTGCCGGTGCCGCGTCGCGTGGCGCCGGCCAGGATGAGCTCGCCGGCGTGGGAGCCGACATAGGTCTCAAGGAGCGTCCGCGCCAATCGGTTCTTGATGCGGATCTCGCTGACCAGCGACAGCACCGGCAATATGTTCTTGAGGGCGGCGATATGCGCGTCGTCGAAACCGCCGGGCCGGTCGGTCGCGAAGGTGACGAGATGGCGCTTGCCGAGCGTATGGTAGAGCGGCCAGGCCACATAGTCGGTCAGGCCCTGCGCGCGCATCTCCCGATAAAGCGTGTGCTTGCGGCCGAGCGCGGGGTCGCCTTCGAGATTCTCGCGCAACTCGGTTGCGCCTTCGAACATTTCGCTGGCGGGACTACCGATGAACTCGGACCGCTCGCGGACGTCATAGTCGACCCGCGCAATCTCCGCCTCGCGCATGCCGTCGGACCACATGAAGCGGGCGCCAAGCCATTGCGGGTGCTGGATCAGCACGTGTAGCGTCGACCGCGCCAGCGGAATACCGGCCTGCTGAAGCCGGATGCACATCTCGGCAAAGATAACGTCGATGAAGCGCTGGTCGCGCGTGCCGTTGATCAGCCAGTCGACGACGCCATCGGACAGCGTGGCGGATTTCTTCTCTAGGATCATATCTGCCCGTTCATATCGTGGCCGCCCGCATCGTGCTTTGGGCGGCGGCTGCATCAGGGCAGATATCGTGCTCCGGCGCGACGGCGTCAACCTAGCCAGTTGCACGGATTGTACGCATCGCTCTGATGGGCGGGAACGCCGTTCAGCCGACGATTTGAATAGAGCCCAGCACGGCCAGCCCCGAGACGAGCGCAAGCGTCGATGCCCCCGTCAGTTCGACCTTCAACGTGTTTTCGTGCGAAATCGAAAAATCCGTGCCGTCAAGACGGATGCCGCAGTCGCCGCGCGCCGCATAGACCAGATGCGTGCCGGCGGATAATCGCCGCTCACCGGGCTCCCTGAGCGCTTCGAGTTCTAGCGCGACCGCACCGCGCCGGCCCATCAAATTCACGACCTCGACTGGCCCTTCCTCGAGCTCGGTGACGATCGCGTGCTCGCCAGTGAAGCGCACCGTGGTGAACGGCTCGCGCTCGTCGAATTCCTGGGTGGGCGACTTCAGCACCAGCCCGCGGCCGCCGACCACCATCTGCAACCGGTCGATGCCGGGCATATGGGAGAACGGGCCGGGCGCCACGATCGGGGTCGCCGCGAAACGCCACAGCAGGCTGTCCCAATCCTTCACGCTGGAATC
Organism: Bradyrhizobium sp. CSS354; assembly: GCF_029051725.1. Lineage (GTDB taxonomy): Bacteria > Pseudomonadota > Alphaproteobacteria > Rhizobiales > Xanthobacteraceae > Bradyrhizobium. Next base: position 121,159 of record NZ_JAACFU010000011.1, read on the forward strand.
AGCGCGATGGGCATCCGCGATATCGGTGAAGATGCCGCCGCCGTTCTTCCAGGGCGAGCGAGCGTAGTCTTCGGATTTCAGCAGTGTGGTTTTCATGTCTTGAGGTGGTCCGGGAGCGCAAGAGGACGGGTGGTGTCAGTTGCGTATCATGCAGACAGGATCGTCGCCAGCTCGCTTCCCGTCAGCGCGCCAATCTTTCGCGACTACTTCGTCGTCAGTGCCGCGACCGGGCGCCACGCAACATCAGGCGCGCTCTCAACCAACTGCCGGCAGCGGTCGCGCATCAGTTCGGCCGGGCGATCCGGGCCACGCATGTTCAGCACGGCTTCGAAATCGGCGAGTGCAGCCGCAAACCGGCGAGCGCGATAGCTGGCGAGCCCCTGCTCGTAGCGCCCGATCCAGCAGGCTGCCTGGTCGCCGCCGCCCTCCCCGGCAAGTCCGATCAATTCATAGACTGCAAAACCCTCCTCGCGTCCATACACGGCGATGCTATCGATCTCGCGCGTGACGATGGCGCCGCGTGCGAGACGTTCGGTCGCTTCGCCAATGAGGATTTGCGTGCCGTAGGATTTGTTGGCGCCCTCGAGGCGGCTCGCGACGTTCACGGCATCGCCGATCACGGTGTAGTTCAGACGCAATTCCGAGCCGATATTACCGACCAGCATGCGGCCGGAATTGATGCCGATCCGGATCTGGAGCGGCTGGCCGAGATCGTCGGCAAGGCCCGACGCCGCGATGGCCCTGCAACAGCCGAGCGCCGCACGGCAGCAGCGCAGCGCGTGGTCGGCCTGTGGCTGCGGGGCGCCCCAGAACGCCATCACGGCGTCGCCGATGAATTTGTCGATGGTGCCGCCATTGGCGACGACGGCCTCGGAGGCGAGGTCGAGATAGCGCGACAGCAACGGCACCACGCGATCGCCGAGCCGCTCGGACAGCCCGGTGAAGCCGGCGATGTCGACGAACATCACGCTGAGCTCCTGCATGCTGCCACCGGGTTTTGCCTCGACGCCCTGGCGCAACAGCGAGCGGACCAGATCGGCCGGGATGAATTTGCGAAACGCGGAAAGGCCGGCTGCCATCTCGGCGATCGCGCCGGACAGGCTCGCGATCTCCTTGAGCCGCGACGGATGGCGGCGGACCTGCTCCAGCGCGAAGGCTTCGACATGGCGGAGCTCGCCGACGACGCGCGACAGCGGCGCGGCGATGACGGAACGCGCCAGCATCGCCGAGGCCAGCGCCGCGAGCACGGCGCCGATGGCAAGGCCGAGGATCAGGCGGCGCAACGTCGTCTCGACCGGGCCGAGGAACTCGGCCTCGGGGATCACGGTCGCCAGCGACCAGCCGGGAAACGGCAGCGGCGTGAGCGCCACTTCGTAAGCCGCGCCAGCCGATGTCAGCCGACTTCGCCACGCTTCCTTGCGGCCATCCTCGCCCGCCTTTACGAGTGCCATCCGCGCCAGCGGCAGCAGCGTCGTATCGCCCTTCGCAACGTGCAGTTCGTCGGCGTCCTTATCGGGCGCCGCGATCAGCTCGCCGCTGCCGTCGATGATGAAAGCCGTTCCGGTGCGCCCGACCTCGAGCTGCGACAGGAAGCGCGCGAGCCTGGTGTACTCGATGACGATGGCGAGGACGCCCTGCCGCTCCTGGTAGACGTCGATCGGACCGGCAAAGGCAATCGACGGCCGCTCGCCGGTCGGATGGTCCATGACCTTGAACCACTCCGGCTCCCCGGCCGCCAGCCCGGTCTTGAACCAAGCGCGATCGGCGACGCGAAAATCGGTCGGCTCGAAACGGCGATTGGCGAATTCGATGTCGCCGGGCACCACCTCGTATTCGTCGATGCGGCGCTGGCCAGCATGATCGGTCAGGGAGATCTCCATCATCTCCAGCCGGCGGTCGCCGAGCTTGTGCGCGGCGAAGAAGGAGCCGTCGGGCCAGCCAAAGGCGACCCAGGAGATCGTCGCCTGCGACTGCAATTGCGACAGGAAGACGAATTCGCGCTTGTCGGCCTCGCGGGTGTCGAGCACGTTCTGCAGGAACAGGGTTCGGATCGCGGTATGGGCGGCACGCGCCTCGTCCACGATCGCGGCGACCTCCTTGCGGACAGCGGCCACGATCTGCTCGTTGATGGTCGATGCGAGCTGCCGGCTCGCCGCTTCCGCCGTGCGCCACCACAACAGGCTGGAGAGGGCCGCGGTCAAAAGAATCGCGGTCAGGACCAGCGCCGAGACGGCGAGGCGGATGCTGACCGTCAGCTTCGCGATCGCGCGCAGGTGCCGTCCGGGATCAACATTCATCGCTGTTTCCGTTCTCCGGCAAAGCGGCGACTGGCCACCTCCTGTTACCGCTCTACGTGGCACGCGTGCATTCGTTACCTGTGGCAGGCACCGCGTGCCGCCGCCAATGCTCTCCGGCTAAGGTCTCGATAGAGACTAGGCATTGGATTGACCGGCCCGTCACCCGCTAATCCGGTCCAAGCGCACAGCCCGTGCGCCCATCCAACGGCCTCACAAACTCGTGACCTGCTCTAGCGGTAACACGAGCTGGGTGCGAGGCGAACCGAACAAGGCGCTCTTCGCCTGCCAGGCGATGCCATCTCGAACAGGAGAATCTTCAATGTCTGCCAAATTTGCCGTGACCACGCTCGTTCTCGCCGGCGCCATGTCGACCGCACTTGCGACCCTGGCCGCTGCTGCTCCGCTGACCAAGGCCGAGGGCGACGCGGCCATCGCGGCCAAAAAGGAAAAATGCTTCGGCGTCGCGCTGAAGGGCCAGAACGATTGCGCCGCCGGACCGGGCACGACCTGCCAGGGCACCTCGACCACCGACTTCCAGGGCAATGCATGGAAATTCGTCCAGGGCGGCACCTGCACCAGCATCGAGCTGCCGGGCGGCAAGAAGGGCTCGCTCAAGCCGGTCTGACGCGCTGCGACACGAGCACGACAACAGGGAAGAGCGGAGAGAAACCATGACGACGGCAATCGCGCCTGACATGTCTGCGGTGCCCCTCCGCTATTCCGCGCCCATCGGCGGCGTCGCCGGGACGAGCTTCAAGCCCGAACACCTTCAGGCGATCCTGGGCGCGAACCAGCGGCGCGGCTTCTTCGAGGTCCACGCCGAGAACTACATGGGCGCAGGCGGACCGCCGCATCGCGCGCTGGAAGCGATCCGCCGCGATCATCCACTGTCGCTGCATGGCGTGTGCATGTCGATCGGCGGACCACAGCCGCTCGACAAGGCGCATCTGGCCCGCTTTCGCGGGCTGGTGGCGCGCTACCAGCCTGCGCTGGTATCCGAGCATCTCGCCTGGTCGACGCATGAGACCAGCTTCTTCAACGATCTGTTGCCGCTGCCCTACACCGCAGCAACGCTCCGAAATGTGTGCGATCACATCGATCAGGTGCAGGACGCGATCCGCCGCCCGCTGCTGCTGGAAAACCCGTCGACCTATATCGCTTTTCGCGAATCGTCGATGAGCGAGACCGATTTCATCCGCACTGTCGCCGAGCGGACCGGCTGCGGGCTGCTGCTCGATATCAACAATGTATTCGTATCAGCGACCAATCACGGCTTCTCGGCGCTCGACTACCTCGCGGACTTTCCGCTGGCCCGCGTCGGGGAGATCCATCTTGCCGGCCATGCCGAGCAGGCCGATGACGAAGGCGACCTGCTGCTGATCGACAGCCATGACGGCCCGGTCGCGGACGCCGTGTGGAAGCTGTACGAGATCGTCGTCCGGCGCCGCGGCGGCGTGCCGACGCTGATCGAGTGGGACAGCAAGATCCCGGATTGGCCGGTCCTGCAGGCGGAAGCCGCCGCTGCGCAGGCGATCCTCGATCGTTGCCGCCCGGTCGGGTTGACGGGAGATCGTCATGCCGCCTGAGCCTGACCTTGGCTTTGCCGCAGCCTTCGCACCGGCGCTGCTGGACCCGGTGCGCCTTGCGCCTGAAATCGTGACCGGTCCGAACGGCAAGGCACCCGGCAAGCGCTACGATGTCTACCGCAACAATGTCACGGTCAGCCTGATCGACGCGCTCGCTGCGATCTATCCGGCGGTGCAGCGCATCACCGGGATCGACTTCTTCCGCGCCATGGCGCGCTTCCATGTTCGCCAGACGCCACCGATCTCACCGCTGCTGTTCGACTACGGCCGCGACTTCCCGGCCTTCATCGCGCAATATGAACATGCGCAGATGATGCCATGGCTTGCAGATGTCGCCCGCATCGAGCGGGCCTGGCTCGATGCCTATCATGCCGCCGACGCCGTACCGGTGTCGCCGGCGCAGCTTGCCGCAGTTGCGCCTGAGCGGCTGGGCGATCTCGTTCTCATACCGCACCCGGCAGCGGGGATCGTGCGGTCGCAATTCGCGGCGGTGACGATATTCGCGGCCAACCGCGATACGTCGCCGGTCGGGCGCATCGATGCTGCGTCGCCCGAGGACGCGTTGGTCACGCGCGCCGAATTCGATGTCGTGGTCCGGCACCTGCCGCCCGGCGGAGCGGCAGTCGCGAGCAGCCTGATGTCGGGTCGGCCGCTCGGCGAGGCCGCTGCACGCGCGCTGGACGCAGCAGCCGACTTCGACCTCGCTTCGAACATCACCGGCCTGATCGAGGCGGGCGCCTTCACCTCAATTGCTTTCGGAGACGTCTGATGATCACGGACCAACGCATGCAGGCGGGTGGCGGCCTCCCCGCGCTCGGGCTCCTCGTCGACAAGGCCAATCATCTGGTGCAGACCATCGCCTCGCCGTCGGTCGTTCAGCTTGCGCTCCGCATCGCGCTGGCGGTGCCGTTCTGGCGTTCCGGAATGCTCAAATGGGCAGGCTTCCTCAGGCTCAACGACACCGCGGTGACTTTGTTCAGCGACGAGTTCATGCTGCATCTCCCCGGCGGGCCCTATCATTATCCGGCGCCGACCGTGATGGCCTTCCTCTCGGGATGCGGAGAAATCATGTTCCCGATCCTCCTCCTGCTCGGCTTCGGCACGCGGTTTGCGGCGCTCGGACTGCTGTTCATGACCGTCATCGTCGAGCTCACCGTGCCTGACGGCTGGCCGATCCACATCACCTGGGCGGCGATGGCGCTCGGCATCATGGCCTATGGGCCGGGCCGGGTCTCGCTGGACCATTTGATCTGCCGAGCGCGCGGCCCCCGGCCATAGGCGCGAGGCGTCCTGTCACATCCCGCTCAGGCCGCTATCGACAGCGAGCGTCTGCGCGGTGACGTAGACGCTCTCGTCCGAGAGGAAGAACAGCACGGCATAGGCGATTTCCCAGGCGGTGGCCTGACGGCCGAACGGGACGTGGCCCTTGCCGCGGTTGGGTCGGCCGGCGCCGGCCTCGCGGCCGTTCGGGGTGTCGACGAGGCCGGGATAGACCAGGTTGGCGCGGATGCCGCGGCGCGATCCGAGATGGGCGATGTTGCGCATGAGGCCGCCGAGCGCGGCTTTCGATGAATCATACACCGCCATCTGCGAGCCGGCTTTCAGCGCGGCGATGGAGGAGATGAAGACGATCGATCCGCCGTTGTCGAACTTCGGCAGGCCCGCGCGGCAACACAGCATCGGACCGCGAACGTTGACGTCGTAGATCCCATTCCACTCCTCGGGGCTGACGGCATCGAGCCCGACCTTGCCGAAGGTGCCGATGTTGAGCACCATGCCGTCGAGACCGCCCATGGCGCGATGCGCCTCGTCGATCATGCGCTGGACGTCGGATTCAGAGGTGACATCGGCCGCGATGGCAAAGCCCTCGCCGCCTTCGTCGGTGATGTACTTTACCGTATGCTCGGCCGAGGTGCGGTTGCGATCGGCGACCGCGACCTTCGCGCCCTCGCGCGCGCAAAGAATGCTCATGGCGCGGCCGTTGCCGATCGGATCGGTGGCGACGTCGAACACGCGCTGGCCACCGCCGACGACCAGGATGCGGCGGCCCCTTAGACGTCCCCTGCCAGGCGCTTCGCCCAGCGATTCCGCGCTCGGCGGGCGGACGTAGCGGTCTGGCCTGGTCTCGGAATTATCGGACATGCGCGCTGCCTTATTTCTTGCCGCCGTCATAGACCTTCATGCCGGCTGCCGGATCGAGATTGGTCTCGGTCGCCTCGGTGAGACGCGCCATCATCATGTAGAAGCCGAGCGCGACGAGGGATTCGACGATCTCCTGGTCGCTGAAATACTCGCGCATGGCGGCGAAGATCGCCTCGGGAACACGGACGTTCTCGACCACTTCGCGGCCGAATTTCAGCAGGGCGCGCTCGGCCTCGTTCAAGCCGGCGGCATCGTAGTCGGCGCGCTCGACCGCATCGACCTGTGCTTGCGTGCAGCCGATTCCGAGCGCGATCGGCACGTGCTGGCGCCATTCATAGGCGCCGCCTTCGAGCTGGGCTGCCTGCAGGATCAGGAGCTCGCGATTGACCGCACTGAGCTTCTGCTTGTGCAGGATCGAATTGCCGAGCCGCATCGCCGGGATCATGTTGGCCTCGGCATGAGCCATCATGCGGAAAATATTCAGCTTGACCGGCATGCGGTCGAACGACGCGCGGATATCGCCGCTGGTCGTCTCCGGATCAATCAGGGGCAGCCTTGCCACGATTCTCTCCCTTGGCTTTTCGTTTCTTGTTGTCGTTTGTCCCGCCATCCGCCGCGATCAGCGACAGGAAGAACGCGAGGTAGCGGTCGATCGCCTCGATCACCTTCGGCCGCGGCGACGGTGCCGCGCCCATCACGTAATGCTCGAGACGGATGTAGATCAGCCCGGCCGCGAACAGCCGCGCGGTCTCGCGCGGATCCGGCGTCGAGGCCAGACCGGCGAGCGCAAAGCCGCGGAAATAATCCGTCATCATGCTCTGCTCGCGCGCGTAGAAATGATCGGCGAATTTGGCGCGGATGCCGGGCACGCGATTGCGCTCGGCGGTGATGACTTTCTGGAACTGGTGCTCGCGCGGATCGGACCATTGTTCGACGAGGTCCAACGCAAACTGCCGGCAGAACGCGGCGGGCTGGCGCGCAAGCTGCTTGTAGCGCGGCTCTTCGAGCCGGCTCGCCGAGCTGGCCGGACCGTGCTCGGCAACGATCGCCTCCAGGATCGCGGCCTTGCCGGCGAAGTGATTGTAGAGGCTGCTCTCGCGGATGCCGACACGACGCGCGAGCTCTCGCATCGAGGCGCCGCCATAGCCGCTCTGCGCGAACAGATCGAGCGCCTCGGTGAGGATGCGCTCGCGGGTCGTGGGCGCAGCCGCTTCCGCCGCGCTGGTGGTGTGGACAGCCATGCGACTTGACTAACGAACGATCGTTCGCTAGTCAACCGTACGAACGATCGTTCGTTTCAACTCCGCGCCTCAGAGAAGCGGAGAGCAAACTTTGGGGAGACGACGTCATGGCGCGCTTCGCCCGCCTTCGCGCGGCCTGCATCCTGTTGCCGATGCTCGCCGCAAGCACCGCTCAGGCCCAAAGCAAATACGATCCCGGCGCCGACGACAAGATCATCAAGATCGGCACCACCGCGCCGCTGAGCGGCCCGGTGTCGGCCTTCGCGCAGATCGCGAAATCCGCCGAGGCCTATTTCCGCAAGGTGAACGACGACGGCGGCGTCAACGGGCGTCGGATCCAGATGATCATCGCGGACGATGCCTACAGCCCGCCGAAGACGGTGGAGCAGACGCGGCGGCTGGTCGAGAGCGAGGACGTGCTGCTGATCTTCGGCGGTGTCGGCACGCCGACCAACAGCGCCGTGCACAAATATCTCAACGACCGCAAGGTGCCGCAGCTCTTCCTGGGATCCGGTGCGGCGAAGTGGGACGATCCGAAGAATTTCCCGTGGACCGTCGGCTGGCAGCCGACCTATCGCGACGAGGCGATCGCCTACGCCAGATACATCAAGGCGAGCCATTCCAATGCGAAAATCGGCGTGCTCTACCAGAACGACGACCTCGGCAGGGACTATCTGAAGGCGCTGGAGGAAGGGCTCGGCAACGGCGAGGCGATCGTCGCGCGCGCGGCATATGAAACCTCGGCGCCGACCGTGGACACCCAGATCCTCCAGTTGAAGACCGCAGGCGCTGACGTAGTGCTGGTGGCGGCAACGCCGAAGTTTGCGGCGCAGGCGATCCGCAAGATCGGCGAGATCGGCTGGAAGCCCGTCACCATCATCTCCAACGTCTCGGCCTCGATCAGCGGCGTGCTCGAGCCGGCCGGCAAGGACAATTCCACCGGCGTCATCTCCAGCCAGTATCTGAAGGACGCGACCGATCCGGCACTGAAGGACGATGCCGGCCTCAAGGAGTGGGTCGCCTTCATGGACAAGTACCTGCCCGAGGCCAACAAGAGCGACTGGCTCAACGTCTATGGCTACACCATCGCGCAGACGCTGGTGACCGTGCTCAAGGCCGCCGGCAACGACCTCACCCGCGCCAATGTGATGAAGCAGGCAACGACCATGAAGGATGTGCGCCTGCCGATGCTGATCAACGGCACCGCGGTGAACAATTCGCCCGAACGCTTCACGCCCATGACCAGCCTCCAGCTGATCCGCTTCGACGGCACGCGCTGGATGCCGTTCGGCGATCTTCTGAAGAACTGAGCGATGCGGCAGGTGCGCATCGGCAGCATGCGGATTGATCTCGTCAGCGAGATCGCAGCGCTCGCGTTCGACAAGGCCTGGCTGTTCGCCAACGTCACCGACGAGGTGATCGAGGCGAACCGAAGCTGGCTCGATCAGCGTTATATCGAGCCGGAGACCGGCCGCTTCATCCTCAGCCACCATTCATATTTGGTTCGCACGCCGCGCTGGACCGCCATCGTCGACACCTGCTGCGGCAATCACAAGCAACGGCCGCGCGTCCCGGCATGGAACAACCTCGACCAGCCTTATCTCGCGAACATGCAGGCGCTCGGCGTCAGGCCCGAACAGGTCGACTTCGTGATGTGCACGCATCTGCATGTCGATCACGTCGGCTGGAACACACGCCTCCTCGACGGCCGCTGGGTGCCGACTTTCCCCAAGGCGCGCTATCTGATGGGCCGCGCCGAATATCGCCACTTCGAGGCCGCGCACAATGCTGCGCCAAACAGCCCGGTGAACCACGGCTCGTTCGAGGATTCGGTGCTGCCGGTGGTCGCGGCGGGTCTTGCCGAATTCGTCGAGACCGACCATCGCTTGTTCGACGATCGCGATGCCGCCTTGCGCTTCGCGCCGGCGCCGGGCCACACGGCCGGCAACATGCAGATCCATCTCCATGGCGGGGACGATCACGCGGTGATGTCGGGCGACGTCATCCATCATCCGATCCAGTGTGCCGCGCCCTGGCTGTCGAATGCGGCCGACGTCGATCCGGCTGCTGCGATCGCGACACGGATGGCGCTGCTCGACGAGCTCGCGGACACGCCGAGCTATCTGCTCACCGGCCATTTTCCGGCGCCGACCGGGGGGCGCGTGATCCGGCACGGCGAGGCATTCCGGTTTCGGTTCGAGGATTGAGGGGGAAAGACACCATGAAGCTGCGCACCTTCACACTATCATTGCTCGCATTGCTCTCGGCAGCGCTGCCTGCGCGCGCCGAGGATCCGGCCGCCTATCCCACGCACAAGATCAGGATGCTGCTGCCCTACGCGGCCGGTGGCGGCGGCGACGTGATCGGGCGGCTGCTCGGCGACAAAATGGGCAAAACGCTCGGACAGAGCATCTATATCGAGAACCACACCGGGGCCGCCGGCACGCTCGGCACCCAGATGGTCGCGGCGTCGGCGAATGACGGCTACACCATCACGGTCGGCGGCATGACAACGCATGTGCTCGCGCCGGCGATCTATCCGAAACTGCCCTACGATTCGATCAAGGATTTCACCACGATCGGGCGCATCGGTACCTCCTCGATCATGCTGGTCGCGACCAAGGATTTTGCCGCCAACGACATCAAGGGCCTGATTGCGCTGGCCGAGAAGGGCGAACCGATCCAGTACGGAAGCTGGGGCGTGGGCTCGACCGGACAATTCTGCGCGGAAATCCTGATGCAGCAGACCGGAATCAAGATGGACCACGTGCCGTTCAACGGCATCGCCAAACTGGCCGGCGATTTGCTGGGCGGCCACATCTCGCTGGCGACACTGGACATGGCGACCGCGACGCCGCTGGTGAAGGACGGCTCGATCAAGGCGCTGGCCGCCTGCGGCGAGCGTTCGCCGAGCCTGCCGGATGTCGCAAGCTACAAGGAACAGGGCGTGCCGTTCGACCGCAGCCTGTCCTGGGCGATGTATGCGCCTGCGGGCCTCGCCGAACCGATTGCGAAAAAGCTGTCGGCGGCATTGAAGGACGCGCTCGCCGATGCCGAGGTGAAAGGGAAGCTGCTGGGGCTCGGCATCACGCCGCAATTCGTGCCGGGCGACGAGCAGCGCGACATCAATGCCCGCGACATCGCGGCCTGGAAGCAGGTTGCCAAGGACGCGGGCATTGAAGTGAAGTGAACCGAGGTCAAATGAGCCAAGTGACAAGGGGAGCGCCGGCATGAGCCGCATCTTCGGCGCGGTGCGCCAGAACGGATATGTGGTGCGGGACATCCACGCCGCGATGAAGCACTGGATCGAGGTGATGGGCGTCGGCCCCTGGTACTACATGGACCGCGTCAAGACCGACTGGTTCCGCCATCGCGGCGAAAACTCAGCCGTCGAGATGAGCATCGCACTGGCCAATTCCGGCGATCTCCAGATCGAGTTGATTCAGCAGCGCAATGATGCGCCCTCGCTGTACAGGGAATTCCTCGAGTCCGGCCACGAAGGCCTCCAGCACATGTCCTACTGGAGCCACGACTACCAGGCGCTCTACGACAGGGCGCTCGGGCTCGGCTACAGGATCGGCCATGAGGGCCAGATCGGCGGCGACAAAGGGCGCTTTGCCTATTTCGACACGCAGGCCCATCCAGGCACGGTGATCGAGATCTCCGACATCAGCGGCACCAAGGGGCCGTTCTTCGAGAAGGTCCGACAGGCTGCGTCCAACTGGGACGGCACGCGGCCGATCCGCGAGGTCGCTATGAGCCGATGACGCCGGAGGCCCATAAGGCGATGCAGGAACCGGCCGGGTTCACCGCGCTGCTGGCGCGGTAGACGGCAATCCATGGTAATATGAGCCTCATGTCCGAACCTTCAGCGAGGCAAGCATGTCCAACACTGACAAGGTTTTCGCCGGCTCGATCCCAAAGCTCTACGACGAATATCTGGTACCGATGATCTTCGCCGTCTACGCCGAGGACATCGCAAGGCGTGTCGCGGCCCGCTCTCCCTCCGTGCTGCTCGAGATCGCGGCAGGCACCGGCGCAGTGACCCGCGCGGTGGCGGCGGCGCTGCCGCCCGGCGTCCGTTATGTCGCGACCGACCTCAACGAGCCGATGCTCGCCGTCGCGGCACAGCGTCAGGCAGATGACGATCGCATCTCGTGGCGCCAGGCCGACGCAGCGGCCCTGCCCTTCGAGGATGCCGCCTTCGACGTGGTCTGCTGCCAGTTCGGCGCCATGTTCTTTCCGGACCGCGTCAAGGCTTACGGGGAGGTGAAGCGCGTCCTGAAGGACGACGGCACGTTCGTGTTCAACGTCTGGGATCGCATCGAGGACAATGTGCGGACGCATGAAGCAACGGTCGCGCTCGAAAAATTGTTCCCCGACGACCCGCCCCGTTTCATGGCCCGGACGCCGCACGGCTATCACGACAAGGCCGTCATCAGAACCGACCTCGAACACGCAGGTTTTCGTGACATATCGATCGAAACGCGAACTGAAATAAGCCGGGCGCCGTCGCCGGAGCACGTCGCGATCGCGCTCTGCCAGGGCACGCCGCTGCGCAGCGAGATCGAGGCACGCGATGCCAGCAAGCTTCAGGCTGCGACCGACATCGTTGCCGAGGCGATCCGAACGCGCCATGGGTCCGGACCGATCGAAGGCAAGATCCAGGCGATCGTGATCGAAGCGCGGCGATCGTGACGGGCTTCGATCTGCCCGCCTCTTACCAGAAGCCCCGCTGCATCGGCTGTGCCGGCTGATAATATTGATACTGGCCGCGCCGGCGCGGATTGACGGGCTGCGGGTTCGGATCGCGCTGGAAGAAGAAGCCGAAACCATTGCCGCCATTGTCCCAGCCGTCGTCGCTCGCCATGGCCATCGGAGGCGCGGTTGGCTTGCGCGTGATGAAACCACCCTGGGGTTGGTTGCTCAGCACCGCGACGAACTCGGTGCGGTAGTTGGTTTCAGCACTCAGCGGCTCGTCCGAGATGATGATCGAGGACCGCGGCAACGCGGTCGGCGCGATGCGATCGAGCACCTCCTGCGGGATGGTAATGCGGTCGAGCGCGTTCCTGGCGTTGTCGCCGTCTTCGATCGTGACCACGCTCCAGCGCAGGCCCGTATCGTTCTTCGCCATCGCCGTGAAGATATGCGTGCCGAGCGGCTGATCCGGATTGCGGATCGTGACGGGAACCTCGATGCTGGTGTCGAATACCTCGCCGCCGCCGTCCGGTGCCGGCTTGTGCGTGTTCCGCCTCACGTAGAGCTTCTGCGTCGCGCGGCTGATGTAGACCGAGACCGGTTCGAGCGCGAGCTTTGCGTCGGTCGCAGCCTTCACGGCGTCGACCTTCCTGGCCGCTGCCGCCTTGGCCGCCTCCTTCGTGGCCGCGACCGCATCGCGCTTCGGCTGTGCGGCGGCCTTGGCGGCATCGAGCTGCGTCGCCGCGTCGGCGGCCCTGGTGGCGGCCTTCTGCTTCAGCTCCTCGGCCTTGGCGCGGGCCTGATCGGTCTTGGCGGCCGCGAGCTGCTTGTCGGCGAAGGCGAGCTCGGCGTCAGCGCGGGTCTTCTGTTGTTCCAGCTTGCGCAGCGACGCCGGCAGCGCTGCCGCCTCTTTCGTGGCCAAAGTCGCGGCCTTCTTGGCCTCCTCGGCCGCCCTTGTGGCCTCCTCGGCCTCGCCGGAGAGCTTGCCGATCTGGCCCGGCGCCGCCGCAATGGCGTCCCGCTTCGGCATGAAGAGTGCGGGATGAACGATGTCGATCGGAGCCGCATCGTTCGGCGAGATGATCACCCGCATGCCGATGTTGGTCTTGTCGAACAGGCCTTCCGCGAAGCCGAACGGCATCCGCACGCAGCCATGCGAAGCGGCATAGCCGGGCAGCGGCCCGCCATGCAGCGCGATGCCGTTCCAGGTGATGCGCTGCATGTTCGGCATCCAGGCGTCGTCATACATGGTCGAGCGGTGGTCCTTGTCCTTCTCGACGATGGCGAAGACGCCGGCCGGTGTCTCGCGTCCCGTCGTGCCGGTGGACACCGGCGCGCGAAAAATCCAGCCCTCGGCGTCGTAGAAGGTGACCTGCTGGCTCTTGATCGAGACGATCGCCATGATCGGTTCGCCGGCCTCGCGCGGTGCCACCGCCTCGGCCGGCTGACGCACCTGCTTGGCCGCATTGGCGGGGCCCACAGCCGCAAAGGCGAGCATCGCCGCCAAGGTCACAATTCCGGGAGGCCCCCAACGCCGCATCGCCACGGTGGATTGCGCCGTCGTCATCAGGTTTCTCATGCCATCCTCGGTCGAAATGCCAGTCCGCCGGTCATTGATCAGATTGCGATCTTTGAATTAAGAAATCGCAGCCGCCTTACGTTCCGTCTGTGGCGAGATTCGGCACGTTTGGGCGATAAATCTCATATACGACGGTTGGCGCAGGCGGAAGGGCGGCGTGCGGCCGAAGCTGGCGGTCTATCGCTGCGGCAGAATGACCGGGGGGTGGAGGCTTAACGCCTGCGCCTTCCGATCGACGGTTCGCAGAGAACCCAACGACCGCACGCGCGGATTCACGACATTCGTCAGCCGCGCGGGGGCGGCGTGAGCGAAGCCGCTGGGGCCAAAGCGGCCTCTCCAAACAAGGCTGCCTTGCCAAACAAGGCCGCCTCTCCAAAGGAGACGAGCCGCTGCCGCTCCTCGTCCCACAAGGTCAGCCGCACGGTCCGCAAACTCTGGAGCAGCGTAATCCGCCCGACACCAGCGAACTGCGGATGGTCGCGCAACACGTCGTGCAAGCGATAGGAGGGAATTCGACTGGACAAATGATGGATGTGGTGGACGCCGATATTTGCCGTGAACCATCGCAAGACACCCGGCAATTGGTAGTGAGAGCTGCCGTGCAGCGCGGCGTCGTGAAAATTCCAGGTTTCGTCGTGGGCCCAGTGCGTGTGCTCGAACTGGTGCTGGACGTAGAACAGCCAGACACCGATCGACGCTGCCAGAACAATGATCGGCAGGTGCACGAGCAGGAACGGCCCATAGCCGACCAGCTGGATCATCGTGACGACGAGAACCGCGAGGGCGATGTTCGTGCCCATCGTGCTCAGCCAGGGTTTCCAGCCGCGCCCCATCATCCCGACCGGCAATCGGTGCTTCAAGATGAACAAATACGAGGGACCGACGCCAAACATCACCAGGGGATGTCGATACAAACGATATAGCGTCCGACGCCATCGCGACCGCCCGAGAAATTCGCGCGTCGTCAACGTGTCGATGTCGCCTAAGCCCCTTTGATCGAGATTGCCGGAGTTCGCATGATGGCCTGCATGGTTGCGCCGCCAGTACCCGTATGGCGTCAGTGTCATCACGCCGAGGGCACGGCCGACCCAATCGTTCGCAAGGCGGCCGCGGAAGAAAGAGCCGTGTCCGCAATCGTGCTGGATCATGAAGAGGCGGACCAGCAAACCCGCCGCGGGCACCTCCAGCAGGAGGGCAAACCAATAACCCTGGTCAAGAGCGGCCCAGATCAGAGCCCAGATGACGACGAACGGTATCGCCGTAATCGCCAGTTCGAGGATACCCCGCGCATTGTCGGGCTCGCGATAGCGGGCAAGCAACTGCGCCGATGCGCGGATTTCCGGCGTTTCTTGGGTCATATCTGCTCTGCTCCCGACATGGCGCCCAAGAAGCACGGTTATGGCCATCGACGCAACAGAATCGCCCTCCGCCTTGGCCGGGCGGCTGTACGCTTCCGGTCGGAACAGGGCCCTCGCCAAGCCAGGCGGCGCTTTCAGAGCTTCAGAGAGCGAGGCCGAGTCTCGTCGGAGGCCGCGGCTAAACGCCCAGCGCCTTGCGGTTGAAGGTTCGCAGGAAACGCAGCGACAGCGTCCGGACATTGGCGACGTTCAGCAACCATGCGGCGGCGGCATAAGCGAGCCCGCCCGCAAGGCTCACGACAATGAGCGGGACGAGGCCGGAGCCATTGACCTGAGATCGTGCCACGAGAATCGCAGCCCCCATCGCCGCGGCGGAGACGGCAACGCCGGCGAGGCGGTGGAGATCGAACGGGACCGGGTAGGCGCGATGCATCAGGACGACGGCAACGAGGAATCCGATCGCTTCGGTCGCAAGCGTCGCCAGCGCCGCGCCGTAGAGGCCATGGCCGGCCACCAGCACGAACATCAACGCCACGCTGACGACCAGCGTCAGGAACGACTGCGCCGCCAGCATGAACGGCCGCTCGGCAAGCTGGAAGCTGATCTGCACGTAGAATTGATTGGCGATGCCGAACAACCGGGCGAGCACCAGGGTCGGCAGCAGCGCCGACACCCCGGCGCGGAAGTCGACGCCGACGAGCGTGCCGGCGACCTGGTCGGCTGCGAGCGCGAGCCAGACGGCGACGGGCGCGACCACGACGAGCAGAAGTTCGAGGCTCTCGGTCAGCCGCTCCCGCGTCGTCTCGGTATTTTTGTCCGACAATGACCGGAATACCAGCGGGACTGTCGCCGCAGCAACGCTGGAGGCGATCATGACCATGAACTGTCGCGGCAGATCGGCGGCGACGCCAAAGATGCCGGCGGCGTCCTTGCCGAGCAAATAAGCCACGATGAGGCGGTCGCAGGCCGAGTAGACCGCAACGGACAATCCGGCCAGCGTCAGCGGCAGGCCGTAGCGCGCCAGCTGCACGAACTGGCTGCGCTGAAAGCGCGCGATCCTGGTGCGGTCGCCGACGAGGTTCAGGATGATCCCGGCGAGCGAACCCAGGCCGAATGCGGCGAGCAGTCCCAATCCACCCCAGCCGAGCCAGATGCCGAGCAGGCCGAAGCCGACGCTCGACACGCTGCGCACGATCGAGATCGCCGCGAACCTGTAAGGACGCAGTTTGGCGCGCTCGAACTCCTGCCCGACATCGACGGCATTCGCCATGATCGCGACGAACATGCTGGCAAGCAGCAGCCCAACGCTGAGATCGCTGCGGAACAGGAAGACCACCGGCGTGGTGGCGCAGAGGACGGCAACGGTGAGCGCGAATGCGACCATTGCAGTGCCACGGAAATCCACCTCGGCCGACATCGCCTGATAGCGCGACACCGACAGCTTGATCCAGGCGAAGAAGATCGCGCCCAGAATGCCGGCCAGGCTGATGCCGACGACGTAGACGCCGTACTCCGCCGGCGTCAGCAGCCGCGTGTAGGCCGTGACGGCGAAGAAGCCCACCGCCGCAGGCAGGATGTAGGCGACGAGATAAATCGAGAAATGGCGGTTCAGCATGCGAGCACGGGACCGGCAACATTGTTGCGAGTGTGACGGCCGTTCATCAATTGGACCATGGCGGGGCGAACGAATTGCGCCGCAGCATCCCTCAACAGTGTCACATAAGTCTGGAGATCGGGCGGCGAATGCGGCTTTGAGCGCGTTTTCGCGGGTTAGCGTTAAATTTGCCCTTCCCTGAAGAGGGCGTGGCCACCGAAAGGAACCATGATTTCGCAGCTGGCAAAGTTAACCCAACGAGGGGAAACCCCGGCGTTGCAAGGCGTCGCTTGGTACGATGGCGCGTTGGCTCCAGAAGGAATGCTGTGACCAAGCTCGACAGACGCGAATTTCTCCTCGGCAGCGCCGCAGCACTCGCGGCGGGCGTTTCGGCGTCCGCAGCGCCGATGTCGAAACTCGCCCAGCGCCGTCCCGGATTCGGTGCCGCGGCCACACTCTGGGATCTGCAAGCCGATCCCAGGCTCGGCGAAGCCATCAGCACCTATTGCACGCAGGTGGTTCCGGTGCTCGAGCTGAAATGGCCGATGCTGCGTCCCGACGCGCACACCTTTGCCTTCGAACGTGCCGACGCGATCCTGGATTTCGCGCGGCAGAACGACCTGACGATGCGCGGCCACGCGCTCGCCTGGTATCACGACATTCCGGACTGGACCAAGCAGATCAAGGATAGCAAGGGCGTCGAGCGCGCCTATGTCGACCACATCGGCACCGTCGTCTCCTATTACAAGGACAAGCTGACGTCGTGGGACGTCGTCAACGAGCCGATCCCGGACAATCCGCGCAGTCCAAAAGACCGGCGCGACTCGTTCTGGACGCAGCATTTGGGCAATCGCTGGATTCCGCTGGCGTTCCGCACGGCGGCCGCGGCCGACCCCTTCGTCAAGCTCGCGATCAACGAATACGACATCGAGTCGGCAAAGGACACGTTCATTGCGAAGCGCGCGGCCTACCGCAATCTCATCATGGACCTGCTCGACCAGGGCGTGCCGTTGCACGCCGTGGGACTGCAATCGCATCTGCATGCCGAGCTCGAGATCGACACCCATGGGCTCGCGGAATTCGTCACCGAGCTGCGCGCCTGGGGCCTCGAGGTGCTCGTCACCGAGCTCGATGTCGACGATCAGAAGCTGACGGGGACGCCGACGGAGCGCGATGCCATCGTCGCCAAGCGCGTCGACGATCTCCTGACCGCGATCTCGACCAGCGGACCGGTGCGCTCGATCCTGACCTGGGGCCTCTCGGACCGCTATAGCTGGATCAACGGCACGTTTGCGCGGGCGGACAAGCAGCCGAACCGTCCCCTGCCGCTCGACGGCGAATTCAAGCCGAAGCCGTTCATGAACGTGATCAGCAAGTTCACGAGAGACGCGTGAAGGCGCCGGGTCTCAGCGCGTCTTCGGAGCCTCGAACTGAACCTCGTCCCCCATGTCCTCCGGAGACAGGCTCGGACCACGACGGTCGCGCGAGCTAAGGCGGAACACGTCGCGGATATCGTCGATCGAGGTCGACGAATAAGACTGGATGCACAGCGCCACCTGGTCGGGCGAAGCGGCGTGCATCATCGTTTCGATGGCCGGGCGGTCGAGGCGCGTGTCGTCCCAATGCGAGACCGCGATGCTGTCTTCGGTGACCCGATGCGTGGCCAGATGCGCGGGCGAGTTCGCGACGAAATGGCCGTACATGAGATATTCCGAGAACTTCTTCTTCCGGCACAGTGCCAGAACCCAGTTCAATCCCGTCGCGGACTTGATCGCGTCGGTCATCGCACGCGCGGTGTCCTTGTCCCACACCAGCGCGTTGCCGACATAGTCGTCCGCAGGGAAGGACCGCTCCTTGATACCGAGGAGCTGATCGACGGTGCGGAGCCACAGGACATGCAAGGGGTGGGCGGCGTCGATCCCGTTACGCGTGACGAATAGCGGCGTCTTCTCGGAGCCCGCATATTGACCGACGTCGAATTCGCGGAAGAACAGATTGTCCGAATCCAGGATACAGACGCGCTGTTCGGGCGCGTTGAGGACGCCCGCGATCTTGAGGATCTGCTGGATGTGCCAGCCATGAACGGGCGACGACAGCAACGACAGCCAGACGCGCCGTTTGCTGATGAACTGAAGTGCCGGCGGCAGCGCCCACAGCCATTTCGGCAAATAGCGCGAGGCCGGAACGATGACACGCTTGTCGGAAGCGAACCGCGCGAACAGCGGCAGATCCTCATCGTTAACGAGAACATAATGCCGCGTGTAGCCCGTCAACCAGGTGTCGATGCTCTCGCTGAGCAGCGAAAAGCGCTCGATATCCTTGGCGTAGCTGGCGGTCAGCAGGGCAACGGAATGCATGGCGCGCGCTCGTATGGCGATCAGGCCGCAGTCATAGCGGCGTCGAGACGCGTTGGATACTTACATTCGCAATCAAGGTAAAATGAAACGAAGCATTAGCCATCCGAAGGCAGCCCCTGCTCGATGCCGCGAAAACGCAGCGGCGCCAGTGCGGAGGCGCGCTGCCACCAGTCGGCGACGCGGTCGTCGAGCGCGGTCACACCTCGGCCCTGGCCGGGGAAGATCCGGACCTGCTGCACCGCCTCGGCTTCGAACCCCTTGCCCTTGCGGGTGATCTTGAGGGCGGCGCCTTCGCGGTCCCGCTGGGTCAGCGGCACCAGAAGCCGGCCGCGCGGACGAAGCGAACGAAGCCAGAGCGGATGCGGCTGCGAGAAGCCGGCATGAACGATGATCATGTCGGCGGGTTCGCCGATGTCCTCGCATCCGTCGCCATGGACGACCGCGACGTTGCGATAGGCGCTGAGATAATTCGCGGCGCGCGACGCAAGCCGTTCGTCGCATTCGATCGCCCGCACCCTGCCCTTGGGGCCCACGATCTTCGACAGCACGGCCGAGAAATAACCGAGCCCGCAGCCGATCTGGACCACACGGTCTTTTTCCCCGACGTCGAGCAAATCGATGAAGTGCGCCCACAGGCTCGGCAGTCCGGTGTCGAGCTTGCGGCGCGCATCGATCGCGACCAGCACATTGTTCTGGAGATGAACGGGATCGGCATCCGGCGTCAGCCGATAGTTGCGCGCCGCCTCGGTCTTGATGCGCCAAGGCCCCTTCGCCAGGAAGTTTTCGCGGGGAACAGTGCCGAGGGCTTCGAGCAAGCGCGTTGAGGAGATCCGCTCGCGCTTTGCGATCAGCTCCACGTAACGCGCACGCGCGGCGGCGAGGTCGCTCATCTCACGGGATGGCCTGTGCGCGAACAGGCGCGTCGGCGCCGAGTTCGTTGATCAGTTGCATCGCCTGTTTCAGGTCCGGCGTGGAAAAGCCCTCGCTGAACCTGCCGACGATCGGTACGAGCAGGAGACGAGCGTGCTCGCGCTTGCCGGCTTCGTGCGACAGGCGCGCGAGGCTGACGGCGGTGCGAAGCTCCCAGGACAGAGCGCCCTGCTTGCGCGCGATCTCCAGCGACAGGTTGAACAGGTCCTCGGCCTCCTGCACCGAGGCTGGATTCCCGTCCGACAGAGTGATCTCGCCTTGCAGGCGGTAGACTTCGGCGAGGTAGGAGTGATCGCCGGTCCGTCTTGCGGTCGCGAGCGCACCATCCAGCGCGCGCAAGGCGGCGTCGCGCATCCCGACTTTGGCGTAGGCCTCGGCAAGCAGGCAGCGGAACCAGCAGCCGGCGAGCCAGGAATCCATCGCTTCATATTCGTCGAGGCCGAACCGCATCTGGCTGAGGCCTTCGTCGGCCTCGCCGAGCTGCGCCAGCGCCCAGCCGCGCAAGATCGCCGCCTGCTGCTTCCAGTGCAGGAAATTGTGCTCGGTGGCGATGATCATGGCGCGGTTGGCGTGGTCGCGCGTGCCCTCGACATCGCGCAAATGCTGGCAGAGATAGGCGCCGAACACGAGCGCGAAGGCGAGCGTGAAGGGGTGGCGGATCTTCTCGGCGTTCGCGATCGCCTGCTCGCTGTGCTGGCGCGCCGCGTCGGGCCGGCCGAGGAACCACAGCAGGTAGCCGAGATAGGACAGCGAGACGACGCCGGGATCGGTGCCGTGCCGCTCCATCAGATCGGAGTGCAGGTCGGGGCTGTAGAGGTTGATGCAGCGATGCAGATGGTGCTGGGACACAGCAAAGCGCCCGCGATAGAGCATGGTCATCGCGATCGAGCGATGCGCCTCGATCAGATAGCCGGTCTGCTGCGCCGGCAGCGTCCCCTCGTTCAGCCGCTCGCGCTTGGCGAACTTCAACAGCTCGACGCTGAGGTCGTGCGCGCGGGTCAGATCGGCGCGGATGAAATGACAGACCCAGAGCCCGCGCGTGGCGGCGAAGGCCTTTTCGTCGTCGTCGAGCTGCTGGCCGAGCTCGAGGGCGCGGACGTAGTTCTCCTCGACCTCCTGCACGGCATAGCCCTTGGCGGCGATCAGTGCGTTGCCGAGCGCGATGCGCAGCTCGAGCTCCATCTCGTCGGCGCCCTGCATGCGCGCATTGGCCTGCACGACGCCGAGGCCGCGGCCCAGATGCCCGATCGCCTCCAGATTGGCGCCACTCTTGGCCGCCTGCTTGCCGGCCTTGAGCCAGAAGCTGGCGGCGCTCTCGCTCTGGCCGGATTCAGTCATATGATGGGCGAGCAGTTCCGGTTCGCGCTCGGTCTTCTCGGGATACATCTCGGCGAGCACCTGCGCGATCCGGGAATGCAGCTTGCGCCGCTCGCTGTGCAGCAAGCTCGCATGCGCGGCGTTCTGGATCATCACGTGCTTGAAGGAGTAGAGCGCGTCGGGCGGATGGCCGCGGCGCATGATCAGCCCGGCCTCCTCCAAATGATTGAGCGCGGCCTCGATCTGTTCGGCGGGCGTGTTGGCGACTGCGTGCAGGGTCTCGTAGGAGAATTCGCGGCCGATGGTGGCGCCGATCTGCGCGATCCGTTTGAACGGTCCCATCCGGTCCAGCCGCGCCATCAGCGAATCCGTCAGCGTCGCCGGGATCGCAAGCTGCCGCCACGGGCCCGACAGCACGTAGCGCCCGTGCCGTTCGGTCAGGAGGTTGGATTCGAGAACCGTCTTGGTCAGCTCCTCCAGGAACAGCGGCACGCCGTCGGTCTTGACGATGATCTCCTCGATGACCTCCTTGGGAAGCTCGCGTCCGGCCACGCGCTCGACCAGCGTCGCACGCAACTGCCGGCTCAATCGGCTCAGCACCAGGGTCGTGATATGCGAATGGGCGTTCCAGCTCGGCTGGAATTCGGTCCGCGCGGTGATGATGACCAGGATTGCCCGGTTCTGTGCTCGGTCGACCAGGAGATCGATCACCTCACGGGATGTCGGGTCGATCCAGTGCAGATCCTCGAATGCGATCACCAGCGGCTGCTCGCGCGCAAGGCCGAGGAAATGATTGACCAGCGCCGCGACGGTCGCATCCTTTTGCTGCTGCGGCGACAGCTCCAGCGGCGGATAGCGGTCACCGGTCGGAATGGACAACAGCGCGGCAAGCAGCGGCGCAACCTGCTCGATGTCGCCATGAGCGGCGGCGATCGCGGTCTCCAGGCTCGCCAGCGACTGCACGGACGCGTCCTCGCGATCGAGACCGAGAGAGAATTTGAGCTGTTCGGCGAACGGATAGAACGCCGTGGAGGTGTAATAGGGCGAGCACTGGAACGAGACCTGTCCATGGCGATCGCCCGCGATCCGCTCGAAGATTTCCTGGATGATGCGCGACTTGCCGATGCCGGGCTCGCCGAACTTGACCACGACCTGGCCCTCGCCCTCCTTGGCCTGCTGCCAGCGCCCCATCAGCAGCGCGATCTCCTCCTCGCGGTTGACGAGCGGGGTCAGCCGCGTGCCCATCGCGGCGGCGAATCGGGTCTCCACCCGCGAGGCGCGCATCACGTGCCAGGCCTGCGCTTTCTCCGAGATGCCCTTGAGCGCGTGGACGCCGAGATCGCGGTAGTCGAACTTCCCCTTCAGCAGCGACTGGGTCGACGTGGAAATCACCACACCGTTGGGCGGCGCCAGACCTTGCAGGCGCGCGGCGAGATTGACGGTTTCTCCGACCGCGGAGTCGCGCTCTTCCGTGCCCTGTCCGACGAGGTCGCCAACCACGACGATACCGGTCGCGATGCCGATGCGGACGGCGGGTGAGTGGCTGAGCGCGCCACGTGGCTCGATCGCGCGGGCGGTGGACAGCACCCGGACGATTTCCAGCCCCGCACGCACGGCGCGCTCGGCGTCGTCCTCATGTGCGGTCGGATAGCCGAAATAGACCAAAATACCGTCCCCGACGAAACGGGCGGCAAAACCTTCGTAATGCTTCACCACGCGGACACAGGTTTCGCGGAAGCTCGCGATCATGTCGCGCACGTCTTCCGGATCGAACTGCACCGAGAGCGAGGTGGAATCCACCATGTCGCAGAACATGGTGGTGAGCTGACGTCGCTCGGCGCCGACCTCCGTCCGGACTTGCGGGCGCACCGTCGCGTCGGCCTTCTCCGCGGTTTCGGCCCGGAACAGCGCGGTCATGGCCCGCTGGAGCCGCTTCCGATCGCCGAGCGGCAAGCCGAGCTCGACCAGATCGGATTCGGTCAGGTCCCCCATGACGTCGAGATCGAGACGGTGTTGCGCGAAGAGATCGGTATAGTGGCTAAGACCGATGCCCTCGAGCCAGCGCTTCAGCCCGCCTTCCGCTCCCGTGCCCGGCTCATTCTCCAGCATGGTGATTCTGCCCGACCCAATCACTCCGTCGAAGGGCTCAGGGCCCCGCAACCACAGATTTTGGGGCCAAAACTTCACCTCAGACTGGACGCGTTCCTTAACTTCTTGGAAGAATAGCCCAATCGGATCAAAAGGGAACGGAATTGTCGGACGCCACACGCCCAGCGCCGCAGGAATCAGCCGGCACGACGGCCGAAACGAAGATATTCGCGCATATCGGCGGCCTTCTCGATTTCCATGCCCGCAAGACGCCGGCGGCCCCCGCCCTCCTCGCCCCCGGCCGGCCGGTCCTCAACTACGGCGAGATTGCCGAGCGAACGCATGAGCTCGTCAGCACGCTGCGCGGGTTTGGCATTGCACCTGCCGACCGCATTGCGGTCGCGTTGCCGCGCGGTGCCGACAGCGCACTGGCCCTGATCGCGGTCGCCTCGAGCTGCGCTTGCGTCCCCGTCAATCCCGATCTGACGGCGGACGAGCTGCAACGCTATTTCAGCGAATTGAAGCTGACGGCGCTCGTCACCAGGGCCGACACGAACTCGGCGGCTCGCGATGTCGCCAAGGCGCTCGATATTGCCGTGATCGATTTCGTGCCGGGATCGCAAGATGATCTCGGCGGCTGCGCGTTCGTCGGGCCTGCGGTTGGACCGGCGAGCAGCATCGGCGCCTCGCGCGGCGACGATGACGCGTTCATCCTGCTGACATCGGGCACGGCGGCGCGGCCGAAGATGGTGCCGCTGACGCATCGCAATGTGTGTCTCTCCGCCTACAACGCCGGCCGCGTGCTGTCGCTCGCGTCCCACGATCGTCTGCTCAACGTCCTGCCGCTGTTTCACGCCCATGGTTTGATCTCCGGCCTGCTGACGGCGGTGGCCGCGGGCTCCAGCGTGATCTGTACCGACGGTTTCGACGCATCCTCCTTCTTCGGCTGGATGCGGCAGCTGCAACCGACCTGGTACACGGCAGTGCCGACCATCCATCGCGCGCTGCTGACGGCGGCGGAGGCGAACCCGGATCTTGCCCGATCGTCGTCGCTGCGCGTGATCCGCTCCGCCTCGGCATCGCTTGCGCCTGCGATCCTCGACGGGCTGGAGGCGACGTTCGGCGTTCCCGTGCTCGAAACCTACGGCATGACGGAGGCGGCCTCACAGATCGCGGCCAACCCGTTCGAGCTGCGCAAGATTGGATCGGTCGGCC
Organism: Bradyrhizobium sp. CSS354; assembly: GCF_029051725.1. GTDB lineage: Bacteria > Pseudomonadota > Alphaproteobacteria > Rhizobiales > Xanthobacteraceae > Bradyrhizobium. Next base: position 145,561 of record NZ_JAACFU010000011.1, read on the forward strand.
GTGCCGCGGGCCCCGAGATCGCAATCATGGACGAGACGGGCCGCGCGCTCGCCAGCGGCGAGCATGGCGAGATCACGCTGCGCGGACCCAATATGAGCCGCGGCTACTATAATGACGAGGCGGCGACACAGGCTGCCTTTCGCAACGGCTGGTTCCGGACCGGCGATCTCGGTTATCTCGACTCCGACGGCTATCTCTTCATCGTCGGCCGCATCAAGGACGTCATCAACCGCGGCGGGCAGAAGATCTCGCCCCTCGAGGTGGAAGAGGTTCTGCTCAGCCATCCGGGGGTGCTGGAGGCCGGCGTGTTTGCCGTCCCGCACCAGAAGCTCGGCGAGAACGTCGCCGCAATCGTGGTGCTGCGGCCTAATTCCGAGGCGACCTCGGACCAGTTGCGTCAGTTCGCCCGGAAGCGGCTCGCGGCCTACAAGGTGCCGAGCCTGATCCGCAGCGTGGCGACGCTGCCGAAAGGCGCCAGCGGCAAGGTTAAGCGCAATGCGCTGGCCGAGCTGATCGCAACAGGGGGCGGCGGCGAGGACGAGGCTCGTCTGCCGCGCAATGCGCTGGAGACGGAGCTCGCCGGGGTCTGGGCCAATTTGCTGGAGCTGCCGCAGGTCGGGGGCGATCAGGACGTCTTCGCGCTCGGCGCGGACTCGCTCGCGGTGACGCAGATGCGCTCGCGCCTGCGCGAACGCTTCAATGTCGACTTCTCGTTCCAGGACGTTTTTGATTGCGCCACGGCCGCCGCGCTTGCGGCCCGGATCGAGACCGCTGCAACCCATCGCGAAACGCTGCTGCCGGCTTGGCGCCAGGCCACGGAAGCAGACGCGCCGCTGTCGTTCCAGCAGCAGCGGATGTACGTGCTCTCGCGGCTGGACCCCACTCGGTACAATTATAACGTCGTCGAAGTCGCGCTCCTCAAGGGTGGGCTCGATATCGCCGCACTTTCTGCTGGCCTCGCCGCGGTGTCGGCGCGCCATGAGGCGTTGCGGTCGGTGATCATCGAACGCGATGGCGAGCCGGTGCAGCTTGTGCTGCAATCGCCGCCGCGGTTCGAGCGGATCAAGCTCAAGCCCTGCCCTGCGGACAAGCGGGCCGCTGTCGTCAGGCGCGAAGCGCTCCGGCTCGCGCAGCATCCGTTCGACCTTGCGCATGAGGCGCCGCTGAAAGTCACGCTGCTCTCGTTCGACAAGAGCAGCCATGCGCTGGTAGTCAACGTCCACCACCTCGTCACCGACGGCTGGTCGCAGCGGCTGTTCTGGGAAGAACTCGCCGCCCATTATTCGGCAGCGCGCAAGAAGGACGCGGCGGCACTGCCTTCGCCCGCCTTCCAGTACCGCGACTTCGCGCTGTGGCAGCAAAGCTGGGCCAAGACGCCGGCGGCAAAGGAGCAGCTCGATTACTGGCGGACGCAGCTGGACGGCGTCACCACGCTGCCGCTGCGGACCGACCGACCAAGGCCGGAGGTCTGGAGCGGTCACGGTGCCCGTCACTATCTCGAATTCTCCAGGACCCTGTCGGCCGACCTGCGTGCGCTGAGCCAAGACCAGGGCGTCACGCCCTTCATGACCCTGCTCGCGGCGTTCCAGTGCCTGCTGTTCCGCCACACCGGACACGAGGATGTCGCGACGGGATCTTTGATCGCCAACCGCAACCAGATCGAGAGCGAGCGCCTGATCGGACTGTTCGCCAACACCCTGATCCTGCGCAATGATTTTGGCGGCGATCCGAGCTTCGTCGACATGTTGCGCCGGGTACGGCAGGTCACGCTCGATGCCTATCGCAATCAGGACCTCCCGATCGAGGAAGTCCTGCGCGCGCTTCAGATCGCGCGAAGGAGCGACGGCAACCCGCTGTTCCGGATCATGTTCATCCTCCAGAACGCCTCGATCGAGGCGGCACGTTTCTCCGGTCTGTCGACGCGGCGGCTCGAGATCGATCCAAAGGTGGCGCGATTCGACATCACGCTCGAACTGGTCGAGGCCGACGGCCGTTTCACCGGCTTCTTCGAATACGCCACCGATCTGTTCGACGCGGCGACGATCGAAGGTATGGCAGCTCAGTTCAAAACCCTGCTCGAATCCGTCATCGCCGATCCCGAGCAGCGCATCTCGCACCTGCCACTCCTGACCGAGACCGAACGCCGGCAGCTGCTGGCGCAGGGCCGGGGCGTGCCGGCCAATTTCGCCACGCGCGGCAATCCGAGCGAACGTTTCGACCGCCAGGTCAAGAAGACCCCGAACGCGATCGCGGTGTCGGACGGCCGCACGTCCTTGAGCTATCGCGAGCTGGCCCGCCGCAGCCAGGCGGTCGCGCGCTGGCTCACCCTCGAAGGCATCGGTGCCGAGGCCGTGGTTGCCTTGCTTGCAGATCGCGGGCCCGACCTGCTTGCCGCGATGATCGCCGTGCAACGCGTTGGCGCCGCCTTCCTCAATCTCGATCCCGACCAGCCACCGGCACGGCTCGCAACCATCCTCGGATCGAGCGGCGCCCGCATGCTGCTGACCGGACGGGCGCAGTCGTCCATGGCCGAGGCGCTGCTCGAACCGCTGGTCGAGCGCATTCAAACGGCCGAGCTCGAGGACGCCATCGCGCCAGCGTCGACCAAGCCGGCCCGCGCAACGCGGCGCGCGGCTTCGAGCCTTGCCTATCTCATCTACACCTCCGGCTCCTCCGGCGCGCCGAAGGGCGTCATGATCGAGCAGCGCGGGCTTTCGAACCATCTGGCCTCGCTCATCTCCGAGCTGAACCTCTCGTCCCGGGACGTGATCGCGCAGACCGCGCCGCAGAGTTTTGTCATCTCGGTGTGGCAGTTCCTCGCGGGGCCCATGGTCGGCGCGCGCGTCCATGTCTGCGGTACCGCGATCGTGCAGGACCCGATTTTGCTCGCGCGCGAGATCGAGCGCGAGGGCATCACAGTGCTGGAGATCGTCCCGTCGCTGCTGCGCGTGATCCTCGATCGCATGGACGAGACACAGGTCCGACGCGCCTTTGCAAGGCTGCGCCTTCTGATCTCGACGGGCGAACCGCTGCCCGTCGATCTCTGCAAGGCCTGGTTTGCCCACTGCCCGAAAGTGCCGCTGATCAATGCCTATGGTGCGTCGGAATGTTCCGACGACGTGTCGCTGCATCGCCTGACCAAGGCGCCGGCGACCGACACGGGCCATGTCCCGGTCGGCGCGGCGCTTCCGAACATGCAGCTCTACGTGCTCGACGCAAGCCTGCAGCCGCAGCCGGTCGGCGTGACCGGCGAGCTCTGCATCGGCGGCGCCGGCGTCGGCCGCGGCTATGTCAACGATCCCGCGCAGAACCGGCAGCGCTTCCTGCCCGATCCGTTCTCGCGCAAAGCAAGCAGCCGGCTGTACCGGACCGGCGACCTCGCCCGTCGCCGCGCCGACGGCACGATCGAATGCCTCGGTCGCGCCGACCATCAGGTCAAGGTCCGCGGCTACCGTATCGAGCTCAAGGAGATCGAGAACGCGCTTGCCGACCATCCGGATGTGCGCGCCGGCATCGTCGAGCCCCGTCGCGAAGCGAGCGGCGATGTCAGGCTGATCGCCCATATCGTCGCAAGATCCGGCAGCCGGAGCAGCGCCAGCGAGCTGCGCGACTTCCTGAAGAGCCGGCTGCCGGGCCATGCCATCCCGTCCGCGTTCCTGTTCCTGGATCAGGTGCCGCTCAATGCCCATGGCAAAATCGACCGGAGCGCGCTGCTGGCGCCGGCGCAGCAGGAAACGTCCGGACCGGATACGACCGTGCCGGCGCGGCGCTTCACCGAAAAGGTACTGTCCGACATCTGGATCGACCTGCTGACGGTCGAGAGCCTCGGCGTGACCGACAATTTCTTCGACCTCGGTGGCCATTCGCTGCTGGCGGGCCAAGTCATGGCGCGCGTCGCTCGGGCGCTCGGCGTGTCGCTGCCGATCAAGACCATCTTCGAGGCACCGACGATCGACGAGCTTGCCCGGCGGGTCGACGAGGCCGTGGCGGCAAAGCCGCGCAAGCCGGCCGCAAGTTTCGCAAGGCTGGCTACAGCGAGCCTGGCCGAAGGCAGCCCTCCCACGCTCTCGATCGCGCAGGACCAGATGCTGCGGATCGAGCAGAATCTTCAGGGACTGCCGCTGTTCAACCTGCCTTTCGCCTTCCGTCTCCAGGGGCCGCTCATTCTGGCTGCTCTGGCGCAGGCGATCGACGACATCGTGCGCCGGCACGAATCGCTGCGGACCCATTTCGGCTGGAACGGCGGGGAGCCCGTCAGCCGCATCGCCGCGCCCGGCGCCCTCGGCCGTGTTCTGGCCGTCGAGACGATCGGCGACGGTCAGCCCCACAACAACAAGCGGCGCAAGGCGCTGGAGCTCCGCAAGATCGATCTCCTGATCGAACAGGAGACCTATACCCCGATCGACACCACGCGCGCGCCGCTGCTGCGCGCCCGGCTGCTGCGACTTCACGACGGCGATCACGTGTTGCTGCTGACACTGCACCACGCCGTCGTCGATGGCTGGTCGATCGGCGTGCTGTTCGAGGAAATATCCAACCGTTATGCGGCGCTGGCCGGCTATCGGTCGGTGCCGCTGCCGAAACCGCCGCCGGCTTTTTCGGACGTGGCGCGCTGGCAACGCTGGTGGTGCGGCACCGATGCCGCCCGCCGTCAGGCGGCCGACTGGACCGAGAATTTGCGCGGGGCGCCTCCCCTCTTCGAGGGCGAATCAAGCCCGGGCCCGTCCAGGGGGCACCATCCGGTCAGTCTCGAGCGTGAGCTGATCAGCCGGCTCGCGGCTTTCGCCGGCCAGCACAATTGCACGCTGTTCATGTGCCTGCTGACCGGTTTGAAAGCCCTGCTGCTGGCGCGGACCGGCCGCAACGACATCTCGATCGCCACCGCCATGGCCAATCGCGCCCAGCCGGACACCGACCGGATCGTCGGTCCGTTCGAGAACACGGTGATGGTTCGCACCAAAATCACGCCGGAGCTGTCGTTCGCGCAGGCAATGGCCCGGGTCCGCGAGAGCGTGCTCGACGCGCATGCGCGCCAGGAGCTGCCGTTCAACATCCTGGCCGACCATCTGGAGCAGGAGGGCGTCAATCCAGCCTCGCTGCTCCAGGTCTATTTCACCCTGCAAAATCCGCTGCGCCAGCCGCTCGGTTTGCCTGATCTCGCGACAGCATCGATCGGCAACATCGCCCGCGAAGGCCAGCCGGTGCTGCCGATCGACCAGACATGGCTGTCGCTGATGCTCAAGGAGCGGTCGACGGGTATCACCGGTTCATGCAATTACAAGAGCGAGCTGCTCGACGGCGCTACGGTCGGCCAGTGGATGGAGGATCTCGTCGCGCTGCTCGGGGCTGCTCTCGTCCAACCCAATGCGCCACTCGGCCGATTGCTCAATCGCAGGGCGGCATGACCGGCCGCAAAGCACGGACGAATACGGGGTCACTCGTCAAAGCTGTGAATGACCAAGTTGCATCTTGATTATTTGGCGCCATCGCGCAAGATTATTCTCGCGTTTTGATTTGGACGATTATTTTCAACCGGGGAGTTCGTTATGGGTTTCATCAAATTTACCAAGGGCACCTCGTTGAGCGACAAGGACCGCAAGGCCCTGCAGAAGTTGCTCGGCGCCGAGAAGAAGAAGCTGCAGTCCGCGCTGAAGGACGTCGACGCTAGCATCTCGATGTTGGGCGGCTCAAAGAAGTCCAAGAAGAAGAAGACGTAAGACTCGTCGGCCGGGACGCCGCACGAATCTTCGGGCTTCAGTTTTCGGGCTTCAGCTTTCAAATTTGGCCGCTCGCGTGTCGAGTTGGGGTCTCGCACAAGCTTGCGCCCGTAAACCGGCCAGCAATCGACAAGGATTCGCCGAGTGGACCGCTAGAAGCGGTCCGCTCAGTTGATTCTTGCTCAGTTGATTCTTCCGTCATGGCAGGGGATTTGGCCCCGGCCTGACGCCATGGGCCCAATTGATGGCAGACGACAGAATTGAACTGTTTGTCGGACTGATCGAGACTTTTGACGCGCCGGATGCGGTTGATACGTGCCGGCGCCTGCTCTCGGTCGACGAACGGGTACGAGCCCACCGCTTCATGTTCGAGCGGCACCAGCGGCAGTATATTTTCGCGCATGCGATGTTGCGCCTTGCGCTCTCGCATGTCGCACCTGAGGTCGCCCCCACCGACTGGTCATTTGCGGCCGGGCGTTACGGGCGGCCGTTTGTCGCATCGCCCAAGACCTCGAGCGCGCTGCATTTCAGCCTGTCGCATGCCGACGGCTGCGTCGCCTGCGTCGTGTCAGGGCATGAGACCGTCGGCGTCGATGTCGAGACCGTGTCGCGTCGGGTGGCGCCGCTGTCGACGGCGCTTCGGTTCTTCGCGCCGGAAGAGGTCGAAACGCTGCGCGGGCTGCCGGAGCCCGCCGCGACCGAGCGCTTCTTCGACTACTGGACGCTGAAAGAGGCCTATCTGAAGGCCAGGGGTTTCGGCCTCAATTTGCCGCTCGATGCCTTCGCGATGCAGGTATCGCGCGAGGCGATCGAGATCAGCTTCAAGCCCGATATTGCCGACGATCCGCAAGGGTGGCGATTCCAGCTGATCTCGCCGTCGCCCTCGCATCGTCTCGCGATTGCCGATGGCTCCCGCGCCACCGGCGGCCTTCCCATCACCCGCAATGCGTGGCCGCTGCAGGAGGCGGCTGAATGACGCCGCGGCGGCTGCGCGTATTTCCCGCGATTTCGCGCAACCGCGACCCCAAGAAATACGTCGCCGAGTTGATGCGGGTCGCGCAGTTCGCCGACCGCAACGGCTTCGAAGGCATCCTGCTGTTCGAAGGCAACGACGTGTTCGTCGAGCCCTGGGCGATGGCCCAGCACATCATCGGCGAGACGACCCGATCCTCGCCGCTGATCGCGGTCAATCCGGTCTACATGCACCCGTTCACGGCGGCGAAATTTGTCTCGTCCTTTGCGCAGCTCCACGGCCGCAAGGTCTATCTCAACATGATCACGGGGACGGCGGTCAGCGATTTGCAGGGGCTCGGCGACGAGCAGTCGCATGCCGACCGCTATGTCCGGCTCGGCGAATTCGTTGCGCTGATGCGCCAGCTGCTGGCAAGCCCGCGGCCGGCGACTTTCGAGGGCCGGTTCTACCGCGCAAGCAACCTGCAACTGCGGCCGCGCCTGCCGCCGGAGCTGATGCCGGAATTTCTGGTCGCAGGCCAGTCCGAGCCGGCACAGCGCGTGGCGAAGGAGACCGGCTGCATCAAGATGCAGATGCTGCCGCCCGATCTCGACCGCGGCCTCGATGCGCCGGGCGTGAATTTTGGAATTTTCGCCCGCGAGGGACGCGACGAGGCACGACAAGCGGCAAAGGCGCGTTTCCGCGATAATGCCGACGATCGCGAACTGCTCGCACTCACCGTGGAAAACAGCGATTCCGTGTGGAAGCGGCGCCTCTACGAGGGCCAGAGCGGCGAGCTAGCGGACAATGGCTATTGGCTGCTGCCGTTCCTGACCTTCCAGGCCGACTGCCCCTACCTCGTCGGCAGCTACGCGGAGATCGGCGCGAAGCTGAAGGAATTTGCCGCGAAAGGGCTGACCACGATCATGCTCGACATGGTCGCAGACGAGACCGAGATGCAGCACGTCTGCAAGGCGCTCGCGGCAAGCGGGATGTTTTGAGTTGTTGATGAAGTCGACCTAACCATCACATCGTCATTGCGAGCGTAGCGAAGCAATCCAGAGTCCCTGCGCGGAAAGATTCTGGATTGCTTCGCTACGCTCGCAATGACGGAGAATGATGGGCTACTCAGCGAGAATCACCGCGCCTCTTCGAATCCCGCCAGCACCGAGGTCAGGTTCGCGCCCAGGATATCCGAGAGATAGCCGCCCTCCTGCACGAACACGGTCGGCAGGCCCATCTTCGCGATGGCCTGGCCGATGCGGCGGAAGCCGGGCGTAGTGACGGCGAGACCCTTCAGCGGATCGTGCTCGGAGGCGTCGAGGCCGAGAGCGATGACGAGGGCGCCGGGCGCAAAGGATTCGATCGCCTTGCGCGCGACGTCCATCGCCTGGATGTAACCGTCATCGCCGGTGCCGATCGCCAGGGGGATGTTGAGATTTGTGCCGAGGCCGGGACCTTCGCCGCGCTCATGCGCATAGCCCCACACGTAAGGGTAATACGCGACGGGATCGGCATGGATCGAGACCGTGTAGACGTCCGGCCGCGCGTAGAAGATGCCTTGCGTGCCGTTGCCGTGATGGACGTCGACGTCGAGGATCACGACACGCTCGTGCCTCTGCCGCAGATGCGCCGCCGCGATCGCGCTGTTGTTGAGGAAGCAGAAGCCGCCGGCCATGTCGCGATAGGCGTGATGGCCGGGCGGACGGCAGAGCGCGTAGCTCGCATCCTCGCCGTCCATCACCATCTGCGCCGCGGTGACGGCGACGTCGGTCGCGGCGCAGGCCGCGGCCCAGGTGCCCGGGCCGATTGGCGCCGCGGTGTCGGCGGTGTGCCAGCCGAGCTTGCCGATGATGTGAGTGGGATAAGTCGCGGCATGGCGCACCGGATGGATGTTGCCAATCATCTCCGGGCCGGAATCGCCGAGCGCGGTCCAGGCCTCCCAGGCCTCGCTCAGGAACGACAGATATTCCGGACTGTGGATGCGCGCACGCGGCCCCTGCCCGAATGTGGTCGGCTCGACCAGTTGATGCTTGCCGTCCTTGAGCCCCTTGAGCAGGCGGTCGGCACGTTCGGGCTGCTCGGTTGTGCGCTTGACCACACCACGAACCAGGAAGAATTGCGGATCGTGGCTGCGATGCAGCTCGGTATGGACGGCTTTCACTCAAACACTCCGTGGTCGCTTTGACGGTGCCACAGATGTCTAAATCCCCGCGGCGGCGAGATGCAAGCAAGAAGAATGCCGCCCGTGTCGCGCCGCCCTGCGCCGGAAGCAGATCGCTCGTGAAACTCAGCAGCGCCCGCGCTGAAGACAGTGCTCGCGGCCCTGCTGGTCGGTGCGGAAGGACTCGACGAAGCCGCCCTGACGCTGGGTCACGAAGATCGTCTTGCCGTCGCTGCCGCCGAAGGCGAGATTGGTCGGCTCCTTGGCCCTTAGCGCAATCTCCCGCTCGACCGCGCCACTGGCCTTCATCAACGTGATCGTGCCCTTGAGGATGCGCGCGACATAGAGGCGGCCGGCCATGTCGGTGCGCAGGCCGTCGACGGTGTCGGGCTGGAACGCCTTGACGAGTTTCGGACTGGTGAGCTCATTGGCGCCGACCGTGTAGGACCAGATCTGGCCGCTGCTGGATTCCCCGACATAGAGCGTCTTGTCATCAGGGCTGAGATCGATGCCGTTGGTGGTGCCCATCGCGCGCGGCGCCGACATGAGCTGTCCCTGCACCGTTCCGTCGGCTCCCTTCGCGATGCGCCAGATGTGACCTTCGCGACCTTTCCAGTTCGGATCGCTCGCGTAGATCGTGCCGTCGCGGGCGATGGTGATGTCGTTGGGCTGGTTCATCTCGTCGGAGTGAAACCAGAGGGCGGGCTCGGTCGATCCCTTCGGGATCGCGAAGATGTTGTGCTTCTTGTAGTCGGCGATGAACATGGTGCCATCGCGCGCGAAGCGGATGGCGTTGCCGACGCTGCCCTCGGGCAAAGCCGTAAACGGCACGGACGCCGCGCCGCCGACAGGCAGCTTGCCGATGGTGCCGGGCTTGCCGAAATTGACGACGAAGAGATTGCCATCGAGATCGGCGGCCGGCCCTTCGATGCCGAACGTGTATTCGCCTGATGGCGTCACCTGCACGCTTTCGAACAGTTTCGTTTCCGCTCGGGCCGGTGCCGTCGCAAGGACGAGAACAACGCTACTGCACAGGCACCAAAAATTCCTGCCGGATGTAATAGCCATCGCCGTCGCTGCACTCGCCATTCAGATAGGGATCGGCCGGCCGGAAGAAGCGGCTGAAGCCAAGTTTGTCTACAGCGTTCCTTTGTGTCACGACGACGACCTTGGCAGCCGGTATTTCGCCGCATTCCTTGTTGGTTTTCCCAAAGAACTTGCGCTGCGGCGGGCCGGGCTTGATCCGCATCCGGATGCCTGGAACCATTTTTGACACCAGCAGATCCGCCGTGTCGAGCAGGCGCGTGTAACCAGGCTCGGCCTTCGGCAAGCCTTCGCCACCCGGCGGCATCAGCTTCTCCGCGCCTAACCCGTGAAGCCGCGTGCGCAACTTGCCGGAGTCGGGATCGCCAGGATAGATCCAGCCATCCTGCGACAGCATGAAGCGAAGCACCGTCGCGTCCTTCTGTGCGTCCGATTGGCCGGGCTTCAAGCCGAAATCCGAGTGACAGCCGACGCAATGCTTCTCGACGAGGCCCTTGCGCAAATTGGTAAGCCGGACGCTGTTCTGCGCGTCCCTGGCCACGAAGACCGCCAGTTGATCGATCAGCGCCTGGCTACGCATGTCGCAGGGCAACGGCGCGGGCGCATCGCCCGCGGCCCGGTCGATCCGGATCACGGTCTGGTTCTTGTCCTCGACCAACCAGATTGCGCCGTCCTCCGCGACCGTCATGCCGACGGGCGCACCTTGCGGCCGCGCGCCGTTGACGCGGTGCCAGCCTGCGATCAGCTCCTCGAACGGCGCCGCGGCGACGTCGCCGGCCTCGGTGTGAAAGCTGTGGGTCGGATCGGCCGCGCAACTGACATGATAGCGCACCGGCGCCGGGGCGGGCTTCGGGAAGCCGTGGTCGTCGACGTCATAGACGATGACGCGGCTGCCGGTCGGGCGATAGCCGTGCAGGCCGACCAGCAGCTTGCCCTCGAGCTCCGGAAATTTCACGCCGTGATAATAGAGCATCGCGAGCGGCGCACCGTGCGGCGGCAGCAGCGAGAACGGCGACTTGTAGAGAACGTTGGAGGTGCACAGCGACTTGTAGATTCCCGCCTGCAAGACGATCCTGAATTCGGGACTCGGCGTCGACAGATCGTAGCAATAGGGCCAGCCGTAATGCCGACCCTGCTCGATCGCATTGATCTCCTCGTTCGGCTTGAAAATGTCAGGCAGGTCGCGACCGTTCTCGCCTTGCAGGAAGGCATAGCCCGCATCGGGAAAGCTCGGGTGCAGCGCCAGTGCCATCGAGTTGCGCAGGCCGCGCGCATAGACGCTATGCGGCGGGTCGGCATCGCCAGGCTTCAACGCCGGGAAAATACCGCCCGGCGGCGGCATGAACAGCCAGATCGACGCCATCGCGGAAGCGCCCTCGGCCGCCGCGCAAGGCTTTGTGATCGGCGCCGGCGTGATGCAGTCGTCGCTGTGCGAGCCGATGTTGACGAACAGGCGGCCGTTCTTATCAAAGACAAACTGCTTGAGTGGATGCGCGCTCTCGTCGACCCTGGTGCCGTCGGGCAATGTGATCCGGCGGCCCGGCATGTGACGGACGATGGTCTCGACCGTATCGCGCGGTTTGTCGGCGAGCGGATCGAACCGGAAGATCGTCTCCGCGCTCGAGGCATAGAGCTTCTTGTCCGGACCGATCACGAGACCGAACGGATATTCGATTGCAGTCAGCAGCTCCTTGAACCGCTGTCCCTCAGGTGCACGCGGGTCGAGCAACAGCAGCCGCCCGTCGGTATGGCCCCAGCCCGCCATGTCCGCGACCACGAACAGGTCACGACCGGGCACCTGGATGATCGAGCGCGGGAATTTCAGCCGATCCTCCTCGCTGGCGACGAGGCCGGCGCAAAATCCCGCTTTCATGTCGATCTGGATTCTTGGAAAAACCAGATCGGAGCTGCCGCAGGTCTCCGGGCCGATCGCATAGCCGCTCTTGCGGACCGGTTCTGACGAGCCTACCGAGGCGAAGGTCAGGAGGATCACCAAGGCGCCCGCGCATACGCGCAGGCTTCGGCGTTCACGCCAGAATGTGAGGTGGTTCACGGCGCCTCCCGGGCTTTCCGTCCAGGGTTGTTCCATGCCGTGGGAATGCCGTCCAGTTGATCAACACCCCCTTGTGATCAAACCAGCAGGGGGCTTGGCGCCGACCAATCTCCGTAGATTCCCTTACCGGGCTCGACCCGAATGTTTCGCGAAGGCTTGGAATGGTATCGGTTTGCCGTCCCAATCGCTCCCAATAGGAGACGCATATGGTCCAGGTCTATTTTCACTGCTCAAATACCGAGGGCACGCTGATCGATCGCAGCGGCACAGCGGTGACCAATCTGACCGAGGCGCGCGACCGTGCCGCCCAGATCATGAACGCGATGATCCTGACGCCCGGCGCTGAGGATTGGCGCGACTGGGTGATCCATGTCAGCGGCTCCGACGGCGAGGAGATCTTCGATCTCCCCTTCACTGCCATGCTCGGCAAGCCGCACTGAGGTGATGCCATGTTGCTCGCGTCACTGACCCTGCTCCGCCAGCCCCTGAGCTTCGTCGCCAGCAAATGGCAGACGCTGATCCGGATCGCCGGCAATCCCTACCGGCCCGAGCTCCACTACATGCGCGGGCCTGGCCCGAAATGGCACGCCAAGTATCAGGCCAGCCGGCTGGATCGCGCCCGCTGAGCCCTGCGGCTCCTGCTTTCCACTGATCGGTCTCACAACTCGTCATGCCCGGGCCTGCCCGGGCATTCACGTGTTGGCGCCTCCCCCGCCTGCTTCACACCAGCCATGTCGCGCCGCCCTTTCCATGTTCTCGGTGGGGGCGATGTGCCATTCTTCGCACGCTCCCGCCCATTGCGGAGCTCAGCGCAACGAAGCCAAACCGAAGACAGCACACAGACATCATCATGCCTCATCAGTTCAGCCACGCCCAAACCGTCCGCAAGCCCGCCGTCACATCCAAAGGCGGCATCGTCGCCGCGCAATCGCGGCGGGCGGCCGAAGTGGGCGCACAAGTGCTGGCGGCGGGCGGCGACTGTGTGGACGCGATCGTCGCCACCACCTTCGCGCTCAACGTGCTGGAGCCCTGGAACAGCGGCATGGGCGGCGGCGGCGCGATGGTGCTCTACCGTGCGGCGGAAAATCGCTACGAAGTGATCGACTACGGCATGTGCGCCCCGCAAAGCCTGCGCACCGCCGACTATCCGCTCAGCGGCGAAGGCGCGGCTTCCGATCTGTTTCCCTGGCAGCGGGTCAGGGACGACCGCAATATCCACGGCCCCGGCTCGATCGCCGTGCCCGGCGTCGTCGCGGGCATGGAGGAGGCGCATCGTCGTCACGCCAGGCTGCCTTGGAAAGATCTGGTCGCGCCAGCCGCGGCCCTCGCCGGTGAAGGCCTGCTGGTCGACTGGTGGACCACGCTGACGATCGCGGCATCGGCGGCCGATCTTCGGCGCTATCCCGCGAGCGCGGCAGCATTCCTGAAGGACGGCCTGCCGCCGAGCGCGCCATGGGGCATCAAGTCCGAGACGCGACTGCCGCTGGACAAGCTGAAGGCGACACTGGCGCACCTCGCCGACGCCGGTCCGCGCGATTTCTATCAGGGCGACCTCGCCAGGAGCATCGCGTCCGACATCAAGGCTGACGGCGGCGCGCTGTCGGTGGAGGACCTCGCCGCGTTCCGAGCCCATCTGCGCGAGCCGCTGGCGATTCCCTATCGCGGCGGCAAGGTGTTTGCGACGCCGGAGCTCACAGCCGGGCCGACGATGGCGCATGCGCTACGCCTGTTGCAACAGAACCTTAAGCCGGGAAGCGCGCCCGATGCAGCCGCCTACGTCGAATATGCCGCCGCGCTGCAATCAGCCTATCGCGAGCGGCTCAAGGATATGGGGGATGCCGACGGCAAGCGCTCGCTCGGCGCGGACTATCTGGCGCCCGCCTGTACCACGCACTTCTCGGTAGTCGATCGCCACGGCAACATCGCGGCGGTGACGCAGACGCTGCTGTCTTCCTTCGGCTCGAAATACGTCACGCCGAACACCGGCATCGCCATGAACAACGGCATCATGTGGTTCGACCCGACGCCGGGCACCACCAACTCGCTCGCCCCTGGCAAGCGCTGCCTCACCAACTACACGCCTGTTATCGCCGAGGCCAGGGACGGCAGACGGCTTGCGGTCGGCGCCTCCGGCGGCCGCCGCATTCTGCCGTCGGTGATGCAGATCGTGTCGTTTGCGATGGATTTTGGCATGGATCTCGACGCCGCGATCCATCAACCGCGCATCGATGCCAGCGAAGGCGCGATCGTAATCGGCGATACCAGGTTGCCGGCGGACACACGCGAGATGCTTGCGGCGCGATTCGACTATGAGGAAGCGCGGGTGCAGTCCTTGCCGCAGAAGTTCGCCTGCCCGAGCGTCGTGATGCGCGAAGGCGACACCAATTCCGGCGCGGTCGAGATTTTCCAACCGTGGGCCGACGCGGTGGTCGAGGGCTGAGGCTTAGATCCCCAGCCGGTCCCGCACGCGACCAGCGATCACTGCCGTCGTCACGCCCACCGGCCACAACGCATGCATCGGGATCGGCTTGATTCCGGTGACGGGCATGTCGATCTCGGCCTTGGCGCCGCCGATCAGGCGGCACGCCAGCTGCGCGCCCATCGCGGTCGAGAGCGCGACGCCGCGGCCGTTGCAGCCAAGCGAAATCAGGATGTTGTCCGCGGGCTCGTGCACATGCGGATAATGATCCGCGGTGATGGCGAGCCGGCTATTCCAGCCATGGGTCCAGGCAACGCCCTTGAGCTGCGGCCATAGCCGCTCGGCGTATCGCATGAGATAGGCGACGTCGCGCGGCGAACTGATCCAGCGCATCGGACCGCGGCCGCCCATCAAGAAGCGGTTCTGCTGATCGATGCGGTAATAGACGGTGATGTGGCCGCTCTCGTAGAGGACGGGGCGCGTCGGCATGATCGAACGCGCGACCTCATCCGACAGCGGGGCCGTGGCGGCGATCGAGGAAAACACCGGCACGATGGTGCGGCGAAGCGCCGGCCAGAGATCGTCCGTAAAACCGTTGGTCGCGAGCAGCACCTTGTCGGCATGCACCACCGCGCGCGGAGTCTCGATGCGCCAGCGGCTGCCCTCGCGACGGAGCGACAGCGCCGGTGTTTCGCCGTGCACCTGAGCGCCCGCGGAGATCGCGGCGCGCGCGAGGCCCCGGGCGTAGCTGAGGGGATGCAGATCGCCGCCGCGCGTATCCAGCATGGCGCCGATGTAGCGATCCGTGCCGGTCATCTCCCGCAATTGCTCGCGATTGAGGTACGACACCGGCATGCCACGGGCGATGCACTGTTGTGCGGTTGTCTCGATCGCGGCGGCGCTGGCCTCATTATAGGCCGCGCGCAGCGTGCCGTTCTGCCGCGCTTCGCACGGAATCTGGTACCGGCGGATCAAATCATGCGTGAAATTCGTCGTGCCATAGGAGAAGTCGATCATGCGGCGGCCGAGCTCAGCGCCGAAATCGGCTTCGATCTGATCGGGGTCGTGCTTCAGTCCGGGATTGGTGTGGCCGCCATTGTTGCCCGACGCGCCCCAGCCCGGCTCCTGCGCCTCCAGTACCAGTGCCTCGACGCCCTGCTCCGCCAGATGCAACGCGGTGGACAGGCCGGTGTAGCCGCCGCCGATAATGGCGACCGAGACCGCCTTGTCGACGTCGAGCGGCGGCGTGGCCACCGGCGCGACGGCAGTGTCGGCATAGAGAGACGGCGGCAGGGGCAGGCGCGTGGTCATGGCGAAGACCGATCAGAGCGGATGCAGCACGCGGCGCAGAAAATCTTGCGTCCGCGCATGCTGCGGTTGGTTGAGCACCGATTTCGCCGGCCCTTCCTCGACGATGACGCCGCCGTCGATGAACAGCACACGGTCGGCGACGTCGCGGGCAAAGCCCATCTCGTGCGTAACGACCACCATGGTCATGCCGTCGTCGGCGAGCTTGCGCATCACGCCGAGAACGTCGCCGACCAATTCAGGATCGAGCGCCGAGGTCGGTTCGTCGAACAGGATGGCCTTGGGCTGCATCGCCAGCGCCCGCGCGATCGCGACGCGTTGCTGCTGGCCGCCGGAGAGCTGCGGCGGATGTTCGTTGGCTTTCTCGGCAAGTCCCACCTGGGCGAGCAGCGCGCGGCCACGCTCGAATGCGGCAGCGCTCGGCTCCTTCTTCACATAAAGCGGACCTTCGACCACGTTCTCCAGCACCGTCCGGTGCGGAAACAGGTTGAAGCGCTGGAACACCATCGAGACCTGCGTGCGGATCTTCACGATCGACGGCGCGTCGCGGTCGACCTTCAATCCTTCGACGCTGATCTCGCCGCGGTCATAGCTTTCGAGACCGTTGATACAGCGCAAGATGGTGGACTTGCCGGAGCCGGAGGGGCCGACGATGCAGACCACCTCGCCCTTCTGCACGGACGCCGTGATGCCCTTGAGCACCTCGTTCTCGCCAAAGCTCTTGTGGACGTCGATCAGCTCGATCATTTCTTGCCGGCCCGCTTCTCGAAGTGACGGACCAGCAGGATCAGCGGAATGCTCATGGTGAGATACATCAGCGCAACCATCGTAAACACGTTGGTGTTCTTGAAGGTCGAGGACGCGATCAGCTTGCCCTGAAGGGCGAGCTCGGCGACCGTGATGGTCGAGGCCTGCGAGGAATCTTTCAGCATCATGATCATGACATTGCCATAGGGCGGCAGCACGATGCGCACCGCCTGCGGCAGCACGACCCGGCGCATGGTCAGCCACCAGCCCATGCCGATCGATTGCGCCGCCTCGATCTGCCCCTTGTCGATCGCCTCGATGCCGGCGCGGAAATTTTCCGCCTGATAGGCCGAGTAGGCGATGCCGAGCCCGAGGATCGCGGCCTGCAACGCGGACAGCGTGACGCCGAGATCGGGCATCACGAAGTAAAGGTAGAACAACAGCACGATGATTGGAATGCCGCGGATCACGTTGATCAGGCTGGCGCTGAGCAGCGACAGGACGCGGATGCCGGAGACCCGCATCATCGCCCAAACCAGGCCAAGCACCGTCGATAGCAGCAGCGAGCCGATGGTGACGACGATCGTCAGCACGACGCCGCTCATCAGGATCGGGAAGAATTCGGCCGCGTCGTGCCAGAAGCCCTTCATCAATCAGCTTTCATCGATTGGCGTCTGGCGATCAACCCTGTGCCTTCAGGCCCCATTTATCGAGGATCTTGTCGATGGTGCCGTTGGCCTTCAACTTGGCGAGCGAGGCGTTGATCTTGCCGAGCAGCGCGGTCTCGCCCTTGCGCACGCCGATGCCGACCGAGCCGACCGTGACAGGCTTGTAGCCGTCGACCAGGCGCACCTCGGGGAAGCCGCCCTGCTTCAGATTGTAGGCGAGGATCGGATAGTCGGCATAACCGGCCTTGAGGCGGCCGGTGTTCACGTCGCGCAGGATGTCGGGGATGGTGTCGTAGGCCTTGACGTCGGCGAACAGGCCGGACTTCTTCAGCGCGTCGACGAAGGCGGTGCCGACCTGGGCGCCGACCGTCTCGCCCTTCAGATCGTCCTGGGTGGCGTAGGCCTTGGTATCGCTCTTGGGGACCACGAGGCCTTCGCCATAGGTGTAGATCGGATCGGAGAAGTCGACGACCTCCTTGCGCGGCGCCGTGATGAACATCGCGGCCGCGATGATGTCGATCTTGCTCGATGTCAGCGACGGAATCAGCGCCGAGAACTGCATCGGCTCGATTTGCACGTTGAAGCCGGCATCCTTGCCCACTTCAGTGACGAGATCGACCATGATGCCCTGGATCGTATTGGTCTTGGTGTCGAGGAACGTGAAGGGAATGCCTGTCGGCGTCGAACCGACCTTCAGCACCTGCTGCGCCGAAGCCGGCGCTGCTGCGGCAATTGCGAGTGCCGCGACCGCGGCCAGACCAAAACGCTTCATCGCATCCCCCTTGGGCCCGGCCGATGGCGGCGCTCGCAGATCTCGTCATCGCCGACGTTGCGGGCCAAGCCGTTTCGGCCTATTTTCACCAGTATGAAAATTTGGTCACACTTTCGCGACCGATGCAAGCGGTTTTCATGCACATGAAGGAAGCGGTTTGACGTGAGCGGTGGCAAAAGAATGCGCAGACCGGCCGCCGCAAAGCGGGTGAAGAAGGTGCAGATAAAGGTGAAGGTGAAAGCCAGCGCCAGCACCAGCACTATTGCGAAAGCGGCCGAGCCGGCGATGGATGTCGCGGTCGGCCGCCGCATTCGCGATCTCAGGCGCATCAGGCAATTCTCGCTCGAGACGGTCGCTTCGCGCACGGATCTCTCGATCGGCTTCCTCAGCCAGATCGAACGCGGCCTGTCGTCGCCGTCGCTGCGCGTGCTGGCCACGCTCGCCGACGTGCTCGGCGTCGGCATCGCCGCGCTGTTCGGCGCGAGCCCGAATGCCGACGGCGCATCCGACCAAATCGTCACGCGAGGGCTTCAGCGGCCCGAACTGAAGCTCTGGCGCACCGGCGTGTCGAAGCAATTGCTGAGCCCGGCGAGCGGCGACAACCGGCTCAATCTGTTCCTGGTACATCTGGAGCCCGGCGGCTCCACCGGCGACGAGCTCTACACCCATGACGGCGAGGAAGCCGGCCTCGTGCTCGAAGGCGAGATGATGCTGACAGTGGACAACGAGACATGGTCGCTGAAGACGGGCGACAGTTTTAGATTCGCGAGCCGTCGGCCGCACCGGTTTTCAAATCCGGCCGAGGATGCGAAGGCCGTGGTGTTGTGGGTGAATTGCGTGACGGGGACGGGGTAGCGCAGCCGTCATTCCGGGGCGATGCGCAGCATCGAACTATGGTGCGCAATTGCGCACCTGAGAATCTCGAGATTCCGGGTTCGTCTCTTCGAGACGCCCCGGAATGACGGCCTCACTTAGCCAAACCGGTACTTGTACCGGTCCACCGTTAGCGCACTCACATCAATGTCCGGCTTCTTGCCCGACAGCATGTCGGCGAGCACGCGGCCGGAGCCGCAGGACATGGTCCAGCCTAGCGTGCCGTGGCCGGCGTTGAGGTGAAGGTTGGCATACTGCGTCGGGCCGATCACCGGCGGGCCGTCCGGCGTCATCGGGCGCAGACCGCTCCAGAACGTCGCCTTGGAGAGATCACCGCCGCGCGGGAACAGATCGGTC
Organism: Bradyrhizobium sp. CSS354; assembly: GCF_029051725.1. Classification (GTDB taxonomy): domain Bacteria; phylum Pseudomonadota; class Alphaproteobacteria; order Rhizobiales; family Xanthobacteraceae; genus Bradyrhizobium. The sequence continues at coordinate 164,635 of NZ_JAACFU010000011.1, forward strand.
AGCGAGTGATCGAGCGTGGCGCGGCGCGCGTCGTAGAGCTGGCTCGAGAAGCCGGAGATTTCGGCGGTGCCGCCGACGCGGATGCGATTGCCGAGGCGCGTGATGGCGACTTTGTAGCTCTCGTCCATCACGGTCGATTCCGGCGCGCCGGAAGCGTCCTTGATCGGCACCGTGATCGAATAGCCCTTCACGGGATAGACCGGCAGCGAAATATCGAGCGGCGCGACCAGCCGCGACGACCAGCTTCCGAGCGCGAGCACGTAAGCGTCTGCCTGCAACATTCCGGCGCTGGTGGCGACACCGCTGACGCGCGCGCCGTCGGTGACGATGCGATCGATACCGGTATTGAACATGAAGCGCACGCCGAGCGCTTCGGCGTGCTTGGCCAGCGCCTGCGTGAACATGTGACAATCGCCGGTCTCGTCCTGCGGCAGGCGGAGTCCGCCCGCGAACTTCTCCTTCACGCCCGCCAGCGCCGGCTCGGCCGCGATGCAGCCCTCCCTGCTCAGCACCTCGAAGGGCACGCCGTACTCCTTAAGCACGGCGATGTCCTCACCGGTGCCGTCGAGCTGAGCCTGATAGCGGAACAGCTGCAGCGTGCCCTGCGAGCGCTCGTCATACTGGATGCCGATGTCGCGGCGCAGATCGCGCAGGCAATCGCGGCTATATTCCGCGATCGGAATCATCCGGCTCTTGTTGATCGCGTAGCGTTCGCTGGTGCAATTGCGCAGCATCTTGAGCAGCCAGACCCACATCACGGGATCGAGCTTCGGCCGGATCACCAGCGGGCCGTACTTCATCAGCAGCCATTTGACCGCCTTCACCGGGACGCCGGGACCGGCCCAGGGCGAGGAATAGCCGGGCGACACTTCGCCGGCATTGGCAAAGGAGGTCTCGAGCGCCGGTTCGGGCTGACGGTCGACAACCGTCACCTCATGGCCGGCACGCGCGAGGTAGTAGGCAGAGGTGACACCGATGACACCGCTGCCGAGGATCAGAACTTTCACGCTTCGTCAAACTCCCGCGGCATCACGCTCGCCGCTGCAAGAGGAACTCCGCAACGGCGAGAGCAATTATCAGGCCACCCGCTTGATGGCGTCGCCGAGGATCGACACGATATCATCGATGTGGCTCTTCTCGACGATGAGCGGAGGCGACAGCGCAAAGCTATCGCCGCTCATGCGGAAGTACAGCCCGCGATTGAAGCAGTCGACCATGACGTCGTAGCCACGCACGCCGACCGTACCGTCACGCGGCGACAGCTCGACCGCGCCCATCATGCCGCAATTGCGGATGTCGACGACGTTCGGCAGACCCTTCAGCGAATGCAGCGCGTCGCGCCAGTATTCGGAAATCGAAGCACCGCGCGTCAGCAGGCCTTCGTCCTTGTAGATGTCGAGTGTGGCGATGCCCGCGGCGCAGGCGACCGGATGCGCCGAATAAGTGTAGCCGTGGAACAGCTCCATCGCGTTCTCCGGGCCGACCATCAGGCCGTCGTGAACCTTGCGGCTCGCAAACACGGCGCCGCAGGGAACGGTGCCGTTGGTGATGCCCTTGGCCGTCGTCATCATATCAGGCGTGACGCCGAAGAAGTTGGCGGCGAACGGCGTGCCGAGGCGACCGAAGCCGGTGATGACCTCGTCGAAGATCAGGAGAATGCCGTGCTTGTCGCAGATCTCGCGCAGGCGCTGGAGATAGCCCTTCGGCGGCGGCAACACTGCGGTCGAGCCCGGCACCGGCTCGACGATGACGGCCGCGATGGTCTCGGCGCCGTGCAGGGCCACCAGCCGCTCGAGATCATCGGCAAGCTCGGCGCCATGCTCGGGCTGATCCTTGGCGAAGGCGTTGCGGGTGAGATCATGGGTGTGGCGGATGTGGTCGACGCCCGGCAGCAGGGTGGCGAAGGCGCGGCGGTTGGCGACCATGCCGCCGACCGAGGTGCCGCCGAAGCCGACGCCGTGGTAGCCGCGCTCGCGGCCGATCAGGCGGGTGCGGCTCGCCTGGCCGTTGGCGCGGTGATAGGCGAGCGCGATCTTCAGTGCGGTGTCGACCGACTCTGAGCCGGAATTGGTGAAGAAGATCCGATCGAGGCCCTTCGGTGCGATCTCGGCCAGACGCTCGGCGAAGTCGAATGCCAGCGGATGGCCCATCTGGAACGACGGTGCGAAGTCCAGCGTCATCAGCTGGCGCTCGACGGCGGCGGCGATCTGCTTGCGGCCGTGGCCGGCATTGACGCACCAGAGGCCGGCGGAGGCGTCGATCACCTTGCGGCCGTCGACGGTGGTGTAATGCATGCCCTCGGCCGAGGAGAACAGGCGCGGCGCCTTCTTGAACTGCCGGTTGGCCGTGAACGGCATCCAGAACGAGTCGGTCTTGATGGTGTTCGGAATCTGATGAAGGGTCACGGGCCACGCTCCTTTGCTGACCTGCTACCAGAGGCACGGCTTGAAAAGCGCAACAAGTCCTTTTCTGATGAGCTGCAAGCCATTGATTTGACTGGGGCTGCCGGTCCATATTTGCGCGATCCGCAACACCTGCAACACGGGACAGGGACATGAGCGTCGATATCGGTGGACGGCTGCGATTCATCCGGGCGCGCCAGAAGCTGTCGCAGCGCGAACTCGCCAAGCGCGCCGGCGTCACCAATTCGACGATTTCGCTGATCGAATCCAACCAGATGAACCCGTCCGTGGGAGCGCTCAAGCGCATTCTCGACGGCATCCCGATGGGGCTCGCCGAGTTCTTCGCGCTGGAGCCGGAGAGCCGGCGCAAGATATTCTACCGCGGTGAAGAGCTGACCGAGGTCGGCAAGAAGCCGATCTCGTATCGGCAAGTAGGCGACAATCTGTTCGGTCGCAGCCTGCAGATCCTGAAGGAGCGCTACGAGCCCGGCAGCGACACCGGGCGCGTTCACCTCGTCCATGATGGCGAGGAAGGCGGCATCGTGATCTCGGGAAAGCTCGAAGTCACCGTCGAGGACGAGCGCCGCATCCTCAATCCGGGAGATGCCTACTATTTCGAGAGCCGTCGCCCGCATCGCTTCCGCTGCGTCGGCGGCAAGCCGTGCGAGGTGATCTCGGCCTGCACGCCTCCGACGTTTTGAAGTTGTCCGCAATCCTACGGAGCCACCGGTATCTTACGGAGCTTGAGCCATCTCAATTTCGGGAGCCTGATCCTCTATATGTTTCGAGCCATAGCCAAGCAGCCTCCGCTTTCCGGAGCCGCTTCGTAACAGGGCTCGCTATGAAGATCACGCTCGCAAATGCAGAGGCTGCACTCGATGAAGTGCAGCGCGACAGCGACAAGCTCCATTCGGAGGAGCTGCGCAAGACCATCGCGAACTACATCGAGTCGCAGCGAGAAGCGCTCAAGGCTCTTCGCAAGAAGCTGCATTAGCACGCGGCGGAGCGAGAAGGCCTCGCCCGCCGCGGCCTCAAAGCTACTTCAACAACTCCTCGATCCGGATCGGAAAGCGGCGCACACGCACGCCCGTCGCGTGCCACACCGCGTTGGCGACCGCGCCTGCGCTGCCGGTGATGCCGATCTCGCCGACACCCTTGATGCCGAGCGCGTTCACATGCGGATCGTGCTCCTCGACCGTGATCACGTCGAGCGGCGGCACGTCGGCATTCACCGGGATATGGTACTCGCCGAGATTGGCGTTCATGATCCTTCCGGTGCGGCGGTCGGTGATGGCTTCCTCGTGCAAGGCGAAGGATAGGCCCCAGATCATGCCACCGAACAGCTGGCTCTGCACCATGCGCGGGTTGACGATGCGTCCCGCCGCGAAGGCGCCGACCATGCGGGTGACGCGGACCTGGCCGAGCTCGGGATCGACCTTCACCTCCGCGAACACCGCACCATGGGCGTGCATCGCATACTCCTCCATCGCCGCCGGATTCGGCGCGCCGGTGCCGCGCGCCTCGACCTCGGCGACGCCGGCGCGCGCGAGAATCTCGGCGTAGCTTTCGCCGCGGCTCTCGTCGTCGCGACGGATCAACCTGCCATCGCGCGCGATCACGCCGGCATTGCCGGCGCCGAACAGCGGCGATCGCTCGTCGCTGGTGGCGAAGTCGGCGAGTTTTGCAATCACGGCCGCGCCCGCGCTGTGGATCGCAGCCCCCGCGGTTGCCGTGTGTGCCGAGCCGCCGGCAATGCCGGCATCGGGCAGGTCGGATGACCCCGCCTTGAAATCGACGTGGTCGATGTCGAGCCCCAGTTCGTCGGCCGCGATCTGGGCCAGCGCCGTCCAGGCGCCCTGCCCCATGTCATGCGCGCCGATCTCCATGGCACCGGAGCCGTCGCGGCGAAGTACGGCACGCGCTTCGGCCTGGAACATCAATGCCGGGAACGTCGCAGTGCCCATGCCCCAGCCGACCAAGAGGCCGGCATCGTCGCGCATCTGCCGCGGCTGGAGCGGTCGCTTCGCCCAGCCGAAGCGCGCCGCGCCCTGCTCGTAGCAGGCGCGCAATGCCTTGGACGAGAACGGCTTGCCGGTGATCGGCTCGACCTCGGCATAGTTCTTCAGACGAAAGGCGAGCGGATCGATGCCGCAGGCCCAGGCCATCTCGTCGATCGCGCTCTCCAGCGCGATCGAGCCGGTCGCCTCGCCGGGCGCGCGCATGAACAACGGCGTGCCGGTGTTAACGCGCACGGCATCGTGCGAGGTGCGGATCGCAGGCGCCGCATAGAGCGTGTGCGAGGCATCGGCTGCGGGTTCGTAGAAATCATCGAACGTGCTCGACACGGTCCTCGCATGGTGATCGAGCGCGGTCAGGCGCCCCTCGCTGTCGGTGCCGATGCGCAGCCGCTGCCGCGTCGGCGCGCGATGGCCGACCGGGCCATACATCTGCTCGCGACGCAGCACCAGCTTGACCGGCTTGCCGACGAGCTTTGCCGCCATGATGCCGAGGACCGGAGGACCGGCCATGAGCCCCTTCGAGCCGAAGCCGCCGCCGAGGAACGGGCTGCGGATGTGGATCTTGTCGTGCGCGATGCCGAACAATTCGGCAACGCGCGCGAGCGACAGCATGAGGCCCTGGGTCGGCATGTCGATCTGCAGACTATCGCCGTCCCAGGCCGCCACGATCGCATGCGGCTCCATTGCGTTGTGATATTGGGGCGGCGTTTCGTAAACCGCGTCGATCCGCTTGTCGGCAGCCGCAAGTCCCGCCTCGACATCGCCGCGGTGATTTTCCGTCGGGTTGCCGACGCCGACGACCGGCGGCACGAAGCTCTCACCCGCATCGAGGCCGACAAGTGCGGGCAAGGTCTCGTAACGCGGCGCCAGCAGCGCCGCGCCTTCCGTCGCCGCTTCCAGCGTCTCGGCGATCACGACGGCGATCGGCTGGTTGGCGTAGCGGACCTCATTGCTCTGCAGCACTTCCATCCGGAATACGAATGGATTGGTCTTGATCTCGGGGTCGATCGCGAGCTCAGGCTTGTGGTTTGACGTCATGACGTCGATGACGCCCGGATGGCGCTTGGCAGCAGTGACGTCCAGCGAGGTCACGCGGCCGCGCGAAATGCTGGCGACGGCCATCACCGCAAACAGCATGCCGGGCGGATGGTTGTCAGCGGCGTAGGTCGCCTGGCCCTTGGCCTTGAGGACCCCGTCGCGGCGGGTCAGCGGCTGGCCGATGTTCGAGCCGTGGCGCAGATGAGCGGGTGCGCTGGTGAGATTAAGCTCAGGCATGAATGGCTCCGGACGTCGAGGCAAAGGGAGAGGCCGGCAGCGCGGGAATGCGCGCGGGCGTACCGGCGGCGGCGAGGCTCAGAGCGCGCACGACGATGCGGCGCGCGAGCTCGATCTTGAAGGCGTTGTCGCCGGACGGTTTTGCGTCAGCGAGCGCGCGCGAGGCGGCTTCCTGGAAAGCGTCCACCGTGGGCGCGACGTCCTTGAGCACGTCCTCCGCAGCGCGGGCGCGCCAGGGTTTTGCGGCGACACCGCCGAGCGCAAGCCGCGCCTCCATGATCTTGCCATTCTCGATCCGCAGCGCAGCCGCAGCCGAGACGACGGCGAACGCGTAGGACGTTCTATCGCGGACCTTGAGATAGCGCGCATGCGCGGCAAAGCCCCGCGCTGCAGGCGGCAGGCGCACTGCGACGATGAGATCACCCGGTTCGAGCGCCGATTCACGCTCCGGCGTGTCGCCGGGCAGGCGATGCAGTTCGTCGAGCGCGATCTCGCGCCGCCCGTTCGGGCCCTCGATCTCGACGATGGCGTCAAGCGCGACCAGGGGCACGCAGAAGTCGGACGGATGCGTCGCGATGCAGTTTTCGCTCCAGCCGAGCACGGCGTGTGTGCGGTTCTCGCCATCGCGCGCGTCGCAGCCGCTGCCGGCCTCGCGCTTGTTGCAGCGGCTGGCGGTGTCGTAGAAATATGCACAGCGCGTCCGTTGCAGCAGATTGCCGCCGACGCTCGCGGCATTGCGCAGTTGCGCGGATGCGCCGGAGAGCAGCGCTTCGGCGACGGCCGGGTAGGACTTGGCAAAGTCGGCGTCATGCGCAAGATCGGCGTTGCTCACCAGCGCGCCGATGCGGATGCCACCGTCGGCAAGGCGCTCGATCCGATCGAGCCCGTCGAGATGGGTGACGTCGACCAGACGATCCGGACGGCTGACGCCGCCCTTCATCAGATCGAGCAGGTTGGTGCCGGCGGCGAGATAGACGGCGCCCGGCTGGGCCGCGGCAGCGACGGCCTCGGAGACCGTGGCGGGCCTGACATAATCAAATTGCTTCATGCGGAGCGCCTCTGAGTGGATTCGTCCATGCCGGCCTGCGCGTCGAGCACGGCATCGACGATGCCGGCATAGGCGCCGCAGCGGCACAGATTGCCGCTCATACATTCGCGAATGCGCTCGGGATCGTTGCCGGCCTGCGCCTCGCTCAGCATGCCGATCGCGCTCATGATCTGGCCGGGCGTGCAGAAGCCGCACTGAAAGCCGTCATGGGCGATGAAGGCGGCCTGCACGGGATGAAGCTGGTCGCCGCGCGCCACGCCCTCGATGGTGAGAATGTCGGCGCCGTCATGACTGATGGCCAGCGCGAGGCAGGAGTTGATGCGCTTGCCGTCGACGAGAATTGTGCAGGCGCCGCATTGGCCGCGATCGCATCCCTTCTTGGTTCCGGTCAGATGGAGGCGCTCACGCAAGAGATCGAGCAGCGTGACACGCGGATCGTCGAGGACGAAGTCGCGCCGCGCACCGTTCACGGTGAGGCTGATGGAGTGGTTCATACAAGGCTCCGATCAGATATGGACATGAGTCGTCGCGCAGCGCGCCACCGCCGTGGCCGCCGTCAACATGCGCCGCCCGAACATCATCCGGGCCAACGTCTTCAGCAAAGATACGGAGGCAGCCTCCGCTTAACAAGAGCCGGCGGGAAATATTTGGAATTCGTCAAAAGCCCGTGCGCATCAACGCGATGCAGCCCCGTAAGGGTTCAATCTAACCAATTCGTGATCTACATTGCGTGGATGGACGAGCACACCGACCAGACCCGGAAGCCCCGCGCTGATGCCGTGCGCAATCGCGAGCGCGTGCTCGAGGCCGCCAAGGCCGTGTTCAACGCGGGTGGTCCGGAGGCGAGCCTCGAGGCCGTGGCAAAACGCGCCGGCGTCGGCATCGGCACGCTCTATCGGCATTTCCCGACCCGCGAGGATCTGTTCGAGGCGGTGTACCGGCGCGAGGTCGAGCAGCTCAGCGAGCTCGCCGAGCAGTTGAAGAACGCGAAGGACCCCGTCGATGCGCTGCGGCGCTGGCTGCGCTCAGGGGTCGAATTCGTTGCCACCAAGAAGGGCATGGTGGCAGCCTTGGCACTCGCGGTGCAGAGCGGGTCGGAGTTGCATGCCTTTTCCTTTGAACGCCTGACCAAGGCGATCGGCTCGCTGCTCGATCGCGCAGCCGCGGCCGGCGCCATGCGCGCGGACGTCAGCCCCGAGGACTTGCTGCGCGCGTTCTTCGGCATGTGCTACATGCACGACCAGCCCGGCTGGCAATCCTCGGTGCTGCGGATGCTCGACGTGTTCGTTGACGGGCTGCGGGTGCAGCCTGTCGTGAAAGCCAGGGTCCACGCGGCCGCGAAGGCGGCTGCAAAGCGGAAGCGATAGCCCGCAAGATGTGCTAGGATCGGCGCCGCCGGGATTTCAACGCGGAGCCTGTCATGCGCATCGCCGCCTTGCTGATCTTTCTCAGTGTCGCCTTCGGTCCCGTCTCAGCACGCGCCAACGATGTTGCGACGGCACAGGGCGTCATCCGCGCCCAGGAGCAGGCGTTCGGCCGCGACGATGCGAGCGCGGCCTATTCCTACGCCGCGCCGGCGATCCGGGAGATATTTCCCGCGCCCGACATCTTCATGTCCATGGTGCAGAACGGCTACCCGCCGGTCTACCGGCACAAGAGCTTTGAATTTGGCGACAGCAAAAGCGACGGCAGCCGGATTGCCCAGCACGTCCATATCATCGATGCCAATGGCGAGGCCTGGGAAGCGCTCTACACGCTCGAGCAGCAACCGGACGGCAGCTACAAGATCACGGGTTGTTCGCTGCTGAAGGCGGGACAGGCAGTCTAGGTCGCAAAACCCGGACCGGTCCTGACGGCATTCATCCGCGAGCGGATCAGCAGCGTCAAGACGATGCCGATATTGAGGGCGTTCCAGGCCACGCCGTTGGCGAACGCCGCCGCGTAGGAACCTGTCGCGTCGAAGATGACGCCCGAGACCCAGCCGCCGAACGACATGCCGAACACGGACGCGAAGATCACGATGCCGACGCGGGTTGCGGCCTCGCTCGCCGGCATCGCCTCGCGCACGATGATGGCATAGCTCGGCACGATGCCGCCCTGGAACAGGCCGAACATCGCGGAGATCAGATAAAGCGAGGTCAGGCTGTCGAAGAACAGATAGAATACGAGTGCAAATCCCTGGGCGACCGCACCGATCAGCAGCGTGGGGATGCCGCCGATCTTGTCGGCGAGATAGCCCGAGCCGATCCGGCTGACGATGCCGCAGGCCATCATCAGCGACAACATCTCGGCGCCGCGAGCCACGCCATATCCGAGATCGCCGCAATAGGCGACGATATGCACCTGCGGCATTGCCATGGCGACGCAGCAGGAGATGCTCGCGATCGAGAGCAGCACCGTCAGCGTGTTGGTCGAGAGCTTGAGGTCGACCCGCGGCGGCGCTGCATTGGCATGATCGTGAACCTTGTCGTCGCCCATCTGCGCGCGCAGGACCAGCACCAGGATGGTCATCAGGCTCACGCAGACGAGGCCGATGCCGATGTGCGTGTAACGCCAGCCGATCGTCTGCATGCCCGTGCTCACAAGCGGGGGCCACATCGTGCCGGCGACATAATTGCCGCTCGCGACGATGGTCACGGCCAGGCCGCGATAACGCTCGAACCAGTGCGAGGCCTCCGCCATCAGCGGCGCGAAGGTCGCCGACGTGCCGAGCCCGATCAGGAAATACGCCGCCACGAACTGCCAGAGCTGGGTCGACAGACCCGCCAGCACATTGGCGACGCCGAGAAAGGCGATGCTGATTGCCATCGCCGCCACGATTCCGAACCGATCGGTGATCCGGCCGGCGATGACGCCGCCCAGCCCGAAGCCGAACATCATCAGGGTGAAAGCCAGCGACACCGCGCCGCGCGTGGCGGAGAATTCGGCCTGCACCGCGGGAATCATGACCACGATCGCCCACATGCCGACGCCGCCGATCGAACCGATCACAAGTGCAATAACAAGGCGCATCCAGGCCTGACGCGAATCAGGGGTGAATGCTTCGGGTGTTTGTCCTGATTGATTTGGCGCGTGCACGGGCGGGACCATGGCCCGCGGATCGCCACAGGGTCAAGCATTGTGGCGCGATATTGGGCATGCACGGTGCACTGCGGTAAGAAGGAGCTTGGCGAACGCGCGTTTTGTCACTATTTTGCAAATCAGCGCGTGCAACATGGCCGCGCGAAGAGCAAGTCGGCGAATGTTGCTGCGATTGACACGATCGATGCGGATCAGGGTGGGGCGCTTCATTGCCCTTGCCTATCTGTTCTGCGTGCTCGCGCCGGCAGCAAGCCTCGCTTGGGGTAGCGGTCCAGCACCGTGCCTCGACGACGCGCTCCTCGCCGACCTCGGGCCGGTGCATCACCAGATCCAGGCCGGCCACACGCATGACGGCGCCTCGCATGACCACGCAGGGGCACATGCGCATCACCAGGCCACCGCGCAGGACGCGCCCGTGCCCGATCATCACGACGGCAAGGGTACGCCGGGACCGTGCTGTGCGATGATGTGCGTGAGCGCGCTGCCGGCCGACCTGCCCAGCGTCGCAAAGCCGCTTCAGCCGGTTTCCGCCTGCTCGCCCGAGATCGTGGCCAGCCTGCACAGCGCGGCACCGCCCCTGCACTACCGCCCTCCCATCGCCTGATCTGACGCGCGACGACGTCAGGCCGAGCGCGCATCTGCGTGCGTGAGCCTGCGGTCTCCAGACAGATCAGGGATGAATCATGCTTACGCTTTCCGAGGCGAAGTCCGCCGCTGCATCCGCAGCGCGGGGGCGACACTTTCGATTCAATTGGCCGCTGCTGGCCGCGACCGCATTGGCGTTGTCCGGCTGCATGCCGGCAACGACACAAATCGCCGGCGCTGATCCTGCCGATCCGGCGGCCAAGGTCGCGCGCGCCGGCTATCGTTCGACGATTGCGCCCTACACCAGCCTGCGGCCTGCGACGCCGGCACCATGGCGCGAGCGCAACGAGAGCGTCGCACCGCAACCCAAGCAAGACCGGTAGGAGCGCGCCATGACACACCGTCTCGCGCCAAGCCTGCTCGTTCTTGCCTCGCTCGGCTTGTCGGGCTGTGCCGCATTCTCGCCCGACAGCGGCATGAATGCCGTCTCCGAGCTGACGAGCCAGACCATCAACAAGGATGTCGCTTTCGTGCGAACGGCCGAGGGAGCCGGCGCGGCCGACGCGCGCGTTCGCCAACTGCTCTCGCAAACACTCAGCGTCGAGACCGCCGTGCAGATCGCACTGCTCAACAACAAGGGGCTCCAGGCCGCCTATAACGAGCTGGCGCTGGCCGAGACTGATCTCGTCGAGCAGAGCCTGCCGCCCAATCCCGTGTTCTCGGTCTCGCGGATCTCGGGCAACGGCGCCAGCGAAATCGAGCGTCAAATTGTCGGCGACATCCTCGCGCTCGCCACCCTGCCGTTCCGCTCGGAGATCGCCCGCGACCGTTTTCGCCAGGCGCAATTGCGCGCGGGTCTGGCGACGTTGCGGCTTGCCGCCGATGTCCGCCGCGCATATTGGCGCGTCGTTGGCGGCAACGAGATGGTGGTGTTGCTGACGGATGCGAAGGCGACGGCAGAATCGACCGCGCGGCTCGCAGTCAAGCTCGGCGAAACCGGCTCGATCAACAAGCTCGATCAGGCCCGTGAACAGGTGTTTTACGCCGAAACCACCGCCGACCTCGCCACCGCGCGACAGACGGCGACGAGCGCGCGCGAAAAGCTGGCGCGCCTGATGGGACTGTGGGACGGCGGCCTCGACTTCCGTCTGCCCAGTCAATTGCCGCCGCTGCCGCGCCGGCCGCAGGCTTTGCCGTCGATTGAAGCCGACGCAGTCGCCCATCGCATCGACCTTCAGATCGCGCGGCTCGAGCTGACGGCGCTGGCGAAGTCGCTGAACCTCACGGAGGCGACGCGCTTCGTGACCCTGCTCGATCTCGCCGGCATCTCCCGCCGCACCCGGGACCCGGAAGGCGCGCCGTTCCGCGAGCGCGGCTTCGACGTCCAGTTCCAGATCCCGATCTTCGACGGCGGCGAGGTGCGGGTGCGGCAGGCGGCGGAGACCTACAATTTCGCCTTCAATCGGCTGACCGAGCGCGCCGTCAATGTACGCTCCGAGGCGCGCGATGCTTACCGGATCTATCGCTCCGGCTACGACATCGCCAGCCACTATCAGCGCGAGATCATCCCCTTGCGAAAAATCATCACAGAGGAGATGCAGCTCCGCTTCTCCAGCATGCAGGTCGATATTTTCGCGCTGCTCACCGAGGCGCGGCAGCGGCTCGCCTCGCTGCGCGGTGCAATCGATGCCAGGCAAAGATTTTTCCTTGCCCAGTCCGACTTGCAGACCGCCGTCAATGGCGGCGGCGCGCCTGCTGACGGCGACAGTTCAACCACTCTCGCCGCGGCAGCGCCTGCCGATGGCGGTCACTGACATGGAGGACAACATGTTTTCCCGCCGAGGATTTCTGGGCAGCGCCGCGCTCGCCGGCGCATCCGTCGTCAGCGGCCGCGCGCAGGCTGCTTCCATTCCGGAAGCCCCGCACATGGACAAGGTGGTGATGCAGCCGCCGCTGCACCCCGTCAGTGGGCCGGACTATCGCCCCGTCGTCACGCTGAACGGCTGGTCGCTGCCGTTCCGCATGAACGGCGACTGGAAGGAATTCCATCTCGTCGCCGAGCCCGTGGTGCGCGAATTCGCCGAGGGCATGAAGGTGAATTTGTGGGGCTATAACGGCCAGTCGCCGGGTCCGACGATCGAGGCCGTCGAGGGCGACAAGGTCCGCATCTTCGTCACCAACAGACTGCCCGAATACACCACCGTGCACTGGCACGGCATGATCATTCCGAGCGGCATGGACGGCGTCGGCGGACTGACGCAGCCGCACATCCAGCCGGGAAAAACCTTCGTCTACGAGTTCGAAATGAAGAAGAGCGGGACCTTCATGTACCACCCGCATTCCGACGAGATGGTGCAGATGGCAATGGGCATGATGGGCATGGTCGTCGTGCATCCACGCGATCCGAACTTCCGTCCGGTCGACCGCGACTTCGTCTTCGTCATGAGTACCTATCGCGTCGATCCCGGCACGTATCTGCCGCAGGTCAACGAGATGACCGACTTCAACATGTGGACCTGGAATGCGCGGGTGTTTCCCGGCATCGATCCGCTGCCGGTCAGGCTCGGCGACAAGGTGCGCGTGCGCATCGGCAATCTCAGCATGACCAATCATCCGATCCATTTGCACGGCCACAGCTTTGCCGTGACCTGCACCGACGGCGGCTGGATTCCGGAGAGCGCGCAATATCCGGAAACGACCACGGACGTGCCGGTCGGCGCCGTCAGGGTGTTCGACGTGCTCGCCGATAATCCCGGCGACTGGGCGTTCCACTGCCACAAGTCGCATCACACCATGAATGCGATGGGACACGACATGCGCAACATGATCGGGGTGTCGCGCAAGGATCTCGCCAGAGCCGTCGGCAAGCTCGCGCCCGACGGCATGGCGATGGGCTCGACCGGCATGGCGATGGGCAACATGGAGATGCCCGCGCCCGATAACACGCTGCCGATGATGACCGGCACCGGTCAGTTCGGCCCGATCGAGATGGGCGGCATGTTCACGGTGATGAAGATCCGCGAAGGCCTCGCGCGCGACGACTATCGCGATCCCGGCCCCTACCAATTCCCGCAAGGCACAGTCGCCTACGAGATCACGCCGCCGGCCCCGGAGCCCGTGCGGCAACAACCAGGCGGACCGCCGATGAAGAACATGAAGATGTGAGCGTTTCGATGAACCACCACCAACTGGAGATATCAATGAAGACGACGATCAAGCTCGGTCTTGCGCTGGCCGCGCTTTCCACCGCGCCGGCCCTTGCCCACGACCAGCACGGGCACGGCACCTTTTCGGCCGGCGAGCCCGGCGATCCGAAAAAATCCGCGCGCACGATCGAGATCCTGCTGAACGAGATGGACTACACACCCGCCAGGATCGAGGTCAAACGCGGCGAGCAGATCCGCTTCGTGCTGCGCAACGTCGGCAAGGAGGACCATGAATTCCTGCTCGCCACCACAAAGGAGAATCTCGCGCATGCGGTGGAGATGAAAAAGCATCCGCACATGGAGCACGACGATCCCAACGGTGTCAGGCTCGCACCGAGCAAGACCGCCGAGATCCTCTGGAAGTTCAGCAAGGCCGGCACGTTCGAATTTTCCTGCCTGATTCCCGACCACCGCGATTACGGCATGGTCGGCCACGTCACCGTAAAGTAACGCAAGGAGGCTCCCATGAACCGCATCATCCGTATCGCCGCAGCGCTGTCTCTGGCCATCGGCCTTGCCACAGGTGCCCTGGCGGCCCAGGGCGCCGCGATCAGCGGCGAGGTCAAGAAGATCGACGAGGGCGCCGGCAAGATCACCCTCAAGCACGGGCCCGCGAAGAATCTCGGCATGGATGAACCCATGACCATGGTCTACCGCGTCAAGGACCCGGCCGTGCTCAAGCAGGTGAAGGTCGGCGACAAGGTGACTTTCGAAGCCGAGGAGGCGGCCTCGGGCTATACGGTGACCCGGATGGAGAAGGCGAAGTAGGGCTACTACCTCCGTCCGCCAATTTTTCGGCCCGACGCTTCCACAACGTCATGGCCGAGCTCGTCCCGGCCATCCACACCTTCGGCGCGGCATGAAGAACGTGGATGCCCGGGACAAGCCCGGGCATGACGGCTGCTCGCCTGCCAGATGGCCGAAATACCCCGGTCTAACCCTCCTGCCCCGCCCCCGTTAACCCTTTGCTAACCATACACCCGGCAAGAATTGCCCAGTGGAGTCGAGTGTCGTCAGCCGCGTAGAACGGGAGCTCCCGTGGACGCCAGTGCGGTGCCTCACTTTCGAAACGGCGGCCCTTCGGCCGCCGCGCAGACGTTTGGGGCGCGCGGACGGCAGTCGCGCGGAGGGGCAGCTACCATGGTCGACGTCACCGCGGGACAGGGCGTAGGCGGCACAAATGCCGGTTTCCCCACCCTTGCCGAGATCGGCAATATCCTCAAACGCGGCGATATCGCGCTGGCGCTCGGCGTGCTCACCATCCTGGTGGTGCTGATCCTTCCGCTGCCCGCGATCGTGCTGGACCTGTTTCTGGCGATTTCGATCACGCTCTCGATCCTGATCCTGATGACGTCGCTGTTCATCCAGGCGCCGCTGGAATTCTCCGCTTTCCCGACCGTCCTGCTGATTTCGACCATGCTGCGGCTGTCGCTTAACATGGCCTCGACCCGCCTGATCCTGTCGCACGGGCACGAGGGCACGGACGCCGCCGGTCACGTCATCGAAGCCTTCGGCAGCTTCGTGATGGGCGGCAATTTCGTCATCGGCATCATCGTCTTCGCCATCCTGATCATCGTCAACTTCGTCGTCATCACCAAGGGTTCGGGCCGTATCGCCGAAGTCGCCGCGCGCTTCCACCTCGACGCCATGCCCGGCAAGCAGATGGCGATCGACGCCGACCTTTCCGCCGGACTGATCGACGAGGCGGTCGCCAAGCAGCGGCGCAAGGATCTGGAGGACGAGAGCGGCTTCTTCGGTGCCATGGACGGTGCCTCCAAATTCGTCCGCGGCGACGCCATCGCCGGCCTCCTGATCGTCTTCATCAACGTCGTCGGCGGCATGATCATCGGCGTGGCGCAGCAGGGCATGTCCTTTGCCGATGCCGGCCGCAGCTACACGCTGCTGACCGTCGGTGACGGCCTCGTCACCCAGGTGCCGGCGCTGATCGTTTCGACCGCCGCCGGCCTGCTCGTCTCCAAGGCCGGCGTGTCCGGCGCCGCCGACAAGGCGCTCATGAAGCAGTTCTCCGGATATCCGCAGGCGCTCGCGATGTCCGCGGCGGTCATGCTGGTGCTGGCGGCCCTGCCGGGCATCCCGACCCTTCCCTTCCTGGCGCTCGGCTCCGGCGCCGGCGCGCTCGCCTGGAACGCCCGCAACCGCAACCGGGCGACTGCCAGGGCTGAGGAAGTTGCGAAGACCGCACCTGCGCCGGGAATGCCGGGCGCACCGGGCTCCGCTGCGGCGGAGGAGCCGATCTCCGCGGCGCTGAAGATCGACGACCTCAAGATCGAGCTCGGCTATGCCCTGCTGCCGCTGGTCAACGGCCCCGACGGCACCGACCGCCTCACCGAGCAGATCAAGGCGCTGCGCCGCTCGCTCGCGATCGAGATGGGTTTTGTGATGCCCGCCGTGCGCATCCTCGACAACGTCCAGCTCGAGGCCAACACCTACATCATCAAGATCAAGGAGGTCGACGCCGGCACCGGCAAGATCTGGCCGAACCAGTTCATGGTGATGGATCCCGGCGGCAGCCAGGTGCAGGTGCCCGGCATCCACACCACCGAGCCGACCTTCGGCCTGCCCGCGACCTGGGTCGATGCCAGCCTCAAGGAGGAGGCCTCGCTCAAGGGCTATACCGTCGTCGACGCCGCGACCGTGCTCTCGACCCACCTCACCGAGCTGCTCAAGGCCAACATGTCGGACCTGCTCTCCTATGGCGAGGTGCAGAAGCTGCTCAAGGAGCTGCCGAAGGAGCAGGGCGAGCTGGTCAAGGACATCGTGCCGGGACAGGTCACAGTCTCCGGCATTCAGCGCGTGCTGCAGCTGCTGCTCGCCGAGCGCATCTCGATCCGCGACCTCTCGACCATCCTCGAAGGCATCGCCGACTCGCTCGCCTTCTCGCGCAATCCGGCCACGATGGTCGAGCACGTCCGCGCCCGCCTGGCGCGGCAGATCTGTGCGCAGAACACCTCCTACAGCGGCTACCTGCCGCTGATCGCGCTGTCGGCCCGTTGGGAACAAGCCTTCGCCGAATCCATTATCGGCCAGGGCGAGGAGCGCAGCCTTGCGATGCAGCCCTCGAAGCTGTCGGAGTTCATGACCGGGGTGCGCGAGGCTTTCGAGCGCGCCGCGCGCGAGGGCGAGGCCCCGGTGCTCGTCACCTCTGCGGCAATTCGTCCCTTCGTGCGTTCCCTGGTCGAGCGGTTCCGGGCCCAGACGACCGTGCTGTCGCAGGCTGAAATCCACCCCAGGGCGAGACTGAAAACGGTCGGAAGCATCTGATTTGCCTTAAGAAGCCGTATGTTTTTTGGCCACAGGCAAATGGTTTTTAAGCTTTTGGCGCCTTGCCGATCGACGGCCGGCAAGGCGCATGGCAGACACATTACAGCTTTGAAATAATTGCGAAATTGCACGATCAAGGGCCGTTTTTGATCGCGGCTTCTCACGTCGTGTCACGCTCTTGTGATCGCCTCTTGGGAACGAATCCCCCCAATACTAGGTTGTTGGGCACCGGAAGCATGAACCTGCCCAAACACGCAGGCGACTACTTCGGGTAGATGGCGGCAGGAGCCTTCCATGAACCACTCGATTTACAGCGCAGATCGCTCGACCCACCTCAAGATCGTGGTTGTCGCGCTCGTTGCCGGCATCGCGGTGGCGGGTCTCGGGATCACCGCGCGCACGAGTTCAGATTCAGATGAAGGCCTGACCCAGACCGCTCGCGTCATGAAGGCCGGCAAGCCGATCGCCATCACCAGCTCGAACGTTTCGCTCGTTCGCTAAGGAGATTTGAGTTTCAGGAATTCACGCGGCTCTTTATCAGCCCCCCAAAGTCGCCACGTGGATATGTAGACGACCCCAACCCCAAGTCGACTACAGAAAGCGCCCGCCCCCCACGGGCGCTTTCTCATGTCTGGGGTATTGTTTGCTGGTGTATGTAGCGCGGGCAACTGTGTGCTACTGGCGCTGTCATTCCCCGCGTAGGCGGGGAATCCAGTACGCCGCAGCCTCTCCGTATTCCCGCGCTGTCTCTGGAATACTGGATCGTCCGCCTTCGCGGACGATGACACCGAATTGGGACTACCGCGCCCCATACGTCGGCGGCGGCGCCTGCACGGTCGGCGCGGCCGCGGCGAACAGCTCATCCTTGCGCCCCGAGAGCGGCGGATAGATGCGCCTGCGATTGATGGTCTGCTTGGTCGCCTTCGCGGCTGCGCCGACAGTACGGACTTCGCGGTCCCACCCTTCCGTATAGAGCGCGCCCCAGCCGCCGAGATCGAGCACGGTCACATACCAGTCGATCCGGAGCGGCAGCATCGGCAGGCCCGCGAGATCGGCGACCACGTTGTGGCCGGCGAAGCGGCCCATGGGACGCGCGAACTGGCAGGACATCACGGTCGGATGCAAGCCGTCGACCACGCTCGAGGCGACATCCCCGGCCGCGAACACGCCGCCGACATCCGCAACCCGCATCATGGGATCGACGAGAAGCCGCCCAAGGCGATCGCGTGCGTCCGGGAAGCTCGCCGCCAAGGGGCTCGCGCGCATCCCGGCACACCAGATCACTGTCCGCGTCGGAATGAACTCGCCCGAGCTCAGATGCAGGCCGGCGTCCTCGACGGAGACGACACGGACGCCAAGCCGTGTCTCGACGCCGAGCGAGGCTAACGCCGCATCGATGACGGGACGCGCATGCGCGCCGATCGTTGCGCCCACGGCAGGATTGGGATCGACCAGGATGATACGGTGGCTGCCGGTAATGCCGGCACGCGCCAGCCTGTCGGGCATCTCGGCCGCGACCTCGATGCCGGTGAAGCCCGCGCCGACCACCACGATCGTCGAGCGCCCCGGCGCGGGCACGCTGCGTCCGAGCGAGGCGAGATGATCCTCGAGGTGGAGCGCCGCTGCATAAGTGTCGACATCGAAAGCATGCTCGGCAAGGCCGGGAATGTCGGGACGCATCACTTCGCTGCCGAGCGCCAGCACCAGCCGGTCATAAGCCAGCGTCTCGTCGCCGCCACCCGTGACCAGCGAAATCTCGCGCCGTTCCGGATCGATGGCTTCGACCTCGCCGATGCCGTGGCTCACGCCGATCGGATCGAGCAGTTGCGGCAGCGGAAGCGCGACCTCGCTGAGATCGGCCTCGTAATTGCGGACGCGGACGTTGTGATAGGGATTGCGATCGACGACACGAATCTCGATGTCACCGCCGACCGCGCCGATCTCCTCGCGCTTGCGTGCGGCACCGATGGCCGCCCACAGACCCGCAAATCCGGCGCCGAGCACGACGATACGCACCATGTCCGTTGACTGCATTTCCCAAGAGAGCGACGACGAAGCGACGAACGATCAAGCCGTCTGACCGCGCAGACAGATATAGCTCATCCGGCCGGGCGCACCAACGGCGGCGGCACCGCCGCGCCGCACAAATTGTCGGCGCGGCTCAGGCCTCGCGCAGTTCCGACGGCGTCGCGCTAAAGCGCTTGCGGAAGGCGCGGTTGAAATAGGACAGATCGGAGAAGCCCGACGAATGCGCGATGTCGCTGATCTTGCGGGTCCTGGCGCGGGGATCGCTGAGCAGCTTGCGCGCCTGCAGCAGACGCTGCTCCAGCACGAATTCGGTGAAGGTCGTTCCAGCCTGCTCGAACAGGCGCTGTGCCTGGCGCGGGCTCAGGCCCGAGCGCGTGGCAATCTCGGACAGGCAGAGATCGTTGCGGCCAAGCGCGGCCATCACGTCGGCGCGCATGAGGTCGAGACGGGCGGCCGCATGACCTCGTCCCCGCGCGAGACTTGCATGTTCGGCGTCGGTGCCGAGCAGGAGGCCGACGAGATCGACCATGTGCTGCGCGGTCAGGCGCTGGCCGACGGCGTCGAGATGCGGCGCGTGATGGGCCGCTAGGGAGTGGTAGCGGAAAATCGTCTCGGCGACCGCGCCATCCGAGAGCACTTGCGACAGCTTGTCCTCGGCGCGCGGATTGATGTCGAGCAGCGCGCGGCGCGGCATGCGGATGGTGGTGAAGCGATCTTCCTCGGTGTGGCCGACCGTGCCGGTGATGCCCATGTCGACGAGCACCATCTGCGCCGGCGCAAGCTCCACGGCATGGCCGTTCTGCCCAACGCGGACGAGGCCCGCATGCGCCGCGATCAGGACGAGATCGTCGCTGCCGTCGGCAAGGTGGCTCTGGGTGCGCGAATATTGCGCGGAGGCGCCTTCGGGAATGGCGAGCGCGATATTGTCGACCAAGCTGACCTGAAGCCGGCAATCGATGCTATCGCCCCGGCTCGGCCCGATATCCAGGCCGCAGGCCCCAAAAGTCCGCTCGCGCCAATGTTCGAAGGCCGGGCCGTGTGGCAGCCCCGCATATTGGTGAATGAAGATGCCGGACGTTTTCGCTGCATCCATCTGATTTCTCGCCCCTCTCCGGCACCATGATTGGGGGGCGCCGACTGCAAATTCCGGGCATTTGACGCCGCGAAACGCGGAGAGGTTCAAATCGGAGGCGGATTCGGCGGGATTTGTCGGGATACGACGGCGGGACGGACCGTGGCGACAGGAAACGATCAGGCATTGCCACGACGATGTTGAAGCGTGCAATGCCTCCCTCGGTGTCGTCCTGGACAAGCGAGCAGAGCGAGCGCCGATCCAGGACCCATTACCCCGGGATTGAGTGGTTGCTCACCCGTGTTGCCACCACTCATTCTTGCGACAAGCTCTTGGGGTAATGGGTCCTGGCTTTCGCCAGGACGACAGTAGAAACCTACTTCTTCGCGGGTGCCTGCGGCTGTGACGGCGGCACGGTCTCGATCAGCTTGCCGGAAAATACAGGCGCCGAGGTCGGCTGGCCGCTGGGCGAACCGCCGGTCTGCTCGACGGTGACCGCGTATGTCGCGCCGTTGACGACGTCGGCATCGTACGAACCGAGCACCGGTCGCGCGGTGAAATCGCCGGCGCCGATCACACCCAGCGAGCGCGGACGCGGCAGCTTGTCGGAGATTAGCCAGAGCTCGAAGCTCTTGCCGGGCTCCGGTGTCGCGCCGACCTTGCGCACGGTAAAGTTCTTGGTCGCACCGTCGATGGTGAGGATGAAGGCGGGACCGCCGCCCTGGCCCTGCAACAGCGCCACATATTGCGACGCCGCCGCCGGGAGCGGCGCCGGTGTCTTCACCTCGACCGTCTGGATGCGTGGCGCCGGTCGCAAGCCGCCCGGCAGCGCCTCGGGCTGGAAGATCTGAAGCGACAGCGTCACGAGCAGCGCGGCCGCGAGCGCGCCGACGGCGGATGCGATGGTGCGCCAGCGCTTCACGCGGCCCTCGAGCTGGATCACGTTGCTGTTGTCGGCAACCGGCGGCGGTGGCGCGCGCACGACCTCCGGGTCCGGCGCGTGGACCTGCGGCATGAATATCGGCGCGACATCGGGAAGCGCATCGGACGCAAGTCGCGCCGGATCGGGCTGCTCCGCTTCGGGCGGCTGCGGCCCCGGTTGCTGCATAGTCTCCGACGGCACCTGCGGAGACACGGTATCGGGCGAGGAAAACTCCGGCACAGGTGGCGGCGCGACATCCGGCAGCGCTGGCGGCTCCTGCGCAAAGGCCGTCCGCGCGAGCTCGGACTTGATGTTCTCCCATACGATCGGACGCGGCTGGATCGAGCCGACCATCTGGTTGAGGACGCCGAGCCGGAATGCCCACGCCTGCACGACATCGGCGAACGCCTTGTCCACCGCCATCATGGTCTCGACCTGCGCGCGCTCGCCGGCGTCGAGCGTGCCGAGCGCATATTCCGCGGCGAGCGCGATATGGTCCTCCGTATAGGCCATCACTTGCGGTCCAGATCCATCCTCACAGTACGAGCTCTCATGGCCCAAGCCTTCATAGTCCGAGCCTTCAGAGCCCTCATAGCCCGAGACATTCGCGAATATCCATCATGCTGCGCCGAAGCCACGTCTTCACCGTGTTGACGGGCGCTGCGAATTTCTCCGCCAATTGCTCGCGGCTCCAGCCGTTGTAATAGGCGAGAAGCACGAGTCTCTGACGGTCCGGTTCGAGCCGGCCGATACATTCCAGGAGCCGCTTCAATTCCTCGGTCATCTCCCGCCGCGCCAGCGGATCGGGGCTATCGCTTGCGACTTCCATCGCCTGCGGCTCTTCCTCGATGGAGACTTCCGTCTTCTTGCGCACGATGTCGATGGCGCGGTTGCGCGCGATCGACGCCATCCAGGTGATCGGCGACGCGAGAGCGGGATTGAACTGGCCGGCGCTGTTCCAGATCTTGACGTAGGCCTCCTGAATGACCTCCTCTGCTAGATCCTGTCGGCGCAAGATACGGAGCACGATGCCATAGAGTTTCGCGCGCGTGGCGACGTAGAGGCGCTCGAACGCGGCCTGATCGCCCTGCGCTACCGCCCCAATCAGCCCGACCAGCTCTGCTGGCGTCAGCATTCAGCCCCCCAATGCGCGGCCCTCGCGTTCCGCGCGGGCCCTGGCACCCCGCCACCATAGCGCGCGACAAAGCCGACCACCAAGGGGGCGCGGCGCCACTCTGTGGACAGCACATGCGAAAACCCGGACCTTTGGGGTCCGGGTTCTGCAAATTCTCGCAGGTCTAGCGGCTAGCTCTCAGGCGACGGCGCCCATGCGGGCACGCATCAGGCCGATGCTGTCGAGGTCGGCCTGCTCGCGGGCGTTTTCCTCGGCGCGTTCGCGGGCCTGATCGCGCTCGTCGAGAAGCTCGACCTTCTTCAGCTCCTCGAAGGCTTCGGCCAGCGCTGCCTTGGCTTCGTCGAGCTGGCCCTTCAGTTCGTCGGCCGAGCGGGTCAGGTTCTCGCGACGCTGGATGGCAGCCTTGGCATAGGTCGGATAGGCGAAGTGCGAGGGATCATTGATCCCGGCGCGCTCCTGCTCGGTCGAGATCTCGCGTTCAAGATCGGTCGACATCCGCTGGAAGTCGGCGATCATGGTCTCGATCTGGGTGACCCGGCGGCGCTTCTCGTCGACCTGAAACTTCTTCAGGCGGATGAGGGTATCACGTGACTTCATCGACTCGTACTCCCCAGAAGTCCCTTGGCTGCGCGTGGGACAACACCGGTCTCCCCACAGGCCCGACGGGGGCCAAGACCGGCTCTGCTACTCTGTGGGATGGGATGATGACGGGACAAAGTTAGCGTTCCGTTTCCAAATTGCCGAGGATTTGCGCCAACTGGCGGTAGCCGTCCGCCAGCGATGCATTTTCGTCCTTGCGCTGGCGCAGGAAGGCCTCCAGCGGCTCGTGCAGGCGGATCGCCTCGTCGACCTCGGGGCTGGAGCCGGCGCGGTAGGCGCCCAGGCGGATCAATTCCTCCATGTCGGCATAGGTCGCCATCACCGCCCGCGCCTTCTGGATGGTCGGCCAGAACTGCGGGTCGGCCGATTTCGGCATGGTGCGGGAGACCGATTTGAGGATGTTGATGGCGGGGTAGCGGCCGCGCTCGGCGATCGAGCGCTGCATCACGATATGGCCGTCGAGGATGCCGCGGACGGCATCCGCAATCGGCTCGTTATGGTCGTCGCCATCAACCAGCACCGTGAAGATCGCGGTGATGGCGCCCTCGCCCAGGCCCGGACCGGCGCGCTCCAGAAGCTTCGGCAGCTCGGTGAACACGGTCGGCGTGTAGCCCTTGGCGGTCGGCGGCTCGCCCGCGGACAGGCCGATCTCGCGCTGGGCCATGGCAAAGCGCGTCACCGAATCCATCAGGCAAAGGACGTCCTGCTCCTCGTCGCGAAAATATTCGGCGACCGCGAGCGTCAGATACGCGGCCTGGCGGCGCATCAGCGCCGGCTCGTCGGAGGTCGCGACCACGACGACGGAACGCGCCAGGCCCTCCTCGCCGAGGTCGTCCTGCAAGAACTCCTGCACCTCGCGGCCGCGTTCGCCGATCAGCCCGATGACGCTGACCGCGGCATCGACGTTGCGCGCAAGCATCGAGAGCAGCACCGACTTGCCGACGCCGGAGCCTGCGAAGATGCCCATGCGCTGGCCGCGGCAGCAGGTCAGGAACGTGTTCATCGCGCGCACGCCGAGATCGAGCGGCGCGCCGACGCGCTTGCGCGAGTGCGCCGGCGGCGGCGAATTGCGGTATGGCATCGGCGCCGGGCCCTGCGGCAGGGGCCCCTTGCCGTCGATCGGCTCCCCCAGTGCATTGACGACGCGACCGAGCCAGGCCGCGCAAGGCCGCACCTGATTTGCGGCATTGGCGATGACGGCCTTGCAGCCGCGCCGCACGCCGTCGAGGCCGGCGAACGGCATCACGACGGCATTGTTGCCGGAGAAGCCGATCACCTCGCAGGGGATGGAACGGTTGCCGCCGGTCTCGATCACGAGCCGCGCGCCGACCGACATCGCATGGATCGGGCCGGCCACCTCGACCATCAGGCCGCGCACGCCGACCACACGGCCGTAAATATTGATGCCGTCAATGTCGCCGATCTGTTCGGCAAGAGCCTTCATAAGAGGGCCTTCATGAGGTGATCGCCTTCATAATCCCGGGCTTCGTGGCGAATACCTTAAGTTTCGCCATATTTCTGAACGGCGCTTAACTTCGTGTTTACCCGCATCGTTAATCATTGCGTCACTGTCTTTGTGACTGAGCGTGGCTCCCCTTCAGAAGAAGGCTGAGTCGCGGGAGTCGGTTAGGCCCGTCTCTTAAAGTGGAACTTGAACGCAACCGGATAACGAAAGCTGCTTCGCACACAAGACCTTAGGGCGATTCGACGAAAATTGCATCTACAGGGCTTGCGTTCCAGAATCAGAATTTGTTAACCATCTGTTGTCAGGATCCGAATCAGTTGTTCAAAGGCGTTTTGTTGTGTGCCGCGAATGCGGCCGACCTGACGCCCAGGAGCGGCGACTATGGGGAACTGGCATGCGCGTTTTGCTGATTGAAGATGACAGCGCCGTCGCGCAGTCGATCGAGCTGATGTTGAAGTCTGAGAGCTTCAACGTCTACACGACCGATTTGGGGGAAGAAGGCGTCGATCTCGGTAAATTATACGATTACGACATTATCCTTCTCGACCTCAATCTGCCCGACATGTCCGGCTACGACGTGCTCAAGCAGCTCCGGGTCTCCAAGATCAAGACACCAATTCTGATCCTCTCCGGCCTTGCCGGCATCGAGGACAAGGTCAAGGGTCTCGGCGTCGGCGCCGACGACTACATGACCAAGCCCTTCCACAAGGATGAGCTGGTTGCCCGCATCCACGCGATCGTGCGCCGCTCCAAGGGCCATGCCCAGTCGGTGATCCAGACGGGCGACCTCGTCGTCAACCTCGATACCAAGACGGTGGAAGTCGGCGGCCAGCGCGTGCATCTGACCGGCAAGGAATACCAGATGCTGGAGCTGCTCTCGCTCCGCAAGGGCACGACCCTCACCAAGGAAATGTTCCTCAACCACCTCTACGGCGGCATGGACGAGCCCGAGCTGAAGATCATCGACGTCTTCATCTGCAAGCTCCGCAAGAAGCTCGCGAATGCCTCGGAAGGCCGCAACTTCATCGAGACCGTGTGGGGCCGCGGCTACGTGCTGCGCGAGCCGCACGAGGTCGAAGAGCGCATTCCCGCCTGATCCTGGGTTTACCCGCGAGCCCTTCGGGGCTTGTTCCTCCCAGCCTGGACCCCGCCGCAAATGGCGGGGTTTTGTTTTTTGGGGATGCGAGCGCGGCCTCATCGTCCTCCGGCCGTTGAACCGCTACCCTTCCCCCGCCGACGAATGATCGCTGCACGATGGGGGAACGATGATCCTGCAATCACTCGCCGGCCTGCCCGCCTTCCTGGTCTATTTCTGCACCGGGCTGATCGCGATCGTGGCGTATCTGTTCGTCTACACCCGCATCACTCCGTACAACGAATTCCAGCTGATCCGCGACAACGAGCCGGCCGCGGCGATCGCACTCGGCCTCAGCCTGATCGGCTTCGTCGCGCCACTGGTCAGCGCCATCGCACATTCGGCCAATGTGCTGGATTGCCTGATCTGGGCGATCATCGCGCTCATCGTGCAGATCATCGTGCTCTTTCTGGTGAGGGTGCCGGTGCCGAACCTGCCGGCCCGGATCGCGGCCGGCGAGTTGGCGCCCGCGATCTGGCTCGGGCTGTCCTCGCTCGCCGCGGGCCTGCTCAACGCCGCCTGCATGATCTACTGACATGGCCGACAAGCCCTCCAAAAAGGAGTTCGGCAAGCGCCGGCCGGCGGCAGGACCGCCGCCCGCACAGCAGCCGGTGAAGCGCTCCGGCCGTGTCGCGCTGCTGGTGATGGGTACGATCGCGGTCGGCACCACCGCCTACACGCTAATGCCGCGGCAGAATTGCGAGCCCTCTCCTGCCGGGGCGATCGTTCCCGGGGCGACGGTCCCCGGAGCCGCGCCGGTACAGGCGAGCACCGCCTGCAGCAGCAGAAGCAGCTCGTCGGGCGGCGGCGGCAGCTCACGCTGGTCGTCGCGATCGAGTTTCTTCAGCAGCGATTCATCGAGCCATTCCTCGTCCGGAACGTCGTCCGACTCAGGCTCCGGCGGCGTGAGCCGCGGCGGCTTCGGCTCGTTTGGCCATGGCTTCTCTGGCGGCGGCTGACCCATGCGACGCATCGTCTGCCCCGAGCGCGACGACTGGCGGCAGACCGCCGAACAATGCGGCTTCGCCTTCCACACCATCGACGGCGAGCGCTATTGGGACGAGCGCGCCTACTACGCCTTCACGCTCGACGAGATCGAGCGCGGCATCGAGACGCCGACCGGCGAGATCGACGCGATGTGCCTGGAGCTTGCCGGCCGCGTCATCGGCGACGAGCGTCATCTGCAACGCTTGAAGATACCCGACGCGTTCTGGAGCCTGATCGCCGAGAGCTGGGCACGAGACGACCGCAGCCTCTATGGCCGGCTCGATCTGAAATTCGACGGCAAGGGGCCGGCAAAGCTGCTCGAATACAACGCGGATACGCCGACCTCGATTTTCGAAGCCGCGGTGTTTCAATGGACCTGGCTCGAACAGGCGATCGAACGGCGCATCATCCCGTCGCGGGCCGACCAGTTCAACTCCATCCACGAACGACTGATCGAAGCGTGGAAGCAGATTGCCGCTAGCCGCCATGTCCATCTCACCGGCACCACGGGCAATGAGGAGGACGCCGGCACGCTTGCTTATCTCGAAGACACCGCGCGCCAGGCGGGACTGACGACCACGCTGCTCGATGTCGCAGCGATCGGCTGGCGCAATGATGCCGGCGGCTTCGTCGATCTCGACGACCGCGACATCGCGCTAGCCTTCAAGCTCTATCCCTGGGAATGGATGTTCCACGACAGCTTCGGCGCGAAGCTCAAGGACGCACCGACACGCTGGATCGAACCGCCGTGGAAGGCGGTGCTCTCCAACAAGGGCATCCTGCCGCTGCTCTGGGAGATGTTTCCGAACCATCCCAATCTGCTGCCGGCTTTCTTCGAGGACGATCCGCGGGCAGCCGAGCTCGGCAGCTCCTACGTGCGCAAGCCGCTGCTGTCGCGCGAAGGCGCCAATGTCACGCTGGTATCAGGCGGAATGCCGCTCGACGAGCAGGCAGGCCCCTATGGCGCCGAGGGATTCGTGCGGCAGGCGCTCGCGCCGCTGCCGAACTTCTCAGACTTCTATCCAGTGGTGGGAAGCTGGCTGGTGGATCACGAACCCTGCGGCCTGTCGATCCGCGAGGACGAGAGCCCGATCACCGGCAACGGCTCGCGGTTTCTGCCGCATGCGATTTTGTAAGGGATACCCTTCTTCCCTTCTGGGAGAACGTGGCCGCGTAGCGCCGGATGAGAGGTTCTATTCGCGAGTTCAAAGCGTCAGTTGGATTCGCGGCTCGCGCATCGACAAAGGCCGGCACGGCGGCGGCGTGGCACAAAGTGCATAGAGACTTTTCGCAGCGACAGATCAGCTATGTCTTAAAAGGGTGCACTAAGACACTTAGGCACCCTGAATAGCGCGGTAGCCTCTCTGCAATGGAGAGGGGACCGGTGCCGGGGCTCGTGCATATCGTTGACGACGACCTGTCTTTCCTGACGGCCATGGAGCGTCATTTAAGGCACGCCGGTTACGAGGTCGCCGTCTATGCGTCGGCGCAGGCGTTGCTGGACCGACTGCCGAGCGACAGCATTCCGAGTGGCATCCTTCTCGATGTGCAAATCCCCGACTTGGACGGCCCTGCCCTCCAAAAACAATTGGGCGAACTCGGCTCGACATTGCCGATCATATTTCTCTCCGGCTATCGCGACATTCCGACCACTGTGCGAACCATAAAAGCGGGTGCCCAGGATTTTCTGAGCAAGCCGGTAAGCTCAGAAGACCTTCTTCGCGCGATCGCCGGAGCCCTGGCACACCATCGATCATCACGAGACCTGCAGAACATGCTGAACATGGCACGTGCTCGTCTCGCTAAATTGACGCCGCGCGAGCGACAGGTCTTCGACCTTGTCGTTCGGGGCAAAATCAACAAGCAGATCGCACATACGCTCGGAACGACCGAGCGCACGATCAAAGCTCACCGCCACGGGTTGATGGAGAAAATGCAGGTTCGGTCGTTGGCCGAACTGGTCTCTCTTGCCGAACGGATCGGCGTCTTGGACGGCGCATCCGACGAGGGAGGGACGGCCTGACAACTCCACCAGTTTGCAGATACCTGCCGCTCCGCGGTCGTATATTGCCAGTACGTCGAATATCCGGTGGGTTGCGTTGCCCGGGCAGGCGTCGTGCTCAGGCCTCGTCCGGTGGCGCGCGCAGCGGTCCGCCATAATGCAGGTGGCAATGCAAATGGCGGTGTCACCGCGCCGCTGCCACCTTCAACGACGGCGGCATCAATCCACCCATCGGCCGGCCGGAGCGCGTCGGGTTGAGCTGATAGAGGCCACGACGCTCGGCGATCGGACGGAACGCGTCGGTGATGCCGACGACAGATTCGGCGGCGCCGAGCAGCAGCGTACCGTCGGCTTCTAAGACCTTCGCCATGCGCTCGAAGATCACCGCCTTGGTGTCCTGGTCGAAATAGATCAGCACGTTGCGGCAGAAGATCACGTCGAACGTGCCGAGATGGGAGAAGTCCTGCAACAGATTGAGCTGGCGGAACTGCACCACCGCGCGGATGTCGGCATTGAGCTGCCAGACCTCGCCCGCCTGCGTGAAGTATTTCATCAGATGCTGGATCGGCAGGCCGCGCTGCACCTCGAACTGGCTGTAGACGCCAGCCTTGGATTTCTCCAGCACCTCCTGCGACAGATCGGTGGCGACGATCTCGATGCGCCAGCCGGCGAAGGCTGCGCCCATCTCCTTCACGCACATCGCGATCGAATAGGGCTCCTGTCCGGTCGACGACGCCGCCGACCAGATGCGCAGCGACTTGCGCGCCGCGCGCGCCCGAAGCAGCCCCGGGAGGATGGTTTCGCGCAAGTGATCGAACGGGATCTTGTCGCGATAGAAGAAGGTCTCGTTGGTGGTCATCGCTTCGACCACGTCGCTTGCAAGCCGCCCGTCGCCGTTCCTGATCTTCAGCACGAGATCGGGAATCCCGGCGAGGCTCGCCTTGCGGGCCAGCGGCAGGAGCCGGCTCTCGACCAGATACTGCTTGTCCGGGGAGAGATCGAGGCCGGACCGCTCTTTCAGGAATTTGCGCAGATAGTCGTAGTCAACCGGCGTCACGAGCGGTCTCCCGCGAACAGGCGGTTGACCCGGGCGCCGATCTGGTTGAGCGGCAGGATCGCCGCGCAGATGCCGGCATTGGCCGCCGCGCCCGGCATGCCCCAGACCACGCTGGAAGCTTCGTCCTGCGCGATCACGCTGCCGCCGGCGGCGACGATGTCCTTGCCGCCGCGCATGCCGTCCGAGCCCATGCCCGTCAGGATCACGGAGAGGATGGCGCCGTGCCAAATGTCGATGGCGGAGGTGAACAGCGGATCGACCGCGGGCTTGCAGAAATTGACGGCGGGGCCGTCGTCGAGCGCGATCGCCACGTCGGCGCCGCTCCGCACGACGCGCATGTGCTTGCCGCCCGGCGCAAGATAGATGCGGCCCGGCTTCACCGGCTCGCCATCGACCGCCTCGGCCGCAGGCTTGCGGCTCGTGCGTGCCAGATGCTCGGCGAGAATGGTGGTGAAGGTGGGCGGCATGTGCTGGGTGATCAGCACCGGGACGCGGTCGATCACGGGGCCGAGCTCGGTGACGAGCGCCATCAGCGCCTGAGGACCGCCGGTCGATGAGCCGATCAGTAGCACCTTCGGCGCCTGGGTCGAGAACGGACGCGTGGACAGCACCGAGGACGACGACGCATGCACCGCCGGAGCCGCCGCAGGCCGCGCGACAACCGGTCCACGTGCAGCCGGAGCCGGGCTTGGGGGCGCCAGCGGCGGGCTCGCGACCGCGGCCTTGCGGCGCAGCCGTGCGCCGAGGTGACGGATTTTCTGGATCAGGTCGTGGTGGAAGATGTCCGCAGCCGACGCCTCGCGCGTCGATTCCGGCTTCGGAATGTAGTCGGCTGCGCCGAGCGACAGCGCCTTGAAGCTGATTTCGGCGTTACGGCGGGTCAGCGTCGAGGCCATGATGATGACGAGATCGCGCTTCTTCGCCAGGAGTTGCGGCAGCGCCGAGATACCGTCGAGCTCGGGCATTTCGATATCGAGGACGGCAACGTCGGGGTTGATGCGTTCGATCTGGTTGACCGCCTCGAGCCCGGTGCGCAGCGACGCCGCAACTTCCATGTCATGCTCGGCACCGACCCAGCGCGAGATCAGTCCGCGAATGACGACGGAGTCATCGACGATCATCACCCGCAAAGGTCCGGCTTCCCGCGACGAGCCCGGGGTCGAATTACCTGCGAACGCAACACTCATTACTCACCAACTCAGACTGAAACGGTCAGTTGAAAACAAACGCCGAAGGAGCCGTTCAGCCTCCGGGGCGGTCGCTCAGATAAGGCCGACTTCCTGGAATTTCGCCGTCACGATGTCCTTGTCGAAGGGCTTCATGATGTACTCGTTGGCGCCGGCGTGCAGCGCGCGCGCGATATGCGCGACGTCGTTCTCGGTGGTGCAGAACACCACCTTGGGCTGGTCGCCGCCGGGCATGCGCCGGAGATGGCCGAGGAACTCGTAGCCGTCCATCACCGGCATGTTCCAGTCGAGCAGGACAGCATCAGGCAAGCCGCGCTTGCAGGCCTCCAGCGCCTTCTCACCGTCCTCGGCTTCGAGGATCTGGAAGTCGAGGCCCTCCAGGATCCGGCGCGCAACCTTGCGGATGACGCTGGAATCATCAACGACGAGACAAGTTCGCATGTGAACCTCTGCTTCTCCCCGCTTTTGCGGGGGCACTTCCAATTGCAGGTACGTCGGCGGATGTGCCGGCGTATCAGGCCGCCATCATCTCGGGCGCGAGCTCGAGGACGCGGTCGACGTCGAGGACGACCATGAGCTGGCCGTCGAGACGGTGGACACCGCCGGCGAGCTTGGCCATGCGGGGGTCGAGATTGACGGGGTTTTCTTCCATGCCGTCCTCGGCGAGCCGCAGCACTTCGCCGATCTGGTCGATCAAGAGGCCGTAGGATTCACCGCGCAGGTCGACGCCGACCGCCATCGGGATCTTGCCGT
>NZ_JAACFU010000119.1 GCF_029051725.1 Bradyrhizobium sp. CSS354
CGCTCGACGAGCTCGAGCGCGCCTTCCGCGAGACCGCGATCGAAGTCCCGGCCCCGGTTGCCAAAGCTGAAGTCAAGGCCGAGCCTGAGCCTGCCGCTGAAGCCCCGGTGCCTGTTGCCAAGGAAGCTGCCAAGGAAGCTGCCAAGGAAGCTGCCAAGGAGACCAAGGCGCCCAAGGACAAGGCCGCGCCGAAGAAGTCGATCGCCGACGAGGGCGCCGGCGAGGGCGCCAGCATCGCCAACCAGTCGATCCGCGTCAACGTGGATACGCTGGAGCATCTGATGACCATGGTCTCCGAGCTGGTGCTGACCCGCA
>NZ_JAACFU010000120.1 GCF_029051725.1 Bradyrhizobium sp. CSS354
AACAGCGCCAGGCCATCTGCGCCTTTTCTGAAGTCCACAGGTTGCGTCGCTACGTAAATCGTAAGGCTCGCAGGCGGCGTCAGCATGAACGTGTCCGTCGAAGCGCTAAGAACACATCACTCAACACAGCAAGGCCAGGCGCCCCCCGCACCTCCACGCGTGCTCCCTGGAGCTCAACCGTCACAATGGCTGCTTCCGGCGACCCGGTAGGCTCTGCGGCCGCCGGTAACGCCGATTCCGACACTA
>NZ_JAACFU010000012.1 GCF_029051725.1 Bradyrhizobium sp. CSS354
CCCCAAGCCTTCAGCGTCCCCCAAGCCCGCCCCGGCCGCGACCGTGATCCCGGCGCCTCCGACCGACAATCCCAACGTCGATCTGGTGTACGGCGCCTATCAGCGCGGCCAGTACAAGACCGCCTTCGATCTCGCCACGGCCCGTGCCGAAACCGGCGATGCCAAGGCAATGACCATGCTGGGTGAGCTCTATTCCAATGCCATGGGCATCCGGCGCGACTACGCCAAGGCGCTGCAATGGTACAAGCGCGCCTCCGACGCCGGCGACCGCGAGGCGATGTTCGCGCTCGCCATGCTGAGGATCTCCGGCCGTGGCGGCCCGGTCGACAAGAACGAGGCGGTCAAGCTGATGGCCTCCGCCGCCAAGCTCGGCGAGCCCAAGGCGGCCTATAACCTCGCGCTGCTCTATCTCGACGGGCAGACCCTGCCGCAGGACGTCAAACGCTCCGCCGAGCTGCTGCGCCAGGCCGCTGATGCCGGCCTGCCCGAGGCGCAATACGCGCTCGCGACCTTCTACAAGGAAGGCACTGGCGTGCCGAAGGATCTGGAACGGGCGGTGCGTCTGCTTCAGGTCGCCACTCTGACCGACAATGTCGATGCCGAGGTCGAATACGCCATCGCACTGTTCAACGGCACCGGCACGCCGAAGAACCAGCCGGCGGCCGTAGCTCTGCTCCGCAAGGCCTCCCGCCAGGGCAGCGCGATCGCGCAGAACCGGCTGGCCTGGGTGCTGATCAACGGCATGGGCACGGCCGTGGACAAGGTCGAGGGCTTCAAATGGCACCTGGTGGCCAAGACCGCCGGCAAGGGCGATCCGGAGCTGGACAAGCAAATGTCCGATCTGCCGGCCGAGGACCGGGCCAAGGCCGAGGCCGCCGCCAGGAAATGGCTCGGGACCAAATGACTTGGCGCCGAATGAACTGAAGCAATGACTTGACGTTGGCCCCCTCGCAGGGCACCCCATCCCTCAAACAGGTGCGATTTCGCGCCATTTCCCCCGATCAAGACCAGAGCTCATGCTGTATTCCGCAACTATCAACGTCATGGTCAAGGCCGCGCGTCGCGCCGGCCGCAGCCTCAAGCGCGATCTCGGCGAGATCGAACATCTGCAGGTCTCGCTGAAGGGACCGGCGAATTTCGTCTCGCTGGCCGACAAGCGCGCCGAGGAGATCCTCTATCAGGACCTCGCCAAGGCGCGCCCTGGCTACGGCTTCATCGGCGAGGAAGGCGGCACGCGCGAGGGCTCCGACAAGAGCCACACCTGGATCGTCGATCCGCTCGACGGCACCACCAACTTCCTGCACGGCATCCCGCAATTCGCGATCTCGATCGGGCTTTCGCGCGAAGGCACGATCATCGCCGGCGTGATCTACAATCCAGCCAATGACGAGCTCTACATTGCCGAGCGCGGCAAGGGCGCCTTCCTCAACGACCAGCGCCTGCGCGTGGCCGGCCGCCGCCAGCTCAACGAATGCGTGGTGGCCTGCGGACTGCCCCATATCGGCCGCGGCGACCACGAGGAATTCCGCCGCGAGATGACCGCGATGCAGGAGCGCGTCGCCGGCCTGCGCCGCTTTGGCGCCGCCTCCCTCGATCTGGCCTTCGTCGCCGCCGGCCGTCTCGACGGCTATTGGGAGCGCAATTTGCAATCCTGGGACATCGCGGCAGGCATGATCATGCTGCGCGAAGCGGGCGGCACGATCACCGACATCGATACGCCGGGCGATGCGCTGGTGACGGGCAATGTCGTGTGCGGGAATGAATTCGTGCACGGGGAGTTGGTGAAGATTTTGAGGAAGCCGGCGCAGTAGCAGGACGACGCGATCTACAACGGCTAATCGACGTCCTCGTCGTCTTCATCGTCGCGATATTCACCGCCGATGGTCAGGCCCTCGATCGCCGTGGCGCCTTTCGACTTGATCACCCGGCGGAGCGGGACCGAACTCTCGCTTCGCAGTGCGTCCATCAGCTGTTCCGAATGGGTGACGATCCAGATGTCGGCGCGGTGCGATGCCTTGGCGATGAGACGGGCCAGCGGCGCCAGCAGCGACGGATGCAGGCTGGTCTCGGGTTCGTTCAGCGCGATGAACGGCGGCAGCCGATAGCCCATGAACACCGCGAGCAGGCAAATGTATTTCAGCGTCCCATCGGACAATTCGTGAGCCCTGAACGGCCGCGGCATATCCGGCAATTGCAGATCGAATTCACACCTGCCATTTTCTTCCCATGCGCGGAGTTCGGCGCCCGGGAATGCATCCTGGATCGCGTCCTGCAGGTCGTTGGCGTCTTCCCGAATGACGTAGAGGGTCGCCAGGGTGGCAGCCAAATCGATGCCATCGGCGCTAAGCGAGGGCGTTGCGATCGCGAGACAAGGCTTTCGTATCGGTGACGCAGGATCCGTGCGGAAGTCATGATAGAAGCGCCAGCCCAGCATTGCATTTCTGATCAGGTCGATTTCCGGGCATTGCTTGCCATCGGAAAAAGCCGCAAGCGCGGTCTCTGACGGCAGCACCGCATCCTTGTGAGCGATCCAGGCGCCACTCTCGCCGCGGACGCTGATGAGCGAATTGACCCGCTCCATCAGCTTGACCGTGCGTTTGCCGCGCGTCGCCTCGATCATTTCGGTCTTGATCATCGGCTCGCCGGAAAACGCGGCCTGAAGCGGGCTGGGAAACCCGAGCTCGATGAAATATCTCATGCTATCGAATGTGGCCGACAGCCGCAGCCGCCCATCTTCGCCTCGTTTGCGTAGGCCGGACCAGCAGACCGAATTCAATCCGCCTTCATCGGCGATCGTGCGGGTGATTTGACCGGTCGCCGCGTCGCGCAACAGCGACAAGGACTTGTAGAGATTGGACTTGCCGACTCCATTTTCGCCGACAAACACCGACAGGGGATGGATGGGTATGGAGAGCCGCCGAATGGAGCGATAGTTCGAGATCGCAATTTCGCTCGGACGCATGACATGCTTTCGATCGGCAGGGTGCCTGTGCATTCGCGGCGTGGAGCGAATACGTTCTTTCAATCCAGGGATGCAGTCTGAATTGATGCTCCAGAGAAAGCAAGCCGACCGATCCAGCGTTCAGTGGCCGCCTCTCACCAGAGGAAAAACGACTGTCATCATTCGCGAAGGCGGATGATCCAGTATCCCAGAGACGTTTGTTGGGTACGGAAAGGCCGCGGCGTGCTGGATGCCCCGCCTTCGCGGAGCATGACGCCTCACCTTACAGCTTGGCCGGTGCGGGCGGCCCGTACATCTCGGCCTTCTTCGCCGCCTTCTCCCGATCTCCGCCCAGCACGCGCTGCACCGAGACGAAGAACACCGGCACCATCAGCAGCGCCAAAATCACCACCGCGATCATGCCGCCCATCACGATGCTGCCGAGCGCCTGCTGGCTGGCGCCGCCGGCCCCATGCGCGATGGCCATCGGCAGCACGCCGCAGATGAAGGCGAGGCCGGTCATCAGGATCGGGCGGAAGCGCAGGCGGCAGGCCTCGATGGTGGCGTCCACCAGCGGCTTGCCTTCTTTGCGCAGATCCTTGGCGAACTCGATGATGAGGATCGCATCCTTGGCCGCAAGGCCAATGATGGTGATCAGGCCGACGGTGAAATAGACGTCGTTGGGCAGGCCGCGCAGCATCGCCGCGACCACCGCGCCGACGATGCCGAGCGGCACGGTGAGCAGGACCGCGAGCGGAATGGTCCAGCTCTCGTAAAGCGCGGCCAGGCACAGGAACACCACGAACACCGAGAGTCCGAGCAGGAACGGCGCCTGCGAGCCCGACAGCTTTTCCTGGAGCGACTGCCCGGTCCATTCATAGCCGAAGCCGCGCGGCAGCTTGCCGGCAAGCCGCTCCATCTCGGCGATGGCATCGCCCGAGGTGAAGCCGGGTCTGGCTTCGCCGGAGATGCGCACCGCCGGATAATAGTTGAAGCCTGTGATCTGCGTCGGGCCGCGCGCCCATTCCACGGTGGCAAAGGACGAGAACGGCACGAGCTGGCCGCGGCTGTTCTTGACGTTGTAGTTGAGGATGTCCTCGGTCCGCATGCGGTCGCGGGCATCGGCCTGCACCACGACGCGCTGCATGCGGCCGCGGTTCGGGAAGTCGTTGATGTAGTTCGAGCCGAGATTGGTCGAGATCGTGTTGTTGATGTCCTCGAAGGTGACGCCGAAGGCGCCGGCCTTTTCGCGGTCGATCACGAGATTGACCACGCCGGCCTCGGGCAGGCCTTCGACATAGACCTTCTGAAGCACAGCGCTTGCATTGGCCTCCGCGATCAACTGATCGGCGGCGCGCATCAAGGCCGGATAGCCCTTCTGCCCGCGGTCCTGGAGGCGAAACGAGAAGCCGGAGGAGTTGCCGAGATTGTCGATCGGCGGCGGCTGCAGCGCGGAGATCTTGGCGTCGCGGATCGACGACGACAAATCGCGGTTGATGTCGGCAACGATCGCCGCCGCCGAATCCTTCGGCCCGCGCTCCGACCAGTCCTTCAGGGTGATGAAGGCCTGCGCGGTGTTCATGCCCTGGCCGGAGAAGCTGAAGCCGGTGAGGAAGGTGACGTTGTCGACGCCCGGGCGCTGCGCCAGGTATTTTTCCACTTTCTCGATCACCGCCTCGGTCCGGCCATAGGACGAATCCGACGGCGTCTGCACGTCGGTGGTGACGAAGCCCTGGTCGTCGACGGGAAGGAA
Source organism: Bradyrhizobium sp. CSS354 (assembly GCF_029051725.1). GTDB lineage: Bacteria > Pseudomonadota > Alphaproteobacteria > Rhizobiales > Xanthobacteraceae > Bradyrhizobium. Next base: position 4,695 of record NZ_JAACFU010000012.1, read on the forward strand.
GCCGCCGGGCAGGTTGACAAAGGCCCAGGACAGGCCGGCGAGCAGCGCGACATAGACCAGCATCAAGCGGCCGGTGCGCTTCAGCGAGAAGCCGACGGTGCGGGAATAGCCTTCCTTGCTGCCGTCGAGCATGCGGTTGAACCAGCCGAACACGCCCTTCTTGGCATGGCCATGACCGGCCGCGACGGGCTTGAGCAGCGTCGCACACAGTGCCGGCGTCAGCGACAGCGCGAGGAAGGCGGAGAAGCCGATCGCGGCGACCATGGTCACGGAGAACTGGCGATAGATGATGCCGACCGAGCCCGGGAAGAATGCCATCGGCACGAACACGGCCATCAGGACCAGCGTGATGCCGATGATGGCGCCGGTGATCTGCGACATCGCTTTCCGCGTCGCTTCCTTCGGCGGCAGCCCCTCCTCGGCCATGATGCGCTCGACGTTCTCGACCACCACGATGGCATCGTCGACGAGGATGCCGACCGCGAGCACCATGCCGAACATCGAGAGCATGTTGATGGAGTAGCCGGCGAGCAGCAGCGTGGTACAGGCGCCCAGCAGCGCCACCGGCACCACGATGGTCGGAATGATGGTGTAGCGGATGTTCTGTAGGAACAGGAACATCACCACGAACACCAGCACGATGGCTTCGACCAGCGTCGACAGCACCTTCTTGATCGAGGCCTCCACCACGGGCGTGATGTTATAGGGAATCTCGTAGCCGATATTGGCCGGGAAGAAGCGAGACAGCTCCTTCATCTTCTCTTCGACGGCGCTCGCGGTCGCCAGCGCATTGCCGGTCGGCGACATCAGCACGGACAGACCGGCGGTCGGCTTGCCGTCGAGACGGGTGTTGAACTGGTAGCTGAGGCCGCCGACCTCGATGCGCGCGACGTCGCGCAGCCGCACGGTCGAGCCGTCGGCATTGGCGCGCAGGATGATGGTGCCGAATTCGTCCGGGGACGAGAGCTGGCCCTTGACCAGCACCAGCGCGGAGGTGCGCTGGGTCGAGGTCGACGGCTCTGCGCCGATGCTGCCCGAAGCGACCTGCGCGTTCTGCGCGGCAATGGCCTTGTTGACGTCGTCGGCGGTCAGGCCATAGCCGACCAGCTTTGCCGGATCGACCCAGACGCGCAAGCTGCGTTCCGTCGAATAGAGCGTGGCGCGGCCGACGCCGGGGATGCGGCGGATCTCGCCGAGCACGTTGCGGATCATGAAGTCGCCCAGCCCGACCTCGTCGAGGCTGCCGTCGGTCGAGTTCAGCGTGATGATCTGGAGCACCGCGCTGGAGGCTTCCTCGATCAGAATGCCCTGCTGGATCACCGCGCGCGGCAGCCGCGCCTCGACGCGCTTGATGCGGTTCTGCACCTCGACCGAAGCGGCGCTGGTATCGGTGCCCGGCACGAAATTGGCGATGATCTCGACCTGGCCGAGCGAGTCGCTGGTCGATTCGAAATTGAGGATGCCGGAGGCGCCGTTGAGCTCCTCCTCGATCAGCCGCGTGACGCTGTTGTAGAGGTTCTCGGGCGAGGCGCCGGGATAGCTGGTCGATATCGAGATCGAGGGCGGCGCGATGATCGGATATTGCGCGATCGGCAACAGCGGAATCGAAATTGCGCCGACCAGACAGATGAACAGCGCGACCACCCAGGCGAAGATCGGCCTGTCGATGAAGAAGCTCGCCATAGCGCGTTACCGCATCAGCTTCTGGGCGTGCCGGTTGTCGGCGGTCGCATCCGCTTCCGACCAGGATTGCGGCTTGACCTTATCGCCGGCGGCGAACTTCTGGAACCCTTCGACCACGACCTTGTCGCCGGCCTTCAGGCCCTCGGTGACGAACCAGATTCCGTCCTGCACCGAACCGGTGCGCACCGGCTGCACCGCGATATGGTTGTCGTCCTTGACGACGAACACCTCGCTGCCGCCGCCGCCATTGCGCTGGATCGCCTGCTGCGGCACCGCGATCGCGTCGCTATCGAGGCCCTGGTCGATGCGGACGCGGACATACATGCCTGGCAGCAGCTCGCGCTTGGGATTACGGAACTCACCGCGCAAGGTCACCTGACCGGTATTGGCGTCGACCTTGGCATCCGAAAACAGCAACTTGCCGTCGAGCGAGTAGAGAGTGTTGTCGTCGAGCACGAGATGCACCTTGGCGGCATCGGGCGCGATGCGCTCGAGATCGCCGCTCTCGAAGGCACGGCGGAGCTGGTTGAGCTCGTTCACCGACTGGGTGAAGTCCGCATAGATCGGGTCGAGCTGCTGAATGGTGGCCAGATTGGTTTCGTTCTGGACCGCGAGCGCGCCTTCGCTGACCAGGGCGGCACCGACGACGCCGTCGATCGGCGCATGCACGGTGGCATAGTCGAGATTGAGCTTGGCCCGCGCGAGATCGGCCTTGCGGCCCTCAACCTCGGCATGAGCCTGGCGTTCGGCGGCGATCGCCTTCTCGTTCTCGGCTTCGGGCGCGGCGCGCTGGCTGGTGAGCGTGGCGATGCGGCGCGCCTGCTGCTGGGCCTGCATCAGCGCCGCCTCGGCCTTGGCGACCGCGGCGTCGTTGGCCATCACCTCGACCTCGAACGGACGCGGATCGATGCGGTACAGCGGATCGCCCGCCTTCACTTCGCTGCCTTGGCGGAACAGGCGCTCGACCACGATGCCGGAGACGCGCGGCCGCACATCGGAGACGCGTGTCGGCGCAATGCGGCCCGGCAGCTCGCGCACCACGGCGCGCGGCTGCGGCTTGACGATGACGATGCTGACGTCGGGGTCGTTGGGCTGGGCGGCTGAAATGGCGGAGCTGGATTCGTCGCAGCCTGCCAACAGCGGCGTAAAGGCCGCGAGCATCATTGCAACGCATGCCGATCGCGCGCGAAGTCCTGACATGAAGTTAAGTGCCCCGATATTGTTGAAAACTGATCACGCGCCGCGGGACCCCGTTCTGGGTGATTCCGCGCGGCCGATGCCGTCAAAATAGACGGGACTTGCTGCGACGCAACGCGCGCTGCGGGCGGCCCAATGTCACACGGTCTAAGGTGCTGGGTTTACGACGTTTTCTGCGCCTCACCCGATTGTGAGTCCGGTTCCACCGCCGCGTGCTGCGACGGAACATCGCAATTACCCCGCCGCCTTCATCCGGTAGTGGCTGACGCCCCACTCGGTTCCGTCGGCATAACCGAACAGGCCCGAGCTCGCGAGAAAGAACCAGCGCCAACGTCGCATCCGCAGGGCGGTCTCCTCGCCATGGATGTTGCGCAAGGCCGCCTCGATCACTGAGCGATGCATGTCGAAATTGGCGAGCCAGTCGTTGGCGGTGCGCTGATAATGCGTGCCGCTCCACAACCATTCCTTCTCGACCGTGAAGATATCGTCGAATTGCCTGACGAGGTGATGGCTCGGCATCAGCCCGCCGGTGAAGACGTGCTGCGCGATCCAGTCGTCGCGATCGGCCCGGTCGAACAGGTGAGAGCCGGAGCGATGGGCGACGATGTGCATGAAGAACCGTCCCTCCGGCGCGAGCCACGATCGCAGGCGCGTCATCAGCTTGCGCCAGTTCATCACGCGCTCGAACATCTCGACCGACACGATGCGGTCGAATTGTCCGTCGGGCGCGAACACGTTGATGTCCGCCGTGACCACCCGCAGGTTGGGCAGACCGCGCTGCCGCGCCTCTTCCTCGATATGGGCACGCTGCGCCTGCGAGCTCGACACCGCCATCACCTTGGCGTGCGGAAACTGCCGCGCCATCCACAGCGACAGCGAGCCCCAGCCGCAGCCGAGCTCGAGGATGGTCTGACCATCGGCGAGAGCGGCATGCTCGGCAGTCTGGCGCAACGCCTCCTCCTCGGCCTCCCGCAAGGTGGTCGCGTCGGTCTTGTAGAAGCAGCAGGAGTATTTGCGGTTGGGGCCGAGCACCTTCGCAAAGAACAAAGCTGGCACCCCGTCGTGCCCGGCATCCGGGTCCTCGGCGATCGGCCGCAGCATCATCCGCCCGGCAAAGGCGGCGTCGTCCGCCTCGGCCAGCGCGGACAGCCGCGTCACCGTGCGCGAGCACAGGCGCTGGATCGCCGCGCGGATCACGACATCAGGCAGCGGCACCCGTTCGGCAGTCCCGATGATCGCGGACACGACGCTCATGCGACGACTCCGTCTTGGGCGGCAGATCTTGGGCGGCCGGGGGAAAAGTGCGAACTGAACCTGTGGAATGCCGACGATTTGGAAAGTACGTCCTTACCAAAGCCCGATTTCAGCTTTGGGTTCCCCAGCTCTCCCCGAAATCGGCGCATCCGGCGCTTTTTTTGGGCTGGCGCTGTGCCATAGTGCGCCCCGCAAGTAAGTTAACGGATGATACCGGCCATGCCGCCAGGCGCCTCGCCCCGCTCTTCCATCGACATCGAATATACCAAGCTATCCTCGCCCAGCGTCTTCCTGGTGCGGATGCTGGTCTTTCTGGTGCTCTGCGCTCTGGTGGGGGTGGTGCTCTACAAGCAGATCATCCAGGCCTTCTTCGCCAATCCCGGGCTCAATGCCCTGATCGGCGGCGTGCTGTTCATCGGCATCATCCTGGCCTTCCGCCAGGTGATCCGGCTCTACCCCGAAGTCTCCTGGGTCAACAATTTCCGCATCGCCGATCCCGGCCTTGCGCCCGCCCGCCACCCCAAGCTGCTGGCACCGATGGCGATGATCCTCGGCGGCGAGCGCACCGGGCGGATGTCGATCACCCAGACCACCATGCGGCACCTGCTCGATTCGATCGCGACCCGCCTCGACGAAGCCCGCGACATCTCCCGCTACATGACCGGGCTTCTGGTCTTCCTCGGCCTGCTCGGCACCTTCTGGGGCCTGATCGAGACGGTCGGCTCGGTCGGCAAGGTGATCGACGGGCTCAAGGTCGGGGGCGATTCCGGCGCCCTGTTCGACACGCTGAAAGAGGGGCTGGCCGCCCCGCTCGGTGGCATGGGCATCTCGTTCTCGAGCTCGCTGTTCGGCCTCGCCGGCTCGCTAATCCTGGGCTTTCTCGACCTGCAATCGAGCCAGGCGCAGAACCGTTTCTACACCGACCTCGAAGACTGGCTTGCCACCACCGTGCGCGAATATGGCAGCGGCGAGGTGGCTGTCGCCACCAGCGGTGGCGGCGGCATTGCCAGCGGCGAGCTTCAGGCTGTCGTCGAGCGCTTGCGCTCGGTGCTCGAGGAAGGCAGCGGCAGCCGCGGCACCACCGCTGCGATGGCGAGCCTCGCCGAGGCCATCCAGGCACTGGTCTCGCATATGCGGACCGAGCAGCAGATGATCCGCGAATGGGCCGACGGCCAGGGCGAGCAGAACCGCGAGATCCGGCGCTTGCTGGAGCGCATCGCGCGTCAGCCCGAGAAGGGTTAGCGACATGGCACTGGCGCGCGGCCGCCGCAGCGATACCTCCTTCAACTACTGGCCCGGCTTCGTCGACGCGCTGTCGACGCTGGTGCTGTCGATCGTGTTCCTGCTGTCGGTGTTCCTGGTCGTGCAGTTCTTCCTGTCGCAGGAGGTCACCGGCAAGGACAAGGCCCTGGAGCTGCTCAACGCCAAGATCGCGCAGCTCAACGAATTGCTGTCGCTGGAGAAGCTCGGCAAGCTCACGCTCGACGACCAAGTCTCGTCGCTGAAGGCCGGCCTCGCTTCGGCCGAGTCCGAGCGCGACCGCATCAAGGGCCTCTACGACGGGCTCGCCGCAGCCGGCAACGACGCGCAAGGCAAATCCTCCGAGCTCGGCAAGGCGCTGGACTCCGAGAAAGCGGTTTCGGCCCGCGCGCTGGCGCAGATCGAGGTGCTGAACCAGCAGATCAGCGCGCTGCGGCGGCAATTGGCGGCACTGGAAGAAGCGCTCGACGTCTCCGAGAAGCGCGACAAGGAATCGCAAAATCGAATTGCCGATCTGGGCTCTCGCCTGAATGTCGCCCTGGCGCAGCGCGTGCAGGAATTATCGCGCTACCGCTCGGAATTCTTCGGCCGCCTGCGCGCCATCCTCGGCAACCGCCCCGACATCCGCATCGTCGGCGACCGCTTCGTATTCCAGTCCGAAGTGTTCTTCGACACCGGACAGGCGGTGCTGCTGCCCGAGGGCCGCGCCGAGCTCGACACGCTGGCGGCCGCCCTGATCGAGCTCGACAAGAAGATCCCGAACGAGATCCCCTGGGTGCTGCGCGTCGACGGCCATACCGATGTGCGCCCGGTCAACGGTCCGAACTTCAAATCGAACTGGGATCTCTCGGCCGCCCGCTCGATCTCCGTGGTGCAATATCTGGTCACGCTCGGCGTGCCGGCCCAGCGCCTCGTCGCCGCCGGCTTCGGCGAATTCCAGCCGCTCGACACCGCCAACACCGAGGAAGCCTACAAGCGCAACCGGCGCATCGAGCTGAAGCTGACGGAGCGGTAGTGAGCGCCCTCCACCTCCGTCCCTACCTTCCTGAGGACGAGGCCGCCTCGATTGACCTCTGGCATCGCACCTGGCAGCAGGCCTATCCGCAGATCGACTTCGCGGCACGCCTGGACTGGTGGCGCGAGCGCTGGCGTAGGGATCTGGTGCCGAAGGCCTCGATCGTGGTCGCGGAGCAGGACGGCGCGCTGACCGGCTTCGTCACCATCGACGGCGACGGCTATCTCGACCAGCTCGTGGTCGATCCCGCGCATTGGGGCACGGACGCGGCACGGCTGCTGGTCGATGAGGCCAAGCGCCTGTCACCAAGGGGCGTGACGCTGCTCGTCAACAAGGACAACAGCCGCGCCATCCGCTTCTACGAACGCAACGGCTTTGCCCATGCCGGCGACGAGGTGAATCCGACCTCGGGCCGGCCGGTGCTGAAGATGATGTGGCGGGCGTGACGCCCGTCACGTCGGGATCCCGGGACGTCAGCTAGTCGTTGTGCCCGGAAGTTGCGCCGGCAAGCGGATGGAGATGACCGATGAAACTGAGCGATCTGGCCAAGGGATCTTCGGTCCTGCTCGGCGTCATCGTCGCCGGATATGTCTCGACGAGCTACGTCGACCAGCGGTTGGCCACGCCGGTCAAGACGACGAGTGCTCCGACGAATGGCCTTGGGCCATCGGCCTGCGTTGATGAGGACGGGAGCTGGAAGAACTGGCCATGGCCGAATGTGCCGGCGCTATCGCCGAAGTGTCGATGATCGGCGCTGTTCGCCCACTCGCCGCGACGCGCTCTCGGCTCAAGCGGAGTTCAAGATTGAACTGCCACATTTCGGCTTGGCGGATCGCGCGCTGGCTGTATTCGCGAAGCCGGATCGACTCATCGATCGCTCGCCGCGCCCGCTCCAAAAGTTCGAGAGTTTCCTTGCTGTATGGCTGGGCCATGAGGCGCACTCCCGTTGAGGCGGGAGCGCAAATCATCTCTCAGGCACCGACGCCTACGGACGAGCCTTTGGCCGGCGATACCTGATTAGGCGCCACATCTGGGGGAACTGCAAGGTCCATCCACTCGGCTAAGGGGCGTGGGCTGACCTATCGGAAATTGCGGAAGCCCATGATGAGCAATCCAAAATCTCCGCTGTCATTCCCCGCGAAGGCGGGGAATCCAGTACGCTGCAGCTTCTCGATTGCTCACTACGGTCTCGGAGTACTGGATCGCCCGCCTGCGCGGGCGATGACACTGTGAGTGGGGCAGCAGTCCGGACTGCTCCGCCTCACGCCCCCTCGAACTGCAACCTCGCCAGCCTGGCATAAAGCCCGTTCGCAGCCACGAGCTCCGCATGCGTGCCCTGCTCGACGATTCTGCCCTGGTCCATCACCAGGATGCGGTCGCACGACAGGACGGTTGCGAGGCGGTGCGCGATGACGAGGGTGGTGCGGTGGCGCATCAGCTCTTCCAGCGCGGTCTGCACCAGTGTCTCGCTTTCGGCGTCGAGCGCGGAGGTGGCTTCGTCCAGCAGCAGCAGCGGCGCATCGCGCAGGATCGCACGCGCAATCGCGATGCGCTGGCGCTGACCACCTGATAGCGTCACGCCGCGCTCGCCGAGCGGGGTGTCGAAACCTTCGGGCAGGCGGCGGATGAACTCGGCGGCGTGCGCGAGCTCGGCGGCGCGCTCGACCTCGGCGTCGGTGGCATCGGGCCGGCCGAAGCGGATGTTGTCGCGGGCGCTTGCGGCGAACACGTTGGATTCCTGCGGCACCAGCGCGATGCGGGAGCGGAAATCACGCGGATCGGCGGATTTGACCGGCACGCCGTCGAGCGAGATCGCGCCGCTGCGCGGATCGTAGAAGCGCAACAGGAGATGAAAGATCGTGCTCTTGCCGGCGCCGGACGGACCGACGATCGCGACTTTCTCGCCGGGGCGCACGGTGAACGACACGGCATCGAGCACATTGACGTCGCGCCGCGCCGGATAGGCGAAGCTGACGTGGTCGAAGCCGACTTCGCCGCGCGCCGGCACCGGCAGCGCGCGCGACGAGGCGGGCGCTGTGATGTCGGGCTGCACATGCAGGATCTCGAACAGGCGCTCGGCAGCGCCGGACGCCGCCGAGACTTCGCCCCAGACCTCGCTGAGCTGGCCGAGACCGGCCGCGGCGAAGGCCGCATAGAGCACGAACTGGCCGAGCCGGCCCGGCGTGATGGTGCCGATCAGCACGTCGTGCGAACCGATCCAGAGAATCGCGACCACGCTTGCGAACACGATGAAGATGATGATGGCGGTGAGCACGGCACGGGCCTGCGTGGACGTGCGCGCGGCTTCATAAGCCTGCTCGACCTCGCCGCCGAAGCGCTTCTCGGCGAGGCTCTCGCTGGTATAGGCCTGCACAGTTCGGATCGCACCGACCAGCTCGCTCGCATAGGCGGACGCCTCGGCCAGCGTGTCCTGCGCATTGCGCGACAGACGGCGCACCCAGCGCCCGAAGGCGACCAGCGGCAGCACGATCAGGGGAATGGCGAGCAGCACGAAGCCCGATAGCCGCGGGCTGGTGATCACCATCATGGCCGCAGCACCGAAGAACATCATCAGGTTGCGCAGCGCGATCGAGACCGAGGCGCCGACGGAGGATTTGATCTGAGTGGTGTCGGCGGTCAGGCGCGACACCAGCTCACCGCTGCGCGCGGAATCGAAGAAGGCCGGCGACAGCGACAGCAGATGGGCGAAGACGTCGCGCCTGAGATCGGCAACGATGCGCTCGCCGATCGTCATCACGAGGTAGTAGCGCGCAGCGCTTGCGAGCGCGAGCACGGCGACGACGGCTATCATCACCGAGAAGTAGCTGTTGATCAGCTCGATGCCCTCAGGCGTCAGGCCGAAATCGATCATCCTGCGCACCGCGACCGGCACCAGCAGGGTGGTCAGTGCCGCGATCGTCAACGCCACGAAAGCCAGCGCCGCCCGGCCGCGATAGCGCGCCACATAGGGCGCGAGCGCCAGCAGCGGCCGCAGCTTCGCGCGGCTCTTCGCCGGCGCTTCGATCAGGTCGGCCTCGATCGACGGGGCTTCCGCGGGCCCGGTTTCAAGCCGTTCAACTGCGCTCATGAGATCCGACCAAAAGACAAAGAGAGTTACTCCGCTCCAGATAGGCCGGGCGAGCGGGAGTGGCAAATCCGGGATGTCCCTTAGGGGGCCGCCCGGTCCCCTACTAAGGCCCTGCAATGGCTTGTTTTACAGGGCCTCGTGGGGTATAGACCGCGCCAAATCCGTCATTCGATAGCCACTCAAGTGAGGCGCCGGGGCGCCGAGGAATTGCCATGAAAGCCGAAATTCACCCGAACTATCATACGATTAAGGTCGTGATGACCGACGGAACCGAGTACCTGACCCGCTCCACCTGGGGCAAGGAAGGCGACACGCTGAACCTCGACATCGACCCCAAGTCGCACCCGGCCTGGACCGGCGGCAACGCCCAGCTGATGGATCGCGGCGGCCGCGTCTCGCGCTTCCAGAAGAAGTTTTCGGGCTTTCTCAAAAAGGATTGATCCGGCCGCAAGGCTGGAGACGAAAACGCCCCCGGAGAGCCGGGGCGTTTTTTGTTTTGGGGGATGTGCTCTCGACCAGGCCGAGAATCGTAGGGTGGGCAAAGCGTAGCGTGCCCACCAACCTTGGTTGCGATTCTGCGAGAAAATGGTGGGCACGGCGCTGCGCGCCTTTGCCCACCCTACGGCACCTGCGCTTACCGCTCGAACGCCGCCTTCAGTGCGTTGAGATGCGGCACCAGCGGGTTGCCGATCGAGGAATGATCGACCGGCGGGGTGTGGATGGTGGTGTCCAGGCGGCGCACGCGGGTCTGGAGGCTCATCGAGCGATGGATCAGGTCCTGGAGCTGCGACGGCAGCTTCTCGATGCTGTCGGTGGAGCCGGGATCGGCGGCGGAGAGCTTGACCTTGGTTTTTTCGCGGTTGGCCTGGCCGAGCGTCATCTCGCCTTCCTTCACCGCGCGGTGCAACAGCAGCCACGAAGCGAGCTGCATCAGGCGGGTGGTCAGGCGCATGCTCTCGGTCGCATAGGTGAGGCTGACGGCGCGATCGAGCGCCTTGGCCTCGGTGCGGCCGGCGCCATCGAGATAGGCCGCGGTCTCCTCGACCAGGTCCATGCCCTCGCGGAACAGGACGCCGAACGCCGCAGAATTGGTGAACCGCTCGCTGAGTTGAACGAGAGCGCCTTCGGCTTGCAAACGTTCCATGGTTAACGCCCCTTACGCAACTGTCTGACTGCCCGGCTTTGGCGCCGGCTTATGATGAACAAATCATTGCGCGGGCGGGACGCCGAGTCCAGTGACAAGCGCGGATATGGTTTCCGCGGGTCTTTGCTCGAAATTCAACCGCGGCGAGACGCAAAAAGGCGGAGCCGGGCGCAAAAAAAGAGCCGCCGGAAAACCGGCGGCTTTGAAAGTTGATAACAGGGAGGCGTCAAACAGAGTGGACAGGAGCCACTCGGTGTCCAAACAAGGACAGTTCCCAGTCATAAACTCGAAAGCTTAATGTGGAGTAAACGAGCGAATATTTTGAGGGTTCGTTAGCCATGTCGGTCAGTGGCCGAGTGCGCCCGCGGAACGAACTCTCTCCGTCGCCCCGGCCTAGTGCGCAATTGCGCACGGGGGCCGGGGCCCATAGCCACAGGGAGCAGTTGTCTCGCGAGCCGGCAACTCCGAGTCTTCGTAAAACTGCTCGCCCGGCGTATGGGTCCCGGCCTCCGCCGGGACGACAGCTATTGTGTGGCTCTACGACTTGAACACGCTGTTGGCCGCATCGCGCGAGGCGCGCTTCTTTGTTGTGGCTTCTTCCAATCTTGCGATCTCGCCCTTGAGCAGCGCGATGCGCTCGGTCAGTTCCTCCACTGACAAGAGTGAAAGATCCTGTCCGATGTCATGGCTGATCTTCTTGCGCGGACGGTCGTCGTCTTCCATCGCCATCCTTGTTCCTCCTGCGTTCGCATCACAAGCGGCTGAGGCGGTTGCCAGCCTGCATTGCGCTGGCTAAGCAATGGCCTCGTTCCATCCCGCACCTTTGCTCAAGGACACATCATGGACAAGCTGCCCGCGCAAATGACCGTGGTCGCCATCTCGAAACCCGGCGGACCGGAAGTGCTGGTGCCGGAACAACGGGCGCTGCCGCAGCCCGGTCCCGACGAGATCCTGGTCAAGGTGCAGGCCGCCGGCGTCAACCGGCCCGACGTCGCGCAGCGCTCCGGCGCCTATCCGCCGCCGCCCGGCGCCAGCGACCTGCCCGGCCTCGAAATCGCGGGCGAAGTGGTGGCCGTCGGCAGCAACGCCAAGCGGCACAAGATCGGCGACAAGGTGATGTCGCTGGTCGCCGGTGGCGGCTATGCGCAGTACTGCATCGCCCAGGACGGTCAGGCGATGAGCGTGCCGCCGTCGCTGTCGATCAAGGAAGCCGGTGCGCTGCCGGAAACGCTGATGACGGTCTGGCACAATGTGTTCGAGCGCGGCGGCCTGAAGGCCGGCGAGACGCTGCTGATCCATGGCGGCTCCTCCGGCATCGGCACCATGGCGATCCAGCTCGCCAAAGCGTTCGGCGCCAAGGTGATCGTCACCGTGGGATCGCAGGACAAGATCGATGCCTGCCTCAAGCTCGGCGCAGATCGTGCCATCAATTACAAGACGGAAGACTTCGTCGCCGTGGTCAAGGCGGAGACCAACAATGCCGGCGCCAATCTGATTCTCGACATGGTCGCCGGCGACTATGTCGATCGCAACTATGACGCCGCCGCACTCGACGGCCGCATCGTGCAGATCGCGACCCTCAACGGGCCCAAGGTCACCGTCAACATCGCCAAGGTGATGGTGAAGCGCCTGACCCATACCGGCTCGACGCTGCGCCCCCGTAGTAATGCGGACAAGGCGGCGATGGTGGCCGCGATCGAGGCGAAAGTGATGCCGCTGTTGCGCGAAGGCCGGGTCAAGCCGCTGATGGACAGCACTTTCCCGCTCGAAAAGGCATCCGACGCGCACCGGCGGATGGAAACCTCGGCACATATTGGCAAAATTGTGTTGGAGGTCTAGGCCAGCGGCCTACAGAGCAAGCCGGAAACCCTTTGATTTTCCTTGCTTTCGTGGCATCTATCGCGACGCACCGAACCATCCTGTTCCGTTCGGAAAACGCCGTGCACCGAAGAGCCTGCACCGAAGAGTTTGCGTCGAACGCGGAGAACTGACCTTGCGTCTGATCAGGTGCCTCGCGCCCATAGCGCTGGGCCTCATGATTCTCGTCTGCGCGTTCCCGGCGCGCGCACTCGACGCTGTCAGCGTCCGCGGTGACGCGCCCGCGATCGACCTCACCGGCGTGCTCGAGCATCAGCGCAGCGACGCCGACCGCATCCAGGTCTCCACCGCGCCCGGCACCGACGGCATCGTCCGCCGCATCGAGGTGCGCGCCCGCGAAGGCGGCCAGAACTGGGTGGTGTTCGCGCTCGCCAACAACACCGACGACCAGCTCGACCGCCTGATCGTCGCCCCGCATTACCGCATCGTCTCCTCGGGGCTGCTCTGGCCCGACCTCGGGCTGTCGCGCATCGCGACCATCACGCCCTCGACCGGCGACCGGCCGGAGCGGCAGGAGAGCCCGACCGCCGACGTCTTCCGCATCACCCTCGATCCCGGCGCCGTCGTCACCTTCGTCGCGGAGCTGCGCACCGACAAGCTGCCGCAGCTCTATCTGTGGGAGCCGGAATCCTACAAGGACAAGGTCAACTCGTTCACGCTGTACCAGGGCATCGTGATCGGCATCTCCGGCTTGCTGGCGCTGGTGCTGACCATCCTGTTCGTGGTCAAGGGCAGCATCATGTTCCCGGCCGCCGCGGCGCTGGCTTGGGCGGTGCTGGTCTATATCGGCGTCGATTTCGGCTTCTGGGGCAAGGTGCTCGACATGTCGAACAACGCCGAGCGCATCTGGCGCGCGGCGGGTGAGGCGATCCTGGCGGCGACGCTGCTGGTGTTCCTGTTCGCCTATCTCAATCTCAGTCGATGGCACGTGCGCTATTCCCACATCACGGTGGGCTGGCTCGCGTTCCTGGGTTCTCTCGTTGCGCTGGCCCTGTTCGACCCCGCGGTGGCCTCCGGCATCGCGCGCATATCGCTGGTGCTGATTGCCTTCGCCGGCTTCGCGCTGATCGTCTATCTCTCCACCCACGGCTTCGACCGCGCGGTGCTGCTGATCCCGACCTGGTTCCTGCTGGTGGTCTGGGTGGTCGCGGCCGGCATGACGGTCGCAGGCTCCGTCACCAACGACATCGTCGGCCCTGCCCTGCTCGGCGGCCTCGTGCTGATCGTGATGCTGATCGGCTTCACGGTGATGCAGCATGCGTTCGCCGGCGGCGGCGCCACCACCGGCGTCGTCTCCGACATCGAGCGCCGCGCGCTGGCGCTGGCCGGCTCCGGCGATTTGATCTGGGACTGGGACGTTTCCGCCGACAAGGTCTTCACCAGCCCCGAGACCGAAGCCCTGCTCGGCCTCAAGCGCGGCACGCTGGAAGGTCCGGCCGCCTCCTGGCTGGAAGTGCTGCACCCGCTCGACCAGGACCGTTTCCGCGCCGCGCTCGACAGCGTGCTCGACCAGCGCCGCGGCCGCCTGGTGCAGGATTTCCGCCTGCGCACGCCGGACGGTCACTTCATGTGGTTCGCGCTGAAGGCGCGCCCGGTGGTCGGCTCGGACGGCGAGGTCTCGCGCGTGGTCGGCACCCTCACCGACGTCACCGAGCTGCGCAATGCCGAGGAGCGCCTGCTGCACGATTCCGTGCATGACAATCTCACCGGCCTGCCCAACCGCAAGCTGTTCATGGACCGGCTCGGCGCCGTCGCGCATTTCGCCAAGACCATGCCGACGCTGCGGCCGACTCTGATGGTGATCGACCTCGACCGCTTCAAACAGGTCAACGATTCCGTCGGCATCGCGGTCGGCGATTCCATCCTGCTGACCTTGGCCCGCCGCCTCACCCGCATCCTGAAGCCGCAGGATACGCTGGCGCGGCTTGCGGGCGACCAGTTCGGCCTGATCCTGCTCTCGGAGCAGGATCCCGCCCGCATCACCGCCTTCGCCGAGACGATCCGCAAGACCATCCGCGCGCCGATCGCCTTCAACGAACGCGAGATCTTTCTCACGGCCTCGATCGGCCTTGCCTTGTCCGATCCGCAAGTTCAGCTCACGGACGAGATCATCAAGGACGCCGAGCTTGCGATGTATCACTCCAAGCGCATCGGCGGCGACCGCATCGACGTTTACAAGTCCGCGATGCGCGCGCGAAAAACCGACCGGCTGACGCTGGAGAGCGAACTGCGCCGCGCCATCGAGCGGCAGGAGCTCACGATCCTGTACCAGCCGATCGTGCGGCTCGAAGACCGTTCGGTCGCCGGCTTCGAGGCGCTGGTGCGCTGGGATCATCCCAAGCTCGGACGCATGGCGCCGTCGGAATTCATCACCATCGCGGAAGAGACCGGCCTGATCATCGACCTCGGCATGTTCGTGCTCGACCAGACCGCCAAGCAGCTCTCGATCTGGCAGCGCGCGATGCGCTCGCGCGAGCCGATCTTCGCATCGGTCAACGTCTCCTCGCGGCAATTGCTGCGCCACGACCTGATCCACGACATCCGCACCGTGCTGTCGCGCTCCTCGGTCGCGCGCGGCACGCTGAAGCTGGAACTGACGGAATCGCTGGTGATGGAGAATCCGGAGCACGCGGCGCAGATGCTGACGCGAATCCGCGAGCTCGGCACCGGGCTGTCACTCGACGATTTCGGCACCGGCCATTCGTCGCTGGCCTATCTGCAGCGCTTCCCGTTCGACACCATCAAGATCGACCAGTCCTTCGTGCGCACCACCAACCGCGGCACCCGCCCGGTGATCCTGAAGTCCATCATCGCGCTCGCGCACGACCTCGGCATGGACGTGGTTGCCGAAGGTGCCGAGACCGATTCCGACGCGGTCGAGCTCTACCAGATGGGCTGCGAATACGCGCAAGGATTTGCCTTCGGCGAACCCATGGACGCCGACGCCGCGATGCGCCTGCTCACGGAAGTCCGCCTGGAAGCGGCGAGCTGATCTCAACGCGAGTCCGGTCCCGTAGGGTGGGCAAAGGCGTACTTGCGCCGTGCCCACCATCAATCCAACATTGCAACAGAGGTGGTGGGCACGCTTCGCTTTGCCCACCCTACGATACTGGACGCCGCCGGTCGCTCTTCAGCTTCGTGAACCGCACGCTCGCACCGTCCGGCATCCGCATCGCCTTGAAACCCGCGGCGAGGCAGGCTTCGCGCTGCGGCATCTGGATGTCCGGGCTGCGCAGGCTGTCCCACCATGAGGCACGATTCGCCGCGCGCGGCAGGGCCGCGCCGATGATCTCTTCGATCTGTTCATAGGTCAGCACGAATTCCGCCTGCTTCTGCCGCATCAGATAATCGCGCAACGCGTCGTAGTCGTTCACCGCTGTCCTCTTCGCTGGTCGAAGGCCCGCTTTGCCCAAAAACGTGAGCCGCGGAAACCAATTTTTAACTCATTCCGGCAGCGCCGTCCCGGCTTAAACACTACTCAAGCTTTCGGGCGCATTCACTGGTGTCGGGAGCAAACGATGTTGTCTCGATGGCGCGACGTCACGGCCCGCCGGCCATGGCGGCTTTCGGCGAAGCTGCTGATCATCTCGTCCGTGGTGACGGTGATCGGCTTTTCCGCCATTTGCGTCAACGTCATGCTGGACATGCGCCGCGGCGAGGAGGCGCTCGCCCGCCAGACGCTGGAAAACCTGGCGACGACCATCGAGTCCGACGTCAGCCGCAACATCGAGATCTACGATCTGGCCCTCAAGGCGGTCGCCAGCAACATGCTGCTGCCGGAAATCGCCACGGTCTCGAAGCCGATCCGTCACCTCATCCTGTTCGACCATGCGACCACGGCGAGGCATTTCGGCGCGATCCAGGTGTTCGACGCCGACGGCCGGCTGACCATCGACGCCTCGACGCTCGATCCCGTTGCCGAGAACCGGAGCGACGAGGATTACTTCAAGGCCCATCGCGACAATCCGCAAGCCGGGCTCTTCATCAGCCGGCCGATGCTGTTCCGCGGCGCCTATTCGATCGTGCTGAGCCGGCGCATCAGCGACACCGACGGCGGCTTCCTCGGCGTCGTCGCCGGCTCGATCCGCTTCAGCTATTTCCACGAATTATTCGAGCGGCTGAGCCTCGATCCCGACGACACCATCACCGTGCTCAAGCGCGACCGTACCGTCATGATGCGGCGGCCGTTTGATCTCGACGTGATCGGCACGAATCTGGCCGACCGACCGGTCTGGAAGGCCGAAAATCTGAAGGTCGGCGGCGCATTCGCCGGACAGGGGCCGATCGACGGCACGCCGCGGCTCTATGTCCGCAGCAGTGGGACCGGCCCGCTATTCGTGGTCGCAGGCAAGCCCCTGAAGGCCGTGTTCGAGCTCTGGCAGAGGGAAGCCTATCGCATCGGCGCCGTGGTCCTGGCGCTCAGCCTGTTCATGCTGGCATCGACGCTGGTGCTCGCGCGCGAGATCGGCCGGCGCGCCGAGGCCGAGCGCAAGCTCGAGGAGATGGCGACGACCGACGCGCTCACCGGCCTGAAGAACCGCCGCAAGTTCGACCAGGTGATCGACGTCGAATGGCGCCGCGCGATGCGGCAGCAGACGCCGATCGCGCTCTTGATGATCGATGCCGATCACTTCAAGGCCTACAACGACACGTTCGGCCACCAGGCCGGCGATCAGGTGCTGGTCGGCATCGCCATCTGCATTTCCGATTCGGTGAGCCGCGCCGGCGACTGCGCCGCGCGCTATGGCGGCGAGGAATTCGCCGTGCTGCTGCCGGGCACCTCGGTCACGGACGCCCTCGATGTCGCCGAGAAGATCCGCACCAAGGTGCAGGGATGGTCCGACGACCACACGAGCTCGACGGTGTCCTGCGGCATCGCGAGCCTCGTTCCCACCACCGGCATGGACTGGCCGCTCCTGGTCGCCGCCGCCGACAAGGCGCTCTACGCCGCAAAAGCCGGCGGCCGCAATCAGTCGGTGGTCGCGAGCCTGCCGAAGCTGTCGCTGGTGGCGTGAGGCCATCGACGTTTGAGACCACGCAATCACCGCATCCTCGGTGTCGTCCCGGCGAAGGCCGGGACCCATACCGCGTAATCTATCGTTGCGGCCGATAGCAGTACCGAACGACCAATCTCCGCCAAACCACTCCCTGGGGTTATGGGTCCCGGCCTTCGCCGGGACGACACCGGAGGTGCGGCGACTACTGCCCCAGATACTTCTTCATCTCCGCGATCAGCCCGTCGCGCAGCTCCGGCCGCTTCAGGCCGTAGGCGATGTTGGCGCGGAGGAAGCCGGGCTTGGAGCCGCAATCGTGGCGCTCGCCTTCGAACTCGACGCCGTAGAATTTTTGCGATCTGGCGAGGCCGATCATGGCGTCGGTGAGCTGGATCTCGCCGCCGGCGCCGCGCTCCTGGGTCTCCAGGATCTTGAAGATCTCCGGCTGCAGGATGTAGCGGCCGGTGATCGAAAGGTTGGAGGGCGCGGTGCCCTTGGCCGGCTTCTCGACCATGCCGTCGACCTCGAACATCTTGCCGGTGCGTTTGCCGACGCCGCAGATGCCGTATTGATGGGTCAGATGGTCGGGCACCGGCTCGACCGCGATGACGTTGGATTTTTCGCCGAGCTTGCTGGCGGTGTCGATCATCTGCTTCAGGCAGCCGGGCGAATTGAGCACGAGTTCGTCCGGCAGCACCACAGCGAACGGTTCGTTGCCGACGATGTCGCGCGCGCACCAGACTGCGTGACCGAGGCCGAGCGGCGCCTGCTGGCGCGTGAAGCTGACGGCGCCGGCTTCGGGCTGGTTCTGCGCCAGAACGTCCTGCTCGGTCTTCTTGCCGCGCGCGGCCAGCGTCGCATCGAGCTCGAACATCCGGTCGAAATGATCTTCGATGACACTTTTGTTGCGGCCGGTGACGAAGATGAAGTGCTCGATGCCGGCTTCCCTGGCCTCGTCATAGACGTACTGGATCAGCGGCTTGTCGACGATCGTCAGCATTTCCTTCGGCATCGCCTTGGTGGCGGGCAGGACGCGGGTGCCGAGGCCGGCAACGGGAAATACGGCTTTGCGGATTTTCATGGGATTGATCGAATACCTGAGGAACACGTGAAGGGAGCAATGGCATCTTGCTAGCTTGTTTGCAGCCGCCAACAAAGGCGGATGTGGGGCCTCATCCTCACAGAGTTAAGAAAAAGGCCACCATCAAAATTTCACCTTTGTTAAGCTGTTGGCAACCGTAACCAGGCCTCCTGAGGGCGGATTTTGGCCGGACAGGTGTGGACATGATGCAATCAATGGCAGGGCTGGCAAAACGGGGCGGGTCCGTGACCGGCGCGACGATGATTGCGGCCGCCCTGCTGTTCCCGCTTCCCGCCGGCGCGCAGGCTCAGAACGGTCTGTCGAATCTGTTCGGCGGTATTTTCTCCGGCCCGAACCCCGCGCCTTCGCAAGCAGCGCCCGGGCCCAGCGGCGCTCAAACGGGAGTTCAACCCTGGACCGGCGAGGACGGCGCCTCCGGACATCCGCTGATGACAGCCGCCGCGATCCGGGAGGCCGCGGGTAACTT
Organism: Bradyrhizobium sp. CSS354; assembly: GCF_029051725.1. GTDB lineage: Bacteria > Pseudomonadota > Alphaproteobacteria > Rhizobiales > Xanthobacteraceae > Bradyrhizobium. Next base: position 23,776 of record NZ_JAACFU010000012.1, read on the forward strand.
CAACAATTGCGTCGCAGGCATGTGGCCCGATGCCGCACGGCGCAACATCACGCAGGAAAATTTCCAGCGCTTCACGGCAGGCCTCGCGCCCGATCTGCGCATCATGGACCTGATGGACTCGCAGCCGGAGTTCACCAAGTCGATCTGGGATTATCTCGACATCCTCGTGAACGACAACCGCCTCGCCAAAGGCCGCGAGGTTCTGGCCAAATACAAGGCGCAGTTCGACGCCACCGAAAAAGCCACCGGCGTCGACCGCTACATCATCGCCTCGATCTGGGGCATCGAGTCCAACTACTCGACGCAGATGGGCGACCGCAGCGTGCTGCAATCGACCGCGACGCTCGCCTGCGTCGGGCGCCGCCAGGCCTACTTCAAAGACGAATTCCTCTCCGCGCTGGAGATCCTCAACCGCGGCGATCTCAGGCCCGAACAATTGCGCGGCTCCTGGGCCGGCGCCTTCGGCCCGACGCAGTTCATGCCGACCGCGTTCAAGCGCTTTGCCGTGGACGGCGACGGTGACGGCCGGCGCGACGTCGTCGACAATCCCTCCGACCTGATTGCGTCGACCGCCAACAATCTGAAGAAGGACGGCTGGCAGGCCGGCCAGACCTGGGGCTACGAGGTCGTGGTGCCCCAGGACTTCAACTACATGCTGGCCGACCGCGCCAAGGCGATGACGATGGCGCAGTGGGAGAAGCTCGGCCTCAAGCGCCCGACCAACCAGCCCTTCCCGCATCCGGCCGAGAAGGCCTATCTGCTGGCGCCGGCCGGTGCCCAAGGGCCCGGCTTCCTGATGCTGCAGAACTTCCGGGTCATCATGAAATACAACCCGGCCGAGGCTTATGCGCTGGCGATCGGCCATTTCGCCGATCGCCTGCGCGGCGGCCAGCCCTTCGTGCAGCCCTGGCCGCGGCAGGAACGGGAGCTGTCCCGGACCGAGCGGCTGGAACTGCAGCAGCTGCTGGCCCAGCGCGGCTTCTACAAGGGCACCCCAGACGGCCAGTTCGGCGGCCAGACCCGGGAGGCCCTGCGCAACTTCCAGGCCTCGATAGGGGTCCCCGCGGATGGATTTGCCTCCTCCGACGCGCTGGACCGGCTGCGCGGGCGGTAAATCGCGCCGAAAGTAACCCTGAACAGGGATTTTGGCCGGCAGCCTTGACCGGGGCGGCTGTTCGCCGTGTATGGGCCAATAATCTTGGGCCAAGGATCCCAGTATCTAAGGATCCCAGTATCTGAAGAGAATCTGAAAAGAGAATCTGCCCGTTTGGCGCCCGATTCCGTTATTATAATTCGAGGGTGTCCCGATCCCCGTTGCACGTGCCGAGATCGCATGTCGAAGAAGTCCTTTTTCAAGGTGCTGACCGAGACCGGCCCGCTGATCGCGCTGGGGACGGCGCTTGCGATTCTGGTCTCGATCGCAGGACCCGCCTCGGCGCAGTTCTTCAACTTCCCGGGTTTCGGCGGCCCGCCGCAGCGCGCGGCTCCGCCGCGGAACGGCGGAGGTGGAGGTGGAGGCGGCGGATGGTTCGGCGGCGACTTCTTCGCGCCGTTCCAGCAGCAACAGCCGCAAGCACCGCGTCAGGACTTTTCGCGCGCGCCGGCGCCGGCCAAGCGCGACACCATTCCCGACAGGAACGTGTTGGTGATCGGCGACGCCATGGCCGACTGGCTCGCCTATGGTCTCGAAGACGCCTACACCGAGCAGCCCGACATGGGGGTGATACGCAAGCACAAGACCACGTCCGGCCTGATCAAGTACCAGCCCAAGGGTGAGCCCTCGGACTGGACGGCTGCTGCGAAGGGCATCCTCGAGAGCGAGAAGCCCGACGTGATCGTAGTGATGCTCGGCCTCAACGACCGCATCGCGATCCGCGAGGCGGCGGCGCCCGATAAATCGGATAAGGCGACGGACAAGGACAAGAAGAACGACAAGGGCGCGCGCGGCAAACCACCGGTCAAGCCCGGCGATGCCAAGCCCGGCGACACCGCCGCGAAGCCGGACGACAAGCCGACCGATGCCGACCTGCCGCAGGACGATGCCGACAACGCTGACGCACCGGCGGTCGCAGCACCCGAGAAGACCGCACGCAACCCGAACGGCCTCTACGAATTCCGCGACGAGCGCTGGGTCGAACTCTACGGCAAGAAGATCGAGGAGCTCGCCAACGTCCTCAAGTCCAAGGGCGTGCCGGTGCTCTGGGTCGGCCTGCCCGCGATCCGCGGTCCCAAGGGCACCGCGGACATGCTGTTCCTGGATTCGCTCTATCGCGAAGGCGCGGCCAAGGCCGGCATCACCTATGTCGACGTCTGGGACGGCTTTGTCGACGAGGCCGGCCGCTTCCTGCAGAAGGGCCCGGACTTCGAAGGCCAGATCCGTCAGCTCCGCAGCGGTGACGGCGTCTATTTCACAAAACCCGGCGCGCGCAAGCTCGCCCACTATGTCGAACGCGAGATCACCCGCCTGCTCGCCGGGCGCTCCGGCCCGATCGCGCTGCCGAGCGAACCGGCGACCCCCGACACCAGTGCCGAACCCGGCAAGCCCGCGCCGCGGCCGCTGGCCGGCCCGATCGTGCCACTGGTTGCGGCCTCGATCTCGACCGATCAATTGCTGGGTGGGCCGGGCTCACGTCCTGCCGCCGTCGATGCGCTCGCTGCGAAGACGATGGTGAAGGGCGAGCCTTTGGCTGCGCCCGCCGGCCGCGCCGACGATTATGCCTGGCCGCGCCGCGAAGTCGGCCGCGAGCAGGCCAAGGGCGATACGCCGGTCGCCACGACGACACCCGATGGTGGTACGCCGGGTGCGGCCGCAGCGATCGCCCCGCCAAAGCTTGCGCCGAAGAAGCCACCGGCGCCGCAGCAACCGGCACAGGCAGCGCCATCGATGCGCGATTTCTTCGGCTTTGGCTCGCCGCCGCCCCCGCCGCGTCAATTGGCGCCGGCGCCGCGCAATCCGAATCCCAACCCTGCGATCCCGCGGCCGCCTGGCAACGTCGGGCGATCGGCGGAAGTGTTCCGGTAATTTTCTCAGCTGAGGTCTCGTGTCCCGGACGCGCTGCAGCGTGCAACGCTGCTGCGCCGAGCCGGGACCCAGCGTGTCCGACAGCCGCAAAAAGAATGGGCCCCGGCTCAGCAACGCGGCGTTGCTGGACGATGCTACGCATCGCCTAGGCCGCATTGCGTCCGGGGCCCGATGTATATCGCGCGTTGGCTTTAGCCGTAATAGCGCCAGCGCGGCGGCGGGCGGCGCGAAGGCCGTGCCATCAGCAGCGCGAGCGCGAAGCCGATGCCGCCGGCGACCAGCAGCGCGCCCATCGGGTTGTCCTGCACCTTCTGGACAATCGCCTGCGAACCGTCGCGCAAGGTTTCGGCCGGCTTGTCATAGGCGTCCTTGGCATAGCTGGCCGCGGTGTCCGTGGCGTCACGTACCGCATCCTTAGCCTGGCCGTAGAGATTCTGCACGGTGCCGGCGGCTTCGCGTGCCTTGCCGGACGCCTGTGTCTGCGTATCGCTGGCCATATCTCCGATAGCGCCTTCCGCGCGTCCGGCGAATTCCTTGGCCGATCCGACAATCCGATCTTTATCCATGATGCTCCTCCTCGGGGGTCAGCCCAAGTAACCGATCAGGAGCGGCGCAGTTCCATCTGACTTGAAATTGGACTCAGAGAATAAGCCCGCCGTCGACAACCAGTGTCTGGCCGATGATGTAGGACGACAGCGGCGATGCGAGAAACAACGCCGCGCCCGCCATGTCAGCCGGGGTGCCCAATCGCCGCAGCGGAATGCGTGAAAGTGCACCTTCGAGCCGCTTGGGATTGTCGGTCGTCACCTTGGTCATCTTGGTGTCGACCAGACCGGGCGCGATGCCGTTGACGCGGATGCCATCCTCCGCCCAGGCCTCGCCCAGCGTCCGCGTCAATCCGACCGCGCCGGTCTTCGACGCGTTGTAAGCGGGATTGCCCATGGTGGAATGATAGGCCGCGGTCGAGGACACCATGATCAGCGATCCCCGCGAGTCCCGCAGCATGGAATGAAAGCGCGTGGCGCAGGCCATCAGGCTCATCAGGTTGACCTCGACGACCTTGCGAAAGCCGGACATCTCGAACTCGCGGCGGCGATAGAGCACCGCGCCCTGTGCGAGCACCAGGATATCGAGCCGATCGAACGACGGCTTGAACGCTTCGACCGCTCCGGCATTGCCGACGTCAAGCTGCGCGTAGGAGAGACCGGTGAGATCCGAGCCTTCCTCTTGCGAATATTCCTTCGCGTGAGCACGCGTGCCGCAAACCGCAACTTGCGCGCCCCTGACGCGAAAGGCTTGCGCAATACCGTTGCCGATGCCGCTGGATCCGCCGACGACCAGCACCTGCTTGCCTGAGAAATCGAGCTCGTTCGTCATCGCTGGCCTCCCCGATTGTCTTGCTTGTTTGACCTGTCTGCGGATCGATGACAGCCTTGTCAATCACAACAAGAACAAGCAGCGCTCAGAGGAAACAGCATGGCCGATTTCAAACAGCTCAGCCGGTCCGTGAAGGGCCTGACCGTTCTCGTCACCGGCGCGGCCAGCGGCATGGGACGCGCGACGGCACGCGTGTTCGCCACTGAGGGCGCCAACGTTGCCGTCACCGACTATGACGAGCAGGGTGCGCTGGCCGTCGCGAAGGAGATCGCGGCAAGCGGCGGAGCCGCGAAAGCCTGGAAGCTCGATGTTGCCGACGGCGGCGAGATCAAGCGCGTGGTCGGCGACGTCGCTGCGCATTTCGGCGGGCTCGACATCATCGTCAACAATGCCGGCATCTCCGTCCGCATCGCGATCGACGACGAGGCCTATGAGGACGCCTGGGCCAGGGGTATCGCGGTGATGCTGACGGCGCATCCGCGCATCATCCGCGCCGCGCTGCCTCACTTGCGCAAGTCGAACAGCCCCCGCATCGTTAACATCGCCTCGACCGAGGCGCTCGGCGCCACCGCATTGCACAGCCCCTATTCGGCGGCGAAGGGCGGCGTCGCCAGTCTCACCCGCTCGCTCGCGGTGGAGCTCGGCCGCGAAGGCATCACCGTCAACTGCATCTGCCCGGGGCCGATCCGCACCGCCATCACCGACCGGATCTCGGAAGAGCACAAGACCATCTACGCCAGACGCCGCACCGCGCTGGGCCGCTACGGCGATCCCGAGGAGGTCGCGCACATGACGCTGAGCCTGTGCCTGCCGGCAGCATCCTTCCTCACCGGCGCGGTCATCCCGGTCGACGGCGGCCTGATGGCGCGCAATGCTTGAGCGGCTGTAGCCCGGATGGAGCGCAGCGCAATCCGGAGAGGTCTCTCCGCGGCACGTGCCCCGGATTGCGCTTCGCTCCATCCGGGCTACGGGCTGCCATGCGCGCCCAGCGTTGACATCGCCGGCCGCCGGAGTAGTTTTTTTCTTCAACAGAGCGGGACCAACCGCTCGCGGTTCCGGGAGAAACGTCATGACGATCGCCATCCGGCAGCTTCACAAACATTTTGTCGGCGAGGTCTCTGGCCTCGACCTGCGACAACCTCTCACCGAGGCCGAGGCGCGCGAGATCGAAGCCGCCATGGACAAATATGCGGTGCTGGTGTTCCACGACCAGGACATCACCGACGAACAGCAGATGGCCTTTGCGCTGAATTTCGGCCAGCGCGAGGACGCGCGCGGCGGCACCGTGACGAAGGAAAAAGACTACCGGCTCCAATCGGGCCTGAACGACGTCTCCAATCTCGGCAAGGACGGCAAGCCGCTGGCAAAGGACAGTCGCGCGCACCTGTTCAACCTCGGCAACTGTCTGTGGCATTCCGACAGCTCGTTCCGTCCCATCCCGGCAAAATTCTCGCTGCTGTCCGCCCGCGTGCTCAACCCGAAGGGCGGCAACACCGAATTCGCCGACATGCGCGCGGCCTATGACGCGCTCGACGACGAGACCAAGGCGGAGATCGAGGACCTCGTCTGCGAGCACTCGCTGATGTATTCGCGGGGATCGCTCGGCTTCACCGAATACACCGACGACGAGAAGCAGATGTTCAAGCCGGTGCTGCAACGCCTCGTGCGCACCCACCCCGTCCATCGCCGCAAGTCGCTCTATCTCTCATCGCATGCCGGCAAGATCGTCGGCATGAGCGTCCCGGAGGGCCGGCTGCTGCTGCGCGATCTCAACGAGCACGCGACACAAAGCGAGTTCGTCTACGTCCACAAATGGACGCTGCATGATCTCGTGATGTGGGACAACCGCCAGACCATGCACCGCGTCCGCCGCTACGACCAGTCGCAGCCCCGCGACATGCGCCGCGCGACGGTGGCGGGCACGGAGCCGACGGTGCAGCAGCAGGCGGCGGAGTAGGCGCTACTCAGCAATCGGTGTCATCGCCCGGCTTGACCGGGCGATCCAGTATTCCGAGACAGTTGTGATAGAGCCGATACGCTCCGGCGTACTGGATGCCCCGGTCAAGCCGGGGCATGACAGCGGAGGGTGATACACGACAGCGAGAATGGCGCTACGCGTGCCCGGCCTCGTTCGAGAGCATGCCGGGATCGATGCCGATCTTGCGCAGCGCGCGTCCGTATTTTTCGTCGACGTCATCGCCGAAGATCAAATCCGAATCCGCGTCGCAATGCAGCCAGCCATTGCTCTGGATTTCGGTCTCGAGCTGGCCCGGCGCCCAGCCGGCATAGCCTAGCGCGAGGATGGCGTGCTTGGGGCCGGAGCCGTTGGCGATCGCGCGCAGGATGTCGACGGTCGCGGTGAGGCAGACGCCGTCGTCAATGCGGAGCGTCGCGTTTTCGATGTAGAAATCGCTGGAATGCAGCACGAAGCCGCGGCCGGTATCGACCGGACCGCCGCGCAGCACCTTCATGCTTTCGGCATTCTCCGGCAGCTTGATGTGCTCGCCCTTGTTGATGATGCCGAGCTGCTGCAACAGCTCCGGGAAATCGATGCTGCCGGCCGGGTGGTTGACGATGATGCCCATCGCACCTTCGGCGGAGTGGGCGCAGAGATAAATCACCGAACGCTCGAAGCGCTCGTCGCCCATTACCGGCATGGCGATCAACAACTGGCCGTCCAGGTAGCCCGCCGAACTGGGCAGCGCGGGGCCGGGCTTGCGGGTGCCTTCGCCTGTCCTCTTGCCTGTGGGAGCCATCGGTGAAGCACTCCGGTTTCAATTCCTATCCTGATGTCGGGCCGGCCGGCTGTCAAATCAAGGCTTTCAGGGACTTGATTCAAGTGCGTCCATCACAAGCAATTCAATGGTTTGCCGCGGGGCGACCCTGTAAAGACGTACCATGCTGACAAGAGTTCCCCTGCGTGCGGCAATTGGCGTCGCGACAACCCTGCTCGCGTCTTCGCTGGCGCTTGCAGCCCATGCCGACGATTCATCACCGTGGCAGCGCGACGGACATTCCGCGGTGCGGTTGCTTGCGGGATCGCGCAGCGGCGCCGTCCTGCTCGGCGGTATCGCCTTCCAGATCCAGCCCGGCTGGAAAACCTATTGGCGCATGCCGGGCGATTCCGGCGTTCCGCCGCGCTTCGATTTCTCGAAATCCGACAATGTCGAAGCGGTGACGGTGATGTGGCCGGCACCGCAAAAATTCGACGACGGCGCGGGCGGCCATTCGATCGGCTATCACGACCAGATCGTGCTGCCCTTGCGTGTCATCGCCAAGGCGGCCGACAAGCCGGTGACGCTGCGCGCCGAGATCAATTATGCGGTGTGCGAAAAGCTGTGCATCCCCGTCGAGGCCCGCGCCGAGCTTGGCTTCAACAGCGTCGCCTCGACCGAGGACGCCAATCTGCGTGCCGCGCTCGACACCGTGCCGAAGCCTGCCACCATCGGCGATCCCAACCCGCTCACCATCCGCGACGTCAAGCGTGACGGGCCCAAGAATGTCGTGGTCGACGTGGTCGCGCCGGATGCGCGCAGTGTCAATCTCTACGTGGAAGGCCCGACGCCCGATTGGGCCTTGCCCATCCCGGCACCGGTCGAGCCCAGCCCACCGGGCGTGAAGCGATTTTCTTTCGAACTCGACGGACTGCCGCCGGGCGCCAAGCCCGACGGCGCGGCGCTGAAGTTCACGCTGGTCGGACCGGAGAAGTCGTACGAGTTCAATACCAATCTGGAGTAGTTGTCGTCCTGGCGAACGCCAGGACCCATTACCCCAGGGAGTAGTTTGGCGAAGATTCCTAGTATGGAACTGCTACCCGATCCCTCCCGATAGATCACGCGGGATGGGTCCTGGCTTTCGCCAGGACGACGTTTGGGGTTGCAACGCACTCCACCCAACCGAATCTTAACGAATCGTTGCTAATCCCAAGGCTACCGCACAAGCCTGCCGCAGCCATGCACGTGCGCGCCTTGGGGACCCTTCGAATTGGCCGTGATGGATGCAGAACCCGCAACGACCGGACCTGCCGGCCTCATCGCGCGGCTGCGCGAGAAATTGACGGGCGGGTCGAGCGAGGCATCGCTGACGCGGCGGCTAGCCGGCACCATCTTCGTCATCCGCGTGATCAGCGCCGGCCTTGCCTATTTCTCGCAGGTCCTGCTCGCGCGCTGGATGGGTACGTCGGACTACGGCGTCTATGTCTATGTCTGGACTTGGGTGCTGCTGCTCGGCAGCATGATGGATTTTGGCATCTCGGCCTCCGCGCAAAAGATCATTCCGGAATACCGCGCCCGTGGCGAGCATGCGCTGCTGCGCGGCTTTCTCTCGGGCAGCCGCTGGCTGACCTTTGCCGTTTCCGCACTGGTGTCGCTCGGCCTCGCCGGTCTCGTCAAATTGCTGTCGCCCTGGATCGATCCGGCCGAAGAGCTGCCGCTCTATATCGGCTGCATGACGCTGCCCGCCTTCGTCGTCGCCAACACCCAGGACGGCATCGCGCGCTCGCATGACTGGATGCAGCTCGGCCTGATGCCGCAATTCATCATCCGCCAGGCGCTGATCATCGGCATCACGGCCTGCGCCTTCCTGCTCGGCTATCATCTCGGCGCGGTCGCCGCGATGATCGCGAGCGCCGGCGCGGTGTGGATCGCGATGACCGGGCAGATGGTGGTGCTGAACCGCAAGCTCGCCGGTCACATCGAGGCGGGCCCCAAGGCCTACGACATCGGCGGTTGGCTCGCCGTGTCGCTGCCGATCCTGCTAGTCGAAAGCTTCTACCTGCTGCTGTCCTACACCGACGTGCTGGTGCTGCAGCAATTCCGTCCCTCCGACGAGGTCGGGGTCTATTTCGCCGTGGTGAAGACGCTGGCGCTGGTTTCGTTCATCCACTACGCGATGTCGGCGACAACAGCGCATCGCTTCGCCGAATACAACGCAAGCGGCGACAAGGCGCGGTTGTCGGCTTACGTGGCGCATGCCATCAACTGGACGTTCTGGCCGTCGCTGGCGGCGACCATGGTGCTGCTCGCGCTCGGCAAGCCGCTGCTCTGGCTGTTCGGGCCGCAATTCGTGGTCGGCTACGACATCATGTTCGTTGCCGCCATCGGCCTCGTGGTGCGCTCCGCGATCGGCCCGGTCGAACGGCTGCTCAACATGCTCGGGCAGCAGAAGATCTGCGCGCTGGCCTATGCGCTGGCCTTTGCAATGAACCTGGTGCTCTGCATCGCGTTGGTGCCGCGCTTCGGCGGCCACGGCGCTGCGGCCGCGACCTCGATCTCGCTCAGCTTCGAGACGGTGCTGCTGTTCTGGATCGTGCGACAGCGGCTCGGCCTGCACGTGCTGGCGTTCGGGAAATAGGACCAGCGCCCCGGCTCTTCCACGCTTCCGCTGGGGAACAACCGTTTCGCGGCACGCCGAGGAGCGCGGCTAAACTCCTGCCCGTTCAGGAGGGACAGCAAGATTTTTCTTATTGCTTCCAGATGGTTGCGCCGCAGGGAAAGTTTATTCTACGTCATATTGCCCAACTGACGAGATAAACCTAAGATTCCCTGGACATGATCGATCCACTCTACGTCGCCTCCGGTTTCGGCGTCGGCCTGCTGGTCGGGATGACCGGCGTCGGCGGCGGTTCGCTGATGACGCCGCTGCTGATCCTGCTGTTCGGGATTCATCCATCGACCGCGGTCGGCACCGACCTGCTCTATGCCGCCGCCACCAAGACCGGCGGCAGCGTGGTGCATGGCTGGTCGCGCAGCGTGCACTGGCCGGCGGTGCTGCGGCTCGCCTGCGGCAGTCTTCCGGCGAGTGCGCTGACGCTGCTGGTGCTGTGGAAGCTCGACCTCAAGAGCGATTCCGAGCGCAATCTCGTCAACCTCGTGCTCTGCTTCGCACTGCTGCTGACTGCGACCTCGCTGATCTTCCGCAGATCGATCATGGAGCGCTATCGCCGGCGCCTGGAGCAGGTCGATGACCGCACCACGGCGATCGCGACCGTCGTCACCGGAATCGTGCTCGGTGTGCTGGTCTCGATTTCATCGGTCGGCGCCGGCGCGGTCGGCGTCACCGTTCTGCTGCTGCTCTATCCGCGCCTGCCGATGGCGACCATCGTCGGCTCCGACATCGCCCATGCGGTCCCGCTGACCCTGATCGCGGGAATGGGGCACTGGGCGCTTGGCGACGTGGATTGGGCATTGATGGGCGTGCTGCTGTTGGGCTCACTGCCCGGCATCGTCGTCGGCAGCTTCAGCGCAACGCGCGTGCCCGAGACAGTGCTGCGCCTGACGCTTGCCAGCGTGCTGTTCGTGGTCGCCGGCAAGATCATGTTCGCGGAGCTGCACCTGTCCTCGGCATTCGAGACGGCGCTGGCGTGGACGCACTGAACGAAATGGCGGAGCTCGGCTCCGCCATTCGCCGGCGGTCGCGCTCTACTCCGCGGTCCAGCCGCCGTCGATCGACAGGTTGGTGCCGGTGATCTGCGCCGCATCGGCGCCGCACAGGAACAGCGCGAGGGCTGCGACCTGCTCGGAGGTGACGAACTCCTTGGTCGGCTGCGCGTCGAGCAGCACGTCGTTGATGACCTGCTCGCGCGTGAGATTGCGCGCCTTCATGGTGTCGGGGATCTGCTTCTCCACCAGCGGCGTCCAGACATAGCCGGGGCTGATGCAGTTGCAGGTGATCTTGTGGGTCGCGACCTCCAGCGCCACGGTCTTGGTCAGGCCGGCAATGCCGTGCTTGGCCGACACATAGGCCGACTTGAAGGGCGAGGCGACCAGCGAGTGCGCGGAAGCGGTATTGATGATGCGGCCCCAGCCCTTCTTCTTCATGCCGGGCACGGCGGCGCGAATGGCATGGAAGGCCGAGGACAGGTTGATCGCGATGATCTGGTCCCATTTCTCCGGCGGGAATTCCTCGATCGGCGAGACGAACTGGATGCCGGCATTGTTGACGAGGATGTCGACCGAACCAAAACTCTTCTCGCCGAGCGCGATCATCCCGGCGATCTCGGCCGGCTTGGTCATGTCAGCCGGCGAATAGACCGCCTTCACGCCGAAATCGGACTCGATCTTGGCGCGCTCCTTCTCGATGTCCTCCGGCGAGCCGAAGCCGTTGATGACGACATTGGCACCGGCGGCGGCGAAGGCGCGCGCATAGGCGAGCCCGATGCCGCTGGTCGACCCGGTCACGACGGCGTTCTTGCCTGACAAACTACCCATATTACTCGCTCCTTTTTGCCGGGGGCGCAGTGACGTCCCCCGTGAGATCGTAGGTCACCATGGTCTCGCCGGATTGCGGCCGCTCGAGCCAGTCCTTGTGGCGCATCGACAGATGCACGTCACGCACGCCGGCTTCCCAATGCTCGACCATGGCGACATGCGAGAAATCGTAATCCTTGGACGAGGATTCGTAATTCTTGCTGCGGTAGATCAGGTGCACCACGGTAACGGTGCTTTCGCGCGATACCTTGGCCAAGAATTCCACGGAAGGGTCGTTCTTGAGATAATCGGGCAATTTGGAAATCAGGTCGCGCACGGCCCTGCGGGCGTTGTGCACCTGTTTGTTCTTGTCGGTGTTCATCCGCGTGCGGCTGGAGAAGCGGATGTCCTTCTCGCGCTCGGTCGCCTCGAGCAGCGAGGTCGGCAGGTCGCCGCGGGCGCTGAACAGGTCGATCTGGAAGATGAGGAGATCGCGGTCCGTCTCGGCGTCCAGCACATAGTCGAGCGGCGTGTTGGAGGCGATGCCGCCATCCCAATAATGCTCGCCGTCGATCACGACGGACGGAAAGCCGGGCGGCAGCGCGCCGGAGGCCATGATGTGCTCGGGGCCGATTTTCTTGCCAAGCTTCCTGAACTCGAAATTGTCGAAATATTTGAAGTTGCCGGAGGTGACGCCGACCGCGCCGACCGACAGCCGCGTCTTCAGATCGTTGATGCGGTCGAAATCGACCAACCGCTCCAGCGTCTTCTTCAGCGGTGCGGTATCGTAATAGCTCTCGGCCTGCGGGCTGCCGGGCGGCCAGAGCGGCGCGGGCGGAATGCGCGGCGTGAAGAAGCCGGGCACGCCGAAGGTCGCGATCAATGCGGCGCTGGTCGAGTTGAACAACTCGCGACTATGGTCGCTCTTGCCGATCGGCTTCCATGGCACCGGCGCGGAGACCATCTCCCAGAATTCCTTGAGCCGCTTGACGCGCGTCTGCCCTTCGTTGCCGGCGATGATCGCGGCGTTGACCGCGCCGATCGAGATGCCGGCGACCCATTCCGGCTCGAAGCCGGCATGGCAGAGCGACTGATAGGCGCCAGCCTGATAAGAGCCGAGCGCGCCGCCGCCCTGGAGGACCAGGACACGTTGCGCGTTCGCGGGGATTGTTGCGACTTCCGGGCTATGATCAGTCATACGGAAACAATAGCAGATGGCGAGCGACCGTGGCGACAGTCTGCCGCGGCGTCAATGCATCCCGGGATCAAGTCTGGCTTATCGAGAGTCCGTCGAGGCCAGGATCATGGTCCAGAACACCTTGTATTTGGTGCCGGGAGCATAGCCCGCCGCGATGCCCAATTTTGTGACACCGCTCTTGAGCATGTTGGCGCGGTGCGGGGGCGAGTCGCGCCAGCCGGAAAACGCTTCCGCCAGCGTATGATAGCCGGCCGAGACGTTCTCGACCGCAACCGTCGCCGGATAGCCGCCGGCGCTGAGGCGCTTGGCCAGCGGCGCGCGGACGTCATGATCCATCTTGTTGGCCGCCGCCATGGCCTGGGACTGGGATTCGGCGAGCCGCATCAGTTCGGGGTCGATCACGACGATGCCGAGCCCGTTGTTCTGGCGGTATTGCGAGATCATGATCGCCGCCGCCTGCGCATCGAGTTTGGCGCCCGGGACGGACATATCGGCATACATGGACGGCTGCTGGACCGGCGCTTCGTTGCCGGCGCAGCCGGCGAGCAGCAAAGTGATGAGTATTGCGGCCGCGGCGCGCATGAACAGGAGCCCCCAAATCAGGGGCCGTTGTTGCATACCAACCGTGGCTGAAAGGTGAATATTGAAGAAAATCGTCGAAGTCGTTCCGGGGCGATGCGAAGCATCGAACTATGGTGCGCAATTGCGCACCTGGGAATCTCGAGATTCCGGGTCTGGTCCTAGGGACCATCCCGGAATGACGGAGATCTAGCCCGCAAATATCCGGTAGCGGCGGGGCTCGAGGCCAATCGTGTCGCCGGCGCGCAGTTCCCGACCACGAGGCGCATCGATCTCGATCGTTTGCCCGCCTGACAGTGCCACCTCGGCCCGCTGCACGGGACCGAAATTCCGGACATGCTGCACGGCCCCCTCGAAGGCGCCGCTGCCGGGCGGGCCGACCAGCATGTCGTGTCGCCGCACGAAAAGTCTTGACGCGCCAGGCGCAAGGCCATCTGCCGCGAGCCGCAGCGGCCGGTCGCCGAGCGTGATGAGACCGTCGGCGATCAGGACAGGAAGCTCGATGGATTCGCCGATGAAGCCGTGGACGAAGGCGGTCGCGGGGCTCTCGTAGACGTCATCGGGCGAGCCGATCTGCTCGATTTTGCCCTTGTCCATCACAACGACGCGGTTGGCGACTTCGAGCGCCTCCTCCTGGTCATGGGTGACGAAGATCGAGGTGACGTTGATCTCGTGGTGCAGCGAGCGCAGCCATTTGCGCAGTTCCTTGCGCACCTTGGCATCAAGCGCGCCGAAGGGCTCGTCGAGCAGCAGGATGCGCGGCTCGATCGCGAGCGCGCGGGCCAGCGCGATGCGCTGGCGCTGGCCGCCGGAGAGCTGGCTCGGATAGCGGTCGGCGAGCCAGTCGAGCTGCACGAGATCCAGCAGCTCCTTGACGCGCATACGGATGGTCGCTTCGTCCTTGCGGATCGCGCGCGGTTGCACGCGAAGCCCGAAGGCGACGTTCTCGAACACCGTCATGTGGCGAAACAGCGCGTAGTGCTGAAATACGAATCCGACGTGCCGCTCGCGCGCGCCCTGCGCCAGCGCATCCTCGCCGTTGAAAGACACCTCACCGGAATCGGGCCAGTCGAGGCCGGCGATGATCCGCAGCAGCGTGGTCTTGCCGGAACCTGATGGACCGAGCAGCGCGAGCAGCTCGCCGTCGTTGACCTTGAGGTCGACGCCGTCGAGGGCTTTGAAGCTGCCGAACTTCTTGACGAGATTCCTGACTTCAATGCTCACTTGCGTCATGTCCTTCGTCGAGGTGGTTTTCGAGAACGGTCTTGGCGATCAGCGTGATCAGCGCCAGCATCGCGAGCAGCGAGGCGATCGCGAACGCCGCGACGAACTGGTATTCGTTGTAGAGAATCTCGACCAGGAGCGGCATCGTGTTGGTCTCGCCGCGAATATGGCCGGAGACGACGGAGACCGCGCCGAACTCGCCCATCGCGCGCGCATTGCAGAGCAGGACGCCGTAGAGCACGCCCCATTTGATGTTGGGCAGCGTGACGCGGAAGAAGGTCTGCAGGCCCGAGGCGCCGAGCGAAATCGCGGCCTCCTCCTCCTGCGTGCCCTGCTCCTGCATCAGCGGGATCAACGCACGCGCCACAAAGGGGAAGGTCACGAAGGTGGTCGCAAGCGCGATGCCGGGCACCGCGAACAGGATCTGGATGTCATGATCGCGCAGCCAGCTGCCGAAATAGCCCTGAGCGCCGAACAGCAGCACGAAGACGAGGCCCGAGATGACGGGGCTGACCGAGAACGGCAAATCGATCAGCGTGATCAGGAAGGTCTTGCCCGAGAATTCGAATTTGGCAATCGCCCAGGCCGCGACCAAGCCGAAGACGAGATTGAGGCCGACGGAAATTGCCGCAACCAACAGCGTCAACTTGATCGCGGACAGCGCCTCCGGGTCGGCCAGCGCGGCGAAATAAGCGAGGACTCCCTTCGAGAACGCCTGCGCGAACACCACGACCAGCGGCAGCACGACGAAGACAGAGAGAAAGGTCATCGCGAGCGCGATGATGACGATGCGAACCGCCCTCGGTTCGGTGCGCAGGTTGTCCCGCGCGGCCGCCGCATGGGCGCGTGCCCTGGCGTCGGGGGCCGAGAGTGGGACGGAATCTGCGATCTGCATTGTCATGGCCCCGCCCTCAGCGCGCCGGGATCCGGCTCTGCGCCCAGCGCTGGAGCCGGTTGACGGCGAAGATGATGACGAAGGATACGACCAGCATGACCACCGCGATGGCGGTCGCATCGGCATAGCGGAATTCGGAGAGGCGGATCACGATCAGCAGCGGCGCGATCTCGGAGACGTTGGGCAGATTGCCGGCGATGAAGATCACCGAGCCGTATTCGCCGACCGCGCGTGCGAAGGCGAGCGCGAGCCCGGTGAGCAGCGCCGGACCGAGCGAGGGCAGGATCACGCGAATGATAGTCTGCCAGCGGCTCGCGCCAAGGCTGCCCGCGGCCTCCTCGATCTCAGGATCCAGATCCTGGAGCACCGGCTGCACCGTGCGCACCACGAACGGGATGCCGATGAAGATCATGGCGACGAAGATGCCGACCGGCGTGAACGCCACCTTGATACCGGCCGCCGCGAGCGGCGCGCCAAGCCAGCCCTTCTCGGCGAACAACGCGGTCAGCGCGACGCCGGCGACTGCCGTCGGCAGCGCAAAGGGCACGTCGACGATGGCGTCGAACAACCGCCTTCCCGGAAAGCGGTAACGAACCAGCGCCCAGACGATGATGCTGCCCATCACGAGATTGACGCAGGCCGCCGCAAAGGCGAGCCCGAAGGACACGCGGAGGGCATTCAGGGTGCGGCGGCTGGAGAGGATGTTCCAGAACTGCTCGGGGCTGAGCTCGAGCGATTTCAGAAACAGGCCGGCGAGCGGAATCAGGATGATGATCGACAGCCAGGACAGCGTCAGCCCCATGGTGAGACCGAAGCCCGGCAATGTCCGGCGTCGTGCTGCTATTGCGCTCACCAGGCCCCCTGTTTAAGCCTCGCCAACAGCGCCCGATCAGTTCTTGTAGATCTGATCGAAGACGCCGCCGTCGGCAAAATGTTCCTTCTGCGCCTTGGTCCAGCCGCCAAATAGTTCGTCGATCGTGAACAGCTCGACCTTCGCGAAGGAGTTTTCGTGTTTTTTAGCGATCTCGGGATCGCGCGGACGATAGAAATTGCGCGCCGCGATTTCCTGACCTTCCTTGGTATACCAATATTGCAGGTAGGCATCGGCGGCGTTGCGCGTGCCTTTTTTATCGGCAACCTTGTCGACGATTGTCACCGGCGGCTCGGCCAGGATCGAGAGCGGCGGCGCCACGATCTCGAATTTTTCCGGACCGAATTCCTTGAGCGCGAGGTACGCCTCGTTCTCCCAGGCGAGCAGCACGTCGCCGACGCCGCGCTCGACGAATGTCACGGTCGCGCCGCGCGCACCGGTATCGAGCACCGGCACCTGCTGATAGAGCTTTCCGATGAAATCCTTGGCTTTGTCCGCCGAGCCGTACTTCTTCTGCGCAAAGCCCCAGGCCGCCAGATAATTCCAGCGCGCGCCGCCTGACGTCTTCGGGTTCGGCGTGATCACGGCGACGCCCGATTTGAGCAGATCGCCCCAGTCCTTGATGCCCTTCGGATTGCCCTTGCGGACCAGAAACACGATGGTCGAGGTATAGGGCGACGAATTTTGCGGCAACCGCTTCTGCCAGTCAGCCGTCGTGAGGCCTTTGCCAGCGATGGCGTCGATGTCGTAGGCGAGCGCGAGCGTCACCACATCGGCCTGCAATCCGTCGATCACGGCGCGCGCCTGCGAACCGCTGCCGCCATGCGACTGCTTGATCTCGACGCTCTTGCCGGTTTCCTTCTGGTAGGAATTCGCGAACGCCTTGTTGAACTCGACATAGAGCTCGCGCGTCGGATCGTACGATACGTTCAGCAGATTGATGTCAGCGGCGAGAGCCGAGCTTGCCAACAAGCCTGTCACGAGCAGTCCTGCCGCGAGCGGAACGATACGACGCATCATGTCCATCTCCATTCACATCAATGACGTCGGCGTCATCGATGGCAGGCATAACTCGGGGCGAAACGCGCTTAAGTCAACGGAACCGGATTTTCTTGTTCGTAGCCGGGCAGCGTAACTTTGCTACGAAGTCTTCATCGTGTGGATGCCGCATTCCGTCTTGGCCCGGCCGCGCCAGCGACCAGCACGCTCATCCTCACCTTCGGCCGTTCTGCTCGTGCAAGGCATACACCCGACCGACAGGAATCCCGACGCAACCAGAGGATGACGCGGCAATTTGGCGCGGGCGAAAATCGCCTCGAGCTCCTCGCGCGAAACATTGGCAAAGGGATTGAACTTCAACCGCGCACCGTCGTCCTCGACCACCGGGATATCGGCGCGCGAGTTGCCCTGGAAGCGCTTGCGGCCATTGAGCCACGCATCGAACGGTTTCAGCGCCCGCGCCAACGGCTCGACCTTGCGGATACGGCAGCAGGCGTCGGGATCGGAGAACCAGAGGTCGCGTTCGGGATCTTCGCGCGACAGCGTCTCCTCGGCGGGCTTGATCGAGCGGACGTCCTTCAGGCCCAGCGTCGCGATCAGCGTGTCGCGATAGGCCAGCGTCTCCTCGAACAGCCAGCCGGTGTCGAGGAAGATCACCGGGATCGCCGGATCGACGTCGGCCATGACCTTCAGCAGCGTCGCCGATTCCGTACCGAAGGACGACACCAGCGCGAGCCTGTCGCGCCCGACCGTCTTCAGCGCGGCGGCGATGATTTCGGCGGGCGAGGCATCGCGCAAGACACGATCGAGCTCCTCAGCCGAGGGCAGCACAGAGACGGACGTCGAAGCCTGAGGCGCGACTACGTTCACGTGCCGACACCCTCGGAATGACGCAGCTGCATGCGCCGGTGCAGCGCCGTGATGCGGCCGTCACCGGTGGGCTGGTAAAATACCGAGTAGCGCTTCGCGGTCTGCATGAAGGCTTCGGCGTCGGACTGCTTCTTGACGTCGAAGGAATCGAAGCCGGCGCGCAGCATGAACACGAACTGGTCCCGCAGGATCTGGCCTGTCGCACGCAATTCGCCGCGGTAATTGTAACGCTCGCGCAGCAGCCGCGCCTGGCTGTAGGCACGTCCGTCGCGGAAGGTCGGGAACACCAGCGCGACAACCGCGATCTTGCCGAGATAGGGCACCAGCTCGGCGATGTCGCGATTGTTCGGCCAGATCACACCGACCTTTCCGGTCCGCCTGAGCAACGCATCCGCCTCGCCGATGAAGCGCTCCGCCGGCACCAGGATGTCGCCGCCCTCGGGCAGCGGCGTGTCGGCGGCGAGCTTGACGAAGCTGTCGTCGGCGATCTTTCCGCCGTTAACGAGTGGCATAAACGCGCTCCTTGAAGGGTTCGACGCCGAGGCGCTTTACGGTGTCCATGAACAGCTCTTCGGGCCGCTCGCGCAGCGCCAGATAAGCTTCCACGATATCCTCGACGACATCGGCGACTTCGTCGAACTTGACGCCGGGGCCGATCAAATTGCCGAGCGCGGCACTCTCGTCGGCGCGTCCGCCGATGGTGATCTGGTAGACTTCCTCGCCGTTCTTCTCGACGCCGAGAATGCCGATATGGCCGACATGGTGATGGCCGCAGGCGTTGATGCAGCCGGAGATGTTGATGTGGAGACGGCCGATCAGGTTGGCGAGCTCGTGATTGGCGAAGCGCCGCGTCAATTCCTGCGCGATCGGGATCGAGCGCGCATTGGCCAACGAACAATAGTCGAGACCCGGGCAGGCGATAATGTCGGTGATCAGATTGACGTTCGGGGTCGCCAGCCCGAGCTTGTCGAGCGCCTTCCACAGCGCCGGCAGGTCGCGCTTGGCGACATGCGGCAAAGCGAGGTTCTGCTCGTGGCCGACGCGGATCTCGCCAAAGGAATATTTGTCGGCGAGATCGGCGAGCGCGTCCATCTGCTCGGCGGTGGCGTCACCCGGAGGCGCCCCGATCGGCTTCAGCGAGATCGTGACGATGGAATAGCCCTGGACCTTGTGCGGGGCGACCGAGTTCTTGCGCCATGCCTCGAAATCGGGATCGGCCGCGGCCTGCCGCAGTTCGTCCGGCATGTGCGGAAGCTTCTCGTAGGCGGGATAGGTGAAGCGCGAACGGATGTCCTCGACAACCTCGTCATCGATCTGGAGCGAGGAGTTGCGGATCTGCTGCCACTCCTCCTCGACTTCGCGCGAGAACTTCTCGATGCCGAGCTCGTGCACCAGGATCTTGATGCGCGCCTTGTAGATGTTGTCGCGGCGGCCGTACTGGTTGTACACCCGCAGGATCGCCTCGATGTAGCTGAGAATGTCGCGGCCATGCACGAAGTGCTTGATGGTCTTGCCGATGAACGGCGTGCGCCCGAGCCCGCCGCCGACCAGCACCTCGAAGCCGGTCTCGCCCTTCTCGTTCTTGATCAGCTTCAGCCCGATGTCGTGGATCTTGATCGCGGCGCGGTCGTGGTCCGACGCGGTGATCGCAATCTTGAACTTGCGCGGCAGGAACGAGAATTCCGGATGCAGCGTGGTGTGCTGGCGGATCAGCTCCGACCAGATGCGGGGATCCTCGATCTCGCCGGGCGCGACGCCGGCCCACTGGTCCGAGGTGACGTTGCGCATGTTGTTGCCGGAGGTCTGCATCGCATGGATGCCGACCTCGGCGAGATCGGCCAGCGCGTCCGGTAATTCGGCGAGCTTGATCCAGTTGAACTGGATGTTCTGCCGCGTCGTGAAATGGCCGTAGCCGCGGTCGTATTTGCGCGCGACGTGGGCGAGCGCCCGCAGCTGGTTCGACGCCAGCGTCCCGTAGGGGATCGCGACGCGGAACATGTAGGCGTGCAGTTGCAGATAGACGCCGTTCTGCAGCCGCAGGATCTTGAACTCGTCCTCGGTGAGCTCGCCGGAGAGGCGGCGCTTCACCTGGTCGCGGAATTCCGAGACGCGCTCGTTGACGAGCGTGCGGTCGATTTCATCGTAAGCGTACATGAGAGATGCCTTAAACCTGGACCGGCTGTCCGATGGTCACGCCGGTGCGGCGGATCTGTTCGCGCAGATTGCCGGGTTCGACCTTGCCGTCGGCACCGACCTGTACCGGCGCGATATAGGGACCGATCGCGCCGACGTCATCGGCAACGGACTCCGCAAGCAACGCCTTCGCCTCGTCGGAGTTGCGCACGATGGCAGCTTCCGACAGGTCCGCGGACCAGCTCTTGGCGGCGGTGCGGTAAACCACGATGCCGTCCCAAGTGCGGTTGGCGGTCACGACCGAGGGACCGGCGATTTTGATCTTCTTCTGTTCAAGCGGGGAGGTCATTCGGCTGCATCCAATAGGTCAGAGATGATTTGTTTTGGGGTTTGGCGACGATGTGGTCCGGCATGCCGGACCACATCGCCGATGATGAGAATGGCGGGGCCGCCATTTGTCCGTCGCACCAGTTCGGGCAGGTCGCGCAGCGTGCCAATCGCGCCTTGCGCATCGGGACGCGTGACGCGGGCGAACACGCCGACCGGCGTCTCCGGCGAACGGCCGGCGGCCAAGAGGCCGGCGCGTACGGCCGGCGCAGCGGTCATGCCCATGTAGACCACGACGGTCATCCTGGCGTCGGTCAGCGTCGACCAGTCCACGACTTCCGCGTCGCGCGCCTTGTGCGCGGTGAGAAAGGTGATGCGGGTCGCCTCGTGACGGTACGTGAGCGGCACCTCGAAATCGGCGGCGCCGCCGAGGCCTGCAGTGATGCCGGGAATGATCGAATAGGCAACGCCGGCGGCACGCAGCGCTTCGACTTCTTCGCCGCCGCGGCCGAACACGAAGGGATCGCCGCCCTTCAGCCGCACCACACGCTGGCCGGATTGCGCGGCCTCGATCATGCGCTTGTTGATGGCGTCCTGCCCGATGCCGGGCTTGCCAACGCGGCGGCCGACCGGCACGCGGCTGGTGTCACGGCGGATGCGGTCGAGAATTTCAGGCGAGACCAGCTCGTCATGGAAGACGATGTCGGCATCCTGGAGCGCGCGCAGCGCCTTGATGGTCAGCAAATCCGGATCGCCGGGACCGGCGCCGACCAGCGCGACCGAGCCCTCCGGCTTGTCGGCTCGCGCGAACGCGGATGGATCGGAGATCGTTTTCAGCGCCGCCTCAGCCTCGCCTTTGCGGCCGACCAGAACGGCGGCGCCGATTGGGCCGTCGATGACGCGCTCCCAGAAGCGGCGGCGCAGCGGAAACTCGGCAATACGTTCGTTGATGGATTTGCGGAAGCCGCCGATGAACTCGGCCAGCTCGCCGATCCGCGCCGGCAGCAGCGCCTCGATCT
Organism: Bradyrhizobium sp. CSS354; assembly: GCF_029051725.1. Lineage (GTDB taxonomy): Bacteria > Pseudomonadota > Alphaproteobacteria > Rhizobiales > Xanthobacteraceae > Bradyrhizobium. The sequence goes on from NZ_JAACFU010000012.1 coordinate 45,477, forward strand.
TTTCGCGCACGCGCCGCGCCACCACCGGCGACGTGCCGCCAGTGCCGACGGCGACGACGACATCACCGCGATCGACGATCGCCGGGAAGATAAAGCTCGAATGCTCGAGATCGTCCATGACGTTGACGGGCAGGCCGAGCGCCTTGGCGCGGACCGACATCGCCACGCCGACATCGCCTGCGCCGGCACAAACGACAGCGATGATTCCCGAGAGATCGGCGGTCAGCGGATCGGCGGCCGCGATCTCGATACGCGCGGCGTCCTCGGAGCCCAGACCCAGATCCTGATTGCCGTCGATCGCATGCACGCGAATGCGCGCACCGGCGGCTGCGAGCACGCGCAGCTTGGCGCGCAGAAGCTCACCCGCGCCGATGAGAACCACCGGACCGGCCTTGAGATCGAGGAACACCGGCAAGAACCGCATACGATACTCGCTCCCCCAGAGCCGGGGTTGACTGGAATTATTTTCTATATATGTGTCGTTTCGAGCGCGCCAAGAGAAAATTTTTTCTTCTCTCTTGCATCGCAACTATAGAATTTTCGCCTTCAAACGCAAAGTGGCAGAGATGCATCTTCTCAAGGACAATTCCACTGCTGTCGGCTTGGGCAGCCCGGCCGCCGCCGAGCGCGCGCGCACGCAAGAATTTTCTGCTGACCTTGCCCCGAGCATGGACCATCTCGACCAGCTCGAGGCCCAGAGCATCTATATCTTCCGCGAAGCCTTTGGCCGCCTCAAGAAGATCGCCCTGCTGTGGTCGCTCGGCAAGGACTCCAACGTCATGATCTGGCTGGCGCGCAAGGCCTTCTTCGGCCGCCTGCCGTTCCCGGCCCTCCATGTCGACACCGGCAAGAAGTTTCCGGAAATGTATCGCTTCCGCGATCACTACGGCAAGGAATGGGATCTCGATCTGCGTGTCGAGCCTTGCCCGCCGATTGATGCCGTCGACCCAACGCTGCCGCCCGCCGCACGTTCCGCCGCGCGCAAGACCGAGGGCCTCAAGATGGCGCTCGCCAAATACGGTTTCGACGGCCTGATTGCCGGGATCCGCCGCGACGAGGAGGCGACGCGTGCCAAGGAGCGCGTGTTCTCGCCACGCGGCTTGGAGGGCAATTGGGACGTGCGCGACCAGCCGCCGGAGTTCTGGGATCATTTCAATGCGTCGCCGCCGCAGGGCGCGCATCTGCGCATCCATCCGATCCTGCATTGGACCGAGTCCGATATCTGGGCCTACACCAAGCGCGAGAACATCCCGATCATCCCGCTGTATCTGTCGCAAAACGGCAAGCGCTATCGCTCGCTGGGTGATCAGGACATCACCAATCCGGTCGCCTCAAACGCGTCGACTATCGACGAGATCCTGATCGAACTCGAGCAGACCAAGGTGCCGGAACGGTCCGGCCGTGCGCTCGACCACGAGACCGAGGACGCTTTCGAGCGCCTGCGCGTCGCCGGCTATCTCTGATCAAGGACGCGAGCGTCGTATGAATATGATCGTCACCCCCGCATCGCCCGCCACTCCGAACGGCACCACCCGTCCGCAGGTCCGCATCGTCATCGTCGGCCATGTCGACCACGGCAAGTCGACCTTGGTCGGCCGCCTGCTGCACGAGACCGGCAGCCTGCCCGACGGCAAGCTCGACATGCTCAAGGCCGTCAGCGCGCGGCGCGGCATGCCGTTCGAATGGTCGTTCCTGCTCGACGCGCTGCAGACCGAGCGCGACCAGGGCATCACCATCGACACCACGCAGATCCGCTTCCGCACCAATTCGCGCGACATCGTGCTGATCGACGCGCCCGGCCACGCTGAGTTCCTGCGCAACATGATCACCGGCGCCTCGCAGGCCGACGGCGCGGTGCTGATCATCGACGCGCTCGAAGGCGTGCGTGACCAGACAAGGCGGCACGGCTATCTCCTGCATCTGCTCGGCGTGAAGCAGGTCGCGGTCGTCGTCAACAAGATGGACCGCGTCGACTTCGCCGCCGAGCGCTTCAAAGAGATAAGCGACGAGATCTCGGCACATCTGCAAGGCCTCGGTGTGAAGCCCACGGCCGTGATCCCGATTTCCGCCCGAGACGGCGACGGCGTCGCCGAGCGCACCGATCGGATCGGCTGGTACAAGGGCCCCACCGTAGTCGAAGCGCTTGACAGGCTCGAGCCGGCACGGCCGCTGGAAGCGCTGGCGCTGCGGCTGCCGGTACAGGCGATCTACAAATTCGACGATCGCCGCATCGTTGCGGGTCGGATTGAATCCGGCAGCCTCATCGCCGGCGACGAAATCGTGATCATGCCGGCCGGCAAGATCGCCAGGATCAAGACGGTCGAGAGCTGGCCGGTGACGCCGGTCGCGGGCCGACAGGGTGCGGGCCGCTCGGTCGGCATCACGCTCGACCGCGAGCTGTTCCTCGAACGCGGCGATATCATCGCGCATACCAACAGCGCGCCGCGCGAAACGCGGCGGCTGCGCGCGCGGATCTTCTGGCTGCACGACAAGCCGCTGGCCAAGGGCGACCAGCTCCTGGTTCGCTGCGGGCCGAAGGAAAGCCGTGCCACCGTTGTCGCGATCGAGAAGGCGGTCGATCCCGGCGAGTTGTCGAGCGTCGAGAACAAGGCAATCGGCCGCAATCATGTCGGCGAGATCGACATTTCCCTTTCGAATCCGATTGCCACCGACCCCTACACGGAAAACCCGCGCACCGGCCGGCTCGTGATCGAGGTGTCCGGGCGTATCGCCGGCGGCGGTCTGGTGCTGTCGGTCGATGCCGGTCAGCGTGCCCTGCCCGTCGACATCGTGCCGGTGGAATCCGCCCTGCGGCTGGATGAGCGCTCCGCACGCTATCGCCACAACGGCGCCGTGGTCTGGCTCACCGGCCTGCCCGCCTCCGGCAAGTCGACTCTCGCAAAAGCGCTGGAGCGGCGGCTGTTCAGCAATGGCGGCTCGCCGATCCTACTCGACGGCGATACGCTGCGCGCCGGCCTCAACAGCGACCTCGGCTTCTCCGCCGCCGATCGCAGCGAGAACATCCGCCGTCTCGCCGAAGTCGCGACACATCTCGCCCGCAACGGCCACATCGCCATCGTCGCGGCGGTCTCGCCCGCCCGCGAGGATCGCGCCACCGCGCGCCGCATCGCTGACACTTCGTTCCGCGAGATTCACGTCGCGACGCCGGCCGGGATCTGCGAGGAGCGAGACCCCAAGGGCCACTACAAGAAGGCCCGCGCCGGCGCGCTCGCGTCGTTCACCGGTATCGGCAATGACTACGAGCGGCCTGAGGCCGCCGAACTCGTGATCGACACTTCGACGCGGACGGTGGCCGAAGCGGCGGACGAGATCGAACAAATGCTCAAGACGACCGGCGTGCTGTTCGACGAAGTCGTGGACCTCGCCGCGAATATTTGAAGCCGGGCTGCTGCCCCGCTGTCGTCGCCCGGCTTGACCGGGCGACGACAGTATTCCACCGACAGCAGTGATTCAGCCGAGAGGCCGCGGCGTACTGGATTCCCGGCCTTCGCGGGGAACGCCACCGTGCGTGCGCCCCCACCTCGCCTTGACATTTTGACAACTTTTGGGGGCCTTCTCACGGCCCCGATTTTGGGGCTAATAAGACCCCGAAAGCCGCTCCTTGGAGCGCATTTTGCTGCTGTCGGGTCAAAAGCAGCCAAAAACAGCCATTTCCAACAAGAAAGCCCATCATGAAACGCGTCGACGCCCACGGATTGAAGATCGCTCCCGTCCTGTTCGATTTCATCGCCAAGGAAGCGGCCCCGAAGACGGGAATCGCGCCGGATGCGTTCTGGGCCGGGCTTGCCGCCATCATCAAGGAGCTGGGGCCGAAGAACCGCGCGCTGCTGGCGGAGCGCGACACGCTGCAGGCCAAGATCGACGACTGGCACCGCGCCAACAAGGGCAAGGCGTTCGACCTCAACGCCTATACCGCGTTCCTGAAGGAGATCGGCTACCTCGTCCCGGAGCCGGCGACGCAGAAGGTCGAGACCGCCAATGTGGACGAGGAGATCGGCAAGATCTGCGGCCCGCAGCTGGTCGTGCCCCTGACCAACGCACGCTACGCGCTGAACGCGGCGAATGCGCGCTGGGGCTCGCTCTATGACGCCTTCTACGGCACCGACGCGATCCCGCACGATCCATCCGAGAGCGGCAAGGGCTACAACAAGGCGCGCGGCGACAAGGTGATCGCAAAAGCGAAAGCGTTCCTCGATGCAGCCGTGCCGCTGGCGACCGGCAGTCACACCGACGTCACCGCCTACAGCGTGGTCGCGGGCCAGCTCGCGGTGAAGCTGAAGAGCGGCAACGCCACCGCGCTGAAGAACGCCGCGCAATTCGCGGGCTTCCAGGGCGACGCAGCCGCACCGAGCGCGGTGCTGCTCGCCAACAACGGCCTGCATGTCGAGGTGAAGATCGACCGCAGCAGCGCGATCGGCAAGGACGATCCGGCCGGCGTCGCGGACATGGTCATGGAGTCCGCGGTCTCCACGATTCTCGACATGGAAGACTCGGTCGCTGCGGTCGATGCCGAGGACAAGGTGCTGGTCTATCGCAACACGCTCGGCCTGATGAACGGCACGCTGTCGGCCGATTTCGAGAAGGGTGGCAAGACGCTGACGCGCTCGCTCAATGCCGACCGCAGCTACAAGACGCCTGACGGCAAGGGCGAGGTCAAGCTGCACGGCCGCAGCCTGCTCCTGATGCGCAATTGCGGTCACCACATGTTCACCGACGCGGTGCTGGACGACAAGGGCGAGGAGATTCCGGAAGGCTTGCTCGACGCCGCCGTCTCCGGGCTTCTCGCCGTCCATGACTTGAAGGGCAACTCCAGGGTCAAGAACAGCCGCACCGGCTCGGCCTATATCGTCAAGCCGAAGATGCACGGCCCCGACGAGGTGTCGCTGACCTGCGAGATCTTCGATCGCGTCGAGAAGATGCTGTCGCTGCCCGAGAACACGCTCAAGGTTGGCATCATGGATGAGGAGCGGCGCACCACCGTCAACCTCAAGGCCTGCATCCAGCGCGCCTCCAAGCGCATCATGTTCATCAACACCGGCTTCCTCGACCGCACCGGCGACGAGATCCACACCTCGATGGAGGCGGGGCCGATGATCCGCAAGAACGAGATGAAGGCGCAGGCCTGGATCAAGTCCTATGAGGACTGGAACGTCGATATGGGCCTGATCTGTGGCCTGCCCGGCCATGCCCAGATCGGCAAGGGCATGTGGGCGGCTCCCGACAAGATGGCGGACATGCTTACGCAGAAGCTCGCCCATCCGCAGGCCGGTGCCACCACCGCCTGGGTGCCCTCGCCGACAGCCGCGACGCTGCACGCGCTGCACTACCACCAGGTCAACGTCACCTCGCGCCAGCAGGAGCTCACCAAGGGCGGCCCGCGGGCAAAGCTCGAGGACATCCTCACCATCCCGGTGTCGAAGTCGAACTGGGCGCCCGATGACGTCAAGCAGGAGATCGACAACAACTGCCAGGGCATCCTGGGCTATGTCGTGCGCTGGATCGACCAGGGCGTCGGCTGCTCCAAGGTGCCTGACATTCACGACGTCGGCCTGATGGAAGACCGTGCCACCCTGCGCATTTCCAGCCAGCACCTCGCCAACTGGCTGCACCAGGGCGTCATCACCGAAGCCCAGGTGATGGAATCGCTCAAGCGCATGGCGGTCGTCGTCGACAAGCAGAATGCGGGCGATCCCATCTACAAGCCGATCGCGCCCGCCTTCGACGGCACAGCCTTCAAGGCGGCCAGCGACCTCATCTTTAAAGGACGCGAGCAGCCCAACGGCTACACCGAATACATCCTCACCGCTCGCCGCCGCGAGGCTAAGGCGGCGGGGTAGGCCCTAATAAGCGAGCACCAGAAGCCCCGGCTCGCGCCGGGGCTTTTTTTTTGGAGCAGTAGCGCGGCTAGAACACTGCCAGATATTTCAGCAGCGAGACGATGCCGATGATGATGACGACAACGCGCGCGATCTGCTTGGCGCGGCCGTCCATCGGCAGCATGTTGATGAGGTAAAGTACGAGAATGACGACGAGAAAGGTGACGAGGACGCCGACCAACATTGCTAGGACCCCCATTAGGCCAGTTGCTGACGCTTCTTAACGCACAACTCACGTGCCGGTTCCATTGAGGCAACCCTCTGCAACTTCTAGTAATTCCGTACTTCTACCGTCAGTCGGCCTGCCTAAAACTTGACCCTTTTCCTTTCAGATGCAGTCACCGTTTGGGCCCTGAGCCACAAACGGCATGCGATTGCCTGGTCTTGCGTGCCCCTTTTTTCCGATGTTGCCGGGGGCCACTTCACGAACTTTGTAATGGGAATTGGGGGACTTCGATGCTGAATCGTCTGACCGTATCCGCGCTGCTGAAGGCGGTGATCGCGATCAATCGATCTGCGTGGTGATCGCACTCTCGCTCACCGCCTACGAGTCCTGGGATCGCCTGGTCCGCCTCCTGAACGCGACCGAGCCGATGGACGGCGAGATCGAGAAATATCTGCGCGCCCTGCGCGATGCCCAAATGCCCGCCATGGCGCGCGCGCTCCAGCTGCTGCCCAGTATGGACTTCCCGCAGTCGGGCACTCTGGTACCGGAGCTCGCGCGTCTGTTCAAATTGCTGACCGAAGAGCAGAAGCAGTTCTGGGAGGATGTCGCCAAGCCGAAGGACCAGCGCCGCGCCAGCCTGCCCAAGGAATACATGGAGACGACGCAGGGCCTGCTCGACACGCTCGACAAGCTCTCGAACACCTTGGCCGCCACCGTCAATCACCTGGACGCCGCGATCGACCAGCTCCTGTCGATCAAGCAGAACGCCTGGCTGCTCCGCAACACCGCGGGCGAGGCGTCGCTGATCGTCTCGACCGGACTGGCCGCCGGCAAGATCACGCCGGAAGGCCGCTACGCTTATACCCAACATGTCGGCGGCACGAGCGCGATGTGGAAGGCGCTGGAGTTGTCGACGTCCGGCATGCAGTTGCCGGCTGGGCTCGCCTCCGCGATGGCGGCCGCCAAGACCTCCTATTTCGAGCCGCAATATCTGGCCTTGCGCGACCGTCTCGCCGACGCGCTGGTCAAGGGTGAGAAGCCCGAGATGACGGCGAACCAATGGAGCCCGCTCACGGTCGGCCGCATGGCGAGCGCGGTCGCAGTGGCAGAAGGTGCGCTCGATGCTGCCAAGATCCACACGCAGGAGCAGCGCGGCGCCGCAGAGCGCGCACTGATCGTGCAGCTGACGCTGCTGGCGCTCGCCGTGGGGCTTGCCGTCGGCGCGATCATGCTGGTCAATCGCCGCGTCATCACTCCGCTCAACACCATCCGGGATGCCATGCTGAAGGTCGCCGGCGGCGACCTTGCCGTCGATAGCGGCTATCTCGATCGCAACGATGAGATCGGCGCGCTTGCCGGCGCGCTGGAGACCTTCAAGCAGCAGGCCAACGAGAAGCTCAAGATCGAGGCGCAGGAGCGCGAACGCAATGCGGGCGCCTCCGCGCGCCAACGCGCGGTCGAGACCTATGTCGGCGAGTTCGAGGGCGCGGTGCGCAAGACGCTCGGCGAATTGAGCGAAGCCTCCGGCGAAATGCGCAAGACCTCGGGCGATCTCTCCGCGGTGTCGCGGCAGACCAACGACCGCGTGCAGGTCGCGGGCAAGGCCTCCAATGACGCCTCCATGAGCGTCGACAGCGTCGCCGCCGCAGCCGAAGAGCTCAGCGCCTCGATCAACGACATCAGCCAGCAGGCCGCGCATGCCGCGGGCATCGCCAGCCGCGCCGTGACCCAGGCGCGCGACACCGACGGCACGGTGCAGGGACTTCAGAAGTCGGCCGGCCGCATCGGCGAGGTCGTGGGCCTGATCAACACCATTGCGCAGCAGACCAATTTGCTCGCGCTCAACGCCACGATCGAGGCGGCCCGCGCCGGCGAAGCCGGGCGCGGCTTTGCCGTGGTCGCCTCCGAGGTGAAGTCGCTGGCGAGCCAGACCGCCAAGGCAACCGAGGAGATCTCCGAGCAGATCGCCGACATCCAGAAGGTCGCGGGCGACGCCATCAGCGCGATCCAGACCATCGGCGGCATCATCGGCGAAGTTAACGAGGTCGCGACCGCAATCGCCGCCGCCGTGCAGGAGCAGGGGGCGGCCACGCAAGAGATCACCCGCAGCACCCAGTTTGCGGCGCAGGGCACCAAGAACGTCTCGGACAACATCACCGGCGTCAAATCCGATGCTGACGCTGCTGCCGCCGCCGCCGACAACGTAAAGCACGCCTCCGAGATGCTGGAGAGCCAGAGCCGCCAGCTCGGCCATGAGGTCAGCGACTTCCTCGGCAAGATCCGCGCGGCGTAGGATAGGCCGCTTAAAGAGAGCCGCGCCCACACCCTCGGTGTCGTCCTGGCTTTCGCCAGGACGACGTAGACGGCTACTCCTTAGCCACCACCGGCACTTGGCGGAATCTTGCGCGCACCGAATCCGGCAGCGGGGAGAAATTCATTGCGACACCGCGGCGGTCGTTGGCATTGCGGCTGGCGACCACCAGACCGTCGGCGCCCGCGACGATGTCGCCTTTGCGCAAGGTGGGATCGTCGTCGACCTTGACCTGAGCGAGCCCGACCGGATCCTTGCCGTTGCAGGTGCAGCCTGCGACAATCTCATTGCGATAGCGGAACGCGTTGGGCAGGTCGGAATAGGATTTCCCCTTGTCCGTCGTCGCGTCGTCGATGTTGCCGCCATAGACCAGCGAGGTCTCCGAGGCCGGGCAGAAGCTCTTGCAGGATTGCGCCTTGCTCTCGGAATCATTTCCCTGCGCCGGGAAATAACGTCCGTCGCAGCCGCGCACGCAATAGGCCGTGCCGCCGCCATAGGATGCCCGCTGGCGCGGCGTGTCGTAGCGCGGCGTGTCATCGGTCTGGAACGGCATGCGAATCTGGGGCGCCGGCCGCCCGCGGAAGCCGCCGAACAGCGCCGAGAAAAAGTCCTCCGCATGGGCCGATGGCGTCAGCGCGAGGCCGAAGGAGGCAACGGCGACGAATGCCGCCGCGCCACCCGCGAGTTTGCCGATCGAACTTCTCTTCATGTGACCTCGCTCGACCCTTAGTTCACGGCCGAATTCGAAATGTTCAGCGCCTGCCGGCCCGAGGGCAGCGCCGTCACGGCCGGGCGCTTGCGCACGGAATCGCTGCCTTTCGCCATCAGCGGCGCGTTCTTCGGCAGCACAACGACTTTGGCGCCGACATTGACGCGGCCGAACAGGTCGGTGACGTCCTCATTTGTCATGCGGATGCAGCCGGACGAAACGAACTTGCCAATCGTGCTGGGATCGTTGGTGCCATGAATGCGGTATTCGCTCGACCCGAGATACATCGCACGCGCGCCGAGCGGATTAGCGGGGCCGCCCGCGACGAAGCGGGGCAGATAAGGTTGGCGCGCAATCATCTCAGCCGGCGGATGCCAGTCCGGCCATTCCGCCTTGCGGCTGACGCTCTGCACGCCCGACCAGGTGAAGCCCTCGCGCCCGACACCGACGCCATAACGGATGGCGCGGCCCTGTCCGAGCACGTAGTAAAGATAAGTATTGTTGGTATCGATCACGATGGTACCGGCCGGCTCGCTCCGGTCGAAGCTGACAATCTGCTTGCGCAGGCGATCGGGCAGCGCGGCATCCTCGTCGGGCGCCTGCGCGCTCTGGCTTGCATAGCCTTGGTTTGGATAGCCTTGGTTCGCATAGCCTTGGTTCGCATAACCCTGCGAATAGCCCTGGTCCTGAGGGTAGGCCTGATCCTGCGGATAGGTGTAGCCCAGTGTTTGTGCGCTTGCGGCGCCGAACGGCATTGCCAGCAAAGCGGTTGCGAAGGCGAAGGCGGTGATGCGGCGCGGCGATAAGCGGCGTCGGACTGCAGAGAACTTCGTCATGTGCTGCCCCGTTGGATACCCGCATCAGGGTGATGCGCTGGTTCGATCAACGCAGTCGAACCGGCACAAGTTCCGCGGCGCGATGCAGCAGCGACGTCACAGTCAAGCGAGCATCGCTTCACGAAGCCGCGATGGAACCCGCAGCAGGCTTGGACGTTCTTGTCTGGTCATGGGCGCGCGGACCGAAGACTCCGTGCCGGAGAAGTATTGTGCGCGTCCTTCCCAGCGAACGTCTGACTTCCGGCAACGGCGAAGGCACTCCGCTTCCCGAGAGCCACGGCGAACTCCCGCCGGTGATCCGCCGCACCGAGCTCGTCGCCTTCTCGCTCGCCGGACTTCTCCTCATCGCAATCGTCGCGGTGCTCTATGTCGGAAAGGCGTTCTTTCTGCCTGTGGTAATGGCGTTCGTCACCGGCACGATGCTCTCGCCGGCAGCGACCTTCCTGGAGAAACAGAAAGTGCCGCGGAGTCTCGCCGCCGCGCTGATCGTGTTCGCGGTGACCGCCGTAGTCGGCTTCATCGTCGCGCTGATTGCCTCGCCGGCGATGGAATGGAGCTCGCGCCTGCCCGAACTCGGCGCGCAGTTGAAAGACAAGGTCCACGTGTTAGACCGGCCGCTGGCGCTGTGGCGAGAGCTGCAGACGATGCTCGGCGGCTCGGAGGGATTGCCGAGCCTCCAGATGCCGAAATTCGAGTGGGTACAGCCGACGATCGAATTCCTGTCACCGACCTTTACCGAATTTCTGCTGTTCTTCGTCACCCTGATCCTGTTCATCGCCAGTTGGCGGGACCTGCGACGGGCGATGATCATGACCTTCAGCGATCATGACGCACGGTTGCGCACGCTTCGCATCCTCAACGAGATTGAGGTCCATCTCGGCAGCTATCTCTTGACCGTCACCCTCATCAATGTCGGCGTCGGCGTCGCCGCCGGCCTAGTCTGTGCCCTCACCGGAATGCCCAATCCGGCTGGCCTCGGCGCGCTCGCGGCCACCCTCAATTTCATTCCGATCATCGGACCGGTGGCCATGTTCGCCATTCTGGTCGTGGTGGGACTGGTCACCTTCCCGACTGTCAGCGGCGGCCTGATGGCGGCGCTCGCCTTTGGCGGCATCACCTTCCTGGAGGGACATTTCGTCACGCCGACCATCATCGGCCGGCGGCTGGCGCTCAATGCGCTCGCGGTGCTGCTGGCGCTGGCGTTCTGGACTTGGCTGTGGGGCCCGATGGGTGCGTTCCTGTCGTCGCCGCTGCTGATCGTAGCCCTGATCCTGAAGGAGCATCTGTTGCCGGAGGATTCGCCGCAGCTCCCGCAGGACTAACGGTTTCCGTGAACGGAACTTACCCGACGACGAAACGTTTCCCGGCTGTCTCAACCGTCAGCAGTTCGGAGCCCCTGATGTCCACCACCAATGCCGAAGCCGGGATGAGAGACTGGACCGACAAAGCCACCCGAGAACGCCTCGAGAAGGATGTAGCAGCCGTGAAAAGCGATATCGCCGCCCTCACTGATCAGATCACCGACGCGCTCAATACTTTTGCCAACTCATCGGGCAAGCAGGCCCGCCGCGGCTATCGCCAGGCGCGCGAGAACGTGGATTCCGCGATCGACGACATGTCGGAGCGCGGCAGCGCGATGATGGGCGCGGCACAGGAGGCCTACGGCTCGATCGAGGAGACGCTGGAGGACGCGATCAGCCAGCGGCCGCTCGCGACCGTCGGGCTCGCGCTCGGCATCGGCTTCCTGATCGGCGCGGCCTGGCGCCGCTGAGGTCGCGAAGGGGGTATCGAGACGGTGGCGCAGCAGCGGCGCCGCCGGTGCCGGCTTGTGGGATCTGAGGAGCAAGGCCATGTTTCAGCGCATCATCGACGGGATCAGCGCATCCACCGGCACCACTGTGCGGCTGACCTCGCTGGCAGCAGGCGCGGCGTTCGCACTGTTCATCACCACGTGCTTCCTGTGCGCGGCGGCGTTCATTTCGGTGCTCAACAAATATGGTCCGGTGCAGGCCTGCCTCACCGGTGCAGGCATCTTCTTTCTGCTGACTCTGACCGCGGCGGTGAGCTATTGGGTCTACAAACGGCAGCTGCGCAAGCAAGCTCATATCGCGGCCGAGCGCGCCACGAAGTCGGCCGCCTCGAGCATGCTCGCGGATCCCATGCTGCTTGCTACCGGACTCCAGATCGCTCGCGCCATCGGGATCAAGCGGCTGTTGCCGATCCTGGCGATCGGCGGCGTCGCCCTCGGAATCATGGCGAGCCGCGCCGGCGCACCCGACGAGGTCTCGGCTGAACCTGCCGAGTAGCAGCTAGCGCACCTTAGAAAATTTCGTTCCAAGTCCCGCGAACGCATCTATCGACTCGGCACCGGCGGCCTTCGCCACTATTGCGCCGTTTGCCTGCGCCATCACGCAAACGCTACTCGGATAGGCAGGCGGTTGCCGCTAAAAGCAGCGCCCCTGATTCCAAAAGCCATTTTTCGATGAAACCGTCCGTCCAGGCGAACCTCGCCGCATTCCATCACGACCCCCGGCTCTATTTGACGCTCGGTATCGCCAACTGGTCGGTTTTCGTCGACCACATCCCGAACAACGTCGTCAATTTGCTGACGCTGCGCAACTTCGGCTTCAGCGGCGCCGCAGACTTGTTCGTGTTCGTGGTGGGCTATGGCGTCGCGATCATTCACGGCAGGATAGCACTGGAGCGCGGCTACGTCGTCGCGGCGACGCGCATCTTTCGCCGCGTCTGGCGGCTGTATGCCGCCTATGTCGTGCTGTTCGTGATCTATATCGACACCATCGCCTATGTCGCCTCGCAATCCAAGGCGCCCGAGATCATCCACGAATACAACATATCGGGAATTCTCGAGCACCCGCTGCGTATCCTGGTGCGCGGCCTCGTGCTCCAGGAGGAGCCGCTGAATCTCGACCTGTTACAGCTGATGATACCGCTGATGGCCTTCTTTCCGTTCGCGCTGTGGGGGCTGTTGCGGCGGCCGAACCTGACGCTTGCGGCATCGGTCGCGCTGTACGTTGCGGCACGCTGGTTCGACTGGAATTTCCGGGTCTATCCGGACCAGGAGTGGACCTTCAACCCGTTCTGCTGGCAGATGCTGATGGTGCTGGGCGGCTGGTTCGCCGTGACCGGTGCGTCGAGCCGCGCGCTGCACGGCCTGTCCTGGCTGCGCGTGCTCGCAGGCGCCTATCTCGTATTCGCGATGGCGATCACGCTGATGCGCCACTCGCCGGCGCTTGCCGCCTACCTACCGGACATCGTACTCGACAACATCACGCCGACCGACAAGGAAAACCTCGCACCCTATCGCGTGGTCCACTTCCTCGCGCTCGCTTTCCTCGCGACACATCTCGTCCCGGCCGATCATCCCGGCCTGCAATGGAGATCGCTACGGGCGGTCATCAGATGCGGCGAGGAATGGCTCGCGGTGTTCTGCGTCGGCGTATTCCTGTCCTTAGCCGGCCATCTCATCCTGATCACCGGCGCAAATCTGGTGGTGATGCAGATCGCCGTGAGTCTGGCCGGCTTCGCGGCGATGGCCGCGGTTGCATATTACATCGCCTGGTCGAAGCGGCAGGACCTGCCCGCGGCCTTGCGGCAGCAGGCCTAACCCGGCACCTTCCGATTCCGCTAGGCCGGCCATCACGGCTGGGCTATGCGGAGCGGCAGCGGATTGCGCGAGGAGACCGGGCGTGGTGATGGCGAATGGCGGGGGTGAGGGAGCCGAGACCGCGCCCCGGCGCGGCCGGCCGAGGTCGATCGAGACCACCAACGCCATTCTCCAAAGCGCCTATGCGCTGATGGCCACCACCGGCCTTGCCGCCACCACCATCGACGCGATCGCGCGCCACTCCAGCGTCTCCAAGATGACGATCTACAAATGGTGGCCGTCCCGCGAAGCCTTGCTGATCGACGCCTTCCTTCACCATGCCGCGCAGATGCTGCCGCTGCCGCCTGCAAACTCGGGCAGCCCTGCCGCGCGCGCACGCCGCCATGCCGCGGCCTATGCCGAAGCGCTCCAGGGCGAGTTCGGCAAGGTCCAGCTCGCCGTCATCTCCGAATGCATCTCCAAGACCGGCTCGGCGGAGCTGTTCTACGCCCGCTACCTGCAATTCCGGCGCGACGCGCTGATCGAGATGATCGCCGCGGGCCAGAGCGACGGCAGCATTCTGGCGGAAGCACCGCCCCAGGATCTCTACGACGCGATCTATGGCGGCCTATTCTACCGCTACGTCTTCGGCATCGCGCCGGTCACACCGGCCTACGCGCGGACTCTGGTTGACCTCGTGCTGCGGCCGAAGATCTAGGGCGCTTTCCGCGCCGGCCGGATCGGTGCTGACAGCTTGTCGGTACGGTCGCGCTCGGTCATATCCTCGACCGTCTCCATCGGCGCGGTCAGCTCGTAGACATAGGAGACATCGGTGAAATAGCGCTTGGCGGTGCCGCCGAGCGCCTCGGGCGCGACGCGGTCGAGCAGGATCAGGCCGAAATCGGAATCGGGGCGGCGCGTCGCTTCGCTGGTGTTGAACTCCTCCCAGCGGAAATAGAAGACCTCGCCGGCCCCCTCGTTCGTCACCGTCCAATTGGCAGTGATGTGCGGATGCTTGCCGACCAGCGACAGGCCCTCGTCGGAGTGCGAGGCGAGCTCGAAGAACAGCAGCGACAGGCTCTGCGCCGCGCGCGCGCTGACTGCGATATCAGGACCGGTAACGGCGATGCGGTCGGCATGCGGAATGGCGCGCGCCTCGAACAGGCCCTTCAGCTTGACGCCCTGCCATTGGCTCTCGCTGAGCAACGAGACGACATTGGACATGGCGTGGATGCGCCCGATCAGGAGCTCGCGCGCGACATCGATGTCGGAGCCATGGCGCAGCGTGCGGGTCACGATCGACTGGATCACCGCCAGGATGTTCTTAACCCGATGGTTGAGCTCGTCGATGACAGCCGTCAGCCGGCGCTCGAAGCCGATTCTGACCTGGATTTCCCGGCTGAGCCGCAAATTGTTGTAGGCGACATAGCCGAACAGGCCGCACACCATCGCGGTGATCGCAAAGCCGATCGCCGCCACGATGATCGCAGTCTGCTCGGCGCGGCGCGCCGAATTGGTCTTGGCGTAATAGCCGAGCTGCCAGTCGCGACCACCGAAGCTCACCGTGCGCGTCGCCGACGGCGCCGCCCCATCGGCTGCCGTCGTTCTGGCCGAGACCACGCCTTGATCGTTGGCGACGAGCTCGCCGCCCTCCCGGCGCGGATCCTTCAGCGCGACCGCGAACAAAGACATGTCGTCGTTGGTCAGCATCAGGGAAGAGAGCTCGTAGGAAAATGTGATGAAGCCCGCCGGCTCCGTTGCGCCCTCGGGGATGACGGGAGCGGCCACAATGATGCCGATCGGCCCGTCGCCTCGCAGGAGGGCAACCGGTTCTGAGGCAACCGATCTCTTCTCCACTCTGGCGCGCGTCAGCATGGCGCTGCGCACCTGATCCTGGTCGTAACTGCGGCCGGGCAGCCCCTTGGTCTCGTTGCTGCGCGGCTCGAGATCCAGCAGCACGTCGATCGGCTGGGTGACACCTGCCGGATCGATCGGCTTGTCGTCATAGGTGCGGATTCGCGGATTGGGGAAGCCGGCGCTCGCGATGGCGGTCTGCGCTGCGGCAAGCTCGTTCGGTTTGAGGCGGGCAACCCAGCCCGCCACCACGAAATCGGTCTTGAAGGCGTAGATGGCCGAGCGCAACGGCTCGAGCATGTTGGGCTTGAGCACCGACGGCGCCCGGAACAGACCGGAGGCAACCCGCGCGAGAAGTTCGCGCTCGGTGAGCCGGTCCTGGACCAGGCTCGCATGGACGTCGATCGCGCGCGCCAGCGCGATCCGGTCCAGCGCCAGCTCCTGGTCGTGGACGCGATAAGCCGCGAGCCCGGAGAGCAGGGCTCCGAGAAGAGCAATGAAGCCGATGATGAAACCCAGCCTGACCACGCGACTACTCAGGCGAAAGCAGGAGGTCGGCAATAAACACGGAGCATATGGACGCCGCTCGAACGGGCACGTGCCGAAACAGGGTGAACCCCAATGGCCGAGATAATGGAGGAGGAGGCATCGATACGCAACTTGGGTCGCCTGAAAAGCTCAAATCCGCCCAGCCGATGGTCCGGCCGGGACGGACTTGCTCCGGGCACCGGAGGTAATCAATCGCCGTGACCGAAATTTGTTCCGCGGACACGACTCTGCCCAAGGCGTTAACGGGGGGAAACGCCTGCGTTAGGTCGTCGCGCCGGTCAGCCGGCCCGTTTCAAGCCGCCTTTGGCCTCAATGAAGCCGATGATGCGGTCCAGCCCCTGGCTCTTCTTCAGATTGGTCATGACGAACGGTCGCTCGCCGCGCATGCGCCTGGCGTCCGTCTCCATCTTTTCCAGGGAAGCGCCGACATAGGGCGCCAAGTCGATCTTGTTGATGACAAGGAGGTCGGACCGGGTGATGCCGGGGCCGCCCTTGGACGGGATCTTGTCGCCGGCCGCCACGTCGATGACGTAAATGGTGAGATCGGCAAGCTCCGGGGAAAAAGTGGCAGCGAGGTTATCACCGCCGGATTCGATCAGCACGAGATCGAGCCCGGGAAACTTGGCGCGCATATCCGCCACCGCGGCGAGATTCATCGAGGCATCCTCGCGGATCGCGGTGTGCGGGCAGCCGCCGGTCTCGACCCCGGCAATGCGATCCGGCGTCAGCGAGCCCGAGCGTACCAGGAATTCCGCATCCCATTTGGTGTAGATGTCGTTGGTGATCGCGGCGATGTCGTAGCGCTCGCGCATGGTCTTGCAGAGCAGGTCCATCAGCGCGGTCTTGCCCGATCCGACCGGACCGCCGACACCGACACGCAAGGGGCCGTGGGAAGTAGGCATTGAGTGTTTCCTATCGTCGTCCTGGCGAAAGCCAGGACCCATTACCACTGAACCCCGATTGTCACGGCACGCTGGAGCCACATCTGTGCATAGCCACGCGCACTCGTGGTTATGGGTCCTGGCTTTCGCCAGGACGACGATGGAAAGCTGCGCACCCCGCTCATGACCGAAACAGCCGCGTATATTGCGTCTCGTGCCGCAGGCTGGCGAGGTCGGCGCGAAACGTCGCGCCGCCGAGATCGTCCAGCGTCGCATTCAGCGCACGATTTGCAGTCCCGGCAACCGCGGCTTCCAGCCTCACCAGCACGCGCTGGCTGTCGGTCTGGCCGAGCGGAACGAGCCGGCTGGCCGCGGAAATCCAGTTCGAGACCAGCGCATGCAGGAAGGCGTGCAGCGTCGGCGCCAGCGGCACGCCGTGCATCGCGGCGACCACGCCAACAGCAACGGGATAGACCAACGGCGTGCGGCACGACGCAACCATGGCATCCAGCCCGTCGGCATCCCACGCGGCGCGGGCGATGTCGATGAAGGCACGGCCCTGCGATGTCGTCTCCAGCTGCCGCTCGCGCGACGGCACGAAGGCCGCGGCGAGCTCGGCGATATCGCTCAAGGTGTCGCCCTCGCCCGCTTCAGTGGCGCGATAGGCGTGGACCAGAAAGGTCGCATCGCAGAAGCCCGAGCCATCGCGAAGCATCGCATCGAGCCAGTCCGCCAGCGACGCGGTGTCGGTGATGTCGCCGGCCTCGACCGCCCATTCGATGCCGCTCGAGTAGGAAAAGCCCCCGACGGGAAACGCGGGCGACAGCCAGGTCATCAGCCGGTACAGCGCCGCCGCCTCGCGCTCCGCGAGGTCGCGGGCCGCGACCGGCTCATTTGTGGTCATGAGCATGCTTGTGGCCGTGGTCATGGTCGGGGTGATCGCAATGCTCGTCGTGGTGGTGATGGTGAGCGTGACCGTCGCCATGTGCGGCATGACCATGGTGGTGATCATGACCGTGATGATCATGATGATCATCGTGGCCATGATCGTGATGCGCGTGGTCGTCGTGTCCATGGGCATGACCGGCATCGGCATAGGCGCCGCCCTCGGGATCGAACGGCGCCTCGATCTCGATCACGCGCGCGCCGAGGCCCTTCACCATGGCTTCGATGACGTGGTCGCGGCGGATGCGCAGGCCCTTGGCCATGATCTGCGTCGGCAGATGGCGATTGCCGAGATGCCAGCCGACGCGAATGAGGTGGTGCGGATCGTGGCCGCGGATCTCAAGCAGCGGCTCGGGTGCCGCGACCACTTCCACCAGGCGGCCATCCTCCAGCACCAGCGCATCGCCGCCGCGCAGCGCGACGGCATTCTCCAGGTCGAGCAGGAACTCGAGCCCCCGCGTCCCCGTCATCGCCATGCGGCGGCGGTGTCGATCGTCGAAATCGAGCACGACCGTATCCGCCGGCGCTTCCGCGAAGCGGTGTTGTCCCCTGACCTGCGTCGCCCGGATCATGCGCTTTTACCCCGTTACCGTGTCTCGACCTTCTCGGGCGTGATCACTTCGATTTTTGGCGGCGCCGTAAAACACTTCACCGCGACGCGGCCGAACGTCTTCATGTGCTCCATGGCGCGATGCGGCACCAGCGCCTCGGCATTCTCCCACTGCTCGACGAACACCATCTTGGCGGGATCGGTGACGCTCTCGTGCAAATCATAGGCGATATTGCCGGGCTCTTTCCGCGTCTCCTTGATGCAGGCAGTGGCAGCTGCAATGAATTCGGCGCGCGTTTCGGGCTTGATGGTCAAGGTGGCGACGACGTAGATCACGAGAAATCCTCCCGGCTTTTCTTCTGGGCTTCAGATACCCGGCGGGACCTTAGACCAGGCGGGATCGAACGCAAAACCCGGAAAAGCGGCCCCCGGATATGCGACCAAGACATGGTCCGGAGACATGGGTTGAGGCGCTATTTCAGTACATGAAATATCGCTGCGCCATCGGCAGCACCTCGGCGGGGGCGCAGGTCAAAAGCTCGCCGTCGGCGCGGACCTCATAGGTCTCCGGATCGACCTCGATATTGGGGGTGGCGTCGTTGTGGATCATGCTCTTCTTCGAGATCCTGCCGCGGGTGTTCTGGACCGCATAGAGCTTCTTGTCGATGCCGAGCTTGCGCGCGAGGCCGCCGGTGATGGCGGCCTTCGAGGTGAACACCACGGAGGACGCGGTCACCGCCTTGCCGAAGGCGCCGAACATCGGCTGGTAATGCACCGGTTGCGGGGTCGGAATCGAGGCGTTGGGATCGCCCATGGGAGCGGCGACGATCATGCCGCCCTTGACGACACAATCCGGCTTGACGCCGAAGAAGGCCGGCGACCACAGCACGAGATCGGCGAGCTTGCCCTTCTCCACCGAGCCGATCAGCTTCGAAACGCCATGGGCGATCGCGGGATTAATGGTGTATTTGGCGATGTAGCGCTTAACCCGGAAATTGTCGTTGTCCTTGCCCTTGTCCTGCGGCAGCGAGCCGCGCTGCTTCTTCATCTTGTCGGCGGTCTGCCAGGTACGGATGATGACCTCGCCGAGGCGGCCCATGGCCTGGGAATCCGAGGAGATCATCGAAAGCGCGCCGAGATCATGCAGGATGTCCTCGGCCGCGATGGTCTCCTTGCGGATGCGGCTTTCGGCGAACGCGAGATCTTCCGCGATCGAGGGATCGAGGTGGTGGCACACCATCAGCATGTCCAGATGCTCGTCGATGGTGTTGCGCGTAAAGGGCCGCGTCGGATTGGTCGAGGACGGCAGCACGTTCTTCAGTCCCGCGACCTTGATGATATCGGGGGCGTGACCGCCGCCAGCGCCCTCGGTGTGGAAGGCGTGGATGGTGCGGCCCTTGAACGCCTTGATCGTATCCTCGACGAAGCCGGATTCGTTGAGCGTGTCGGTGTGGATCATCACCTGGATGTCGTAGTCGTCGGCCACCGACAGGCAGGTGTCGATCGCGGCCGGCGTGGTGCCCCAGTCTTCGTGCAGCTTCAGCGCACAGGCGCCGGCCTTGATCATCTCGACCAGCGCGGCGGGCCGCGAGGCGTTACCCTTGCCGGAGATGCCGATATTGACCGGGAAGGCGTCGAACGACTGGATCATCCGCCCCATGTGCCACGGACCCGGCGTACAGGTGGTAGCGAAGGTGCCATGCGAGGGACCGGTGCCGCCGCCCAGCATCGAGGTGACGCCGGACATCAGCGCGTGCTCGATCTGCTGCGGGCAGATAAAGTGGATGTGGCTGTCGAAGCCGCCGGCGGTCAGGATCTTGCCCTCGCCCGCGATCACATCGGTGCCCGGGCCGATGATGATGGTGACTCCCGGCTGAATGTCGGGATTGCCGGCCTTGCCGATGCCGGCGATCATGCCATCCTTGATCGCGACGTCGGCCTTCACGATGCCCCAGTGATCGACGATCAGCGCATTGGTGATGACGGTGTCCGCCGCGCCCTGCTTGTTGGTGACCTGCGACTGGCCCATGCCGTCGCGGATCACCTTGCCGCCGCCGAACTTCACTTCCTCGCCGTAGGTGGTGAAATCCTTCTCGACCTCGATGATGAGGTCGGTGTCGGCCAGCCGCACCTTGTCGCCGGTGGTCGGGCCGAACATGTCGGCATAGACGGAACGCTTTATTTTGACGGACATCACAAGCCCCGTTTGCGTTTGAATGTTGGATCGGCGCTCACAGCGAGGTCCTCGCTGTAAGCACCATGTCGTCGAATGTCGTATCGATCCAAGAGTTGTCGCCGCGGCAACCGGCGACAACCTGCTCGGCCCAGTCGGTGTAATCGACGAGGTCGTCACGTTCCTCGGCCGTCGGATCGGAATGTACGCGCGCGCCGATATTACTGATCTTGTCGGCGATCTTGATCAGCCTGGCGCCAGCCGATTTTTTCGGTGCGTCGAGCACCTGACGCCGCCGCCGCTCCGGCTTAGGCAGGCTCATATCGTCGGTGCATTCCTCGACAAGCGACGCGACACGGTCGGAGAATTTTTGCGCGAGCTCCTCGCGCGTGGTGTCGGTGTCCTCGATCGCATCATGCAGCCAGCCGGCTGCAACAAGTTCGGCGTCGGCGCCGTCGGTCGCGGTGGCAAGCAGGTTCGCGACCTCGGCGAGGTGGTT
Organism: Bradyrhizobium sp. CSS354; assembly: GCF_029051725.1. Classification (GTDB taxonomy): domain Bacteria; phylum Pseudomonadota; class Alphaproteobacteria; order Rhizobiales; family Xanthobacteraceae; genus Bradyrhizobium. The sequence goes on from NZ_JAACFU010000012.1 coordinate 66,451, forward strand.
GATGTAAGGCTCATGACCGCGGCCCTTGCGCGCCATCCCGTTGTGACGGCGCGCGGCGAGCTCGGCGGCTTCGGAGACGAGGCGGACAGGTGACAGCATGGCAAAGTCCTCCGTTTTCGCCTCAACCGTGCCGCGCCACGCTCGTTCCTGTGGAATTCACAGCTTCCCCATCACGTCGCCGCGGAATCCGTAGATGGTCTTCTTCCCGGCCACCGCGACGAGCTGAACGTCGCGGGTCTGGCCCGGCTCGAAGCGAACCGCGGTGCCGGCGGCGATGTCGAGGCGCATGCCGCGGGCCTTCTTGCGGTCGAACTTCAGGGCCGGGTTGGTCTCGAAGAAATGGTAATGCGAGCCGACCTGGATCGGACGGTCTCCGGTGTTGGCAACCGTCAGCGTCACCGTCTTGCGGCCGGCGTTGAGCTCGATCTCGCCGTCCTGGATGAAGAGTTCGCCGGGGATCATTCTATCCTCCTCGTCATTCCGGGGCTCGCGCAACGAGAACCCGGAATCTCGATCAACAATTGCTGGAATCCGGGTTCGCCCTTCAGGCGCCCCGGAATGACGAATTCAAAACTACCTAATCGGTTCGTGCACGGTGACGAGCTTGGTGCCGTCCGGAAAGGTCGCCTCGACCTGGATGTCGTGGATCATCTCGGGAATGCCCGGCATCACCTGGTCGCGGTTGAGGACCTGCGCGCCCGCCTGCATCAACTCGGCGACGGTGCGACCGTCCCGCGCGCCCTCGAGGATGAAATCGGAGATGAGCGCGATCGCCTCGGGATGGTTGAGCTTGACGCCGCGATCCAGCCGGCGGCGGGCTACGATCGCCGCCATCGAGATCAGAAGCTTGTCCTTTTCGCGGGGAGACAGGTTCATGCGAAATCTCTTCCGTTCACTTCGTCAATTCAACCAGAGTCGCGGTAGCGCCGCGCCGGTGCGCGCCAATACGGCCATCATGTCACCGCGCAAGCGCGCCGCATCTTGGGCACAGAACCGCGCCATTGCAAAGCCATTCCAGGCGGATATCCCGACCTCGCCGGCGAAGGATTCCGAGGCCTCGCGGAGACGCTCGATCAGGGCCTCGTCGCCGGGCACGATCAGCGCCGTGCCGATCGCAGCGCCGCCCTTGGCCACCGCCGATCGCGCAAGCTTGGCGCCGATATTGCCGTCCAGCCTGACGGTCTCGGCGAACACCAGCTTGCCGCCGCGACGCAGCCGCCAGCGGTCGACGAACTCGCCCTGCTCCATCCGTTCACCCATCGCGGTACGGCCGAACACCACGATCTCGCACAGCAGGAGCGAGGCAGTCGCATCGAGGTCTATGTCGAAGCGACGCCGCACGCGCGCCCGGTCGAACAGGATCGTCTCCTGCGGCAGCCAGCCGAGATGTGCGCCTGCGGCAACCTTCAGCGCTATATTGAGCTCCGCCGCCTGCCCTGGCGCGCGGTAAACCTTTTCGGCGGCCGCCGTCGTCAACGTCAGCTTCGCACCATCTGCGGCCGCGATCTCGATGTCGAAGCGGTCGCCGCCGGCGACACCACCGGCCGTGTTGACGAACACGCCGGACAGACCCTCGTCCTCCGGCGAAGGGAAGCGCACGCGTAGGGAGCCGGACTCATGCAAGATCCCGCGACGTGTCACACCGTCGCGCGCGTGAACGTCGAAGCGCACCGCGCCGCGGGCACGGTTGGCGTCGAACACCGAAGATGTCGCTAAAACGTCGCTGCGCATCCGCCTCCCCAGCCGGTCGCGGCAGAATGTGCCTACAGCGCCATCTGGCGGCTGATTTCGCTCGCGTCGAGATTGGAGCGGTCGCAGGTGAACTTCACCGCGCCGCGATCCATCACCGCAAAACTGTCGCCGAGTTCGCAAGCAAAGTCGAGATATTGTTCGACCAGCACGATAGCGATGTTGCCGAGGTTGCGCAGGTATGAGATGGCACGGCCGATGTCCTTGATGATCGAGGGCTGGATGCCCTCGGTCGGCTCGTCGAGCAGCAGCAGCTTTGGCCGCATCACCAGCGCGCGCCCGATCGCGAGCTGTTGCTGCTGGCCGCCGGAGAGATCGCCGCCGCGTCGTCCGAGCATGGATTGCAGCACCGGGAATAGCGAGTACACGTCGTCCGGAATGTGCTTGTCCTCGCGCCTGAGCGGGCCGAAGCCGGTCTTGAGGTTTTCCTCGACTGTCAGAAGCGGAAAGATTTCGCGGCCTTGCGGCACGAAGCCGATGCCCTTGCGCGCACGCTCATAGGGCTTCAGGCCCGTGATATCGCTGCCGTCGAGGACGATCGCGCCCGACGAGATCGGGTACTGCCCGACCATGGCGCGCAGGAGCGAGGTCTTGCCGACGCCGTTGCGCCCGAGCACGCAAGTGACCTTGCCGGGCTCGGCCGCGATCGAGACGCCGCGCAGCGCCTGCGCCGCGCCGTAGAACAGGTTGATGTCCTTGACCTCAAGCATCGCTCAGCGCCCCAGATAGACTTCGATGACCCGCTCGTTGGACGAGACCTGGTCGATGGTGCCTTCCGCGAGCACGGTACCCTCGTGCAGGCAAGTGACCTTGACGCCGAGCTCGCGCACGAACGTCATATCGTGTTCGACCACCATCACGGTGTGGGTCTTGTTGATTTGCTTGAGCAGCTCGGCGGTGAGATGCGTCTCGACGTCGGTCATCCCGGCGACGGGCTCGTCGACGAGAAGCAGTTTCGGATCCTGGGCCAGCAGCATGCCGATCTCGAGCCACTGCTTCTGGCCGTGGCTGAGGCTGCCGGCGAGACGGCTGCGGGCATCGGTGAGGCGGATCGTCTCCAGCACCTTGTCGATCTGCTCGGATTCCGCCCGGCTACCGCGCCAGAACAGCGTACCCTTGACGCTGTGGTCGACATTGAGCGCGAGCAGCAAATTGTCCTGCACGGTCTGGCTCTCGAACACGGTCGGCTTCTGGAATTTGCGGCCGATGCCGAGTTCGGCGATGCGGGTCTCGTCCAGCCGCGTCAGATCGGTGACGCCGTCGAACAGCACGGTGCCTTCGTCGGGCTTGGTCTTGCCGGTGATGATGTCCATCATCGTGGTCTTGCCGGCGCCGTTCGGGCCGATGATGGCGCGCATCTCGCCGGGCTCGAGCGTCAGCGAGAGGTTGTTGATGGCGTGGAAGCCGTCGAACGAGACGTGCACGCCGTCGAGATAGAGCATCGCGGAGGTCGCGCGGGTGTCCATGACGTTCATTGCGCTTCCTCCGCCATTTTGGCTTCGGTGACGCCGTCCTCGGCCGCGGCGCTCGTAGTTTTCTCCGCGAGGCGCCTTTCCTTCGACGAGTCCCACCAGGCGTTGAAAGTGCCGACGATACCCTTGGGCAGCAGCAGCGTCACCAGGATGAACATGGCACCCAGCATGAACAGCCAGTAGGGCGCAAGCATGCCGGAGGTGAAGAACGTTTTCGCGTAGTTGACGACGACCGCGCCAAGCGCAGCGCCGACCAGCGTACCGCGGCCCCCGACCGCAACCCAGATCACCGCCTCGATCGAATTGCCCGGAGCGAATTCGCTCGGGTTGATGATGCCGACCTGTGGTACATAGAGCGCGCCGGCGACGCCAGCCATGCAGGCCGACACCGTGAACACGAACAGCTTGTAGGATTCGACGCGGTAGCCAAGGAAGCGCGTGCGCGATTCCGCATCGCGCACGGCGATCAGCACCTTGCCGAGCTTGGACGAGACGATGGCGCGGCAGATCAGGAAACCGGCGATCAGCGCCAGGCAGCTCAGCGCGAACAGCGCAGCACGCGTGCCCTCGGCCTGCACGTTGAAGCCCAAAATGTCCTTGAAGTCGGTCATGCCGTTGTTGCCGCCGAAGCCGAAATCATTGCGGAAGAAGGCGAGCAGCAGTGCATAGGTCATCGCCTGCGTGATGATCGACAGATACACGCCCGTGACGCGGGATCGGAAGGCGAGCCAGCCGAAGCAAAAGGCCAGCAGCCCCGGCACGATCAGCACCATCAGCGCGGCAAACCAGAACATGTCGAAGCCGTACCAGTACCAGGGCAGCTTCGAATAGTTCAGGAACACCATGAAGTCCGGCAGAATCGGGTTGCCGTAGACGCCGCGGCTGCCGATCTGCCGCATCAGATACATGCCCATCGCGTAGCCGCCGAGCGCGAAGAAGGCGCCATGGCCGAGCGAGAGGATGCCGCAATAGCCCCAGATCAGGTCGATCGAGAGCGCCAGGATGGCGTAGCAGACATATTTGCCCCAGAGCGCGACGAGATAGGTCGGTACTTGCAGGAATGAGCCCGCGGGCAGCAGCAGGTTGGAGAGCGGGATGAGGATGCCGCAGGCCACGACGACGGCAAGGAAGATCGTCGCGCCGCGGTCCAGCGATCGCGTCAGCATGTGAGGGGTCATGCTTCCACCGCACGGCCCTTGAGCGCGAACAGGCCGCGCGGCCGCTTTTGAATGAACAGGATGATGAGAACGAGGATGGCGATCTTGCCGAGCACGGCGCCGGCGACCGGCTCCAGGAATTTGTTGGCGATGCCGAGCGTGAAGGCGCCGACCAGCGTGCCCCAGAGATTGCCGACTCCGCCGAACACCACCACCATGAAGCTGTCGATGATGTAGCTCTGGCCGAGATTGGGACTGACATTGTCGATCTGCGACAGCGCTACGCCGGCGATGCCGGCGATGCCCGAGCCGAGGCCGAAGGTCAGTGCGTCGACACGCGAAGTCGCGATGCCCATCGAGGCCGCCATGCGGCGGTTCTGCGTCACCGCGCGCATCTCGAGCCCGAGCGCCGTGTAGCGCAGCATCGCGAGCAGGATCGCGAACACCGCGAGCGTGAAGACCAGGATCCAGAGCCGGTTATAGGTGATGGTGATCTGGCCGAGTTCGAACGCGCCGCTCATCCAGGAGGGGTTGCCGACCTCGCGGTTGGTCGGACCGAACATGGTGCGCACCGCCTGCTGCAGCACCAGCGACAGGCCCCACGTCGCCAGCAGCGTCTCCAGCGGACGGCCATAGAGAAAGCGGATGATGCTGCGCTCGATCACGACGCCGAGCGCGCCCGCCACCAGGAAGGCCAGCGGCACCGCGATCAGCAGCGAGTAGTCGAACAGGCCGGGATAGCGGGTGCGGATCACCTCCTGCACCACGAAGGTGGTGTAGGCCCCGATCATCACCATCTCGCCATGGGCCATATTGATGACGCCCATCACGCCGAAAGTGATGGCCAGCCCGATCGCGGCAAGCAGCAGCACCGAACCGAGCGAGAGGCCGTACCAGGCATTCTGCACCATCGACCAGACCGCGAGCGAACTCTGGATCGAGCCGATTGCGCTCGCGGCAGCCTTGGTCACCGAGGCCGGCTGGTCGCCCATGCCGGTGAGCAGCGCCATCGCCTCCTGGTCGCCGCGCGCCTTGATGGTGGCAACAGCTTCGAGCTTCTCCACCTCGGTGGCGTCAGGCTTGAACAACAAGATCGCCGCACGGGCGTCGCCGAGCGCAGCCTTGACGGATCGGTTGGTTTCCTTGGCGAGCGCGCCATCGACGGCTTCGAGCGACGTCTCCTCATGCGACTTGAAGACGGATTGCGCGGCCTGGAGCCGCGCTCCGATGTCCGGTGACTGCAGCGTCAGGCTGCCGATCGCGGCATCGACGCTCCGGCGCAGGCGGTTGTTGAGGCGGACCGCGCTTGCACTGTCGGGTACGCTGGCCACGGCCTGACCGGTCGCGGCATCAATCGACTTGCCGTCCGCGCCGGTGACGTAAACCTTCTTGCTATCGGGATCGGCCATGAGCCGGCCGTCCTGGAGCGCGCTGATGATCGGAAAGGCCAGCGTATTGCCGCTGCTCGCGACGACGCCGATCGCCTCTTCCGTGTCGGAATAATCATCGTTGGCGAATTTGGCGACCGCATCCTCGAACGGGCCGGCGAAGGCCGGCAGTGCGAACGCGATCAGGAATAACGAGAGCAGGAGCGAACAGAGGCGGGCGGACAAATTGGCTGGCACTGTGAAAGACCCCGGCAGAAAAGGGTGGAGAAGGCGGCGGGATCGCCGCCTTCTCCGATCGTGCAATGGAGCGTCAGATCCGGATCAGGAGCCCGAACCGAGACACTTGTTGGTCTTGGTGTTGAAGTTACCGCACTTCTTGCCAACCCAGTCGCCGACCAGGTCCTTGGAGCCGTCGAGCTCCTTCGACCAGGCGTCGCCCGCGACAAGACCCGGGGTCTTCCACACCACGTCGAACTGGCCGTTGGCTTTAATTTCGCCAATGAACACCGGCTTGGTGATGTGATGGTTGGGAAGCATCTTGGAGGTGCCGCCGGTCAGGTTCTTGGCTTCGATGCCCGGGAGCGCATCGATCACCTTGTCCGGATCGGTCGACTTCACCTTCTCGACCGCCTTGACCCACATGTCGAAGCCGATCACGTGCGCTTCCATCGGATCGTTGGTCACGCGCTTCGGATTCTTGGTGTAGGTCTGCCACGCCTTGATGAACTTCTCGTTCTCCGGCGACTTGATCGACTGGAAGTAGTTCCAGGCGGCGAGATGGCCGAGCAGCGGCTTGGTGTCGATGCCGGCGAGTTCTTCCTCACCCACCGAGAACGCGACGACCGGGATGTCCTTCGCCTTGATGCCCTGGTTGCCGAGCTCCTTGTAGAAGGGAACGTTGGCGTCGCCGTTGATGGTCGAGACCACCGCGGTCTTCTTGCCGGCCGAGCCGAACTTCTTGATGTCGGCCACGATCGTCTGCCAGTCGGAATGACCGAACGGCGTGTAGTTGATCATGATGTCTTCCTGGGCGACACCCTTGGACTTCAGATAGGCTTCCAGGATCTTGTTGGTGGTGCGCGGATAGACGTAGTCGGTGCCCGCGAGCACCCAGCGCTTCACCTTCTCGTCCTTCATCAGATAGTCGACGGCGGGGATCGCCTGCTGGTTCGGCGCGGCACCGGTGTAGAACACGTTGCGCTCGCTCTCCTCGCCCTCGTACTGCACGGGGTAGAACAGAATGCTGTTCAGCTCCTTGAACACCGGGAGCACCGACTTGCGCGACACCGAGGTCCAGCAGCCGAACACGACCGAGACCTTGTCCTTGGTGATCAGCTCGCGCGCCTTCTCGGCGAACAGCGGCCAATTCGAAGCGGGATCGACCACGACGGCTTCGAGCTTCTTGCCGTTGACGCCGCCCTTCTTGTTCTGCTCGTCGATCAGGAAGAGGATGGTGTCCTTCAGCGTGGTTTCGCTGATGGCCATGGTGCCGGAGAGGGAATGAAGCACGCCGACCTTGATGGTGTCGTCCGCGGCTTTCGCACCAGAAATGGAAGCCAGACCAAGCATCAGTCCGGCGGTCGCGGCTAGAACGCCACGGCGGCTAAATGGCGCCGCTATATCGTGAGTGGATTTGCTATGCATGAGTGTCTCATCTCCCTGACGCAGACGTGAAAACGCTGCGAAACGGCCCCAACGGCCGCCTGCGATTAACGGATTCGCAAGAACCGTGCCATGGATTAGACACCTATTAACGCATTGATTCTGTTGAAAAAAGTGAGAGAAAACGAAGGGCCGCCATGACCAAGCCGCCTAAACATTGAGCAATTCAAATGTATGCGAATGCGGCAAGCAGGTTAATTTATAAGCAAATTCCTCGCTCTGGCTAAATTTCCGGCATAACTATTTCTGCACCGCGATCGCCGTTTGTGTGGGGTGTGCCTTGAAAGCGCCGCCTCAATGTTCCATATGGAAGCCGAGGCCTCCTGCGAATCAGGAGACCGTTGCGAGCCGCGTGTTCTTAAGCCCTTGCGGGCGTTTGGCTTGCCCCATCCCATCAAGCCATCCGACACCCCAAACACGCAGGTGTCCCTCTCGACACCCTTTTGCGCGCGCCGCGCTGAATGCGCCGGGCGCCCGCTTTTGACATGGAAAGAACCCATCTTTTGACTTCGTTTCAGGATTTCGGCCTCGCCGAACCCATCGCGCGTGCTCTCACCGAAGAGAACTACGTCACCCCCACCCCCATCCAGGCCCAGACGATTCCGACCGCGCTGACCGGCCGCGACGTCGTCGGCATCGCCCAGACCGGAACCGGCAAGACTGCGTCCTTCGCGCTGCCGATCCTGCACCGCCTGCTTGAGAATCGCATCAAGCCGCAGCCGAAGACGGCCCGCGTCCTGGTGCTGTCGCCGACCCGCGAACTGTCCGGCCAGATCCTCGACAGTTTCAACGCCTATGGCCGCCACATCCGCTTGTCCTCGACGCTCGCCATCGGCGGCGTGCCGATGGGCCGTCAGGTCCGCTCGCTGATGCAGGGCGTCGAGGTGCTGGTCGCCACCCCCGGCCGTTTGCTCGACCTCGTGCAGAGCAACGGACTGAAGCTTGGAAGCGTCGAGTTCCTCGTGCTCGACGAGGCCGACCGCATGCTCGACATGGGCTTCATCAACGACATCCGGAAAATCGTCGCCAAGCTGCCGATCAAGCGGCAAACGCTGTTCTTCTCGGCCACCATGCCGAAGGATATCGCCGAGCTGGCCGACGCCATGCTGCGCGACCCCGCCCGCGTCGCGGTGACCCCGGTCTCCTCGACCGTGGAGCGCATCCAGCAGCGCATCATCCAGGTCGACTTCTCCGCGAAGCCGGCGTTCCTCGCCCAGCTGTTGAAACAGGAGCAGGTCAACCGCGCATTGGTTTTCACCCGCACCAAGCACGGCGCGGATAAGGTGGTGAAGACGCTTGAGAAGGCCGGCATTCCCGCCAGCGCCATCCATGGCAACAAGTCGCAGAACCACCGCGAACGGACACTCGCGCTGTTCCGCACCGGCGAGATCCGCACGCTCGTCGCCACCGATATCGCCGCCCGCGGCATCGATGTCGACGGCATCACCCACGTCATCAATTTCGACCTGCCCAACGTGCCGGAGACCTATGTGCATCGCATCGGCCGCACCGCGCGCGCGGGTGCCGAGGGCACCGCGATCTCGCTGGTCGCGGGCGGCGAGGAGCTCAGCTATCTCCGCGACATCGAGCGGCTGATCAAGGTGGCGCTGCCGCGTGAGGATCGCCGTACCGACGCCGGCCGCCGCGATGCGGGCCCGCCCCCGCAGCAGCAACGACAGGGTCGGCCGAGCCGCCCGGGCCAGCGTCCGCAAGGCGCAAGGCATGGTGAGGGACGCCACGGTGACGGTCGCCGTGCCGACGAAAGGCATGCGGACGGGCGACACCACAGTGCCGCCAAGCAGGGCGACGGAAGGCCCGGCGAGGGACGGCATGGCGACGCCAGGCGTGCTGACGCACGGCCCGGGAGTGGCCCGAAGGCTTCGAAGGCTCCTCGTCGCGACCACGCCGGCGGCAAGGCGCATTCTTCGCCAAACGGCCGTCCGGAACAGCGTTCCGCGCATAGCGCCGGGGCGTCTGATGGGATACAAGGCGTTGCCTTTTTGCGCCGCGAGAGTCGGCCGAACGGCCAACCGAACCGCAAACCCCATTCGCACTAGCCGTCCACGACCTGGAGAAATTCATGGCTAAGGAAGAGCTGATCCAGTTCGAAGGACTGGTCACCGAAATCCTCCCCGACGCGCGCTACCGCGTGCAACTCGACGCCGGACACGAGATCGTCGCCTACACCGCCGGCAAGATGAAGAAGAACCGCATCAAGACTCTGGCGGGCGACCGCGTGACGGTGGAGATGTCGCCCTATGACCTCGAAAAGGGCCGGCTGATTTTCCGCCACAAGGACGAACGTCCGAGCGGGATGGGCGGACCTCCGCGTCCCGGACAGCGCGGCGGCCAGTTCCGCAGACGCTAGTCGGGGCCCAGCGCGCGAGCGCGGACCTGAAATTCCGACCTGTATGCTGATCCGCCGTGACCATCACGGCGGATCAAAAAATCGTGCACGTCAGCATTGTTTTGGGACTCTGTTTCCAATAAAATGAATTAATCGATTTTCGGCCGGACGACATTAGCATCCACCGGTACAGCCGGTTCAGACACGCTGACGACCCTTCCAAAAATTCGATCTAACCTGTCCGCGCAAGCGGGCTCTGACATTGTGTTATCTGAGAAGGGACTACCCCCATGAGCATGGGAACCGTGAAGTGGTTTAACGCGACCAAAGGCTTCGGCTTCATCCAGCCCGACGATGGCGGCCAGGACGTGTTCGTCCACATCAGCGCTGTGGAGCGTGCAGGCCTCGGCACGCTGCGCGAAGGTCAGAAGATCTCCTACGAGATCGTGGCCGACCGCCGTTCCGGCAAGTCGGCAGCGGACAATCTCCGCTCCGCCGGTTGAGCCTACCGCTTACGGGCCCCGATCGGCTCGAGCGAACAAATCAAGGAAAAGGCCGGACGCGACGCCCGGCCTTTTTTCAATCCAGGATCTGCTCTCGTATTTCAGCACGGCGACACTACGCCGGTGTAAGGAACGCAGGTGACCTGGCGCGGCCGCGTGTAGGAGACATCGCTCAGCGTGATGCCCGACTTCAGGACGAACTTGACGGAAGGCGTGTACACGTAGCTCGCCTGGCTGAAAATGAGGTAGGTCGACGGGATCAAGAGCGTCGGCGGAATCATCGAGGTGACCGTGGTACCCTGAGCCAGAGCCGGGGGCGGAGCCGTCAGCGTGGCCTGCGTCGCACCGTTCGCAATGGTGGCGGACTTGCTCCATTGAATCTTGGCGACACTGCTTGAATCGATTTTGATCTGAACCACCGTGCCGTTCACAAGCGTAGCGTCGTAAGGCATGATCATCGATATGCTTGCGGTGAACGTGTCCTGCAGGTCGCCATTGTCGACCGATGTTGACTGCGACGTCAAATCGGACAGAGTCCGTGCAATCATTGTGACTTTGCGATTGATCGCCACGGCCGACGAAAATTCGACGGTGCCGAAGAACATCACCAGCATTAGCGGCACGATGACCGCGAACTCGGTCGCCGCGATCGCACGCCTGTCGGCGACGAAGTCGCGCACGGAGCTACGGGCATTCCTCCAGATATTCGCAATCGCCTGCATCGGTGCGCTCGGATCCATCTGTCTCAAAAGGGTTCATTCTTGAAGGCCGCGGTCGCCACCAGCAGCCGCTTGTTGCTGCAGCCCATGTTGAAGCCAAGGCCGGTGACGAAGAGCGGCCACTGATAGAACAGCCGCACCACGACGACCTGGCCGCCGCTCCCGGCAACGTACTGCACGCCGGTCGGGTTGAAGCTGCAGGAATTGCCATAGTTGGTGAGGCTTAGCGCGCCGAAGGAATTTGTACTCACGACGTCGACATAGAGTTTGCTGCAATCAAACAGCGCCGGGATCTGGCTGCAGACGTAAGCCTTGAACGTCGTTTGCGTGCAGGGCTTGCTCACGCCGGACACCGCGCAGGCCGCCAGCGAGCCGGATTGCGCCTGCGCCTGCCCGGTCAGCAACGCGCGCGCAGAATTCTGCGAGACACTCTCGAGCACCTGGCTCGCCAAGAACATCAGCGCCGTCTCGATGACGGCGAACAGCAGTGCGAAGAACATCGGTGCGACCAGCGCGAACTCGACGGCTGCGGAGCCGCGGCGGCTGCCGCGAAACCGGCGCAGCGTGGCGAGGAGCGTAAACCTCGTAGGTGCAGGCGAAGGCATCAAATTCCCCAGCGGCAGCAGCAATGATCTGCCATGTTCAGTAGCGGAAACTGATTGTTTAAGTGTTTCAGGCGATCCGCACGGGGCGGCCCGGGCCGTTAAGGGCCGGTTAACCGCGAACGACCAGGGCATGGAGACGAGGGCACGGAGAGAGAAACTCGCGCGCGTGCGTCGGGCGGGGACGATCCTTGCCCCGGTAAACCCGCCAATCAAACTCGCTGGTTGTCTTGCTTAGTTCGTCTTGCTCAGTTCGTCTTGCTCAGTTCGTCTTGGCGCCCGCACCGGCACTGCCGCTGGCCGAGCCGCTCAACGAACCGGCCTGGCTCATCGCGCTGTTGAAGTAGGTGTCGCTGTCGCCGAGCGTCACGCGGCGCTGGCAAAGCGGCGCGCAGCTGTAGGACTCCCGGTCGATCCCGCGATAGACGGTCACGAGCCGATCGCTCGGACCTTCGACCTGGATCTGGCGGTCGACCAGGATCTCGCCGCCCCGGTCGAGCGCGATGAAATTGGTGGCGCCATAGCCCTTTCCGGTGACGACGATCATGCCGCCGGGCTGGAGCGTGACGTCGGCGATCAGGGGATTGCCGACCACGATGGTTGCCACCTTGCCAGGCAGCCGCACCAGCTTGGCCTGGTCGACATTGACGGCGATGGTATCGGCGGACTCGGCAACGACGGTAGCCGGCGACGCCAGCACCGCGGCCGCAACCAGAAGACACACGCGCGCATGACGGCGCAGAAGTTGTTTACGCATACTCTTACCCCCGGGACGTGACAAACCGGCAGAAGCGATCAGATAACAGCCGAGCCGGTGCCCGACCCGGCTAACCTGCCCTCAATTCGTGAACGTTCCGCAAATTCGCCGACTATTGTTTGAACGGACTGGCGTTTCGCGGCCCTTGAGAACCTAGCGACGGAACGGATAGGCAAGCTGCCCTCCGATTTCCTTCGGCATGGTGGCTTCATCCTTGCCGTAATCCTGCGGCAGTTGCCCCTCGGGCATGCGGAAAGTGCCGAACAGCACGTCCCAGATCGGGAACGTGCCGGCAAAATTGGTGTCGCCGCCCTCTGCGAGCGAGGTGTGGTGCCAGCGGTGGAACACCGGCGTCGCCAGCACATATTTGAGCGGCCCGAAGGTCCAGTTCAGGTTGGCGTGCACGAAGGCCGAATGGAAGGTCGTGAACGGGGCGAGCCAGACCATGGCGTTCGGCGAAATGCCGGCCATCAGCAGCACGACATCGACCGCGATCGTACCGAGCACGAGATTGACGGGATGGAAGCGGGCCGCAGAAATCCAGCTGATCTCCTCCGAGGAGTGATGGATCGCGTGGTACTTCCAGAACCCTCCGCCGTGAAACAGCCGGTGCAGCCAGTACAGCATGAAATCGGACAGCACCAGGAACAGCACGGCCTGAACCCAGAGCGGCAATAGCGACAGCGGGCCGTGGCCATTGTCGTAGAAGGCGATGAGCCCGTCGGCATCATGGATGTTGAAGACGAAGCTCGCGCCGACGATCAGAAGGCTGATCCGCATGACGCGCGCGAACACCGGAACGACAAACCAGTAGCAGATGTCCGTGACGATCTCCCGCTTACGCCACCAGGGCACACCGGGATTGCAGGCCCAGACATGCTCGAGCACGGTGAAGACCACCGCGAGCGCGAAGGTCGTGGGGATCACCTTCGCGATGGTCTCGCCGAGCATCAGGGCGATTTCCATGGGCAGGCTCGACATTGTCGCCTCTCTTGCGAATTGCAGGTCCCGCCTACGCGTACTCCCCCAAATTTAAGGGACGGTGAAGCCGGTGCTGCGCTTGCTGCACATCCGGAACCGGAATGAATCGCAGCTCGCACCTTAAGGCGAAATTCACTCTGGCCAGCGGCAGGCGGGTTTGCCCGATCGAATTAACTCTCCCGAAAGAGCTCGGATCTCATGGTTATTGCGTCAAGCACAACGCCGAACGAGGCGATCCCACCCCAGATGGAGTTTTGTTCATGAAGAACCTGATTGCGCGTTTCGCGAAAGATGAATCCGGCGCCACCGCCATCGAATACGGTCTGATCGCCGCCGGCATCGCGCTGGCCATCATCACCGTCGTCAACAATCTCGGCACCACGCTGAACGCCAAGTTCACCTCGATCAGCACCTCGCTGAAGTAAGCGATCGACGAACGACTGCAAAAGCCCCGGACTTCCGGGGCCTTTGTTTTTCAGACGGCGAGTTCCAGTGGCGTTGAGCAAGTACAGAACCGATGCCGCGGTCGCGGCCAACGTGGCGGAGGCGGCGCAGACCGGCTCGCCGGCTTACTGGGTCTGCCTTGCCCTGCTGCTTGCGACGGTCGCGCTCGCCGCACGCATCGCCCTCCTCTGGTGAGCACGCTTTCGGCGGGTTTCGCTCCTCGAGACCGCCGCCGTTTTCGGTTTGTTTAGCACTGCCGGCTACAATCTGGCGACGCCAGCTCCGCGGCAAACCCAGGCCTCAAGACGCAGCCCATGATCCTCGACCTTGCGCGCCTTCTGCTCTTCCCTGCCCTGATGGCGTTTGCCGCCGCGAGCGATCTCTTCACGATGACGATCTCTAACCGCGTATCGCTGGCGCTGGTCGCTGGCTTTTTCGCGCTCGCTCTCGCCGGTGGCATGGCACCTTACGAGATGCTGAGCCATGTCGGCGCCGGCGCGCTTGTCCTGGTCGTGGCCTTCACCTGTTTTGCGATGGGCTGGGTCGGCGGCGGCGATGCCAAGGTCGCGGCCTCGGTCGCACTCTGGTTCGGGTTCGCGCAGCTGATGAATTTCGTGCTCTACGCCTCGCTGTTCGGCGGGGCGCTGACGCTACTCCTGCTCCAGTTCCGGCAGTGGCCGCTGCCATACGGGCTCGCGGGCCAAGCCTGGCTCGCGCGGCTGCACGCTAAGGAGAGCGGCATTCCCTACGGCATCGCGCTCGCACTGAGCGCGCTGATGGTCTACCCGGAGACCGAGTGGGTGAAGGCGATCGACCTCGCTCACCTCGCATTGCGCTGAACGCATCGGGTAACCCGGCGTTAAGGCGATTTAGATACGCCTCATTAACCATGCTTTGACGAATAGCTGGTCAACTGCCGATTACGGCGGCGTCAGCGTCGCAGCGTTTGTTGGAAAGTGAAGCGTATGAATAGGGCACGCATTGTCGTCCTGACAGTCGCCATCTGCGCCGGCGGTGTCGCCGCGTATCTGGCGAGCGGCTCGGACAATTCTGCACCGCCTCCGGCTCCGGTCGCGCAGCTTCCCACCGTCGACGTCCTGGTTGCGAAGAACGACATCGGCCTCGGCCAGACCGTCAAGCCGGAAGACGTGCAATGGCAGACATGGCCATCCGCGACCGCCAGCGCCACCTTCATCCGCCGCAACGAGCGCCCCGAGGGGGTAACCCAGGTCACCGGCTCGATCGCACGATCCCCGTTCATCCAGGGTGAGCCGATCCGCGACCAGAAGCTGGTCAAGGCCGAAGGCTCCGGCTTCATGGCGGCAATCCTGCCCACCGGCATGCGGGCGATTTCGACAGAGATCTCGCCCGAGACCGGCGCAGGCGGCTTCATCCTGCCCAACGACCGCGTCGACGTGCTTCTGACGCGCCGTCTCAAGAACCCTGACCAGACCAGCGGCGCTCCGGATGTGATCACGACCGAGATCATCCTGGCCAATATCCGCGTCCTGGCCATCGACCAGGCGCCGAAGGAGAAGGACGGGCAGAACGCGGTGGTCGGCAAGACCGTCACCCTCGAGCTCAATCCTGCGCAGACCGCGACGCTCTCCTCCGCACGCCAGAGCGGCACGCTCTCGCTGGCGCTGCGCAGCATCGTCGACGTCAAGCTGAGCGAGATCACGCTCGACGATTCCGCGCAGAAGCGCGAGGGCGTTTCGATCATTCGGTACGGTATCCCAAGCTCGACGGCGAAGGCACGATGAGGACTGTCGATATGAAATGCAGGGCGAAGTTGGCGACGATGCGAACCCCTGTGGTCCGCGCCCTGTCGTTTTCGGCCGCCGTCGCGCTCGCGCTCAACCCGGTGCTGACGCCAGCGGTCGCCGCCGACTATCGCCCTGTGGCGCAGGCTGCGGCCGACGGCCAGATGAACGCGCGATTTCTCTCGCTCGGCGTCGGCAAGTCGATCGTGATCGACCTTCCGCGCGACATCAAGGACGTGCTCGTCGCCGATCCCAAGATCGCCAATGCGGTCGTCCGCTCGGCGCAGCGCGCCTACATCATCGGCGCCTCGATCGGCCAGACCAACATCGTGTTCTTCGATTCCGCCGGCCAGCAGATCGCGGCCTATGACATCGCGGTCAAGCGGGACCTCAACGGCGTGCGGGCCGCGCTGAAGCAGGTCCTGCCGAATTCAGACATCCAGATCGATGGACTGGGGGACGGCATCATCCTGACCGGTTCGGCCGCGAATCCAGTCGAAGCCCAGCAGGCCAACGACCTCGCTGCGCGCCTCGCCGGCGGCCCCGAGAAGGTCGTGAACTCGATCGTGATCCGCGGCCGCGACCAGGTCATGCTCAAGGTGACCGTCGCCGAAGTGCAGCGCAGCATCATCAAGCAGCTCGGAATCGACCTCACCGCCAACCTGAGCTACGGCACCTCGGTCGTCAGCTTCAGCAACTCCAATCCGTTCACGGCTCTCGGCCACAACCTCGTCGACGGCAACAACCTGACCACCAAGTTCGGCGGCGCCCCGTCAGTGCAGGCCACGTTGCGTGCGATGGAGACCGCGGGCGTGATCCGGACGCTGGCCGAACCGAATCTGACCGCGATCTCCGGCGAATCGGCAACGTTCATCGCCGGCGGTGAATTTCCGGTTCCTGCGGGTTATGCGTGCGACCCCACCACGCACGTTTGTACCACCCAGATCAGCTTCAAGAAGTTCGGCATCTCGCTCAACTTCACCCCCGTCGTTCTCACCGAGGGCAAGATCAGCCTGCGGGTGATGACCGAGGTGTCCGAGCTCTCGAACGAAAACGCGATCACGCTGTCCCAGGCCGTGACCTCGACCTCGGTCAACTCGCTCACTGTGCCCTCGATCAAGACCCGCCGCGCAGAAACCTCGCTGGAAATTCCCTCCGGCGGCGCGATGGCGATGGCTGGCCTGATCCAGCAGCAGACCAAGCAGGCGGTCAGCGGACTGCCGGGTCTGATGCAGCTCCCGGTCCTCGGCACGCTGTTCCGCAGCCGCGACTTCGTCAACAACGCGACCGAGCTGGTCGTGATCGTGACGCCCTACATCGTTCGCGCAGTTGCGCAAAAGGATCTGTCGCGGCCGGATGATGGCTTCTCCGCGCCTGCGGATCCGCAGGCCGAACTGCTCGGCAACATCAACCGCATCTACGGCGTGCCCGGCCGGACCGAACCGGCCAAGAACTACCGCGGCACCTACGGCTTCATCACCGACTGAGGCGGAACGGGGACTTCATGACGATCACTAGACCACCCCAGATTCGCAGACGCGCCATCCACCTCGGCGGCGCGCTCGTCGGCATGGCGCTCGCCCTTGGCGGCTGCCAGCATGACGAAGCGGTCACGGCCTCCATTCCCGACGACTACAAGCAGCGCCATCCGATCGCGATCGAGGAGCAGAATCGCTCCATCGTCGTCTTCGTCGGCCATGCCCGCGGCGGCTTGACCGCCGCCCAGCGCGCCGACGTGATGGGCGTCGCGTCGGCTTGGATGCACGAAGGTACCGGCGCGATCCGGATCGACGTGCCGTCCGGCACGCCCAACGCGCGCCCGGTCGCGGACACGATGCGCGAAATCCAGGCAATGCTGTCGGCGGCGGGCGTTCCGCCGCGCGGCGTGATCGCCCGCTCTTACCAGCCGGAAGACAGGCGCTTCCTGCCGCCGATCCGGCTCACCTATTCCAAGATCGCCGCGGTCGCGGGTCCCTGCGGCCTGTGGCCGGAAGACATCGGACCTTCGATGAAGAACAAGCGCTGGTTCGAGAACAAGGACTATTACAATTACGGCTGCGCCTATCAGCGCAACCTCGCGGCGATGGTCGACAATCCGTCGGATCTCGAGCAGCCGCGGCCCGAAACGCCGTCCTACACGGCGCGGCGCACCGCCGCGTTCGAAAAATATCGCAAGGGAATGCCGACGGCGGTCGCCTATCCCGAGGCCGACAAGGCCAAACTCAGCGACACCGGCAGATGATCAGCTACGCTCGCCAGCCCCAAGAAGAGCAGACCGAGGCATCGCTCCCGCCGGCCGAGGAGCATATTGCGCCTGCGCCGCGCGTTTCCGTCCAGGCTTTCTGCGAGACCGTGGAAACGGCGGCCGCCGTGCAGTCGGCCGGCGAAGACCGCCGTCTCGGCAAGGCCCATCTGAAGATCCAGATGGGCGGTATGGCAGCTGCGGTCGAAGCCTATCGCTCGGCACCCACGCCGAACGTGATCGTGCTCGAAAGCGACGGCCGCAACGACCTCCTGGGCGGCCTCGACCATCTCGCGACCGTCTGCGACGCCGGCACCCGCGTGGTCGTGATCGGCCGCATCAACGACGTCATGCTCTACCGCGAGCTGGTCCGCCGCGGCGTCAGCGACTACGTGCTTGCGCCGGTCGGCGCGATCGACGTCGTGCGCTCGATCTGCAACCTGTTCTCGGCGCCGGAAGCCAAGGCCGTCGGCCGCATCATCGCCGTGGTCGGCGCCAAGGGCGGCGTCGGCGCGTCAACCATCTCCCACAACGTCGCCTGGGCGATCGCCCGCGATCTCGCGATGGACGCAGTCGTTGCCGACCTCGACCTCGCCTTCGGCACTGCCGGGCTCGACTATAACCAGGATCCGCCACAGGGTATTGCCGACGCCGTGTTCTCGCCCGATCGCGTCGATACCGCCTTCATCGACCGCCTGCTGTCGAAATGCACTGACCACCTCAGCCTGCTGGCGGCGCCGGCGACGCTCGACCGGGTCTATGATTTCGGCGTCGACGCCTTCGATGCCGTGTTCGACACGCTGCGCTCCACCATGCCCTGCATCGTGCTCGACGTTCCACACCAATGGTCCGGCTGGACCAAACGCGCGCTGATCGGAGCGGACGACATCCTGATCGTGGCGGCGCCCGACCTCGCCAATTTGCGCAACACCAAGAACCTATTCGATCTCCTGAAGGCCGCGCGCCCCAACGACCGTCCGCCGCTCTACTGCCTGAACCAGGTCGGCGTGCCGAAACGGCCCGAAATCGCCGCGGCGGAGTTCGCCAAGGCGATCGAGAGCCAGCCGGTCGTCTCGATCCCGTTCGAGCCGCAGATCTTCGGCTCGGCGGCCAATAACGGCCAGATGATCGCAGAGATCTCGGCCAACCATAAGTCGATCGAGATGTTCCTTCAGATCGCCCAGCGCCTGACCGGCCGAAGCGAAACGAAGAAGCAAAAGTCGTCCCTGCTTTCACCCCTGATTGAGAAGTTGCGGGGAAAATAGGTCGCCGCATGGAGTTTTTAAGTGTTCGGTAAGCGTAGCGGAACAGACACCGACCCTCGGGCCCCAAAGCCCGGTGCCGTGTCGCCAGAGCCTGCCCAGGCTTCGGCGCCGACCGTGTCGCGCGTGCCGCCGCCGCCGGCAGTCTCCTCGCCGCCCCTTGCCCCGGCGAAGCCTGCGCCGACCATGGAAGCCCGCCGCTCGGACAATTATTACGAGGTCAAGGCGACCATCTTCGGCGCGCTGATCGAGGCCATCGACCTCGCCCAGCTCGCCAAGCTCGATTCGGAGTCCGCCCGCGAGGAAATCCGGGACATCGTCAACGAGATCATCGCGATCAAGAACATCGTGATGTCGATCGCCGAGCAGGAAGAGCTGCTCGACGACATCTGCAATGACGTCCTCGGCTACGGTCCGCTGGAGCCGCTGTTGTCGCGCGACGACATCGCCGACATCATGGTCAACGGCGCCGACACCGTTTACATCGAGGTCGCCGGCAAGATCCAACGCACCGGTATCCGCTTCCGCGACAATCAGCAGCTCCTCAACATCTGCCAGCGTATCGTCAGCCAGGTCGGCCGGCGCGTCGACGAATCCTCGCCGATCTGCGACGCGCGCCTGGCCGACGGCTCCCGCGTCAACGCCATCGTGCCCCCGCTGTCGATCGACGGCCCCACGCTCACCATCCGCAAATTCAAGAAGGACAAGCTGACGCTCGATCAGCTCGTCAAGTTCGGCGCAATCTCGCCGGAGGGCGCGGAAATCCTACAGATCATCGGCCGCGTCCGCTGCAACGTGCTGATCTCCGGCGGTACGGGCTCGGGCAAGACCACGTTGCTCAACTGCCTGACCAACTACATCGAGCACGACGAGCGCGTCATCACCTGCGAAGACGCCGCCGAACTCCAGCTCCAGCAGCCGCACGTGGTGCGATTGGAAACCCGCCCGCCCAACATCGAGGGCGAGGGCCAGGTCACCATGCGCGAGCTGGTGCGCAACTGCCTGCGTATGCGTCCCGAGCGCATCATCGTCGGCGAAGTCCGCGGACCCGAGGCGTTCGACCTGCTCCAGGCCATGAACACCGGCCATGACGGCTCGATGGGCACGCTGCACGCCAACAACCCGCGCGAGGCGCTATCGCGCTGCGAATCCATGATCACGATGGGCGGCTTCTCCCTGCCTTCACGCACCATCCGCGAGATGATCTGCGCCTCGATCGACGTCATCGTCCAGGCCGCGCGCCTGCGCGACGGTTCGCGCCGCATCACCCACATCACCGAAGTGATGGGCATGGAAGGCGACACCATCATCACCCAAGACGTCTTCCTCTACGACATGGTCGGCGAGGACGCCAACGGCAAGATCATCGGCCGGCACCGGTCTACCGGAATCGGCCGCCCGAAGTTCTGGGAACGCGCCCGCTATTACGGCGAAGAGAAGCGCCTTGCCGCGGCGCTCGACGCCGCGGAAGTGGCGCCCACGACGTGAGCAGGTCAACGCAGCCATGAACATGCAAGTCCTTGCCCTCGCCTTCCTTGCCACCGCCGCTGTCGGGGGCATCGCCTGGGTCTTCCTTTATCCAATGCTGTCCGGGGAACGGAAGGCCGAGAGCCGCCGCGCCTCGATCTCGCGCGCCGAGGCGCCCACGGCCCGCGCGGCCGAGAAGACGCAGCGCTCGCGCCGCGAGCAGGTCGAAACCTCGCTCAAGGATCTCGAGGCGCGGCGCCAGCAGGAGAAGAGCGTACCGCTCAGTGTTCGCCTGTCGCAGGCCGGCCTCGACTGGGCGCCGCAGAAATTCTGGATCGTGTCCGCCCTCGTGGCGGGCGTGCTGTTCGCGCTCGCCTTGTTCATTGGGGGCGGCCTGCTCGGTGCCGCCGGCCTCGCTTTTGCCGGCGGCTTCGGTCTGCCCCGCTGGGCGCTGAGCTTCCTGAAGAAGCGCCGCGAAGCCAAATTCCTGAAGGCGCTGCCCGACGCGGTCGACGTCATCGTCCGCGGCATCAAGGCGGGCCTGCCGCTGTTCGAATCAATCAAGGTCGTCGCCGCCGACGCGCCGGAGCCGCTGCGCTCCGAATTTCTGTCCATCATCGAGACGCAGGCGATCGGCATGCCGCTCGGCGAGGCCTGCACGCGACTCTATGATCGGATGACACTGCCCGAGGCCAATTTCTTCGGCATCGTCATCTCGATCCAGCAGAAATCGGGCGGCAACCTCTCCGAAGCACTCGGTAACCTCTCCAGGGTGCTGCGCGACCGCAAGAAGATGAAGGAGAAGATCCAGGCGATGTCGATGGAAGCCAAGGCCTCGGCCGGCATCATCGGCTCGCTGCCGCCGATCGTGATGTTCCTCGTCTACCTCACGACGCCGGGATACATCTCGATTCTTTGGACTCATCCCACCGGCCAGCTCATGCTGGTCGGCTGCGTCGTCTGGATGTCGATTGGCATCATGGTGATGAAGAAGATGATCAATTTCGACTTCTGATGGTGCCTTATGGTAGAGTTCCTCGTTGCGAAACTTCACGACGTCCACTTCATGACGATGCTGCTGGCGGCCATTGCCGCCAGCGCCACCGTCTATACACTGGTGATGCCGCTGTTCGCCGGCGAAGGCCTTTCCAAGCGCATGAAGGCGGTGGCGAACGAACGTGAGCGCATCCGGCAGCGCGAGCGCGAGCGCCTCCACAAGAGTGAAAAAGTCTCGCTGCGCCAAACGCCGAAGCAGCTCGTCTCGAAGGTCGTCGACGACTTCAACCTGACCAAATGGCTCGCGCAGGAAGCTGCGCGGGACAAGCTCATCATGGCAGGTTATCGAGGCCAGGCGCCCTACATCACCTTCCTGTTTGCCCGCCTGGTTGCCCCGATCGTGCTGTTCGTCGGTTCGATCGTCTACGTGTTCCTGATCGCGCATATGCAGCAATCGATGCCGATCAAGATCGGCATCTGCGTGGGTGCGGCCTATCTCGGACTTCAGGCACCGATGTTGTTCCTCAGGAACGCGATCTCCAAGCGTCAACTCTCGATCAAGCGTGCCTTTCCCGACGCGCTCGACCTGCTCCTGATCTGCATCGAGTCCGGCATGTCGGTCGAGATGGCATTCCGGAAGGTCGCGGTCGAAATCGTGGGCCAGTCGATCGCGCTGTCGGAGGAGTTCACCCTGACCACGGCCGAGCTGTCCTATTTGCAGGATCGCAAGGTCGCCTACGAGAACCTCGCGCGGCGCACCGGACTCGAGGGCGTCAAGTCGGTATGTCTCGCGCTCCAGCAAGCGGAGCGTTACGGCACCCCGCTCGGCCACTCCTTGCGGGTGATGGCGCAGGAAAACCGCGACATGCGCATGAACGAAGCCGAGAAAAAGGCCGCAGCACTGCCGCCGAAGCTGACGGTGCCGATGATCCTGTTCTTCCTGCCGGTGCTGTTCGTCGTCATTCTCGGACCGACCGGCATCAAGGTCACCGAGATGCAATGACGTTAGACGCGGACCGCGCACGGTCCGCGGCTGCCTTCAAGATTGGAAGATCAAGATTGGAAGATCACGTCTGATCAGTCGGACTGGCCGAGCGAGGCGACCGGGGTCCGCTTCGGTGCACCCCGCCTGATATCGCTGCGGGTCAGCATTTCCTTGAGATAGGCGACATTGGCCGCAGCCTGGTCCGGCGGCAGGTCCGCCTTCACGATGGTCTCGGCTTCGGCGAAGCGGCCCTGGAGACCGACGACCAGACCGAGATTCTGCCGCACCCGCGCGCTTGCGTGCGGCGAGGCATAGGCTTGCCGCAGCGCATCTTCGGCCTTCGGCAGGTCTCTCGACAGCATGTAGGACAGGCCGAGATTGGAGAGCACGCCGGGATCGCCAGGCGCGATCTTGAGCGCGCTCGCATAATAGGAACGCGCTTCTTCGTGACGGCCCATCTGATCGAGCGCGGTCCCCTGCACCGAGAGCAGGCGCCAATCCGGGTTGTCGGGCGAATGCGCCTTCGTCAGCACGTCGAAGGCTTGCTGGAAATTGCCGTTATCGGAGAGCGCGCGGCCGTATTGCGCCATCAGCGCCTTGTTGCCGGGATTGGCGATGGTTGCCTGCTCGAGCACGGCGGCGGCCTGGGCGCGCTGGCCGTTGGCGCGCAGGGCCTGGCCGTAGGCGAGCGCCGCGTCGGCGTCCTTGGGATTGGCACGATAGCGCTCGCCGTAGACTTGGGCAGCGCGCGCGGGATCGGTGGGAGCGGCTTCGGCCCGCGGCCCGACCGAGCCCGTGACGTCGGAGAGTTTCGACATCGCCGTGCAGCCGCCGAGGCCCATGGCCAACGTCGCGACCAGCGAGGTGGACGCAAGAAGCCGGGCAAGACTGAGCCGGTCAAGACTGAACCGTTGACGCATGACGCTTTGACTCTCGAGCCGATTGATCGAGCCGAACGCGCCAGCAATAGACTGTTAACCCTAACGGCCGGTTAATGCCCCCCCGGCCCGCGCCCGTCACTGCGGGCCTGCGGCGGCATCTCGCCGCCGAGATCCGCATCGAGGCCGAGCGCCTTCGCCTGCTCGTTCAGGTCCCGCAGCAATTGCAGGCGTTGCCGCGTCTCGATCTCCACATCGATGCCCGGGCGCGCCACCCACGGCAATTCGCGCCGAAGATCGTCACGATTGATCAGACGCCTCGCGCGGAGCTCGTCGAGCTGAAAACTGTCGATGCCGAGCACATTTGCGGATTGCTCGATCAACCGACGCAGCAGCGATGTCACCACGGCCACGGCGTCGACGTCATGCTTGCGTGCGGATCTCGAGGACTTGCTTTCGAGATCGGCCCAGACGTGAGAGGTGACGAGATAGACGTGAAGCAAATCGGCCCAATCCACCTCGCCGTCGGCATAGAAGGCGCGGCGCAGCAGGAGCCGGCGGGCGAATGCTGCGACCTGATCCCGCTTCAGCGTCGTGCATGCGTCGATCTCGATGCCCGACTGGACGGCCGGATCTCGGGAAAAATCCCGCCCGGCCGGCAGCCTGACGACGCCGTGCGGCAGGTTGGAATCGAGCGGCCTGAAGGCACCATCCTTGCGCGGACGTGAGTAGCGGGCGATCGCAAAGCGATACTCGATGCGGCCGCCATGGGACATCGGGTGGGACATCGGGCCGAAATGGATGACGTTGAAGCCGGCGTCGTCACCGGCCTGCCCGGTCGATGACGGACAGGACAAGACGTAGATCGTGCGCCAGAATGCATCATCGCTCTCGCTCGTGGCGCGCGGATCGGGAATCGAATAGCGCGTCAGCCCTTCGACATGTCGGTGTCCGTGCAGAACCAGATCGACGTTGAGCGATGTCGCCGCTTCGAGGAAGGTCGCGGGCGCGGCGAGATACATCAGCGGCTCGTCGGGCACGCCGAGAAACCGCTTTCCTTCTCCGGTCGCCTGCGGCAGTGGATGATGGTGCAGCGCCAGCACACGCACGAGGTTTTCCACCGGCTCGGCATAATCGGCGCGGCCGCCCGACCCGAGGCTCCCCGCGAGCTCGACACTCAGCCGCGCGGACGCCGAAACCATGGCGTTATAGGCGCTCTGGTCGACATTGCCGCTCGCGAGCGTCGTGAGGCTCGCGCGGTTGGAATCCAGCAGCACCAGATCGAGGCCGGCTTGACGGTAGTAGACGCTCTTCGAGGTCCGCGGCAAGTGCAGGTAATCATAGACGTCGTGGCGGCCTGCACGCTGGCTCGGTCGCTTGACGTCGTGGTTGCCGGCGATTGCCTGGATATCGGTGAACAGCCCGGTCTGTCGGAAGGACGTCATGACGGCGAGCGCTTCGTCGAGCGCGGGTGGCGTCGGGTCGTCCACGATATCGCCGGTGATCAGCAGGATGCGATCAGGAATGTCCGCGAAGTCCCCCATCCTCTCGCGAATGGCGGCATTGAGCGTCTCGAGCGTCGCAAGCAGCCGACCCGACCCGTCCAGATGCAGGTCGGAAATCTGTACGATGACGAACGATCTATCCATTTTGCGCTGCTTGTTTGCAAATGCCGCGCCGCCCAAACGATAAGAGAAATGCCTTCGACGATAAGGGTCTCTCCGGTCTCAACCGGGCCGTGATGAGCCAGGGTAAGAATCGACTCTCGCTGCGTGCACAATGGCACGATACAATCTAAAATATCGGCCAATAATGCCACAACCCCAGCGCTAGTAAAGCCCTGCGGCGGCTCGCGTGAACCGCATGAGATACGAGGTTCCGCCCGATGATGGTTTCGCTCATCAGCTCAATATTCGATGGCGAGCCGCTTGCGGATTTCGTCAACGCGCTTGTCGAGCGCATCGAACCGCGCGTGAACGGAGCGGTCGTGGAGATAGAAGACGTAACCACCGGCAAGGAACGCGAATATCCAATGATGATGCTCGACATAGCCAAAAATCGCCTCGACCGCCTGGCCGATGAATGTGACCACGCTCCACACAAATTCCATTGCATTTCCTCCCGGCCGGCTTTGTCGTCGGCCGCCGGAGATCTCCGCACCCGACGGCCGTTGCCGGAACCTAGCATGGCCCCCTTGCTGCGAGTAGCGGATCGCTGAACGATGGCAGCAAAGCTGATTGCGGCGGCGACGAAACTCTGCGAAATCTCGTCCGTTCGTATGACCCGCTCGATCTGACGATCCGGACCCGCCAATGCCTTCTGTTTTTGAGACGTCGCCTACCGCCATCCCGATCACCTTCGTCACCAAGTCGAGCTGGGATCAGGTCGCCGAGGGGCTACCGGCGGCGCAACGCCAGTTCGCCACTGCGAGCGCGTTTACCGCAAAGCCGGGCGGCTATCTCGCGCTGCCCGCGCCCGATGGCGCGATCGCGCAGGTGCTGTTCGGGCTCGAGGACGAAGGTGCAAAATCGCGCGACCTGTTCCGACCGGGCGCCCTGCCCGGGCTGCTGCCGCCGGGCGTCTATCGCTTCGCCAATGCACCGCACGATGCACGGCTCGCCGCACTCGCCTTCGCGCTCGGCAGCTACCGCTTCGCCCGGTACCGCAAGGCGGATCGTCCCGACGTCCGCCTCGTGCCACCCGACGGCGTCGATGCGACCCAGATCAACCGCATGGCGGACGCCGCAATGCTGGCGCGCGACCTCATCAACACGCCGGCCAACGACATGGGGCCGGAGGAGCTGGCCGCAGCCGCGCAGGATCTCGCCGCCGGTTTCGGTGCAAGCTTTGCCTGCACCATCGGTGACGACTTGAAGACGAATTTTCCGCTGATCCACGCCGTCGGCATGGCCTCGGACCGCGCGCCGCGGCTGATCGACATCGGCTGGGGCGACCCGGCTCATCCCAAGGTGACGCTGGTCGGCAAGGGCGTCTGCTTCGACACCGGCGGGCTCGACCTGAAGCCGTCGAGCGGCATGCTGATCATGAAGAAGGACATGGGAGGCGCCGCCAACGTGCTGGCGCTGGCCCGCATGGTGATGGATGCGAAGCTGAAGGTGCGGCTGCGCGTGCTGATTCCGGCCGTGGAGAACGCGGTCGCGGGCAATGCCTTCCGCCCGCTCGACATCTTCACCTCGCGCAAGGGCATCACTGTCGAGATCGGCAATACGGACGCGGAGGGGCGGCTGGTGCTCGCCGACGCGCTGGCTCTGGCGGACGAGGAAAAGCCGGACCTGCTGATCGATCTCGGCACGCTGACGGGAGCGGCACGCGTCGCGCTGGGACCGGATTTACCGCCCTTTTACACCAATGATGAGACGCTTGCCGCCGACGTCGCACGATGCGCGGTGAAGGAGAACGATCCGTTGTGGCGCATGCCGCTGTGGCCGCCTTACGATGCGTGGCTGGACTCCAAGACGGCCACCATCACCAACGCACCGTCCGGCGGCTTTGCCGGCTCGATCATCTGTGCGCTGTTCCTGCAGCGCTTCGTCGAACAGGCCGGGAGCTGGCTGCATGTCGACATCTACGGCTGGACGCCGTCGGCGAAGCCCGCACGCCCCGAAGGCGGCGAGTGCCAAGCCGCTCGCGCGATCTACGCATTGCTGAGCGAGCGCTATGCGTGATCCAGGACTCGATCCAAAATACGATCCAAGCCCCGATCCAAGGCTGACACCCGCGCGCGGCGACCTCGCCGCAAAGTATCTCGAAGGCAAGGTGCAGGCGGAGCGCTTCGTCACGGGCGAGGAATTCGAGATAGTCGAGGCGATCGCGCCCGTGCGCGAACAGCCGTCATCGAACGCGATGCTGATGACACAAGCGTTGCGCGGCGAGCGCGTCACGGTCTACGACCGCAACGGCGAAGGCTGGGCGTGGGGTCAGCTTTCGGGTGACGGCTATGTCGGCTGGCTGCCGGACGCAGCGCTGATGAAGCCCTCGGCCGCCCCGACCCACGTGGTCGTTGCGCTACGAACCTTTGCCTTCCCCGGTCCCTCGATCAAGCTGCCGCCGGCAGACACGCTGGTGATGGGATCGAAGATAGCGGTTGCACGCGAGGACGGCAGCTTCGCCGTGACGCGCGACGGACAATATCTGCCGAAGGCTCATCTCGTCCCGCTCGGTCATCGCGAGCCGGGCTTCGTCGGAGTCGCCGAGCGTTTCGTCGGCACGCCCTATCTCTGGGGTGGCAAGAGCAGCCTCGGCGTCGATTGCTCCGGCCTCGTCCAGGTCTCGCTGACATCGGCGGGGATCGGCTGCCCGCGTGACAGCGACATGCAGCAGGCCGGGCTCGGCCGCGCGCTGGAGCCGCACGAGCAGAGGAGCTTGCTGCGCGGCGATCTCATTTTCTGGAAGGGCCATGTCGCCATCGTCCGCGACGCCGGCACCATGGTTCACGCAAATGCGCATCACATGGCAACGGTGGTCGAACCAATCGAGCCGGCCATCGCAAGGATCAAGCAAGCCGGCAGCGAGGTCACCGCGATCAAGCGGCTCTGACGACGCTACGTCGCCGCCGACCCGTTCCCCGCCGTCTCCAGCCGGAACGCCGCCGCAAACAGCGCGCGCGTGTAATCCGTCTTCGGGTTCTTGAAGAGCTCGGCGGCCTGGCCTTCCTCGACCACCTTGCCGCCGCGCATCACGATCAGATGGCTGGCGAGCGAGGCGACGACGCGCAGATCGTGCGAGATGAACATGTAGGTGAGATCGCGACGGCGCTGCAATTCACGCAGCAGATCGACCATCTGCGCCTGAATCAGCATGTCGAGCGCACTGGTCGGCTCGTCCAGCACGACGAAATCCGGCTCCAGCACCACCGCCCGCGCGATGCTGATGCGCTGGCGCTGGCCGCCGGAGAATTCATGCGGATAACGGTTGCGGGTATCCGGCTTCAATCCGACGTCCTCGAGCGCCTTGACGACGCGCTCCTCACGCTCGCCGCGCGAGAGCTGCGGCTGATGCACGGTGAGGCCTTCGGCGACGATGTCGGCGACCGACATGCGCGGGCTGAGCGAGCCGAACGGATCCTGGAACACGATCTGCATGTCGCGCCGGAACGGCCGCATCTCCTTGAAGCGGAGACCCTGGATATCCTTTCCCAGGAACACAATGCGTCCGTTCGAGGAGATCAGCCGCAGCAATGCGAGCCCCAGCGTGGTCTTGCCCGAGCCGGACTCGCCGACGACGCCAAGCGTCTCGCCCTTGCGCACGGCGATGCTGACGCCGTCCACCGCCTTGATGTGACCGACCGTCTTGCGCATCAACCCGCGCTTGATCGGAAACCAGACCTTGAGGTCATCGGCCGACATCACCACCGGCGCATCCGGCTGCGGCGGCGCCGGATCCGGCTTCGGTTCCGCGGCGAGCAAGTCGCGCGTATAGGGATGCTTCGGGCTCTTGAAGACCTGCTCAACCGGCCCCTGCTCGACGATCTCGCCGCCCTTCATGACGCAGACCTGGTCGGCGATGCGGCGCACGATGCCGAGATCGTGGGTGATGAAGAGCAGGCTCATGCCGAGCCGGCTGCGAATCTCTGCGAGCAGCGTCAGGATCTGCGCCTGCACGGTGACGTCGAGCGCCGTGGTCGGCTCGTCCGCGATCAGGAGATCCGGCTCGTTGGCGAGCGCCATCGCGATCATCACGCGCTGGCGCTGGCCGCCGGAGAGCTGGTGCGGATAGCTCTTCAGCCGCGTTTCAGGCTCGGGAATGCCGACCTGCGTCAGCAATTCCAGCGTCCGCCTGCGCGCCTCGGCATTGCTGGTCGGATTGTGCAGCTGGATGATCTCGCCGATCTGCGCCTCGATCGTGTGCAGTGGATTGAGCGACGTCATCGGCTCCTGGAAGATGATCGAGATGTCGCTGCCGCGAATCTCCCGCATCTCCTGCTCCGACCGGTCGATCAGTTCCTGTCCCTTGAAGCGGATGCTGCCCGAGGGATGCGAGGCGTTCGGATAGGGCAAGAGTTTGAGGATCGAGAGCGCGCTGACCGACTTGCCGGAGCCGGACTCGCCGACCAGCGCCACGCACTCGCCGCGCCTGATCTGGAACGAGACCTTGTCGACCGCGAGCGTGGTGGCGCCGCCCTGGTGGAAGGCAACCGAGAGCTCGCGCACGCTGAGCAAAGGCTGATTGATCGCGTCCATTGGCCTACCTGAACGTCTTGCGCGGATCGAAGGCGTCGCGCACGGCCTCGCCGATGAAGATCAAGAGCGACAGCATGATCGCAACCGAGAAGAAGCCGGAGAAACCGAGCCAGGGCGCCTGCACGTTGGACTTGCCCTGCGACAGCAGCTCGCCGAGCGACGGCGAGCCGGGCGGCAGTCCGAACCCGAGGAAATCGAGCGCCGTCAGCGTCATCACCGAACTCGACACGATGAAAGGCAGGAATGTCATGGTCGCGACCATCGCGTTCGGCAACAGATGCCGGAACATGATGACCTTGTTCGACACGCCGAGCGCCCGCGCCGCCTGGATGTACTCGAAATTGCGCCCGCGCAGGAATTCCGCGCGGACGAGTCCGACCAGCGACACCCAGGAAAACAACAGCAGGATGCCGAGAAGCACGAAGAAACCGGGCACCAGCACCGACGACAGGATCAGCAGCAGATAGAGCGAAGGGATCGCAGTCCATATTTCGATGAAACGCTGGAACAACAGGTCGATCCAGCCGCCGAAATAGCCCTGTACCGCGCCGGCCGCGATGCCGACGACGGAGGAGACGATGGTCAGGCAGAGGCCGAACAGCACCGAAATGCGGAAGCCGTAGATCAGCCGCGCTACCACGTCGCGGCCTTGATCGTCGGTGCCGAGCCAGTTGTATTCGAGATCGCGGCAGCTCTTGAGGCCCTTCTTCTCGACCACAGGCTTGCACTGCGCTTCCGTCAACATCCAGGTCGGCCGCGACGGCGCCGGGGTCGGCAGATCGAGATTGTGGGTGTCGTAGGAATAGCGGATCAGCGGCCAGACGATGCTGCCACCCTTGTCCTTGATCAACTTCTGCAAATAGGGATCGCGATAGTCGGCTGCCGTTTCGAAGTCGCCGCCGAAAGTGGTTTCCGAATAGGTGACGACGGACGGCCAATAGAGGTGGCCATCATATTTGATCAGGAACGGCCGATCATTGGCGATCAACTCGGCGAACAGCGATACCACAAACAGGATCAGGAAGATCCAGAACGACCAATAGCCGCGCCGGTTCGCCTTGAAATTCTGCCAGCGGCGCCTGTTGAGCGGCGATGGCACGAACTGTTTGCGCGTCATCGGCACGGCATCGCCGAGCGGCGACTTCGCAGTGGTTTCGATCGGCGTGGTGGGGGCGGCCAGAGTCATCAGACCTCCCGCGCCTCGAAATCGATCCGCGGATCGATCCACATATAGGTGAGGTCAGAAATCAGGTTGATCACGAGCCCGACGAGCGAAAAAATGAAGAGTGTACCGAACACCACGGGGTAGTCGCGGTTGAGAACGCTCTCGAAACTGAGCAGTCCCAGCCCGTCCAGCGAGAAGATGGTCTCGATCAGAAGCGAGCCCGAGAAGAAGGCGTGAATGAAGGTGCTGGGAAAGCCGGCGATGACGATCAGCATCGCGTTGCGGAAGACGTGACCATAGAGCACCCGATTCTCGCTGCAGCCTTTCGCGCGCGCGGTCATCACGTATTGCTTGCGGATCTCGTCCAGGAACGAGTTCTTGGTCAGGAACGTCATGGTGGTGAACGCACCGAGCCCCATCGCGATCAGCGGCAGCGTCAAATGCCAGAAGTAATCGATGATCTTCCAGTACCACGGAAACTGCGACCAGCCGTCTGACGTCAGTCCGCGCAGCGGGAACCAGTTGAAGAACGAACCGCCGGCAAACAGGATGATCAGCAGGATCGCGAACAGGAACCCGGGAATGGCATAGCCGAGCACGAGCACGCTCGAGGTCCAGGTGTCGAAGCGCGTCCCGTCCCTGACCGCCTTGCGGATGCCGAGCGGAATCGAGATCAGGTAGGTCAGCAGCGTCAGCCAGATGCCGAGCGAGATCGAGACCGGCAACTTCTCCTTGACGAGCTGCAGCACGCTGACGTCGCGGAAATAGCTCTTGCCGAAATCGAAGCGGGCGAAATTCCACACCATCAATGCGAAGCGCTCCGGGGCCGGCTTGTCGAAGCCGAACTGCACTTCCAGCTTTTTGATGAAATCGGGATCGAGGCCTTGAGCGCCGCGATATTTCGGATTGATGGCATCGCCGCCGGCGCCTAACTGCCCCGGGGCGCGCTGCGCAAAGTCGCTGCCGCCCGAAATGCGCGAGGTACCGCCGGTGTCGGCACCCGAGAGCTGCGCGATTACGCGCTCGACCGGGCCGCCCGGCGCGAACTGCACGACGATGAAGGAGACGAAGAGGATCCCGAGCAAGGTCGGGATCATCAGCAGGATACGGCGGGCGATATAGGCGCTCATGGCTGTTTCGCCTGCTCGAGCTTGGCGGCCTTGCCGCCATCATGCCACCAGATGTCGGGGGCGCCGACTCCGTTGGCATAACGCGGCAGCTTCTGCGGACGGCCGAACTGGTCCCAATAAGCAAGCCGGTGCGTCTTGTTATACCATTGCGGCACCCAATAACGGCCGGCACGGAACAGGCGATCGAAGGCGCGGCAGGCGACGGTCAATTCCTCGCGGGAGTCAGCCGCCATGATCTTCTCGATCATGGCATCGATGGCAGGACTGGCGATGCCCGCGAGATTGTACGAACCCTTCGTTGCCGCGACCTGCGACGAGAAGAACGAGCGCATGGCATCGCCCGGCGTCGCCGACATGCTGAAGCGTTGAATCGTCATATCGAAGTCGAAATCTTCCTGGCGCGCCTTGTGTTGTACGGCATCGACGAGGCGCACGCTCGCTTCGATGCCGAGCGTCGCGAGATTCTTGATGTAGGGCCCATGGTGCGGCTGGAATGAAGGCTCGTCCAACAGAAATTCGATCCTGAATATCTCGCCGTTCGGCAGCACCCGCTTGCCGTCCTTGATCGGCAGGCCGGCGTCGCTGAGCAATTGCTGCGCCTTGCGCAGCAGGCTGCGGTCCTGCCCGGAGCCGTCCGAGACCGGCGGCGTGAACGGCGCGGCGAACACCTCGTCGGGAATCTGGCCGCGAAACGGCTCGAGCAGCTTCAACTCTTCCGGCGGCGGAGGCCCGCCGCTGGCCATGAGGTCCGAGTTCTGAAATGGCGACACCGTGCGGGCATAAGCACCGTACATGATGGTCTTGTTGGTCCACTCGAAGTCGAAGGCGTCGATCAGTGCCTCTCGTACCCGAGGATCCCTGAACTTGTCGCGCCGCGTGTTGATGAACCATCCTTGTGCACCGGACGGCGTGTCGTCGGGTACGACCTCCATCTTGACGCGACCGTCCTTCACCGCAGGGAAGTCGTAGCGCGTCGCCCAGAGACGGGAGGTGAACTCCTCGCGGTAGAGATAGTTCTTGCCGGTGAAACCTTCGAAGGCGACATCGCGGTCCCGGTAGAATTCGTAGCGTACAACGTCGAAATTGTAGCTACCACGACAGGGGGGCAGATCGGCAGCCCACCAATCCTTGACGCGCTCGTATTCGATGTAGCGGTTGACCTCGAACTTGCCGACCTTGTACGGGCCCGAACCCAACGGGATCTCCAGAGACGTTTCGTCGAACGGACGGGAGGCATAGTAGGCTTTCGAGAAGATCGGCAGGCTCGCCACATAGAGCGGCACGTCACGCGCGCGTCCCTTAGCAAAAGTGACGACAAGCGTCGCCTCGTCGACGGCTTCCGCGCTGACCATGTCGCGCATCTGCACGATGATCAGCGGATGGCCCTTGGTCTTCAGCGCCGTCAGCGAAAACGCCGCGTCGTGCGCGGTGAGCTTGGTGCCGTCATGGAATTTCGCCTCGGGCCGTATGGTGAAGCGGTAGACCAGCCTGTCTGCCGATATATTTACAGATTTGGCGGCAAGCCCGTACATCCCGTCGGGTTCGTCGTTGGCTCGCACCATCAGCGGCGCAAAGGTCATGTCCATGCCCTGCGCGCCATCGCCTTTGAGGATGAAGGCATTGAGCGAGTTGAAGGTCTGGTAGGACTGGTTGTAGGCGCGCACCGACGGGATCAGCGAGAAAGTACCACCCTTCGGCGCGTCGACATTGACGTAGCCGAAGTGATGGAAATCGGCGGGATATTTGAGGTCGCCGAAGGCCGACATGCCGTGGGCCTCGGCGAGCATCTCGGACGCTGCCGCGCCCCGGAGCCAGGCGGCGCTGAACGCGCCACCGGCACTCAGGGCCAGCACATGCCGGCGTGAAAGCTGCGTCATGCGAGAACTGCCCCTCACGACTTCTTTGCGATCCGCGCCGCTTTGTCCGCGTCATACCACCAGATGAACGGAAAGCCGGACTGACCGTATCTGGGCAATTCCGCCGGCCGGCCGAAGCGATCCCAGCGCGCGGTGCGCACCTTCGTATAAGTCCACTGCGGCACGACGTAGTGATTCCACAGCAGCACGCGGTCGAGTGCCTTGGTTGCCGCGACGAGATCGTCGCGACCCTTGGCGTAGATCACCCGCTCGATCAGCTTGTCGACCGCCGGATTTTTGATGCCGGTAATATTGCGTGAACCGGCGATGTCAGCCGTCTTCGAGGACCAGAATTCGCGCTGCTCGTTGCCAGGGGACTGCGACTCGCCCCAGGAGTTGGTGACGATGTCGAAATCCCACTCGCGCGTCCTGTTCTCATACTGGGTGGGATCCACTGTCCGTACGTTGACGGCAATGCCGAGCCGTTCCAGCGACGGCTTGTAGAACAGCGTGATCCGCTCAAAGCTCGGATCCGAGTTCAGCAGCTCAAGCGAGAACTGAGCGCCGGTCTTGACGTCGACCAGTTTGCGGTCGCGCACCTCGTAGCCGGCTTCCTTGAACAGGCGCAGTGCCTCGCGCAGATTGTCGCGCACGGCTTCCGGACTGCCGCCGACTGGATTGGTATAGGCCGTCGTGAAGACTTCGGGCGGGACCTCGGCGCGGACCGTCTCGAGGATCTCGAGCTCCTTGCCCTGCGGCAACCCGGTTGCCATCAGTTCATCGATGCCGTCGAAATAACTGCTGATGCGCTTATATTGGCCGTAGAAGATCTGCTTGTTCATTTCCTCGAAGTCGAACGCGTAATTAAGCGCGCGTCGCACGCGCGCATCTTTGAACTTGGCGCGGCGCAGGTTCGGCACGAAGGCCTGCATGACGCCCGAGCTGCGATTGGCGAACTCCTCGAGGATCACGCGCTTTTCGGTGACGGCCGGGAAGTCGTAGGCCGTCGCCCAGTTCTTCGCGCTGTTCTCGGTGCGCCAATCGACCTGATCGGCCTTGAAGGCCTCGATCGCCACGGTGGCGTCGCGGAAATACTCATAGCGCAGCTCGTCGAAATTATTTCGGCCCACATTGGCCGCGAGGTCGCGCCCCCAATAATCCTTCACGCGCTCCAGCGCGATCGACCGTCCGGCAACGAATTCCTTGACCCGGTAGGGGCCCGACCCCAGCGGCACTTCGAGCGTGGTGGCGGAGACATCGCGCTTCCGGCCCTGCGCGTCCGTTCCTTCCCACCAATGCTTCGGCAGGACCGTGAGCTGCCCGACAATCTGCGGCAGCTCGCGATTGCCCGGTGCGTCGAACACGAATTTCACCTCGCGCTCACCGACCTTCTCGGCCTTCACCACATGGCTATAATAGGCCGAGTACATCGGGTGGTGCTTCTTGAACGAATCGAGCGAGAAGATCACGTCGTCCACGGTAACAGGCTTGCCGTCATGCCAGTTGGCTTGCGGCCGCAAGCGGTAAGTCACGGAGGAGAAATCATCCGGATGGCTGACGGCCTCGGCCAGCGCGCCGTATTCGGTCGAGACTTCGTCGAGCGAGGCCGTCGTGAGGGATTCGTAGATGAATGCCACGGCACCGGCGACTTGCCCCTTCACACCGGAGACGACGATGTTGAAATTGTCGAATGTGCCGACGGCGATCTGGCGTGCGACGCCGCCTTTGGGCGCTTCCGGATTGACGTAGTCGAAGCGCTTGAAGTCGGCGGGGTATTTGACCTGTCCGAACAGCGACAGCGCGTGTCGCCAGGTCAGCTCACTGGCGGATTGCGCGTGTGCCGCGCCGACGACGGGAAGGCCCCCTACGGAACCAAGGGCGGGGAGCGCTGCGGCAGCGATGCCGGTGAGCAGGAGATCGCGTCGGGTAATGGCCAAATCCACATTCCTGTCTTGAAGGAGGCTACTCCTTTAAGTTCCCAATATAGGCGAGGTTTCGACGGAATATGTTGCTTTTTCCTCATCTTGGAAGCCCGGCCGCTCCATCCGGTGCGGCCAAACGCCCTGATAACGTCACCGCGCGGCCCGGATATAAAAACGGCCAGGCTTTTCAGCCCGGCCGCATAGTCCAAGATGGGGTTTCGAGGCTTTTACTTTGAGGCCGTCGGCAGCGGCTGCGGATGCTCCGAGAGCGAATTCAGATAGGCAATGACGTCGGCACGCTCGGAATCCTTGGGAATGCCGGCGAAGCCCATTGCGGTGCCGGGGATGAA
The DNA here is from genome assembly GCF_029051725.1 of Bradyrhizobium sp. CSS354. Lineage (GTDB taxonomy): Bacteria > Pseudomonadota > Alphaproteobacteria > Rhizobiales > Xanthobacteraceae > Bradyrhizobium. The sequence continues at coordinate 102,448 of NZ_JAACFU010000012.1, forward strand.
GCCCTTCGGGCTGGCGATGAACTTGTTGAGATCGTCAAACGTCCAGGTGCCGCCCTTGGCCTTCATGGCAGCCGAGAAGTTGAAGCCGCCACGGCCCTCGCCCCGCTTCTCGCCGACGACGCCATAGAGATTAGGACCGACACGATTCGGGCCGCCCTTCTCGAAGGTGTGGCAGGCGCCGCACTTTTTGGCGGCGGAGGCGCCCTTCTCGACCGAGGCGGTCTGGAGCAGCTTTTCGATCGGCTCGGCAGCCGCGGCGGCAGCGCCGCCTTCCTTGCCGTGGCCGGCGTCTTCCTTCACGGCGATCTCGAAGCCCGGCTTTTCCGGCATCTTGGGCGAGAACAGCGCATTCGCGGTGAAGCTCGTCACCAGCAGAAGGAGACAGGTGCCGAGCACGGCACCGAGAATCTTGTTCAGTTCGAAAGAGTCCATTTCCGGCCAGGCCCCACACCGCAAGAAGGATCGAGCGGCCCAAAGCGGCCGCCAGGACGAGCCTCGAAGAATCAACGTTCCTTAATTGTTTCCCCGAGTTTTGCCATTGAGATATCGGTTTGCCCGGGGTCTGGCAACCCGTATAAGCGAGCGGGCTTCACGCCCGTCCCCACCCCATTTCCCGGCGCGGAAAACGCCCCGTTTCCAGGCCCTTGACCCGATGACCGATCCTCGCATCCTGGTGCTGATCCCGGCCCGCATGGCCGCGACCCGCCTGCCCGGCAAGCCGCTCGCCGATATCGCGGGGCAGCCGATGATCGTGCACGTGATGCGCCGCGCCGAGGCCGCCGGGATAGGCCGGGTCGCGGTCGCAACCGACACCGCGGAGATCGCGTCCGTCGTGACCGCCCATGGCGGCGAGGCCGTGATGACCCGCCCGGAGCACCCCTCCGGCTCCGACCGCATCCACGAGGCCATGCAGAAGCTCGATCCGGACGGCAAGGCCGAGATCGTGGTCAATCTCCAGGGCGATTTCCCGACCATCACGATCGACAATATCCGCGAGGTACTGCCGCCGCTGCAAGACCCCGCCGTGGATATCGCAACGCTGGCTTCGCAAATCCACACCGAGGAGGAGGATCTCGCGCCGAGCGTCGTGAAGGCGATCGGGACCTCGCTCGGGGGCAGACGCATGCGCGCACTTTATTTCACCCGCGCAACCGCGCCGACCGGCGACGGGCCGCGTTACCACCATATCGGCCTCTACGCCTATCGCCGCGCCGCGCTGGAGCGCTACGTCTCACTGCCGCCTTCGCCGCTGGAACTGCAGGAGAAGCTGGAGCAGCTCCGGGCGCTCGAGGCCGGAATGCGCATCGACTTCACCATTGTCGATACCGTGCCCCGCGGGGTCGACACGCCGGCGGACCTGGAAACCGCCCGCAGCATCCTTTCCAAATCCTGAGCCGCTGTTACAAGGCCGAGCATGAGCAAGCTGAAAATCGCATTCCAAGGCGAGCCTGGCGCCAATTCCCACATCGCCATCGTCGAGGCCTATCCCGACGCCGAGCCGATGCCCTGCGCCACCTTCGAGGACGCCTTGTCGGCGATCTCGTCGGGCGAGGCCGATCTCGGCATGATCCCGATCGAGAATTCGGTCGCAGGCCGCGTCGCCGACATCCATCATTTGCTGCCGGCCTCCGGCCTCTTCATCATCGGCGAGTGGTTTCTGCCGGTCCGGCATCAGCTGATGGCGGTGAAGGGGACCAGGCTCGAAGACATCAAGAGCGTCGAAAGCCACGTGCACGCGCTCGGCCAGTGCCGGCGGATCATTCGCAAGCTCGGCATCAAGCCAATCGTGCACGCTGATACGGCCGGCAGCGCCCGCGACATTTCCGAGCGTAACGACAAGTCCGTCGCCGCGATCGCCTCGCGCCTCGCCGCGCAGATCTACGGCCTCGACATCCTCGCCGAGGACATCGAGGACGAGGCCCACAACACCACGCGCTTCGTGGTGCTGGCGCGCGAGCCGAAATGGGCCGCACAGGGCTCCGGTCCGCTGGTCACGACTTTTGTGTTTCGGGTGCGCAATTTGCCGGCCGCGCTCTACAAGGCGCTCGGTGGTTTTGCCACCAACGGCGTCAACATGACCAAGCTCGAGAGCTACATGGTCGACGGCAATTTCTTCGCCACCCAGTTTTACGCTGACGTCGATGGCCACCCCGAGGACAAGGGCCTCGCTTTCGCGATCGAGGAGCTGAAATTCTTCTCGCGCGAATTCCGCATCGTCGGCGTGTATCCGGGTCACCCGTTCCGCGCGACGATGGAATAGTTTCGTGTCCCGGACGCGCGAAGCGCGAGCCGGGATCAAGAGGCTGCGAAGCGCAGAGGCGCGAGAGCTTTATCCGACCGCCTTAAGCCCGAACGCCTCCGCCAGCAGCGAATAGGATTTCTTTCGCGCCTCGTGATCATACACGGCGGTGATCACCATCAACTCGTCCGGCTTGCTCGCTTCGATCAGCGGCTGGAGCCGCTTCTGCACGGTTGCGGGGCTGCCGACGAACAGGCGCGAGCGGTTGCGCTGGATCGAGGTGCGCTCCGAGTCGGTATAGGGATAGGCCAGCGCCTCTTCGACGCTCGGCAACGGAAGATACTGGCCGCGATCGCGGCGCAGGCGGTTGAGGTCGAAAGACGCGGCGAGCTTTTCGGCTTCCTCATCCGTGTCGGCCGTGATGACGGCGACCGCGAGGATCGCGCGCGGGGTCGCGCTCCAGGCCGAGGGCTGAAAACGATTGCGATAATGCACCATAGCGTCGATCGCATCGTGGGACGCAAAATGATGCGCGAATGCGAAGCCCATGCCGACCTGCGCGGCGAGCTCCGACGAATAATCGCTGGAGCCGAGCAGCCAGATCGGCGGCAACGGCGTATCGTCGGGCATCGCGACCACGCTGTGGTAGGGATGGCCCGAGGGGAATTCCCGGGTCTGCCACAGGATCAATTCGTGCAGCCGCTCCAGGAAATCGTCGCCTTCGCGACGGTCGAGCCGGCTGCGCAGCGCATAGGCCGTGGCACCGTCGGTGCCGGGGGCGCGGCCGAGGCCGAGATCGATGCGGCCGGGAAACAACGCCTCCAGCATCTTGAAGCGCTCGGCCACGACTAGCGGCGCGTGATTGGGCAGCATCACGCCGCCGGAGCCGACGCGGATGTGCTTCGTCACCGCCGCGATCTGCCCGATCATCACGTCGGGCGCTGGACTCGCGACCGAGGCGAGGTTGTGATGCTCGGCGAGCCAGTAGCGGACATAGCCGAGCCCGTCGACATGGCGCGCCAGGTCGATGCTGTTGCGCAGCGCCGCGGCGGGCTTCGTGCCAGTTGTGACGACGGAGAGGTCGAGGACTGAGAGCGGGATCATCGCGCGCTAACGTAGCGGAGGGCGGCGCAGCGGCAATGGCAGGGCGCGCAGGTCTGACGTGCAGGCCACGGGCTCGCGCGACTGCGCCGCGGCGTTGGGACAGAGGTTACGCTGATACTATAATTTTCATACTGCCCACCGCACGATCTCGTACCAGATAGCCCCACATCACCATTACGCGTCTGATATATCTATACTTTCAACTAACTGCTCTCATCCCACCTCTATCTGAATCTGCAGATAATTTTCTATTATCTAAATGAAAGTGGGCAATTTCCCATCTCTGATGGGCTGTCGAGTGCGACCGCTTTGGCTTATCTTGACCTCTCCCAATCTAGACCTGACCGCCGGCCGCCAACGACCCGGCGAGCCCTGGAGTGAGTGGTGCCCATGACTGACGCGACGATGCCTGCCCATACCGACGGGCAAGACGGGCACCTGAAGCGGCCTGCGATTTCGTTCGAGTTCTTTCCGCCCAAGACGGAAGATATGGAGCGCAATCTCTGGGACACCATCAACCGGCTGGCCCCGCTCGACCCGAAATTCGTCTCGGTGACCTATGGCGCCGGCGGCTCGACCCGTGAGCGCACCCACTCGACCATCTCGCGCATCCTGAAAGAAACTGCGCTGCTGCCGGCGGCGCATCTGACCTGCGTCGGCGCCTCGCGCGGGGAGATCGACGAGATCGTCGACCGCTATTACGAGGTCGGCGTCCGCCACATCGTGGCCTTGCGCGGCGATCCCGCGGGCGGCATCGGCACGGCCTATTCCAGCCATCCCGACGGCTATCAGAGCTCCGCCGACCTCGTCGCCGGCATCAAGAAGCGGCACGGCGATATCGAGGTGTCGGTCTCGGCGTACCCTGAGAAGCACCCCGAGGCGCGCGACTTCGACGATGACATCGACACGCTGCAGGCCAAGGTCGATGCGGGCGCGACCCGCGCGATCACGCAGGTGTTCTTCGATAACGAGCTATACTTCCGTTATCTCGACCGCGTGCGCGCGCGTGGGATCAACATCCCGATCGTGCCGGGCATCATGCCCATGCATAATTTCAAGCAGGCGCGAGCCTTCGTCACCCGCGCCGGCACCTCCGTGCCGGACTGGTTCGCCGCGAAGTTCGAGGGGCTCGACGAGGACGCCGAGACCCGCAAGCTGGTGGCGGCCACCGTCGCCGCCGGCCAGGTGCAGAAGCTCGCGAAGCACGGCGTCGACACCTTCCATTTCTACACCATGAACCGCGCCGATCTCGTGTTCGCGATCAGCCATTTGCTCGGCATTCGCGCCAAGAGCGCGCAGAAGGCGGCTTAAGACACCATGACCGTATCCACCTCTCCCAAGCGAACCGCCCTGCTCAACGCCGCGCGCGAGCGCATTCTCGTGCTCGACGGCGCCATGGGCACGATGATCCAGAATCTCCAGTTCGACGAGGTTGCCTTTCGCGGCGAGCGCTTCAAGACCTTCCATCGCGATTTGCGCGGCAACAACGACCTCCTGATCCTGACCCAGCCGCAGGCGATCGAGGACATCCACGCGGCCTATCTGCGCGCCGGCGCCGACATCGTCGCCACCAACACCTTCTCCACGACCTCGATCGCGCAGGCCGATTACGATCTCGCCGACATCGTCTACGAGATGGTGCGCGAAGGCGCCCGCCTGGCAGGCAACGCCGCACGCCGCGTCGAGGCCGAGGACGGCAAACCCCGCTTCGTCGCCGGCGCGATCGGGCCGACCAACCGCACCGCCTCGATCTCGCCCGACGTGTCCAATCCCGGCTACCGTGCCGTCACGTTCGACGATCTGCGCAAATCCTATGGCGAGCAGATCAACGGCATGCTCGACGGCGGCGTCGACCTGCTGCTGGTCGAGACCATCTTCGACACGCTGAACGCCAAGGCGGCGCTCTACGCCATCGCCGAGATCACGGAAGAACGCGGCATCGACATGCCCGTGATGGTGTCGGGCACCATCACCGACAAGTCCGGCCGCCTGCTGTCCGGCCAGTTGCCGGAAGCGTTCTGGCATTCGGTGCAGCACGCCAAGCCCGTCACCATCGGTTTCAACTGCGCGCTCGGCGCGGAAGATCTGCGCGCGCATATCGCCGATATCGGCCGCGTCGCCGATACGCTTGTTTGTGCCTATCCCAATGCCGGCCTGCCCAACGAGTTCGGCCAGTATGACGAGACCCCGGAATACATGGCCCGGCTGGTCGGCGAGTTCGCGCGCGATGGCCTCGTCAACATCGTCGGCGGCTGCTGCGGCACCACGCCGGACCATATCGCGGCGATCGCGGCGGCGGTCGCGCCGCACAAGCCGCGCATCGTGCCGGAGATCGAACCTCGCTTGCGGCTCTCCGGTCTCGAGCCGTTCATCCTGACCGACGCCATTCCCTTCGTGAACGTCGGCGAGCGCACCAACGTCACCGGCTCCGCCCGCTTCCGCAAGCTGGTCACCGCCGGCGACTACACCGCCGCGCTGCAGGTCGCCCGCGACCAGGTCGAGAACGGCGCGCAGATCATCGACGTTAACATGGACGAGGGGCTTCTGGACTCGGAAGCCGCGATGGTGACCTTCCTCAACCTCGTCGCCGCCGAGCCCGACATCGCCCGCGTCCCCGTCATGGTCGATTCCTCGAAATTCTCCGTGATCGAGGCCGGCCTGAAATGCGTGCAGGGCAAGCCGGTCGTCAACTCGATCTCGATGAAGGAAGGCGAGGACAAGTTCATTCACGAGGCCAAGATCGCCCGCCGCCACGGCGCGGCCGTCGTGGTGATGGCGTTCGACGAGGTCGGCCAGGCCGACACGTTCGTCCGCAAGACCGAGATCTGCAAGCGCGCCTACGACATCCTCGTGAACCGCGTCGGCTTCCCGCCGGAAGACATCATCTTCGATCCGAATATTTTCGCGATCGCAACCGGCATCGAGGAACACAACAATTACGGCGTCGACTTCATCGAGGCGACGCGCTGGATCCGCAAGAATCTGCCGGGCGCGCACATCTCGGGCGGCGTGTCCAATCTGTCGTTCTCGTTTCGCGGCAACGAGCCGGTGCGCGAGGCGATGCATTCGGTGTTCCTGTATCACGCCATCAAGGCCGGCATGGACATGGGCATCGTCAATGCCGGGCAGATGATCGTCTATGACGACATCGATCCCGAATTGCGCCAGGTGTGCGAAGATGTCATCCTCAACCGCGACCCCGGTGCGTCCGAGCGTCTGCTGGCGCTCGCGGAAAGATTCCGCGGCAACAAGACCCAGACCAAGGAAGCCGATCTCGCCTGGCGCGAATGGCCGGTGGCGAAGCGGCTGTCGCATGCACTGGTGCATGGGATCACCGAGTTCATCGAGCAGGATACCGAAGAGGCCCGCAAGGCTTCGAAGCGGCCGCTCGACGTGATCGAGGGGCCGCTGATGGCCGGCATGAACGTAGTCGGCGATCTCTTCGGCGACGGCAAGATGTTCCTGCCGCAGGTGGTGAAGTCGGCACGCGTGATGAAGCAGGCGGTCGCCTGGCTAATGCCGTTCATGGAAGAGGAGAAGGCGCGCAATCTCGCCAACGGCATCGGCACGGAAGGCTCCTCGTCCGCCGGCAAGATCGTGCTCGCGACCGTCAAGGGCGACGTCCACGACATCGGCAAGAACATCGTCGGCATCGTGCTCCAGTGCAACAATTACGAGGTGATCGACCTCGGCGTGATGGTGCCCGCGGCCAAGATCGTCGAGACCGTGAAGGCGGAGAAGGCCGACATCGTCGGGCTGTCCGGCCTGATCACGCCCTCGCTCGACGAGATGGCGTTCTTCGCCGCAGAATTGCAGCGCGAAGGCCTCAAGCTGCCGCTCTTGATCGGCGGCGCCACCACGAGCCGCGTGCATACGGCCGTGAAGATCGACCCGAGCTATCGCGCCGGCCCGGTGGTGCATGTCAACGACGCCAGCCGGGCGGTTGGTGTTGCGTCTGCGCTGCTGTCGCCCGAGAGGCGCGAGGCCTATGCCGCCGAAGTGCGTGCCGAGTACGCCAAGATCTCGGATGCGCATATGCGCGCCCAGGCCGACAAGAAGCGGCTGAAGCTGGCGACCGCCCGCGCCAACCGCGTGCCGGTCGACTTTGCCGCGAACAAGCCGGTGAAGCCGACCTTCCTCGGCACCCGAAGCTTTGACGACTACGATCTCGCCGAGCTGGTGCCCTATATCGACTGGACGCCGTTCTTCCAGACCTGGGAGCTCGCCGGGCGCTTCCCCGCCATCCTTAGCGATGCCAAGGTCGGCGAAGTCGCGCGCTCGCTCTACGACGACGCACGGAAAATGCTCGACCTGATCGTCAAGGAGAAATGGTTCCGCGCGCGCGCCACCGTCGGCTTCTGGCCGGCCAATGCGCAGGGCGACGACATCGTGCTCTATGCCGACGAGAGCCGGACCAGGACGATCGCGACGCTGCACACGCTGCGCCAGCAGCTCGAGAAGCGCGAGGGCCGTTTCAACGCCGCGCTGTCCGACTTCATCGCGCCCGCCACCACCGGCGTGCCCGATTATGTCGGCGGCTTCGTCGTCACCGCCGGCATCGGCGAGGATGTGGTCGCCGACCGCTTCAAGATGGCCAATGACGACTACTCCTCGATCCTGTGCAAGGCGCTGGCTGATCGCCTCGCCGAAGCCTTCGCCGAGCGCATGCATGCCCGCGTCCGCCGCGAGTTCTGGGCCTATGCGCCGGACGAGGCACTCTCGACCGACGAGTTGATCCTCGAAAAGTACCAGGGCATCCGTCCCGCCCCTGGCTATCCCGCGCAACCCGATCACACCGAGAAGGCCACGCTGTTCGAGTTGCTCGACGCCGAGAACACCGCCGGCGTGAAGCTGACCGAGAGCTTTGCGATGTGGCCGGGCTCCTCCGTGTCGGGGCTCTATCTCGCGAATCCCGAGAGCTACTATTTCGGCGTCGGCAAGATCGAGCGCGACCAGGTCGAGGATTATGCCGCGCGCAAAGGCATGAGCGTCGCCGAGGCCGAGCGCTGGCTCGCGCCGATCCTGAACTACATCCCGGTGCGAGAGCGCGCGAGCGACAAGGCGGCGTTCGCGACAACGCCTGCGAACGACGAAACGTCGAAGGAGCTTGCCTCGCATCCGCCGGGCTGCACCTGCGCGGTGCATTTGGTCTGGCAGAAGAAGCGCGCGGGCGCGGGTTAGGCGCCTCCAACAAAAAACGAAAATCAACCCCATGCACAGTAGGCATGGGGTTGAAAAGGCTTGATTATTTTCGGTATTGCCGAAATGGCTTGCGGCGTCGGGCAAAACACCTGTATGAATGCATGATCGCCGACTGCGCCCGTTTGACACTCGCTGCCTCGCTGTCGCGATCATGGGCGCGTGCCACACGTTCGGTGTCGTCCGTTCGGTGTCGGCCTGGCGAAGGCCAAGACCCACACCGCGTGATTCATCGATGACGATCGCTGGCAATACCGAACGACCAATCTTCGCCAAATGACCCGGTGGGGGTATTGGGTCCTGACTTTCGCCAGGACGACATTGGTGCAGCAAATGCTCAGCCTGTACCGGAACGACGCAACACATCGAACCGCTGCAGATGCACCCTCGCAAGAATCTGCCGCTTGTGAACTCGTTCACTTGTCCGCTCAACCTTGGTTCGATACTCTCTAGGCCTACTACCTTCAACCGACGATTTGCTTGGGAGCGAACATATGAAGCAGTTCATTGCACCGTTCGTCGCCGCGATCGCTCTCGTCGTGCTGCCCACGATTGCCGCGGCGGACTGTCCGAAAGGCTATGTGCCATGCGGCGAGAAAAATCAGTTGTGCTGCCCGGGAAAGTAGCAAGCCGCAAATGGCTTTGGCTCGGTAGCGGGGTCTTTGTCGCGATCGGCCTCGTGATGGTCGCGGTCTTTGTCGGCTTCCCGCGAAAGAAGCAAACCATCACGGCCATCCTCTCCGAGACCGGATATTTCGAGGTGGTGCCGCCAAGCACGTTCGGCGGCCCCGGCACGATCAACACGATCGAGTATCTCAGCAACGGCCGGCTGGAGCTGCATCCGACTTGCGAGGTCGATCCAACGCTGCTGACCGGCAAGATCCAGAAATCGCGGACCGTCGACCGGGACCTGAAGCAGTCGCTTGAGAAAAAGCTCGACGTGTCGGCCCAGGTCAGGGACAAGCTGTCGGCTGTCGCCGGAATGCAGCAGGTCGAGGCCGTCAACCTCAAGCTCGAGAACGCCAACATTCTGCTGATATCCGACGAGTCGCTGATCTCTGCCCGCAACGCCTTGCTCAAGGCCGAGTGTGAGGACGCGGTCACCCAGAACGTTTCGAGCGGCGCCGTCGTGTGCCAGACGCGCTCCGTGCTGGAGGCCGACGTCGTCTACGAGATCAAATATCAGAATACGATTTCGATGGAGGAGCGGGCCAAACTGACATCCGAGATCGCGACGAAGCTCGATCTGGATATCCATGAGGGGGCGAACGACAAGGTCTCCGGCTCCCAATTGTTCTTTGGCATCAGACTGTCGCCAAATCCGATCGTGATGCACTCTGCCTCGGGCGAGATCAAGCCCTGCACGAGGAGATAGGATCTCCTCGTGCCCCCTGCCATGAACGCAACGCGCGTTGGCTGCGACCAATGGCGGTCGCCGCCGAAGCGCAGGGGAATCGGATGCTGAATGCCCAACAATTGATGTGGACCCAGATTGCCGCCGGCGTCGCCGTGCTGCTGTTTGGATTGACGCTGTTCAATCTGATCCGCATGCGGGGCCGGATGGTCGCGGCGCGGAGCTGGGACAGAGTGGAGGGCATCATCACGGTTTCCCGGATTGACCAGCCGGCGGCACACGGCTCGGACGATCGGAATGACGCCAAGCCCATCATCCGCTATCGCTATCAGGCCGGCGGCCAGGAGCTGGAAGGCGACAAGGTCTTTGTCGGCGGCACCGTCATCACGACAAGGGTCCTGGCCGCAAAACTGACCGGACGATATCCGGTCGGTGCCCATGTCGACGTCCATGTCGATCCGAAGCAACCGACCGAGGCGCTGCTGGAGCCCGCCGCCGCCCAGAACGTCGCAGCGCTGGTGGCGTTCACAATGGTGTTCGGCATCATCGCCGCCACCCTGACCGCGCATTCGTTCGCAGGCCACGTGCTCTACGCCGCCAAGGGCGTCCCGCTATTCGCGTTCGCGGTGCCGATCATCGTGCTCGTGGGCGGGGTGTTCCTCGCCGCCGATTATGTCCGGACGCGCCGGCTGGCGAGCGCCAGCCTGCGCTGGCCGACCGCGTCGGGCAGGGTCATCCATTGCGACGTGATCGAGGAAATCATCGAAGAGAAGACCGAGCACGACAATCGACCGACGACGTCAAAGCTCGTCCACCGCTATCAGGTCGCCCTGCGCTACGCCTACAGGGTCGGCAAGCGCGACTTCATCGGCACCGAAGTCGATTGGAACGGCACCATGATCTCCGGCCTGCGCGAGGTCGCCGAAAAGGCCGCGGCGAAATATCGGCCCGGGAAGAGCGTCCAGGTCTATTACGATCCTGACCGGCCAGGGCAGGCCGTGCTGGAGCCCGCAAGCCGGAAAGGCGCGCTGGGGCCGCTGATCGGTGCTGCGGTCTGCGCGGTCGTAGGCGGCCTTTTCCTGACGATCCTGATCAAGGTCGGGTTCGCGTAGCGGCGCCGCGACGCGTCGTCTGTCGATCGAGTGCAAAGGCGGCGCCACACTCTCCGTCATTGCGAGCAAAGCGAAGCAATCCAGACTCTCTCGGCTGTCGACAGACTGGATTGCTTCGTCGCTTCGCTCCTCGCAATGACGACCTTGGCGCGCAAGCTTTCCATTCGGTCAGCGCCGCCGCCCGCATGCAAGCGGATTCACCCCTTCGGCGGAGCCAGCGGTTGCACGATCTCCTGGAACGGCGCCATCGCCTCGCAAGCGTCGGCGTGCGCCGACAGAGCCGGATACCGCGACGGCTCGAACAATTGCGGATGCGCCTCGCGGGTGAAGCGGACGACGCAGGCGACCACAACGTCGGCATGGCCGATGCGGTCACCCAGCCAGTACGGCGCGGCGACCTTGGCGCGCTCGGCCTCCAGCGCTTTCAGCACGTCCGCGATCTGCGCCTGGCAGCGCTCGACCCACAGCGTGAGCTGCTCCTTCCGCAGCACGCGCTCGTAGAGCAGGCTCACCGACTTGTCGCCGAGACCGGAGGCGAGCGCGCAGATGCGCAAATGGCGCCGGCGCTCGGCGCCGGAGCGCGGCAGCATCGCCTTCTCCGGCCCTACCAATTCGTCGAGATAATCGAGGATGACCGTGCTCTCGATCAGCGCCTCGCCGTCGTCGAGCACCAAGGTCGGCACGCGCCGCAGCGGATTATGGGGCGCGATCTTGTCAGCGTCGCCGAAGGTCGACCACGGCCGGTGCTCGAAGGCGAGGCGGTAAAGCCGCAGCGCAATCGCGACGCGGCGAACGAAGGGGGAATCATATTGGCCGATCAGGAACATGGTTATGCGCTCTTCTGGCTTTGGACGAGGCAGGGCCGATCAGTTTCCACGGCAAGGCCGCAGTAGCGCAAGCAAAATCATGGAAGTGGAGCATTGCGCCGGATGCAACGGCGCCGCGACAGCGTCTCCCGGATGCGCTATCAAGGACGGCATCATGACAGCAACAATGGACATCAATCGGGAGCGGATCGCGGCGACCGAGGCCGTCATCCGCCCGCACATCCGGCGCACGCCGCTCGTTGAGGCCGATCTCGCCGATTTTGGCCTGCCGGCTTCACCCGTCATTTTCAAGCTCGAGCTGTTGCAGCATTCCGGATCGTTCAAGGCGCGGGGCGCCTTCGCCAACCTGCTGTTGCGGCAGGTGCCGGAGGCCGGTGTCGTCGCCGCATCGGGCGGCAATCACGGCGCCGCGGTGGCTTATGCGGCGCAAGCGGCTCGGCGTTCCCGCCACGATCTTCGTGCCCGACATCACCTCGCCGGCCAAGGCCGAGCGTATCAAAGGCTACGGCGCGCAGCTCATGGTCGCGGGCAGCCGCTATGCCGACGCGCTCGCCGCGAGCGAAACCCATGTCGCGCAGACCGGCGCCATGGCGGTGCATGCTTACGACCAGGTCGAGACCTTGCTCGGTCAGGGCAGCGTCGGAATCGAGCTGGAGCAGGATGCAGCGGGCATCGACACGGTGCTGGTAGCAGTCGGCGGCGGCGGCCTGATCGGTGGTATGGCAGCCTGGAGTGCCGGCAGGACGCGCATCGTCGCGGTCGAGCCGGAGCAATCGCCAACGCTTCACGCCGCCTTCGCGGCGGGCGCGCCGATCGATGCGCCCGCGGGTGGCATCGCCGCCGATAGTCTCGCCCCGCGACGTGTCGGACAATTGATGTTTCCGATTGCGCGGGCCCACGTCGAAAAGGTCGTGCTGGTCACCGACGATGCGATCAGGCAGGCGCAGGCGGCATTGTGGTCGAGCCTGCGCCTGGTGGCCGAGCCTGGTGGCGCGGCCGCCTTTGCCGCCTTGCTCTCGGGTCGCTATCGTGCCTTACCCGGCGAGCGGGTCGCGGTGCTGGTCTGCGGCGCCAACACCACGGCAGTCAATTTCAACAGCTAGCGAGCTTCGCGGTGCCGGCACTCCGTCATTGCGAGCGCAGCGAAGCATCCAGTATCTTTCCACGGAAACAGTCTGGATTGCTTCGTCGCAAGGGCTCCTCGCAATGACGGTGGGGAGGCAGCTGCGCACTAGCCGATGATCGGCACATGCTTCGCCGCCGTTCGCGGCGCGGCGCCATCGAGGCGCGGATCGTCGGCAATCTCGATCTGGCGGCGGAACGGGCGGAAGCCGGAGCGCTGGTAGAATGCAACGGCGGACGGATGATCGAAGGTGCAGGTGTGCACCCAGACGCGGGACAGCTCGCGTGACCATGCGATCTCAAGTGCACGGTTCATCATAAAGCGGGCGGCACCGCTGCCGATCAGTTTTGCGGTGACACCGAAATACACGAGTTCACATTGGCCGGCCTCGCTGAAGTCCAGCTCCAGCAGGCCTTCATCGTGGCCGTCCACGACCAGGGCGTAGACTTCGATCCCTGGTGCCCGGATGATTGCGGCGAGCTCGGCATCGTTCATGCGCGCCCGCGAAAACCACAACCACTCCTCGCCGACGCGGCGATGGAGGTCGCGATACCAATGAAGCGCGGGGTTATCGACCTTGCGCAGGGTCCATGCGCCTCTCGGGTCGTCGCGGCGCGCGGGAGGTGCGGTCATCTCCAGATGGGTGACGACGGCAGCGATCTTGCCGGGGGGAATGTCGGAATAACCGTCGGGGAGGATCATTGCGTTCCTGTAGCGCGGAGTGCGACTTACGCATTCTATGTCGTCCCGGCGAAGGCCGGGACCCATAACCACAGGGAGTGGTTTGGCGCAGATTGGTCGTTCGGGATTGGCACTAGCCGCAATCGATAGACCTCGCGGTATGGGTCCCGGCCCCCCGTGCGCAATTGCGCACTAGGCCGGGACGACTAAGCTACCCCTCGCCCTCATCGCTCGCGAGCACGCCCTTCACCGCCCTCGCCCAGCCCGCCAGCTTCCGCTCCCTTGTGGCCTGGCTCATGTTCGGCTTGAAGCGATGCTCCAGCCGCCAGTTGTCGGCGAATTTGGTCGGCTCGGGATAGACGCCGGCCTGGAGGCCGGCGAGATAGGCGGCGCCCAGCGCCGTCGTCTCCTGGATCACAGGGCGGTCGACGGGCGCGTCGAGCAGGTCGGCGAGGCGCTGCATGGTCCAGTCAGACGCGGTCATGCCGCCGTCGACGCGCAGCACGACGCTGGCGGTTTCCGAGCTCGGCCAGTCCGCGCGCATCGCGGCCCAGAGGTCGAAAGTCTGGTAGCAGACGCTTTCCAGCGCGGCGTGGGCAAGCTCGGCCGGGCCGGTGTTGCGGGTGAGGCCGAACAGGGCGCCGCGCACGCGCGGATTCCAGTACGGCGCGCCCATGCCGACGAAGGCCGGGACGAGATAGACGCTCTGCATCGAATCCGACTGATCGGCGAGAGGTCCGGTCTCGGCGGCGTGCTTGATGATGCCGAGACCGTCGCGCAGCCATTGCACCGCGCTACCCGCAACGAAGATCGAGCCTTCGAGCGCGTAGGTGCGTTTGCCGCCGAGCTGGTAGGCGATGGTGGTGAGCAGCTTGTTCTTCGAAGCCACGGGCGTGGTGCCGGTGTTGAGCAACGCAAAGCAGCCGGTGCCGTAGGTCGACTTCATCATGCCCGGACGGAAGCAGGCCTGACCGATGGTCGCGGCCTGCTGGTCGCCGGCGATGCCGGAGATCGCAATCGCGCCGCCGAACAGGTCCGGCGTGCTCTCGCCGAAGCGGGCGGAGGAATCCTTCACCTCCGGGAGCATCGAGCGCGGCACGCCGATGATCTCCAGCAGCTCGTCGTCCCACTGCCCGGTGTGGATATTGAACAGCAGCGTGCGCGAGGCGTTGGTGGCGTCGGTGGCGTGGACCTTGCCGCCGGTGAGGCGCCACAGCAGGTAGCAATCGACGGTGCCGAACATCAATTCGCCGCGGGCGGCGCGCGCGCGTGCGCCGGGGACGTGGTCGAGAATCCAGGCGACCTTGGTGCCGGAGAAATAGGGATCGATGATCAGGCCGGTCTTTTGCGAGATCACGGGCTCGCGGCCGTCGGCTTTCAGTTTCGCGCAGATGTCGGCGGTGCGGCGGTCCTGCCAGACGATGGCGCGGTGCACGGCCTGCCCGGTGGCGCGGTCCCACACCACGGTGGTCTCGCGCTGGTTGGTGATCCCGATCGCGCCGATGTCCTTTGCGCTGATGCCGGCCTGCGCGATCGCGTCGCGGCAGACGGTCACGGTCGAGGTCCAGATGTCCTCGGGCTCGTGCTCGACCCAGCCCGAGGCGGGGAAATGCTGCGGAAACTCGGCTTGCGCCTTCGCCGCAATGGATATGTCGCCGCGAAACACGATCGCGCGCGAGGAGGTGGTGCCCTGGTCGATGGCGAGGACGAAAGACATGGAAGCAAACCTTGGCGTTGTCTTTGGCGTTTTCTTGGCTTTGTCCCGTGAGGGATCATTGTGTCGCGCCAAAGGGAGCGGATTGGAGGCGGAAGGTCAAGCCCGCCGCGCTCGTCGGGGCGGACCACACGCATGTGGAGGGGCTAGGACAGAGAATGCGAAAATGCTACATGCCGGGGCGGGCAAATGGGGCGGCATGACCTTCACTTCTTTTCAGTTCGGCATCTTCGTCGCGATCGTGTTCGGCGTCTATTACCTGCCTTCGCTGCGCGGCTTCCAGATCCCGCTGCTCGTCCTCGCAAGCGTGTTCTTCTATGGCTTCGGCCAGCCCGAGTTGCTGCCGCTGCTGCTTGTCGCGGTCCTCGGCACCTATGTCTGCCTGGTGCTGGCGTTCGAGAATCGAACTTTCTGGATGCCGGCCGGCATCGTCTTCAATCTCGGCCTGCTCGCGTTCTTCAAATACAAGTTCCTGTTCGTCGACGCCGCCGCGACCACACTCACGGGCGTCGCGCCGATCGACTTCCTGCTGCGACTGCCGCTGCCGATCGGAATCTCGTTCTTCGCGTTCCACAACATCAGCCTGTTGGTCGACCTGACGCGCGAGAAACGCACCGTCCGCTTGCGCGAGGTGTTCCTCTACATCATCTTCTTCCCGCAGCTCGTGTCCGGCCCGATCACGCGCGCGGCCCAGTTCATGCCGCAGATCATTCCCAAGCGGCTGGGTGACGTCGCCTTCGTCGAGGCCGCGAAGTGGATCCTGGTCGGCTATTTTTTCAAGCTGTATGTGGCGAACAATCTCAACGAGATGACGTCCTACATGGACTTCCCGCTCTACGAGACGCTGCGCACGCAGGATCGCTGGCTGCTGGTGTTCCTCTACAGCTACCAGATCTACGCCGATTTCTTCGGCTACTCGGCGATTGCGCTCGGCCTCGGCCTGCTGTTCGGCTATCGCCTGCCCGTGAACTTCAACCTGCCCTACATCTCGACCTCATTCTCTGAGTTTTGGACGCGTTGGCACATCTCGTTGTCGAGCTGGCTCAGGACCTATTTGTACATTCCGCTCGGCGGCAACCGTCATGGACCGGGACGAACCTGTCTCAACCTGATGATCGTGATGACGCTTGGCGGACTCTGGCATGGTGCCAGCCTGAGCTACGCTCTGTGGGGCATGGCGCACGGGATCTTGCTCGTGATCGAACGACCGTTCCTGAAACTCATGGGCGATGGAAGCCCCGCGGTGCGGGTGATCCGGATGGGCATCGTCTTCTTCTGCGTCACGATGCTCTGGATCTTCTTCAAGCTGCCGAACTTCGACCACGCGCTCAGCTATCTCAAGGGAATGTTCATGGCGACGGACGCGCCCAATCCGCCAAAACTGTTCACCAATCTGGCTTTGCTCTATGCCTTGCCTGTTATCATCCAGCATGCGGGCATCGGCGCGCTGATCGAAGGCCGGTTGCGGCGATGGGAGCCCTATCTCTATGGCGCGCTCGCAGCGCTTGCCTGTCTCGAAGCGGGGCCCGACAGCACTTTCATCTACTTCCAGTTCTGACATGCCGCAGGATGTGACGCTTTCATGGCTGGTCAAGTGCGCTGCTGCTGCAACCGCGCTGCTGCTGGCCTGCGCCTTCACCACGGCGCGCTTCGGCTCGGCCCTGCAGCAGCCGGCGGTCACGACCCGCGGCGGCAGCCTCGTCAGCCTGAACCGCTATGTGCAGGATCCCACGCCTGAAGTCGTGCTGGTCGGCAGTTCGGTCGCCTGGCGTCTCAAGGAGGAGTATTTCTCGCCGCCGCGCGTCCGCAATCTTTCGTTGGCGGGCGGCTCGCCGGTGACAGGTCTCGAGATCGTCGCGAACCGGCCGAACCCGCCGAAGATTGTGCTGATCGAGACGAATGTCCTGACGCGCGAGTCGGACAGCGCGCTGATCGAGAAATTTTCCGGCGGCGCGCGCACGGAAGCGCTGCTGTTGCGCCCGGTGCGAACAGCGATCGCGGGCTATGAGACGTGGAAACACGGTGAACCTGATCCCGCCCGGGCGCGCGCCGAGCGGGATCGCCTGCTCAGCCAGCCGCCGGGCACGTTCGACAACAAGGTCTATCTCGACCGTGCGCTGGAGCAGATGAACGAAGCTGACCCGACCGTGCCGGTACGCGCGAATGTGGTTCGCATCAGGCAGCTCATTGACGAGCTCCAGCGGCGCGGCACCCGCGCGTTTCTGATCCATGTTCCCTTTGCGCCGGAAATCGAAGGCTCCCGCATGGTCCGGATCACCAACGAGATCGTCGACGAAGCTTTCCCGGATCGCGCGCTTTGGCTGCCGATCGATCCGCCGCGACGCGAGCTGCGTTGGGACGACGGCGTGCACCTCGACGAACGTTCGGCCCTGATCGTCGTACGCGCCATCGAAAGCGCCATCGAACGCACCTTGGCCGAGCGCCGCCCGTAGCAGAGGACCGGCGACTACGGCGCCGCCGTCGTCACGCCGCCGTCGATGACGATGGTCTGTCCGGTCATGAAGCTCGACGCATCGGAGGCGAGGTAGGCGACTGCGCCTGCGATTTCGTCGGGCTCGCCGATGCGGCGGAGCGGGGTGGTGGCGGTGCGGCGTTTCAGATTCGCTTCGTCTTCCCACAGCGCACGGGCGAAATCGGTCTTGACGAGGCCGGGCGCGATGCAATTGACGCGGACGCCTTTCGGGCCCCATTCGCCGGCGAGCGAACGGCACAATGCGAAGTCGGCGGCTTTCGAAATGCCGTAGGCGCCTATCACGGTCGAGCCGCGCAGGCCGCCGATCGAGGAGATGATGACGACGGAGCCGTTGCCGCGCTCGGCCATTTGCGGGATCGCCAGCGCGGAGAGCCAGATGTTGCTCTTGACGTTGCTGCCCATGATCTTGTCGAAGGCCTCGTCGGTGATGTCGAGCAGCGGGCCGTAATACGGGTTCACCGCGGCGTTGCAGACGAGGATGTCGATCTTGCCATAGTGCTTGGTCGCACCCGCGATCAGCGCCTCGACCTCTTGCTTGCGCGCGATGTTGCAGGGGATGACGGCGGCCTCGCCACCGGCCGCCTTGATGCCGTCGGCGACCTCCTGGCAGGCGTCCGCCTTGCGCGAGGAGACCACCACTTTGGCGCCGAGCTTTGCGAGCAGTTCGGCGGAGGAGCGGCCGATGCCGCGGCTGGAGCCGGTGACCACGGCGACCTTGCCGGTGAGATCGAACGGGGTGTTTTTCATTGTTGTTGCTCCCTCTTCTGATTCAGCTCGCTTGCTTCATCGTCATGGCCGGGCTTGTCCCGGCCATCCACGCCTTTGTCTCGCCGCCAAGACGTGGATGCCCGGGACAAGCCCGGGCATGACGATCTTTATGCGGCTGCCGCCTCGCGATCCGGCACTAGATCAACCCGCCACCGTCCGCCACGCGGCGCTGGTGGTAGTCGGTGTCGCCGAACGAGTTCTCGATCATGGTCAGGCGCTTGAAGTAATGGCCGATCTTCGCCTCCATGGTCATGCCGATGCCGCCGTGGAGCTGGATCGCCTGCTGTCCCACGAACTTTAGCGACTTGCCGATCTGCACCTTGGCCGCGGCAACGGCGTTGCTGCGCTCCTTGGCGTCCTCGAAATCGGCAGCCATGGTCGCGAACATCGACATCGATCGCGCCTGCTCGGCGGCGACGAACATGTCGGAGGCGCGGTGCTGCAGCGACTGGAACGAGCCGATCGCGACACCGAACTGCTTGCGCGTCTTGATGTACTCGACCGTGGTCTTCAGCGACTCGTCCATCAGGCCGACCGCTTCGGCGCAGAGCGCGATGCGGGCTTCGTCGACCACACGCTCGATCAGCGCGAGCGAATCGTCGGGATTGCCGAGCGCCGCATCGGCACCGACCTCGACACCGGTGAAGGTGATGTCGGCGGCGTGCAGGCCGTCCTGGGTCGGGTACGACTTCTTGGCGACGCCCTTGGCATCGGCCGGCACCAGGAACACGCCGATGCCGCTCTTGTCGCGGCGCTCGCCCTTGGTGCGCGCGGTCACGATGAGGGTGTCTGCGTTCTCGCCGTTGAGCACGACGAACTTCTCGCCGTCGATGACCCAACCGTCGCCCTTCTTCTTCGCCGTCGTCGTGACGTCGAAGAGATCGTAGCGCGAGTTCTTCTCGAGCTGGGCAAAGGCGAGCGTCTTGCTGCCGTCGACGATGCCCGGCACATGCGCGGCCTTCTGCGCATCGCTGCCCGCATGGCGCAGGAAGCCGCCGCCGATCACGACGGTGGCGAGATACGGCTCGAGCACTAGTGCCTTGCCGAGCGCTTCCATCACGATCATGGTCTCGACGCCGCCGCCGCCGAAGCCGCCATCGGCCTCCGCGAAGGGCAGACCGAGCAGGCCCTGCTCGGCGAGCTTGCCCCAGACGGTCCGGCTCCAGCCGCCCTTCTCCTTCATGTACTTCTTGCGACTCTCGAAATCGTAGGAATCGGTCAAGAGGCCGTCGATGCTTTCCTTGAGAAGCCGTTGCTCCTCGTTCAGATCAAAATCCATGTTCTTTGCTCTCCGGTATCGATTTCGTCATGCCCGGCCTTGTGCCGGGCATCCACGTTCTTCGTAGCGCTAGGCGTGGATGGCCGGGTCAAGCCCGGCCATGACGGTGAGTGCGTGTTGATAGTGTAGGATCAAAGCCCCAGCACCGCCTTGGCGATGATGTTGCGCTGGATCTCGTTGGAGCCGCCGTAGATCGAGACCTTGCGGTTGTTGAAATAGCTCGGCGCGATCTGGGCGGTCCAGTCCATGGCTTCGTTCGAGCCGTCGTCGCCGTGCACGTCATAGGGTGCTGCGAACGGGCCGATCACTTCCATCAGCAGCTCGGTGGTGGTCTGCTGAATCTCGGAGCCCTTGATCTTCAGCACGGAGGAAGCCGGATTGGGCTTGCCCTTGCCATGCTTGCCTTCGTCGGCGACGACGCGGAGCTGCGTCAGCTCGAGCGCCTTGAGCTCGATTTCGCAGGCCGCCAGCTTGTCGCGGAAGGCCGCGTCCTGGATGATCGGCTTGCCGCCGGATTCGACCTTGGAGGCGAGATCGCGGATGCGGCGCAGCCGTTCCTTGGAGACGCCGACCCGGGCGATGCCGGTGCGCTCATTGCCGAGCAGGAATTTCGCGTAGTCCCAGCCCTTGTTCTCCTCGCCGATCAGGTTCTCGTAGGGCACTTCGACGTCGTCGAAGAAGACCTCGTTGACTTCGACGCCGCCGTCGATGGTCTGGATCGGGCGCACGGTGACGCCCTTGGACTTCATCGAGAACACGATGAAGGAGATGCCCATCTGCTTCTTGGCGGTCGCATCGGTGCGGCACAGGCAGAAGATCATGTCGGCGTGCTGGGCGAGCGTCGTCCAGGTCTTCTGGCCGTTGATGATCCACTTGTCGCCCTTGCGTTCGGCTTTCGTCTTCAGCGAAGCGAGGTCGGAGCCGGAGCCGGGCTCGGAGAAGCCCTGGCACCACCAATCGTCGACATTGGCGATGCGGGGCAGATACTGCTTCTTCTGCTCTTCATTGCCGAAGGTGTAGATGACGGGACCGACCATGCTGACGCCGAAGGCGAGCGGCTGCGGCGCCGGATAGGACTGCAGCTCCTCGTTGAAGATGTAGTGCTGCACGGAGGTCCAGCCGGTGCCGCCATATTGCTTGGGCCAGTGGCTGACGCCCCACCCCTTCTTGTTGAGGATGCGCCACCACGTCACCATCTCGTCCTTCGAGAGGTGGCGGCCCTCGACCAGCTTGCGCCGCGTATCCGGCGGCACGTTGTCGCGGAAGAATGACCGCACTTCCTCGCGAAACGCCTGTTCTTCTTTCGTGAATGCGAGATCCATCGGATCCTCCTGTTTCCTCGTCGTCCTGGCGAAAGCCAGGACCCATTACCACCGGCCTTCGTTGGTTTGCGAAGGCCATTGTTGTTCGTGCACCACACTCCTGCTGCGGAGTATGGGTCCCGGCTTTCGCCGGGACGACGGTTACTGGACCAGAACTACTGCAACACCTCAAAAAGCCCCGCAGCGCCCATGCCGCCGCCGACGCACATGGTGACGACCGCGTACTTCGCCTTGCGGCGGCGGCCTTCGATCAAGGCGTGGCCGGTCAGACGCGCGCCCGACATGCCGTAGGGATGGCCGACCGCGATCGCGCCGCCGTCGACGTTAATCTTGTCGGGGTCGATGCCGAGCTTGTCGCGGCAATACAGCACCTGCACCGCGAAGGCTTCGTTCAGCTCCCACAGGCCGATGTCGTCGACGGTGAGGCCATGACGCTTGAGCAGGCGCGGCACGGCGAATACCGGGCCGATGCCCATCTCGTCCGGCTCGCAGCCGGCGGAGACGAAGCCGCGGAAGATGCCGAGCGGGTTGAGCCCGCGCTTCGCGGCTTCCTTGTCGCTCATGATCACGCTTGCGCTGGCCCCGTCCGAAAGCTGGCTGGCATTGCCGGCGGTGACGCTGAATCCTTCGCCGCGCACGGCCTTGAGGCCGGCGAGGCCTTCAGCGGTGGTCTCGGGGCGCGGGCCCTCGTCCTGCGACAGCGTGACGTCCTTGAACGAGACTGCACCGGTCGCCTTATCGGTCACCGCCATTTTGGTGGTGATCGGCGCGAGTTCGTCCCTGAACTTGCCGCCCTGCTGGGCCGCGGCGGTGCGGCGCTGGCTTTCCAGCGAATATTCGTCCTGCTTCTCGCGCGAGATGCCGTAACGCTTGGCGACGATTTCGGCGGTGTCGATCATGGGCATATAGACCTCGCCCTTGATCTTGAGCAGCGCCGGGTCCTGCGCATGGAAGCCGTTCATCTTGTCGTTCTGCACCAGCGAGATGGACTCGCCGCCACCGCCGACCGCGATCTCCACGCCGTCGAAGATCACGGAACGCGCGGCGAGCGCGATCGCCTGCAGGCCAGAGGCGCATTGCCGGTCGATGGTGGTGCCGGAAACGGTGACGGGGAGACCAGCACGGAGCAGCGCCTTGCGCGCGATGTTGCCGCCGGTCGCGCCCTGTTGGAGGGCTGCGCCCATCACAACGTCCTCGACCTCCTTGGGATCGATCTTGGCACGCGCGACGGCTTCGCCGATGGCGTGGCCGAGCAAGGTTGCGCCCTCGGTGGCGTTGAGCGCGCCGCGATAGGCCTTCCCGATTGGGGTGCGGGCGGTGGAAACGATGACGGCGTCGGTCAAGAGCGATCTCCTGATGCAAGTCGGGTGGCAAATTGGGCCGATTGTGATGGTTTCTGCTGCTGGCGCAACTCATGGCGCGACAGCTTTCCGACCGGCGTGCGCGGCAGATCGTCGACGAATTCGACCTCCGCCGGCAATTCGTGCTTGCCGAGCTTGCCGGCGAGCTGCGCGCGTAGCTCGTCAAGCGAGAACGGCTTTGCATCCGGCTTCAGCTTGATGAAGGCTTTGGCGGCCTCCCCGCGGTACTGGTCGGGGATACCGAGCACGATCACCTCGTGCACGCCTGGTATGGTGTAGATCGCCTGCTCGATCATCTGCGGATAGACGTTGAAGCCGCCGGAGATGATCATGTCCTTCTTGCGGTCGACCAGGAAGAAATAACCGTCGCTATCGACATAGCCGATGTCGCCGGTGAGAAAGCGGCCATCGACGAAGGCCTCGGCCGATCCCTCGGGCTTGTTCCAGTAGCCTTTGGTGACGTTCGGGCCCTTGATGCGGATCTCGCCAACTTCACCCGGCGGCAGCACCTTCGTCGGATCGTCCAGGGCAACGACGTCGAGTTCGATGCCGGGCAGCATCAGTCCGATCGAGCCAGGCTTCTCGGGACCTGTGGGCGGATGGCCGGTGCCAGGCGAACAGGTCTCGGTCATGCCCCAGCCGCTGCGGAGCTTCTTGCCCACCTTGCGCTCGAAGAAATTCGCGATCTCCACGGGCAGCGGCGCGCCCCCGGAGCCGATCGTCGCCAGCGAGGAGAAATCGCGCTTGTCGAGATCGGGAAGGGCTGCGATCGCAATCCACATCGTCGGCACGCCGGGAAAATAAGTCGCGCGCTTGATTTCGATGTCGCGCATCACCGCTTCGACGTCAAAACGCTGATGCAGCGAGATCAGATTGCCACGCCTGAGCGAGGACAGCAGCACGACGGTGAGCGCATAGATGTGGAACAGCGGCAGCACGCAGATCACGCGCTCGACGACGTCGCCGCGCGTCGCGCGCGACGGCTTGCCCCAGACGTCGTAGATCGACACGGCCGAGGTGAGATTGCCATGGGTCAGCATCGCGCCCTTGGGCAGCCCGGTGGTGCCACCGGTATATTGCAGCAGCGCGACGTCGTCCGCCGTCACCGACGGCCACTGTGCCGGCCCGGTAGCGCCCTCGACGAAGGTCTTGAAGGTGACGATGCGGGGATCATTGGGGACCGCGGCCTGCGGCGTGCCGATCTTGCCCCAATTGTCGTCCTCGCAGACGACCAGGCGGTCGATCAGGCCCTTCTCCAGGAATTTCAGCGCGGTCGGCAGCAGTGCCGCGAGGTTGGAGGTGACGAGCAGGCGCGAACCGGAATCGGAGACCTTGTGGGTCAGCGCGATCTCGCCGTCGAGCGGTGATAGATGCGCGACGCGGGCGCCGGCCTTCAGCGCGCCGAAAAAATTGACGGGATGATCGGGCGTGTTGCCGAGGAACAGCGCCACCGAGCTGTTCTTGCTGCAGCCGGCGCGGAGGAATGCAGCCGCCGCACGCTCCGCCATCGCGGCGAGTTCGGTGTAGGTGATCGGACGATCGCGGAATTCCAGCGCGGTGCGCGGGCCGTACTCGGTCGCGGCTTTTGCCAGCAGGTCAGGCAACGAACCCTGGACGATGGTGTCGTCCCAGCGCACGCCCTCGGGATAAAACTGTTCGCCGGGATGGGTCATTAACGATCAATGCTCTGCAAACGTAAAGCGGGCATAGACAGACGGGCTCCCTTCCCCCTTGTGGGGAAGGGTTGGGGAAGGGGGTGCCACGAACTTGGACCTCGCCTGGGGCCACCCCCCTCCCTGACCCTCCCCCACAAGGGGGGAGGGAAAGGAGAGAGCGTTGCCTTGGCAAAGGTGTTCGCAGTCACCGAGCCCAATCCAATCACGCTGCTTTCGAGCCCGCCGCGAGTGACGCGAAGGTCTTGCCTTCTGCCGCCAGCTTCTTCAGCAGTGGCGCGGGCTCGAGGCTGGGGTCGTTGGTCTCCTTGGCATAGTAGGAGAGACGATCGGCGATGTGCTTGAGGCCGACGGTGTCGGCCCAGAACATCGGGCCGCCGCGGTAGATCGGCCAGCCATAGCCATAGAGCCAGACCACGTCGATATCGGACGGGCGCGCGGCAATGCCTTCCTCCAGGATTTTCGCGCCCTCGTTGATCATCGGATACATCATGCGCTCGAGGATCTCGTCGTCGCTGACGATTCGCTTCTTGCGGCCCAAACGAAGCAGCGTCTCGTCGATCAGCTTCTCGACTTCGGGATCGGGTAGCGCCGCGCGGGAGCCGGCTTCGTATTTGTAATAGCCCTTGCCGGTCTTCTGGCCAAAGCGACCGGCTTCGCAGAGCGCGTCCGCGATCTCCGACTTGATGCCGCGGTCCTTGCGCGAGCGCCAGCCGATGTCGAGGCCGGCGAGATCGCCCATCGCGAACGGCCCCATGGGCATGCCGAATTTCGTGACCACGGCATCGACCTGCTGCGGCAAGGCGCCTTCGAACAGCAGCTTTTCGGACTGCTTGCCGCGCTGGGCCAGCATGCGGTTGCCGACAAAGCCGTCGCACACGCCGACCACGGCCGGCACTTTTGCGATCTTCCGCGCGATCGAGACAGCCGTCACCAGCGCATCCGGCGCGGTCTTGTCGGCGCGCACGATCTCGCACAATTTCATGACGTTGGCGGGCGAGAAGAAGTGCATGCCGAGCACGTCCTGCGGGCGTTTGGTCGACTTCGCGATCTCGTCGATGTTCAGGTACGAGGTGTTGGAAGCGAGCACGGCACCCGGCTTGACGTACTGATCGAGCTTGCCGAACACTTCCTTCTTCACCGCCATGGTCTCGAACACGGCTTCGATGACGAGGTCGGCATCGCCGACGTTCTCGATGCCCACGACGCCGTTGATCAGCGCCATGCGCTTGGCGGGCGCATCGGCCGGGATACCGCCGCGCGCCGCGGTCGCTTCCCAGTTCTTCTGCATGATGCCCATGCCGCGCTTGAGCTGCTCCTCGCCGGTCTCGATCAGGGTGACGGGAACGCCGGCATTGGCAAAGGACATCGCGATGCCGCCGCCCATCGTGCCGGCGCCGAGGATGGCGACGCGGTTCACGGGCCGCGGCTTGGTCCCTTCGGGAACGCCGGCGATCTTGCTGGCCTCGCGCTCGGCGAAGAAGGCATAACGCTGCGCCTTGGACTGATCGCTGGCGACGAGCTTCAGAAAGCCCTCGCGCTCCTTCTTCAGACCTTCGTCGAACGGCAGGTCGATGGCGTAGCCGACGGCGTCGGCCGCCGCGAACGGCGCTTCCAGGCCGCGCGACTTCTTGGTCATGGCGGCGACCGCATTGGTGAAGATCGAGCGGTCGGCCTTGGCCGCCGCGATCTTGGAGTCGTCGTCACGCAGGCGGCGCAGCGGACGCTTTTCAGCCAGCAGCTTTCGTACGAAGGCTTCGCCTCCGGCGGCCGGGCCCTCGACGATCTCCTCGATCAGACCGTTCTTCAGCGCTTCCGCCGCGCCGATCGGATCGCCGCCGACGATCATCTTGACCGCAAGCTCCGGTCCGACCGCGCGCGGCAGGCGCTGGGTGCCGCCGGCGCCCGGCAGCAGGCCGAGTTTCACCTCGGGCAGGCCGAGCTTGGCTTCCTTTACCGCAACGCGGAAATGACAGGCGAGCGCGACCTCGAGGCCGCCGCCGAGCGCGGTGCCGTGGATCGCGGCCACGACCGGCTTCGGCGAATTCTCGATCTCGGAAAGCACGTCGTTGAGGGCGGGCGGCTTCGGCGGCTTGCCGAATTCGGTGATGTCGGCGCCCGCGATGAAGGTGCGGCCGGCACAGGTCAGCACGATGCCCTTAATTGCGGGATCGGCGACCGCGGCCTTGATGCACTCCAGAATTCCGCCGCGAACCGCCGCGCTCAGTGCATTCACCGGAGGGCTGTCGACCGTGACGATCCCGACTTCGTCATGACGCTCAAGCTTGACCACTTCGCTCACGGTGTTCCTCCTTGGTGGGGTAACTTTTGTTCAATTTCGCACTGCGGAATTTAATTCCGCATCTTGACGGCAGGGTTATTTTGAAGCACGTGGCTTGTCAACGACTCCGCGCAAGAAGCAGATCAGGGATGAAGCGTACAGGAAAGAAGCCAGCGACCGATCGGAATTTCGTCGTCGCGCTTTCCCGCGGACTAGACGTATTGCGCGCATTCCAGCCCAGCGACGGACTTCTTGGCAATCAGGAAATCGCGGCCCGCACCAATTTGCCCAAACCGACCGTTTCGCGGCTGACCTATACGTTGACCAAGCTCGGCTATCTGACGCCGGTTCCCCGCTTCGAGAAATATCAGCTTGCGCCGGCCGCGATGGCGCTCGGCTACGCCGCGTTGTCCAATCTCGGCGTTCGGCATTTGTCCGAACCATTCCGCGAGGAAATGATGCGCGCGACCGGAGGGGCCGTTGCCGTCGGCGGCCGCGACCGTCACAGCATGATCTATTTCGGGCAAAGCCGCGGCAGCGAGACGGTCGGCGTTCAACTTGACGTCGGCTCCCGCGTGCCGATTGCAACCAGCGCGATGGGCCGCGCCTATTTCTGGGCGCTCGAGGAAAACGATCGGGCGGAACTGTCTCGTGTCTTGCGCGAACATTACGGCAGCCGCTGGCCCAAGATGCGCGACGGGCTGGAACGTTCCGGCGAGACGGTCGCGAAATACGGATTTGCGATTTCGGTCGGCGACTGGCACGACGACATCGGCGCCGCCGGCGTCGCGCTCAGGCTCAACGACGGAACCGGTCCTTACGCATTCAATTGCGGCGCGCCCGCATTCCGCTTCACGGAAGAGCGATTGATCAACGACATTGGACCGCGTCTGCTTGCGATGGTAAGGAACATCGAAGCGGCACTTGGGGGTCTGATGCCGCATTCCAAAAAAGACGTCAGCAAAAAGCTGAAATCAGGAGGGAAAGTTGCGCGTGTGGCCGAGGGGATCAGATAGCCTTTGTCGTCATCGGGAGCGGTTCACATCGCCCCTTCGCTCACCGAACAGAGTGGGCGAGACGAGATGACGCAGGCACAGCTCGCGCAGGGGACATCGCCCCTGCTCGCGGTTCGCGACGTCAGCGTCGTGTTCGGCGGCATCGTCGCGCTCAACGGTGTGTCCTTTGACATGCACAAGGGCCAGATCCTCGGTTTGATCGGCCCCAACGGCGCCGGCAAGACTACGCTCTTCAACTGCCTCTCGCGGCTGTACCAGCCGTCGTCCGGCAACATCCTGATGGAGGGCGCGAGCATCCTGACGCGCCCGCCGCACCGGATCGCTGAGATCGGCATCGGCCGCACCTTCCAGAACGTGGCGCTGTTTCCGAACCTCTCCGTGATGGACAATGTCCGCGTCGGCACCCATGCCCGCACCTCCAGCGACATCATCAGCGACTCGCTGCGTCTGGCCTGGATTCGCCGCAGCGAGAGCGAGGTCAACAAGAAGGTGCACGAGATCCTCGCCTATCTCGACCTCGAGGACGTCGCCCACACCGTCGTGTCCGGCCTGCCGTTCGGCACGCAGAAGCGCGTCGAGCTGGCGCGCGCGCTCGCTGCCGATCCGAAGATCCTGCTGCTCGACGAGCCCGCCGGCGGTCTCAACCACGAGGAAGTCTACGCGCTCGGCGATCTCATCCGCCGTATCCGCGACGACCGCCACATGACCGTGCTCCTGGTCGAGCATCACATGGGTCTCGTGATGTCGATCGCCGACCACGTCGTCGCACTGAATTTCGGCAAGAAGCTCGCGGAAGGCACGCCGGCCCAGGTGCAGGCGGATCCCGAAGTCATCAAGGCCTATCTCGGGAGCAAGGACCAATGACGACGCTGCTCAACGTCAAGGACCTGCGCGCCTATTACGGCCAGGTCCAGGCGCTCCACGGCCTGTCCTTCTCGCTCAGCGAGGGATCGCTGACCACGCTGCTGGGAGCCAACGGCGCCGGCAAGACCACTACGCTGCGCGCGATCTGCAACATGGTGCGCTCGACCGGCGGCATCGAGTTCGACGGCAAGCCGCTGAACAACCGCTCCACCGAGAGCATCGTGCGGTTCGGCATCGCCCATGTGCCGCAGGGCCGCGGCACCTTCACCACCATGACGGTGGAGGAAAACCTCCAGCTCGGCGCTATCACCCGCAAGGACAGCGCCGGCATCATCTCCGACATCGAGCGCATGTATGCGCATTTCCCGGTGCTCAAGCAGCGGCATACCCAGCAGGCCGGCACGCTTTCGGGCGGCGAACAGCAGATGCTCGCGGTCGCCCGCGCCCTGATGCTGCGGCCGCGGCTGATGCTGCTGGACGAGCCCTCCTTCGGCCTGGCGCCGCTCGTCGTGCGCGACCTGTTCGGCATCCTCGGCAAGATCAATCGCGAGGACAAGGTGTCGATCCTGGTGGTCGAGCAGAACGCGCAGCTCGCGCTCGAGCTCGCCGACCAGGCCTATGTGATCGAGACCGGACGCATCGTGATGTCGGGCAACGCCAAGGACATCGCGAACAACGAAGAAATCCGCAAATCCTATCTGGGTTACTGAGGAGCCGGCACGATGGAGCTGTTCACCAACCAAGTGCTGGCCGGCATCGCCACGGGCGCGATCTACGCCTGCATGGCGCTCGCCGTGGTCATGATCTACCAGGCGATCGATCATCTCAACTTCGCGCAGGGCGAGATGGCGATGTTCTCGACCTTCATCTCCTGGCAGCTGATGCAATGGGGCATCCCGTATTGGGCCGCCTTCGTGATCACGCTGGCATTGTCCTTCGTCGGCGGCATCGCGATCGAGCGCATCCTGTTCAAGCCGCTCGCCAAGGCGCCGGTGCTGACCAATGTCGCCGGCTTCATCGCGCTGTTCGCGATCATCAACTCCTCGGCCGGCCTGATCTGGGACTTCACCATCAAGCAGTATCCGACCCCGTTCGGCTCCTCACCGTTCCTCGGCAGCCAGCTGATCTCGACCCACCAGGCCGGCATGATCGGCGTCACGGTGCTGCTGCTGCTCGGCCTCTACTTCTTCTTCCAGTACACCAAGATCGGACTCGCCATGCGCGCGGCCGCTTCCGTGCCTGAATCGGCCCGGCTGGTCGGCATCAACACGAGCTGGATGATCGCGCTGGGCTGGGGCATGGCGTCCGCGATCGGTGCGATCGCCGGCATGCTGATCGCACCGGTCGTGTTCCTCGAGCCCAACATGATGGGCGGCGTGCTGATCTACGGCTTTGCCGCCGCGGTGCTCGGCGGACTGACCAGCCCGTTCGGCGCCGTGGTGGGCGGCTTCCTGGTCGGTGTCTTCGAAAACCTCGCCGGCACCTACATTCCCGGCGTCGGCAACGAGCTGAAGCTTCCGATCGCGCTCGCGCTGATCATTTCCGTCCTGGTCGTCAAACCCGCTGGCCTGTTCGGCCGGCAAATCGTCAAGCGAGTTTGATCATGAGCGCTGCAGAAGAAGTCGTTGCAGAAGGTCATCAAGCCGTCGAGGCGGTTCCGAAGCGGGCGATGACGCTGGGCACGGGCACCTCCCTGTTGGTGCTGGCGGTGCTGTTGATCGTGCCGGTATTCGTCAAGAACTTCATCATCTTCCAGATGACGATGCTCTTGATCTACGGGCTCGCGGTGCTGGCCTTGAACATCCTGACGGGCGGCTCCGGCCAGTTTTCGCTCGGCCAGAGCGCCTTCTACGCCGTAGGCGCTTATACGTCGGCGGTGCTGATGGAGTACTTCAACGTCAACTATGCGCTGACAATTCCGATTTCCGCGGTGGTCTGCTTCGGATTCGGCTACCTGTTCGGCAAGCCGGCGCTGCGGCTGTCGGGCGTCTATCTCGCGCTCGCGACCTTTGCCCTTGCCACCGCGATGCCGCAGCTGCTGAAGCTGAATTTCCTCGAGCACTGGACGGGCGGCGTGCAGGGCCTCGTCGTCACCAAGCCCGACGCACCGTTCGGGCTGCCGATGTCGCAGGACACATGGCTCTACTACTTCTCGCTCGCCGTCGTGCTCGCGATCTACATCTTCTCGGTAAACCTGCTGCGCTCCCGTTCGGGCCGGGCCTTCATGGCGATCCGCGACAACGAGATCGCGGCCTCCTCGATGGGCGTCAACGTCGCACTGTACAAGACGCTGGCCTTCGGCGTGTCCGCCGGCATCACCGGCGTTGCCGGCTCGCTTGGCGCCATCGCCGTGCAGTTCGTCGCGCCCGACAGCTACACGATCACGCTGGCGATCTCGCTGTTCCTCGGCATGGTCGTCGGTGGCGTCGGCTGGCTGCCAGGCTCGTTCGTCGGCGCAGCCTTCATCATCTTCGTGCCGAACATGGCGGAGGGCATCTCGAAGGGCCTCTCCGGCGCGGTGTTCGGCGTACTCCTGTTCGCCGTCATCTACCTCGTGCCGCATGGCGCCAGGCAGATCGCGATCATGGGCCAGCAACTCGTCGGCCGGCTCAGGAAGAACTGAAAGTCCGTTAATTAAGCCAAGGAGACCCGAATTGCTTTTTGAAAGAACACTGCGAACCGCTGCGCTGGTCACGGCAACGGCGGTCATCACTCTCACCTCCGGCGCCGCATTCGCCCAGAAAAAATATGACACTGGCGCGTCCGATACCGAGATCAAGATCGGCAACATCATGCCGTACAGCGGTCCGGCGTCGGCCTATGGCATCATCGGCAAGACCGAAGAAGCCTATTTCAAGATGATCAACGACAAGGGCGGCATCAACGGCCGCAAGATCAACTTCGTCACCTATGATGACGGCTATTCGCCGCCGAAGGCCGTGGAGCAGGTCCGCAAGCTGGCCGAGAGCGACGAGGTGATCGTCGTGTTCAACCCGCTCGGCACGCCCTCGAACAGCGCGATCCAGAAGTATTTGAACGCCAAGAAGATCCCGCAGCTGTTCGTCGCCACCGGCGCCACCAAGTGGAACGACCCGAAGAATTTCCCCTGGACCATGGGCTGGCAGCCCTCCTACCAGAGCGAAGCGCAGATCTACGCGAAGTGGCTGTTGAAGGAGAAGCCGGACGCCAAGATCGCGATCCTCTATCAGAACGACGATTTCGGCAAAGACTACCTCAAGGGCACCAAGGACGGCCTGGGCGCCAAGGGCGCGTCCATGATCGTCATGGAAGAGAGCTACGAGGTGTCGGAGCCGTCGATCGATGGTCACATCGTCAAGATCAAGGCCGCCAATCCCGACGTCCTGCTGATCTACACGACGCCCAAATTCGCGGCCCAGACCATCAAGAAGACCGCCGAGCTGAGCTGGAAGCCGCTGCAGATCCTCACCAACGTGTCGATCTCGGTCGGCAGCGTGATGAAGCCGG
Organism: Bradyrhizobium sp. CSS354; assembly: GCF_029051725.1. GTDB lineage: Bacteria > Pseudomonadota > Alphaproteobacteria > Rhizobiales > Xanthobacteraceae > Bradyrhizobium. The sequence continues at coordinate 134,345 of NZ_JAACFU010000012.1, forward strand.
CCGGCTTCGAGGCTGCGCAGGGCGTGCTGTCGGCGGCCTATGCCAAGGACTCCACGGACCCGCAGTGGGCCAACGACCCCGGCATGAAGAAGTGGAACGAGTTCGTCGACAAGTACATGCCGGGTGCCGACAAGTCCGACACCAGCATGGTCTATGGCTACGGCGCGGCGTCGACGCTGGCCAAGGTCCTGGAGATGTGCGGCGACGATCTGACCCGGGCCAACATCATGAAGCAGGCGGCTTCGTTGAAGGATTTCGCACCGGACACGCTGCTGCCCGGCGTCAAGATCAACACCGGCCCCACCGACTTCGCCCCGATCGCGCAGCTTCAGATGCAGCGCTTCAAGGGCGAGAAGTGGGAACTCTTCGGCGAGATCATCAGCGGCGACATCGCCACCGAGTGACACTCTGACGCTATAGTCCGACACATCGAGAAGCCCCCGCGAGCAATCGCGGGGGCTTTTTGTTGACGTCCCGCATCAATCTTGTTCAATGCGGCGGCGATCCGTTCCGGGTGGAGAAAGATGACTGCCGTTCGATTTCAGGTTGCGGCCGTTCTGGCTGCATTCGCGTTGTGCACTGCGATGAGCGGCCCGGCACTGGCCCAGAAGAAATACGACAGCGGCGCTTCCGATACCGAGATCAAGATCGGCAACATCATGCCCTATAGCGGCCCGGCGTCCGCCTATGCGGCGATCGGCAAGGCCGAGGAAGCCTATTTCAACAAGATCAATGCCGAGGGCGGCATCGGCGGCCGCAAGATCAAGTTCATCTCCTACGACGACGGCTATTCGCCGCCGAAGACGGTGGAGCAGGCCCGCAAGCTGGTCGAGAGCGACGGGGTGCTGCTGATCTTCGGCTCGCTCGGCACCTCCACGAACGGCGCCATCCGCAAATACATGAACGATAAGAAGGTGCCGCAATTGTTCGTGGCGAGCGGCGCTTCGAAGTGGAACGATCCGAAACAATATCCCTGGACCATGGGCTGGCAGCCGAGCTACGCGAGCGAAGCGCGCATCTACGCCAAGTACATCATGAAGGAGAAGCCGGATGGCAAGATCGGCGTGCTCTACCAGAACGACGATTTCGGCAAGGACTATCTGAAAGGGCTGAAGGACGGCCTTGGGCCCAAGGCCTCGATGATCGTGCTGGAAGACGCCTACGACACTTCCGAGCCGGCGATCGACGAGCACGTCGTGAAATTAAAGGCCTCCGGCGCCGACATCTTCGTCAGCATCACCACACCGAAATTTGCAGCGCAAGCGATCAAGAAGGCGGCCGAGATCGGCTGGCATCCGGTCCACATCATCTCCAACGTCTCGGCCTCGGTCGGCGGCGTGCTCGAGCCGGCCGGGCTCGAGGTCTCGCAAGGCGTCCTGTCGGCGAGCTACACCAAGGACGGCTCCGACCCGCAATGGAATGCCGACGACGGCATGAAGAAGTTCTACAACTTCCTCGCCAAATACGATCCCAAGGCTAACAAGCTCGATGCCGGCGTAGTGTTCGGCTATGCCGCCGCGCAGACCATGGTGAAGGTGCTGCAAATGTGCGGCGACGACCTCACCCGCGACAACGTCATGAAGCAGGCCGCCAGCCTGAAGGATTTCGAGCCCGACACCCTGTTGCCCGGCATCAAGATCAACACCGCAGCCGATAATTTCGCCCCGATCGAGCAGCTCCAGATGATGAGGTTCAAGGGCCGGAAATGGGAGCTGTTCGGGGACATCATCTCGAGCGAGCTCGGCCACTGAAGCGCGCAACTCAAACTCGCTCCTGATCGGTTAATCAACTCAGACGGATGCACCTTCTCGCAGTCGCACACGAGCGCGCGGGCGCCCTGACTACTAAAGAAGCAGCTCCTGCGACCCCGCCGCAGGGGCTTTCTGTTGTAGGCATCAGGTAAATCGTATTGAATTGCGGCTGCGTCACCAAAAACAAGCAACACAAGAAAAGGGACGCACACACACCAAGAAAATAGGGAGATAGGAATGCCCGCTGTCACCGGCAAACTTGCGGCCGCGTCACTTGCGCTCGCTCTCATTGCGGCCTCGGCCTCCACTGCATCGGCCCAGAAGAAATACGATACCGGCGCGACCGATACCGAGATCAAGATCGGCAACATCATGCCCTACAGCGGACCGGCTTCCGCCTACGGCATCATCGGGCGGACCGAAGCCGCCTATTTCAAGAAGATCAACGACGAAGGCGGCATCAACGGCCGCAAGATCAACTACATCAGCTACGACGACGCCTACTCGCCGCCGAAGACGGTGGAGCAGGCGCGCAAGCTGGTCGAGAGCGACGAGGTGCTGTTCATCTTCAACTCGCTCGGCACGCCGCCGAACTCGGCGATCCACAAATACATGAACTCGAAGAAGGTGCCGCAGCTCTTCGTCGCCACCGGCGCCACCAAGTGGAACGATCCGCAAAACTTCCCCTGGACCATGGGCTGGCAGCCCAACTACCAGAGCGAGACGCAGATCTATGCGAAGTGGCTCTTGAAGAACAAACCGGACGCCAAGATCGCCGTGCTCTACCAGAACGACGATTACGGCAAGGACTATCTCAAGGGGCTGAAGGACGGCCTCGGCGCCAAGGCCGCGTCAATGATCGTCATGGAGGAGAGCTACGAGACATCCGAGCCGACCATCGACAACCACATCGTCAAGCTGAAGTCGACCGGCGCCGACGTCTTCATGAACATCACGACGCCGAAATTCGCCGCGCAGGCGATCAAGAAGAACGCGGAGATCGGCTGGAAGCCGCTGCACTTCCTCAACAACGTCTCGGCCTCCGTCGGCAGCGTGATGAAGCCCGCCGGCTTCGAGAACGGCCAGGACATCATCTCGGCCGATTATCTCAAGGACGTATCGGATCCCGCTTGGACCAGCGATCCCGGCATGAAGGACTTCTTGGCGTTCATGACCAAATACTTCCCCGAGGGCGACAAGCTCGATAAGGGCACCATCGTCGGCTATGCCGTGGCTCAGACGCTCGTTCAGGTCTTGAAGCAGTGCGGCGACGATCTCACGCGCGCGAACATCATGAAGCAGGCGGCGAGTCTAAAGGACTTCCGCACCGAGGCGCTGCTGCCGGGCGTGAAGATCAACACCTCGCCGACCGATTTCGCGCCGATCAGCCAGCTCCAGCTCGAGAAGTTCAAGGGCGAGAAGTGGGAACTGTTCGGCGACGTGATCAGCGCCGACGTCGGCGGCTAGCCGGCTCGACCATACGACGACGAGAGCCCCCTGCGAGATGATCGCAGGGGGCTTTGCTGTGCCCATTATGATCACGCGATTGCACAATCGAATGATGGCGAAGCCGGCTTACGCTTTGGCGCATGATGCGGTAGGCAGGTGAGCGGCGCGTTTGCCGCCAGTCTTTTCTGTCCGCTCAAGGCCTTTCGTCATGACCGACCGACGCCCCCTGCTCCGCGCGCTCTACGACGCCGCCGTCGCCGCCGCTCATCCGAGCACGATTCTGGCGCCGCACCTGCGGCCCGCACCAAGGGGACGCGTGATCTGCCTCGCCGCCGGCAAGGGCGCGGCCGCGATGGCCGCCGCCGCCGAGCGGCATTACCTCGACACGCTCGGGCTCGCACCGGAACGCCTCGTCGGCATCGCCACCACGCGTCACGGCTACGGCCTACCGACCCGCCGCATCCGCGTGGTCGAGGCCGGTCATCCCGTGCCTGACGAAGCCGGCCTGAAGGGCGCAGCCGACACGCTCGCGCTCGCCGCCGAGGCCGGGCCGGACGATTTGCTCCTGGTGCTGCTCACCGGCGGCGGCTCGGCGAACTGGATCGCGCCCGTCGACGGCATCAGCTTCGCGCAGAAGCAGGCGGTCAACAAGGCGCTGCTCCGCTCCGGCGCGCCGATCGGCGAGATGAATGTCGTGCGCAAGCACCTGTCGCGGATCAAGGGCGGCCGGCTGGCGCGCGCAGGCAGAAATGCTGCCGAGATCGTGACGCTTGCGATCTCCGACGTGCCGCATGACGACCCCTCCGCGATCGCCTCCGGTCCGACCGTGCCCGATCCGACCACGCTCAATGATGCGCGCGCCATCGTCGCCAAATACAAGCTCGACATCGACGATGCCGTGCGCCGCGCGCTGGACGACCCCGCCAACGAGAGCTGCAAGCCCGGTGACGCAGCGTTCGCTCGCGCGCATTTCGAATTGATCGCGCGTCCGAAGCAATCGCTCGACGCTGCGGTGAAACTCGCGCATGAAGCCGGTTACGAGACAATCGATCTCGGCGCCGACCTCGAAGGCGAGGCCCGCGACGTTGCCGCCGATCACGCCAGGCTGGCGCTTCAGGCCCGCGCGCAGGGCAAGCGCGTCGCGATCCTCTCCGGCGGCGAGCTCACGGTCACCGTGCGCGGCAATGGCCGCGGCGGCCCGAACCAGGAATACGCGCTGGCGCTCGCGGGCCTCTTGAAGGACACGCCTGACATCTCCGCGCTCGCCGGCGACACCGACGGCGCCGATGGCGGCGCCGGAAATCCCACCGACCCCGCCGGCGCGCTGATCGACGCGGCGACGTTCGCGAAGATGACGGCGCAGGGACTGCAGCCGCAGGCCTATCTCGACAACAACGACGCGACCACATTCTTCGAGGCGACGGGCGACCTGTTGCTGCCGGGTCCCACGCTGACCAACGTGAACGACATCCGGGTAATCCTGGTCGACTGACACCGCGGCATCGTCGTCCGGCCGGCTCAGCGCGCCGTTCGGCGGGACGGCATGGTTAACGATCTCTGAGTTCTCGTCGGCGCCTCTTTTCCAGGAGCCGCCATCGCCGCTTTTAACCTCGCGTTCGCTGCAGTTTCAGGAATGCGCCCTGAAATTGGGCGAATCATTGGGCTCATTCACCACCGCCTGCTCTAATCGCGTCGTCCCGGGGGCAACGCGCATGGCGCAGAGTGATCAGGAGGTCGCAAGCATTGATCCGCTCGTGCTCGGCGAGCTGCTCAAGTGCGCCGCCAATAATCTGTGGCTCGGGATCATTCTCTTTGGCAGCGACCGCAGGGTCATTTTCTGCAATCCGCGCTACCGCGAGATGTACGCGCTCTCGCCCGAGCAGGTGCACCCGGGCACACCGATCAAGGACCTGATCCAGCATCGGCTCAAACTGGGCCTGAACATCCGCGGAGAAGCCGGCGCCTATGTCCGCGCCCGCACCGAGCGTTCGGTCGTCAGCGAGCAGACGGTCCAGCAGTTCGCCGACGGACGAATCATCGCCTACACCATCCATCCCCTGCCCGACGGCGGCGGCATGGCGACGCACGAGGACATTACAGAGCGCGAAGAGCTCAGTGCGCGGCTACAGGAACGCAATTTTCAGTTCGACATTGCGATCAACAACATGTCGCAGGGACTTTGCTTCTTCAGCGCCGACCATCGGCTGCTGGTCTGCAACACGCACTATATCGAAATGTACGGCCTGCCGCCCGACCGCGTTCGTCCGGGCACGCCGCTCCAGGAGATCCTCGACATGCGCTTCGAAGCCGGCAGCGTGCCGGCCATGACGCGGGAGGAATATGCTAGATGGCGGACCGATGTTGCCACATCAGCCGAGGCCATGGACAGCGTCGTCGAGATGCGGAACGGGCGAACCTTCAAGATCAGGCATCGACCGATGCCCGATCTCGGATGGGTCGCGACCCACGAAGACATCACCGAGCAGTGCAAGGCGGAATTGAAGATCGCGCATATGGCGCACCACGACGCGCTGACGGACCTCGCCAATCGCGCCCTGCTCGGTCAGCGCCTCAAGCAGGCGCTCGAACAGGGTGGGATGTTCGCGATCCACCACATCGATCTCGACAAGTTCAAGGCCGTCAACGACACCCTGGGCCATCAGGCCGGCGACATCCTGCTGCAGGATGCCAGCCGCCGCCTCAAGCAGCTCGCGCGCGACAGCGATACGATCGCGCGCATGGGTGGCGATGAATTCGTGATCCTCCAGACCCCGATTTCCAATTCGAGCGAAGCGGACGCGCTGGCGCGTGATGTTGTCAGCACGCTGAGTGCTCCGTTCGGGCTCGACGGACACCAGACCATTGCGGGCGCGAGCATCGGGATCGCCATTGCGCCCGGCGACGGCTCGACGCCCGAACAACTCCTGCACAATGCCGATCTGGCCCTGTATCGCGCAAAAAGCGGCGGCCGCGGCATGCACTGCTTCTTCGAACCGGCCATGGGCGAAGAGGCGCAAAGCCGTCGCGCGCTGGAGCAGGACCTGCGCAACGGCCTTGCCGCCGGCGAGTTCGAGCTGCACTACCAGCCGGTCGTGAAGACCGACGGCGGCGAGATCAGCGGCTTCGAAGCCTTGATCCGTTGGCGACATCCACGGCGCGGACTGGTCGCGCCGAACAGCTTTATCCCGCTTGCGGAAGAGATCGGCCTGATCGTGCCGATCGGCGAATGGGTGATCCGGCAGGCCTGTGCCACTGCAAGCCGGTGGCCGGACCATCTGCACGTCGCCGTCAATATCTCGGCGGTGCAATTCCGTCAGCCGGGCCTGACGGAGGTGATCGTCGGCGCGCTGGCGGCCTCCGCCCTCGATCCGCGGCGGCTGGAGATCGAGATCACGGAAAGCGTTCTGCTGCAGGACAGGCATGGGACGCTGACGACGCTGCACCAGCTCCGCGCACTGGGCATCAAGGTCGCCATGGACGATTTCGGCACCGGCTATTCGTCACTGACCTATCTGCAATGCTTTCCCTTCGACAAGATCAAGATCGATCGGTCTTTCGTCAGCGGCGTGGAAAACAATGCGGCATCCCTCAGCATCGTGCGAGCGGTGGCGGCGCTGGCGCGCGGAATGGGCATGACGACGACGGCGGAGGGCGTGGAGACCGAGGAGCAAAGGGACCGGATCGCAGCGGAGGGCTGCACCGAAATGCAGGGCTATCTGTTCAGCCCTCCCTTGCCCGCCGTGGAAATCGAGCGCCGCTTCCTGTCCGCGGACGCACCTGCCATGCCCGACCGGTTCGCTGCAGCCTAACCGCCGCCAGCCCGCCCGCGGGTTCGATGCTCCGTCGCCGGCGCAACGAATCCCTCAAAACTCGTTGGCGATCTTCGAAAGCATTCCGAGCAGGGCTTCGCGGTTGGACGGCCCGAGCAGCTCGTTCAGCCGGGCCTCGTGCTTGGTGGCGACGAGCTTCTTGGCACGGGCCAGCACGGCCTTGCCCTTATCGGTCAGCACCAGGATGTGCGAGCGGCGGTCGTTGGTGGAGCGGATCCGCGCGCAAAGATCGCGGCTCTCGAGATTGTCGAGCATGGCCACGAAGTTCGGACGCAGGATGCCTAGGGTGGAGGCGATCTCGGTCTGGTTACGGCCCGGGTTTTTCTCGACCAGCAGCAGCACGGAGAACTGCGCCGGCGTGAGCTGGAGCGAGGCCATGCAGCGCAGGAAATTCTCGAACACCTTGAGCTGTGCCCGCTTCAGGACATAGCCGAGCTGCTCCGAGAGCTCGCCGAGCTGGAGGGCTTCGCCGGGCCCTTCGGCCGCGTCCTTGCGGCCCTTGGCTGTGTCGGCGGATTTTTCAGCGGTTTTGGAAACGGTCATCGCCTCATGCTCGCAATCCCGTTAAGTTCGGGAGGATCGTTCGCCACCCTTGATGTTATATTTGATAATTGTTATGGACCATATCAAATATCGTCAGCGCTGTTCAATGGCTGTGAGCGGACCGTCCACCACAATCAGGGGACCGGTCCTGAATCTTTGAGGGGGGCGTCCGGTCTTGAATACCACCATCATGCTGTTCCTGCTGCAGGACGGCATCACCAATGGCGCGATCTATGCGCTGCTCGGCCTGGCGCTGGTGCTGGTGTTCGCCGTCACCCGCGTCATCCTCATTCCCCAAGGCGAATTCGTCACCTATGGCGCGCTGACCTATGCCTCGCTGGCCGCGGGCCAGATGCCGGGCACGGCAAAACTCGCGCTCGCCCTGGGCATCGGCGCCTTCGCCTTCGACCTGTTCGCGGCGCGCAAGGCGCTGCACGGGCGCCTGATCCTGCGCAGCACCGTCACCAATATCGTGCTGCCGGCCATCGTGCTGGCGCTGACCGTCTACTTTGCCGCTCAGAAGCCGCCGGTTGCGGTCTGCATCGCGCTGTCGCTGGTGATCCTGGCGATGATCGGCCTGTTTCTCTACCGCATCGCATTCCAACCGCTGGCGCACACCTCGGTGTTGGTGTTGCTGATCGCCTCGGTGGGCGTCCACCTCGCGCTTCAGGGTTTGGGCCTTTTGTTCTTCGGCGCCGAAGGCCAGCGCGGACCTGCCGTGCTGTCGGGATCTTTCACCGCCGGCGCGCTGCGCTTCACCGGCCAGAGCATCACGGTCTATGGCATTACCATCGCCTTCATCGTCGGGCTGTGGCTGTTCTTCGGGCTCACGCTCTACGGCAAGGCGCTACGCGCGACCGCCGTGAACCGGCTGGGTGCCCGGCTCGTCGGGATCCGCACGACGCTGTCCGGACAGATCGCCTTCCTGCTGGCGTCCGTCATCGGTGCACTGTCGGGCATCATGATCGTGCCGATCACGACGCTGTATTACGACTCGGGCTTCCTGATCGGCCTGAAGGGCTTTGTCGCCGCCATCATCGGCGGACTTGTCAGCTACCCCCTCACCGCCGTCGCGGCGCTGGTCGTCGGCATCGTCGAGGCGTTCTCGTCCTTCTATGCCTCCAACTACAAGGAGGTGATCGTTTTCATGCTCTTGATTCCCGTGCTGCTGCTGCGCTCGCTCGCGGCGCCTGCGGTCGAGGAAGAAAAGGACTGACGCCAAGATGCAGAGCCGGCTCCCCATCCTCATCTTCGCGCTGATCATGGCGGCGATCCCGTTTGTTCCGGGCATGCCCCCGTTCTGGATCGTTCTGCTCGACAATATCGGCCTCGCGGCCCTCGTCGCGATGGGCCTCGTGCTGCTGACCGGCGTCGGCGGCCTGACCTCGTTTGGACAGGCGGCCTTCGTCGGCTTCGGCGCCTACACCACCGCGGTGCTGTCGACGACCTACGGCATGTCGCCCTGGCTGACGCTGCCGCTGTCGCTGGTGGTCAGCGGATTGTTGGCGGTGCTGCTCGGCCTCGTCACCGTCCGTCTCTCCGGCCACTATCTGCCGCTCGGCACGCTCGCCTGGGGACTCGGCTTGTTCTATCTCTTCAGCAAGCTGGAATTTTTGGGAAGAAACGACGGCATCTCGGCGATCCCGCCGCTGTCGATCGGCTCGTTCAAGATGCTCTCGCCCGGCTCGATCTACTACGCGATCTGGGTTGCCGTGATCCTCTCGGCGCTGCTCACGATGAACCTGCTGGACTCCCGCACCGGCCGCGCCATCCGCGCGCTCCGGCGCGGCCATATCGCGGCCGAGGCGTTCGGCGTGCACACGCCGCGGGCGAAAATGCTGGTGTTCATCCACGCCGCCGTGCTCGCCGGTCTCTCCGGCTGGCTCTACGCCCATCTTCAACGCGCGGTGAACCCGACGCCGTTCGGCGCGCAGGCCGGCATCGAATATCTCTTCATCGCCGTGGTCGGCGGCGCCGGGTATGTCTGGGGCGGCGTCCTGGGCGCGGCGCTCGTCGTGGTCCTGAAGGAAGTGCTGCAGAGCTATCTGCCGCTGATCCTGCCCGGCTCCGGCCAGGTCGAAACCATCGTGTTCGGCATCATGCTGGTGGCGCTGCTCCAGCTCGCACCCGGCGGCGTCTGGCCCTGGCTGATGTCGTTCCTGCCTCAGCGTACCAGTGGCAAAAAGCCGGACACCTCGCTGAAACTGGAGCAGCGCACCCGCTCACCCGGCCAATCCAGCGTCCTGCTCCAGGTCGAGAAGGCGCGGAAGCAATTCGGCGGCGTGGTCGCGGTGAACAACGTCTCCTTCGACGTTCAGGCCCGCGAGATCGTCGCGTTGATCGGCCCCAACGGCGCCGGCAAGAGCACCACCTTCAACCTGATCACCGGCGTACTGTCGGCCAGCTCGGGCTCGATCTCCGTGCTCGGCAACAAGGTCGACAGGGCGCCGCCGCAGGAGATCGTCAAGCTCGGCATCTCCCGCACCTTCCAGCACGTCAAGCTGGTGCCTGATATGACCGTGCTGGAGAACGTCGCGATCGGCGCCCATCTGCGCGGCCATTCGGGGCCGATCTCCTCGATGCTGCGGCTCGACCGCGCCGACGAGGCAAAGCTGCTCGCCGAAGCCGCCCGCCAGATCGAGCGGGTCGGACTTGGCGAGCAGATGCATCAGCTCGCAGGCTCGCTGTCGCTGGGACAGCAACGGATCGTCGAGATCGCCCGTGCGTTGTGCGTCGATCCGATGCTGCTGCTGCTCGACGAGCCGGCGGCCGGCCTGCGCCACATGGAAAAGCAGCAGCTCGCGACGCTGCTGCGGGAGCTGCGCGACGGCGGCATGAGCGTCCTGCTGGTCGAGCACGACATGGGCTTCGTCATGAACCTCGCCGACCGCATCGTGGTGCTCGATTTCGGCACCAAGATCGCGGAAGGAACGCCGGCCACGATCAAGACCAATCCCGAAGTGATCAAGGCCTATCTCGGAGTGGCGGCATGAGCGCACTGTTGTCCGTCGCCGACGCCCATGTCGCCTATGGCAAGGTCGAGGCCGTGCGCTCAGTCTCGCTCGAAGTCGGCCAAAACCAGATCGTCACCATCGTCGGCGCCAACGGCGCCGGCAAGACCACGCTGCTCTCCGCCATCATTGGCATCTTGCCGCTTAAGGGGCGCGTTTCATTCGCAGGTCAGGATCTGTCGCGGCTCGACATCGAGGACCGCGTCGCCATGGGGCTTGGCCTCGTTCCCGAGCATCGCGAATTGTTCGTGACCATGAATGTCGAGGACAATCTCGAGCTGGGGGCCTTCCGCATCGAGAGAAGCAAGGCGAAAGCCTCGATGGAGCGGGTCTACACGCTGTTTCCACGGCTCAAGGAGCGGCGCAAGCAGCTCGCCGGCACGCTCTCCGGCGGCGAGCAGCAGATGCTCGCGATGGGCCGCGCACTGATGGGTGAGCCAAAGCTCCTGATGCTGGACGAGCCGAGCCTCGGCCTCGCCCCGATCATCGTCGCCGACATTTTCCGCATCGTCACCGAACTGCGCGCTGCCGGCGTCTCCGTGCTGCTGGTCGAACAGAACGCCCAGGCCGCGCTCAAAATCGCAGATCAGGCCTATGTCATGGAGCTCGGCGAGTTCGTGCTCAGCGGCAAAGCCAGCGACATCGCGGCGAACGAGCGCGTCGCCGCCAGCTATCTCGGCTTCCAGCACGAAGGCGCGAGTGTGTTGTAGGTTCGCAGCGACCGCCTCTTCCCTTCTCCCCTTGCGGGAGAAGGTGGCGCGAAGCGCCGGATGAGGGGTTCTCTCCGCGAATGACGACGTGGGGCCATCACCTGCGGAAGGACCCCCCTCACCCGTCTCGTCGCTCCGCGACGAGCCACCCTCTCCCGCAAGAGAAGAGGGTACACCGCGCAAGCCGCTCTAGCCTTCGTTGGCAGATAAGCTCAACTCGCGGCCTTCTCCCCCTTCATCGCCGCCACCTCCGCCTCCAGCTCCGCAATCCTCGCATCCCTTGCCGCCAGCGCCGCTGCCACATCCGTCGCGTCGAACTTCTGCGGGATGTGCTGCGGGCAGTTCGTGTCCCACGCTTCGATCTTGAACAGGATCACCTGCTCCGGCCGGGCACGATAGCCTTTCGGCATCAGCGATGCCGTCAGCGCCTCGTCGTCCTCGACCACGCGCGCCTCGCCCCAGATCTTCACCCGGCGGCGATGGGCGTAGTCCATCACGAAGATGTAGGCCTTGGGATTTTCGGACAGGTTTCCCTGGGTGATGTATTGCCGATTGCCGGCGTAGTCCGTGAAAGCCAGCGTCTGCTTGTCCAGCACCTTCAAAAAGCCCTTCGGGCCGCCGCGATGCTGGATGTAGGGCTGGCCATTGGCCGAGGCGGTGGCAAGATAAAAGCTGTTGGCGTCGGCCAGGAACGCCGCGAGGTTTTCATCGACCTCGGTGCGCCAGCCGCGCTGCTCGGCATGGGCATAGCCTTCGCGTGATCCTTTTCGGGTCTGGATCGACTTCACCGCCGGCGTGAATGCCACGTCGCTGGCATAGGTGTGAGTTGCCGTCATCGGACCATCTCCTGAAATCCCAGCGCATCCCTGCGTCTTCGCGATCTAAAATGGACCTCCCGGCGACTAAAACAATCAGGCCGCTTGACACTTCATCATTGCGGCATATGCAATAATGCCATGGACCGCCTTGAAGCCATGCATGTTTTCGTCACCGTCGCCGACCTGCGCGGCTTCGCGCCGGCGGCACGAAAGCTGCGGCTGTCGCCCTCCGCGGTGACGCGGCTGATCGCAGCGCTGGAGGAGCATCTCGGCGCGCGGCTGTTGCAGCGGACCACCCGACAAGTGACCCTGACCGACGTCGGCACGCGCTATCTGGAGCGCGCGCGTCGGATCCTGGCCGATGTCGAGGAGGCCGACGGCTCGGCACGGGAGGAGCGCAACCGGCCGAGCGGGCGGCTGGTGGTGTCGGCCCCGGTCGGCTTCGGCCGGCTCCATGTCGGACCTGTCATGATCGCCTACCTCAAGCGCTATCCCGAGGTCGCCTGCGAATTGCGGCTGTCGGACAACCTCGTCAATCTGGTGGAAGACGCCGTCGATGTCGCGGTGCGGATCGGCCATCTCGCCGACTCCTCCCTCGTCGCGCGCCAGGTCGGCGAGATGCGGCGGATCGTGGTGGCGACGCCAGGCTATCTGAAGCGCCATGGCGAGCCGAAGACGCCGGAGGCACTGCTCGCGCACCAGACCATCGCTTTCGGTCCATCCGCCAGCTGGCGCTTCGTGCAGGACGGCCGCGACATCGAGGTGGCGCCGAATCCACGCTTCGCCAGCAACAGCGCCGACGCCGCCCTGCAATATGCCGAGGCCGGCGGCGGCGTGACCCGGGTGCTGGCCTATCAGGCCGCCGAGGTCTTGCGGCGCGGGCGGCTCAGAATCGTGTTGGCGAAATACGAGCAGCCGGCGCTGCCGATTCACATCGTCTACCCGACCTCGCGCCTGCTCTCCGCCAAGGTGCGCGCCTTCGTCGATCTCGTGGTGGAGACCGCGGAGTGGAGGTTTGGGTGACAACTGTCATTCCGGGGCGGTCCGCAGGACCGAACCCGGAATCTCGAGATTCCGGGTTCTCGCTTCGCGAGCCCCGGAATGACAACTATCCTTTCTTCGGCACGACGCGAAAGGTGCCGCTGGCGCGCGCGATCACGGCGTCGTCGGCCTTCGCGAGGCACTGCGCGAAACAGATCGTGCTGCCGGTCTTGATCGCCTCACCCTCGACCGCGAGCCATTGGCCGATCTCGCCGGCGCCGACATAGTCGACCGACAGCGAGATCGTGACCAACGAGGTCGCCCAGCCCGTCGCCTGCGCGCAGCTGTAACCCATGGCGGCATCGGCCAACGCGGCGATCAGGCCGCCATGGATCAGCCCGCGTGCATTGGTGTGCGGCTTTGCCAGCCGCAATCCCACGGTGACGCCGTTGTCGGTCTTCCTGGAGTAAAGCGGCTCCCAGGGGTCGGTGAGTGGGGCCTTGCGAAAATGCGGCTCGAAGCCGGCGGGAATGTCGGTGCTGGTCATGTCTGTCTCGCGTTGGTGGCTGCCGCCATTGAACGCGAGGGACGTGACGGTTGCATCACCTACAAAGTTTTAAACGGAATTTGCGCGGGTGTTTGAAATGGTCTCCCCCCTGTCATTGCGAGGAGCGTAGCGACGAAGCAATCCAGTCTCCCACTGCGGAGGGATTCTGGATTGCTTCGCTACGCTCGCAATGACGGGGGTATGCGGTACGGGCCGCGCCCTAAAACGGCAGCCCCACATAGTTCTCCGACAGCGATGTCATCGCTGCCTGCGACTGCGTGACGTAGTCGAGTTCGGCGAGCTGGATGCGCGCGCCGATCGTGCCGGTGTCGGGGAATTTGTGCAGCATCGAGGTCATCCACCAGGAGAAGCGCACGGCTTTCCAGACCCGCGCCAATGCCTTCGCCGAATAGGCGTCGATGCCGGCGCTGGATTTTTCGTCGTAGAACTCGCGGAATGCGCTCGACAGATAATGCGCGTCGCTGGCCGCCAGGTTCAGCCCCTTGGCGCCGGTCGGCGGCACGATATGGGCGGCGTCGCCGCACAGGAACATTTTGCCGAAGCGCATCGGCTCGGCGACGAAGCTGCGCAAGGGCGCAATGCTCTTCTCGATCGAGGGGCCCGTGATCAGGCTGTCGGCGGCGTCCTGGTCGAGCCGGCGCCTGAGCTCGTCCCAGAAACGGTCGTCCGGCCATTGGTCGACATGGTCGTCCAGCGCGCACTGCACATAGTACCGGCTGCGTTTGGTCGAACGCATGGTGCAGAGCGCAAAGCCGCGGGCGTGGTTGGAATAGATCAGCTCATGGCTGACCGGCGGCGTATCCGAGAGGATGCCGAGCCAGCCGAACGGGTAGATGCGCTCGAACTCCTCGATCGCCGAAGCCGGAACGCTGGCGCGGCTGATGCCGTGAAAGCCGTCGCAGCCGGCGATGAAATCGCAATCGATGGTGTGGGTGACGCCATCCTTCACGTAGGTTACGCGCGGGTGACTGCCGTCGAAATCATGCGGCTGCACGTCCCTGGCCTCGTAGACCGAGGTGAGGCCGGCGGCGTTGCGCGCATTCATCAGATCCAGCGTGACCTCGGTCTGGCCGTAGATCATGACCGTCTTGCCGGTCGCAGCCTTCATGTCGATGCGGTGCCGGCGCCCCGAGAAGGCGAGCTCGATCCCTTCATGCACCAGCCCTTCGGCATGCGCCCGCGCGCCGGCGCCGATTTGGTCGAGCAGCGCAACGGTTCCCTCCTCCAGCAGCCCGGCACGGATGCGGCCGAGCACATAATCGGGGCTCTGCCGCTCCAGAATGACATTGTCGATGCCGTAACGGTGCAGCAGTTGCCCAAGCAACAATCCAGCCGGCCCTGCCCCGATGATTGCGACTTTTGTCCGCAATACTTGCTCCTCCCGATCCTGTAGGCTTTCGTCGCGGCTCGCTTGTCGCAGCCGTCCGCGCACGATAATTATATCATATAACGGTTGGGCAAAAGGGAGTGCGCGGCGGCACGTCGCGCCAGTTCCGGCTTGAACGCGCCGGCCAATTAGATAACATGTTAATTAACGAGACCGGGCCATCGAAGCCCGCCGTCAAAAGAGGGAGAGACGCGTGATGAGGAAAGCCTGTCTGGCGTTGCTGCTGGCAGCAAGCGTGAGCCCTGCGTTCGCGCAGGACAAGACCTTCGATTTGAAGATCTCCCACTGGGTGCCGGCCTCGCATCCGCTGCAGAAATCGCTCGAGGACTGGGCCGCCGCGGTCGAGAAGGATTCCGGCGGCACCATCAAGGGCAAGGTGTTTCCGGCCCAGCAGATGGGCAAGGCGTTCGATCATTACGACATGGCGCGCGACGGCATCGCCGACGTCACCTATGTCAATCCCGGCTACCAGCCCGGCCGCTTCCCGATCATCGGCGCCGGCGAGCTGCCGTTCCTGATCTCGGATGCCAAGGGCGGCTCGATGGGGCTGGACGCCTGGTATCGCAAATACGCCGAGAAGGAGATGAAGGACGTCAAATACTGCCTCGCCTTCGTCCACTCGCCCTCCTCCTTCCATTCCAAGACCAAGAAGATCGTGATGCCGGAGGACGTGAAGGGCCTGAAGATCCGCCCCGCTCACGCCACCATGGCGAATTTCGTCACCTCGCTCGGCGGCACCAATGTGCAGTCCTCCGCGCCCGAAGTGCGCGACATCATCGAGCGCGGCGTCGCCGACGGCGTCACCTTCCCCTGGGGATCGCTGGTGCTGTTCGGCATCGACAAGGTGACCAAGTACGACATGGAGGCGCCGCTCTACACCACGACGTTCGTGTTCGTGATGAACAAGGACAAGTACAATGCGATGTCCGACAAGCAGAAGGCCGCGATCGACAAGAATTGCACGGTCGAGATGGCAGGCGTCGTCGGCGAGCACTGGGGCAAGTTCGAGGATGCCGGCATCGACAAGGTCAAGGCGGAGACCAGCCACGAGGTCTACAAGCTGACGCCTGAGCAGACCGCCGCCTGGAAGAAGGCCGCCGAGCCGCTGGTGAAGACCTGGAGTGACGGCGCGAAGAAGACCGGCGCGGATCCGGACGCGGCGCTTAGCGAGCTGAAGGCCTCGCTGAAGAAGTACAACGCGCTGGCGGAGTAGCTCTTCGTCGAAACACATGCGGCGGCGGGATGCATCTCGCCGCCGTTGTTCTGCAAGCGGGTCGAGACGCGAGGAACGCATTGCGCGTACTCTCCCTCTCCCGCCCGAGGATGGCATCTCTTAGGAAGCTCCCATGAAGCGCGCCTGGATGGATCGCATTATCGATTCGATCGAATGGATTGCCGCGGCTTTCGTCGGCATCGTCGCGCTCGACATCTTCCTGTCGGTGCTGCTGCGCAACACGCTGAACTATGCGATTCCGGATAGCTTCGACATCGGCCGCATGCTGCTCGGCATCCTTATCTTCTGGGGTATCGCCGCAACCTCCTATCGTGGCACCCACATCACGGTCGACCTGGTCTGGGGCAATGTCGGGCCGCGCTACCAGCGCTGGATCGACGTGTTCGCGACTCTGGTGCTGCTGTTCGTCGTGACCGTCCAGACCTGGACGCTGTTCGACAAGGTCCGCGGCACTTACAACGACAACGTCCAGACCTTCGACATGCACATGCCGACCTGGCCTTTCTTCGCGATCGCATGGATCGGCGACGTCTCCGCCGTGCTGCTGATCGCGATCCGCACCTACCGGTTGATCTTCCATCCCGAAGAGATGCACGACCCCAAGCTGAAGGCGACGGAGTAATCATGAGCACCGATGCCGTCGCCGTTATCGGCTTTGTTTCCCTGTTCGCCCTGATGCTGCTGCGCGTGCCCGTCGGCATGGCCATGGGCCTCGTCGGCGTCTCCGGCTTCTCCTATCTCGTCGGCGCCACGCCGGCGCTGAAGCTGGTCGGCCAGACCTCGATGCGCACGGTGACCGACTACACCTTCGGCGTCATTCCGATGTTTTTGCTGATGGGCTCCTTCGTCAGCAATTCCGGCATGAGCCGCGAGCTGTTCCGCGCCGCCAACGGCTTTGTGGGCCATTTGCGCGGCGGACTCGGCATCGCCACCGTCGGTGCCTGCGGCGGCTTTGCCGCGATCTGCGGCTCTTCGGTCGCCACCGCAGCGACCTTCTCCGCGGTCGCTTATCCCGAGATGCGCCGCTTCGGCTATCCGCAATCGTTTGCCACCGGCGTGATCGCGGCCGGCGGCACGCTGGGCGCGATGCTGCCGCCTTCCACGGTGCTCGCCGTCTACGGCATCATCACCGAGCAGGACATCGGCAAGCTGTTCATCGCCGGCATCATCCCGGGCATCCTGGCGATGACCATGTACATGATCACGATCTTCCTGATCGGCTATTTCCGGCCCGACTTCCTGCCCAAGGGCAAGGTGACGCCGTGGCGCGAGCGCTTCGCCGGCCTGAAGGACATCTGGGCGCCGGTGCTGCTGTTCGTGTTCGTGATCGGCGGCCTTTACGGCCTGCCCTATCTGCCGCGCTTCACCCCGACGGAAGCCGGCGGCGTCGGCGCTGCCGGCGCCTTCATCATCGGCGTGGCGACCGGCCGCCTCGACCGCGAGAAGATTCTGGCCTCGCTGCTCCAGGCAACGCGCACGGCGGCCGCCGTGTTCACCGTGCTGATCGGCGCTCTGATCTTCGGCTATTTCCTCACGGTGACGCAGACCCCGCAGAAAGTGACGGAATTCCTCACCGGCCTCGGCCTGGGCCCCTACGGCGTGCTGGCGCTGATCATGGTGATGTATCTCGTGCTCGGCTGCCTGATGGACGCCATGGCGATGATCATCCTCACCGTGCCGATCATCTTCCCCGTGATCATGCATCTCGGTTTCGACCCGATCTGGTTCGGCGTCATCATCGTCATGACGGTCGAGCTCGGCCTGATCCATCCGCCGGTGGGCATGAACGTCTTTGTCATCAAGAGCGTGGTGAAGGACGTCTCCTTCTCCACAATTTTCAAGGGCGTGATTCCGTTCGTGGCGACAGACCTCGTGCGCCTGGTGATCCTGATCGCCTTCCCGTTGCTGGCGACTTGGCTGCCGACGCGGATGATGGCGCATTGAGAGGTGAAGCGATGACTACGCCAGCGCTGGAAACCAAATACGTCTTTACCGTCACCGCACGCATCGGCAACGTCGTCACGGCCGGCGAGACCGGCATCGGCATCCGCCGCATCATCCCGATCATCGGCGGCGAGGTCTCGGGCGCGATCACCGGCAAGGTGCTGCCGTTCGGCGCGGACTTCCAGACCATCCGCCCGAACGAGCTGATTGATCTCGAAGCGAAGTACGCCTTCGAAACCGACGACGGCGCCATCGTCTATGTCGAGAACAAGGGCATGCGCTTCGGCCCGGTCGAGCTGTTGCAAAAGCTCAAGCGCGGCGAGCCGGTGGATCCCAAACTGATCTATTTCCGCACCGTGCCGAAGTTCGAGACCGGGCATGAGAAGTACCGCTGGCTGATGGAGCACATTTTTGTGGGTTCAGCAGCGCGGCATGCGGATCGCGTCGTGATCGACGTGCATCAGGTGATGTGAGAACACAGGCCTTAGGGTCAAGTCGGCTCCACATACTCCGCTCGTCGTCCCGGCGAAGGCCGGGACCCATACCGCGGAAATCCATCGATTGCGGATGGTCTGAGCACTTAACGACTGTCGTCGCCAAACTTCTCCCGGTGGATTTTGGGTCCCGGCCTTCGCCGGGACGACATAGTATCTTGGAGCAAGGCTCTACCGACCTTGAAACTGCCCTTCCCTCCTTGACTCCCCCTGAATTCGTTATACAACATAACTATTCTGACAAGGACGCAAATGACACAGGGAAACGCCGAGACCGCTGACGCGGGCGCCTCCGGGCTTTTGAGGATCGAGCGGGCGGACCGGGTTTTGACCGTCGGTCTGAATCGGCCGGCCAAGCGCAATGCGCTCAACGACGGCATCATCCTGGAAATCGGCGAGTGTTTTGCGTCCCTGCCCGAGGATATCGGCGCGGTCGTCATCCACGGCATCGGCGACCATTTTTCCAGCGGTCTCGACCTCTCCGAACTGACCGACCATGATGCCACCGGCGGCCTTCTCCATTCCCAGATGTGGCACCGGGTGTTCGATCGCATCCAGTACAGCCGGGTGCCCGTGATCGCGGCGCTCAGGGGCGCCGTGATCGGCGGCGGGCTGGAGCTCGCCTGTGCGGCGCATATCCGTGTCGCCGAACCCTCGACCTATTTCGCGCTGCCGGAGGGGCAGCGCGGCATCTTCGTCGGTGGCGGCGGTTCGGTGCGCCTGCCGCGGCTGATCGGTGTCGCCAGGATGATGGACATGATGCTGACCGGCCGCGTCTATTCCGCGACTGAAGGCACCTCCTACGGCTTTGCGCAATATGTCACGGAAGCCGGCAACGGACTCGGCAAGGCGATGGAGCTTGCGACCAAGGTCGCCTCCAACGCGCCGCTGACGAATTTCGCCGTGCTCCAGGCACTGCCGATGATCGCGGAGGCCAATCCGCAGACCGGCCTGTTGATGGAATCGCTGATGGCGACGGTGGCGCAGAGCGACAAGGAAGCAAAACGCAGGATCCGCGAGTTCCTCGAGCACAAGACCGCAAAGGTAAAGCCGAAATCATGAGCGCGCAGCCGTCGTCCTCTTCCAGCATGGAGCGCGGCGCGAGCACTTCCCCGCTGCGGCCCATTTCGTTCGGCGATCCCGTCGTGAATATCGAGCGGCGCGACGACGGCACGATTTACCTGCGGCCCAAACAGCCGCTCGGAGACTATCCGGCCCGCATCACCGACCGCCTGCATCACTGGGCGAGCGCGACGCCCGATCGCGTCTTCATGGCCGAGCGCGAAGGCGGCCGCGGTTGGCGCAAGATCAGCTATGCGGAGCTGCTCGCCGCGAGCCGGCACATCGCCTCAGGGCTGATTGCGCGCGGGCTGTCGGCGGAGCGGCCGGTCGTCATCCTCTCCGGCAATTCGATCGACCACGCATTGCTGGCGTTCGGCGCGTTCTATGCCGGCATTCCGTTCTGCCCGGTGTCGCCGGCCTATTCGCTGGTATCGAAGGATTACGGCAAGCTCTCCTATTTGATGAAGCTGCTGACGCCCGGCCTCGTCTTCGCCGAGGACGCCGACAAGTTCGCCGACGCGCTCGCCGCCAACGTCTCGCTCGGCACCGAGATCGCCGCGTCCTACGGCCGCGTGCCGGGCCGCGACGTCACCTTGCTCGCCGACCTCATGGCGACGCCGATCCGCGGCGATCTGCACGAGCTCCACGGCAAGATCGGCCCCGATACCGTCGCGAAATTCCTGCTGACCTCGGGCTCGACCGGCAACCCGAAGGCGGTCATCAACACCCAGCGCATGATCTGCGCCAACCAAGTGATGCTGCGCGAGACGCTCGCCTTCCTCAAGGACGAGCCGCCCGTCATTATCGACTGGCTGCCCTGGAATCACACTTTTGGCGGCAACCACAATATCGGGCTGACGCTCTACAATGGCGGCTCGATGTATCTCGATGCCGGCAAGCCGGTGCCTGGAGGCATCGAGGAAACGGTGCGCAATCTCCAGGAGATATCGCCGACAGTTTATTTCAACGTGCCCAAGGGCTACGAGTCGCTGCTGCCTTATCTGCGCGACGACCAGGGCCTGCGCGCGAAATTCTTCGACCGGCTGCACGCGATGTTCTTCTCGGGCGCGGCTCTGTCGCCGTTCGTCTGGAACAGCCTCGACGAGCTCGCGGTGAAGGAAAAAGGCTACCGCGTGCCGATGCTGACAGGCCTTGGCGCAACCGAGACCGCGCCGTTCTTCATGTCGGTCAACCCGCGCACCAGCCGCTCCGGCCATGTCGGGCTTCCCGTATCCGGCAACGATGCCAAGCTGGTGCCGAACAACGGCAAAATGGAAGTTCGTTGCAAGGGGCCGAACGTGATGCCCGGCTACTGGCGCCAGCCCGACATCACCGCACAATCGTTCGACGAAGAAGGCTTCTACAAGCTGGGCGATGCGCTCAAGCCTGTCGATCCCGACGATCTCAACGCCGGCTTCGATTTCGACGGCCGCATCGGTGAGGATTTCAAGCTCGGCAGCGGCACCTGGGTCAGCGTCGGCCCGTTGCGCGCGCGCTTCGTTGCGGCCTGCGCACCGCTGGTGCGCGACGTTGTCATCGCCGGCATCAACCGTGACGAGGTCTCCGCGCTCGTCGTGCTCGATCTCGACGGCTGCCGGCTGATCAACCCGACGCTGCCGACCGACGACCTCGTCGTCGCGACCCGCGACCGGCTGGTGCGCGAGGCATTTCGCGAACGGCTGACCCGCTTTCTCGGCGCGGCCACGGGATCCTCGACGCGGATCACACGCGCGATCCTCATGGACACGCCGCTCTCGATCGACAAGGGCGAAGTCACCGACAAGGGCTCGATCAACCAGCGCGCGGTGCTCGAGCATCGCAGCCTGCTGATCGAGGAGCTCTACGCTGCCAATCCATCGGACCGTGTGATATCGGTCGGGTAAGAAATATCGCACCAGGGAGAACGCCATGTTGTTGAAGGATCAGGCTGTCATCGTCACCGGCGGCGCGTCGGGACTTGGTGCGGCGACTGCGCGAAAGCTGGCTGGCCAGGGCGCCAGGGTCGCGGTCTGCGATCTCAATGCCAAGCTCGCCGAGACTGTCGCCGCCGAGATCAAGGGCGTGGCCGTGGCTTGCGACGTCTCCGATGCCGCCTCAGCGGAAGCTGCAATCGCGCAGGCGACCAAGGCCCATGGACCCGCGCGCGTGCTGGTCAATTGCGCCGGCATCGGCGTAGCCAAGCGCGTCGTCGGCCGCGACGGCCCGATGGCGCTCGCCGATTTCGACAAGGTGATCAAGGTCAATCTGATCGGGACCTTCAACATGCTGCGCCTTGCCGCAAACGAGATGTCCAAGCTCGAGCCGCAGGCGACCGGCGAGCGCGGCGTCATCATCAACACGGCTTCCGTTGCCGCTTATGACGGCCAGATCGGGCAATCGGCCTATTCGGCCTCAAAGGGCGGCATCGTTGGCATGACGCTGCCGATCGCGCGCGAGCTGGCGCAGTTCGGCGTCCGCGTGCTGACGATCGCGCCCGGCCTGTTCCTCACGCCGCTGCTCGCCAACCTGCCGCAGGAAGCGCAGGACTCGCTCGCCGCCGCGATCCCGTTCCCGCGCCGGCTCGGCCACGCCGACGAGTTCGCGGCGCTCGCCCTGCACATGGTCGAGAATTCGTACCTGAACGGCGAAGTGGTGCGCCTCGACGGCTCGCTGCGCATGGCGCCGAAATAGGACGCGGCCTATGTTCGTGAACCGGCGCGACGTCCAGATCCAGTGGGGTGACTGTGACCCCGCCAACATCGTCTATTACCCGCGCTATTTCGCGATGTTCGACGATTCGACGTCGACCCTGTTCGAAGTCGCCGGGTTCTCCAAGCAGGACCTGGTCCGCAAATACGGCTTGGTGGGCATTCCCATGGTCGACACCCGCGCCAAGTTCTACATCCCCTCGACTTATGGCGACTGGATCACCATCGAAACCAAGGTCGAGAGCATCAAGCGCTCGAGTTTCGAGGTGAAGCACAGCGTCTACAAGGGCGAGGCGCTGGCGCTCGAGGGTTTCGAGACCCGCGTCCTGGTCGGCCGCGACCCCGTTAACCCCGACAAACTGAAATCGGCACCGTTTCCTGCGGAAATGGTAGCCAAATTCACGGGGAGCGATGCCCGGAGCTAAATCGCCACATCACCAAAAGAGGGGGCTGAATTACCCCCCGATTTCTGCTTTCAAAGAAACACATAAAGGGAGGAATAGATGAAACGCTTTTACCTGACCGCCGCCGTCACCGCGGCCGCGCTTGCGCTGCCGGCCGTGCCCGCGCTGGCCCAGACCGCCGAGGTCACCATCGGCATCACCACCACCACGACCGGCCCGGGCGCAGCGCTGGGGATTCCCGAGCGCAATGCGCTGGAGTTCGTGCCGAAGGAGATCGGCGGCGTGCCGCTGAAGGTGATCGTGCTCGACGACGGCGGCGATCCCACCACCGCGACCACCAACGCCCGCCGCTTCGTGACCGAATCCAAGGCCGATATCATCATGGGCTCGGCGCTGACGCCGCCGACCATCGCGGTGTCCAACGTCGCCAACGAAGCCGGCATTCCGCATTTCGGCCTGGCGCCGTTCCCGATCACGCCGGAGCGCATGAAGTGGTCGGTGGCGATGCCGCAGCCGATCCCGATCGTGGGCAAGGTGCTGTACGACCACATGAAGGCCAAGGGCGTGAAGACGGTCGGCTATATCGGCTATTCCGACTCCTATGGCGACCTCTGGTTCAACGATTTGAAGGCGCAGGGCGTGCCGATGGGCATAACCATCGCCGACGAGGAGCGCTTCGCTCGCCCCGACACGTCGGTGACCGGACAGGTGCTGAAGCTCGTGGCTGCGAATCCCGACGCCATTCTGGTCGGCGCTTCCGGTACCGCGGCCGCGCTGCCGCAGACCGAGCTGCGCGAGCGCGGCTATCAGGGCCTGATCTACCAGACCCACGGCGCCGCCAGCATGGACTTCATCCGCATCGCCGGCAAAGCGGCGGAAGGCGTGCTGATGGCCTCTGGTCCCGTCATGGATCCCGAGGATCAGCCGGACGAAGCCGCCACCAAGAAGCCGGGCCTCGCGCTCAACTCGGCCTATGAAGCCAAGTACGGCCCGAACAGCCGCAGCCAGTTCGCCGGTCACTCTTACGATGCGTTCGAGATTCTCAAACGCATCATCCCGACGGCACTCAAGACGGCGAAGCCCGGCACGCCGGAATTCCGCGAAGCGATCCGCCAGGCGCTGCTGTCGGAGAAGGAGCTTGCGGCGAGCCAGGGCGTCTACAACTTCACCGAAAAGGACCGCTACGGCCTCGACGAGCGCTCGCGCATCCTTCTCACTGTGAAGAACGGCAAGTACATGCTGGTGAAATAGACGCAGCGGCAGGATTGACGACGAGAGCCGGCCCGATGGGCCGGCTCTTTCTTTTGGCTCCTAGAATGGCATTGCCATATGATCGTCATGGCCGGGCTCGTCCCGGCCATCCACGCCTTGCCATACGGCGCGAAGAACGTGGATGCCCGGGACGAGCCCGGGCATGACGAAGAGAATACGCCGCGTTCCTACGCCGCCTGTCGCAGCGGGGTCCAGGCGAACTCCGGATAGTAATGGTCCATCATCCGGTCGACGTAGGCGGTGAGGTTCGGGAATCCTTCGGCGCGACGGCGCAGTGCGGATTCGAAGAACGGCGTCAGGATGCCGGCGAGTGCACCGAAAGCGGTGGCATCGACGCCGCAGGGCTTGTTGCCCATCAGATAGGACTTGTCGCCGAGCTGCACCGAGAGCGCAAACAGCGAGCGCACGGCGAGATCGACGTCGTCATCGGGCGCGTGCCGTCCGAGCCCGGAGAGCAGGTAGTTCTCGGCGACGCGGAATTGCGCATCCTCGCGCAATTTCTCGCGATTGTGCTCCGGCGCGCCGTCGAAGAAATGTGCAGGCCCCTTGGCGAAGTTGACCGGGTCGACCCAGCGCGCCCCGACCAGCGCAAAATAAACGTGATGCTCGATCATGCGCTCGAATGCCCAAGCCTGTGCGCGTTCGGCAAGCGACAGGCCGGCGTCGAAATCGAAGCCGTAGCGGCGCTCGATATGGGCGCGGATGAAGGTGGAATCGGCCACCGCCTCGCCGCCATCGTCGATGAAAGGCAGCTGTCCCTTGGGAGAGGCGGGCGGCATCGCCCGCTCCTTCCGGTAGGGCAATCCCGCCATCTTGAGCTGCACCTCGGTCTTGGTGACGAAGGGGCTGATTTCCGGCAGGCCGAAGCCGGTGCCAAAGCCGTAAAGCGTGATCATGAAGGCTCTCCTGAAACGACCGAAAGAGTTGAGGGAACTTAACCGCGGGCTGCTGCCACCATGGTGGCAGCAGCCGTGATATCTTCTGCGAAACGGGCCCCCCGCCAGGCGCGGGCCATGACATGACGGACCAGCGCGTCCGCGGCCTGGACCAGGAAGCGGGCCACCACGGTCGCGAGCGCAAGGCGGAGGTCGACGACCATGAGATCAAGGGATACGAGGCGGCCGCACGCCCATGCGTACCAAGCTCGGACTTGTAAACGCAGGACTTGCAAACGCAGGACTTGCAAACGCAGGACTTGCAGAGGCTGGACCCGTAAAGGCTGGGTCCGCCACAGCGCAGCGGCCGGGCTGAAATGAGTTGGAATGATCATGGACAAATCCTCTTCAGTCTACGTGTTGACCCGGTATAGAACTCCCCTGCTGCCAACATCCTGTCAGCAGCCGCGCGCCGCCTTCTGAAAAAACCACCGACAAGAGATCCGTCATGAGACGCGCCGACCGGCTGTTTCAAATCATCCAGGTGCTGAGGCGCACGCGTAAGCCGCTGACGGCGGATGCCATCGCGGCCGAGCTCGAGACCTCGAAGCGCACGATCTATCGCGACATCGCCACGCTGATCGGCCAGCGCGTGCCGATCCGCGGTGAAGCCGGCATGGGCTACATCCTGGAAAAGGGTTTTGACCTGCCGCCTTTGATGCTGACACCCGACGAGATCGAGGCGGCGGTGCTGGGCGCGCAATGGGTCGCCGGCCATGCCGATCCCGCGCTTGCGCGCGCGGCTGAAGACTTGATGGCCAAGATCGCCGACACTGTCCCCGAGCGCCTGCGCCCCTTCGTGCTGGAGCCGGCAAGCCGGGCCCGGCCGAGCTGGAACAGGGAGCCGGACCGCCTGGACATGGCCCGCACGCGCACCCAGATCCACGAAGGCAAGAAGATCATGCTGCGCTATCGCGACGAGCAGGGCCGCGCCAGCGAGCGCATGATCTGGCCGATTTCGATCGGCTATCTCGAAGCCGTGCGCCTGCTCGCGGCCTGGTGCGAGCTGCGCGGCGACTTCCGCAGCTTCCGCACGGACCGCGTGGTGGATGCGAGCTATCCCGACGAGAGATATCCTGAAAGGCGCGACGTGCTGCGCGCGAAATGGCGGCAGAGCCTGGTCTGGGGCCCGCCCAAGGATACGTGAAGGACCCGTGACGATGGACGAGAACGCCCCCATCGACCTGTCGAGCTGTTGCCAGAGTTGCGGCGCCTGCTGCGGCTATTCGGCGAATTGGCCGCGCTTCTCCATCGAGAGCGACGAGGAGCTTGCCGCGATTCCCGAAGCGCTCGTCAACGCGCGTCAATCCGGCATGCGCTGCGAGGGCGATCGCTGTTCGGCGTTGCAGGGAGAGATCGGACAAGCGACCGCGTGCGGCATCTACGCAGTGCGGCCCGAGGTGTGCCGCACATGCATGCCAGGCGATGCCGAATGCGCGATGGCGCGGCGGAAATTCGGGCTGCCAATTATCGCGAGCGTTTAGGCGGGGACGGCTTCGCTGATCTCGTCGTCGATCTCGTCGTCCAGCGGCGCGAGCACCGAGAGCGGCTTGGTCGACAGCGTGATCGGCTTGCGGCCACCGGACAGCGACGGCGAGGATTTCGCCGCACCTTCGCGCGCAAGCGCGTAGAGCGTCGAACCGACACGGCCGCCGTTCTCGATCAGGTCGCGCTCGTTGCAGCTGCCGGCGATCGCGACCGCCAGCGAGTGCAGATGGCTGCGGCGATAGCAGAACAGCGCCAGCCTGGCGCGCGCGTCAGGGGAAACACTTTCAACCAGCCTCGGCAGGCCACTCTCGCTGGCGCGGTACATCTCGCCAAGGAGTTCGTCGCGGACCGGGCACGAATCGCCTTCAAAGGTATCGCGGCTTGAAAACATTGCAGTTCTCCCTCGTGTGGGAAGATGCAGTGCAATTCTCTAACGAAAGGTTAACCACGCGGCCCGGTAGTCACC
The DNA here is from genome assembly GCF_029051725.1 of Bradyrhizobium sp. CSS354. Classification (GTDB taxonomy): domain Bacteria; phylum Pseudomonadota; class Alphaproteobacteria; order Rhizobiales; family Xanthobacteraceae; genus Bradyrhizobium. The sequence goes on from NZ_JAACFU010000012.1 coordinate 161,379, forward strand.
CGGGGTCCTTGCGCCTTGGCAGCGAATCAATGGCCGGAAATGCCTCCACAGCGTCATGGCCGGGCTTGTCCCGGCCAAGCCGAGAGCGCGAAGAACGTGGATGCCCGGGCCTTCGCCTCGCCAACGCAGCTTCGGCCGCGCAGGCGGGACAAGCCCGGGCATGACGACCTCTTGTGGACGCCGATGGACGACTACCTACGCCGCCACCGCTCAGTTCGCCGCCATGAAGATGGAGAGGCCGAAGCCGGTCAGATGGTGCAGGGCCTGGTCGACACCGATCAGAGTCCAGAACCAGGGATGCGCAAGATCGACACCGAAATTGGCCGAGACCAGGCCCTTGGCGCGGTCGATCGTGATGTGGATCACGAAGTCGATCAACGCCACAAACCAGAATTTCGGCGCCACGATCAGGATCAGCGGAAGCGCAACCGCAAGGTGAACCAGGCAGTGCACCAGGAGCGGCAGGGCCCAGCCGTGCTTCTGGTCCTTGCCGTGCGCCATCCAGGCAGTCTGGAGGACGAAATCGGCGATGATGTGCTTGAACGTGAGCAGCAACATCCAACCAATGAGGGCTTCGACCGGAACCGCCGATGACAGGGGTGGAAACGACAAGGCGCCCTCATTGACGTGACAAGAAGAATTGGAGCGTTCAGCGCAATCTCTTCCTGGACCGGTCAAATCGCCGGGACGTGCGATTTATGACATCTCCCGCGACGGAATGCAGCCGGGGGGAACCGGAAAATCGCCAACTGTGGCTAACCGGTGATAGGATGACCAATCGCCACGGCCGAGCTGAGTAAGGTTACCTTCGGCTCGGAATTTGCTTTCCGCAGCCTGCGCGCTATCATTGCCGGTAGAGAATATCTTTCTTTTTTCAGACGTTTACGAATTACAGGGCGACCGCAGCGATCACATCCGCGATGCCGCCCGCCACCGGAATCATAAGGCCAGAGTGCTGCCATGAGTACTGAGGGCCCTACCTCATCGCCGATCGAGCCACCGCCCCGGCGACCCAAGGTGATCAAGACCAACCAGCAGCAGGTCTTCCTCTACGTCGTGCTGACCCTGCTGTTGTCGCTTGCCACCGTCTGGGGCGGCCGCATGCTGGTGCACAATTCGGAGACGCTGACCTTTGCCGTCGGCGCCCCCAACAGCGACGAGGCGCTGTTCGCAGCCAAGCTCGCCGCGGTCCTGAAGAACAACGCCTCGCGCTTTCGGATCAAGATCGTCAACAACGCCGACAACGCCAAGGCGATCGCCCAGTTCGATCGCAAACAGGCCGACCTCGCGGTGCTTCGCACCGACGCCAAGGTGCCGTTGCGGGCACGCACGCTCGCGATCCTCGAGCACGATCTCGTGCTGCTGCTCGGGCCCGGAAACAAGAAGATCAAGTCGCTCGCCGAGCTGAAGAAGAAGAAGGTCGCCGTCCTCGCCGACAACGAATCCTCGCTCGCCTTCGTCCGCGGCATCCTCGACATTCCCGACGGTGCGGACGCGGCGAAGATCCAGATGGCGCCGCAGGGCGCAACGCTCGACAAGCTGTTCGCGCCGGCAAGCGGCTTTGGCGCGGTCGTCGCCATCGTCCACGCCTCGCGGGCGGTGCGGGACAAGGCGTATGAGCAGGTCGCCAGGCGCGGCGGCTTCACACTGAACGCGATCGACGAGGCGAAAGTGCTGGCGCGCAAGATCCCCGGCATTTCCAGCGAGACACTGACGGCGGGCATGCTGTCCGCATCACCGGAAATTCCCGACGACGATCTCGACACGATCGGGCTCGAATGGTTGCTGGTCGTCCAATCCAGGATGTCGCCGACGGCGGCCGGGGATCTCGCGCGCATCGTCTACGAGAACAAGTCCGCGCTCGGGCTCGACGGCGGCTTTGCCAGCAGAATCGAGCCCGCGTCCGTCGAGAAGGACGCCTTCGTGATCGCGCATCAAGGGGCGGCCGACTACATCAACGACGACACCAAGTCGTTCATGGATAAGTACAGCGACCTGATGTATCTGGGCGCTGCCGCGCTCAGCGTCATCGGCTCGATCTTCGCCGCGATCTACGCCAAGATCACCCGGATCGCGCCGGAGAAGGCCAGCGAGCTCGCCACCGCGATCCTCGACGTCGGCGAGCGGATCGAACACGCTCATTCGCTGGACCAGCTCGAATGTCTCCAGGACGAGCTGGAAGGCATCTTGCGTGGCGCCGTCATCGGCTTGCGAGACGGCACGATCAGTAGCGACGGGCTCGACACATTCAAGCTCGGCTACGAATTCGTCCGCGACGAGATCGGCATGCGCCGCGACTACCTCAAGCGCCATGCGGGCGAGAGCGGGAAGGCCGCTCACGATGTGGCCCCTCCCCAGCACGACGAGAGCAATGTCGTGGTGGTGAAGACAGCTCAGAGTGCCTGACCTGTCGGTTTGAGGGTCTGCGGCGACGCCTTGCCGGCACGTCCGCGGGCGACCGGGCTTTAGTCCGGGAACCGTGCTCGTCCACAACCGTTTGCTCCCGGGTACAACCGGAGACCGCGCGATGCGTGCACTCCTCATCATCTTCCTGCTGGGCATGCTGGCGGCGGTAGGCTATTTCGCCTATTCCGCGCTGGCGGTCGACGGCGAGCCCATCCCCACGGAAGGCTATGTGGCGCTGGCGTTGGGGGCCGGATTTTCCGTTCTTGTCGGCATCGGCTTGATGGTGCTGCTGTTCTTCAGCAGCCGTCGCGGCTACGACGAACCCCCGCATTTCAAGTAGCGGCGCGTGGCGGCGGACGCGCCCGTCGTTGACGGCCTCGGCCCAGGCAGGCACTTTGGCACCGAGGTTCCAGCCGGGGACCGCAAAGACAAAGTCGAGCCGCCTGCCCGCATGTTCAAGCCGCTGATCTCCGCTCTGGCCCAGTTCGCGGCCGCCACGGCCGGCCGCAACATGACCAGGGCGGCGTATGTTGCCGTCGGCGTCGGCGTGCTCGGCATGATGCTCCTGACGGTCAATCCGGCCTATGAGACGGCGCATCGCTGGGTCGATGCCCTGCTTTGGACCTGCCTCGTCTACTTCGTGTTCGAATGGGTGGTCCGGCTGCGCCATATGGCGCGACAGGGGCGCCTTGCACTCTACATGTCGTCCTCCGCCGGGCTGGTCGACGCGGTCGGAGCGTTGGCCGTGCCGGCCGCGCTGATTCTGGGGATCGAGCCGAGAACGGCGTGGCTGCTCAGTGTGCTCTGGGTGCTGAAGGTGGTGCCGGGCATTCCCGGCCTGCGGCAGCTCCGCCGGGTGCTGGTACTGGAATCGGGGCCGCTGCTCAGCGTGCTCGTGATCTTCCTGATGGTGGTCTTCCTGGCCTCGGTCGCCGAATATTTCCTGGAGCGGGACGTGCAGCCGCAGACGTTCGGCAGCGTTCCGGCCGCACTGTGGTGGGCCGTCGCAACCCTGACGACGACGGGCTATGGCGACGTCGTGCCGGTGACGCCGCTGGGCCGCATGGTGGCGGCGCTGGTGATGATCTCCGGCCTCGGCGTGTTCGGCCTCTGGACCGGTATTTTGGCGACCGGCTTTGCCGCGGAGACCCGGCGCGACAATTTCCTCAAGACCTGGGAATCCGTCAGCAAGGTGCCGTTCTTCGCGGCGCTCGGACCGGCGGCCATCGCCGACGTCACCCACATGCTGCGCACCATGGAGCTGCCGGCGCGCACCATGATCATCCGCAAGGGTGCGCAGGGCGACTGCATGTATTTCATCGCCGCCGGCGAGGTCGAGGTCGACCTGCCCGGTAAGAAGGTGCGGCTCGGCGACGGCGCCTTCTTCGGCGAGATGGCCTTGCTCGGCAACAATTTGCGCGGCGCCAATGTCTCGACCACCAAGGTGTCGCGGCTTCTTGTTCTCGACCTCGTCGACTTCCGCGTGCTGATGGCGCGGCATCCCGATCTCGCCGAAACCATCGATGCCGAGGCGAAGCGGCGCACGCTCGAAAACAAATGATGGCGACAAGCAAGTAAATGGAGACAAGAATGTCGGACTCAGCCGACGCAGCCACTGGCCCGGTGCTCGAACTCATTGGCCCACGCGCCACCATCCGCCTCAACCGGCCCAAACATCTCAACCGGCTTCAGGCCGAGGATCTCGGCGAGCTGGTCAAACTGTTCGACCGGGTCGAGGCCGATCCTGATATCCGCGTGCTGGTACTGACCGGCACGGGGCGCGCCTTCTCCGCGGGCTATGACCTCAATTCCGTTGCCGAGCGCGCGGTCAGCGCGAGCGAGCAGCAGAGCGCGGGATCTGCGTTCGAGGTAGTCGTCAACCGGCTGGAGGATCTCGGCGTCCCCACGATCTGCCGGCTCAACGGCGGCGTCTATGGCGGCTCGACCGACCTCGCGCTCGCCTGCGATTTCCGCATCGGCGTCGACACCGCCGAAATGTTCATGCCTGCGGCTCGGCTCGGGCTGCACTATTACAGCAGCGGCATCAAACGCTATGTGACGCGGCTCGGCGTCGATAATGCGAAGAAGCTGTTCCTGACCGCGCAAAAGATCAGCGCGCCGGAGATGCTGCGGATCGGCTATCTCACGGATATGGTGGCGGTCGAGTTTCTGGACGAGGAGGTCGACAGGCTCGCCAACATCCTCGCCGGCAACGCCCCGCAGGCGATGCGGGGCATGAAGCGCGCCATCAACGAATTCGCCCGCGGCGAACTCGACCAGCAAGCCGCCGACCAGCGTCACCGCGACAGCATGCGCGGCGACGAGATCAAGGAAGGCATCAAGGCATTCGCGGAAAAGCGGCCGCCGCGGTTTTGAGGGAGCGGAGCTGCAGCCGCCATTCCTCGGTGTCGTCCCGGCGAAGGCCGGGACCCATACCGCGAGGTCTAGCGATTGCAGATGGTGTAAATCCCGAACGACGCGCCTTAGCCAAACTTCTCCTTGGGGTTATGGGTCCCGGCCCCCGTGCGCAATTGCGCACCAGGCCGGGACGACACTGAATGTGAGGCTCGTGCGCCTTACCCACGAGCCGCCGCAGCATGCTGCGCCGCCATCTCGGCGTCGGCCGCGTTGATGCGCTGGAACGCGGGCCGCGAGGTCATGCGTTCGGCATAGCGGACGAACACGTCCTTCTTCGGCACAATACCGAACATCATCGTCCAGCTGAACGCGACGCCCCACAGCACGTCCGCGGCCGTCATGCGCTCGCCGAGCAGATACGGTCCCTTCGACAGCTGCGCCTCGAGCGCGCCGAGCATGGTGTCATAGTCGGCATAGGGCGATTGTGTGATCGGTGCCGGCTCGCGCTGCATGAACTTGTCGATCAGGGCCGGTTCGAACGAAGCACCGTAATAGGCGATCCAGCGCAGGTAAGGGCCGCGCAACGGATCGTTCAGCGCGGGCGTCAGCCCGGCCTCCGGAAACAAATCGGCGAGATAGATGGTGATCGCGACCTGCTCGGTCACGAGCTGCCCGCGGTGGTGGATCGCCGGCACCTTGCCGAGCGGGTTGATGGCGAGATAGGCCGGCTGGCGCTGCTCGCCGGTTTTCATGTTGAGGACGTGAAGATCATAGGGCGCCCCCAGCTCCTCCAGCAGCACCCGCGTGCCGGTGGCGCGGCTTTGCGGCGAATAATACAGCGTGATGCGGTTCGGATCGGTCATGGCAGGTCTCCATCTGGCCGGCTGGCGATGGCGTTGTAGCGGATCATACCTGACATCCTGTGTCAGGTATGATTTAAAAAGGATCATGCGCGCGAGCCGGATGCTTTCGATCCTCACCACCCTGCAGGCCAAGGGGCAGGTCACCGCGCCTGAACTCGCGGAGGCCTGCGAAGTCTCGGTGCGTACGATCTACCGCGACATCGACGCGCTCGCGGCGTCCGGCGTCCCTGTCTATGCCGACCGCGGCGCGGAGGGCGGCTATCGGCTGCTCGACGGTTATCGCGTGCGGCTGAACGGTTTGTCGCAGAGCGAGGCGGAAGCGTTGTTTCTGGCGGGATTGCCGGGCCCGGCGGCGGCGTTCGGGCTGGATGCGGCGATGATTGCTGCACAGAACAAGCTGATGGCCGCACTGCCCGCCAATTTGCGCGAAGACGCCGGACGGATGCAGGAGCGTTTTCACCTCGACGCGCCGGGCTGGTTCGGCGAGGCGGAAGAACCCAAGCATCTGCGCACCATCGCCGCCGCGACTCTGCGCGGGACACTGATCAAGATCCGCTACCAGAGCTGGCGCGCCGAGAAGCAGCGCCGCGTCGCGCCGCTCGGTCTCGTGCTGAAAGGTGGCAGCTGGTATCTCGCAGGTCTGGTCGACGGCAGCGTGCGTACCTATCGCGTCGCGCGCGTGCTCGACTGCACCGCGCTCGAGGATCGCTGTGAGCGGCCCGCCGGCTTCGATCTCGCCGGCTATTGGCGGGACGCAACGCTGCGTCTCGAGGCCGAGATGCATCCCAATGTCGCGATCGTTCGGCTGTCGCCCTTCGGCGTGAAACTGCTCGATGCACTGAGCCAGCCTTACGTCAGGGCGCGGACGCAGCTCGAAGAAACCGCAGATGCAGACGGCTGGCGCATTGCCAGAGTGCCGACCGGCAAGACGTCATGGCATGCCGCCGCCGAATTGTTGCGGCTCGGACCCGAGGCCGAAGTGCTGGAGCCGGCCGATCTGCGCGAGAAGATGGCCGAGCTGACGAAGGCGATGGCCGTGCGCTATCACGCGGCGCGGAAAACAGGACGGCGGCGCAATCCGCCGCGAGCGACGAAACACTCCTGAAACACGATTCTCCCCTTCCTGCATGAACGCATCCGCGTTTCGGCTCGACCGAGATGCAGGGACACAACAACGGCCCCTGCGCCACACTGGAGAATGAAGATGTTTCGTAAGCTTGCACTTGGTCTGATCGCCGCCGGTTCGCTCGGCGTTGCCGCTCTCGCCCCCACCGCCGCGTCGGCCCACGGCTTCCACCATCACTGGGGTCACGGCTGGGGCTTTGGCGGCGTCTATGTCAACAGCGGAGTCAACAATTGCTATCAGGAGCGCGTCGTCCAGACCCGCCACGGCCTGCGCGTCCGCGTCGTGAACGTCTGCGCGTACGGGATCTACTGATATCTCGCATTCACGACAAAGCCCCGATCGCACCGCGATCGGGGCCTTTGCGCGTCAAATTTTTTCCACTAGCCGGCCTGTCTATGCCGCCGAAACCAGGCCCAGGTCTCGCGCGTCGTCCTGATGTAGCCGCGGCCACGATGGACGATCTCGCCGTCGACGATCCCGTTCAGCTTCGGCAGCGCGTGGAACGGGATCGAGGGATAAGCGTGGTGCTCGACATGGTAGGGCATGTTCCACGCGATCCATTTGACGATTGCGCCGGTGTAGGTCGTGCGAGTGTTCTGGAATGCGCTGCGGGTGCGCTCGCAGCCGGTGTGCTCGGCATAGAGATAGGGCCGCAGGAAGAACTGCCCAATGATCAGTGGCACGATCCAGACCCAGAGCAGCAGCGCCGACGAGAACCACAGCGACAGCACGAGCAGCGCGACATAGAATCCGGCATAGACGCGCGCCTCGGTCACGATGACCGCACGCTTGTTGTCCGGGATCCACGGCACGGTGACCTTACCACTGATGGCATGGCCGAGCATCAGCCGGAGACGGCCGGCGACCTGCAGCACGCCGCTATAGGCGAGCGCGAGCTGGGTGTCGGATGTCGGCTTGACGCCGACGACCAGCTCGGGGTCCTTGTCCGGATCCTGGGTGTAGCGATGATGGTCCCAGTGAAACAAGCAATAATATTCGTAAGGCAATCCAATGATGAAGCCCGAGAGATAGCCGACCACGAGGTTGAGGCCGCGGCTTTTGAACGCGGTCTTGTGCGCGGTCTCGTGCACGGCCATGAACAGGAAGGCGACGAGATAGCCCTGCACCGCCATCAGCGGCAACGCCCAAAAGACACCCCAGGTCGAAGAGACCCTCCAGATCAGCGCGCCGACCAGTACGACCAGGCCGTAATGGCTGAGGCTTTGCGCGGCGCCCCTGAGATTGGAGCGCACCGACAATTCGCGCAGCATCGCCGGTGCCAGCGGCTTCAGCCGATGGCCGGAGTCTGAAACGGTTGTGTCGCTCATGATCGGATGCCTGTCCTACTTGCCGAGAAGCTCCGCGATCTCGGCCTTGATGAAGGCCCGATCGCGCGGATTGTTGACGGGGTTGCCGGCGCGATGGCCGTGCAGCGACTGGATCGGATGCAGCACCGCAGAGCGCGCGTTGACCAGCCGGCCGAGTTCGTCCTCGTTGTCGCGAACGTCGAAATAGCGATCGGTCGCGCCCGGCATCAGCAGCATGTGCGCCGTGATCGCACCGAGCGCGCGATCGAAATCGCCGTCGAAGGTCGTGCAGCGACTGATATCACCATTCTGCCAGATGCCGATCTGCGCCAGCAGATCGTTGGCATCGCGCCGGGCAAACGCCGCGTCCCAGGTGCGGACGAGATAGTCATCCAGCGAGGTGAAGCCTGCTTCGCGCCAGATCTCGTCGCGATAGAAGCCGTGCGACATCGCCCAACCCGCGTAGACGCGCCCCATGGCGCGATAGCCCGCGACGGGCTTCTCGACGAAGCGGCCGTCGCGGAAGGCGGGATCGGCGGTCAGCGCGGCTTTCACGCTTTCCAGGAAGACGTAATTATAGGGCGCGCAGCGGGCACTGCCGCAGACGACGGCCGCCCGCTCGACCATATCGGGATGCAGCGCCGCCCAGTGATAGGCCTGCATGCCGCCCATCGACCAGCCATAGACCAGGGCAAGCTTCGAGATGCCGAACCGCTCGGCAAGCAGCCGATGCTGGACCGCGATGGCATCGTGATAGCTCAGGATCGGAAACGGCTCTGCGCTATTCGACGGCGAGGATGATAGGCCGTTACCAAACAGGTTCGGGATCACGATGAAGTAGCGTGTGGGGTCGAGCACGCCGTCGGGCCCGATCAGCCACTCGGTGTCGGTGTGCTGCGCGCTGAACGAGGTCGGGTAGAGAATGACGTTGTCCTTGTCCGGACTGAGCGTGCCGTAGGTCTTGTAGGCGAGCTTGAGCGAAGGGACGACGGCCCCGGACCGGAGCGTGACGTCGCCGGCCTCGAAGATCTCGTAGTCGCGCCCTGCCGTCATGGACCGAACTCCCGCTCACGCGACAAGCGCGCCGCGGAAACAGCGATGCATCGATCATGCCGGTCCCGCAGACGCATCATTGCGTCACGCTTAATAACTGTACTTATAGTCCATTTATTGTGAATCAGCAAGATAAATCCGGTCGCAAGCCGGCTCAGGCGATGGCAGCCAGATAGCGCGCAACAGAGGCCGCGAATGCGGCCTTGGCGCCTGCTGCGATGTTGCGACCCCACCAGGCACCGTAGACGCGGTCGAACGCCAGCGGCTCGACGGCCGCCGCAATCCGTCGCACCGCGGCGGCATTGAGCGGCGTATAGTTCGGATAGGAGTACATGAAGCTGACGAAGCGGCGATCCATCGTCACCTGCGCGATATCGCCGGTGAGTAGCGCGCCGCTGCCATGCGCACCACTCGCATGGTGCAGCACGGTGGCACCTGCGAAATGACCGCCCGTACGCAACAGCAGCAAATCGTCGGAGATGCGATGGCTTGCGCCGGTCCAGTGCACGATGGACGCATGCGGACGCGTCACCCATTGGCGATCATCGGCGTGCAAATAGGCCGGCACCCCGCCGAACGCCTCGCTCCAGTCGGCGAGCGCGCCATAGTAATGCGGATGCGAGATCGCGATCGCCTTCAGGCCGCCGCGTGACCGCACATGCGCAATCGCCTCCGGCGTCGCCAGCGGTACGCAGTCCCACATCAGGCAGCCGTCCGCGAGCGGCACCAGCAGCGCCCGCTGACCGATGGCAAAGCTTGGCTCGAGTGCGATGCCAGTCAGACCGAGATCGTCGCGCCAGACCATGCGGTGACGTTCCGAGAGCGCCTTGCTCGTGAGGAAAGTCTGCCCCTTCCAGCCGACGAATTGCCGTTCGTCCTCGCAGATCGGACAGGACGCGGGCGGATTTTTGCCATCCGGGAATTGCGCGCCGCAGGTTTCGCAGGTCCAGAGGGGCATGCCCTACTCCCGACAGAGACGATCCAACGTCAATAAGGACTCGCTGGCCATGACCGCAAGGCCCACGGTCGGCCGGACCTGCGTGCGGACGGCCCCGGAACCTGTCGCAATGATCATTCCGCGGTGATCCAAGACCTGTCCCCGTTCGTTCCCAGACCCACAGGTCGCTTGTCGAGGCGCTATGATCGCTGCTATCCGAGCTTTAGATGCGCCAATCCGGGCGAAGGCTGGTTTTCCCCGGAGGCTTGAAGCGCGGCTGTCGACTGGGACGAGCAAAGGGCCGAACACAAAGGTGGATTGGGCGGATCTGATCGGACGCGTCGCCTCGACCCGGGAGCGGGAGGCCTTCAAGCGCCTATTCGAGCATTTCGCGCCACGCATCAAGGGACTGATGCTGAAGGCCGGGTGCAGTTCGGACGAGGCGGAGGAGATTGCTCAAAATACCATGATCGCCGTCTGGCGGAAGGCAGGCCAGTTCGATCCTGCGACGGCCGGGGCCGCGGCATGGATATTCACCATCGCGCGCAACTTACGCATCGATTTGTTCCGCAGCAGGGCGCGGGCAGACCGCCTGCGTGGCACCTCTGAGCTTCCCGAGACGCCGGATCCCGCCGAACCCGCGGACGCCGTCATGTCCCGCGTGCAGGACGCCGCACGGATCAATTCGGCCGTCAAGCAGCTCTCGATGGAGCAATCCATGGTGGTGAGGTTGTCATTCGTCGAGGAGAGGCCGCACCCGGAAATCGCGAGCTTGCTCGGCATTCCGCTCGGAACGGTCAAGTCGCGAATCAGGCTGGCGATGAACCGCTTGAGAGACATATTGGACGAAGAAGCATGACGATCAGCCATCATCCACCGGAAGATCTTCTGGCCGACTTTGCGGCCGGCAGGTTGGAAGAAGCCCATCAATTGGTGGTGGGGGTGCATGTTGCCGGTTGCGCACGGTGCGGCCGGTTCGTGCAGGCCATCGAGCAACTTGGCGGCTTGGCGCTTGAAGATATCGAGCCGGTGCCGGTCGCATCGGATGCGTTCGAGCAGGTGATGTCACGCATTCACGACGCTCCTGAAAAACGAGCGGCGCCGACTGCCGAGGTCGCTCGCGGCAACGAGCAGGATGTTCCGGCGGCGCTGCGAAACTACCGCATCGGCAAGCGCAGGCGCATCGCTCCCGGTCTGAGCATGCGGCCAATTGAGTTGTCCGGTTCGGGCACGGCGCGGGCCTTTCTGCTTCGCTCCGCGCCGGGGAGCCGCATGCTCGAACACACGCACACCGGCACCGAACTGACCCTCGTGCTCGAGGGCAGCTTCAGCCACGAAGGCGGCCGGTTTGGTCCGGGTGATTTCGACTATGGCGACGACGAGATCGATCATCGGCCTGTGGTGGGCGACGAGGGCCCATGTGTTTGCCTTGTCGCAATGACGGGCAACCTGCGCATGAACGGCTTGCTCGGCAGGCTGATCGGGCCATTCGTGCGGCTTTGATCCGTTCGCCTCCTTCTTCCGCCGGGTGATCCGAACGCGAGCCCGGAGCGTTTCGAAGGAAACGCAAGGGGAGACAGGTCATGGCCGGCTTAAGCCTGACAGGACAGGCGCAGAGCGAAACATTGCCCGAACTGCTGGCATGCGTTTCGGCGGGCGACACCCGGGCCTTCGCAGCGCTGCATATGCTGACACGGGGCAGGCTGCGCAGGACTGCGCTCGCCGTCGGAACTCCGCCCCACGACATCGATGACATTCTTCAGGAAACCTATCTGAAGATCTGGCGCAACGCGTGTCGGTTCGACGGCGGCCGTGCTTCGGCGATGACCTGGATGTCAGCCATCGCTCGGAATACCGCCATCGACCATCTGCGGGTCAGAAGACTGCCCACTCACGAGCTGGACGAGGCACTTCTGGTTCCGACAAGTGCTGATCAGCCGGCGATCGACGATTTCGACTACGCCCGCGCTGAACCGATCGCACGCAGCGTGCTGGCTCGTTTGCCGGAAGACCGCCGCAGGCTGGTGACGCTGGCCTATCTCGAGGGTGAGAGCCGCGCGAGCTTGTCGCGGCGCTTCGGTGTGCCGGTCGGCACCATCAAGACCTGGTTGCACCGAACTCTTCTGACGGTACGCAAGGACTGCCTCGCCGCATCCGCTGCAGCCTGAAGCAGGCGAGGAACCCGCGGGTGCCCGCAGAGATCATCGAATTTCCCAACCGCGGACACCAGGACCCGCTGGTGTCCTCTGTTGCGAGACTCGAGCAGATGGTGAGAGAGGTCGAGCATCTGGCAGCGGACCAGTCCGCGGAAGGTCTCGACCATCTGCTCGCTGTCATGGAGCGCTTCGGTGATCGACTGGTCGATCTTGCGCACCTCGTGCTTGACGACGATGCCAGGCGGAGTGTCCAGATCGCATTCACTTCGCTCTCCGACAAGATCGCGGCAACCAGAGACGCCTTTGAAGGTTGCGATGGAGCGAACAATCCTTGAATTCAGCGCCACGCCGACCCATTCGACGCGACGAAGTCAGTTCTGCGCGACTGATCTTAATTGAGACGGAGCAACGAGATGTTCAGCAAGGTCGCAAAACCCACCCAGGCGGCATAGGGAATGAAAAGCGTCGCTGCCAACCGATCGTTCGCCCGTTGACCCCAGACAAAGGCAAGGATCGCGGCGAACAGCGCAACAATGACGCCTAGCGCCACGTCCATGCGATGAAGCGAAAAGAAGATCGGAGACCATGCAAAATTCAGGATCATCTGCAGGCCCCATAATCTCATCGTCGTTCCGCGCGGCTCCGCCTCGAAGGTGCGGAAGCCCGCCACGGCGATCATCAGGAACAGAGCCGTCCAGACCGGCGCGAAGACCGCATCCGGCGGATTGAAAGATGGCTTGTTGAGCGCCGCGTACCACGCTCCCGGACGGTTCAGAACCCCGATCAGAATCCCCGCAGCAGGGACCAGAAACAGGAAAGCGGCGCATCGGTACCACCTGCCGGCCTTACGATCGCCATCTTGCCGCAGCGCTCCGTTGTGCGTCCCATCCATAATCAATGCGCCATTCGTTGAGCGACGAGAAATCCGGTCCAGGCGCTGACACCGGCGAGGAAGGATCCCCAGCACACGTCCGCAACAGTGAGCCCCGTCGACCAATTCCTCAGCGTTGCCTGGTTGGTCAGATCGTAGGTCGCATAAGTGAAGCAGCCCAGCATCACGCCGGACGTGAAGGCGCGCAGAGCGCCGCCATCCTGCTGAGACGGCAGCACCGCGAACCAGATCAGGCCGACGGGATACGCCAGATAAAATACTGCCGCGGCTGCGAGGTCGGGCTCCGAGCGCAACATGTCGCCCAGCACCGGCCGGTAAAGCCTCTCAACCATGGTCTTGAGCCAGATCATGTCGAGCGCGACGAAGGTCGCAGCGACCGACAGATACGTAAAGAGCAGGCTCATGTCCGGTCTCCTCTCCGGTGGTGTCGCAACCGGCATGGCAAAGGCAACGCCTGGAGACGACGTGAGCCCTTCGCTGGATCACGTTGCGCCCTCGTTCCGCCTTGCCGCGCAACCTTGTCAGGCCCTTGAACCAGATCGTGCGGCGCGGGAGGTCCGATCATTCCGGCGCCTTCTTGGGCGGTCGTGGAAAGAAAGCGCTGGTGCGTGCCTGATAGTCTCGATACCGGCGGCCGCGGGATCGAAGCATCTGGGCTTCGAGCGGGGGAATTCCGGTCACGTGCACGAGTATCCAGTACATGATCGCGGGCGCGATCAGGCTCGCCCAGCCCCAGGCGTAGCCCGGCGACAGTGCGATGACCGGGTAGGCCAGCCATCCGAGCCATTCGAAGAAATAATTCGGATGACGCGACCAGCGCCAAAGCCCGACATCGCAGACCAAGCCCGCATTTGCCTTGTTGCGTTTGAAGCCTCGCAATTGCTCGTCGGCGATCGCCTCGCCTGCAACGGCCGCAAGCATGATGGCGGCGCCAACATAGTCCTGGACGCCCAGGGCAGCACGTGGCGCGTGTGCGGCCAGGAAGACCGCGAATGGCAGCGGCACCGAGACGAAGGCCTGCGACTGCAGGAACGCGAACATGCGAAGCGGCGCCTGTGAGCCCCATTCCTGCGCATAGCTCGCATATCGCGGATCGTCGATACCCGCCGCGGCGCGCCGGGCGATATGCGTCCCGAGCCTCACCGACCAAAGCAGCACGAGCCCGCCCGCGAGCATCTGGCGCACCGGCAGCGCCTCGGCGAACGGCAAAAGGGCCGCCACCGCCCCAACGAGACCGACGGAGTAGGTCCAGATCGTATCGACCCACCCGGAATTGCCGGTTCGCTGCTGAACGATCCAGGCCAGCCCCATCAACAGCGAAAGCGCGAGAGCGATGCCGGCGACGATCAGTATTTGCAGGAAATCCATGCCTCACCATACGCAAACTCGGATCCTTACGTCCGCCCCAGGCCCCGGTTTCATGGGTGATCCAGGCTGTCCGCTGGAACGTTTCCTCAAGCGCGTGTGGACGGGTCAGCTATGAGAGCTGTCCTGAGCCGGCGACGGACGACATTGGCCCGAAACCGGATGTTCCGGCGTCGCTGGTGGTATTGGGGGGCGACAAAGCATGCGTTTGGCGGTGATCGGGACGGGAATTGCCGGCAATGCCGCCGCATGGCTCCTGTCCGAACGTCATGCCGTGACCGTCTACGAGCGCGAATTGCGACCGGGTGGACACAGTCATACAGTACGCGTTGACTACGATGGCGAAGAGATCGACGTCGACATCGGCTTCATCGTTTTCAACGAGCCGAACTACCCGGAATTGACGTCTCTGTTCGCACACCTGGGTGTGAAGACCGAGGAGACATGCATGAGCTTCGCGATGTCGGCCGACCATGGCCGATTTGAATGGCGGGGTGGCGGCGAGACCTTCCTGCAGGTCGCCTCCGGCCTGTTTGCCCAGCCGCGCAACCTCTTCTCCCCGTCGTATCTTCGCATGTTGGCCGAGGTCCGACGCTTCAACAAGGAAAGCGTCTCCGACTTGCGGGCTGGCCGGCTCCAGAACCTCACGCTTGGCGAATATCTGCGCAGGGGAGCGTTCAGCCCGCGCCTGTTCAGCGATTATCTGGGACCGATGGGGGCCGCCATCTGGTCGTCGCCCTCGGCCGAGATCCTTGCCTTCCCCGCGGAAAACTTGATCGCCTTTTTCGACAATCACCGGCTGCTGCATCTGGATCGGCCGCTCTGGCGGACCGTCCAGGGCGGCAGCCGGCGCTATGTCGAGAAG
Source organism: Bradyrhizobium sp. CSS354 (assembly GCF_029051725.1). Taxonomy (GTDB): domain Bacteria; phylum Pseudomonadota; class Alphaproteobacteria; order Rhizobiales; family Xanthobacteraceae; genus Bradyrhizobium. The sequence goes on from NZ_JAACFU010000012.1 coordinate 176,707, forward strand.
CTCACGGCCAGGTTCAAGGCAAGCATCCGGCTCGGCTGCGCGGTGACGTCGATCCATCGCACTGAGCACGGTGTGACGATCGGCGACAGTCACGGCAATCAGGACTCCTACGACGCTGTCGTGATGGCCTGTCACAGCGATCAGGCCCTGGCGATGTTGTCGGATGCCGACCCACGCGAGAGATCCATTCTCGGCGCGATCCGCTACGCTCCAAACACGGCCTATCTGCACCGCGACCTCAACCTCATGCCGAAACGCCGCAATGCATGGGCATCCTGGAACTTCTTGCGATGGCGACGCGAAACGCCTGCCCAGAACGACGTCGCGGTGACCTACTGGATGAACCGGCTGCAGGGCATCGACGACAGCAAGCCGCTATTCGTCAGCCTCAATCCCCCTTTTGAGCCGGCGCCTCATCTCACTTTCGGCAAGTTCACATTCGCGCATCCACAATATGACGCGGGCGCGTTTGCCGCGCAGAAGAACCTCCATGAAATCCAGGGACGCCGCCGCACCTGGTTTTGCGGCGCGTGGACCGGCTACGGATTCCATGAGGATGGCTTGCGTTCCGGCATCGCCGTCGCCGAGGCACTTGGCAGTGCGGTGCCGTGGCGACGGTCCGGCGCGTTGCTGGCCCAAGCTGCCGAGTAGAAGATGTTGAAGCCGGGCGCTCCAGAACGAACAGCGACGTCATCTGCAGCCGCGCTCTATTTGGGCCGGGTGATGCACGCACGCATGCGGCCCGTGCACCACAGGTTCACTTACCGGGTGATGAACCTGCTCATCGACCTCGACCGGCTTGATGAAGCGGATCGCCAGTCTCGCCTGTTCGGCGTCAATCGCGCGGCAGTCTTCAGCTTTCACGAATCCGATCACGGCAAGCGTGACGGCGCATCCTTGAGCAACCATGTTCGACGCCTGGCCGAACAACGCGATATCGATCTGTCGGGAGGGCGGATCCTCCTTTTGTGCTATCCGCGGCTCTTCGGCTACGTGTTCAATCCGCTTTCGATCTACTTCTGCTATGGCAGCTGCGGCGATCTTGCGCTGCTGATCTACGAAGTCCGCAACACTTTTGGCGAAATCCATTCCTACGTCCTTCCGGTCGAGGACGCTGCTGGCGGCGGTGCCATACGACAATGCCATACGAAGGAGTTCTACGTCTCGCCATTCATGGAGATGCAAACGAAGTATCGTTTCAGCATTGCCCCGCCCGATCAGCAAGTGAGGGTCAGAATCGTGCAGACCGATGAGCACGGTGCTATATTTACGGCCGCATTCTTCGGGCAACGTCGCCCGCTGACCAGCCGCTCACTGTTGGCGACGCTCGTCACGCTGCCACTTCTCACCTTCAAGGTCGTCGCGGCCATCCATTGGGAAGCGATCCGGCTTTGGCTGAAAAATGTTCCTTACGTTCCCCGTCCGAACCAACGCTGAATGTGAAGCCATGGACCTCGCAGCCACTCACCAGACTGCTCGCTTCGATGACGTTCCCTTGCTCGCGCGGCTCGCGCTGCGGCTTGCCTCGCGGCTCAAGCTCGGCACCGTGGATGTTCGCCTTCCCGACGGCAGAACGGTGGTGTTGCGGGGAACGCATCCGGGTCCGTCCGCGACCATCGAGCTCAACAGTTACGCCTTCGCGCGAAGCCTGGTCCTGGGCGGCGATATCGGCATGGCCGAGGCTTACGTTCGAGGCGATTGGAGCACACCGGATCTCTCCCAGCTGCTTTACGTGTTCTGTCTCAACGACGACCTGGTCGATAGCGCCTTCGCCGGCAATGCATTGGTCCGGCTTTGCCGGCGCGCGCTGCATCGGCTGCGCCGAAACACGCGGCTGGGATCGCGGCTGAATATCCACGCCCATTACGATCTCGGCAACGCGTTCTTTGCGGCCTGGCTCGATCCGAGCATGACGTACTCGTCGGCATTGTTCTCGCCCGAGGCGACCGACCTGCTCGCTGCTCAACGGCACAAATACGAACAACTGGCGAAAGCGATCGAACTGCGGCCCGGCCATACCCTGCTCGAGATCGGCTGCGGCTGGGGCGGCTTTGCCGAATATGCCGCCAAAGCTTGCGGCGCCAAGGTCTTGGCGCTCACCATCAGCAAGGAGCAGCACGCATTCGCCAGCCGGCGCATCCACGAAGCCGGGCTCAGCGAGAACGTCGAGGTCCGGTTGCAGGATTATCGCGATCAGGACGGGCAGTTCGACCGCATTGCCTCGATCGAGATGATTGAGGCTGTCGGCGAGCCGTTCTGGCCGACATACTTCAATCAACTGCATCAACGGCTCAAGCCGGGCGGTCTTGCCGGCATCCAGGCGATCACCGTCCGAGACGAGCTCTTTGACAGCTACCGGCGCCGCGTGGACTTCATCCAGAGATACATTTTTCCGGGCGGGATGCTGCCTTCGCCGAATGTCCTGCGCTCGCTCGGCGAACGCGTGCAGATGCCTCTGATCCGCGAGCGGGTCTTTGGACAGGACTACGCCAAGACGATCGCGGTCTGGCGAGCGAGTTTCGGCCATGCCTGGACGGACCTGACCTCACTCGGGTTCGACGAGCCGTTCCGGCGGCTGTGGGAATATTACCTCTGCTACTGCGAGGCAGGTTTCAGGGCCGAAAAGATCGACGTCCGACAGCTTGTATTCGCGCGCCGAAGCTGACGTCGCTGACGTTGCCGGTGTGAACGAACCCTCAGGCAGCTTCCGACGTTGATCGCGCACGCTGCTCGAGCACGCCGATCGTCGAGACCAAATTGTCACGTCGCGCGCGAAGATTAAGCGCAAGCAGCGGGTATGTCGGCTGCAGCACGTCAAACACCCCTGCTCTCGCCTCTTCCTCGAGAATGTCTGTGTTCATGAGCCGAACGCGCCACCACAAATCGGCGACCAACGCATCGAGCCGGAGTTCGCCAGCAGCACCAGAACGGGACACTTCCTGCATCACTTGCCTCAACCTGAAACGGCCTCGCTACCAAGGCCAGACTTTGGTCCTGGCTGAGCAAGCAGAGTGCCAGCTATGGGCGGCGCGATCTGGTTCCGGAACGGAGTGCTGCGCGAGCCCGCTGGTCAAGGCTTGGCGCTGGGGAAGATGTTGCCCGTGGAGAGCGAAAATGGTGCCCAGGGGCGGAATCGAACCACCGACACTGCGATTTTCAGTCGCATGCTCTACCAACTGAGCTACCTGGGCGTGCTCCAAAGAGGGGCCAAAGCCCATCGAGCGGGCGGTTTATAGTGGGCTGAAGGCTGCCTGTCCACCCGGCTTCGCCAAGAGGCTTCGCCGGGCGCGGTCCGGCTGTGAACAAAACTGCCGCGGGAGCGCAAGTCGGGCAATTTCTTCAATTAACCAATTGATAAACCGCAATTATTCCTCTCCATCTGCCTCGTCATCCCGGCCGGGAATGACATAGGAGCCTTTCAGCCAGCGGTTCAGATCGACGTCGCGGCAGCGCGGGGAGCAGAACGGGCGGGTGGCCTCGGACTGCGGCTTGCCGCAGATCGGGCAGGTTTTGAGGGGGCTTGCGGGCTTTTTCACCTGGTCGTCCATGAGGTGCTCAGCTTACACGAGGTGAGAGAGTTCAAGAGCCTGTCGCCAAAGGGGTTCCTCCGGCGGACGCGCAGGCGTCCCGGCCAGGCCACGCGGAGCGGTTCTACTGTGCATGGGGTTGTTTTCGCGATTTTTGCAGGAGCGGCTTTTCGGCTCACACGGCGGTGGCGTTGAGCCAGCCGAAGCGGATCGGGAAACCTTCGCCGCCGAGCAGCGTGGTGGTCTCGTAGAGCGGCAGGCCGACCACGTTGGTGTAGGACCCCACCATCTTGACCACGAATGAGCCGGCGATGCCCTGCACGGCGTAGCCGCCGGCTTTGCCGCGCCATTCGCCGGAGCCGATATAGGCCTGGATGTCGTCCTCCGAGAGGCGCTTGAAGCGGACGCGGGTCTCGACCAGACGCTGGCGGAAGGCCTCGCGCGGCGTCACCAGGGTGATCGCGGTGTAGACGCGGTGGTTGCGGCCCGAGAGCAGCCGCAGGCACTGCGCGGCTTCATCGACGAGGTTGGCCTTGGGCAGGATGCGGCGGCCGACCGCCACCACCGTGTCGGCGGAGAGGATGAAGGCGCCGCGCAGCTCGTCGTCGAGCTGCACCGATTTGAGCGCCGCATCTGCCTTGGCCCGCGCGAGCCGGTTGGCGCAGGCGCGCGGCAGCTCGCCCCGCTTCGGCGTCTCATCGACGTCGGCGGGCCGGAGCGCGTCCGGCTCGATGCCGGCCTGGTTGAGCAGCGACAGGCGCCGCGGCGAACCGGAGGCGAGAACGAATTTGGGGCGGCCGAGCATCAGGTGATTTGGGGAATGAAGCAGGGGGTGAATTGCGCGCGGAACCTATCGGACGGGGGCTGATTTCACAACCCGGGAACCCGGACTTTACTGATTCGACGGGCACGGGATGCGTGTGCCTGCAGTCTGTGACGCGCATGTTACGGGCGCCGAATGCTACCCGTTCGCCGCGCCCACCTTCGAAAACCGCCGGCGAATGCGCAGCAGGAGCTGGTCGCAGACGTCGCGGTAGGCCGCTAACTTCTGGTCGCGGCTGCCTTCCATGGTGGTGGGATCAAGCGTCGGCCAATATTCGACGTCGGCGGCAAGCGTGCGGGTGAGCTCCAGCGCCTTGTGATGCGCCTCCGGCGACAGCGTGATGATCAGGTCGAAATTCAGCCCCTCCCAATCCTCCAGCTCCTCGAAGGTTTGCGGCTTGTGGGTGGAGATGTCCTGGCCGAGCTCGGCCATCACAGACACCGCGAACGGATCGAGTTCGCCGCGCCTGGCGCCGGCCGACTTCACGTAGAGGCCTTGCGGAAACATGTGCCGCAGCAGGCTCTCCGCCATCGGCGAGCGCACGCTGTTCATCGCGCAAGCGAACAGCACCGATTGCGGATCGCGTGCGCGTGGGGGCGCAGCCATCCGCGTTTAGCCCTTCCAATGAAGGACAGTAATGAGCGTGAATAGCCGGCGCGAGGTCTCGAAATCGACCCGCACCTTGCCTTTCAGCCGCTCCTGCAGCGTGCGCGAGCCCTCGTCATGGATGCCGCGGCGGCCCATGTCGATGGCCTCGATCTTGTCCGGCGTCGCCGTGCGGATCGCCTGGTAATAGCTGTCGCAGATCATGAAATAGTCCTTCACGATCCGCCGGAACGGCGTCAGGGACAACAGATGCGCGACCACCGGCGTGCCGTCCTCGCGGCGGATGTCGAACATCAGGCGGCTGCCGGTGATGCCGATATGCAGCGTGAACGGGCCCTTCCCGTCGGCGCCCTCCGGCGCGAACAGATTCTGCTCGATCAAATCGTAGATCGCGATCGCGCGCTCATGCTCGATGTCGGGGCCGGAACGGCCGATCGAGTCCTCGTCGAGCGTGACGCCGACGATGCGATTCTGCGAGTCGTCCTGTTCGGGCGGCTGGGTCATGACAAATTGAGGCGCAATCCAATCGAGCGCGAATGAGCATCTAGCCCCTCCGCCTTGCCGAGAATCATCGCGGCCGGACCCAGCGCACGCAGCTGGTCCGGGCCGCATTTCAGGATCGAGGTGCGCTTGAGGAAATCGTGCACCGAGAGACCCGACGAGAATCGTGCCGAGCGCGCCGTCGGCAGCACGTGGTTGGAGCCGCCAACGTAATCGCCGATCGCCTCCGGCGTATGCGGCCCGAGGAACACGGCGCCGGCGTTGCGGATCCTTGCGGCGAGCGCGTCGGGATCTTGCGTCATGATCTCGAGATGCTCGGCGGCAATCGCATCCGCGAGCGGAATGGCGTCGTCGAGGTTCTTCACCATGATGATGGCGCCGAAATCGGCCCACGAGGCGGTTGCGATCGCAGCGCGCGGCAGCGTCTTCAACTGCGCCTCGACGGCCTTTTCGACATCGGCGGCAAGGCGCGCGGAATCGGTGATCAGGATCGACTGCGCACTGGCATCGTGCTCGGCCTGCGCCAGCAGGTCGGCGGCAATCCAGTCGGCATTGCCGGTGTCATCGGCGATGACGAGCACCTCCGAGGGGCCGGCGATCATGTCGATGCCGACCTTGCCGAACACCAGCCGCTTTGCCGCGGCGACATACGCGTTGCCGGGTCCGACGATCTTGGCGACAGGCGCGATCGTCGCGGTGCCATGCGCGAGCGCGGCAACCGCCTGCGCACCGCCGACGCGATAGATTTCGGTGACGCCGCCAAGCTTCGCTGCCGCCAGCACCAGCGGGTTGAGCTTGCCGTCGGGCGAGGGCACCACCATGACGAGACGCGTCACGCCGGCGACCTTTGCCGGCACCGCATTCATCAGCACCGAGGACGGATAGGCCGCGGTGCCGCCGGGCACGTAGAGGCCGGCGGATTCGATCGCGGTGTAGCGCCAGCCAAGCTCGACGCCGAGGGAATCGGTGAAGCGCTCGTCCTTCGGCAGTTGGCGGCTGTGATAGGTCTCGATGCGATCGCGCGCGAGCTTGAGCGCATCCAGCGTCGCGGCATCGCAGGCTTTCACCGCGGCCTCGATCTCGGCGGCGGTGACGCGCAGGCCGGAGGCATCCAGCGTCAACCGGTCGAACTTTGCCGTGGCCTCGAGCAGGGCGGCATCGCCCCGCTTCGCCACGTCGTCGACGATGACACGCGCGGCCGCCTCGACGTCGGCCGAGGCCTCGCGCTTGGCGGCGAGGAAGGCCCCGAATCGCTGGTCAAAATCGGCGCTGCTGCGGTCGAGACGAACGGGCATCTTGGCTTCTAACTGGGTTTTGGGGGCGCGGCTTGGCTCACCAGGCCCCCTGCTCAATGGCGCGGCGGGGAAGCTGCGTCAACCCTTGGGCCGGGCCGTTCCCCTCCGGCGTCGTCCTGGCGAAAGCGGAATGCGTGGTCTTGGCATGCCACCTCACCCCTCCCCTTCAGCCTCCAACCC
>NZ_JAACFU010000013.1 GCF_029051725.1 Bradyrhizobium sp. CSS354
GGGAATCCACAAACGAAAATTGCAAGGTTTGGGGGCCTCAAGCCCCCAATCCCTGCAATCTCAAATGCCCCCCCAACCGGAAAACTGACTCCTGCTCAATCGCTTAGAGCCTTGTTCACGGACGACTGACCAGCAATCCCGTGATCATCGGCGACGTCTGGTTCGGTGACGGTCCCTACAAATCGAAGGCCGACGCCAAGCTTGCCCGTTCGACCATCCGCGCCTGTCCCCCACCCACGCCTGACGAGGAAAAGGACGAGGACAGCACCAATTAGGTCGACAGCGACCTAGTGCAAAACGTTGCCGCTGCGCTCGGCGAGGCCGCGATCGACCGCTGCGGCGTAGGCCTTCGCCAGCTCCGTCTCGAGGTGCTCGTTGATCAGCAGCAGCGCGCGCACGGCACCGCGAAGGTCGCCGTTGCAGCTTGCCACGATCTCGTCGATCGCAGTGTCTTTGGATCTCAGGCTCATCGAAATTCTCCGGTTCAAATCAGGATAAATCCTGCCGGTCTTTCCCGCATCCCAGAGGGTTGCGAGCACGATCGGCGCCCACCCGCGTCTAAATGGCGGAACCGACCGTGGCGATTATAAGGAAGCCGCGATGACGACTGCATGAAGCCGTTCGGGGCTGACTTACCGCGAGAAGTGCCATTGATTTCGTTGCATTTTTTCCTGCTTGAATTATGCACATATCCACAGCCCCGGCCTTTCAAGTGGAGCGCGGAGGCTCCCTGGGCGAAACTGCCGCCTGCAAGCCACGTAACTGCCCTGTGCCCTGGATCGCCCGGATTCTATCCATGATCGTGATGTCAGTCGTGACCGCGCTGGTTGTGCTGGCGCTGGTCACGCAGGCCGGCGTCCTCGCCGTGCAACGCGCCTTTCCACCGCAGGGCCGGATGATCGAGGTCGAGGGTGCGGTGCTTCACCTCGTCGATATCGGCCCGCGCGATTCCGGCCTGCCGGTCGTGATGCTGCACGGCGCGAGCTCCAACCTCGAAGCGATGCGGCGGCCGCTCGGCGATCTCCTTGCCAGAGATCATCGCGTCATCCTGATCGATCGTCCCGGCCATGGCTGGAGCACGCGGGCGCGGCGGCAGGATTCGACGCCGGAGGTGCAGGCGCGGATGATCGATGAGGCGCTCGGCAAGCTTGGGATCGATCGCGCGGTCTTCGTGGTGCATTCCTGGAGCGGTGCGCTCGGCGCGCGGCTGGCGCTCGATCGTCCCGGCCGCGTCGCGGGCCTTGTGATGCTCGCGCCCGTCACCCATCCCTGGCGCGGCGGCGTCGGCCGCTACAACGAGATCATCGCAACGCCCGTGATCGGCCCGCTGCTCGCCTACACCATAACCCTGCCGCTGGGCTATTTCCTGAGCGAGCCCGGCGCGCGCAATGTCTTCCTGCCGCAAATGATGCCGGATGGCTTTGTGCAGGACTCCGCGACGCCGCTGCTGCTGCGCCCGCGCGAGTTCATCGCCAATGCCTATGATCTGGTGACCCTGAAGGAAGCGGTCGCCGCGCAGGTCGCGCGCTACGGCGAGATATCGGCGCCGGTCACAATCATCGCCGGCGAACCCGACAAGACGGTGAAGACCGACATTCACGCGCGCCCGTTCGCCGCGACCGTACAGAATGCGAAGCTGATCGTGCTGCCCGATCTCGGCCACATGGTGCAGAACGCGGTGCCTGATCTCGTGAAGACCGAGATCGAGACGATGATCGGAAACATCGTTCCGGCGCAGGCGGCCGCCGATTAGCGGCCGCCGTTCAGCCGTTTACTGCTTGATCTTCCCGTCCTTGTCGAACTGCGACACATAGGCCCAGAGATTGTTGATCTCGGTCTCGTTCTTGATACCGGCGAACGCCATCTTGGTGCCGGGGATCTTGGCCTTGGGGTCCTTGATGTATTCCTTGAACACGGCCTCGTTCCAGGTGATGCCGGAATTCTTGTTGGCGTCGGAATAAGTGTAGTCCGGCGCGGTGCCGGACTTGCGGCCGTCGAGGCCGTTGAGCTCGGGGCCGACCTTGTTCTTGGCGCCTTCGCCGATCGCGTGACAGGCCAGGCATTTGTTGAACGACGACTTGCCGGCCGCGACGTCCTGCGCCATCGCGCTGGGTGCGGTGGCAATCGCGGTGAGGATGGTCAATGCGCCAAAAATCAGTTTTGTCATCGGGTGCTCTTCGTCTCTTCCCTGGGGGCTGGTCTGTTGCTTGCCTGATCGGCAATGGTCGGACCTGCCGGTTTTGGCAGGCCTGCCGGGATTGGACAAGCCGCCAAGCTATGACAGGTTTCACGATTTCCTACTTGTCCCAGAGCGAACTCGCGCAGGATCGTCGATCCGACTTTCGGATGGCCTACCCAAACCACCGCGGACGTGGTTGATTTACCGCGACAAATCGATCATGCGGCCTCGGCCGGAAGGATATGCCATGAAGGAAATGTTATGGCCATCATGATGCCCGCGAGCGACCAGGCCGTGCTCGCGCGCCGCGCTGAGATCGTGGCTGCATTGCGCGCAATCGTGCCGGGCGAAGGCGTGATCGACAGCGCCGCCGAGATGCGGGCCTATGAATCCGACGGATTGACGGCCTATCGGCAGCCGCCGATGGTCGTGGTGTTGCCTGACACGACCGAGCAGGTTTCGCTCGTCCTGAAATATTGTGCAGGGCAGGGCATCAAGGTGGTGCCGCGCGGCTCCGGCACCTCGCTGTCCGGCGGCGCGCTGCCGCTGGAAGACGGCGTGCTCCTGGGCCTCGGCAAGTTCAAGCGCATCCGCGAGATCGATTTCGACAACCGCGCCGTCGTCACCGAGCCCGGCGTCACCAACCTCGCGATCAGTCAGGCCGTCGCTCATGCCGGATTCTACTACGCGCCGGATCCGTCCTCGCAGATCGCCTGTTCGATCGGCGGTAATGTCGCGGAGAATTCCGGCGGCGTGCACTGCCTGAAATATGGCATGACCACCAACAACGTGCTCGGCTGCGAGATCGTGCTGATGAGCGGCGAGATCCTGCGCATCGGCGGCAAGTCGGCGGAGAACTCCGGCTACGACCTGATGGGCATCATCACCGGCTCCGAAGGCCTGCTCGGCGTCATCACCGAGATCACGGTGCGTATCCTGCAAAAGCCGGAGACGGCGCGCGCGCTGATGGTCGGCTTCGCGCAAGTCGAGGCGGCCGGCGAGTGCGTGGCGCGCATCATCGGCGCCGGCATCATTCCCGGCGGCATGGAGATGATGGACAAGCCTGCGATCCACGCCGCGGAGGCCTTCGTCCATGCCGGCTATCCGCTCGATGTCGAGGCGCTCCTCATCATCGAGCTCGACGGTCCCAAGATCGAGGTCGACGAGCTGATCACGCGGGTCGAGACGATTGCGAACGCTTGCGGCTCGACCACCTGCCAGATCTCGACCTCGGAGGCCGAGCGCAATCTGTTCTGGGCCGGCCGGAAAGCTGCGTTCCCCGCCGTGGGCCGCATCTCCCCGGACTATCTCTGCATGGACGGCACCATCCCACGCGGTGCGCTGCCGAAGGCGCTGGCGCGCATCCGCGAGCTATCGGAGAAATACCAGCTCGGTTGCGCCAACGTGTTCCATGCCGGCGACGGCAATTTGCATCCGCTGATCCTCTATGATGCCAACAAGCCCGGCGAGATCGAGCGCGCCGAGGCCTTCGGCGCCGACATCCTGCGCGCCTGCGTCGAGTTCGGCGGCGTGCTCACCGGCGAGCACGGCGTCGGCATCGAGAAGCGCGATCTGATGCCGGAGATGTTCAGCGAGATCGACCTCAACCAGCAGCAGCGCCTGAAATGCGCCTTCGACGCGCAGGGCCTGCTCAATCCCGGAAAGGTGTTTCCGACCCTGCACCGCTGCGCCGAGCTCGGCCGCATGCACGTCCACGCTGGCAAGCTGGCGTTTCCTGACATCCCGCGATTCTAGTGTCGCCTCGCTGCAACGCGCCAAATTTGATTTTCGCTGCAAACTTCGTTACCCGCTACAGGCGTGGATACGCTCAAGGTACGAGACGCTAAAGACGTCGAAGAGGTGGTGCGCGCGGCGATTGCCAATGAGCAGCCGCTCGAGATCATCGGTCATGGCTCCAAGCGTGGCATCGGCCATGCGATGGCGACCAACGCCGTGCTCGACGTCTCCGCGCTGAATGCCATCACCGCCTACGAGCCCAACGAACTCATTGTCACGCTCCAGGCCGGGGCGCCGCTGGCCGACGTGCTGTCGCTGATCGATGCCAAGAACCAGCAATTCGCCTTCGAGCCGATGAACACGGCGCCACTGCTCGGCACGCCGGTATCAGCCACCATCGGTGGCATGATCGCGGCTGGCCTGGCCGGTCCGCGCCGGATCAAAGCGGGCGGGGCGCGCGACCATCTGCTTGGGGCTCATGCCGTGTCCGGTTTCGGCGACAGCTTCAAGACCGGCGGCAAGGTGGTGAAGAACGTCACCGGCTACGATCTCTGCAAGCTTCTGGCTGGTTCATGGGGCACGCTGTCGGTCATGACCGAGGTCACACTGAAGGTGATGCCGAAGCCGGAGGCCGAGCGGACGCTGTCGCTGCGCGGGCTCGACGATGCCGCCGCCAACAAGGCGATGACCGCGGCGCTCGGCTCGCCCTTCGACGTCTCCGGGGCCGCGCACCTGCCGAAATCGGCGTTCCGGACCAGGATCGAAGGTCTGGGCGATATCGCAGGCCAAGGCGAGGCGCTGACCGTGCTGCGGCTCGAAGGTATTACCGCCTCGGCCGCCCACCGTGCCGGCTCGCTGCGCGAATTGCTGGCGCCGTTCGGAACCGCAACTCTCGTCGAGGATACGGTGTCAGCGGCGCTGTGGACCACGATCCGCGATGTCCTGCCGTTCGCGGCTGCTGGCGTGCTGGGGCCCTGGCCGGTCTGGCGGATCGTCTGTCCGCCGGCGTCGGGCGCGGCGCTCGGGACGCTGCTGGCGCGCGAGACCGGTGGCGAATTGATCTACGATTGGGGCGGTGGACTGATCTGGGCGGCGTTGCCACCGACGCCGGACGCGCATGCCCCGGCCGTGCGCGAACGTGTGAATGCGGCCGGCGGGCACGCCACGCTGATCCGGGCGGCCGAGGACATCAGGCGCGCGATCGATGTATTCCACCCGCAAGCCCCTGGCCTTGCCGCGCTGAGCGAGCGGGTCCGCGCCAGTTTCGATCCGACGACCATCCTCAACCGGGGCCGGCTGACGCGGGGCGCTGCCGCATGAAGACCGAATTTTCACTCGCGCAGCTCGCCGATCCAGACATCGCGGAAGCCGACAAGATCCTGCGCGCCTGCGTCCATTGCGGCTTCTGCACCGCAACCTGTCCGACCTATGTGCTGCTTGGCGACGAACTCGATAGCCCGCGCGGCCGCATCTATCTGATCAAGGAGATGCTGGAGAAGGACCAGACGCCGACGGCCGAAGTGGTCAAACACGTCGACCGCTGCCTGTCGTGCCTGGCCTGCATGACGACCTGCCCCTCGGGGGTGAATTACATGCATCTGGTCGATCAGGCCCGGGTCAGGATCGAGCAGCGTTACGAGCGGCCGCTGGCCGAGCGGCTGCTGCGCCGGGTGTTGGCCTTCGTCCTGCCGGACCCGCAGCGTTTCCGCGCCAGCATGGTGCTGGCACGGCTGGCCCGCCCGCTGGCCGCATTCCTGCCGACGCCCCGGCCATCGGCGACGCCCGGCATGATCCTGCGCCTCAAGGCGATGCTGGCGCTGGCGCCGAGCCGGCTGCCGCCGCGGGGGCCCGCCGCTGGAAGTGTGTTCGCGGCTCTCGGCAAGAAGCGCGGCCGGGTCGCGCTGCTCCAGGGCTGCGCCCAGCAGGTGCTGGCGCCGCGCATCAACCAGGCCGCCATCAGTCTCCTCACGCGCCACGGCATCGAGGTCGTCCTCGCCAGGGACGAGCAGTGTTGCGGCGCGCTGACCCATCACCTCGGCAACGACCAGGACGCATTGGCGCGGGCTCGCGCCAATGTCGCGGCGTGGCGCGCGGAAGCGGCCGGCGAGGGGCTCGATGCCATCCTGGTGACCGCGTCCGGCTGCGGCACCGTGATCAAGGACTACGGCTATCTTCTGCGAGAGGATGCTGCGTTTGCCGCCGATGCGGCGAAGGTCTCCGCGCTCGCCAAGGACATCACTGAATACGTCGCCGGCCTTGGACTCGCGGCCACAGCGCGAAAGGACAACATCGTCGTCGCCTATCACTCTGCGTGTTCGTTGCAGCACGGGCAGAAAATCACGGGCCTTCCGAAAGAATTGCTTTCCAATAATGGATTCGTGGTGAAAGATGTGCCGGAGAGCCATTTGTGTTGCGGTTCGGCGGGCACCTACAACATTCTCCAGCCCGAGCTTGCGGGCCGGTTGCGCGATCGCAAGGTCGCCAACATCGCGAGCGTCAAGCCGGACATGATTGCCGCAGGCAATATCGGCTGCATGGTGCAGATTGCCAGTGGCACGTCAGTTCCGGTCGTACACACGATTGAGCTTCTCGATTGGGCTACGGGCGGGTCGCGGCCGGCATTGAACGCGCAAGACTGAGCTTTCGAAGGCCGAGCCTTCGAGGGCTGAGCTTTCGTCCGGAGGTGACGGCTGAAGGCGCCCGATCGACCATTGTTCGGCGGCAACAGGAGGACCACGATGGCGAAAGCGAAGAAGAAGAAAAGCAAGAAGGCCAAAAAGGCCAAGAAGGCGGTAGCGGCGAAGAAGACCTCAAAGAAGGCAGCCAAAAAATCCGCGAAGAAATCCGCGAAGAAGTCTGCCAAGAAGGCCACAAAGAAATCTGCGAAGAAGGCCGCGCCAAAGAAGGCCGCCAGGAAGTCGGCCAAGAAGGCCGCTAAGCAGGCTGCCCCTAAGAAGGCCGCCAAGAAGGCTGCGAAGAAAGCGGCGCCGAAGAAGGCGAAGGCAGCTCCCGCGCCGAAGCCGTCAACACCGGCAGCTCCGGCTCCCGAGCCCGCCGCCGAGACAAGCTGGGCGATGCCTTCGTCTTCTGCGGACACGACGCCGGCCGAAGGACAAGGTTAGGCCCAAGGTTAGGCAAAGCGCTGGATCCAATCCGACGACCATGATCGACAACAGGAAGGCCGCAGCGATGCTGCGGCCTTTTTGCATCGGCGCGACGGCGCGCGCGGGATGGTCTTGTCCGGAAGCAGCCTGATTCGTGGCGCGGGCAGCACGGTACCGCGGGGCCCGTACTAACCCGGGCCCCCCAGTGCACTTTGGCATGCAAATAATGTGATCAAGAAGACACACAGGCTGACAACCTTCCGTAGAATCGTCAGAACGCCCAAAAAGTCGGCAGATGCCCGTGTTTTTTGCTTCACGGTTTACGTCACTCCATCCAAATTGCCGCAGTTACGAAATTTTCAATCAGGTCGAGCGTTCCGGGGGCTTCCGGGATCGGCTGGGGTCTTAGAACTGGTGATGGGGATCGAAATGAAAAAAGTGGCTTTGTTGGCAACGGCGCTGGCAATGGTGACGGGCTCGGCTTTCGCGGCAGACATGCGAGTGAAGGCGCTGAAGGCCCCGCCGGTCGTCGCGTTTGACCCCTGGGATATCGCCTTCGGCGGCGCCATCATGAGCGACTACATCTTCCGCGGCGTCACGCAGTCGAACCACAAGCCGTCGGTCGCGGCCTATTTCGAGCCGCGCTACAACGTCAACAAGGACCTCCAGCTCTACGTCGGCGTGTCCGCGGAGAGCATCTCCTTCGCCAATCGCGCCGCTGCTGAAGTCGATATCTACGGCGGTATCCGCCCGACCTTCGGCGCCTTCGCCTTCGACATCGGTGTCTGGGGCTACCTGTATCCGGGCGGCAGCTGCGCCGACAACGTGCTCACCGGCGGCATTCCCGGCGGCAACGTCTGCGGCGTCAGCACGACCACGATCTTCCTCGCCGACGGCAACGTCATGAAGAAGGACGTCAGCTTCGTCGAAGTCTACGGCAAGGTGAACTACACCATCAACGACAGCTTCACGGTCGGCGCGACCGAGTACTACTCGCCGAACTTCCTGAACTCGGGTGCCTGGGGCAACTACGCTTCGTTGACCGCCAAGTACACGGCGCCCAGCACGGCCTTCGGTCCCTCCGGCATGGGCATGTACGTGTCGGGTGAGTTCGGCCGGCAGTGGTTCGGTACTTCGGACGCCTTCTACGGCACCGGCGTGGGCACCGTTTTCGCCAACGGTATCCCGTACAAGGACTACAACACCTGGAACATCGGCATCGGCTTCACCTACAAGGTGTTCACGCTGGACCTGCGTTACTCCGACACCGACCTGAACAAGGGTGATTGCAACGCCTTCACCAGCGCCTTCAACGCCACCGGTACCACCAACGTCACCGCGATCAATCCGGGCGGCGCTGGCTCCAACTGGTGCGGCGCGGCCGGCATTGCCAAGCTGTCGTTCGACCTGACGGCGATGAGCAACCTGAAGTAAGCTTCTTCCCGAAGCGACTTTATGAAGGGCGGCAGGGCAAACCTGCCGCCCTTTTGCTTTGGGACTTTGGGGCGCCGGGCCGGGGCCCTGCATGGTTCGAGACGCCCGCCTCCGGCGGGCTCCTCACTATGAGGGGTCAAAGATTTCACCGCGAGGACAGACCTCATCCTGAGGGCCCGCCAAAGGCGGGCGTCTCGAAGGAGGGCCGCAACGAAGGGCCATAATAGCCTCAGGGCTCGGTCGAGCCGTCTCAGCGTGCCGCGCTGGGCTCCTTCTCGACCGGCACACCACCGTCACCGAGGACGTGGATCGCGCCGTGCTTCACCATCGTCACCTTGCGGGTATGGAAGGCTTCCAGCGTCGAGCGGTGGCCGATGGAGACGAGGGTGGCCTGCGGCAGCTTCTCCGCCAGCAGCCGGTACAGGCGGGCCTCGGACGGTTCGTCCAGCGAGGCCGTGGCCTCATCCAGGAACAGGTAGTCCGGGGCGTGCAGCAGCGCGCGGGCGAGCCCGAGGCGCTGCTGCTCGCCCAGCGACAGCATCCGGTTCCAATGACCGTCCTCCTCGAGCCGTTCGGCGAGGTCGGGCAGCCCCACGGCGATCAGCGCGTCCCTGACACGGGAGGTTTCGAATGCGCCCGGCGCGGCCGGATAAACCACCGCGTCGCGCAGCACACCGACCGGGAAATAGGGACGCTGGGGCAGCATCATCAGCTTCGCCTTTTCCGGGACGAAGATGCTGCCGGTGCCGAACGGCCAGATGCCGGCGATGGCCCGGAATAGCGTCGACTTGCCGGAGCCCGACGGTCCGGTCACCAGCACGCGCTCCGGCGTCTGGACGGAGAAGGCGTCGGCGGCGACCAGCGGCGTGCCGCTCGGCAGGTTCACGCAGAGCTGTTCGAGGGCGATATTGCGATTGCCGCCGGCGACCTTGAGGGCAATCGCAGGCTCGTGCGGCGGCAAATTCGCGGCCGCATCGACCGACATCTCGAAGCCGTCGAGGCGCGCGACGATCGAGCGCCATTCCGCCAGCGACCGGTACGCCGTGACGAAGAAGGACAGTGCGCCTTGTACGCTCGAGAAGGCGGAGGCGGTCTGCATCATGTCGCCAAGCTGGATCTTCTTGGCGAAGAAGGCCGGCGCCACCAGCACGTAGGGAAAGATCACGGCGGCCTGCTGATAGCTCGCGGTGAACGCGGTGAGGCGCTTGGTGCGGCTCATGATGGCGTACCAATTACCAATCACGAAGCCGAAGCGCTCCAGCAGCCGGCCGCGCTCGGCGCCTTCGCCCTTGAGTAGCGCGATCTGCTCGGAATTCTCGCGAACGCGGACGAGGTTGAAGCGGAAGTCGGCCTCGAAGCGCTGCTGCTCGAAATTGAGATTGACCAGCGGAGCGCCGATCCAGTGCGTCAACGCAGTGCCGAAGATCGCGTAGACCAGCGCGCCCCAGCACAGATAGCCGGGGATCATGAGATCGGCGCCGAACAGGTGCAACGGCGCAGCGTTGGAAAGCCCCCAGAGGATGATCACGAACGAGAACAGCGTCACGATCGACGAGAGCAGGCCGAGCCCGATAGTCAGGGTCTGCTCGACGAAGTTCTTGACGTCCTCGGTGATGCGCTGGTCCGGGTTGTCGGCCGCATCGCCCTTGAGCTGCATGCGGTAGTGGGTGGCGCCTTGCAGCCATTCGCCCAGATAGTGCCGGGTCAGCCATTGCCGCCAGCGGATCTGGAGCCACTGATTCAGGTACAGCTTGTAGACCGCCAGCGCGATGAAGGCGGAGGCGAGGCCAATGAAGATCCAGATCTCCCTGACGAAACTATCCCAGTCACTTGCCTGCAGTGAGCTGTAGAACCGGTTCTGCCATTGATTGACCAGGACGTCGATCGCGACCAGCGCCAGCTCCATCGCGATGACAGCGGCCAGCAGACCGCGGCCGGCCCATTTGTCCTCCGACCGGAAATATGGGGCGGCGATTCGCCAGACGATCGCGAGCGTGGCGCTGATGTTCTTCACAGAGCTGAGTCTCCTGAGGGGATGTGCACAACTGCCAGGGGCCAAAGACTTGGGACGACGGCGGAAATCGGCGCGCTTAGACTAAAGTCGCAAGGCCTGCAATTTGCGTTGGCTTGTCGCAGCTTGCAACCCTAGCATGGGCTCAACGGCGCGGGGCGGGGGCCTTCGGGATTTCGCGAGCTTGTGAGCGGACGGGAACCGCTGCATTCGCGAGGAATTCGCGTCGGGCTCGGGGGTTATCGCTTCAACGCCAAGCAGGATCGGCTGTCCACGCGGGCCGCCTGCAGCACACATGCGTGGGGGAGGAAGACCATGTGGAATCAAGTTTATGACCCGTTGCACAGCCCTGTGCTGTCGACGATCGCGGCGGCAGTCCCTGTCGTCACATTGCTGGTCCTGATCGCGAGCGGCCGCGTCCAGGCTCATATCGCGGCGGTCATCGCCGTGATCGTGGCCAATTTGATCACGATCTTCGTCTTCACCATGCCCGCGAACATGTCGATCCGCGCCTCGGTGCTGGGCATCGTCACCGGGTTCTTCCCGATCGGCTGGATCGTTCTCAACGTCATCTTCCTCTACCAAGTGACGGTGAGCACCGGACGCTTCGAATTGCTCAAGCGCGCGGTCGGCGGCGTCACCGAGGACCGGCGGCTGCAATTGCTGCTGATAGCATTCTCGTTCGGCGCCTTCTTCGAAGGTGCCTCGGGCTTCGGCACGCCGGTCGCGATCACGGGCGCCGTCCTGATCGGCCTCGGCTTCTCGCCGCTTGCAGCAAGCGGCCTGTCGCTGATCGCCAACACCGCGCCGGTCGCCTATGGGGCGCTGGGCACGCCGATCCAGGGCCTTGCCTCGGTCACCGGGCTTGATCCCTACATCCTCGGCGCGATGGTCGGCCGGCAATTGCCGTTCTTCTCGCTGATCGTGCCGTTCTGGGTGGTGTGGGCGTTCGCGGGCTGGAAGGGCATGAAGGATGTCTGGCCGGCGATCCTGGTCACCGGCGTGTCGTTCGCGGTCCCGCAATTCGTGATCTCGAACTTCATCAATCCCTGGATCGTCGACATCGGCGCATCGCTGATCTCGATGGGCGCGCTGATCCTGTTCCTGAAGGTCTGGCAGCCGAGGCAGCTCTGGCTGTCCCCTGCGCTGCGCGGCCGCGATGAATCGGCCGCCACCATGGCCGCCGCAAAACCGATGGACAAGACGCCGCTGACGCAGAGCGAGCTGTTCAGCGCGCTGCTGCCGTGGATCATCGTCTGTATCGTGATGCTGATCTGGGGCAATGGTGGATTCAAGACTTGGGCGAACTCGATCTTTACCTGGAACTACCCCGTTCCCGAGCTGCATCAGATGATCAACAAGATGCCGCCGGTCGCGCCGGGGCCGACGAAAGAGAGCGCGGTGTTCGGCTTCACCTATCTCTCGTTCACCGGCACGGGCATGCTGATTGCGGCGATCATCTCAGGCTTCCTGATGGGCGTCGGTCCTGGCCGGCTCTTGACGGAATACGGGCGCACCATCCGGCTTTGCGCGATCTCGCTGATCACGATCTCGGCGATGCTTGCGATCGGCACGCTAACGCGGCTCTCCGGCGTGGACGCGACGCTCGGCCTCGCCTTTGCTGCAACAGGCGTGCTCTATCCCTTCTTCGGCACACTGCTCGGCTGGTTGGGCGTGGCGTTAACGGGATCGGATACCGCTTCCAACGTTCTGTTCGGAAATCTTCAGAAGATCACCTCCGAGCAGCTTGGTCTGTCGCCGATCCTGATGGCTGCGGCGAACTCGTCCGGCGGCGTGATGGGCAAGATGATCGACGCCCAGTCGATCGTGGTCGCGTCCACCGCGACGAATTGGTACGGGCACGAAGGCACGATCCTGCGCTTCGTGTTCTGGCACTCGATCGTGCTGGCCTCGTTGGTCGGCGTGTTCGTGACGTTGCAGGCCTATGTCTGGCCGTTTACGGCGATGGTGCTGAAGTAGCAGGCCACGCCCCGCTTCAACCCAAATCCCCGCGAGGTTGGTCCTCGCGGGGATTTTTGCGTCGCGCATGGGCGAACCTTCTCAACGGCGCCGCCGTCTTATAGAAGGTGCGGCAAATCAAGTCGGTCGAGAGGTCTCATGGTTTCGTTCAGGCAGACGGTGTGTGCGGCGGTTGCAATGCTCGCGATGTCCACGCTTGCGCGTGCGGAGGACGGTTTTCCGTTCGGCACCGAGATGACGCTGGAGGCGCTGCCGCAGCCGGGCTCGAAGCGGATTCCGAACATCGAGATCGGCGACAATGGCGAGGTCGTGCTGGAGCTCTGGTGCAAGGGCGGCAAGGGCCAGTTCTCGGTTTCCGGCAACACCGTGATCTTCGTCCCCGGCCAGATCCAGGACCGCTCCTGCCCGCCGGCGCGAGCGCAGGCCGACGACGATCTCGTTGCGGCCCTCGGCAGCGTCGAGACCTGGAAGCGCCAGGGCGACGTGCTCACGCTCGTCGGCCCCAAGCCGCTGCGCTTCCGCGTCAACGGCAATTAGCCATCGCTGTCATTCCCCGCGACCCGGCTACGCCAAGGCTTCGCCGGGCTTGAGGTCCAGGGGCGCCGAAGCTTCAGCGTAGGCGGCAAGCGGGGAATCCAGTACGCCGCAGCTTCTCGATGCATCAAAATCGTCTCTGAGTACTGGGTCGCCCGGTCAAGCCGGGCGACAACCGAGAGTTGATGTGCGGGTTACGTCACTTCCACACCGACTTGTCGGCGTCCCAGCGCTGGCCTTTCAATTCCTTGGCGAGCGCCTCGACCGAACCGTTGTCGTCGGGCTGATCGCCTTCCTCGTCGCCGGTCGCTTCGTCCGAGAGATTGAGCTTGGCACCGCTGCTCTCGTCGGTGGTCGTGGTCGCGGGACTCCCGACCCAGAGCATGAGCTTGTCGGTCGTGCCGGGCTTGTCGGGCGTGACGAGACCCGCAACCTCGATCGTGTCGGTGAGCTCGAGCGCGGGAAAATCCAGGTTCGGCCGCTTGAACACCAGCTTGAGCTTGCCGGTCGCCGGGTTGAAGCTCTGCGAGACCGGCTTTGCCGCGAGCGTCCTGCTCAGCACGCCAGCCACCGCGGCCGCGAGCTTGTCGCGGTTGATCTTGTCGCCGTCGCGCCAGTCGGCGGCGGGAATGCGGATGGTGCGGTCCATCTCGATCATGCCCGCGGTCCAGCCCGCGGCAGTGACGCCGGGCATCGCCTTGAATTTTGCCAGCAGCGCGCCGGCGCGCTCCGGATCGACCGACATGTTGATGGTCTGCTCGCCCGCGCGCAGCGCGTCGCAGCCGACGGTGAGGCTCGCCAGCGTCACCTCGACGTCCTGGCCCTTCAGGCTCTTCAGGAACTCGGTCGCGGCATCCACCTTGACCTTGACCGCGATCGCTTCCGGTGAGACGTCGGTGAAATCCTTCGGCTGCGGCGTGATGCCGTCGTCGGAGGTCTGGTTGTCGAGGAATTCCTTCTCGCTGAGATCGGAATTGTCGGGCGAGGTGACCTCGGTGACGGCCTGGCCAATGCTGATCTGGCCGCGGAATTCGAACGTGTCTCCGGCCTGTTTGCGCAGCAGCTTGACGGTGACCGGCGTCTTCGCGCCGAGGCTCTGCGTCGTACCCGTCAGGTTCTGGCCCGCGACCTGGAGATTGACGATGAAGCGGTCCTTGCGGTCGGAATTCTTCGCGACGGGATAACAGACGTCGAGCACGGCCGCGGTGACGATCTTGCCCTGGCGTGTCTCCTTCAGGATCACGTCGGCATTGCCGTCCATCAGCCCGTCGATCGAGGTGAAATAGCGCGTCTCGGCGCCGCCCGGCGCCGTGGCCTTGGGCGCCAGCTTCATCTGGGCGGATGCGACCTCAGGCGAAACTGCAAGCAGAGCCGCCAGAACGGCCGTGGAGCAAAACAGAAGCGGGCGCATCGACGAAATCCCCGGGGCAATGGGGCATGATCCGGAAGTGTGCAGCGGTTTTCCGATGAGATCATGCCCAAACAATTCGAATCGGGCGTCACCGTAGTGGGTTTTGACCGCCGGTTGAATTGGAAAGCTCGGGCCATGATCGGCAAAAAAGAAGGCCGCCCGGAGGCGGCCTTCGCAACTACTATCAGGCGAGGATGGGGCTTAGAAGCCGCCCATGCCGCCACCGGCCGGCATGCCGGGGCCGGCTTCCTTCTTCGGTGACTCCGCGACCATGGCCTCGGTGGTCACCAGCAGGCCGGCGATCGACGCGGCGTCCTGGAGCGCGGTGCGTACCACCTTGGCGGGGTCGATGATGCCCTTCTCGACCATGTCGACATACTCCTCGGTCTGGGCGTCGAAGCCGAAGGTCTCCGACTTGTTCTCCAGGATCTTGCCGACGACGATCGAGCCTTCCACGCCCGCGTTCTCGGAGATCTGGCGGATCGGGGCTTCCAGCGCCTTCAGCACGATGTTGATGCCGGCCTGGACGTCGGCATTGGCGTTGGTCAGACGGCCAACCGCCTTCTTGGCGCGGAGCAGCGCGACGCCGCCGCCGGGGACGATGCCTTCCTGCACCGCGGCGCGGGTGGCGTTGAGCGCGTCCTCGACGCGGTCCTTCTTCTCCTTGACCTCGATCTCGGTGGCGCCGCCGACGCGGATCACCGCGACGCCGCCTGCGAGCTTGGCGAGGCGCTCCTGGAGCTTCTCACGATCGTAGTCCGAGGTGGTCTCCTCGATCTGGGCCTTGATCTGGCCGACGCGGGCCTCGATCTCCGGCTTCTTGCCGGCGCCCTTGACGATCGTGGTGTTCTCCTTGTCGATCACCACCTTGCCCGCGCGCCCAAGCATCTTCACCGTGACGTTCTCGAGCTTCATGCCGAGGTCTTCGGAGATCAGCTGGCCGCCGGTGAGGATCGCGAGGTCCTCGAGCATGGCCTTGCGGCGGTCGCCGAAGCCCGGCGCCTTGACGGCGGCGACCTTCAGGCCGCCGCGGAGGCGGTTGACGACCAGGGTGGCCAGCGCCTCGCCCTCGACGTCCTCGGCGATGATGACGAGCGGCTTGCCCGACTGCACCACGGCTTCAAGCACCGGCAGCATGGCCTGCAGGCCGGACAGCTTCTTCTCGTGCAGGAGGATGTAGGCGTCCTCGAGCTCGGCCGTCATCTTCTCGGGGTTGGTGACGAAGTAGGGGCTGAGATAGCCGCGGTCGAACTTCATGCCCTCGACGATGTCCACCTCGGTGTCGAGCGACTTGTTCTCCTCGACGGTGATGACGCCCTCGTTGCCGACCTTCTGCATCGCCTGCGCGATCATCTTGCCGATGGCGGCATCGCCGTTGGCCGAGATGGTGCCGACCTGGGCGACCTCGGAGGAGGCGGCGACCGGCTTGGCGCGCTTCTCGATGTCCTTGACGACGGCCGCGACCGCGATGTCGATGCCGCGCTTGAGGTCCATCGGGTTCATGCCGGCGGCAACCGACTTGGCGCCTTCGCGCACGATGGACTGGGCCAGTACGGTCGCGGTGGTGGTGCCGTCGCCGGCGAGGTCGTTGGTCTTGGAGGCGACCTCACGCACCATCTGGGCGCCCATGTTCTCGAACTTGTCCTCGAGCTCGATCTCCTTGGCGACGGTGACGCCGTCCTTGGTGATGCGGGGCGCGCCGAACGACTTCTCGATGAGCACGTTGCGGCCCTTCGGGCCGAGCGTCACCTTGACGGCGTTGGCGAGAATATCGACGCCGCGCAGCATGCGATCGCGCGCGTCTCCGGAAAACTTGACGTCTTTGGCAGCCATGGTCTGCAATTCCTCTTGTTTCGTGATGTGTCTTGCTTATTGGGTCGCCTCATCCGGGGTCCGCGATCGAACCCGGCGGAATGATGCATGCCCGGATCGAGTGACCCGGGCATGCATTCAGCGGCCGTTCAGGCGTCTGGCCTCAGGCCATCACGCCCATGATGTCCGACTCCTTCATGATCAGGAGCTCGTCGTTGTCGATCTTGACCTCGGTGCCCGACCACTTGCCAAACAGCACACGGTCGCCGACCTTGAGGTCGATCGGGATCAGCTTGCCGGCCTCGTCGCGGCCACCGGGGCCGACGGCGACGACTTCGCCCTGGGACGGCTTTTCCTTGGCCGTGTCCGGAATGATGATGCCGCCCTTGGTCTTTGACTCGGCGTCGATACGTTTGACCACGACACGGTCATGCAGCGGACGAAATTTGGATTTAGTCATGACGTTTCCCTTTGGAGGCTCGCTTCGGAAGGAGAGGCAGTGGGCGGGCGGCGCTTCCGTCCACCCTTCCCGAGGATCGATCGGCGCGCGTTAGCAATCCATCTTTCAGAGTGCTAATGGTGCGTCCGGGAATATGGCTTGGCCGCGATCCTGTCAAGCAAAGGTGGTTAAGCGATTGGTGAGACGGATATAGGATGGTGACATTGGAAACTTGTTCGGGGCGCCGGCGTATTAAAGGACGTCATTGCTCCGGCAGCGGTTTTGCGCTTGGCTGCGTAAGGGGTGCGGCCATGGTTTTGTCCGGGGGAATGCCATGATCAGTTCAGCTCACGCGCGCACGGTCGCCAATCTGGCGATGGCTTCTTGCATGGCGCTGCTGCTTGGCGCCTGCGGCGGCGGCATGAGCCTGCCGTCCTTTTCTTCGTCCTCACCGCCCCCCGAGGCCGAGCCCGGCACCGGCCCCGAAATGCCCGCGTCGATCCGCGCCGACGAGATCGTCGGGCGCTGGGGCCTCGCCTCGTTCCAGAACCCGGCCGACCGCGCCCGCACCGAGGCTGCCGCCCGGGCCCAATGCAAAAATCCTTACGTGATCACCGCCGGCTCCTCCGGCGGCGTGATCATGCATCTGGCTGACCAGGCAACACCGCAGGAGCTGCGGCTGAAGGGTTCGCCCAGCGGCAAGAACTATATCGGGCCGGCGGGTCCGACGCCCGGTGATCAGGACCGCGAGATCGTCTCCTTCGACGGCCGCGTCCTCATCACCCGCTTCATCGACAAGGACGCCGCCACCCGCTACGGCAACATGGTCTACGTCCGCTGCGCGCCGAGGGCGTGATCGGGGCGCTGGCCTAGCCACTCGTCATTGCGAGGAGCGAAGCGACGAAGCAATCCAGGCTGCCTCCGCGGACCCAGGCTGGATTGCTTCGCTTCGCTCGCAATGACGAAAAAAACGCCGGCTTGCGCCGGCGTTTTGTTTTTCAGAGTGTCGCGTCCGCTCAGTCGAACAGCGCGTCGATGTCGTCCTGCGAGGCGTGGCCGACGTCGCCGGCGAGCTTCGGGCCGTTGAGAAGCTTGTCGTCGTCGCTGCGGGTGTCGACCTGCGGCACGACGTGGGACTTGATCGCGTCGACGCCGCCCCAGATTTCCATCATGGAGTTGATGTGCTGCTCGATGAACTTCATCGTGGTCATGACCTTGCTGATGCGCTGGCCGGTCAGGTCCTGGAAGTTGCAGGCTTCGAAGATCGAGATGACGCGTTCCTGGATATCGTCGGCGAGCCGCTTCTGCTGATCGGCCGATTGCACTTTGGCCATCGCGCTGGCCGCCTGGTCGATCGACTCGGCGGCTTCGAGAATCTGCTGGGTCGCTTGTTCGGTGCCGCCGACGACCGCGCCGAGCTCGCCATTGACCTTGGCCATTTCGCCGCCGTCGAAGCTCTTGCCATGCAGTGTCGCGATCTCGCGCTTGGTACGATCGATGGCGTCGTGGATGAGGTCGAGCTCGACCTTCAGCTTCTCGCACTGCTCGATCTGCGCCCGGTAAGTATCGAGCATGGTACGGGCTTCGGAGAGCTCGTGGGCGGTGGAGGCGTCGATCGCGGCCATGGCGGCGCTGCCGGACAGGGGCGCGGTGCCCTTCGCCATCTGTGCACGGATCGCACGCAACTCGGCCATGATCTCGCTATGCATCGGCGCAGCCTCCTCAATCATTTCGGGGCTTGGCATCTCGCCGACAATAGCCTCTTCGACACGAAAACGTTTGCGGTGAATAGCCATCAAGAACTCCCCCCACCTCACTCACGCGTCTTTGTAGGCAGAAGCGATTTAACACGAAGTTCACAGCCGGAACTGTCGTGCGGTTGTGCGCGACGGCTTGCAAACGGGCGATTAACCATGCGTGCGCGGCGTTCATCGAAAATAAACGCTGATCGCCAAATTGCACCGCTGCCGACGACGTGGTGAATCGAAATGGCGTTTCCGTTTACCAAACAAAACGGCTTTTGCTCTTTATTGACCACGTCGCGGGAGCGGATCAGCCATCACCTCGCCACGACGCATGTGATCTAGACGAAACAGTACAGAGTACGTCGATGTTCAAGAAAATGTCTGTCGCGCTGCTTGGCAGCGCTTGCACCTTCATTGCGGGCGCCAACAGCGCCAGCGCTTTCGACAATAGCGTGCCGAACGATCCGCCCGCGGTGCTCTACCAGCCGCAGGTGCCGCCTGCGCCGGTTCGCGTCGCCTCCAATTCGAACATGGGCGGCGGCTTCATCGAGTTCATATTCGGCGACGGGCCCGGTCGCGGTCCGGCCTACGCTCCGCAGCAGCCGATGTATCAGCAGCAGCCAGGTTATTATGACCAGCGCCGCCTGCCGCCGATGGGCGAGCCGCAGATGCAGGGCGCAGGTCTCCAGCAGGAGGCGGTCGATCCGCGGCAGCGTCAGTTCGACCCGAGATTCGAGAAGCAACTCGTTGACTATAGCGGCAACGAAAGCGCCGGCACGATCGTGGTCGATACGCCGAACAAGTTCCTGTATCTCGTCGAGGGCAACGGCCGGGCGATGCGCTACGGCATCGGCGTCGGGCGTCCCGGCTTCACCTGGTCCGGCGTGAAGTCGATCACGGCCAAGCGCGAATGGCCGGCCTGGACCCCGCCGGCGGAAATGATCGCGCGTCGCCCCGACCTGCCCCGGCACATGGAAGGCGGCCCGGAAAATCCGCTCGGCGCGCGCGCGATGTATCTCGGTTCGACGCTCTACCGTATCCACGGCTCCAACGAGCCCTGGACCATCGGCACCAACGTCTCCTCGGGCTGCATCCGCATGCGCAACGAAGACGTCATCGACCTCTATGGCCGCGTCAACGTCGGCACCAAGGTCGTGGTGATGTAGGCGAATAGTCCTCGGAACCAAAAACGGCCGCCTCATCGGCGGCCGTTCTCGTTTGGAGCAAGGATAAGAAGCGTCAGGCGTAATCGCTGCCGCCATCGTCGCCGCCGCCGAAATCGCTGTCATCGGCGAGGTCGACATTGTCGTCATTGTCGTTCTGATCGTTGTAATTCTGGTCGTCGTTCGAAGCGTGGTCGGCGAAGCCCTGGCGGGACGCATCGCCGCGGTCGCGGTTCGAGCCGATGTCATCGAGGCCGGCATCGCGCGCGAGCGAGCCGCCGGACTGATCGCTGCCGCTCCAGGGACTTCCACCAGCGCTGCGGTCGCCCAGGGCATTGCTGTCGCCGAAGGCCTGCTGATGCGATCCGCCCATCATGCCGCGGATGCTGGACAACAGCAGCGAGCCGCCGACGACGCCAGCCGCGGCTGCCGCCGCCGTGCCGAGGAACGAGCCGCCGCCACCGCCGACCGGCGGCGCGCCATAGCCTTGCCCCGGTCCTTGACCGTATGCCTGCCCATAAGGCGGCTGGCCATAACCGGGCTGGGTCTGCTGCATCGCCTGGCCGCTGTTCCAGACCGGCCGCGAGTCACGTGGCGGCACGTTCGGAACCGAGCCGCGCGACGGACCCCCGCCGAACAGCGTGTCGCGCATGGTGTCCAGGAAGCCGCCGGACTGCGCCTGCTCGGGCGCCTGCCCCGCCTCCAGCTCCTGGATGCGATTGTGAGCACGCTTCAGCGCCTCGTCCTGCAACAGCACGGTCTGCACCAGCGCATAGATCGCGCCGGGCGCCTTGCGCAGGCCGTCGGAGATCGCGGCGATCGCGTCGGGATCGCGCGGTGCATTTTCCAGTTTCGAAAGCCGGTCGAAAAGCTCGTCGACGAGCTGGCGTTCCTGCGGCGTCATGGTCAGTCTCCCTCGCGCAAAACAAGCGCGAGGCAGATGTAGGGTTCCAATGTGGCCCCAACAGTGCCGGCAGGATTAAATTTCGGTATGCGACAAGCTGCCTCGCGGGCTGCTTTCTCGCAAACTTTCACCGGTTTCACCCCAGCGTGACGCCGCTGTCCGTCAGCAGGCGCGCGAAGGCATCGCCGGCGAGATAGGCGTGCTCGCGCTCGCGGACAGCGGTCATCGGGTCGAGACCGGTGAGGATGTCGTCGACGAAGCCGGGATGACACATGATGAGGCCGCCATCCGGCAGGCCTTCGAGGAATTGCCGCATCAGCGCGCCGAAATCGGCGGCTTGCGTGAAATCATAGGCGCCGGCGAAGCCGGGATTGAAGCTCAGGCCCGCGCGGCCGGCACGGCGGCGGAATTGCGCGCTGAGGATATCGAGCACCATGGCTTTCGGTGAGGCCAGCCGCTGCATCAGCGGCAGATCGCGGCCGCCCTGGCGCACCCAGGCATTTGGCGCGGCTTCGGCGACTGCATCGACAAAGCCGTCGCGCACCTGTGGGTAGAGCTGCACATGCTGATGGCCGTCGACGAAGTCAGGCGCGCGCCCGAACGCTTTCGCGAAGGCTGCCAGCTGCGCCTTGACCTCGTTGCGAAAGAACTCGCGGTCGAGCCTTCGCGCAAGACCCGCGCGCAGCAGCTTCGGAAACGGGAGAAACATGTCGCCGTCGAGCGGGCGGAAATGCATGGTGAGCGGCCGGAACGGTGCCGACAATGTCACGTGCAATCCGATCGCGCAGCGCGGGCTCGCTTGCGCCGCCGCCTGGAGCGCCTCGATCTCGCTGCGCTCGACCGCAGGTCCCACCATCATCACCGAGGTGGCGTTGAGACGGCCGCGTTCGATCAGGTCGCGGATGGCGCGATTGACGCCCGGGCTGATGCCGTAATCGTCGGCGCAGAGCCAGATCCGCCGCAGCGGCGCGGCCGCGCTCATTCGGCCGCCGTCCTGTTCGAGGTGTCCTGGCTTGAAGCGCCCTGGGCCCTGTCGGTCTCGAAATGCTTTTCACTGTGCTCGGCGACGAAGTAGATCGGGCGCGCCTTCAGCTCGGAGAGGATCTTGCCGATATATTCGCCGACGATGCCGATCATGATGAGCTGCACGCCGCCGATCGTCATCAGGCCGATCACGAGTGAGGGATAGCCGGGCACCTGCTTGCCGGTGGTCAAGACCTCCCAGAGGATGGACAGACCGAACAGGAACGCTCCGCCGGCGAGGATCACGCCGAGCAGGCTCGCGAAGCGCAGTGGCGCCACCGAGAACGAGGTCACGCCTTCGATCGAAAGACCAAGCAGACGCGCGGCGCTGAAGGTTGTCACGCCATGGGTGCGCGGCGCGGGCTCGTAGTCGACGCGGATCTGGCGGAAGCCGATCCAGCTCGCGAGGCCCTTGAAGAAGCGGTTGCGCTCCGGCAGCTGCCTCAGTGCTGCGACCGCGCGCGGCGAAAGCAGGCGGAAATCGCCGGCGTCTTCTGGAATCTTCTGGCGCGCGCCCCAATTGATCAGCGCATAGAAGCCGCGTCCGGCGAGCCGCCGCAGGAACGGCTCGTTGTCGCGATGCGCCTTGGCAGTATAGACTACGTCGTAGCCGTCCTCGATCCAGTGCCGCACCAGTCGCTCGACCAGCGACGGCGGATGCTGGCCGTCGCCGTCCATGAACAGCACCGCGCCGAGCCGGGCATGGTCGAGGCCGGCCATCAGCGCGGCCTCCTTGCCGAAATTCCGCGACAACGACACCACCTGGACGTCGACCGCGTCGGCCGGCAGCGAGCGGGCGATCGACAGCGTCGCGTCCGCGCTGCCGTCGTCGACATAGACGACCTCGCAAGCCAAGCGATAGCGCTCCCGCAAGGTCTTTGCGAGATCGCAGATGCGCTGGTGCAAGGCGGCGAGGCCCGCCGCTTCGTTGTAGACGGGGACGACAATCGACAGTCCCTTCGCGGCGGCGCTTGCCGCGGTGGTCGTCATGCCGGAAACGTCAGAGCCCAACGTCATCGATCAAGGTTCCAGAGGCGTTCAAGGTCATCTCGACAGCATATGGTAGCTGCCGTTTGCTGTCGCTACGCTGAACGGAATTGCTCAACAAACTTTGGGCTCACTGCCGCAGGAACGCCTCGAGCCTGGCGAACAGCGGGTTGTCCCGGTCGAACACGTAATCCAGCGAAACCACCGAGACGGTCTCGGCGCCATGCCCGCGCAGGAAGCTCGCGAGTGCATAGAGCTGGCCCGGCGGGCAGTGCAGCGTGAGCATGCCCGAGGAGGTTGGCCCGCCGAACGGGGCTTCGACGCCGAAGCGCTCGTGGGCCTCGGTGAGCATGGCCGCGTCGCACTGGCGGAAGCGGGTGCGGACCTCGCGGTATTTGTTGGCCCGCGCCCGCGCCGCGATGTGATCGAGGATGATTCGCGCGGTCTCCCGCGCCTGCGGCGACCAATCGGCGTCCCTCGAGGCCACCAGATTGGCCTGGCTACGCAGGATCACGCCGTCGTCGAGCACCCGCAATCCGTTGGCGGCGAGGGTCGCCCCGGTCGTGGTGATGTCGACGATCAACTCGGCGCTGCCGGCGGCCGGCGCGCCTTCGGTTGCGCCCGTGCTTTCGACGATGCGGTAATCGGTGATGCCTTGATTCTGGAAGAAGGCGCGGGTGAGGTTGATGAACTTGGTCGCGACCCGCATCCGCATGTGATGCTGCTCGCGGAAGCCGGTGGTGACGTCGTCGAGGTCGGCCATGGTGCGGACGTCGATCCACGCCTGCGGCACCGCGACGACGACGTCGGCATAGCCGAAGCCGAGGCCTTCGATCAGGGAGACGCGCTTGTCGGCGTCCGCGATGGTCTCGCGCACCAGATCCTCCCCAGTGACGCCGAGATGCGCCGAGCCGCGGGACAGTTGCGAGGCGATCTCGCTCGCCGAGAGATAGGCGACCTCGACATTGTCGAGGCCCGCGAGCGTGCCGCGATAGTCGCGTGCGCCGCCCGCCTTCGACAGCTTCAGCCCGGCGCGGGCGAAGAAGGCCTCGGTGTTTTCCTGAAGGCGGCCCTTGGAAGGAACGGCCAGAACGAATGGCGCGCTCATGACTTAAGCTCCCACCTTGCGGCCGATCCGGGTCAGCGCATCCACCCAGACCGAGAAACCGACCGCCGGAATCGGCTCGGCCGATCCAAGTTGAGTCATCAGCCCGTCATAGCGGCCGCCGGCAACCAGCGGCTCGGCGCCGTTGCCGCGGTGATGCAGCTCGAATTCGAAGCCGGTGTAGTAGTCGAGCCCGCGTCCGAACGCGGTCGAAAAGCGCGTCCCCTTCACATCGATGCCGCGCGCGGCCATGAAGCCGACCCGGCTTTCGAACTGGTCGATCGCAGCACTGAGATCGAGCTTTGCATCATTGGTGAGCGCGCGCAGCTCCGCGACGGCGTCATCGGGATTACCCGATATCGACAGGAAACGCTTGAGCACGGCGATGGCCTCGCGCGGCAGCGCGCCGCCCTTCAACGTCGACTGCTCGAGGAAGCGGTCGGCAATCTCGGCCGTGGTGCGGCCGCCGACATTGGTGGTGCCGGCGATCGACATCAGATCGGTGACGAAAGCGAGTGCCGCCTTGCGGTCGGAGCCGGCGAGCGCCGCGAGCACGCCCTCATATTCGCTGCGGGTCGCGGTGGTCGCGGCTGCCAGCCGCTCCAGATCCTGCTCCAGGCTGATCTTGCGGTTGAAATCCTTGACCAGGCGGCGGCGCCAGACCGGATAGAGGTTGAGCGCGTCGAGCAGCGCGTTGAACAGCGCCACGTCGCCGGTGCGGATCTCGACGTCGCGGACGCCGAAGGCGGCGGTCGCCTCCAGCGCCAGCGCCAGCATCTCGGCATCGGCCGCGGCGCGGTCCTGGCGGCCGAACGATTCGATGCCGGCCTGCAGGAATTCGCTGCTCTGGCCGTTGCGGTAGCGAAACACCGGGCCGAGATAACTGAACCCGGCCGGCTCGCCAGCACGGCCAGAGCTGAGGTAATCGCGGGCCACCGGAATGGTCAGGTCCGGCCGCAGGCAGAGCTCCTCGCCGGAGAGGTCCGTGGTCAGGTACAGGCTCTTGCGGATGTCCTCGCCGGAGAGGTCCAGGAACGGTTCGGCCGGTTGCAGGATCGCGGGCTCGGCCCTGACATAGCCGGCCTGCGCGAACGACAGCAGCAGCGTATCCGCCCAGGCGGCGGAGCCGGCAGCATTTGAGGTGGCAGTCGTGGTCATCTCGGGGTCCATCGTCCCGGTGGGACCGGGCAGGGCAAGCAAGGGGAGCGAATTGCCGCAGGCCTTAGCATGGCCCGAAAGCGGTTTCGACCTCCAAAGGATCAATCGCTTAACAGCGTCGGCGCGACGCGCAGTCATCACGGGAGGCGAAACTTAAATGAGGTCTCGCGCCAATTCAGGTAATATAGCACCTATTCATCCCACTGCGTCGACCCCAGATGGATAGGGAGGCCTCACCCTCATTCATTTCGGGACAGGGACGTCTCCGGGGCGCTTCCAAGATGAATGGGTCGCCTGGGGCGGAAGCTCGGCCGCCTCGATCGCAACTTCATCCGCGAGCTGCTCGGCCCGCTTCAGAATGCTCCACCGGTCACATACTCAATTTGGGTAGGGGGACGATCCGTTCGCGGAACCTTCGTTTACAATGCGAAAGTTGGTTTCCGATTCATACGCAATGCAACAGATGATATCCGTTCGGTCTCGTGACACGCGCTGGCCGCTGATTTCGATCTGCGAGATGTTCCGGCACTATGACGAATTCGATCCACTCGACCTTCTGATCGTTCATGCCATTCTCAATGCCGCGCGACCTGCGGCGCGCCGGCGTCAACGGGCCGGATGATTTGCGTGGCGCTAAAATCGCCGTTTCCAAGAAGAAGGCCAAGTAAGCAGCAGAACATGGATCAAAGCCGTCTAGTCCCTGCTCGCGAGGGAATGCAAAAGAGAGCGGCGGATCGCTTGATGTCGTTCCAGGATCTCAAGCCGTCCTCGGCGCTCGAGCTCAATTCGTATGACATCGATCATTTCGGCGAGACCGAGAAATACGCCGGCGCATCGAGCATGCCGTTGTCGGCCGGGGCTACCGCGATCATGCGTGCCCGGCTCACCTTGCCGACCCTGACCCTGTCGCTGTTGAAAACCTTCCCCCGGATCATTCGAGGCTATCAGTTCACCAATGCTGCCGCAGTGGCGGTCCCGATGGATCACGTGACCTCTGCCCGCATCAACGGGCAATCGATGGGCGGTTCTGTCCTGGTATTGAAAGGTGATTCAGATTGCCTGGTGCATGAGCCGGAGGGGCGTCTGCTGGCAGTGGTCTACTTCAGTCCATCCGGGCGGGAGCCATTGCCTGAATTAGGCGATGGATGCCATTTGCTGAATCCGGCGCCGGACGTGCTTGCCTCGCTACGCCGTCTGATCTCGATATCGCTTGAAACCGCAGCAAATGACCCAGACTTCTTGAACGAGCCGGCTTCGCAAACGATTGTCGAACAGTCACTGCTCAGCACGATGGATGCGGCGATCTGGTCCAGCGTCGCAAGCGGACCTGTGTCATCCACCACCGAGCATTATCGGCGGATCGTAGCCGATATGGAGAAACTGATTCGGCGCGATCTGATGATCTGGCACAAGACGACCGAACTGGCGGAGCAAGCGGGCGTGTCGGTCCGGACTCTCCAGAGTGCGACACGTGCCATCTGCGGCATGAGCCCTCATCGCTATAGCCGGGTCTTGCGCCTCTGGTCGGTGCGCAAGCAACTGCGCACCGGCCGAGCGAGCCGGAGTGTGAAGTCCTGCGCGCTTGCGCATGGTTTCTGGCATCTCAGCGAGTTCGCAGCGAGCTACAGAGAGGCTTTCGGAGAGTTGCCTTCCGAGACTCTGAACCGATCGCTACGAGGCGAATAGCACGGTGCGGTCGCCCTCCACCTGGTTCGGTGGCCTGGGGCTGCTCAGATGATCGGCAGCCGGAAGGCCAACCAATGCTTGCCTAGCCGCGTTCGCGACCCCAGTCGCCCAGTACAGCCTGCACCATCGCCAGCGCGGCCACCGCGGCCGTGTCGGCCCGCATGATCCGGGGTCCCAGCGCCAGCCGCAGGATTTTCGGCTGCCGCAGCAGCAGCGCCCGCTCTTCCTCGGCAAAGCCGCCTTCGGGGCCGATCAGCACGTCGATGCCCTCCGCCGCGCCTGCGCCTTGCAGGCTCTGAATGGGGTTTTCGAGCTCCGCCGCCTCGTCGCAGAAGATCAGCAGCCTGCCGGCGGCGCGCTGGCTGAGGAATCGCTCCAGCGGCACCGGCTCGGCAACGGTGGCGATGCTGAGAATGCCGCATTGCTCGGCCGCCTCGACGACATTGGCGCGCATCCGCTCGGTATTGACGCGGGAAGCCTGGGTAAATCGTGTCAGCACCGGCTGAAGCGAGGCAGCGCCCATCTCGATGGCCTTCTGCACCATGTAGTCGAGCCGGGCATGCTTGAGCGGGGCGAAGACGTAGGCGAGATCGGGCAGCCGGTCCTGCGGCCGGGTCTGCTGGAGGATGACGAGGCCGTCCGGCCGCTTGCGGCCTTCAATGGCAGCCTGCCATTCGCCGTCGCGGCCGTTGAACGCCAAAACCTCGGCCCCGGCGGCAAGCCGCAGCACATTGCCGAGATAATTGCTCTGGTCGCGGTCGAGCTCGACCCTGCCGTCCTGGGCAAGGGGGGCATCGACGAACAGGCGGGGGCCGCGGAAATCGTGGGAAGGCATCGTTCAAGGGTCCGATTTGCCGCCGTTCTTAACCGAAAGCAGTACTTTCGGGGTAAATTTTGCCAAATTGGTGCGTCGGCGCGCCGCGCTCTTGCCCTATTCAACGGGTTGTTAAGCGCCGGCGGGAATCGTAAAATCGCGAGCACGCTGGTTGCGCTTCAATTGGGAAGACGCCGAACCCCGCAAGCTCCTGCCGGAGAGACTGCCTTGATGATCCGTCATTTGATGGTTCCGATCACTGCCGCCATGGTCACGATGGGCGCCGTGTGTGCCTATGCGCAGGGTTTCCCCGCGCCGCTGCCGGGCCAGGCCCCAACGAGTTCCGCCTTCCCGCCCGTGAATGGCTCGGCGCCCGTCGCCTCCGTCGGCGGCGCGCCGCAATCGTCCTTTCCCGTGAACGGCGCCGCACCCGTCGGTGGCGCCGGCGCCTTCAGCGCGGCCCCGCCGACGCAAGCCGGTCCCGGCGAGGACTGCATGAAGGCCTTCATGCCTCTGCGCGAGGATGCCGAAAAGCGCGGCAAGCTGATCAAGGCCGCGAGCGACCGTCACGCCCCGCCTGACGAGGCCTGCAAGCTGATCCGCAACTTCAGCCAGGCTGAGACCAAGATGATCAAGTACATCGAGGCCAACGCCTCGAAGTGCGGGATTCCGGCGCAAATCGGCGCGCAGATGAAGGACGGCCACAAGAACACCGAGGCGATGGCCGCGAAGGTCTGCAATGTTGCGCAGCAGATGCAGAACCAGCCACGCGGTCCGGCCGGTCCGTCGCTGAGCGAAGTGCTGGGTTCGGGCTCGGCGCCCGAGGCCAATGCGGGCAAGAAGGGCGGCAGCACCTTCGACACACTCAACGGCAACGTCCTGACCCGATGAGCGACACATCCGCCCGAGTTGCCGATTCCACCGGCAACTGGGTCGATACGCGCGCACCGCAATGGGCGCGGCCTTATCTGCGCTTGTCCCGCTTCGATCGTCCGATCGGCTCCTGGCTCCTGTTGATGCCGTGCTGGTGGTCGGCGGCGCTCGCCGCCGGCATGGCGCATGACGTCCGGGGCCTGCCGTTCACCATCGTCCTGTTCTTCGTCGGCGCCTTCGTGATGCGGGGGGCAGGCTGTACCTGGAACGACATCACCGACCGTGACCTCGACGACAAGGTCGAGCGCACCCGTTCGCGGCCGTTGCCGTCGGGCCAGGTGAGCGCGAAGCAGGCGCTGGCCATCATGGTCGCGCAAGCGCTGATCGGGCTCGTGGTGTTGCTGCAGTTCAACCGCTTCGCGATCCTGACCGGCATCGCCTCACTGTTGATCGTCGCGATCTACCCGTTCATGAAGCGCATCACCTGGTGGCCGCAGACCGTGCTCGGGCTCGCGTTCTCCTGGGGCGCCCTGATGGGATTTGCCGTCACCTTCGGGCGGATCGACGTCACCGCGCTCGTGCTCTATGCCGGCGCGATTTCCTGGGTGATCGGCTACGACACGATCTACGCGCATCAGGACGCCGAGGACGATGCGCTGATCGGCATCAAGTCCACCGCGCGCCTGTTCGGCGCGCATACGCACCAGGCGCTGATCCTATTCTACGGCCTGGCGGTGCTGCTGATCGGCGTGGCGCTGGCGTCGGGCGATGCGCGCTGGCCGGCCTGGCTCGGACTTGTGGCCTTCGCCGTGCATCTGGCCTCGCAGATCGCGCGGCTGAATATCAGCGACGGCGATCTCTGCAAGCGCCTGTTCTATTCGAACCGCGACGCGGGGCTGTTGTTGTTTGCGGGATTATTGGCCGACGCGGTGATGCGGGCGGCTTAAGTCCGCGCGATGATCTCGCGCTCATGGCGATGCACCGACAGCTCCCGTGCGACACCGGTGCGGCGGCGCATCAAAAATTTCGGACGGCGGTCGCGGATCGCGTTGGCGCGGCGACGGCGCGGCGCGGGTTTGCGCGCGCCTTCGTCGAGCTGCGGAAGTGCGAACAGCTCGCTCCAGATCGCCCAGGCCTCAACGAGTTCGTCGCCATCGGCGCTGACCAGCAGCGGAATGGAGAGCGAGGGATCGCGATGCACGAGGACGAGGGTCTGGGCCTCGTCGTTGCCGCGCAGCGCGACGCCGATGAAGTCGCTGACGCGGACGTTGATTGCCATCCGCATGCCGCGGACGGCACGGTGCAGCACGACACGTTCGCGATGAAGCTCTATCTGCCGGACATATCCGTCGGCGCGCGGATCATGCGCATCGAAGCGGACCGGAAGGGAAAGGGGGTCGAGCCGCAGGGAGCGGCTCGACCCGGCGGGAGCGATCCCGCTTGTTGCTGTTTGACGCCTCACGGCTTTAGTTCTCCCCGCCGGGATTATGTTCCCGGTCGATGCGAGGACCTTAGCGCGCGGCTTTCCGAAACCGCTTAAAAAGGCTGGTTAATCCAACCTCACCGCCGCGCATGATTGACAAGACCTTGGCGCGCATGATTGACGAGACGTTGCGTGCAAGGTGCGAATCTGAGCTTTTGGTGGGCTGAAAATGCTTGAAGTCCGCGCGATCAGGGCACATCTGTGGATTCCGGTCCCGCAGCCCGCCCCAACAGGATTTCGTTTGTGAACCCTTCACCAAGCTCGACGCTTTCGCCCAAGGATTCGTCCACAGCCAGCCGCGACCTGTTCGACCAGTCTGCGCTCTCCGATCTCGCGCAGCGGCTGGTGGAGGCGGCCAGGCGCGCCGGCGCGGATGCGGCCGATGCGGTCGCCGTGCGTGGCGTC
Organism: Bradyrhizobium sp. CSS354; assembly: GCF_029051725.1. Taxonomy (GTDB): domain Bacteria; phylum Pseudomonadota; class Alphaproteobacteria; order Rhizobiales; family Xanthobacteraceae; genus Bradyrhizobium. The sequence continues at coordinate 29,988 of NZ_JAACFU010000013.1, forward strand.
TCGCAAGGCGTCGAGGTGCGCGACGGCAGGGTCGAGGAATCCGAACGCTCCGAGGGCGACGATGTCGGCTTGCGCGTGCTGGTCGGCCGGCGCCAGGCGGTGGTCTCGACCAACGACGCCAGCGGCGATGCCGTGACCAAGCTTGCCGAGCGAGCGGTTGCGATGGCGCGCGTCGCGCCCGACGACAAATATGTCGGCCTGGCCGATCCCGCACTGCTCGCGCGCGACTTCCCCGATCTCGATCTGCTCGATCCTGACGTGCCCGCGACCTCGGAGCTTGAGCGCCGGGCGCTCGAAGCGGAGGCTGCGGCGCTAGGTGTGAAGGGCGTGACCAAATCCGGCGGCGCTTCGGCCTCCGCCGGCATGGGCGGCATGGTGCTCGTCACCAGCACCGGCTTCCACGGCTCTTATCTGCGTTCCAGCCAGGGCATCTCCGCCACCGCCATTGTCGGCGACGGCACCGGCATGGAGCGCGACTACGATTTCACCTCGGCGCCGCACGGTGCGGACCTCTTGTCACCGGAGATCGTCGGCCGTTCCGCGGGCGAGCGCACCGTGGCCCGCGCCAATCCGCGCAAGGTCGAGACCTGCAAGGTGCCTGTGGTGTTCGATCCGCGCGTCGCGGGCTCGCTGGTCGGTCACGTCGTCGGCGCCATCAATGGCGCTTCGATCGCGCGCAAGACCAGCTTCCTGAAGGACAAGCTCGGTCAGCAGCTGTTCGCCAAGAACATCCGCATCATCGACGATCCGCTGCGCAAACGCGGCCTGCGCTCGCAGACGTTCGACGCCGAAGGTGTTGCAGTGAAGAAGATCGCGCTGATCGACGAAGGCGTGCTGACGACCTGGCTGCTCGATTGCGCCACCGCGCGTGAGCTCGGTCTCACCACCACCGGCCACGCCCATCGCGGCGTCTCCTCCTCGCCGTCGCCCGGGCCGTACAATCTGCATCTTGAACCCGGCACGCCCACCCCGGCCGAGCTGATCTCCGACATCAAGCAGGGTTTCTACGTCACCGATTTGATCGGCTCGGGCGTCAACGGCGTGACCGGCGATTACAGCCGCGGCGCCTCCGGCTTCTGGATCGAGAACGGCGAACTCACTTATCCCGTGAGCGAGGTGACGATCGCCGGTCATCTGTTCGAGATCTTCAAGTCGATGCAGCCGGCGAACAATCTCGAGTTCCGCTACGGCGTCAATGCGCCGACGGTGCGCATCGAGGGTTTGACGCTTGGCGGACGTTGACGCGAACGCAACGGGTGAAGGCATCCAGGCGCGCGACGCGGCGCTGCTGCAAGACACGGTGCGGGAGGCGGGCGCACTCGCGGGGTCGATGTTCCGCACCGAGCTGAAGAAGTGGACCAAGGGCGCGTCCTCGCCGGTTTCGGAAGCCGACATTGCCGTCAACGATCTCCTGGAATCGCGCCTGCGTGCGGCGACGCCAGACTATGGCTGGCTGTCGGAGGAGAGCGCCGACGACGAGGTGCGGCTGTCGCGGCGGCTGACCTGGATCGTCGATCCCATCGACGGCACCCGCAACTACCTCAATGGCCATGACGAATGGTGCGTCAGCGTCGCGCTGGTCGAGGATGCCTCGCCCGTGCTCGCCGCGGTGTTCGCGCCGACGAGCGATGAGTTCTTCTTCGCCGCCCGCGGCCAGGGCACGACCCTCAACGACGTGCCGGTGCGGGCGACGGCGGGATCCGAGCTCGACTTCTCGCGTGTCGCGGGTCCGAAGCCCCTGGTCGAGCGCCTGAAGCCGTCACTGGGCGAGATCAAGCTGCATCCGCGAATCGGTTCGCTCGCGCTGCGTCTGTGCCGCGTCGCCCATGGCGCGCTGGATGCGGCTTTTGCGGGCGGCAACAGTCATGATTGGGACCTTGCGGCGGCGGATTTGATCGTGCAGGAAGCCGATGGTAGGATGAGCGATCTCTCCGGAGATCCCATCCTCTATAACCGCCGGCAAGTCACGCATGGGGTGCTGGTGGCAGCGGGTCGCGATCGTCATGCGAGCATTGTCTCGCATTTTCGAAACCGCCCCTTGCCGTGAAGCGCTTTCTCGTGCTTGTCGAACACTGCTTTGCCGGGCAGCCCGTTAGGAACAGAACCGATGCCAGATAGTGCCCCGCAACAACTGCTCCACCTCGTCGTCGGCGGCGAGCTCGTCGATCTCGAGCACAACACCTTCAAAAACCTCGACGACGTCGAGATCGTCGGCCTCTACCCGAACTATGCGACCGCGCACGCCGCCTGGCGCGCCAAGGCGCAGAGCACGGTCGACAACGCGCAGATGCGCTATTTCATCGTCCATCTCCACCGGCTGCTCGACCCGAATCAAGAACCGGCGCGTTGAAAAAGCTGCTTCGCAATACGCTGAGGAGCAGCTTCGTCCAGCGTGCCGTCGGAATCCTGGCGGCCGAATATCTGCGTCTGGTCTGGCGGACGAACAAATTCACGTTCGACCCGCCGGACGTCTATGACCGGGTCGAGCCGCAGATCCCGGCGATCTTCGCGTTCTGGCACGGCCAGCATTTCCTCACCCCCTTCATCAAGAACAAGGACTGGTACAAGGCCAGGGTCCTGATCTCCCGCCACCGCGACGGCGAGTTCAACGCCATCGCCGCCGAGCGGCTCGGCATCGGCACCATCCGCGGGTCGGGCGACCATGGCGGCGCGTTTCACCGCAAGGGCGGGGTTGGTGCCTTCAAGGAAATGGTGCGGACGCTCCAGGACGGTTGTAATGTCGCGCTGACCGCCGACGTCCCCAAGCGCTCGCGCGTGGCCGGGCTCGGCATCATCATGCTGGCACGGGAATCGGGGCGGCCGATCATGCCTTTTGCGATGGCGACCAGCCGCTTCGTCCGGCTCAAGAACTGGGACCGCACCACCATCAACCTGCCGTTCGGGCGGGGCGCATTGGTCGGCATCAAGGAAATCCACGTTCCGCCGGATGCGAACGCCGCCACCATGGAAGCGCTGCGGCTCGAGCTGGAGGAGACCTTGAACGAGGCGACCCGCCAAGCCTATGCGCAACTCGGCCGGCCGGGACCTGCAGATGCCTAAATCGCTGCCCGGCTCGCTGCCGTTGACGCTGCGAATGTACCGGCGCCTGGCGCGCGGCCTGGTGCCGCTCGCGCCTGCGCTGATCAAGCGGCGCCTGAAGCAGGGCAAGGAAGATCCCGCGCGCGTCGGCGAACGGCGGGGCCTGTCCCGGGACGTGCGGCCGCACGGTCCGCTGGTTTGGATTCACGGCGCCAGCGTCGGCGAGGTCCTCGCCGCGGCGGCGCTGATCGAGCGCTTGCGCGATCTGAACCTGCGCATTCTGCTCACCTCGGGCACGGTCACGTCGGCTGCTATTGTCGCAAAGCGTTTTCCGCCCGACGTCATCCATCAATACGTGCCGTATGATTCCCCGCGTTATGTCGCGCGCTTCCTCGACCATTGGAAGCCGTCGCTGGCGCTGTTCATCGAATCCGATCTGTGGCCGAACCTGATCCTGGCCGGCGCTGCGCGCCGCGTGCCGATGGTGCTGATCAACGGGCGGATGTCGCCGCGCTCCTTCCCGCGCTGGCGCCGCATGCAGGGCACCATCTCGGCGCTGCTGTCGCGGTTTGACATCTGTCTGGCGCAGTCGAAGACCGATGCCGAGCGCTTCTCGACGCTCGGCGGCCGCGATGTCGTCACCACGGGCAATCTCAAGCTCGACGTTCCGGCGCCGCCGGCCGACCCCGCCAAGCTCGAACGGCTGATGGCGATGACGCGCGGGCGTCCGATCATCGTCGCGGCCTCGACCCATCCGGGCGAGGAGGAGATGCTGGTGGCGGCGCATCGCAGCCTTAGCGGATTCTTTCCGCAGCTCCTGACCGTGATCGTGCCGCGCCATCCGGATCGCGGCTCCCCGATCACGGGCCTGATCACGGCGTCCGGCCTGAAGCCGGCCCTGCGCTCGCGCGATGAGCTGCCGACGGCGGCCACCGACGTTTATGTCGCCGACACCATGGGCGAGCTCGGCCTGTTCTATCGTCTCTCGGACATCGTGTTCATGGGCGGATCGCTGATCCGCCACGGCGGCCAGAATCCGATCGAAGCGATCAAGCTCGGCGCGGCCATCGTCCATGGTCCGCACGTCTTCAATTTCGCCGATGTCTACGAGGCGCTCGATCACAGCGGCGGCGCGCGCCACGCCGACACGCAGGAACTGCTGATCAAGCAGCTCGGCCAGCTGCTCGCCGACCCCACCCTGCGCCAGAAGATCCAGCAGTCGGGCGCCGGCGTGGTCGAGGATCTCGGCGGTGCGCTCAACCGCACCATGACCGCGCTCGAGCCTTATCTGCTGCAGTTGCGGATCGAGATGGGGGCCGCCAATGCGTGAGCCGGCCTTCTGGTACCGGCCACGTTCCCTCGAATCGTATGCATTGGCGCCGCTGGGTGCGCTCTATGGCGCGATCACGGAACGGCGGATGCTGCGCGAGGGCGTCGACGCCGGCATCCCCGTGATCTGCGTCGGCAACTATCATGTCGGCGGCGCCGGCAAGACGCCGACCGTGCTGGCGCTGACGAAGCTCTTGCGCGAGCTCGGCGAGACGCCGGTGGTGCTCAGCCGCGGCTATGGCGGCAACCTCAAGGGCCCGGTGATGGTCGACCGGATGCGTCACACCGCTTCCGATATCGGCGACGAGCCGCTGATGATGGCGCGCGACGTTCCTGTCACGGTTGCGCGCGACCGCCTCGAGGGCGTCGTGCTGGCCAAGTCGCAAGGCGCTACCGTGATCCTGATGGACGACGGTTTCCAGAACCCTCGTCTTCTCAAGGACACCTCGCTGATCGTGATCGACAGCGAGCGCGGCCTCGGCAACGGCAGGGTGTTCCCGGCCGGTCCCCTGCGTGCGCCACTGCAGGCGCAGCTCGCGCGCACCGACGCGCTGGTCGTGATCGGCGGCGGGCGCGCCGCCGACGATGTCGCCGCCGAGCTTGCCAGGCGCAACAAGCCGGAGCTGCGCGCGCGGCTGAGACCCGAGACCGAGTCGGTCGCAAGACTATTGGGCAAGCCGGTGTTCGCGTTCGCCGGCATCGGCGATCCCGAACGGTTCTTCCGCAGCTTGCGTGCCAGCGGCATCGAGGTCGCGCGCACGCGCGCCTTCGCCGATCATCACATGTTTTCAAACGACGAGATCGCAGCCCTCGCCACAGAGGCGCAACGCGAGCAGCAAACGCTGGTGACGACGGAAAAGGATCTCGCGCGCCTGCACGGCCGCGAAGGCGTGCCCGATGGCATCGTGCCGTTCGCCGTCCAGCTCGAATTCGACGACCCGGCTGCGCTCCGGCAATTGATCAGCGACCATCTCTACAAGGCGCGCGAGCGAAGATTCGGCAGGCGATAATGTCGGACGGCGCGCGAACCGCGCTCGCACTCGTTGTGGACGCCACGGTGTGACGAAAAGCATTTCCTGCGCGGATGCGATATGCGGCAACCGAGGTGACATGTCGCGGCTGCCGAATTCCCTTCCGCATGTTGGGCAGTTGATGTAGCCTTTCATGAGAGCCGTCACCGGGACGTGCCGAACTCCCGGAAATCATCGACGGCGTTTATGCCCACGGCGGGCAGTACCTTCATCATTTCAGATGCAGCGGCCGTAACGACGAGTTCGGAACGGCAGGGAAAGTCATTGCCAAAAACCCAGAGGAGAACATGCCATGCATTTTTGCCTCACCGGACAATACACACCACGCGCTCTCAATGCCATTTTGGAGAACCCCAAGACCGATCGTCAGGAGGCGGCAAGAAAACTCATCGAAGCGGCCGGCGGAAAGCTGATTTCGATGTTCAGCGTTGCGGCCGACGGCCCAGGCGTTTTGGTGATTTTCGATGTGCCTGATCCGGGTGCGGCTCCGGCCATTTCCGGCCTGACCGTCACGGCGGGCACCCTGCAGAACGTGAAATTGACGCGGCTGTTCACGCAGGACGAGATCAAGCAGGTCCGCCAGAACGCGGCGAAGCTGCGTTCTTCGTATACCCCGCCCGGAAGCTGACATCCGGATCTAAAGCGAAGCCGCCGCAGTCGAACGAAGCGGCGGCAACGCTCACCTCACAGCAAGAATAATGTTTGCAAGCCGAGGCAAGGCGAAGGCCTCCTGCGTCGTTGGCGGACAATGCTGTACGACGCGTGCTGCGTCCGCCGTCATAGGTCCGACCGAACGCGCTTGCCAGCGGCCTCGGTAACGGCCTGCGATTGCGGTTCAGCAGTCAATCATGCTCACCACGCCCCAACGGCCATCAATCCGATAATGGTCAGGCACGAGACGCAGGCCACCATGGCGGTATAGTACTCGGGTGCATTCATTGCTGCCTCCCAAACTGTTGCCAACTGCTTGGTCACTGCTACGCGGGAGAAATCGCCGGTCTCGGGCCGCTTCAATTCGGCGTGCCGCGACCGGTCTTGCGTTGTGTGTCCGTCCTCTCATCGTCACCCTGATCCGGATGATGATGCGCTTCGAGAGCTTCAGAGCGTTCAGCTGCGATCAGAAGCTGTTTCCGCATTTCAGCGAGGCGGGCGCGGCAATACTCACGATAGAGCAGGTTTAATATGGTGGGCATGATCACCCCCATCGTTGATTTTCGATTTACAAATATTCCACCGCGAATTTTCGAGGTGATCGTAGCCCGACAGATGGCTCTTCGATATGAGCCCGTTCACAGACTGCGCCAATTCCAGAGCTCAGTGGCCGTTTGGTTGACTTAATTGTCTGTGCGATAAAAAGAGCAGGGCCAATTACCTAAGATGAAGCATAGCGGCGCTCTGTTTCAGCAAGACTTCGTCAAACAACCTAAGAGCGCCAATCGCAACAAAGAATCCAACCACAACGCGAAATGACTAACCACGGAGTGCAAGCACTCTCCGATGCAACGCGGATCGGCGTGACGGAGATCATTTGCGGTGAGACGCGTACTTCATGCGCGCGCGAACATCGTCGCGACGCCGATGCGGACCATTTCCATGCCTCGCGATAAGCTGCACATTTCGTGCTACGTCGACAGGGCAGCTGCGCTTTGCTCGCCGACGGCAGCCGCCATTCAGGCGTCGTTCATCGCAAAACTCCTAATCGTTCAGACGATCAGGAGAGTTCGATGAAGCTGCCGGCCGCGATTGTTGTCGCTAGCGTTGCGTGTCTGATTGCTGCGCCCGTGCTTGCACAGACGACGTCGCCCGCTGCTTCAAGCGCGACAGTGCCGGTGCCCGCAACCAAGCGCGTGACGTGCCTCAGCTCAACGCAAAATCTGAAGGGACAAGACAAGCGCGACCAGATGCAGCTCTGCATGGCGCAGGCGCGGCTTGATTGTCTGAAGCAGGCGATCGATCAGAAGATCGTCGGCGAGATCAGGAAGAGTTTCATCAAAACCTGCGTGGGCGCGGATGGCACGGAGCAGCACTAGACGTGCGCCCGCCGCCTCACGCCTGCGGCTTGGGCGCGCCCGGGTAATGCCGCTCGAGCACGGCGGCGGGCGTGGCGTAGGCTTCCTGCAAATCCACGCTCCAGTATTTCAATTCGTCGAGCGGGATTCGCGTATCGGTGATCGCGCAACGCACGAAGGTCCCCGGCGAGATCACGCGGAAATCGCCGTCGAGATACTGCACCTGCGCTTCGCCATGGCCCGAGGGGCCGAACTTGTTCAGCACGGTCGAAAGTCTCCGTGGAAGGCCGCTCCGGAGTCACCTTGGAGGGCACGATGTGTTGGACGGGATGTAGCATAGATAGGGTGGCTTGTCCGCCCGGTAAACCCACCGGTTTGTGATGTTTTGGCGCCGTTTCCGCATGATAGTGCTTGAGCGAAGGATCCAACGGCAAAGTTCGATGCGCCTTCCGTTCACCGCCCTGTTCCTGACGTTCCTGATCTCGGCCGCGCAAGCGTCGCCGGCGCCGCAGCCGGTCGAGATTCCGCTGGCGTCGGGCGTGCTGCATGCGCAGCTCTACAAGCCCGAGGGCACGGGGCCGTTTCCGACCGTGATCGCGCTCCACGGCTGCGGCGGTCTCGGTGGGCATTCCGATTCCGTCCTGCCGCGCTACCGCGAATGGGCCGAGCGGCTGCTCGAGTCCGGCAACGCCGTCCTGCTGCCTGACAGCTACGGCTCGCGCGAGCTCGGGCCGCAATGCCGCGTCAAGGAGATGCACGTCAAGGCGCGGCGCGAACGCGTCACCGACATCGCGGCGTCGCGCGCGTGGTTGATGCGGCAGAGCTGGGTTGCGCGCGACCGCGTCAGCCTGATCGGGTGGGCCAATGGCGCCAGCGCGCTGCTTTGGGCGGTGCGTCCGCAGAGCCTTGCGCGCGAGACGGGGCCGGATTTCCGCGCCGCGATCGCGTTCTATCCGGATTGCAGGATTTCCGCAGGCCTGGGCTGGAGCACACGGGTACCGACGCTGGTGCTGATCGGCGGCAATGACGACGTCTCGTCGCCGCCGGCCTGCCGCCAGATGGTCGATGGTGCGCATGGCCGCAGCGCGCTCGCGCGCATCGTGGTCTATCCCGGCGCCTTTCACGACTTCGATCGCGCCAACACCCCGCTGCATGCACTCGCCGGCAGCACCGACGCCGCCGCGCCCGAGCACGGCCATCTCGGCACCGACGCGCAGGCGCGCGCGGAGTCGCAGAAGCAAGTCGCGGAGTGGCTGGCGCGGTAGCCTGGGATGAGCGGGCTCGCCGCGCCGTAGCTCGTGAGAAGCGAGGCGGGGCCGCCCGGGGAACAACAGCGGACAGCCCCGCATCGACCATCGCCCTGCACGGAAAATGGCCGACCGTGACTCTACGGATCGCGCGCCGTGATGGTTTCAGCCCGTCACGACGCCATCATTCGACCACGATGTCGATTAAACGCAATCCGATGCGCAATCGCCTCGTCCTGTTCTCCTCCGCCCTGATCGTCTTCACCGTCGCGGTCTTCCTGTTCGAAGCCCATCTGTTCGAAGCCCATGCCGGCGCGCCGCAACTCGCGCCGGAACATTGCGGCTTCTGGACCACGATCGACGCGGGATTGTCCTGCCGCTGAGACGCGCAGTCTCGTAGCCCGGATGAGCGTAGCGATATCCGGGGCCGCCGGTCCCGCATGTCCCTACGCTCATGCGGGCTACGACAGTGCGTGTGTGGCGCGCGCGTCCCACATATGACGGACGTGTAAGGCGCACTCTCTCCCAACGTCGTCCCGGCCTAGTGCGCAATTGCGCACGGGGGCCGGGACCCATACCGCGTGATCTATCAGTTGCGCGTGGTATCGGTCCCGAACGACCAGTCTTCGCCAAACCTCTCCCTGTGGTTATGGGTCCCGGCCCCCGTGCGCAATTGCGCACTAGGCCGGGACGACAGCGAGTTCGTGGCACGCGTCCCACATCCGCACTGTCATCGCCCGGCTTGACCGGGCGATCCAGTACGCCGAGACGGCTGTGATTGATCGAGAAGCCGCGGCGTACTGGATTCCCCGCTCCAGTGCGCAATTGCGCACAAGGCGGGGAATGATAGCGAGGGTGGCGCGACGCCCTCGCGCCTCTAAAACAAATTCCCCTGATCCACCGGCTTGCCCACGCGCTTTGGCGCTGGCTTGGCCTCTTGCGCCGCCGCCTTGGCCTGCGACGGCGCGCGCTTTGCCGTCGGTGCTGCACGATCCGCATCCGCGGTCGCACCCACACGGCCATCCGCAAACTCGATCTCCACCCTCGCGCCGGGACCGACGCTGTCTGCCGAATGCAGGGGATGGCCGGCCTCGTCGCGGACCAGCGCAAAGCCGCGCGCGAGCACGCCGCGATAGGACAATGCGGAGAGCAGCTTGCCGCTGTTCTCGACGCGGGCATCGAGCCGCTGCAACAGCGTCACCAGCGCGCGGCCCGCGCGCTCGGCAAGGCGATGCGTGCGCTCGCGCTGGCGATGAATCGCGTTGCGCTGCGCCTGCGCATTGGAAAGCTTGGAGGCGCGCAAGCGCACCTCCAGCCCGGCAAAGCGGTCGCGTCGCCGCCGCAGCAGCGACCGCGTGGACAGTCCGAGCCGCTCGCCGCACACGGTGAGGCGGTGATCGGCCTGCGAGATCTGGCCGTGCAGCACCCGCAGCGTCAGCTTGGCGCTCGCCGCGGTGAACCTTCGGAAATGCGCATGCGTGTTGGCCTTGAGGCAGCGGGGCAGGGACGAGCCCGCCGAATCCAGCCGCTGCCGCGGGATCGCCAGCAAATCCCCGGCGGCCGGCAGCGCGCGCACGGCGGCACGCAGCTCGCTGCGACGGCTCTCCTGGCCGCGTTGCCAGCAGGACCGGGTGCGCCGCCCGAGATCGCCGACCTCGACAAAGAGATCGCTGCGCACCGGCACCGCCATCTCGGCCGCCGCCGTCGGCGTCGGCGCGCGCTTGTCGGCGACGAAATCGATCAGCGTGATGTCGGTCTCATGCCCCACGGCCGAGATCAGCGGGATCATGCTCTCGGCCGCGGCGCGAACCACGATCTCCTCGTTGAACGACCAGAGGTCCTCCAGCGAGCCGCCGCCGCGCGCGACGATCAGCACGTCCGGGCGCGGAATCTTCCCGCCCTCCGGCAGCGCGTTGAAGCCACGGATCGCGGCCGCGACCTGCTCGGCCGAGCCTTCGCCCTGAACTTTCACCGGCCACACCAGCACGTGGCGGGGAAAGCGGTCCTCCAGCCGATGAAGGATGTCGCGGATCACGGCGCCGGTCGGCGAGGTCACCACGCCGATCACCTCCGGCAGCCACGGCAGAAGCTGCTTGCGCGCTTCGTCGAACAGGCCTTCGGCGGCGAGCTTCCTCTTGCGCTCCTCCATCAGCGCCATCAGCGCGCCGATGCCGGCCGGCTCCAGCGCCTCGATCACGATCTGGTATTTCGAGGAGCCCGGATAGGTCGTGAGCTTGCCGGTGGCGATGACCTCAAGCCCCTCCTGGGGCTTGAAGCGCATCCGGCCGTGCACGCCCTTCCAGATCACCGCCTCGATCTTGGCGCTCTCGTCCTTGAGCGCGAAATAGCAATGGCCGGAGGAATGCGCCCCGCGGAAGCCGGAGATCTCGCCGCGGACCCGGACATGGCCATAGGTGTCCTCGACCGTCCGCTTCAGAGACTGCGAGAGCTCGGAAACGGTGAATTCGGGAGTGTTGAGCAGGGGTTCCGCAGACGGCATCGGCAAACGATTCGGCATGTTGGGATCAGACCCGACGTTAAGGATTTTTGCAGCGCGGCGCCAATCCGGGGATTGATCAAGAGAGTACTCTGTATTATAGAGTTCTCTATATTTTATCGGTCTGAGAGGTGTGGTCATGGCAATTCGACTGCTGCGCGGCGTTTTGAACGGGCTGAAATGGGCCTTGTGCGCGGTCGGCGGCGTGGCGCTGATCCTGGCCGCCATGATCGCAACGCCGCTGGAGCGACCACCGGAGATGCGATCGGTCTCCGACTCCGCCAAGGGCATCGATTGGTCCACGCTGCCTCCGCTCGAGCGCTTCCAGGCCCGCGACGGCACCTGGATCGGCTTCCGCCACTACGCTGCCAAAGCGTTTTCAAGCGAAGTGGAAGCCGGTTCGCGTGAAGAAAACGCGTCAAAACAAGAATCCGGAGCCCCGTTCCGATCCCATCGGAACGGAAATGGCTCCGGCCCCGCCACGGGTCGCGGCGCGGTCTTCATCCACGGCTCGTCCGGCTCCAGCGGCACCGTCAATCATGCCCTGACCCATGCCATCGCCTCGCGCGGGGTGGAGACCTGGGCGCTCGACATCCGCGGCCATGGCGGCTCCGGCACGCGCGGCGATATCGGCTATGTCGGCCAGCTCGAAGACGACCTCGTCGACTTCGTCGCTCAAATCCGCAAGACCGCCCCGGAGCTGCCGCTCACCTTGATCGGCCATTCCGCAGGCGCCGGCTTCTCGCTGCGCGTCGCCGCGACACCGATCATGCAGGACATGTTCGTGCGCACCGTGCTGCTCGCGCCCTATCTCGGCTATGACGCGCCGACCAACAAGCCGCATGCCGGCGGCTGGGCCAATGTCGACCTGCCGCGCTTCTTCGCGCTCGCCACGCTGCGCAAGCTCGGCATCGACTGCTGCTCGCAGCTTCCGGTGCTCGCGCTCGCCGTGCCCGCGACTTCGGCAAAGTACCTCGTCGCCACCTATTCCGACCGCCTGACGCGCAATTTCGCGACGCGCGGCTATCGCATCGATCTTCCGGCGACGACACGCCCCGTCACGATCTTCGGCGGCGCCGAGGACGAGATGATGATCTCGGACAAGTACGCGGAGACCGTGCAGGCCATCAAACCGTCGGTCGACGTCAAGGTCATCGACGGCATCAACCACATGGGCATCGTCACCAACCCGAAGGCGATCTCGGTCATCGCCGACGACGTGGCCACGCGCGGGGCAGGGCAGTCATGATCGCCCCGTTGATGACAGGGTAACCGCATATGAGAGCAAACGATGGAGCGGCATCGGCGGTAGGCTCCCTCCCCCGCTGGCGGGGGAGGGCTGGGGAGAGGGCTGTCGCCGCGATGGGATCGTCGAGAATTGCGGAAAAAATCCCCAAGTGGAGAGAGCCCTCACCCGCCGCGCGCGGGACGATGCTGGCGCATCGCCCGGGTCGCGTCGGCCTCTCCCGCAAGCGGGAGATGCGGGAGCAAGCCGCCTAGTCCGCCTGACGTCTCGAAGGACGAGGCGCTTGCTCAGCTGTCACTGAGCGTCATACGAGATAGCCAGGGACAGAAAGGGACGACATGATCGACAGCAAGGAAGCCTCCGCGGCGCTGGCCGATATCGACGACATCGTCCAGCGCGTGAAGCAATCGCAGCTCTATGAGCTGGCGAGCCACGCCGCCGTCTGGTGGGGCGTCCTGGTGTTTGCGGCCAACCTCGTGACCTGGCTTTGGCCGGTCTATGCGGTCTACGCCTGGGTTGCTGCGGACGCGTTGGGCGCCGGCGGTCTGGTGGCGCTGCGCATCTTCAATCCGCCGCATCACTCCCATGGCGTCGGCTTCAATGTCAGACTGCTTCTGGTGTTCGCGCTGTTCTTCGCCTTCGGTTATCTCTGCACCAATTTGCTCGGTCATTTCGGTGCGCGCCAGCTCGGCACGTTCTGGCCGCTCTACTTCATGCTGTTCTATTCGCTGGCGGGTCTCTGGTTCGGCTATGCCTTCATCGCGATCGGTCTCGGCATCTCCGCGCTGACGCTGATCGGCTACTTCTACATCGGCCAGGCGTTTCCGCTCTGGATGGCCTTCGTCAACGGCGGAGGCCTGATCCTCGGCGGCCTCTGGATGCGGCGGATCTGATGGCCGAGCTCGACGACATCATCCACCAGCCGCTGCGGCTGAAGATCATGGCGGCGCTGAACGCGCTGCCGGCCACCGCAGGATTGGAGTTTTCCCGGCTGAAAAAGCTCACCGGCGCGACCGACGGCAATCTCGGCGCGCATATCGAGACACTGGCCAAGGCGGGTTACGTTTCGGTGGAGAAGGCGTTCGTCGGCAAGAAGCCGCAGACCACGGTCACCGCGACCGCAGCGGGCCGCGTCGCCTTCGCGCGGCATGTGGCGATGTTGCAGGAGATCATTGGGCCAAGCTGAGGTTACACTTGAAGCCCAGAACGGTCCCTGGATTATCACAGACACCAAACAAGAGTTTCTGCCGCATTGAAGATAGCCGAAAGCGCCGCTTGCTATGAGATGTCCTGCATTCTCACAATGCTTTCAGAATGACGGCTCTTTCGCACCATCGAACCATTCGTCTATGTTCCGGAGTGGGACAGACACCTTGCCTTTCTAGATGGTGAGAAACGAACGCGGACCGACTATGAACTTAACAGATCTACCTGATTATCCGACGCTGCGCCAAGTGCAGCAGGCGCTCTGGGGCGCAAAGGAGGTGAGAGGCGCAGCCATCATGGTCGGCGCCGGCTTCAGCAGGTTTGCACGGCTCGCATCGCAGGATGGCCGCATGCCCCCTCTCTGGAGCGACTTCGAGGTGGAGATGCGTAAGCGTCTTCATGGCGAAAGCCTGCCGAATGATCCGCTCAAGCTGGCTGAGCAATACAGCACCGCACTGGGCCGGCATGCGCTGGATACGCTCATCCGCGATCTCGTATCTGACCATCAGTGGACGCCCGGCGATATGCATTCCCGACTGATGGGGTTGCCCTGGGCTGATGTCCTCACGACGAACTGGGATACGCTTCTTGAGCGCACGCCGATCGACGAACCTGATCGCACTTATGAGGTCGTGCGGGTGCTTTCCGACATTGCCCGGACGCGGGCTCCACGGATTGTTAAACTCCACGGCAGCCTGCCATCTCATGAACCGTTTATCTTCACAGCAGAGGATTTCCGGACCTACCCACAGCGCTTTGCTCCCTTCGTCAATCTGGCACAGCAGGTTCTGCTCGAAAACGAATTATGCCTAATCGGCTTCTCCGGCGACGATCCGAATTTTCTGCAATGGTCGGGATGGGTCCGGGATCAACTGGGTGCTTCGGCCCGAAAAATCCGGCTGGTCGGGGTTTTGAATCTATCGCCTTCACGGCGTCAGGTACTCGAACACTACAATATCTCGCCGATCGATCTGGCCCCGTTGGTCGAACACTGCGAGAGGGATGAAAAGCATTCCCGCGCGATGACGATCTTCATCGATAGCCTGTGGGAGGCCAAGCCGCAGCCGAGCCATGTATGGACGCGCCATGAGGGACATAAGGGAGCGGACAAGGAGCCGCCGCTTCCTGATCCTGATGCATTCTGTCTCGCCGTCGGCCAGCGGTGGCGGGAAGACCGGGAGCGGTATCCCGGCTGGCTGGTTGCGCCGCCTTACGAGCGGAAAAGGCTCGAATATGATACCCACTCATTCTTCCCGGAATTATGGGGAAGCCTGCGCAAGGCCAATGCCGATACGCGCGCAATGGTCGTTTACGAGCTGATCTGGCGCCATGAAACGGCGCTCAGGCCTATTCCGCCTGACGCCGTCGAGCTTGCAGAGGAGGCGCTGCAACAGAATACTGGCCTTACGGCTGCGCAGCGGGACGCACTTCAGATTGCACTGCTGCGCGCAGCACGGCGCCGCCGCGATTGGACAGCGTTTGAAGAACTTGCCGCAGCCATGGAAAAATCATCCCGGATGGAAGAAGGACTCGCCTACGAGCGCGCGCTCCGCTGCCGTGATGAGCTAGATTTTGCCGGCCTTGCTGCGGCGGTCGGCGCGGTTGCGGGCAACGATCCGGCGTGGGGTATTCGGAGGGCCGCGCTGCTGTGCGAACTTTGCCAGGACGGCAAAGCTGCGCAGACAATCTTTGACGCCTGGAAGAACATAAAGGAACGCCGAGCTCAGGATCGCCGGTCCATCTGGCTCTTGTCGCGCGAAGCCTGGGCGGCATGGCTCATGAAGCGTGTGCATTTCACGATGCGCGACAATCCGGAATTCAAGAAGGTGCGCGACGATGAGTATGAGCGCTGGCCGGTCAAATACAAAGCGGCAAACTGCGACCCATGGGATGAAACGACCTATTTCGATCATGAGATAGGCGAAGAGTTCGATCGCCGGCTCAAGGAAGCTGAAACAATACAGCTTCGTTTTGATGCGGGTACATACCGGGACCAGTCGAAGACCATCCGCTTCGTTGCAGGAAGCGCACCATCCTTCTATGAAATCTTTGCCCTTGCGGATCACGTCGGACTATCATCATCGATCGATCACTTCGATGTTCTGGGGACACGCTTTGTCAGAAGCCTGGAAGTCGCCCGCATAACATCCGATGTTACAATTTGGGCAGCCGTGCTCAGGCTGCCCAATGGCTCAGATGGGTTTATCGACCGGTACTTCAGCCGGGTAAAAGTAGCGCAGATGCCAAGCGAGGTGGTGAAAGCCATTATCGACCGGCTGAAGCAGGCGGTCGATTACGGACGTACGCAGTTCGCCGTGCATAACTGGATCAGCCGGACGGTGAAGTATACAGAGCTTTTGTCGCGGCTGGTCGTTCGTCTGTCGCCGAATGAAGCGGCCAAGATGTTTGGATGGGCAATGAGCCTGTCGAACGACAAGGAATGGGAACACTGGTGGCTGTTCGAGCCCCTCACTAACCTCTTGACCCGTTCGCTGGAAGCGGTGCCGCCGTCGATGCGAAGCGCGCTGACACTGTCAGCAATCCAGCTGAGACTTCCCAAGGACACCTCGCGGGAAGGCATCGAGCACCACTGGCCCGAGCTGGCCTTTTCTTTCGATAGAAATGATTATTCTTCACGCGACTCAAGCTATGCATGGGTCAACGCCGTTGCATCGTTGATAGAGACATGTCGGTCCTATTCAGATTTGAACCGAACACGCGCTATCTGGCGTCTGGTTGCGATGCACGACGCCGGCGTTCTCACTGATGCTGAAAAAGCCAGCTTTGGAGCGGCGCTGTGGTCCCAACGGGATGGAGACGAGGGACTTCCGTCTCATGCCAATCTTTATGGTCAGGTTTTCCTGCGGCTTCCAGAACCCGAGACCGGCCTCAGCCGGAAGGCCTTTGATCACAGTATTGTACACGATCTAGTTGCGGGAAAGCTGGACGAATTCCGGCTGAATTCTCTAGCTGCCAGCGCACGCGACCTTGAAGGTAATCTTGTCCCGGCGCCTTTGACGCTCGCAGATGCAAAAGCGGTTCTGGAGAAGTGTCTGGAATGGAAACCCAAAGCACGCGAATTCCCGGATCCGTTTCTTCTGAGCAAACAGCAGGAAATAGAGAACAGCATCGGCCCGTGTTTGGCGAACGCGGTTCTGCCACTTCTGAGCGCGGACGATATTGAGGCGGATGGGATCCAAAAATGGTCCGATGCTCTGCGCAAGGGCCCGGTTGAATCGCTGGTCCAGACGGCGGCCCAGTTCATACGCATATTTCCGGAACGGGAGCCTCTAGGCATTTCTTCGATCCGGCGCGCGCTGGCGGGCCGTACCGATATTGCGATCAACGGCGCGGTCGTAGCGATCAATCATCTGGTTAAACTGCGCAGCAGCGCGCCCGCATCCTTTCCGCACGTGCTCGCGTCGGATGTCGTTTCCCTATGCGTCAACCGCCGCGAACCAGGGCTGCTGATGGTGCTTGGGTGCGCGCGGCGTCTGCTGGTCGCGGGTTTGATAGCTCCGGGCGAAGAGGCGCGCCTTGTCGAAGCATTGGAGTTGCTCTCTATCGAAACCAACTATGAGAATTGGGATCCGCGTGATCTTCCTTCGCGATCTCTAAGCTTAGTGCGGCGCGAATGTGTTCGCCTGGCAGATCAGCTGAAGAAAGCCGGTACGTCTGGAGACGCTATCGACAATTGGCTTGCTGTCTATCCGGATGATCCTGTGCCAGAGGTCCGGTTCGCTCTGGAGGGTAGGCCTGAATGGGCTGACTAAGTTATCAACTGCGGAATTACGGTGACAGTGCACTAAACGGGAGCAACTAATGCTTAGACTTTGGGGATTTAGTGTACTGTCGTAATTCCAATGCGGCGTCTAAGGGCGCGCAGGACCCAATTCATCCAGCATCTTGTTGCCCATCTCATCGACCGTCAGAAAGTCGACGACCATCTGCACGTGAAAGGCGTAACGAGCAGTAGTTTCCGTCATAGAATGCGAGATTAGCGGTTGAAACACGAGCAGCTTATTTTGCTCGGCCGACAATCGTTCATATTCGTAGGGGTCGCCGCGAACATACAGAGCCTCTTGCATGCCGCGCTCGAGGGTGTTGTAGACGTCGACATGCTTGGTTGGAACTCCGCCGGGCGGCACGTACAACGGAATGCGGTGGGCCAGCGCATCACGATATTCGATGATGTAGTCCAGCCACGGATCGAGCTTCACCAAATAGTCCTGAAAGCCGACACTTAACGTGGACCGCACTTCCGTATGCTTTGCCCGCAATCCGACGCTGTTGCGCCGCATCTTGCGATCAAGGCCTTTCTCATACACCCAGATCCACGCGAGATTGTCGACGCAGCCATAGACGTTCGCGAAGAATGACTGGATGTTGATCTGGGCATCATGCAGCACGTTCTTCTCCGGTACGTGCTCTGTATCCATCGGGATGAGTGCAAAAACGTTGTCTACGCATCGCACCAGCGTGCCCAAGCGACGCACGAAGCCGTGCAGGAAGTATTCCGCCGCCTTCTCTTGCTGAAAACGTGTGAACGGGAGCTTGAGCAGCATCTTGTTGTACTTGAGAAGGAGCGTCCCACGCTTTTCCTCGATTTCCTTGATCTGCTCGGGCGTTAGGAAAGCCATCAAATCGAACCCCCTTGTGCCGTGATAATATACAGCAAAGCTCCGCCCAACAGTCGGGTCTTGGACCGGAGTGGACGTTCACGGCCTGCTTCGCTGCTTGATCGCCCGCAGCCGTTACGCCTCCTCCTCGTACGGGTCATCACCGGTCGGCGGCGTCACCAAATTCGCCCCTTCCTTGCGGAAAAAATCGTCTGTTGAGATGACGGGGGTTATCCAATCAGGCGATACAGCCCAAAGCCTACAGCGTAGGCTGCTGCCGCTTGGAGAATGTTTATGATTGATATTCGAAAGAGGTAGGCTAGCGGGCCGCCTGATGCGGCCTGCATTGCCCGCACTCCGAAATACATCAAGTTCCAAATTACCATAGCGCCGCCCACGAAAATCACGGTGTAAAGGGGCCATCCCTTGCACCCGGCGTAAGCAGCAATCCCGAAGATAATCGCTAGCAAGGTTGGCATACTCGGACTGTCAAAAATATCCGGCGTGAGTGCCTGCACGCCACGCCGCCCAACAGAGCACGCCAATTACTATGACCTTGATTGCCAGAAGACTCCGTATTCCAGAGTTGAAGAAATCGACTGGTAAATTGGCTTCCAATCGTTTGCGCATGTACCAATCTGGGTCCACAACGGCCCTCACGGCGGCTCCAGCGTTATTTACGATCCCAAATGCGCTGAACCAAAAGGCAAGTTTGTACTCGCCAATCACGTAAAGGAATCCGGCAAATCCGACGAAAAAATAATCAGTGATGCCCGTCATTCGAGAAGGGTAGCGCAGTCCGCGTTCTGTAGCGACTCTGATCGTCTTAGTTGTTGCTGCGATATCAATGCCAAACGAAGTGCCAGCGGAATCTCTATTTTGAACATCCGCTGGAGAGAGTGGCCCTCACATTGATATTGTTTCGTTTTTTTCTGCTATGACTCTACCGCAAGGGGAGAAAGGGCAGCGGAGCAAGCCACCCGGAATGGCGGTGAGTTCGACACCAGACCCCCTTCACACCCACCCCGATTCATGCGACCTCCGCGTTCACCAAAACCCTCATTTCGAGCCCTCGATGCACATTCTCCTGCTTGGTTCCGGCGGCCGCGAACATGCGCTGGCGTGGAAGATCGCGGCGTCTCCCCTGGTGACCAAATTCTGGTGCGCGCCGGGCAATGCCGGGATCGCGCGCGAGGCGGAATGCGTGGCGCTCGATGTCGCCGACCATGGCGCCGTGATCGCCTTCTGCAAGACCAATGCGGTCGAGCTCGTGGTGGTCGGCCCGGAGACGCCGCTGGCGGCCGGTATCGTCGATGACCTCACCGCCGCAGGCATCAAGGCGTTCGGGCCGGACAGAATCCCCGCCCAGCTCGAAAGCTCCAAGGGCTTCACCAAGGCGCTGTGCACCGAATTCGGCATTCCGACCGGCGCCTACAAGCGATTCACCAACGCCGCCGATGCGCGTGCCTACGTCCAGAGCCAGGGCGCGCCGATCGTGGTCAAGGCCGACGGCCTTGCCGCCGGCAAGGGCGTCGTCGTCGCCAAGTCGGTGCGCGAGGCGGAGGACGCCATCGCCATGATGTTCGAGGGCGGCTTTGGCGAGGCCGGCGCCGAGGTCGTGATCGAGGAGTTTCTGCCGGGCCGCGAGATCAGCTTCTTCGCGCTGTGCGACGGCGAGACCGCCATTCCGCTGGCCTCCGCGCAGGACCACAAGCGCGTGTTCGACCATGACGTCGGCCCGAACACCGGCGGCATGGGCGCCTATTCGCCGACGCCGCTGGTGACGCCGGCGATCCATGACGCGATCATGGCCAAGATCATCAGGCCTACGGTATCAGGCATGAAGCAGCGCGGCACGCCGTTTCGCGGCATCCTCTACGCCGGGATCATGCTGACGACGCAAGGGCCAAAACTGTTCGAGTTCAACGTGCGCTTCGGCGATCCCGAGTGCCAGGTGCTGATGCTCAGGATGATGTCGGACATCGTGCCGGCCTTCCTCGCCGCCTGCGACGGCCAGCTGAAGAATTTCGACCTCCGCTGGCATCCGGAGGCCGCGCTCACGGTGGTGATGGCCGCGAAGGGATATCCCGGCGACTATCAGAAAGGCACGCGGATCGAGGGGCTCGATGACGCCTCAGAGGTCGAGACCGCCGAGATCTTCCACGCCGGCACGGTCGAGAAGGACGGCGCCATCCTCGCCAATGGCGGCCGCGTGCTCAATGTCTGCGCGCTCGGCAAGACCGTGACGGAGGCGCAGGCCCGCGCCTACCAGGCCGTTGACCGCATCAACTGGCCGGAAGGTTTTTGCCGCCGCGACATCGGCTGGCAGGCGGTGGACGCCGAGAAGTCCCAGAACTAAGGCCCTGAGCTGACAGGCTTTTTTCGCACGCGCGCGCAATTTCCGCCCCGCCCGTCGGCACTCCGAAATTGTGTAGGCGCCAGTTGGACTTAGCTACTGTGCATGGGGTTGTTTTTCGACTTTTTTGTTTTGGGGCATTCTCAAGACCGAGCAGATTCCACGCTGACAGATAAGGATGCACAAGATGTCCGATCTCGCCGACCTCTATCCAGGCTTCGCCTCCGAATGGATCAACACCTCCTTCGGCCGCATCTTCGCCCGCGTCGGCGGCAAGGGACCGCCGCTGTTGCTGCTGCACGGCTTCTCCGAGACCAACGTGATGTGGCACCGCGTCGCGCCGCAGCTGGCCGACGCCTTCACGCTGATCATCGCCGATCTGCCCGGCTATGGCTGGTCCGACATGCCCGAGAGCGACGCGCTGCACATCCCCTACAGCAAGCGCGCGATGGCCAAGGCCATGGTCGAGGCGATGGAGCGCCTCGGCCACGTGCACTTCGCGCTCGCCGGCCACGACCGCGGCGGCCGCGTCGCCTATCGCCTGGCGCTCGATCATCCCGGCCGGCTGTCGAAGCTCGCGGTGCTCGATATCCTGCCGACCTATAATTACTGGGAGCGGGTGAACCGCGCCTACGCGCTGAAGATCTATCACTGGACTTTTTTGGCGCAGCCAGCCCCGTTGCCGGAGACGCTGATTGCGAGCAATGGCGAGTTCTTCCTGCGCTTCAAGATGGCGAGCCAGACCAGGTCGAAGACGCTCGACGCCATCGACCAGCGCGCGCTCGAACACTACATCGCCCCGTTCCGCGATCCCGCCCGCGTGCACGCGATGTGCGAGGATTATCGCGCCGGCGCCTATTTCGACTACGATCTCGACAAGGCCGATTTCGAGGCCGGCAAGAAGATCACGATTCCCATGCTGGCGCTGTGGGGCAACGCCGGCGTGGCGCAAGCCGCCGCCACCCCGCTCGACATCTGGAAGCAGTGGGCGACCAACGTCGCGGGCATGCCGGTGGATTCGGGGCACTTCCTCACCGAGGAGAACCCCGACGTCACCGCGAAGGCGCTGCGCGAGTTCTTTGCCGCGCCTTAGCGCCGCTCCCGAAAGAAGTCCTTGAGCAGCCGCGCCGACTCGCTTTCGCCCACCCCGGAATAGACATCCGGGACGTGATGGCAGGTCGGCGAGGTGAAGAACCGCACGCCTGATTCAACCGCGCCGCCCTTGGGGTCGGCGGCGCCGTAATACAGGCGCCTCACCCTTGCAAACGAGATCGCGCCCGCACACATGGTGCAGGGCTCCAGCGTCACGTAGAGGTCGCAGTCGACCAGGCGCTCGCTGCCGATTTTCTTGGCGGCGTCGCGCAGCGCAACGATCTCGGCATGAGCCGTGGGGTCGTAGTCGGTCAGCGTCCGGTTCGCCGCGGTGGCGATGACCTCGTAATTGCGGACCACGACGCACCCGATCGGAACTTCGCCCGCCTTTCCGGCGTTTTCGGCCGTTTTGAGCGCCAAATCCATGAAAGAGGGGGCTTTCAAGCCTCGTATCATCGCGAGAAACCTGCTAGTAGCTGCGCCTTCAGCAGAAGTGCTTGACCGAATTTGCCTGAGCATGCGGCTCGAGACGAGCGCGCACAATGCTTTCTGGCCACCCCCTGAGTGAGATTATTCATGCCTCGCGACAGCGACAAAGACAACGATTCCCGCGGCCGGCGTGATCGCGGCCCGGCCAAGGGCGGCCCCGCCAAGGGCCGGTCCGGCAAGCCACGCGGGCCCGACAAGAAGTTCGCCAAGCGCGGTCCTCCCGGGGACAAAGGCGACGCCCGCCCGCCCCGCGGAGACCGCGACAGCCGTCCCTTCCGCCGCCGCGAGGACGGCGATGCCCCGCGCCGCGACTTCAGCGACCGTCCGAAGTTCAATCGCCAAGACCGGCCGCGTGAAGATCGGCCGCGCGGCGAGGATCGTGGCGAGCGCAGCTTCAAGCCGCGCGGTGATCGTCCCTTCAAGCCGCGTGAAGACCGTCCGTTTTCCGATCGTCCGTCGCGCGACGGCGAGAAGCGCCCGTTCAAGCCTCGTGGCGACCGCCCATTTTCTGATCGCCCCTCGCGCGATGGCGAGAAGCGGCCGTTCAAGCCGCGCGGTGATCGCCCGTCCTATGGGCGTGATGACCGTCCGCCGCGCAGGGATCGCGACGATTCCCGTCCGGCCGGCCGAACCGGTGACGCGAAGTTTGGCGACAAGCGACCTTACGCGCCGCGTGGCGACCGTCCGGAACGCAAGTTCGACGGCGAGCGGAAGTTTTCGCGCGGCGCACCGGACCGCAATCGCAGCGATTCGAAACCCTGGCAGAAGCGCGATGCGGCCCCGCGCGGCGATCGGCCGCCGCGCAAGGACTTCAACAAGGGTCCGCGCAAGGATTTTGGCGGCGGCGACCGCGGTCAGGACAAGCCCTGGCAGAAGCGCGACGATCGGCAAGGCGGCGGCGAAGACCGTCCGCGCTTTTCGCGTTCGCGCGACGATCGCACATCGGGTGATCGTCCGTTCCGCGAGCGGCCCAAATTCGATCGGCCCAAGTTTGATCGGCCACGCGATGATCGTCCCAGGTTCGATCGCGGCGGCGATCGCCCGAAATTCGATCGTCCGCGCGAGCGCTCCGAAGGCCGCTCCGACTGGCACGAGCATCCCCGCAGCGAAGCGCGTTCCGGCGATCGTCCACGCCGCGAAAACGAGGATGACAGCAGGATCTTCGAAAAGCGTCCCGCCTTCGGCGGCCGCGGCGCCTATCGCAACCGTGATCGGGATTTCGAAGGCCGCCCGCGCCGGGACGAAGCACCGAAGCCGAAGAAGGCCGGCGAGCGTATCGCCAAGGTGTTGTCGCGTGCGGGCCTCGCCTCGCGCCGCGATGCCGAGGAGATGGTCACGCAGGGCCGCGTCAGCGTCAACGGCCGTGTCATCAATTCGCCTGCGCTCGACATCACCTCGAACGATGTCGTCACCGTCGACGGCAAGCCGTTGCCGGAGCGCGAGCGCACGCGGCTGTTCCTCTATCATAAGCCGCGCGGCCTGATGACGACGCATGACGATCCCGAGGGACGTCCGACCGTGTTCGACAATTTGCCCGAAGGTCTGCCGCGGCTGATCAGTGTCGGCCGGCTCGACTTCAACACCGAGGGCCTGCTGCTGCTCACCAATGATGGCGGGCTCGCGCGCACGCTCGAGTTGCCGGACACCGGCTGGCTGCGCCGCTACCGCGTCCGCGCCCATGGCGACGTCACGCAGGCGCAGCTCGACCAGCTGAAGAACGGCATCGAGATCGAGGGCGTCAAATATGGTCCGATCGACGCCACGCTGGAGCGTGACCAGGGCGCCAATGTCTGGCTGGTTTTTGCGATCCGCGAGGGCAAGAACCGCGAGGTGCGCAACGTTTGCGCCCATCTCGGGCTCGAGGTGAACCGGTTGATCCGGGTCTCCTACGGCCCGTTCCAGCTCGGCGAGGTCCCGGAAGGCCAGGTCGAGGAGATCAAGTCCCGTGTGCTGCGCGACCAACTCGGCGAAAAGATCATCGAGAAATCGGGCGCGCAATTCGACGTGCCGCAGAAATCGGCCTCGCATGAGGGAGACGACGCGCCCCGCGAGAAGAAGCCTGCGAGCAAGCGCGGCGTGATCAACGACCGCAAGGGCCGCCGCGTTCTGGTGCAGCGCACCGGCAGCGAGGAAGCGCGCGAGCGCAACGAGGCTGAGGCGAGCGGCTATGGTCCGCCGCGCCGTCCCAAGCGCGGCTATCACGGCAAGCGCGATCTGGCGCCGAAGGAGGACTGACGTTGCGCGTCGTCGGCGGTCGATTGAAGGGGCGCAATCTGGCCTCACCGTCCTCGCGCGACATCCGCCCCACGGCGGACCGCCTGCGCGAGTCCGTGTTCAACATCCTCGTGCACGCCTATGACGATCCGATTCCGGATGCGCGTGTGCTCGATCTCTTCGCCGGCACCGGCGCGCTGGGCATCGAAGCGTCGTCACGCGGCGCGAAATTCGTGCTGTTCGTCGACAACGGCGCGGAAGCGCGCGCCCTGCTGCGGAACAATGTCGAGACGCTGGGCCTGGGTGGCGTGACAAAAGTCTATCGTCGTGATGCGACCGATCTCGGCCCCGCACATCCGGTCGAGCCGTTCTCGCTGGTGTTCCTCGATCCGCCCTATGGCAAGGGGTTTGCGGAGAAGGCGCTTGCGAGCCTGCGCGACGGCGGCTGGCTGACGCCGGGCGCGCTGCTCGTCGTGGAAGAGGCAAAGGCCGCACAGTTTGCGGCGCCTGAGGGTTACGAGGAATTGGAGCGGCGCGCGTATGACGACACGGAGTTCGTGTTTTTGAAGCGCCCGTAACTTCACAATCGGTTCGTAGGGTGGGTTAGCCGAAGGCGTAACCCACCACCTTGCCGCGCACGTGGGACGAAGTTGGTGGGTTACGCTTCGCTAACCCACCCTACGAATTACCTCCGCCCGAACAGCTTCTCCACGTCGCTCAGCTTCAGCTCGACATAGGTCGGCCGGCCGTGATTGCACTGGCCGGAGTTCGGGGTGTCCTCCATTTCGCGGAGCAGGGCGTTCATCTCCTCCGGCCGCAGCCTTCGGCCGGCGCGCACCGAACCGTGACAGGCCATGGTGGCGGCGACGTGCATCAGGCGGCGCTCCAGCGGCAGCGCCTCGTCCCACTCGGCCATGTGCTCGGAAAGATCGCGCAACAGCCCGCCCGCGTTGGCCTTGCCGAGCAGCGACGGCGTCTCGCGCACCGCAACCGCGCCGGGGCCGAAGGATTCGATCGCGAGGCCAAACGACGCCAATTCCTCGCTGCGCTCGAGCAGGCGCTCCACCGTAGCCTCGTCCATCTCGACGATCTCGGGGATCAGCAGGATCTGCCGCTGCACGCCATTGGCCGCTAGCGAGGCTTTCAGCCGCTCGTAGACGATGCGTTCATGCGCGGCGTGCTGGTCGACGATGATCAGGCCGTCGCGAGTTTGAGAGACGATATAGGTCTCGTGGATCTGCGTGCGCGCAGCGCCGAGCGGGCGGTCGACCAGGTCACTGACCGGCTGGGATTCGATCCGCACGTCCGCGCTGGGTGCGCCGACATCGAACGCCGCTTGCGCGCGCTCGGCGAACGCGGGTGCGGTGGAGCCTTCGAATGACGGCATCGGCGCGACCGGGGCGGATGGCGACGCCCGCCAGTCCCAGCTTGCCGGGCGCGGCGTGAATGCGGGGCGGAACGACGACAGCGCGCTCTCGCCGCTGTTGGCAGCCGTACGCCGGCCCTCCCGTGCAAGCCCTTCTTTCAATCCGTGCACGATCAGCGCGCGGACCAGGCCGGCGTTGCGAAACCGCACCTCGGTCTTGGCCGGATGCACATTGGCGTCGACCTCGCGGGGATCGAGCGTGACGAACAGCGCCAGCACCGGATGACGGTCGCGCGGCAGATAGTCGGCATAGGCCCCGCGCACCGCGCCTAAGATCAGTTTGTCGCGCACCGGACGGCCATTGACGAAGAGATATTGCCCGAGCGCGTTGGCCTTGGTCAGCGCGGGCGCTGCGGCATAGCCGGCGACCATTACGCCCTCGCGCTCGGCATGGACCTCGATGGCATGGCTGCGGAACTCTGCCCCCAGGATGTCGCCGAGACGCGTCAGGCGACCGGCGACGCCGGGCAGTGCCGCAGCCCAGGTCACCGGGGCGCGCTCTTCGCCCGCAAGCGTGAAGGCGATTTCGGGCCGCGCCATCGCCAGCCGCCGCACCACCTCACGGATCGCTTCCGCCTCGGTCCGGTCGGTCTTCAAGAACTTCAGCCGCGCCGGCGTCGCGTAGAAGAGGTCGTTGACCTCGACCCGCGTGCCGTGCGCGAGCGCGGCCGGCATGATCTCGGTTTTCTCGCCGCCCTCGACATTGAGCGCCCAGGCGTGCGGCTCACTGGCATGCCGCGTAGTGATGGCGAGCCGCGCCACAGAGCCGATCGAGGGCAGCGCCTCGCCGCGGAATCCGAGCGTGCGGATCTGCAGCAGGTCCTCGTCGTCGAGCTTGGAGGTGGCGTGACGCTCGACCGCCAGCGACAGGTCCCTGGCGGTCATGC
Source organism: Bradyrhizobium sp. CSS354 (assembly GCF_029051725.1). GTDB lineage: Bacteria > Pseudomonadota > Alphaproteobacteria > Rhizobiales > Xanthobacteraceae > Bradyrhizobium. Next base: position 56,675 of record NZ_JAACFU010000013.1, read on the forward strand.
CGCCGCCGTCGTCGGTAATGCCAATCCGCCGGCGCCCGCCACCATCGGTAAAGACGTCGATCCGACTGGCGCCGGCATCGATGGCGTTCTCGACCAGCTCCTTGACCACGCTCGCGGGACGTTCGACCACCTCGCCGGCGGCGATGCGGTTGACGACCTGTTCGGGCAATTGGCGGACGGGCATGAAACTTGGGCTTCGACCTGGATTCGCTGACAGCGATATTCTAGGCCGTGTTGCGTCAAAAGCATGTGTTGGGCAACAGGAACATGGCGGGCTGGGGAAAAGGGCTGTCTATCGCATTGAAGAGATTGGACGTTCGAGAATATCGCGCAACTGGGATGGATCAATCTCCGGTGCTGGTCCCGATTGTGGGGTACCGGGCTGCGGTGTAGCATCGTGAAAAAACGGCAACAGGACGGGAGGACGCCATGTGCCATCTCTTCGCGCACCAGCCCCAACGCGACTACGAATCCCAGACCCGCTCGTTGCGGATCGGAGGGCATTGCACCTCGATCCGTCTGGAAATGGCATTTTGGGATACACTGGAGGAGATCGCGGCCAAGGAGAACATGAGCGTCGGCAAGTTCCTGACGACGCTCTACACCGAGGTGCTCGACCATCACGGCGAGGTCAACAACTTCGCTTCGTTGCTGCGCTGCTCCTGCCTGATCTACCGCGCCAAGGCGACAGCGCCGGTGCAGACGTTCAAGACGACGGTCGCGCCCATCCTCGATGCGGCGGAATAGCCCCGATCTCGTCCTGGCGAAGGCCAGGGGCCATACCGCGGAATCCATCAGCGATGGGCGGTATGGGTCCCGAACAACGAGCCTTCGCCGAACTCCTTCCTGCGGCAATGGGTCCTGGCTTTCGCCAGGACGACGAACGAGATTGGATCAAATCTCCTTCTTCTGCATCGCACCCGCAATGTAATCCGCCTGCCGGATCGCGAGCGAGACGATGGTCAGCGTCGGATTGCAGGCTGCGCCGCTGGTGAACTGGCTGCCGTCGGAGACGAACAGGTTCTTGACGTCGTGGCTCTGGCCGAACTTGTTGACCACGCCGTCTCGCGGCTTCTCGCTCATCCGGTTGGTGCCGAGATTGTGCGTGCTCGGATAGGGCGGTGTCGGATAGCTCACGGTGGCGCCGACGGCGTCGTAGACCGCAGCGCCCTGCTTGTAGGCGTGCGCGCGCATCGCGAGATCGTTGGGATGATCGTCGAAGTGCACGCTTGCGACCGGCTGGCCGAACTTGTCCTTCACGACAGGATCGAGCGTGATGCGGTTGGTCTCCTGCGCCATGTCCTCGCCGACCAGCCACATCCCGGCCATCCGCGGATAGCCGTCGAGCGCCGCGGTGAATGGACGTCCCCAGGCGCCGGGATTGAGGAACGCCGCCATGAAGGGCAGGCCGATCGATAGTGTCTCCATCTCGTAGCCGCCGACGAAGCCGCGCTTCGGATTATTTGCGGCCTCATCGCGGATGATGCCGGCCATGGTGGTGCCGCGATACATGTGCACCGATTTCTCGAACACGGCGTAGACGCTGCCGGTCATGTGGCGCATGTAGTTGCGGCCGACCTGGCCCGATGAGTTGCCGAGGCCGTCCGGAAACATCGTGGATGCGCTGTTCAACAGCAGCCGCGGGCTTTCGATCGAATTGCCGGCCACCGCAACGATACGGGCCTTCTGGCGCTGCATCGCGCCAGTCTCGTCGGCGTACACCACGCCGGTGACCCTGCCCCCCGCGTCATGCTCGATCTTGACCGCCATGCTCGCGGGGCGGACCTCGAGATTGCCGGTCGCCTCGCCCTTGGGGATCTCGGTATAGAGCGTCGACCATTTCGCGCCTGATTTGCAGCCCTGGAAGCAGAAGCCGATCTGCTGGCAGGCGCCGCGGCCATCGCGCGGTTGGCTGTTGATCGCCATGTTGCCGGTATGCACGGTTTTGTATCCGAGCTTCTTCGCGCCGGCCTCCATCACCCTGAAGTTATTGTTGCCGGGAAGTCCGGGAATGCCGTTGGTGCGGGTCACGCCCATCTTGTTCTCGGCCTTGGCGTACCACGGCTCCATCTCGGCAAGCGTGACCGGCCAGTCCAGCAGGTTGGCGCCGGGAAGGTTGCCGTAGGTGCTCTTCACCTTGAACTCGTGCTCCTCGAACCGCAGCGATGCGCCGGCCCAGTGTGTGGTCGAGCCGCCGACCGCCTTGACGATCCAGGCGGGAAGACCCGAGAAGTCTTTTGCGACGCGCCATGTTCCCGACGTGGTGCGGGCATCGGTCCACGCGAGTTGGGAGAAACTCTCCCACTCGTCATTGACGAAGTCCTGATTTTCGATGCGGGGACCTGCTTCGAGAATGACGACCTTGACGCCCTTCTGTGCGAGTTCGTTGCCCAGTGTGCCGCCGCCGGCACCGGAGCCGACGATCACCACAACGCCGGAGTCGTTCAGATCGAATTTTGCCATATGCGTTCTCCTGAACCGTTGGGTGGACGTTAAGCCTTCGGCAGCCAGTCGATGTCGGCGAAGCCGCGGTTGATGTAGCCGCCGTGCTCGGCGGAGGAGCCCTCGTAGCCGAACCGCGGCCAGACCTCTTTCTGGTTGTAAAGAGAGACGATGAGGTCGCCGCGCACCTTCTGGAAGAACTCGCTCTGCTCGATCTCCTTCAACAGCACCACGCGGTCGGCTTCCCACGGCACTTCGGCGTAAGCCACCTTGTGGCGATCACGCGCATTCTGATCGAGCCGTGTGATGCCGTCGCTGATCAGCGACTTGACGGCCGGATCTTTCGCCGCCTTGCCGTCCCACGGCTTGATCGCGGTGATGTAATAGCTGTCGCCGAGGACGTCGTGCGGATAGATATCGCGCGCGACCTTCAGCAGCGTCTTCATCGTCGCGGGCGAAAGCGCGCTTGTCTCGTCGGCCCATGCGCCCTCGACGCTGACGGCGACGCTGACGGCGACGCTGGCCGCGACTGCCGCGACCGGCACGGCGGTCGCGGCGCCCTTGAGAAAGACGCGGCGGCTGTGCTTGCTTCGACGATCGACTTCTCTCATGGCATTCCTCCGTTGATCTTGATTTTTGATTTGGTTAGTTGAAACGTCCGCCGCGCTGAATCACCTCTATCTTGTAGCCGTCGGGATCACTGACGAAGAAGAAGCGCGCTAGCGTTTTGCCGTCGTGCTTGAAGTCACGCAGCTGGCCCGGCGCGAGCTTCTCGCGCTCGAAGCGGGCATGTTCGGCATCGAGATCCTCGACCACCACGGCTAGATGTCCGTAGCCGTCGCCGAGCGCATACGGTTCCTTGCGATCGAAATTGACCGTCAGCTCCACCTCGAAGGGTGAGGACGGGTGCCGCAGATAGATCAAGACAAAGTCTGCGAACTTCAGACGGTCGGTGATTTCCAGGCCAAAGGCCCGCTGGTAGAAGTCGAGAGAGCGCGCCTCGTCGAGTGCGCGGATCATGGAATGGACCGGCTTCGCCATTCAGTGCTGCTCCCTAAGAAAGGCGATGATGGCGGCGCGCGTCTCCGGCTTCGCCTGCCGGTAGACCATGACGACGCCGGGAATCACCGCTTGCGGATTGGTCAGCCAGGCATCGAGCTTCGTCTCGTCCCAGGCAAAGGCTGCTTTTGCGAGGGGCTCTGAATAGTGAAAGCCTTCGACCTTTCCGGCGAGACGCCCGACGATCCTAACCAGCGGCGGACCCTGCCGCACCGGTTCTGACAGGTTCGTGGTGTGGCACACCGCGCATTGCTGCTTGAACAGTGTCGCGCCATCCGGCGGCTTTGCAGCCGGCAAGGGCATTTGCGCCTCGGCCAACTGCACCACCAGCACCATCGCGGTGCACAACCCCAGCACGATCGCGCGCATCGTCAAAAGTCCGCCCATCCACGTCAATTCAGCGTGCGCAAATTCTAGGCGCAGCAAAACAAGCCGTGGTAGTAGCGGGCTGTTTCGCTGCGTGTGGAGATGCGCGCGGGCAGCGTCGTTCCGCGCTGCCGCACATGCGGAGGACAATTCCGCGAAACCGCCGTCAAATCCCTAAACGATCACCACACGAGACAGATTGCATCACGGCCGCGCCGTTCGAGCTCGTAACGCGATGGACTGGTTCGGCTCAGGCGGACGGCGCATCAAGCCGCCGAACCGATCATCGCGAAAGTCCAGGAGAAATGGATGAAGTTGTTGAAGACCTCTGCAATCGCATGCGCCGTCTCGGCCCTCATTGCGACACCCGTTCTCGCGCAAGGTACGTCGTCCGGCGCCAGGCCTAGCGGGACCGTGCAAAGCAAACCCATGCAAGGCAGCACAATGGGCAGCGGCGACGAGGAGATGAGCGCCCAGCCGGGCGCGGCGGGCGAGACGACGGGCGTGAAGCCGACGAAGGGTACCAGGGGCACGGTTGGCACGACGGGCAGTGCTGCGCACAGAGGGACCACCGACGATTCCGCGACGGGCGGTGCAGCCACGGGCAAGCGCTACTAGCCAATGGAGTGAAACGGCAGAACTCCGGTCGCCCTGCGGCCGGAGTTCTTTTGCTGTGTCTGCTAGTCGTCGAAACCGCGCCCGCGCTTCGATTTGATGTCGCTGCGGCGCTTCTTGCCCTCGAGCCGGCGCTGCTTGGAGCCAAAGGTCGGCTTCGTCGCGCGCCGCGGCTTCGGCCGGATCATGGCTTCGCCGAGCATCTCCGTAAGCCGGTCGATGGCGTCCTGGCGGTTGCGCTCCTGGGTGCGGAAGCGTTGGGCCTGGATCACGATGACGCCGTCCTTGGTCATGCGCTGTCCTGCGAGCCGGGCGAGGCGCAGCGCGGCATCTTCCGGAATAGTCAGCTTGCGGGTGTCGAAGCGCAATTGCGCCGAGGTCGCGACCTTATTGACATTCTGCCCGCCCGGGCCGGAGGCGCGGACAAAGCTGATCTCGATGTCGTCCTCGTCGATGACGAGATCGCGGGATATCCGCAGCATGGTGGCACCATTCGTGATGCCCGGACATATCCCGGCCGCCCAAGTTCGGCAATGGCGCCCGAAATGCAAATGGCCGGGCGAGCCCGGCCATTTCAGGAAGCCTACGGACGACGTCAGTTCGACTTCGTCGCCGGTGCGGCGGCTGGTTGCGCCGCGGCCTGCGGAGCGCGGCCGACGACGACGGTCAGGAGGCCCTGGCCCCAGAGGCGCTTTGCGGCCGCCTTGGCGTCGTCCATGGTGACCGCTTCGATGACGGCGTTGCGCTTCTCGATATAGTCGATCGGCAGCTTGTCCTGCTGATATTGCAGCAGCGCCTGCGCGAGCTTCGAGGAGGTGTCGAGCGCCAGCATCTGCGAGCCCTTGAGATAGGACTTGGCCTCGTCGAGCTCCTTCTGCGTCGGGCCTTCCTCTGCGATCCGGCGCACTTCCTTGTCGATGGCATCGATGGTGTCGCCGGCACGGTCGGCACGGGTCCCGGTATTGCCGATGAAGACCGCCGAATGCTCCATCCAGAGCAGCGATTCGAATACCGAATAGGCCAGGCCACGCTTCTCGCGCACCTCGCGATAGAGCCGCGAGGACAACCCGCCGCCGCCGAGGATGTGGTTGACGACATAGGCAGCCATGAAGTTCGGATCGCTGCGCTTCACCCCGGGGCCGCCGAAGGTGATCACGGTCTGGGGCACGTCGAGCGTCACGAAGGCGCGTTGCGGCGGCTTGGCGGCCTCGACGTCGGGGACCGGCACGAGGTTGGCCTTGGCGGGCAGGCTGCCAAACGTGTGGTCGAGCAGCTTGCCGAGCGTGGCTGGATCGACATCGCCAACCACCGCGATCTTCAGCGAGTCCTTGGCGAGCACGCGGCCGACATAATCCTTCATGTCGGCCACCGTGATGGTCGGAACGCTGTCGAGATTGCCGTTGGACTGCCGGCTATAGGGATGATCGCCGAAGGCGACCTCCAGGAATTTGCGGCTCGCGAGCGAAGTCGGGTTGGTGGTTTCGCGGCGCAGGCCCGAGATCACCTGCGAGCGGATGCGTTCGACATCGGCGGTTTCGAAATGCGGCGAGGTCAGCGCGCTCCGCAGCAGGTCGAAGGCCTCGTCCTTGTTGTCGCGCAGCATGCGCAGGCTGCCGCGGAACGTGTCGCGGGTGGCGCTGAAGGAGAGCTCGATGGCGCGGCGGTCGAGCCGCTCGTGGAAGGTCTTGGAATCGAGATCGCCGGAGCCTTCGTCGAGGAGATCGCCGACCAGATTGGCGACGCCCGACTTGTCCTTGGGATCCTGGGCCGAGCCGCCGGCAAAGGAATATTCCATGGCGATCAGCGGCACGGTTGCATCCTGCACGAACCAGGCCTCGATGCCGCCCGGTGAGGTCAGATGCTGGATCTTTGCAGCCGCCCGTGACGGAGAGACCGCAGCGAGCGCGAGTGCTGCGCCGGTGGCAAAAGAGAATGCAACGCGTCGAAGGAAGGGATAAGTCACGAACGCTTCTCCTCGCGCTTTGTGGTCGCGGTGTCCTTGATCAGATAGCCCGTCACCGAGCGCTTCTTCTCGAGCCATTTCTGCGCGACGGTGCGGACCTGCTCGGCGGTGACTGCGCGGATGCGATCTGGCCAGCTCCGGATGTCCTCGACCGACAGGCCCGTGGTCAGCGCGCCGCCATACCAGCGCGCCAGCACCGCCTGGTTGTCCTGGGCGTAGATCGCCTCGGCGATGAGCTGGGTCTTGACCCGCTCGAGATCCTCGGCGCGGATTGGATTCTGCGCGATGTCGGCAATGACGCCGTCGACCACCTGCTCGACCTCGGCGAAGCTGACGCCGGATTTGGGCGAAGCCGAGATCGCGAACTGGGTCGGGTCGAGCGAGATGCTCGAATAGCTGGCGCTGGCGGAGACCGCGAGCGGCTTGTCGACCACGAGCGCGCGGTAGAGATAGGAATTGCTGCCGCTGCCCATCAGCTGCGCCAGCACGTCGAGGGCCGCGCTTTCGCCGGCCGCAGCCGTGGTCGCCGAGGGCACCAGATAATAGCGCCGCAAGCCGGGTTGCTCGACGCGCGGATCGGCCAGGGTCACGGTGCGCGGCGCCGCGGGCTCCGGCTCCTGCGGGCGGACGCGGCGCGCCGGGATTGCGGGCTGGGCCGGGATGGAGCCGAAATTGCGCTCGACCAGCGGGCGGATGTCGGCGGGCTCGACGTCGCCGGCGATCACCAGGATCGCGTTGTTCGGCGCATAGAAGCGGCGGTAGAAGGCGAGCGCATCCTCGCGATCGAGCTTCTCGATCTCCTGGTGCCAGCCGATCACAGGCCGGCCGTAGGGATGGTTGAGATAGAGCGCGGCCATGATCTGCTCGTTCAGCCGCGCGTCCGGATTGTTGGCGACGCGCATGTTGTATTCTTCGAGCACGACGTCACGCTCGGGCAGCACGTTCTCGTCCTTGAGGATCAGGCCGGTCATGCGGTCGGCCTCGAACTCCATCATCTTCGGCAGCTGCTCTTTCGGCACGCGCTGGTAATAGTTGGTGTAGTCCACCGAGGTCGAGGCGTTCTCGTTACCGCCGACGCGGAGTACGGTCTGGGAGAATTCGCCGACCGGATGCTTCGATGTGCCCTTGAACATCAGGTGCTCGAGGAAGTGCGCGAGCCCGGACTTGCCCGGCGTCTCGTCCGCCGAGCCGACCTTGTACCAGATCATTTCCGTGACGACGGGCGTGCGGTGGTCGGGAATCACCACGACCTGCATGCCGTTTCCAAGCGTGAAGCTGGCGGGCGGGGCCGATGTCACCGTGGTCTGCGCAAGGGATGCGCCGGCCGTCAGGACACTCGTCGAAAGCAGCGCGGCAAGGAGGCGGGCAGCCGATCGGTAAGAGGACATCATGATCCTTATGAAAGGCCGAGCCCGGATGTCCGGCTCGGAGGCACGGCATGGTACACCGTGCGGCAAACGCTTCGCGTCACGAAGCAGAGAACTCAACTCGGGCGCAAGTTACTGATAAGCAATCAAGACCGCGTCCGGCGCGCACGAGCCGCCGGCGCGGGACCGCGTCTGCCGGATATCGCGAAGGGACAGGAGGGCTATTGTTCCTTGTCCTTGCCGGACATAATGTCGAAATAGGTCCGCCGTGTCTTGTCCTCTCCGGCGCCATAGGCGTAGCTCGGTGACGGCGTCTGGTAGCCGGGCGGCGGCTCGACCAGCGACTGGCGCGGCGGCTCGGTCGTGAATTGCTTGGCCTCGCCTTTGTTGTTCGACATCATGCCCCACAGACCGCCGGTGAAGCCGAGTTGGGCGGGGCTGAGCGACGGGTTGCCGTTGGTGCCCGGCTGAATAGGATCGTTGCTCGTGCGCTCGGGTGCGGCTGTCCTGCCCACCTCCATCTCGGCGGGTGACAACGCCCGCCCTGCCTGCCAGCTCTCCGTCGCCTTGACGGCCTTCTTCCGCTGCGCGATGGCCTCCTTGCGACGTCTCTCGTCAGGGTCCTTCGGCCAGTTCGGTGCGTTCTTGGCTTCGGTTCCGGCGGGCGGCGGCAGGTCGAGCTTGGGCGGTACCACCAGCGGCGACCGCTCGCGGTATTCGATACCCTTCTTCTCCATGCTCTTGGCGCCGATGCCCGACATCAGATTGTCGATGAGCTTCTCTTCGAAGGTCATGTCGTCATCGTCCTCGCCGTCGTCACCGGCGCGGGCGGCGCCGGCCGACATGACGAGACCGATGCCGAGCGCGACAGCGGACCATTTCAACGCCCGCCAGAACCCCTGCCGGGGGTCTCCAACCATCGAACTGCTGGTCTTCGAGCTGCGCATCACTGTACCTGTTCCAAATTGTGGCAGTTTGCCGCTCTCGCGCGGCATAATCCCTCGCAAAAGCAAGGTTCCGCCTGCCGGTCCGTATCGGCCGGGATCAGGGCGCTTTTGCGGCGGGTACCCCCAGGAAGGAATCATACAATAGCGCCGCCACGCCAGCAACGATGGCCACGTCCGCGAGGTTGAACACGTACCAATTATAGGTATTTCCGCCGATCTCGACGTGGAACAGGGCGAAATCGACCACCGCGCCATAGGCCACGCGGTCGATGCCATTGCCGATCGCGCCGCCGATGATCAGGCCGAGCGCGATGGTTGCCAGCAGGGTGTGCGAGCGGGCCATCCAGATCGCCAGCGCAACCACGGCGAGGACCTTCACGGCCATCAGCGCCAGTTGCGCAGCCTGGCCGTCGTTCTGGAGCCAGCCGAAGCTGATGCCGATGTTCCAGGCCAGCACCAGGTCGAAGAACGGGGTCACCTCGACCGCGCCGCGACGGGCAAGGTCGAACACATTCAGCAGCCAGAGCTTTGAGGCCTGGTCGGCCACGAGGGTGACCAGGGCCGCGAGGATGCCGGCACGGAGCGGGGTCATGGGCAGTTGGCCACATCACGCTCCGTCGTCGGCCTGGCGAAAGCCAGCACCCATGCTCCGAGGCGGTCGTTGTTTGAAAGACTTGTGGTCATCAGCCTTCGTCGCAATTGGCGGCGGTGGTAATGGTCCTGGCTTTCGCCAGGACGACGGTGAGACCTAGATGCTGACCCCCAGCGCCTTCCATTCGCGCAGCGCCTTGGCATCGCGCGGGGTGACGTCTGGATATTCGGGATCCTCACCCACCATCGGCGAAATCTTCCAGGAACGAGCGCATTTGGTGCCGACCGCCTTCTCCACCACGACAGCGACGCCTGGAACGGCATCGAGACGGAATGCGGAAGCCGGCGCCTCGCCCTCGCGCACCTCGTAATTCGAGGTGATGCAGATTTCCGCGAGGTCGGTGTCGAACAGCGTCGCCAGCATGTCGCGGTCGGCGACATAGATCACCGGTGATGCCTCCAGCGACGAGCCGATGTTCTTGGCGGCGCGTTCGAGCTCCAGCGCACCGGTGACGACGCGGCGGACGTTGCGGATCGCTTCCCATTTCGCGGCGAGCTTGTCGTCGCGCAGGCTTTCGAGGTTCTCCGGAAATAGCGTCAGGTGCACCGAGGGCTCGGCGTCGGGCCTGTACATGCGCCAGGCTTCCTCCGCGGTGAAGCTGAGGATCGGCGCCAGCCATTTCAGGATCGAGCTGCACAACAGGTCGATCGTGGTCAGCGCCGCCTTGCGCGTCAGAGAGGACGGCGGATCGCAATACAGCGTGTCCTTGCGGATGTCGAAATAGAACGCCGAGAGCTCGCTGTTCAGGAAGGCGGACAAGGTTGCGACCACGGTCTTGTAGTCGAACTCCTGATAGGCCTTGCGGACGACGGCAGCACGGACCGCGAGCTCGTGCAGCATCAGCCGTTCGAGCTCAGGCATGTCGGCGGGCGCGACTGCGTCGGCCGGCTTGTAGTGATCCAGCGTTCCCAGCATCCAGCGCACGGTGTTGCGCAGCTTGCGGTAAGTCTCGATGGTGTTCTTCAGGATCTCCGGGCCGATGCGCTGGTCGTCGGCATAGTCGGTGGCGCAGACCCACAGGCGCAGGATATCCGCGCCCGAATCCTTGATCACCTTCTGTGGCTCGACGGTGTTGCCGATCGACTTCGACATCTTGCGGCCGTTCTCGTCGAGCGTGAAGCCGTGGGTGAGCACGATGTCATAGGGCGCGCGGCCGCGCGTGCCGGCGCTCTCCAGCAGCGACGAGTGAAACCAGCCGCGATGCTGGTCGCTGCCTTCCAGGTACATCACGGTGTCGTTGCCGCCGTCGACCTTGCGGACGATGTTGCCGAGCTGCGGGAAGTTCTGGCGATCCTCGAGCACGAAGGCGTGCGTGGAGCCGGAATCGAACCAGACGTCGCAGATGTCGTCGATCTTCCTCCAGTCTTCCTTCGCGCGCGATCCAAGGAAGCGCTCGCGGGCGCCTTCCATGTACCAGGCGTCGGCGCCTTCCTCCATGAAGGCCTCGGTGATGCGCTGATTGACGATTTCGTCCTGCAGGATCTCGGCCGAGCCGTCGCTCTTCTCGCGCACGAACACAGCGATCGGAACGCCCCAGGCGCGCTGGCGCGAGATCACCCAGTCCGGACGATTGGCGATCATGCCGTTGATGCGGTTCTCACCCGACGGCGGCACCCATTGCGTGACCGAGATCGCATGCAGCGCGCGGGCCCGGAGTGTATCGCCCTTCTTGGCGTGGCCATCGTCGCTGATGTCCTTGTCCATCGCGATGAACCATTGGGGCGTGTTGCGGAAGATCACCGGCTTCTTCGAGCGCCATGAATGCGGATATTGGTGCTTGAGGCGGCCGCGCGCGAGCAGCTTGCCAGCCTCGATCAATGCCTTGATCACGGCCTCATTGGCATCGCCCTTTTCGCCCTTGTCGTTGAGCACGCGCTTGCCGGTGAAGCCAGGGGCCTGCGCCGTATAGGCGCCGTTCTCGTCGACAGTGTAGGGGATAGCCGTCGAGATGCCGCGCTGATCGAGCTCGCGGGTGTTGGCCATCCAGACGTCGAAGTCCTCGCGACCGTGGCTCGGGGCGGTGTGCACGAAGCCGGTGCCGGTATCGTCGGTGACATGCTCGCCGGCGAGCAGCGGCACGATAAACTCGTAACCGCCATCGAGGCCGCGCAAGGGATGGGCGCACTCCACGGCGTCCAGCGTATCGCCGGGAATGTCGCGCACCTTCTCATAGGCCGTGACGCGCGCCTGCTTGAACACCTCTGCGGCGAGCGCATCGGCCAGGATCAGGAGATCGCCGGTCTTCGCCCAATTGTCCGCAGCCGCATCCGTCACCTTGTAGAGGCCGTAGGCGATCTTCGGTGAGAACGAGATCGCGCGGTTGCCGGGCAGTGTCCACGGCGTGGTGGTCCAGATCACGACCGAAGCATTGGCGAGCGCACCATGTGCCGGGGACGTGACGGGAAACTTCACCCAAACCATGTCGGAGGTGTAGTCCTCGTACTCGACCTCGGCCTCGGCGAGCGCGGTCTTCTCGACCACGCTCCACATCACCGGCTTGGAGCCGCGATACAGCGTGCCGTTGGCGGCGAACTTCATCAGCTCGCGGGCGATCTGCGCTTCGGCGGGATAGCTCATCGTCTGATAGGGATGATCCCAGTCGCCGATGATGCCGAGCCGCTTGAACTCCTCGCGCTGCACGTTGATCCAGTGCGTCGCATAGGCGCGGCATTCCTTGCGAAACGCCACCATCGCGGCGGAGTCGCGGAAGTCGGGCTTCTGCTTGCCCTTGGAGCGGTAATTCTCCTCCTCGATCTTCCATTCGATCGGCAGGCCGTGGCAGTCCCAGCCGGGCACATAGTTGGAGTCGAAGCCAAGCATCTGCTGGCTCTTGGTCACGACGTCCTTGAGGATCTTGTTCAGCGCGTGCCCGATATGGATGTTGCCATTGGCGTAGGGCGGGCCGTCATGCAGCACGAATTTGGCGCGGCCCTGGGCTTCCTGGCGCAGCCTGTCGTAAAGGCCGATGTCGTTCCAGTATTTCAGCAGCTCCGGCTCGCGCTGCGGCAGGCCGGCGCGCATCGGGAATTCGGTCTGCGGCAGGAACAGGGTTTTCGAATAGTCTTTAGCTTCGGATTTTTGGGACTTGTCGGACATGAGGCTGACTGGCTCGGAAGGGCGCGGGAACGGATGGCGATGCGGAATCGCGGGTGAAACGACAACATCCCGGTCTTGCGCCGAGCCGAAGGCTCAGGCGGAAGCCGGGCCGCTAATCCCTATGATGCGCCGCGCAAACATGGCTCTCCATAGCAGGGGGGCGGAGGAAGCGCAAAAGGTTCGGCGCGCCGATTTCCGACCTCAATCGATGGCGCCAAGCCTCGGAAACGCGTTCGGGGCGGCGTCGAGCATGGCCCGGGCGCGGGCAGAATCGTCGTCCATCTGGCGGATCAGGGCCTCCAGGCTGTCGAATTTCAGCTCCTCGCGAATGAAGCCGATAAAGGCGCAGTCGAGCGTCTGTCCGTAAAGATCGCCCTTGAAGTCGAACAGGAAGATTTCCAGCAGCGGTGCGCCGTTATCGAAGGTCGGGCGGCGGCCGAAGCTTGCCACGCCGTCGAGCCGCTCCGCGCCGCGGCCGACTCGCACCGCATAGATGCCGTGCTTGAGGCCGCAATTGGCATCGAGGCGGATGTTGGCGGTGGGATATCCGAGGTCGCGGCCGCGCTTCTCGCCGTGGATGACCTCGCCGGTGATGAACCAGGGCGCGCCGAGCATGGCCGTGGCCTCGTCGAGTTGGCCTTCGGCGAGCGCGATCCGGATCGCGCTGGAAGAGACCGGCCGCTCGTCGATATCGACATGCGGCTGCACGTCGACCTCGATGCCGAGCCGGGGCGCCTCGTTGACCAGGAGGCTCGGCGAGCCGACCCGACCCTTGCCGAAATGGAAGTCGTAGCCGACGGCGATTCCACCGATGCCCAGGCGACCGATCAGGTCATGGTGAATGAAGTCTTGCGCGCTGGTCCCGGCGCGGGACTTGTCGAAGGTCATAACCACGGCGCCGGCAAGTCCGGTGCCGGCCAGAAGCCGCAGCTTGGCACGCTCGTCCGTCAGGCGGAATTGCGGGGTGTTGGGGCTGAAAAACCGGCGCGGATGCGGCTCGAAGGTCAATGCCAGAGCAGGGCGGCCATGTATCCTGCCCATTTCCAGGGCTGCGGCGATCACGGCGCGATGGCCGAGATGAACGCCGTCGAAATTGCCCATGGCGACCACGGCACCCCTTGCAATGGCGGAGTCCGGTGTGGTGTCGCGGATAACGGTAAAATGCGGAGCCATCAGGGGAATTCTCGAACCGGCGGGACCGGCCGGGACCGTGGCGTGATGGGCCGGATGAAGTCAAGCGGGAGGGGGCGGCCGCATCGAAAGCGATTTCAGTCCACCGGGGGCGTTCCCAGTTAACGCGCTGTTTAACGCCTTGGTGCTAGTCCTTGGGCGTGGAACCGCGGGGCTCCGGCCCGGCAGGTCCGATCGTAAATATTTCCTGGGTTTGCGTTGGGGGAGTCGAGATGGCGGTTGATTTGTCGATGTCGGTTCTGGTGGTTGACGACTACAGCACCATGATCCGTATCATCAGGAACCTCCTGAAGCAGCTTGGCTTCGAGAATATCGATGATGCAAGCGACGGTTCGGCAGCGCTGAACAAGATGCGCGGCAAGAAGTACGGGCTCGTGATTTCCGACTGGAACATGGAGCCGATGACGGGTTACGACCTGCTGCGCGAAGTGCGCGCGGATCCGAACCTCGCCACCACGCCCTTCATCATGATCACGGCCGAATCGAAGACCGAGAACGTGATCGCGGCCAAGAAGGCCGGCGTGAACAACTACATCGTCAAGCCGTTCAACGCGGCAACGCTGAAGACCAAGATCGAGGCGGTCTTCCCGGACATGGCAAGCGCGTAAGGCGCGCTTGGCCGGATAATAATCCATCATTGGGATCGTCATGCCCGGGCTTGTCCCGGGCATCCACGTTTGGGGCTGCAAAGAAGGCGTGGATGGCCGGGGCGTAGGCGAGCGGGAGCGACGCCGTCCTACGGCCGACTGTGCCCGGCCATGACGGCGTCCGGGGGCTTAGCAATTGGTCTAGGTAGGCGACGCTTCAAGCCGTAGCCATCACCACTTCAGTTCGCGCATCAGCGCCTTCGGCGGATGGCCGAACAATTCCAGCACCGAAGCCGGGTCGAGCTGGTCGAGACCCTCGAAATCCTCGGCATGGATGCCGCGGGTCACGAACAGGCAATCGATCCCGAACTCGCGCGCGCCGGTGAGGTCGGTCCGGACGGAATCGCCAATCGCGAGCACCTTTTTGCGGTCGATCTGGTGGCCCTGGCGTTCGCCGGCGAGCGCCATCGCGCGCTCGTAGATCGGCCGGTGCGGCTTGCCGTAGAAGATCACCTCGCCGCCGAGCTCGCGATAGAGCTCCGCGATCGCGCCGGCGCAGTAGATCAGCCGGTCGCCGCGTTCCACCACGATGTCCGGGTTGGCACAAACCAGCGTCAGCTTGCGCTCGCGCGCTTTCAGCATCATGCCGCGATAGTCTTCCGCCGTTTCGGTCTCGTCGTCATAGAGGCCGGTGCAGACGATGTAGTCTGCCTGCTCCAGCGGCGCGGTCACCGCATCGAGGCCGCGGTAGATCGAGTTGTCGCGCTCGGGGCCGAGCCAGAACATCTTGCGGCCGGGATGATCGGCGACATAGAGCCGCGTCAGGTCGCCTGAAGACACAATCGCGTCGTAGGTCTCGTCGGCGACGCCGAGCTTGCGCAATTGCCGCTGCACCGAGTCTGCCGGGCGCGGCGCGTTGGTGATCAGGATGACCGTACCGCCGCGGCTACGATAGGTGTGCAGCGCCTCGCAGGCTTCGGGGAAAGACTCGAGGCCGTTATGGACCACGCCCCAGATGTCGCTGAGCACGACGTCCACGCCCGCCACGAGTTCACGCAGGCTTTCGGCGAAATGCAGCGTGGTCATGATGCGTGCGGCCGATCAGATCCGACGCGCGAGCGCGGCGTTGCCGGTGACGCGCTGTGGCGCAGACGCAGTCGACGTCGCGCTTGAGCTGGGGGTGCCGGAGCCATTGGATGCCTGGGTGTCCTGTGCCTGGTTCGGCGCGGCGGTAGCAGATGACCCCTCCTGCCGCAATGGCCGGGGCGGCGCGAACAGGAACCCCTGGCCGAACCGCACGTCATAGTCGAGCAGGTCGATCACGGCGCGCTCGCCCTCGATCCGCTCGGCGATCAGGTCGATGCCGAAGCGGCCGAGCAGGTCGGAGAGGTCGGAAGGGTGGATGTCCGAAGCCGAAGCCTGCCTCGCGTCGAGCAGGAGCGAGGCGGGCACCTTGATGAAGCGCACGCCGCGATCGGCGAGTTCGCGCGGTTCGATGCGCAAATCGGTGACATGGTCGATCGAGAAACGGAAGCCGCGCTGGGCGAGCGCGGCGAGATTCTCGGTCTCGGTCGGGCCGAGATTGCGGAAGGTCGATTGCTTGAATTCCAGCACCAGCGAGGGCGCCAGCGCCCGGTTGGCTTCGAGGAAATCGAGGTATTGCGCGAAGGTCGTGGAATTGCCGAGCGTGGAAGCCGCGACGTTGCAGAACACGCCGACCTCCTTGTTGCGTACCATCAGGCGTCGCAGCACCTGCACGCAGCGCAGCATCACCATGTTGTCGATGCGCCCGATTAGGCCGGAGGCCTCGGCGATGCTGATGAACTCCTCAGCCGCGACCAACTGGTCCCGCTCGTCGCGCAGGCGCGTCACGGCCTCGTAGAAGCGGACCTTGCGCTGCGGCAGCGTCACCATCGGCTGCAGGAAGATGTCGATGCGGTTCTCGTCGATTGCGTTGCGGAGCGTCGCCAGCAATTGGGTCTGGTTGCGGCCGTTGGCGGTCTGAACCGGATTGGCGGTCTGGGTCTGAATCGCCGGCGCCGACGGCCGCGGCTGCGGCGCGGGCGCCGGGGGAGGGGCAGCCGGACGCCCCTCCTCGAACGTGGCCATCAGGTCGAGCTGCGCCTCCGGCTCCTGCCTTGCGATCGGAGCGGGGGCCGGCACCGGCGCGTGGCCGGCCATCAGATCCTCATGGGCCGACACGGTGGTGGCGAGCTGCCTGACCAACCCGCCGAGCTCGTTGATCTCGCCGACCACCGACTGGATGCGGTCGGAGTTGGTCGAATTGGAGGAGGCGATGCGTGCTTCGATCGTGGCAAGCCGGCGGCCGAACTCGGCGACCTGGCGGGCGAGGTCGGCGGTGCCGCGCGAAAGGTCGGTGATCTGGCCGCCGACGTCGCTGCGGTCGCGCAGTCGCATCGACACTGCATTGTAGAGGATCAGGAAGGTCAGCACCGTCAGTGCCACGATCGCGGATTCGGTTCCGCTGATGCCGGCGACTGCGTAGAGCACGAGCCCGAGCGAGGCGGCGACCAGAACCATGCAGATGGCGATGAAGATCGTCGAAATACGAATCATGCCGCGCGTTACGCCTCAAGAGCTGACTGCCTGACCGGGAAAACACGGGGTGGCGTATCGAACCCGTCACGCCGCATGCTCCCCCAAGCGGCATGAGCTTAACATCATTGTTGATTCGAGGGGATAGCGGCCCGATTTCGGAGTCAGGATTGCGCCGCAGCGCCGACCGTGTCGGCCGAGACGGCCTGGCGGGTGCCAAGCGGCTTGGGCGGCCCGGTGGTCGTGTCGCGCAGGGTCTGCCGTTCGATCTCCGAATTCAGCTCGGCCCCGAACATGACGACGATGGCCGACATCCACATCCACATCATCAAGCCGATCGCAGCGCCGAGCGAGCCGTAGGTCGCATTGTAATTGGCGAATTCCGAGAGATACCAGGACAGCAGCGCCGAGCCGGCGATCCAGAGGATCGCGGCCGCCACCGCTCCGACGCTCAGCCATTGCCAGCGCGGGGCGTCGCGGCTGGGCGCGAAGCGGTAGAGGACGGCGAGCGCGGCAAGGAGAATGACGAACAGCACCGGCCATCGCGCCAGCGCCACGATCGTCTTGCTTTCGGGCGCCATGCCGAGGTGATTGAGCGCGAGCGGAAAGGCGACCACAGCGCCTACCATCAGGAGCAGGGCAACGATGCCACCGACCGTGAAAGCCAGCGAGACTGAGTTCAGCCGGATGAAGCTGCGCTTTTCACGCTCTTCATAGGCGACGTTGATGGCGTCGAAGATGGCCTTGACGCCGGCATTGGCGCTCCAGATCGCGAGCAAGAGGCCAAACAGGAAAGTGAAACCAAGGGTCGCGCCGCCGTTCGACACGACCCGGGCGACCTGGTCCTCGACGATCTGGAACGCGCCTTCGGGCAGCATCATCGCGAGCGATTGCAGGTTGGAACTGATCGTCGAGGGGTCGGCGAAGAGGCCATAGAACGAAACCAGAGCCGTGATGGCGGGAAAGATCGCGAGCAGCCCGAAAAAGACGACGCCGCCGGCGGTTGCGAGCAGGCGATCGTCGTCGATGCGCTGATAGGTGCGCCAGAAGACGTCCTTCCAGCCCGCCCAAGGGATCGCGAACGGGCTTTTCGCGCGGCGGCCGCGGCCGGGCTGCGAGGCTGCACCCACCGGGCTCGTTTCCGGCGAATTCGCCTCGCCTTTGCGGTGGTCGTGCGGAGGTCCCGCCCGGACCATGCCGGAATCCTGGAAATACCGTTCCGCGGTGAGCACGAACACGGTCGTGGCTGCCACCAACAGCCAGCTGTCAAATTGTTCGGCGCGCCGTATAGGCATTTCAGGTCTCCGCTCCGTGGCCGTGACGCCGCCGGCGCGCGGCCGTGAGCCCGACCAGCCCAACGGCTGCGAGCATCAGCCCAAGTTGCACGGGGCGGTTGGACCGAGCCGGCCACGTGCTGCCGCCATGTCTTGGTTCATGTCCTCGTTCGCCCGGCGCGAGCGGCGCCAGGGGAATTGTCGTCGCGACCTCTTTCACCGCCTGTTTCACCGTTCCGCGCGGGATGCGCGGGGTGGCGATCGCCACGCGCAGGCGGCTGGCGAGCGGCACGATCGGCTTGGTCTTGCGCTTCATCTGGGCCATGGCGACGCCGGCGCAGGCGGCGGCCAGGATCAGGAGCACGCCGCCAACGGCGCCGAACCCCCAGAATTGCCCGTAATGGATTGCAACCCAGCGGTACAGCGCGATCAGGCCGACGAAGAAGGCTGCGACGACGAACAAGCCCGCAACCGCGAGCAGTCCGGCCGCAGTCGCGTACGAGGTCATGCGCCCTGTGGCCTGATTGCTCCGGTCACGGGCATAGGATTGGGCGGCGCGCTTGAGATGGTTGAGCTTGAGCGCGACGCCGGCGCGCAGCAATTCGCCCGATGGCGCAAGCATGCGGTTATCCTCCGAGTGCGAGAAAAATCGTCGGGGGATGAACGTGGCGGTATTTGACTTGTTCCGAACGAGGTCGGACCGCGGTGATGGATCAGCCGAGATCGGCTGCCGCGATCCAGAACACTTCGCCCTCGGAGTCCTCGGTGTCGAGCCAGAGCAGCGGCAGTTCGGGAAAGGCCTCGTCGACGAGTTTGCGGCCCCGGCCGATCTCGCAGATCAGCCCACCATCCGGCGTCAGGTGGTCAGGCGCGTCGCGCAGGATCCGGCGCACCACGTCGAGACCGTCGGCGCCGCCGTCAAAGGCGAGCTTCGGCTCGGCCCGGCACTCCGGCGGCAACGCAGCCATGCCTTCAGCGTCGACATAAGGCGGGTTGGTGATGATCAGGTCGTATTTGGTGTCACCGAGCGGGGCGAACAGGTCGCCGCGATGCAGGCTGATCCGGTCATCGAGCCCGTATTCGCCGACATTCCGTCTGGCGACGTCGACCGCGCCCTTGGAGATATCGACGGCGTCGATCGTGGCGTTCGGAAAATGATGCGCGGCGAGGATCGCGAGGCATCCCGATCCTGTGCAGAGATCGAGCACCCGCTCGACCGCGGTGGGGTCGTCGATCAGCGAGCCGGCTTCGCCGTCACCGCCGAAATGCGACTCCAAGAGCTCACCGATGAAGGAACGCGGAACGATGACGCGCTCGTCGACATAGAACGGCAGGCCGCGCATGTAGATCTTGTTGACGAGATAAGCGGCCGGTTTGCGCGTGGTGACGCGCTGATGAATGAGATCGATGATGATCCTGCCCTCGGCTGCCGTGACGCGCGCGTTGGCAAAAATCTCGAACTGCTCGGGATGCAGATGCAGGGCTTCACAGACCAGGAAAGCCGCTTCCGCGACCGGATCGGGCGTGCCATGAGCAAAGGCGAGCCTGGCCTCATTGAAGCGGCTCACCGCATAGCGGACGAAATCGACCAGCGTGAGAAGCTCTCCGCGGCCCACTTTCGCGAGCTTTGGCGCGGCGCGGCCGCGCACGGTCTTTTTAGATGTTGTTGCCATCAGGATCGGGTCCAGCGTGCGGCGGCTTCATCGTCGCGGGCCTGGGCCTCGACCCAGCCGGTGCCGGAGGCGCTCTCTTCCTTCTTCCAGAACGGCGCGTTGGTCTTGAGATAATCCATCAGGAACTCGGCTGCCTGGAACGCTGCCTGGCGGTGCTGCGAGGCGGTCAGCACCAGCACGATGTTCTGACCGGGCATGAACCGGCCGACGCGATGAATCACCGTGACGCCGTTGAGAGGCCAGCGCGAGGTGGCCTCGTCGGCATGGCGCCTGATCTCTTCCTCGGCCATTCCAGGATAATGCTCGAGCGAGAGCGCGGCGATCTTCGCGCTGTCCTCGTCGCCGCGGCAGATGCCGGAAAAGCTCACGACCGCACCGATGTCGGTGCGGTTCCCGGTCAGCACCGCGATCTCGCGCGCGATGTCGAAATCGTCCTGCTGGATACGGATGGTGACAGGGCAGGTGGTGACGGGCATGGTCTAGCCGCCGGTCATGGGCGGGAAGAACGCGATCTCGCGAGCGCCCGCGATCGCGGCGTCCGACTTGACGTGGGCATGGTCGATCGCGGTACGGATCACCTTCGGCTTCTCGAACGCGTAGGCGTAGGCTTCGCTTTGGCCGGACAGCCAGGCGATCAGCTCTTCCACGGTACGCACGGTCGCGGGCGGCTCGATCGTCTCCTCGGCCTTGCCGACGCGCTCGCGCACCCAGGCGAAGTACTTCACCTTCATCCCTCATCCTCCTTGATAAGGTGATGGATGCCGGCGCCGAAATAATCGTAGCCGGTGTACATGGTGAGGATCGCCGAAGCCCAGAGCAGCGCCAGTCCGATCATCGAGACCATGGGCACCACCTCATCGCCGGCCGGACCAGCCAGCAGGAAGCCGATGGCGATGAGCTGAACCGTCGTCTTCCACTTCGCAAGCTTGGTCACGGGCACGCTGACGCGCAGCGCGGCAAGATATTCGCGCAGGCCCGAGACCAGGATCTCGCGGCACAGGATCACGATGGCGGCCCATAGCGACCAGCCGTGAATGATGCCGTCGGCGGCCAGCATCAGCAGGCACGAGGCGACCAGAAGCTTGTCGGCGATCGGATCGAGCATGCGGCCGAACGCCGATTGCTGATTCCAGATCCGCGCGTAATAGCCGTCGAGGTAGTCAGTGACCGCAGCCGCGATGAAAATGGCGACGGCGACCCAGCGCAGCCACAGCGGGCCGTCCATGATCGACTGTGCGTAGATGCAGCCGACCACGACCGGGATCGCGGCGATCCGGCCGTAGGTCAGGATGTTCGGGAGGGACATCGCGCGGCTGGTGGTCCCTCGTGTCGTGGCGATGTTCATCCGTCCTACCAATACCGCTGCAGCCTGAAGGTCAACCGTTCCGCTCCCCAAATGGGGTGCGGGATGCGACGACCATATGACCGCGGCCCCCCTTTATTTCACCCCGGCTGGGGATGGAAATACTCGAAAATCCTGCGGGCGCTCTCGGCGCTCACCCCCGGAACCTTGCCGAGATCGGTGATCGAAGCCCGTTCGATCTCCTTCAGGGTTCCGAAATGGTGCAGCAAGGCACGTTTGCGTGACGGACCGATGCCCGGAATCTCCTGCAAGCCGGCCTCGCGGATGTCCTTCTTGCGCAGCTTGCGGTGCGAACCGATGACGAAGCGGTGCGCCTCGTCCCGCAGCCGCTGGATGAAATAGAGCACGGGGTCGCGCGGCTCCAGCTTGATCGCCTCGCGCTCCGGCATGAACAGGGTCTCGCGGCCGGCATCCCGGTCCGGCCCCTTGGCCACCGACATCAGCGCCACCTGGGTCAGGCCGAGATTTGCAAAGATTTCCCGGACCGCGTTGAGCTGGCCGCGGCCGCCGTCGATGATCACGAGATCGGGCCATTGCGGGAAGTCGTCGTCCTTGGTTTTGGCCGCGCCCTCTTCGGGCGGGTTGATCAGGCGCTTGAAGCGGCGCTCCAGCACTTCGCGCATCATGGCGAAGTCGTCGCCCGGCGTGATCCCTTCCGACTTGATGTTGAACTTGCGGTACTGGTTTTTCACAAAACCGTCCGGGCCGGCAACGATCATGGCGCCGACTGCGTTGGTGCCCTGGATGTGGCTGTTGTCGTAGACTTCAATCCGCTTCGGCGCATGTGGCAGGCTCAGGGTCGTGGCCATGGCGTCCAGCAGCCGGCTCTGCGTCGCGGTGTCCGCGAGCTTGCGGCCCAGGGCCTCGCGCGCGTTGGTGAGCGCGTGGGTGACGAGCTCCTTCTTCTCGCCGCGCTTCGGCATGGAAACCTCGACCTTGCGGCCGGCCTTGATCGACAGCGCGTTGGCGAGCAGCTCGCTCTCCTCGATCTCGTGCGAGAGCAGGATATTCCTCGGCGGCGGCTTGTCGTCGTAGAATTGGGCGAGGAAGGAGCCGAGCACCTCTTCCGGCGTATAGGTCTTCTCCGCGCGCGGGAAATAGGCGCGGTTGCCCCAGTTCTGCCCGGTGCGGAAGAAGAACACCTCGACGCAGGAGAAGCCGCCCTCCTGGTGGATGGCGAACACGTCGGCTTCTTCCACCGTGCGCGGATTGATGCCCTGCTGCGACTGGATCGCGGACAACGCAGCGAGGCGGTCGCGGTAGAGCGCGGCGCTTTCGAATTCGAGCTCGCCGGAGGCCTTCTCCATCTCGCTAGCAAGCTCCTGTTTCACCGCATGGCTCTTGCCGGACAGGAAGTCGCTCGCCTCGCGCACCAGGGTCGTGTAGCCGGGGAAGTCGATCTCGCGGGTGCAGGGACCGGCGCAACGGCGGATCTGGTAGAGCAGGCAGGGCCGTGAACGGCTCTCGAAGAAGGAATCCGTGCAGGAGCGGATCAGGAACGCGCGCTGAAGTGCGGTGATGGTGCGGTTGACGGCGCCGGCGGAGGCGAACGGGCCGAAATAGCGACCGGGCCGCGTCTGCGCGCCGCGATGCTTCAGGATCTGCGGCGCCCAATGATCGCCCGTGATCAGGATGTAGGGAAACGACTTGTCGTCGCGCAGCTGCACGTTGAAGCGCGGCCGAAGCTGCTTGATGAGGTTGGCCTCCAGCAGCAGCGCTTCGGTCTCGGTGTGGGTCGAGATGATTTCCACCGTAACCGTCGCGGCGATCATGCGCAGGATGCGCGCCGGCTGCGGCGCACTCTGGCGCGCATAGTTCGACAGGCGCTTTTTGACGTTCTTGGCCTTGCCGACATAGAGCACGTCGGCACTGGCGTTGAGCATGCGATAGACGCCGGGCGAGGTGGGGGCGAGGCGGACCGCGCGTTCGATCGCCTCGTGGCCGGTCGCCAGTGGCTCTTCGCCGACCGTGCCGCTCTCTTCCAGGATGTCCGGCAGCCGTGCGTCGTCCTCGTCGTCGCCGCTTGCGGTGGCGGGATCGAGGTCCGGCGGCGCCGCTTCCGTTTCCTGGGGCGGGACATCGGGCGCGTTGCCGCGCACGGGTTTGCGTACGCGTGCGTCGTCCGGATTGTCGGTGGAATCGTGAACCATGGTGCGAATTTAGGCGCTGCGGGTGCCGATTTGAAGTTCCGGCCGTGCGGCACGCACAGGATGGTGGCGCAGTTCCCGGTAACGCTTACTTAAGCCTGTTAACAGCGCGGTAACCCGACTTAACAGGCCTTTAACCTAAAACTCTCGATAAATCTTACGCGAAAAAGTCGTGGTTCCGTAACCATACGGTTTTGCCTCGCGCGGCGGCGCGGGCATCGCACCGGTTGGGACAGTTGCGTTGGAGTGTGTGATGAAGGGGCTCGTTGTGGGCGCAGCCGCGTTGGCTGCAGTCGGCTGGACGGCTTCGGCAGAGGCCGCCGATCTCAATTACGGGCAGCGTGCGCCCTACACGGTCAATCAGCCGCTCAACGCCTATAGCTGGGCCGGTCCGTATCTCGGTGCCAATCTCGGCTACGAATGGGGCTCGGTGAACAACAATCCCGCAAAACCGTCGGGCTTCGTCGGCGGCGTTCAGGCCGGCTACAATTTCCAGAACGGTCCTTGGGTGTTCGGCGTCGAGGGCGACATCCAGGCCGCCGGTGCCGACGACACTTTCGCGCCGTGGAAGTTCTCCAACCCGTGGTTCGGCACCCTGCGCGGCCGCGCCGGCTACGCCTTCAGCAACGTGCTGTTCTACGGCACGGCGGGCCTCGCCTTCGGCGAGCTGCGTGCACAGACGTTCGGCTGGACGGAGTCGCACACCAGCGCCGGTTGGACCATTGGTGCTGGTGCGGAAGTCGGCTTCGCGCCGAACTGGAGCGCCAAGCTCGAATATCTCTACATCGATCTGTCGACGAGTCAGTTCGCGATTACAGGCGTGTCAAACGGCTATAGCGCCAGCGTTGTGCGCGCAGGCGTGAACTATCACTTCTGATACCCAAAGAAGAAAATACCGGACTACAGCCTCCCGGCCGCTCGCGGCCGGGATTTTTTTGCGCCGGTGTTTTCGCGTCGGACTCGCTAGGACAAGATGACCAAATCGACCGCCTTCGGCCCCTTGCCCTTCTTGTCCGGCTCGACTTCGAAAGTAATACGCTGTCCTTCGGCAAGGTCCTTCAGTCCGGCCCGCTCCACAGCAGTAATATGCACGAAGACGTCGCGGCCCCCGTCGTCCGGTTTGATGAATCCGTAGCCGCGCTCACCGTTGAAAAACTTGACCGTTCCCGTCATGGCCATCGGGAAACTCCCCCTCATTGCTCCTCCGTCGTGACGCAGACGCACGTCACGACATGACCGGGCCTTACGAAGCCCGGGAGCTGGCCATCCTTGTGCAGACCATTCGGTCCGACTGGATCTTTCTTAGGCCTTCACTCCGCCGCAACCATTCGCGGAAGCGGAACGTAAAGCCAGTCACTGAAACAGCATAATACGGTTCTCTGCAGATTGACCACCGCTCCTGCATATTTTTCCCAAGATGCCGGAGTGTTACGGCCTCGGCACCTCTAATCGGAATCTGGCAGCGCCACCCTGGCCGAGCGGCATTTCCAGCTCCGGCAGGATCGTCTTGAGTTCACCGTGCAGTGTGTAAGGGGGATTGACTATCAAGAGCCCGCTGGAGGTGAGGGCTGCGCCGTCGGCTTGCGGCGCCACGCTGAATTCGAGGCGCAGGCATTTTCCCGGGGGCTTTGCGACGGTTGCTAGCCGCGCCAATGATTGCACCAGCGCATCAGTGGCCCGTCGGCTCTTGGCGGGATACCAGACTACATAGATACCGGTTGGCCATTTCGCGAACGCCGCCGAGAAGGCCTCGCCGAGCTTGTCGAACTCGTCCTTGGCCTCGAATGGCGGGTCGATCAGGACGATCCCGCGCCGTTCCTTTGGCGGCACGAAAGCCGGCAGCGCCATCCAGCCGTCGAGGTCGACCACGCGGGCCTGCTCGTCGTGGCGGAGCACGCCGATCAACGCTTTCCGCGCCTTCGGCTCGAGTTCGCAGGCGACGAGGCGGTCCTGCGGCCGCATCAGGGCGCGCGCGATCAGCGGCGAGCCCGGATAGGCCTTGAGCTCGCCCTTCGGATTGAAGGCGCGGACGATGTCGAGATAGGGCTTGGTCAGCGCCATGGCGTCGTTCGACAGCCGCGCCTGCATCAGCCGCGCAATGCCCGTCAGCCACTCGCCGCCGCGGCGCGCCTCGTCGCTTTCGAGATCGTAGAGGCCGGCGCCGGCATGGGTGTCGATGACGCGGAACGCTCCCGGCTTGTCCTGGAGGTAGGTGATGATCCGCGCCAGCACGATGTGCTTGATGACATCAGCGAAGCTGCCGGCGTGAAAGGCGTGGCGGTAATTCATGCAAGAGCACTACGCCACGTGACGGCTTGAGCAAAGAGGCACGACGCTCGGGCTACCCACCCCGGATCGGCGGCATCGTCACTTGGTCGCGGCGGCAGGCGCGGCGGTCGATCTCCTCGCAGGCGCGGAATTGGAGGTCCTTGCTGAGGCAGATGCGGACTTCCGATAGCCGCGTCCGGTTGCAGGTGATCGAGACGGCGGCATTGCTGAGGCCCGGATTGGCCTTGACGAAGGCTTCCTCCACCTCCGCCGGCGCCACGGTCTTGGCCTGCGATAGATCGAGATATTCAGCCGGAATCTTGATTGCAGCGCGCGCCTTCCGGATCGTCTCGAAATAACTGCGGTCGGCCAGCCCCGAGCAGGTGCCGTGCTTGTCCCACTCGTTGAAGATCAGCCCCGGCGCCGGCATCAGATCGAGCATGGAGGAGACGATGCTGCGGTTCAGCCGCGGCGACGGCCGCTGGCAATATTCCGGAAAACCGTTCTCATATTGCGGCCACAGACCGTGGACCACGAAAGCGTAGGGCCGTCCGCTGCACTGGATCTGCGAACGGCCGCCGCGCTCCGCCGCCTCTTCGCAGAAGGAGGGCGACCACGACAGCGACAGCACATAAAAATCGAATTCGCCGGGCGTGTTCTGCCGCTTGTCCTGGGCCTTGGCGCCACCGGCCAATGCAGCCAACCCGGCTGCAAGCGTCAGTGAGATCATCAGGCGGGAAAAGGAATGCAATCTGGAATGAAACATGGCGACGCCCCTCAACTAGACTGTGCAGATCAGCCTAGCAGGCGACAGGAACATTTCAAGAACAAAATTCGGGCGACCGTCGTTCGGCCGCCGGACCGGTCCGGATCAGAACTTTTTCAGTTATTGCTTGGCGGCGCGGCAGGCCGGGTTGTAGGCCCAGTTGCGGTCGAGCCCGACCACGCACCATTCGACGCCCTGACCGTAGCCGGCGAAGCCGCCATCCTCGACGATCGAGAAATGCACCTTGCGCATCTTGCCGTCCGTGAGCATGGCCTCGCCGGTGCAATAGCGGCGCGGGATGTTGTCGGATGCCCAGGGCCGGAACGCGGTCTCGTGAACCGCGGCGAAGCCCGTGATCTTCAACGAGGAATTCCAGAACGAGCTTTCTTTCTCCCAGAACTGGCTGGCGATCGTCGGCAGCGCCCTGTCGCATTCGGAGACGTTGCCGTCATAGCGCGGCCCGCTCAGCCAGAAATTCAGCTCCAGCGGATTGGCGGCCCTGGCCTCGCCGAGCGACAGCGCCCCGAACAGGAGGCCGAGCACGGCGGCGAAGCGGAGCGATTTCAGGAAGGTCGAGGCGCGCATGGATGATCCAGACAGCATGATCTGCGAGGGTCCGACGGTGCCGCGAAGGCCGGAGGAGGTCAAGTGCAGCGCGGCAACACTTGCCGACGAGTTGACCGCAATGCTGCACTAGAGGGGCCTTCCGTTCTTTCCACCGCCGCGCTGGCACCGTAAACTGCCGCCAACCAATCGGAGTGACGGGAATGCGAATCATTGCGGCCGCGGGCCTTCTTGCCCTGGGTATGATGGCGAGCCAGTCGGCGCGCGCCGATCTGCTTCCGGTGCCTCCGTTCAAGGGCAACGACACCGGTGGCATCATCGCCTATTCGATGGCAACCCAAGTGGATGCGCGGCAGGTCGCGGTCGATCACTGCGCGCGCTACAGCAAGGTCGCCAAATTCCTGGCGGTGCAGGCCTATGAGGGCGGCTACATCTCGTTCTCCTGTCGCTGGGTGCCCTATGGCGCCGCCGACCAGCCGATCCGCACGCTCTACTGAGGCGCTTTCGTAGCGCCGCTATCTCGCAGCCGGGAGCTTCCCACATGACGCGCAAACTCGCTTTGCTCGGCTCCGCGCTTTGCCTCGTCTTGTCGGCAGGCAGCGTCCGCGCTGACGACCTGCCGGTGCGCAAGGCGGGCCTGTGGGAATTGAAGATGGTCAGGACCGGCACGCCCGTGCCCGAGATGACCATGCAGCACTGCACCGACGAGACCGTCGACAAGGAGATGAACAACAACGTCTCCCCGATGGCCAAGCAGATCTGCGCCAAGCAGGACATCAAGAAGACCGCGACCGGCTATGTCAGCGATTCCGAGTGCAACGTCGCCGGCATCAGCACGGCCTCGCATGCTGAGATCACCGGCGATTTCAATTCGGCCTATACGGTGAAGACGTCGTCGCACGCGCAAGGCGGCGCCGCCGGCGCGGCTGGCCGCGACACGACCATGCAGCTCGAAGCGAAATGGCTGGGGGCGTGCAAGCCGGACCAGAAGCCCGGCGATATCGTGATGCCCGGCGGCTTCAAGATGAACGTGCGCGACATGGACAAGCTGAAAGCGCTGTTGCCGAAGTAGGGAAGATCGTAGCCCGGATGGAGCGAAGCGAAATCCGGGGCCGGTGCATCGATCGCGAAGAAAGAATCCCGGATTGCGCTACGCTCCATCCGGGCTACATCACCGGTTACACCGGTATCCGCACGCTCGCCCTTAATCCCCCCATCGGGCTGTCGCCAAGAGTGATGTCGCCGCCGTGCGAACGGGCGATGTCGCGGGCAATCGCGAGGCCAAGACCCGTGCCGCCTTCGTCCTGGTTGCGGGCGTTGTCCAGCCGCAGGAACGGCTTGAACACTTCTTCGCGCAGATGCGCGGGAATGCCCGGTCCGTCGTCGTCGACCGTCACTGTCAAATAACGGTGATCGCGCTGGCCGGTGATGGCGATGCTCTTGCCGTAGCGGGCGGCGTTGGTGACGAGGTTGGCGAGGCAGCGCTTGAACGAGGCCGGCTTCACCGTGACCACGGGCAGCCCGTTGAATGCGACGGTCGCCGTGTGGCCGTGGCGTTCGGCGTCGCTG
Source organism: Bradyrhizobium sp. CSS354 (assembly GCF_029051725.1). Taxonomy (GTDB): domain Bacteria; phylum Pseudomonadota; class Alphaproteobacteria; order Rhizobiales; family Xanthobacteraceae; genus Bradyrhizobium. The sequence goes on from NZ_JAACFU010000013.1 coordinate 85,140, forward strand.
CGCAGCTCCTCGAGCGCCTGCGCCATGTCGGTCGGCTGCGACTGCTCGCCGGAATCGCCGCGGGCAAAGGCGAGGTAGTCCTCGAGCATCATCGACATCTCGTCGACGTCCTTGCGCATGCCCTCCATTTCGGGGCTGTCGCCGATCAGCGCCAGCTCGAGCTTGAACCGCGTCAGGATCGTGCGCAGATCGTGGCTGACGCCGGCGAGCATCGCGGTGCGCTGCTCCATCGTTCGCTCGATGCGCGATTTCATTTCGAGGAAGGCGACCGACGCGCGCCGCACCTCGCGCGCGCCGCGCGGGCGGAAATTCGGCGCCTCGCGGCCCTTGCCAAAACTTTCGGCGGCGTCGGCAAGCCGCAGGATCGGCTTGATCTGGTTGCGCAGGAATAGCACCGCGACGATCAGCAGGATCGAGGACGTGCCGACCATCCAGAACAGGAAGATCTCCGAGTTCGAGGCATAGGCGGCGCTGCGTTGCGCGAACACGCGCATCACGGCGTCGTCGAGCTGGATCCGGATCTCGACAAGGTTGGAGCGGCCGACCGTGTCGATCCAGAAGGAGCGCCCGATCTGGCGGCCGAGCTGCACCGACAGCGTCTGGTCGAGCAGCGAGAAGAACGGCTTTGGTCCCGGCGGCGGCATGTCGCCGGCCGGGAGGAAATCGACGACGAGGCCGAGGCGCTGCTGTGCGATGCGGCGGATCTGGTCGCGATCCCGGTCTTGCGGATAGCCCTTGTAGACGTCGATCAGCGCGGCGATGTCCTGTACCACCGCAGCCGACAGGCGCCGTGTCACCGTGTTCCAGTGCCGCTCCATGAACACGAAGGCGACGACCGACTGCAGGATCACCATCGGCACGATCATGATCAGCAGCGCACGCGCATAAAGGCCGGTCGGCATCCAGCCTTTGAACGCGTTGCCCATCCAGCCATTGGCGGCGGAGACGCGGCCGGCGGCGCTCTTCAAAAGCGTCAGGCCGGTATCGATCGTGCTCATCGGTGGCGCTTCACTTTTTATGGCGAGGCTACCAGCCGATAGCCGATGCCGCGCACGGCCTGGAGGAACAGCGGATTGGCGGGATCGGTCTCGATCTTGCGCCGCAGGCGGTTGATCTGCACGTCGACGGCGCGCTCGTTGACGCTGCCATTGCCGGTCAGCGCGCTGCGCGGCACGGTCTCGCCCGGTGTCTCCGATAAAATCCGCAGCATCTCGCGCTCGCGGTCGGTGAGGTGAATGACGTCTTCGCCCTGACGCAATTCGCCGCGGTCGAGGTGATAGATGTACGGGCCAAACGCGATCTTCTCGACCGCAGCGGCCTGTGGCGGCGGCGCGGCGCGCTTGAGGATGTTGTTGATGCGCAGCGCAAGCTCGCGCGGCTCGAACGGCTTTGCGACGTAATCGTCGGCGCCGATCTGCAAGCCCTCGATGCGCGCTTCGGCTTCATGCCGCGCCGTCAGCATCACGATCGGCACCGAGGACGAGGTCCGGATGAAACGGGCGAGATCGAAGCCGGTCTCGCCGGGCATCATGACATCGAGGATCAAGAGGTCGAAGTGCAGGCCCATCAGCTTCGCGCGAGCGTCGCTGGCGCTGGCGGCGGTCGAGACGCGATAGCCTTCGCCGGCAAGGAAGCGCGAGAGCAGGTCGCGGATGCGGCGGTCGTCGTCGACCAGCAGGAGATGCGGAGCATCGTCGGCGGGGCGTGCCGGCGGGCGTGCGAGCGTGGCAGCGAGCGGCACGGTCACTCCTTGTCCTGATTGACGGTGGCAAAGATCGTCTCGAGCACCTTATCCGGATCGTCGCGGTCGATCATCGCGCGCAGGAAGCGCTTGACGGTCTCGGCATCCTGCGGCGCCATCTCGGCGAGTGCCTTGGTGATGCGCGTGGTCTGGAGACCGGCGAGCTTCTGCACCAGCGCCTCGCCCTTCGGCGTCGCAAACAGCAGGCGTTGGCGGCGATCATTGTCGCCGGTCTTCTGCACGATATAGCCCTCGTCCAGGAGCTGCTTGAGCACCCGGCCGAGCGACTGCTTGGTGATGCGCAGGACGTCGAGGAGGTCGGCGACCTTGAGCCCGGGATAACGATAGACGAAGTGCATGACGCGGTGATGGGCCCGGCCGAAGCCGAACGCCTCCAGCTCCTGGTCGGGATCGCCGACGAAATCGCGATAGGCGAAGAACAGCAGTTCGATGATATCCCAGCGCAAATTGCCTCCGTCGTCTGCGGCCGGCCGCGGCCCGGCAGCGTCTTGAGAAGGAGTCGCGAAATTTATGTCAGGCATATTGACGTATCTTGGTTTGAATGTTACAAAACGATCGGCCCGGACGAAATTTTAGATCGTTTCGCATCGGGTGGGCATCGAAGCAAGGCGGCCGCACAGGGCCGGACAGGCGGCGACGGCCGGAGCAGATCTACCGTGCGATTGTCGAACGGCATTTCGGCAAAACATACTGGACTTCCGTCTTCCGCAAAAGCATGTCCTCGGTGACATGCTGGCCACGGAAACCGGCCGTAACAAGGCTGGCGGCGGTTCGGCCAGAAACCAATCGAGCCAGCCGGGCCCAAATCAGGGCAGGCGGGTGCCAGAACGGCGCCGCCACCGGCAGCGGGAGGCAAGGACATGAGCATGAAATTCGACATCCAGCCCGCATCCAATCCGATCCCAGAGAAGGATCGGGTCGCCAAGCTGGTGGACCCCGGTTTCGGGCGGGTCTTCACCGACCATATGGCGGTGGTCCGCTACAACCAGGCCAAGGGCGGCTGGTACGAGGCGCGTATCGAGGCCCGCGCCAATTTTCAGCTCGATCCGGCCGGCGCCGTCCTGCACTACGCTCAGGAAATTTTTGAAGGCCTCAAGGCCTACAAGCGCGACGACGGCGGCGTGAACCTGTTCCGCCCCGACGCCAATGCGCGGCGCTTCAAGGACTCGGCCGACCGCATGGCGATGGCGCAGCTTCCCGAAGACGTCTTCATCGAGGCGGTCGAGCAAGTCGTGCGCATCGACCGCGCCTGGATGCCGGGCGGCGAGGGCAGCCTTTACCTGCGCCCGTTCATGATCGCGAGCGAGACCTTTCTCGGCGTCAAGCCGTCGTCCGAATACATCTTCGCGGTGATCGCCTCGCCAGTCGGCTCCTACTTCAAGGGCGGCCCCGCGCCGGTCTCGATCTGGGTGTCCGAGAATTACACGCGCGCTGCGGTCGGCGGCACCGGCGCCGTCAAATGCGGAGGCAACTATGCCGCAAGCCTGCGCGCGCAGGCCGAAGCGATCCAGCACGGCTGCGATCAGGTCGTCTTCCTCGATGCGATCGAGCGCCGCTACATCGAAGAGCTCGGCGGCATGAACGTGTTCTTCGTGTTCGACGACGGCTCGCTCTCGACGCCGCCGCTCGGCACCATCCTGCCCGGCATCACCCGCGATTCCATCATCGCGCTGGCCAAGGACGCCGGCAAGACCGTGCGCGAGGAGCCGTACTCGCTCGACCAATGGCGCAAGGATGCGGCAAGCGGCAAGCTGAAGGAGGCGTTTGCCTGCGGCACCGCCGCCGTGATCTCGCCCATCGGCACGGTGCGCTCGGTGAGCGGCGATTTCGAGATCAGCGGCGGCGCGGCCGGCCCGGTCGCCATGGGCCTGCGCAAGCAGCTCGTCGACATCCAGTACGGCCGCACCAACGATCCGCACAACTGGATCCGCAATCTGTCTTGATTTTTGCCCTCGCTCTCTCTCTCTCTCCGCTCGCGAGAGAGAGGCGCAATGAACGCGACACGATGATCGTACGACAAAGTCCGAGACCTCGAATACCTGGACATCGCGATCATGACATCCACTCTTCCCCAGTCCCTGAAATGGGTGGTTCTTGCCGCGGTCACCGGCATCACCGTATTCGGCATTCTGACCATCGGCCCCAAGCCGGATGTCTCCGCTGAGGGCCGTTCGCCCGTCGTCGACGTGCGCACCACCGATCCGGAGATGAACACCGCGATCGCGCGCGCCCGTGGGACGCTGCCGACCTTCTGGGCCTCCTACGAGGCGCCGAAGCCGTCGGAAACTGGGCATGCCCTGAAGGTGCACTTTTCGACCCGCAAAGGCGGTGAGCACATCTGGATGGCCGACGTGAAGAAGCTACCCAATGGGGCCTATTCCGGCCTCTTCGCCAACGAGCCACGCGATCTGCCCGGCAAGCGGGCAGGCGACAAGGTCGAATTCACTGAAGCTGACATCTCGGACTGGATGTTCATGCGCAACGACAAGATCGTCGGCGGCGAAACCATCAAGCCGACGCTGAAGTCGCTGCCGAAAGCGGACGCGGATGCGCTCCGGGCACGGATGGAGCAGCCGTAAGGAACTAACCGGCAGTTGCCGCTTCGCGCGTCGGCTGGTAAATGCCGCGCATGGCCGAAAAACCCAAAAAACCGCAGAAACTGAAGGCGCGCTTGCCGCGCGGGCTCGAGGATCGCGATCCCGCCGCGATCCGGGCGACGCGCGAGATGGTGGAGAAGATCCGCGCCGTCTACGAGCTCTACGGGTTCGAGCCGGTGGAAACGCCGGCGATGGAATACACCGATGCGCTCGGCAAATTCCTGCCCGACCAGGATCGTCCGAACGAGGGCGTGTTCTCGTTCCAGGACGACGACGAGCAGTGGATCTCGCTGCGCTACGATCTGACCGCGCCGCTCGCGCGCTATGTCGGCGAGCGCTACGGGACCGACGGTCTTGTGTTGCCCTATCGCAGCTATCGCGTCGGCTATGTCTTCCGCAACGAAAAGCCCGGCCCCGGCCGCTTCCGCCAGTTCATGCAGTTCGATGCCGACACGGTTGGCTCGGCAACGCCGGCGGCCGACGCAGAGATCTGCATGATGGCGGCCGACACGATGGAAGCGCTGGGCATCGCGCGCGGCTCCTATGTGGTGAAGGTGAACAACCGCAAGGTGCTCGATGGCGTTCTGGAAGCAATCGGGCTCGGTGGCGAAGAGAACGCGGGCCGCAGGCTGACCGTGCTGCGCGCGATCGACAAGCTCGATAAGTTTCCCGCCGAGGAAGTTCGCAAGCTGCTCGGTCCCGGTAGATGGGATGGCGGCGAAGAAGGGAAAGGTGACTTCACGAAGGGCGCCAATTTGAGCGCGTCGGAGGCCGACGTCGTTCTTGCCATCACCAAACCGCGCGACGATTGGAAGGAGGCGATCGCCGCGGCGGAAACCTATCTCGCCAAGAGCGAAGTCGGTCAGGCCGGCGTGAGCGAGCTGGAAGAGATCGCCAAACTGGTGACGGCGTCGGGTTACGGCGCAGACCGCATCAAGATCGATCCGTCCGTCGTGCGCGGCCTCGAATATTACACCGGTCCCGTCTACGAGGTCGAATTGCTGCTCGACACCAAGGACGAAAAAGGCCGTCCGGTCCGGTTCGGCTCGGTCGGCGGCGGTGGACGCTATGACGGCCTGGTCTCGCGCTTCCGCGGCGAGCCGGTGCCAGCGACCGGGTTCTCGATCGGCGTGTCGCGGCTTCAGGCGGCGCTGACGCTGCTCGGCAAGCTCGACACGAAGCCCGGGTTCGGCCCCGTCGTCGTCACCGTGTTCGATCGCGATCGCGTCGCCGACTACCAGAAGATGGTTGCAAGCCTGCGCAGCGCCGGCATTCGCGCCGAGCTTTATCTCGGCAATCCCAAGAACATGGGCAACCAGCTCAAATATGCGGATCGCCGCAAAGCGCCGTGCGTCATCATCCAGGGCTCGGATGAAAAAGCGCGTGGCGAGGTGCAGATCAAGGATCTGATCGAGGGCGCCAAGGCGGCGGCCGCGATCGCTTCCAACCAGGAATGGCGCGAGAGCCGCCCGGCGCAGTTCTCGTGCAGCGAGGCCGACCTCGTCGCCAAAGTGCGCGAGGTGTTGGCGCGCCATGACGTGAGCTGGGGCTAGCCATTCGCTGACGCCGGCATGCCCGGGCTTGTCCCGGGCATCCACCTCCTGTTTGATGACGCTCGTCAATGGCCGGTGTTCGGCCCCAAGGGAGAGAAAAATGCCTGAGATCACTGTCAGCATGGCCGAAGGCCGCACCGACGAGCAAAAGGCCGGCATGATGCGCGACATCACCCAGGCACTGGTGAAGAACCTCGGCGTCGATGCCGACGCCGTCGTCATCCAGATCAACGAAGCCCCGCTCCGCCACAAGATGAAGGGCGGCAAGACGTTCGTGGAGCGCGCGGCGGCTGCGAAGAAATAGTCACCCCTGTAGCTGCAAACGCAACTGTCGTCCTGGCGAAAGCCAGGACCCATTATCCAAACGGCAGTTGTTGCAGCAGGTCGTGGTTTAGACCGCGCATGACAATTTTCAGTCGGGGTAATGGGTCCCGGATCGGCGCTCGCTTTGCTCGCTTGTCCAGGACGACGGGGGAGGGCCCATGGACGCACGTGACTTCATCAAGGTCGGCATGAGCGCCGAGCGCACGCTGGTGGTGCCGGTGGAGCGCACGGTGGGGCATTTCGTGCCCGGCATGCCGATGGTCTATGCGACGCCGATGATGATTCTGGAAATGGAGATGACGTCGGGCGACGCGATCCGCAGCGCCCTTCAGCCGGGCTGGGTCACCGTCGGCACCGAGGTCGACATCCGCCATCTTGCAGCAGCCCTCGTCGGCGCGACGGTGCGGACCAGCGCGAAGGTCTTCGCAGTCGAGCGCCGCGTCATCCGCTTCGAGGTCGAGGCCTTCGAGGGCTCGCGCAAGCTCGGCGAAGGCCGCCACGCCCGCGGGCTCGTCAATGTCGCGATGTTCAACAAGCGGCTGGGGGCGACGTAGCCCCGCGCTCTAGCTACTTCGCCAATTCCTTCGACCGCTGCGTCGCCGCCGCGATCGCGCGGATCATCAGATCGCGCAGGCCGGGCTCGCCCATCAGCACGCCGAGTGCCGCGGCCGTGGTGCCGCCGGGCGAGGTGACGTTCTGGCGCAGCGTGCCGGAGGCAAGCTCCGACTGGTGGAGAAGTTCACCCGAGCCGGCGACGGTTTCGCGCGCGAGTTTTGTCGCGAGCGCCTCGGGCAATCCCGCCTCGACGCCGGCGCGCGCGAGCTCTTCGGCCAGCAGAAACACATAGGCCGGGCCCGAGCCGGACACCGCGGTCACCGCGTCCATCAGGCTCTCATCGTCGACCCATTCGACCGAGCCAGTGGCGCGTAGCAGAGCATCGGCCACCGCGCGTTGCGGTGCGCTGACGTTGTTCGCGGCGACAGCCACCGTGATGCCGCGACCGATCGCGGCCGGCGTGTTCGGCATCGCGCGCACCACCGCGCCGCCGCAGATCTCTTGAAGCGAGGCGATCGTGGTTCCCGCCATGATCGACACCACCAAAGTTTTGTCCGAGACGTATGGCTTCAGCTTGGCGCCGGCCTCGCGGAACATTTGCGGCTTCACCGCGACGACGAGCGTCTCGACCGGGCCCGCCGCCGCCACGTCCGGATTGAGCGCCACCCCCTTAGCGGCAAGCGCGGTGATTTCGGCCGAGATGTGCGGATCAATCACCGCGACGCGGCGCGGATCGAGCCCGCCCGAAAGCCATCCGGTCAGCATCGCACCGCCCATCTTGCCGGCGCCGGCGAGCAGGATGGTGCCGGTGATGTTTTCGAGAGTGCTGTTGCTCGTCATAGCCGTTGCCACCGCCGTCGTCCTGGCGAAAGCCAGGACCCATAACCACAACTGGTTCTAGTGGATGGAGGTGTTGGCAACAAGCAGCGTGCCACAAGCGAAATCACGCGGTATGGGTCCCGGCCCCCCGTGCGCAATTGCGCACTAGGCCGGGACGACAAGAAACTACGCCTCGCCCACCGTGTCGAACATGGCCGCGTCCATGGCTTCCGTCGTGGACTTGCCCGCCCACACCACGAACTGGAACGCCGGGAAATAGCGTTCGCAGGCGTGGATGGCACCGGCGAGCATGGCTTCGCACTGGCCTGTGGAGGCGATGAGCCCGCCCGGCAGCACCAAGGCCTGCCGGTGCATGATCATGCCGGTGGTGGTCCACAGGTCGAAATGCCCGACCCACAGCTGCTCGTTGACCGCGGCCACGAGCCGCTGGACCTCCGATCGCCGCGCAACCGGAATTTTCATGTCGAAAGCGCAGGCCAGATGCAGCGCCTCGATCTCGCCCATCCAGGTGAAGGAGATCTGGTAGTCGGTCCATTGTCCCTTGGAGACAATCGTGAGTTCGTCTTCGCCGGAGCGTTCGAACGGCCAGTTGTTGCTGGCAGCGATATCCTCGACCACCGCGAGCGGATGGTTTTTGGAATCGATGGTGCCTTCGAGCAGGGACATGCCGTCTCGACCTCTTGCCTTTTTGTTGTCTTTGATACGCACGCGGTTGGTCCGGCGCGCGCTCCCTTAATATTGCTAAGGCGATCCGTTCGGATCAGCGCGGGCTTGTCGCGGATCAACTGATGTGATTTGCGGAATCTGCGCAACTGGCTGCCGAGTCCGTCCACAAGCCAGGACTCGTTCGTCCACAGCTCATCTCGGCCACAATTATTAACGGGAAGAACAAATCGGAATCGGATTCGATGGCCCGCCAATCGTTAATTCCGTCGCGTGCCTCTGGACCGCCATGGCGGCATGGGACCATGCGGTTTTCCCATGCGGAACCCGCTTGCCGCGGCCCCCAACCGGCGTCATATTTCGGTCAGGCCGTTCATTCCGGACGGCCGATGTTCTCAGGGCGGGGTGAAAGTCCCCACCGGCGGTAAGGGCCGTAAGGCCTAAGCCCGCGAGCGCCTTCCTCAAAGCCTTGCTGAGGGGAAGGGTCAGCAGATTCGGTGCAACTCCGAAGCCGACGGTTAAAGTCCGGATGAAAGAGAACGGTCGGTGGCAGACGCATCGCAGGATGCGGCTGTTGTCGTTCCGTGTGCCCTGATTCTGGTCCTTAACTGAGGAAAGCCATGAATCAGATGTTGCAAGACCCCCAAGCCGAAACTTCCAAGGCCGAAATTTCCCAACCAACCCAAACGCCACCGCCGGTTCCGCAGGATCCGGCGCCCGAGCACCCGCGCTTCGCGAAACCGCAGCGGGTGGCCTTCGTGCAGGCCTGCTGGCACCGCGACGTGGTCGAGGAGGCCCGTATCGCCTTCGTGAGGGAGGCGGAAGCGCGCCACCTCAATCATGTCGACGTATTCGAGGTGCCGGGCTCGTTCGAGATCCCGCTGCATGCGCAGATCCTCGCCAAGACACGGCGCTACACCGCGATCGTCGCGGCCGGCCTCGTCGTCGACGGCGGCATCTATCGCCATGAGTTCGTCGCCGACACCGTGATCAAGGCGTTGATGGACGTGCAGCTGCGCACCGAGGTGCCCGTGTTCTCCGCGGTTCTGACGCCGCAGCAATTCCACGAAACCGAGGTGCACTACGATTTCTTCCGCAAGCATTTTGCGATCAAGGGCGTCGAGGTGGCGGCCGCCTGTGCGGAGACATTGCTCGGGCTCGAACGCCTGCGCGGCCAGGTCGCCGCGGGAATCGCGTAACGCCGCGCGACGACCATTCCTCATCCCTAGTGGCGCGAAGCGCGTCTCGACGGATGAGGAGCGATCGCCGCCGTGTTCGTCATCAGCCGAGCGAGACCCCCGCCTTGGCGCGGCTGATTCCGAGGGCCAGGATGCGCTGCAGGAGGGCCGGATATTTGAGTCCGGCATGTTGAGCCGCTGTGGCGAACTCCTGGCTCTTCGCGATCTCGGGATTGGGATTGGCTTCGATGAAATACGGCGTGCCGTCGGCGGTGAGACGAAAATCGATGCGCGCGTAGCCGTCGAGGCCAAGCGCCCGATAGATGCGTTTCGCGGCCCGCTGGATCCTGGCGGTCACTTCCGGCGCCAGATCCTTCGCTGGCCCGTCGACGATGCCGACCTTCTCCTGATAATCGGTGTCGTGCTTGGCCTTCTCGGTGGCGATGTGCCGTGAAGAGCGGCCGCCCATGCTGCCGAATTTCAACTCCCAGATCGGCAGAACGCGTAAGCGATTGTTGCCGAGCACGCCGACGTAAAGCTCTCGCCCCTCGATAAACTGCTCGGCGATGGCGGCGGATTCGACCCGCTCGTGGATGAAGGCGACCCGCTCGGCCAGCTTCTCGTCGGTGTCGACGATCGAGGCCTGCGAGATGCCGAACGAGCCATCCATGTTCAGGCTCTTGACGATCAGCGGCAGCGCAAGACGCGTCGGGCGTTTCACCTTGCGGCGCATCGGGAAGACGGCAAAGGCCGGCGCGGCGATCCGGCGGTGATGCACCAGCGTCTTGGACAAATCCTTGCCGCGGGCCAGGGTCAGGCCGCGCGGATTGCACCCGGTATAAGGGACCTTCATCAGCTCGAGATAGCTCGCGATGTGCTGGTCGAAGGCGACGTTGTTGTGGAATTCCTCCAGCAGCGTGAAAACCACGTGCGGCTTGAACTCCTCGATCGCCTCGCGCACCGGCTTGATTTCCTCCTGCGCACCGAGCGGTCGAACCTCGTGGCCGGCTGCGCGCAAGGTGCTCACCACGTCGTATTCGGTTTTCCACGCATTGATCTCCTGCGGGCTGTATCCGTCGGAGGAGTCCGGGGGCAGGAAGTCCGGATGCATGAGGACCAGAATGCGGAGACGTCTCATAGTGCGATCCATTTTCGCTGAGACGGGCCAAACATCGTGTGCATCGTCTTGGCGGTCACGAGGACGATGAAGTCGAGAACGAGTTTCTGTTCGGGGCCGACGGCGCGCAGATCGAGCTCGCGACAGCGGGAGATCATCTCGTCAAGCACGGCATCGAGTGTAAGCTGATTCTCGCCCGTCCATCGCGCCACCAGCTGCCTGATATGGGCGCGGTGTCGCCGGATCAGGGCCGAAGCCGGCTTCGACCGGTGATGCCGTGGATCGGCTGAAAACAGCCGGGAGAGATCGCGGTCGTAGGTCTTGGGGGGCGTGAAGGCGTAGAACGCCTGCTTCTTCTTGTAGTGCTCTTCGAGCGTCTGGCTGAGCCGACCCAGCGTATCGACACGCTCCCGCGTCGTGATCGGCGGCCGCTTTCCCGCGATCTCGCCCATCAGCTCGTCGACATATTCGAGCTTCTTCAATGCCGGCCAGCCGGCATATCGCGTCCGCCAGTTCGAGCGCGGCCGCAGCCACACCGCAAAGGTCTCGGCGAAATCCTCGTCCGGATGGCTCTGCGCGTACCAGAGCCGCAGATGCTGGACATAGCGCCGGCTCGCCGGATTGGGCCGGTAATAGCGCGGATAATGTTTCGACGACGGGCCGAACAGTTGCTGCCAGCGCCGGCGGCGCTGTAGCTGGTAGCCGTGCTGTATGGCGTGGCCCGCTTCGTGACGGAGAATGGCCATGCATTCGCGCCAGGTTCCACCCTCGACGTCGAACATCATCTTCTTCTCGAGCTTCATCAGGCGGGGATGAGCGAGATAGAACGGAATGGCGATGCCGGGAACGCCGCCCGGACTGAACCATTCGCTCGACATCCATGTGTGCGGCCGCAGCCGGATATCCCGTTCTTCCAGCTCCTCGTAGAGCGTGCTGACGCAGTCCTCGAGCCAGGTGCCTTCGACCGTAACCCTCAGGCTGGAGAGGCGTTGCTTGAGCAACTCGTCATCCGACAGCTTGTCCCAGGCAAATTTCCGGCGTGGCATCGGGCATCCAGAGGGCAGAGATGACTCGGGATTCGGATGATGTCATGGGCGGTCGTTGGCAACAACCCGGGGGCTGCCTCGTAAGGGACACGGTAGACGCTCGCACTCCCTCCGCCCGCAAGCGGCCAGAGGCGGAAAAAATCAGTCGAACAGGCTCGACACCGACTCTTCCGCCGCGGTGCGCGCGATCGCGTCGGAGATCAGGCTGGCGATCGGCAGCGTGCGGATGTTCGGCGCCTTGCTCACCGCATCCGTCGGCAGGATCGAGTCGGTGATCACCAGCTCCTTCAGCCTGGAGTTTGTGATCCGGGCGGCCGCGCCGCCGGAGAGCACGCCGTGGGTGATGTAGGCGTAGACGTCCTTGGCGCCCTTGGCGATCAGCGCGTCGGCCGCGTTCACCAGCGTGCCGCCGGAGTCCACGATGTCGTCGATCAGGATGCAGGTGTAGCCGGCGACGTCGCCGATCACGTTCATGACCTCGGATTCACCCGCCCTCTCGCGGCGCTTGTCGACGATCGCGAGCGGGGTGTTGATGCGCTTGGCGAGGCCGCGCGCGCGCGCCACGCCGCCGACGTCGGGCGAGATCACCATCGTCCTGGAGAGGTCGAACTTGTCCTTGATGTCGCGCACCATCAGCGGCGCCGCGTAGAGGTTGTCGGTCGGGATGTCGAAGAAGCCCTGGATCTGGCCGGCATGCAGGTCGAGCGTCATGACACGGTCGACGCCGGCCTGCGTGATCAGATTGGCGACGAGTTTTGCCGAGATCGGCGTGCGCGAACCCGATTTGCGGTCCTGCCGGGCGTAGCCGAAATAGGGCAGCACCGCGGTGATGCGGCGCGCCGAGGAGCGGCGCAGTGCGTCGGTGATGATCAGCAATTCCATCAAATGGTCGTTCGCCGGGAACGAGGTCGACTGGATGACGAAGGCATCCGAGCCGCGCACGTTCTCCTGGATCTCGACGAAGATCTCCATGTCGGCGAAGCGCCGTACCACCGCCTTGGTCAGCGGCAGGTCGAGACCCTGCGCGATGGCCTGCGCGAGAGCCGGATTGGAGTTGCCGGCGACGAGCTTGATGGAGCCGTTCTTGGCCGACATGGACGCTTCCTCCCGCGCTTTGCTGGACACGATGTTCAACATCAAACAATACCCACTCGAAGCACGGTTACGACGGGCGAGGAAATATCAGGCCGGGGGCTGCGATGGCAACCCGGGAGGCTACGTTTTCCCTGCGAAATCCTGAGTCCGGCCAACGGTTTGGCTGGAAGTTGGGGCCGTGGTTTCGCGGGGGTTATCGCTCGGCATAGCCCAGCGCCGAGGCCGGCATCTCGGCCACCGGAGCCTCCGGCATCACGCTCGCCACGGCCGGCCCGCGCAAGCCGGGAGCCGAGCCCGGCGCATCCGGCGTTCCGTTGATCATGTTGGAAAGTCCGCTGAATCCGGCTTGGGCGATCTTCCGCAGCACGAGGTCGTCGGCCGCGCTCCAAGGATCGCGGCCGCCCTTGGCCGCAGTCGGTTCCTCGCCGGAAAGGCGCAGCGCCCGCTGCTGGTTGGCGTCGTAGACGTCCCAGACCCAGGCGATCACGGTCTTGCCGCGCACGATCTGGGCGGAGAGGTAGCTGCGCACGCGGTAGGCAGCCGTCCCCTCGCGCGAGACCACGGACAGGCTGCGCAGCTTGGATTCGCTGTCGAGCACGCCGACCATGCGGTCGAACACTTGCGGCGGCGGCCCGTCGATCGATTCGAACGCGACTGTCGCCCCGGAGCCGGCGCTCGGCGCCATCGCATAGGAGTTCGCGGCACCACCGCCACCGGCACAGCCGCCGAGGGCTGTCGCAGCCGTCAGCAGCATGACCGCCAGCACGCGCGAACCCGCGCGGCGCAAGATGAATGACGCGTCCCTCATTATGGAGGGCAGCGATATCGTTAAAACGCATTAACGTCTAGGGCGGGGGCGCCACAGGCCACTGTCATCGCGCGCAGGCATAGCCCCGGAATGACACGGGGTTGCCGTTGTGTTCACGCTTCGAGCGCGATCGCGTGAACGTGGCGGCCGTAATCCGGCTCCTTGCGATGTACCGAGCGGCGGTAGCTGAAGAAGCGTTCGTCGGCGTAGGTGTCCAGACCGAGATCGTCGATCATCAGGATGCCCGCGGCTTCCAGACGCTTGCGGATGAAGCCGGCGAGATCGAACATCGCGTGTCCTTCGCGCACCGACGGGATGAAGAACATGGCGTTGTCCGCATCCGCCTCGATGAAGCGCGTCACGAACTCGTTGCCGACTTCATAACTGTCCTGGCGGATCAGCGGGCCGACCGCGGCGATGATGCCGCCGCGCGAGGCGCCGAGTTTCTCCATCGCCGAAATGGTCTGCTCCAGGACGCCGGTGAGCGCACCCTTCCAGCCGGCATGCGCGCCGCCGATCACGCCCGCATTGGGGTCGACGAACAGCACGGGCCCGCAGTCGGCGGTGGAGACGCCGAGCGCGATGCCGGGCACCTTCGTCACCAGCGCATCGCCCTTCGGCCGCGGCCCGCTCGGCCACGGCGCGTCGGCCACGAGCACGTCGGGCGAATGGATTTGGTGCAGGCTGAGAAAGCGTTCCGGTGCGACGCCGACATGCTCGGCCATGCGGCGGCGGTTCTCCGCGACAAGGAGTTGATCGTCATTGGAGCCGAGCCCGCCGTTCAGCGCGGAATAGATGCCGCCCGAGACGCCGCCTTCGCGGGTGAAGAAGGCATGGCGCAGGCCCGGCACCGCCGACAGCAGCGAGGAGGCAAGCGTCATGAACCGTCTCCGGTGCGTTCGAGATCGCTGAGGCCCGCAAGGCCCGTTAGCCGCGGCTCGGAGATGCCGAGCACCTTGAACATCGAGCCCATGCCGCTGCGGCCGGTTTCGGTCAGGCGCTTTAGCGCGATCGAAATGTCGGTGGCGACGTCGGGCGCCGCCTTCTGCATCAAGGCGGCTGCACGGGTCTCGATGCCGACGCGTTTGAGAAAATCGCCCTGCGTCACCGGCCCGTGCACGCGGGCGCCCACGTCCTCCGCTCCGCGCGCGAGCGCCTGGAAGTCGACATGGGCTGTGACGTCGGCCTGGCCCGGCGCCTTCAGGGGATCGGTGAAGGTGTGGCGCGCGATCGCCTGGAAGGTGTCGCCGGCATCGCTGCGCAGGTGGCCGTAATCGATGATCAGCGCCGCGCCGTCCTGGTCGCGCACGCGGCTGGCGAGCTTCATGATCTCAGCATCTGGCCGCCATTCGAACACGGCCCCGACGGGCGCGGCGCGGACCAGAGGCGGCAACAGCACCTCGAAGCGCGGCGTCGGCTCGGCCGCCGCGCCGAATTGAAGTTTTCCATTGGCGTCGACCTCGATCACGCGCTCGTGCCAGCCGTTCTCGTGACGGACCATCTGATGGATCGGCAGCACGTCGAAATATTCGTTGGCGAGGATGATGCTCGGTCCCTCAGGCACGTCGTCGATGCTGTCGTGCCAGGCGATGTTGCGCACGCCCGACAGCGTCGCACTCTGCCGCTCGCGCAGGACCGGATTGACTTCGACCATGTGGATATGGAGTGCCTGATAGAGCGGCGGCAGCACGCGGAGCGCACGCAGCGCATCCGCCATCATGGTGCCGCGGCCGGGGCCGAGCTCGATCAGCCGCAGGAATTGCGGCGAGCCCATCTGCTTCCACACCGAGGCGGTCCACAGGCCCAGGAGCTCGCCGAACATCTGGCTGACCTCGGGCGCGGTGGTGAAGTCACCTTCTCGTCCCAACGGATCGCGCGAGACGTAATAGCCATAGCGCGGATGCATGAGGCACAGTTCCATGTACCGCCAGACCGGCATGGGGCCTGAGGATTTGATCAGCGCCTTGATCTCGTCGAGTAACGGCTGGTCGGTCACGGTCCATCTTCTCAAGAGGAATTAACGAATAGCCCCTGCGGGCTTCGGCGCATCGCGCCTCACTGCCAATACAATAAGTATGAGGCCGACAATAAGCATTGGGATCGACAACAGCATGCCCATGGTTAATCCGCCCCAGAGGAAGCCGAGCTGGACGTCCGGTTCGCGGAAATGCTCGCCGGCGATCCGGCTCAAACCATAGATCAGGATGAACGCCCCGAGGATCATGCCCGGCCGTTTCAGGGCACCGAAGCGGATCATGATTGCGAGGGCGGCAAACAGCAAAATGCCCTCCATGCCGGCCTCATAGAGCTGGCTCGGATGACGCGGCAGCTGGGTGGGATCGTTGGGGAAGATCATCGCCCAGGGCAGCTCCGGGTCGGCGGCGCGGCCCCACAATTCGCCATTGATGAAATTGGCGATGCGGCCGAGCAGCAGCCCGACCGGAGCGACGGCGGTTGTGATGTCGCCGAGCGACAGGATCGAGATGCCGTTGCGATAAGCAAACCACATCACCGCGACGACGCAGCCGAGGAAGCCGCCGTGAAAGGACATGCCGCCTTCCCACAGCCTGAAGATCGCGGCGGGATGGTCGATGAAGAAGGGCAGATTGTAGAACAGCACGTAGCCGGTGCGGCCGCCGAGGATGATGCCGAGCGTGACCCACAGAATGAAGTCGTCGATCTGCACCAGCGACATCGGCGCCGGGCCGCCCCACAGCCGCTCTTTCTTCAGGAGCGAGCGCGCATAGAGCCAGCCGAACACGATGCCGCAGATATAGGCCAGCGCATACCAGCGGATCGCGAACGGACCGATCTCGATCGCGATCGGCTTGAAGGCGGGAAAGTCGATGAGCAGAAAGGGCATCGCGCCTTCTATGTCTAGACGAGATTGCGGCGATAGAGCGCCAGCAGGCGCTCCCAATGCCGCTCGGCGGCGTCGCGGTCGTAGACCGGACGCTTGGGGAAGGCGAAGCCGTGATGGGTGCCGGGATAGATCTCGACTTCGGCTTTGGCGCCGCTCATGCCCTGCTTCACCTTCTCGATGATCTCGGCGGGCGCGTAGATGTCGGTCTCGGCGCAGGCGAAGTAGAGTTCGGCCTTGGTCTTGGCTGCCGCGAGATGCGGGCTGTCGTCCTGGTCGGTTGCGAGCTGCGTGCCGTAGACCGAGGCGGCGGCCTTGACGCGATCGGGGAAGTGCGTGGCGGCGTTGACGGCGTAGCGGCCGCTCATGCAGTAGCCGACGGTACCGATCAGTTTGGTGTTCGCGGCCGCCTGGCCCTCGGCATAGGTGAGCAGCGCCCGTGTGTCGTCCATGATCATGGGGATCGTGAGCGATCCCATCAGCGCGAACATGCGCTTGCGTTCCGGAGCGTTCGGATCTGCCGGCAGCGCGCCGAGCTCCATCACGCCGGAGCGGTAATAGAGGTTCGGCAGCATCACGTAATAGCCCGATGTCGCGAGCCGGCGCGCCATGTCGCGCAGCTCTTCGCGGATCGCCGGCGCGTCCATGTAGAACAGGACGACCGGAAACGGCCCGCCGCGTTCGGGATGGCTGATGAAGGTTGCGGTGTGACCGTCCTTGGTGGGGATCGCGATCTGCTGGTCGATCATATCGAGCGCCTTTTATGATTCTTCTTATGCAGGGACGTTGAATACGATTGCAAGGAAACCGGGGCATGACAAGGATACCGCCGATCGGCCCTTGAACCGGCTCCATCGGGTTGCCATTGTCTCCCCGCGCGTTCGCGCAGAGTTCATCGAAAGCCGCCAGGAGACCGACATGACCCAGACCAACAACCGGTTTTTCGACGAGATCGGCCGCCTGATGAACGATGCCGCCGGTGCCGCGCAGGGCGTCAAGCGCGAGTTCGACACGGTGATGCGCACCCAGGCCGAAAAATTCCTGCGCGACATGGACCTGGTCAAGCGCGAGGAGTTCGAGGCGGTCAAGGACATGGCGCGCCTGGCGCGTGAGGAGAACGAGGCTCTGAAGGCGCGCATCGCGGCGCTGGAGGCCAAGCTCGGCGGGTAGGGGGAAATCGTAGCCCGGATGGAGCGCAGCGCAATCCGGGGTGTTCCAGCGGCGTAGGTCCCGGATTACGCTGCGCTCCATCCGGGCTACCGGCCGCCCATTCTCCTTGTCATTTCCGCGTCTTCCGGGTAAAAGCCCGCCACGTCCGCAGCCCCCGCACCCCTGGAGGCTTGCTGCGGCGTATGCCATGGGCCGCGTTGCGGCCCATTAACTTTTGCAAAAACAAGGACTTAACGTTATGGCGACCGTCAAGGAATTGAAGGCGACCGCACGTCCGAAGAGCGGCAAGGGGGCCGCCCGGGCTGAGCGTCGCGCCGGGAGAGTGCCCGGAGTGATCTATGGCAACAACCAGCCCCCGCTGACGATCTCGATCGAAGATCGTGAACTGCGCACGCGCATCCTCGCCGGCCGGTTCCTGACCACGCTGGTCGACATCGACCTCGAGGGCAACAAGCACCGCGTGATTCCGCGCGACTACCACCTCGATCCGGTCAAGGATTTCCCGATCCACGTCGACTTCATGCGGCTCGGCGAAGGCGCCACCATCCGCATCAGCGTTCCCTTGCACGTGGTGAAGGCTGAAGGCTCGCCCGGCGTGAAGCGCGGCGGCGCCGTGAACATCGTCGCGCACGCGATCGAACTCGAGTGCGGCGTGGAGAACATCCCGCAGTTCATCGAGGCCGACGTCGGTTCGCTCGAAATCGGCCACTCGCTGCATCTCTCCGACATCAAGCTGCCGGCTGGCGTGAAGGCGCTGACCTCCGAGGACGCGACCCTCGTCACCATCGTGCCGCCGTCCGGCTACGCCGAAGAGCAGAAGGCCGCGGCTGCTGCTCCTGCTGCGGGTGCTGCTGCTCCGGCGGCTGGTGCTGCTCCGGCTGCGGGTGCTGCTGCTCCGGCAGCGGCTGCCAAGGCCCCGGCTGCCAAGGCGCCCGCCGGCGGCGACAAGAAGAAGTAATCTCTCAAAGCTGGCGCGCGGTCCCTGACCGCGCGCCGAGCGAGGGGCGCGCCGCGTCATGCGACTGTTTGTTGGGCTCGGCAATCCCGGCCCGAAATTCGCACGTAACCGGCACAATGTCGGCTTCATGGCCGTCGATGAGATCGCACGGCGTCATGGTTTCGCGCCCTGGCGCCGCAGGTTTCAGGGCGAGACCTCGGAAGGCACGCTCGGCACCGAGCGCGTGATCCTGCTCAAGCCGATGACCTACATGAACGAGTCCGGCCGCAGCGTTCAGGAAGCGGCAAGCTTCTTCAAAATCGCGCCGGGCGACGTCACCGTATTCCATGACGAACTCGAACTGCCGCCGGGCAAGGTGCGGGTGAAGGTCGGCGGCGGTATCGCCGGCCACAACGGCCTGCGCTCGATCTCCGCCCATATCGGCAACGAGTATCGCCGGGTGCGGCTCGGTATCGGTCATCCCGGCGTCAAGGAATTAGTGCACGGCCACGTGCTGTCGGACTTCGCCAAAGCCGACAACGACTGGGTGGCGACGCTCTGCGACGCAGTGGCCGAGCACGCGGCACTGGTTGCCAAAGGCACGGATGCGACTTTCGCCAACAGGGTGCACCTCGCCATGCAGGCGAAGGGATTTTTGACCAAGGACGACAACGGCAAGGAATAGCTGGCTCTCCGTCATGCCCGGGCTTGTCCCGGGCATCCACGTTCTTGGTGCCGCAAGTCAAAGACGTGGATGGCCGGGTCAAGCCCGGCCATGACGAACATGAATAGAGGACATTATGGGATTTAAATGCGGGATCGTCGGATTGCCCAATGTCGGCAAATCGACTTTGTTCAACGCGCTGACCGAGACGGCCGCGGCGCAGGCGGCCAATTATCCGTTCTGCACGATCGAGCCGAATGTCGGCGAAGTCGCGGTGCCGGATCCGCGGCTCGACAAGCTCGCAGCGATCGCCAAGTCGGGCCAGATCATCCCGACGCGGCTGACCTTCGTGGACATCGCCGGCCTCGTCCGCGGCGCGTCCAAGGGTGAAGGTCTCGGCAACCAGTTCCTCGCCAACATCCGCGAGGTCGACGCCATCGCGCATGTCGTGCGCTGCTTCGAGGATTCCGACATCACCCATGTCGAGGGCAAGATCGCCCCGCTCGCCGACATCGAGACCATCGAGACCGAACTGATGCTCGCCGATCTCGACAGCCTCGAAAAGCGCGTCGACAATTTGTCCAAGAAGGCCAAGGGCAACGACAAGGACGCCAAGGAGCAGCTCGATCTCGTCAACCGTACGCTGGTGCTGCTGCGCGAGGGCAAGCCAGCGCGCCTCGTCGAACGCAAGGCGGAGGAGGAGCGCGCCTTCGGGATGCTCGGCCTGCTGTCCTCCAAGCCCGTGCTCTATGTCTGCAACGTCGAGGAAGGCTCGGCCGCGACTGGCAATTCGTTCTCGAAGGCGGTGCAGGACCAGGCTGCCAAGGAGGGCGCCATTGCCGTCGTCATCTCGGCGAAAATCGAATCCGAGATCGCCACCATCTCACGTGACGAACGCGCCGACTTCCTGGAGACGCTGGGTCTCGAAGAGGCCGGCCTCGATCGCCTGATCCGCGCCGGCTACACGCTGCTCGACCTCATCACCTATTTCACGGTGGGCCCGAAGGAAGCGCGCGCCTGGACCATCTATCGCGGCACCAAAGCGCCGGGCGCGGCCGGTGTGATCCACACCGACTTCGAGAAGGGTTTCATCCGCGCCGAGACCATCGCGTATGAGGACTACGTCGCGCTCGGCGGCGAAGCCGGCGCCCGCGATGCTGGCAAGCTCCGCCTCGAAGGCAAGGAATACGTCGTCGCCGACGGCGACGTGATGCATTTCAGGTTCAATACGTAAGATCTGGATAGGTTCGTAGGGTGGGTTAGCGCAGCGTAACCCACCATGCTTCCTCGTTTGCAGAACGAAGTTGGTGGGTTATGCCTTCGGCTAACCCAGCCTACGGCGCCGGTGCTTGCCTCACTTCATCCCGCCGCCCTGATCCCTGATCGCGCCGAGATGCTCGTTGATGCGGAAGATGATCAGGATCAGCTCGGCGAGAATGCGCGAGAACACGATTCCGACGACGACGCTCGCAATCGACGACAGCAGCATCAGGAAGCCGCCGAACGGGCTGATCGCCATCATCGCGAGGCCGGAGAAGATGCCGGAGAGGCCGAACAGGCAGATCAGCGCGATCACCAGCCAATAGAAGGTCTTGATGATCGTCGGCGTGATGAAGCGGTCCCATTGAAACAGGTCGCTGAATGAAAACATTGCTCTCCCCAGGGCAATTCAGGTGTTGCCGGCCCTTGCAAATGGATCGAGACCCCTGACCGATCCGACTCAAGACCACGCCGGCGCGCCGAATGTAGCACGAGCCATGCGGGCCGGCGGGTTGAGATTGCCGCAAAGTGCGGCCACAATCTGTCATTCCCTCAAACCTTTCCCAAGATGACCCTGACCTTCGAAGATTTCCCGCCCGGCCGGTTCGGAACATTCGGCCCGCGCCATGTCACGCGCGACGAGATCCTGGCCTTTGCCGCCGAGTTCGATCCGCAGCCGATGCACCTCGACGAGGACGCCGCCGGCAAGAGCATGCTGCGCGGCCTGTCCGGCTCGGGCTGGCATCTCTGTTCGCTGATGATGCGGATGATGGCCGACGGTTTCATTACCCGCGCCGCGTCGCTGGGATCTCCAGGTGTCGATGAAGTGCGCTGGCTGTCGCCGTTGAGACCCGGCGACGACCTCATGCTCGACGTCGATGTCGTGGAGGCCCGTAGCTCGAAGAGCCGCCCGGAGCTCGGCATCGTCAAGTTCAAATGCACCGTGCGCAACGCGGCGGGGCAGGCGCTGTGCGAGATGACCTCGCCGATCCTGATCAAGCGGCGCGAGGGGGCGGTCTGATGCCGTTTTTCGAGGAGATCGAGGTTGGGCATCGCCGCGAGATCGGCGCCTATACGTTCACGGCGGAGTCGATCAAGACATTCGCCGCAAAATTCGATCCGCAGCGTTTTCACCTCGACGACGAGGAGGGCAAGAACTCGCTGTTTGGCGGGCTCGCGGCCTCGGGCTGGCATGTCGGCTCGGCCTGCATGAGCCTGCTTGTCGCCGACGGCCAGCGTTTGGCGCGGGAAGCCGTTTCGCGCGGCGAGGAGGTCGCGGTGTGGGGCCCATCGCCGGGCTTTCGCGACCTGCGCTGGATCAGGCCGGTGCTCGCCGGCGACACCGTCACCTACGTCAACGTCGTCATCGACAAGCGCAGCTCCGCCTCGCGACCTGGCTGGGGCATCCTGACCGCGCGCACCACCGGCACCAACCAGCGCGGCGAGGACGTCTACGCCATCACCGCCAGTGCCTTCGTGCCGATGCGTGGGAACGGCGGTTAGATTCGTTCCAGAATGAACGACGAAAACAGCGTGCGAGTGTTGCCCCCGCGCTATGGACGCGATTCCGGGTGGCTGCCATAAGCCTGCGCAACATAGTTTCCCGCGAAGCAGTTGGCGGAACCATCGAGTTGCTAACCAATTATGAACCTGTCGCTGTCTATTTGAACGAACTGGGCAGAGTACAGGGGACGAGGACCATGGCAGACCGCGGCGCACTCAAGCTGGTCGGATTCATCTTTGCTACCGCGACGCTGGCCGTGATGCTGGTGGCCGGCATGGTGGTGAAGGGCTATGCCGATGGTGCCTACACCCTGGAAGCTTCGACCGTGGAAGCCGCCCGGTAAGATTTCGTTAACTCCGCGGGGCCGCAACGCGGCCTCCGCCTTCAGCGGCTATAGACGAACGCCAATATCGCGATCGCAACCGCCAGCAATCCGACAAACCGCAACATGATCGTGCCGAACTGGTTCGGCGCGGGCCGCAGCGGTATCGGGTCGGTGGTGTCGGGCCGAATGCTTTCCATGACATGTCCCCAGGCCCGGCCGCGATGGCAAGGGCGCCTGGCGTTAGTCGCCGCGGGGATGCGGGAAGTTCAAACCCCTCCGCTGTCATGCCCCGCGAAAGCGGGGCATCCAGTAGGCTGCCGCGTCTCGGTGTCACATCACCGCCTCTGGAATACTGGATCATCCGCCTTCGCGGATGATGACGCTACATTGAGGATGCCCCCCAGAATCAAAACCGCCGCGCCCCTTTCGGAACGCGGCGGCTGGTGATGCGGAATCTTACGATCAGCTGTTGCGCAGGCCGTCGGCGGCGCGCTTCCACTGCGAAACGTTGTCGGCGATCATGCGGGTCGACTTCATCGCGGCCTGGCTGAGCTGGGCGTAGCCGGAGATCTCGCGCTGGACGCGCTGGCCTTCGGCATGGAGCAGGTCGCGCAGGCTCTCGAGCTCGGAAATCAAGTTCTCGATCTCGGCGAGCGAGGTGCCGGCGACGCGCTGGATCAGCGAGTTGACGTTGGTGACGGTGGCCTCCGCGCTCGGATCGAGCGGCGGTGCGTCCGTGGTCGTCGATGCCGGGCGGCGCAGATAGGCGATGTCGTTGCGGACGAAGTCACGGATGCCGGCTTCGACTTCCGTCACGGCGGCGAGGTTGGTGTCGATGGTCTCGGTCTCGGTACCTTCGGTCTTTTCCGGACGCATGGCGTTCATCGTTGTTCCCCTGTTCGCGTTGAGCGCAGCGCGAGTGTCCCCCGCACGACGACGTCAGTCTGGGACTAGGGCGTCGGATTTTGGCCGCAACTTGGCCGAGGTGCGGCAAGGGCGGTCCATTCGGGGGCTTTGCCGTGGCGTATGGTTACGGGAGTCTGAACGCGGTTGCCGCGCCGAAGTGAATGCGCGGCCCGGTCGGTGCTCGACTCCCTCGTCCCGCAAGCGGGGCGAGGCGAAAACACGCTCACCAGCTCTTCTTGAAACCCGCCGTCAGGCTCTTGTTGATCGCCCCTTGCGAGGTTTCGCCGACCGAGCCGGAGACGGTGACGTTGTCGAACAGCTTCTGTTCCGCGCCGACCTTGCGCAGCCATTTGTCGTCGGTGGTCGACAGCGACTGGCCCGCGGTGATGCTGGTGCCGGTGTCGGTGAGAGTGACCTTGGCCGACTGGTCGGTCTCGTAATTGCGCGTGATGTGACCGCCGACGCCGGGGAGCGCCGTGGTGCCCTGCTGGTTGACGCTGTAGCCGTTCTGGAGTGTCAGCGACGTGTCGCCCGACAGCGGCACCGACTTGATCAGCGACGCCCCGAGCTTGCTCTGTTCGGCGCCGGGATCGACGCGGGCCTCGACTGCGGTCTTGTCCCAGATCGCGCCCGCGCCCGGCGCGGTCGCGGCCGCCCAGGCGCTGCCGGACGACTGAGGCACGCTGCCGCCATTGGTGGCCTTCTGCGCCAGCAGCTCGGACATCGTTCGCGGCTCGCTCGTCACCGTCATGTCGGCGCCGATGCGGGCGTCCCAGAATGAGGATACCGACTGCTTCACCGTCACCGCCGAGGAGCCGTTGGCGTTGGCGTTCGTTGCCCAGTTCAGCCCGTCCTTGGCGGCGGCCTGGGCGCGCTTCTTGGCGGCGATGATGTCGTTGAGCGTGCCGGCGTCGATCGCGAGCTGGCCCCAATCGAGCTTGTCGACGTCGATGCCACGGAGCAGGTCGGGGTCGTTGACATCAGGGGCCTCCGCCGTCTCGGCCTCGTCGTCGGGCGCTGCGGCCGGGCCGGGGGAGAAGGGCGGAATGATCTGCGCCGAAACCGTCAGCACCGATCCCAAGATGAAAGCGGCCGCCAGCATCGGCAGCCTGGTCCAGCCAAACCCTGTCGCGAATTCCATCGTCCTGCCCGTCAGCCCAGTTCCCGCCCAGGATGCGGAACCATCGTTGCGAAATTGTGGCGGTTCCATCAAACGCGAACCAACGGGCCGCGCGAAAGGCGCGCGCCCGAGGACGAGCTTCTCCACGATTGCATCCGGCGGGGCTGGAGGCCAGGACGCGTTGCGGGGAGCATCAGCCATCGGTCCCGAACAGCGGGGCCCGTTGGTGTTCCGTTCAGCCGACGCTGGTCATCTTGGGCAGATGAATGGCGCGGCCGAGTGCCTGCTCGACCAGATCAAACGTGTCGATCAGCACGCGCATGCTGGTGAGCTTGCCCGCCCTGAACTGGGCGAATTGCGCCACCCGCAAGCTGATCGGCTTGCTGGAATCCAAGGCGGTCAGCGAATAGCGCAGCATCGAGGCGGCGGAACCGACGCCGAGCATGATGCTCTCGCGGTCGAAGCGGCGGACCTGGAAATTGTCGGCGAACTGGCGGATGACGTCGAGCACGGCGTCCTTGCCTTGGCGCGCGCCGAGGAACGGAAACATGTCGATCGGGCCGTAGAGCGCCCACTCGACGTCCTCCTCGATCAGGGCCTCGATGTCCTCGAAATGCCGGTCGTTGATCGCGCGATGCAACGCACGCGAGAAACGCCAGAGGCTGTGCTCTGTCATCTTGGGCAGTCCTGAAGCTGGCTTGCAAAAAAAACGAAAAACAACCCCAAGCGCACAGGATAAGGTGCCGCGGGGTCGCTCAACTCATTTGTATACGAACAAAATACGCCAATTCGGCCAAAACGCAATTCACGTTTTTGCAATGCACAATTGATCCCGGCGTGTGAGATTTACAATAGGACCCCGTATTTTTCCGGTCCGGGCCGGGGCTAGCCCCCGTCCACCCGCTCGCCCACGATCAGCGGGCCAATCTCACGTTCCAGCACCTGCTGCACCAGATCGTAGGAGTCGATGATCTCGCGGATCTGCGCCACCTCCCCGTTGCGGAAAGTGTAGAACACGGCCATGTCGACCTGAATGATGCGGTCGTTGCTGCGCTTCCTGAAGAACACACGTAGATAGGCCGCGACCGCGTCGCCCTCGGCGACGATCTGCGGCGCCTCGTAGCGGATCTCGGCGTATCGCTCCTGCACGGTGCGCCAGAACTCGCCAAGTTCCTTCTTGCCGTGGCAGGGGCCCATGTGCGGCAGCACGTCGATCGGCGCGTGGGTGAGAAAGTCGACGTCGTCGGTGCAGCAGGCGAGCGCAGCCTGGAGGTCGCTGCGCGCAATGGCGTCGAGCAGATGCAGCACGCGCTGGCGATTGAGCTTCTCGACCGTCATTCCGCCCGTCCTCATTGGCCGTGTGGAGTTGCGCAAGGCTAACGCGCGGCCTCGGACACCGGCAATCCGCAAAACCACAGGGGATATTGCAGACGATATGACGCGCCAGCGCAATGCCAGGTTCATAGCTGCAATTAAGGGTTGAGTGACCGCGCGCCTACACGAATTCGCGCGGCTGGCCTGGGCGCAGGAAGCGAACGCGGAACCGGGACGGGCCCGTGCCCGTTGAGATTGCGACACCGCATCCGGAGACATCGATCGATGAAATTGCTCGCCGCCATCGCCGCCGCACTTCTCATGCTTGGCGCGACCTCCACCGCCAACGCCAAGGGCTGCCTCAAGGGCGCCGTCGTCGGCGGCGTCGCCGGCCACTATGCCGGTCATCATGGCGTCCTCGGTGCCGCCGCCGGCTGCCTCTACGGCCGCCATCATGCCAAGGAGCAGCAAGAGCAGGAGAGGCAGCGGCAACAGCAGAGCCAGGTAAACGGGCAGGGCAAGCTGTAACCCTTGGTCATTCCGGGCGCGCCCCTTGTTCCCGCAGAGGAAATGGGCGTGACGCATCTCACATCAGGCTTCCCTGATGGCGGCTAGATTCATCCGCATGTCATCAGGGAGACGTGCCATGGCCGCCATCGCCAGAGTCAGAAAGTCCAGCCTGCACAATGCGGTCGAAGGCCTCGCGCTGACCGCGACGCTGCAAAGCTTCCCGACCTTCGCCGCCGCCGCCTTCCTGCTCAAGCTGGTCGGCAATCACGACCTGGTCGGCGATCCCGGCGTCGCCATCTTCGTCGCCATCGCCTCGCTCGCCCATGCGCTGCTCGCGGTGACCTTCGAGCCGAGCTTCCCGCACCTCTTCAAGACCGTCTACGAACCAAAGTTCTTCGAGGCCCATCTGTCGCTCGCCGACAAGATCACGGCCTGGCGCACCCAGCCGGTCGCCTCGCTGCAACTGATGACCATCGTGCTGCTGCTGTCGGTGATGGCGGTAGTGACGGCGAGCGTGGGGTAATCGCATTATGCCCTTCATCACCGCGTCGAAATCCGGCGCGCTCAACTGGCTCGAAGGCTTTGCGCTCACCACAATCCTTCAGGGCTTCCCGATCTTCGCCGCGGCGTCGCTGATGGTGAAGCTGCTGGGACATGACCGCGGTGGCAATCATGTCCTCACCATCGCGATGGCGTCGATCTTCTACAGCTGTCTCGCCATCTGGGCGGGATCGACATTCCCGAGATTCGCAAAGAACGCCTACGAACCGCTGTTCTTCGACGCCAGCCTGTCCTTCTCCGACAAGATCGCCTGCTGGCGCGCCAAGCCGGCGACCTCGATGCAGCTGGTGGCCTCAGTGCTGCTGCTGTCGCTGCTGGCGGCAAGCGTGGTGTGAGTTCGCGTTCTGATCCTTCTCGGACGCCGCCACTAATAACCATGGGCGGCGCCGGCGCTCTGCGCCCTCTACCTCTTCTTCCACCCACCTCTATGCCCCGGCGCCCCTCCGCTCGACCGCGGCGATGGCCCGAACTCCGGTCCCGACTGTTTTGAATCCGTCGGCTGGATGATGCGGCTCTCGCCGCCGAACGGCTTTGTCGGCAGCGCGCGGTCGGCGCGATAGGGCAGGGATTCCGGGCCGTGCATCTCGTCGAGATGCGGCTTGTGCACCTTCGAGCCGCTGCCGCCGCCGCTCGCCTTCAGCGCGGAGCTCACGGTCTTTTTCTTCATGGCGCTGACCGGCAAATTCGCCGCATCGCCGTATTTCTTCGCGCCCGCATAGGCGCCGGCCTTGCCCTGGACGGTGCGCTGCTTGACGGTGGGATCGTCGACCACCGCGAGCTCGGTGGCGCGCAGGCGCTTGACCTCGTCGCGCAGCCGCGCGGCTTCCTCGAAGTTCAGATCGGCGGCGGCCTCGCGCATTCTTGTTTCGAGATCGCCGAGCACGGCTTCGAAATTGTGGCCGATCGAGATGACGTCGTCGGTCATGTCGTGGCCGCCGATCTCGACCAGCACATGATCGCGCTCGTAGACGCTGTTCATGATGTCGCCGATCGACTTCTTGATGCTCTCCGGCGTGATGCCATGCGCCGTGTTGTACTCGACCTGCTTCTCGCGGCGCCGGTCGGTCTCGGCGATGGCGCGCTCCATCGAGCCCGTCATCTGGTCGGCATAAAGGATCACCTTGCCGTCGACGTTGCGCGCGGCGCGGCCGATGGTCTGGATCAGCGACGTCTCGCTGCGCAAGAAGCCTTCCTTGTCGGCATCCAAAATCGCGACCAGCGCGCATTCGGGAATGTCGAGGCCTTCGCGCAGCAAATTGATGCCGACCAGCGCGTCGAAGGCGCCGAGGCGCAAATCGCGGATGATCTCGATGCGTTCAATGGTGTCGATATCGCTATGCATGTAGCGGACGCGAATGCCCTGCTCGTGCAGATATTCGGTGAGGTCCTCCGCCATTCGTTTTGTGAGCACGGTGATCAGCGAGCGATAGCCGGCCTGCGCGGTGGCGCGGACTTCGCCGACGAGATCGTCGACCTGGGTGCGGGCCGGGCGAATGTTCACGGGAGGGTCAATAAGTCCGGTCGGTCGGATCACCTGCTCGACGAACACGCCGCCGCTCTCGTTGATCTCCCAGGCGCTGGGCGTCGCCGAGACTGCGACCGTCTGCGGTCGCATCATGTCCCATTCCTCGAAGCGCAGCGGGCGGTTGTCCATGCAGGAGGGCAGGCGGAAACCATATTCGGCGAGCGTCGCCTTGCGGCGGAAGTCGCCACGGAACATGCCGCCGATCTGGGGAACGGTGACGTGGCTTTCGTCGGCGAACACCAGCGCGTTGTCGGGCACGTATTCGAACAGCGTCGGCGGCGGCTCGCCGGGCAGGCGCCCCGTGAGATAGCGCGAATAGTTTTCGATGCCGGCGCAGCTTCCGGTCGCCTCCATCATCTCGAGGTCGAAGGTGGTGCGTTGCTCCAGCCGCTGCGCTTCCAGCAGGCGGCCCTGGTCGTGGAGCTGGTCGAGCCGCATCTTCAATTCGGCTTTGATCGACTTGATTGCCTGCACCAGCGTCGGGCGCGGCGTCACATAGTGCGAGTTGGCGTACATCTTGATGAATTCGAGCTCGTCCTGCTTGTGGCCGGTGAGCGGATCGAACTCCTCGATGGTCTCGATGGTGTCGCCGAACAGGTTCACGCGCCAGGCGCGGTCTTCATAGTGCGCCGGGAAGATGTCGATGACATCGCCGCGCACGCGAAATGTGCCGCGGGTAAAATCGGCCTGGGTGCGCTTGTATTGCAGGGCGACGAGATCGGCGATCAGCTGGCGCTGGTCGATGCGCTCGCCCTTCTTCAGCGCGAACGTCATCGCGGTGTAGGTTTCGACCGAGCCGATACCGTAGATGCAGGACACCGAGGCCACGATGATGACGTCGTCGCGTTCGAGCAGCGCGCGCGTCGCCGAGTGGCGCATGCGGTCGATCTGCTCGTTGATCGAGGAGTCCTTTTCGATGTAGGTGTCCGTGCGAGGAACATATGCTTCCGGCTGGTAGTAGTCGTAATAGCTGACGAAATATTCGACCGCGTTGTCCGGGAAGAAACTCTTGAACTCGCCATAGAGCTGGGCGGCGAGCGTCTTGTTCGGCGCCAGGATGATGGCGGGGCGCTGCGTCGCCTCGATCACCTTGGCCATGGTGTAGGTCTTGCCGGAGCCGGTGACGCCGAGCAGCACCTGCGAGCGGTCATTGCGATTGATGCCTTCGACCAGCTCGGCGATCGCGGTCGGCTGGTCGCCGCGCGGCTCGTAGTGCGACTTGATCTCGAAGCGCACGCCGCCTTCGGACTTTTCCGGCCGCGGCGGCCGATGCGGGGTCCACACCCTGGTGGAGCCGTCGTCCTTGCGGAACTCCGGCCGACCCTCGCGGATCAGCGATTCCAGCGCGTCAGCGGTCGCCTTGACGCCGAGCGCCTCCATCTTGCTGCGCGGCGGACGCGCCAGGGCTTCGGCATCGTCCTCTTCCGTGGGAAGTCCGAGCTGACGCGCCAGTTCCGGATCGAGCGTCGGGATCGTGGCCGCGGTTCCGTAGTTGGCCTGCGGTGCCTCGTCGAAGCCCGCGTTGCGGGCCCCGGATGGCTGCGGATTGGGCCGCAGCGGCATCGGCCGCGTATTGTCCTGCGGAAACTCCTTCGGCGTCGAAGCGCGCGCGCGATGCGCGGCGGCTTCGCCCCCGGAGCGGCGGTCGCGCGAATTGTCCGGCGGCGGCTGCAGGCCGGTGCCCGATCCGAGCCCGGCATCGCCGCGATTGATCGCGGGATTGAGCAACTCGGCCAGCGCCGGCCCGATCGGCTGCACGTCCGGGCGTGACGCCTTGGAATTCGGCGCTTTGGAATTTGGTGCCTTGGCGTTCGGAGCCTTGGTCTTGGGGGATTTGCCGGATTTTTCGGGGGATGCAGGTTTCTTCGCCATGCTCCGAATATGGGGCGAGTCCGGCTCGCAATAAAGAGCGAATGCCCTTCCTAGGTCAGCATGCTGACAGCAGGTTGGCAGCAGGCCCGGATTGCCGGATCTGCGATCAGGCCGCCGGCAGCGGGCCCTCGTCGTCCCCGGCCGCCTGGCGCGGCTCGAGGATGTCGAGATGGATGCCGCCGCAATCGGTGCAGCGCATGGCCCAATATTCGCATCCGGCACGGCCGCCGATCACGCGGAGCACCGTGAGATCGCCGTCGCATTCCGGGCAGCTCGACATCACATAGCGGGTGTAAATCCTCGGCCGCGGCGTGTCTTCGAATTCGATGACTGACATGACCGGTTTCCCCCTTTGACCCTGCGCCGTTCCCTGGTTCGCCTGCAGTCCCGCTCGCTTATTCGTCGTCGCTGTCGTCGGCCCGCCGGCGGAAGCGATCGATGTGATGCTTGGCATGGGCAATCGCGGCATCGGGATCGGGCCAGGCGAAGCCGACTTCCATGGCCGGAAACAGCACGCCGTCGATGGCAACCGGGCTGAAATCGGCACGCCGGATACGGGCGTGCCACAGCCCCTTGCCAGCTTCGAAGGATTCGATGTCAAAGCCGTCGTAGATGGTCGTCATTGCAGTCCCCAAAATGTCTTGTTCGAGCGCCTTGTTGGAGGGTCAGGGGACCACGTTTGCGCATTTTGGGATGTGAAGCCGTTCACAAGCGGCGGGCTTTTTTGACTAAAAGGCTGTTGCAGCGTCAGTTCCGCGCGGCGGTGCGGCCGGTTCGCCTCACCGGACGGGCGGCAGGTTCCGACGCCGCGCGCATGATCCAGCGGCGGAACGCGGCAAAGTCGCGCTGCTCGGTCTGGAAGCTGCGATAGAGCAGGTACCAGCGCATGCCCTTGGGCACCGAGAGGTCGAATGGCGCTACCAATCGGCCGGCGGCGAGATCGTCGTCGATATAGGGCCGGATGCCCATGGCGACGCCGAGCCCGTCGGCGGCAGCCTGGAGCGCCTGGCCGTAGAACTGGAACTCCGGCCCGCGCGCGTTGATGCGCGCGAGGTTCGCGGCCTTGAGCCAGATCGGCCAGTCCTCGGGCGAATGCGCGACGCGGATCAGGCTCGGTCCCCTGAGATCGGCCGGGCGCTTCAGCGAGGAAGCGAGGCGGGGCACGCAAACCGGTGTGAGGTCGCCGGCGAACAGCGGCTCGGCCACCAGCCCCGGCCAGTCCCCGGTCCCGAGCTGGATGCCGCAGCTCCAGTCCTCGCCGAATGGCACTGACGCGCCGCCGGTGGTGAAGCGCACCTCGATGTCGGGCTCTTCGCTGCGAAACTCCGACAGGCGCGGGATCAGCCAGCGCATCGCAAAGGTGTGGCCGATGCCGATGGTGAGCACGCGGACGCTCGAGGGCGCCGTCACCTGGGCGGTGAGGCTTGCGAGCGCGTCGAAGATCGGCGTCAGCCCGCTTTGATAGGCGCGGCCCGCCTGCGTGAGCAGCAGCTTGTTGGCCTTGCGCTCGAACAGCGCGACGCCGAGCCGTTCTTCCAGGATGTGCACCATGCGGCTGACCGCGGCCGCCGACACGCTCAGCTCGAGGCCGGCCGCGGCAAAGCTGCCGGCCCGCGCGGCGGCCTCGAATGCCTTGATGCCGTTGAGAAACAGCAAGCGCCGCAAATGACTGACCCTCAGGAAAGCTGATGCCAGGCCAAGATAACTCAGTTTGCGTAGACGGGGCAAGCGGGGCACGTTCCCCTTCGCTTCTCGCCGCGAGCGGGGGGAAGGCCAACCGGAGATTTTTACGTGACTCCCATCATGATCGCTGCCCTTGGATTGCTGATGGTCGGCACCGCATTCCTGTCGGGGCTGTTCGGCATGGCGGGAGGGCTGATCCTGATCGGCGTGCTGCTGGCCCTGATGCCGCTGCCGACCGCGATGGTGTTGCATGCGATCACGCAGATGGCCTCGAACGGTTGGCGCGCCTTTCTCTGGCGCGCGCATATCCGCTGGCGGCCGGTCGCGAACTATATGGTCGGCGCGGCTATCGCGCTCGCGGCGTGGTCGCTCACCCGCTATGTGCCGGACAAGTCTGTCGCGCTGCTGCTGCTCGGCATCACCCCGTTCATGGCGCGGCTGCTGCCCGCGAACATCAAGCCGGATCCGGACCGTCTCTGGCAGGGCACCGTCTACGGCACGATCTGCATGGGTCTCATGCTGATGACCGGCGTGTCGGGGCCGCTGCTCGACACCTTCTTCCTCGGCGGCGATTTCGGCCGGCGCGAGAAGGTGGCGACCAAGGCGATGTGCCAGCTCGTCAGCCATTTCACCAAGCTGATCTATTTCGGCGGCGTGATCGACCAGGCGGCGACGCTCGATCCCGTGCTCGCGGCCGTCGCGATCGCAGCGTCGATGCTCGGCACCACGCTGGCGCGGCGCATCCTCGAAGCCATGACCGACCAGCAATTCGTGGCCTGGTCGATGAAGCTGATCACCGCCATCGCCTGCTACTACATCGCCTATGGCAGCTGGTTGCTGGTCCGCACGCCCGTGCTGGCAGCCTTCGACAAGGGAGGTTTGCAATGAGCGAGAACGCCGATCCGCTGGTGCTGGACTTCGTCGAATGGGTCGCACGCGAGCCGCGCGCCTATGCCGAGGTGATCGCGACCTGGAAGACCTCGTGCCCGCGCCTCACCATTTGGGAAGACGCCGCCGACCGCGGCTATGTCGCACGCGAGACGCTGCCCGGAATGGGACTGGTGATCGCGGTGACGGAGGACGGCGAGAAGTTGTTGCGCGCGCACGGGCGCCAATAGGCGGACGTCGGAGATCCCCGGTGAGGGCTGAACCGTGAGGGCCTAACGCTGCGGCATCACAAGCCGCGGCCGGATGATTTCGACCATGCGTTCGGCCGATGTGCCCGGCGGAAAAAATCCGAGATACTTTCCGTCGCGATCCATCAGGTAGATATAGGCGGTGTGGTCGACGGTGTAGTCGTCGGCATTCTTGCCGTTCGCCACCTTGGCAAAATAGACCTTGTAGGCATCCGCCGCTGTCCCGATTGCGTCAAGGCTGCCGGTCAGGCCGAGCAGCCGCGGGTGAAACAGCGGCACGTATTCGGCAAGATGCTCGGCTGTGTCGCGTTCGGGGTCGAGTGTGATGAAGACCGGCTGCACGGCGTCGGCATCCGGACCGAGCCGCTCGAGCGCCTGTCCGATCGCCATCAGGTCGGTCGGACACACATCAGGGCAGTAGGTGAAGCCGAAATAGACCAGCATCAGCATCCCTCGGAAATCGCGGTCGGTGCGTGGCTTTCCGGCATGATCGGTGAGCACGAAGGGGCCGCCGACCGGCTCCCTGTTCCACATCAGGATGTCCATCGTCTCCGCGGCCGAGCGTGCCGCCGCAGCACCCGCGCAGGCTGGCGCGAGCGCCAGCCCCAGGCTGAGCCAGCAGGCAAAGCGCAGCATCACAGCCCGAAGGTGAGGCGGCTGCCGGTCGTCGTCACCACCACCCTGTCGGACATCTGGGCGCTCGCCTCCTGCACGAAGTTGAGTCCGCTGCAATGCATGGGCACGACGACATCGGGGTTGAGCGCCTTGATCTCGCCGACGACCTGCATGAGATAGTCCTTCGGCGCCGGCCCGAGATGGAAGCCGCCGACGATGGCGTGCACCTTCTGGATGCCGGAGACCTCCTGCGCCTGCTTCACCGAATTGACGATGCCGAGATGGCCGCAGGACGAGATGACGACGAGGCCCAAATCCTTGACGTTGAAGCAGGTCGCGTGCTCGTGGATGTGTTCGTCTGCGACGATCTTGCCGTCCATCTCGGCCGGCAGATAGTGCCCTACGCTGCAGCCAAGACCGTCCTTGATGCCGAATTCGACCAGGGTGTTCGGCAGCACGCGCTCCGAACTGCGGCGGGTGATCTTGCCCGTCGTGAAAGCGTGGCCGGCGATCACCGTCGGCGTCTCGCACAGGACGGTCGTCACCTTCTGCGCCGCGAGCTGGCGGCGGTCCAGCGTTCCGAAATCAGAAAACTGGCCCTGTGTGGGGGTCGGGTTGACGCGGTGGCAGAAATTGTCCTCGCCGCCAGCATAGAGCCTCACCTCGGCGGGAAGCTTGTCACGGAATTTGTCGAGGAAGCCGCTGAGGCCACCGAAATGATCGTAATGGCCGTGGCTGACGATGAGCGCGTCGAGCTTGCTGGGGTCGACCCCGATCAGTGCCATGTTGTTGAGCAACACTTCCGGCGTATAGCCGTAATCCAGCATCAGTGTGCGCTGGTTGCCGCCGCCCTGCGACTCCAGCCACAGCGACAGGCCCCATTCATTATGCAGCGATTTGCGGAAGTCGGCCGATCGCGCCGCGGGCGCAACGGCGACGCCGTTGATCTTCTTGGGACGGAAGAACAGGTCGTAGCTGGAATCGACCAGCACCTGGATCGACAGCTTGTCGACCGTCGGCACCTCGATCGGCGCCGCGCTCGCGATCTCGACACAAGTGAAAGTGTTTGTTGCGGCCGCGCCGGCCAGTGCTGCCGCGCTCAGCAGGAAGTCACGTCGTGCAATACTGCTCATCAGAAACCCCTCGCCAATATCATGATCCTCGAAATGGCCTGAGCTTAGGTCCGATATGCGGCAGGCACAACGTGCGAGGCCGGGGGTGCTGCGGAGAATTTTACGTCATGCGGCGTGAGGCCGGTCCGATTGACAGGCGTGCGGGATGGTGAACTTCGTGCAAGTGCATCGTCGGTGGTGCGGTCGAGCTATCTCCACATCGTCGTTGCGGGCGCTGGCGAGGCAATCCAGAATGCCGCCGCGGCGGCAGTCCTGGATTGCTTCGCTTCGCTCGCAATGACGGAATACCAGGAGACCCCTTTCATGTCGCTCAAACTGTTCGAACTCGTCGGCACCGATGCCTCGCGACCGTTCAGCCCGTTCTGCTGGCGCACGCGGATGGCGCTGGCGCACAAGGGCCTTTCGGCGGAAACGCTGCCCTGGCGCTTCACCGAGAAGAGCGCGATCGCGCCGCACGGCTCGGAGAAGGTTCCGGTGCTGCTGCATCACGACCAGCCGGTGGTCGTTTCCTGGGCGATCGCGACCTATCTCGAGGACAAGTTTGCGGACCGCCCATCGCTGTTCGGCGGCGAGGGCGGCCGCGCCATGGCGCGCATGCTCAATGCCTGGGGCGACATCGCCATCGTCGGTGGCATCTTTCCGCTGATCATCGCCGACATTCTGAAGAATCTGGACGCGGTCGACGCCGCCTATTTCCGCCAGTCGCGCGAGGCGCGTTTCGGCAAGAGTCTGGAAGAGGTGATGTCGGGCCGCGACGCCGGCGTGGTCGCCTTCCGCAAATCGCTGGAGCCGATGCGGCAGGCCCTGAAGAAGCAGCCCTTCATCGGCGCCGCCGCACCGAACTATGCCGACTACATCGTGTTCGGTGGTTTTCAGTGGGCCCGCGTGACGAGCCCGTTCAAGCTGCTGGAAGCGGACGACCCGGTCTACGCCTGGCGCGAAAAGCTGCTCGATGCGTTCGACGGAATGGCGCGGAAATCACCGGGGCATGCGGTGTAGTTGTCGCGGCCGGCTCTCCCCGGCGTCGTCCTGGCGAAAGCCAGGACCCATACCGCGGAATCTATCGATTGCGTTCGGTAGACGTCCCGAACGACCAGTCTTCGCCAAACAACTCCCTGGGGTAATGGGTCCTGGCTTTCGCCAGGCCGACGCGGAGGATTACGCTTGTGCTCCATCCGGGCTACGCATCGCCGCCGCCTCGCGCAAGCATTCCCGGCACAAGCAATCCTCGCCTTTGACCGGCATCGGCAGCCGCGCCGGTTCTTCCGCGCACCAGCACGTATCTGAGAGGTCGCAGCCGAACTCGGCGCCGCAGCGGGAGCAGGCGAGGCGGCGCGGTTCCTGCACCGGAAGTTCTTGCGGATTTGTCATGATTTGCGCAAAAGCCGTGCTGTCATTTTCATGTCGGGTTCATCTCCCGCTGCGGTATATTATGCCTCGCGCACGTATCAGGAAAGCGGTTGGCAACGCGCGAAGGACACATGGATGGCCCGCGATTCGCAAGCCGCGCTCGTCGCGCTCAACCGTTTCGGCTTCGGTGCCCGCGGCGGCGCATCCGGCGATCTCATCAACGCGGCCTCCGATCCTCGCGGCTTCGTGGCGGAACTCGCCCGCCCCAACGCTGTGCTGCTAGAGGCGCCGGGCCTGCAATCCACGCCGCAGCTCGGGCAGTCCGTGTTCGCCTATCAGGATCAGGTCAAGCAGGCGCGCGAGGCCGCCGCCAAAGCCGGCGCGCCGACCGAAGCACTGCCGCAAGCACCGGCCGATCAGAAGCCCGGACCGCGCCGCAATCTCTCGCTGAACGCCGCGGCAACCGAGATCGCGGGCCAGATGGCCGAGGCCAAGCCGACCGATAATAAGCCTGCTGACAACAAGCCGGCGGACAATATGGCGAAGCCGGACACCATGCAGCCCAACGCGGCCGCGCCGACTGCCGCAAAACCCGCCCCGCAGCCGCTCAATGTCATCCAAAAAACCTTTCGCGCCGAGGCGTTGGCGCGGTTGCAGCGCGCGACCCTGGTCGAGTGCGGCTTCACCGAACGTCTGGTCGTGTTCTGGTCCAACCATTTCTGCATCTCCGCCAGCAAGGGCGAGCTGGCGCGGATATGGGCCGGCGCGTTCGAGCGTGAGGCGATCAGGCCGCACGTGCTCGGGCGCTTCGCCGACATGCTGAAAGCGGTGGAGCAGCATCCGGCGATGCTGTTCTTCCTCGACAACCAGCAATCGCTCGGACCGGACTCGCGCGCCGGCCAGAACCGCAAACGCGGGCTGAACGAAAATCTCGCGCGCGAGATCATGGAGCTGCATACGCTCGGCGTCGGTGGCGGCTACACGCAGGACGACGTCACCGCGCTCGCGCGCATCATCACCGGCTGGACCTTTGCCGGCCGGCAGGGACAGCTGGGGGCGCCCGGTTCGTTCGTGTTCAACGTCAATGCGCACCAGCCCGGGCCGCAAATGCTGCTCGGCAAGACCTACGAGCCGACCGGCCTTGCGCAAGGCGAAGCCGCCCTCGCTGACATCGCACGCCATCCCTCGACCGCGAACTTCATCGCCACCAAATTCGTTCGACATTTCGTCGCCGACGATCCGCCGCCGGCGCTGGTGGCGCGATTGCGCGATGTCTTCATCAAGACCGACGGCGATCTCAAGGCACTCGCAACGGCACTGGTTGATTCCGACGAGGCGTGGCAGGCGCCGCTGACCAAGATGCGGAGCCCCTATGATTTCCTGGTCGCGAGCGGCCGGCTGCTCGCGCGCGTGCCGGAGGATCCCGGCGCCTATCTCAACAATCTCAATCTGCTGGGCCAGCCGTTGTGGTCACCGTCCGGCCCCAACGGTTTCGCCGATACCAGCGCCGCCTGGGCTGCGCCCGAAGGCATCAAGCTCCGGCTCGACATTGCCGCGCAAATGGGCGCGCGGCTCGGGCCCAACATCGACCCGCTCGACCTGCTGGAATTTGCCGCAGCAGATGCGGCCTCGATCGAAACACGGCGCACCATCGAGCGCGCGGAGTCGCGGCAGCAAGCATTGGCGCTGCTGTTGATGTCGCCGGAAATGCAGAGGAGATGACGATGATCGACTGCGTCGAGAACCGGCTCCTCACCTCGCGCCGCGGCCTCCTGCTCGGCGGCGCGTCCTTCGCGGCCTGGGCTTATTTGCCGAAATTCGCACGCGCGGCGGACGGTCGCGATCCCCGGCTGATCGTGGTGATCCTGCGCGGCGCGCTCGATGGTCTCTCGACCGTCGCGCCGGTCGGCGATCCCGATTATGCCGGCCTGCACGGGTCGATCGCGCTGACGGCGGACGGCGCCCATCCCGCCATCATGCTCGATGCTTTCTTTGCGCTGCATCCGTCGATGCCTGAGTTCGGACGCATGTATCGCGACAAGCATGCCGCGGTGATCCACGCGGTGGCGACGCCTTATCGCGACCGTTCGCATTTCGACGGCCAGGACGTGCTCGAAAGCGGCTATGCCGGCCCCGGTCGCGTGCAATCCGGCTGGCTCAACCGCGCGCTGGAGTCGCTGCCGCGTGGCGAGCGGGTGTCGAGTGCCCTTGCCGTCGGCCCGACCACGCCGCTGGTGCTGCGCGGCAATGCGCCGACCGTCGGCTGGGCCCCGGTGGCGCTGCCGCAAGCCGATGACGATACGGCGATGCGTCTGGTCGAGCTCTACCGTCATCGCGATCCCGCGCTGGCAGCCGTGCTGTCGCAGGGCCTTCAGCTGGAGAAGGCCGCGGGCGGCGACGACATGAAGCCGAAGCCGGGCAATGCGGTCGCGCAGATGCGGCAGGTCGCGCGCGGCGCCGCAAAACTGATGGCCTCCGACGACGGCCCGCGCATCGCGGCGCTCGCGTTCGACGGCTGGGACACGCACGCCAATGAAGGCGGGCCGGTCGGCCGTCTCGCCTTCCTGCTCGGCGGGCTCGACGGCGCGCTCGCCGAATTCGAAAGCGGCCTCGGCGAACGCTGGCGCGACACCGTCGTGGTGGTCGCCACCGAGTTCGGCCGCACCGCCCGCATCAACGGCACCGACGGCACCGATCACGGCACGGGAACAATCGCGCTGCTCGCCGGCGGCGCGGTGAAGGGCGGCCGCGTCATCGCCGACTGGCCCGGCCTCAAGCCCGTCAACCTCTTCGAGGCCCGCGATCTCAAGCCCACCACCGATCTGCGCTCCGTGATCAAGGGCGTGCTGCAGGGCCAGTTCGGCCTGTCGGATCGCATACTGGCCGAGACAGTGTTTCCGGATAGCGCGGGCGCAAGGCCGATGAAGGGGCTGGTTACTTAACCTGCGATTCCGGGGCCCGCGCCTTGCGGCGCGTCCCGGAATGACGACATGATCGGCCGAACATCAGGAGATCATCCCCATGTACATCGCCATGAACCGCTTTCGCGTCGCCAAGGGCTCCGAGGCCGCCTTCGAGCAGGTCTGGCTTTCGCGCGACACCCATTTGGACAAGGTGCCGGGCTTCGTCGAGTTTCATCTGCTGCGCGGCCCCGAGCTCGAGGACCACACGCTGTACGCCTCGCACACGATCTGGGCCAACCGCGCCGCGTTCGAGGCCTGGACCAAATCGGATGCTTTTCGTGCCGCGCATGCGCGGGCCGGCGACACCAAGCCGACCTATCTCGGCCATCCCCAGTTCGAGGGCTTCGAGGTGATGCAGACGG
Organism: Bradyrhizobium sp. CSS354; assembly: GCF_029051725.1. Classification (GTDB taxonomy): domain Bacteria; phylum Pseudomonadota; class Alphaproteobacteria; order Rhizobiales; family Xanthobacteraceae; genus Bradyrhizobium. The sequence goes on from NZ_JAACFU010000013.1 coordinate 124,448, forward strand.
TGGGGCGCGGCGCCAAGTAGCGCGCCACGCCCCAAAAGATCAGCCCAGCGTGATCTTGTCGATCTCGGCGAGATCATCCGCTCCGAGCTTCCACGCAATCGCCTTCACGTTCTCCTCGACCTGCTCGACGCGGGTGGCGCCGGCGATCACGCTCGATACTTGCGGGCGCGCGGCGAGCCAGGAAAAGGCGAGCTCAAGCATGCTGTGCCCGCGGGCTTTCGTGAATGCCGCGAGCTTGTCGACGATGTCCTCGTTTCGCGGGGTGACGTAGCGGTCGCGTAACGCCGGTACCTTGCCGAAGCGCGTATCGCTCGGGGCGGCCGCGCCGCGCTGGTACTTGCCGGTGAGGAGCCCGCTTGCGAGCGGGAAGAACGGCAGGAGGCCGAGCTTGTACTCCTGTGCGGCCGGCAGCAGGTCCTTTTCGATGTCGCGCACCAGCAGGCTGTATTCGTCCTGGCAGGAGACGAAGCGGCTGACATTCATCGCACGCGCCGTGAATTCGGCCTCCGCCACGCGCCAGGCCGGGAAATTGGAATTGCCGATGTAGCGCACCTTGCCCTGACGGACGAGATCGTCGAGCGCGCGCAGCGTCTCCTCCATCGGCGTCAGCGGGTCGTAATCGTGCTGCTGATAGAGATCGATGTAGTCCGTCTTGAGCCGCGTCAGGCTCGCCTCGACTGCGTTCATGATGTAGCGGCGCGAAGCGCCCTGTTTGGTTCCGTCGGTCGCCATCGGCTTGGAAAACTTGGTGGCGAGCACGATGTCCTTGCGGCGGTCGCCCAGCACGGTGCCCAGCACCGATTCCGAACCGCCCATGCCGGCATAGATGTCGGCGGTGTCGAACAGCGTGACGCCGAGGTCGAGCGCGCGATGGATTACCTTGCGCGAGGTCTCCAAATCCGTGCGCTGGCCGAAATTGTTGCAGCCGAGGCCGACCGCAGACACGCGCAGGCCGGAGGCGCCGAGATTACGAATTTCCATGGGAGGTCCCTGTCGGAGATGGCAGGGGCGTATTGTGACGGCGGTGCGCCGCCGCAGCAAGCGGCGCGCCGCGCTGCTGCCATGCTGACAAGGAGCTGCCGACAAGGAATTGCCGACAAAAAAATGCGGCCCCTGTCAGACGCGGCGACTGACGGGGACCGCTTTGGGGCGCTTGATCGGTGACGGGGGGCTGACCAGACGCAGCTGCAGCCTAGTCCCGCTATGTTACGCGCGGGTGACAGGCAGAGTTATCCACAGGCCTCCCGATCGCGAGGATCAGAAGATCTTGCGATAGACGATGAACCCGGAACGCTCGGCCACCTTGTCGTACAGGCGCTGCGCCGTGACGTTGGTCTCGTGCGTCTGCCAATAGACGCGCGGGGAGCCCGCGAGCTTCGCGCGCTCGTAGACGCCGTGGATCAGCGCCGAGCCGACGCCCTTGCCGCGTGCCGCCTCGGTCGTGAACAGGTCCTGCAGATAGCAGGACGGCTCGATCGCGGTGGTGCTGCGGTGGAAGAGATAATTCGTCATCCCGAGCAGGCGGCCGTCACTCTCGGCGACCAATCCGTGCACCGGCTCATAGGCATCGAAAAAGCGCTGCCATGTCACACGCGTGATTTCGGGCGAGAGCGCGGTCGGGCCGGAGCGGCCGTAGAAGGCGTTGTAGCCGTCCCACAACGGCAGCCATTGTTCGTAGTCCTGCCTCGTGACGGAGCGAATGCTGAGCGACATATGAAATTCCCGCGAGCGATGAGGCGTCCTTCATACGTGATGATGGACGTGCTGATCAATCGCGCATCACTCCGCGACGCGCAGATACCGGATCAGCTTGCGACCCGCGGGGTCGCGCAGCGAGCGGTAGTAGTCGGCGCGGGACGGCGCATCGGTGTGGCGCACGAGGTCGGTCACGGGCGTGTAGCTCAGCATGCGCCCGCCATCGGGCAGCGTGGCACAGACGAAGCGCAATACCTCGCCATTGCGTAAGGCGATGTTGATCGGCGTGGCATCGCCGATCCGCACCATCTCCATGCGCTGTGCGATGAAGGTGCCAAGCTCGTCCTCGGGCAGTTCGAACGCGCCGGTGTCGCGGCCATGATACATCAGCGCGATGAACGGCGGCTTGCCGTCGGCGATGTCGTCCGGCACCGCAAAATAATCGCGGAACGCCCGGTTGATGAATTCGGCGCGCGTCTCGGCATCGAGCAGCACGATGCCGATATCGACCTGGTCGAGCGCGGCCGACAGCCGTGCGGCGGTGGCGTGGCTCCGACGCTCGGCGGCAAACGTGCCGAGCAGCCGCTGGCGCATCAGGCCGGTGATTCCTGCGGTGCCCGCGGCCGTCGCGGCCAGGAAGCCGAGCTGGATCATATCCGCCGTGGTAAGACCTGAAACGCCGTGCCGGCTGAGGAGCAGCAGTGCCGCGCCAATGACGGCGATGGCTACGCTGGCAACGGCGGAAGCGGGACCAGAGAGCGCGCCAGCGAGCGCCACGATACAGACGAGCAGCGGCGCGGGCGAGGGAACGGGGACGAAGCGATCGAAAAACATCGTCAGCAGCAAAGCCGCTGCCGTCAGCGCCGGACCGGAGATCGCACGCCATCCCAACCGCATGGGCCTGTCTCGCTCCTCCCTGGACGAGGTAAGGCGGCAACACTGACCGAACATTGCGCCATTGCGATGCGGTTTCGCGCGGTGTGCTTAAGGTGCGCTTTGGTTCACGCGCAAAGCTTTCGGATGATTTTAGACCAAATGCGCGTGCTTGAGACGCTGTTGCAGCGCGGGCGCATTCAGCGTCGACGTCCCCTGGCCCTTGCGCGTGCCGACGAAGATCAACAGCGATGCCGCGACGAGGATGGCCGCGGTCAGGGTGATTGCAACGACTACCACAGGTGATTTCATCGACGTCCTGTCGCGATGCCGGTCGGCGCGGGCCACGCGGCGCCTTGAAGGCGGGTCCAGGATGAAGCGGGAATCAGACCGGCAGGCCCATCGCCATGGTCGCCTTGGTCGACAGCACCGTCAGGGTGACGATCAAGCACAGCGAGAGCGCGGCCACGGCGAGCGAGGCCGCGACCGCGTTGGTCAGCCGGGAAGACGAAACGGTAGCGGGTGGGCCCTGAAAGCCTGCCGTGCCGGACGCCCGAATCATGGTCTAAATCCTTCAACGCGCGAGCGAATCACCCGCGACATCGAACAATTTCACTGTTCCAATCGGCAATATTGCGGCGGCCAATCGAGCGAAAACGGCGAGATTGCGGCAATGATGGCCCTTGTGCCCGCTATTCGCAGAGCACTACGCGCCGTCAAGCGCCCGCGGCGATGCTGGCGGGGTCCTCGATGTCGGCCGGCCGCCAGTCCATTGCGACGAAGCCGGGGGCCGCTTCCACGCGCTTGAGCCAGTCCCGGATCGCCGGGAAGGTCGAGAGGTCGAAGTCGCAGCGGTCGGCGAGGTGGGTGTAGCCGTACAGCGCGATGTCGGCGACCGTGAGCTGGCGGGCGGCGAAATAGGCGTTGGTCTTGAGGTGATTCTCCATCACCTGGAGCGCGCCATAGCCGCGCTCCATCCAGTCTTCCAGCGAATGAGTCTGGAGGTCGCGGCCGCCCCTCACCAGCGACAGCCAGAAATAGGCCGCGCCGATGTTCGGCTCCAGCGCGTGCTGCTCGAAGAACATCCACTGCAGCGCGTCGGCGCGATCGATGCGGTTCTCCGGTGCGAGCGGCGTGCCGACGGCGACATACCAGAGGATGGCGTTGGACTCGGCAAGATAGCGATCGTCGCCGACCTCGAGTAGCGGCACCTGACCGGACGGGTTCTTGGCGAGGAAGTCCGGGGTGCGGCTCTCGCCGCGCAGAATGTCCACCTCGACCGCTTCATAAGGCAAGTTCAGCAGCGCCAACGCAAGGCGGACCTTGTAGCTGTTGCCCGAGCGCTGCATCGAATAGAGCTTGTACATTCTGAGGATGATTCCGGAAGACGGGAGGGCGCGGCGCTTGTTGCCCCGCAACGCGGCTAAACAATGATGCCGATGCGAATCCGCCGCAAGACCCGGCCAATAGAAAAACTCGAAAACCCTACCGCATTGCAATGCGGCGGAAGATCATTTCCGTGCGACCATCCAACTCAGTTCACGCTTGCGTCAACGCGCAAGTGCGTTGCTCGACGCGATCGTGTGCGAGAAACGGCGGCCGCGTTTTGGCACTGAAGCTTCCGCATCGTCATGGCCGGGCTTGTCCCGGCCATCTACGCGCTGCATACGCCACGAAGAACGTGGATGCCCGGGCCTTCGCCTCGCCGAAGCGGCTTCGGCCGCGCAGGCGGGACAGGCCCGGGCATGACGACGTTCTCGTTTCATGGCCCTCGAAGGCGCCAAAATTGCTCCGAGGACACGCCTTGTCGGATATGTGGGATTTGCCGCGCAAAGTTGCGGAATATTGCGAGAAATCGCGGCTTGATGCGCGTCAGACACGTAAACTTTTGCGAGATCGGGCCGAAGTTTCTTGCGGCGCAGCGGCACACGTTTTAGGGTGGCTCCATTCCCACAATCAGAGTCGTGACGACCCATGGTCACGACGCTTGTCAGGAGATGACGATGTCCTTCCTTGCCGCTGCGCTCGACCGTGTGAAGCCGTCCGCGACCATCGCGGTCACGGATAAAGCACGTGCGCTGAAAGCGGCGGGCCGCAACGTCATCGGCCTAGGTGCCGGCGAGCCCGACTTCGACACGCCCGCCAACATCAAGCTGGCCGCGATCCACGCCATCGAAGCGGGCAAGACCAAGTACACCGCGGTCGACGGCATTCCCGAGTTGAAGGACGCCATCATCGCCAAGTTTCAGCGCGAGAACGGCGTCGTCTACAAGGCGAACCAGATCATCGTCGGCACCGGCGGCAAGCAGGTGCTCTACAACGCGCTGATGGCGACCATCAATCCGGGCGACGAGGTGATCATCCCCGCGCCGTACTGGGTCAGCTATCCCGAGATGGTGGCGCTCGCCGGCGGCGAGCCGGTGCCGGTGGTCTGCACCGCCGCGACCGGTTTCAAGCTCCAGGCCGAAGCGCTCGAGCGCGCGATCACGCCGAAGACCAAATGGGTGATCCTGTGCTCGCCGTCGAACCCGACGGGAGCCGCCTACACCAGGACCGAGCTGAAGGCGCTCACCGACGTGCTGGTCAAGCATCCCCACGTCTGGGTCATGACCGACGACATGTACGAGCATCTCGTCTATGACGACTTCCAATTCACAACGGTCGCGCAGGTCGAGCCGAAACTCTACGACCGCACGCTCACCGTGAACGGCGTGTCGAAGGCCTATTGCATGACCGGTTGGCGCATCGGCTATGCCGGCGGGCCGGCGCAGCTGATCAAGGCGATGTCGACGATCCAGTCGCAGTCGACCTCGAACCCGTCGTCGATTGCGCAATGGGCCGCGGTTGAGGCGCTGAACGGTCCGCAGGACTTCATCCCCGCCAACAACAAGGTCTTCAAGGAGCGCCGCGACCTCGTCGTCTCCATGCTCAACCAGGCCAAGGGCATCGAGTGCCCGCGTCCCGAAGGCGCCTTCTACGTCTATCCGTCCTGCGCCGGCACGATCGGCAAGACCGCGCCGTCCGGCAAGGTGATCGACAATGACGAGACATTCGTCACCGAACTGCTGGAGACCGAAGGCGTCGCCGTGGTGCAGGGTTCGGCCTTCGGCCTCGGCCCGGCATTCCGCATCTCCTACGCGACCAAGACCTCGGACCTCGAAGACGCCTGCAAGCGAATCCAGCGCTTCTGCGGCAATCTGCGCTGAGCTCGCAGACCTGATGTGACATCGAAGGGCCCGCGCAACGCGGGCCCTTTTTCTTTCAAGTCTGCGCGATCTGGCGCCACCGGAACTGTTGTGGCATAGACCATCGCGTGGCGTGTGCCGCGCCTCCATGCTCGCATCACATTCATCGCCGGAGATCTTCATGCGCCGTTCACTCCTCCTCGCCGGGCTTGCCGTTGCGAGCCTCGTTGCCTCCGTCGCGGGCGCCAGCGCGCAGTCGCGGATGGTGCAGGTGGGCGTGCTCGAATGCCGCGGCGGCGCCAGCGTGGGCTTCATCGTGGGATCGGTGACCCATCTCGGCTGCGTGCTGCGCGTCGATGGTTTGCCGGACGACCGTTACGTCGCGACGATCCGCAAGGTCGGCCTCGACATTGGCATCACCCAGGAAACGGCACTCGCCTGGGGCGTGTTCGCGCCGGTGAACCGGCTCGGACCGGGCGACCTCGCCGGCACCTATGCCGGCGCGCAGGGCAGCGCCTCGGTCGGCGTCGGCCTCGGCGGCAACGTGCTGATCGGCGGCTCCAACAATTCGATCGCGCTCCAGCCGCTCAGCGTGCAGGGCCAGGTCGGCCTCAACGTCGCCGCCGGCCTCGAGAGCCTGGAACTCCGCCCGGGCCGTTAACAACTCCCGTGTGCGAATCGCGTCGCTCCGACGCGATTCCGGCAACGACGCACCGCAGCGACGTTTGATGCTTGCCAAATCTCGGGGACGGGCAGAGCATCGGCGTTTGCCGACCCAATCATGGGCCGAGCTCCACACCAAGGAGGCGGCGAATGGGACAGGACGTCAGAAGTCCCCGAGGTCCACGGTGCATCGCGCTGGTGGGCCCTTTCCAAAGCGGTAAAACCACACTTCTCGAAGCCATCCTGGCGCGAACGGGCGCAATCCCGCGCGCCGGCAGCGTCGACGCCGGAACCTCCGTCGGCGACGCCACGCCAGAGGCCCGTCATCACAAGATGACCGTCGGGCTGACTGCCGTCACCACGAGTTTCATGGGTGACAGCTACACCTTTCTCGATTGTCCCGGTTCCGTCGAATTTGCCCACGACATGCGCGCCGCGCTGCCTGCGGTCGACGCCGCAATCGTGGTCTGCGAAGCCGACGAGAAGAAGCTGCCGCAGCTTCAGATCATTCTGCGCGAGCTGGAGGAGCTGAAGATCCCGCGCTTCCTGTTCCTCAACAAGATCGACCGCGCCAACAAGCGCATCCGCGAGACGCTCGAGATGCTCCAGCCCGCCTCGCGCGTGCCGCTGGTGCTGCGCCAGATCCCGATCTGGAAGGACGAGCTGATCGAGGGCTTCGTCGATCTCGCGCTGGAGCGCGCGTTCATTTACCGCGAGCACAAGGCCTCCGAAGTGGTCGCGCTCCAAGGCGGCGATCTCGATCGCGAGAAGGAGGCCCGCTTCTCGATGCTGGAGAAGCTCGCCGATCACGACGATGCGCTGATGGAGCAGCTGCTCGAGGACATCCAGCCGCCGCGCGATGCCGTGTTCGATGATCTCGCGCGGGAATTGCGTGACGGGCTGATCTGCCCCGTGCTGCTCGGCGCCGCCGCACGCGAAAACGGCGTGCTGCGTTTGATGAAAGCGTTGCGCCACGAGGCGCCCGGTATCGCGGAGACCGCAAAGCGTCTCGGCGTTCCCGAGACCAGGGACGCCCTCGGCTTCGTTTTCAAGACGCTGCATTCGCAGCACGGCGGTAAGCTGTCGCTGACGCGGATGCTCGCCGGTCATCTCGACGACGGTGCCACCCTGCAATCCTCCTCCGGCGGGGCGAGCCGCATCTCCGGCATCCTCGCCGTCACCGGGGCCTACGATACCAAGCGTGCCGCGGCGGAAGCCGGCGACACGATAGCGCTCGCCAAGCTCGACCCGATCAAGACCGGCGACACGGTCTCGAACGGCAAGACCCAGCCAGCAGCGCTCGCCGCCGGCGAGCCCACTCCGCCGGTGCTCGCGATCTCGGTTGCGGCCACCGACCGCAAGGACGACGTCAAGCTCGGACAGGCGCTGATGCGGCTGCACGAGGAGGATCCCTCGCTCGTCTTCGTGATGAACGCGCAGACCCACGACACCGTGCTGTGGGGGCAGGGCGAGATGCACTTGCGCGTCGCGAGCGAGCGGCTGCGCGATCGTTTCGGCGTCAAGGTCGCCTCGCATCCACCCGCGATCGGCTATCAGGAAACCATCCGCAAGCCGATCGTCCAGCGCGGCCGCCACAAGAAGCAGTCCGGCGGCCATGGCCAGTTCGGCGACGTCGTACTCGACATCAGGCCGCTGCCGCGCGGCGAGGGCTTCAAGTTCGCCGAGAAGGTGGTCGGTGGCGCGGTGCCGCGCAACTACATCGGCGCGGTGGAGGAGGGCGTCGTCGACGGGCTCGCACGCGGTCCGCTCGGTTTCCCGGTCACCGACTTGCAGGTGACGCTGACCGACGGCTCCTATCATAGCGTCGATTCCTCCGACCTCGCCTTCCGCACGGCGGCGCGGGTCGGGCTCAACGAAGGCCTGCCGCTATGCCAGTCGGTGTTGCTGGAGCCGATCCACGTGGTCGAGATCGTCTGCCCGACCGACGCTACCGCCAAGATCAACGCGATCCTGTCGGCGCGGCGCGGCCAGATCCTCGGCTTCGACACCCGCGACGGTTGGAGCGGATGGGACTGCGTCCGCGCCATGATGCCGGAAGCCGAGATCGGCGAATTGATCGTCGAGCTGCGCTCGGCCACGGCAGGCGCCGGCAGCTTCACCCGCCAATTCGACCACATGGCCGAAGTCACGGGGCGCGCCGCCGACCAGATCATCGCAGCGCATCAGCACGCGGCGTGATCGGTCTGCCGAAGTAAGGGACGCATCATTGTCTCACTCCCTCTCCCCGTTCTTACGGGGAGAGGGTGGGGTGAGGGGCTGTCACCCCGGGCGTGGCGAAGGTTGGACTCAGCCACCCCCTCCACCGTCATTGCGAGGAGCGAAGCGACGAAGCAATCCAGAATTCCTGCGCGGAAAGACTGGATTGCTTCCGCCTTCGCTAAAGCTTCGGCGGACAAGTCGCTGCGCTCGCAATGACGGTGGAGGGGGTGGCTTGCACGGCGAACTTCCCCTTGCGTTCGGCCTTAGTTGATGTATTTTACATCATTGTACATGCTTCAGATGTCACTTATAAAGGCTGAAACGTGAGGCCCAGGTGATCACGTCGTTCCAGATGCGGGCAGCGCGCGCGCTGCTCGGCATTGACCAGAGGGCCTTGGCGGAGCTTGCAGGCGTATCGCTGCCGACCATTCAGCGGATGGAGGCGAGCACTGGCAACGTCCGCGGCGTGGTCGAGACCTTGATGAAGGTGGTCGAAGCCTTTGATCGGGCCGGCGTCGAGCTGATCGGCGAGCAGGCGCGCAGCGAAGGCGGCGGACGTGGCGTTCGGCTCAAGGAGCCGGGGCCGCCGCGGCGGGTGGGAGCATGATCCCGCAATGATCATGCTCGGGAGCAGACTTAACTAACGCACCGTCGCGCCCCGATACGCGGCCGCACGATGCATCGGAGCGTTGTGGGCAGCGGAGCATTTTGCTGAAATGAGCGTCACAGGCGAACACGCAGGCAAGCTGCACCAGCTTCGTCGGCCGACCTTTACCGAACTCTATCTGCCAAAGCTCGTCACCGTATGGCGCGAGGGCTACGGCTGGTCGGATTTCCGCGCCGATGTGTTCGCGGGCCTCACGGTCGCGATCGTCGCGTTGCCGCTGTCGATGGCGATCGCGATCGCCTCGGGCGTGACGCCGGACCGCGGACTCTACACCGCTGTTGTCGGCGGCTTCATTGCGTCACTGCTCGGCGGCAGTCGTTTCCAGATCGGCGGTCCCGCCGGCGCCTTCATTGTGCTGGTTGCGGCGACCGCCGACCGTCACGGGGTCGACGGCGTGATCCTGGCCACGCTGATGGCGGGCCTGTTCCTGATCGCTGCGGGCTTCCTGCGGATCGGCACCTATATCAAGTTCATTCCGTATCCGGTGACGGTCGGCTTCACGGCTGGCATCGCCGTCATCATCTTCGCGAGCCAGCTGCGCGATCTCGGCGGGATCACGCTGGTCGCGAAGGAGCCGAGCGAATTCGTTCCGAAACTCGTCGCGCTTGCGGGAGGCCTGCACACCGTCAATCCGTCGGCCCTCGCGGTCGCGATCGTGAGCATTGCCATCATCGCCGGCCTGCGACGCTGGCTCCCGTCCTGGCCGGGCATCCTGATCGCGGTCGTGTTCGCGGCGGTCGCATGTGCCGTGCTGTCGCTGCCGGTCGAGACCGTCGGATCGCGCTTCGGCGGCATTCCGCGCGAACTGCCCTCGCCGGCCTTGCCTGCGTTCTCGCTCGCGAAGGCGACCGCCGTGCTGCCGGATGCGATCTCCTTCGCGCTGCTCGCCGCCATCGAATCGCTGTTGTCGGCGGTGGTGGCCGACGGCATGACCGGACGCCGTCACCGCTCCAATTGCGAGCTGGTGGCGCAAGGCGCCGCCAATGTCGGCTCGGCGCTGTTCGGCGGCATCTGCGTCACGGGGCTGATCGCGCGTACCGCGACCAACATCCGCGCCGGCGCGCGGGGGCCGCTCGCGGGTATGCTGCATTCGGTCTTCCTGCTGCTGTTCATGCTGATCGCAGCGCCGCTCGCCAGCTACATCCCGCTGGCCGCGCTCGCTGCCGTGCTCGTCGTGGTGGCCTGGACCATGGCGGAGAAGCACGAATTCGCGACGCTCCTGCGCTCGTCATGGGGCGATGCCGTCGTGCTGCTCGCAACTTTCCTGCTCACCATCTTCCGCGATCTGACCGAAGGCATTTTGGTCGGCTTCGCCCTTGGCGCGGTCCTGTTCATCCATCGCATGGCGGAAATGACCGGCATCGAGGAACGTTCGCCGATGGTGGCCGCCGATCGTCCCGACGACGAAAATGGCGAGCGCGTGCCTTACGACCCCGCGCTCGCGGTCGATCGCGACGTGCTGGTCTATCGCATCACCGGCGCGTTCTTCTTCGGCGCGGCCTCGGCGATCGGCAGCGTGCTCGACGGCATCGCCGACAAGCGCAAGGGTTTTGTGGTCGATTTCGCGGCGGTGCCGTTTCTGGATTCGACCGCGGCCAACGTGCTCGGCCGCGTCGCCGCCAAGGCCCACCGCCAGGGCATCCGGCTGTTCATCACGGGGGCATCGCCAACGGTTCGCCGCGCGCTGCTCACCCATGGCGTCACGCCGCCACGCGCGCGCTATCGCGAGACCATCGCGCGTGCGGTGGCCGACATCAAGGGCGGCGCGGCGCACCCCGCAGCTGGTGAGACAGGCACGACCTGACGTCGAGCCTCTCCCGAGACGGCCCGCGCGCTTGACAGGGCCTGCGGGACGCGAAATGGATCGCCTCCGAAACGACCCAGGGGAGGACGACCGTGACCAAGGCTCCCGCAGCCTGTCTGATCGGATGGCCGGCCGCGCATTCGCGCTCGCCGCTGATCCATCGTTACTGGCTGCGCACGCTCGAGATCGAGGGCGGCTATGTCATCGAGGCGGTTCCACCCGATAATTTGCGCGATTTCGTGCTGCGGCTGTCGCTGCGCGGCTTCGTCGGCGCCAACGTCACCATCCCGCACAAGGAGGGCGTGCTTGAGCTCTCGACGCCCGATGCCCGCGCGCAGGCGATCGGTGCGGCCAACACGCTGTGGTTTGCGGATGGCGAGCTGCGCTCGACCAACACCGACGTCGAGGGCTTTATCGGCAATCTCGATGCCAGCGCGCCCGGCTGGGACGCAGCCAGCGAGGCGCTGGTGCTGGGCGCCGGCGGCTCCGCGCGGGCCATCGTGTTCGGGCTGCTCGAACGCGGCATCAAGCGCGTGCATCTCGCCAATCGCACCATCGCCCGGGCCGAGATGCTTGCGAGGCAGTTCGGGCCGAAGGTGCATCCTGTTGCGTGGGAGGGGATCGACGACATCCTGCCGCGTGCAAAACTTCTCGTGAACACGACCTCGCTCGGCATGCACGATCAGCCTTCACTCGACCTTGAAGTGGCGCGCCTGCCGGATGGCGCCGTCGTCGCCGATCTCGTCTATGTCCCGCTGGTGACGCCGTTGCTGGCGGCCGCAAAGGCGCGTGGACTGAAGACCGCCGACGGGCTCGGCATGCTGCTGCATCAGGCGGTCCGTGGCTTCGAGCTGTGGTTCGGCCGGCGACCGCAGGTCACGGCCGAGCTGCGTGCGCTGGTCGAGGCTGATCTCACAAAGACTTGAAAGAATAGCGCGTAACCTCCGGAGTTCTATGTCCGTAAGGGCGATAGGGACAATCGGAGACCATCATGTCTGTTCAACGTGCAACTTTCACACGTCCGCTCATCGCCGTCGCGATGGTGGCCGTCTCGACCCTCTCGGCACTTGCGCAAAGGGCGCCGGTGCCGACGAGCGTGCGCGGCACGATCGAAAGCGTCAATGGTGACACGATGCAGGTCAAGGCGCGCGGCGGCGAGGACGTCAAGCTGCACATCGCCTCCGACGTGAACGTGTCAGGCATTACCAGGATTTCACTTGCCGACATCAAGCCCGGCTCCTTCGTCGGCGCCACCACCGTGCCCGGACCGGACGGCGGCGCGAACGCGGTCGAGGTCCACGTGTTTCCGGAGAGCATGCGCGGCACCGGCGAGGGCTCGCGACCCTACGACCTCAAGCCCAACTCCAGCATGACCAATGCGACCGTGTCGGAGAGCGTGGTCGGCAATGACGGCCATACGCTGCTGGTCAAGTACAAGGACGGCGAGAAGAAGGTGTTCGTCGCCGACAATACGCCGGTCGTGACCTTCGTGCCCGGCGACAAATCCGATCTGAAGGCCGGCGCCAAGGTCATCGCCTTCATGAAGCAGCTGCCGGACGGCTCGTTCGAAACCAACCGCGTCAGCATCGGCCGCGACGGCCTGACGCCGCCGATGTAATAGAGGATAACAACATGACGAAGAGAACCTGGATATCGTTGGCGTGGCCGCATTCGCCGCCTGCATCGTCACGTCATCCGCCCTGGCGCAGCAGACGCCGACGGTGCGCATCCGCGGCCATCGAGAGCGTCGACGGCAACACGCTCGGCATCAAGACCCGCGAAGGCAGCGACGTGAAGGTGCGCATGACCGACAACGTCGCCGTCTTTGCGGTGGTGAAGACGTCGTTGTCGGAGATCAAGGACGGTTCCTATATCGGCGTTACCGGCCTGCCGGAGCCCGACGGCACCCAGAAGGCAATCGCGGTGCACATCTTCCCTGAGAACCAGCGCGGCGCGGCCGAAGGTTTTCGTCCCTGGGACGCGCGCGCCAATTCGACCATGACCAACGCCACCGTGGCGCAGACGGTGAAGGGCACCGACGGCCAGAACATCACGGTCAAGTACAAGGACGGCGAGAAGAAAGTCGTGGTGCCGCCGGACACGCCGATCGTCACCTTCGTCGCCAGCGACAAATCCGAGCTCAAGCCGGGCGCCAAGCTGATCATTTTCGGTGCGGTGAAGAAGGACGATGGTTCGCTGGAAGCTAACCGCGTCAATGTCGGCCGCGATGGGGTGACGCCGCCGATGTGAGGTGTGCTGCTGCGGCGACATCTTCAGTGTCGTCCCGGCGAAGGCCGGGACCCATACCGCGTGATCTATCGTTGGGCGCAGGTCTCAGTACCGCGCGAAGGCTGAATAACTACCGATCTTCGCCAAATTACTCGCTGTGGCTATGGGTCCCGGCCTGCCGGGACGACGGCTGAGTTAGAAGCGGCTGTTTTTCGCCACACTACGACGGTCACATCGCGATGATATGTTCGTCGATCTCGTCAATCCTGTTGACGCCGCACAGGCCCATGGTTGTGAGCAGCTCCTTCTGGATGATGTCGATCGCCTTGGCGACGCCGGCCTGGCCGCCGGCGCCAAGGCCGTAGGCGTAGGCGCGGCCGATCATGCAGGACTTTGCACCGAGCGCGAGCGCGCGCATCACGTCCTGGCCGGAGCGGATGCCGCCGTCGAACATGATCTCCATCCTGTCACCGACCGCCTCGGCGATCTCGGGCAGCACCTCGATCGATGACGGCGCGCCGTCGAGCTGACGGCCGCCATGGTTCGAGACGACGAGAGCCTGCGCGCCGGTCTTGGCGGCTTCCTCGGCGTCCTCGACGTCCAGAATGCCCTTGATGATCAGCTTGCCCGGCCAGATGCTGCGGACCCACTCGACGTCCTTCCAGTTCAGGGACGTATCGAACTGCGATGCCGTCCACTCCGCGAGGCGATTGAGGTCCCCGGTGTTCTTCACATGGCCGGCGATGTTACCGAAGGTGCGACGCTTGCCTTGCAGCACGCCGGAGACCCAGGTGGGCTTGCTGGCGAAATCCAGCAGCTTCGAGAGCGACCATTCCGGCGGAACCGTCATGCCGTTCTTGATGTCGGCGTGGCGCTGGCCGATCACTTGCAGGTCAACGGTCAGCACCAGCGCGGAGCAGTTCGCCGCGATCGCGCGCTGGATCAATTCCTTGATGAAGCCGCGGTCCTTCATCACGTAGAGCTGGAACCAGAACGGCTTCTCGACATTGGCTGCGATGTCCTCGATCGAGCAGATCGACATCGTCGACTGCGTGAACGGGATACCGGCGGCCTGCGCGGCGCGGCAGGCATGGATCTCGCCATCGCCATGCTGCATGCCGAGCAGGCCCACCGGCGCGAGGATCAGCGGCATGGTCGAGGGCTCGCCGAGGATCGTGGTCGAAGTGTCGCGCTTGGAGACGTCGACCAGGATGCGCTGGCGGAACTTGATTGCCTGCATGTCATCGCGGTTGGCGCGCAGCGTTTCCTCGGCGTAGGAGCCGCGGTCGCAATAATCGAAAAACGCCTTCGGCACGCGGCGCTGATGCAGTGTGCGAAGATCGTCGATACAGGTGATGTGCTTCATGAACGTTTCCCCGGCCCGGCTTGTATCGGAAGAGTCTGCATCGGAAGTCTTGTAGCGGAAGAGGCTTGCATCGGAAGATCGAGGGGTCATCTAGCATGGTTGGATGCACAGCCAAATCGTTTGCAAATCGTTTTGAAGAGGAGGGCGCCATGACCAGGCCGCACACCGGACCGACGCCGGAACAGATCAAGGAGAAGCATGATCTCGAGGAGGCGCTGGAGGAAGGTCTGGAAGAGACCTTTCCGGGCTCCGATCCCGTCAATGTCACCCAGCCAGCGCCGAGCCGCGAGGACGGCCATGTGAAGCGCTCGGACTAGGCGGGTTCCGCCCCGTTCCGGCGTTCCCGCTGGAAATATAATGTTAACAAGACGTTATCGGCGCTGGGGCGCGCCGGGTTCCGTAATGATTTATCATATTTTTTGAAGCCAAGTTAGCTGCGATGGCTTTATAACACCTCAGCAAATCAGGGATGCGGGTCCCGCCAGGGCACCCGGAGGTTGTATTGGGGATCCCTGGTTGTTGCGTGGGGGACGATATGAGCCGCAAATATTTCGGGACGGACGGGATTCGGGGCCGCGCTAACGGACTGATCACGCCGGAGCTCGCGCTCAAGGTCGGCCAGGCCGCAGGCCTCGCGTTTCAGCGCGGTGACCACCGCCACAGGGTCGTGATCGGCAAGGACACCCGCCTGTCCGGCTACATGATCGAATACGCGATGGTGGCGGGCTTCACCTCGGTCGGCATGGACGTGCTGCTGGTCGGCCCGATGCCGACGCCGGCGGTCGCGATGCTGACCAAGTCGATGCGCGCCGATCTCGGCGTGATGATCTCCGCCTCGCACAATCTGTTCGAGGACAACGGCATCAAGCTGTTCGGGCCACAGGGCTTCAAGCTCTCCGACGACGTCGAGAAGCAGATCGAGCAGCTGCTCGACGAGCCCATCGACAAGCGTCTCGCCCAGAGCGCCAGCCTCGGCCGCGCCCGCCGCATCGACGGCGTGCATGACCGCTACATCGAATTCGCCAAGCGAACGCTGCCGCGCGATCTGTCGCTCGACGGCCTGCGCGTCGTGGTCGATTGCGCCAATGGCGCCGCCTACAAGGTGGTGCCGGAAGCGCTGTGGGAGCTGGGCGCCGACGTGATCCCGATCGGGGTCGAGCCCGACGGCTTCAACATCAACAAGGAATGCGGCTCCACCTCGCCGGAAGCGCTGTCGAAGAAGGTCCGCGAGATGCGTGCCGACATCGGCATCGCGCTCGACGGTGACGCCGACCGCGTCATTCTGGTCGACGAGCGCGGCCACATCGTCGACGGCGACCAGCTGCTCGCGGTGATCGCGCAGAGCTGGAAGGAAGACGGTCGGCTGTCGCGATCGGGCATCGTCGCCACCGTGATGTCGAACCTCGGCCTCGAGCGCTTCCTCAATGCGCAGGGGCTCGATCTCGTGCGCACGCCGGTCGGCGATCGCTACGTGCTCGAGCAGATGCTGAACGGCGGCTACAATCTCGGCGGCGAGCAGTCCGGCCACATCATCCTGTCCGACTACGCTACCACCGGCGACGGCTTCGTGGCCGCATTGCAGGTGCTTGCCGTGGTGCAGAAGCTGCGCCGGCCCGTATCGGAAGTCTGCCACCGCTTCGATCCGCTGCCGCAGATCCTGAAGAACGTCCGTCACAAGGGCGGCAAGCCGCTCGACAATTCCGACGTCAAATCGGCGATCTCCGACGGCGAGCAGCGGCTCAACGGCCACGGCCGTCTGCTGATCCGCTCCTCCGGCACCGAGCCGGTGATCCGCGTCATGGGCGAGGGCGAGGATCGCATCCTGGTCGAGGACGTCGTCGATACCATCGTCACCGCGCTCGGGCAGGCCGCGGCTTAAGACGCATCGCGAAGCACGATCGTAGCCCGGACGCATCCCAGCCATCGACGATTGGCGGTGGATCGGTCGCCGCGCGCAGCGTAACTAGCAGGTCGCGGCAATGTGCCGCGCCTGGATCGATCCATTGAACAAGCCTGTCGTCGTCTCAGAGGAAACGCTGACCGAGCCCGTCATCGTCAGCGACGTGACGCCGGCGGCGAAGTCAGCGGCAGGGCCGGCCTATGTCGTGCTGGCCGGCATCAGCTTCTCCCACTTCCTCAACGACACCATGCAATCGCTGATCGCCTCGGTGTATCCGATCCTGAAGGACACCTACGCGCTCGACTTCGCGCAGATCGGCATGATCACGCTGGCCTTCCAGTTCACGGCCTCGCTGCTCCAGCCGGTGGTCGGCCACTACACCGACAAGAAGGCGCAGCCCTATTCGCTGTCGATCGGCATGGCCTCGACCTTCTTCGGTCTGTTGCTGCTCAGTGCCGCCCACCAATATCTGGTCATCCTCGTCGCCGCCGCGCTGGTCGGCCTCGGCTCGGCGGTGTTTCATCCGGAGTCGGCGCGCATTGCGCGGCTCGCCTCCGGCGGCCGCTATGGTTTTGCGCAATCGGTGTTCCAGCTCGGCGGCAGTTTCGGCACCTCGATGGGACCGGTGCTCGCCGCGCTCATCGTCGTGCCGTTCGGGCAGGGCAGTATCGCCTGGTTCTCCTCGATCGCCTTCCTCGCGATCCTCATCCTCTGGCGCATCGGCCGCTGGTACGAACCGCAGATCAGGGCGAAGAAGACCGCGGTCGCTCAAGCCCATCCCGACGCGCCGGGCTCGCGTCGAGTCGTCGTTGCGCTCCTCGTGCTGGTCGCGCTGTTGTTCTCGAAACAGCTCTACGTCTCGAGCCTGTCGAGCTACTACATCTTCTATCTGATCGACCGCTTTGGCGTGTCGACGCAAGCTGCGCAGATGTATCTCTTCATTTTCCTCGCGGCGAACGCGGTCGGCGCTTTTCTCGGTGGACCCTTGGGCGATCGCTTCGGCCGCAGGATCGTGATCTGGATCTCGATCCTGGGGGCGCTGCCGTTCACACTGGCGCTACCCTATGCCGGGCTCTACGCGAGTGCGGTGCTGTCCGTGATCATCGGCCTGATCATCTCCTCGACGACGTCGTCGATCATCGTGTTCGCGCAGGAGCTGGTGCCGCATCGTTTCGGCATGATCTCCGGCGTGTTCTTCGGTGTCGCGTTCGGCATCGGCGGCCTTGGCGCCGCCGTGCTCGGCAAGCTCGCCGATCACACCTCGATCGCGTTCGTCTACCAGGTCTGCGCCTACCTGCCGGCGATCGGCCTGCTCGCGGTGTTCCTACCCAAGCTGCCGCGGCACGCGCGTTAATATATCCTGTCTTGCTGCAACGCGGCTTCATACATCGTTAGGAAATGCGGCGAAGAGGTCGCATTTGGCGCTGCATTTTTGCAACGCTCGCGCCGCACGCGCGTGTGAGTTGAGAAAAAATCAACCTTAAAAATTAGGGTTAAGTGGCGCTTAAACATTTGCTGGCATCGTCCCGACCGTGAGTTTCCAGAACGTGAGGCGCCGTATTGCCTCACCGGCCAAAAGGACGAAGCCAATGCGTAGCGTTAAGTCTCTCCTTGCCGCGGGTGCGGCAACCCTGATCTCCTCGATGGCGTTCGCCGCCGACATGCCGATCGCGGCGCCCCCTCCGATGTACGCGCCCCCGGCGCCGCCCGCCGATTTCGGTGGCTGGTATCTGCGCGGCGACGTCGGCATGACCAATCAGAGCGCCAAACGCATCGACAGCGCGACCGCGCAGGCGTTCCCGACCCAGACCGTCGGTCTCGGCTTCGATTCGTCGCCGCTGTTCGGCCTCGGCGTCGGTTATAAGTTCAACAACTGGTTCCGCACCGATTTGATCGGCCAGTATCGCGGCAAGGCCAATCTGCATGGCTCGGACAACGTCACGCTCGGAGCCGCCGATTTCGAAGCCAACAACTACTCCGGCAGCAAGTCCGAGTGGGTCGTCATGGCCAACGCCTACGTCGATCTCGGCACCTGGTGGTGCATCACCCCGTTCATCGGCGCCGGTGTCGGCGGCTCGTACAACAAGCTGAGCGGCTTCCGTGACGACGGCACCCGCATCAATGCTGGCGGTCTCTCCAACAGCGTGACCTACTTCGCCGACAACGGTAAGTGGAATCTTGCCTGGGCGGCTCATGCCGGTCTTGCCTACAAGGTCAGCCCTGGCCTAACCGTCGAACTCGCCTATAGCTACATGGATCTCGGCGACGCGAACCCCGGCAACTTCCGCGCCTATGACAATAGCATCTCTGGCGCGTCGACGATCAAGGTCAAGGACATCACTTCGCATGACGTGAAGCTCGGCGTGCGTTGGGACCTCAGCAGCCCGCCGGCCTACATGCCGCCGCCGCTCGTCACCAAGGGCTGATCGTCCGCCTGATCGGTTAGGACTTCTTAACGGCGCGGGATCATCCCGCGCCGTTTTGCTTTGCGTATTTTTCATGGCGACCGGCGACGAAGGGCTCCGACGCAACCATTGGTTAAGGTTAACGGGCCATGATCACGAGCGAAAGTTCGAGTTCGATGGAGCGTTCGATGCGTAGGCTATTGTTGGCGGCGGCGATGTTGGGGACGGTCTCTGCGGGGCACGCGGCCGATCTCTCCGATCTTCCCATCCTGCGCGGCAGCTTCACCGACGGCTTGAGCAAGTCCAACGTCAACTGGCAGGGAAGCTATATCGGCGCCCAGGGCGGCTATGGCTCGTCGGACGAGAACTTCAGAGGCTCGACCAGCAATATGATGGCGGCGTTGCTGGCCGATACCTTGGTCGAAAATGAGATGGGCGTATCGCAGTGGAACCTCGGACTTGGCAAGGCTTCACAACGCAACAGCGGCTACGGCGCTTTCGTCGGCTACAATGCCCAGTGGGACGATGTCGTACTCGGCCTCGAGATCAGCTACTTGCACGGCAAGTTCGGTGGATCGGCGTCGGCCTCGGAGCGGCGCGTGAGCGCCCTCGCTCTGTCGGACAACAATTTTCACGACGTGACGGCGACCTCCACGTCATCGATCAACATCAGCGACATGGCGACATTTCGCGGCCGCGCAGCTTACGCCTGGGGATGCTTTCTGCCCTACATGTTTGCGGGTCTCGCACTCGGAAATGCCGACATCATCCGCACGGTCAGTGCGCAGGACCGCATCAGCGCGACCCAGCTCGGCACCTATACTCCACTCGCGCTGCTGAGCTCGACGGAGGCCCAGCATAACCATTTGATCTACGGCTACAGCGCCGGTCTTGGTGTCGACGTCAATCTGGTCGGCGGCCTGTTCTTCCGCGGTGAGTACGAATATATCCGCTTCAGCTCGGCGGTCGACACCAGCATCAACACCGTCCGCGCCGGTCTCGGCTACAAATTCTGACGCGCCCGCGCGGGCCGATTGACAGGCCGCCTCCGTCCTGATGCTCTGTCGCTGAACGCGGGGGGCAGCGATGCGGATCTACGGCGATAGCAATTCCGGCAATTGTTTGAAGGTGAAGTGGGTCTGCGACAAGCTCGCGGTGCCCTACCAGTGGATCGAGATCGACACCCGCAAGGGCGAGAGCCGTACGGCGCAATTCCTCGAGATGAACGGTGCCGGCCAGGTGCCCACCGTTGCTTTCGACGACGGTCGCACGCTGGCGCAATCGAATGCCATCATCCGCTATCTCGCGCGCGACAGCGCGCTCATACCGGGCGATGCCTTCACTGCCGCCAAGATGGACGAATGGCTGTTCTGGGAACAATACAGCCACGAGCCCTACATCGCGGTGTGCCGCTTCCAGCTCGTCTATCTCGGCAAGGACGCCTCCGAGCTCGATCCTGAAAAGGTCAAGCGCGGCTATGCGGCGCTCGACCGCATGGAGCAGCATCTCTCCGGCAACCGTTTCCTCGCCGGCGATGCGGTTTCGCTCGCCGATGTCTCACTGCTCGCCTATACCCGCGTTGCGCATGAAGGCGGCTTCGATCTCGGCCGCTTTGCCGCCGTCCGCCGCTGGATCGCCGAAGCCGAGACCTGTCTCGGCCTTCCAAAGGTGCGTTAAGGCGCGCTGAGGCAGGAGTAACGTCATGAACGCCGAGTCCGTCTCCATTCGTCCCGCGCGCCGCGGGGATGTTGCTGCCATCGTGGCGATGCTCGCCGACGATCGACTCGGGAGCGCACGCGAGCGCGTGGAAGATCCGTTGCCTCCGTCCTATTACGAGGCATTCGCGCGGGTCGAGCGCGATCAAAATCTCCAGCTCGTGGTTGCCGAGAGCGAGGGCAGGGTGGTCGGCTGTCTGCAACTCGCGATCCTGCCCGGTCTCAGCTCGCAAGGCGGCCTGCGCGGTCTGCTCGAAGACGTCCGCGTCGCTTCCGATTGCCGCAGCCGCGGCATCGGCGAGCAATTGGTGCAATGGGCGGTGACGGAGGCGAAAGCGCGCGGCTGCAATCTGGTCGAACTGCTGACGCATCAGACGCGAACAGATGCGCAGCGCTTCTACAAGCGGCTTGGGTTCACGGCGAGTCACGTCGGCATGACTGTCCGCTTTTGACGCAGCACGCTATGAGCCTTGCGCGATCAGCGAAATCGGATCGCGCGTACGTTCATATTAAGAGCTGATAAACCACCGCTACGGCGTTCACGTTGGTGAGGGAACGAACGGTGCTACGGGACGTCGAAACCGGGCTCGATCGGTTCGGGGATTTCGATGACAAGCTATTCGATGATCAAGGTCGGCAACGACTACGTCGTGCAGGCCAATGACAAATGTATTCTGAAAGTCGGCAGCCGTCGCCGCGCCGCGCAATTGATCAGCGAAGCCACGGACTTGTTGAACGCACTCGCCGCCGTTGAATCCCCTAAAATCGCACCGGAAGCGCCATCACTCGCGCGTGAGGCCCCGGAACTTCCTTGACTGGTCTTCCCGATTCCCGTATCAGCCGCGGCGGGACACCTCCCCCCAACGGGAGGCTTACTATCTGGAAGGGTAGAAGATGACTGTAGCGAAGCCCGCTTCGCGGCCGAACGTGCCGCATTTCTCCTCCGGCCCTTGCGCCAAGCGCCCCGGATGGAATGCCCAAAATCTCAAGGACGCAGCGCTCGGCCGTTCGCATCGCGCGAAGGTCGGCAAGACCAAGCTCAAGCTCGCGATCGATTTGACGCGCGAGGTGCTCGAAGTGCCCGCCGATTATCGCATCGGTATCGTGCCGGCCTCCGATACCGGCGCGGTCGAGATGGCACTGTGGTCGATGCTGGGTGCGCGGCCCGTCACCACGCTCGCCTGGGAATCCTTTGGCGAGGGCTGGGTCAGCGACATCGTCAAGGAATTGAAGCTCAAGGACGTCACCAAGCTCAACGCGGCTTACGGTGAGATCCCCGACCTCTCCAAGGTCGATCCGAAGTCCGACGTCGTCTTCACCTGGAACGGCACCACCTCGGGCGTGCGCGTGCCTAACGCCGATTGGATCAGCGCGACCCGCGAAGGTCTGACCATCTGCGACGCCACCTCGGCCGCGTTCGCGCAACCCCTCGACTGGGCCAAGCTCGACGTCGTCACCTTCTCCTGGCAGAAGGCGCTCGGCGGCGAAGCCGCGCACGGCATGCTGATCCTGTCGCCCCGCGCGGTGGAGCGGCTCGAAACCTACAAGCCGGCCTGGCCGCTGCCGAAGATTTTCCGCATGACCAAGGGCGGCAAGATCAACGAAGGCATTTTCGTCGGCGAGACCATCAACACGCCGTCGATGCTCTGCGTCGAGGATTATCTCGACGCGCTGAACTGGGCCAAGTCGATCGGCGGCCTGAAGGCGCTGATCGCGCGCGCCGACGCCAACACCAAGGTGCTCGCCGACTGGAAGGCGAAGACGCCCTGGATCGACTTCCTCGCCAAGGACGCCGCGATCCGCTCCAACACTTCGGTGTGCCTGAAGTTCACCGATCCCGCGATCACCTCACTCTCCGAGGACGCGCAGGCCGACTTCTCCAAGAAGCTGGTGGCGCTGGTCGAGAAGGAAGGCGCGGGCTACGACTTCGCCTACTACCGCGATGCGCCCGCCGGCCTGCGCATCTGGTGCGGCGCCACCGTCGAAGCCAGTGATGTCGCGCTGCTGACCCAGTGGATCGACTGGGCCTTCGCCGAGACCAAGGCCACGCTCGCCAAGGCGGCGTAAGCAAGCTTCGCTCGTCGCGTTATCTCATCTCGTCATGGCCGGGCTTGACCCGGCCATCCATCGAAGAGAATGGATCCGCGGGGCAAGCCCGCGGATGACGGTCTCAGATTTATCGACCATCAGGGATCATTCCCATGACCAAACCCAAAGTTCTCATTTCCGACGCGCTCTCTCCCGCTGCCGTGCAGATCTTCAAGGACCGCGGCGTCGAGGTCGACTTCCAGCCCAACCTCGGCAAGGACAAGGACAAGCTCGCCGAGATCATCGGCAATTACGACGGCCTCGCGATCCGCTCGGCGACCAAGGCGACCGCGAAGATCCTCGAGAAGGCGACCAATCTCAAGGTGATCGGCCGCGCCGGCATCGGCGTCGACAACGTCGAGATTCCCGCCGCCACGGCCAAGGGCATCATCGTGATGAACACGCCCTTCGGCAATTCGATCACGACTGCCGAGCACGCCATCACCCTGATGCTGGCGCTGGCGCGCGAGATTCCGCAGGCGGACGCTTCGACCCAGGCCGGCAAGTGGGAGAAGAATCGCTTCATGGGCGTCGAGATCACCGGCAAGGTGCTCGGCGTCGTCGGCTGCGGCAACATCGGCTCGATCGTCGCCGACCGTGCGCTCGGCCTGCGCATGAAGGTGATCGCGTTCGATCCGTTCCTGTCGCCGGAACGCGCCAGGGACATCGGCGTCGAGAAGGTCGAGCTCGACGACCTGCTCAAGCGCGCCGACTTCATCACGCTGCATACGCCGCTCACCGAGAAGACCAAAAATATCATCGACGCATCCGCGATCGCCAAGATGAAGAAGGGCGTGCGCCTGATCAACTGCGCCCGCGGCGGCCTCGTCGACGAGCAGGCCGTGGTCGACGCTTTGAATTCCAAGCACATCGCCGGCGCCGCCTTCGACGTCTTCGTCGAAGAGCCCGCCACTGCGAACGTGCTGTTCGGTCATCCCAACGTGATCTGCACGCCGCATCTCGGCGCGTCCACCACCGAGGCGCAGGAGAACGTCGCGCTTCAGGTCGCCGAGCAGATGTCGGATTATCTGCTCACCGGCGCGATCTCGAATGCCGTCAACTTCCCCTCGATCACGGCGGAAGAAGCGCCGAAGCTGAAGCCGTTCATCGCGCTTGCCGAAAAGCTCGGCTCGTTCGCGGGACAGCTGACCGAGAGCGGCATCCTCAAAGTCGAGATCACCTATGAGGGCCATGTCGCCGAGATGAAGATCAAGGCGATCACTTCCGCCGTGCTGTCCGGCCTGCTGCGGCCGATGCTGGGCGAGGTCAACGTCGTCTCCGCGCCCGTCGTCGCCAAGGAGCGCGGCATGGTGGTCGACGAGATCGTCCGCGCCGCCCAGAGCGACTATGAAAGCCTGATCACCGTCACCGTCACCACCGAGCGGCAGGAGCGGTCGGTCTCGGGCACGGTCTATGCCGACGGCAAGCCGCGCCTCGTCGACATCAAGGGCATCCGCGTCGACGCCGAATTCGGCAAGTCGATGATCTACGTCACCAACGAGGACAAGCCGGGGTTCATCGGCAAGTTCGCGAGCCTGCTCGGCGATGCCAAGATCAACATCGCGACCTTCCATCTCGGCCGCGTCGCGCCGGGCTCCGACGCGATCGCGCTGATCGAGGTCGACGGCGCGGTGCCGGCCGATCTGCTCGCCAAGGTGCAGGCCCTGCCGCAGGTCAAGCAGGTCAAGGCGCTGACGTTCTAGTCGAGCTTTCTCCGTCGTCGTGGCCGGGCTTGACCCGGCCATCCACGTCTCGCCCGGTCGGAGAAAGAACGTGGATGCCCGGGACAAGCCCGGGCATGACGAGTGGATAGAGCGATGCTCACATTGATATTCCGACCCGCGGAACAACGCCGCCCTCTCGCGAGGGCGGCGTTTTTATTTCTCCCGCGACCGCTGCACTTTGTGTACCAATGGCGCCGAGAAGACCTCGACCGGCGCTCCGGTCAAAATCGTTCGAAAAGGGAGAAAACAATGCGTGAAGCCGTCATCGTATCCTATGCACGCACGGGCCTCGCGAAATCCGGCCGCGGCGGGTTCAACATCACCCCGCCCATGTCGCTCGCGGCCCACGCCATCCATCACGCGGTGGACCGCGCCGGCGTCGAGAAGGACTATGTCGAGGATTGCTATCTCGGCAATTGCGCCCATGGCGCGCCGAACATCGGCCGCCAGGCCGCGCTGCTGGCAGGAATGCCGAAATCGACCGGCGGCGTCTCAGTGAACCGGTTCTGCTCGTCCGGTCTCCAGACCATCGCGATGGCCGCCAACTCGATCCGCTCGGACGGTTCCGACTGCATCGTCGCAGGCGGCGTCGAGAGCATCTCGATGCCGGGCGGCGGGACGCCGAAGGAATCGATCGATCCCGAGCTGCTCAAGACGGCGCCGGCAATCTTCATGGCGATGATCGATACCGCCGACATCGTCGCCGAGCGCTACAATCTAAGCCGTGAATATCAGGACGAGTATTCGCTGGAGTCGCAGCGCCGCATGGCCGCCGCGCAGCAGGCGGGCAAGTTCAAGGACGAGATCGTCCCGATGAAGACCAAGATGAAAGTGGTCGACAAGGCGACCAAGGCCGAGTCGATCGTCGACTACGTCGTCGACCGCGACGAGTGCAACCGGCCCGAGACCACGCTGGAAGGTCTCGCCAAGCTCGAGCCCGTCAGGGGTCCCGGCAAGTTCGTCACGGCCGGCAACGCCAGCCAGCTGTCGGACGGTGCTGCGGCCGTGGTGCTGATGGAAGCCAAGGACGCGGAGAAGCGCGGCCTCAATCCCATGGGCCGCTTCGTCGCCTGGGCGGCCGCGGGTTGCGAACCGGACGAGATGGGCATCGGCCCGATCTTTGCCGTGCCGAAGCTGTTGAAGCGCCATGGCCTGAAGATCGACGACATCGATCTCTGGGAGCTCAACGAAGCCTTCGCCAGCCAGTGTCTCTATTCGCGCGACAAGCTCGGCATCGATCCCGACAAGTACAACGTCAACGGCGGCTCGATCGCGATCGGCCATCCCTTCGGCATGACCGGCGCGCGGCTCACCGGCCACATCCTCCAGGAAGGCAAGCGCCGCAAGGCGAAGTGGGGCGTCGTGACGATGTGCATTGGCGGCGGCCAGGGCGGCGCGGGACTGTTCGAGATTTATAGCTGAGACAGACTGCAGGACTGCGAAGGGCACGGCGCCGCAAGCGCCGTGCCCTTTGTTTGAGTACCAGGTCAGGCGTGTACTCTTTGGCTCACCGGTTTTGTAGGATGAAGCGGCTGAAGGATGGTAGTCTAAGACAAAGCTTGATGATGAGAGGAAGGGCGAGGACCGGGATGACGCACGCAGCGACATAACCTTCCGCCAGCGACGGCAGACCGAAGCTCGCTGCTGCCCACACGAGCGTGACGTTGCGGTTTCCGCTCACGAGACCGATGGTACCGGCGGTTTGCCACCCCAGTCTCGCGAACGTCATGGCAGCGAGGACGCACAGACCGAAATTGAACACGATCGCCGCGGCGAGCATCACGTCGAAACGCAGGGCGTTGCTGGTCCATTGCGCCCGTATGCCTTGCGAGGTGGCAAGCCCCACGATCATGAGCCCGACAACGGCGATCCCGGTGGCGGCGCTTTGATCGGGCAGAACGGGAATCACATGACGACGAAACCTCATGGCTAAGAAGGCCACCAGGCCTGCAGCGCCGATAATGCTGAAGAGCCGGATCGCCAGCCCGCCCATGTCGAATGCAATTCCAAGTCCGAGCACCGTGGCAAAACTCGGAATCGAGATCGGTGTGAGCAAGGTCAGTGCGATGGAAACGAGCAGTGCGAGACGTGGTCGCAAACCGAGCATTCCGGCGATCGCAGCGGCGCTTCCGACCGGCGGCGCCAGCAGTGAAAGCAGAACGCCGGCCCGCAGCGCAGGATCAAGCGGAGCAAAGGACAGCAGAATCGCAGCAGCGAATGGCAGCACCAGGCCAACCCAGGCAAGCACCACGCCCATCAGGAGCGGACGAATGCTGGCTTCAGAGGGGGCAAGACCCGCCGTAAGAAACGAGCCCAGCGTCAGAAGAAATGCCGAAAAGGGCAAAAGATCGTAGCCGAGATGAGCGAAGGGAGTGATCACCAGCCCTGCGCAAAGCGAGATCACCAGGAGCATGGGTCCTTGTCCGCCAAGCGTGGACAATATCCGGCCAACGTACATATCAGCTCCTCAGGACTTGCGCATCGACGACGTCTTCAGATTTCAGTCATGTCGGCCACCATTGCGAACGTCAGAAGAATCCGGCGCTCAAATCCAGGCCGTAGGTTCGTGAGAGCACGAACACAAAGACGCACGCTGCGCACAACAAGAAGGCGTGCTTCGCCAATTCGGCAACGATGACCGAGAGGACCGTGCGGGAAATCGTGCGTATGATTGCTGGCATGTTGCCTCCTGGGTTTTCAAATCCCATGAACCGGCTGCATGTGGCGGCCGTCAGTCGGTGTGCGAAGCGAGGATCAGGGGCGGATCACCTCGCTCGGTCGACGCGCGCTGAATGAGGATCGCGCCGATCACGTGAACTAGGCCGAATCCCAGCAGAACGAGGATCATCAGGCGCGTCTCGCCGCCTGCTCGCTTTCTGTCGTGCGATGCTGGAGATCTGGCCCGAATTGGAGACGCAGCACGGTTGTGATTGTTCACGATTGTCCTCATATGCTTCGCTGTCGCTCGTCCTGATCGCCTACGGTGTCGGCGGGTTCGAAATGTAGTGGGTGACGAAATCATTGGAGGCGAGGTTGGCTTGGCGCTCTCGGGGCGCCTTGCTTATTGCCGCGAAGGCAATCACCAGCGCCAGGAGCGAGCCATAAAAGGCGACCACTCCAAGTCTCCACATCGCAACCAATCGCTGTTCTTGGTCGGACGCGAGAAACCCGTGCGATTGTCTTCCCTGCTGTGCGATGTCGGTCAATGCGACCTCCTGTTTGATGGCTGTTGTGATGCCGGCGTGCGATCAGTCGCCTCCGAAAAGGAGCGGTGCGACGGGCGGCGCCGACCGCGAAGCGGCCCTGAGTGCCGGGTGTGCAAAGGTCGTCAACGCTGCGTCGAATCCGGCGAGCACCACGAATAAGCCAACGACGATCATGATGAGGTGATGCGCGCGCACGCTGACTTCCGGATGAAATTGCTCCGCGTCGATCAACCAACCGGCATCTCGTCGCGATGCGATCTGAACCCACTGTCGTCGTCGCCGGCGTCACTCGGCCGTCACTGCAGCGTTAATATTGTTCGCTAAGGCGGCAATTCGTGTAGGATGTATATCCGTGAGCGCATCTGCTTATTTTTGAGGCGGAATGACCGAAACTGCACCCGCGCCCAGCCCAAGTTTTACTCTCGCACTTCTTGGACGTTTTGAACTGATCGGGCCGGACGGCGCCGTCAGCTTGCCGAACAAGAAACTCGCGGGATTGCTGGCCTATCTGGCCTGCACGGCACCTCAGCCTCAGCACCGCGAAAAACTCTCGACCTTGCTGTGGGGATCGCACTTTGAAGCGCAGGCGAAGCAAAACCTGCGACAGGCGCTGTTCAAGCTACGTCAAGTTCTTGGTCAGAGTGCTCTCAGGAGTGACGGGGAATTCATTTCGTTGAATGCCGTTGTGATCACCTGCGATGTGCCGCAATTCGAGCGGCTTGTCAGAAAGGGCAGCCGTGACGCGCTGACCGCGGCGGCAGATCTCTATCGCGGGCGCCTCGTCGATGACATCGCGGTCAACGCTGAGGGCTGGAGCGAGTGGCTGGCCGGCGAACGCGAGCGGTTATCGGAGCTGGCTGTCGGCGCGATGGTAGCGCTCGGCGACCAGGAACTGTCCGACGGACGTGCCGGCGATGCCCTGCTCGCCGGCCAGCGCGCCAATGCACTCAACAGCATGCGCGAGGATGCGCACCGCCTGATCATGCGCGCGTTGTCCGCGGCCGGCCGCAACGCCGAGGCGCTCAAATATTATCAGGCCGTCGTTGCCTTGCTGAAGCAAGAGCTCGGCACCGTGCCCGATGCGGCGACCACCGCCCTGGCTGCGGAATTGCGCAAGGTCCAGGAGCAGAAGATCATTCTGCCGGCAGCGGAGACGACGGCAGACCTTTCGCACCAGGCGGAGCACGTGATCGGCAACGACAGGCCCTCCGTGGCGGTGCTTCCGTTCCGCAACATGGGTGGTGACACCGAACAGGACTACTTCGCCGATGGCGTCACTGCAGACATCATCACCGCTCTATCGCGCTTTCGCGAGCTGGTGGTGATCGCGGCCGGATCGAGCTTTGCCCTTCGGGACAAGGGAATGACCAGCCGGCAGATTGCGCAGCAACTCGGTGCGCAATACGTCCTGAGCGGTCATATTCGCAAGGCGGGCAACCGCATTCGCGTCTCGGCCGAGCTCACTCATACCGGAAGCGAGGCCCAGGTCTGGTCCAATCGCTACGACCGCCCCCTGGTCGACATCTTCGACCTGCAGGACGACGTCAGCAGCAGTGTTGCCGCAGTCGTCGATCCCGCCGTTCGTAGTGCCGAGATCGAACGCGCACGCCGCAAGCCGCCAACTGATCTTTCGGCCTATGATCTGTATTTGCGCGGCCTTCACCATTTATGGGGCGGCACCCGCGAAGGTATCGTCAAGGCCATCGATCTGCTTCGGCGGTCTCTGAGCCTCGATCAGGAGCGAACGGCGACGCTGGCGGCGCTGGCTTGGGGACTCGTGATGGCTCCGCCGCTCGGCGCCAACATGTCTGCGGATGCCGCGTCCGAGGCGGTCGGTCTGGCGCGCCGCGCCGTCGAGCAGGATAGTGGGGACGCTTTCGCCCACGCTGTCTATGGCTTCACGCTGTTTGGGCCCGCCGGCGACAACGATCAGGGGCGCATTCACGCCAGCGAGGCCGCAAGGCTCAATCCGAGTTCGGCTTTCGCATGGGGTGTACTCGGAATGATCGACAGCATGGGAGGCGATTATGCCAACGCACTCGCATGCCTGCATCGGTCTCTCGTCCTCAGCCCCGAGGACAGCATGCTCCATATGTGGATGACGGGATTGACCGCGTCCTACTTTGCCCTCGGGCAGTACGAGGAGGGCGTTGCCTGGGCGCGCAAGTCGGTTCGGCACAATCCGAGCAACGGCACCGGGCATCGCATGCTCGCGGCAAACCTGGTCGGGGTCGGCCGGCTGGAGGAAGCCCGCGAGGTCACCCGGGTTCGCGATGCGGCACAAAAAACCACGATCCGCGATCTGCGCGCCATGCGCTTTTTCAAGCAGCACGAGGCGCTTGAACGCTACCTTTCGGCCCAGCAGATCGCCGGCGTGGCCGACTGAGCCTCAAGCGCCGAGTGCAACGAGCAGCGTGCGCACGGTCATGAAGACCAGGATGACCGAGCCGACGGTCCACAGCATTGCGCGAATGTCGTGAATTTGCCCGGTGAGATAGGCGAGAAAATGCAGCAAGCGTGAGGCAACGTAGCCGTAGAGCAGGCATTGCGCGAGAAGCAGCGACGGCTTTGTGAGAACATAAAGAAAGCCCGCGACCAGGAAATACGGCAGGCTCTCGAGATCGTTCATCTGGATCCGGCGGATCCGCTCCACATCTTCGTTGGGAAGAAGCTGCGCCGGATCGGGCGCGGGATTCAGTGGTGTCTTCTTGATGTCCTCCGGCGAACGGTAGCCGCCCTGGGCCCTCACCATCCGGACTACGGTGAGCCACGACATCGCCACGGCCTTGAGGATGATCAAGCTGGCGGCAACGACATAGGTAGCGAAGAGGGGATCGTGAAGATTGATTCCGTCCAATTTGGTACCCCTCCGGCAGGGCCATACTACATGTCCGAGCGGGTTGCGCCACTACGTAAAGGCAGCCGCCAGTCCAGTCCCAGCCTGATCTCGCCTTACGCCTTCGCCAGCGCCGATCGGCCACCCGTTCGGCATGACCGGCGCACGTCTCACCGGCCACATTCTCCAGGCAGGCAAGCGCCGCAAGGCGAAGTGGGGCGTCGTGACGATGTGCATCGGCGGCGGCCAGGGCGGCGCGGGCCTATTCGAAATCTACAGCTGAGATCGAGCCTCTTGAATGCGGAAGGCACGGCGTCGTCGGCGCCGTGCCTTTTGCTTTCTGGCGCGTACTTGGGGGATATGCCCGCGGTGACTCAGCCGTTCTTCTCGTGCGCGACAGGTCGGAACACCCACTCGCGCCAGACCACCAGCAAGGCTGACATGATCACCGGGCCCAAGAACAAGCCCAGAAGGCCGAAGGCAGCCAAGCCTCCAAAGATTCCGACGAACGCGAACAGAAACGGCAGCCGCGCGGAGTCGCCGACCAGGGTCGGCCAGACGAAATGATCGCCGGCCAACATGACGATCGCACCCCAGAAGAAGACGCCCGCGGCTGCGAAGCCGCTGCCTCCGCCCGAGACCAGGACTACCGCCGCAGCGGTGAAAGCCAGCCAGGCGCCGAAGGGAAGCATGGCGAAGGCCGTCGTCAAAATCGTGAATACGATGGCATTCGGCACGCCCGCGACGAAATAGGCCACGCCGATCAATAATCCCTCGCCCGCGGCGACCAGCACCGTACCGTTCACGGTGCCGCGGATCGCGCCGACCATCTGCTCGGCGAGACCCTCTCCCGCCTCACCGAAAAGTCGATCGCAGGTTTCCAGCACGCGGTCCGAGATCGACCGGCCGTTGCGCAGCAAGACGAACAGGGCGACCAGCGAAAAGAACAGAAGAAACAGGCGGTGAAGCAGCTGGCCGCCGAAGGTTCGAAACAATTCCGATGCGTTGTCTGCGTTGACGCTTTTCAGCCATGCGGTCGCGGCTTTGGGATCGGAAAGGTTGCTGCGCCACCACTGCTCCATGCTCTCTGCGGCGATCGGAAGGCGGGCGAGCCAATCAGGCACTTCGATCCCGCTCTCTCCGGCCTGCTTCATCCAGCCCACGAGCAGATCGCCTTGCTGCGCGATCTGATAGACGGCAAGCGACATCGGCGTAAACAGGATGAGGGCGACGACGAGCGTGAAGACCAGCGGAGCCAGGCTGGAGCGGCCGGAGCTCACGCGCGCTGCAAACTTGGTGTAGAGCGGCCACAGGCTGGTTGCGAGAATCGCGGCCCAGATCAACGCGGGGAGAAATCCCGCCGCCGTCCACAACGCAAGTGCGACCAGCGCGAGGGCAAGCACGACGCGTGCGTTCATGCGCGCGCCCGCGCCCGTGGGCAGCGGCTTTCGCTCAGTGGCGGTCGGGCCTCCCTCGCTCCGCACCGTGTCGTTCCGCTTGGGCGAACGCTGCTTCGATGCCACGGATTTCGCTCGGTCGGCCATTTGAAATCACTGGGGTGCGGGAGCTGCAGTGCCGAACTGATCAGCAGGAGAAACGCTTGGTCCAGGCTCAAGCCGCAACAAGGGGCTTCGGTTCCGTTCGGGAATAAGTTGCAAGACGTGGCAGCCTTGGTCGGGCGCGGCTCGGCCGAGGCCGGCCGCAGCGCGGCCGCGGGGGTGCAGCATCGGCTGGAGTCGCGTTCGCCGCTTACGCCTTCGCCAGCGCCGGTGCGAACACCACCTCGATCAGCGAGCCGGAGTTCGCCGCGCTCTTGATGTTGAAGCGGGCGCGGTTGGCTTCGACCAGGGCCTTGGTCAGCGACAGGCTCAGCGCCGAATTATCCTCGGCATCGCCGGGCGGTGGCGTCCGGAACGGCTCCATCGCGGCGGCGACTTCGCGCTCGGTGAGGCCATGGCCGGTGTCGCGGATGCGAAGTGCGACCTCGCCCCGGTCGGTCAGCGCGGTCGAGACGATGACCTGGCCGCCGGCGCTGGCGAGCCGGATCGAGTTGGAGATCAGGTTCATGGTGATCTGCCGCATCGCGCGCGCATCCGCGCTCACCTGCGGCAGCGCGTGGCCGAGCGAGGTGCGGATGATGATGCGCTCGCGGTTGGCCTGCGGCTGCATCACGACCACGCAGGCCTCGACGAGATCGTTGAGGTTGAGGTTGGCGAAGGTGAGGTCGAGCTTGCCGGTCTCGATCCGCGACAGCTCGAGCAGGTCGTCGATGATGGCGATGACGCGCTCGCCGGAGGCGCGGATGTCCTTCATGTACTCGCCATAGCGCTCGTTGCCGAGCGTGCCGAAGCGCTCCGAGATCATCACCTCCGAAAAGCCGATGATGGCGTTGAGCGGCGTGCGGATTTCGTGGCTGATCCGCGCCAGCATGTCGGCCTTGGCATTCGCAGTGCCTTCGACCAGGCGTCGCGCCTGCGTCAGCTCGCTCTCGCCCTGCTTGCTGTGCGAGAGATCGCGGAACACGGCGAAGAAGTTCGGGCCGTCGGGCCGGGTGCGGCCCATGATCATGGCGAGCGGAATGACGCCGCCCTTCTTCTCGCGCCCCAGCACCTCGCGGCCGTGGTCGAGCAGGCTCGCGATGTCCTGGCTCTTGAGGTTTTCCAGATAGTCGATGACGACATGCTGGCTCTCCGGCGCGAACAGCGTCACCAGATTCTGCTGCATCAGCGTTTCGCCGTCATAGCCGAACAGCGCCTCGGCGCTGCGGTTGCAGGCGTGGATGTTGCCTTCGGCATCGAACATCACGATGCCCTCGGCCGTGGTGTCGAGGATCGCGGCGAGATCTTCCGCGTCGGCCTCGCCGACCTCGGGCTCGGGCGCGAAGATCTCGGGGACAATGGTCTCGGCGACGACGGTCTCCGCGATCACGGGCGCAGCCGCAACGGGCGCGGCCTGCGGCAGCGCGCAGATCAGCGCATGCGCACTCTCGCCATCCCAGTCGATCGCGTGCAGATGCGCCTCTGTGGTCGGCAGCGGCGCTTCGCCATTGGCGAGCGTCGCGCTGATCGTGACAGGCGTGCCTGCCTGCGACGTGCTGCTGGCCGTCGACACGCCCGGCTCGACATAGAGCGCATCCAGCCCGCCGGCATTCTCCAGCGCGCTCAGGCTGGCATAGCCCATGCGCGCGAGAAACGCCGGGTTGGCATAGAGCAGGCGGTCGAGCCGATAGATCAGGATGCCGGTCGGCAGCAGGTCGAGCAGCGCGCGGTCGCGCGAGCTGTGGCCGTGCGCCGGCGGCGCGGGCGCGGTCAGCCATTCGGCCGGTGCGTGCGGCGGTTCAGCCTCAGGCTCGGGCTCGGGCTCAGGCGACGGCGCTTCAGGCGTGATCTCGGCATCCGGCGGCTCGGACGATGCCGCGATGGTTTCCTTGTCGCGTTCGAGGCGCTCGGACAATTGCCGCGCGAGCTCGTTGAACGCGCTGTTCTCGACCGGCGTCAGCGTCGGCGGTCGCGTGTCGCCGGGCGCTCGGAAC
The DNA here is from genome assembly GCF_029051725.1 of Bradyrhizobium sp. CSS354. Taxonomy (GTDB): domain Bacteria; phylum Pseudomonadota; class Alphaproteobacteria; order Rhizobiales; family Xanthobacteraceae; genus Bradyrhizobium. The sequence continues at coordinate 158,556 of NZ_JAACFU010000013.1, forward strand.
GGCAGGACATTGGGAGGCGTTTCCACTGGCGTTTCCGGATCGGTTGGGTGTGAATTCGCGTCGGGTGTGGGTTCGGGCAGTTCGGCTTCAGGCTCGGGCTCAGGTGGCGGCGGCTCGATCGGCGGAGGCGGCGGCGCCTCTGGCTCGGGCGCTGGTTCGGGCTCCGGCTCGACCACATCGGCGGACAGGCTTTGCGCCGCCGCCGGTTCGGCCAAAAGCTCAAAACGCCTGAGCGCATCGAGCCGGTTGAGGCCGTCGAGATCGCGGCAGACGCCAAAACCCCTGAAGCCCGCGAAATTGCGCTCGCCGTCATAAACCGGAAGCCCGGCAAGCTCGACCGGCAGGTGCTCGCCGCAATCGGCCGGCCAGTTCACGGTGATCCCGGCCCAGGTATCCTTGCTGGCAAGCGCCTGCGCCACGCGGCTTTCAGGGTCGAGCGCGAATGCGTCGGCGATCTCGCGCCAGGGGCGGTCGAAGCCGGCCGCCGTGCGCGGCCCGATCAGGTGGATGAATTCATCGGACAGAAGCACAAAGCGGCCCTCTGCATCCATCTTCCAGAGGAAGCGCAACGGATGCTGACGCGGTGCGGGCGGCTCTTCGTGGCCCGACGGCGGCTCGACCATGCCGCTCACGGTCGGCGCGGCCTGCGGCGACACCATGGCTTCGGCCGAGTTTTCAACCGGAGTCTTCGCCACCGGAGTCTCGATCTCGGCGGGCGCGGCGTCGGCCGCTTCCTCGACGGCTTGCTGGATCGAGACGATTTCCGTCGCCGGCTCGCGCGCGGGTGGCTCGTGCGCGATCGTTGGTTCCGGCGCGTCGACCGGCTCGGCAAAGGCGTCGAACAGCGCGATTTCGGATGGCGCCTCCTGCGACGGCGCTGCTTGCACATGCTCCGGCGCCGCGGCTGGAGCAGGCGGCGGCGCAGGCTCTGGCTGAGCGATGTCTTCGCGCACGATGTCTTCAGCGACCTCGGGTTCGACGTCTGCAGTCGCAGGCTCCGCCTGCTGCACGGCAGGCTCGATCAGCGCGACCAGGCCGACATCGGCCCCGCTGCCGACCCGCTGCAGCACCATCTGGCCGATGCCGATCGGCGTCTCGGCGCGGCCCTGGCGAAGCGCATCGCTGCGCGCCTGTTCGAGGCCGGCTTCGCCCAGGTCGCGGAAGCCGAGCAGGGTGCGGGCCGTTTCGCTGGCGCCGACGAACAGGCCGTCGGGCGCGAATGCCGCCATCGGCGTCTTGGCGCCGTCGACCAGACGAAGCAGCCGCTCGACCAGCGGCATGGTGCGCAAGCCCGGGTCCATCGCGGTAACGAGCACCGCAGATCCTTGGAAGAATTGGCCGCCATCGGCGAACTCGAGCCGGGCACAGGCGCAGGTCATCAGCGTGCCGAGCCGCGCGCCGAAGCCGCGCAGCCGTTCGAGCCGGAGCGCCCCGTTCGGAGGCAGCCGGCCGGCAAGCCGGACGATCTGGCGGCGGTGGCTGTCGGCGGGGCCGAAGGTCTTTTCTGCGAGCGCCGTGGCATTGGCCGCGCCAAACAGCCTTGCGCCGACCGGATTGGCCCAGAGCACGCGCGTGCCGTCGATCGACCAGAGCCAGGCGGGCAGCGGCGAGGTCGCGTGCACGGCCAGCCGCGGATCGCCCACGCCTCGCAACTGGAAATCCGAACTCGTCATCCGACCGGCTTCGCGTCTCGCTTGTGCGCATCAGGCTGCCGGGAATGACAGCCTTAAGAAAGGGTTAGTATCGCCCGCAGCCGCGGACAGGTCCACGTCCCAAGCCTACGGACCAAGGCCTAAAGCCGCGATAACCTTAATGTCCCCAGGCCCGCAAGGCGGGCCGACACTGCATCCGCAGGATTCGCGCGTGGCAAATGGTCAGTCACATCAATCCAAGCTCGCGCCCCAACTCAGCTGCGTTCCCTCCCCCCTTGTGGGGGAGGGCTAGGGAGAGGGGTAACCCAGCAAAAGGTGTCAGTCGTTGCCCCGCGGCCAAAGCGCGACAGAGAAAATCCCCGTGTGGCACCCCCCTCCCTGACCCTCCCCCACAAGGGGGGAGGGAACGGAGAGAGCGCGGCCGCCGGACTCAAACACCTCAACCACCGGTTCCCCAGCCCGGGAACCTCATCCTCCCCGAGATTAAATTTTGCAATGCACCCTCCAAACCCGTTGCGTTGCACAATGTTGACATTTTGGGCAGGCATGGTCCCCGCGCTGGGCGAGCCATCATTCGTTTTGTGTTTCCAGTCTTCGCACCCGTCACCCGGTTGGCCGGCGGGCGCGCCTGAAGGCTCACTCCGTTTTTTCATTAGTGTGAGGGACAACCATGACAGGTGCGACTGATCCGTTTTCTGCCTCGATCATTCCGTTCGAGGTCCCCGAGCAGATGCGTGCGTTCGCCGAGAAGGGCGTGTCGCAGGCCCGCGAGAGCTACGCCAAGTTCAAGGACGCCGCCGAGACCCACAACGGCACCGTCGAGGCCGTGTTCTCTTCCGCCCACAAGGGCGTGAGCGAATACACCGCCAAGCTGATGGAGTTCGCGAAGGCCAACACCAAGGCCCATCTCGACTTCACCCAGGAGCTGTTCAGCGTGAAGGCGCCGCAGGATGCGTTCGCGCTGTGGACCAACCATTCCAAGACGCAGCTCGAAACCTTCCAGGCCCAGGCCCGGGAGCTCGCCGAGATCACCCAGCGCGCTGCCACCGCTGCCGCCGAGCCGATCAAGGCCTCTGCCGCGAAGCTCTACCCCGCCGCCTGATCTGGCCGGGCCGTTTGAATTAAGAAACCCGGGCCTAGAGCCCGGGTTTTGCTTTGGAAATAACCTCGTTTGCGGGACGTTTTGAGGGTGTTGCGGCCTTGCCAAAAACGCCCGTTGCACCTAGTTTCCGCCCCGTCCAGCCCCCCTTGGTTCTCGGCCCGTTCAGGGCGCCCCCGGGGCGGCTCGCAAGGATGCAGTTGTAGCTCAGTTGGTTAGAGCGCCTGTCTGTGGAACAGGAGGTCGGTGGTTCGAGCCCACCCAACTGTACCAGCGGAATCCGCCCAACGAGAGCAAGTTCGTTACAAACTAGGGCCTTGAGCGCTCGCCATTCTGGCGACTCATGCTCGCGCGCGTGACTGCACGCCGCGTCTCCAGATGTCTTCCATCAACGATCGACGCGCCTCATTCGAGGGCCTACTTGTCATTGAGCATCTGTCCGCGCTCGCGTAAGTGTATATGACAACCTGGGGTACGCAGTCCACATGGGGCGGGGACATGGCTTCAACTCTTAAACGGCAACTAAACGAAGAAGAAAAGTCGATCATCCTCGCGCGCTTTGGCCGCCGCTGCTATGCGAATGGTCATGCTATATCGGAGGAGGAACAAGTTCAGTTCGATCATATCCATGCACATGTGCGTGGTGGCGACAGCGAACTCAACAACATTGCGCCAATGTGCAGTCAGCACAATAAGCAAAAGGGCCAGCTTTCTCTCGAAGACTTTCGGACAAAACTGCAACTCGATGCATTCTTTGAAATTGGGGCCAAGTTGACCCTCCGTCATCTTCTCGCGTTTCTACAACAGAACAAGCGAATTGATCGATACGGACTGCCGATTGTTGCTCTCGCGGACGATGGTGCTGTCAAGTTGGACACGCAATCAGGCGACTTAAGCTACACGCTATATAAGTGTCCGACGACAGGCTGGCAGTATTTCTACGCTACGTTGGACATTTCACTTCTCGACAGTGACGACGAAGGAGACGACAGCATTGGCCTGCAGCCGCGCTATTTGATTAAGGACAAGGTCTTTTCGCTGTACCGACATTTTCAAGCGCATCCCGTCTTGCAACCGTCGATCGGCCGAATTACCGGCTCGCATATTCGTCTCTTCGATGGCCAACACAAGATTGCGGCGTTGCTAATGAATGGACGTCGAGTGTTCGAGTGCAAGATCTACCTAAATCCCAATTTGCGTTTGCTTAACGACACAAACATCGCGGCGCACGACGCTTTCGCGCAAACGCGCTTTTATTCCTCGATTATGGTGATGAAGCTAGGCGCAGAGTTCGCGCAAGATTTCGAAGATTTCAAAAATTTGGAACAGCCGCAGATCAAGAACGAGCAAGCGTTTTTCCATTATGTCTTAAGCAGGCCGAACGCGATGCTCACTAAGGCCGAGCTGAATAGACGATTTCGTGCCCACCTCTACAATAGCGTCCTAACAGACCAGCGTAACAAGTTGGATAGATTCGTTTCTCGAGGGAATCGAGGTACCGACGAGCAACCAATTACAATGGATATGTTGGATAAATCGATCTTTGCTCACTTCTTGTATCGCGAGCCTGCAGTGGAGAGCATGACGGCGGAAGAGTACCGTCGCGACGATGAGCTCAGCAACATGGTCGATTTATGCAGCATGCTTGTGGACGGTGGCCTCGAATCCTGGGATGCGAAAGCGCCGAAGGATGACCAACACAGGTTACGTTTGCAGCGGATCTTTAGCTCCAAATCGATGATGGCGTGGTCGGAGCTACTGTGGGACGCAGTTTGCGCCCGATTGGAGATAACTGATACTGATGAGCGTCTTCGAGTATTCTATCGCCAGCTTTCTACTGCAGAAATTGAACGTGTGCGAAGGGTAGTCTTGCGGCTCTATGATTGGTCCCATTGGTCGACTCCCAAAGATGACCAGATTGATCGCATTTTATCTGACAAGAAGACAGCAGTTAAGGATTGGTTCAAAGCACACGGCCTCACGACGGGCTATCTGATGGGAGCTAGTGCGTGACCGTGCCACGGGAATTGCGATGATACGGCAATGGCGCAGTAGCAAAAGGTCGATTGTTCACGGACGCTCTATCACGCGGTCGGCGCTACCGTTCAGCGCGCAGGTTCCGCTAGAATTGGCTTAGGAGAGCAAATGATCGGCGGTTTCGGGCGAATGGGCGCGGGTTTCGGGAGGCTCGGAGCGAGCAGCCCCCGAAACAAGGCGATTACTTTGCTGAGCAACGCCACAAATATTGCTTCGATTACGCTGAACGGCTTGATCGTTCCAGACCAGCAAACTTCCGAAGGACTGCTCATTAAGTCCTATGCGTCAGTTTGGGTCGAGATAGCCCAACGGTTAGGAGAGGACTGGGGGCTGGCATTTCAGCTCAGTGACCGGCAGTGGGAAGAGATGCTTGCGGGTGCGATGAGTGCCGAAGGCTATGCGGTTACTCTTACGCCCAGATCAGGCGACCACGGACGCGATGTAATTGCCGTTAAGCGAGGTGTCGGCTGTCTGCGAATTCTAGGGTCGATGAAGGCTTACGCGCCTAACCGCTTAGTCGACCGCGCACACGTTCACGAGATGCTTGGCGTCTTAAGCACCGAAGCCAACGTCAGCAAAGGCATCATCGCGACTACGTCGGATTTCGCTCCTCGCATTGAGGAGGCTCCAGGAATGAAGCAAGTGTTGCCTTATCGGCTCGAACTCATCAATGGTCAGGGGCTCCAACGATGGCTGGCTGACTTGGCAGAATGACTGCGGTGACAGTGTACAAAATCCCGTCGCAGAGAGTGCCCTATCCGCAACGCCGCTCAAAGCCAGTTTCGTGCGCGGTCACCGTAGCTCCCCGGTTCGCAATGCGCTATCGGTAGCTTGCCAAAGACGTTCATGGACAAACAGGCCGGGCAGACAAGATCGTGAGTTTCTTCGAGCGTCTCAAGACAGAAGCGTCCGTTGAGTGGCGGGCTTACACCGAGCATCCCTTCACGAACGGGTTGGCAGACGGCTCGCTCCCCGAAGCGGCGTTTCGTCACTATCTCGTTCAGGACTATTTGTTCCTGATCGAGTTTGCTCGCGCGTATGCGCTCGCGGTCTACAAGTCGCCCCGACTTGCCGACATGCGTGAAGCCGCGGCCGGCCTGTCGGCCATCCTTGATGTCGAGATGAATCTGCACGTGAAGCTCTGTGCCGATTGGGGTCTGTCCCCGACCGACCTTGAACAGGCGCCTCCGGCGGCCGAGATGCTGGCCTATACACGCTACGTGCTCGACGCGGGAATGCGCGGCGATCTGCTGGCACTCAAGGTGGCGCTTGCCCCCTGCGTGATCGGGTACGCGGAGATCGCAACGCGGCTCGCCTCGCTCCCCCTCGCGGACGCTGCGACGAACGCCTATCGCGTCTGGATCGCCGAGTACGCCGGCGCGCCGTACCAGGAGGTCGCTGCCAAAGCGCGGGCGCACATGGAGCATCTCGCCGATCTCTACGCCACGCCGGCGCGCGAGGCAGAACTGATTGCGATCTTCAAGGAAGCCACCCGACTCGAGGCGGACTTCTGGGAGATGGCTTGGCGCGAGGGCCAGCGTGTTGTGACAGTGCACCAAACTCCCTAACGTCAGGCGACACTGACACAACCTCTTTGCGCCTCAGGAAATCATCGCCTTGATCTGCGCAGTGTCCGCAAACTCGATCAGATCGACGATCTTTTCGTCCTGAAATCTGAACAGGTCCAGGATCTCGGTGTTGGAAGCCTTCCCGGTCGGATGGTGTCGAACGACGACGCGGGAGTGGACAGCAACGCGATCTCCGTCGACCAGCTCGGCCAGGATTTCGCGACCTTCGAAACCGAATTCATCGATCAATTTACTGAAGGCTCCACGCAGGGTCGGGTGCCCCTGCATAGTCCCCGTCAGTGCGAGCGCGCTGTTGTCGCCCATCAAGGTGAACAGACCCTCGGGATGAAAGGCTGTCACCAAGCCTTCGGCGTTACCGCCGTCGCGTGCGGCGTAAGCGCTTCTGATCAATGCCAGTCTCTCTTCACGCTGTCCCATGTCACCCTCCCTGCAGGACGTATCAGGGCAGCCTAGCGACCTTTGCGTGTAAACGCAAAATCATCGCGTTGAGGGGGCGAAGCTCAGCACGCCACGAAGCAGGATGGGTCGCTTTCGTTCCCCGATTTCAGGAGAAAACGGCGCCGAGCACCGCCGAACCTTTTCACGACCTTGGGTGTTTGTGTTGCGGCAGGACTGACAACGCTGAGGAGCTGAGACATGAACGGCATTATCTATCTGGTCGGACTCGTCGTCGTAATTGGTGTGGTGCTCTCGTTCCTGGGCCTGCGCTGATTGGATATTCGGGCGGTGGTGCGGCGCACTCTGCAGGCCTCTGACACTTCACCTCGCCACCACCCACACCACCACCGGCAATGTTACCGCCGCCAGCAACGTCCCCAGCGCCACCGCGCCCGAGACCGGGTTCACCAGCCGCTGATACTGGACCGCGAAGATATACGCGTTCGCGCCGGCCGGCATGGCCGCGAACAGCACGACGACGCCGGCCGCGAGCGGCGGCAGGTCGAGCAGCTTTGCCAGCACGAAGGCGGCCGCAGGCATCGCCAGCAGTTTGAGGGCGCTCATCACGACGACGCTCAACATCTCGCCCTTGACCTCGAACCGGAACAGATTGATGCCGAGCGCGATCAGCGCCGCCGGCGAGCCCGCCTGCGCCAACAGTTCGACGGTCCTGTCGACGACCGGATGCAGGCCGAGGCCGGTGAAACGCCAGCCCACGCCAAAACCGATCCCCAGCATCAGCGGATTGCGCGCGAGATCCGTGAGCACGGGCCGGATCACCGACATCGCCGAGCCGGTCTGCTTGCGGCTGACCCATTCCATTTGCAGGATGCCGCAGAGCCAGAGCAGCGGCGTGTTCACCGACAGGATCAGCGCCATCGGGCCTGCGGCCTCGTTGCCCAGCGCCGAGAGCGTCAGGGGGATGCCGAGCATCACGATGTTGCCGTAGACCGAGCCGATCGCGAACACGACGCCGTCCTCGCGATCCTCGCGCCGCTTCCGCAGCAGCGCCGACAGCGCCAGCGCCGCGATCCAGGTGAGCGCGAGCGCGCCGTAATAGGCGCCCCACATCCGCCAGGGACTGACGCCGGAAAATTCCGAGACGACGATGGTGCGGAACAGCAGCGCGGGAATCGCGATGCTGAAGGCGAATTCGGAGATGCCCTTGTGCGCGGTCTCGGAGACGAAGCGAAACAGCACCGCGGCATAGCCGGCCGCGATCAGCGCGAATACCGGCGCGACGATCAGCACGGTGGCCATGCGCCGCTACGACCCCATCTCGATGATCCGGCGCGCCATGCGCACATTGGCATAGTCGATCATCTTGCCGTCGAGCGTCACCGCGCCCTGGCCCTGCGCCTCGGCCTGCTCCATGGCCTCGACCACCCGGCGCGCGTGCGCGAGCTCGGTGTCGGAGGGGACGAACGCCCGCAGCGTCGGTTCGATCTGGTCGGGATGGATCACCTGCTTGCCGTCAAAACCCATCGCAGCCGCCTTGAGCGCGCTGCTTTCAGTCAGTCTGCCATCCCGGAACGCGCCGCACGGACCGTCGATGGCGCGCAGGCCGAACGCGCGCGCGGCCACCAGCAGGCGTATCATCGGATAGGCGAACAGATCGAGCGGCGCGGAAGCGTAGCCGCTCTGGGCGGAGCCGACGTGGCGGTAGCCGTCCGGCGACGCGCCGATCTCGGAGGAGCGGGCGCCGATCGACGCCGCGAAATCGCCGACACCGAGATGAAGGGCCGCGACGCTTTGATGCGCGGCGGCGAGCGCGTCGACATTGACGAGACCCAGCGCGGTCTCGATCAGCAGTTCGAGCGCCACAGGCGAGGGGCGATCCGGCGCGGCCGCGCGCAGCTGATCGGCAATGGCGGCGATGTCGCTCGCGCGCTCCGCCTTCGGCACGATCACCGAATCCAGCCGGGGCAGCGCAGCGAGCTCGCGGATTTCCTGCGCGATGAACGGGCTGTCGACGGCGTTGAGCCTGACGGCGACGACCTTGCTGCCCCAATCCAGTGAGGACAGCGCCCGCGCAGCTTCCTCCAGCGCCGCGCTCTTCTCGGATGGCGGCACGGCGTCCTCGAGGTCCATGAACACCGCATCCGCGGTCGAGGCAGCCGCCTTGGCGACGAGACGGGAGCGATGCGCGGGAACGGCCAGATAGACCCGCGTCGGCCGCTGAGGGGCCATCGTCATGTCTCCTTTGCGAGACCGAGCTCGCTGAGGATGGATTGGTTGTGCTGGCCGACGCCAGGCACCGGATCCATCCGAGGCGACAGCCCTGGAATGGTGAGAGCCGGCAGGAAGCTCATGACCGGACCGCACGGAGATCCCACCGGTTGCACCCGGGAGCGGGCGCGGAGCTGCTCGTGCTCCAGGAACGCCTCGACCGAATTCAGGTGCGCGTTGGCGATCGAGGCCTCGTCGAGCAGCCGCAGCACCTCGTCACTGGTCATCGCTGCAAAACGCTGCTCGATATGGACCTGCAGATCGTCCCTGTTCTGCATGCGCAGCGGATTGGTGCGGAAGCGGGGGTGGTCGGCAAAGGCGGCGTCGCCAAGCACAATGGCGCACAGCGATCGCCATTCCCGGTCGTTCTGGATGCCGAAGAAGATCGTGTTGCCGTCGCCGACGCGGAAAGGGCCATACGGCGCTATCGTTGCATGCCTGGCGCCGGTTCGCGGCAGCGGCCGGCCCGTACTCTGCGTGTAGAAGGCGGGATAGCTCATCCAGTCCGTGATGGAATCGAACAGCGAGGCCTGGAAGGCGGTGCCCTTGCCGGTCCGCTCGCGGCGATACAACGCCATCAGCACGCCGTTCAGGATGTACATGCCGGTGGCGATATCGACCACCGAAAGTCCGACCTTGGCGGGCTCCGCCTCGGTGCCGTTGATGGCGAGGACGCCGGCCTCGCACTGCACCAGGAGATCGTAGGCCTTCTTGTTGCTGTAGGGACCGCCCGCGCCATAGCCCGACACGTCGCAGGCGATGATCCGGGGATATTTCCGCAGCAGCGAGGCGGCATCGAGGCCGAGCCGCTCCGCCGCGCCCGGCGCCAGGTTCTGGATGAAGACGTCGGCCTGCGGCAGCAGGGCCTCGAGCACCTCCTGTCCTTCCGGGCTTTTGATGTCGATGGCGAGGCTCTCCTTCGACCGGTTCGTCCAGACGAACTGGCTCGACATCCCGTTCATCACGTGATCGTAGTCCCGGCAGAAATCGCCATCGCCCGGCCGCTCGATCTTGATGACGCGCGCGCCCCAGTCCGCAAGATGGCGGCTGGCAAGAGGAGCCGCGATCGCCTGCTCGAGCGAGACCACCGTCACGCCCGACAGCGGCAGCTCCGCCTCATTTCGCTCCATGCAATCGTCTCCGTCCCGCTCACGCTTTTGTCCAGCGCAGGAGACAGGCCGACCACCCCACGCACGTTCTGTGATGATGGCATCATGCTCCTGTTTTGCCCGACGAGTCAAACCGCATTTCGTAAAATCCGCAAATCACCATTGGCAAAGTCCAATCAACACATGGACTTGGCTACTGTGCATGGGGTTGTTTTCGCGTTTTTTGTTTTGGGGGGGCCTGTTGCCGAGACCGCACACGTCCCGCCTTTCGCATCTGCCCTCGTTGCCAACGAACTCCCGTTCACCCACTATCCGCTCCGACTCGACATTTTGGGGGGATCGATGCCGCCGTTCCGTTTCAACAAGACCTTTGCTGCTGCGATCACGGGGATCGCCCTGGCCGTCCTGATCCACCCGAGTGAAGGCTTTGCCTACTCCCAGGAGGAGCAGCAGGCCTGCACGCCCGATGCGATGCGGCTGTGCGGCGACTTCGTTCCGAACGTCGACGCCATCACCGCCTGCATGATCCAGAAGAAGTCGCAGCTCTCGCCGCAGTGCCGGGTGTTCTTCCGGCCGGGACCGGAGCCGGGCATGGCGGCCGCGCCCCGCGCCGGCAAGCCGACCAGCATCGCGCCCAAACCTGCGAAGAAGAGCACGAAGACCGCCAAGAAGAAGAAATCCAGCGAAGGCTGAACGCGGGCACGCGTTCCCTTTTTGAAACTCGATCATGCCCGGGCCAAAGCGCGCAGTGCGTTTGAAGTCCCGGGCATTTGCGTGTCCGGCCCCTCGTCGCTGAGTCCAAACTGATCAGGGCATCAGTCCCACACCAGCCACCGGACTCGTTTTGTTCGCCTCCGCGTGCGGACGCTTGCGACAAGGCGGGATGGAAACAGGCCACGAAACGGATTGCGCGGCGAGGTTGCATTCCATTATTTCCCGCCGGAGTGCTCAAAAAACGCACGATTGGCGGCGTGAAGCCGTCGTCGCACGCGACAGTGTGACTCAAAAGCCAACGCGCTTTGTTATTTCATGGCGCCGACATAACTTATGATAAATTTTTCTTTCCCGAATCACCGCGGTGATTCATTTTCGCCGCCTGGGGTCAATCTGGAGGCAGAGGTATGAACGTTATTGTTTTTGCATCGCGTAAAGGTGGCTCGGGCAAGAGTACGCTGGCCGCGCATCTCGCCGCGCAGATCAAGGCGACCAAGCCGATCCTGCTCGTCGATGCGGATCCGCAGGGCTCGCTCACGCTGTGGCACAAGCTGCGTGGCACCAACGAGCCGCCGATCAAGTCCGCAGTGAACTCGGTCAGCGGCATCGTCTCCGCTGCCAAGCGCGACGGTTATGAATGGGTGTTGATCGACACCCCGCCGAACCTGTCGGCCGTCGTCGACGACGCCATCCGCAATGCCACCATGGTGGTGATTCCCGCCCGTCCCGGCGTGTTCGACGTCAACGCGGTGCAGGAAACCATCCAGATGTGCCGTGCGGCTCGCAAGCCCTACGCGGTCGTGCTCAACGGTGCGCCAGCGCGCCGCGATGAGTCCGAAAGCCCGATCGTCACCATCGCCCGCGAGGCGCTGGCGAAGTTCCGTGCTCCGGTGTGGGGCGGCCAGATCACCAACCGTTCGGATCTGCTGATGGCGCTGAGCCACGGCGAGGGCGCGCGGGAATACCAGGCCGAGAGCCGTGCGGCTCAGGAAATCGCAAGGCTGTGGGCGGCGATCGAACGTTCGGTAAAGGCTATTCGCGGCACGGCGTCGGCGTCCGGCGCAATGCACAAGCAGGCGGCGTAATTTTTCATAAATCATTCCCCCGGACGAAAAACGCGCGGACATCCGCGCGTTTTGCGTTTTTCCGGAAGATGACTTGGTAGCTAGGCCACCATCAGCATGTAGAACACGATCACCGGCGACAGGGTGAGGATCACCGACCAGATGCCGGCGGCCCAGAGAATGTCCTCGGTGGTGAAGCCCTGCTGTTCGGCGTCGTAATGCGACGCCACTTCGTTATGACTATTCACAAACGCCCCCGCGATTTCTTCGCTTATGGGCGTGAACGCTACATTGGATGTTTTAAAAATCCGGGTCGCAATCTCGTGCGCTTTCGAACACAGGTGCTACCACGAGTTAACCATCCGGACCTGCGCTGGCCTCACGCCAGCCAGATCCGAAACACCAGCACCGGCATCAGGCCGAGCATCACAGCCCAGAAGCCGAACGACGACACCACAACAATTCCCCGCATGAAATCGGCTGACGCGAAGACGTCTGCCGCCGTCGGGCGGATGCGTTGCCCCATGATCATTCCCCCATTTGAAAAGACTTTGAATGAAGACGATAGGCGCGTTTGCGTAAACGAGCCGTGGATGCACCATGCGGCAGCAGCGAAGGCCGTTCGGGCGCGGTTAACCACGCACTCCGCTCTCTCACTCCCTCTCCCCGTTCTTACGGGGAGAGGGTGGGGTGAGGGGCTATCAGCTACGCCGCGACTTGCATCCGTCGCTCGATCTCGCGATCGATCTGGATGGCGAGTTCGCTGCCGATCTCGACCATCGGCAGGCGCACTTCGGGGCTGTCGATCAGGCCCGCACGCCACAGCCAGTATTTTGCGGGCGCGGGACTGGGCTCGGTGAACAACAAGCGCGTCAGGTCGGCGACCTCCTGCCAGCGCGCCAGCGCCGCATCGTGGTTGCCGCGCTTCAGCTCGGCATGGACAGCCGCAAACGTCGCGGTCTCGAGATGGGCTGACAGCACGATGCCGCCGTCGGCGCCATCGCTGAGCGCCTCGAAATAATTCGCATCCTCGCCGGTCAGCACGCGAAAGCCCGCAGGCCGGTCGCGCAGCAGCGCGATGGATTGCTCGCGGCTCGCGCCGCAATCCTTCAGGCCGATGATGTTCGGATGCCCGGCAAGCCGCAGCAGCGTCTGGTTGGTGACGTTGACCGAGGTGCGATAGGGGATGTTGTAGAGCGCGAGCGGCCAGGCGGCCTGATCGGCGAGCGCCTCGAAATGCGCCAGCAACCCGCGTTGCGACGGCCGCACATAATACGGGCTCGCAATCAGATAGCCGTCGATCGGCCAGTCCGCGGTCTCGTCGAGACGCTCCTTCAGCCGCGAAGTGTCCGCGCCTGACAATCCGAGGCAGACCGGAATCTTGCTGTGGGCGGTGGCCAGCTCGTCGCGCACGATGGCGACGAGGCGTTCGAGCTCCGCGTCGCGCAGCGTCATGCCTTCACCGGAGGTCGCCCCCAGGATGAAGCCGTCGACGGCCTGTCCGCTGTAATGCCGGGTCAATCGGCGCAGCGACCTCTCGTCGAGAGCGCCGTCGCGAAACGGCGTCACAAGCGGCAGCCAGAGCCCGTGCAATTGTTCCTGTAGTCCGGTCATGTCCATCTCCTTCTCGGGAAAAATCCTGAGACGAGGCACATGAAAAAACCCCGTCCAGGCGGCGGGGTTTTCGAAGTTTCGGCTCGCGATGACGAAGGCTGTTAGCGCGCGCAAAATTCCGAGGTCCCCAGATGGGGGCCCTTTTTCGAGGCGACTGCCGTCGACGAGATTGCGCACGACTTCGTGATCATTCGCAAATGATGCGGGGTAAGCATGGAACTGTCAATACACGTGGAGGGCGAAGGCCGGATCTGCCAAAAAAAAGCCGGGCTCGATCGAGCCCGGCTTAAGGTATTGGCCACGTGAGGCCGACACAATCACCTTCCAAGAGGGATTACTGAACTCCCGCGCCACTGGAGGAGGGGGACAAATGCGCAACGCGAAGGCTCAGCGTGAAAACATTATGGGCTAGCCTCGCGCCCTGCATCAAGCGTCCAAGCCGCATGTCAGACATGCGGAAATCAGGACGGCCAGCGCTGCGCCTTGCTCACCACGAAATCGCGGAACACTTGCACGCGCGCGACCGTCTTCAGCTCTTCCGGATAAACAAAATACGTATCGAGCTGGATCGAATCCGATTCGCCGAACAGCTGCACGAGGCGGCTCTGTTCTTCGATCAGATAGTCCGGCAGCGCGGCGATGCCGAGGCCCTGCTGACAGGCGCGCACGAGGCCGAGAATGTTGTTGACCCTGAAATAGGCTTCGCGCGGACCCGAGCCGTTGCGCCCCGCTTCGACCAGCCAGTTGCGGTTCTGAAGATGCGGCGCGAAGTTGCCGTCGGAGAGCGTGATGATGCGATGAGAGTCGAGCTCCTCCAGCGTACGCGGCGTGCCGAAGCGCTTGATGTAATCAGGCGAGCAATAGGCGTGGAAACCCATCGCGAACAGCTTGCGCTGGATGAGATCCGGCTGCGTCGGCTTGCGGGTACGGATCGCGACGTCGGCCTCGCGCATCGACAGATCGAGCTCCTCGTCAGTGACGATCAGCGAGATCCGGATTTCCGGATAGAGCGCGGTGAATTCGCCGAGCCGGGGGATCAGCCAGTTGATGCCGACGCCGGGCGTGGTGGTGATCTTGAGATCGCCGCTCGGCCGCTCGCGGCTGTCGGTCAGTTTCGCGCGCGCCGCCTGCAGCTGCATGAACACGTCATGGGCGGTGCGGAACAAGAGATCGCCCTGTTCGGTGAGGATCAGGCCGCGCGCGTGGCGGTGGAACAGCGAGACCGAGAGTTCTTGCTCCAGTGCCGACACCTGGCGTGACACCGCCGATTGCGACAGGCCGAGCTGCTCGCCCGCGTGCGTGAAGCTGCCCGCTTCCGCCGCCGCGTGAAACACCTTCAGCTTGTCCCAGTCCATATCCGTGAATCCGTCGCGTGTTCGTGCCATGATGCCTATTCCGCTGCCGCGCGCTCGCTGGCGCGCAGGGCCAAAAATCGTTCCGCCTCGAGCGCTGCCATGCAGCCGAGGCCTGCCGCCGTGACCGCTTGACGATATGTCTCGTCGGCGACGTCGCCCGCGGCGAACAGGCCGGGGACCGAGGTGGCGGTCGAGTTCGGGGCGACCTCGACATAGCCCGACGGTTTCAGCTTGATCTGGCCGGCCACGAGCTCGGTCGCCGGGGCATGCCCGATCGCGACGAAGACGCCGTCGGTCGGCACGTCGGTCAAGGCGCCGGTCTTGACGTTCTTCAGCCGCACATGAGTGACCTTGTTCGGGTTCTCGGTGCCGCAGATCTCGTCGACGGCTGAGTCCCAGATCACCTTGATCTTCGGGTGCTTGAACAGACGCTCCTGCAGGATGCGTTCGGCGCGGAAGTGATCGCGACGATGCACGATGGTGACCTGCGAGGCATGGTTGGTGAGGTACAGGGCTTCCTCGACCGCGGTATTGCCGCCGCCGACCACCACGACGTTCTTGTTGCGGTAGAAGAAGCCGTCACAGGTGGCACAGGCCGACACGCCGCCGCCCTGGAATTTCGTTTCGGACGGCAGCCCGAGCCAGCGCGCTTGGGCGCCGGTGGCGAGGATGACGGCGTCGGCGAGATAGACGTCGCCGCTATCGCAGGTCAGACGAAAGGGTCGCTGCGAGGTGTCAAGCTTGGTCACCAGATCGGTCTTGATCTGGGTGCCCACATGCAGCGCCTGCTTCTCCATCTGCTCCATCAGCCAGGGGCCCTGGATCACGTCGGCGAAACCCGGATAGTTTTCGACGTCGGTGGTGATGGTGAGCTGGCCGCCCGCCTGAATGCCCTGGATCAGGATCGGCTCGAGCATCGCGCGCGCGGCGTAGATCGCCGCCGTGTAGCCGGCGGGGCCGGAGCCGATGATGACGACCTTTGCATGGACAGCGGCGGACATTTCGACAGATGCCTTTCACGGGGGACTGCAGCGCGGGCGCGGAACGTGCCGGGAGGCCTCGCGGAGGCGCTGAAATATCAGAGGTAATCTAAGCCTTCTGGTGAGCTATGCAAGAATTGCATTCCCTGTCGGCGGATTTTTCCAACAAGGAACAAAAGTCGATTGCGCTGCACGCGCAATAAAATTGCGCCGAGTGCGCGGTCTGGGCTATGAGGATTGCGACAGACCCACCAATACCGCCGTAAAGGCCAGGAGTTCCAATCACGTGTCGCGGAACCTAGACGAGATCGACCTGAAAATTCTCACCGAGATTCAGGCCGACGGTCGAATCACGAATGTCGAGCTGGCCAAGCGCGTCGGCATTTCGCCACCGCCCTGCCTGCGCCGCGTCCGGGCGCTGGAGGAGGAGGGGTATATCCACGGCTATCGCGGGCTTCTGGATGCGCGCAAGCTGGGCTTCGACGTTACGGTGTTTGCCGCGGTGCACCTCTCCAGCCAGGCCGAGGCCGATTTGCGCGCCTTCGAGGAGTTCGTCCGCGCCGAGCCGCTGGTGCGCGAGTGCTGGATGCTGTCGGGCGAAGTCGATTTCATCCTGAAATGCGTCGCCCCCGACATGGCCACCTTCCAGGATTTCGTCACCCATCTGACCGCCGCTCCGCACGTCCGCAACGTGCGAACCTCGCTGGTGCTGCACAATTCGAAATACGAGGCGGCCGTGCCGCTGGACGTGAGGGCAAGAAGGTAGCGTCTCCGCCGTCATTGCGAGCGGAGCGAAGCAATCCAGGCGGTCTCCGCGGAAAGACTCTGGATTGCTTCGCTGCGCTCGCAATGACGAGGGGGAGGGATCATCCCACCTCATTGCCAGCAACATGCAGCAACAAAAAAGGCCGCGCACTGCGCGGCCTTTTTCAAATCACATGCGACGGCAAATCGTTACCGCCACTCCACCTTGGTGATCTCATAAGCCTTGGCGCCGCCGGGTGCGTTGACCTCGACGGTTGAGCCCTTCTTCTTGCCGATCAGCGCGCGCGCGAGCGGCGAGGTGATGGAGATGCGGCCCTTCTTGGCGTCGGCCTCGACCTCGCCGACGATCTGCCACACCGTCTTCTTCTCGGTGTCCTCGTCGACCAGTGTCACGGTCGCGCCGAACTTGATGGTGTCGCCGGACAGCTTCGAGATGTCGATGATGTCGGCGCGCGCCAGCTTGTCCTCGAGCTCGGCGATACGGCCTTCATTGTGGGACTGCTCTTCCTTCGCGGCGTGGTATTCCGCGTTCTCCGAAAGGTCTCCGTGCGAGCGCGCCTCGGCGATATGCTCGATGATACGCGGACGGTCCTCCGACTGGCGCTTCTTCAGTTCTTCCCCGAGCGCGGCAAAGCCGCCCGCTGTCATCGGTACCTTTTCCATCTCTTCTCTCGTCCTTCGGTCGCGCGCGCCCTGACATGCCAGCGCGCACGCAACTTGATTCGTCAGTCTGTCCGGGGGCTCAAGCGCTTGCCGCCGAACGTTCATATGGGCTTGGCGCCGGAACAGAACAACCATATGGCCGGACAGTTCCTCCGGCCATAGTGGCTTCATCGCCAATCACTTAGCGGAAGGTTGGGCCTCCCGCTCGCGATCAGGTTTCCGAAAAGTAGCTCTGCAGGGTCCGAACCTCAAGGTCCCCGCCCAGATAGGCGCGGATGCCCTGCGCGGCCGCCACGGCCCCGGAAAGAGTGGTGTAATACGGCACTTTATGCAAGAGGGCCGCGCGCCGCAGAGAACGGCTGTCGGCGAGCGCCTGCGGGCCTTCGGTGGTGTTGAAGACGAGCTGGACGTCGCCATTGGTGATGGCGTCGACGATGTGCGGCCGGCCCTCCAGCACCTTGTTCACCTTCTCGGTCGGGATGCCCTGGTCGGTCAGGAAGCGGGCCGTGCCGGATGTCGCCAGCACCTTGAAGCCGAGCGAATGCAGCTCGCGAACGGCCTCGGTGATGCGCGTCTTGTCGCTCTCGCGAACCGAGACGAACACCGTGCCCTTGCGCGGCACCCGCGTGCCGCCGCCGAGCTGGCTCTTGGCGAACGCCACCGCGAAGGAGCGGTCGATGCCCATGACCTCGCCGGTCGAGCGCATCTCGGGCCCGAGCACGGTATCGACGCCGGGGAAACGGGCGAACGGAAACACCGATTCCTTTACGCCGACATGATCGAGGTTCGCCTTCTTCAGCTTGAAATCGGCAAGCTTCTCGCCGGCCATGATGCGCGCCGCGATCTTCGCAACGGGCGTGCCGACCACCTTGGCGACGAAGGGCACCGTACGCGAGGCGCGCGGATTAACTTCGAGCACGTAGATCTCGCCGTCCTTGATGGCGTATTGCACATTCATCAGGCCGACGACGTCGAGGCCGAGCGCCAGCTCGCGGGTCTGCCGCTCCAGCTCCTCGATCATCTTGTCGTCCAGCGAGTGCGGCGGCAGCGAGCAGGCGCTGTCGCCGGAATGGATGCCGGCTTCCTCGATGTGCTCCATGATGCCGACGATGAAGGTGTCCTTGCCGTCGCAGAGGCAGTCGACGTCGATCTCGGTCGCGTCGGACAAATAGCGGTCGAACAGCAGCGGGTTCTTGCCGAGCACGGTGTTGATCTGGCCGGTCTTGTCGTTCGGGTAGCGCGCCTTGACGTCTCCCGGCACCAGCTCCGGCAGCGTGCCGAGCAGGTAATCGCTGAGCTGGTTCTCCTCGCGGATGATTTGCATCGCGCGGCCGCCGAGCACGTAGGACGGGCGCACCACCAGCGGCAAGCCGAGATCGGTTGCGACCAGGCGCGCTTGCTCGACCGAATAGGCGATGCCGTTCTTGGGCTGCTTCAGCCGCAGCTTGTCGAGCACCCGCTTGAAGCGGTCGCGGTCTTCCGCAAGGTCGATGGCATCGGGCGAGGTGCCGAGGATCGGCACTTCGGCGGCTTCCAGCGCACGCGCGAGCTTGAGCGGGGTCTGACCGCCGAACTGCACGATCACGCCGTGCAGCGTGCCGTTCGTGCGTTCCTTCGCGATGATCTCCAGCACGTCCTCGGCGGTGAGCGGCTCGAAATAGAGCCGGTCCGCAGTGTCGTAGTCGGTCGAAACCGTCTCCGGGTTGCAGTTGACCATGATGGATTCGTAGCCGGCGTCGTGCAGCGCGAAGCAGGCGTGGCAGCAGCAATAGTCGAATTCGATGCCCTGGCCGATGCGGTTGGGTCCGCCGCCGAGGATGATGACCTTCTTCTTGTCGGACGGCGAGCTCTCGTCCGCAGGCGCGCCCGCGAACGGTGCCTCATAGGTCGAGTACATGTAGGCGGTGGGCGAGGCGAACTCGGCCGCGCAGGTGTCGATGCGCTTGTAGACCGGGCGAACGCCGAGCGCGTGGCGCTTCGCCGTGACCTCCGCCTCCGTCGTCTCCGCGATCACCGCGAGCCGGGCGTCGGAGAAGCCCATGGCCTTGAGCGTGCGCATGCCGAAGGCGTTACCCGGCAGGCCGTTCTTGCGGACCTTCGCTTCCATGTCGACGATGCCGCGCATCTCGCTGAGGAACCACGGATCGATCTTGCAGGAATTGAAGATCTCCTCGTCCGACCAGCCGAGCCGCATCGCCTGCGCGACCTGGAGCAGCCGGTTCGGCGTCGGCGTGCCCAGCGCGGCGCGGATCGCATTCTTGTCGTCGTCGCGGCCGAGACCTTCGATCTCGATCTCGTCGAGGCCGGTGAGGCCGGTCTCGAGTCCGCGCAAGGCCTTCTGAAGGCTTTCCTGGAAGGTGCGGCCGATCGCCATGACTTCGCCGACCGACTTCATCGACGTGGTCAGCGTGGTGGAGGCGCCGGGGAATTTCTCGAAGGCGAAACGCGGCACCTTGGTGACGACATAGTCGATCGTCGGCTCGAACGAGGCCGGCGTGGCGCCGCCGGTGATGTCGTTGGCGATTTCGTCGAGCGTGTAGCCGACCGCAAGCTTGGCGGCGACCTTTGCGATCGGAAATCCGGTGGCTTTCGAAGCCAGGGCGGAGGAACGCGACACGCGCGGATTCATCTCGATGACGACCATGCGGCCGTCTTCGGGATTGACGCCGAATTGCACGTTGGAGCCGCCGGTCTCGACGCCGATCTCGCGCAGCACCGCCAGCGAGGCGTCGCGCATGATCTGGTATTCCTTGTCGGTCAGCGTCAGCGCCGGCGCCACCGTGATGGAATCGCCGGTGTGCACGCCCATCGGATCGAGGTTCTCGATCGAGCAGACGATGATGCAATTGTCTTTCTTGTCGCGCACCACCTCCATCTCGTACTCTTTCCAGCCGAGCACGGATTCTTCGATCAGCACTTCGTTGGTGGGAGACGCATCCAGGCCGCGCTCGATGATGTCGAGGAACTCTTCCTTGTTGTAGGCAATGCCGCCACCGGTGCCGCCCATGGTGAAGGAGGGGCGGATGATCGCGGGCAGGCCGATCTCGGACAGCGCCATCAGCGCCTGGCCGAGCGCATACTCCTGGTAACGCTTGCGACGGTCGCTCTCGCCGAGCGTCCACTGCCGCTCGAGCTCTGCGAGCTCCGCGCCAGAGGCCTTTGCGCGTTCGGCCTGGTACTTGTCGCGAAAGGACTTCTTCAGGGCGGAGGCGTTGGCGAGCCGCGACTTCGGCGTCTCGAGCCCGATCTTGGTCATGGCCTCGCGGAACAGCTGTCGGTCTTCGGCCTTGTCGATCGCGTCCGCGGTGGCGCCGATCATCTCGACGTCGAACTTTTCGAGCGTGCCTTGCTGGCGCAGCGACAGCGCGCAGTTCAGCGCGGTCTGTCCGCCCATGGTCGGCAGCAGCGCGAAGCCGCCGGGAATGACGTGGCGTTCCTTCTCGATGATTTTCGCGACGATCTCGGGCGTGATCGGCTCGATATAAGTCGCATCGGCCAATTCCGGGTCGGTCATGATGGTGGCCGGATTGGAATTGACGAGGACGATGCGATAGCCCTCTTCCTTCAGCGTCTTCACCGCCTGGGTGCCCGAATAGTCGAACTCGCAGGCCTGGCCGATCACGATGGGACCGGCGCCGATGATCAGGATGGTGGTGATGTCTGTACGTTTGGGCATCAACTCTCGCCGAAGTGGAATTTGGGCACAAAAAAAGGGCGCGCCTGCTGCGCGTCCCTTTGGCCGAGAGCGCGGTGGTCCCCCCTCGCGCGCGGGGTGGGTCTTAGACCAGTTTTCGGGGCGGCGAAACCCCGAAAAACGCCCATCAACCGGCAATTTTGACCGGTTTTGGCCGGGCCTGCCAGCCCCGGGCGAGATGCACCAGAACAGCCGCCGAAACGCTCAGTCCGCCGACCCAGCCGAGATCGGCCGGGCTCCACGCCGCAAGCACGGCGCCACCCAGGGCACCGCCGATCGCAAATCCGAGATACATGGCCGAGGCGTTGAGCGAGAGCGCGATCATCGAGGCCTGCGGCTCGATCCGGATGATGCTGGCGACCTGGGCCGGGTAGAACGCCCAGCCCGAGATGCCCCACAGGAAGATCGCGCCCAGCACCGCATAATGCGCCTGTCCCGGCATCAGCTTCAGGACCAACGAATGCAGGATCAGCGCGCTGGCCATGCCGGCAAGCCCGAGACCTGCTGTGGCGAGCGTGCCGAGCCGGTCGGCCAGGACGCCGCCGAGCATGTTGCCGATCGCAGCGGCGCCGCCGAACACCAGCAGCGCGAGGCTGATCTGCGACGCATCGAATCCAAGGCCGCGCAGCGGGATCGCGAAATAGGTGAACACTGTGAAGCCGCCGAGCGCCCATAGGATCGTGATCAGAAGCGCGGTCAGGACATTGCGGTGACGCGCCACTGCCAGCCGATCGCCGAGCGAAGCCGTGTTGCGGGGCAGGCCGCGGGGCAGGCCGAGCAGGAGGCCGGCGAGCGCAACGGCGCCGATCAGGGCGACCATGGCAAAGGTCGCGCGCCAGCCGAGCAGGCTGCCGACGAGGTTGCCGAGCGGAACGCCGATGACGGTCGCAACCGTGAGGCCGGAGGTAACCAGCGCCACCGCGCGGCCGCGTCGTTCCGGCGCCGCGACGGCCACGGATACGGCCAGCGCGGTCGGCATGCACAGGCCGGAGCCCAGCGCCATCAGCATGCGCGAGGCCAGCAGCAGGGCGTAGTTGGACGCCACCATCGCCGCGAGGTTTCCGGCGATGAAGGTCGATAGCGCCAGGGCCAGCACGGTGCGGCGGTCGATATTGTTCAGCGTCACCGCCAGGATCGGCGAGCCGACCGCATAGGTGAGGGCGTAGGCCGTGACCAACTGCCCGGCGGCGGGGACGGAAATCGCCAGGTCGGTGGCGATCGACGGCAAAAGCCCTGCAATGACAAAGCCTTCCGTGCCGATCGCAAAGGCCGCCAAGGCCAACCAGAATACGCTCATCCGAGGATTCCCTATGTTCAATGTTTATTGAACTATCGATGGGACGGTCAGGAGTCAATTGGTTCAAGAACTATTGAACATCGAAGCCATTTCGCTATGGTCTCCGACATGAGCCGCACCCCACCCC
>NZ_JAACFU010000014.1 GCF_029051725.1 Bradyrhizobium sp. CSS354
CGCCCCATGTGGTCCCCCAACCCCATGTAGCGCGATCAGAGGGTGATGCCCTTGGAAGGCCGCCGATCGATGTCCCGCGATGTACGCGACATCGGAATAGGATTCCATTCCGGATCACTACGGACTCGAACGCGCTTGATCCGCGCCCGGATGCATGCGTCTGCACGCGCCGCACTCGCATTGCCTGAATTCGATGCACGCGATCGCCGGGATGTCCACATCTCCTCAGCGCTTCGGAACCTGCATTTCACCGGCCTGTCATTGAACTGGTCTAGCGCTGCTCCCGTCATTGTTGACGGCCGAGGAGCAAGCCATGTCGAAGCCGGTACTGGGCGCCGCATTGTCCATCAAATCGATCCCTGCGCATCGCGACTGGCTTCTCGAACGGCAGCGGGACCTCGAAATCCAGGATTTCTTTCGCGCGGATCTGCTCGATAGCGATTGGCGGAGCACGGCCGGCGAGATCAAGCAGATGCTCGCTGGTCACACCGGCCGGCTCGGCATTCACGGCCCGTTCTGGGGCTTCAAGATCGACAGCCACGATCCCATGATCCGTCAGGCGGTGACCCGGCGTCTGCTTCAGGGCTTGGACGCCGCCGAGTTCCTGGGCGCGACGCAGATGGTGATCCATTCGCCGTTCACGACCTGGGACCACAACAATCTCGATCTCTATCCAGATAATCGCGTGAATATCGTCGAACGCGTCAAGGCGACACTCGCCGAGGTGATTGTGCGCGCCGAAACCATCGGCTGCGAGATCGTCATCGAGAACATCGAGGACAAGGATCCGCGCGATCGCGTGCGTCTCGCCAAGGCGATCGAAAGCAGTAAGGTGCGGGTCTCTCTCGATACCGGCCACGCCAACTACGCACACATTTCCACCGGCGCGCCGCCGGTCGACTACTACGTCGAAACCGCCGGCGACATGCTGACGCATGTCCACCTGCAGGACACCGATGGCTTTGCCGACCGGCACTGGGCCCCGGGCGAAGGCAATATCCCGTGGGTGGCCGTATTCCGCGCGTTGGGCCGGCTGAATTCCAACCCCCGCCTGATCCTCGAACTTCGCAATCACGACGACGTCCGCGCCGGCGCAGCCCATCTCGCCGCGCTTGGTCTCGCCGAATAACCGCATCATCCAGGGCAGGGATTCCCGTCATGAGCAAGCTTACCCGTCGCACCATCTTGAAATCCGGCGGCGCTGCTGCAAGCACACTGCTTCTGCCGCGCTTTGCCATCGCGCAGGCCGACAACCGTCCTTCGGTGACGATTGCCGTCCAGAAGGTGACCAATTCGAACGTGCTCGACGTGCTGCGCGAGCAGTCCAATGTCGGCGAGCGCGTGTTCTTCTCGTCGATCTGGGAAGGCCTGATCTCCAAGAACTGGCGCGGCAGCCTTGAGGCCGTGCCGGGGCTTGCCACCGAGTGGCGCCGCATCGACGACCAGACTGTCGAGGTGAAGCTGCGCCAGGGCGTCAAATTCCACAATGGCGACGAGCTGACGGCAGAGGACGTCGTCTTCACGTTCAGCCGCGAGCGCATGTTCGGCGAGACCGAAGCCAAGAGTCGCAGCACCATCCAGGCTTTCGAGAAGATCCCGACGCCGCGGCCGGGCAAGGAGCTGCCGCCGGACGTTCCAGCGGTTGCACGCCGGATCTGGCCGGATCTCGTCCGCGTCGATGCCGTCGACAAGTACACGGTGCGCTTCTACAACGCGACGCCCGACGTCACGATCGAGGGCCGGCTGTCGCGCTACGGCTCCGACATTGCGAACCGTCGCGCCTGGGCTGAATCCGCGAGCTATCTCGACTGGGCGCGCAAGCCTGTTACCACAGGCCCCTACAAGGTCGTCGAACTCAAGCCCGACGTGTCGCTGACGCTCGAAGCGCACGACGAATATTGGGGCGGTCGTCCACCGCTCAAGCGCATTCGCTTCCTCGAGGTCCCCGAGGTCGCGAGCCGCATCAACGGCCTGTTGTCGGGCGAGTACCAGTTTGCCTGCGACATCCCGCCAGACCAGATCGCCGGCATCGAGAAAAATTCAGCCTTCGAAGTGCAGGGCGGCACCATCCTCAATCATCGCCTGACCGTATTCGACAAGAACCACGCCCAGCTTGCCAATCCGCTTGTAAGGCGCGCCTTCACCCACGCGATCGACCGCCAGGCGATCGTCGACAGCCTGTGGGCCGGCCGCACCCGCGTCCCGAAAGGCCTGCAGTGGGAATTCTACGGCGACATGTTCAATGCCGACTGGAACGTGCCGGCCTACGATCCCAAGCTGGCGCAGGACCTGCTGAAGCAGGCCAACTACAAGGGCGATCCCATTCCCTATCGCCTGCTCAACAATTACTACACCAACCAGGTCGCGACCGCGCAGGTGCTGGTCGAGATGTGGAAGTCGGTCGGCCTCAACGTCCAGATCGAGACCAAGGAGAATTGGTCGCAAATCATGGAACGCGCGCCGACCCGTGCGGTACGCGACTGGTCGAACTCGGCCGCCTTCAACGATCCGGTGTCCTCGCTGGTTGCCCAGCACGGCCCCAACGGCCAGCAGCAGCAGATCGGCGAGTGGACCAATGCAGAGCTGAACACGCTTTCGGAGTTCCTGGAAACCTCGATCGACCGCGCCGCCCGCAAGAAGGCGTTCCGCCGCATGCTGGAGATCGCCGAGCGCGAAGACCCCGCCTATACGGTGCTGCACCAGAACGCGACCTTCACGGCCAAGCCGAAGTCGATCAAGTGGAAGGCGTCGCCGGCGTTCGCGATGGATTTCCGCGCCGGCAATTTCGAGGCTTAATCGGTGACGCCGCTGATCAGCATCAGGGACCTCAGCGTCGCCTTCAACGGCGTGCCGGTCCTGCGCGGTGTCGATCTCGCCTTGCAAAAGGGCGAGGCGCTCGGCCTTGTCGGCGAGTCCGGGTCCGGCAAGTCGGTGACGTGGCTTGCGGCACTCGGCCTCTTGCCGCGGAATGCCCGCGTCTCGGGCTCCGTTCGTCTCGACGGTCGCGAGATCCTCGGTGCGCCGGCCGCCGAGCTCGACCGTATCAGGGGCGGACGCGTCGCGATGATCTTCCAGGACCCCGCTAGCGCGTTGAATCCCGTGCTGACCATCCGTCGGCAGCTCTGCGAGTCCCTGGCGCTGCATCGCGATCTCTCGGGCGGAACGGTGAAAGCGGAAGCGCGGCGGCTGCTCGATCTCGTCGGCATTCCCGACGCAGCGCGAAGGCTCGAAGCCTATCCGCATGAGTTCTCCGGCGGTCA
Source organism: Bradyrhizobium sp. CSS354 (assembly GCF_029051725.1). Lineage (GTDB taxonomy): Bacteria > Pseudomonadota > Alphaproteobacteria > Rhizobiales > Xanthobacteraceae > Bradyrhizobium. The sequence goes on from NZ_JAACFU010000014.1 coordinate 3,261, forward strand.
GGTCCAGCGCATCATGATCGCGATGGCGCTCGCCGGAAATCCCGACCTGCTGATCGCGGACGAGCCGACCACCGCGCTCGACGCCACGATTCAGGCGCAGATTCTAGAACTGCTCTCGACCATCCGCCACGAGATGGGCATGGCGATGGTCCTGATCAGCCATGACCTCGGCGTGGTCGCGGAAAACTGCGACCGCGTGGCCGTGATGTATGCGGGCCGCATCGTCGAGGAGGCGCCGGCGAACCAGCTCTTCGCCGATCCCGTCCATCCCTATGCGCAGGGCCTGATCGGCGCGCTGCCGCCGCTCGACGGACCAAGGCGCCGCCTGACCGCCATTCCCGGCACCGTGCCCGATCCCGCGAGCATGCCCGATGGATGCGCCTTCGCGCCGCGTTGTGCGCTGGCAGAAGCGCCGTGCGGCCGTGCGGCCCCAACCCTCGCGCCGATCGCGGCGGATCGCGCCGTTGCCTGCGTCCGCGCCGAGGCTTCGCGTCGCGCGCTGCTCGGGATGGCTGCCGAATGAGCCGTCCGCTCGTCGACGTTTCCGCGATTTCGCGCAGCTACAGCATGCGCTCCGGGATGTTCGGCCGAAGTGCCGCGGTTCATGCGGTCGATGGCGTGTCGCTGACAATCCGCAAGGGCGAAACGCTCGGCCTCGTCGGCGAGTCCGGCTCGGGAAAATCGACCACCGGCCGCATCGTGCTCGGCCTCGAGCCGCCGGATCAGGGCGAGGTGCGGTTCGACGGCAAGCCGATGGCCACGCCCGGAACGACCGCATGGCGTGCGCAACGCGCGCACATGCAGATGATCTTTCAGGATCCGCTGGGGGCGCTGGACCGGCGGTTGCCGGTCGCCGCCCAAATCCGCGAGCCCTTGGACATTCACGGCCTCGGTACGCCCCTCGAGCGCGAGGAGCGTGTCCGCGAATTGCTGCGCGCGGTCGAACTGACACCCGCACATGGCGCGCGCTATCCGGGTGCGCTCTCCGGCGGACAGCGCCAGCGCGTCGTGCTGGCGCGGGCGCTGGCGACAAAGCCGGATTTTCTCGTTTGTGACGAGCCGGTCAGCGCGCTCGACGTCTCGATCCAGGCGCAGGTGGTGAATCTGCTCGCCGATCTCCAGGCGCAGCTTGCGCTGACCCTGCTCTTCATCAGCCACGATTTGCGGGTCGTCCGGCAGATCAGCAATGTGGTGGCCGTGATGTATCTCGGCCGCATCGTCGAGATCGGGTGCGCCGATGATCTGTTCGCGCGGCCGGAGCATCCGTATACCCAGGCACTGGTTTCTGCATCGCCCGCGCCGGGTCGCCGCAGCGCAGGCCGCATCGTGCTGGCGGGCGATCCGCCGAACCCGGCGGCCCGTCCCCAGGGCTGCGCCTTCCATCCGCGCTGCCCGCGCGCGATCGCGCGTTGTGGCAGCGAGGTGCCGGCGCTGTCCAACGTCGGTGGCGACAGGCAGGTCGCCTGCCACCTCGTCACGGGGCCGCAAGTCGAGACGCGGGACGCGGCGTGATGGGACGCTATTTCGCCGTTCGGATCGGACGCGCGGCGTTGACGATCGTGCTCGTCGTCACCTTCGCCTTCGTGGTGCTGCGTCTCTCGGGCGATCCCGCGCTGATGATTTTGGGACCGGAAGCGCCGCCGGAAGTCCTCGCCGCCTTCCGCAAGGCGTGGGGCCTCGATGATCCCATCTGGTTTCAGTATCTCGACTATTTTGGCGCCATCGCCAAAGGCGAGCTCGGCCGTTCCATGCGTGACGGACGTCCTGCGATCGAGCTTGTGCTGGAGCGGATTCCGGCAACCCTGGCGCTGACGCTGCCGGCCTTCGCATTCAAGGTCGCGCTCGGCATTCCCGCCGGCATCTACGCCGCGCTGCACCGGGGCTCGGGAATCGACCGCGCGGTGATGATGACGGCGGTCGCCGGCTTCACCGTGCCGAGCTTCGTGCTGGCGCTGCTGCTCGTGCTGGTCTTCGCCGTGCAGCTCGGATGGCTGCCCTCGGGCGGGCAGGACAGCTGGCGTCACGCCATCCTGCCGATCGTGACACTCAGCCTTGGTGGCGCCGCGGTGCTGGCGCGCTTCACCCGCAGCGCCATGCTGGAGGTGCTGGGCCAGCCCTATATCCGCACCGCCTCGGCGAAGGGCGTGCCGTGGCGAAAAGTCGTGACGTCGCATGCGCTGCCGAACGCGGCGATTCCGACCGTTACCATTCTGGGCTTCATGGTGGGCACGCTGATCGCGGGCGCGGTCGTGGTCGAGAGCGTGTTTTCGTGGCCGGGGGTAGGGCGCCTGCTCGTCGTCGCCGTCGCCAACCGCGACCTCGCCGTCGTGCAGTGCATCCTGTTGCTGGTGGCGATGACCATGGTCACCTCGAACCTGATTGTCGACTTCCTCTACGGCTTCCTCGACCCGCGGCTGCGCGCCAAAGGAGCGCATGCATGACTGACACCGCGCTGAAGGACGCAGTCGTCCGCCGCCGCATGAGCTTCCCGGCGATCCCGGTTTCGGTCGCCATCGCGATCGGCTGGATCGTCGCGATGCTGGTGATCGCGGCCTTCGCCGAGAAGATCGCCCCCTACGGCTATACCCAGCTCGACCTGCGCAACCGTCTCGCTGCACCCGGCAATGTCGCGCACTGGCTCGGCACCGACGAGCTTGGTCGCGACGTGCTGTCGCGGCTGCTCGTGTCGATCCGCATCTCGCTCCTGATCGCCTTCGGCGCCACCGCAATCTCGGCCATCGTCGGCACCACCCTCGGCTTCCTCGCCGCGCATTTCCGCGGGCCCGTCGAGCAGCTCGTGCTGATGCTATCCGACTTCCAGGCCAGCATGCCCTTCCTGATCCTGGCGCTCGCGGTGCTCGCCTTTTTCGGCAACTCGCTGCCGCTCCTGATCGGCCTGATGGGATTTTTCGGCTGGGAGCGTTACGCCCGCATCGCGCGGGGACTTGCCATCTCGGCCAATGCGCAAGGCTACGCGGCCGCGGTCCGCCAGCTCGGCGCGAGGCCGGCGCGGATTTACCTCCGGCATATCCTGCCCAACATCGCCTCCACCCTGATCGTCTCGACCACGCTGGTCTTTCCCGAGGTGATCCTGATGGAGTCGGGCCTGTCGTTTCTCGGCCTCGGCGTGCAGCCGCCGATGACCAGCCTCGGCAACATGGTCGGCTACGGCCGCGAGTACCTGACCCGGGCGCCCTGGATCATGCTGGCGCCGGCCACCACCATCGTGGTGACCACGCTGGCGGTCTCCGTGATCGGCGACTGGCTGCGCGACCGGCTGGATCCCGAGCTGCAATAATGCTTCGTCATGGCCGGGCTTGTCCCGGCCATCCACGACCTTTCCGCGGCATCAAGAACGTGGATGCCCGGGACAAGCCCGGGCATGACGGCTGAGATCGCCTGTGCTCCCGCGCCGGGAGCAGGGGAGGCCTGCGCAAGGCCGATCAGGCCCGGTCGGGCCCAAGTTCCCGTTGCGCGCGTTCCCCCCGTGCGCTATCCGGCCGGAAAGGCCTGAGGCGGCTTCGAAAAATTGCCCCGCCCGGCCAGCCAAACCCGAGGACGGAAACCGCCATGCCAGCCTATCGCTCCCGCACCACCACCCACGGCCGCAACATGGCGGGCGCCCGCGGCCTCTGGCGCGCGACCGGCATGAAGGATGGCGATTTCGGCAAGCCGATCATCGCGGTGGTCAATTCCTTTACCCAGTTCGTGCCCGGCCACGTCCATCTGAAGGACCTCGGCCAGCTCGTCGCCCGCGAGATCGAGCAGGCCGGCGGCGTGGCGAAAGAGTTCAACACCATCGCGGTCGACGACGGCATCGCCATGGGCCATGACGGCATGCTCTACAGCCTGCCGTCGCGCGAGCTGATCGCCGACAGCGTCGAGTACATGGTCAACGCCCATTGCGCCGACGGCATGGTCTGCATCTCGAATTGCGACAAGATCACCCCCGGCATGCTGATGGCCGCGCTGCGGCTCAACATCCCCGCCGTGTTCGTCTCGGGCGGACCGATGGAAGCCGGCAAGGTCACGCTGCAGGGCAAGACCAAGGCGGTCGACCTGATCGATGCCATGGTCGCAGCCGCCGACTCCAAGGTCAGCGACGAGGACGTCAAGGTGATCGAGCGCTCGGCGTGCCCGACCTGCGGCTCGTGCTCGGGCATGTTCACGGCCAATTCGATGAACTGCCTCACTGAAGCGCTTGGCCTTGCGCTCCCCGGCAACGGCACGGTGGTCGCAACCCACGCCGATCGCAAACGCCTGTTCGTCGAGGCCGGCCACACCATCGTCGATATCGTGCGTCGCCACTACGAGCAGGACGACACTAGCGTGCTGCCGCGCAATGTCGCGAACTTCAAGGCGTTCGAGAACGCGATGACGCTGGACATCGCGATGGGTGGTTCGACCAACACCGTGCTGCATCTGCTCGCCGCCGCCCATGAAGGGCAGGTCGAGTTCACCATGCAGGACATCGACCGCCTGTCGCGCCGCGTGCCCGTGCTGTGCAAGGTCGCGCCGTCGGTCGCCGACGTGCATGTCGAGGACGTGCATCGCGCTGGCGGCATCATGGGCATTCTGGGCGAGCTCGACCGCGCCGGCCTGATCGACACCTCGGTCTCGACCGTGCATGCGCCGACCATGAGCGACGCGCTGGAACGCTGGGACATCAAGCGCTCCAGGAGCGAGTCCGTCCGCACCTTCTTCCGTGCCTCGCCCGGCGGCATCCCGACTCAGGTCGCCTTCAGCCAGGAGCGCCGCTACGACGAACTCGATTCCGACCGCGAGAAGGGTGTGGTCCGCAACCTCGAGCACGCCTTCAGCAAGGACGGCGGTCTCGCGGTGCTCTACGGCAACCTCGCGCAGGACGGCTGCATCGTGAAGACCGCCGGCGTCGACGCCTCGATCCTGAAATTCTCCGGCCCCGCCCGCGTGTTCGAGAGCCAGGACGCGGCGGTCGAAGGCATTCTGGGCGGCAAGGTCGTCGCCGGCGAGGTCGTGGTCATCATCTATGAAGGCCCGCGCGGCGGCCCCGGCATGCAGGAGATGCTGTATCCGACCAGCTATCTGAAATCGATGGGCCTTGGCAAAGCCTGCGCGCTCGTCACCGACGGACGTTTCTCGGGCGGCTCGTCGGGCCTGTCGATCGGCCATCTGTCGCCGGAAGCGGCCGAAGGCGGCAACATCGGTCTCGTCAGGACCGGCGATCGCATCGCCATCGACATCCCGAACCGCAGCATCACCCTCGAGGTCTCCGACGAGGAGTTGGCCAAGCGCCGCGCCGCCGAAGAGGGGAAGGGCGATGCCGCCTGGCAGGCGATCGGCCGCAAGCGCAATGTCTCGACCGCGCTTCAGGCCTACGCTGCGCTCACCACCAGCGCCGCGCGCGGCGCGGTGCGCGAAGTGAAGCGGCGCTCGAAGTAAGTGCGTCTCGTGCGGGGGTGATCGTACGCACCACGCATGGTCAACAAGTTCTGAACGGCCGGCGCAAGCCGGCCGTTTGCATTAAGGATGCCCCGACGAACTTCGGCAAAGCAAGGTTTTGCGGCGTATACTGCAGCGACCTTCGCAAATCCATTTCGGGCAATTGGGGCACCACACTAATGTCTCGCACTCTCGCTGTCGTTTTCTCAACGATCGTCGCTGCGATTTCGATGACCGGCGCGGCTTCCGCCGGCTGCTACAATTGCTACACGCCGCCGCCCTGCACGACCTGCTACCAGCAGCAATACGTGCAGCCGCAATACCGCACCGTCGACGAGACCGTGATGGTTTCTCCGGGCTCCGTCGTGGCGCACCGCGCGCCGGCGCAGTACCGCACCGTGATGGTGCCGCAGACCGTGATGGTGGCGCCGCCGAGCGTCCAGTACGAGCGCATCCCACCGCAATACGCCACGCGCCAGCGCGTCGAGATGGTCCAGCCGGGCTATTCGTATTACGCCCCGGTGCAGATGGGCTGCGCTTCCTGCGGCGGCTACTGAGCCAACTAGGCTACAAAGAGCTTCCAGCGGCGCTCCCTTGGGGCGCCGTTTTCGTTTGAGGACAGCAAACGAGGCCCGGAACGGAGGCGATCCAAACCACGCCTCGCAACCGGCGACGCCCTGGGAGATGTCGCCAGTGTCCGGGATTGCCTAGGGGGCATAGGGTAAGGGAACAGGCTGACGCTCGCCTGATAGGGCGGATGCCGGGGAAGGGGGCGGGCGCCAACTTCGCGTTGCCATGCGCCGTCGACTACGTTAAGCGACAGCCATTCCGGACTTGGAAGGGTGGCCGAGTGGTTTAAGGCACCGGTCTTGAAAACCGGCGTGCCCGCAAGGGTACCGTGGGTTCGAATCCCACCCCTTCCGCCATGCACGCTGATTTTGTTGCAGTTTCTGCGGCCGGAGATCGATACAATTAGCCCTTGATCATAGAATCTGGCTTACTAGGGCGATCATTGTCTTTACGATTCTCGCGTGCCGAGCGTGTTTGGTGCCTTTCTTCATCCAGCTCTTGAGTTCGGCGCGCAGCTTGAACCACGTCCCGTTCAAGCCAGCCTGGCTCCAACTTTATGTTCGCCATGACGCTTCTCCCGATTTGGCAACAACTTGAATTTTAAAGACAAAGCGAGCTTAGGACATAGCCCGGTGAATCAAATTAGCGAGACCAAGTCTGGTTCCGAAGTAGGAGACGACTTTCCCTTCGACGACCATCCAGAATTGATTTTCGGATTGGTAGGTCCGGTCGGCGTCGACTTGGAAGCTGTAACCGATGAACTTACCGACGCGCTACGTGGGGTAGGATAACAGCTTGAAGGACTCTAAGGTAATGGACCTCATAGAGTTCGGGCGGGACATCCATGCCGAAATGTCAGTGATAACGGATGCCGCTCGCAACGGAGTGCCTATAGCGGGCGCTACATTGTACAGCACGACTTTTCCTTGCCATCTATGTGCCAAGCATATTGTAGCCGCCGGCATCAAACGAGTCGTGTCAATCGAGCCCTATCCCAAAAGCTACGCAGAAGAATTGCATTCCGACTCAATTGAAGTCGATGGCGATGGCAAAAGTTCTCGCGTCAGCTTTCAAAGGTTTCTTGGAATCTCGCCTTTTCGCTATCGAGAACTTTTCGAGAAAGGAAAACGGAAGTATTCAACCGGCGAAGCCCAGCGTTGGAACCGCGGGGTTCGGAAACCAATGCTCGACGTTATTTTTCCGTCATATTTCCAAGCTGAGACCCATATCGTTGGCTTGCTTGAGCCGAAATTCGCCGCGCTCGACAAGCGTTCGAGATAACAGCACTCTCAGCCTCGTTCTCGCTGATCTCCCTCGCTCGCCCTAGGAGCGCAGAAGTAGCAGGGAGCTCTGCCGGGCAGGTGATCCGTGAATCAGACGTCCAATCCAGCCGCGCTCGACAAGCTGAAGCTCCGTATTCAGGCATTGCGCGCCAAGACGATCGCCAATGGCTGCACCGAGGACGAGGCGCTGTCTGCGGCTGCCAAGGTTGCCGAGCTGCTGGATCGCCACGATCTGTCGCTCTCCGACGTCGAGCTGCGCGCCTCGCCGTGCGAACGGAAGGTCTACGAGACCCATCGCAAGAAGCGAATTCCCCTGGACGACTGCATCGGCGCGATCGCTCGTTTCAGCGATTGTCGGGTCTGGCGCGAGAAGAGCGCGGCCGGCGAGAACCGCTATGTGTTCTTCGGTCTCGGCGCGGATGTCGAGGTTGCGCATTATCTGGCCGAATTGATCGACGGCGCCGTGCGCGCCGAACTCGGCCGCTTCAAGACCTCGGTCGACTACAGCAGGTTCCGGCATCAGGAGCGGCATCTGGCCAATGCCTCCTTCGCGCTCGGGATGGTGGCGTCAATCGCGGACAAGCTGGTAGCGATCAAGGCCGGTCGCGATCAGGTCAACGAAAGCACCGGCCGCGGGCTGGTGGTTCTCAAGACCTCGGTGGTCGATGCGGAGTTCGACAAGCTCGACCTCAAGATGCGGACCCAGCGCAGCACCAGCCGGATGGTATCGATGACAGCCTATGAAGCCGGCGGCGCCGCCGGAGCGTCGCTCGCCATCAATCCCGGGCTTGGCAAGTCCCTCGGCGCTGCGCAGTCAAGGACCACTGCCAAAGGGAGCTGAACGCACCGTCACCGTCATTGCAGTTCAGTCGATCGACTTCTCGAGTTTCTGGGCTGCGCGGAAGTCGTCCATATGCTGCAGGTTCGGCCCGTACGCGGCCTCCTTGGTCAGCAGGTGGTAGATCCGGGCCACGACGGTTTGCAGATGTTTCATGCGTCCGCGCGGCATCGCCCGGGCCTTGCAAAGGGCTCGGACCGCATGCGCTCGGAAATAATCAAAAGCGTCTGACATCGCGGACTCAACGTCCCGCTCGATGATTGGTTCTTGGATTGGTCCTTGGATTGGTTCTTGTTCGCGCGTCCCAAAGCGCCTCCAGGAACGCTGTCGAATGGGAGAACTTAGCCCGGCACCAAAGTTCAGGATGGGCGAGGTATGTTCTTCTTTTTCTCGAATCGGCTGGGATGTCTCGGCTCGCTGCTGGTCTCCGGGTTGATCACTCTCCCGCTGCTTGTCGTGTTCGGGATCATTCGGTTCTAAACGCCCGCGCGTTCAGGAACCTGGTCCGCGCTGGCCTGTTGTTCGCACTCTGGTCCAGCCACGGAGGGCGCCCTTGGAAAGTACGATCATCGGAGAATTCGACACGCGCCGCGGCGCCGAGCTCGCGGTTGAGCATGTCGTGCAGGAATGCGGCGTGCCGCGAACCGACGTTTTCGTCCAGGCCGTCGGTGGCGCGAACACATCGGGGACACGCCCGGCCGGTCCTGACGCCAAGGCCGCGCCTGCGCCGGAGGGGCACCAGAAGCTGGAAGGCCCGATCGAGGTCTCCGTGGATTTTCACGGCGATGCGCCCGAGAGGATTGCAGACGCCTTGAAAGGCGCCGGTGCAAAGTCTGTCCGAAGCAAGTAGCGGCAATCGTGCGCTCCAGCATATGGGCGCGCCGCACGCGAGCCCCGGCCGTGAAGACAAGGAACCCGTTCAGCGTTCAGCGCGTTTAGACGCGAATGCGAATGGCGAGGTTGACCTGCTTCAGAGCTCATCGACACTGATCCCCGGCGACACCGTCTGGCGGCGGTGCGAGGCGCGGCGTGTGGCGGTTCTGAACGATGCTGCCGCTTATTTCGCGGCCCTGCGGGAGTCGCTGCTGCAGGCGCAGGACCTCGTTTATATCGTCGGTTGGGATATCCATAGTGAGACCAGGCTGGTCGGAGAGTCCGGGCGAGCGGATGACGGCTTGCCGGAACAGCTCGGACCATTCCTGCGTGCGCTGGTCCAACGCCGTCCCACCTTGCGGATCAACATTCTGGTCTGGGACTTCGTCTCGTTCTACGCTTCCGAGAGGCAATGGAATTCCGCGGCCAAATTTGCCGCCGACACCGATGGCCGCGTCCGATTTCACCTGGATTCCACGCTTCCATTTGGTTCGGCCCAACACCAGAAGATTGTCTGTGTCGACGGTTCGCTGGCATTCGTCGGCGGACTCGATCTGACGATCAGGCGCTGGGACACAAGTGATCATCGCGCCGAGCACGCATTGCGCCGTGATCCCCAGGGCAAGCCATACCTTCCGTTTCATGATGTTCAATGCATGGTCGACGGGGACGCGGCGGCGCGGCTGTGCGACCTCGTGGAGGAACGCTGGCGCGCGGCAGGCCAACAGATTGATGATGGTCGGGGCCCGCTGAAAAGCTTGCGCTGGCCGGCGAGTGTGCCGGTCGAGGCTGAGCATATGCCAGTGGGTATCGCCAGGACCGAGGTGGTTTGTCCGGCAGGTTCGACGCTCCGGGAGGTCGAACGCTCGTTGATCGCAGCGATCCGGTCCGCGACGAGCTTCGTGTACATCGAGAACCAGTTCACCAGCGCGACCAAGATCGCGCGCGAACTGGCGGAGCAGATGCTGCGCGTGCCTTCGCTTCGGGTTCTGGTCGTCACGCCAAAACTGCATTCCTCGTGGCTGGAATCCCAGGCCATGCAGAACGGCCGGGGTGCCTTCATCGACTGCTTCAGTTCGGCCGGCATCGCCGATCGCATTCGCTTCGTCTACCCGGTGTCGGGGAATGGGGATACGGAAGCGGCCGTGATGGTGCACAGCAAGCTCATGATCGTCGACGATCGGATCTTGCGGATCGGTTCGGCCAATCTAAACAATCGGTCGATGGGCGCCGACAGCGAATGTGACCTGATCTTTGAAGCCGCCTCAGACGAGCATCGAAACTTCATCGCCTCCGTGCGCCGTCGCCTGATCGCCCATTTCTGCGATCTGGACGAACAGACCGTCGCGCAAAACGAAGACCGTCTTCTTGCGCTCCTGGACGACGTCTCCAAAGCCGGTGGGACGAAGGCGCTGCGGGACGTGGAATCCTCGGTGCTGACCAGCACTCTGGCCACAATGGTTCAGCCGGTGGCGGACCCAGAGCGGCCTCTTCATCTGGAGCGGGCAGCATCTCGCATGTGGAACACGAAGACGATCATCGGAGTGGTATCGATAGCCGTGGCGCTTTTTGGCCTGGCGATGGCCTGGTCGTACACGTCATTGAGCGATTTCGCCGACGCAGGCCGGATGTCGAAATTGCTGTCTGGCTACGCGCAGTCCATCTGGGGGCCGCCATTCGCGATTGCAGCTTTCGTCGTCGGCGGGCTGGTGGTTTTTCCGGTTCTCGTGCTCATTGCGGCAACTGCTGCCGCGCTAGGACCATGGTTAGGCTTCGTCACCGCCATGACGGGCGTCGTGCTCAGCGCCTTTGTCCTGTTTGCGATCGGACGGGCACTCGGCCGCGAACGCCTGCAGCGATTGCTTGGACGACGTACCGCGCGCATCCAGGAACGTGTTGTCGGCAAGGGCATCCTGGCCGTCGTCGTCATCCGGATGATTCCGATCGCGCCGTTCTCGGTGGTGAATGTCGTAGCTGGCGCCAGCACGCTGCCTCTGCGTGACTTCCTGGTTGGAACGCTGCTTGGCATGACGCCCGGCATTCTCGCCATGGCAGTTTTGGGGGCTCAGATCGCAGATCTCGCCAGGAACGCGTCCTGGGTCAACATATTGCTGCTCGCATTGGCGTTCCTGGGCTGGCTTGCGATCTGCGCCGGCGCGCAATTCGTCGCGACGTGGCTCGCCGGGAGGCGCTGATGCGCTTCATGACGTGGAATGTGCACGGCACCTTCAATCTCAATCCGAAGTTCGATCTGGAGGGTATCTGCTCCATCATTCGCAAATGGGCTCCCGATGTCGTCGCGCTTCAGGAGGTGGATTCGCGATCGCGATCAGACGATCCGTTTGCCAAGCTGGCGAGTGTCGTCGGCGATCACCGTGTTCACGCCAAGTCGATCGTCACGGCTGATGGCGAATACGGCCAGACGCTTCTGAGCCGCTTCCCATTCTCCGGTCCGCCCGAGATCGTGGACGTGTCGTATCGTGAGCGCGAGCCGCGCCGAGCGATTGCAACGGGACTGCTGACGCCGGTCGGCGATGTCCGCGTGGTGGCCACGCATCTCGGCTTGAGTATCCACGAGCGCCATGCGCAAGCTCAGGCGCTGGTGAGGCTGGTGAAGCCTGGAAGGACCGTCGTCCTCGGGGATTTCAACGACTGGTTCTGGATCAAATCGGTGCGGCGCGTGCTCGCGCAGGCCTGTCCAAACCGGACGCGGCTGCGAACTTTCCCGTCGCATTTACCCCTTCTGCGGCTTGACCGGATCTACGCAACGTCCGACAGCCCGATCGGGAAAGTCTGGACCGACGAAGGGGCGAGGGCCTATTCGGACCATTTGCCCGTTATTGCGGACATCGAGATCGCTGCCGGATCAAACGCATCGTCAGCGTGAGAAAAAAGTGCTTTCTGCACAAACACTTGGCTACTGTGCATGGGGTTGTTTTCGCACATTTATGCAGTCGGCCCACAGTGCCGCCTAGCGGGACCAAGGGGAACTCTTTCCTCACCGCCGCGTTATCTGGCCATGACGGAAGACATTTCCTACCGGCGCAAGCCCTTGACCCCCGAACAGCGGCAGGCGCGTGATGCGACACGCCGTATCGAAGCCGAAAAAGCCATGCGCGATCATGAAGCGGCGCAGAAGGCGTTTTATGCCAACAAGGAACGGCTGAGGGCCGAACGGTTGGCACGTGAACAGACGGAAGCGAAGGGCTGACCGCACGCGGTCGCCCCGTCAAATCAAAGATGGCCTTGTCCGCGAGCGCCGGCCTCAGTGCCGGTGAGGGACGCGCGTCACGCTCAACGCCTGCTTCAGCGCCTGAACGGCAGTTGCGAACGGTCTGCGCGGCGATTGCGCCTCGATCGCTTCGGCTGCGATGCGACAATCCTCTGCGACCTTGAGCAACCCGCTTCGCGCCAGGTCCATGGTGGAGAGGTCTGCCTGCTCCAGGCAGACCCGTTCAAGTCGTCGAAACTCCCGCAGCTCTTTGTTCATGCGTCAGCTCTCGATGTCCCCGCGCCATGCGGCACTGAGTCTGCTTAACGAATAGTAAACATCTCGGCCTAGCCGAGCTGGCTGTCGTAGAGCTGGTGGGGTGCCTTGGACGCGCCCAGCAGGCTTGACGGCGTTTGGCTTCCGCCGGAAGCTTCACATAATCCTGACGTGAACCACGGAGACGTTCGCTCCCAGCCAGTCCGATCCCGATCAGCGAAAACGACAACGGAGCTGACCATGACCACGTTCGATAAACGCGAGCAGGGCTTTGAGGCCAAATTCGTCCACGACGAGGAGCTCATGTTCAAGGCCACGGCCCGGTCCAACAAGCTGCTCGGACTCTGGGCCGCAAGCCAGCTCGGCCTCAGCGGCGATGCCGCGGCCGGCTACGCGACGGCGTTGGTGACGGACCATCTGGAGAACCAGACGATGGACGAGATCCAGGACAAGGTGTCAGGCGATCTTGCCGCCAAAGGCGTCGCGCGCGAGCAGGTCGCAGCCAAGCTTCAGGAATGCCTGCACCAGGCGTTGCAGCAACTCGAAGCGGACAAGTAGCAAGCCGGCCCTCGGGCCTCACTCCGCATGCTTGCGCGCCCCGGAGTCGCTCAGTCGATCGACGTAGGCAATGCCGATCGCCGAGACGACGAAGGTGAGGTGGATCAGCACCTGCCACATCACACCGGTCTCGGTAAAGCCGGCGCGGTCCGAGCCGAGATTGCCGGCCTCGATGAAGGTGCGCAGCAACGCGATCGAGGAGATGCCGATGATGGCCATGGCAAGCTTGATCTTCAGAACGCTGGCGTTGACGTGGCCGAGCCATTCCGGCTCGTCGGGGTGGCCCTGGAGCTCGAGCCGCGAGACGAACGTCTCGTAGCCGCCGACGATCACCATCACGAGCAGGTTGGAGATCATCACGACGTCGATCAGCGCCAGCACGCTCATCATGATCTGCTGTTCGGTGAGGTCGAGGGCGTGCCAGGAGAGATGCCAGAGCTCCTTGAGGAACAGCGCGATGTAAACGCACTGCGACACGATCAGACCGAAATAGAGCGGCAGTTGCAGCCAGCGCGAGCCGAAGATGACCATCGGGATCAAGCCCAGGCGCGGCAACGGCAGGCGCGGTTCGGTGCGGAGTTCGGATTGGGATCCAGGCTCAACCGACATTCAGGCAGCATCCTCGCATCGGGATCATCTCGCTTGCATGTAGCCCGACAAGGTGGCGGGCGGAAGACGCGAGGCCCTCCGATGACCGTACCATTTCGTGCTACCGTGCCGAGCGGCTATCGTGCGACGGCCGGATCGGGAGGCGGGTGGTGTCTTGCGGAGTATCTTGCAGCAGCTTCGGCAAATGGCCCGGCGCGATCGCTGCCGCGATCCTGGTCGGCTGCAGCGGCGCTGAGGTATTGGCCACGCCGCTGACGCCATTTCGCTACGAGGCGCAGGCGCAGCGTCATTGCCCGCACGACCGGGTGGTCTGGCTCGATTTCAGCAAAGGCGTCTACTACGGCAAAGGCCAGAAGCGGTACGGCCAGGGTTTTACCGGCAGCTTCGTCTGCCTGAGCGAAGCCCGCGACAGCCTCTATCGGCGTTCGCTGCTTGGACTGCGGTAAGCGTATTTGTCGGGAAGTGCTGGGGTGCTCAGGCGAAGGCCAATGCCACGAGGCTGGAGCACAGCAGGACCAAACCACTGGCGGTCAAGGCCAGGAAGCCATCGGATACGAGGTCATGGTTGCGCATGGGACACCTGCCGCTCTCGTCTTGGATGCTCGATCGGATCGATTAAAAATGTCCGAACGCGCCGTCTTGAAAGGGTGATGCTTGCCGTCCGCGCGAGTGCCTCAGGCCCTCGTGCGATAACCTTCAAACGCATGGGCCAGGAAGATCCCCGCGCTTACCAAACCCATCAGTGCCGAAACCGTCTCGATCATCGTCTCATTCCATTCCGCCCTGCACGCGAGAAAACGCGGGCGGCCTTGCACAGTCAAAAGAATTCCAGTGAGCGGCGCGACAATGGGGGTGGAGTGAGGATTTGGCGCAACAGAATGTCCGGCCATGGCACAGAGCAGGGTGCCCGCGCTCCGTAGTTCAACGGGGCGAACGCAAACGCCCCGTTTACCATCCCGGCGTGATCGCTGTGGGCTCCCCATTTCCGCCGTGTTCGGGTTGCGTTATCGTTACCACTTCTGACGCGGTGGTGGGCCGCCTCGGAGCAAAGGACCGGACAGCGCTGCCCCGTAGCCAAAGCGGGTTAGGTGCGCCTCCGGCAAAGTGGTATTTGGGGCGAATGGGGATCCGACGGTCAGATTCGGTTTTGCGGGCCGCGCGCGGTGTTGCGGCGGTCGCGACCTGCCTTGCGCTCGCCAATTGTGCGTCCTCCAACAAATTCGCCAGCCGGGTCGATCCGAAATACGGCGTGTCCTCGAGCCCCCGGGTCGTGGCTTTGGGTGATCCTGTCCCGAAGGGCGGCGGCGCCTACCGCGTCGGCAAGCCCTATGTGGTGGGTGGCCGGACCTATGTGCCCGAAGAGGACGTCAATTACCGTGCCGAGGGCATGGCGTCCTGGTACGGCGACGATTTCCACGGCCGCCTGACCGCCAATGGCGAAGTGTTCGACATGGGCTCGCTGACCGCGGCGCATCCGACCCTGCCGATGCCGTCCTATGCGCGGGTCACCAACGTCTCGAACGGCAAGTCGCTGATCGTCCGCGTCAATGACCGCGGGCCCTATCACGGCAACCGGCTCATCGACGTCTCGAACAAGGCCGCCGAACTGCTTGAATTCAAAGGCAATGGCATCGCCAAGGTCCGTGTCGAATATGTCGGCCGCGCGCCGCTGGAAGGCTCCGACGACCGCCAGCTGATGGCCACCTTGCGCACCGGGACCCCGGCGCCGTCACCCTCGATGGTCCGGGTCGCCTCGGCGAGGCCCTTCGTGCCGGAGCTGCCATCATCGAACCGCGGCGCCATGCGCGGCGAAGTTCCGACGCCGGAGGGACGGCCCTACAATCTCGGCAACACCTCCGCCGACATGGCTTCGCTCAGTGCGACCTCGGAAATGTCGGCCTCGAGCCGCAACCGGGGCCGGGCGCTCCAGAACGCGCGCGCCGTGTCCTACGACGGGGACGGCCGCTATGCGACCGAGAGCGCACCGTCCGGCGCCTACGCCTCAGACGGCGCTGCCGAGGCCCGCGGCATCCTGAGCGGCCGCGGCCTCTACTGAGCCGCGCTTTCCTTCAAGAAACTCACCAGCGCCGCATTCACCTCGTCGGGCCGCTCCTGCTGGACCCAATGGCCGGCGCCCTCGATGATCAGCTTTCGCTTCAGATTGGGCAGCACGCGCTCGAGCTCGTTGACGCGCTTGGCTCCGATCAGGCCGGTGATGACGGCGTCTTTTGAACCGGCAATGAAGAGCGAGGGCTGGTGGATTTGCGCATCTTGCCAGGGCGCCGTCAGCTCCCAGTTGCGGTCGAGGTTGCGATACCAGTTCAGGCCGCCCCGAAAACCGGATTTGCGGAAGGTTTCGGTGAAATAGGCAAGGTCAGTCTCGCTGAGCCAGGCCGGCAGAGGCTCCTCCGGATTGCCGTGGCCGAGGAATCCCTTGCCCTCCAGCACGAACATGGCTGCGGAGGGATCGGCAAGGCCGCGCCCGCCAAGCACGATGCGCATAGTGCGAGGGACGTCATGCTCGAACTCGGATTCGGCAACGCCGGGTGCCTGGAAATACTGCCAATAGAAATTTGTGATGCCGCCCTGGCGCAGAAGGTCGAGCGGCTTGCCGCGGCCGCGGAAAGGCGGCGGCACGCTC
Organism: Bradyrhizobium sp. CSS354; assembly: GCF_029051725.1. Lineage (GTDB taxonomy): Bacteria > Pseudomonadota > Alphaproteobacteria > Rhizobiales > Xanthobacteraceae > Bradyrhizobium. The sequence goes on from NZ_JAACFU010000014.1 coordinate 19,541, forward strand.
AGGCCGGCGACCGCCGTGAAGATGTCAGGCCGGAATAGCGCCGCGTGCCAGGCCACCGGCGCACCCCAGTCGTGGCCGACCACCATGGCCTTGGTCTCGCCAAGCGCCTGCACGAGGCCGACGATATCGCCGACCGTGTCGAAGATCGAATAGGCCGTCGCCTCGGGCGGCGCTGAGCTCTGGCCATAGCCGCGCATGTCGGGGGCGACGACGCGAAACCCGGCCTGCGCCAGCGCCGGGATCTGGTGGCGCCAGGAGTAGGAGAGTTCCGGCCAGCCGTGGCACAGCACCACCAGCGGCCCCTGACCGGCTTCGCGGATGAACAGGTCGACGCCGTTGGCCTTGATCACGCGGGTGGAGGACATCGCTTTTCCGCCTTGTTTCAGGGGTTTGGTCAGAAAATCTGAGGTGCCACGATAGGGGCCGGACGAGAATCGTGCAATCTCGGGACAAGCGGCCACCCCGTGTTGTTCGCACCGGTCCCAACTGTTAGAACGCCGCTCTCAGGGCTTGGCCATGGAATTTCATTTTTCCTCGTTTGGGCGCACCCGGTTGACCCCCGGAGCGCTGGCGCGTGGGTTGATCGCGACGGCCCTGGTGGCCGCCATTGGTTGGAGCGGGGCACTCTACGCCGCCAACCAGAGCGTTCAGGGCGCCAAGAAAACAGACGATTCCGGCTTCGACGGCGACGCCCCGACCGCGATCCTGATCGAGGCCTCCAGCGGCAGCGTGCTGTTCGAGAAGAACGCCGACGAGCTGCGCGCGCCCTCCAGCATGATGAAGCTGATGACCGCCGAGGTCGTCTTCAACGCCATCAAGAAGGGCGACATCAAGCTGACCGACGAATACCGGATCAGCGAGAATGCCTGGCGCAGGGGCGGCGCGCCCTCCGGCGGCTCGACCATGTTCGCCGCGATCAACAGCAAGGTCACGGTCGACGACCTCCTGCACGGGGCGATCATCCAGAGCGGCAACGACGCCTGCATTGCGCTGGCCGAAGCCATGGCGGGCAACGAACGGATTTTCGCCGCCGACTTCATGACCAAGCGCGCCCGTGAACTTGGCTTGACGAAGTCGACCTTCGGCAATTCCAACGGCTTGCCCGACCCCGCCAACAAGATGACGGTGCGCGAGCTCGGCATCCTTGCCCGGCACATCATTCTCGACTTCCCCGAATTCTACAAACTGTTCGGCGAGAAGGAATACACCTGGAACAAGATCCGCCAGCCCAACCGCAATCCGTTGCTCAATTCCATGGAAGGCGCCGACGGTCTGAAGACTGGCTACACCAAGGAAGGCGGCTACGGCATGGTCGGCTCGGCTGTGCAGAATGGCACGCGGCTGATCGTCGTCATCAACGGGCTGGATGACCCCGACGATCGCGCCACCGAAGCCAAGAAGATGCTGGAATGGGGTTTTCGCAATTTCGAGACCCGCACGCTGATCGCGGCCGATCAGCCCGTCGGCTACGCCAAGGTGTTCGGCGGCGAGAGCCGCTCGGTGAAACTGGTGGCGAAGACGCCCGTGAAAGTGATGGTGCACAAGAACGGAAGCGACAAGCTGATCGCGCGCGTCGTCTATAGCGGTCCGGTGCGCGCGCCGATCGAGGCCGGCCAGAAGGTCGGGCTGGTCAGGGTCTGGCGCAGCGGCAACATCGCGGTGGAGACGCCGGTCTACGCCGCTGACGCGATCGGCACCGGCTCGACCGTGCGTCGCGCGATCGACGGCGCCAGCGAGCTCGTGATCGGCATGTTCCGCGCGGGCGCCGAGAAGCTCTGATCATGAGTGAAAGCGCGGTAAAGTGGCCGTCCGGACGCGGGCGTTTCGTCACCTTTGAAGGCGGCGAGGGGACGGGCAAGTCGACCCAGATCAAGAAGCTTGCCGATCGTCTCAAGGCAGCCAGGATGCGCATCCTCGTCACGCGCGAGCCGGGCGGCTCGCCGGGCGCCGAGATCATGCGGCATCTGGTGCTGTCAGGCATGGGCAAGCTGCTCGGACCCGAGGCCGAGACGCTGCTGTTCGCGGCCGCCCGCGACGACCATGTTCGCACGGTGATCCAGCCCGCGCTCAACCAGGGCACTTGGGTGCTGTGCGACCGCTTCGCCGACTCGACGCGGGCCTATCAGGGCAGCCTCGGCCAGGTGCCGGCGGCGCTGATCAACGCGATGCAGCGGGTCACGATCGGCGATCTCAAGCCGGACCTCACCATCATTCTGGACCTGCCGGTCGAGATCGGCTTGCAGCGCGCGGCCGCGCGCCGCGGCAGCGGCACGCCAGACAGGTTCGAGGCCGAGAAGCTCGGTTTCCATCAGGGCCTGCGCGAGGCCTATCGCAAGATCGCGGCGGACGAGCCCGCGCGCTGCGTGCTGATCGACGCCAATTCCGATCCCGAGACGGTTGCCGGACGCATCTGGACCGCGCTGCGTGATCGCCTGCTTCCGACGCCTGCATCGGTGGTGTCCATATGAGCCCGCGTCAGACCGAGCGCGAAGCTGCCATGTCTCATCCGCGCGACACGAGCGTTCTGTTCGGCCATCGCGAGGCCGAGACCGCGCTGCTCGCCGCCTATCGCAGTGGGCGCATCCCGCATGCCTGGCTGATCGGCGGGCCGCAAGGCATCGGCAAGGCGACGCTGGCCTATCGGATGGCGCGCTTCGTGCTCGCTCACAGCCAGCCGCTGGCGCCTTCCGTGCAGCGCGCCGAAGACCTCGCCATCGATCCTGATAACGCCGTGGCGCGGCAGGTTGCAGCGAGTTCGCATGGTGGCTTGCTGACGCTGGAGCGCACCGCCAACGACCGCGGCGTGATGCGCACCGTGATCACAGTGGACGAGACGCGCGAGACGATTGGCTTCTTCGGCTCGACAGCAGCGGCCGAAGGTTGGCGCGTCTGCATCGTCGACACCGTCGACGAGCTCAATCCGAATGCCGCCAACGCGCTACTGAAAATTCTCGAGGAACCGCCGCAGCGATCGCTGTTCCTGCTGGTGAGCCACGCGCCGGCTCGCGTCCTCGCCACGATTCAGTCGCGCTGCCGCAAGCTACGCCTGCGTGCACTCGCAACCGACGATGTGATTGGTGCAGCCGCAACCGCTGCCGATCTCGACCCGAATGATCCGGCGTTGCGCGAGGCGGCAGAGGCGTCCGAAGGCAGCGTCGCGCGGGCGCTGACGCTGCTCGGCGGTGACGCCCTGAAGCTCCAGCAACGCACGGCCGCGCTGCTGGCGCGACTGCCGCAGGTCGATCCGCGCGAATTGCACACGCTCGGCGAATCGCTCGGCACCAGCGACCGCGTTGCGCTTGTCGCCTTCATCGACGGCATCGATCGCTGGATCGCGGAACGCCTGCACGCCGACGAGGCCAATGCCAACCAGAATCTGCCGCGCCTTGCGCGCCTAGCTGAGGTATGGGAAAAGATCGTCCGCGCCGCGCGCGACACCGAAACCTACAATCTGGAGCGAAAGCCCTTGGTTTTCTCGGTGTTCGGCTGGCTGGCGGACGCAACGCGCTAGAGCATGATCCGGAAAAGTGTGCAGCGGTTTTCCGATGGGATCATGTTCAAGACAATAAACTAACGCAGGTTCGCTTCCAAATTTCGAGAAGCCGGTAAAGGAATTCGTCGTGGCAACGCGAGCTAAGAAAATCAACAAAGGCAAGAGCGGCAAGAAGAAGGCTGCGAAGGCCGTGAAAGCGCGGGCGCGCAAGGTTGCCAAGAAGGTCGAGAAAACCGCAAAGACCAAAAAGACGACCGCCAAGAAAGCGGTGAAGAAAGCCGTGAAGAAGAGCGCTGCGACGACGGCAAAGAAGGCCGGCAAGAAGGCTGCGAAGAAGCAGGTCGTTGCAAAGAAGGCGGTGAGGACAGCGACCAAAAAGCCAGCCAAGACTTCGGCGAAAAACAAGGCTCCGGCGAAGAAAGCGGTCAAGAACGCAAGGGTGGCTGCACCGCACGTGACCGCAGCACCGGCTCCTGTCGCCACGCCGTCGAAAATTGCCAAGCCCAAAGCCCCGCGCGCACCGAAGTCCATCGCAGCGCCGCAGACCACCACGCCCGCGGTCGCCCCCGCACGCGACAACGTCTTCTACATCACGACAGCGATCGCCTATCCCAATGGCAGCCCGCATATCGGCCACGCCTATGAGGCAATCGCGACCGATACGTTGGCGCGGTTCGCGCGACTCGACGGCAAGGACGTGTTCTTCCTGACCGGCACCGATGAGCACGGCCAGAAGATGGTCCAGACCGCGGCCAGCGAAAAAATGTCCGTCTCGGAGCTCGCGGCCCGCAATGCCGGCCGTTTTAAGCAGATGGACGAGCGCCTGAACGTCTCGTTCGACCGCTTCATCCGCACCACCGAGGAGCAGCATCATCGCTCCAGCCAGGAAATCTGGCGGCGCATGGAAGCGAACGGGGACATCTATGCCGACATCTATGCCGGCTGGTATTCCGTGCGCGACGAAGCCTATTACGCCGAGGACGAGACGCGCCTGAACGACGACGGCGTGCGGCTCGGGCCGCAGGGCACGCCGGTCGAATGGGTCGAGGAGAAGAGCTACTTCTTCCGTCTGTCGACCTATCAGGACAGGCTGCTCAAGCTCTACGAGACGCAGCCCAATTTCATCGGCCCCGACTCGCGCAAGAACGAGGTCGTGAGCTTCGTACGAGGCGGCCTGCGCGATCTCTCGATCTCGCGCACGACGTTCGACTGGGGCGTCAAGGTGCCCGGCGACGAAGAGCACGTGATGTATGTCTGGGTCGATGCGCTCACCAACTACATCACCGGCGTCGGCTTCCCCGACGAGGGCGACAAGAACTGGCGTTATTGGCCTGCCGACGTGCACATCATCGGCAAGGACATCATCCGCTTCCATGCGGTGTACTGGCCGGCTTTCCTGCTGTCGGCCGGGATCCCACTACCGAAGCGGGTCTATGCGCATGGCTTCCTGTTCAGCAGGGGCGAGAAGATGTCGAAGTCGGTCGGCAACGTGGTCGATCCCTTCAACCTCGCCGACCAGTACGGCGTCGACCAGATGCGCTATTTCTTTCTGCGTGAGGTGCCGTTCGGCCAGGACGGCAACTACAATCACGAGGCCATCGTCGCGCGCATCAATGCCGATCTCGCCAACGATCTCGGCAATCTCGCGCAGCGCTCGCTGTCGATGATCGCCAAGCAGCTCGGCGGCGTGCTCCCGGAGCCCGGCGAATTCAGCGACAACGACAAGGCGATCCTGTCACAAGCAGACGGCATGCTCGCGGCGTCCCGCGAAGCGATGGCGACGCAGCAAATCCATCACTGGCTCAATGCCGTGTGGGCCCTGGTGGCGGAAGCCAACCGCTATTTCGCAGGCGAAGCGCCGTGGGCGCTCGCCAAGACCGATCCTGTCAGGCAGAGGACGGTGCTCTACGTCACAGCCGAAGTCGTGCGCCAGATCGCGATCCTGGCCCAGCCGGCGATGCCGACGGCCTCGGGCTTGCTGCTGGACAGCCTCGGTATCCCCGAAGCGGAGCGCAACTTCGCCGCGCTCGGTGGGGCAACGCGCATCGCGCCCGGTACGACGCTGCCCGCGCCGACGCCGGCCTTCCCGCGCTACATCGAGCCGGCAGCCTAAAAGCGTTCACACGATGCTGGTCGACAGCCACTGCCATTTGGATTTTCCGGACTTTGCGGAGGATCTCGACGGGATCGTGTCGCGGGCGCGAGCGGCCGGCATCGGCCGCATGGTCACGATCTCGACGCGGGTGAAAAAGCTGAACCAGCTCTTGGCCATCGCCGAGCGCTACGATGACGTCTATTGCTCGGTCGGCACCCATCCGCATAACGCCGATGAGGAAGACGGCATCGCGCCGGACGAACTGATCGCGCTGACGGAGCATCCCAAGGTCGTCGCGCTCGGCGAAGCCGGGCTCGACTATTTCTACGACAACGGCTCGCCGGAGGCGCAGGCGAGGGGCTTTCGTGCTCATATCGCCGCCGCCCGCGTCACCGGCCTGCCGCTGGTGATCCACACCCGCGAGGCGGACGAGGATTGCGGCCGCATCCTTGAAGAGGAAGCTGCGAAGGGATCGTTTCGCGCCGTGTTGCATTGTTACACTGGCGGACGCGAGCTGGCGCTGAAGGCGGTGTCGCTCGGGCTCTATATCGGTTTCACGGGCATCCTGACCTTCAAGAAGTCCGAGACCTTGCGCGCGCTTGCGGCCGAACTCCCGTCCGACCGTATTCTGGTTGAAACGGACTCGCCCTACCTTGCGCCGGGCAAGTTCCGGGGCAAGCGCAACGAACCGGCCTATGTGGTCGAGGTCGCAAAAGTGCTTGCCGAAACACGTGGCGTGTCGTTTGACGAGATCTCGCGCCAGACAAGCGAAAACTTCTTTCGCCTGTTCTCCAGGGTGAAAGCTTAGAACTGGGAGCCGCATGACGCTGACGCTGACGATCCTGGGCTGCGGCTCCTCCGCCGGCGTGCCGCGCCCGGCACTCGGCTGGGGTGCCTGCGATCCCAACAATCCCAAGAACCGCCGTCGCCGCTGTTCGCTGCTGGTCGAGCAGACCTCGGGCGAGGGCACCACGCGTATCGTGATCGACACCTCGCCGGACCTGCGCGAACAATTGCTCTCGACCAACGTCGACCATATCGATGCAGTGTTCCTGACCCACGAGCACGCCGATCAGACCCACGGCATGGACGATCTGCGTTCGGTCGTCATGCACATGCGCCGGCGGATTCCGACCTATCTCAATCAGACGACTGCGAACGACATCATGTCGCGGTTCTCCTATTGCTTCGTCTCGCCGGCGGGCAGCGACTATCCGCCGATCCTGACGGCGCAGTCGATCGAGGCCGGGGAAAGCCAGACCATCCAGGGGAAGGGCGGCGCGGTGACGATGACGGCCTTCCTGGTGCAGCACGGCAACATTCCCGCGCTGGGCTATCGCATCGGCGATGCCGCCTATACACCCGACCTCAACGACATCCCGCGCGAGAGCTGGGGCGCCCTGGAAAATCTGGATCTCTGGATCGTCGACGGCCTCCGCTACACCAGCCACGTCAGCCATTTCAGCATCAACGACGCGTTGTCCTGGATCGAGCGTTTCAAGCCGAAGCGCGCCGTCATCACCAACATGACGGCCGACGTCGATTATGAGGTGATCCGGCAATCGCTGCCGGCGGGAGTGGTGCCCGCGTATGACGGGCTGCGGCTGGAGACGCGCTGAACCTGCGGTGGTAATTCCGGCGAGAGCCGGCATACTCCTTGCTTGCGCTAGCCCCATCATGTTGATCTAACGTCTGAAAGACAGGCGCTGGGCAGGGGCGATATTCATGCAGAACCGGCGCGCGACGTGCGATCGCCGGGACCGTCTGAATCGCCTCGTGTGAGGATGGGGATCGCGTTGGCAGGGGACGATGTCACGAGCCGGGGACCAGTGCGACGCGCGCTGGATCTCCTTTATCTCGGTGCGGGCTACGCCGCCGGGGCCTTCATGGTTGCGATCTTTGCAATCATGATGATCATGTCGATCGGGCGCCAGTTTGCGGTCAACATTCCCGCCGGCGATGATTTCGCCTCCTGGTGCATGGCCGCGATGGCATTCCTTGGTCTCGCTCACACCTTCAAGCGCGGAGAGATGATCCGCGTCGGCCTGCTGCTGGAGCGTCTTCATGGGCGCTCCAAACAGGTTGCGGAGGTCGTGGCCCTCGGTATTGCCGCCGCTTTCATCCTCTATTTCACCCGGCATGCCGTGCAGATGACCTACGATTCCTGGCGCTTCAACGACGTGGCGCAGGGCGTCGTCCCGCTTCCGCTCTGGATTCCACAGCTCGGGTTTTCCGGCGGACTCGTGATCCTCTCGATCGCGCTCATTGATGAAATGATCAGTGTCATCGGCGGCAACCGGCCGAGCTACGAGAAGGGCTCGCCGGACGAGACCCCGGACGAATTCATCGAGCGGATCTCACAGGGCGGCGGAGGTTGACGATGGCCAATCTCGGCATGATCGAACTGTCGTTTATTCTGCTCGGCGTCATGATCGTGCTGCTGGGAAGCGGCATCTGGATCGCGGTTTCGCTCGGGCTCGTCGGCTTCGTAGCGATGGCGCTGACCACGAGCCTGCCGCTCGGCTCGGTGCTTGCGACCACGACATGGAGCGCAAGCTCGTCATGGACACTGGCCGCGCTACCGTTGTTCATCTGGATGGGCGAGATCCTCTTCCGCACCAAATTATCCGAGGAAATGTTTCGAGGCCTGTCGCCCTGGGTTCAGTGGCTGCCCGGGCGCCTCACTCATGTGAACGTGATCGGCTGCGGCATCTTCGCGGCGGTGTCGGGCTCGTCGGCCGCGACCTGCGCGACCATCGGCAAGATCGCGCTGCCCGAGCTCGACAAGCGCGGCTACGACAAGGGCTTAAGTCTCGGGTCGCTCGCTGGCTCCGGAACGCTCGGCCTGCTGATCCCGCCGTCGATTCCGATGGTGGTCTATGCGGTCACGGCGAATGTCTCCGTGCTTCAGGTCTTCCTCGGCGGCTTCCTGCCGGGCGTGCTCGTGATGGTGCTCTATTCCGGCTACATCATCATCTGGTCGCTGCTCAATCCAAAAAAGGTCCCGCCGCGCGACCCGCCGATGTCGTTTCGCCGGAAGCTGCAGGAATCCGCCAAGCTCGCCCCATGCCTGCTTCTGATCCTGGCCGTCTTCCTGTCGCTCGTGTTGGGATTTGCGACCGCGACCGAGTGTGCCGCCTGGGGCGTTTCCGGCGCGCTGCTGCTGGCGTGGTGGAGCCGCACGCTCACACGCAAGAACTTCCTCGAAAGCATCATGAGCGCGACGCGCCTGACCTGCATGATCATGCTGATCCTGGCAGGCGCGGCCTACACGACCGCAGCGATGGCCTATACGGGAATTCCGGCAGCGCTCGCCACCTGGGTCCAGGGCCAGCACCTCACGCCGGGCATGCTCGCGCTGTATCTGAGCATCATGTACATCATCCTGGGATGCCTGATCGACGGCATCTCGATGATCGTCCTGACCGCCGTGATCGTGCTGCCGATGGTCAAGCAGGCCGGCCTCGACCTGGTCTGGTTCGGCGTCTATCTCATCATTCACGTCGAGATGGCGCAGATCACGCCACCGGTCGGTTTCAACCTTTTCGTGCTCCAGAATATGAGCGGGCGCGATACCTTGACCGTCGCCCGGGCAGCATTCCCTTTCTTCATCCTGCTGCTCGCGGCCGTGTTCATCATCACGGAATATCCGCAGATCGTGATGTTCTTGCCCAAGCTCGCTTTCCCAGACTGAGCGTACCGTTTTGAAATTGACTGTGAGGAGAAGTCCGATGATCTCTCGTTTATTCCGCGCATCCCTGATCGCCGGTGCCGTGCTGGCCGCGACGCCCGCATTGGCTCAAACCAAATGGAATCTGCCGGCAGCGTATCCAGCCGACAATCCGCACTCCGAGAACCTCGTCGCGTTCGCCAAGGACGTCGAAGCCGCGACATCCGGCAAGCTCCAGATCACGGTTCATCCCGGCGCCTCGCTGTTCAAGGCGCCCGACATCAAGCGCGCGGTGATGACCGGGCAGGCGCAGATGGGCGAAGTCTTGCTGTCGATCCACGAGAACGAGGATCCGGTGTTCGGGGTCGACGTCGTGCCATTTCTGGCGACCAGCTTCCCGGACGCCATGAAGCTGTATCAGGCGTCGAAGCCGTTGATTGCCAAGAAGCTCGATGCCCAGGGCCTCAAGTTGCTGTTCGTCGTGCCGTGGGCACCGCAGGGGGTCTATGTCAACAAGCCGCTCGCGACCATCGAGGACATGAAGGGCCTGAAATGGCGGGCCTACAATGTCGGGACCGCGCGCATTGGCGAACTGGTGGGCGCGCAGTCCGTCACCATCCAGGCCGCCGAGCTGCCGCAGGCGCTTGCGACCGGCGTCGTGAACTCCTTCATGTCATCAGGCGGCACGGGCTACGATGCGAAGGCATGGGAGTCGCTGAAGTACTTCTATGACGTGCAAGCCTGGATCCCGAAGGACTACACCTTCGTCAACAAGGCTGCGTTCGAGGCGCTCGACAAGCCGACCCAGGAGGCCATCCTCAAGGCCGCCGCGACCGCGGAAACCCGCGGCTGGAAGGCCTGGCAGGACAAGAGCACCTGGTACATCGACCAGCTCAAGGCCAAGGGCATGACGGTCGAGCAGCCGAGCCCGGCCCTGAAGGCCGGCTTCCAGAAGATCGGCGAACAGCTCACCGCCGACTGGCTCAAGAAGGCGGGAGCCGACGGCCAGGCGCTGGTTGAAGCCTACAAGAAGATGTGAGGACGGGGGGCTTGACCAACCCGACGTGGTTGAAATTGCGCAACGACTTCGCGGCGACATGCAAACGCCGCGGAGGTCGAGACAAGCTCAGGCCGAGATCGCCCTCGTCGATCCTGCTGCGTTGCGCAGCAGGAATTTCTGGATCTTTCCCGTCGACGTTTTCGGGATCGGCCCGAACACGACGGCCTTCGGCGTCTTGAAGCCGCTCATATGTGAGCGGCAGAAGGCGATGATGTCGGCTTCGCTCGCGCTTGCGCCGTCCTTCAGCTCGACGAAGGCGCAGGGCACTTCCCCCCATTTCGGATCGGGCTTTGCGACCACGGCGGCGAACAGCACGGCGGGGTGCTTGTAAAGGATGTCCTCGACCTCGACGGAGGAAATGTTCTCGCCGCCGGAGATGATGATGTCCTTGGAGCGATCTTTGATGATGACGTAACCGTGCGCGTCGAGCACGCCGAGGTCTCCGGTGTGAAACCAGCCGCCCTCGAAGGCTTCCTTCGTCGCCTTGTCGTTCTTGAGGTAGCCTTTCATCACGATGTTGCCGCGGAACATGACCTCGCCGATGGTCTCGCCGTCGCGCGGCACTTGCCTCATGGTCTGGGGATCGATGACGGTGACGGCTTCCTCGAGCGGGTAGGGCACGCCCTGCCGCCGCTTCAGGCTGGCGCGCTCGGCTGCGGGCAGATCATCCCAGCCAGGCTGCTCGGCGCATACGGAGGCGGGGCCGTAGACCTCGGTCAGGCCGTAGACGTGCGTCAGCTTGATGCCGATGCTCTCGGCGCCTTCGAGCACCGTGACGGGCGGCGCGGCACCGGCGATCAGGCCGACGACGCGGCGGGCGGCGCCGCCCTTCGGTGCATCAGGCGCGTTGATCAGCGTGTTGTAGACGATCGGTGCGCCGCACATGTGGGTGACGCCGTGCTGCTTGATCAGCTCGAAGATCTTCGTCGGCTCGACCTTGCGCAGGCAGACATTGATGCCGGCAGCCGCCGCAATGGTCCACGGGAAGCACCAGCCGTTGCAGTGGAACATCGGTAGCGTCCAGAGATAGACCGGATGCTGGCCGAGTTGGCCCGCGAGGATGTTGCTGACGGCATTCAGATAGGCGCCGCGATGATGGGTCACGACGCCCTTGGGATTTCCCGTGGTGCCAGACGTGTAGCTCAGCGCGATCGCGTCCCATTCGTCCTTCGGCGGGATGGCGGCGAAATCGGGTTCGCCTTGCGCAACGGCGGTCTCGTACTCGATCTCGCCGATGCGCCTGCCGCCCTTAAAGGCGGCGTCGTCGACGTCGATCACGAATGGCTTCGGTCCGGTCATCTGCGCGAGCGCATCGGTGATCACGCCCGAGAATTCCGGATCGACCAGAATGATCTTTGCGCCGCCATGGTCGAGCTGAAATGCGATCGATGGCGCATCGAGCCGGATGTTCAGCGCGTTGAGCACGGCACCCGTCATGGGGACGGCGAAATGCACCTCGTTCATCGCCGGAATGTTCGGCAGCATCGCCGCGACGGTGTCGCCGACGCCGATGGCCTTGCCGGCAAGATACGAAGCAAAGCGCTTGCAGCGCTCATGCGTCTCCCGCCAGGTGAAGCTGCGCCCCTCGTAGACCGTGCTAACGTGATCGGGATACACCGCGGCGCTGCGCGCGAGGAAGCTCAACGGGCTCAGCGGCACGTAGTTGGCGGGCGTCTTGTCGAGACCGATATTGTACTGGTTCTGCCGCTCGCTCATCGACACCTCCCTCACGCGCCGGCTTACAGGAATCCGATCGAGATCCACGGAAAGACGGCGACGACGATCAATCCTACCAGCAGCGCCAGCAGATAGCCCCAGATCGGCCTGATGCCTTCGGCCGGATCGACGCGGCCGATGGCGCAGGCGGCATAATAGCCGACGCCGAAGGGCGGGGCGAATAGCCCGATACCCATGGCGAGAATGATCACCATGGCATAGTGCACCTCGTGCACGCCGACCGCACGCGCAATCGGAAACAACAGCGGCCCGAACAGCACGATCGCCGGGATGCCCTCCAGCACGCTGCCGAGGATGGTGAAGGCCAGGATCGAGACGGCGATGAAGGTCGCTGCGCCGCCGGGCAATCCGGTCATGGCGGACGCCAGCGAGCGCGAGAACCCTGATTGCGTCAGGCCCCAGGCCATGCCGGTGGCCGTGCCGATGATCAGCAGGATCGCGCCCGACAGCGCGGCGGTCTCGACCAGCATCGGAAACAGCCGCCGCCAGTCGAAGCGGCGGTAGACGAGGAGGCCGACCAGGGCGCCATAGACGATGCCGATGGTGGAGACTTCGGTGGCGGTCGCGATGCCTTCGACCACGGCGTAGCGGATCACGAAGGGCAGCGCGAGCGCGGGCAGGGCGATGACGAAGGTCTTGCCGATCTCGCCGCCTGTGGCGCGGCGGACATGGCTCATGTCCTCGTGGCGGTAGCGCCACCACACCAGCATGCACAGCGTAATGGCGAGCACGACGCCGGGCAGGAGGCCGCCGGTGAACAGCGCGGCGATCGAGACGCCGGTGACCGATCCGATCGTGATCAGCACGAGGCTCGGCGGAATGGTTTCGGTCTGTGCGCCGGTGGCCGCAAGAAGCGCGACAAGATCGCCGGGCTTGGCGCCGCGCTGCTTCATCTCCGGGAACAGCACGGGCGCGACCGCAGCCATGTCGGCCGCCTTGGCGCCGGAAATGCCGGAGACCAGGTACATCGCGCCGACAAGGACGTAATGCAGTCCGCCGCGGACATGGCCGAGCAGGCTCGCCAGGAACGCCACCATGGCCCGTGCCATGCCCGTCATTTCAATCAGGAGTCCCAAAAATACGAACAGCGGCACCGAGAGCAAAATGAGGTGGCTCATGCCCTCGTCCATCCGCCCGACCAGCACCATGACCGGTGTGCGCGTGGTCAGTGCCAGATAGCCGAAGATGGCGAGCCCGAAGCCGAACGCGATGGGAACACCCGCGAAAACGCAGAAGCCGGCGACGCCGACGAAGAAGATGACGAGGTTGAGATTGCCGAGCGGCCGCAGATAAGGCTGCGCCAGCCAGAACAAGCCTACGACGACAGCCACGGACACCGCGGCCGTCAGCACCATGCGGTAATCGGCTGCGCGCAGCAGCCGCAACAGCGCGAACACCGCCATCAGGCAGATGCCGGCCGGCAGCGCCGCGGCGCGCCACATATTGGATATCTGCAGCGCCGGCGTGGTGATGAAGCTTTCCTCGTAGGCGTAGTCCCAGGACGGCCAGACGATCAGCGCGAGGAAGGCCATCGCCGCGCAGGTCGCCACGAGATCGAGCCAGGCCCGCGTGGCCGGCTTGGTGCTGGCGACGACCGCGGTCATGCGCATGTGCTCGGAACGGCGGAACGCGACCGCCGCTCCGAGCATGGCAAGCCACAAGAACAGGATCGAGGCGAGCTCGTCCGACCAGATCAGCGGCCGGTGCAGGCCGTAGCGCGCGACTACGCCGGCAAACAGGATCGCGATCTCGGCGACCACCAAAATGGCCGCCGGGATTTCGACGAGGAGGCCGAGTGCGCGCTCCGTCGAGGCCAGCAAGGAAGGTCGGCGAGGGGACTGAACAGTCGCCTCGCCCGCCACTCCGCTCACCTGGACCTCGATATGAGCCATGACGGCTCCAACGCGTTAAGACAGCTTGCCGACGGCCTTTTCGAGCAGATCCCAGGCCTGGTCGCCATATTTGCCCTTCCACTCGGCATAGAAGCCGGCGGACCGCAGCTTGTCGCGGAATGGCGCGACCGCGGGCTGGTTGAAGGTCAGGCCCTTGGTCGCGAGCTCCTGCTGGAGATTGGCATTGAGCTTGGCGGTGTCCTCACGCTCCCTGAGCGCTGCGGCATTGATGTTCTTGGCGACGATGGTGCGCACATCCTCGGGCAGGCTGCTCCACGCCTTGCGGTTGGCCAGGAACCAGAAGCCGTCCCACATGTGGTTGGTCAGCGAGCAGTATTTCTGCACTTCGTAGAGCTTGGCGGTCGAGATGATCGCCAGCGGGTTCTCCTGGCCCTCCACGATCCTGGTCTGCAGCGCGGAATAGACCTCGGCGAAGTTGATCGAGGCGGGCGCCGCATCGAACGCCTTGAACATCGAGGTCCACAGCGGCGACACCGGCACGCGGATCTTGAAGCCCTTGAGATCGTCCGGACCGGTGATCGGCTTGCTCGACGACGTGGTCTGGCGGAAGCCGTTGTCCCAGATCTTGTCCATAACCTCGAGCCCGGCCTTCTTGATCTCGCCGCGGACGAAGGCGCCGAGATCGCCGTCCATGGCCTTCCAGACCGTGCCGTAGTCCGGGAACGCGAAGCCGATGCCGTTGATTGAGGCCGCCGGCACCAGGGTCGACAGGATCAGTCCCGACAGCGTGAAGAACTCGACGCCGCCGGACCGGATCTGGCTCAGCATGTCGGTGTCGGACCCGAGCTGGTTGTTCGGGAAGATCTGGAGGTCGAACTTGCCGTTGGTCTCGGCCTTGATCGCCGCAGCCATCTCCTTGGCGCGCACGTTCAGCGGATGGGTGTCTGGCAGGTTGTTGGCGTATTTATAGGTAAACTCGGCGCTCTGGGCGCGGGCCACATGGGGCGCACTGAGGCCGCCCAGGACCGCGGTCGCGGCGGAGGCCTTGAGAAGCGTGCGGCGGGAAAAGCTCATGGGTCTGCTTCCTCGGAAAGTTTGTTGTTGTTCTGAGATGCAAACCTATACGGACGGAAGGTCAGAAGGTCATCTGCGATCTCGCGAAGCCTCGCTTATTGCAGCCGGACATCGTCACGGCAATATCGGCTTTCGGAGGCATGGACCCGATTCAAAAACGCGAAAACAACCCCATGCACAGTAGCCGTCGAAAGCCGCGACGACGTGCGACGGCTGGGCCGGAAGAGGACGTGGAACGAAGGTGCAGCGAGAGGAATTCAAGCTAAACAACTGATCTGATTGTATATAAAGATATTCCATAATATACCTTATGCGAATCATGGATATGGCTGTGCAGATCAGGCCAGATAAATCCACACCTACCCAGAACCCCTCTCTCGGCTCACACTTGCCATCAACAATCCCCGGGCAAACCGACGCAGCGGTTGAGGCCACGGCAGCATTTGGAGGTTCGTCATGCAGGAGAACGTCGCCCGCGCAGACCGCTCGCGGGCCATTCCATTCGATGCCGCCAAACTCGACCGTCTGATGGAGGCCGCCGGCCTCGACGTCCTGGTCGCGACCTCCAAGCACAATGTGCAGTACCTGCTGGGTGCCGAGCGCGCGATCTTCTTCGACTACATGGATGCGCTTGGCGTCAGCCGCTATCTGCCGGTTCTGGTCTATCCCAAGGGCGCACCGGAGCACGCGGTGTATGTCGGGCACCGGCTGGAGACCCACCAGCGTGCCGTGGCGCCGCCTTGGGTTCCGCAGGTTCGGACCGAGTCCAACGGCTCGGTCGATGCCATCACGCGGGCCGTCAGCCTAATCCGCGACGCCGGCGTGGCCCTGAAACGGGTCGGGGTCGAGATGGCGTTCCTGCCGATGGATGCGGGCCGGGCGCTCAGTGACGCCCTGCCCGGCGCCGAGCTCAAGGACGCACTGCTGGTGCTGGAGCGGCTGCGCGCGGTGAAGTCGGCGGACGAGCTCGCCAAACTCAAGACGGCGTCCGAACTGGTGATCGCCTCGATGCTGGCGGTGATCGCCGGGCACGGGCCGGGCACGACCAAGCAGCAATTGTCGGACGCTTTGCAGATCGCCGAAGCCAATCGCGGGCTGACCTTCGAATACTGTCTGCTCGCCTGCGGCAGCAGCCACAACCGGGCGCCGTCGGCGCAGCGTTGGGAGCAAGGTGACGTGCTGTCGCTGGATTCCGGCGGCAATTATCACGGCTATATCGGCGATCTCGCGCGCATGGCCGTGCTCGGCAACCCGGATGCTGAGTTGAAGGACTGTCTGGCCGAGATCGAAGCCGTCCAGCGCGCCGCCTTCGCGGCGGTCCGGCCCGGCGCCATGGGCGGTGACATCTACGTCGCGGCCGAGCGGCAGCTCGCGAAGATCAGCCAGCGCGACTGCACGGAGTTTTTGGCCCACGGCATGGGCCTCGTCAGCCACGAGGCCCCTCGCCTGACCGCCAAGGGCCCGATCCCCTACGACGACACCGACGCCCGGCTGCCGCTCGAAACGGGCATGGTGGTGTCGATCGAGACCACGATGAAGCATCCGAAGCGCGGGTTCATCAAGCTCGAGGACACGGTCGCGGTGACGGCGACGGGGTATGAGATCTTTGGCGAAGGTGGTCGTGGGTGGAATCTCGGCGGCAGCGCGCTGTAGGCTGGCACCACCCACCGCGCTCACAGCAGACATCTCGCCCTCTGCCCGAGCACCACCGGGTCGTCAACGCCCTCACCTACAACGCGATGACCTAGACATCCGCGGAAGCGGTAGCTCGCGGCATTCGCATGACTTGCTCGAGGGGGTGTCGGTGCTTCAGCACGGCAAGGGTCTCGCGTGCGCTGAGGCTGCTGACGACTTCCTCGAAATTGTCGCTCTGCTCGATCTTGGCCCGGCCGATCGCGAGATCTATGTCGATCTGGCCCGATTTGCGAGGCGGCGTTTGGAGTGACTGCATGTGCGGTCCCAGCAACGCGGGGTTCTGTCTAAGTTCGATCAGAGCCGCGCGTGCCCGGATCCGATCCAGGCCGGCAAGCTCTCTCGCCCTCTGCAGCAGTGCCGGCACGCGATTGTCCTCCGGGGTCGCAAACAGATGCGCGATTGGCGGCGCCGTCGACGTGACGAGACCGATCGGAATGGCGCAAACGAGGCCGATGATCACCGGTGACATCCAGAGCAGCAGCGGAAGCGACACAGCGTAGGCGCTTGCCGCCATGGCCAGACCGCATAGGGTCGGCACCGTGAATTTGCGATAGACTTCATCGCGCGTGATCCTGCCATCGCTTCGCCGTTGCACTTGCCAGCCCGCATCACGGCCCAGCAGGATCTCCGCCACGGCGGTGGATTGAAAGATCATCATGGATGGGGCGATCAAGGCGGCAAGCAGGCTCTCGGCGACCACCGCCAGCAGCACGCGAAATCCGCCGCCGAATGCCTGCCGTTCCGCACGCCTGGTGAGCAAAACGAGGTAGGCCAGCAATTTGGGCACGATAAGCAGCCCCATCGTCGCGGCAAAGACCCAGGCGGCGAGCACGGGGTCCTGTGCGGGCCACGTTGGAAACAACGAGAAGCCCTTGGGAAAATACTCCGGCTTGACGAAATAGGCCTGCAAGGAGATCAGGATTCCGAGCAATAGAAACAGCAGCCACAGGGGCGCGGTGAGATAGGAGCCGATCCCGGTCAACAGGTGAAGCCTGGAGACCCAGTGCAGGCCTCTAGCCGGCAAAACGGCAAGATGCTGGAGATTGCCCTGACACCAGCGACGGTCCCGCGCCGCGAAATCCAGTAGCGACGGTGGCACCTCCTCGAAACTCCCACCGAGACCTGGAGCCATGAAAATCCCCCACCCCGCCCGCCGCATCAGTGCGGCTTCGACAAAATCGTGGCTGAGGATGTGCCCGCCGAAAGGTTTCCTCCCGCGCAATTCGGGCAAGCCCGCCTCTTGCGCAAAAGCCTGCACCCGGATGATGGCATTGTGTCCCCAGTAGTTGCCCTCTGAGGCGTGCCACCAGGCGTTTCCGGCGGCGATCAGCGGACCGTACAAACGGCCCGAAAACTGCTGAAGCCGGCTAATCAGGGTTCGCGCATTGACGACGATCGGAAGCGTCTGAATCAGCGCGGCCTGCGGGTTTGCTTCCATCGCGCCCACCAGCCGAACGATGGTCTCTCCGCTCATCAGACTGTCCGCGTCCAGAATGATCATGTAGTCGTAGGCGCCACCGAACCGCCTCACCCATTCGGCAATGTTGCCGGACTTTCGAGCGGTGTTGTCGGATCGGTGACGATAGTAGAGATGGCCCGAACCGCAGTTTCGCTGCAGCTCCAGAAACGCAAGCTCCTCGGCAATCCAGATGTCCGGATCTGTCGTGTCGCTGAGCAGAAACCAATCGAACAACGGGGCCTGTCCGGTTTCGCCTACCGACTCGTACATAGCGCGGAGGCGCGCCATGAGATGGTGCTGATCCTCGTTATAGGTCGGCAACAGCATAGCCGTTCGGCCGGTGATCGCGGGCAGCGGACCGTGGCTGTTAATTGGCAGCACATCCGGTCGGCCCCGCAGGAGCACAAAAAAGCCGGCCACTGAAGACACGAACGAAAACGCGATCCAGGCGAGCAGCACGAGGAACAGCCCGAACACCATGCCTTCGAGGACCGTGACGCCACCAACCTTGAGAACATCGTACATCTCAACAGCGCCCGCAGCGGTAATAGCGACCGTTCCGCCAAGAATGAACAGGCGCCGCGCTGTAACGGCAGGGGCGGTCCGCAGTCGCCCCGGATCGGCACGATTGGTCGCGTCCAATCGGCAGGGCAGCATCGGGAGAGGCGTTTCATCGGGAAGATACCGAATGCCAAGCTCAGGCGAGAGCGCGGGTGACGACGTCAGGGCGCCCATCGGTAAACCCAGACTTCAGAGATCGGTTGGTCGCCCTGCATCAAGATCGCCCTCAACTCGATCGGCGCGTCCTTCACGGCGCACTGAAAACTAAGGCGCCACCCACCCGTTTCCGGGTTTGGTTGTGTGACGACGTTCTTGATCTCGGATTTGTCGGCGCTGACGGCACCCCTTACCTTGTTGGGATCGACCGCCTTCAGTCCGTCACCAACGAGTTCGAGCACGAACAGTTTGCTGTCGTCGCCCCGCGCGCCAACGCCTGTGCGGGTGAACCGGGCCAGCGAATTGGGCTTCGGCGCGTCCGGACCCCAGTGCAGGCGGTAGGTGTAGTTGTTTTCGCTCTTGGCCTGGAGGGCCGTCTTCGGGCGCCAGAAGGCGGCGATGTTGTCGTGAACTTCCTCCTTCGTCGGGATCTCAAAGAGGACCACACTGCCCTCTCCCCAATCTCCAATCGGTTCGACCCAGAGGCTCGGGCGACGCTCAAAGCGCGATTCGATGTCCTCGTAGGCAAAGAAATTTCTCTCCCGCTGCATCAGACCGAAGCCGCGCGGATTGAGGTCATTGAATGTGCTGGCCTGCAGATCGCGTGGATTGTTGAGCGGACGCCAGAGTTGCTCGCCCTTTCCGTTGAACACGGCGAGCCCATCGGAGTCATGTACGGCAGGACGGAAATCGTCGACATCGTGTCGGTCGTTCGGGCCGAAAAAGAACATGCTCGTCATGGGCGCCAGGCCGGCATGTTGCAGCTCGATCCGCGGATAGAGCGACATTTCCACGTCGAAGACCGTCGGAGCGCCTGGCCTGATAGTGAAGCGATAGCTTGCCGTAGCGCTCTTGCTGTCGAGCAGCGCATGTACCACGACGGATGTGGCACCCGGCGCGGGCTTCTCCAGCCAAAAGGCCTTGAAGAGAGGAAATTCCTCTCCCTTGCTCTCGCCGGTATCGATCGACAGACCGCGCGCGGACAGGCCATAGGTCTCGCCTTTGGCAACGGCACGGAAGTAGCTGGCGCCGAGAAACGCGCAAACCTCGTCGTAGTAGTCGGGCCGATTGATCGGGGCGTGAATGCGAAAGCCGGCAAATCCGAGATCGGCGTCCGGTACCTGACCGATATTGTCACCGAATGCGAAATCGTCGCGTCGGTACCTGATCGGTACCGCTCGTCCGCCGGAGACCTCGTAAATGTCGACCTTGTTCTTATAGAAAAAGCCGCGGTGGAAAAACTGGACCTCGAAGGGCAGCTTCTCGCTGCGCCAAGCCGCGCGCTCTGGCAGAAAGCGAATTGATCGGTACTGATCGTAGGTGAGATCCCTAAGCGCGTCCGGGACCTTTTCCTCTGGTGGCGCAAAGGGCTTACTCGCCAAATTGCGGGCAAGCTCGCGGACATAAGAGGGGCCAAACGGCAACTCCGCCGCCGATGCCGCAGAGACTGCGCCAGGTAGCAGCGTTGCCAATGGCAATGCCGAGGCTTCCAGGAATTGTCGACGATTCAAGTGTGCTACCCGTTCGGTTCCAACCGCAGTGCAACCCCCTCGTCGCGAACGAGTTCCAGGGTCGTCGTCGAATCCGACCACGGTGTTGCCGACGACCTCGTCGATGCGGCTCGGGGTGGTTTCGCGCTGCCGGGCCTCGGTTGCATCTGCGGGACGAGCTGCAATTTCCGATTGCGCATTCTCGAGCGATGGCGCCGCGCGCAACGCTGTAGCGCTCGAAGGTAATTGGATGATCGCTCTAGCGCAGCGGCAGCAGCTCCAACTGGCTCTGCGCCTTCTTGACGGCTGCGGCGAACCAGCCCTGGCTTGGCGCTTCCTTGGCGAAGCACGCCGTGTACGCGGTCATCGCATTGTCTTCGCGTGTGATGTCGCCGCGCGGGTCCTTCTTGTCGATGGGTTTGGCCATCATCTGCTTCCAGACTTTCTCGCAGGTCGGGATCTCGGCTGTCTTCACCGCATCGCTTGCAGCGAGGAAGTAGACCTTGTCGCCTTGAATCGCGACGACGTCGATTTCCTGCGGAGGTCCCTTCAGGTCGCCATTGCCGCGCACGCCCAGCACGGCGACCGCGGCGCTCGTCCCCGCGGGCTTCGTGATCGGCAACTCGGCATATTTGGCGAAGGCAGAGTCCTGGATGGCTTGATAGTAAAAGCGGTCCGACTTGAATGCCGCGCCGATCTCCTGCGGCATGCCGTCCTCGCGGTGCTCGCGCAGCCAGTGCTTGAGCAGGGCGGTAGTGGTCACGACGGCCTGCATCTTGTCGCCTTCGGAGGCGAAGCCGAGCCCGTCGAGATGGCCGAAGCCGGAGTCGCCCTTGAAGAGCGTGTCCGCGTTCGTCTTGCCATCGGCCGGCAATCCCTTGATCGCGACGGGGCCCACCAGACCACGCAGGACGCCCGTCAACTCCTTGAGCGCCGCATCGTGCTGCTTATAGGTCTCGTCGTTCTCCTTGGCTTTCGAGAACTTGACGATGTAGCGATCGCGGAGGTCGAGATAGCGCTGCTCGGGGCCAGCCGCATGGGCAGGCGCGGCGAAAGCGAGCAGGCAGAGCAAGGCGAGCGATCTCATGGGATTTCCGGCAAGGCTGGGTGCGATCTCCAGTCTTTGTGCCCGTGCCGGGCCCGAAGGTTCATCCGCGAAGGTCGCGCCCTACTCCGCCGGCGTGAGCTGCTGGCCGACGCGCATCGCCGCCGTCTCACGCACCCGGACACGCGCGCGGCGCTTGCGCCACCAGATCACGATTCCGGTGACTGAGAGCGCTGCCACGACCAGCCCCATGATCGAGATCAGGATGCGGCCGAACAGCCCGACGATGCGGCCCGAATGCAGCGGGAATTGTGCCTGCACGAAGATGTCGGCGGCGGTGCCGACCCAGGGCAGCCTTTCGCCGATCGGACGGCCGTCCTCGCTGTCGTAATAGAGCTGCGCCGGGCCGACGCCGCCGGCGCCGTGATCGTGGCCTGGATGGAAGAAGGCCGCGGCATAGACACCATGGGCCGGGCCGTAATTGACCGAGCCGACCGGGACGGTCCACCCTCGCCCCTTGCCGTCGGCCGACGCGCGCGCGGCGATGTCGGCGAAGCTCACCTTGGGCTCGATGGGATCGTCGAGATCGCGATACGGCCGCTGCTCATAGGGTGTCGGTGTGTAGTTCGACACCATCTTCATCAGCGGCGAGAACACCTCGAAATAGAGGTTCAGCGAGAATGCCGTGAAGGCGATGATGAACAGCACGCCCCAGGTCCACAGGCTGAAAGCGCGATGGATGTCGAAATTGATCCGGTAGGCGCTGCCTGACGTCTTGATGGTCCACGCCGGCGCCCAACGCGCCCAGAAGCCGCGTTCGAGCTGGCGCGTGACCTGGGGCGCCCGCGCCGCCCTGGCGCCCCTGCGGGAGGGCAGCGTCAGGTAGAAGCCGACGAAGCAGTCGATGGTCCAGATGATGGCGATAATTCCGAGCAGGCGCATGCCCCAGCGGTCGCTGCCCCAGAATTCCGGGATATGCATGGTGTAGTGCAACTTGTAGAGGAACGAGACGAAGTTCTCGCGCGTCACCGGCCATACCGCGCCCCAATAGCGCCGACCGAGCTCCGCGCCGGTGTTGGGGTCGAGGAAGATTTGATTGTAGTCGAGCGCGTAGCGCTTGCCGGTCGCAGGATCAATCCGCGGCATGACGAAGAACCACAGCGAGTGGCCCTCCTCCGGCGTCATGAACAGGTAGACGACGCGCGCACGGGGATCGCGCTGCTCGATCATCTTCGCGAGATCAATCGAGGGAATGGCCGGGCCCTTGCTGCTGACGTCGAACAGATGGCTGTTCAGGACCTCGTCGATCTCATGATCCCAGGAGATGATCGCCCCGGTGATGCCGGAGAAGAACAGGAATCCGGCCGTGAGCAGTCCCGCCCAGCGATGTAGCTTGCCGAATATCGCTCTCATCGTTCAGATCTCGCCAAGTACACGAGCAAAGTGTGTGAGTGCCGAAGCTTCCGCAACGTCATGCCCGGGCTTGTCCCGGGCATCCACGTTCTTAGTGCCGCGTGAAAGATCGTCATGGCCGGGACAAGCCCGGCCATGACGACCTCTCCTGGAGCCTCATCGTCCTCATTTCAACTCACCACCGATAAGTCAGCTTGCCGATCGCCTTGCGTCCTTCTGCATAGAAGCAGCCCGACAGGCTGTAGCAGGCGGCGACATAGCGGGTGTCGGCGAGGTTGGTGACGTTCAGCGACAGGCGCCAATTGTCCCTGGTGTAGGCGAGCAGCGCGTCCAGCACGGTCGAGGATCCGACCTTGAACGTGTTGGCGTCATCGCCCCAGGTCGCGCCGACATAGCGGACGCCGCCACCGAACTGCAGGCCCGCGAGCGGCCCGGTCTGAAGCGTGTAATCGTTCCACAGCGAGCCGCGGTTGAGCGGCACGGTGACCGGCGCCTTGCCGACATTGACCGGATCCTGGGAGACCGTTGCATCGACATAGGCATAGGCCGCGCGCAGGTTCCAGCCGTCGGCGAGCGACATCGTGCCTTCGAGTTCGAGGCCGCGCGATTTTACCTGACCGGTCTGTTCGGCGATGTTGAGCGGAGGCGCAAAGGTAACGACGTTGTCGCGCGTCAGGTCGAAGGCGGCGAAGGTGAACAGCGCGTTCCAGCCGAGCGGCTGGTACTTGACGCCCACCTCGTACTGCACGCCGGTCTCGGGATTGAGCAGCTGTCCGGTCACCCCGGTCGCGAGCACCGGCAGAAATGACTCGGAATAGCTGAAATATGGCGCGATGCCGTTGTCGAAATTGTACATCAATGCGGCGCGGCCGGTGAACGCCGACGCATCCGTCGAGACGGACGTATTGAAGATGCCGCTGTCCACCTGCGTCGTCACGAAATCCTGACGCCCACTGAGCTGGAACGAGAGCCGGCCGAGCTTGATCTGGTCCTGCGCGTAGAGGCCGACCTGCGACTGCTTGACGCCGGTGTCGTCGCTCATGGCGCCCATGGTCCAGTCGTAGCTGTAGACCGGGTTGAAGACGTTGATCTCGGGCGCGGACGTCGTGACGCCAAAGGCGGTGTCGCGGAATCTGGTGTTGCGATAGTCTATCCCCACCAGCGTTGTGTGGCTGAGGAAGCCGGTGGTGAACTTGCCCTGGAGCTGATTGTCCACCGCGAAAGAGTTGATGTAGGAGTTGCTGTAGCTGCCGAAACGCGCGAGCTGTCCCGCGGCCTCGTCGGTATAGCCTCCGCCGAAGAACACCTTCTCCTCGTTGTGCTGATAGGCGTAACGCAAATTCTGCCGGAACGTGATGTTGTCGGTGAAATTGTGCGAGAGCTGGTAGCCGGCGGTCGCGATTTCGGTGTTGAACGCGTTGAAGCTCGGCACGCCCGCGAAGAACGAGACGGGGATGGCGCGGCCGTTGTTCGGCCACACGGTGCCCGAGGCCGGCAGGAACTGGAGGCCCCACCCTGCCCGGTCGCGCTGGTAGTTGGCGAGGATCGTGATGGTGGTGTCCTCGTTCGGCTTGAACGTGACGGCCGGCGCGATGAAGACGCGGTTGTCCTTGGTGAAGTCGACCTGGGTCTCGCCGTCACGGACGACGCCGGTCAGGCGCCACAGCACAGTGCCGTCCTTGTTGGCGGGACCGCCCATGTCGAACTGGCCTTGATAGCGGTTGAAGCTGCCGCCGGAGATCGAGACCTCGCCGAATTGCTGGGCCGTCGGCAGCTTGGTGACGTAGTTGAGGATGCCGCCGGTGCCGCTGCCGCCATACATCGCCGAGGACGGACCCTTGAGGACCTCGAGACGCTCGGCGCCGTAGGGATCGAGGCCGTTGAAGTGCACGTAATTGCTTGAGGGAATCCGCAAGCCGTCGACGTAGAGGCCCGACATGGTGGTGTCGAAGCCGCGGATCTGGAGGGCGCCGAAGCGGGTGTCCGAACCACCATTGACGTCGCCGCTGACGCCGGCGGTGTAGCGCAGCGCCTCGCCGATCGAGACCGCGCCCTGATTCCTGACCTGGTCGGTGGTGACGACGGAGACGGACTGCGGGGTTTCGATCAGCGGCGTATCCGTCTTGGTCGCGGTGCCGCTGCGTGTCGCAACGAAACCGCGCACCGGACCATTGGCGCGTTCACCCGTGGCGCCGTTCGACGATGCCGACTGGGTTGGCGCGGCTTGCTGAGCCGGGGAGCGACGATTGGCACGTGCGGTGCGTGTCGCCCCTGACCGTCGCGTTGAGGCGACCGCCGCAGGCCGGGCGCGCTGAGCCGGGGCTTCGACGGTGACGGCGGGAATCTGCGTCTGCGCCTCCACGGCACCGAAGGGAGCGACGAGACCAAACGTACTGGCCGCTCCGAGGAAGAGAATCCGTATCTGTCGACGACGCGTGTCGGAACGCGAAGCAAGTTGGAAGTCGGTCACGTTTGTCGAGGCCCCACGCACTGCCGGCTTCGCCGGTATCGTTCTTGATGCCTCGCCCTAACGCAGGCGATTTCGGAGCGCGATAGGAACCGTGTTAGAATTTCTCCAGACGCGCGCGCAGCGCGTGCGACGAATGCGCTCAGTCGTGTCTCGAAGTTTGGAATGTTTCCAGACCGACAAGAACCTGCTTGTTCGAAATGTCTGAAACGGCGTCAGCGATGTCGCAGCCGGCGATTGACCCGGCGCGCGAGATAATCGCCGGCGCTCTGCACGAGCTGCACCAGCGCGATCAACACCACGACGACGGCGAGCATCATCTCCGGCATGAAGCGCTGATAGCCGTAGCGGATGCCGAGATCGCCCAGGCCCCCGCCTCCGACGGCGCCGACCATGGCGGAATAGCCGAGCAGGCTGACCACCGCGAGCGTCAGTGCCAGCAGAAGACCCGGCAGCGCTTCGGGAATCAGTACCTTGAGCACGATCTGCATCGGCGATGCTCCGAAGGAAGACGCCGTCTCGATCAGGCCGCCATCGACCTCGCGGATCGCTGCCTCGACCAGGCGCGCGATGAAGGGCGCCGATGCGATCGTCAACGGCACGATCGCCGCCGTCGATCCGATCGAGGTGCCGGCCACCAGCCGCGTGAACGGGATGATAGCGACGACCAGGATGATGAAGGGCGTGGACCGCGTCGCATTGACGACGATGCCGAGCACCCGATTGACGACGGGCGCCGCGAACAGCTCGCCTTTCCGGCTGGTCGCGAGAAAGACGCCGAGCGGCAGGCCAAAGGCGGTGCCGATCAGCGCCGCGAGCCCGACCATGTACAAGCTCTCGCCGGTGGCCTGGACGATCAGGTTGATGAGTTCAGGCGACATAGCCGAGACGCTCCGCGGGGAATTGATATTGTGAGAGCCAGGCCAGCGTGCGTGTCGTCGCGTCCTCGCCGCCGGACGTGCCGAGAGGGATACCAAGCGTCAGCGAGCCCACGTGCTGGCCGCCGATCTCGTCGATGCGGGCCGACAGCAGCGACACGTCGAGGCCGAGCTCGCGCGCCAGCCGCGCCACCAGCGTGTCGCCGGCCCCTGCCCCGCGCACCTGGACGCGGATCACCGCCTGTCCGCCCGCAAGCGGCACCGAAACGATCCGGCTCGCCAGCGACACCGGCAGGCTGTCTCCGATCGCTTCGGCCAGGAAGGATTGCGTGATCGGATGCTTCGGGTGGGTGAAGATGTCGGCGACATGGCCGCTCTCGACGACGTGGCCGGCATCGAGCACCACGACGTCCTTGGCGAGCTGGCGTACCACGGACATCTCGTGGGTGATCAGCACGATGGTCACGCCCAGCTCGCGGTTGATGTTCGCGAGCAGATCGAGGATCGCCCGTGTGGTCTGCGGATCGAGCGCCGAGGTCGCCTCGTCCGACAGCAGCACGCTCGGTCGCGTCGCCAAGGCCCGCGCGATGCCGACGCGCTGCTTCTGGCCACCTGAGAGTTCTGACGGGTAGCGGTCGTGCTTGTCGGCGATCCCGACAAGCGTAAGCAGCTCCGCAACGCGCGCGCGGATATCGGCCTTGGCCCAGCCGGCGATCTCCAACGGCAGCGCGATGTTGGCGGCTGCGGTACGCGAGGACAGCAGGTTGAAGTGCTGGAAGATCATGCCGATCGAGCGCTGCGCGAGCCGCAGTTCGCGACCTGAGAGCGCTGAGATGTCACGGCCATCGACGACGACGCGGCCCGTGGTCGGCCTCTCCAGCCCGTTGATGAGCCGGACCAGGCTCGATTTGCCGGCGCCGGAACGGCCGATGACGCCGGTGATCGAACCGCGCGGGATCGCGAAGTCGATGTTTTGCAGGGCATGGACGCCGGGCTTGCCGCGATAGGCCGGATAGGTTTTCGCGATGCCTTCGAAGCGGACCATCACGTCGGGCGCAGTCGCGGGTGAGATCGCGTCGAGCTTTTCGATCGGCTGTCCGATCGCGAGCGACGGGTGGACGTTCATGGAGGCGGCCTTCATGCACAATAGTTCCGCTTGCCCCTTGGGGCATCCGGGAACCGGTCGCATCAAGCGACGGAGAGTGAAACCGCGATGAGGACTCGGCTGGAGCGCGCTGCACCGCAGCAGGCACCATCGCCCGTTCAGCTCTCTCTGGCAATGTCAGATATCTGCGGGGAGTTGGACGAAGTTTTCCAAATTTCTCCCCGCTGAAGAAAATTCATCTGCCGCCGTATTGGCCTCGCGCCCGGCTCAGGTGACCCGCAACCAGGGCCATACGATCAGCAGGAGCCCCGCGAAATAGAGCATCCCGAACATCAGCCCAAAACCCCAGAACTGACCCTTGCCGATATAGCCGCTTCCGAAATACATCGGCGCGGGCCCCGTCGCGTAAGGCGAGATCACCCCCATCAGGCCGAGCGAATACATGCAGAGCATGGCCAGCGTCGTGACCGGCAGGTCGGGGATGCCGGATCCGACCGCGAGCACCACGGGCAGCACGGCGGCGGCATGCGAGGTGATGCTCGAAAAGAAATAGTGGATCCAGAAGAACAGCGCGACCAGCAGGAGCATCGCGGTCGACGGCGACAGCCCGGCGAGCGGCTTTGCATATTCGGTGGCGAACCATTTGATGAAGCCGATCTCGTTGAGGCCCGAGGCCAGCGTCAGCAGCGAGGTGAAATAGAAGAACACTTCCCAGGCGCTCTTCTCGGCGACGATGTCGGAAAAATCGATCACGCCCGTCACCAGCATCAGCGAGATCACGATGAACACGACGGTGGTGGCGTTGACGAAATTCGAGCCCAGAAGCGGCACGCGGATGTCCGGGCTCGAGCCCGCGATCCACAGGAACATCGCGAGCAGGATCAGCGCCAGCATGATCCACTCGTTGCGCGACATCGTACCCATCTCCGCGAGCTCCTTCGATGCCCATTCGGAAATTTCCGGGCTGCTCTTCACCTCGGGGCGGCAGACTGCGTAGCTGAGCAGTGGGACCAGCACCATCAGGAGGAGGCCGAGCGGCGCAAAGCCCAAGAACCACTGTGCCCAGCTGACGTCGATTCCGACGGTCTTCTTGGCGATAGCCAGCGCCGCCGCATTGGGCGCGAGCGCGGTGAAAAACAATGAGCTGGTGACGGCGGTCGAGGCGAATGCGGTCCACATCACGTAGGTGCCGATCCTGCCGGCGGTCGGTCCAGGCTCGGAGCCATAGATGCGCGGGATGTTGCTAATGATGGGATAGACGATGCCGCCGCTGCGCGCGGTGTTGGACGGTGTCGCCGGCGCCAGCAAGAAGTCCGACATCGCCACCGCATAGCCGAGGCCGAGCGTGTTGCGGCCGAGCTTTTGCACCAGCACGAGCGCAATGCGGCGGCCCAGCTGGCTCTTGCGATAACCGATCGAGAACACGAAGGCGCCGACGATGAGCCACACCGTGCTCTCGGCAAAGCCCGCCAGCATCCAGCGCAGCGACTTGGTCGGGTCGGGATCGATATAACCGCCGACACCGGCAACCGTCAGCCCGATCAGGCCGACCGCGCCGACCGGCATCGATTCCAGGATGAGCCCGGTGATGACGGCCGCGAAGACGGCAAAATAGTGCCACTGATTGACGTTGAGCCCTGCCGGCACCGGCCACAGATAGATCACCAGCCACACCGCGAGCGGCGCGATCAGCTTCCAGCGAAACCCTTTCGCCTCAGGCGCCTGCGAGCTAGTGGTCATGGGCCCTCCCCCTCGATTGCCGTCGTGTTCTACCGGCCGTTGACCGAGCCGCTTTTGTCCCAGCGCGGCGTATACGTTTTGTCCGCGGCGCAATCAATGTCCCGAGCCGGCTTCTACCGCCCTCTGAACTTCGGTTTGCGTCGCGTCAGGAACGCCTCGACGCCCTCCTTGTGGTCGTCGCTGAGGCTTGCCAGGGCGAACTGGTCGACGTCCATATGGCTGGCGAGATCATCCAGCGCATGCGCCAGCCGGTTGACCGTGAGTTTCGTCATGGCAACGGAGAGTGGCGGCTGCGCTGCCACCTTGCGCGCAAGCTCCATCGCGGCATCGAACGCATGGCCAGGATCGACCACCTGTTCGACCAGGCCCCACTCAAAGGCCTCATCCGCGCTGATGCGCTGATCGGCCAGGATCACCGCCTGCTTGGTGCGAGCCGGGCCGATCAGGTGCAGCATGCGCGGAATGCTCTGCCAGCTCATATTCATGCCGAGCCCGATCTCGGGCACGCGTAGATGGGCATCGCGTCCCATGATACGGAAGTCGAGCGCGACAGCCAGCGCTACGCCGCCGCCGATGCAAAAGCCCTCGATGGCGGCGATCGTGATCTGCTCCATCTCCTGCCAGGCGTGGGTCAGGCGCGGTCCGAGCTTGAGATGCCGCCGCAGCGTGCCGAGGTCCATGTCCTTGCGCGAGCGGCCTTCGGCATCCTTGAGGTCGAAGCCGGCGCTGAACGTGTCCGCGCTGCCTGTCAGCACCACGACAGAGGTTGCGGCGTCATCCTCGAAACTGCGCGCGGCCGCGGTGAGCTGGCGCAGCGCCTCCGGCGACAGCGCGTTGATGCCGTCGCCGCGGTCGAACCGCACCACCGCAATCCGCCCCTCCGGCCCGAGGCCCTTCTCGATCTTCACATAGTCAGGCAACGCAATCTCCCCTGGTCTTGGTCTTCTTGGTGCTCACAGATGCCCGGTACGTCGATGTTCGGGTTCGCTTCCATGGACCGGAAACCGGACCGTGGTCCCGATGGTGATCCAGTCGGCATTTTCGCCGGTGATGTTGCGGCCGTAGATCACATCAAGGGAGAATATCTCGTTCGGACGATAGCGGACACCGGTCTGGAAACGCGGCTGCACGACGCTTGTGATCTCGGAGGCGCCGGCCTGACCGAACGCCTCGATCGTCCATTGCAGGGTGTCGGTGAATTTCCAATCGAAGCCGACGCCGTAGGTCAGGTAATGGCGAGCCACCGTGCGATCCCAGAGCCAGCCGCCGTTGACGTTGATGCGTGTGGTCTCCGACAGGCGGAAGGTCGCGGGGATGACGACAAAGGCGGACAGGGCATCGCCGGTCGACGCGTCGAATGATCCGCCGCCATAGGCCGACAATCCCCATCGGCCTATTCCGGTCGGGACGAAATTCGTCTTGGCTTTTGGAGCTAGCGTCGTGCTCCAGTCGCCATCGCTCCGGGCCCCGATGGTCTGCAGGCTCAGCTCGATCGGCCTGAGGGGATCGACGACACAGGAGGGATTGGCGACCGCCGAAAAATCCGTGTTGGAAGCCGTCGACAGCCAGCTTTCCACCTTGCAGGAGCCGACGTCGGAAATGTCGGCGGCATCGACCGCATAGGCGCCATTCGCCGCGCGCGCATCCTGCCCCGCGAATGCGCCAAGGGCCGCGATTGCGGCGGTTATTCCGGTTCTTGCAGCCCAACCCATGGTGCGATGTTAGCAGAGTCTTCGCCTCGACAACGCCCGGATTCTGGGACTATCTTCGCCCCATGAGCGACCATCATCATCACCACGATCACGACCATTCCGAGCTGTCGGAGACCGAGCTGCGCGTGCGCGCGCTCGAGACGATCCTGACCGAAAAAGGCTATGTCGAGCCGGCCGCGCTCGACGCCATCATCCAGGCCTATGAGACCCGGATCGGTCCCCATAACGGCGCGCGCGTCGTCGCCAAGGCCTGGAGCGATCCGGCTTTCAAGACGGCACTGCTGGAGGACGGCTCGAAGGCGATCGGCACGCTCGGCCATGTCAGCCGCGTCGGCGACCACCTCGTCGTGGTCGAGAACACGCCGCAGCGTCACAACATGGTCGTGTGCACGCTGTGCTCCTGCTACCCCTGGGAAATGCTGGGGCTGCCGCCGGTCTGGTACAAGGCCGCACCCTATCGCTCCCGCGCGGTGAAGGACCCGCGCGGCGTGCTCGCCGATTTCGGCGTGCAGGTCGCCAAGGACGTTGAAATCCGAGTATGGGATTCGACCGCCGAAACGCGCTTTCTTGTGCTGCCGATGCGTCCCGCTGGGACCGATGGCTGGAGCGAGGAGCAGCTCGCCGAGCTGGTCACGCGCGATTCCATGATCGGCACCGGCTTTCCCAAGGTGCCCGGAGCGCCGTCATGAACGGCGTGCACGACATGGGCGGCATGGACGGCTTCGGCAAGGTCGAGCCCGAGCCGAACGAGCCGGTGTTCCACGAAGAATGGGAGTCGCGTGTTCTCGCCATGGTGCGGGCGATGGGCGCGGCCGGCGCCTTCAATATCGACACCTCGCGCTTCTATCGCGAGACGATCCCGCCGCACGTCTATCTCTCGAGCTCCTATTACAAGAAATGGTTTCTCGGGCTCGAGGAGATGCTGATCGAGAAAGGGTATCTCACCCGGGAGGAAGTCGCCGCCGGCCACGCGATGCAGCCGGCCAAGGCGCTCAAGCACGGCAAGTTCGATCTCGGCCAGGTCGAACGCATCATGGTGCGCGGCAAGTTCGCCCGTCCTGCCTCGGCGCCGGCCAAATTCAACATCGGCGACCGCGTGCGTGCGAAGAACATTCATCCCGCGACCCACACCCGCCTGCCGCGCTACGTGCGCGGCCATGTCGGCGTCGTCGAGCTGAACCATGGCTGCCACGTGTTTCCGGATTCGGCGGCGATGGAGCTCGGCGAGAATCCGCAATGGCTCTACACGGTGGTATTCGAGGGCCGCGATCTCTGGGGCGCGGACGGCGATCCGACCTCGAAAGTCTCGATCGATGCGTTCGAGCCGTATCTGGACCCGGCGTGATGAGCAGCACGGCTGCTGCTGCCGCGACGGCAGCGATCCCGAGCATTCCGCGCGACGATGACGGCCCGGTGTTTCGCGCACCCTGGGAGGCGCACGCCTTCGCGATGGCGCTGACCCTGCACGAACGCGGCGTGTTCACCTGGCCCGAATGGGCGGCAGCCCTGGCCTCCGAGATCAAGCGCGCGCAGGCGGCCGGCGATCCTGACACGGGCGAGACCTACTATCTCCATTGGCTCGCCACGCTGGAGGGCCTCGTCGCAGGCAAGGGCGTTGCGTCTGCGGAGACGTTGCACCGCTACCGCGACGCCTGGGACCACGCGGCGGATCGCACCCCGCACGGCAAGCCGATCGAGCTGAAGGCGGAGGATTTTCGGTAAGCTGCCTCGACATATTCCGTCATTGCGAGCGTAGCGAAGCAATCCAGAATCCCTCCTCAAAGGTAGTCTGGATTGCTTCGTCGCAAGAGCTCCTCGCAATGACGGCGGAGTGAGGCGTGTCACCGTCCCGCCACATACTCCCGCCACCCCTTCGCCCGCAGGCTGCACGCCGGGCACTCGCCGCAGCCGTAGCCCCAATCATGTTGCGCGCCGCGTTCGCCGAGATAGCAGGTGTGCGACTGCTCGCGAATGAGATCGACCAGCCCGTCGCCGCCGAGGTCGTGAGCGAGCTTCCACGTCGCCGCTTTGTCGATCCACATCAGCGGGGTATGCAGCTCGAACTTGCGCGCCATGCCGAGCGACAGCGCGGCCTGCATGGCGCGGATGGTGTCGTCGCGGCAATCGGGGTAGCCGGAATAGTCGGTCTCGCACATGCCGCCGACGATGTGACTGATGCCGCGCCGGTAGGCCAGCGCCGCGGCGAATGTCAAGAACACCAGGTTGCGGCCGGGCACGAACGTGTTCGGCAGGCCGTCAGCGCCCATCGCAATCGCGACGTCGCGCGTCAGCGCCGTCTCGGACACCGCCGCCAGCGTCGGGATCGACAGCGTGTGGCTCTCGCCAAGCCTGGAAGCCCAATCCACGCGCAGGCCCTTGATGCCGTCGAACAGCCGGTCGCGGCAGGCAAGCTCGATGGCGTGGCGCTGGCCGTAATCGAATCCCAGCGTCTCCACGCGTGCAAAGCGGTTCAGCGCCCAGGCGAGGCAGGTGGTGGAATCCTGGCCGCCGGAAAACAGCACCAGCGCGGTTTCGGATGAAGATGCGTCATTCATGGCCCGCGCTTTAGCACTGCGCGCACGGCTCGCCAATCTGGCCCGCCAACCGGTGGAAATCACCTTGTTCCGCCGCGCTGCGCTGGGAACGAGGGCCCGCTTTTGGCATAAGGCTTGGGAGCCAGGAGACTGCCCCGCAATGACCCCTTCCCGCGACATTTCCCGCCTGATCGAGATCATGGCGGCGCTGCGCACGCCGATGACCGGCTGCCCCTGGGACCTCGAGCAGAATTTTGCGACCATCGCGCCGTATACGATCGAGGAAGCCTATGAGGTGGTCGAGGCCATCAGCCGCGGCGACCTCGACGATCTCTGCGAGGAGCTCGGCGACCTCCTGCTCCAGGTCGTCTTCCACGCCCAGATGGCGTCGGAGCAGAACGCGTTCGCGTTTGGCGATGTCGTCGAGGTCATCACGCGAAAAATGATCCGGCGCCATCCCCACGTCTTCGCCGACAAGGAGGGCAACCTCGCCTCCTCCCACGTGAAGGAAGTCTGGAACCGCATCAAGGCGGAGGAGAAAGCCGAGCGCGCCGCGCGCCGGCCGCCGCAGGAAGCGCCGTCCCACAAGTCGCTGCTGTCAGGCGTGAAGGCCGGCCAGCCCGCACTGACGCGCGCCATGGAGCTGCAGCGCAAGGCCTCCACTGTCGGCTTCGACTGGAACGATCCGCGCGCGGTGCTGGCAAAAATCCGCGAGGAAGCCGACGAGATCGAGGCCGCGCTTGATCGCAACGACAGCAAGGGATTGGCGGAGGAGACCGGCGACCTGATGTTCGCGCTCGTCAACCTCGCCCGTCATGTCGATGCCGATCCGGAAGCCGCGCTGCGTGCGACCAATGCAAAGTTCGAGCGGCGGTTTGGGTTCATCGAGCGGGCGCTGGAAGCACAGGGGCGCACGCTGGAGCAGGCGTCGCTCGCGGAGATGGACGCGTTGTGGAACGAGGCGAAGGGTGAGGAGCAGTCGTCACCGGAAGGACGCAAGCAAGCCCACCGTTAACTCAGGTGCCGTAGCCCGGATGGAGCGCAGCGAAATCCGGGTTCTTCAAACCACTCTAGCGGCCCCGGATTGCGCTGCGCTCCATCCGGGCTACGGGTCTGAGTTGCAGGGACAAGCGCGGCTTACGCGGACAGTCGCGGCACGGCATCGAACCTGGCCACCACGATATCCCGCTTGGTCTCATCCACCCGTACTGTCATGGCGAAGCGGCCGTCGTGCAGCTCTTTCGCCAGCACTTCGGCATTCCGGTGCAGCCAGCTGATGCCGGCGCCGTCGGAGGCATCGATCGAGAGGTCGAGCGTGATGCGTTTGGCGGCCAAGCGCTCCTCGATCGCGGCGAGCAGCGCGTCGACCCCCTCGCCCGACACGGCCGACACCAGCATCGCCGGATGATCCTCCGGCCTGCGCGCGGCGATGTTCAAAAGCTCTTCGCGCTGTTCGGGACCATAACGGTCGATCTTGTTCCAGACCTCAATGATGCGGCCTGAATCATCGGGATTGATGCCGAGCTGGCGCAGCACGGCGTCAACGTCGCTCTGCTGCGCCTCGGCGTCGTCGTGCGAGATATCGCGCACATGCAGGATGACGTCGGCTTCCAGCACCTCCTCCAGCGTGGCGCGGAAGGCGGCGACGAGCTGCGTCGGCAAATTGGAGATGAAACCAACGGTGTCCGACAGCATCGCCTTGCCGCCATGCGGCAGCGTGAGCGCGCGCAGGGTAGGATCCAGCGTGGCGAACAGCATATCGGCGGCCTGCACGTCGGCGCGGGTTAGACGGTTGAACAGCGTCGATTTGCCGGCATTGGTGTAGCCGACCAGCGCCACGACGCGGTATGGCACGCGCTGGCGGCCTGCGCGATGCAGGCGGCGTGTGGCCTGCACCTTCTTCAGCTCGCCCTCGAGCTTGGAGATGCGCTCCTGGATCAGGCGGCGGTCGGCTTCGATCTGGGTCTCGCCGGGACCGCCCATGAATCCAAAGCCGCCGCGCTGGCGTTCGAGATGGGTCCATGAGCGCACCAGGCGCGAACGTTGATAGTTGAGATGCGCGAGCTCGACCTGGAGCGAGCCTTCCTTGGTCTTGGCGCGGCGGCCGAAGATTTCCAAAATGAGCCCGGTGCGGTCGAGCACCTTTGCCTGCAGCTCCTTCTCAAGATTGCGCTGCTGGATCGGCGCAAGCGCGCAATCCATCACCACGAGCTCGACGTCGAGGCTCTTGGCGAGCGCAGCGATCTCCTCGACCTTGCCCTTGCCGATAAAGGTCGCAGGGCGGATCTGGTTGATCGGCGCTATGATGGCATCGGCAACGACGAGATCGATCGCGCGCGCGAGGCCGGCAGCTTCGTCGAGCCGGGCTTCCGCGTCACGCAGGACATGAGCTTCCGATTGCGCGTCGGCATTGCCTGCGCGCACTCGCAAATAGGGACCGATGACAAGCACCCGCCCCGTCTGCTTATCCCCTGCCGACCGCGGACGGTCGGCATCCCCGTCGAAATTCCGGGGTTCCAATCAGATCACTCTCAAGCCGGCTGGTCCTCGCCGCCTTCGAACAACTGGATCGGAGCGCCCGGCATGATGGTCGAGATCGCATGCTTGTAGACGAGCTGCGAGTGACCGTCGCGCCGAAGCAGCAAACAGAAATTGTCGAACCAGGTCACGATGCCCTGGAGCTTCACTCCGTTGACCAGAAAGATCGTCAGTGGCGTTTTGGTTTTGCGAACGTGATTAAGGAAGGTGTCCTGCAGGTTTTGTGCGCGGTCTGCCGCCATTGTTTTTTTCTCGCTTTGAGTTTCTTTTTATTGCGCCGGTTGCGGCCCTCTTTTGAAAATTGGGGGTCCTCGTCCGGTTGCCGTCCCTCATGAGATCCCCCTCGGAGGAACAGCGGTTCAATTAGAGGACAGGTAGGCTTATTAGGCAAGCCGCTTCACGCGGCAGCCCACGCCGTATTGCCCCGAAAAACTACGGAAATCGATGATTTTCCTCGCCTATTCCAACGACGTCGCAGCGTTAGCCGACGCCGAGCGCCTTCAACTTCCGGTGCAGTGCCGAGCGTTCCATGCCAACAAACTCGGCCGTGCGAGAAATATTTCCTGAGAAACGGCTGATCTGTGCAATCAAATAGTCGCGCTCGAACACTTCGCGCGCTTCGCGCAGCGGCAGGCCCATGATGTGCTCGCCATTGTTGCTGGTCGGCATCGCCGGCACCATGGAGCCGACGTCCTGCGGCAGCATGTCGGCCGTGATGATGACTTCAGGCCCGCCCGCGGCCAGAATCATGACTCTCTCAACGTTGTTGCGGAGCTGGCGCACATTGCCCGGCCAAACATGCGACTGCAGCACCGCCATCGCGTCCTGGCCGATCTGCCGCTTGGGCAGGCCGCTGCCCGCGGAGATCTGCTCCATGAAATAGTCGATCAATTCCGGAATGTCCTCACGCCGCTCCGACAATGCGGGCACGCGGATCGGGACCACCGAGAGCCGGTGATAGAGGTCCTCGCGGAAATGACCGGCCGCGATCTCCTCTTCGAGGTTGCGCGCGGTGGACGAGATGATGCGGACGTCGACCTGCACCTTGCCGTTGCCGCCGACGCGCTGGAACGACTGCTCGACCAGCACGCGCAAGATCTTGTTCTGGGTCTCGCGCGGCATGTCCGCGATTTCGTCGATGAACAGCGTGCCACCATGGGCCTCTTCGAGCGCGCCGGGCTTGCGCGCGTGCTCGCCGTTGGACTGCTCGATGCCGAACAGCTCGTGCTCCATCCGCTCGGGCGTGATCGCAGCGGCGTTGATGACGACGAAGGGGCCGTCGGCGCGGCCCGAGGCCGTGTGCAGCGTGCGCGCGGTCAGTTCCTTGCCGGCGCCGGCGGGGCCGACGATCAGGATGCGGCTGTTGGCCTTGGCCGCACGCTCGATGGTCTGGCGCAGCTGGTTCATGCTGGGGGAGCGGCCGACCAGCGAGCTTGCGCTCGGCGCGAGCTGCTTCAGCTCCTTGACCTCGCGCTTGAGCCGCGAGTTCTCCAGTGCACGGTTCGCGACCAGGATCAGCCGGTCGGTCTTGAACGGCTTCTCGATGAAGTCGTAGGCGCCACGCTTGATCGCGGCGACCGCGGTCTCGATGTTGCCGTGGCCGGAGATCATCACGACCGGGAGATCGGGGTTGTCCTTCTTGACCTGCTCCAAGAGCTGCAAGCCGTCGAGCTTGGAGCCCTGCAGCCAGATGTCGAGGAACACCAGATGCGGCCTGCGGTTGGCGATCTCAGCGAGCGCCGTATCGCTGTCGCGCGCGGTCCGGGTCACGAAGCCCTCGTCTTCGAGGATGCCCGCAACGAGATCCCGAATATCGGCCTCATCATCGACAATCAGAATTTCACTTGCCATGGGTCGCGCCTGTTTTCTCAGCTGCCTGTTGAGGCTTCGATCTTCGTTGAATCATTGGTCTTTTCAGCCGGCTCTTTGGTTTCGGCGGCCGCCTGTTTTGTTTCCGGATCCTTGACGGATTGCGTGGCCGTTTCACCGATTTCCGGCTTGGCCGTTGCCGCGGCTGCCGGTTCGGCCCCCTCGCTTTTCGCGGGAGCGCCGGAGATCGCAAAACGCATCCGCATCCAGGCGCCACGCTGGCCCTCGCGGAAGTCCGAGGCATCCTTCAGTTCGATGCGCCCGCCATGGTCTTCCAGCACGCGACCGACGATCGCGAGCCCAAGGCCGGTGCCCTTGGCGCGTGTCGTCACATAGGGCTCGAGAAGGCGCGAGCGCGCCACCTTGGGCAGGCCGATGCCGTTGTCGACGACGTCGATCAGCACGTCCTCGCCCTCGCGCGAGACCACGACGTCGATCCGGCCCTTGCCGAGCTCCTCGAGGGGGACCTGCTCGATCGCCTCGGTGGCGTTCTTGACGATGTTGGTGACGGCCTGCGAGATCAGCCGCCGGTCGAACTGGGCGCGCAGCGGGTCTTCCCTAAACTCGGCCTCGATATCGATCTCGGGGTGAGCGACCTTCATCAGGAACACCGCCTGCCGCACTGTGTCGGCGACGTCCTCACCTTCCATCACCGGCTTCGGCATCCGCGCAAAGCGGGAGAACTCGTCGACCATGCGGCGGATATCGTCGACCTGGCGGACGATGGTGTCGGTGCACTGTTCGAAGATCTGCTTGTCCTTGCCCTCGGTAATGTCCTTGCCGAATTTGCGGCGAATACGCTCGGCGGAGAGCTGGATCGGGGTCAGCGGGTTCTTGATCTCATGCGCGATGCGGCGCGCGACGTCGCCCCAGGCCGAGGTGCGTTGCGCCGAGACCAGTTCGGTGATGTCGTCGAGCGTGATGATGTAGCTGTCGTGCGGCTGGCTGGTCTTCTCGGCGCTGACGCGGACCGACAGATTGCGTTCCTGCCCATCACGCGTGATCGTGATCTGCCCCTGCACCAGGCGCTGGGTCCCTTCCCGCGCTGTCTTCATCATCTCTTCGAGCTCGGGCAGCACATCGGAGAGCGGATGGCCGAGCGTCTCGGCTTCGGAGTGCCCGATCAGCTTTTCGGCGGAACGGTTGAGAATGCCGACGCTGCCTGAATTATCCACGCCGATGATGCCGGCGCTCGCGGACGACAGCACCGCCTCGATGAAGCGGCGGCGGCTGTCGATGAGGTCGCTGGCGTTGACGAGCTCGTCACGCTGGCTGCGCAACTCCTCCGTCATCTTGTTGAAGGTTTCACCCAGCTGGGCGAGGTCGCCTTCCGACTGGTGCACCGGCACTTTCACATGGAGATCGCCGGTCGAGACCGTCTGGGCCGCATTCATTAGCCGCCGGATCGGCGAGACCAGCGAGTTGGCGAAGTTGAGGCCGATCAGTACCGACGCCATCAGGATGGTCAGCGCGATCACCGCGAACATTAGCGCGAACGCGACCTGGATGCCGAGCCGGCGCGACTCGATCTGGGCATATTCGGCGACGCTGACCTCGGTCTGCTTGAGCTGCTGGACCACGTTGGGATCGAGCGGCCGCGCGACATACAGGAAGGTGTCGCTGAAGGCGCGCAAGCGGACCACCGCGGCGACGAAGCTCGCATCGGGCAGCACCGCGATCTCGGGCTCGGATTCGTTGACGTTGCTGAGGAAGTCCGGCGCCGGCGGCGAATAGGCCAGCCGCATGCCGGTGTCGGCGGATTCGAGAATGTTGGTGTTCTTGTCGATGATCATCGCGCCCGGCAGGTTGCGGGAGGCGGCGCTGGACGTCAGCAATTCGCGAAAAGAGCGGCGATCCTGGTCATAGAGCGGCCGCGCGTGGGCGATGTCATTGGCCATGCCGAGAATGTCGCCCCGGATCAGCTGCGCGTGGTCCTGCATGTAGGCCCGCGCGATCGTCAGCGAATTCTGGATCACCTCCTTGGTCGGGCCGGAGAACAGGCGGTCGAGGCCGCGCTCGATGGTGACGTTGGCGACGACGGCGACCAGCACCGCCGGCAGCACCGCCACGATCGAGAACAGGCTGACGATCTGGACATGGAGGCGCGCCGCCGCCCTGCCCCGCCGTCGCGCCAGGATCAACTGCCAGAGCTCGCGGATGATGATGCCGACCAGCAGCAGGATGGTGGCTGCGTTGCTCAGATAGAACGAACGGACAACTTGCGGCGTCAGTTCGATGCTGGTGAGGCCGGTCAGGACCAGGAAGGTGAGCAAGGCCGACAGCAGGGCCAGGGCCACGGCAAACGGCGCCAGCCAGCGTCGCGCCGACCAACGCCGGGGCTCTTCCGCTGGGGCCGTGTCAAAGGATGCGGCCGAGGTGTCTGCGCTGATCATTCCGGCAATGGGTGCTGAAAACGGGGTCCGCGGCGGGCGGATACTGATGTATTCGTACCACATTGTTGCCGAATTGCGACAATTCCGCGGCGCCCCCGCCGCGACCGACCCGCGCATCCACAGCGATATGCCGGAGCACGGGAACGGATTTCGGCTCCGGCGGCTTGACCACCATGCACAAATTCTTTCTCGCAATGATGGTGTCGGCCGTGCTGCTGCTGATCGTAGCGGCGGATCTGCTGGTCAATGGTCTCGGGGTGCACGAGCCCAATGCGAACGTCGCCAGCGCGATACAGGTAGCAGGCCGATTTGTCAGATAGGTGTGAGGCCGCGTCCCGCGGCTGAAATCACCATTTGAATGTTCCTGCGGAACATTTCGGTCCCATCGGGACTTCTGCTCACCGCGTCAGCCACAACGGCCAGCGCGATCCGGACAGGCTCAGCTCCGCTTGGTAGGGGGAGCTGAGCCACCGTCCGTTGCGGGCGAGGCTAGCCTCCGCTCCGATACACCTGGATATCGAGATCCCGGATCTTCTTCCGCAGCGTGTTGCGGTTGAGGCCGAGCAGATCGGCCGCGCGGATCTGGTTGCCGCGGGTGGCGGCGAGCGCGGCCGTGAGCAGCGGCACCTCGATCTCCTTCAGGATGCGGTGATAGAGGCCCGGCGGCGGCACGCCGTTCGGGAAGCCCTGGAAGTGCGAGGAGAGATACGCTTCCACGGCGCCGCCGAGATTGTCGACGCCATGCTGGACTGCGGCACCCGGGCTGACCGTGGGTGGCGCCAGCTCGCCGTCAATGACGGAGCCCGTGATCACGTCCTGCGGATAGAGCGCCGCGAGGCGGCGGGCGAGGTTCTCGAGCTCGCGCACGTTGCCCGGCCAGCGGTGCTGCTTCATCCGCTCCAGCGCCAGCGTGTCGAGCTTTTTCGGCGGCAGTCCGTCCTTCTCGGCGAGCGCGAAGAAATGACGGATCAGATCCGGCAGATCCTCGATGCGCTCGCGCAAGGGCGGCAGCCGCAGCGGCACGACGTTGAGGCGGAAGAACAGATCTTCGCGGAACAGACCCTGCTGGATCAGGACGCGCAGATCCTTGTTGGAAGCCGCGACGATGCGCACGTCGGTCTTGATCGGGGTGCGGCCGCCGACCGTGGTGTATTCGCCCTGCTGAAGCACGCGCAGCAGGCGGGTCTGCGCCTCCATCGGCATGTCGCCGATCTCGTCCAGGAACAGCGTGCCGCCCTCGGCCTGCTCGAACCGGCCGGAGGCGCGGGTGTTGGCGCCGGTGAACGCGCCGCGCTCATGGCCGAACAGTTCCGACTCGATCAGGTCGCGCGGGATCGCCGCCATGTTGACCGCGACGAACGGGCCGTTGCGGCGCTTGCCGTAGTCGTGCAACGCGCGCGCCACCAGCTCCTTGCCTGTACCGGACTCGCCCGTGATCATCACGGTGAGGTCGGTCTGCATCAGGCGCGCCAGCACGCGATAGATTTCCTGCATCGCCGGCGAGCGGCCGACCAGCGGGATCGCCTCCATCTCGGCGTCCTCGTTCGGCGTCGAGACCCGCTCCTTCGGCTCGGCCAGCGCGCGGCCGACGATGGCGATCAGCTCCTTCAGGTCGAAGGGCTTCGGCAGATATTCATAGGCGCCGCGCTCGGAGGCGCGGATCGCCGTCATGAAGGTGTTTTGCGCGCTCATGACGATGACGGGCAAATTCGGCCGCATCTTCTTGATCCGCGGCAACAGGTCGAACGCGTTCTCGTCGGGCATCACCACGTCGGTGATGACGAGATCGCCCTCCCCCTGGCTGACCCAGCGCCACAGCGTCGCGGCATTGCCGGTCAGCCGCACTTCGTAGCCGGCGCGGGATAGTGCCTGGTTGAGAACCGTGCGGATGGCGGTGTCGTCATCAGCAACGAGAATGCTACCTGCGGGCATCGTTAATCCTCATTTTGCCCCCTGTGACGCAGACGACGACTTCCCGGCAGAGCCGTCGCGACTGCTTTGATCGGCATGTTTCACCGATGTGGAATACATCGGCATCAGCACGCGGAAGGTGGTCTTCCGCGGCTGAGATTCGCATTCGATGATGCCCCCGTGATCCCCGATGATCTTTGCGACCAGCGCAAGGCCCAGACCCGAGCCGGTCTGCTTGGTGGTGACGAAGGGATCGAACAGGTTGGGTAGAAGATCGTCCGGCACGCCTGGTCCGTTGTCCTTCACGCAGAATTCGAGCGGCAGGGATACACGGGATTTTTGACCGGGGACTGACAGGCGCACGCCGGGACGAAACGCGGTGGTGAGCTGGATTTCGCCGTCGGGAACGTCGATCAGCGCTTCGGCGGCGTTCTTCACGAGATTGAGGAACACCTGGATGAGCTGGTCCTGGTTCGCCAGCACCGGCGGCAGCGAGGGATCGTAGTCCTCGACGAAGCGGATGTTGCGGGCAAAGCCGGACTGCGCCAGCCGTTTGACGTGATCGAGCACCGAATGGATGTTGACGGGGCCGCGCACCACGGGGCGCTCGTCGCCGAACACCTCCATGCGGTCGACCAGCGTCACGATGCGGTCGGCCTCGTCGCAGATCAGCCGCGTCAGCATGCGGTCTTCCGAGGAGGCCTGCTGCTCCAGGAGCTGCGCCGCGCCGCGGATGCCGGAGAGCGGGTTCTTGATCTCATGCGCCAGCATCGCGGCGAGCGCGATCACGGAGCGCGCGGCGCTGCGATGGGTGAGCTGGCGGTCCATCTTGTCGGCGATGGAGCGCTCTTGCAGCATCACCACGATATGGCCGGGCCGTTCCGTGACGGGGGCAACGTGCAGATCGACCTGGCGGTCTCCGCCCATGCGTGGCGTGCCCAGATCGACCTTGTACTCGTTGACCGGCGCGTTCGACGAACGCACCTGGTCAATCAGCGCCAGCAACGGGCTGCCGAACGGCACCAGCTCTTTCAGCGACTGCCGTTTCAAAAACTGCGTCGAGATATCGAAGAAGGCCTCGGTTGCGATGTTGGCGGCGACGATCTTGCCGTCCGGCCCGATCATGAGCATGGGATTGGGCAGTGCGTCCAGGATGGCATCGCTGTCGGACGGAAACGGCCGACGATGTTCAGCGGCTGAGCTCATGCAGCGGCGCTCCATGCGAAGTCGTCGAAGGCATCTTGCAGTGACCGGTGGACGAGGCGCGGATCCTCCGAGGTGAGGATTTTCTGGCGCCAGGATTTCAGCTTCTCGGCCGGCGCACGGCTCACATCGGCGGCGACGTCGAGGGCCCAGCCCAGATGTTTTCGCGCGTGCCGCAGTCCGACGCGCAGGCCGTAGAGCGCGCAGACGCCTTCATAAAGGGTGCGAACATAATGCAGCTGCGTCTCGAGCGACGGCGTGGCTTCCGCCGCCCCACCCTTGAGGCGGCGGCCGATCTCACCGGGCAGCCAGGGCTGGCCCTGCGCGCCGCGGCCGATCATCACCGCGTCGGCGCCGGAGGCCTCTAACGCGGCGAGCGCCTTCTCGTAAGTCGTGATGTCGCCATTGACGACGAGCGGAATGGTGATGGCCTCGCGCACGGCGCGGATCGCATCCCAATCGGCCTCGCCCTTGTAGAACTGGCAGCGGGTGCGGCCGTGCACGGTGACGAGCTTGATGCCTGATGCCTGCGCGCGCCGCGCCAGTTCCGGCGCGTTGCGGGTACGGTCGTCCCAGCCGAGCCGCATCTTCAGCGTCACCGGCACCTTCACCGCCGCGATCGTCGCTTCGATCAAGCTGACGGCGTGGTCGAGGTCGCGCATCAAGGCGGAACCGGACTGGCCGCCGGTGACGTGACGGGCCGGACAGCCCATGTTGATGTCGATGATGTCGGCGCCGTCGGCTTCGGCGATCCGGGCGCCCTCGGCCATCCAATGCGTCTCGCAACCGGCGAGCTGGACCACGTGCGGACCGATCCCGGTGGCTTCGCAGCGCAACCGGGACATCCGATGGCCGTTGGCGAGTTCGTCGCTGGCTGTCATTTCAGACACGACGAGACCGGCGCCCAACTCCGCGGCCAGCCGGCGGACGGGCGAGTCAGTCACCCCCGACATCGGCGCCAGGAAGACCGGGGTGGCGACGTCAATATCGCCTATCTTCAATGGCTTAAAGCCTGATACTGCCGAGCCGGTCACAGGGGTCTCGTTACGTTGGCAGCGCCTCATCGCGCCTGCCATAACCTATCTTGCGCACAATTCTTGTGCAGTCAAGCGTCATGCCTACAGTTTAGACAGTTCTGCCAATCTTTCAAGTGCAGTGCAGCAAAATGCTGTTTCCCACAATCCGGGGAAACCCCCTTTTTTTGCGGGCCTGCCGTGCTAGAGGCATGCGGCAATCACCCCACACCCCGACTCTCTTCATCACCAAATGAGTATTTGAGTCCTATGGCGAAATCACAGCGCACCGCAGTCGTCCTCGTTGCGGCCGGACGCGGCCTGCGCGCAGGCGCCGGTGGCCCCAAGCAATAT
Organism: Bradyrhizobium sp. CSS354; assembly: GCF_029051725.1. Lineage (GTDB taxonomy): Bacteria > Pseudomonadota > Alphaproteobacteria > Rhizobiales > Xanthobacteraceae > Bradyrhizobium. The sequence goes on from NZ_JAACFU010000014.1 coordinate 64,059, forward strand.
CGCGAGATCGGCGGCGTGCCGGTGATCTATCGCGCCATGGAGGCCTTCAGCCGTCATGCGGACGTGTTCGCGGTTCAGCCGGTCGTGAACCCCGACGACAGCGCCATGTTCACGGCAGCGGTCGCAGGGCTCAGCCACGAGGCGCCGGTCAATGGCGGCGCGACCCGACAGGCCTCGGTGCTCGCCGGTCTCGAAGCGCTCGCCAGGCACAAGCCCGACATCGTCCTGATCCACGACGCCGCGCGCCCCTTCGTTTCCGAAGGCGTGATCACCCGCGCGATCGATGCGGCCAGCCGCACCGGCGCCGCGATCCCCGTTGTTCCCGTCACCGACACCATCAAGGTCACCGGCGAGAACGGCAATGTCGAGGACACGCCGGATCGGGTGCGGTTGCGAATTGCGCAGACGCCGCAATCCTTTCGTTTCGACGTCATCCTCGAAGCGCATCGTCGCGCGGCCAAGGACGGGCGCAGCGATTTCACCGATGATGCCGCGATTGCCGAATGGGCGGGATTGACGGTTGCAACCTTTGAAGGCGATGTTGCCAACATGAAGCTCACCACTCCCGAGGATTTCGTGCGCGAGGAAGCGCGGCTGGCGAGCCTGCTCGGCGACATCAGGACCGGCACCGGCTACGACGTGCACGCCTTCGGCGAAGGCGACCATCTCATGATCTGCGGCGTGCGCGTGCCGCACACCAAGGGCTTCCTGGCCCATTCCGACGGCGATGTCGGCCTGCATGCGCTGGTCGACGCCATCCTCGGCGCGCTCGCCGATGGCGACATCGGCTCGCACTTTCCGCCGAGCGACGCGAAGTGGAAGGGCGCCTCCTCCGACCAGTTTTTGCAATACGCCATCGAGCGCGTCACCCAGCGCGGCGGCCGTATCGCCAATCTCGAGGTCACCATGATCTGCGAGCGGCCAAAGATCGGTCCCTTGCGCGACACCATGCGCGCGCGCATCGCCGAGATTTCCGGCGTCGACATCTCCCGCGTAGCGGTCAAGGCGACCACCAGCGAGCGGCTCGGGTTCACCGGCCGCGAGGAAGGCATCGCGGCCACCGCGAGCGCCACCATCCGCCTGCCCTGGAGTGTCTAGGCCATGGCCGGCAGCGACGCACGCGCACTCTCCCGCTCGCTGCTCGATTTGTGCCGGATGCGCAAGCTGACGATCGCGACCGCCGAATCCTGCACCGGCGGCCTGGTTGCCGGCGCGCTGACCGACATCCCCGGCTCGTCCGACGTCATCGATCGCGGCTTCGTCACCTATTCCAACGACGCCAAGCGCGCGATGTTAGGGGTCGAGGCAAGCACGCTCACCAACTTCGGCGCCGTCAGCAAGGAGACCGCGACCGCGATGGCGGTCGGCGCGCTGGAGCGTGCCGGCGTTGATCTTGCGGTCGCCATCACCGGCATTGCCGGACCCGGCGGCGCCACGCCGGGCAAGCCGGTGGGCCTCGTCCACTTCGCTGCCGCCGCGCGCGACGGACGCATCGTTCACCGCGAGCATCGCTTTGGCGCCATCGGCCGCACCGCCGTGCGTCAGCGCTCTGTGGTCGAGGCGTTGCGCATGCTGATGGATCTCGCCCGCGGCCCAGTCCAGACCAAGCCGCGCCGTGAAGCCGCCGTAACCCGCCTGCGCCCCCGCGTGACACGCTCGCCGCGCCGGCATGCCGTGAAGCGCAGGACTCCGCGGTCGCCGCGGGGGTGAGCCAGGCAACCCCGCCTTCAGCCAGCCGGAATGAAGCGGAGCGTGCCGGCCCGCCGCGTCGGCTGACCAGTGTCGTTGGTGTGATTGATGCCATCCATGACCGGCACCTCGGTGAAATCGAATGGGCTCACCCCGTCCAGGCAGGCGACGTTGACGGCATAGAGAGATTGGTCGGATCGTCGCTGATGGTGCGTGTAGATTCCGCAGCGGGAGCAGAAGAAGTGCTGCGCTGATCCGGTATGGAAGCGGTAGCTTGTGAGCACATCCTCGCCCTGGAGGAACTTGATGCCGCCCATCTCCGCCATGACGACGACGGCGCCGCGCATGCGGCAGTAGGAGCAGGTGCAGCGGCGGATCGAATTCAAGCCGTCGCTGAGCGTGGCCTCGAAACGTACGGTGCCGCAATGGCACTGGCCAGCCCGAACGTTCGTGTTGCCCACCATCACACCCAAGTCTCCTGTTTAGACTCTCCTGTTCGGATCGCTTCTACGATATCCCACGCAGGATCACCAAGCCCTCATCACGCCGCCGCGAGTCCCGTAGCCCGGATGGAGCGAAGCGCAATCCGGGATTCGTTCCGCGGGACAAGGCCCCGGATTACGCTGCGCTCCATCCGGGCTACAAGACTTAGCGTCGCCCGACGGGCAAAACACCCAAACGACAGGTCAATCCGCTCGCGCGAAAATATTCGCCTTTACAGAAATTCTGATTTATCGCATCTTGTCGCCACCTCACCCCGGTCAGAGGGGCGTATCGCGATCGTCACGAAACGTGGGGTGAGCTGCGGTGGACGCGGGCAGCATCGGCGCGAAGGGCTTCGCAGGGCGGGAAACCGTGAGCGAAGGCGTCGCGCACACGACCGGTGTGGCTCGCGTACGGCAAAACCGTGTCGTCCTGACGCCCGGGGTCTGTGCGTCAAGTCTTGTGGTGATGTCGCTGCCCGACCGGGCACGCAGCATCAGCCATCCGCAAGGCGACGGGGGCAATAGTGCATCGCTCCCCGGGGAGAGCTCGGCATAAGCCGTCAAACCACTGCGCAGGGAAGGCCGTGTGTTGGGCTTCACCTGTATGCCGCTGTGCAGGCCTCTTGTAGTGCAACCTTCGCACAGTGGACCGTGGGTGCCAGCCGGCACCCGGTCTTCCCTGCGCCCTCTGACGAGGAGGGCAACACGCACACGCAGACTCGGACAGGAACTGTCGCGAGGCCGCAGCGTTATGTCCAGTTTTCAAAAAGCACGCAAACTTTGTCGAATCCGATCGGGATCGCAGATATCAACCGCGGCCAAACGTCGTGGCATCTGTCAGAACTTGGCGTGGGAAAATTATTGGCGCAATAATGATGCTCTACGTTGCGGCCGGGAATCAACCCGGTCCTGTTTTCTGGAGGGCGACGGCGTGTTCGCTCGCTTCACTGCTCCGGCAATCGCCATTGCCGTCCTGAGCGCCTTTGATGGTGCGGCCGCGCAACCCGCCAACCAGCCCCCGGATACGATGGCGGCGCGGGTGGAGGCCTGCACGCCCTGTCACGGCAACAAGGGCGAAGGCACCAGCGACGTCTACTTCCCGCGTCTCGCAGGCAAGCCGGCCGGTTATCTCTACAACCAGCTCCTCGCCTTCCGCAGCGGCCGGCGCAAATACCCGCCGATGAATTATCTGCTGGAGTTCCTGCCCGATCCATATCTAGAGGCGATGGCGGAATATTTTGCCAGCGAGCACCCGCCCCTGCCACAGCCCGCGCCCAGCGAAGTGAGCAAGGACGTCCTGGCGCACGGTGAGCTGCTCGCCACCAGCGGCGATGCCGGCCGCAACATTCCGGCTTGCGTGAGCTGTCATGGCCCGGGACTGACGGGCATGCAGCCGGGCATCCCCGGCCTGCTGGGCCTGCGCGCCAACTACATCAGCGCCCAACTCGGCGGCTGGCGTTATGGCACCCGCACCGCGAAATCGCCTGATTGCATGCAGCTCGTGGCCGGGCACCTGACCGAGGCTGACGTCACCGCCGTCGCAGCCTGGCTTGCGACGCGGCCTGCCCCCGCCAACCCAGCCCCCGTGCCGAAAGGCACCTACGCGCTGCCATTCGGCTGCGGTAGCCAGCCCAACTGACGAGGCGGATGATGGGCTTCAAATTGTCGATCAAGCTCCTGTCCATCAAGTTGCTCGCCCTCGCCGCGTTCACCACGGCAGCAGCAGCGCAGGACAAGGACAAGACAGGCGACATCGTCGCACGCGGCGAATATCTGGCCCGGGCCGGCGATTGCACCGCCTGTCATACCGCACCGGAAGGACGTCTGTTTGCCGGCGGCCGTGCCATGCCGACCCCGTTTGGCACGCTGTACACCTCCAACATCACGCCAGATCCGGAGACCGGCATCGGCAAGTGGAGTGCCGACGACTTCTACAAGACCATGCACAGCGGCCGCTTTCCCGATGGCGGGCTGATCTACCCGGCGATGCCGTTTGCGTCCTACACCAAGGTCACGCGCGCCGACAGCGACGCGATCTTCGCCTATCTGCGCTCGGTTGCGCCGGTGAACCAGAAGAACAAGCCGCACGAATTGCGTTTCCCTTACGATAACCGCCAGCTCATCCTCGGCTGGCGCACGCTGTTCTTCAGCGAGGGCGAGTTCAAGCCTGATCCGAAGAAATCTGCGGAATGGAATCGCGGCGCCTATCTGGTCGAGGGCCTCGGCCATTGCGGCATGTGCCATTCGCCGATCAACGCGCTCGGCGGCACCTCGCAATCGGACGCCTTCAAAGGCGGCCTGATCCCGATGCAGAACTGGTACGCGCCCTCGCTGACGTCAAACCGTGAGGCCGGGCTCGGCGATTGGAGCATCAAGGACATCACGGATCTGCTCCAGACCGGCGTCTCCATGCGCGGCGTGGTTTACGGCCCGATGGCCGAGGTCGTGCACAACAGCCTGCAATATCTCAACGACGAAGACACCAGGGCGATGGCGGTCTACCTCAAGGGTATCGCGGAGCCCTCGCCTCCGCCGGCCGCGAGCTCGGCGCTGCCGACCAGCGAGAGCAGCCTTCTGATCAGCCTCGGCAAGACCGTCTACGACAAGAATTGCGCGAGCTGTCATGGCACCCAGGGCGAGGGCAAGCCGCCGCACTGGCCGCCGCTTGCCAACAACCAGTCGATCGAGATGCAGTCGGCGGTCAACCCGATCCGCATGGTGCTCAATGGCGGCTATCCGCCTGGCACCAAGGGCAACCCGATGCCCTACGGCATGCCGCCCTTCGCCGGCCTCCTCTCCGACAACGAGGTCGCCGCCGTCGTCTCCTACATCCGCACCGCCTGGGGCAATCGCGGCACGACGGTCTCGGCGCGCGAGGCCAACGAGCTGCGCTCGGCACCGCTGAACTGAGGGCCCCATGTTCAATTCCGATCCGCCGACCAGCCCAGCCGCCGCCGACCAGGCGATCGAGGAGGTCGTGGCGCAGGGCCCATCAGGCGCGATCGTGGTCGCCGGCATCGCTACGGCCTGCGTGGTCGCGATGTGGTTCGCCTTCTATCTGTTCGTGTTCCTGCCGCGCGGCTCGCTGCAATGAGCGTCGAGGGAGCCCACAGCAACGGTAGCGCCAGCGCCGAGGTCGCAGCCCGCGTCGAGCGGCGCTGGGCCACCATCGCCGTGATCATCGTCGTGATGATGGCGTTGCTGGCGGCATTCGCCGGCATCCATCGCGCGACCATGCCGCAACCGCGCGTCGAGACCACCGATCCCTCGCGCCTGCATCTCTCGGGCGAGTTCGTTGAAAGCAATCTCGGCAGCGTGCTGGAAACCAATGGCAATGTGACCGTGCGCGCGATCGGCCAGCAATATTCCTTCACGCCGGCCTGCATCGTGGTGCCCGTCGACACGCCGATCACCCTGCGCGCCACCAGCGCCGACGTCGTCCACGGCATCCTGATCCAGGGCACCAACGTCAACACCATGCTGGTGCCGGGCTACATCTCCGAGCAGCTCATGCGCTTTACCAAGAGCGGCGACTATCTGATGCCCTGCCAGGAGTTTTGCTCCTTCGGCCACGAGGGCATGTGGGGCAAGGTCAAGGTGATCGACAAGGCGGACTTCGCGAACCGCGCGAAGGGTGGCGGGAGGCTGAGCTGTGTTGGTCAATAGAAAGCTCATCCTCGCCCATTTCTGGCTGGCCTTCGCCGTGTTCGGCATCGCGCTCACGCTCGGCGCCTGGCAAATGTTCATCCGCAGCCCGATCGGCACCTGGCTGTCCAATCCCGAGCTCTATTACCGCTCGCTGACCGCGCACGGCACGGTGATGGGCTACGTCTTCCCGACCCTGGTCGCGATGGGCTTCGGCTACGCCATCAGCGAGTCTGCGCTGGAGCAGCGTCTTGTCGGTGTGCGCTGGGCCTGGGCGGGATTCTGGCTGATTGTGGTCGGCGCGATCATGGCGATGGTCCCGGTCGGGCTCGGCCGCGCCTCGGTGCTCTACACCTTCTATCCGCCGCTGATCGGCAACGTCTTCTACTATCTCGGCGTCGTGCTGGTCGTGGTCGGCTCCTGGATCTGGGTCGCGCTGATGTCAGTCAATCTGCGCGTCTGGCGCAAGGCCCATCCCGGCGCGCCGGTGCCGCTGGCGATGTTCGCCAACGTCGCGGGCTCGTATCTGTGGGCCTGGACCGCGGTCGGCGCCGCGCTCGAGCTGCTGCTGCAGATCATTCCGGTCGCGGCCGGGCTGAAGGCCACCATCGACGCCGGCCTTGCCCGCGTGTTCTTCTCCTGGACGCTGCACGCCATCGTCTATTTCTGGCTGATGCCGACCTACATCGCCTATTACACAATCGTGCCGCGCGCGATCGGCGGCCGCATCTATTCCGACAGCATGGCGCGGATTTCCTTCATCCTGTTCCTGGTGGTCGCGATGCCGATCGGCATGCACCACACCTTCGCGGATCCGCAGGTCGGCGCCGGCTTCAAGTTCATTCATTCGGCCTTCACCGCGCTGGTCGCGCTGCCCACGCTGCTGACCGTGTTCACGATCTGCGCCTCGGTCGAGATCGCGGCGCGCCTGCGCGGCGGCCGCGGCATGTTCGGCTGGATCAGGGCCCTGCCCTGGGACAATCCGATGATGCTGGCCCTCGCCTTTTCCTTCGTCATGCTCGGCTTCGGCGGCGCCGGCGGCCTCATCAACATGAGCTATCAGCTCGATGCGTCGATCCACAACACGCAGTGGATCACCGGCCACTTCCACCTGATCTTCGGCGGCGCCATCGTGATCATGTATTTTGCGATCGCCTATGATCTGTGGCCGCATCTGACCGGGCGCGAGCTGATCGATCTCCGCCTGATCCGCACCCAGCTCTGGCTGTGGTTCATCGGCATGATCGTCACGACCTTTCCCTGGCACTGGGTCGGCATTCTCGGCATGCCGCGCCGCATGGCCTATTTCGACTTCGGCGATCCCGCGATCGCGCCGCAGGCACTCTCGGTCACCCTCTCTGCCATCGGCGGCTTCATCCTGCTGGCGTCGGGCATCATGTTCATCGTTATCCTGGCCCGCGGCATGCGTGCGCCGCTGGTCGACGCCGGCCCCTATCGCTTTGCGCTGGCGGTGCACCAGCCCACAATGGTCCCGGTCGCGCTCAACACCCACGCGCTGTGGGTGGCGCTGATGATCGCGCTGACCCTCACCAATTACGGCTATCCGATCCTGAATCTGGCGCTGAGCGAGGGCACGTCGGTGCCCGCCGTCTATGTGGGAGCGCAGTGATGAGTGCGCGCGAGCTCTTCACCCTCACCAATCGTCATTTCAAGACGAGTGTCGGCATCACGGCCGCGTTCTTCTTCGTGACGGCGATTGCGGGCTTTATCGTGCTGCCTTTCGCACAGCCCTGGGTTCAGTTCGCCGATGTCTGGGACGCGATCTGCAGCGCGGCCGGTGTGCCGCAACGCGCAGCGAGCGTGACCGCGCCGGAGCAGACCAAGCGCCTGTCGGGGGTCGTGCTGACGTCGAACACGCTGTCACGCCCGAGCCAGGAGGCGATCGGCCGCGGCGCCACGCTGGCGCAGCGCTGCGCGATCTGCCACGGCCCGACAGGCGTCAGCCGTGCGGACTCGCCCAATCTCGCGGGTCAATATGCCGCCGTGATCTACAAGGAGCTGCACGATTTCCGCACGGGCGCGCGCACCAATGCCGTGATGTCGCCGTTCGCCGTCAATTTGACGGACCAGGAGATCGCAGATCTCTCGAACTATTACGCTTACCTGCCGCGGCTGCCGGCCTATCACCCGAGCCCGCAACTGCCCAAGCCAAACATCGTGATCTTCGGCGCACCGATGCGCGGCATCGCGCCCTGCGGCGCCTGCCATGGCAGCCTCGACAACAAGACCGGCAGCCCGTGGCTCGAAGGCCAGTCCGAGGCTTACATGAAGGCACAACTGCAGGCCTTCGCCTCAGGCGAGCGCCGCAACGACATAAGCCAGCAGATGCGCAACATCGCGCGTGCGATGACGCCGAAGGAGACCGAGCAGGCCGCAGCGTACTATGCCTCGCAGCCGCCGGATGTCGTGAAGGCGGTGGATTGAGGCGGGCTCTTAATCCACTACGACGACGCCGGCTTCCGCCGTCCGTAGATCGCATCCGCCCGCTTCTCGAACGCGATGGAGAATCGCGCGAACGCTGCGTCGAACATCGAGCCCATCAGGAGCGCCAGCATGCGGCTCTTGAACTCGTAGGCGAGGAAGAAACCGACGTCGCACACGCTCTCGCCTTTGGGCTCAAACGTCCAACGGTTTTCCAGATTGCTGAAGGGACCTTGCAGATATTCGACCAGGATCTTCAAATTGGCGCGGTCGAGTGTCACGCGGCTGGTGAAGGATTCCCTGACCAGCTTGAACGACACCGTCATGTCCGCGACCAGCACCTCGGTGCCGTCGGGTTTCGCCATGCGCTGACGGACCTTCAGCGCGCTGCACAGCGGCACGAATTCCGGGTAGCGCTCGACGTCGGCGACCAGATCAAACATCTCGGACGCGCTGTGATCGACACGGCGCTTGCTCGAAAAATTGGGCATGGCGATTCAGCGGGCGCTTGCTGCCCGCGCGGCCTTCAGTTTCGCAAAATCCTCGCCGGCATGATGCGACGAACGGGTGAGCGGGCTCGCCGACACCATCAGGAAGCCCTTCGTGTAGGCAACCTTCTCGTAGGACGAAAACTCGTCCGGCGGCACGTAACGCATCACGGCGTGATGCTTGCGGGTCGGCTGGAGATATTGCCCGATGGTCAGGAAATCGACGTCGGCCGAACGCAGATCGTCCATCACCTGCTGCACCTCGTGGCGCTCTTCCCCCAAGCCGACCATGATGCCGGACTTGGTGAAGATGGTGGGATCGAGCTCCTTGACCCGCTGCAGCAGCCGGATCGAATGGAAATAGCGCGCGCCCGGCCGCACCGTGAGATAGCACGACGGCACGGTCTCGAGATTGTGGTTGAACACGTCGGGCTTCGCCGCGACGACGATTTCCAGCGCCCCCTCCTTGCGCAAGAAATCCGGTGTCAGGATCTCGATCGTGGTCGAGGGGCACGCGGCGCGGATCGCGCGGATGGTCTGGGCGAAATGCGCGGCGCCGCCGTCGGCGAGATCGTCGCGGTCGACGGAGGTGATGACGACATGGGCAAGGCCCAGCTTGGCCACGGCCTCGCCAACGTTCTGCGGCTCGGCCGCGTCGAGCGCGTTCGGCATGCCGGTCTTGACGTTGCAGAACGCACAGGCGCGGGTGCAGGTGTCGCCCATGATCATGAAGGTCGCGTGCTTCTTGTCCCAGCACTCGCCGATATTCGGGCAGCCCGCCTCCTCGCACACCGTGTGCAGGCCGTTGGCGCGCACGATGTTGCGGGTGTCGGCATAGCCGCGGGTGTTGGGCGCGCGTACGCGGATCCAGTCCGGCTTCGGCGGCGAAGCGGAATCGGGCCGATTCACCTTTTCGGGGTGACGTGGGCGCAGCGGGTTCGAGATGGTATCGACAATAACGACCATGGGGTGTCCGGTCTGACCAAGTCCTACCTAGTCGGTCTGGCCGGGCATCGCAACCCGGCTCGCCCCGCTTCAGGGAACATGGCAGATATGGGCAATATCCTGCTCTGTTCTCTGGCGATTCTCACCTCGAATGGCTCCAGTCTCGAAGACCTCTACTCCCCGGCTCGGCAAAGCGCTGAAGCGTGCCTTTTTCGCACGCAGCGTCCACGAGGTCGCGCCCGACCTGATCGGTGCGACCATGCTGGTCGATGGCGTCGGCGGCCTCATTGTCGAAGTCGAGGCCTATCATCATACCGAGCCGGCGGCGCACTCCTATCGAGGCCCGACGCCGCGGAACCAGGTGATGTTCGGCCCGCCCGGCTTTGCCTATGTCTACCGCTCCTACGGCATCCACTGGTGCGTGAACTTCGTCTGCGAGGAGGAAGGCTCGGCCAGCGCCGTGCTGATCCGCGCGCTGGAGCCGACCCACGGCATCGCCGCGATGCGTCGGCGGCGCCATCTCCAGGATTTGCACGCGTTGTGCTCGGGCCCGGGCAAGCTGACCGAAGCGCTCGGCATCACCATCGTGCACAATGCCTTGCCGCTGGACCGTCCGCCGATCGCGCTGCATGCGCGGACGGAGGATTTGGAGGTCGTGGCCGGAATCCGGATCGGCATCACCAAAGCCGTCGAGCTGCCCTGGCGCTATGGCGTCAGGGGCTCGAAGTTTTTGAGCAAGCCGTTCCCGAAATAAGCTTAGGACGCCTGCTTGAGCCGCTCCAGCGCCTCGAGCAGCTTGGCTTTACGGGCGAGTGCGGCCTCACGCTTCTCGCGCTCCTCCTCGACGACCTCCTCGGCGGCGTTGGCCACGAATTTCTCGTTCGCCAGCTTGGACTCTGCGCGCTTGATGTCGGCGTCGGCTTTGCCGATTTCCTTGTCAAGACGCGTGCGCTCGGCGGCGACGTCGATCACGCCCTTCAGCGGCAGCGCAGCCACCTCGCCGCGCACCAGGAGCTGGACCGCGCCGTCGGGCGCACGGTCGGCGAAGGAGATGTCCGACAACCGCGCCATGCGCTTGATGACGTCGCTCCAGCGCGGCGCGCGCTCCTTCGTCCCGGCCGAGGCGCCTGCGAGCACCAGCGCCGTCAGGGTCGCCGGCGGGATGTTCATCTCGGCGCGCACCGAACGGATCTGCGTGACAAGGTCGATCACCCAGCCGATCTCGGCCTCGGCTGCGGGATCGGTGAAGTCGGCATGGTCGAAGATCGGCAGCACCCAAACCGGCGAGACCAGCGCGTCGGTCGGGCCCGTCGTCGCCGCGAGCATCGCAAGCTGCTCCGGCGTCGGCGCGGCCGGCTTCAGCGGCCACGATGCAAGCGCGAGCAGACCGTCGCGCTTGGCCGTCACCTCCCACAGCTCCTCGGTGATGAAGGGCATGAAGGGGTGCAGCAGTTTCAGGATCTCGTCGCGCGCCCATGCCACCATGGCGCGGGTCTCGGCCTTGGCAGGGCTGTCGGGACCGAGCAGCACGGGTTTTGCGAGCTCGAGATACCAGTCGCAATAGACGTTCCAGACGAAGCGGTAGATGCTGCCGGCGGCGTCGTTGAAGCGATAGGCCTCGATCGCCTCGGTCACCTCCCGCGTGGTGTGCGCGCTCTCATGCGCGATCCAGCGGTTCAGCGTCTCCTTGACCTTGGCCGGCTCGAAACCCTCGGGCACGGCGCAGTGGTTCATCTCCGCGAAGCGCGACGCATTCCAGAGCTTGGTCGCGAAATTGCGATAGCCCTCGACACGGCTGGTGGCGAGCTTGATGTCGCGTCCCTGTGCGGCCATCGCGGCCAGCGTGAAGCGCAGCGCGTCGGCACCATATTGGTCGATCAGGCTGAGCGGATCGATGACGTTGCCCTTCGACTTCGACATCTTGGCGCCCTTCTCGTCGCGGACGAGGGCGTGGATGTAGATCGTGGAGAACGGCACCTCCTTCATGAAGTGGAGGCCCATCATCATCATGCGGGCGACCCAGAAGAAGATGATGTCGAAGCCGGTCACCAGCGCGTTGGTCGGGTAGTAACGCTGCACTTCCGGCGCGTCTGCGGGCCAGCCGAGGGTCGAGAACGGCCACAGCGCCGAGGAGAACCAGGTGTCGAGCACGTCTTCGTCGCGCGTGATGAAGCCATCACGCTTGTTGCGGTCGAGCGCCATCTCGCGGCCCTGCTCGACCGTGATGACTTCCTGCTCGACGTAATAGCCGAGGGCGTGGCTGACGGCCTCCTCCTCGGTCTCGGCGACGAACACCTTGCCGTCGGGACCGTACCAGGCCGGGATCTGGTGGCCCCACCACAGCTGGCGCGAGATGCACCAGGGCTGGATGTTCTCCATCCACTCGAAATAGGTCTTTTCCCAGTTCTTCGGCACGAAGGTGGTTTCGCCCGAACGCACTGCGGCCATCGCGGGCTTCGCCAGCGTCTTGGCGTCGACATACCATTGGTCGGTCAGATAGGGCTCGATCACCGTGCCGGAGCGGTCGCCATGCGGCACCATGTGGGTGTGCGGTTCGATTCGCTCGACGAAGCCGAACGATTCCAGCCGCTCGACGATGCGCTTGCGCGCTGCAAAGCGATCGAGCTTGTTGAACTCCTCGGCGAACTGCGCGGCACCTTCCGGCAGGTCGCGCAGATAATCCTCGTTGTCGAGGAGATCGAGGCAACCTTCCTTGTCGATGACGCTGATCCGGGCCAGGCCGTGGCGATTGCCGACCTCGAAGTCGTTGAAGTCGTGCGCCGGTGTCACCTTCACCGCGCCCGAGCCCTTCTCCGGATCGGAATAATCGTCGGCGACGATCTGGATCTTGCGGCCGACCAGCGGCAGGATCACGTTCTTGCCGACCACCTTCTGATAGCGCTCGTCTTCGGGATGCACGGCGACGCCGGTATCGCCGAGCATGGTCTCCGGGCGCGTGGTGGCAACGACAATGAAGCTCGCGGGATCGTCGGGGCTGAAAGTCTTGCCCTCGATCGGATAGCGCAGGTACCAGAGGTGGCCCTTGACCTCGGTCTGCTGCACTTCGAGATCGGAGATCGCGGTGAGCAGCTTGGTGTCCCAGTTCACCAGCCGCTTGTCCTTATAGATCAGGCCGTCGCGGTGCAGCTCGACGAACACCTTGACCACGGCCTTGGACAGGCCCTCGTCCATGGTGAAGCGTTCGCGCGACCAGTCGCAGGAGGCGCCGAGCCGCTTGAGCTGGTTGATGATGGTGTCGCCGCTCTCGGCCTTCCACTGCCAGACCCGCTCCAGAAACTTCTCGCGACCCATCTCGCGACGGCTGGGCTGCTGGCGCTCCATCAGCTGCCGCTCGACCACCATCTGGGTGGCGATGCCGGCATGGTCGGTGCCGGGCTGCCACAGCACGTCGCGGCCGCGCATGCGCTCGAAGCGGCACAGGATGTCCTGAAGCGTGTTGTTGAGGGCGTGGCCCATGTGCAGCGAGCCCGTCACATTCGGCGGCGGGATCACGATGGTAAAGGGCACTGCGTCGCGGCGGTCGGGGCGGCCGGCCTTGAAGGCAAGGCTGTCCTCCCACACGACGGACATGCGGGCTTCGATATCGGCGGGCTGGTAATTTTTCTCGATCATGGCGCTGTTAGAAAGCCGCGCACGGGGTCCAAGTCAACGGACAAGTCAACGGAAAGGTCAGGGAAAGCCAGGCGGCAACAGGGCTTTCCGGTCCGGTCGGAATATGACGCACAAGCAGGGCTTTATGAGGGCTCTGCGGCCCGATCTACCTGCCGCCGCGCGATACCCGCTCGATTTCGGCCTTCACGATGCGTTCAACGAGGCCCGGCAAATTGTCGTCCAGCCAGGATTTCAGCATCGGACGCAGCATCTCCTTGACCAGATCCTCCAGCGTTCGCGCATTGCTGCTGAGCACTGTGTGGGCCAGGGAATTGAAGGCGGATTCGACCGCGGAGACCGTCGATTGCGCCAGCATCGGCTGTTGGGGCGGCAGTGGCGGCGCATCGAAATCCACCGGCGCATAGGATGCCGGCGTCGGACGCGGCGGCGGCGATTCGGCGAATTCGAGATCGTCGCGCGGGTCGACCTTGCGGAAGCTCGGCGGCGGCGGAGGCGGCGTTGGCTCCATCGCCAGCGCCATATCGTCGGTCAATTCCAGCACGTCGGGCTCAGGTTCGGGCTCCGGCTCGGGAGCACGGGTTTCCGGCGCAGGCGTGGCCGCGTCGAGCCCTGCCAGCAGCGCGTCGATATCGTCCTGATTGTTGGATGCATCCGCCTCAGGCGCGGGGGCCGGCGGCGGCGCCGGCTTGGCAGCCGGAGGCGGTGCGGGCTTCTCGGCGGCCGGTTTGGGCGGCGCGACTTTGGATGGCGGAATATCGCTGATCGCCTGCGGCTTCGCTGGCGCGGCGGGGGCGGCAGCTTTCTCGGGCTTGGCAGCATCCGCCGGTGGCGGCTTGGCCTCATCGTCGGCAATGATGCGCCGGATCGAGGCCAGAATCTCCTCCATCGAGGGTTCTGTGACCTTTGCAGGCTGCGTCATCTCCGACTCCACATCATCAACGCCCTCGCATGCGTTGTTTTACACCAAGCACGACAGGATTGGCCGGTTCCGGATGGACGGCCCGCCATTTTCGGCGCGGCAGCCCGACTTGTCCCCAGATGACGGCTCAACGTGCAGCGGTGAGCCCCTGCCCTCGGCACTCATGCTTTACGCACACGGCATCGGATGCGGAGCGAATCGGCCCGCATCTTCTTGGCAAGGCTATGTCAGGGATTTTGCTGATTGCAAGCAAAGCACCGGTCGGCTTCGACTATTCGCGAGGCCGACCGGACGATTACGGGACTCTAGCGTCCGTCCGGCGTGCGGACGCCGGCCCAGCTGTCGCGAACCTGTTGGTAGTGAACGCTGGGATCGTAGACCGTGGTGTTGAGGCCGAGGACCTGCGGCGCGAGACGACCGACCGCATTGAGCACCGAATAGGACGCCACCACGCGGTCATGCTGGGCAGTGACGAGCGCAACGCGTGCGTTCACCAGCGCCTGCTGCGCGTTGAGCACGTCCAGCGTGGTACGCTGGCCGGCCTTGGCTTCTTCGCGCACGCCGTTCAGCGCGATCTCGGAGGCCGTGACCTGCGCCTGCGCAGATTGTACCTGCGCCTTGCCGGCTTCCAACTGCCCCCAGGCCTGCACGACGTTGGCGCGGGTCTGATCGCGGGTGGTTTCGAGATTCAGGCGCTGCTGCGCCAGGTTCTCTTTGGACTGCCGGATCAGCGAATATTCTGCGCCGCCCTGATAGATCGGTATGGAAGCTGTCGCGATGGCGGACGCGGTATTCGTTCGGAAGACATTCAGAGTCTGCTGGTACGACGTGCTGACAGCAGCCTGGACGGTGACCGTCGGCAGCAGCGCGCCCTCGTTGATCTTGACCTGGAGATAGTTGACGTCGATCCCGAACATCGAAGCCGTGACGTTGGGGTTCTCCACCAGGCTGAGACCGACGGCGGAGGCGAGCGTCGCGGGCAGAAATCGATCGACCGGCGAGCCCGGTGCCAGGTTCGTCGGCTCGTTGCCGATGATCCGGCGAAAATTCGCGCGCGTCGTCGTGAGATTCGATTCGGCAGTCAGGGCCTGGGTCCTGCCGGCCGCGAGCTGCGCTTCGGATTGCGCCACGTCCGTGCGCGTCACTTCGCCGACATTGAAGCGATCACGGGTTTGCTTGAGCGTCTGTTCGAGCACGCGCACGTTGCTGCGCTGAACTTCGAGAGTCGCCGAATCACGCAGGAAGTCCATGTAGGTCGTGGCAGCCTGCAGCAGGACCGTCTGCTCGAGCACACGCAACGCCTCGCGGGACCCCGAGACCTGACTCTCCGCCGCACGCGTCCTGTTGGCGGTCTGATTGCCGTTGTAGAGCGTCTGGTTGACGGTCAAGCTGGCGCTGTTGGGCTGAAGCGGCTGCGTGGAAAGGGGGTTGTTGCTGTGGATCGTTGGGCCCTTCTGCGTCTGTTGGATATCCTGATATTGATAGCCGGTGCCGAGGGTCACGTTGACCTTGGGGCGGTAGCCCGACAGCGCCTGCGGCACGTTCTCGTCGGTCGAGCGCGCCTGGGCGCGCTGCGCGTTGAGCTGCGGATTGTTCTGATAGGCGCGCACCAGCGCAGCCTCGATCGTATCCGCCAAGGCAGGCGTCGGCGCGGCAAGCGCCAGCAGCAGGACCGAAACCGCTGCTCCGGTGAAGAGCTTCACCCCATGCATCCAAAAATTCCGTTCATTCTAACGCCCGGCTCGTGCCCGCGAGCTGGGTTACCGTCTACGAGTGGAGTCGTTGCCCCGTCGCAACATAGGACGCGGTCAAGCGCGACGGAACTACCTGAGGGGTGTCCGCAGTGGAAACTCTTCACGTGCAGCATCCCGGCCACACTTCTGATTCAGAACGGGATTTTAACGGGCTAAAGCCGCTATCGGCCGTCAGAACACGAAGGCGGCGGCCCGTTCCAGCCCGGGAAGGACCGGGGCCGCGGCATCGAACAGCGCCCGATGGCCGAATTCGCCGTGGGTATGGGTCACGATCATGGCTCGCGGCGGCCTGGATTCGGCCGAAACCCCCAGCAGGCGCCCACCCTCCTTGAGCTGCCCGAGCAGCCCTGCCGGCGTCACCTCGGTGGCGCCGTTGAGGACGATCACATCATAGGGGCCAGCAGCGGGATCACCCTCGGTACAGGCCGCGGCCTTGCAGGCCACGTTAGCGAGCCCGAGGGCGGCGAAGACGTCATTGGCCTTCTTGGCCAGCGCCGAATCGCATTCCGTCGCGGTGACCTGGCGGGCGAGCTTGGCGGTCAGCGCAGCGAGATAGCCCGTGGCGCAGCCGACGACCAGCACGTTGTCACCCTCGCCGATCTCGGCGGCCTGGAGCAGCTTGCCGGTCAGCTGCGGCTTCATCAGGAACCGCTTGCCGCCCCCCTCGCTGACGTCGAGATCGAGGTCGAGATACGCCAATGCCTGCCGGCTGGCCGGCACGAAGGCCTCGCGCGGAACCGTGAGCATGGCGTCGAGAACACGACGGTCGGTGACGTCACTGGTGCGCACCTGGCCATCGACCATTTTTAGGCGCGCCGTCGAGAAAACGGACATTTGCGGACCCTGCAAGGCGGACGATGCCGCGGACGAAAGTTGGCGGCATCTTTGGAACAGGCCCTGCGAAAACGCAACATGGCTCTGGCCCCGCGAACCGGGCCCTTCCGCAACTCGCAATGTCGAGGGCGAGGCCTATTCGATCGTGACCGCGAGACGGCCGATCAATGCGGCGACTTCATCCAGCCGTGCCGAATCGTGGGTCTCGACCGCGCGCGCCAGACAGGCGAGGCATTCGTCATCGCTGAGTTCGGGGATGTCCGCCGGCAAAATGGAGGGAGCCAGCGGGGAACGGTCGACCTGGATGTCTCGCATGGGAATCAGCTCCTAAAAGACCGGCCTCTGGAAGCTCGATTTCAATTGAGTCGTTTTGGCGTCACCGCTGAGGATGCCGGCTCGCCCCGGTACACATCTAATTGAGAATTTGCCGCAACGAGATCGCACGCCAGATCAGAGTCTGGACGCAAGCCACTGAAAATGAAGCGGAATTTGGCTCCCCGGGCTGGATTCGAACCAGCGACCATCCGATTAACAGTCGGATGCTCTACCGCTGAGCTACCGAGGAAAAGGGCGAACCCGTCGTTCGCGCGCGGCTGCGTATAACAAAGCCGCTTGCGCTTGCAAAGGACGAATTCGCTATCTGGCACATTGCGGCGAGGAAGGGCGCATGGCCCCTCCTCCGCCTGACCTCAGGTCAAGTTACTCGGCGACGAACGAAGTGGTCTTGGTGCCGGAATCGTAGCGCAGCCGGAGCGCGGTGAACTTGCAGAGGTTGACGTTCTTCCAGAGCACGGTCTCGTCATAGTTCTGCCAGTCGACGCGGACGTTCCAGACACAGCCATCGTCATCATCGTCGAACTCGACATAGGTGCTCGCCTGGTTCTGCAAAACCTTCTCCAACTCGTTGTCCCATTCGTCCATGCCATCGTCCGGGGCGTTGAAGCCCAGGAATTTGATGGCATAGCCGGTCTCGTTGACGACGGTGACGTTGCGGGCGTCAGCCGCGAACGACGGCGCGGCGGCGATCGATAGACCGATCGCGATCAGTGCAGACAGAAAATACTTCATATCAAATTCCCCCGATCGAAACGGGCTTTCGGTGCCTGACGTCGATCGGCGCAGGCGCCGCGGCAACCAATGGCGTTGCCTTGAAGGATTCGTCGGAGGCGCAATCGAAAGGTTCGAGACGCGATCGATCCGCCTCCGGCTCGTTGCACGACGCGAGACGCGCAACGAGCCAATTCTTATCGATTCGAATTCTCCGCAGCAATGAACCGGCATTCATAGATCGGCGCGGTTTGTTGTCTCCGGCGCGGGCGCCGGCACCGCGGCGCCATTGCTCTTCCCCGTCACGGCGCCGACCAGCGCCTTTACGGGATCCTCGCCCGGCGCAAAGCCGCTCTGGCGCAGGATCTCGTCGATCATCGGACGCAGCGCGTGCACCTTGAGGAGTTCGCCGGCAAGCCCCTCGCCGAAGCCGACATTGCCTCCGCCGACGCCATTGCCGCCGAACGCCCCGCCGGTATGGAGGATGCGGACGTCCTTCAGGTTTCCGATGGGCTTGACCATTTCGGCCAGCGCCGACGGCATGATCTCGATCCGCTTCTTGGCGAGTTCGAAGTCGATGACGTTGGCCCCCAGCTTGTTCTGTGCCTCGTTCTTGAGTGTGATGATTGCGGCCTCGGCCTCGCCGATATTCCTGACGCCAACCGCCTTGATCTTGTTGGACTCGGCTTCGGCGGTGGCCAGCGTCTTGGTGGCCTCGGCGCGATCGAGCGCGGCCTTCTTCTCGGCTTCGGCCGCAACGATCACCTCGGTGGATTTTCGCTCGGCCTCGGTGCGCGCGGCGAGCACCTGGGTGAGACGGGCACGATCGGCAACCTCGACGGCGCGGGCGGTCACGACCTTTTCTTCCGCGGAAACGGCGACCGCTTCGGCCGTCTTGGCCTCGGTCAGGGCTTCCGAGGTCTGCTTGCTCTTGGACGCGATCTGGATCTCGTTCTCCTGGGTGGCGATCTGGATCTCGCGCTGCGCATCGGTCTTGCGCTTGTTGATCGCCAGGTCAGATTCGATCACTGCGGTTTCCTTCACCTGCTTGGCGCCCGCCTCCTTCTCGGCGACCGCCCGGTCGGTATCGATGCGGGCATTCTCCTCGGTCAGGCGTGCGGTTTGGGTCGCGGTTGCGACCTCGGCGCGGGTGCTCGCAGTTTTGTTGGCGATGTCGCGCTCCTGCGACAGTTCGGCCTCCTTCTTGGTCCGCTCGATCGTCAGGGTCTGCTGCCGCGCCTCGAGGTCCTTCTGTGCGATCGCGACCTCGTTGTCGCGCACAATGGCGTTGCGGTCGCGGCGACGAGTCTCGGTGACCGTCTTCAATTGGGTGAGACCTTCAGCGTCGAAGAAATTCTCCGGATTGAAGAATTTGACGTCGGTCTGGTCGAGTTTGGTCAGGGACACCGATTCAAGCTCGAGGCCGTTCGATTTCACGTCGGACTCGACCGTGGCCTGCACGTGCTTGACGAAGTCGGAGCGCTTCTCCTGGAGCTCGAGGATACTCATGGTGGCCGCCACCGAACGCAGACCGTCGACAAATTTCGCCTCGACCTGGTTGCGCAGCGCCTCGGCGTCGTTGGTCAGCGCGCCCAGCGTCTGGCTCGCCAGCGCGATGCTCTCATCGTCCGGGCGAACGCGCACGTAGAATTCGGCGACGATATCGACGCGCAAGCGATCCCTGGTGATCAGGGATTCCCGCTCCTTGCGCTCGACGGTCAGTCGCAGCGTCTTCAAATTGACGCTGGCATAGGAGTGGAAGATCGGCAGGATCATGGCGCCGCCGTCGAGCACGACCTTCTTGCCGCCGAGGCCGGTGCGCACGAAGGCCTCGTCGCGGGTGGCGCGCTTGTAGAGAATGGTGAAGACGATCCCGAGGACGACGATCAGCGCGACGCCGATCATGGCCGGGACTGCGATGTCGAACATGATGTTCTCCAATTAATAAATGACTGCTAGCTGCTTAGAGTGGGTTTGGACGGCTTGAGTTCATCGTCGGCCTTCACCGCCACGAAGCGGGTGCCGGCGCGATCGACCAGCAGGACCATGGTTCCCTGCGGCAGGGGCGACGATGACGGTGCGGCAACCGCCCAGACGAAATGCCGGTTACCGTGAACGTCGGCGACGCTGACGCGGCCGGGCGGTCCCTGGTCGAGCGGACCAATGACGACCTCGCCGACGCGGCCGACGAGATCGCCGAGGCCGACCGCATAGCTTTCGTCTTTGGGAATGGCCCGCGCGATGGCGCGGCTGGTGGCGCGAACGAGCGGAACCGAGACGACGACCGCCCCTACCGAGGCGACCGTCGCTGGTAAGGGACCGGCCACCATCCGTGCGATGTCCTGGATCAGGAAGCCGGTGATTGAGAAGGCACCGAGCAGCAACAGCAGGAAAATCAGCAGCGGCACGCCGCCGAGATTGATCCAGGAGATGGCGTTGACGACGCCATTGTCGCTGGGATGACCGAAATCGATGGTGGTGCCGAGCATTTCGCTCAGGGAGGCCCCGACCAGCATCGAGACCACTTCGATCGAGCCGACAATGAGGATCATGGCCGCCGCGATCGCGAACGGCCTGACCTCGGGCGACATGACATGTTCGAGCAGTGCGCTCATGACACAGGTCTCAGGAGCGCGACTTCAACCGGGCCAGCCTCGCTGCAATCTCCTTGTCGCGATGCAACGTGCTGAGCTCGTCGATGTCGCTCGAGAACGGGATGGATGCCGGAACGCCGGTGGCGCGCGCCACCGCCCTGCCCGCACGCAGCGCCTTGGCCGCCGCCGAGGTGCCGCCGGGCTTCCGCAGTGAAGTCGAGGCCTGGTGACTTGCGGCCGCCTCGCTCTTTTCGAGGTCGGCGCGGCGCAGTTCGGCGTCCTGGAGCGCCGAGAGAACGGCACGCAGAGACGTCACGCACTGCTCGATCTTTTCGTTGTTCTCGTCGATGGCGCGGGAGAGCACCTCGAACTGGGCCTCCAGATCCATCTGCCGCGCGATGCCCGAGCGGGCGAGATCGTCGCGGCTATCAGCGATCGCGCCCTCGATCTTTGGAGCGAGATCGGTCATCTCGCGCTCGATCTCGGTGCGGCGCGCGTTGAGGCGATATTCTTCGGCCCGCGCAGACGCGAGCGCATCTCGCGCCTCGGCCTCGGCGCGCTCGATCTCGCGGATGGCCTGTCCGACCACCCCAAGCTTGTTCTTGCCTTCGGCCTGCTCGATCGCGTCGTAGGCAATCCCGGCGATCAGGCGTCCGACCCGCGACAGGAAATTCTCGGGAGCGGCAGCGATGGTATCCATGGCGTTCTCCTCCTCTGGCAGATTGTTCGGCGTGACGCCGTAGTGAACTTCGAAACCGTCGTCGGTGCGGATCAGGTGCGCGGGCACGCTCTGCCCCCAGCCCTCGGCATAGCCGGCGTAGTCGAAGGGCACGCTGAAGCGCCCTTGCACGGTGGCAATCGAAATGGTGGCTGGACCTTTGATCTTGGCAAGCTTGTCGTCGAGCGGTAGGCGGCGCCCCTGGGCCGCGCGATAGTCGGCGCGGTCGCGCAGGCCCAGCGTCACCAGCCGCGAGGGCAGCGCGGTCTGTTTGCGGATTGGCTCATAGGCATGAGCATGCAGCAGGACGACGTTGGAACCCACGTTATGGCTCCGCGCCACCTCGTCCAGGATCTCCATCATGCGTTCATAGGCTCCGAACGTCGCCTCCAGCGCGGCCTTGGCGGCGGGGTCAGGCGCAAGTCGGTATCGCAGCGCCGATGGCGCGTTTCGGGGTGACGGGCTCACGGAAAGCACTAAAGCACCATTTTAGTGCCTTAGGAAGAGGAGGGTTGATCACGTTCCACTGATCCTTTGGCATCAGCGATTAGTCGAGGCGGCTGAAGTCTGCGTTCAAGCGCTTGATCACTTCTAAATCGCGGCCGACCAAGACTTCTTGCACGCGCGGGTTGCAATTTGAGACGAAATGGAGGGTCCCGGACAAGCGAAGCGCCGAGCCGGGAGCCCAGGAGCCAGGAGCCAGGAGCCAGGAAGTCGCACACACGCTGTGGCATCGGCTCCGGCTCAGCAGCGCACCGCTGAAGGAGCGCTGGGCTGCGTCCCGGGCACAAGACCGAGGTGGAGGCGCCCGCTCTCTCCACGTCATTGCGAGGAGCTCTTGCGACGAAGCCGTCCAGATCCCTACCATGGAGGATTTTGGATTGCTTCGCTGCGCTCGCAATGACGGAGCAAGCGGCATCGACGATCGCCAACAACTCCCATTCTGCGTCGCGGCCACAGCTTCGCGTCCTCGCGGCTTGACTCGCCCGAGCTTTGCTTCGTCTCGTACACCCTCCTCGTCAGAGGGCGCAGGGAAGACCGGGTGCCGGCTGGCACCCACGGTCCACTGTGCGAAGGTTGCACTACAAGAGGCTGCACAGCGGCATACAGGTGAAGCCCAACACACGGCCTTCCCTGCGCAGTGGTTTGACGGCTTATGCCGAGTTCTCCCCGGGGAGCGATGCACTATTGCCCCCGTCGCCTTGTGGATGGCTGATGCGGATGCCCGGTCGGGCAGCCCACATCACCACAAGACTTGACGCACAGACCCCGGGCGTCAGGACGACACGGTTTTGCCGTACGCTGTCAGCACCGGTCGTGTGCGCGACGCCTTCGCTCACGGTTTCCCGCCCTGCGAGGCCCTTCGCGCCGATGCTGCCCGCGTCCACCGCAGCTCACCCCACGTTTCGTGACGATCGCGATACGCCCCTCTGACCGGGGTGAGGTGGCGACAAGATGCGATAAATCAGAATTTCTGTAAAGGCGAATATTTTCGCGCGAGCGGATTGACCTGTCGTTTGGGTGTTTTGCCCGTCGGGCGACGCAAGGTCTTGTAGCCCGGATGGAGCGCAGCGTGATCCGGGGGCCCTGTCTCCGCGGAACGAATCCCGGATTGCGCTTCGCTCCATCCGGGCTACGGACTGTCGTCTGACGGCCGACGGCACACCAGGTCGATCTCGATCAGTGCGTCATAGGCAAGTCCGGTGACACCGACGCAGGTGCGGGCCGGCAGCCGTCCGGGCGCGAAGAATTCGCGATAGGTGTCGTTCATCGCGGTGTAGTCTTCCTTGAAACGCGTGAGATAGATGCGTGTCATCACGACGTGTTCGAGACCGAGGTCGACGCCCGCCAAAACAACTTTCAGGTTCTCCATCACCGCCCTCGTCTGCGCGACGATGCCGTCGGGCAACACGCCCGGTGTTTGCGGCGTGTCCGGCATTTGGCCGGTGATGAAGACAAAACCGTCGGTCTCCACCGCGTGGCTGAAGGGCGCGACCGGCTTCGGTCCGCCGCTGATCATGTGGAATTTCACTGGGTATCCTTCGGTTTAAGGCGCGTTCTGAAACAGGCGCTTGCTGATGATCGCGTGCACGCCCCAATTGCCGTCGACCACCTGCGTGACGCCGAAGTCGACCGCGGCCGACATCAGCGCGATCGCCTCGTCCTCGCTGAGACCCTTCACGTTCATCAGGAAGCGTCGCATCTTGCGAAACGCATCTTTCATGGCGAGATCGAGCGAGGACTTTGCGTAGACCTCGCTCTGGCCCTGCGCGCCGAACTCGGCGAGGTAGTTGGGATGGCTGAATCCGGTCAGGACCCAATCGGACTCGGTCTCGATCAGGGGATAAGACAGATCGGCGAACGGCTGACCGCCGAGGTCGGCCTTCTTGTGCAGGATCACCTCGAAGGTTCCGGTCATCGAGCATTCAATCGCGGTGCCGCTCAATTCGCCGTCACCTTGCGTGGCATGGGGATCGCCGACCGACAGCAATGCGCCGGGAACGGAGACCGGAAGATAGACGGTCGCCCCCTTCCCCAAGCGCCAATTGTCGAGATTGCCGCCGAAATAGGACGGCGGCACGGAGTCGATGAAATCGACCTCGCGCGGCGCCACCGCGATCACGCCGAAATGCGGGCGCAAGGGAATGCGGATGCCGTCGAGCACGGCGTGGCGGCGCTTTACCGTGCCGCGCAAGACCGGAACGCCGGGATAGTCATAGGTGGGGTGCACCACTCCAAACGGGTCGGTCTGCGGCTCCCAGCGGTAGGAATACAGCGCGCGGGCATGCGGCGCATCGGTGTCGTCGAAGATCTCGTAGATCGTCACGACCTCGCGCGGCTTCGGCCCTGAAAGAAATTCGTCGTAATGATAGCCCCACCAGGCCGCGACCGAGGAGCCGAACACGCGCCCTGAATGTTTCGGATGACGACTTGCGCGCGGTACGATGTCGAGGATCCGCACTTCCAGCACGTCGCCGGGCTGGGCATCCTTCACCGAGACCGGCCCCGTGCAGATGTGCACACCAAAGCCTTCGCCGGCGCCGCGCCCGAATATGCTGGCATCCATCGGACCCGCGCCGCGGCGATCGACGTTCTTCCTCGCCTTGGTCCAGCCGAACACGTTTTCGGCGGCGGCATCGCCCGCGATCATCAGCTCAGGATCGTCGGAGGCGTGCTGCGTCAGGGTTTCGATCGTGACGGTATCACCCGAATTGATCTCGAGCTGCGGTTGTAGCGAGCGACTGAAATATCCCCAATGAACACGGTTGGCTTCGATCGGAAGATGATGATGTTTGCGTTCGGCCGTTCTCGGCTCATCGATGTCGGTACGGGCCAGATTGCCGCGCGCCTCGGCGCTCGCCTGGTGCACGCGAAGCTGGGCCAGCGCATCCTGCGGCCAGCCGCGCTGACCGGCTATCCCCTGCTGCGTCGTCGCCCGCTCGGCCTCCTGCTGGCGAAACTCGCGCGGCGGCAGTCCGAAACGATGACGGAAGGCGCGGCTGAAATGTGCGGAATCGC
Source organism: Bradyrhizobium sp. CSS354 (assembly GCF_029051725.1). Lineage (GTDB taxonomy): Bacteria > Pseudomonadota > Alphaproteobacteria > Rhizobiales > Xanthobacteraceae > Bradyrhizobium. The sequence goes on from NZ_JAACFU010000014.1 coordinate 88,771, forward strand.
CAAAGCCATAGGCGTAGGCGATCTCCGAAATCGAGCGATGCGCCTCCGACGGATTGGACAGATCGGCCCAGGCGCGCTGCAGCCGTCGCTCGCGCACGTAGTGAGTAAAGTTGTCGCCGACGGTCTCGAACAGCTTTTGCAGATAACGCTCGGAAATCCCTTCGGCCTGCGCGACGCGCGCCGGCACCAGTTCGGGATCGTCGAGGCGGCGTTCGATGGTCTGGCAGATCCGGTGCAGCAGTGCCGACTGCGTCGCACTCGATCCGGCGTCGGACGTCGAAGCCGCCAATTGATGGGCGAGTGTCAGCAGGAGATCGACGAGCGACTGCGTGACCGCATTCCATTCGGCGTCGCTCAGCGTGTCGAGCGTGCGCGCAGTCGCGTCCATCAAGCGCGCGAAGACGTCGGCAAAGCCGCTGGGCGGAACGACCCTGGGTTCGCCGAGCCGCGGCCTACCCGAGAGGCGGCCGTGCAGCGCCTCCGACGTCACCGACAGCACGATGGCGCGCATGTCGCGCTGGAACACGATGCTCCAGTCCCCGCTCCGCGGTAGCAGCACGAGATGACCGACCGGAACGATGCGATGGCCGCCGGCGCTCTTGAGCACCATGCCGTCTTCGACCGGCATCAGCGCAATCGGCAGGTCTTCGTTGGCCTGCGTGCGCGGACCAATGGTCTGGGCGCCGGCCGCCATGCGCGTCAGCGCGACGCCTGCGGCGTGGCGATGCGACGCCGTTGCGTGCCCGTCGAGGAAGGAATGGCCCGCCGCCGGCTGCAGGCCGACCGCGGCCAGCACGTCCCGCCAGGCTTCGGGGCGGTCGTCTTGCGCGTAGGACTCGCTCGTGAAGGGACGGAAGCTCATCGGATCGACCCAGATTGCAGTGGATCGAAGCAACCTCTGTGCCAGACGCACGCGGTCATCCGTCGCAGCGACGGGCCGCAAATGACGGTCTTTGGTCACGCGCTCATCCTGGAAACGAGCTGTTCTTCAGAGTGTTGGAGCGGGATATCAATGTCGAGCACGATGCGTAGCCCGGATGGAGCGAAGCGTAATCCGGAGCCTTTTGAGTCCGCCGTGACAAACCCGGATTACGCTTCGCTCCCTCCGGGCTACGGCACATCAGTCGCACCGAAAGATGTTCTTGCGGATCGTGCCGTGTACGCCCCAATTGGCGTCGACCACCTGGGTGACGCCGAAATCGGCGCCGACCGATAGCAGCGAGATCGCCTCGTCCTCGCTCAAACCGTGCACGGTCATCAGGAACCTCCTGAGCTTGCGGAACGCATCGCGCATCGCGCGGTCGAGACTCGAGTGATTGGCAATCTCGGTTTGTGCATCGGCGCCGAGCGCGGCGAGGTAGTTCGGATAGGTGAAGCCGTAGAACGACCAGGCCTGATCGGTCTCCAGCATCGGATGGTCGAGACCTTCGAGGCTGGTGCCGGCAAGATCGGCCTTCTTGTGCAGGACGAACTCGAAATCGCCGGTCAGCGAGGTCTCGATCGCGGTGCCGCCAAGCTCGCTGTCACCTTGCGCGGCGTGGGGATCGCCGACCGAGAAATAGGCGCCGGGGACCGCGACCGGATAGAACATCCGCGCGCCCTTGCCGATGCGCCAGTCGTCGATGTTGCCGCCGGTATAACCCGGCGGGATCGAGCTGACGAAATCGGCCTCGGACGGTGCGAGCCCCATGGTGCCGAAATGCAGCCGTGCCGGCACCTTGACGCTTGCGAGGATGTTCTCGCGCTTCTTGATGGTGGCGTGATCGACGCGCACGCCGGGATAATCGATGGTCGGATGCACGATGCCGTCAGGATCGGTCTGCGGCGTCCAGACGTAATTGTAGACGGCCTTGGCGCAGGGCTCGCCTGACGTGTCGAGCTCGAAGATGGTGACGACCTCGCGCGGCTTCGGCTCCTCGATCAGATCGTGATAGTGAAACCCCCAGTTCGCGGCGACGTTGGAGCCGAAGCAGCGCCCGGCATGACAGGCGCTGCAGCTCGGCCGCGGCCTGATATCGAGGATGCGCACTTCGAGGATATCGCCGGGCTCGGCGCCTTCGATCGCGACCGGACCAGTGAGGAGATGCACGCCGATCCCCTCGCCTGCGCCGCGGATGAACGGGCCATCCGTCGGGCCCGAACCGCGCCGCGCGACGGCCTTGTGCTCGCGCGTCCACTGGAACACGCTCTCGGCGCCGGGATCGCCTTGGATCATGCGCTCGTAATCATCGTTGGCGTGGTGGGTCAGCGTCTCGATGGTGGCGCGGTCGCCCGAGCGCAGCGTCACGGCCGGCGCGACCTTTTTGGAGAAATAGCCCCAGTGAACGGTCTTCGGCGAAACCGGCAGCGTGAAATGCTTCATGAGGTGGCCTCTTCTGGAAACGCGGTCTTGAACGGTGTGGGTGCGGCTCTCATCGCACCGCCTCCGGAGTCTTGTCGGCTTCCATCACGCTGAGGAAACGTGCCGTCAGCGGATTGCGGGGATTGGAGAGCACCTCGTGCGCGGGCCCCTCCTCGATGATCGTGCCGCCGCTCAGGAACGCGACACGGTCGGCGACCTCGTCGGCGAAGCGGATCTGGTGGGTCGAGATGATCATGGTGAGGCCGTCATCGATGGCGAGCCGCCGGATCACCTCCAGCACCTCGCTGACGAGCTCGGGATCGAGCGCCGAGGTCGGCTCGTCCAGGAGCAGCACGCTGGGGTTCGGTGCGAGCGCTCGGGCGATCGCGACGCGCTGCTGCTGGCCGCCGGAAAGATGCCGCGGCAGCGCATCTGCGCGGTGCGAAAGCCCGACCCGGTCGAGCAGCTCGGCGGCCCGGCGGTCGGCATCGATGCGGGTCATGCCGTGCACCCAGCGCAAGGGACCCGCGATGTTCTCCTTGGCCGAGAGATGGGCGAACAGGTTGAATTGCTGGAACACCATGCCGACGCCCACGCTTGCCCGCTCATTGGCGATCGCGCGTGGCGGCAGCAGTTTGCCGTCGTCGTCAAAACCAAGACGCCGGCCGCCGACACGCACGGTGCCTCCATCCCAGCTTTCGAGATGATTGATACACCGGAGCAGCGTGCTCTTGCCGGAGCCGCTGGGCCCGAGCAGCGCGACGACTTCGCCGACACGCACGGTGAGATCGAGGCCGCCAAGCACCTTTTGCGTGCCGTAGCTCTTGGTGAGGTCCCTGGTCTCGACCGCGATGTTGTTGCGCGAAATCGTCGCCGCACGCCGGGTGCGCTCCTCGCGGGTCAGCGCCCGCGGCGGCGCGTCGACAGGCTGCGCCTGCACGGGTTCGGGCTCATGCGCCGTGACCGCGGCAAGTTCGAGCTTGGTGGCGAGATCGACGCGGCGCCAGGGCAGATAATCGGCGAGCTTGCGCTGGCGACCTTTGGTGCGATCGAGATCGAGCAACCATTCGACGAAAAGCTGGATGATGCTGATGGCAAAGGTCAGCACCAGATACAGCAGGCCCGAGGCGAAGAAGATCGAGAAGAAGTCGAAGGTCGAGGACGCAAGCTGGGTCGAGCGCAGTGTCAGCTCCTGGACCGCGACCACGGAGGCCAGCGAGGAGTTCTTCAGCGCGCTCACGGCCTCGTTGCCGAAGGCCGGGATCATGGTGCGGATCGCCTGCGGCGCGATCACCCGCCACATCAGGATCCGCGGCGTCATGCCGAGCGCCTGGCCGGCCGTCACCTGCCCGCGATCGACACCCAGCACGCCGGCGCGCAGCATCTCGGCGATGAACGGCGCCTCGTTGCAGGCCAGCGCAAGGCCGGCGGCCAGCACCGCCGGCAGCTTGATGCCGATATGCGGCAGTGCGTCGTAGGCGAACACCATTTGCAGGATCAGCGGCGTGCCGCGGAAGATCACGGTGTAGGCCCTGGCGATCGCCGCCAGAAGCCAGAAGCGGGAGAGCTGCATGCCGGCGAGGATCAATCCGAGGATCAATCCGCCGCCGAGCCCGAGGGCAGTCACCTCGAGGGTGAGCTCGATGCCCTCGAGCAGATACGGCATGCTCAGGTAATGGAGGAACAGCGACATCAGTCGGCCGTCAGAATGTCAGGCTCCTTGAAATTGTTCACGTCGAGCCCGTGCTTCTTCAGAAGCTCCATATGCGTGCCGGCCTTCTGCACCTCGATCAGGGCGGCGAGCACGGCGTCGCGGAATTTCGGCTTGTCCTTCGGGACGGCGATGCCAACGGAATACGGGATCGTCACCGCGGTCGCCTTCTCCAGCTTGTCCGGATAGGCCTTGACCGCGCTGTCGACGGTGTTGACGTCGTTGACATAGGTGTCGGCACGACCGGCGAGGATCGCCTGGATGCAGTTGGCGTTGTTGTCGTAGAGCTGGATGGTCGGCTCGGCCTTGCCGGCCTTCTTGCACTCGGGCATCAGCGCCTGGATCAGGGGCACCTCGACATAGCCGGTGTTTTCGGCGGCAGCGGCGCCGCACATCGACATGTTGATGCCGTTGATGCCCTTCGGATTGCCCTTGGCGACAAGCACACCGTCGAACACTTTCGAATAGGTGATGAAGTCGGCGGCCTTGGCGCGCTCCTTGGTGGCATAGATGTCGGAAATGACGATGTCAGCTTGTCCCGCGGCGAGCGTGGTCAGGAGTGCCGCGAACGTCACCGGCTTGTAGGTCAGCTTGAAGCCGAGGCATTCGCCGATGGCTTCCCCCAGATCGATGTCGAAGCCGATATATTGGCTGGGGTTCTTCGGATCGATGGTCTCATAGCCCGGCGTGTGCGGATTGATGGCATTGACCAGCGTCTTGCCCTTCCAGTCCGGATATTTGTCCTGGAGCGCGGCGCAGGCCGCAGGCGCCGCAGCTTGCGCGCTCAGGGGCGCGGCTGCCAGCGCGCCGAAGGCGACGGCAGCGCCGAGCGCGGCCTTGCGCCAAGACAGCGATGCACGCGCGTTCCCCCACGCCTGGGGCAATACCGGTCTTTCCATGTCCAGCTCCTTCGAATTGTCATGGCAATGGCCATGTTCCAGATCTCGGAAGCGAGCCTAGGAGGAGAGCGGACCGGAAAGCTTGTCCGCGGGCGTACAAAAAATTGGATGGAGGAGCCCGTGATTTGGGCAGGCGGCTGCCCAAAAACTGTTCGTTAATGCGGGACGCTCGCGGAATGTATTTCCGAATTCGGAAGAACCACATGATCTTGCGTTTCGCCGCGATCTGCCCGATCAGGGAATCATTTGGTGAGGTCATTTGACAGAGACATGACAATCGCAGGACGCATCTGCGGCCGACATCCACATCACTGCCGTCCACAGCCTGTCCGCAGCATAACCACAGGCATATCCACAGGCCGACTATGCCGGATTCGCGAGCTCCCGCGAGCCACTTGCTGCGCACAAATCCACAGGGCCGGTATGTCAGCCGCCAGCCTGATCGAACACGGAGCGGCAAGCCTCACTCAAGCTTGGTCTGTTACGGCGCAGGCAGGCCGTGATGGCGCGAACGTTGGGGATTTCGCCGGCACAGAGTCGGTAGACGTCGGGGGTACAGGCCCGGCGTTGCTCGGCCGTTCCCTGCTGCGCGTGGGCGGCGGAGGCAAACAGCGTCAGGAACAGCCCGACCGTTGATGCGCGACGCGCCCGGCTTTTCACACCCGCAAACCGCAAGAACCTCGCCTTCATGACCAGTCTCCCGTCTGCCCTGCCCGCCGGCCTGCATTGGCCGGTGAGCAAAGGGGTAGGAGAAACAAACAGCGAAAGATGTGACCTCCTTCACACTGCGGGCACGCGGCAGGAACCTAATATCCCCAAGAGGATTTCATGACTCGCTAACCAATCAGGACCCGATTGGCGGATCGTTAAAATGCGAACGATCGGCTCAACCGGGAAACAAACCGGCTTTGCGACATTGCGCCATCCGCGGTCCGGAGGGTGTGATGAGCGAAGCCGAATTCAACTTGCTGCTGGATGCCGTCCAGGACGCCATGGTCCATGAAGATCTGGCGTTCGTGCCGGGGGAGGATTTCGTGCCGCGCTCGTGGACCTATTACGCGAAGCCCAAAGCTGCCAATGACAACGAGGGCGCCTGGCCCCTGCTGCCCTTTCCGGACGGCTGGTACGCGGCCTGCTGAAGCCAATTTCACCGTGAGCCGATGCGCCCGCGCTCCGCGGGCGTTTTGCTATGGCGGCTACGCTGCGAAATCCGGCGTGGCCGCGATCAGGTCTTGACGCGCTCGCCGCCGTCCTGCGGCGCTTGGTCGGGTGCGGCCGGCGGAAAGATGCTGTCATAGATCGCGCGGGCCTCGCGAATGAGGCGAGCCCGCTCCAGCTCGGATTTCGGGACAAATCGGACGATTTCGCTCACGTGCTCTCCAGCGTTCGATCGTTGGGATGCATCACTTCGCAGATGCGAAGACTATGCCAGCGGGCTGAAAGGCGGGTTTCCGCCGGGCCCCGGGCAAACCCGGTGTGCACGGCCAGCGCGTATCGCCCGCGCGGGCCGATGGCAGCCGCGATGCGATCGAATATTGCTGAGATATCAGGAGGTTGTGATGGAGGCCACGTCGGGACTCGAACCCGAGTAAACGGTTTTGCAGACCGGCGCGTAACCACTCCGCCACGTGGCCCCAACGAGGGCGGAGCAATATAGGGGATCACGGGTTTAGGCAACCCCGACTGGAGTCAGGCTCGCTTGCTCCGCCGGACACCGCGCCGGCGGTCCTTCACCGGCGGCTTCGGAGCCAGTTCGGGCATCTCGACCTGGACCTCGCGGTAGCGGGTTAGCATCCGTTCGAAACTGGCATTCAGCGTCTCCGCGATGTCCGGGCGCTTCTCCAGAACGGAGAGGATCGTGGCTGCGGCCTCGATGGTCGACAGTCCGTCCTTCCGAGGTTCCTTGCGCAGCCGGCCGTAGCGCGACGGGGCCGCCGGGTTGAGGATGACGCGCTGGCATTTCAGCATCCACGGGTTGCGCCACCACAGCGCCTTGGCCTGGCTCCAGGTGCCGTCGAGCAGCACTACGCCTTCGAGCTTGCCGAGGAGCGCGCGCTGGTTGTCCGCGACCTCGCCCTTGCGGTTGAGCGCCAGGATTTCGCCCTCGGCCTCGAGATCGGCGGCGTGCGCCGAGCCGAGATAGAGCACGGCCCAGTGCGAGGCGTTCTCAATCGGCTGCGCCAGCGCCTTGGACAGGCTCGGCCAGGACAAGCCGACCCGCAGCGTGGCACCTTCGAAATGCTTCGCAAGCAGCCGGGCGGTACCGAGCGCCCTGTCCTGCTCCTGCGGATGCTGAAGGATCAGGAGCGAGAGCCGGTTCTTGATCGGCGTGACGCTGTCGCAGATGCACAGCGGCATCGGCTTCTGGCAGTACGGGCATTCGGGGATCGGATCGGCCGGCGCGGCGGCGGTGGGGTTCGACATGGTCGCCGCTATACGCTCTGCACGGCGGTTCAACAACCCGCCTATTCCGCCGGCGCGGCCAGCGGGCGCGGCTCGCGGCGCCGCCGCAGGCGGTCGATCAGCAGGTAGATCACGGGCGTGGTGTAGAGCGTCAGGATCTGCGAGACGAACAGCCCGCCGATGATGGTGATGCCGAGCGGACGGCGCAGCTCCGTGCCGGGGCCCGTCGCGACCACCAGCGGAATGCCGGCAAACAGCGCCGCCATGGTCGTCATCAAGATCGGGCGGAAACGCGCCTGGCAGGCCTCGAAGATCGCCTCCGCCGACGACAGGCCGCGCTGGCGCTCGGCATCGAGCGCGAAATCCACCATCATGATGCCGTTCTTCTTGACGATGCCGATCAAGAGGATGATGCCGACGAACGCGATCACCGTCAGTGGCGTGTTGGTGAGCTGCAAGGCCAGCAGCGCGCCGAGGCCCGCCGAGGGCAGCGTCGAGATGATCGTGAGCGGATGGGCGAGGCTCTCGTAGAGCACGCCGAGCACGATATACATCGCCACCAGCGCGCCGAGGATCAGGAGCGGCTGGCGGCCGCTGGTCTTGGCGAAATCGCCGGCATTGCCGTCAAAACTGCCGCGGATGCCTTCCGGCATGTGCAGTTCCTCGACCGCGCGCTGGATGTTCTGCGTTGCGGCCTGGATCTGCACGTCCGGCAACAGATTGAACGATACCGTGGTCGATGGGAACGACTGCGAATGATAGACCGCGAGCGCGGCGAGCCCGCGCGTCGCATGCACCACGGCCGACAGCGGCACCTGCGCGTCGCCCGCTCCGGCGACATAAATGCGTTCGAGGTTGGATGGGTCGACCTGGAATTTCGGGTCGATCTCCAGCACGGTCATGTACTGGTTGCGCTGGGTGTAGATGATCCCGATCTGCCGCTGCGAGAACGCGTTGTTGAGCGCGTTGTCGATATCTTGGACGCGGACGCCGAGTGCCGAGGCCTTCTGGCGGTCGATCGACAAGGTCAGTTGAAGCCCGCCGGGATCGCGGTCGCTGGAGATGTCGGTGATGCCCTCGACGCTCTCCATGCGCTTAGCCACGATCGGCGCCCACTTCTGCAACAGGCCGAGGTCGGTGCTGGTCAGCGTGTACTGGTAGTCGGAATCGCTCTGCCGTCCGCCGGCGCGCACGTCCTGGGCGGCGAACATGAACAGGCGGATGCCGGGCACCGGGTATAACGCCCGCCTGAGGCGGTCGATCACCACCTGCGTCGAGACGTGGTCGCGCTGCTCCGGCGGCTTCAGGCTGATGAACATGGTGCCGCGATTGGACGTCGCGCCGCCCGGCCCGCCGCCGCTGCCGACGGTGGAGCCGATGCCGGCCACCGCTGGATCCTGCATCACGATGTCGGCGAGCCGCTGCTGCAGGCTCAGCATAGACTGGAACGAGATGTCGGCCGAGGCACGTGTCGCGCCGATGACGAAGCCGGAATCGTCGGTCGGGAAATAGCCCTTGGGCACCTTGATATAGAGCGTCACCGTCAACGCAATGGTGGCGAAGAACACCAGCAGCGTCAGCAGCGGATATTCCAGCACGGTGCGCAAGGTGTGGGTGTAAAAAGCGACGATGCGCGACAGCGAGCCCTCGATGATCCGGTCGAACAGGGTCGCCGTGCCGGACGTGGTCTGCCGGATGTAGTGCGCGCAGATCATCGGCGTCACCGTGAGCGACACCAGGGTCGAGACCAGGATGGCGAAGGTCAGCGTCAGCGAGAACTCGCGCAGCAGCCGGCCGACGATGCCGTCCATGAAGATCAGTGGCGTGAAGGCCGCGATCAGCGACAGGCTGATCGACACCACGGTGAAGCCGATCTGCCGGGCGCCGTCCAACGCCGCCTGGAGCGGGCGCATGCCGTGCTCGAGATTGCGGTACATGTTCTCGATCATGACGATGGCGTCGTCGACCACGAAGCCGACGGAGATCGCCAGCGCCATCAGCGACAGATTGTCGATCGAGAAGCCGGCGACCCACATGCCGGCGCAGGTTCCGGCCAGCGCCAGCGGCACGGAGATTCCGGCCGCGATCGTCGGCGTGAGCCGCCGCAGGAACACGAACACGACGACCATCACGAGAATGGCGGTCGCGAACAAGGTCCACTGCATGTCGAGCACGCTGGCGCGGATCGTACTGGTGCGGTCGACCAAGGTGGAGATATCGACGCCGGCCGGGATCCATTGCTTCAGTGCGGGGATCAGCGCCTTCACCCGGTCCACGGTGTCGATGACATTGGCGTCGCCCTGCTTGGTGATTTGGATCAGCACCGCCGGCTGCTTGTTGAACCAGGCAATGGAACGGGCGTTGCGGACGGAGTCCTCGATGTCGGCGACGTCGGCCAGCCGGACGAAATTGCCGTTCGCGCTTTTCATGACGATATCGCGGAACTCTTTCGCGGTCCGCATCTGCCTGTTGAGGGCCAGCGTCTCGCTCTGGCGCTCGCCGTTGAAGATGCCGACCGGACCGAGCGGGTTGGCGTTGATGATCGCGGTCCGCACGTCGTCGGTGGCGATGCCGGCGTTGGACAGCGCGACGGGGTTGAGCTGCACCCGCACTGCGGGCTGATCGGCGCCGCTCACGGTCACGTCGCCGACGCCCGGCACCTGCGAGATACGCTGCGCCAGAACCGTATCGGCGACGTCGTAAATCGCGCTCGCCGACAGCGTCTTCGAGGTCAGCGCCAGCACGAATACGGGAGCGCCGGCAGTGTTGGCCTTGCGGAACCGCGGCAGCGTCGGCAAATCGCTCGGCAGATCGACCAGCGATGCGTTGATCGCCGCCTGCACGTCGCGCGCGGCCTTGTCGATGTTGCGGCCGATGTCGAACTGGAGCTGGATGTTGGTCGTGCCGAGCGACGAGGTCGAGGTGATCTGGTTGATGCCCGATATCTCGCCAAGCCGCCGCTCCAATGGCGAGGCGACCGTGGCGGCCATCACGGACGGATCGGCGCCGGGACGGCTGGCGGAAACGAAGATGGCGGGGAAATCGACGTTCGGGACCGAGGCCACCGGCAGGAACTCGTAGGCCACGATGCCCAGCAGGAACAACCCGATCGACAGCAGCGTGGTCGCGACCGGGCGCCGGATGAAGGGCTCCGAGATCGATGCCATCACTGCATCCCCTCGGTCGCGCCCGCGACGGGTGGCCCGCCGGATTCCGCCGGCGGCAGCGCCTGTTCGAGGCGGCGGTTGATGCGGTCGAGTGCGAGGTAGATTACCGGCGTGGTGTAGAGCGTGAGCAATTGGCTGAGCAGCAGGCCGCCGATGATGGAGATGCCGAGGGGGAAGCGCAGCTCGGCGCCGGTGCCGCTCTCGATCGCCAGCGGCAGCGCGCCGAACAGCGCGGCCAGCGTCGTCATCATGATCGGGCGGAAGCGCAGGAGACAAGCCTGCACGATCGCCTCATGCGGCGGCATGCCTTGATTGCGCTCCGCGTCCAGAGCGAAGTCGATCATCATGATCGCGTTCTTCTTGACGATGCCCATCAGCAGGATGATGCCGATCAGCCCGATCACCGAGAGATCCTGCCCGCACAGCATCAGCGCCAGGATGGCGCCGACGCCGGCCGAAGGCAGTGTCGAGAGGATCGTGATCGGATGGATGTAGCTCTCGTAGAGCACGCCGAGCACGATATAGATCGTGATCACCGCGGCCAGCAGCAGCCAGGGCTGGCCGGCGAGCGCCTTGGCGAATTCGGCGGCGTCGCCGGCATAGACGCCAACGATGCTGTTGGGCATCCCGATCCGGGTCTCGATGGTCTTCACAGCCTCGACGGCATCGCCGAGCGCCGCGCCCGGCGCGAGGTTGAAGCTGAGCGAGATCGACGGGAATTGCGCCTGGTGCGAAATCGCAAGAGGCGCGGTGGTGCGGGTCAGCGTCGCCACGGCGGAGAGCGGCACCTGTGCGTTGGGCGCGCCGGCGGTCGCGCTCGCCGCGCCCGGCAGATAAAGCTTCGACAGGATCGAGGGATCGCGCTGGTACATCGGCAGCGCTTCCAGCACCACGCGGTACTGGTTGGCCTGGCCGTAGATGGTCGAGATCTGACGCTGCGCGAAGGCGTCGTTGAGCGTGTCGGTGATGCCTTGGAGGCTGACGCCGAGCTGGCCGGCGCGCGTGCGGTCGACCGTGAGCTGCGCCCGCAGACCGCCTTCCTGCGCCTCCGAGGAGACGTCGCGGAACAGCGGATCGCGCCGCATCTCGGCAACCAGCTTGCGCGCCCATTCCGACACCAGGGCGGCGTCGGTGCCGGTCAGCGTATACTGGTATTGCGAGCGGCTCGACTGGGTCGAGATCTGCACGTCCTGCACCGGCTGGAAGTAGACCGTCATGCCGGGGATGGCGGCCACCCGCTCCTTCAGCCGGTTGATGACGATGCTGACATCGTCGCGCCGCTCGCCTCGCGGTTTCAGCGTCATGACAAGACGGCCGACATTGGTGGTCGGATTGACCGAGCCTGCACCGATCACAGAGACCACGCCTGTTACATCGGGGTCGGCCTTGATGGCGTCGGCCGCCGCGGCCTGCCGCTTCTGCATTTCCGCGAACGAGACGTCGGGACCGGCTTCCGTCACCGCCGTAATCGAGGCGGTGTCCTGCAGCGGCAGGAAGCCCTTTGGCGCCACGACATAGAGCGCCAGCGTCGCAATCAGCGTGGCGAAGGTGACGACTAGCGTCGCGCGCTGGCGCTCCAGCACCCAGAGCAGCGTGCGGTGATAGAACTCGACGGTGCGATCGATGAAGCGGCTGACCGCGGCCAGACCCGGCACCGCCAGCTCTTCATGGGCATGCTTGAGCAGACGCGAGCACATCATCGGCGTCAGCGTCAGCGAGACCACGGCGGAGGTCACGACCGCGATCGTCAGCGTCAGCGCGAATTCGCGGAACATGCGGCCCACGAGGCCCGACATGAACAGCAGCGGGATGAACACCGCGATCAGCGACACCGTCAACGAGATCACGGTGAAGCCGATCTCGCTAGCGCCCTTCAGCGAAGCCTCCATCGCGCTGTCGCCGTTTTCCATGTGGCGGACGATGTTCTCGATCATCACGATGGCGTCGTCGACGACGAAGCCGGTGCCGATGGTGAGCGCCATCAGCGACAGATTGTCGAGGCTGAAACCGGCGAAATACATGATGCCGAAGCTGGTGATCAGCGACAGCGGCAATGCCACGCCGGCGATCAGCGTGGCGCGCAGCGAACGCAGGAACAGCAGCACCACCAGCGTCACCAGCACGACGCTCAGGATCAGCGTGAACTGCACGTCGCGGACTGAGGCGCGGATGGTGACGGTGCGGTCGGAGACGATGGTCAGGTTCACGCCGGCCGGAATAGCGCGCTGGACCTTTGGGATTTCCGCGCGGATCTGGCTGACGACGTCGATCACATTGGCGCCGGGCTGACGCTGGATGTCGATGATGACGGCGGGCGAGCCCTGGTACCAGCCGCCGGTGCGGTCGTTCTCGAGGCCGTCGACGATCTGGGCGACGTCGGCAATCGTAACCGGCGAGCCGTTACGGTAGGCGATGATGACAGGCTTGTAGGCGTCGGCGGCAGCGATCTGGTCGTTGGCGGCGATGATGTAGGATTGCTGCGCGCCGTCGAGCGAGCCTTTCGGCCCCGACACGTTGGCATTGGCAATCGCGGTGCGCAGGTCTTCCATGGCGATGCCATAGGCAGCTAACCGCGCGAGATCCGCCTGGATGCGGACGGCCGGCTTCAGTCCGCCGAGCACAGAGACGCGCCCGACGCCGGAAATCTGGCTCAGCCGCTGCGCCAGAAGCGTGTCGGCGATGTCGCTCATCGCCCGCAACGAGATCGTGTCGGAGCGCAGCGCCAATGTCATCACCGGCGCATCGGCCGGGTTCACCTTGGCGTAGGTCGGCGGATAAGGCAGCGTCTTCGGCAGCACGCCGGCCGCGGCATTGATCGCGGCCTGGACGTCCTGGGTCGCGCCGTCGATGTCGCGGTTGAGATCGAACTGGAGCGAGATCTGGCTGACGCCGAACGAGCTCGTCGAGTTCATCGCCGACAGCGACGGGATCTGGCCGAGTTGCCGCTCCAGCGGCGCGGTGATCAGCGAGGCGATCACGTCGGGGCTCGCGCCGGGCAATTGCGTCGTCACCTGCACGGTCGGGAAATCGACCTGCGGCAGTGCAGACACCGGCAGCGCGAAATAGCCGAGCAGTCCCCCGATCAGAAGCGCGATGCCGAGCAACGAGGTCGCGATCGGCCGTCGGATGAAGGGTTCGGAGACGCCCATGGGATACGCCTGCCGCTCAGGCGGCTGTTGTCGGGATCATGGCTGCTTGGCTCCACTTCCCGATGCACCCGGCCCTGGTGCCGGTCCGGTCTGGCCCTTCTGGTCGCCTTCGCTGCTCTTGCGTTTGGCGCGGAACTCGCCGTCCTTATCTTGTCCGTCCTTCTGGCCGTCTTTTGCGCCCTCCTTCTTCTGGCCATCCGGCCCGCGCGAGCGCTTGCGCGGCGCGAGATCGGCCGAAGGGGTCTGGTCGTCGCGGCCGATGACCACTTTGGAACCGTCAGACAAATTAGCAAAGCCGGTGGTGACGACCTTGTCGGTCGCCGAGAGGCCGCTGGCGATGACCGCGTCATGCTCGTTCTGTTGCGTCACCGTCACCGGCTTGGCCGAGACGATGTTATCCTCGCCGATGACATAGCTGAAGGTGCCGATCGGTCCGCGCTGCACGGCTGAGGTCGGCACCACCAGCGCCTGCGTCAAGGTCTCGACCTTGAGGCGGACATTGACGAACTGGCCCGGCCAGAGCTGGTAATTGGCGTTGGGGAATTCGGCCTTGAGCCTGAGCGTGCCCGTGGTCTGGTCGACCTGGTTGTCGATGCCGGTGAGCTTTCCGGTGTCGATCACGGTGAGGCCGTCATTGCCGAAGACGTCCACCGCGAGCGTGCCCTTCGACGCGGCGGCATTGACGCGCATGATCTGCTGCTGCGGCAGGCTGAACCACACCGCGATCGGCTGCAATTGCGTGATCACCACGAGGCCGGTGGTGTCTGAGGCGTGGATGATGTTGCCCTGATCGACCTGGCGCAGGCCGGCGCGGCCCGAGATCGGCGCCACGATCTTGGTGTAGCTCAGCGTCGCCGCCGCATTGTCAATCGCGGCCTGGTCGGCCTTGACCAGCGCCTCGGTCTGAGCGACCAGCGCGCGCTGGGTGTCCGCCTGCTGCTTGGATCCGGCATTGGAGGCAGCTAACTGCTCGTAGCGCGTGAGGTCGATACGCTGGTTGGCGAGCTGGGCCTGGTCCTGCGCCTTCTTGGCAACCGCCTGATCGTACGTCGCCTGGTAGAGCGCCGGGTCGATCTCACCGACCACGTCACCTTTCTTGACGTCCTGTCCCTCGGTGAAATTGACCGCGATCAGCTTGCCGTCGACCTGTGAGCGGACGGTCACGGTGTTGAGTGCGCGGATCGCGCCGACGCCGTCGAGATAAACGGGAACGTCCTGGATGCGGGGTGTCGCCGCCAGCACCGGCACCGGCAGATCGGGCCGCTGGTTGCGGCCGTTCGCCTGCTGCGGCTGCTGGTGCCAAGTGGTCCAGCCGTAGTAGCCAAGCCCGCCGAGGATCGCCAGCGTGATCAGGGTCATGACGAAGCCGCGCCCGCGCGATTTCTTCGCCGTTCCCTCCTTCGCGCCTCGCTTCGTATCCGGCTTAAAGAGCATTGACCGGTTTCTCCATCCTCGGCTCCCAGCCGCCGCCGAGCGCCTGATACAGGCTGACGATAGCAAGAAGGCGGGCAAGTTGCGCCTGCGACAGCGCGTCTTCCGCCTGGAACAGGGTCAGTTGCGTATTGAGCACGGTGACGATGTCGGCGGTGCCGGCGCGCAATTGCTGCTCGGAAAGATCGAAGGCGCGGCGGGAGGCATTGAGGACGTCACGCTGCAATTGCAGCCTGATCGTGGTCTGCTTGATCGAGAACAGCGCATTGTCGACATCGGCAAAGGACTGGATGATGGTCTTGCGGTAGGTCTGCAGCAGTTCGTCCTGCCGCGCCTTGGCGAATTCGAAATTGCCGAGGATCCTGCCGCCGTCGAAGATCGGCTGCGTCGCGCTGCCGACGAGCTGGAAGAACGCCGCATGCGGCTGGAACAGCGAGACCAGGGCCGCGCTCTGATAGCCGCCATTGCCGGTGAGCTGGATGGTCGGAAAGAACTGCGCGCGGGCATTGCCGACGTTCGCGGTGGCGGAAGCAAGTTGTGCCTCCTGCCGCCGAATGTCGGGCCGCTGTGTCAGGAGCTCCGACGGCAGGCCGGGCGTCACGCGGGGTATAGCGATCCGGTTCAGCGAGCCCCCGAGCACGCGCACGCTCTCCGGCGGCCGCGACACCAGGACCGCAAGCGCATTGACGTTCTGGTCGAGCGTCTGGCGCAGCGGCGGCACCAGGGCCTTCTGGTTTGCGAGCACGCTCTCCTGCTGGGCAACGTCGAGATCGGTGCCGGTGCCGGCCTTGCGCCGTTCCCTGACGGCATCGAGGATGCGTTGCGCGCTCGCGATGTTGCGCTGTGAGGTCCGGATGCGATCCTGCGAGGCCAGCACCTGGAAGTAAGCGTTAGCGACGCCTGCAAGCGTGGTCAGCGCAACGACGTCGCGATCGAAGCGGTTGGCATTTGCCGTCTCTTCCGCCGTTTGCAAGGCGTCCCGATTCTGCCCCCAGAAATCGAGCTGGTAGCTCGCGCTCAGCGAAGCCTGGTAGTTGACGACCTCACGGCCGCCATTGGTGAGCCCCGAGGCGGAGGATCCGGAGGTGCGCGAATAGGCCTCCTGCCCGGTGCCGGAAAGGCTCGGCAGCAGCGCCGCACCTGCCTGCCGCGCCTGGGCGTCGGCTTGGACGATGCGCGAAACGGCGGCGGCAATGTCGAGGTTGACGGTCTGCGCCTCTTCCATCAGCTGTGTCAGCTCCGCGGAGCGGAAGCTGCGCCACCAATCAAGCGACGGCGGCGCATCCGCCTTGCCCGCGTATTTGTACTGCGTGGGAACATCGAGCGCGGGATCAGGAAGATCCTGCGTCAGCACGCAGGCGCCCGAACCCGCGGCGAGGCAAGCGACTGCAAACCAGCGCGCCGCACGTCGCGTCCGGGACGTGGCACCTGGAGACCGCCGCACGGCGATCGCAGGAACATCCTGTGTCACACACACCCCCCGCCGGGCAGATCGAGCCGCCACCGCGCAGCGGGAGTAACCGATTCGCGGCGCGGCCGTCGGGAGGCTTTGGACAACTCGTTCACAGCGGTGATGCTTTCTGCGGAACCTGACACCTATCCTAGCCGGGCGCGCAACTGCGGGACAGTCCCGCAGTTGCGAGATGGCCCCCAAAGCACCGCGATCTCAGAACTTAGAAAATGCAAAAGGGTACTGTCCTGCAGGACTTTCTTCGATTTCAGGGCTATTTCAGAGTGCGTTCAAGCTTACCAAGATTTCATGTGATATTGCCGCCACACCGACGCCAGTCCCTTCAATCCGCCTGCACCCCTCGCGATGTAGCTTCAGCCCCATCTCGAAACCGACGCGACGCCTCACGTCCATGGCGAAGGGATGCTGGCGACGGCCTTATCTTCCATGTTTTGGCAGAGGCTGGCCACATCCTCCTAGCGATATCCCGCGGCGTAGCACAGCAGCAGCATCGGCGATCTCTCCTTCCAAATTTTCACTGCTTACCGGCATTTTCGCCAGTTTCGCCGCAGCGCAAAAGCCTTCCCCTTTGACCGCGCAAGCACTAGGTTCTGGCCAACCTGATCAACCCCTTTGCCAGTGATTTCCCCTGAGATGACCATCAAAAACGACGTTGTCGAAGCCATCGGCAACACTCCGCTGATCAAGCTCAAGCGCGCTTCCGAACTGACCGGCTGCACCATCCTGGGCAAGGCCGAGTTCATGAATCCCGGCCAGTCGGTGAAGGATCGCGCCGGCAAATGGATGATCCTGGAGGCCGAGAAGCGCGGCGAGCTCAAGCCCGGCGGTCTCGTGGTGGAATCGACCGCCGGCAATACCGGCATCGGCCTTGCTGTCGTGGCCAGCGCGCGCGGCTACCGCACGCTGATCGTGATCCCGGAGACGCAGAGCCAGGAGAAGAAGGATTTTCTGAAACTGTGCGGCGCCGAGCTGCTGGAATCGCCGGCCCTGCCCTATTCCAATCCGAACAACTACCAGCATGTCGGCCGCCGTCTTGCCGACGAGTTGCGCAAGACCGAGCCCAACGGCGTGCTGTTTGCCGACCAATGGAACAACCTCGACAATGCGAAGGCGCATTACGAGTCCACAGGGCCCGAGATCTGGGAACAGACCGGCGGCAAGATCGACGGTTTCGTCTGCTCCGTGGGCAGCGGCGGCACGCTGGCCGGCACCAGCCGCTTCCTGAAAGAGAAGAGCAAGGACATCAGGATCGCCTGCGCGGATCCGCATGGCGCCGGCATGTATGAATACTTCAGAACGGGCGATGCCAAGGCGACGCCGGGCGGCTCGATCACCGAGGGCATCGGCCTCAACCGGGCGACCGCAATCGTCGAGAGCGCAAAGGTCGATGACGCCTATCTCATTCCCGATGCCGAAGCGGTCACGGTGATCTACGAACTGCTCCAGCACGAAGGCCTCTGCCTCGGCGGCTCGACCGGCATCAACGTTGCCGGCGCGATGCGTCTCGCAAAACAGCTCGGGCCCGGCAAGACGATCGTCACCGTGCTCTGCGATTCCGGCAGCCGTTACCAGTCGAAGCTGTTCAACGCCGACTTCATGCGCGCCAAGAGCCTTCCGGTGCCGGAATGGCTGGAGAAGCGCAGCAACATCAAGCTGCCGTTCGTATAGAACGTTTCCGGAAGCCGGCCGTCTAGCTCCAGTTCGAGCGAGACGATCCCTGCGACACCCGCGCGAGACGCTCGTTCGATAGCGAAGGCTTGATCGCGCGCGTGCGCGGCGGGACGGGAGCGCCGTAGGAGCCTTCGCTGTCGCCGCTCGGCCAGAACACGAGCGCGAGCATCAGCGCGAGGTTGACGAGCGCGCCGACCGCCGTTGCCTGGTGCTCCTGCCCGATCGCCCAAGCCGGAAACCGACCCGCCACGACATGGTCGACGATCATGAGCGCGAACCAGGCAGGCACCACGCAGACCGGATCCCAGCCGATGTCGCGGATGCGCATCGATTGCAGCGTGAAGGTCGCAACTCCGAAGAAGACGATCGCGGCGATCATCGCCCAACTCTTGGTGAGGTCTTCAGGTCGGATCGCGCCGGGCGAGGTGTTGTTCAGCACGGCCATTGCGATTGCAAAGCAGATCGCCGTCATCACGATCGCAAGCGCGACCGTGGCGAGGAAGAAATGCAATCGCCCGAGCCGGGCGTTTAAGCCGAATACGAAACCGAGCATTGGCACACCCTTTTTGGTATATATGCCCAGACATAGCTTTCGGAGCCATGAACCGGCACGGCCGCGCGCCGGCGCATGGTTTCCGGAGGACTAACCTGACCTTCGCAATTTGGGGCCTGCAGGCAGAGTCAGGCGCCCTCGCCGCCTTCCGAGGCCACAGCACAATAGTCGCGCCAGAACCGGCGGTAAGCCGCTTCGACCTCGCGCGTGTAGATCTCGACATTGCCGGCCGGGGACGCGGCGATCCGGGCCGGCAACTCCGCGCGCAACTTCGCCAGATGCGCCGGCTGCGCCGCATATTTGCAGGCGACCGCAGCATAGCCCTCGTCATCCGCGGCGACCCAGTCGTCGAGACCGACCGCCGCCACGATCGAACCGCCGGCACGCGATGAGGCGCCGTTGCCGAGCTTGGCGACGACCGGAACACCCGCATAGAGCGATTCCCAGGTGCTCACGCCGCCGTTTTGCGGGAACGTGTCGAGCGATATGTCGACCTTCGCAAACGCCCGCAGGTGCTCGTGGCGCGGCGTCGAGCCCAGGCAAGTGACATTCTCCTCGGCAATACCCTGTGCCACGAAACGTGCGACCAAATTGTCGCGCAGCATGGGATCATCCAGCAGCGTATGCTTGATGATGATCTTCGAACCCGTCACCTCGCGCATCACTTTCGACCAGACCCGGATGGCCTCGTCCGAGATCTTGTAGATGCGGTTGAACACGCCGAAGGTCACATAACCGTTGCGGAGCATGGGAGGCTCCGATGCAGGTAGATCCAAAATGGGATCGATCGTGATCAGGCACGGCAGGTCGTAGACCTTCTCAGCCAGCAGATGGCGCGCCGATTGCGGAATGAAGATGGGATCCGCGAGCACGTGGTCCATGGTCTGAAGGCCGGTGCCCGTGGCATGGCCAAACCCCGAGACTTGGATCGGGGCCGGCTTGCGGGCGAAAACATGCAGCCTATTGCCGGTCGTATGCCCGGACACGTCGATCAGGATATCGACCTTGTCGGCCTGAATGCGATCGGCGAGTTCGTCATCGGAAAGCCGCCAGGCGTCGACCCAGACGTCCGCCGAGGACCTGAATGCGGCGGTCATCTCATCTCTTACCGGCGAGCACGAATAGCAGACGATCTCGAATTTGGCGTGATCATGACGACTAAGCACCGGTAACAGGGTGAACCCCGCCGAGTGGTACCAAAATTCGGCAGCCACATAGCCAACCACGATCCGCCGGTCGGGATCGAGCTGCCGCGGGGCAAGAGTTCGTCGCGGCGACTTCGAGCCGATTGCGTCCCACCACTGCTTTCGTGCGGCCTGCTGAACCGCGAAATCGGCTTCGGAGAGATAGTCGAGAAAGAAGATCTTCCGCCCGATCAAGGCGGCATCCGGCGCAATGGCCAGCGCCGCATCGAGAAGCTCGACCGCCGATGCGATCTCTCCCTGGTTTGCAAAACAAGCGCTCAGCAGCGCCATCGCGATCGCAGAGCGTGGATATTCCTCCAGCAACGTGGTGCAGGCCAGAATCGCTTGCGCCGTATTTCCCATGGCGAGCGCGACTTGTGCCTTCCCCTGCAAGGCCACTTCGAGTTTGGGCGCAAGCGCAAGGGCCGCGTCAAAATCCGCCGCCGCCTGCTCCAACCTCGACGTCTCAAGATTGAGCCGTCCACGGTTCGCCAGGATCTTCGCCGAGCCCGGCCTGATCGCGAGCGCCGCCTCCAGCGCGCCTTTGGCCTCGTCGAAGTTCTTGAGCTCGATATTGACCAAACCTTTGCCGACGAGTGCTTCCACGTTTCGCGGCTGAAACAACAGTGCGCGTTCCAAGCTCTGTTTGGCGCGATCAAGCTGGCGCAGCGCAAGCTCTGCCAGGCCGCGATTGCAGAGCGCATCGGCATGATCGGGCTTCAGCCCGATCGCGCGATCGTACATTTCGATGGCCTGCTCGACGCGGTCCAGGTGCAACAAGGTATTGCCGAGGTTGGCCAAGGCCATGGGGAAGCTCGGCTTCAACGCGATGGCCCGCTCCAGGGATGTACGCGCGTCCTCGTATTCCCCAAGTGCGAAATGCGTGGCTCCCAAATCGGAAAAAGCCTGTGCCGAGCGTGGGTCGACTGTCACGGCATATTTGAGGGCCTGTTTCGCTGCCTCGAAGTGTCGGCTCGCGAACGCGCCCAAGCCAAGCAGGTGCAAGGCCCCGAAATGCTCCGGAAGTTCATTCAGGATCTGGCGGCAGAGTGTCTCCGTCTCCGCATACCGGCCCTGGCCATAGGCCGCATTCGCGGTCGAGATGATCGCGTCCGCCTGCTTCTTCAATTTCTTCTGCAACCGCGCGTTCTGAAACGCGCGCGCGCCGGCGCCGCTGCTCTGCAAGGATTCTCTCCGGAGGATGCCCGGGAGGATTCTAGCTGATTCGCGGCCAGGGCCGGCCGGTTTAGGCGACCCGGCAATCCCCGGAAGATGCCGGTGCTCGACGCAGGCCTCGCCTACGCAACGTCGACGTCATTCGAGGCGGCGGCACAATAGTCGCGCCAGAACTGGCGGTAACCGGCTTCGAGCTCGCGCGTGTAGATCTCGACATTGCCGGCGGGCGAAGCCGCGATCCGGGCCGGCAATTCCGCGCGCAATTTCGCCAGATGCTCGGGCTGTGACGCAAACCTGCGGGCGATCTCGACATAGCCATCGTCATCCTCGGCCACCCAGTCGCCGAGGCCGACGGCAGTCACGATAGAGGCGCCGGCACGCGAGGAGGCACCGATGCCGAGCTTGGCCACGACGGGGACGCCCTTGTAGAGAGATTCCCAGGTGCTGATGCCGCCATTTTGCGGGAACGTGTCGAGGGAAATATCGACCTGGGCGAAAGCCGCCAGATGGTCGTCGCGCGAGGTGGTGCCGAGGCAGGTGATGTTCTCCTCGATAACGCCCTGCGCCAGGAAACGCGCGATCAGGCTATCGCGCAGCAGGGGATCATCGAGCAGACCATGCTTGAGGATGATCTTCGATCCCGGCAGCTCCCGCATGATGCGTGTCCACGCACGGATCGCATCATCCGATATTTTGTAGATGCGGTTGAACACGCCGAAGGTGACGTAGCCATTGCGGAGCATCGGCAGCTCGGAAGGCTGCAGATCCGAGACGGGTTCAATCGTGATCAGGCACGGCAGATCGTGGATTTTCTCGGCAAACAAATGCCGAACCGAGGGCGGAATGAAAATGGGATCCGCGAGCACGTAGTCCATCGTCGGCATGCCCGTGCCCGTCGCGTGTCCGAAGCCAGTGGCCTGGATCGGGGCCGGCTTGCGCGCGAAACACTGCAGCCTGTTACCGGTCGTGTGGCCCGAAACGTCGATCAGGATGTCGACATTGTCGGCCTGAATACGATCGGCGAGTTCGTCGTCCGAAAGCCCCCAGGCATCGACCCAGACGTCGGCCAATGATTTGAACATGGCAGTGTACTCGTCAGCGCCCGGCCAAGAGTAGTAGCAGATGATTTCAAATTTGGTGTGATCATGATGGCGCAGCACCGGCAGCAGCGTGAGCCCCGCGGAGTGCTGTCGGAATTCGGCAGCGACATAGCCGACCACGATCCGCTTTTCCGGATCCAGCGGCCGCTTCGGCAGCTCCCTTCGCGGCTGCTTGGAGCCGATCTGGTCCCACCAGGATTTTCGCACCGCCTGCTGGACCACAAAATCGGCCTCGGCGCGGTAGTCCTCCAGGAAGATCTTTCCTCTGATCGCATCCCCATAGTCCGGCCGGACCGCCAGCGCGCGATCGAGATATTCGATCGCGGCGTCCATGTCCCCCTGGTTCGAATAGGAGAAGCCCATCAGCGCCAGCCCTGTCTCCGAGCGCGGATTGTGCTCGATCAAAGCCGCTGCGGCTGCCATTCCCTGCGCCGTCCTTCCCATCACGAGACAGGTCTGGGCCTTCCCTCGGAGGGCCAGTTCAAGCTTGGGGGAAATCGCAAGCGCCGCCTCGAAATCCGCAAGCGCCGGCTCCAGGCGCTGCAGTTCGTAACTGAGCCGCCCGCGCTGGGCCAGGATCCGCGGCGAGCCGGGCTTGATCGCCAGCGCCGTGGCAAGCTTGGCCGCCGCCTCGTCGTGGTGCCGCAGCTCCATGCTGACCATGCCGCTGCCGACGATGGCCTCGGCGTGACGGGGCTGAAACAGCAGGGCGCGGTCAAAGCTTTCCTTGGCGCGCATGATCTGTCCAAGCACAATCTCGATCATGCCGCGATTGCAGAACGCGTCGGCATAATCCGGCTTGATCTTGATGGCGCGCTCGTGCAGCTCGAGCGCCTGTTCGTACTGGCCCAGATGCATCAGCGTGTTGCCGAGATTGGTCAGCGCCACCGCAAAATTCGGCTTTAGCGCGATGGCCCTCTCCTGGCACCGCCGCGCCGCCTCGTAATTGCCGAGGTCGAAATGCACGGTCGCGAGGTTGTTGTGGGCATCATGCAGGCGCGGTTCGAGCGCAATCACGCGCTCGAGCAGCTGTTGCGCCTCCTCTAGGCGGCGGCCGTCATGCGCGCACATGCCGAGCAGGTGCATCGCGTCGACATGATCGGGCAGCGCTTTCAGGATATCCCGGCAGAGTGCTTCGGTCTCAGCGTATCGGCCCTGGCCATAAGCGGTAGCCGCGGCGGAGAGGACGGCATCCGCCTGTTTCATCAATTTCTTCTGCAATCGCGCGTTCTGGAATGCGCGCGCGCCGCCGCCGCTGCTCTGCAAGGTGTCTCTCCGGAGGATGGCCCGGGGCGAGTCTAGCTGATTCGCGAGCCCGACCTGCGGTCAGCTGGCGCGGCGACACCCCGGGATTTCCCGGGGCTCAGCGGCCCGGCGCTGCAGGTCCCCTACGCAACGTCGCTGCCTTCGGCAGCCGCGGCACAATAGTCGCGCCAGAACCGGCGGTAAGCCGCTTCGACCTCGCGCGTGTAGATTTCGACATTGCCGGCGGGGGACGCGGCGATCCGGGCCGGCAACTCCGCGCGCAACTTCGCCAGATGCGCCGGCTGCGCCGCATATTTGCAGGCGATCGCAGCATAGCCCTCGTCATCCGCGGCGACCCAGTCGTCGAGACCGACAGCAGCCACGATCGAACCGCCGGCACGCGATGAGGCGCCGTTGCCGAGCTTGGCCACGACCGGAACACCCGCATAGAGCGATTCCCAGGTGCTGACGCCGCCGTTTTGCGGGAACGTGTCGAGCGATATGTCGACCTTCGCAAACGCCCGCAGGTGCTCGTGGCGCGGGGACGAGCCCAGGCAGGTGACATTGTCCTCGGCAATGCCCTGCGCCACGAACCGTGCGACCAAATTGTCGCGCAGCATGGGATCGTCAAGCAGGGTATGCTTGATGATGATCCTCGAACCCGTCACCTCGCGCATCACTTTCGACCACACCCGGATGGCCTCGTCCGAGATCTTGTAGATGCGATTGAATACGCCGAAGGTGACATAACCGTTGCGGAGCATGGGAGGCTCCGAAGGCGGCACATCCAGGATGGGATCGATCGTGATCAGGCACGGCAGGTCGTAGACTTTTTCAGCCAGCAGATGACGCGCCGATTGCGGAATGAAGATGGGATCTGCGAGCACGTGGTCCATGGTCTGAAGGCCAGTGCCTGTAGCATGGCCAAACCCCGAGACTTGGATCGGGGCCGGCTTGCGAGCGAAAACATGCAGCCTGTTGCCGGTCGTGTGCCCGGACACGTCGATCAGGATATCGACCTTGTCGGCCTGAATGCGATCGGCCAGTTCGTCATCTGAAAGCTGCCAGGCGTCGACCCAGACGTCCGCCATCGACTTGAACTCGTCCGTTATCTCATCTTGTAACGGCGAACACGAATAGCAGACGATCTCGAACCTGGCGTGATCATGATGGCGCAGCACCGGCAACAGAGCGAACGCTGCCGAGTGGTTCCTGAATTCGGAAGCGACATATCCGATCAAGATCCGCTTGTCCGGATCGAGCGTGCGGGGCGCCAACGCCCTTCGCGGCAATTTGGCGCCGACCGCGTCCCACCATTGTTTTCGCGCGGCCTGCTGGACCGCAAAATCGGCGTCGGGAAGATAGTCCAGAAAGAAGATCTTGCGCCCGATCAAGTCCGCATAATCCGGCGCAATTGCCAGCCCCGCATCGAGATGTTCGAGCGCCGTCACGATGTCACCCTGGCTCGCATAGCAGGAAGCCAGGAGCGCAATCCCGATGTCCGACCGTGGATTTTCCTCCAGCAAGGTCTTGACCGCAGCAATCGCCCCGGCCGTGTTGCCTTTGAGAATGTTGACTTGCGCCTTTCCTTGCAAGGCCACTTCGAGCCTCGGTGAAAGCGCCAGCGCCGCATCGAAATCCGCAAGCGCCTGCTCCAGCCGCGACAGATCGAGATTGAGCCGTCCGCGCTGCGCCAGAATCTTCGGCGAATCCGGCTTGATCGCGAGCCCCGCCGCGATAGCTGCGGCCGCCTCCTCATAATGCCGGAGCTCGATGCACACCATGCCCTTGCCCGCGATCGCTTCCGCGTGACGCGGCTGAAACGCGAGGGCGCGATCGAAACTCGCCTTGGCGCGCTGGAACTGGCCTTCGATCAGCTCCGCCATGCCACGATTGCAAAATGCATCGGCATAGTCCGGCTTTAGCCTGATAGCGCGATCGTGCAGCTCGATAGCCTGCTCTGCGAGGCCCATGTGCAGCAGCGTATTGCCGAGATTGGTCAAGGCGATCGGAGAATTCGGCTTCAGCGCAATGGCCCTCTCCTGGCATGCGCGAGCGTTCTGAAATTTCTGGAGGGTGAAATACACTGCCCCGAGATTGCCATGGGCATCGGGCGAACGCGGATCGAGCACGGTCGCGCGCTCGAGCAGTTGTTGCGCCTCCTCGAGCCGCCCACAATCATACGCGCGCAGGCCGAGCAGGTGCGCAGCGTCGAAATGATCCGGAACCTCCGTCAGAATCCGGCGGCAGAGTGTCTCGACCTCCGCATGTCTGCCCTGCCCGAGTGCCTGAACCGCGGCGGACATGACCGCGTCCGCCTGCTTCTTCAACTTCTTTTGCAATCGCGCGTTCTGGAATGCGCGCGCGCCGGCGCTGCTCTGCAAAGTCTCTCTCCGGAGTATGGCCCGAAAAGAGGCTGGCCGATTCGCATGGTGCCAAGCTGGCGGGGCGGTTAGACCAGCGACGTCACCCGGATTGCAGGCGCTCAGCGCAGGATCTGGCTGAGAAACAGTTTTGTGCGAGCGTGCTGCGGGGCCGCGAAGAACTCTTTGGGCGTATTGGCTTCGATGATCTGGCCCGCGTCCATGAACACGACGCGGTTGGCGACCTCGCGGGCAAAGCCCATCTCGTGGGTGACCACCAGCATGGTCATGCCCTCCTCGGCGAGGTCGACCATCGTGTCCAGCACCTCCTTGACCATTTCGGGGTCAAGCGCCGAGGTCGGCTCGTCGAACAGCATCACCTTCGGGTTCATCGTCAGCGCGCGGGCGATCGCGACGCGCTGCTGCTGACCGCCGGACATCTGTCCCGGAAACTTGTTGGCCTGGTGCGGAATCTTGACCCGCTCCAGAAACTTCATCGCCGCGGCCTCGGCGTCCTTCTTGGGGATGTTGCGCACCCAGATTGGCGCCAGCGTGCAATTGTCCAGCACGGACAGGTGGGGAAACAGGTTGAAACTCTGGAACACCATGCCGACTTCGCGCCGCACCGCATCGACGTGCTTCAGGTTCGGCCCGAGCTCGATGCCGTCAACGACGATCTCGCCTTCCTGAAACTCTTCGAGCGCGTTGATACAGCGGATCAGCGTCGACTTGCCCGAGCCGGATGGGCCGCAGATCACGATGCGCTCGCCCTTCTCGACCGCAAGGTCGATGTCGCGCAGCACGTGAAACTCGCCGTACCATTTGTTCAGGCCGGAAATCTTGACGATGGGGTCGGACATGGTGACCTCGATCAGTTGCGCCGGTGAGCGTTGAGGCGATGCTCGACGAAGAGCGAGTAGCGCGACATTCCAAAGCAGAAGATGAAGTAGATGATCCCGGCGAAGGCGAACCCGGTGAACGCGGTCGACGGCGACGACCATTTCGGATCCGAGAACGACGCCCGCAGTGAGCCCAGGAGATCGAACAGCGCCACGATCGAGACCAGCGAAGTGTCCTTGAACAGCGAGATGAAGCTGTTGACGAGATTCGGAATGACGTGGCGCAGCGCCTGCGGCAGCACGATCAGCGAGGTCGTCTTCCACCAGGACAGCCCCAATGCCGCGGCCGCCTCGCCCTGCCCGCGCGGGATCGCAGCCAGCCCGCCGCGGACGTTCTCGGCCTGATAGGCGCCCGTAAACAGCGAAATTCCAATCAGCGCACGCACCAACCCGTCGACTGTGAAATTGCCCGGCAGAAACAGCGGCAGCATGTAGGTGGCGAAGAACAGCACGGTGATCAGCGGCACGCCGCGCCAGAACTCGATGAAGGCGATCGAGAAGATCCGGATCAGCGGAATGGTCGAGCGGCGGCCAAGCGCCAGCGCAATGCCGATCGGCAGCGAGGTGACGATGCCGGTGACGGAGACCACCAGTGTCACCAGAAGTCCGCCCCACAGGTTCGTCTGCACGATCGGCAGTCCGCCGTGATCGAGCCCCATCAGCTTGATCACGGTTGCGATGGCGACAAAGGTGGCGATGCTGGATGTCAGGGCCCGCCCCCCGGTGCGGAGGCCACCGCCGAGAACGAAGGCGATCAGCGAGACGATCGCGGTGGTGATGGCGAAATCGGCCCAGACCGACTGGCCTGTCCCCTGCAGCTGATCTCGCAGCCAGGTCAACGGAAAGATCAGCCAGTAGATCGCGGTCCCCACGAGCACGATGACATTGCCGACGACCCACAACAACGGTGCGGCTGAGGACGTCTTGCCGAGACTGAGAAGAGCCTGCCCGGCGCCGATGATGCTGTCGTCGAACAATTGCAGCAGGTCAGCGGTCCAGCTCAGGCCAAATCCCTTGATGCCGCCGCCGTGGAGCAGAAAGAATGCGACCACCGGAAACGCAAAGAAGAACAGGCCTGCATTCAATCCTTTCGACGGCAGTCGCGGAATGAGCAACGGCACCAACAGGACCACTGACAGGACGAGCGTGAGGTTGACCCGCCAGCGTTCGGCTTCGGGGTAGAAGCCGTAGATCAGTTGCGGCAGCTTGGCCTGGATGTAGGGCCAGCAGGCGCCGACCGCAAAGCCGGCGTTCTCGGCGAGGCAGGCCGTGCGATCCTTGCCGGTCCAGACTGCATCGATCATCAGGAATCTGAGGGAAGGGATGATGGTGAACCATAGCAGCAAGGCGCCGACGATCGTGAGCAGGATGTTGGTCGGCGAGTTGAACAGGCGCGTCCGCATCAGGCCGATGAAGCCCGTGGTCTTCACCGGCGCGGGACGCTCACCGAGAAGATCCTGGCGAACGAAGCTGGACGAGGTGATATCGCTCATGCGCCGAGACTCCGGCTGACGCGCCAACCGTAGACGCTCATGACGGCGCTGGTGATCAGCGAGATCAGGAGATAGACGCCCATCGTCATGGCGATGATCTCGATGGCCTGCCCGGTCTGGCTCAGCGACGTGCCGGCGAACACGGAGACGAGGTCAGGATAGCCGATCGCGACGGCCAGCGACGAATTCTTGGTGAGATTGAGGTACTGGTTGGTCAGCGGCGGAACGATCACGCGCATCGCCTGTGGCACGACGACCAGGCGGAGCGTAGTGCCGCGGCTCAGTCCCAGCGACGATCCCGCCTCCATCTGTCCGCTGTGGACGGAGAGGATGCCCGCGCGCACGATCTCGGCGATAAAGGCAGCCGTATAGGTCGACAAGGCTAACGTGAGCGCCACAAACTCCGGGATGATCCGCGAGCCGCCGGCGAAATTGAAGCCCTTGAGCTGCGGCAGCTCGAAGCTGAAGGGCAGACCCGCTACCAGCATGGTGATGAGCGGCAGTCCGAACAACAGGCCCAGCACATAGGGCCAGATCCGGATCATCTGCCCCCGCTGGAACAGCGCCTGGCGCGCATGGATGCGCAGCGCCAGCGAAGCCACGATGCCGAGCGCCAGCACGGCAAGAAACGCCTCGAAGCCGCTCTCGCCGATCGGGCGGGGAATGACGAGACCGCGATTGCTGACGAAGGCGATGCCGAGCAGCGAAATGCTCTGTCGTGGATTGGGCAAGGCCGCGAGCACCGCCAGGTACCAGAACAGGATCTGGAACAGCAGCGGCAGGTTGCGGATGATCTCGACATAGATCTCGCCGACGCGCGCGAGCAGCCAGTTGGGAGACAGCCGGCACAGTGCGACGATAAAGCCGATCACGGTGGCAAACACGATGCCCACCACCGAGACCACGAGCGTATTGAGGAGCCCGACAAGGAACACGCGCAGGAACGTGTCCGAGCCGGTGTACGAGATCAGCGTCTGATTGACGTCGAAACCGGCGTTGTTCGCGAGGAAACCGAAGCCGGCGGCAATGTGCTGGTTCTCGAGGTTGGCGCGGGCGTTGGAGACGATTTCATAGGCAATCCAGCCCAGGACCGCAGCGAAGGCAAACTGGACGGCGATGCCGTTCCAGCCTGTCTTGCCCCCCAGCACGCGCCTGATCTTCAGCGCGATCTGGGGCGGGGGTTTGCGAGCCTCGATGCTCATCGCCGCGAGCGCGGGTCAGGCAGGGTCAGCGGATCGGCGGCGCGTACTGGAGACCGCCCTTGTTCCAGAGATTGTTGAGACCCCGACTGATACCAAGCGGCGAGCCCGCGCCGACGTTGCGGTCGAACACTTCGCCGTAATTGCCGACGGCCTTCACGATGCGCACCACCCAGTCCTTGCTCAGGCCGAGCTGTTCACCAAAATTGCCGTCGGTGCCGAGGACGCGCTTCAGCTCCGGATTTTCCTGTTTCGTCTTCTCGTCGACGTTCTTCGCGGTCACCCCCAGTTCTTCGGTGGTGATCAGGGCAAACAGCGTCCATTTCACGATGTCGAACCACTGGTCGTCGCCGTGGCGCACCATTGGTCCGAGCGGCTCCTTCGAGATGATTTCCGGGAGCACCATGTGATCGCCGGGATTGGCGAGTTTCAGGCGGTTGGCGTACAGCCCCGACTGGTCGGTGGTGAAGACGTCGCAGCGCCCGGCCTCGTAGGCCTTGACCGTTTCGTCGTTGGTGCCGAACGCGATCACCTCGTACTTCATGTTGTTGGCCTTGAAGTAGTCGGCGAGATTCTGCTCGGTCGTGGTGCCGGTCTGGACACAGACCGAGGCGCTGTTGAGCTCGAGCGCCGAGTTCACCTTGAGCGACTTCTTCACCATGAAGCCCTGCCCGTCATAATAGGTCACGCCGGTGAAGTTGGCGCCAAGCGACGTATCGCGCGAGATGGTCCAGGTGGTGTTGCGCGACAGCACGTCGACTTCGCCGGATTGCAGCGCCGTGAAGCGGTCCTTGGCGGAGAGCGGCACGTATTTGACCTTGGTCGGATCGTTGAAGATGGCCCCGGCGATCGCGCGGCAGACGTCGACGTCAAGCCCGGTCCAGTTGCCCTTGTCGTCCGGCGAGGAGAAGCCGGGCAGGCCCTGACTGACGCCGCAGGACAGCATGCCCCGGTCCTTGACGGTCTTGAGCGTTTGCGCATCGGCGGCTTGGGCAGTCAGGCCGGCGGCGAGTGCGAGAGTGAGAGCCAGAGTTACGCGTTTCATGGGCTTTGGGCCTTTCAAAGTCGTCTCAAGGTCAGGAACGTTGTCTTTGCGATCGTCTCTGCCGGGGCTAGCCGTATCAAGACCAGCCTTGCAAGAGTCATGCTGGAAAACCTTGCCGATCACCCGCCGATCCCGGGAGGCCCTACCTTAATCCCCGCCGAAAGCGCCCGCCGTTACGGCTGTGGCGCATGGTCCGGTCAAGCGATGGATCGAAGGTCGCGGCAGGCCCCTCAACATGCGGCGACTGAATAGCACTGCGATAACAGAACGACTGGCGTGCCGGGTCAAGGGGTTGACGGGACTCTTCTGTGTTCTGTTATTAACGACAGCGGCCTTTCGGCCAGCCCGCGGGCGCACAGCGCCTACTGGAAACGCGCTTTTGAAAGCAGACGCATGGATTCCTCACACCCCTCCGAGCAGCACGCCGAAACCCGGCTGGTCACCTCCGGCCGCGACACCAAGGCGCAGAAGGGGTTCGTCAACCCGCCCGTCTTCCACGGCTCGACCGTGCTCTATCCGACCGCCGAGGACCTGCACGCCCATCGCAGCGAGTTCCAGTACGGCCGACACGGCACGCCGACGACCCGTGCGTTCCAGGACACCCTGATCGCGCTGGAGGGGCCGCAATGCGCCGGCGTCGGCATCGTGCCGTCGGGTCTGTCGGCGATCTCGACCACCCTGCTCTCGGTGCTGAAGGCCGGCGACCACATCCTGGTCTGCGATAACGTCTATCGGCCCTCGCGCAATTTCTGCAACGGCATGCTCACCCGCTACGGCGTCGAGACCACCTACTTCGATCCGATGATCGGCGCCGGCATCGACAAGCTTTTCAAGCCCAACACAGGCGCGGTGCTGGTCGAAGCGCCCGGCTCGCAGTCGTTCGAGATGCCCGACATCCGCGCCATCGCCGAGGTCGCGCATGCGCGCGGCGCGCTCGTCATCGACGACAACACCTGGGCGACGCCGCTCTATCACCGTTCGCTCGAACAGGGCGTCGACATCAGCATGCAGGCCGCCACCAAATATATCGGCGGCCATTCCGACATCATGTTCGGCACCATCTCGGCCAATGCCAAGGCCTGGCCTCAGATCGCCGAAGGCATCCGCCTGCTCGGCGTCTGCGCCGGTCCCGATGACGTCTTCCTGGCGCTGCGTGGCGTGCGTACGCTGTCGGTGCGGCTGGCGCACCATCATCGCTCCGGCCTCGACATGGCGCGCTGGCTTGCGAGCCGTCCCGAGGTCGCGCGTGTGCTGCATCCGGCGCTCGAGACCGATCCAGGCCATGCGATCTGGAGGCGCGACTTCACGGGCGCGTCGGGCCTGTTCAGCATCGTCTTGAAGCCGGCGCCGCAGAAGGCGGTCGACACCATGCTCGATACGCTAAAGCTGTTCGGCATGGGCTTCTCCTGGGGCGGCTTCGAGAGCCTGGTGATTCCCTTCGATTGCGACGCCTATCGCACCGCGACCAAGTGGGCACCGGGCGGGCCTACCTTGCGTCTGCACATCGGTCTCGAGAGCACCGACGATCTCAAGGCGGATCTTGATCGCGGCTTCGCTGCCCTCAAGGCAGCAATGTGAGCCTGCTCACAAGGCATCGCGCCTCGGGACGCGGCAATCGCGCGCCGGCGGACGCGCCAACGCGCGCCGCGGGAACGTGCAGCTGCCGCAAACGTTAACGCCGATGCGCCAACAAATGGTTTGAACCTCAAGCAATTGGCGCTAGCCTCACCAATCGACTCTCATCCGGACACGGAGCATGGGAACGTTGGTACTGCTCGATCTGATGGGCGGCGTGGCGCTGTTGCTGTGGGGCCTGCACATGGTCCACAGCGGGATTCTGCGCGCCTTTGGCCCGGACCTGCGACGGCTGCTCGGCAAGGCGCTTGGTAACCGCTTCAACGCGTTTGCCGCCGGCCTCGGGCTGACCGCGCTGCTCCAGAGCAGCACGGCGACCGCGCTACTCACGAGTTCGTTCGCAGCCGAGGGCCTGCTCAGCCTGGTCACCGCGCTTGCCATCATGCTCGGCGCCAATGTCGGCACGACGTTGATCGTGCAGGTGCTGTCGTTCAACATCGCCGCCGTTGCGCCGGTCCTCTTCGTGCTTGGACTGGTCGCCTTCCGCGCGGGTCCGCGCTCGCGGATCAAGGACGTCGGCCGTGTCTTGATCGGTCTCGGACTGATGCTGCTGTCGCTGCACATCCTGCTCGACACGCTGGCGCCAGCCGAGAACGCACCGGGCGTTCGCCTCGTGATGTCCTCCATCACGGGCGATCCCGTTCTGTGCATCGTGATTGCGGCGCTCGTCACCTGGGCGGTGCATTCGAGCGTCGCCAGCGTGCTGCTGATCATGTCACTCGCCTATTCGCAGTTCATCTCGCCTTACGCCGCGCTCGCACTGGTGCTTGGCGCCAATCTCGGCAGCGCCATCAATCCCGTATTCGAAGGCGCCAAGCGTGACGATCCCGCCAGCTATCGCCTGCCGGTAGGCAATCTCGTCAACCGCGTGATCGGGATCGCCCTGGTCCTGCCCTTCCTGGGCCCGATCGCCGAGCACATGCACGCCTGGCAGCCGGATCTCGCCAGGATGACGGCGGCGTTTCATATCGCCTTCAACGTCGGCACGGCCGTGGTCTTCATCGGCCTGCTCGACACCATGTCGCGCCTGTTGACCCGGCTCCTGCCCGATCGTGTTCAGGAGGCCGATCCGGCACGGCCGCGCTATCTCGACGAGACCGCGCTGGAATCGCCGTCGCTGGCGCTGGCCGATGCCGGCCGCGAAACCCTGCGCATGGGCGATCTCGTCGAGATCATGCTGCGCAAGGTGATGGCGGCGATGATGAGCGGCGACCGCGCGCTGGTCGACCAGGTCTCGAAGATGGACAACATCGTCGACGGCCTTGACGAAGCCATCAAGCTCTACGTGACGAAACTCATGCGGGGCAGCCTCGACGAGAGCGAGGGCCGGCGCGCCATGGAGATCATCTCCTTCGCCATCAATCTGGAACATATCGGCGACATCATCGACAAGAGCCTGAGCGAGCTTGCGACCAAGAAGATCAAGCGCCGCTTTCAGTTCTCGCCCGAGGGCGCCGAGGAGCTCGCTGCCTTCCACAAGCGCACGATGGATTCGCTGCGCATCGCCTTCGGCGTCTTCATGTCGGGCGACGCCAACGAGGCGCGCAAGCTGCTGGTGGAGAAGACGGCGCTGCGCAACACCGAGCTTGCCGCCGTCGAGCGCCACCTCGATCGCCTGCGCGAGGGCCGGCCCGAGACCATCGAAACCACGTCGCTGCATCTCGACGTGCTGCGGGACCTGCGCCGCATCCATTCGCATATCTGCTCGGTCGCCTATCCCGTGCTCGACGCGGCCGGCGAGCCCCATCGCAGGCGCGAGACGGAGACCGCCGCCCTGCCCGCGTCGGGCGCAGCGTCGGCGCTGCCGCGCTAACGTGGATCAGCGCTCCAGCGTCTTCGAGGCGCGGCCGCGGTTCTTCACGATCAGCATGATATTGCGGATATAGATGATGGTCGCGAGCGACTGGCCGAGGATGATGACAGGCTCACGCTTGACGACGCCGTAGACCAGCGTCATCAGCCCGCCGCCCATGGAGCAGAACCAGAACGCCATCGGCACCACGCTGTTGCCGGCACGCTCGCTCGCGATCCACTGCACCAGGAAGCGCGCGGTAAAGAACAGCTGCGCGACGAGGCCGAACGCGAGCCAGAAGTCGAACTTGGCCACGAAGACGTCGTAGAAATAGTTGCTCAGCGCCTGACCGTATTGGATGATCATGCCTTCACCTCAGTCACATCGGGCGTCGGCTTCTTGCGGCGGATCAGCCACCACACGCCCACGAGATCCATGATGCCGATCCACAGCCGGTCGAAGAAACCGTAATTGGACACGCCGGAATGTCGCGGCCGGTCGATCACGTCGACATAGGCGATCTCAAAACCCTCGCGGCGCACCAGCGCCGGCAGGAAACGATGCAGCCCGTCGAAATAGGGCATCATCAGGAACACCTCGCGCCGGAACGCCTTTAGGCCGCAGCCGGTGTCGCGCGTACCGTCCTTCAGGATCGCGTTGCGGACGCCGTTGGCGACGCGCGACTGGAACTTCTTGAAGCCGGTATCCTTGCGGCCGACGCGTTGTCCTGCGGCAAGTCCGACCTTGCTTCCGTTTTCGACCGCGGCGATCAGGTCCGGCAGGAAAGCCGGATTGTTCTGGCCGTCGCCGTCGAGCGTCGCCACGATCGCGCCGCGTGCGGCACGCACGCCGCTGCGCACGGCCGCGGATTGGCCGCCTGATTTGGCATGGCGCAACTGGCGCAGATTGTCCCGCTGCTTCATGACCGCGCCGAGCCGTTCGCCGGTCGCGTCCGTCGAACCGTCATTGACGTAGATGATCTCATAGGCCCAGCGGCCGTCGAGCGCCGCGCCGATCTCCTCGATCAGCGGCACGATGTTGTCGGCTTCGTTGCGCACGGGAACGACGATGGAAACCGAGGGCTGGAAAACCGAAGGCTGGGGCGACGACAAATCGAAAGCTCGTGGTTGGAATTGGCTTGGCTCGGGAACCGAGGGTCCCGGCAGGCAGCCGCTTTTATGGGGCGGATGCCCCGTGGGCAACCCTTTTGAGACGGCCCGAGACCGCCCCCGCAAGAGGCACAATGGTGCCGTCGGCACGGATGGCAAAGCCGAGCCTGCGGGCCGCGAACCAGTAGCGCACCGCCATGGCGCCCACCATGCCGACCAGGGCGCCGGCCACTACGTCACTCGGGTGATGCGCGAGCAGCACCAGTCGCGTCAGCAGGATCACGATCGCGTAAGTGAACATGAACACGCGCAGGCGCGGCCACAACGCAGAGACCGCAAACGCGAGCGCGAACGCCGTCACCGCATGACCCGACGGCAGGCTGGCATAAGCCCCCGTCCCCTCGAACGGGATAAAGTTGAACGGATTGGCCTTGCCGCCGACGAACGGACGTCCTCGACCGATGAGATATTTCAGGATCTCAGCGACGAATATGGGCACGGCAACAGACAGAAACATGAACTGCAGCCGCGTGCCGAGGCC
Source organism: Bradyrhizobium sp. CSS354 (assembly GCF_029051725.1). Lineage (GTDB taxonomy): Bacteria > Pseudomonadota > Alphaproteobacteria > Rhizobiales > Xanthobacteraceae > Bradyrhizobium. Next base: position 124,348 of record NZ_JAACFU010000014.1, read on the forward strand.
GAGCAGCAACGCGCGGCTTGTGCCGTGCAATCCCGCCGCAACGAGCACCAGCACCACCAGCACGCCCCCGAGCACCGAGAGCACATACTCGTCCTTGCCGAAATCGGTGAGGATGCGGATCGGCCACAGGCCCGGTGTGCCACGCGCCGGCATCAGCTGAATCTCGGTCAGGTCGAACGCGACCATCAGCGCGATGACCAGGGCTGCACCCGCCGCACTGAGCCACAGCGAATGCCGCGCCAGCTTTCGCGCGGCCTCGGCGCGGCGCGAATGCGAGGGCGAGCGCACGAGCTGCGCCAGGGCGCGCCCCGACAGCGTGAGCAATTGCGCGGGATAGCTCGCGCGCGGCGCGATGTCGGTTGGTGCCGACATCCTACTCGGTGCCTTCCGAGCGGAAGATCGAGATCGAGATCGCACGCCCTTGCGAGAAATTGTAGCCGTCGATGCGCGTGCCAACCTTGTAGCGCAGCCCGATCGCCTCGGCGCGCTGCACGAAGCCGCGCTCCGAACGCTGCTCGATCAGCGCGAAACGGCAGCTTCCCTGCCGCAGGAAATCCGCCGCGCCCGAACCGTCGGTGAGCAGCGTCTGCGTGCCGGTCAGGAAGACGAGGCTCGGCTCGTGATAGCCGGCCGCGGCAGCCTTCGGCCCGACGCAGGTGACGTTGCGAAGTGCGCGTGCGATCTCGATGCTCGGAAACAGCGGCGTCAGCGACGGCAGCACGATGCCATAGACTGTCACCGCGAGCATCAGGGCTGCGACCAGAGCGTTGAGCAGCGAGCGCTCGGCGTGGTTGTTGTCGTGAAGCCACCAGGCGAACAGGCCGAAGATCAGCGAGGCCGCGATGAACGGCCAGGCGACGAAAGCAGGCTGCCGCGTCAGCATCACCGCGCCGACGACCGCGATGATCGAGCCGCCAACGGGGATCGCGAACCACCAGGCCGAGCCGCGCATCAACCAGGACCACGACAGCACGCGCCGCTCGAGCGCGCCCGCGGTGAGGATCGCGATCGCGGGGTACAGCGGCAGCACGTAGTGCGGCAGCTTGGTCAGCACCACCTCGAATACGATCCAGGACGGGACCAGCCAGGCCAGCAGGAACTGCGCGCCGGGCTCGCGCCGCGCGCGCCAGACCGCGGGCGCCGCCATCGCCGCGAGCGGCGCGCCGGGCCAGAACGTGATCCAGAACAGGGCCAGGTACAATCCGGGCGGCGCGCCGTGGGATTCCTGCGCGCCCAACTTGCTCAGCATGTCGCCGCCGACGGAATCGGCGAAGAAGGCATCGCCCGCGCGCCAGAAGATCGCGACGAACCAGGGCAGCACCAGCACCAGCATCCACATCAGGCCCCAGAGCGGGCGCAGCTTCCACAGCCAGGAGGCATCGCGGTCCTGGATCGCGAGCGCGACGATGGTCAGACCTGCGAACATCAGGATCAGCGGGCCCTTGATCAGGATGCCGACAGCGAGCGCCGTCCAGAAGATCGCAGGCCAACTCCAGGGCGGACGCGTCTCGTCCTCGGCGCGCTGCCACGACAGATACGCCCGCGCCATCGCGCCCATCGCAGCGGTCACGCAGAACAGCAGCATCGCGTCGGTCTTCGCAAGCCGCGCCTCGACCCCGAGCAGCACGGAAGCACACATCAGAAGTGCCGCAAGCACCGCGGCGCGCCGCGTGACGAAGCCGAGCGCCGCCCAATAGGTCATGAGCACGGCACCGATGGCGCCGATCAGCGACGGCAGCCGGTAAACCCAGATCCGCAATTCGGCCCGCGGCAGACCGAGCGCCGATGCCGTCTCGACCGCGGCCGATTGCAGCCAATAGATGCCGACCGGCTTCTTGTAGCGGACGTCCTCCTGGAAGCGGATATCGACATAATCGCCACTCTCGACCATCTGCTTGGTGGCCTGCGCAAAGCGTGCCTCGTCGCGGTCAACCGGCGGAATCGTGAAGAAGCCCGGCAGGAATAACAGCAGCGCGCACAGCAGCAGGAAGGCGACCGCGCGGACGTGGCTGGCCGTGGCGATGTCGAACATGGACACGAACCGGCTGCCCGGATTCACCGGGGATTTCGGCTCGCGAGGAGCTCCAAAACGGGGTGCTGGGTAGGTCTCGGCCATCGGTTCCGCTTACGCTGAAACCGCCATCGCCACAACCGCTTGCGGCAGGATCACTGAATTCGAATGACAACTGTGTCCGCGGCGCCCGTGGCATCGATGACCGTCAGCCGCGCAAAGCCCGGACCTGGCGGATCGATCAGCCGCTGGCGCCGTCCGTCGATCTCGCCCTGCGCCGTTCCGTTAACCATGACGGTCATGGGCAGAACGCCGCCGGCGACCTTGACCGGCATGGCTGCGCCACCTTCGCCACCTGAGCGATCGACATCGATCCGCGAGCCGTTCAGCGGAAACTGGATGTGCAGGGCCTGTTCGCCCCCGGTTCGCACTAGGTCTCCGACCGGGCGGAACCGCCTCAACGGCAACGGCAGCTTGGCGTTACTGGCAACGAGAGTTCCTTTCGGCGGCTTCGGCAACGGGAGGAGCGTCTTTCCGGTCCGGGCGAAGGCGTCGAACAGAATGGGCGCGGCGGCGACGCGCCCAATCAGGCCCGGAACCGGCGCACCGTCGGGCCGACCGACCCAGACGCCGATGGTCATGCGCCCGTCGAAGCCCATCGACCATGCGTCGCGGTAGCCATAGGAGGTGCCGGTCTTGAAAGCGATGCGGTTGTGAGCCGCGTTCTCCGGCGGCGGGGTGCCGAGCAGCACATTACCCACTTGCCAGGCCGCGACCTGATCGAGCAGCCGCAGCGGCTCGCGGTCGTCCCTGTCGTTCATGATCTCGCGCAGTGGCCTGGTGGTGCCGAGCCGGGCGAAGCCAGCATAGAGCTGGGCGAGGTCCTGCAGCGTCACGCCGACGCCGCCAAGGCCCATGGCAAGTCCCGGCGCTTCGTCCTTGGGCAGCACCAGATTGCCACCGGCCTGGCGCAGCCGCGAGGCCAGCCGGCTTGCGCCGACGCGGTCCAGCAGCACGATCGCGGGCACGTTCAGCGACAGCTGCAGCGCCTTCTTCACCGGCACCGTGCCCTGGAACGTCATGTCGAAATTTTCCGGCGCGTAGGAGCCGAAGCGCGCGGGCCGATCGTCGATCAGACTGTCGGGATGAACAAAACCGTCCTCGAAGGCGAGCCCGTAGATGAACGGTTTCAGCGTCGAGCCCGGCGAGCGGACTGCGCGGGTCATGTCGACCTGCCCTGCCCGGCGCTCGTCGAAATAATCCGCCGAGCCGACGCGGGCGAGCACGTCGCCGCTCTCATTGTCGACGACGATGATGCCGACCGAGATGTTCGGCCCCAACGCAAAGGCACGGTCGCGCGCCAGCGGCTCCAGCACCTTTTGCAGGTTGGCATCGAGCGTCAGCTTGATGACGGGCGCGTCCTTGACCGTCGCAAGCGCCGCATCGGAGGCATGCGGCGCCAGGATCGGCATCGGCTTGCGCAGTTTCGGCACGGGAACGGCCTTGGCCTGCTTCGCATCATCGAGGCTGATCTGTTGCTCCTCGACCATGCGGTCGAGTACGCGGTCACGCGCCTTGCGCGCCGCATCGGGATGGCGATCGAGCCTGCGGGTCTCCGGCGATTGCGGCAGCGCGACCAGCAACGCCGCTTCAGCCAGCGACAATCGCTTCGGCTCCTTGCCGAGATAGGCGATCGAAGCGGCCCGAATGCCTTCGAGGTTGCCGCCGTAAGGCGCGAGCGCCAGATAGAGATCGAGGATCTCGCTCTTGCTCAAGCTGCGCTCGATCTCGATCGCTCGCACCATTTGCCGCAGCTTTGCATAGAGCGAGCGCTGCCGCCGCGGCTCCATCAGCCGCGCGAGCTGCATCGAGATGGTCGAGCCGCCCGAGACGATGTGGCCCCGCGTCCCAAGCTGAAACGCAGCGCGCCCCAGCGCCAGCGGGTCGATGCCGTCATGTGCGTAAAAGCGCTGGTCCTCATAGGCGAGCAGCAGCTTCAGATAGGTCGGATCGACGTTCGTTTTGGTCTCGACCGGCAGCCGCCAGCGCCCGTCCGCCATCGCATAGGCGCGCAGCAGCTTGCCGTTGCGATCGACGATGGTGGTGGAAACCTGGCGGGCTTCGTCGAAAGGCAGCGGACCGAGGGAGTAAACCCAGGCGACGAAGCCGACGGTGGTGAGGATGAGGACGAAGGCGGCTATCGACCGAACGCGACGGCCCCACCTCCGCACTCCGTCATGGCCGGGCTTGTCCCGGCCATCCACGTTCTTGCTCGCGGCACCACAGTCCGTGGATGCCCGGGACATCTGCGCGAAGACGCGCTTCGCGCTTTTGCCCGGGCATGACGACTGAGTATGTGGCTCGGCTTTCATCTCACTCACTTCGCCGCCCGCACCTCGACCGTGCCGGTCCCGGTGCGGCCGTAGCGCGAGGGATTATACATGTCCTCGACATAGGCCTGCGGCAGCACGTATTTGCCGGGCGAGACCACACGCACGACATAGGCCACCGTGAAGACCGCCTTGGAATCGGAGGCCCGGTCGACGGCCGCCGTGAAGCGGTCGTCGCGGAACTCGGTATCTTCAGGCTCTTCGCCATCTTCGATCCAGCCCAGCGTGCCGCTGTCGCCCGACGACACCAGTTTTGGATTGTCGATCTCAAGGCCGGCCGGCAGATAGTCGGACACCATGATGTGGCCGTACTCGGGCTTGGCCTCGGTGATCTTCAGCACCACGGCGAAGCGGTCGTTCTGCTTGACCTTGCTGATATCGGCCGGCTTGCCGTCGAGCGTGAAGAAACTGCGCTCGATCTTGAAGCCGTTCGATGCCGCGGGCTCCGGCGTCACCGGCGACCCCGACACCGAGACCACCGCCTGCACTGGGGCGTCTCCGGTGTTGGTGATCTTCAGCGGCTTGCCCTCCAAGGTCGCGGCCTTGTAGCTGTGGAACAGCGCGGTCTTGACCGGCTGGCCGTCCACCTCCATCGACAGGTTCTCCTTGGCGAGCGCGCGCGCCGCCAGCACCAGCCACGCATTCTCCTGCGTGGAGGTGTAGGGCGTCAGCCCGCGCGCAGTCTCGACCCGCGAAACCGCCTGCGTCAGCGTCGCCTTCGGCGCATTGCCTTCGCTGGCAAGCGAAACCAGCGCTGCGGCATCGCGGAGCTGCGAGCCGTAATCGGTGCGTCCGAACTCCAGAACAGGTTTTGGCGCGAGACTGTCGAGCGCGGCACCGTAGACCCGCTCCGCCCGGTTGCGGTCGCCGACCAGCGCGAGCGCCGCGGCGAGCTGCGATTTCGCAATGGGAGTTGCGAGGTTGCTCAGCTTGGTGTCGGCGAGATAGCGAAGGTCACCGATCGGCGCCGCGCCATTGCGCGCCAGCACATAGAGGCCGTAGGCGAGATCGCGGCCGCCGTCCTTCTCCGGCTCGTTGCCGTTGACGACCGAGTTGCGGATACGATCCAGCGCGGTCTTGAACAGCACATCCGGGACCACAAAGCCCTTTTCGCGGGCGCGGGTCAGGAAGTCCGTCACGTACGCGTCGAGCCAGGCGTCGTCACCGCCTGCCGACCACAGGCCGAACGAGCCGTTCGAGCCCTGGCGCGCCAGGAGCCGCTCGATGGCGTCGCGGATCCGCTGGTCGACTTCAGTGTCCATGGCCAGATGCGCGCCGGCCGCGAGATCGTTGACATAGAGCAACGGCATGGCGCGGCTGGTGATCTGCTCCGAGCAGCCATAGGGATAGCGGTCGAGCGCTTTGAGGATCGTCGCCGCATCGAGCGCTGTCGACAGGCTGGCCGAGACCGAGACGCTGCCGGTGCCCGGCACGAGGTCGGCGAACATATCCGAGGTCAGCGTCAGGCTCTCGCCCTTCGCCAGCGTCCGGATCGAGCGCCGCGCCAAGACTTGCGTCGCCGCCTTGACGTCGAGCGCATAGTGGCGCGCCAGCGCCAGGCCATTCGGCCCCTTGATATCGACGTCGAGCGTCGCCTGCCCCGCCGCCGTCGCGTCGATGGCGAGCGAGAAGGAGTTGCGCTGCTTGGCGGCGAGCTTGACCGTGGTTGCGGCATTGCCGGTCATTTTCACCGGGCCGCCGGTCTTCACGTTGACGACGTAATCGCCGGCCAGCCCTTCGACATTGTCGATCTCGAGATTGACCGTGCCGTGGTCGCCGTTGAGCAGGAAGCGCGGCAGGGTCGTGGTCAGCACCACGGGATCGCGGATCACTACGTCCGTGTTGGCGCGACCGAGCTTGGTCGCGGTCCACGCCACCGCCATCACGCGCGCGGTGCCGGCGAACTCCGGAATATCGAAGCTCACTTCCGCCGTGCCGTCGGCAGCGACGGTGACGATGCCCGAATAGAGCGCGAGCGGCTTTTGCGCGGGCGGCGAGCCCTGGAGGTCGGCGGCACCGGCGTCGCCGCCGGACTTGATCTGCCCGCGCGTGCCCGACATGCCGTCGATGAGTTGCCCATAGAGATCGCGGATCTCCGCGCTCAGGCGACGCTGGCCGAGATAATAGTCATCCGGCGCCGGCGGCTTGTAATTGGTGAGGTTGAGGATGCCGACATCGACCGCAGCGATCACGATCTTGGCGTCTTCGCCCGGATTGAGCCCATCAAGCTTGACCGGGATCTTCAACATCGCATTCGGCCGGATCAGTGCCGGCGGCGCCAGCTTCACCTGCAATGTGCGGGTCTGCTTGTCGATGCCGAACCATTTCAGCCCGATCGCCCGGCCGGGCATGCGTTGCGCGGCCGCATCGAGCGGACGGCGCAGCGTTGCCACCACATAGGCGCCGGTGCCCCAGTCCTTGCCGACCGGGAGCTTCACCTGCGCGGTGCCTTCCTTGACGTCGATGGTCTGCGTCGTCAGCAGGCGATCGCCGAGCACGTTGACCGTCAGCTTGCCGGTGCTGCGGACGTTGACCGACACGGTCATCGTGTCGCCCGAGGCGTATTGCGGCTTGTCGATCGAGGTCTCCAGGAGGTCCGGCGTGTCGGCGCTGCCGTCGGAATACCAGCCGACGTCGAACTGCACCGAGGTCACGGGGCCGTCGGCGTCGTTCGACTTCACGTCCAACCGGTAGCGGCCGGGCTTTGGGGTCAGCGAAATTCGCGACGGCTTGTCCGCGGCGACGGTCACGTCGCCATCAGAAACGCGCGAGGTCGATTTGACTGGCTCGTACTCCCAGTAATTGCTCTGCCGATACCACTGGTAGCGCGACTCCATCTTCAGGAGCTCGTAGCGCAGGCCGTCGCGGCGAAGCCTCTCACCCTCAGGCGAGACGAACACGACATCGAACTCGGCCTTGTCGCCCTCGGCGACGTTCTTGTCGCCGAAGAGCGGCTTGATGCCGATCATGGCGGCAGCAGGCGCGACCGGCAGCACGATCCTGCGTTCGACGGCGCGGCCGCCGGTCTCGACCATGCGGACGAAGATCTGCGCCTCCTGCGGCCGCGTCGAGGCCGGCTGCTTGTCGAGGGTGACCGGGAAGGTCGCAACGCCGTTGGCGTCAGCTTCCGGCAGGTTCTCCAGCGGCGTGCGCTCGTTCGAGGTGGTCTCCTCGTCGGCGACGCCGAACTGGTAGCCGGCAAAGCCCGGCCGCTCGGACGCGGGCGCGACCAGCATGTCGCCTTCGAGCGCCAGCCCGGAGGCCGGCGCGCCATAAAGGAAATGACCGTCCGCCTTAAGCTCCACTGGAGCGTTAGCTTTGATCAGCTTGTCCTTGGCAGACAAGTCGAATTCGATCCGGTCAGGGACGTAGTCCTCGACCATGAAAGTGGTCTCGCCGACCGAAGACCCCTTCGGATCGGTGAAGGCGCGCACCCGCCAGGTTCCGGTTGGGACAGCCGAGTTGAGCGGCAGGGACAAGGTGCGCCCGCCGGCGCCCTGGTCGGCCAGCACGGCGCGACGGTATTCGACGCCGTCGGGGCGCTCGATCACCAGGGTCATCGGCCCGCCGCTGACGGCATTGCCCTGCCCGTCGCGCAACAGCGCGGTGAGATAGACGGTCTCGCTGGAGCGGTAGACGCCGCGCTCGGCATAGACGAAGGCGTCGGCGCCCGCAGGCACGGCCCTGCCCGAAACGCCGCGGTCGGACAGGTCGAAGGCGGAAGATTTGAGACTGAGAAAGGCATAGTCGGCCTTCTCGCCGGTCACGGTGAGCATCGCCGGCGACAGGCCGCCCTCGCCGCGCGCAAGCCCCGTCTCGAACAGCAAATGGCCGCTCTCATCGGTCTTGCGGGTGGCCAAGATCTCGTTGTTGCGCGCGACCAGCCGCACTTCGGCTTTGCCGACCGGATCGGTCGAGGCCAGCGAATTCACGAAGACATGGATGCCGTCATTGCCGGAATAGGCCGTGACGCCGAGATCGGAGACGATGAACCATTGGGTGGCGAGCTGGTAGTCGTCGTCCGAGCCCGGCCCCTTGGCCGCGGCCGTCATCACATAGACGCCGGGCTGGAGCTCGCCCAGCGCCTGGTCGACCGGGAACGCGGTGGTGACGTCCTGGTTCAGCGTCATCGCGGTCGCGAGCTCGCCGGTCCAGACTTTCACGCCGCGCTCGCCGCCGAGATCGCTGAGCTGGTATTTCGACAGCGTCTTCTGGAAATCGCTATCGACCACCGTGTTGATCAAATTGCGGTCGCCGATCCGGAATACGTTGATGTTGACGGCTGGCGTGTTGACGCTGACGACGGGAATGCCGCGCTGGCCCGTCCTCGGCAGCACATAGGCACGACTGGTGAAGCGCACGAAGGGCTTGCGGTCGCGCACATAGACGTTGAACTCGGCCGATTTCGGCAGGCCTTCCTTCACGGTGGACGGCAGGCCGGCGCGCAAATTGATGTTGTAGCGCTCGCCATGCTTCAGCCCGTCGACGCAGAGCTGCTTGCCCTCGGCCGATAGCGCCGGCTTGTCCTGGCCCGCCAGCGCGAGGTACGGCGCGAAATCGGTGCGTTTTGCCAGCTCCTCCGAGAACTGGAAGCAGGCGCGCGGACTGGCGGAGTCCGAGTCCACGGTGTAGTCGAGCAGCCGAAAACCGTGCTCGTCGCGCATCTTCTCATATTGGCCGCGGACGTCGGCGACCTCCCGCATGTCGAGCGACAGCCGCAGCGCATCCAGCGCCGGCCGCCACAGCTTGCGTTCGGACAGCGACTTGCCGAGCACCGCGAGCGCATCGGCCTCCTCGCCCGCATTACCGGCGCGCTGGTAAGCGATGTAGGCAGCAGTCGAGGCGCGCTCCAGCAGGAACGTCTGCTCGCTCGAGCTCTTCGGCGAGATCTGGAAGATGACTTTCGCCAGGCGCAGCCAGTTGCCTGCGTCCTCCGGCGTGGTCGCCGCGATCTGGCCGAGCACCGACAGGCCGGTGCGATAGTCGTTGCGCCGGAAGGCAGCATCGGCGTCCGTGCGCAAGCTCGCGGCGGACTTGGCGACCGGCCCCGCTTCGCCCTTGATCTGCGCCTCCAGCTTGATCGCGGAATCGGCGAGGTCGTCCCGTTTGAAGGCTTTGTCGGCGGCCTGCGCTACGCTAAGGCCGAACGCCAGCGTGGCGCAGAGTGTGACGGCGCGAACAAGACCGATCATGGATGGACTCCCGGAAATCGCGGACGAACGCCGCTTGTCGCATGAAATGCGTGGAAAGGTGACGGACTCAAGGCGATGGAACCAAAGCTGCAAACCGTCGCATTCGCCATGACAAGGCACGCCCAGAGGAGACCGATCAAGCTACCGCCGCGCACGCCGTCCTGATGGCGCAGCAATACCCGACCAGTCGTCCGGCGGCCGTGTCCCGGAAGCTGGCCAGCGTTCCCGGCGATGTGATCCATCGTCCAGTCCGCTGCCGCTCAACCCGGCACCCTGACACCCCACCGTTCCGCTTTGTCGCGGCTTCGAGGAAAACGGTTCGGTTCAGGCTTGGCGAAAGACGATATTTTTCATAATGGCATGGTAGATGAACAGCCGGCCCCAACCAGGGCGGCTCAAGACGGTCCCGTAGCTCAACTGGATAGAGCATCAGATTTCTACTCTGAGGGTTGCAGGTTCGATTCCTGCCGGGATCGCCATTTCAGTCTCGAGCGTTCATCGTGAGCCCGGTCTACGATGCGCGCCTGCAGAATCCACCGTCCTTCACGAACGCGTGGGTCGCCTCGCTCCGGGCTTTGATCTTGGCAAACGAGCCCTATCTATCCGCCGAGCGACGTGCGCCCGATAAGGACTTCGATGCCACTATCCGACTTGACGAGAATGGCTATCGCATCTGCGGTGGCGATTGTGGCAATATCGTTCCTTGCAGTTGACGCGGGAGTCGTGAACTCCGGCGTCATCACGAAGCCCATCGCGACGGCGCGGGCTTCCATCGCGGACGCGGCGGCCAGTCAGCATCAACTCGCCTTCGCCGTTCAGGCATGGACGCGTCGCGGCCACCAGAAGCCTGCCGTGGAAGAATGCCTGGCGATCGATTGAAACAGCGCAGTTTGTCGCTGCTCTCGTCTCGCGGATGTATGTGCAACGTAACAATCATGTTTGTTAAAGGCCATTATTCCCCCGGATGAAGATCGTCCAAATCCAGCCTAACAGTGCGCTCAAGGCGGCGATCGATGCGGCGATTGCCGCGGTCCGAGTCCACCAGATCTGCCGCTCGTGCCGTTCGATATCCGCCTCGGATTTTTGATTATCTTTCCAGTTCAGCCATTCCTGGGCGAACCCGATCGTCATGATGGGCGCGGTTCCGATCGCAATCGCTCCTGCGGATGCCGCGTCGGTCTGGGCTAGGCGCGCGCGGACGTTGGCTGCACCCGTCTTTTCAAGCACCGCAAGCCATTGCTGAGACTGTTCGTCTGAAACATGCCACGTACATTCCCTGTAAGGAAACGCGTTCGGTCGCTCTGTCATGGCCTTGCACCGTACTCACCCTTCAGTCTCGCCCTGATGTCGCGCCCACCACCCGGCAATCGCCGCCGCGAGATCCTTCCACAACGCGGTGGGCAAATCCGGCACCGCGACCCGGACGCTGTACCGATCATTGGTCGCGTCGTGAAACCACTCGGTCGCCGCGAAATCGAAACCAAAACTGCCGGCGTGGCGAATGGGGAAGCCTTTGCCGCTGAGGTCGCGGCTCATGTCCTCGGCCGCCTGGCGCGCGGTTGCCTCATCGAGGGCGCGCCTGCCGCGAAGCGTGACATAGAGGCCGTGGGTGAAATGCAGCTCGGCCGAGAGCGAAGCGAGCTCGGAGGCGAAATATCGCGCCGTGTGGCGACCGTTGCGCAGGATCGCCGCGACGCGCCTTTTCGTCAAGGCCCAATAGGCCGCTGAGCCCACGAATGGCGGGAAGTGCGCCGGTAACGCCGCGCCGCCGAGAAGCCGGACGGCATTGCGAGTTTCCGCCGCCAGGCTTTCGGACAGCAGCTGGCCTGCCTTGAGGTCCTTCCGGCTCCAATGCACGAACACGGCAGAGCCGAGCCGGCCGTATTCCACCCCGAGCGAATCCAGCTTGTTGTGGCTTCGCACCAACACGACGGGAATGTCCCATCGCGCGGCCCATCTCAGGACGCGCCGGATGCGCCCCGATCTGCCGGCGAAACATGTCGTGTCGAAAATCAACAGATCGAGCCCCGAGCCGTCGCAACGCAGAGCCGCTTCGAACGCCCCGGCAGGGGCGCATGAATCCAGCAGGAGAAGGCGTAACGAGGCTGCCGCAGCGAACGCTTCGGCCAGCGGCAGTCTGGCGGTGACAAGTCGCAAATGAGGGACGAGGCTCTCGATCAGCTCCAATGTCTCGCCGTATGTGCCCGGCAGCACCACGATGTCCGCCTTGCCGGTGATTCGTGCGGACGCGAGCAGCAGCGCGGAGATCGCGGCCATGCCGGATGCGGTATAGATCGCCTCGCTCCGGCAGCCGCGCTCGAGTTCATAGAACGAGGGACCGCGGACCTTGAGGTCCGCGCGCTGATAATCGTAGCTGAACACGAACGGACCGCTGGTGGGAGACGCCGCGTGCGACCAGGCGGTCTCCGTCGCCTTCCAGTCCTGCAGCGCATGCTCCGCGCGCAGCGCGGCGGCGAGCCGAAATTTGCAGTCCACGACCTCGTCTACCGATTGCGGCCGAGCCAAATGCAGCGGGCTCCTCAGGCAATCGTTCAGCAGCCCGATTTCCCTGTGCTTTCGTTCGAGATAGGCCTCGGAGGTCTCCATGCGGATATTGATAACGGTCCTGGCAATTGCGGTTGCCTTTCAACGCTCGGCGAACGCATTGGCTCCAGACAGTCGACCCCGCTCGTCCTTGCAACGAAGACCGGTCCTCGCCGTTGACACTTCACAAGGAGAACATCATGAGCGAGATCAGAGAGCATATGAAGATCATCGGCAAGGACGGCGCGCCTGTCGGCACCGTCGACCGCGTCGAGGGAAACCGCATCAAGCTGACGCGGAAGGACAGCCCGGAAGGTCACAAGGACCATCATCATTACATCGACACGAAATATGTGGGTGCCGTCGAAGGCGATATCGTCAAGCTTTCGGTCAATGCCGACGCGGTGCCGAAGTCGGAAGCAGCCTGAGTCAGCAAATTTCCCCGGAGGCTTTTTGTTTGTTCACGGTCCTGCTCCGCTTCGTTCCGCGAAACGAATCGCGATCGGAAAATCGTCGTCCGAACAAGTCTTAACGTCGCGTTTCTGCGACTCTCGTCAGGCGTCGAGCGTCACGAGTACGGGCCGCAAGCGGTAGGCGTCGATCGCGGCGTTGGACAGCAGCAACCGTCGGCGTTCGCCACCCCGCATCATGCGGTCGATCCTGTTCAGGATGAACCGGGCCGCGTCCCTGCGCTCGCCAGTAAGCAGGCCGGATTGGTCGAGATATTTCCAGGCAATCTCGAAGGACTCTGCGCGCAACTCGGGATCGTTCATAGCGGCTCAACGTCGGCGAGGAACCGACGTTCCATCGGCAAGATGCGCCTCCCCGGCCGGCCTTCATGATCTCGCGCGAAAAGGATTGAGGAGGCGCGGAACGAACCTCCGGTCGGCGCGTTCGCTACCGAGTGGTGCCGATTTGCCAGCCCCGATCGGCTCTCGAGAACCCCGTGCTTGTCCCCCCGAGCACGGGGTTTTTCTGTGAATACGGGTATTGTCGCAAGAACGTGGGCTCAGTCCGTCCGCTCTTCGCGCCGGTCGCGGGCGAGTTGATGCCAGGCCAGAGCCAGCTCGATGAGACGTTGCCGGTCGGGGCCTTCGGCCGCGACGGCGCGCTTCATCGCCGCCTCGGCTTCGTGCTGTGGATCGTACTTGGTACACATGAAGCCAATTCTAGCCGGACGATCTGGACAAGCGCGTGGCAATTTCGTCCGTATGATTGCGGGGTTAATGCCGTTCTCGGCGTTTGCGACTCGATCCAGTTCACACGTCTGTCTGGCCTTGATGCGCACCGATCTGTGAAGTGCGTCACAGCCGGCGCCCGGCGCCTCCGCTAAACAGTCCTCAGCGCTCTCAGGAGAGCGAGAAGGCATGGGAGGTGGTCCCGTCATGACACAAGAAGCCGCAGCCGAAATTGCCGTCCCGACGCGACGCGAAAGATCCGATCCGCTCGGCATCGCATATCTTGCGACCATCGGTATCGTGATGCTGGCCTGGATCGCAGGCCTGGTCTGGGCCGCGATCGCGTTCTTCAGCTGGCTGGTGTCCTGACGCGCGCGGCCACGCCACAAACGAAAAGAGGCGGACTTTTCATCCGCCTCTTCGCATCAGGTCTTGCCTGGAGTGCTCAGTAACACGCGCGAGGGTCGGCCTGCACATATTGGCCGCTCGGATAGCGGTAGTAGCAGTTGCCCTGGGCCAGATAGTAGCCAGGACGCGAAGCAGCCGTCGCGCCGGCGATCGCGCCGGTGGCACCGCCGATCACGGCGCCTGCGGCCGCACCTGAGGCGTTGCCCGAGATCAGGCCGCCCAGCAGGCCGCCGACGATGGCGCCGCCAAGCGCGCTCGCGCCGGGATCAGCCGGTGGCGGTGGCGGCGGCGGTTCATAGGCGACCGGCGGCGGGGCGTAGGCCACCGGCACGTCGTCGTAATAGTCCTCCGAGATGTAGGCCGGCGGGCCGGCCATCCGCTGCGGATAATAATACCGCGCGCCGCCGACATCCCACCACCAGCCGGAGCGGCCGTTGTGGACTTCGTGGCGCCAGCGTCCGCCATCCCAGGCGAGATGGCCGCGATAGCTGTGTCCGCCCCAATCGCGCGCCGGTGCGGGCCCCCTGGCGTAATTGCGTCCGGGCGGTGGACCGCCGGCATTGCGCGGCGCAGGACCTGGACCCGGACCTGCATGTCCAGGACCGCCGGCGTGAGGCTGGCCGCCGGGCTGTGGCGCGGGCCGGGCGGCCTGCTGCGGCGGCGGACCCTTGCGCATGTTCTGCGGAGCACTGGCGCCCGGTCCGGCCGATGGCTGGGCGGCGTCTCTCGGCGGCCTGGCCTCCTGAGCCTGCGCCGGGACGGCGAGCATCGACATCGCCGAAACCAAGGGAATGATGATCTTGATGCGACTGGACGCACTCATGCGTGCTTGCCCCCTACTCTCTCGATTGCGGTCAATGGCCGTGATGCCTGGCGCGATAGACGATTCGGCTCGCGCTGAGCTGATGCCGGCTGACATGACTGACCTGCTTTGGTCGCCCAAGTCCCGTTACAAATGATTAAGATCACGAGATTTTTTCGTCCGCGCGGGCCGCGCTGGAGTGCTTCTAGCGGGCCGGCTCGATCACGTTGCAGTTGCTTCGCCCGGACATCAGGCAGTCCTGCATCTTGCTGGCCGAGGTGAGATCGCGGGCGAGCCACCAGCCGACGCCGAGGATCACGATCGCGATGATCAAGCCCGCAATGGCGCCGCGGCGGTTGTCACCGGATTGAGGTTTTGGAGGGGATTTGGGCTTCGCGCCCGGTTCGGGCTTACGTTCGGACTTTGCTTCGGACTTTGACATGGCTGGCCGATCACGGGGGCGAGCGGGCTTTATCACCTCTGCGGCGTGGCGTCACATCTCGCCCAAGCTTCTCCCGGTTAGCCTCGGGTGGGCCGGATCGCTTCCTTGCGCGAGGTTTCGACCGCCGGGATCGCCTGCTGGACCCGCGGTGCGCAGGTCGTGAGCACGAACGCGGTCTGGGTGCATTCCCAATCTGCGCCCAGGACGGCACTTTCGATCGGCTGCGGCCGGGCGAGGAGCAGCGTGGCACCGGCCAGGGCTGCCACCGTGACGGCGATTGCGAGCGCCTTCACGCTTAGTCTTGAGATCGTCATACCCGTGCTCCGCGTCTCATACCGGGCGGGACGCTAGGCACCGCCCTGGTGCCCCCGTATGAGGGACATCACAATTCGGCAGTTTTTCGGGGCTACGAGAGATCGTCGGGGGCGGCGATTTTCGTCTACCTGATCGGCTTCGATTATAGGTGGCATCACGGCGCGCGCCGATGTACACGCATCTGCGTCGCGCGGCGCCCGCTATGCCCAGCCGACGTACCAACAGGCAGTGATGTAGGATCGAAAGCGAGGATGACAAGGTTCGCCGATGAGTGGATTTAGGGAACCAGGCTTCTCCGACCGACAAAAGGCGGCACAGGAAGCACGCAAGAACCTTTTGAACAAATTCAAGTCGCAGCCAGGGCCGGATGATCCGGCGGTTGTGGCGAAGCGTGCGGAGCGCGAGGCCCTTGCGGCCAAGCGCGCCGAGGCAAAGGCTGCGCGAGAGACTGAAAAGGCCGAGCAGAAGCGCCTTCAAGAGGAGGCTGCCGCGCTCGAGTCCGCGCGGATCGCCCGCGAAGCCGAAGAAGCCGTCGCGAAGGCGGCCGAAGCCGAGGCCGAGCAAAAGGCCAAGCGAGACGCTCGCTACGCCGCCCGCAAGGCGAAGCGCAAGTAACGTTCGCAAGTCTAACGCTCGCAAGTCACGTTCAATTGAATTTGGACTGAAACGACACTCTGGGGGGCGGTCATACGTGACCGCCCCCGGATTTTTGGCGCGCGTCTGTCTGTCGCAAGCGCCTCCTCGACGATGGAAGATCAGTGCTTCTTCATCATCCCGTCGTCTTTCTTCATCCCGTCCTTCGACATCGTGTCCTTCTT
Organism: Bradyrhizobium sp. CSS354; assembly: GCF_029051725.1. Classification (GTDB taxonomy): domain Bacteria; phylum Pseudomonadota; class Alphaproteobacteria; order Rhizobiales; family Xanthobacteraceae; genus Bradyrhizobium. Next base: position 140,448 of record NZ_JAACFU010000014.1, read on the forward strand.
CATGCCGTCGTCCTTGGACATGGTGTCCTTCTTCATGCCGTCCTTGGACATCGTGTCCTTTTTCATCATGCCGTCATCCTTGCCCATCTTGTCCTGGGCAAAAGCGGCCGGCGACAGCGCGAGGCCGAGCGAGAGAACGGCCGCCGAAACGCCGAGCGCGATGCGGGTACGAATGGTCATGACTGGTCTTCCCTTCGAGATGGATGTTTGTCAGCGACGGACGCCGCTATCTGATCTCGACGGATTGCCACGGGGCGTTGTTACGCGGCCGCTGATAAATTTCTGCGCGCCCGCCGCCTTCCTTCGTTCGGCGGATGCAGGAGATCGGGCGTGTGCAACGCAACATAGCCGCCTCTTGCCGCGGCATTCGGTCTCGAACTATCAGACTAGAGAACATTGTCTGAAAGACCGGCTAGGATAGGCCTCAGCACGGTCTCAAAGACCAACCCAAAATCACGGCAAACAAGAACCCTCCAAAGAACCGTTCAAAAAACCGCCCAAGGGAATCACACCATGCTCACGCGCCGCCACCTGATCGCGACTGCCGTCGCCGCACCCGCCATTCTCCGTTTCGGCACCGGCACCGCGCATGCCGCGACCACGCTGAAGATCTCGCATCAGTTCCCGGGCGGCACCGTCGACAAGGGCGATTTCCGCGACCGGCTCTGCCGCATGTTCGCCGCCGAAGTCGGTAAGCGCAGCAACGGCGACATCGCCGCCGAGATCTATCCGAACTCCTCGCTGATCAAGACCAACGCGCAGTTCTCCGCGATGCGCAAGGGCGCACTCGACATCAGCCTCTATCCGATGCCCTATGCCGGCGGCGAATTGCCGGAAACCAATATCGGCCTGATGCCGGGCCTCGTCACCACCTACGACCAGGGCATGCGCTGGAAGAAGGAGCCGGTCGGCAAGGCGTTGACCGACTTCCTCGCCGACAAGGGCATCATCCTGCTCAGCTGGGTGTGGCAGGCCGGCGGCGTCGCCAGCCGCTCCAAGCCGATCGTGGCCCCCGAAGATGCCAAGGGTCTCAAAGTGCGCGGCGGCTCGCGCGAGATGGACATGGTGCTGCAGACTGCCGGCGCATCCGTGCTGTCGGTGCCCTCGAACGAAATCTACGCAGCGATGCAGACGGGTGCCTGCGATGCCGGCATCACCTCCTCGACCAGCCTGATCTCCTTCCGCCTCGAAGAGGTCGCGAAATCGCTGACCTCGGGCGCAGGCGCGTCCTACTGGTTCATGCTCGAGCCGCTTATGATGTCGAAGGCGATCTTCGACAAGCTGCCGAAGAACCAGCAGGACGTCCTGCTCGCAGTTGGCACCGAGCTCGAAGCCTTCGGCCGCAAGGGCGCGCAGGACGACGACGTCGAGGTCGCCAAGGTCTACGAGAAGGCCGGCGCCAAGGTCTCGGCGCTCGATGCCGCAACCGTCGGCAAGTGGCGTGACATCGCCCGCGACACCGCATGGAAGGACTACGGCGCCAAGACCGCGACCTCGGCCAATCTGCTCAAGCTCGCGACCGACGTCGCCGCATGAGCCACGGTCCGCTTCCGGATCGTGACGACCAGGCCAACGCTGCCGCAAGGACCGGCCTTGCGGCGGCGATCGATCGCGGTCTCGCCATCCTCAACAGCATCATCGTCGTGTTCGCCGCGATCGCGCTGATCGCAGCCTGCGCCATCCTGAGCTACAGCGTGCTCAGCCGCGCTTTGTTCAAGGCCGCCAATTATTGGCAGGACGAGGCGGCGGTGTTCCTGCTGGTCGGCGCCACCTTCATGACCGCCGCCTACGTGCAGCAGAACCGCGGTCACATCGGCATCGAGGCCTTCGTCGGCCTGCTCTCGCCGCTGGCGAACCGGATCAGGCTCTGGCTGGTCGATGCCGTGACGCTTCTGTTCTGCGCTTTCTTCGCCTGGAAGTCCTGGACGCTGGCGCATGAAGCCTATGTCGACGGCCAGGTCTCGAACTCGATGTGGTCGCCGCCGCTGGCGATCCCCTATTCGCTGATGGCGTTCGGCATGAGCCTGCTCTGCGTCCAGATCCTCGTGCAGCTTGCGCTGCCTTTCGCTGGAGCCAGGCGTTCATGAGCGTTTTCGGTATCGGCCTCGCGTACGGGATCGCGACGCTGGTCGTGATGTTTTCGGGCATGCCGATTGCGTTCGCGCTCGGCGCGGTCGCGGTCGTGTTCATGGGCATCTACATGCCCGCCGCCTCTCTCGATACGGTGACGCAGAACGTCTACGAGGAAATGGCCTCGATCACGCTGCTTTCGATCCCGCTCTTCATCCTGAAGGGCGCCGCGATCGGCAAGTCGCGCGCGGGCCAGGATCTCTACTCGGCTCTGCACGCCTGGCTGCACCGCGTCCCCGGCGGCCTCGGCGTCGCCAACGTGTTCGCCTGCGCGCTGTTTGCGGCGATGGCGGGCTCCTCGCCCGCAACCTGCTCGGCAATCGGCTCGGCCGGAATCCCCGAGATGCGCAAGCGCGGCTATTCCGGCGGTTTTGCCGCCGGCATCATCGCCGCCGGCGGCACGCTCGGCATCCTGCTGCCGCCGTCGATCACCATGATCCTGTTTGCTGTCGCCGCCGAAAAATCGCTGGGACGGCTGTTCCTCGCCGGCATTGGACCCGGCCTGCTGCTGGTCTCGTTGTTCGGCATCTACGCCGTGATCCGCTTCCGCCAGGAATATGCCGCGGCCGAAGCGATCTACAAGAACGGCGGCCCGGAAGCGGCGATCCTCGCCCGCGACGAGTACACGCTCGCGGAACGCTTCAGCGTGCTGCCGCGCGTGATCCCCTTCGTGCTGCTGCTCACCGGCGTCATGATCGCGCTCTATGGCGGCTACGCCACGCCGTCGGAGACCGCCGGCCTCGGCGGCCTCTTGGCGCTGGCATTGATTGCGGCGATCTACAGCGTGTGGCGGCCGAGCGACCTCGCCCCGATCCTGAAATCGACGATCCGGGAATCGACGATGCTGATGATGATCATCGGCATGTCGCTGCTCTACTCCTACGTGATGAGCTATCTGCACATCTCGCAATCGGCGGCCGAATCCGTCGTCGCGATGCATCTGCCGCGCTGGGGCCTCTTGTTCGCGATCCTCGTCATGGTCGTCGTGCTCGGCTTCTTCCTGCCGCCGGTCTCGATTATTCTCATGACCGCGCCGATCATCCTGCCGCCGCTTCGCGCGGCGAACTTCGACATCATCTGGTTCGGCGTCGTCATGACTATCGTGATGGAGATGGGGCTGATCCATCCACCCGTCGGCCTCAACATCTTCGTCATCCGCAACGTCGCGCCCGACATTCCCTTGCGCGAAGTGATCTGGGGCACGCTGCCGTTCGTGCTGCTGATGATGGTCGCGGTGCTGCTGCTGTGCTTCGTGCCGGGGATCTCGACCGCGCTGCCGGATCTGGTGATGGGCCCGGACGGGAGCAGGTAAAACTCCCGTAGGGTGGATTAGCCGAAGGCGTAATCCACCTCTTCTCGTCAATGCGGTCAGAAAGAGGTGGGTTACGCTTCGCTAACCCACCCTACGATTTCTCTTTCCGCCGCGACCGCGGTGCGATCGCCACCACCTGCAACAGATCCTTGCGCACGGCTTCGATGTGCCGCTCCAAAAACCGGCAGGCCTCCTCGATCTTTTGCGTGCGGCAGAGCGCGATCAGATAGGCGTGCTCCTTCTCGGCGGTCCCCATCGCCTTGGTGTTGGAGAGCTGGAGACGCGTATAGCGGTCGCTGGTCTGGAGCAGTGACAGCACGATCGCCCGGGTGCGGGGCTGGGGGGCATGGACATACAACGCCATGTGGAAGTCGGCGTTGAGCTGCCCCCATTCGCTGACGTTGCGGGCCTTGATCGCCTTCTCGAAGCTCTTGTGGATGTCGTCGAGCCCCGCGAAATCCTCCACGGTGAATTGGGGGGCCGAGTGCGCCAGCAGCCGCGGCTCCAGGATCCGGCGCAGGTCGAAGACGTCGTTGATCTCGTCCAGTGACAGCTCGGAGACGATGGCGCCCTTCTGCGGAACGATCCGCACCAGGCCCTCCGCTTCGAGCTGAAACAGCGCCTCGCGCACGGGGATACGGCTGACGCCATAGGCCTCGCCAAGCGCATCCTGGCGCAGTTGCGATCCGGCCGGATAGGTCCCGTCGAGGATTGCCTGTCGGAGCTGGTCGACGATCGCAGCCGACAGGGTGCGATGCTTCAGAGGCGCTTTCATCCGATCTTCCGTCCGTTCCCGACTCGGCCGGCCGGAACGGTCCCTGTCTTGCATGTTGATGTCATCCCGTCCCCCGCGAAAAGGTCGTGCACGCCTTCGAGGCAGCCCGCAATTCCATTTGACAGCCAAAATGTATAAATTATACATTCGGCCATCGCACGACAAATCTTGCGGGCAATGGGGCCTCTTCATGATCGAGCAGACGATGCCGGCCACGCGCGCGTTCAGCGTTCGACGCATGATCGTCCGCGCTTCCAGCGCCCTGCTCGCTGTCGAGCGCATCGCATTGATGGGCCTGATGTACCTGCTCACCGGCCTGATCCTGGTCAACGTCGTCACCCGCTACTCGCATTTTCCGATCTACTGGATCGACGAATCCGCGGTCTATTGCGTGGTCTGGCTGACCTTCATTGGCGCCTCCGCGATGACGCGGCTGCGGCTCGATTTCGCGGTGACGATGCTGACGGAACGTCTTTCGCCCCGCATCCGGAAGATCGCGAAGGCGATCTCGACGGGCCTCGTCGTCGTGTTCGGCCTCGCCCTGATCGTTACCTGTGTGCTCTGGATGGACCCTATCGGCCTTGCCCGCGCCGGTTTCGACGGGCGCAAGCTGGCGGCCCAGACCTTCAATTTCCTCTACACGGAGCACACCCAGACGCTGAACTGGCCGACCTGGGTGCTCTATCTGACGCTGCCGATCTTCGCGGTGTCGATGACCGTGCATGGCCTCGCCAATTTGCTGGAAGACCTCGAGCTGGTTCCGCGCACGCAACCGAAGGGCTTTGCGCTCTCCGAACTCGACGGGGTCAACTGATGATCACGTCGGCAGCCTTCCTCGCGATCATGCTGGTCGGCGTGCCGATCGGCCTCTGTCTGTGTCTCGCCGGCCTGGTCTACATCGCGGCGTCAGGCAATCCCGTGCTGTTCCAGTCCTATCCGCTCCAGCTGTTCGGCGGCGTCGACAGCTATGGCCTGATCGCCATTCCGCTCTTCATCCTGATCGGCGAGATCATGAACGGCGGCGGCATCACGCGGCGCATCGTCGATATGGCGATGGCCTTCGTCGGCTCGCTTAAAGGCGGGCTCGCCTACGTCAACATCCTCGCCAACATGTTCATCTCCTCAATCCTGGGATCGGCGACCGCACAGGTCGCGATCATGGCCCAGATCATGGTGCCGGAGATGGAGAAGAAGGGCTACGACAAGACGTTTGCGGCGGGGCTGACCGCCTATGGCGGCATGCTCGGCCCGATCATTCCGCCATCGGTGATGTTCGTGGTCTACAGCGTGCTCGCGCAGGTCTCAGTCAGCGACATGTTGATCGCCGGCATCGTGCCGGGTGTGATCCTCACCGTGATGTTCTGCGTCGTCATCGCCCTGATGGGATACATCTACAGCTATCCACGCGCCGACTATCAGACGCCGCGGCAGCGCGTGGCGACGATCCTGCGGACTTCGCCCACCCTGCTGATCCCGATCGTCATCGTCGGCACCATCCTCGGCGGTCTCGCCAACGCGACGGAATCCGCCGCCGTCGGCGCCGTTGCCGCAGCCCTGGTCGGAAAGTTCTGGACCAGGGAGTTCGAATTCTCGCAGCTGCCGCAGATGATGCTGCGTAGCGCGATCTATGCGGCGATCGTGCTGTTCCTGGTGGCCGCCGCGGCGGTGTTCTCCTGGGTGCTGATCTTCGGCAAGGTGCCGCAGGAAACCGCCGCCTGGATCCAGACGGCCGCCAAGGACCCGATCAGCTTCATGCTGATCTGCAACGTCATCCTGCTGGTGATCGGCACAGTGATCGACGGCATTCCCGGCCTGATCATGACGGTGCCGATCCTGCTGCCGGTCGCAACCGACGTCTATCACATCGATCCCAGGCATTTCGGCGTCGTGGTGGTGATCAACCTGGTTCTCGGCCTGTTGTCCCCGCCGGTCGGGCTCTGCTTCTTCGTCGCGGCCGCCGTCACCGGCGCCAAGCCCGGCAAGATGTTCATGGTGACCCTGCCCTTCTTCGTCATCTCCTGCGTCCTGCTGGTGCTGCTCTCGCTCTATCCGTCGCTCTCGCTGATCCTCATCAAATAGGCCCGTCAAAAAGGAAGCCCGACCATGCCGCTTTCACGCCGCCGCTTTCTCGCAGCCAGCGCCGCCGCATCGGTGTTCGCGCCGTCGCTGGCGCTCGCCCAGTCCAAGGAATTCCGCCTCGGCCTCATCACGCCGAACGGCCATTCCTGGAACAAGGCCGCACTCAAATTTGGCGAAGACCTCAAAGCCGCTACCAACGGCCGCCTGACCCTCACCGTGTTCCACTCCGGCCAACTCGGCAACGAGCCCGCGATGATGCAGCAATTGCAGTCCGGCGCGCTCGACATGGGCTTCATCCAGGCCGCCGAGCTCGGCTCGCGCGTGCCGCACATCGCTGCGATCAACGCGCCCTACATCGTCCGCTCGACCCCTGCGGTCGCGAAATTCGTGCGGCATCCGGCGGCGGTCAAGCTGTTCGAGGTGCTGCCGCAGGAGACCGGGACGATCGGGCTGGGCTGGGGCATCACCGGGATGCGGGCGGTATTCTCCTCCAAGGATCTGACTTCGCTCGCCGACATCAAGGGCATGAAGCTGCGGATCAATCCGACGCCGGTCTATCGCGATTTCTACTCATCGCTGGGTGCAGCCCCGACGCCGATTCCGACGCCGCAGGTGTTCGACGCGATGGCCAACGGCCAGGTCGACGGCCTCGAAGCCGACCTCGAATTCTCCTGGAACCAGCGCTTCGACAAGGTATCGAAGGTGATCCTGCAGATGAACGCCGTCTTCATGCCGATGGCCGCAGTGGTGTCGGGCCGGGTCTGGCAGTCGCTCCCCGCCGCCGACCGCGAGCTGATCGCCAAGACCGTCAAGTCGACGCTGGATGCGCAGATCGACGAGTTGGCCTCCAACGAGCCCACCCTGATCGAGAATTTCCGCAACGCCCCGATCCCGATCCGCCAGGTGCCAGCCGGCGATACCGAAGCTGTCATTGCCGAGTTCGACAAGATCTGGCTGCCCAAGGCACCTGTCCTCGCCGAGCTGCGCAAGGTCGGCGCCACGCTCTGATCCCACCCGCCATCCCCTTCAAAACACCCGGCGGATCCAGCCTCCCGCCGGCAAAATCCACTCGGAGTCAAACCATGAGCCGCCGCGTTTCCTGGGAAGGCGTCTTCCCGGCCGTCACCACGCAATTCCACGACGATCTCTCGCTCGACATCGCCGCGACCGCGAAGGTGATGGACGGGCTGATCCGTGACGGCGTCTCGGGCCTGATCGTCTGCGGCTCGGTCGGCGAGAACACCTCGCTGGAGCGCAAGGAGAAGGTCGCGATCATGGAGACCGCGAAGTCCGTCGCGGCCGGCCGCGTCCCCGTATTGTGCGGCATCGCCGAATTCACCACGGCCTTCGCGGTCGAAACCGCGAAGGAGGCCGCGCGCGTCGGCATCGACGGCGTGATGGTGATGCCGGCCCTGGTCTATTCGTCCAAGCCGCACGAGACCGCCGCGCATTTCCGCGCCGTCGCCACCGCGACGGACCTGCCGGTGATGCTCTACAACAACCCGCCGATCTACAAGAACGACGTCACGCCCGACATCCTGGCCACGCTCGCGGACGTCGAGACCGTCGTCTGCTTCAAGGATTCCTCCGGAGATACTCGGCGCTTCATCGACACCAGGAACATGGTCGGCGATCGTTTCGTGCTGTTCGCCGGCCTCGACGACGTCATCGTCGAGAGCATCGCCATGGGCGCCGTGGGGTGGGTCTCCGGCATGTCCAACGCCTTCCCGCGCGAGGGCGAGACGCTGTTTCGCCTGGCCAAGGCGGGGCGCTTTGCCGAGGCGATGCCGCTCTACGAATGGTTCATGCCGCTCTTGCATCTCGATGCGCGCCCGGACCTCGTCCAGTGCATCAAGCTGTGCGAGCACATCATGGGCCGCGGCACCGCGCTGACGCGCCCGCCCCGCCTCGCGCTGCTGCCGCAGGAGAAGGCCGAGGTCGAGGCCATGATGGTGAAGGCGCTCAAGAGCCGGCCGCGCCTGCCCGATGTCGGGCTGAAGGCAGCCTGATCCTGCAAGAGCTCTCTCTGCTGTCATTGCGAGGAGCCCTTGCGACGAAGCAATCCAGACTTTTCCCGCGGAGGGACTCTGGATTGCTTCGCTGCGCTCGCAATGACGGAGAACTAGGAACGGGCGCGCCTTTTCTTCGCGTTCAGCGCGGACGCCACGCGGCTCACCGGCGGCTTGCCCAGCACTGCGCTCATCTCGTTCGTCGCCCCCAGCAACCGGTCCATATCGACGCCCGTCCTGACGCCCATGCCCTCGAGCATGTAGACGACATCTTCGGTCGCGACATTGCCGGTCGCGCCCGGCGCGTACGGACAACCGCCGAGGCCGCCGGCGGCGGCGTCGATGACGCGGACGCCCTCCTCCATCCCCGCATAGAGGTTGGCGAGCGCCTGGCCGTAGGTGTCGTGAAAATGCATCGCGAGCTTCGCAGGCGGGATATTGGCGCTGACCGCGCGCAGCATCTCCTTGGCTTTGGCCGGCGTGCCGACGCCGATGGTGTCGCCGAGCGAGATCTCGTAGCAGCCGAGCTCCCACAGCGTGGTGGCGAGATCGGCCACCGCCTTCGGCTTGATCTCGCCGTCGAACGGACAGCCCAGCACGCAAGAGATATAGCCGCGGACCTTGACACCATCGGCGTTGGCGCGCGCCAGCACGGGCCTAAACCGCTCGATGGATTCGGCGACCGTGCAATTGATGTTGGCCCGCGAAAAGCCCTCGGAGGCCGCGGCGAACACGGAGACCACCTTCGCGCCCGCGGCGCGCGCGGCGTCATAGCCCTTCTCGTTCGGCACCAGCACGTGGAATTCGGCGCCAGTCAGGTGGCTGACGCCGCGCAGCACAGCCTCCGAGCTCGCCATCTGCGGGATCGCCTTGGGCGAGACGAAGGCGCCGACCTCGACTGTATTGAGGCCGGCGGCAACCAGCGCCTCGATGAAGGCGATGCGGGCCTCGACGCTGACCGCCGTCTTCTCGTTCTGCAAGCCGTCGCGCGGCCCCATTTCGATGATGCGGACCTGATCGCTCATCTCATTCTCCGGAAGGCTCGACCACGGCGAGCTCGACGCCCTCCTGGACGATGTCGCCGACCTTGCACTTGATGGACTTCAGCACGCCGGCATAGGGCGCCCGCAGCGTCTGCTCCATCTTCATCACTTCCAGGGTGAGGATCGGCGCGCCCTTCTCGAGGTTGGCACCCTCCTCCGCCAGCACGGCGACGACGGTGCCCGGCAACGGCGCCGCGATCTTGTCTGCGCCGGCCTGCTCCTCCATCTCGCCGCCGAACGGATCGACCCAGTGCAGATCGAAGCGGCCGTTGCGCGTGCGCAAATACAGCTCATGGCGATCGATCACGGCCGCGACCGACGATTTGACGCCGTCGAGGGTCAGGTCGAAGCCGCCGCCCTTCGCCGCGATCGTGCACGCCAACTCGCGTTCGCCGATCACCAGTGTGGACGGGCCGCTGCCGTAGTTCAGCACAACCTTCTGCTCCGGCCCGTGGCCAACGCGAAAGGCAAAGTTGCGCTGGCGGCGGCCGACCGGCATCCAGCCAAAGGTCTGCCAGGGCGAGCTCGCCTCGCCTTGCGCGGCCTGCCGCTCATCATTGACGATCGCAGCCACCGCGGCACACAGCTCGAGCTCGCCTGGCGTCGGCGGCGCCTGCGTCAGGACCGCCAGCTCTCGTTCGATGAAGCCGGTATGGATCGCGTTCGCCCTCACCTTCGGATGCGTCATCAGCGCCGACAGGAACGGGATGTTGGTGACGATGCCGCGAACGTCGGACTCTTCCAGCCCGCGGTTCAGCCGCTCGATCGCGACATCCCGCGTCGGCGCCCAGGCGATCATCTTTGCCAGCATCGCATCGTAGTACGGCGAGACCGTATCGCCCTCGCGATAGCCGGAGTCGATGCGCAATCCCCCGGTTCCCGCCGGCAGGCGCCAAGTCGAAATTTTTCCAACCGATGGCATGAAGTTCTTGGTCGGGTTCTCCGCGTAGACCCGAGCCTCGACAGCATGGCCGTTGAGCTTGATCTCATCTTGTTTGAGCGGCAGCGCCTCGCCAAAGGCAACGCGGAGCTGCCACTCGACCAGGTCGATCCCTGTGATCAGCTCGGTCACGGGATGCTCGACCTGAAGGCGGGTGTTCATCTCGATGAAGAACACGTCCTTGCCGTCGGAGACGAACTCGATGGTGCCGGCGCCGACATAGCTCACCGCACCGGCCGCTTTTCGCGCGGCTGCGCAGACTGTCTCGCGCTGGGCAGGATTGAGCGTCGGCGACGGCGCCTCCTCGATCACCTTCTGATGGCGGCGCTGCAGCGTGCATTCGCGCTCGAACAGCGACAGCAGATTGCCATGGCTATCGCCGATGATCTGCACCTCGATATGCCGGGGATTGTCGACGTATTTTTCGATCAGCATGCGGTCGTCGCCGAACGCCGCTTTTGCTTCCCGCTTGGCGCTAACGATCGCAGGCGCGAGCTCGTCCGCGGAGCGAACGATGCGCATGCCACGTCCGCCGCCGCCTGCGGACGCCTTCACCAGGATGGGAAAGCCGACCTTCTCGGCCGCCTTCGCCAACGTCGCATCGTCCTGGGCCTCGCCGTGATAGCCGGGCACCAGTGGTACGCCGGCCTTCTCCATTAGCGCCTTGGAGCCGGACTTCGAGCCCATCGCCGTCATCATCGCGGCAGTCGGGCCGACGAAGACCAGACCCGCGTCGAAACATGCCTGCGCAAACTCGGCATTCTCCGACAGGAAGCCGTAGCCGGGATGGATCGCCTCCGCTCCGGTCTTGCGCGCGGCCTCGATCAGCCGTTCGGCATTGAGGTAGCTGTCGCGGGCGCGTGCGGGCCCGAGCAGCACGGCCTCGTCGGCGAGCGCGACATGCATCGCACCGCGGTCCGCCTCGGAATAGACCGCGACCGTGCGCAGGCCCATGGCGCGCGCGGTGCGGATCACGCGGCAGGCGATCTCGCCGCGGTTGGCGATCAGGAGAGTGCGAAAACGACGGTAGAACTTTGAGCGGTCCATCGCATCACATCCTGAACAGGCCGAATTTCGTCGGTTCGATCGGCGCATTCGACGCCGCCGAGAGGCCGAGGCCGAGCACCAGCCTTGTATCGGCCGGGTCGATCACGCCGTCGTCCCACAGCCGCGCGGTCGCATAGTATGGATGCCCCTGGCTCTCATATTGCGCGCGGATCGGGCTGCGGAATGTCTCCTCGTCTTCTTTCGACCAGCTATCGCCCTTGGCTTCGATATTGTCGCGGCGGACCTGGCTCAGCACCATCGAGGCCTGCTCGCCGCCCATCACCGAGATGCGCGCGTTCGGCCACATCCACAGGAAGCGCGGCGAGTAGGCGCGGCCGCACATGCCGTAATTGCCGGCGCCGTAGGAGCCGCCGATCACGACGGTGAATTTCGGCACCGAGGCGGTCGCCACCGCCGTCACGAGCTTGGCACCATCCCGCGCGATGCCGCCGGCTTCGTATTTCTTACCGACCATGAAGCCCGTGATGTTCTGCAGGAACACCAGCGGAATGCCGCGCTGGCAGCATAGCTCGATGAAATGCGCCCCCTTCAGCGAGCTCTCGCTGAACAGGATGCCGTTGTTGGCGATGATGCCGACTGGAAAACCCCAGATGTGGGCGAAGCCGCAGACCAGCGTCGTGCCGTAGAGCTTCTTGAATTCGTCGAACTCGGAACCATCAACGACGCGCGCAATGATGTCGCGCACGTCGAACGGCTTGCGCCCGTCGACGGGCACCACGCCGTAGATCTCCTCCGCCGCAAACAAGGGATCGCGCGGCGGATGCATGTTGAGGTTCGGTCGCACGGATGGCTTCAGCGTGCCGACGATGCGGCGGGCGATGCCGATCGCGTGCGCGTCGTTCTGGGCGTAATGATCGGTCACACCCGATTGCCGCGAATGCACGTCGGCGCCGCCGAGCTCTTCCGCGGTCACCACTTCGCCCGTCGCCGCCTTCACCAGCGGCGGCCCACCGAGGAAGATCGTGCCTTGATTGCGCACGATGATGCTCTCGTCCGACATCGCGGGGACATAGGCGCCGCCGGCCGTGCAGGACCCCATCACGATGGCAATCTGCGGGATTCCTTGCGAGGACATCTGGGCCTGGTTGTAGAAGATGCGGCCGAAATGCCGCTCGTCCGGAAAGATCTCGTCCTGGAGCGGCAGGAAAGCGCCGCCGGAATCGACCATGTAGACACAGGGAAGATTGTTCTGCCGCGCCACGTCCTGCGCGCGCAGATGCTTCTTCACGGTCATGGGATAATAGGTGCCGCCCTTGATGGTGGCGTCGTTGGCGACGATCACGCATTCGCGGCCCGCGATGCGCCCGAGCCCGGTGACGACGCTCGCCGAATGCACGTCGCCGCCATAGAGGCCATAGGCCGCGAGCGGCGACAGCTCCATGAACGCGGTGCCGGGATCGACCAAGAGGTCGACGCGCTCGCGCGCCAGCATCTTGCCGCGCGACGTGTGTCGGTTGCGCGAGACCTCGCCGCCGCCGCCGGCGACCTGGCTCAGCTTTTCGCGCAGATCCGCGACGAGGGTGCGCATGGCCTCGGAATTGCGTGCAAAGTCCGATGAAGACGTATCGATGCTGGAATGGAGCGGCATGTTGATTCCAATTGCGTGAAGGTTTTAAGCCGTCTCGGCCATCAATTCGCGCCCGATCAGCATGCGCCGGACCTCCGAGGTGCCGGCGCCGATCTCGTAGAGCTTGGCATCGCGCCAGAGACGTCCGACCGGAAATTCGGATGTGTAGCCGACCCCGCCCAGCGCCTGGATCGCCTCGCCCGCCATCCACGTCGCCTTCTCGGCGGAATAGAGGATCGCAGCGGCGGCATCCTTGCGCAAGCTGCGCGCGTGATCGGCGCAGTCGCAGGCGCGCCCCACTGCATAGACATAGGCGCGCGTGGCCTGCCAGGTCGCGTACATGTCGGCGAGCTTGCCTTGCATGAGCTGGAAGTCGCCGATCGGCTGCCCGAACTGCTTGCGCTCGTGCATGTAGGGCACCACCGCGTCCATGCAGGCCGCCATGATCCCGAGTGGGCCGCCGGAGAGGACCGTGCGCTCATAGTCGAGCCCGGACATCAGCACCTTGACGCCCTCGCCGACCTTGCCAAGCACGTTCTCCTCCGGCACCTCGCATTCGTCGAAGAACAGCGGATAGGTGTTGGAGCCGCGCATGCCGAGCTTGTCGAGATGCTGGCCATGGCTGAAGCCCTTGGCCCCCTTCTCGACCAGGAAGGCGGTCATGCCGCGCGGACCCGCTTCCGGATCGGTCTTGGCGTAGACCACCAGCACGTCGGCATCGCCGCCATTGGTGATCCACATCTTCGAACCGTTGAGCACGTAGCGGTCGCCGCGCTTGTCGGCGCGCAGCTTCATCGAGACGACGTCGGAGCCGGCGCCGGGCTCGGACATCGCGAGCGCGCCGACATATTCGCCGGAGATCAGTTTTGGCAGATAGCGCTCGCGCTGCGCATCATTGCCGTTACGGCGGATCTGGTTGACGCAGAGGTTGGAATGGGCGCCGTAGGAGAGCCCGACCGCCGCCGAGCCGCGCGAAATCTCCTCCATCGCGACGATATGGGCGAGGTAGCCCATGTTGGAGCCGCCATATTGCTCCGGCGCGGTCATGCCGAGCAGGCCGAGGTCGCCGAGGCGCTTCCACAGGTCCGCCGGGAATAGATTGGCTTTCTCGATATCGGCGGCACGCGGGGCGATCTCCGCCTCCACGAAGGCGCGCAGCGTGTCGCGCAGCATGCTGATGTCTTCGCCCAGATCGAAATCGATGCTCGGGATATTCAAGGCGATTCCTCCGTCTTTTGGGGACCGAACCTAGCGGCATCGGGGCCCTTCTGCCGTCGAAAAGGTTGCATTTTCCGCCAAACTTGGCGAGGATTTTCCCAGAGGATTTCCGATGCCTTTTCAGGTCGCAACCGCAATCCCGCGCCGCGCCGTGACCCCAGCCGCCTTCGTCCGCGGGGTCGTTGCCGCTTACGAACGCTACGGCCGCGATCCGACCGAGGCGCTGAGCCGGGGTCAGGTAACGCCAGACCTTGTCAATTCTCCGGATGGGCGGGTCACGGCCGGCCAGTTCGAGGCGCTGGCGGGCCATGCCATGCGCGAACTCGATGACGAGGCGCTCGGCTGGTTCTCGCGGCGGCTGCCCTTCGGCACCTACGGCATGCTGTGCCGCGCCTCGATCACCGCCCCAACGCTGGAGGTCGCACTCAAGCGCTGGTGCCGGCACCATCGTCTGCTCACCGAGGACGTGCTGCTCGATCTCGCCGTCAGCGAGGAGACCGCGGTCGTGTCCATCCGCGAGCTGCGTGACCTCGGGCATTTGCGCGAATTCTGCCTGGTCACCCTGCTCCGCTATGTCCTCGGCTTTTCCTGCTGGGCTGTGGATTCCAGGATCGCGCTCCGCACCGCGGAATTTCCGCACCCCGAGCCCGGCCATGTCTCGGTCTATCCGACCATCTTTTGCCGAAACATCCGCTTCGATGCGGACCGCGCTTCCATCACCTTCGACAAGCATTATCTGTCGTTGCCGCTCACCCGTAGCGCGGCGGACCTCGACAACATGCTCAAGGGCGCGCTGCGGCTGACCGTGCTCCCCTATCGGCGCGACCGGCTGCTGGTCGAGCGCGTTCGCCGCGTGCTCCGCAATGCGCGCGGACGCAGTCTCGGAGCCGAGGATGTCGCGAGCGAGCTGGCACTCTCCACCCGCACGATGCATCGGCGCCTGCGCGAGGAAGCGACCTCGCTGCGCGATCTCAAGGAAGAAGCAAAATTCGAGCTCGCCAAGCAGGAGCTGATGCGCGGTCGCAGCCCGATCAAGCGGATCGCGGAGATCGCCGGCTTCCGCAACGAGAAAAGCTTTTCCCGCGCCTTCCGCACCTGGGCCGGTGCCTCACCGCGCGAGTTTCGCGGCAGGTATCGCTGACGCGCGGGCTGTCATGCTGTTGCGGCTTCCGAGATCCAACTCGGAGGCCGCAACATTTCCAAACCGGTCTCGATCAGTTCGAGTTGGTCTGCCCGCCCGGGCGCAGCTTGGTGCGCGACTGCGTCTGCTTCGGCTGGAAGGCCAGCGCGTCCGTCGACGTCTTCGCGCCGCCGCTCTGCGAGCACGAGCCGCCGATGCCGCCGGCCGCGGCCCGGCAGGCCTCCATCGTCGGATAGCCGCAGCCGTGCGCGACCTGGGCGCCATTGGTGATGCAGTAGTCTTCCGCCTGGGCAGCCGGCGCGGTCATCATGAGAAACGCAGATGCGAACAGCGTCGCAGCGGATGCGACGAACGTCTTCGAGATCGAGGTCATGTTGTCTTTCCTGCTTCAGGGTCCCACAAAGAGGCCTCGGCATGCGACGCAGGCTGAGGTTCACACCTGGCATGTAGGCCGGCACCAGGAACCGGCAATCACGGCTCGGCGCATTGCAGGACTTCGCAAATCACATGTCACAGTTAGGTGAGTTACTTACCTTTTTATCCGCCTTATCCGAACCTGTATCCCGGTAAGGGAATCGCTCCCGCGCCTTCGGATTTTGGATGTCGTTGTGCGAGCCACGTTTAGGATCCGTCGCCGCCGAACTATCCTGCCGCCGCGATCTCCTGCAACGGCAGCGGTACGTCCTTCGCCACGCCCAGCACCGGGAAGCTGCGGACGTTCTTCACGTTCGGCATCGCGGCGAAATGCAGGAGCTGCTGGCGCATGCTCTCGACGCTCGGCGCCACGCATTTGAGAAGATAGTCGGTGTCGCCCGAGATCCGCCAGCACTGCTGGATGCGCGGGATCGCGGCGATGGAGCTCTCGAACGCGGCCAGCACCGGCTGGGCCTGGCTGCCGAGCTGGATCGAGACGAACGACACCACCTCGTAGCCGAGCAGCCGCTCGTCTATGACGGCGCGCACCGCCCGGATCACGCCGCGGCTGAACAGCGATTTCAGCCGCCTCACGCAGTTGGGCCCGGACACCCCGACGCGCAGCGCCAGCTCGTTGTTGCGAACCCGCCCGTCCTGCTGCAACTCGGAGAGTATCTTCAGATCGACGCCGTCGAGCTGGTCACGCCCCGCCATAGCCCACCTCGTCATGCTCGTCTTATGCGCGGCAGCGAAGCACGGAGCGGAATGGCTGCCAAGGGCAGGACGCTGGGAAGAACCCGCGTGGTTGCCTGAGCTTGTCCCGGCCAGCCGCGGGCTTTCACGCGGAGGCTAAAAACGTAGATGCCCGGGACCCGGCTCCGCCAAGGCTTCGCCGGGCATTCGGTGTTGGGCCGGCGAAGCTTCAGCGAAGACGGCAAGCCCAGGCATGACGAGAGTCTTGACGCGTGGCCCGCTTTCAATGCGTCCAGGGCTCGCCGCGGCGGAACGAGAAATTGTCCGCATAGGCGACCGGACGGCGCACCGATTCCTTCGGCTCGATCACCTGGTAGGCGATGCCCTTGCGCTCGCAATAGGCGACGGCCTCTTCCTTGCTGTGGAAGCGCAGCGTGATCTGCTGCTTCATGTCGCCGGACGAGGTCCAGCCCATCAGCGGCTCGACCGCGCGCGGCTGCTCGGGCTCGTAGTCGAGCTGCCATTCCTTGGTCTTCGACCGGCCGGATTGCATCGCGTTCTTGGCGGGCTTGAAAATGCGTGCGGTCATGGATGGTCCGGGCCTCTTGTTCGTCTTTTCGTTCGATTTCGATGCGTCACGGTAGCAGTTGGTGGAAACCGCGGGCATAGTATAGAGACACCTTTTGGGAACTGATCGGTGATTCCGGCCCCCGGGATGCCTCGCCGATGGGTATAATCATTATGCTGCATCGTGACAATTGCGTACCCGCCTTCCGCGCCGGGATCTCGCCCGGTAACCCTGCTTCGTTGACCTCTCCCTGTCCGTCCCCTCCGAAAGCTCCCGTCGCATGTCCTTCCTGAACATCAATGCCACGCTCCCCGAGAAGGGCCGTGACCTCAGGCTCGACCTGTTTCGCGGCATTGCGAACTGGGCGATCTTCCTCGACCATATCCCCGACAACGTGGTGAACTGGATCACCACCCGCAATTACGGCTTTTCCGACGCCGCCGATCTGTTCGTCTTCATCTCCGGCTACACCGCCTCCTTCGTCTATGCACGGATGATGCTTGAGCGCGGCTTCCTGGTCGGCGCCACGAGGCTGACCAAGCGGGTCTGGCAGCTCTACGTCGCCCACATCATTCTGTTCGTGATCTACATCGCCTCGATCAGCTATCTGGCGCTGCGCTTCGGCGATTCCGAGATGATCAACGAGTTCAACGTCGCCGGCCTGGTCGACAACGCCACCGAGACGCTGCGCCAGGGCCTGTTCCTGCGCTTCAAGCCGCTCAATCTCGACGTGCTGCCACTCTACATCGTGCTGATGGGGCTGTTTCCGCCGGTGCTCTGGTTCATGCTGCGCAAGCCGGACCTGACGATGGCACTGTCCATCGTGCTGTGGCTGACGGCGCGCCATTTCGGTTTGAACCTGAACGCCTATCCGGCCGGACAGTGGTACTTCAACCCGTATGCCTGGCAGGTGCTGTTCGTGTTCGGCGCCTGGTGCGCCCTGGGCGGCGCGCGGCGCTCGATGACGTTGATCAACGCGCCGGTCACGCTGTGGCTCTGTCTCGGTTACATGCTGTTCGCGCTGGTCATGACCATGGCTGGCCGCTTCCCGACCCTCGGCGGCATGTTCCCGGAATGGCTGTTCTCGGCGTTCAACCCGAACGACAAGACCAACCTCGCGCCCTACCGCTTCATCCACTTCGTCGTGATCGTGATCCTGGTGATCCGCTTCGTGCCGAAGGACTGGCCGGGCCTAGAATGGAAAGGGTTCGACCCCATCATCGTGTGCGGCCAGCAGTCGCTCGCCGTGTTCTGCGTCGGCGTGTTCCTGTCCTTCGTCGGTCATTTCGAGCTGTCGATGAGCTCGGGCTCGCTGCTCGCGCAGATCTTCGTCAGCGTCGCCGGCATCGCGATCATGACGACGGTGGCCTATTACATCTCCTGGTCGAAGAGGCAGGACAAGCCGCTGAAGCCGCCGTCGCCCAAGCCTGCGGCCGCAAAAGCAGGCTGAGCCGGGGACGCCTGGTTCTCCAGGCTCCGGTTAGTCCCCTGGGACTGTTTCGCTTGCCCGGGATCGGATTGACCTGCCTCAACCAAAGGCAGCGCCGGTCGGCCTAATGTCGCCGCGACGCACCCCGCCGCAGCGATGTCGGCGCCCTCCCTCCTCGGACAAGGCCCAAGCACATGCCCTCTCATTTTCACGCCGTGGTATGGATCGACCATTCGCAGGCCCGGATCTTCCATCTCGGTCTGAGCGGCTCGGACGAAATCACGCTGCATCCGCAGCTGGCGACGCGTCATCTTCATCACAAGGCCAACGCGATCGGCAGCGGCCATGCCGCACCCGACAAGGCTTTCCTTGTCGAAGTGACCAAAGTCCTCGCCGATGCTGGCGAAATCCTGATCATCGGTCCGGCGAGTGGGAAGACGGAGCTTGCCAGCCACATTCGCGCACACGCGCCCAATATTGCCGAGCGGATTGCCGCGGTGGAGGCGGCCGATCATCCCTCCGACAACGAAATCGTCGCTTATGCAAAGCGTCACTTCAAGTTGCCGCTGCCGCGTGTGCAGACGCCGGGATCGGCCGCGAGCGAGAGGCATTCGAGTTAAGCGGCGTGGCCTGCTAGGCCGCCACTTCGCCGTCGTACTCGGTGAACTTCTTGTAGATCCAGTCGCGGCCGTCGTGGCGGCGCCAGACCTTGCCGTAAACCAGCTGGCCGTTGATCGAGCGGCGCGGCACGAACACGGTCCAGAGATGCCAGATCTCGGTCCAGCTCGCCTGCGGACCGATGGTTCGGACGTCGCGATCGAAAGACATGATGCAGAACTCACAGGATACGAGCGCTGCGACGAACTGTGATGTCGTGTGAGCACGAGTTTCAGGCAGCCATCGCGAGCCGGACCGATCTGATAACAGCCACTAAGGCGGCCGCAACAACCGCTCGCCCTTAACCTAACCGATCAACCTTACTTCCTGTGAGCGCGCGGCAAGACCGGTTGAAAGCGGTCGCCGATTTTCCTAGACTGTGTGCGATTTGAGAATGAGCGCGTCATTTTTTTGAGGGCGCGCGGTTATTTCCGGGCTGACGCGAATTTTTGAAAACTATTGATGGGCGGGGGCCACCACGATGAATTTGCAATGTGCATGTCTGCGCTTGGCGCTGCGATCGACGCCGCCTGCGCCGCTCGCGAAGACGCCGGAGCAAGAGCCGCGGAAGGCCGCCAACGACAATCAGCTGGCCTGGCCATTCCTGCCGTTTCCGTTCGGCTGGTACGCGACGAACTGATGGTTGGAAAAGCGCAACGCCGCGCAAGCGGAATATCATCGCTTGGCGGCGTCCGTTAGGCATTGGGCGCTGAAATCCCCCAACACCTATATGTCTAGGGCGACGCCTAAAGGTTCGACAAAGTTTTACGATTTCCGCTCCGCCCGACCCGCCCAATGCCTTGAAAAATCGCGCCGAAGTCGCGTTGCGCAGAGAATGAGGGCCGAGGGTTTAGGAAGGCTTTTGGCAGCTCCCGGCATCGGCACTGAACGCGCGCCATGCTCGGCTGCTTGCGCTCTCGCCTGGATCTTCTGGCGCCTCGCCGAATGGCCGTTGTTCTCTGGTGCGGTTCCGACCGAACTCCGGACTGGTCGGGGCAGCTGGATTCGAACCAACGACCTGCAGTACCCAAAACTTAGCAGACTGTTTTCCGGTGGGTGCCGCTTGGTGTCTCTGATTTCCGCTCTTTGCGTAAGTTACTGAATTTCATGGATATTTAACGCCACCTCATTTCCGTTGCTTTCCCGTCGTTTCCGCCCAATACATAACCCGGTGGCTACTCGGTGGCGACTCTGGGGGAAACAATGCCAATCCTTAAGCTTGGACGACGTGCCGTTACCGGCCTGCCTTCCGTTACGAAAACAACGATTTTCTATGACTCCGACCTGACGGGTTTTGGCGTCAAAGCCACAGCCAATGGCGCCCTCTCCTGGATAGTCGAATATCGGCCAGGCGAAGGCGGTAGGCGCGTCAGCAAGCGGCGCATGGTGATTGGTACCCCCGCAACGCTGTCGCCTGAGAAGGCCCGGGAAGCCGCTGAAAAGCTACTTGCCAAGGTGAAGCTGGGTGCTGACCCAGCCGCTGAGCGCGGCGCCGCCAGGAAGGCCGAAACGGTTGATGAATTGCTAGACGCCTTCACCACCAAACATCTTGAGCCGAAGCGGAAGGCTGGGACCATTCGGTTGAACGGCGGATATATCAAAAACCACATTCGCCCTGCCCTCGGCAGGAAGAAAGCCACGGCTGTCACGCACTCCGACGTGAGCCGCCTTCACAACAGGATAGGCGAGACGCACAAAGTCGCCGCGAACCGCGTTGTGGCATTAATCGGCGCCATCTGGGCGTTCGGGCTCAGGGAGAAGATTTTACCGAAGGGCGCTGAGAATCCCGCCGTTGGCATCGAGCATTTCGACGAGAAGCAGCGGCAGCGTTACCTGACCGGGGAAGAACTACAGCGCCTGGGTGACGCTCTCCGTGAGGCTGAAAGCGCTGGCATTCCGTGGAAGCCTGATCCGACGAAGAAGACCAAGCACGCCCCCAAGCCTGAGAATCGCCTAACCAAGATCGATCAGCATGCCGCAGCAGCATTGCGTTTGCTGTTGTTCACCGGCTGCAGATTGCGCGAGATTCTCGATCTTCGTTGGAAGGAATACGACGCAGGCCGCGGTCTCCTATTCCTGCCGGATTCCAAGACCGGCCAGAAGACGGTTGTCCTGTCCGCGCCCGCTATCGCAATTTTGGACGCCCTACCCCGGATCGGGGTCTATGTGATCGCAGGTGAGTCGGCCGGCACGAAAGACGAAACCCCACGCTTCGATCTAAACCGACCATGGCGTGCAGTCCGCAAGCGCGCTGGGATTGATGATGTGAGGATCCATGACCTACGCCATAGCTTCGCCAGCGTCGGGGCGGGCTCCGATCTTGGCCTTCCTATTATCGGGCGCCTGTTGGGGCATAGTCAGGCCAGCACCACGGCGCGCTACGCGCATATTGCCGTCGATCCTGCAAAGCGGGCTGCGGATCTGATTGCAGGCAAGATCGCCGCGGCGCTGAGCGGGAAATAGAAACAGCCCCGGAGAGCGGACGCCGTCCTATTGGGCGCCGCGACTTCAAGCGGTGACAGCCTCTTGGGGAAGGGGGGCTTCCGAAGATGCCACCGTCGAAGCCGCGACGTGCCAAGACGATGCCGCATCGCTCCCAAGGTTGGCATTTCACTATGTGAATCGGTTGACGGAATGGCTGGCCAAAAAAGCGACCCCAGGACGGGGTGGACCTGAGGCCGAGGATTACCTTCCCTATTTGCCTCAGGCGTATACGCGAAACGAAGCCAGAGACTTGTGGTCCAACCGTTCGCGGGTTCAGCGGTTCCTTGTCTACGCACTAGCGAGGAACGAACGCGCAGAGGAAAGCTTGAAGGTTTTGCTAGCTCGCCCAAGCTGGCGGAGCGGCCCCGGCCTTTGAATCTCCAGACCCAATGAAGCCGGGGCCGCCTCTAAGCCGCTACTGAGATACCCCTGCGGCAAGGCGAGGACAGCAGCCATGCTTCTTTGCACTTACAGCATAAGCAATCTGACCGAGTTCGAATCCGATCTCGCCCCTATCATCTTGGATCGGGATGAGGCGCAAGAGTTTGCGTCCGTGCTGGCGCAAGAGATCCTCGCGGAAATGCCCGAGCTAAGTTGTAAGGGAATGTGCATCGTCGTTTACGACGAGGATGGCAACGCCATTGCGCATGCTCCGCTGGCCGCATTGCACTAGCGACTTCGATTAACGGCGCCAACCGGCGATCGATCATCTTCGGCGAGATGCGCGAGATGGGCCTGCGCGGCGTGCTGGTCTATTGCCATTGCGGCCGTCACATTGCCCTGGACGCGGACCGCTGGCCTTACAGTGTAAGGCTCTCCGAGCTCGAGCAGCGCTTCGTCTGCCAAGGCTGCGGTAGCCGGGGCGCCGATGTTCGGCCTGACTTTGCCCCTCCCAAGATGGGGACCAACGTATAACGCCCGCCAGCGTGAACCCGGCGCATACGACCATGCCCCCAACTGAGGCGGCCTTAGTTCTCGGTGTTCCGCTTATAAATACACGCGGTGCGAACAAACGAACATTTTAATTATCACAATCTGTTCTCGCCCGGAGAACAGCGGGGCCGCCAGCGTGAACCGGCCGGCATTTTAGCTAGCGAGAAGCTTTCACGCGCGCAGCATCTAGATCCGCCTTTAACTGCGGCATTGCCGCACCAGCGGGTTCTCTACTTGGGGGCGGCTCGTTGAGGTCTCGCGCCCATGGCGCCCCAGAGCCAATTGCTGATGACGAGTTGGAATCAGGTGAATGCGCGCAAGCTGAGACGACGAGACCGCCGAGGGTCAGCGAACCTGCCCATATCAAGACTTGGATGCGCATGCCCATCCAACGATTGCCCGAAGAATCGATCCTCAATTATAGCACCAATTCGCCCTGGGAGAGAGGCCCGCCAGCGAACCGGCGGGCCTTCTCGTCAGCGTCTCAGGCGGCAGCCCCTCCATTGAGGCGCCGACGGAGCTTCCTGACGATCTCCCGCAGATCGTTACTCCTCGACGACGCCAGCCTCCTCCGATCGCGTGGGCTTGGGCTCAGGTACCTCTTTAGCCCGGTGAGGCTCGTCAGGCGGTTTCATGCCCGAGGGTCGCGGAGAACCGAACGCGGGCGTTGAGATAGATCAAAGGGCAGCCGGCCCGTAATTTCCCGTCTCAGTGTGCTCAGGTCGATTCGGCA
This sequence comes from Bradyrhizobium sp. CSS354, assembly GCF_029051725.1. Taxonomy (GTDB): domain Bacteria; phylum Pseudomonadota; class Alphaproteobacteria; order Rhizobiales; family Xanthobacteraceae; genus Bradyrhizobium. The sequence continues at coordinate 163,641 of NZ_JAACFU010000014.1, forward strand.
TCTGGGAGTTCATGACAAGAATAAAGCCCGGCTGGGGATCGGGACCCAGCCGGGCCTTGTTGAACACTGGGCTCATTTTTGGAGAAGGACAGGCCCAGCAATGGAGATGATGGATGGCTGGCCGGCGCCCTCCTTGATCCATGTCAAAGGATCGTCAGCAGCTGGATCAAGCTGAAAGGCCGCCAGCGTCAAACGGCGGGCCCTCGAATTGCAATTAACGAGAGGTGCACTGAAACTTCGCGCGCTTCTGTTCGTAGTATCAGTATCCGGGATTTTGTTAATCCCTCTCGGGGCTGGACTAAACCCATCGCCGCCGGGACATGTGTTTTGAGCCCGGCGGCGTCATTTTGGCTTGTCGCTCAGGCGAGCACCTGCCGCTCTGACCGGCGGACGTTTCGAGCGACTTTTCCCCACCTAGGACAACCGGTAGTTCGCGCCCGCCCGGACCTACTAGGAATCGATAATTTGCGAAGACCGACGATGCCGCTTTGATGTTGGCATGCGCAGTCCCCGTCGATACACCAAATGGGCCGGTCACTATCCGCCCCGCAGCCCTGCGGAATGGGTGGCTGACGGGCATGTGACCTGCAGCATCCAGTGCCTGAACGGCCGTTGCGATCGCAGGGTTGACGTGCGGCTCGAGACACTCCCGCAGGATCAACCGTGGTCGAGCGTCGGGTTGCGCATGGTCTGCTCGGCATGCGGCGCCGCAGGATCTGTGCATATCGTCCCGAACTGGCATGACAGTCGCGGTCAAGTCAGGCCAAGCATGGGACTGAGGTTTTGATTCCAGCGATGAAGCACGTCACCGAACGCCCTTTTGCCGATCCACAAGCCGCAGCCCGCAAGCTGATCGAGCTCGCCGCCGGCATAGAGCCTGTCCAGGACGGCCGTGTCCACATCGAGAAGATCAATTACCCGTTCCTCTACACGCTTAAGGCAAGCGGCGCGGAGTTCGGCGCCGGCATCAGGTGCGCTGTCGAAAAGGGCTGGCTGGAGCTACATGAGAGCGGCACCTATGTGCGGCTGCTGACTTCTGGGATATGCTGGCGCTCAGGTAGGAACCTAGCATCGTTGCCCGGCTTGCTGTTTCGCTAGCTCACGCTCTCCGAGCTGGCGGAGCGGTCCCGGCACCAGCCCCAGGCCCCCCAGCCAGCCGGGACCGTCTCTAAGCCCTGAGGCGGGGCCTTACCTTCCTCCCGTTACGAAAACGAGGGGCCGCCAGTTTGTCAGGCGGGACGCGAAGCCGGAGTGAATTTCGTGTCCGTCCGTTGAGCGCGGTTGCAGTTTGGGCAGACGAAAAGGTGCGCCATGATCCCTTTCGGGGTATTTCGCACCAGCTCAGAGCGGACCCATCTCATATTGACGCGGCAATTCGGACAGCAAGGGGGGTCGAGTTGCCCCGGTGCTTTCTTTAGCTGGTCCATGTCGCCCCCATCGTTGGGAAACGGTAGCAAACCACAACCGGGCGGGAGGTATCAACAGATACACAAGGGCGAAAAGGACGTAGAAAACTTCTGACTCCAAAATAACAATTGTGATGGCTGGAACATAGGCGACCGGGAAAACTAGGCAGCACCGGGGAGGCGCAGCGATTTCATTCGAACATTTTGAAACCCGGAAAGAGGGCCGCTGTCTCACCACAGCGGCCCTTCGCGCTTTGGCACCTTGCTGCTGTTGCCACGTTTGCCCAGCGCCCCCCGGAGGGCGTGTCCGGCCCCAGCTCGCAATCCCGTCATTGCCCCAGAGCTGGGGCTGCCGGAGGTGGCTAAAGCCATCAATCTGGCCGCCGTACTTGTGCCAGTGAGTTCGGCGTCCTGTCCCATTGGAGAAGGTATTGTGTCCAAAGAAAAAAATTGCCTGATTGTTCGTGCTGCGGGAAGACAACTGGACCTGTTACGGGGCGAAGCCTCCCGCATCGCGAAGGGCAGTAACGTCGATTGGTGGGTCGATCAGGCGCAGGTCGGCACTCGCTTCTGCTTCGAGAATGCAAAGGCAAAAGAGTCATTCGCTCTCGCCTGTGACAACTTCGGTATTCCCTGCCAAGACGGCTAGCCCGCGCTTTGGGCATCTGACGAGTAGCCCGCCAGCGTGAACGGTGAACCGCAAGTGAATGCTGCGTTCAGTAGCCATTGTGCCTCAATGCACTAAAAGCTCTGTTGCGGGAACTCGCTTCCCCGCCTTTCGTTACAGATCGACCAAGAGGGAGAGAAACGGTGCTTATTCAAGCTGCGATACTGGCGCTGGCTGCCCTCGGGCCAATATCGGCCGCGCCTGTCCAGGAAGAATCTCAAATTCAACAGGTCCAATTCCCAGGAAGAGGCGCCGGCTCGTGTCCGCATGGCTACGACTTCAATTATTCGAACGGTCGCTGCTATCCGAACGGCTATCACGCCCCCGGCGCCTACGCGAGACCTCGTTACGTCCCATACGGCTACGGTGACGGCGATTACCGACCTCACCGACATAGATACGCGCCAAGGTATTATGAGCGCTACTAAGGGGCCGGCCCGCCAGCGTGAACCGGCGGCCATCTCTCCCAAGCTCCAACATATAAAAACCCGCCGGCTCCGGTAGCCGACGGGTTCTCAATGCCCATGCGTACCGCGGTACTCGTCACCAATCCGCGATGGTCAATCGTACCGTGCTACCCATTGACGTCAGGTTACCGCCTGAGCCGCCAGCGGTGCGTCATCAGCCGCTGCCGGTCGCGCTTTCGGTGGATCCTGCGCCGCCGCTTCATTGGTCTCGCTCCAAGATGCGCTTGATCTCGGCAGTCACGATCGCCTGCTCCTCCGGGGAGAGCTGCGCGTACTTCGCGACTATGGCCGCGGTGCTCGGTACAGCCGCTGCTCGCCCGCGCCGAGCATCCATCATCCGTTTGAGGCCCTTGAGGCAGCCCTCGAGCATCCAGTCGAAGCTGCAGCCGTGGCGAGTGCAGTAGCCGACCAGAGCTTCCGATGGCGATCGGAGAACCTTCGGGGCGTTTCCAGCTGCCACTCGGTGGCGAGCCATTGTAGGCGCCTGTTGCCGCTACTGATATCCCGCCCGCGCTAACCTTTTTAGCAGTCTGGCGACACGATGGTAGTGACGTTCGAAAATCAGGTAAAAAACGTAGGCCGCAAGGTTTGCGACTGCCACGACCAGAAGCACGTCAAGTAATCCGCTCGGGGGTAGCAGTTCGAGGATCACGCGGATCAGCGTCAGATGGATCAGGAACAGGGAGTAGGAATAATCGGCAAAGAAGGTGATGGCGTTTGCGGCCAGATCCGGAATGATTTTGGTGTACTGCGTGAGGATCATCAGGCAGAGGAACGAAAACCCGAGCATCGGAAAGTTTGACGGATCGTAGTCGTTAGGCCCTCTGTTTGTAGCCCATTCGTAGGAGCACCAAGCGAATCCCACCAAAGACAGCGCTGCGAGACGCCGGTCGATCGCAACCGAAGAGACGGTGAAATAGACGGCAAAACCTATCAGCCACATCGCAAAGAGAGATCGGTCGCCGCCTGGCACGTAGTTAAGATACGCAAGCGGTACTGAGGCAAAGATCACAGCCGTAAGAGCGGACAAAATGACGTTCCGACCTTTGAGAAGGAAGAACAGTCCGCCCACGAAATAGTAGATGTGAAACTCGACCGCCACGGAGGTCATTTGTCCGGCTGTGCCGTAGGCTGGAACGCTGGGCCATCCCGGCAGGCTTTGGCGCATGATGAGAGAACCGAACAACGTCCACATGTCGTGCGCGCCCTCGATCAGATAACCGCTTGAGCGCATGGCGAGTTCTATCAAAGCAATGAGTAAAATCGCGGGGAGGTACGGCGTATAGATCCGAGCGAAGCGCTCAATCCCGTACTCCGCGATGGTGTAGCTAGGGCGCTCCGATTTTGTCGTCAGCACGTTGGCGATCAAAAAACCTGAGATCAAGAAGAACAGCAAGACACCAACGTTCGGGAGACTTGATGGCCCGAGCGGCGAATGATTGAGCGCGTGGCCAACGCAGACAATCTGTGCAGCCGAGGCGCGCAGGAGGTCTAGGACCACCGAAGTGTCGTTTTTGCTGCGGTCAAGGATGAGCATGGGTAGACCGCCATACGACATTGCGGTGTCTTGAAGCTAGGCAGCGCAAGTCGCGTCGGCGTCTAACGTCGGTGGGAACGGTTTTGAATTTTGACATCGGCACGCGCTTTCCGGCGATCGACAGCGTTCCAGCACTCCTTGCTAATCTTTAGCGCAATCCCGCCGGCCAATAAAAACAAGCCGCCAATCACATTCAAGAAGACGACCATAGGTTCAGTCCGGGTGGTTGGTTGGGTCTAGCGGCTCTGGCGTGAAATTCGGCTCACGCGGTTCTTTGATCGGCTTGCGTTCCGGCTTTTTCTGGTCCGGTTTTCTAAATGGAAGAAGCTTCATTGATGAGTCCTCTGCTGACAGTCGTTCGCCAGTTTCTGCCAATAAGCAGCGCCAGCCTCTGCCTTCTTGAGATCGTTGTTTGTGAAATACGCGAAGGCCCCGAGCTTTAGAAACGCAGCGAAGGAGAACACGACCCCCCAGACTATGACGAAAACGCGGAGCTGCTCGCGCCAGTCCTGATCCGTCCGGTTAGCCTCGTCAGACATGCTGAACCTGCCCGCAAAACGGACAGTATTTAGCACAGGGTTTAACAGATCAACAGCCGCCTTCTGGCGGCTTTTTTGTGGAGAAAGCAATGTCCTGGCGCCTAGCTCGTGGGCTCGATCATCTTCGGGCTCAAGTCAATGCCAAATGGCCCGGCCGCAGCAAGGACTCAGCGGTGATCCCAAGGGGCGCGCTCACGAACCAGCGTTTGGCGTGACGTCGATCACGAGACCCGCCTGATCGGCAGCCGGCGCCTTCTCGTGGACCACGATCACCAGTCCCGGCACCGTCTGCTCATCCCGCAGGTCGATCAGGTATCCCGCGCGAGCACCGCCGCGGTGCTGATGGCCCGCTGCAGCGTCGGGGGCAATGCCGGCCAGCCCCAGGACGAAGGTCGAGGCGCGATCGCGAACCAGTGTCGTTCGCACTGCTCATGAGGCCGACCTTCGTGGCGCCGGCTTTGGCAGCGTGGATGCTGAGTCTGCGCGTCGCCGTGTCGTGTCGGAGATAGCGGCTCAACTCGGTCGGCACGCCGGATCCGTGAGGCGAATGGCGCGCGCAATGGGGCTTATTCTGAAAAGATACAGCCAACCTCTAGCCTCACCCCTCGCGCTACGCTCCTCATGCGATCGATATGCTTGGGACATGCCCTCCTCCGCAACGCGCATCATCGCGCTGTGGAAGGCCGCGCCTGAGTCGGGGCCGGTCCGAGGTCGAAGGTGCTAGTCCACCGTTTTACAACCTGGGGAAAACTGTCTCTAGGTCAGCCGGCCTGCATTTTTCGACCCTGCGTGCTCGCTGCCTCACCATGTTCCCGCTGTGGGGGTGCGCGTGAGCCGGTTTTGTCCGTGCTGCTGTTGGCTACCGCCTTGACGCTGACCTTGTGCTTCGGGGTTGCGGCATGGCGACAATCCTCGGGTAGAGACGCGGATATCACTGCCACGATTCCGCATCAAGAAAACGGCTGCGAGCGAGGCGCGATCGCGAGCACTGAGTCGCGGCGGTAAAGAGATCGGCGCTTGGTATCCCCAACTAAAGATTGGCGCCATATGGTGCGCTGCGCCTTGCGCTCTCGCTGCGGTTGCGGTTGAAGTCTGTGATGGAGAAAGTTCACGCAGCATGAGCAAGCGGGGAAAACGCCGCGGAAGCACAGAGAGCGGGCTGGGCAAACTTATAAAAAATAAGAGTGTCTCCGGCGACACTCCGGAATTGGTCGGTCGCGTCGATCATAGTGCGCCTGCCAAACGAACCGTAGACCCGGACCACTCTCTGTTTCACTACACCACTGCCACTGGTCTTATTGGCATCGTCGAATCTAACACCTTATGGGCGACACATGCGAGTTTTCTGAACGACACCGCCGAGTGCCAGCTACTGAGTACTCTGCTCGCTTCACAAATAAGAGGTGAGTTCGAAAAGATTGTGCCGGAACTAACATCGCGAGGTGCCTTCAAACCAGAATTGCTTTCGCAGCTTGGCGACAATGGGATGGCCACCGAGGCCGAGCGGGTCGTTAATTCAATTTCCAGAGCCATAGATTCGGGATCGCCGATTCACATTACGTCGTTTTGCCTTCATAAGAATGGATCGCCAGCAAGTGAACACGGCTTGCTGAGTCAATGGAGCGGCTACGGAAGGGGCGGATTCGCAATTGAATTCGATGAAGCAAGGATTGACGATCTAACCAACGCTGAGAACGAGCGATTTTCGTATCAATCAATGATCACGCGACGAGTTTCATATGACGATCACAAGAAGGTGGCAGGGCTGGAGAATTTCATCGGCATGGCCAATGCTTCTTTGAAGGCGGTCTTCGAGGCCGCGGCCCCGAATCTGGCAAGGCGCCCGGATGTCGCAGAGATCCTCGGAGAGCGTGAGCTGACGAGCTATATTGGAGCTTTCGTGCAAGCTGTCCCCTTCCTTAAGAGCCCTAGATTTGAGGAGGAGAACGAGTACAGGATAGTGGCTCTCCCAACGAGGTCGCCCAAGCTCACCATTGAAGTGGATAAGCGCCAGTGGAAGCCTCGCAACTTCCGAGAAGGCACCGGCGGATCAATGGTGCCCTTCATCAGATTGTTTGAGAGTCAGGTCACCCGCTTCCGATTAAGAAGATAATCGTCGGGCCTCATCGCGACCAACAGAACCAGAAACTAGCTGCTGAGCTATTGTTAGAGAAACACGGAATGGAAGTGCCGGTCATCGCCTCCGACACCACGCTACGATTCTGATAGACCAGAAGACGTCCCGCTCATCCTATCAGCGATAGGAGCAGACCCTACATCATCTACCGAAGAGTTCCTCGTCCGCCCGCCCCCTAGACCATATGCCGCGCGATCTCAGCACCAGAGGCGTCAACTACGAGCACGATCGTGCCCGCATCATGGTCGCAATCGGGATCGCTTGCGATATCCCGAGCGACACGGGCGCCGTACTGGACGGCTAGCTCAGCAGAGCTAAACATCTCGCCCACATCGTCCGCCTGTGTCTCGCCGTTGTGGAAAATCGGGAAGGAGTAACGTCGCATATTCGCGGCCCTCGTTCTTAAGCCGCAATCATGCCCACATGTCGGGAGGTCCGCACCTGTCAGAAACGACAGGGTCCTGCGAAGCGAATCATCGGGCGCCCTCCTCGCAGCTCCCGCCGCGTGTGTCGTCGTTGACCCGCAGCAACAACGCTCGACGCCTCGCGCTAGACAGCCTGGTAACACTCCCCGACCTTGTCCCGCGGTGCACTTGGCTGGCACCGACAACCTACCAGAGCCGACTCAATCGGCTTTGAACACGACGCCGATGCGAGTATCACTAGACCAAACGAGACGACAATCTCTGATGATACGGTCTCTTTCCAACATCATCTTGAATGTGGCACGCATGTGCATCTTTGTCGGTAACTCGATCCCAGCCCCGTCCTCCGAGATGTTGAACACGCGGCAGCGTTGGCTGCCGCCATCTCCAAAAATGTAGGCGACCAAGTCGACGTCCGAACGATCGATCTTCCGGCGATCCGACATGATTATCCTTGAGTTGACGCGGCTGTCTCGGGTCCTTCATTGGCCGAAGCTATTTCAAGCAGTCTAAACTGCCGCGCGATCCGTGTTGCCAAGCCCGACCGCTCTTTGGCTAGCTCTCTCTCATAGTCGGATACATTGAGCTGCTGCCGGTTTGAAGGACACCGAGATAGGGTGTTTGATCAAGCCGGAGGTGGGCTATGCAGAGACGCAAATTCACTCGAGAGTTCAAGATCGAGGCGGTCAAGCTTGTCAGGGAGCGTG
>NZ_JAACFU010000015.1 GCF_029051725.1 Bradyrhizobium sp. CSS354
GTTGTTGGCGACGACCGGCGGCGGCGCGGGAGGCGGGGTTGGCGGCGTCGTTGTCGGGCGCGACCCACCGGCCCCTGGAATGAACGAGAAATCCTCGGCCAGTGAAGAGGAGATCCACGGCACCTGCTCGCCCCGGGAGGCGCGGGTGACGCCCATCTTGGTGCGGTTCAGCGTCTCCTCGGCCATCAGGTCGGGGACGCGGATTTCCTTGAGGAGTTCCTGGACGAACAGGCTGTGCTCGCCGCCGGCGTCCGAGACCACCGAGGCCAGCGCCGCCGAATACATCACCAGCGTGCCGTTCGGCGCGATGACGGGGGTGAGGCCGGCTGAGAAGCTGCGGAACCGGCGCTCGAACGGGTTGCGCCTGGAGGCATCGACCAGCGCGATTTTGACGCCGGCGCCGCGGGTGTTGAGCTCGCCGAGCACGGTTTCGAGGCTGATGCCGTCGCGCCGCACGTCGGATTCGGTCCAGATCTGCGCATCGATCGGCAGCAAATAACTCTGCCGCGCGGACTGGATGCCGAAGCCGCTGAAGAACACCAGTGCCACCGACCCCGGCTTGATCTTGCCGTAGAGCTTGTCGAAGGCGCGGCGCATGCCGTCGCCGGTCAGGTTCTCACCGGTTTCCACGGAAAAGCCGTCGCGCTTGAGCTCGTCGGCGACGTCGCGCGCGTCGTTGAGCGGTTCCTTCAGGGGAGCGTCGGCGTCCGGATATTTGGCATTGCCGATCACCAGCGCAAAGCGATCGCCGGCCGCAAGTGACGGAGCGGTCGGGATGAGCGACACGAGCAAGGACAGAACGAAAAGCAGGCGAATTTTCATAATTAGCGCGATCCAGCCAAAAAGGCGCCGTTTCCAGCTTGCGCCGCGGCGACCTTAACTTACGCAATGTGCATTATCAAACCGGGGAAGGGGGGCGTCAACCGCTTGCAGATTCGGCGCTATCGCGACAATTGACCGCGACGCATCGGCATGTGGCGGGGGGAATAAACGGGCGGTCACGATTGCACGCGATGCATTCTGGTTGTCATTGCGTCTGCACGTTAGGGCAGCCATGGCGACAAGAATGTGATTGGTCTCACATTGCGGACGGGCCTTCTCCGCAACCTCCGGTGTTTGACCTTTGCGGTGGACGATGGCTTGGTGCGGTCGATCGCACTGAAGGTGCATCCACAAAAGAGCAAGATCAAAACCATGGGAAACGCCTACGAAATCTACGCCCTGCGCTATGCGACGATGTCGCCTCGCACCCCCAATATGAACTTCCTAGCGCCCGACCCGCATGACAGCGCGGCGCAGGACCTCGACTATTTCGTCTGGCTGATCCGCGGCAACGGCCGCGACATCCTGGTTGATACCGGCTTCAATGCCGAGGAGGCGGGCTTGCGCGCGCGCAAGCTGACGCTCAATCCGGTCGACGCGCTGGAGCGCTTTGGTGTGGCGGCAGCGAGCATTCGCGACATCATCGTGACGCATCTGCACTACGACCATGCCGGCAATCTCGACCGCTTCGCGAACGCGCGCTTTCATCTCCAGGAGCGCGAGATGGCCTACGCGACGGGGCGCTGCATGTGCAACGGACTGCTGCGACATCCGTTCTCGGTCGAGCACGTCACCCAGATGGTCCGCCATGTCTATGGCGAGCGCGTCACTTTCTATTCAGGGGACGGCGAGATCGCGCCCGGCGTCACCGTGCACCGCGTCGGCGGCCATTCGGACGGCCTGCAGGTGGTGAGGGTCGAGACGGCGCGCGGGCCCGTGGTGCTGGCGTCCGACGCCGCGCATTATTACGCCAATCTCCAGCGGAGGAGCCCGTTCCCGATCGTCTACAATGTCGGCGACATGGCGGTCGGCTGGGAGACGATCGAGCGTCTCGCCGGCCATGCTGACCGGTTCATTCCCGGCCACGATCCGATCGTGACGGAAATCTATCCGCGCGCCAGCGACGAGGGCGATGTCTGGGCGCTGCATTTGCCGCCATCGCGGTCATTTGCCAAGTGATCAATACGCCTGCTTGGCGTCGGCCTCTTCGCTGGTCTGGATCAGGTCGAGGCTCTGTTCGATCTTGCCGAGCAGCGTCGATAGCTGTTTGCGCTGCTGCGCGGAGAGGCAGGCGAGGATCTCGTCTTCCCGTCGCAGCAATTGCGGAAACAGCTCCTCGTAGAGCGTGCGGCCTTTCCTTGTCAGTCGCAGGCGGAATTCGCGGCGGTCGGCTTCGTTCTCGACGCGCTCGATCAAACCCTGTTGCAGCAGCATGGTCACCGCGCGGCTGATGGTGGATTTGTGCGTGCGGGTGCATTGCGCGACGTACTGTGCGCTGCAGGCATCGTTGCGGAAGCCGAGCGTCGCGATCACGCGCCAGGCCGGGATGTCGAGGCCGTGACGTTCCTGATATTCGACCGAAAGCGCGGCGCTGACTTCCGCGGCGAGCCGGTTGAGGCGGAACGGCACGAACCTGAACAGGTCCAGCCGTGTTTTTGGCCGCGCTGAGGCCTCATCGGCCTCGCGTGTCTTCAGCGCGATGTCGCTGGATGTCCTCGCCAAGGAGAGCGCTCCGAATTCCAGTTGACGGCCGGCCGGCTCCGGTCCAAAATAGTTGCACGTGAGACTATTAGCAGATCAGGCCTCTCCTGACCAGAGCCGAGGTTAGCGCATGGCGAAGGCCAATACGCATCAGGCCAAAACCCAGTTCGGCTATCGCCGCCACCCCGATCAGGATCGTCCCGGCCAGAGCGCGGCCGAGCATCCCGTGGTGGTCGTCGGCGCGGGCCCGGTCGGGCTATCGCTTGCGATCGACCTTGCCCAGCGCGGCCAGCGCGTCGTCCTTCTGGATGACGCCGACCGCATCGGAGAGGGCTCCCGCGCGATCTGCTTCTCGAAACGCTCGCTGGAATATTGGGACAGGCTCGGCGTCGGCGACCGCATGGTCGACAAGGGCGTGGTCTGGAGCGTCGGCCGCATCTTCCACGGCGAGCAGCAGCTCTACCAGTTCAATCTGCTGCCGGACGACGGTCACAAGCGGCCGGCCTTCATCAATCTCCAGCAATACTACGCCGAAGCCTATCTGGTCGACCGCATCAGCGAGCTGTCCGAGATCAACCTGCGTTGGCGCAACAAGGTGACGGCGCTGGAGAGCCGCAACGATTCCGTCGCGCTGACGATCGAGACGCCGGAGGGCGCCTATCGCCTGCACGCGCAATATGTCGTCGCCTGCGACGGCGCGCGCTCGTCGCTACGGCAGATGGTGGGCGCCGATTTCGCGGGACAGGTGTTCGAGGACCAGTTCCTGATCGCCGACGTCAAGATGACCGCGGAATTCCCGACCGAACGCTGGTTCTGGTTCGATCCGCCGTTTCATGCGGGACGTTCGGCGTTGTTGCACCGACAGCCCGACGACGTCTGGCGCATCGACCTCCAGCTCAATCGCTATGCAGATCCCGTCGTCGAGAAGAAGCCCGAGAACGTGCGGCCGCGGATTGCGCGCATGCTCGGCCACGACGAGTTCGAGTTCGAGTGGATCTCGCTCTACAAATTCCAGTGCCGGCGGATGGACCGCTTCGTCCATGGCCGCGTGATCTTTGCAGGCGATTCCGCGCACCAGGTCTCGCCCTTCGGCGCGCGCGGCGCCAATTCGGGACTCGAGGACGCCGAGAACCTCTCCTGGAAGCTCGACCGCGTGCTGCGCGGCGCCTCACCCGCGAGCCTGCTCGAGAGCTATCATGTCGAGCGCAGTGGGGCGGCCGACGAGAACATCCGCGAATCCACCCGCTCGACCGATTTCATGGCGCCGAACTCGCATCAGGAAGCGCGGCTGCGGAAGGCGGTGCTGTCGCTGGCGAAGGAAACGGAGTTCGGCAAGCGCATGGTCAATGGCGGGCGGCTCTCGGTGCCGTGCAGCTATGACTCGCCGCTGTCATCGCCCGATGCGGATGCGTGGCGCGCTGGCCCGCTCCCGGGTTGTTCGATGCTCGATGCCCCCGTTACGATGCGCGCGGGCGAGCAAAGCTATTTGACGGATGCGTTCCGGCAGGGCGGAACGGATTTCACGTTGCTGTCGTTCAGCAATGGCGCGGCGATCGATGCGCCCGTTGGTGTGAAGGACATCTGCATCGGCGGTGAGGACGGGCTCGCAGATCCGGCGGGGCTCACCGCAAAGCGATATGATGCGGAACCAGGCTCAGCCTACCTGCTAAGGCCGGACGGCTATGTCGCGGCGCGCTTTCGCCAGCCGACGCGTGCCGGCGTCGCGGCAGCGCTGTCGCGGGCCCAAGGATTGAATTGAGGATTCGCATGCCGCTCTCGACCAGCTCCAACTTCGCGCGACCCGACGACGCCTTTCGCGCCATCATGGAGGCGCATCGTGGCTTCACCGACGAGCAGAGCGCCGATTTCGACGCGGCGCTGGTGCTGATCCTCGCCAACCATATCGGCGATATCGACGTGCTGCGGGAGGCGATCCTCCTCGCCAGGCGGCGCATGATCGACGGCCAGCAGCAACAGCAACAACAGCAATAATGTCCAAAGGAACGAACTGATGGCGAAGAATTTCGCATCCACCGGCGACCTCTCCGAGAAGAAGATCACCTTCTCCGAGATCGGCACCGATCTCTACGCCTTCACCGCGGAGGGGGATCCGAACACCGCGATCATTGTCGGCGACGACGGTTGCCTCGTGTTCGACGCGCAATCGACGCCGGCGATGGCCAACAAGGTGATCGAGCGCGTCCGTACCGTCACGGATAAGCCGATCAAATATGTCGTGCTGTCGCATTATCACGCCGTGCGCGTGCTCGGTGCCTCCGCCTACAAGGCGCAGGGCATCGTCGCCTCGCAGGAGACCTATCGCCTGATCGAGGAGCGTGGCCAGCAGGATTGGGATTCCGAATATGGCCGCTTCCCGCGCCTGTTTCAGGACGCATCGAGCATTCCCGGCCTGACCTGGCCGACGCTGACTTTCGAAGGCGAAATGTCGATCTATCTCGGCAAGCGCGAGGTGCGCCTGATGCAGCTCGGCGCCGGCCACACCTCCGGCGACATCGTCGCCTGGGTGCCTGATGCCGAGGTGATGTTCTCCGGTGACCTGATCGAATACCACTCGGCCTGCTATTGCGGCGATGCGCACTTGCGCGAATGGCCGCTGACGCTGAACGAAATCCGCAACTTCAATCCTAAGGCGATTGCGCCGGGCCGCGGCGATGCGTTGAAGGGTGTCGCCACGGTGCGCGAAGCCATCGCGATGACGCGCGACTTCGTCACCTCGCTCTACGGCGCCGCCGAAATCTCGGTCGCCAAGGGCCGCACGCTGAAGGAATCGATGGCCGCGACGCGCGAGGTGATGGATCCGAAATTTTCGAGCTTCGCCATCTACGAGCACTGTCTGCCGTTCAACGTGTCGCGCGCCTATGACGAGGCGTCGGGGATCGACGACCCCGTGATCTGGACCGACAAGCGCGACCAGGAGATGTGGGCCGCCCTGCAAGGAGGAGGATAGAAATGAACATCAATACCTCGCCCGATCAGATCATTCGCAGCTCTGCCCAGGTCACGCCGGGCTACATGTCGGGCTTCGGCAACAGCTTTGAGACCGAAGCGCTCCCCGGCGCGCTGCCGATCGGGCGCAACTCGCCGCAGCGCTGTGCCTACGGCCTCTATGCCGAGCAGCTTTCCGGCTCGCCCTTCACGGCGCCGCGCGGCAGCAATGAGCGCTCATGGCTCTATCGCATTCGCCCGTCGGTGAAACATTCGGGTCGTTTCGAGAAGGCCGACGGCGGCCTGTGGCGTTCGGCGCCGTGCCATGAAAACGATCTGCCGATCGCGCAATTGCGCTGGGATCCGGCGCCGATCCCGAAGGAGGACATGACTTTCCTTCAGGGCGTGCAGACCATGACCACCGCCGGTGACGTCAACACCCAGGCCGGCATGGCCGCGCATGTTTATCTCATCACCAAGTCGATGGTGGACCAGCACTTCTACAATGCCGACGGCGAACTGATGTTCGTGCTGCAGCAGGGCAATCTTCGCATCGTCACCGAGTTCGGTCGGATCGACGCCGAGCCCGGCGAGATCGTGGTGATCCCGCGTGGCGTCAAGTTCCGGGTGGAGATTCCGAGCGGACCGGCGCGCGGCTATCTCTGCGAAAACTACGGCGGCGCCTTCACGCTCCCGGAGCGCGGGCCGATCGGCGCCAATTGCCTCGCCAATGCCCGCGACTTCCTGACGCCGGTCGCGCACTACGAGGACAAGGACACGCCGACCGAGTTGTTCGTGAAATGGGGTGGATCGTTGTTCAAGACGCAGTTGTCCCACTCGCCTATCGACGTCGTCGCCTGGCACGGCAATTATGCGCCGTACAAATATGATCTGCGGAGCTTCTCGCCGGTCGGTGCGATCGGCTTCGATCATCCCGATCCCTCGATCTTCACCGTGCTGACCTCGCCGTCGGAGACCCCGGGCACGGCGAATATCGATTTCGTGATCTTCCCAGAGCGTTGGATGGTCGCCGACAATACCTTCCGCCCGCCGTGGTATCACCTGAACATCATGAGCGAGTTCATGGGCCTGATCTACGGCGTCTACGACGCCAAGCCGCAAGGCTTCGTGCCGGGCGGCATGAGCCTGCACAATTGCATGCTGCCGCACGGCCCCGATCGAGATGCCTTCGAGCATGCCAGCAACGGCGAGCTGAAGCCGGTCAAGCTGACCGGCACCATGGCCTTCATGTTCGAGACCCGCTACGCGCAGCGCGTCACCGCGCACGCCGCGAATTCCGCGACGTTGCAGGACGACTACGCGGATTGCTGGAAGGGCCTGGAAAAGCGGTTCGACCCGAGCAAGCCGTAGCGTTCTGCCCCTCTCCCCTTGTGGGAGAGGGTGGCTCGCCGCGAAGCGGCGAGACGGGTGAGGGGTTCTCTCTCCCCACATGAGCCTCTTGCAGTATCAATTGTCGATACAACCCCTCATCCGGCGCTTCGCGCCACCTTCTCCCACAAGGGGAGAAGGAAAAAGGACCGTCGAAAAGTGACAACGCACCCCAACGACCCCAGCCTCCGCTCTTTCATCGACGTCGATCCCGCCTCCGACTTCCCGATCCAGAACCTGCCTTACGGCGTGTTCTCGACCGCGGCCAATCCGACTCCGCGCGTCGGCGTGGCGATCGGCAATTATGTGCTCGATCTCTGGGAGCTCGAGCAGGACTCGCGGCTCGATGTCGGGCCGCTCGGCGTGTTCTCGACGTCGTCGCTCAATGCTTTCATGGCGCTGGGGCCAAAGGTCTGGGCGAAGACGCGGGCGCGGATCAGCGAGCTGCTGCGTGCCGATCATCCCGAGCTGCGCGATAACGAGGAGCTGCGCGAGCAGGCGCTGGTGCCGATGCGCGATGCGAAACTGCATCTGCCATTCGCGGTCTCCGGCTACACCGATTTCTATTCCTCTAAGGAGCACGCCACAAATGTCGGCGTGATGTTCCGTGGCAAGGACAATGCGCTGCAGCCGAACTGGCTGCACATGCCGATCGCATATAACGGCCGTGCCTCGACCGTCGTGGTCTCCGGCACCAAGGTGAAGCGTCCGCGCGGGCAGCTCAAGCCGCCGAATGTGGAGGTGCCGAGCTTCGGACCGTGCAAGCGGCTCGATTTCGAGCTGGAGATGGGTGTCGTGGTCGGGCAGCCCTCGCCGATGGGCGGCATGCTCACTGAGCAACAGGCCGAGGAGATGATCTTCGGCTTCGTGCTGCTCAATGATTGGAGCGCGCGCGATATCCAGCAATGGGAGTATGTGCCGCTTGGCCCGTTCCTCGCCAAGGCGTTCGCGACTTCGATCAGCCCGTGGGTGGTGGCGCGCGCGGCGCTGGAGCCGTTTCGCCTGAAGGGGCCGGAGCAGGAGCCGGTGCCGCTCGATTACCTCAAGCAGGGTAAGCCGCAGAACTACGATCTCGAGCTCGACGTCTCCTTGCGTGCCGCCGGAGCCAACGCGCCGGCCGGCATCAGCCGCACCAATTTCAAATACCTGTACTGGTCGTCGGTGCAGCAGCTGATGCACCACGCCTCCTCCGGCTGCGCCATGAATGTCGGCGACCTCCTCGGCAGCGGCACCGTTTCCGGCCCGGAGAAGAACCAGCGCGGCAGCCTGTTGGAGATCAGCTGGAACGGCACCGAGCCGGTCGAATTGCCCGGCGGCGTGAAGCGCACGTTCCTGGAAGACGGCGACAGCCTCGTCATGCGCGGCTGGTGTCAGGGCGAGGGCTATCGCGTCGGTTTTGGTGAGGTCGAAGGGACGATTTTGCCGGCGGAGTAGGGCGCCCCACACTCCGTCTTGTAGGGTGGGCAAAGGCGCATCAGCGCCGTGCCCACCATTCCACTCCGCGATCGCGGTAGCGTGGTGGGCACGCTTCGCTTTGCCCACCCTACGAAGTCAGCGCATTTCAGGCGGTACGTCCTTGACCCGCGCGCAATGCGCCGCGACGTCCTCCATGCTGTACTTCAAATGCACCCGCTTGTCCGACGGCGCCTGCTTGGTCGTGCACACGCCCGGTCGCCATTCCTGCGTTGGCCTGATCGGGCGCGGCGCAAAACCGCCGCCGCAGTTCGGGCAGACGTTGGATAGTTTCGTCTCCACGCAGTCCGCACAGAACGTGCATTCATAGGAGCAGATCCGCGCATCGGTTGCGTTCGGGGGCAGGTCGCGGTCGCAATATTCGCAGTTCGGTCGAAGCTGGAGGGCCATGGCTCAGTCTCCGCAGATTGGCCGGGATCATCGCAGATCGCTCGCGCAGCGCGAATGCCGGATTTCCCTCGATTTCAGCCGGGTTTGATTTCCTTCAGCGGCAGACGCGTGCTTTCCTTGAGCCTGTCGAGCACGATCGAAGAGCGCACATGCGCCACACTCTGGTGCGGCATCAGCACGTCATTGACGAGATTGGAGAGACCCTTCAGGTCGCGCAGCACGGCCTTCAGCACATAGTCGGCGTCGCCCGTGAGCGAATAGGCCTCCTGGATCTCGTCGATTCGGTTGACCAGGGTTCGGAAGCGTTTCGAATTGTCCGGGGAGTGGGTCGCCAGCGTCACCTGGATGAAGGCGACCACGCCGAAGCCCAGCGCCTCGCTGGAGAGATCGGCGTGGTAGCCTGATATCACCTTCTCCTCCTCCAGCCGCATCCGCCGGCGCGAGCATTGCGAGGCCGAGAGGCCTGCGAGGTCGGCCAGTTCCTGGTTGGTAAGGCGGCCGTCGTCCTGGAGCGCGCCCAGGATCTTGAGGTCGAAGGCATCCACCGAAGTCATGCGCAGTTTATCCATTTGATGCACAGATCGTGCACAACTTAGCCAAATGACGTCCCATTTGCACGTTCATTGCAGGCGTCGTGAAGGATAATTCATGGCAGCCGCAATTTGGGAGAGCACCATGGGTCCGTTTCCGCACGATGCACCGCCGGCCACGATCAGCGCCGACAATCCGATGGGCACCGACGGGTTCGAGTTCGTCGAATATGCGCATCCCGATCCGGAACAGCTGCACGCCCTGTTCAAGCTGATGGGCTATGCGCCCGTCGCGCGCCATAGAACGAAGAAGATCACGGTCTATCGCCAGGGCGACATCAATTACCTCGTCAACGAGGAGCCCGGCACCCACGGTCACGATTTCGTCGCCGCGCACGGCCCCTGCGCGCCGTCGATGGCGTTTCGCGTCGTCGATGCGAAGAAGGCCTATGACCGCGCGATTTCGCTCGGTGCCGAACCTGCCGATGTGTCCTCTGCGCAGAAGACGCTCGACGTCCCCGCGATCAAGGGTATCGGCGGCAGCCTGCTCTACTTCGTCGATCGCTACGGCGCGAAGGGTTCGGCCTATGACGGCGAGTTCGAATGGCTTGGCGTGCGCGATCCGCGTCCCGCCGGCGCCGGCCTGTTCTATCTCGATCACCTCACCCACAACGTCCACCGCGGCCGCATGGACGTCTGGACCGGCTTCTACGAGAAGCTCTTCAACTTCCGCCAGATCCGCTTCTTCGACATCGAGGGCCGCGCCTCAGGCCTGTTCTCGCGTGCGCTGACGAGCCCCGACGGCAAGATCCGGATTCCCATCAACGAGGACGCCGGTGATTCCGGCCAGATCGAGGAATATCTCAATATCTATCGCGGCGAAGGCATCCAGCACATCGCCTGCGGCTGCCGCGATATCTACAGCACCATCGAGGGCCTGCGCGAAGCGGGTTTGCCCTTCATGCCGGCGCCGCCCGAGACCTATTTCGAACGGATCGACGCGCGCCTACCCAAGCATGGCGAGGACGTCGCGCGACTTCAGGCCAACGGCATTCTGATCGACGGCGAAGGCGTGGTCGACGGCGGCCAGACCAAGGTGCTGCTGCAGATCTTCTCGGCCAATGCGATCGGCCCGATCTTCTTCGAGTTCATCCAGCGCAAGGGCGACGACGGCTTCGGCGAGGGCAATTTCAAGGCCCTGTTCGAGTCGATCGAGGAGGATCAGATCCGGCGCGGGGTGTTGAAGGTGGATGCGGCGTAGGCCGCGGCTTTTTGGCAGACTGCCGCGTCAAAACAGCTGTCGTCCCGGCGAAGGCCGGGACCCATACCCCCAGGGAGTGGCTGTTGCACGCAGGCGGTAACCCCGAGTCTTCGCCAAACCAAATGTCGCGGCTATGGGTCCCGGCCCCCGTGCGCAATTGCGCACTAGGCCGGGACGACCCGGAGTGTGGTGCGGCAGCAGAGATCTTGCAGCTCCTAGATCTAACGCTCCGCCCACGCCTTCGTCACCGCGCCGATCTCCGCCGCTTCCGGCTCGCGCACCGCTGATGGCGTCCGCGAAAAGCGTGGCGCCGGGGCCGGCTGCTTCACGCCGTGGCGCTCGACGAACACCTGTCGGGCGACCATGTGCGGATGCTCGGTCGCTTCCGACATGGTCAGCACCGGCGCGAAGCAGATGTCGGTGCCTTCCATGATCTTGCACCAGTCCTCGCGCGTCTTGCTCTTGAACACCGTCTTCAGTTTTTCCTTCAGCGCGGGCCATGCGTTGCGGTCCATCTGCGCATCGAAATCGGCGTCGGTCAGGCCGGCGTGCTCGCGCAGCAGCGCATAGAACTGCGGCTCGATCGAGCCGATCGAGACGAAATGGCCGCAGGCGCATTCGTAGACGCCGTAGAAATGCGCGCCGCCGTCAAGGAAATTTTCATTGCGGCCTTCGGTCCAGCGGCCGAGCGTGGTCATGTCGAAGAAGAACGACATCAGCGATGCCGCGCCGTCGCACATCGCGGCATCGACCACCTGACCCTTGCCTGACCGCGAGGCCTCCAGCAGCGCCGCAAGCACGCCGACGACGAGGTAGAGCGCGCCGCCGCCGAAATCGCCGACCAAATTGAGCGGCGGCACCGGCGCTTCCTTCGTGCCGATCGCGGCAAGCGCGCCGGTGATGGAGATGTAGTTGATGTCGTGGCCGGCGGCATTGGCGAGCGGGCCTTGCTGGCCCCAGCCGGTCATGCGGCCGTAGACCAGCTTTGGATTGCGCGCGAGCACCACGTCAGGGCCGAGGCCGAGCCGCTCCATCACGCCGGGACGGAAACCCTCGACCAGCGCGTCGGCATTCGCAAGCAGATCGAGCACCTCTGCGATCGCCGCCTTGTCCTTGAGATCGAGCTCGATCACCTTGCGGCCGCGGCCCGCGACCGACTTCATGTTCTTCCTGGCGCCGACCCGATCGAGCGTGACGATTTCAGCACCCATGTCGGCCAGCATCATGCAGGCGAACGGGCCAGGTCCAATGCCGGCGAATTCGACGATGCGGAAGCCTGCGAGCGGGCCGGAGGTGCGAACGGAGGAGGTGGGGGCTGATTTGTCGAGCAATTTGTTGTTTCCTCGGGTCGCGGGCGGATGCCGATTGTTCGGCAATCGCCTCGGACATTCCTCTGTGGGCGAGTTAACTGGCTGATTAACTTTTCTCGCCTTCACGCCAGTGAGGCAAGCTCTTTTCATCCGCACGGCCAAATAAAAACGGCGCGCACCGAAGTGCGCGCCGCGGAAAATTTGCGTCGAGGCGCTATCAGCGTGCGGCAGCCACCGCGCGCTGCGCCATCACCTTGATGAGGTTGGCGCGGTACTCCGCCGTGCCGTGAATGTCGGCCAGCAGATTGCTCGCCGAAATGCTCACGCCGTCGATCGCCGACGGTGACCAGTTCGCCTTCAGCGCCGCTTCGATGGCGGGGACCCGCATCACGCCGCTTTGCGAAGCTCCGGTGGCGGCCACCCGAATCTCGCCCGACTTCGTCTGCGCAACGAACACGCCGGTCAGCGCGAAGCGAGACGCAGGGTGGCGCATCTTTTCATAGCCTGCCTTCGCCGGAACCGGGAACGACACGGCGGTGATGAGCTCGCCGTCTTCCAGCGCCGTCGTGAACATGCCTTGGAAGAAGTCATCCGCCGTAATCGACCGCTTGTTGGTCTTCACGGTAGCGCCGAGCGCGAGCAGCGCGGCGGGAAAATCCGCTGCGGGATCATTGTTGGCGATCGAGCCTCCGATCGTGCCGCGATAGCGCACCGCGGGGTCGCCGAGCACCGAGGTGAGATAGGCGATTGCAGGAATCGCCTTCTTCACATCGGCATTCTGCATGATGTCGAAATAGGTCGTGCCGGCCTTGATGGTCAACACGTCGCCCGAGAGCTCGACGCCCTGCAGCTCCTTGATCTTGCCGAGGTCGATCACATCGGAGGGGCTGGCGAGGCGCTGCTTCATCACGGGCAGCAGCGTCTGGCCGCCGGCGAGGAACTTTGCTTCGCTGCTCTTGGAGAACAGGGCGACGGCTTCGTCGACCGAGGACGCGCGATGATAAACGGTCTGGTACATCTTCGTTCCTCCTTTATGCCGCGTGGATGGTGCGCCACACCCGGTCAGGGGTTGCGGGCATTTCCAGATTGTTCTTGCCGATCGCATCCGTGATCGCGTTGATCACGGCCGCTGACGCCCCGATCGCGCCGGCCTCACCGCAACCCTTGATGCCCAAGGGATTGCCCGGGCACAGCGTCGTGGTGTGGGAGAGGTTGAACGAGGGAACGTCGTCGGCGCGCGGCATGGCGTAGTCCATGAACGAGGCCGTGACCGGCTGCCCGCTGGCGTCGTAGATCGCGTGCTCGAGCAACGCTTGTCCGATGCCTTGCACAAGACCGCCATGGACCTGGCCCTCGACGATCATCGGGTTGATCAGCCGGCCGAAATCGTCGGCTGCGACGAAGTTGACGAAGGAGGTCTTGCCGGTGCCGGGATCGACCTCGAGCTCGCAGATATAGGTGCCGGCCGGGAAGGTGAAGTTGGTCGGGTCGTAGAAGGCGCTCTCCTTCAGACCCGGCTCCATCCCGTCAGGCAGATTGTGCGCGGTGTAGGCCGCGAGCGCGACCATCGGGAAGGCGATCGCCTTGTCGGTCCCGGCCACCTTGAACTCGCCGTTCTCGATGACGATGTCGCCTTCCGAGGCTTCCAGCGCATGGGCGGCGATCTTCTTGGCCTTGGATTCCATCTTCTCCATCGCCTTCAGGATCGCGGTGAGGCCGACGGCCGCGGAGCGCGAGCCGTAGGTGCCCATGCCGAACTGCACCTTGTCGGTGTCGCCATGGACGATCGAGACCTGGCTGATGGGAACGCCGAGGCGCTCCGCGACGAGCTGGCAGAACGTGGTCTCGTGACCCTGGCCGTGACTGTGCGATCCCGTCAGGACCTCGATGGTGCCGACCGGGTTGACGCGGACTTCGGCGGACTCCCAAAGACCGACGCCGGCGCCCAGGCTGCCGACGGCCTTCGACGGCGCGATGCCGCAGGCCTCGATGTAGCAGGACACGCCGATGCCGCGCAGCTTGCCGTCGGCTTTCGCCTTGGCCTTGCGCCCGGCAAAGCCGGCGTAGTCGATCGCCTTCATCGCGGCGTCGAGCGAGGCGTTAAAGTCGCCGGTGTCATAGGCCATGATCACCGGCGTCTGATGCGGGAACTGGGTGATGAAGTTGGTCCGGCGCAGCGCGGCCGGATCGACCTTCAACTGCCGCGCCGCCGTCTCCATCAGACGTTCGATCAGATAGCTCGCTTCGGGGCGGCCAGCGCCGCGATAGGCGTCGACCGGCGTGGTGTTGGTGTAGACCCCGACCACCTCGGCATGGATCGCCGGGATGTTGTACTGGCCCGACAGCAGCGTCGCGTAGAGATAGGTCGGCACCGAAGACGAGAACAGCGACATGTAGGCGCCGAAATTGGCGTAGGTCTTCACCTTCAGACCGGTGATCTTGTTGTTGGCGTCGAACGCCATCTCGGCATGGGTGACGTGGTCGCGGCCATGCGCGTCGGTGAGAAAGGCTTCGGTGCGGTCGCCGGTCCATTTGACGGGACGGCCGACTTTCTTCGAGGCCCACAGCGCCACCATCTCTTCGGGATAGATGAAGATTTTCGAGCCGAAGCCGCCGCCGACGTCGGGCGCGATCACGCGCAGCTTGTGCTCGGGGGCGATGTTGTAGAACGCCGACAGCACCAGGCGGGCGACGTGCGGGTTCTGCGAGGTCGTGTAGAGCGTGAAATGCTCTTCCGCCGCATCGTAATCGGCAATTGCGGCGCGGGGTTCCATCGCGTTCGGCGCAAGACGGTTGTTGGTAACGTCGAGCTTCACCACGTTGGCGGCCTTGGCGAAGGCGGCATCGGTGGCGCCCTCGTCGCCGATCACCCAGTCATAAACTTGGTTGCCGGGAGCTTCGGGATGCAGCTGCGGCGCGCCGGACTTGATCGCGGCGTGGACATCGGCGACCGCGGGCAGCTCTTCGTAGTTCACGACCACGGCTTCGGCCGCGTCGCGTGCGAGATTTTTGCTCTCGGCGATCACGACTGCGACGGCCTGACCGACGAAGCGCACCGTCTCCGGCGCCATCGCCGGCCATGCGCCCATCTTCATCGGGCTGCCGTCCTTGGAGGTGATGGCCCAGCCGCAGATGAGATTGCCGACCTTGTCGTCGACGATCTCCTGTCCCGTGAGCACCGCGACCACGCCCGGCATCTTCAGCGCGGCAGAGGAATCGATTCCCTTCACCTTGGCATGCGCGTGCGGGCTGCGGATGAAATGGGCATGGGTCATGCCCTGCAACTTGATGTCGTCGACGTAGCGGCCCTTGCCGGTAATGAAACGCTTGTCTTCCTTGCGCACGACACTCGCGCCAATGCCTTCAACACCCATGTCTGGTCCTCCCGACCGGAATTTGTCTTGACCGCGCTTTCCCTCGAAAGCGGCGGCGATCGTTCTTATATCGAGGCGGGCCGCTTACTCGGCCGCCTGCGAGACCTTCATGCGGCCTGCCGCATCCAGCACGGCTTTGACGATGTTGTGGTAGCCGGTGCAGCGGCAGATATTGCCTTCCAGCTCGTGCCGGACGGTGGCTTCGTCGAGCTGGCCACCATAGCGGTGCACGATGTCGATCGCCGACATGATCATGCCCGGCGTGCAATAGCCGCATTGCAGACCGTGATTGTCGCGGAAAGCCGCCTGCATCGGGTGCAGTTCGTCGCCTTTGGCGATGCCTTCGATCGTGGTGATGCTGGCGCCGTCGGCCTGTCCCGCCAGCATGGTGCAGGATTTGATCGCCTTGCCGTCCATATGGATGACGCAGGCGCCGCACTGGCTGGTGTCGCAGCCGACATGGGTTCCGGTGAGGTTGAGGTGGTCGCGCAGCAGCTGAACCAGCAGCGTGCGGTCCTCGACGTCAACGGCAACAGCCTTGCCGTTCACCGTCAGTTTGACTGTAGACACGGTTGAACTCCTCCCGGGATCGATTTTGATTGTTTCTAATTAGAGACAGCGACCCGGAACTTTGCAACTACGATTTTGGTCGCCTGCGTCATGGAAAAGTCATTGATTCAGAATGGCCAACATTGGTTGGGGGGCGAGTCGGCCGGATCGGGTGCGGCGCCGCGGGCGGAGCTGGGATGCCAGCCTCTATATGTCTAAGGGGTCCGCCTTGGCCGATAGAGCCGGAAATGCTGTGGGCGCACCGAATTTACCGCCCCTTATCGATTCTGCCTTAGTTTTGCGCAGCCAGGTCAGGGGGCGGGGCGCCACCGGATCTCGGCTGAATGAAAATGGGGGTGGGAATGTCCGGGCGTATCGCGTCGTCCTCGAAGCGCACAATAATGCCGACCCTCAGGTTCCGCGCCAAGATCATTCTGGGCTTTGCCGCCGTGCTGGTGATCTCCGCCGGCAGCATGGCCTTCTCCTATTTTGGCTTCGAACGGGTCTCGTCCGGGGTCGGGTCCTACCGCAGCAGCGTCACCGAGGCCGATCTCGCCCGCAACATCGACCGGGAGCTGCTCGCCTATCGCTCGGCCGTCAAATATTTCGTCGTCACCGGCAAGGAGGACGACGCCAAGGCGGCGCTGGACGCGGAGACCGGCCTGAAGAGCGCCATCGACCAGGCCGTCAAGAGCGCCAAGAAGCCGGCAGGCCAGGAGAGCCTGGGCAAGCTCGGCAAGGAGTTTTCCAACTTCTCCGCGACCTTCGCAAAGGTCCTCCAGGCCAAGCGTGACAGCGCGCTGCTGGTGCAGAACCAGCTCACGCGCAACGCCAACCTCCTGAAATACAAGCTCGACGACATCGGTAACAACGCCTCCGATTCCGAGGCGCAGGCGATCGAGTTCGGGACCAAGCAGGTCAATGCTCAATTCCAGACCGCGAACGCGGCCGCGACCAATTTCGTGCTGACATCCGACCAGGCGATCGCGACCAGCGCGCTGGCGCGGCTGAAATTCGTCGAGAACTCGCTCAACGCGGTCTATTCCATGGACGACAAGATCGTCGCCGGCCTGAAGGACGCCAAGGAATTGCTCGGTGCCTATCGGGAATCGCTGGAGAAGCTGATCGCCAACGCCAAGATGGTCGATGCTCTCGTCACCGAGATGAGCGGCTCGGCCGGCGCGATCCTTCAGGGCGCCACCGCCATGAAGGCGGACCTCGTTGCCGAACAGCAGCGGTTGGAGTCCGAATCGGAAGCGACCATCGGGAAGACCGAGCAACTGGTGCTGATGCTGGCCGTCGGCGGCACGCTGCTCGGCGCGGTCCTCGCCTTCCTGCTCGGCACCGGCATTTCACGTCCGATGATCGCGATGTGCAAGGCGATGCGCGAGCTTGCCTCGGGCAATTTCGACGTCGTGCTGCCGGGCCTGGGCCGCAAGGACGAGATCGGCGAGATGGCCGGCGCCGTCGAAGAATTCAAGGTCCAGGCCGTGGCCAAGGCCGAGCGCGACGCCGCGGCCAACGAAGCCCAGAATAAAGAAGCGAGCGCTGCTCGCCGCTCCGAACTGATCCGCTTCGCCGACGATTTCGAGAGCGCGGTTGGCGCCATCGTCTCCAACGTCTCGGCTTCCGCCGTGCAGCTGGAATCGGCGGCCTCGACGCTGACCCGCACCGCCGAGACCACGCAGAGCCTGTCGAGCCAGGTCGCCGACGTCTCCGAGCAGGCCTCCAGCAACATGCAGTCGGTCGCAACCGCGACCGAAGAGCTTTCAGCCTCGGTCGAGGAGATCGGCCGTCAGGTGCGCGATTCCAGCCGCATTGCCGAAGCTGCCGTGGTGCAGGCAAAGGAGACCGATAATCGCATTGGCAAGCTCTCGCATGCCGCCCAGCAGATCGGCGAAGTCGTCAAGCTCATCACCGCGATCGCCGAGCAGACCAATCTTCTGGCGCTCAACGCGACCATCGAGGCGGCACGCGCCGGTGAAGCCGGCCGCGGCTTTGCAGTGGTCGCCAGCGAAGTGAAGTCGCTCGCAAGCCAGACCGCGAAGGCCACCGACGAGATCTCCTCGCACATCACGGGCATGCAGGGCGCCACCGCCGAGTCGGTTGCGGCGATCAAGGAGATCGGCGCGACCATCGGCCAGATATCGTCGATCTCGACATCGATTGCGAGCGCGGTGGAGCAGCAAGGCGCGGCGACGCAGGAAATCGCACGCAGTGTCCAGACCGTCGCACAGGGTACTCAGACCGCCGCCACCGACATCGGTCAGGTCAACCGCGGCGCTGCCGAAACTGGCTCGGCCTCGGAAGAGGTGCTGCACTCGGCCAAGACACTGTCGTCCGAAAGCACCCGCCTGCGCGCCGAACTCGACCGCTTCATGGGGAATATCCGGGCAGCGTAAGCTCGAAGCGCGTCACGCACTCCGCCGTCGTCCTGGCGAAAGCCAGGACCCATGACCCCAAGGCGGAGTTGTCGGGCGAACTGCTAACTCCGAGTCATCGCCAAACTGCTCCCCGGGGTAACAGGTCCTGGATCAGCGCTTCGCTTGTCCAGGACGACCAGACCCTGCGTCACCTAACCGTCGGTTGCGGCGCCACAAATTTACCGCCGCTTATCCTTTGCCATTTACCGTGCTCACGCGTCAGGAAGCGGGCTGCTTCCGGGCTGCGCCTGGTTTTTCCGCGAATGGAATGGGGTGGGGGAATGCCCGTCAAGTCGAAGCCGACCACATCGAAGCTGCTCACCTTGCGTTTTCGCGCAAAAATCATCCTCGGCTTCGTGGCGGTGCTCGCCATCCTCGCCGTCAGCATGGCTTTCGCGTATTTCGGCTTCGAGCGGATTCAGGCCGCCGTGGCCTCCTACCGCACTAGCGTCGCCGAAGCGGACCTTGCGCGGACGGTCGATCGCGAGCTGATCGCTTACCAGGGGCTGGCGCGGGCCTACACGCTGACCGGCGCGGCCGATGATGAGACCGCTGCCAAAGCAGCCGAAGAGAATTTGAGGGCCGCGATCGCCAAGTCGGCGGCGGCCACCACGGGCGCGGCGCGCCGCGAGCAGGTCGGCAAGCTCGAGGCCGACTTCAAGAGCTTTACCAAGGTGTTCGGCGAGATCATCGGTTTGACGCGCGAGAACGGCAAGATCGCGACCGATGAGCTCAACAGCGTCGGCAACAAGATCCGGTTCAAGTTCGACGACCTCGCCGATACCGCGGCACTGGCGGGCCTGAATTCGGTTCAGAGCACGGCCAAGGACATCACATCGCAATATCTGGCGGTCTCCACCTCGGTCAGCGCCTTCGTCGCCAAGCCGGAGCCGAAGACCGCCGACGGCGTGATCGCCCGCATCAAATTCCTGGAGACCTTGCTGGTCTCGATCTATGCCAACGACCAGAAGATCACCGACCGCGTTACCGAGATCAGCAATCTCCTCAAGCAGTACCGCACCTCCTTTTCAAAGCTGACCGAGAACGTGAAGGTCATCGTCAAGCTGAACGGCGAGATGACCAAGACGGCCGCGTCCATTCTCAAGCTCTCGGGTGAGCTGCGGTCGGAGCTGACGGCGGATCAGCAGCGCATCGAAGTGAGCGCCAATGCCACCATTGGCGACACCGAGCGGACGATGCTGATGATGGCGCTCGGCGGCCTCGCCATTGGTGCCGCGTTGGCCTGGATGCTGGGCAATGGCATTTCACGTCCGATGATCGCGATGTGCAAGGCGATGCGCGAGCTTGCCTCGGGCAATTTCGACGTCGTGCTGCCGGGTCTGGGGCGCAGGGACGAGATCGGCGAAATGGCCGGCGCGGTCGAAGAATTCAAGGTCCAGGCCGTGGCCAAGGCCGAGAGCGATGCTGCCGCCAACGAACTCCAGAACAGGGAGCAGGCCGCAAGCCGTCGTTCCGAGCTGATCCGTTTCGCCGACGATTTCGAGAGCGCGGTTGGCGCCATCGTCTCCAACGTCTCGGCCTCCGCCGTGCAGCTGGAATCGGCGGCCTCGACGCTGACCCGCACCGCCGAGACCACGCAGAGCCTGTCGAGCCAGGTCGCCGACGTCTCCGAGCAGGCCTCCAGCAACATGCAGTCGGTCGCGACCGCGACCGAAGAGCTTTCAGCCTCGGTCGAGGAGATCGGGCGCCAGGTGCGCGATTCCAGCCGCATTGCCGAAGCTGCCGTGGTGCAGGCAAAGGAGACCGACAATCGCATTGGCAAGCTTTCGCATGCCGCCCAGCAGATCGGCGAAGTCGTCAAGCTCATCACCGCGATCGCCGAGCAGACCAATCTTCTGGCGCTGAACGCGACCATCGAGGCGGCACGCGCCGGCGAAGCCGGCCGCGGCTTTGCAGTGGTCGCCAGCGAAGTGAAGTCGCTTGCGAGCCAGACCGCGAAGGCCACCGACGAGATCTCCTCGCACATCACGGGCATGCAGGGCGCCACCGCCGAGTCGGTTGCGGCGATCAAGGAGATCGGCGCGACCATCGGCCAGATCTCGTCGATCTCGACATCGATTGCGAGCGCAGTAGAGCAGCAAGGCGCGGCGACGCAGGAAATCGCGCGCAGCGTCCAGACCGTCGCACAGGGCACTCAGACCGCCGCCACCGACATCGGTCAGGTCAACCGCGGCGCAGCCGAAACCGGCTCGGCCTCGGAAGAGGTGCTGCATTCGGCCAAGACGCTGTCGTCCGAAAGCACCCGCCTGCGCGCTGAGCTCGACCGCTTCATGGGGAATATCCGGGCGGCGTAGGGGCAATCCCGCCAATGTCGTCCTGGCGAAAGCCAGGACCCATGACCCCAAGGCGGAGTTGTCGGGCGAACTGCCCACTCCGAGTCATCGCCCAACTGCTTCCTGGGGTCATGGGTCCTGGATCAGCGCTTCGCTTGTCCAGGACGACCTAGCGCTCACTCCCTCCCGAACGCCCGCTTCAGCTCCACCTTTGCCCGCTCCAGCAGCGTGCGCTGCGTCTGCGGCAGCGTCTTGCCGGCGCGGTTGATGTAGAACGTCAGCATCGACAGCGCTGAGCGGTAAGCGCCGGTCTTGCGGCGCGCGCTGTGCTCGGCCGAGCGCTTCAGCGAAGCCGCGATCTTCTTTGCGCTGGTCAGCTTGAACACGCCTTGTTTGAGGTCGAGCGCGTCGCTGGCCTTCGTCACGCGCTGTGACCAGCGCTTCGGTGCGGTGCGTTTGGTGCTCTTGCGCGCCGCTGTTCTGCGAGAATGTGTCGTCTTTCTGGCATGAGCCATGCGTCAACTCCTTGCGGCTCCGGCGAAAACCGGCGGCGCGAACAGTCGTTCCACGGGGAACCTGCCCTAACCGCAGACGTTGTCGCAGGTGGCAGGCGGAATGCCGCACCCCCTTGATCGGATCGCCCCCCTCCACGTCATGTGAACCGGGGCCATGTCCATTGGTCAGATGCAACAACGCGATGGAATTGCAGCGAAGCCCAGCGCCGAACGATGGACCTGTGGTCTCCAAGGCGGTCGCGAAGGCGGCCGCGGCCGATCGCATCATCGAAACCAGCATTCCCGCACGACTTGACGCGCTGCCGTGGAGCGGCTTTCACACCCGCGTCGTGCTCGCGCTCGGCATCACCTGGATTCTGGATGGCCTCGAGGTGACGCTGGCCGGCGCGCTCTCCGGCGCGCTGAAGCAGAGTCCCACCCTGCATTTCTCCAATCTCGATCTCGGCATTGCCAATTCCGCCTATCTTGCGGGCGCGGTGCTCGGCGCGCTCGGTTTCGGCTGGCTGACCGACCGCATCGGCCGCAAGAAGCTGTTCTTCATCACGCTGGCGCTCTATCTCTCGGCGACGGCCGCGACCGCTCTGTCATGGGATGTCGCGAGCTACGCGCTGTTTCGCTTTCTCACAGGTGCCGGCATTGGCGGCGAATATACCGCGATCAATTCGACCATCCAGGAACTGGTGCCCGCGCGCTATCGCGGCTGGACCGATCTCGTCATCAACGGCAGCTTCTGGATCGGTGCCGCGATGGGCGCGGTGGCGGCTATCGTGCTGCTCGATCCCGCGGTGATCGGCCCCGATCTCGGCTGGCGTCTCGCTTATCTCATCGGCGCGGCCATCGGCCTCGTCGTGCTCTTGATGCGGATGTGGATTCCGGAGAGTCCGCGCTGGCTGATGATCCACGGGCGTCCCGACCAGGCCCACGCCATCGTCGACGAGATCGAACGCTCGGTGATCGGACACGACCAGGATACGAGCGAGGCGCGCTTCGCCAAGATTCGCCTGAAAATGCGGAGTCACACGCCGATCCGCGAGGTCGTGCACACGCTGTTCTCGGTCTATCGACAGCGGGCGATGGTCGGCCTGGTGCTGATGATCGCACAGGCTTTCTTCTACAACGCCATCTTCTTCACCTTTGCGCTGGTGTTGACCGACTTTTACGGGATCAGCGCCGATCACGTCGGCTGGTATCTGCTCCCCTTCGCGGCCGGCAACTTCCTCGGTCCGCTGCTGCTCGGTCGCCTGTTCGATACGCTCGGCCGCCGTACCATGATCATGTTCACCTATGGGACGTCGGGCCTGTTGCTGGCGCTGTCGGGCTATCTGTTCTCGATCGGCGCCTTGAGCGCGCAGGGGCAGACCATCGCCTGGATGGTGATCTTCTTCTTCGCCTCGCCCGCTGCGAGCGCCGCCTATCTCACCGTCAGCGAGACCTTTCCCTTGGAAGTCCGCGCGCTCGCGATCGCCGTGTTCTATGCGGTCGGCACCGGCATCGGCGGCGTGATCGGCCCCGCGTTGTTCGGTGCGCTGATCGACACGGGATCACGCACGAGCGTGTTCGCAGGCTATCTGCTGGGGGCATTCCTGATGATCGCGGCCGCGATCGTGGCGTGGCGCTATGCCGTCTCGGCGGAACGCAGATCGCTCGAAGAAATCGCACGGCCGCTTGCTTCCATGGAGTAGACTATGAAATCGGAACTGGCTGAATTGGATCAAAAGCGCACCATGATCGACGATGAAGCGCCCGATGCGGTGCCGGTGCCTCACGCGCTCGTGCCGCATCTCAATGAAACAGCGATCCTGCTCGACATCGACGGGACGCTGCTCGACCTGATGCCGACGCCGCGTGAGGTGTGGGTGCCGCCAGGCCTGTCGGAAACACTGAACCGGTTGACGGAGCGCACCTCGGGCGCGCTGGCGATGGTCAGCGGCCGTTCGCTCAATGACATCGATCTGATCTTCGCGCCCGATGTCTTTCGCGCCGTCGCCGGCCACGGCGCGGAAATGCGGCTTTCCATTGACAATGAAGCCGATGCCATCGGTGCGCCGCCGCTGGACAAGGAGCTGAAGCGGCGGCTCGCGGCGGTTGCCAAGCTCAGTCCCGGCATTCTGCTCGAAGACAAGGGCTATTCGCTGGCGCTGCACTACCGCCTTGCGCCGCATGCGGAGAAGGCGATCTATGAAGCCGTTTCGCTGATCCGCGCCGACCTGCCCAATGCGCCGATCGAGGTGCTGCCCGGCAAGTTCGTTTGCGAGATCAAGCATTCCGGTTTCACCAAGGCGACCGGGGTGCGCGAGTTGATGAAGCACGAGCCTTTTAAGGGACGCCGTCCGATCTTCATCGGCGACGACGTCACCGACGAAACCGTGTTCGCGATCATGCCCGACATGGACGGGCTCGCCTTCTCGGTCGGTCGCCGCGCCAGGGGTGTCAACGGGCACTTCGACGCGCCGAACGATGTGCGCGCGTTCCTTGCGCGGCTGCTCGACGACTCACGGTTGGAATAAGGCGCCGACATCGCGAAGCCACATTATCGCGCGCGCAATCCCCTGGCGCGCTCGCTTCGTGCTGCGCGCCGACGGTTCCGAAACCGAGTTTGTGCAGCGAAAACGTCAGGTTCCCTGGAGGTAAACCGGTTCCAACGCGCTCGCCCGATTTTGGTTTCAATTGGTGCAAAGGATGATCAGGAACCATATTGATGAACGGCAGTTAAATGGGGTGGAATGAAACAGGAGGGGACGACCTGTGAACTTAGTCGTCGTTTCGAATCGCGTCGCGCGCGGCAAACCCAACGAGCCCATGACGGGCGGTCTCGCGGCGGCCTTGTTACCTGTCGTAGAACATTCGGGCGCGATCTGGGTAGGTTCCTCGGGCCGTGTGCGTGACGGTCATCAAAAGGAGCCGTTCGCCGAGATCGAAGCACTGGGTTCGGGCGCGATCGCGACGTTGGATCTGCCGGCGGCGCACTATGGCGGCTATTACGAAGGCTTTGCCAATTCGGCTCTGTGGCCGGCGCTGCATTCGCGCAGCGATCTGATCCGCGTCTCGCGCGACGACTACGTCAGCTATCGCGAGGTCAACGCCTTCATGGCGCGCGCCTTGATGCGTTTCCGGAAAGCACAAACCGCGTTCTGGGTGCAGGATTATCATTTCCTCGCGCTCGGCGCGGAGCTGCGCGACCTCGGCGTCGACGATCCGATCGGCTTCTTCCTCCATACGCCATGGCCGGTCGCCGCGGTGATGCAGGGCGTGCCCAATCATCGCGAGCTGATCACGGCGATGCTGGCCTACGATCTGATCGGCTTCCAGACCCATGACGATTGCCAGAATTTTCTCGGCTATGTCGCGAGCGAACTCGGCCTCGCCGTCGAAGACGGCGTTGCGATCTCGCAGCATGGCCGAACGCGCTGCGAGGTGTTTCCGATCGGCATCGACGCCGAGAAGTTCGCGCAATACGCGGCGAAATCGGCGTCGCATCCGGACGTGTCGCGGCTGCGCCGCAGCCTCAACGGTGAGCGGCTCGCGATCGGCGTCGACCGGCTCGATTATTCCAAGGGCCTCGTCAACCGCATCAGCGCGTTCGATCGACTCTGGACCGATCATCCGCAATTTGCGCGCAGCATTTCGCTGTTGCAGATCGCAAATCCCTCGCGCGGTGCCATCGAAGCCTATGGCAATTTGCAGAACGAGGTTGCGCGGCTCGTGTCCGACGTCAATGGCCGCCACGGCGAGGCCGACTGGACACCGATCCGCTATCTCAACAAGGGTTTTAGCCAGGCCGTGCTGGCGGGTCTCTACCGCACCGCGCAGATCGGCGTCGTGACCCCGCTGCACGACGGCATGAACCTTGTCGCCAAGGAATACGTCGCCGCGCAAAACCCGGCCGATCCCGGCGTGCTGGTTTTGTCGAAATTCGCCGGCGCGGCCAACGAACTCGACGCCGCGCTGCTGGTCAATCCGCACGACATCGACGGCATGGCGCGCGCGATCGCGGTCGCTGCCGCGATGCCGCTCACCGAGCGCAAGATGCGCTGGGATGCGATGATGA
This sequence comes from Bradyrhizobium sp. CSS354, assembly GCF_029051725.1. Taxonomy (GTDB): domain Bacteria; phylum Pseudomonadota; class Alphaproteobacteria; order Rhizobiales; family Xanthobacteraceae; genus Bradyrhizobium. The sequence goes on from NZ_JAACFU010000015.1 coordinate 25,026, forward strand.
AGAAGCTGCGCGGCCACACCATCCAGCAATGGTCTGCGGATTTCGTCGCTGAGCTGGAGAAGTGCCGGACCGAGAAGGCCGCGGTCGCGCCGCTCGCCAACCAGCCGCCGCAAGCGCTGCGCTGGCTCAAGTCGGCGATATCAGGTGTGCGGTTGATCTAGTCTTCTTCTCCCCGTTTTTTCGGGGAGGGCAGGGGCGAACACGAGAACCTCAATAGCAATACGACACGCCCTCCAGAATCGCGCACTGCCGCTTGTTCGGCGCGTTCGGATCGTCGAGCGGCACCATGCCCTTGCCTTGGCCGACGAACACGCCTGGCCCGACATGCACCGACCTCTTGTTGCCGATGATGACGCTTTGATGCGGCGTCGAGCTCGAACGCGTGCCGTCCGGCCAGAGGATTGAGTCTCCCGAAAGCATCCCGCGCCGTCCGTCGTCGCAGCTGACGTCGAGCCCTTGCCGGGTGCAGACCTGTGCGGCGGCCGGTCCGGCGAAGGCGGCGGCAAGGGCCGAAATCAGGCTCAGCGCAGCGATGGTGTTGCGGATGGTCATGGTGCCCCCGGACGTGTTTGACGGTCTTGAGTGAATCGTCGCGCCAAACCCGCCACCGGTTCAGTTGGCGGGCGGTTCCGAGCGGTGGCGCCGCGCCTGATATTATCTATAAAATACAACACCTTACGGAAAAATCACCCGATTTCCCCGCGATCCCTTGCAAAATCATCGGCGCCCCTTCAAGAGAGTGCGCTCCGGAGAGATGGCCGAGTGGCTTAAGGCGCACGCTTGGAAAGCGTGTGTGCGGGAAACCGTACCGTGGGTTCGAATCCCACTCTCTCCGCCATCAGCCCCGTCCGGCCAATCTATACCTTGCGTCCCTCTCGCCCGTCCGCAACACCCTTCCATCGGCGATCGCTGCTGACATGGCGATGCTATGCAGCTGCAGGCAAATGCTCCAATTGTCGCTGTCCAAATGGCGGCGTCAAAACCCGGGCGCGATGCGGCAATCTGGCGGCAGTTTATTCCATCATTCAACCAGTACATGCGTCGTTGGAAAAGAACCAAAGGTGCATGAGCGCTGCCGCGTGCTTCGGCCGCCACAATGCGTCGCGACGGCTCGCCATGCAGAAACGCGCCTGTACACGGTCGCGTGACCTCCATAACTTCCGCGGCGCAATGTGAGGAGATGCGACGTGGCGAAGAAGACGGCGATCAGGAAGAAAACTGCTGCGAAGAAAGCAGCGAAGACCTCCAGCAAGAAAACCGCCGTTCGCAAGGGCAAGGCTGCGAAGGCTGCAACGAAGCCGGTCAAGCAGGCAGCCCCGCGCAAATCGTCCGCACCGCGCCGTCCCAAGGGCCCGGCCTGGCAATGGTCGGCGGTCGAGACCGCAGCCGCAATCCGCTCCGGCGCCATCTCCGCGGTCGAGACCGTCGAGGCGCATCTCGATCGGATGCGTGCCGTCAACCCGAGGCTGAACGCCGTCGTCGTCGATCTCTCGGAGGAGGCGCTGGCTGCGGCGCATGCGGCCGACAAGCGGCGCGCGAAGGGCGGCGAGCTCGGCCTTCTGCATGGCGTACCGATCACGATCAAGGAGAATGTCGATTACGAAGGCCGTCCGAATTTCAACGGCGTGCCGGCGAACAAGGACCTCATCGCGCCGTCGGATTCGCCGGTGGTGCGCAACCTGAAGAGAGCTGGCGCGATTGTCATCGGCCTCACCAACACGCCGGAATTCTCCTTCCGCGGGTTCACCGACAATCCATTGCACGGGCTGACGCTCAATCCCTGGGATCCGGATATCACCTGCGGTGGCTCCTCGGGCGGTGCGGGTTCGGCGGTCGCCGCCGGCATCGGCACCATCGCGCACGGCAACGACATCGGCGGCTCGCTGCGCTGGCCGGCGCATTGCAACGGGGTTGCGACCATCAAGCCGACGCAGGGGCGTATCCCGGCGTTCAACGCAAGCGCAACCGCCGAACGGCCGATGCTGGCGCATCTGATGTCGGCGCAGGGGCCGCTCGCCCGCCACGTCGCCGACGTCAGGCTCGGGCTGGAGGTGATGAGCCAGCGCGATCCACGCGATCCCTGGTGGGTGCCGGCGCCGCTGGTCGGACCGAAGCCGAAGGGGCCGATCAAGGTCGCGCTCGCCAGGATTCCTGAAGACATGGACGTCGATCCGCACGTCGCGGCGGCGTTGCGCCAGGCCGCCGATCATCTGGAGCGTTCCGGCTATCGGGTCAGCGAGGTCGAGGTGCCCGACATCGACGGCGTCTGGCAGACCTGGTGCGACATCATCACCAACGAGACGATGGTGATGCAGGAAGCGGGCATGTTGAAGGTGACGTCCGAAGACTTTCACAAGGCGTGGGGCGGCATGAAAGCCAAGGCCAACGTGCTCGACCTCAAAGCCTGGATGCAGGCGACCGCCGCGCGCAACGGCCATATCCGCGCCTGGCAGCTGTTCTTCGAGGAGTATCCGGTGGTGCTGGCACCGACCACGGTGAAGCCGATTCCGGGCCCGCGCGAGGATACTGTCAGCCCCGAGCGCGTGCGCGAGATTTTCTGGGGCGAAATCCGCTTCATCTCCGCGATCAACGTGCTGGGCTTGCCCGGCGCCGTGGTGCCGGTGGCGCTGCACGACGGCAAGCCGATCGGCGTGCAGCTCATTGCCGGGCGCTATCGCGAGGACCTCGCGCTCGATGCGGCGACCGCGATCGAGAAACGCGCCGGCGTGCTCGCCCATCGGCTGTGGGAACAGATGGACTGACAGGGCAGCGAAGTTGTTTCCCTCTCCCCTTGTGGGAGAGGGTGGCTCGCCGCGCAGCGGCGAGACGGGTGAGGGGTCTCTCTCCGCTAACGCAAGCTTGGCCGTATGGATAGAGACCCCTCATCCGGCGCTTCGCGCCACCTTCTCCCACAAGGGGAGAAGGGAGTGCAGCGTGGTCGCTGCCTTCATTAACAATTTGACTTGAATTTTAGCCAATTCCCCAACAAGTGTTAGGGTTACTTCCTCGATCTCTAGACGAATTATTGTCCGCTTTACCACCCGCCTCTAACAGAGGGACGGCGGACAACGCACATGCCTCATACAGGCCAATAAGTGCGGCCCGCTCCACGCGGAGGTGGCACGATGCGCAACGAGACGATCGCTATTCACGCCGGCTACGAGCCCGAAGCCACCACGCACGCGGTTGCCGTGCCGATCTACCAGACCGCGGCCTACGCCTTCGATAGCGCCGATCACGGCGCGGCGCTCTTCAATCTCGAGACCGAAGGCTATCGCTATAGCCGCATCGCCAATCCGACCAGCGCGGTGCTGGAGAAACGTATCGCCGAGCTCGAGGGCGGCGTCGGCGCGCTTGCGGTCGCGACCGGGCAGGCCGCGCTGCATTTCGCCTTCGTCAATGTCGCCGATCACGGCGGCAACATCGTTTCCGTGCCGCAGCTCTACGGCACCACGCACACGCTGCTCTCGCACATCCTGCCGCGGCAGGGCATCACCGGCCGCTTCGCCGAGAGCGACAAGCCCGAGGCGATCGAAAAGCTGATCGACGAGAACACCCGCGCCGTGTTCGCCGAAACCATCGGCAATCCCGCCGGCAATGTCTGCGACATCGAAGCACTGGCGAAGATCGCGCATGCGCATGGCGTGCCGCTGATCGTCGACAATACCGTTGCAACCCCCATCCTGCTCAAGCCGTTCGATTACGGCGCCGACATCGCCGTGCATTCGCTGACCAAGTTTTTGGGCGGCCACGGCACCACGCTCGGCGGCGCCATCGTCGATTCCGGAAATTTCCCCTGGGCCAAGCACGCCGATCGCTTCCCGGGCTACAACAAGCCGGACGCCTCCTACCATGGCCTGGTCTATGCCGAGCGCTTCGGCAAGACGGCCTATATCGAACGCGCGCGCAGCATCTATCAGCGCACCATGGGTTCGGTGCTGTCGCCGTTCAACGCCTTCCTGCTGCTCCAGGGCATCGAGACCGTCGCGCTGCGCATGGAGCGCCACTGCGAGAATGCCCGCAAGGTCGCCGAATTCCTGCGCAAGGATCCGCGCGTCGCCTGGGTCAACTACACCGGTTTCCCGCATAGCCCCTATTATCCGCTGGTGCAGAAATATCTCGACGGCAACGCGTCGTCGCTGTTCACCTTCGGCATCAAGGGCGGCATGGAAGCCGGCAAGTCCTTCTATGATGCGCTGAAGCTGATCACGCGTCTCGTCAATATCGGCGATGCCAAGTCGCTGGCCTGCCATCCGGCCTCGACGACGCACCGGCAGATGTCGGCGGAGCAGCAGCGGGTCGCCGGTGTTTTGCCGGAAACGATCCGCTTGTCGATCGGTATCGAGCATTGCCAGGACATCATCGAGGACCTCGACCAGGCGCTGGAAAAGGCCTGCCCGTCCGCGCGCCTCCAGGCCGCGGAGTAGGCGGCCGCGCCGATGACGATCCTGATCGACAGGGATCAAGCCATATCGAGCCCGACGCTGGTGCCGCGAGCGGGTGATCTGGCGCGCGAGCCCGGCGGCACCGAGCTCACCATTGGCCTGATCAACAACATGCCGGATCCCGCGCTGAAGGCGACCGAGCGGCAGTTCATGAAGCTGCTGCAAGCTGCAGCAGGTCCGCGCCGCGTCCGCTTTCAATGCTTCTCGCTGCCCTCGGTCAAGCGCTCGCCGCAAGCGAGATGGCATGTCGAGAGCGAATATTCGGAACTCACCGAACTCAGGCGCCACAAGTTCGACGGTCTGATCGTGACCGGCGCCGAGCCGATCGCGCCCGAGCTCGACCAGGAACCATACTGGCGCGACCTCACCGAGCTGATCGACTGGGCCAAGGTCAACACGCGCTCGACGATCTGGTCGTGCCTCGCTGCCCATGCCGCGGTGCTGCATCTCGACCGCATCGAACGGCGGCCGCTGCCGGCCAAATGTCACGGCATTTTCGACTGCGAAGCCGTCACCAGCGATCCGCTGACGCGGGCCGCGCCTGCGCCCCTCAAGGTCTCGCATTCGCGTCTCAACGAGATCGCCGAGAGCGACCTCGCGCAGGCCGGTTACCAGGTGCTGACGCGTTCTGCAAAGGCCGGCGTCGATATCTTCGTCCGGCAATATGCCAGCCGCTTCCTGTTCTTCCAGGGCCATCCGGAATATGACGCGCTGTCGCTTCAGCGCGAATATCTGCGCGACGTCGGCCGTTACCTCGCGCGTGAGCGCGACAATTATCCGCATTTGCCCGTGAGCTATTTTGACGCTGCGAGCGAAGAGAAGCTGGTGCGCTTCGAGAAGCAGGCAAGGCACCAGCGCCACCCCGCGCTCAGCAACGAACTGCCGGCGCTGAATTTGCGTGCCGATATCGCCGCGGGCAGCGCCGCGGCGGCATTGTTCCGGAACTGGCTGCAATATCTCGGCGCGGAGACCGACGCGTCGGTGCTTGCACGATAGGTCAGGACGGCGGGGTCGACGTTAGGACTAACGAAGTGTGAAGCTTGCCTCAAGCAGCGCACGAATGCTTCAGTGAGGGGCGGGGCAGACAGGAAATGCGAGTCGTGTGGTCGGCACTCCAGGGACGCGTGAGCAATCGGCTGGCCCGGCATTTCCGCGCCGCGCCGCACCGGCTGCCCGCGCATGCGCCCATGGTGAGCTTCACCTTCGACGATGCCCCCGATAGCGCCGCAGGCGAGGGGGCCGGGCTTCTGGAGCAGCATGGCGGCCGCGGCACGTTCTATCTCGCCGGCAGCCTGGTCGATCGTCCCTCGGACCACTGGCACGGCCTGTCAAACGACGCCGTGGTGCGGCTTCACCGGGCCGGGCACGAGATCGCCTGCCACACCTTCTCGCATCAGAGTGCGGTCAATCTCGACGAGGCCGCGATGGCCCGCGAGATCGAGCGAAACCGCAGCCATTTTCGCGCCATCGATTCCTCGATCACGCTGGAAAATTTCGCTTACCCCTATGGCATCGCGTCGGTGTGGCGCAAGCCGCAGCTCGCCAAGACCTTCCGCTCGGCGCGCGGCATCCTTCCCGGCGTCAATCGCGACGTCATCGATCTCCAGTTCCTGAGGGCCTCGCCCTTGGTCGATTGCGAGATCGATATTGCCGGTGTCGATCGCCATTTCGACGAGGCGGTCGAGAGCGGCGGATGGCTGATCTTCTACGGTCATGACGTCGCCAACGCGGCGAGCCCGTATGGCTGCACGCCGCACCTGATGCGCCATGCGCTGCAGGCCGCCGGGAAGCGCGACATGCCAATCGTGACGGTCGCGGAAGCGCTGCGAAGGATCGGGGCGTAGCGACTTCTTCCCTTCTCCCCTTGTGGGAGAAGGTGGCGCGAAGCGCCGGATGAGGGGTTGTTTCCGCGAATTCAACTGCAGCAGGCTCACGCGCGGAGAGGTACCCCTCACCCGTCTCGCCGCTACGCGACGAGCCACCCTCTCCCACAAGGGGAGAGGGGAAGACTCGCGTCTCGCTCCGCAAACAGTCTTGCCACGCCTGCGCGGTCATGCGACTGGCCTTGTGACGAATCCCAGGTCCGCCACTCCATGTCCCCTCCTTCCACTGCTCCGCTTCCTGCGCCCCAAAACGGCCGCGATGCGCTGTCGGTGCTGCGTTCGGTGTTCGGCCTGCCCGGGTTCCGCGGCGCGCAGGGCGAGATCATCCGGCACGTCACCGACGGTGGCAATTGCCTCGTGTTGATGCCGACCGGCGGCGGCAAGTCGCTTTGCTATCAATTGCCGGCACTGCTGCGTGAAGGCTGCGGCATCGTGGTGTCCCCCTTGATTGCGCTGATGCGTGACCAGGTCGCCGCCATGCTCGAAGCCGGGGTCAACGCCGCTGCGCTGAACTCGTCGCTGACCCCGCAGGAAGCCTCCGATATCGAGCGGCGCCTGATTGCGGGTGATCTCGACCTGCTCTATGTCGCGCCGGAACGGCTGGTGACGCCGCGCTGCCTGGCGCTGCTGGCGCGGGCGAAGGTGGCGCTGTTCGCGATCGACGAGGCGCATTGCGTCTCGCAATGGGGCCATGATTTCCGCCCCGAGTATGTCGGCCTGTCGATCATCGCCGAGCGCTTTCCCGACGTGCCGCGCATCGCGCTGACTGCGACTGCCGACGAGTTGACCCGCAAGGAGATCGTCGAGCGGCTTCAGCTTGCAGACAGTCCGCACTTCGTCTCCAGCTTCGATCGTCCCAACATCCGTTACGAGATCGTCGACAAGCGCAATGCGGTGTCGCAGCTCAAGGATTTCATCCGGGATCGTCACGCGGGCGATGCGGGCGTCGTCTATTGCCTGTCCCGCAAGCGGGTCGAGGAGGTCGCCGCCGCGCTCGACGACGCCGGCATTGCGGCGTTGCCCTATCACGCCGGGCTCGACAGCAGCGTGCGCTCGCGCAACCAGGACCGCTTCCTCAACGAGGACGGCATCGTCATCGTCGCGACCATTGCCTTCGGCATGGGCATCGACAAGCCCGACGTGCGCTTCGTCGCGCATCTCGATCTGCCCAAGAGCATCGAGGCCTATTACCAGGAGACAGGACGCGCCGGCCGTGACGGCAAGCCGTCGGCGGCCTGGATGGCGTACGGTCTCTCGGACATCGTGCAGCAGCGTCGCATGATCGACGAGTCGAGCGGCTCCGACGAATTCAAGCGGGTCTCGATCGGCAAGCTCGATGCGCTCGTTGGCCTTGCCGAAACGCCGCACTGCCGGCGCCGGCGGCTGCTCGCCTATTTCGGCGAGATCGTGATGGGCGAGGGCTGCGGCAATTGCGACAACTGCCTGACGCCGCCGAAAATGCGCGACGGCAAGGTGCTGGCGCAAAAACTGCTATCCTGTGCCTATCGCACCGGGCAGCGTTTCGGCGCTATGCATCTCATCGACGTGCTGATCGGACGCCTGACCGAGAAGGTGACGCAGTTCGGCCACGACAAGCTGACGGTGTTCGGCATCGGACGCGAGCTCAACGAGAAGCAGTGGCGCACGGTGCTGCGGCAGCTCGTGGCGATGGGACATTTGTTGAGTGACAGCGAAGCTTTCGGCGCGCTGAAGCTGACGGATTCGTCGCGCGGCGTGCTGCGGGGCGAAACGGAAGTGTGGCTGCGCGAGGAAGCGCCCGGCGCCCGGATCCGTTCGAGCCGCGCCAAGTCCCGCCGCGGTGATCTGGCGCCGGCGGCCGGCGCGCCGCAGGGCGATGTCGATCCTGAATTGCGTACGCGGCTACGAGCGTGGCGCTCGGATATTGCCCGCGAACGTGGCGTTCCGGCCTACGTCGTGCTGCACGACGCCACCATCGACGGCATCGTTCGCGCATGGCCGACCACGCTGGACGAGCTGCGCAACGTGCCCGGCATCGGCGACAAGAAGCTCGAGCATTACGGCGACGAGCTGCTGCAGATCGTCAGGACGCGGTAGGGCGCGGTGGCGGTTGTTAGCGCGCCAACTCTCTCCACATCGTCATCCCGGACAAGCGCAGCGAAGCGGAGCGCAGATCCGGGATCCATACCGCGTGATTTCTCTTGGGGCACGCGCGACGACGCTCCTCGCCAAACCACTCCCTGGGGTTATGGGTCCCGGCCCCCGTGCGCAATTGCGCACTAGGCCGGGACGACAGCGGTAAATGAGGCGCGAGGCGGGCAACCTCAGCCGTTCCTGAACGCATACCCATAGCCGTTCAGCGCCGGCGCGCCGCCGAGATGGGCGTAGAGGATCTTGGCGCCCTTCTCGAAATAACCCTTCTGCGTAAGGTCGATCAGGCCCTGCATCGACTTGCCCTCGTAGACGGGGTCGGTGATCATGGCTTCGAGACGCGCGGTCAGGCGGATCGCCTCCTTGGTCTCTTCCGACGGCACGCCGTAGGCGGGATAAGCATAATCCTCGATCAGCACGACGTCGTCGGCGACGAGATCCTTGCCGAGCTCGACGAGCTTGGCCGTGTTCTGCGCGATCGAGAGCACCTGCGCCTTGGTCTGCGCCGGGGTGAAGGAGGCGTCGATGCCGATCACCTTTCGCGCGCGGCCATCGGCGGCGAAGCCGACCAGCATGCCGGCATGGGTCGAGCCGGTGACGGTGCAGACCACGATATAGTCGAACTTGAAGCCGAGTTCGGCTTCCTGCTTGCGCACTTCCTCGGCGAAGCCGACATAGCCGAGCCCGCCGTATTTGTGCACGGAGGCGCCGGCGGGAATCGCATAGGGCTTGCCGCCCGCCGCCTTCACCTCCTCGATCGCCTCCTCCCAGCTCTTGCGGATGCCGATGTCGAAGCCGTCGTCGACCAGGCGCACGTCGGCGCCCATGATGCGCGACAGCATGATGTTGCCGACGCGGTCGTAGACGGCGTCCTCGTGCGGCACCCAGGCCTCCTGCACCAGGCGGCACTTCATTCCGATCTTGGCCGCCACCGCCGCGATCATGCGGGTGTGGTTGGATTGCACGCCGCCGATCGAAACCAGCGTGTCGGCGTTCGAGGCGATCGCGTCGGGGATGATGTATTCGAGCTTGCGCAGCTTGTTGCCGCCATAGGCGAGCCCGGAATTGCAGTCCTCGCGCTTGGCATAGACCTCGACATTGCCGCCGAGATGCTTGGACAGCCGCTCCAGCTTCTCGATGGGCGTCGGACCAAAGGTCAGCGGATAGCGCGCGAATTTTTCGAGCATCGTCAGGTCATCCCGATTGGCGTTAATGTCTGCGAAAACGCTAGCATCGCGCTGCAAAAAGGTGCTTTCAAATATTGCGCCTATGTTGCGGTTGATCTTGCGATATTGAGGGCCGATACGTGCTATTCCTTTCGCAATAGATGTCATTTACGGAAGCTTCTTCCATGTCTGCTCGTCTCGATCGTATCGACCTTAAGATGTTGCGATTGCTGCAAAATAACGGCCGGCTCAGCAACGCGGAGCTGGCCGAAACCGTCGCCATCAGTCCGGCCACCTGCCATCGCCGCACCCAGCGCCTGTTCGAGCACGGCTTCATCGCCGCCGTCCGCGCCATGGTCGCGCCGAAGAAGGTGGCAAAGGGCACGTTGGTGATGGTCGGCGTCGTGCTCGACCGTTCGACGCCGGAGAGCTTTGCGATCTTCGAGCAGGCGATCACCAGGCTGAAATTTGTGCTCGACTGTCACCTCGTCGCCGGCGACTTCGACTATTTCCTCAAGATCCGCGTCGGCGACATGGAGGATTTCAACCGTATCCACGGCGAGCAACTGATCGCGCTGCCCGGCGTGCGCCAGACCCGCACCTTCTTCGTGATGAAGGAAGTCGTCGACAACGCGCCGCTGGAGTTTTGAGCGGGAGCTATTGATGCGCGATCCGCATCATGAGAGATTCAGCCGATGCAGACATTTCCCTTCCGGCATCTCAATCCGGCCGGACCGGCCTATCGGCGCGGATGGGTCGACGAAGCGGTCGCCGCGATCGAGGCCGACCAGTGCCGCACGGCCGACACGCATCTGATCCGGCTGATCGTGCCGGCGCTATCGGGCATCGACATCTATCTGAAGGATGAGTCGACGCATCCGACCGGCAGCCTGAAGCATCGGCTCGCGCGCTCGCTCTTCCTTTACGCGCTCTGCAACGGCCACATCCGCGAAGCCACGCCTGTGGTCGAGGCCTCGTCGGGATCGACCGCGGTGTCGGAAGCCTATTTTGCACAGATGATCGGCGTGCCCTTCTATGCCGTGATGCCGCGCACGACCTCGGCGGAGAAGATCGCCGCGATCGAGCATTACGGCGGCAACTGCCATCTGATCGACGACGGCCGTGCGCTGTATGCAGAAGCCGGCGCGCTGGCCGCACGGCTGGGCGGCCACTACATGGACCAGTTCACCTTCGCCGAGCGCGCTACCGACTGGCGCGGCAACAACAACATCGCCGAATCCATCTTCACCCAATTGCAGGGCGAGCCGCGCCCGCTGCCGGACTGGATCGTGATGGGCGCGGGCACCGGCGGCACCTCGGCCACCATCGGACGCTATTTGCGTTATCGCCAATATCCGACGCGGCTGTGCGTCGCCGACGTCGAGCATTCCGCCTTCTTCGACTGCTTCAGCTCGCAGGACCGCTCTCATGTTTGCGAGCGCCCCTCGCTAATCGAAGGTGTCGGCCGGCCACGCTGCGAACCCTCCTTCGTGCCGGGCGTGGTCGACCGCATGATGAAGATCCCGGATGCGGCGACGATCGCGGCGATGAACGTGTTGTCGCGCCGGCTGCGCCGCCCGGTGGGAGGCTCTACGGGCACCAATTTCCTGGCGCTGTGCCGGCTCGCCTCGGAGATGCGAAAGACGAATCAGACGGGGTCGCTGGTGACGCTGATCTGCGATTCCGGCGAGCGCTACCGGCAGACCTATTATGAGCCCGCCTGGCTGAGAGCGCGCGGTCTCGATCCAGCTCCGTTCGAGGCGGCGTTGTCGTCATTCCTCGACACGGCACAGCCACTGGCGCTCGAGTTCGAAGACGTAACGAATCCGCAGAACCTGCAAAATCCTGAGGCCTGATAGCTGGCGCCTCCCTGCCGTTGCGAAATTGCACGGCCGTCACGGCAACTTCACTTGCCTTGCGCCGTCGCGCGGGCGAGCCTCGCTGCTTCTCAACGAGGAGACTCTGCTGTGCGCCTTCCCATTCTCGATCCGAAAGACCTGAGTGCCGAACAGAAGCCGCTCTATGACGACATGCGAGCGGGCATCAAGGACCACTTCAAGGGCTTTGTGAACATGCGCGACGATGGCGCGCTGCTCGGTCCCTGGAATCCCTGGATCCGTGAGCCGCGCTTCGGCAAGCCCGTGTGGGAGCTGGTCAAGTCGATCGCGGCGAACCCGCTGCTGCCGGCGCCGGTGCGTGAGGTCGCGATCCTTGTCACCGGCTCGCATTTCCGCTCCGGCTACGAGCTCTATGCGCATGTGCTGGTCGCCGAGCAGCGCGGCCTCTCCGACGAGAAGCTCGCGACCATCGTCGCCGGACAGCGCCCGGTGGATCTCACAAAGCAGGAGGCCGTCGCCTACGACGTGGCGTCCGCATTGGTCAGCGGCGGCGTGCTGCCGGAACTGACTTATCGGGCCGCGGTCAAGGAATTCGGCGAGCACGGCGCGGCCGAACTGTCCTATCTCGTCGGCGTTTACTGCATGGTGTCGGTCACGCTGAACACGTTCGACGTGCCGGTGCCGGAATAGATCTGCGGTGCGATCACTCCGCCGCCTTGTTCATGGGCGGCGGGGGCGACCAGGCAATACAGCGGTTGCGACCGTCGGCCTTCGCCTGGTAGAGCGCGTGATCGGCCGCGCTCATCAAGGCGTCGATGCCGGACATGCTGACACTGGCTTCCGCAATGCCGATGCTCACGGTGACGCCGAACTGAACCTGATTGGCAACGATCTGCGAGCTCATTACGCGCTTGCGGATTCTCTCGGCGACGATCCTTGCACTCGACAGGCTGGTCTCCGGCAGCAGAATCGCGAACTCCTCGCCACCGAAGCGGCCGACGACGTCCGATTTGCGCTTGCCATCAAGGCATGCGGCTGCCACGGCCTTGATCGCCTCGTCTCCGACCGCGTGACCATAGCGATCGTTGACCGACTTGAAATGGTCGATGTCGAGCATCAGGACCGAAACAGAGCGATAGTAGCGCTGGAAGCGGCTCCATTCGGCCTCGAGCGAGCCGAGCAAATGGCGGCGATTATAGAGGCCCGTGAGCGGGTCGGTGGTGGCCAGACGCTCCAGCATGTTGGCCTTGTTGGTGAGATCGGTAATGTCGACATAGGTCAGCATGCGGCCGCCGTTCGACATCGTGGTGCAGTGGGCCCTGATCCGCCGAGCATCCGGTGTCTGGAGGTCGCGCACATGATCGCCCGCCTTGACCTCGGCGACGCGCTTGATGGGAAATTTCGCCAGTTCGTTAGCCGGAAGATCGGGCGCGCTCGCACGGTGCACCCGGCTCACCAACGATGCATAGGTCGGGCGGGCGGCGGCATCCTGTTCGCTCACCTCCCAGAACCGCCGCATGCGCCGGTTCATGAAGCTGGCGTTGAGATCGCGGTCGAGCAGCAGCACGCCGTCCTCGACATTCTCGAGGGCGTCGCGCAGCAATTTCAGCTCGTCGGAATAGCGCACGATGTCGGTGACCGGCGTATAGGTCAGCATCCGCCCGCCGTCGGGCAGAGGCGTGCATTGCATCCGAACGACGTCGCCGCCGGTACGGCGCAGGTCGCGCGGCGACGCATCGCCTGCCTGTATTTGACGGACGCGCTCGGCGACATAAGCCTCCAGCTCGGCCGGCGGAATCTCGTAGGCGAGCGTATCGCGGCCATGATGCATCAGCGTCGCAAATGACGGGTTGCTGTTGGCGACTTCCTCCGGCAGGAGCCACATCTGCCGGAACGCCCGATTGATCAACTGCGCGCGGAGATTGGCGTCCAGCAGCACGATGCCCAGCGGAACGAAATCGAGAGCCGCGCGAAGCGCCAGCATCTGTCCGCGAATCAGCGAAGCGGTCGGCCGCTCCTGGTCATCCACGGCCTTCGGTTCGACATGATCTCCGAGCGCAACCCCGACCTGACGGTCCGACCGCCAGAGCACACGACAGGAGAGGATCTCCTCGCCCGCGAGCCGGAGCTGGAACCGATCGGGCACGCCGAGGCTGCTCTGCATCTCCAGCGTCGCGCCATCTTCGGACATCCGGCGCACGACGCAATCGATCGTCGACTGGCCGAAGTTGAAGAAGATCTGGCCGGCGAGGAACGTTCGTTCCGATACCAAGCGGGGCATTCCCAACCTCCCAGGCGAAAGCGGCCCAGTTTGCCCGAAGCTTACTTGCAGAAGGGTAAGCTGGTGCGCGATTTTGCGAGAGGGCTAATAATTGGTTCACGCATCCGGCCGTCGTCTACCTCAACGATGAGGGGAGCGGCCGCTGTCGTGACAATCCGACGCGTCTGATGGCGGAACTGCCTGCTGGATGGAATGTGATCGCCCGCGTGGTCAAGCGGTGCCCGCAATCGGTGGACGGTGCGAATGCACGCAGGTACGTTGCCGTGACCGCACCGACACAGTCCCCCGCCAGAGTGCAGGCCGGACAATGGAGAACGACAGCCATGGACACGTCACGCCGCATCCTGCTCGCCGGACTGGCGGGACTCGCCGTTGCGCCGACCGCCGCAGGAGCCGCGCCCTCGGCCGCGTCCGATGATGTGACAGTCGCTGAAGAGCGCTTTGCGCGCATGATTGCGGCTGCGCATGCGCCCGACGTCACCTGCGCGCGACAAGCCGAGCGTTATGCGGACACGCATTGGCCAAACTACGTCGCGGCAGCGCGTTCCGTCATCGAGGCGAGAGCGTGAGGCATTCTCTTTCCTCTCCCGGTGCAAGAGACGACAAGACGAGGTGCTTCACGTCCCCACCGCCCGCCTGACCTGCTCACCGATCTGCGACAGCACGAGCTGCGCCTGCGGCAGAATTGCGCCCATGGCGTGGAAATTGTGGACCATGCCCTCGTGGCAGACGTGCTCGACGGCGACGCCCGCGGCGAGCAGCTTGCGCGCATAGGCATTGCCCTCGTCGCGCATCGGGTCGAACTCGGCGGTGTGGATGATGGCGGTCGGCAGGCCCGCAAGCCGCGTCGCGCGCAAGGGCGAGATGCGGGGATCGGCGGCATCCAGGGCCTCGGGCAGATAGTCGGCGAGATCGGCTTCGATCGTGGCGCGGTCGATCAGGTGGCCCTCGGCGAACGCCTCGCGCGAAGGTGAGGCCTCCTCGAAATCCAGCACCGGGCAGATCAGGCATTGCGCGACGATGGAAAGGCCTGCGCTCTGCGCCGCCTCCTGGCACACGATCGCAGCGAGCGTTGCACCCGCGGAATCGCCGCCGAGCACCAGACGCCCGGCGTCGATGCCGAGCGATGCGGCCTCGCGCGCCACCCATTCGGTGGCTGCGATCGCATCGTCCACGGCGGCGGGGAATTTGTGCTCGGGCGCCAGCCGGTAATCGACCGAGACGAGACGGCAGCCGGTCGCATGTGCCAATGCCGCCGCGATGCGGTCATGCGTGGCAATGCTGCCGGCAACGAGGCCGCCGCCGTGAAAGAACACGAAGCCGGGCGCGCGATCATCGGCGCCTGCGGGTGAATAGAGGCGATAGGGCAGCGCGCCGCCGGGACCAGGCAGCACGCCGTCGGACGACGTCACGTCAGGCGCATCGGCGCGCGCAAACTGCATCAGTTTTGCCAATGATTGCCGGCGTGCCTCCACGCTGGGCCGGCTCCGTGCCTGCGGCGCAGCCGCAGCCATCATGGTCAACAAGCGCTTTGCGAGCGGATCGAGCGGCATGGGACTCCCTTTCCCTTCCGGGAGGGTAACTCACCATTCTCCCGCAGGGAATCATTTAGAAATTGCGCCCAATAGTGGCGCTATAATGCGGCACCACGCCAAGGGGGAGGCCGGTCATGGCCGAGATCAAAAAACCCATCGCATATTCGCCAAGCTGGACTTTCTTCGAGGGCAATTGGCACGACGGCAATGTGCCGATCATGGGCCCGCGCACGCATGCGGCCTGGCTCGGCTCGGTCGTGTTCGACGGCGCGCGTGCGTTCGAAGGCGTCGCGCCCGATCTCGACCGCCACGTCGCCCGCGCCAATCAATCCGCGATCAACTTTGGCCTGAAGCCGGTGGTCGATACCGGAACCTGGATGACGCTCGCAAACGAGGGCATCGCACGCTTCGCGCCGAATGCCGAGCTCTACGTCCGTCCGATGTACTGGGCACGGAACGGCTCGGGCGGCGGCGTGCTGTTCGATCCCGAGACCACCGATTGGTGCCTGTGCATCTACGAGGCGCCGATGCCAAAACCCGTCGGCAGCGCGATCACGCTGTCGCCGTTCCGCAGGCCCACCGCCGAATGCGCCCCGGTCGAGGCCAAGGCCGCCTGTCTCTATCCGAACAATTCGCGCGCGCTTGCCGAAGCCGCCTCGCGCGGCTTCCAGAATGCGCTGATGCTCGACATGCTCGGCAACGTCGCAGAGTTCGGCAATTCCAACGTGTTCATGGCCAAGGACGGCGTGGTCTACACGCCGGTGCCGAACGGCACCTTTCTCAACGGCATCACCCGCCAGCGCGTCATCAGCCTGCTTCGCGCCGATGGCGTCACCTTGGTCGAGAAGACGCTACGCTATGCCGACTTCCTCGCCGCCGACGAGATCTTTTCGACGGGCAATTTCGCAAAAGTCGCGCCGGTGATCCGCATCGACGACCGCGAGCTGAAGCCGGGCCCGCTCTACATTCGCGCGCGCAAGCTCTATTGGGACTTTGCCCACGCGGTGAAGCTGGCGGCTTGATTCGCGCTGCCCTTAGCTGTGTCGCTTGAACCGGCTGAACTGAAACGCCTGCGTCGAATTCCACGGCGTGTGGTGCGCCTCGTTGCGCGTTTCGACCAGCTCGAACCCCGGCCCGAGCTCAGCCGCAAGACTCGCGCTGTCATGACGCTGCACCGGCAGGCCGCTGCATTTCTCGGGGCCGTCGAGTGCAAACGTCGCAATGATGACGTGGCCGCCGGGCGCAACCGCCGACCGCAGCCGCTCGATGTAAGCGGTCCTGTCGCCGGAATCGGTCAGGAAGTGAAACGCCGCCCGATCGTGCCATAGATCGTATGCCTTTGTCGGGCGCCATGTCGTGGCGTCGGCAACGATCCAGTCGACCCTCGAAGCGGCTGCGCCGATTCGCTTCTTTGCAGCATCAAGCGCATTGGCTGAGAGATCCAGCACGGCGACGTCGCGATATCCGTCCAGCAGGAGAGCATCGACAAGTCGCGATGCGCCGCCGCCGATGTCGATGATCGCGGCCGCGCGGTCCGGATTGGCCGCCCGGATCATCGCGAGCGAAGTCGCCGGACTGTTCTGAAACCAGCTGACCTCGGCTTCGCCCTTGGTGGCGTAAACGTTGTCCCAATGGGTGCTTCGGTCGGACATGCGCGTCCTCCGGCTTGCCGGGAGCCGGCGCAGAGGGACGATCTACTCGTCCTTCTTCGACATCCGCTCGAGGCGTTCCTGCATGTCCTTCATCTGCTGGCGCAGATCGTCGATGTTGCTGTCCTTCGGCGCTTCGGCGGGCGCATCGGGCACCGGCTCCGTGGAGCCCGCGGGGCGTGCCGCGCCGGGCGCAAAAGGCTTGAACATCGAGAAGGTCTGCTGGAACAACTCCATGTTGCGGCGGACCTGTTCCTCTAGCGGCGCAAACGGGGTTCCGGACAGCGAGGTGGCGATCTGCTTGCGGAACTTCTCCTGCTCCTGAGTGAGCGACGCGATGGCCTGTTCCAGATATTTCGGCACCACCATCTGCATGCTGTCGCCGTAGAAGCGGATCAGCTGGCGCAGGAAGGTGGTCGGCAGCAGGTTCTGGCCGGCCTTGTTCTCCTGCTCGAAGATGATCTGGGCGAGCACGGAGCGGGTGATGTCGTCGCCGGTCTTGGCGTCGTAGACCAGGAAATCTTCGCCGTCCTTGACCATGGCGGCGAGGTCTTCCAGCGTCACGTAAGTGCTCGTTCCGGTGTTATAGAGCCGGCGGTTCGCGTATTTCTTGATGGTGGTGGGTTGGTCTGATTTCGCCATGGGCTCTCACTTGCAAGACGCGGAGAACGGGAACCTGTCGGGCTATGCCGCAGGGCGGGAAGAGTACGCAACGCAACAAAATAAGCATTTTCAAAGGGGTCACGCTACCGTTTTGTGCGCCACGGTTAATCGGGCAGCAAAAACGTGCTTGCGAAAGCGCCAAGAACGCTATTTTGAATGCGCTGCGGGATGAATTCGGCCGCCGGCCGATTGACATGCCTCAACGACGTTAACAGGATGCCGTCCGAGACTGGCGAGCCGTTTCCCCAGCCCCGTCTGCCCCCATACAACCCAGGAGATGCCCATGTCAGACGATGTCGTCATCGTCAGCGCCGCCCGCACCCCGGTCGGAAGCTTCAACGGAGCGTTCGCAACCCTTCCCGCCCATGATCTCGGGGCCATCGCCATCAAGGCCGCGCTGGAGCGCGGCGGCATCGAGCCCGGCCGGGTCTCCGAAGTCATCATGGGCCAGATCCTGACCGCCGCCCAAGGCCAGAACCCGGCCCGTCAGGCTTCGATCAATGCCGGCATCCCGGTCGAGAGCCCGGCCTGGGGCGTCAACCAGCTCTGCGGCTCGGGTCTGCGCACCGTTGCGCTCGGCTATCAGGCGCTGCTCAACGGCGATTCCGAGATCGTGGTCGCCGGCGGGCAGGAATCCATGAGCATGGCTCCGCACGCCCAGTATCTGCGTGGCGGCGTCAAGATGGGTGCAGTCGAATTCATCGACACCATGATCAAGGACGGCCTGTGGGACGCCTTCAACGGCTATCACATGGGCAACACCGCCGAGAACGTCGCGCGGCAGTGGCAGATCACCCGCGCCCAGCAGGACGAGTTCGCGGTCGCCTCGCAGCAGAAGGCGGAGGCCGCGCAGAAGGCCGGTAAATTCAACGACGAAATCGTTCCCGTCACCATCAAGGGACGCAAGGGCGATGTCGTCGTCAGCGCCGACGAATATCCGCGCCATGGCGCAACGGTCGACGCGATGGCGAAGCTCCGTCCCGCGTTCGAGAAGGACGGCACGGTCACCGCGGGCTCTGCGTCCGGCATCAATGACGGCGCTGCCGCCGTCGTGCTGATGACCGCCAGGCAAGCCGCCAAGGAAGGCAAGAAGCCGCTCGCGCGCATCGTGTCCTGGGCGCAGGCGGGCGTCGATCCGAAGATCATGGGCTCTGGCCCGATCCCGGCCTCGCGCGCCGCGCTGAAGAAGGCCGGCTGGAATGTCGGCGATCTCGACCTGATCGAGGCCAACGAAGCCTTCGCGGCGCAGGCCTGTGCGGTCAACAAGGATCTCGGCTGGGATACTTCCAAGGTCAACGTCAACGGCGGCGCGATCGCGATCGGCCATCCGGTCGGCGCCTCCGGCGCGCGCGTTCTGGTGACACTGCTGCACGAAATGCAGAAGCGCGATTCGAAGAAGGGGCTCGCCACGCTGTGCATCGGCGGCGGCATGGGTATCGCGATGTGTGTGGCGCGCGACTGAGATAGTTGACGCATCATTTGCGCGTGCGCTGCACGCGTTGCTGAGTGCGTTGCACGCGATTAAAAAGGCAGCGGTTGCAAATCAAATATTCTTCGCAACCGTACAAGCCTCGACTAAAGAGAAACGCCCGGCTCGACGCCGGGCGTTTTGTTCTTGATGTCCGTCAAACGTCCCCCATAATCCGCACTTAAAAACGATCACTCAGAAACGTCCGAAGAGTCCAAGGGAAGGAAATACGATATGGCACGTGTTGCATTGGTGACGGGTGGTACGCGGGGCATCGGAGCTGCAATCAGCAAGGCGCTGAAGGCGGCTGGCTACAAGGTTGCGGCGAGCTATGCCGGCAATGATGCGGCGGCGGAGAAGTTCAAGGCCGAGACCGGCATCGCGGTCTACAAATGGGACGTCAGCAATTTCGATGCCTGCGCCGAGGGCGTGAAGAAGGTCGAGGCCGAGGTCGGCCCGATCGACGTGCTCGTCAACAATGCCGGCATCACCCGCGACACCGCCTTCCACAAGATGACCCTCGAGCAGTGGAACGCTGTCATCAATACCAACCTCGGTTCGCTGTTCAACATGACGCGTCCAATCATTGAAGGCATGCGTGCGCGCAAGTTCGGTCGCATCATCTCGATCTCTTCGATCAACGGCCAAAAGGGACAGTTCGGCCAGGTCAACTATTCCGCGGCGAAGGCCGGTGACATCGGTTTCACCAAGGCGCTCGCGCTCGAGAACGCCAAGGGCGGCATCACCGTCAACGCGATCTGTCCCGGCTACATCAACACCGAAATGGTGCAGGCCGTGCCAAAGGACGTCCTGGAAAAGAACGTGATCCCGCAGATCCCGGTGAACCGGCTCGGTGAACCGGAAGAGATCGCGCGCGCGGTCGTGTTCCTGGCGGCGGATGAGGCCGGCTTCATGACCGGCTCGACGCTGACCATCAACGGCGGCCAATACCAAGCCTGATGACGCCAATTCTCTCGGCTGGACGTCGCTGAGCCAAATGCCTGTAGCTTCAGGCGCGACAAGGCGATAGTGAAGACGAAAATGCCCGGCCTTGTGCCGGGCATAAACGTCCTCAGAGCCTTTTGATCGATGACTCCCCGCACGGCAACGCTGATCGGACTGACCGCGATCCTGATGTGGTCGCTGCTGTCAGTGATGACGGTGGCGACCGGAAAAATCCCGGCGTTCCAGCTCGCCGCGATGACGTTCGCGATCGGCGGTCTGGTCGGCCTGCTCACTTGGATCGGCCGCGGCGAGGCGGCCAAAAGCCTGCGTCAGCCGCTGGCCGTGTGGACCGTCGGTGTGGGCGGACTGTTCGGCTATCACGCGCTGTATTTCCTCGCGCTGCGTTTCGCGCCGCCGGCGGAAGCGGGTTTGCTCAACTACCTCTGGCCGCTCCTGATCGTGCTGTTCTCGTCGTTGCTGCCGGGCGAGCGGCTGGCCGCGCATCACATCGTCGGCGCCATGCTCGGCCTCGTCGGCACCGTGCTGCTGTTCGCCGGCAACACCTCCGGCTTCACACCGGAGCAATTGCCGGGATTGGCCGCGGCCTTCATCGCAGCGTTCGTGTGGGCAACCTATTCGGTGCTGTCGCGGCGCTTGAAGGCAGTGCCGACCGATGCGGTCGCCGGATTCTGCCTCGCCACCGCGGTGCTTGCCGCGCTGATGCATGGACTGCTTGAAACCACCGTATGGCCGGACACCACGCTGCAATGGCTTTCCGTCATCGCGCTCGGCATCGGTCCCGTCGGTGCTGCGTTCTACGCCTGGGACATCGGCATGAAGCGCGGCGACATCCGCGTGCTCGGCGCCGCCTCCTATGCGACGCCGCTGCTCTCAACCGGCTTCCTCATCGCCGCGGGGTTTGCCAATGCTAGCGCCAACATCGCCATCGCCGCGATCCTGATCGCCGGCGGCGGCCTGATCGCCGCGAAGGACATGGTGCTGCGGAAGCGATGAGGCGCTCGTTCGCCATACTGCTGATCTCGATGCTCACAGCTCCGGGCGCCGTGGCGCAAGTCAGCGCGGCGCCCGAAACATTCACCGGCGTTTATCGGAACGAGCACGCGAATGGCCGGCCCGAGACCGTTACGATAAGCGATGGAAAATCCTTCATTGAATTGACAGAGGAAGATTATCGAGCCGGTGGTTATCGGCCGGCCTATGAGAGGCTTCCGGCGAGGTTTGTTCGTCGAATACCCGTGCGGAAGCCCACTCCAGCCGACCAGGATTGATCCGCAGCTAAAGCGCCGGCTGCCAACCCGGCGGCCGATACATCGCCTCCGGAATCTGTCCGAGTTCGGAGCGCTGCAAGCGTTGTGGCATTAGGCCGTAGAACTCCTGGAAGCTGAGGATCAGCGGCCGCCATTTGTCCGGATCGATGCGGTTGCTTGCACCGTCCATCATGATGTTGGGATGCGCATGCACGCGGGTAATGCGGACCTCGATCGCGGCCAGATGGCCGCGAAAGACCTGATCGTCCTGCGCCATCTCGTGCATATGCGCGACCTTGGCTTCCATCTGCACGGGGCACTCGGCCGCGCGTGGTGCGCCGACCGTTTCGCCTGCCAGCGCTGTCAATCCGCAAACGCTGAACTTGTCCTTTTCGTGCCGATAGCCGCGATAGAGTTTGCCGGGCGGCACCGGAGCCGATCCCGTGGTCCGTGCGAGGCGATCGACCGCGGCTACGAGATCGGCGGACGGCAGATTGAGCACGCATTCGCCCGTGCGAATCATGTTCTCGGTGGTCTTGGAATTTCGGGCCAGTCCCAGCATGCAGCGCCACCCGACCCACCATGCCGACGACATCGGCGCGAGATTGGAAGTGCCGTCTTCATTGGTTGAGCCGATGAGGACGACGGGCGTGCCGAAATACAAAATGGCCGGGTCGATCTGGACGGCGGCGGGGCCGAGTGTTCCGTGCATCGTGCGCTCCTGTTCGCTGGAAGCGCTGTCCTAAGGCGTGACGCGGACCGAACCCACCCGATTCCAGATTGAGATTCAGGGCTCCCAGCCCTTCGGCGCGAGCTCGAACTTGGCGAACTCGAAGGCGGGTGCCACGGTGCAGCCGACCAGGGTCCACTCGCCGGTGGTCTCCGCCGTCTGCCACGCATCGGCCGGCACGATCGCCTGTGGCCGCTCGCCGTTCAACAGATCCGTGCCGAGCCGCACCTCGTGCTGCGAGCAGCCGTCGTGCGCGATGCGCAGCGTCAGCGGGCTGCCGGCGTAATAGTGCCAGCTCTCGACAGCATCGATGCGATGCCAGTGCGAGCGCTCGCCGCGCGCCAGCAGGAAGTAGATGAGCGTCGAGCGCGCGCGGCCGTTGAGGTCCGTGGTTTGGTCGCGAAACGTCTCGCGATAGTGCCCGCCTTCGGGATGCGGTCGGAGTTCAAGGCGCGCGATGATCTCGGCTGCGGTCGGCATTGATCCCCGTCAGGATTTGCTCTTCAAGACTTGTTCTTGCGCTCGCGCAGTTCGCCGAACACCGCGGTGGCATCCGCGCCCTTCATGTGCAGCCTGGCTGCGATCGACGGTTCGTCGGCGCGTAGGAACACGTTTGTCCGCTTCTCGTCACCGAGCAGCGAGGGAATGGTCGGTTTGTTCTCGGCCCGCAGCCTCGCCACCTCCGCCGCGCGCGCCTGCAGCGCCGCATTGTCGGGATCGACGGTCAGCGCGAACTTGACGTTGGACGCCGTGTATTCATGGCCGCAATAGAGCTTGAAGTCGTCGGGCAGGGCACGCAGCTTCAGAAGCGAATCCCACATCATCGGATAGGTGCCCTCGAACACGCGGCCGCAGCCGATCGAGAACAGCGTGTCGGCGGCGAACAGCGCTTTCTCGGTGTCGAACACGTAGGAGATGTGGTCGAGCGTGTGGCCGGGCGTCTCCAGTACACGCCCCAGCAAGCTGCCGACCTTGACGATTTCGGCATTGGCGACGCGCAGGTCAACGTCTGCGATCTTAGTCGTCTTGTCATGCGGCGCGACGACGCGGCAATTGTATTTCTGCTTGAGTTCGGCGACCCCGCCGACATGATCGCCATGATGATGGGTGATCAGGATGTCGGTGAGCTGCCAACCCTCGCGCTCGAGCGCCTTCAGGATGGGACCGGCCTCCGGCGCGTCGATCGACGCCGTCGCCTTGGTTTCCACATCGTGGATCAGATAACCGAAATTGTCGTTTAAACAGGTAAAAGTACGAATTTCGGCGGCCATGTCATCTCCATCGCGCTCAGCTCCGTCAGACAAATATGGCGTTAACGTTGCGCAGGCAATGCAATATTCCGCGCGCGGGGGCCGCCTCGTGCATGTTACATTGCGGTCATGACCATTGATGTCGTTGACCTCCGCGAGTTCTACTCCCGTCGCCTCGGGATTGTGGCGCGGCAAATGATCAATCGCGGCATTCGGGAGCGCTGGCCGCGCGTCGACGGCCAGCGCGTGCTCGGCTTCGGCTATCCCACGCCCTATCTCGGGTTGTTCCGCGAGGATGCGGAGCGCTGCATTGCCTTCATGCCGTCGGCCCAGGGCGTCCTGAAATGGCCGACGGGACGGCCGGCGCTCGCCTCGCTGGTGGATGAGTTCTCGATGCCGCTTCCCGACGCCGCGGTCGATCGCATCCTGCTGGTCCATGCATTGGAAATGTCGGACGATCCGGCCGCGCTGCTGCGCGAGGTGTGGCGCGTGCTGTCGCCGTCCGGCCGCATGATTGCGGTCATCCCGAACCGGCGCGGGGTGTGGACCCGCACCGACAGTACGCCGTTCGGTCACGGCCGGCCCTATTCGCGCTCGCAGATCACCGACCTGTTGCGCCAGACCTGGTTCACCCCGACCACTTGGGGCGAGGCGCTGTTCATGCCGCCTTATGCCGGCGGCTGGGTGCTGAAATCCGCGCAGATGTGGGAGCGCGCCGGCGCCGCGCTGTCGCTGCCCTTTGCCGGCGTGCACATCGTCGAGGCGACCAAGCAGGTCTACCGCGCGATCCCCGCCAAGCGCGAGCGGGCGCGGCTGATTCCCTCGCTGGCGAAGCCGGTGCTGGTACCGTCCTCGACGACGGCGACGCGCAGCTAAAAACAAATCGTCCCGGACATGCCGGGACGATTCAGGTCAGGGTATCTGGCGCAAGATGTCCGGCGAAAGGTTTACTCGCCGGGGGCCACTTCGTCGCTCGAGGCGGCCGGAGCGGCTTCGCGCTCGGGGCGCGGGCCATTCGGCCGGCGGCGCCGCCGCGGAAAGCGCTCGCCACCACCACCCTCGAAGCCGGCCTGGCCGGGCGCGCCACCGCTCACCTGCGGTTGCGGGCCGGTGATGAAAGAGGGCAGCCGATCGACGCTGACAGCGTCGGCGACGACGGGCTGGGGCTGATTCAGCGGCAGCGGTTGCGGCTGGGGCTGATATTGCGGCTGCGGACGATGGTCGCGTTCGCGATGCTCGCGCGGCTGCTGGTTGTCGCGCTGATAGTGGTTGTCGCGGGGCTGATGATCACGCGGTTGATGATCGCGCGGGCCGTCGCGGTCGCGCGTGAAGGGCTGCGGCGGCGGCTGTGGGACAAAGCCCGGCTCCTGGCCGAAATTCGAGAAATTCTCGCCGTCGTCCTCGCCGTCGTCGCCGCTGCTATTGCTGATGGGCTCATCGCCGCGCGGCTGCTGGTTCTGCCGGAACTGTTCCTGAGCCGTCGCGATCAGGCGAAAATAATGCTCGGCATGCTGGTAGTAGTTCTCGGCCGCAACGGGGTCTCCGGAGGAGCGCGCGTCGCGCGCGAGCTGGAGATACTTTTCAGCAATATGCGAAGCCGTGCCGCGGATCTTGATGTCGGGTCCGTTGGACTCGTAGACCCGGGTCATCGGGTTCTGGCCGCGCCGGTTATTATTGTTGTTATTGTTATTATTATTGTTGCGGTTGCGCATCCGCTGCTTGTTCTGACCGTTTCTCATGTCCTGCCTTTAATTCCAGCCCTAAAGGTTGCACGCATTACTGATTGCCGAGAGTGACCTGGTGACAGCGGTTCACATCGCTTGCGCGCAACCGCACGCAAGAGCGGATTGATCCCTGCCGATGTTCGTCGACCGTCGCGTTCAACAAAAGACGCGTTCCCCACCGCCAGCATCCATCGCCAGCGAACCCATTCATATCGCCTGCCGAAACAAGCCCTGCTTTGTTGCGTAAGTCTTCAAGCGCAATATCAGGCTTTCGTTCACGTTGCGGTCGGTAAGCAGCGCAGCTCAAATGGCCATCGCGCTCAACAGGACCTGCGGCTTGGAACCATTATCAGTAAGCTCTCGCCCGAGAGCCCGGCTTTCGCCCGTAGGTCTACGGGGCCGGCACCGATGTGTTGATCGGAAGGTAGTCGTTCCCAAGGGATATTCCAAGAGGTTTTTTGCAGCCCAATCCGGCTTTTATGGGGGCATTTTCCGGGCCGAAACCGCCCGCGGTATGCCCGCCAGATCGGCCTTGGGCGGCCTGTCCACGACCAACGCGGCAGCCGTCATCAAGGTTTCAATATTCCGGGCCTGGCCCTGTCCGGCCTCGACGATCAGTGCTCCGCCGGGGGCGAGACGTTCAGCCGCCTGCGGGATCAGGGCCCGATAGGCGTCGTAACCGTCATTGCCGCCATCGAGCGCCAGATGTGGATCGTGCTCGCGCACCTCGATGCTCAGTTTCGGAATTTCGGCCGACGAGATGTAGGGCGGGTTCGACACGATGAGATCGAACGGGCCGCGGAGCGCGGCTGCGTAGGAGCAGGCGACGAAGCTGGCGCGGTCGGCGAGGCCCAGAGCCGCGGCGTTGTCTCTGGCGGTCTTGAGCGCGGTCAGACTGAGATCGGTGCCGACGCCGGAGGCGCCGGGAATTTCGTGCAGCAACGCGAGCAGGATGGCGCCGGATCCGGTGCCGATATCAGCGATGCGGATCTGATGAGAGGCTTGCCGCTCGCGAAGGATTTCGAGCGCGAGTTCGACCACGGTCTCGGTATCGGGACGCGGCACCAGCGTTGCTTCCGACAGACGAAACGGCAGGCCCCAGAATTCACGTGTGCCGAGAATGCGGGCGACCGGCTCGCCGGCGATGCGGCGCCCGGCATATTGCGCGAGCCGCGACGTCTCGGCTTCCGCGAGCAGGCGGGCGGCCTGCGCGATGAGGCCCGTGAGATCAAGTCCGAGTGCCGCGCCGAGCAGGATACGCGCGTCGAGCTCGGCTTCTTCGAGCTGCGCCGATCTCAGTTGCGCGGCCAGCGCGCGCCGCGCGCTCTCAACGGATAATCCGGTGAAGGGATTGCTCACGCGCCGGTCACGCCGCCGCGCCCTGGGCGGCGAGCTGCGCGGCCTGGTGCTCGGTGGTCAGCGCGTCGGTCAATTCGCCCAGCGCTTCGCCCGCCATCACCTGCGGCAGCTTGTAGAGCGTCAAATTGATGCGGTGATCGGTGACGCGTCCTTGCGGGAAATTATAGGTGCGGATGCGCTCGCTGCGATCGCCGGAGCCGACCTTCTCCTTGCGCTCGGCCGAGCGCGCCGCGTCGAGGCGCTGCTGCTCGGCGTCGTAGATGCGCGAACGCAGGATGTTCATGGCGGAAGCGCGATTCTTGTGCTGCGAGCGGCTGTCCTGCATCATCACCACGATGCCGGTCGGGATGTGGGTGATGCGGATCGCCGATTCCGTCTTATTGACGTGCTGGCCGCCGGCGCCTCCGGCGCGCATCGTCTCGATACGCAAATCATCGTTCCTGATCTCGACATCGACCTCCTCGACCTCGGGCATCACGGCGACGGTGGCGGCGGATGTGTGGATGCGCCCCTGCGTCTCGGTGTCCGGCACGCGCTGCACCCGGTGCACGCCGGACTCGAACTTCAGCTTCGAGAACGCGCCGCGGCCCTGCACCTCGGCGATGATTTCCTTATAGCCGCCGACGCTGCCCTCGCTCGCCGAGATCACCTCGACCTTCCAGCCCTGCAGGGCCGCGAAGCGCTCGTACATCCGGAACAAATCGCCGGCGAACAGCGAAGCCTCGTCGCCGCCGGTTCCGGCGCGGATTTCCAGCACCACGTTGCGGTCGTCCATGGCGTCCTTCGGCAGCAGCGCGACGCGGATCTTCTGGACCAGCTCCTCGATCTTGGGCGTCAGCTCGTCGCGCTCGGCTTCCGCCATGCTGCGCATCTCCGCATCGGTCGCGGGGTCGGCGATCAGCGCTTCGGTGTCGGCGAGCTCCTTGACGGCCGAACGATAGGTTTTGACCGCCTCGATCAACGGCGTGAGCTCGGCGAGTTCACGGGTGATCTGCACATAGCGTTCGGAGGCGAGCTGACCGAGCGATTCGGCCTCCAGCGAGGCGTGATGCGCGAGCAGGACGTCCAGTTTGGCTTCGGGGAGTGACGACATCGGTTCAGTCTCAAAAATGCGGAAAAGGGCGAGGCGGCGGGAAGGGGCGACAGGCCCGCTACAACGCCAGGCCTTCGGCCTCGGCAAATTCCGTCAGCTTCTGCCGGATCGAGACGCTGCCGGCGGGCGCGTCCAGCAACGGACCGAGCATCGCTTCGGCCTTCTTGGCGTCAAGATCGATCACCATCGCCTTGACCGGGCCGAGCGCGGTGGCCGAGAGCGACAGCGAGCGATAGCCCATCGCGATCAGGGCGAGTGCTCCGATCGGCTTCGAGGCCATCTCGCCGCAGAGCGACAGCGATTTCTTCGCGGCTTGCGTCTTGCGCGCAATGTCGCGCAGCGCGCGCAGGATCGGCGCCGACATGGTGTCAAAGCGCTCGGAGACTTTTGCGTTGCCGCGGTCGACAGCGAACAGGAACTGGAACAGATCGTTGGAGCCGACCGAGATAAAGTCGACCTTCTTCAGGAGCTCGTCGAGCTGATAGAGCAGCGCCGGCACCTCGACCATGGTGCCGATGTCGATTCTTTCAGGCAGCGTGTGGCCGTGCTGGCGCAGATAGGTCAGCTCGCGTTCGACCAGCGCCTTCGCCGAATCGAATTCACCCACCTCCGAGATCATCGGGAACATGATGCGCAGCGCGCGGCCGCCGCCGGCGCGCAGCAGCGCGCGGATCTGGCCGCGCAACAGGCCGGGACGGTCGAGCCCGAGCCGGATCGCGCGCCATCCGAGCGCGGGATTCTCCTCGATCACCGCCTCCATGTAAGGCAGCGCCTTGTCGCCGCCGATGTCGAGGGTGCGGAAGGTGACCGGCTTCGTGCCGGCGGCATCCAGCACGGTGCGATAGAGCGCGAGCTGGTCGCTGGTGCGCGGCAGGCTCTGGCCGACCATGAATTGCAGCTCGGTGCGGAACAGGCCGATGCCGGCGCTGCCGGTGTCTTCGATGTGCGGCAGGTCGATCGCGAGACCCGCATTGATCATCAGCTCGACCTTCTGGCCGTCTTTGGTGACGCAGGGCAGGTCGCGCAGCGCCAGATACTGCGCCTGGCGGCGGGCGCGGAAGCGCACGCGCTCCGCAAAGGCCGCCTCGACCTCCTGCGATGGGCGCACATAGATCATGCCGGAGGTGCCGTCGACGATGACGGCGTCGCCGGGATCCGCGATACCAGGCGCGTTCGGGACCTCGCCGACCGCGGGAATGCCGAGCGCGCGCGCCACGATCGAGACGTGAGAGTTGGCGGTGCCTTCCTCCAATATGATGCCGCGCAGGCGCTTGCGGTCGTAGTCGAGCAGCGCCGCCGGGCCCATCGCGCGCGCGATGACGATGGCGTTGTCGGGCAATTGTTCGCGTGAAGGCGCGTGATCCTGGCCGACCAGCTGCCGCATCAGGCGATAGCCGAGATCCTCGAGATCATGCAGCCGGTCACGCAAATAGGGATCGGTCGAGCGCAGCATGCGCGCGCGGGTGTCGGATTGCACACGCTCGACGGCGGCTTCCGCCGTGAGGCCGGTGGCGACCGCCTCGTGCAGCTTGTGCGACCAGCCCTGGTCGTTGGCGAACATGCGGTAGGCTTCCAGCACCTCGCGATGCTCGCCGCCTTCCGCCACGTCGCCGCGCTCCAGCATGCGATCGAGATCGGCGCGCAGCTTGGCGAGTGCGGTGTCGAGCCGCTTGATTTCCTTCGGCAGGTCCTCGGCGATGTAGTCCTTGATGACGACGCGCGGCTCGTGCAGCACGACATGGCCGAGTGCGATGCCTTCCGACAGGATGGCGCCGACCTTCTGCGCCGAATGACGCGCCGCGGGCTCATGGCCCGGCTGGGCCAGCGCAGACAGCTCGCCGGAGGCGATCAGCTCCGCCAGCACCATCGCTGTGGTCTGAAGCGCCTCGAGCTCCTCCTCGACATAGTTGCGCTTGGCGCGGTTCTGCACCACCAGCACGCCGAGCGTGTTGCCGGCGCGCAGGATCGGCACGCCGAGGAAGGAGTGGTAGATTTCTTCGCCGGTCTCCGGGCGGAACGAGAAGGCCGGATGGCTCTGCGCATCGCTCAGGTTGAGAGGGGTTGCCTCGCTGGCGACCAGGCCGACAAGGCCCTCGTGGGCGCTGAGCACGGTGTGGTGCACCGCCTCGCGGTTAAGGCCTTCGGTGGCATAGAGCTCGAGCGTGTTGTCGACGCGCAGCACATAGACCGAGCACACCTCGGCCACCATGTTGGCGGCGATCAGCACCACGATCTTGTCCAGCCGCTCCTGGGCCGAGACCTGCTCCGCCATGGTTTCGCGGAGCCGTCTCAACAAGACGCGGGGACCTCCCGACGCGCTCCGCATGAACCGTCAATCTCCTCCGTCTGCCGGGGCCGAAAGGACCCGCGGCGGCTCGCCCAGAAATCCAGAAAAACAACAAATTTGCTCGTCCGGCCCCGGCCCCGGCGGTTGCCTGGGCCGAATCAGCACCGCCTCAACTGGGGCACAGTTTCCGGCAGCCCACCCTGTTCGCCGTATAGCGAATTGGGGCTTGTTTTGCCAAGCAAAACGCCTGCCAAACGCGAAAGTGTGGAGACCTTAGCGTTTGCTGCGACCGCTAAGAGAAAATTAGCCTAAGCTTGATCGAGACCGTAGAGCGTGTGCAGCGTGCGCACCGCAAGCTCGGTATAGGCGGTGTCGATCAGGACCGAGAATTTGATCTCGGAGGTTGTAATGGCCCGGATGTTGATATTCCGTCCTGCGAGGGCCGAGAACGCCTGGGCGGCAACGCCTGCATGGCTGCGCATGCCGCTGCCGATCACCGAGATCTTGGCGACGTCGGTCGCGGTGTCGAGCCGGGCATAATTGATCTGGCTCTTGGCCGCGGTGATGGTCTCCTTGGCCCTGGTGTAGTCGGCGGCCGGGACCGTGAAGGTGAGATCGGTGGTCTTGCCGTCCTCGGAGACGTTCTGCACGATCATGTCGACGTTGATGTTGGCATCCGCGAGCGGGCCGAAGATCGACGCTGCCACGCCGGGCTTGTCCTCGATCTGGCGCACCGAGATCTGGGCCTCGTCCTTCGAAAAGGCGATGCCGGTGACGACGTGGCTTTCCATGATCTCCTCCTCGCTGCAGATCAGCGTGCCGGGCGGCTGGTTGGCATGCGGGTCGATATCCTCGGGCTTGTCGAAGCTCGAGCGGACGAAAATCGGCATGTTGTGGACCATGCCGAGTTCCACCGAGCGGACCTGGAGCACCTTGGCGCCCTGGGAGGCCAGCTCCAGCATGTCTTCGAACGCGATCTTGTCGAGCCGGCGCGCCTTCGGCACGATTCGCGGATCGGTCGTGTAGACACCGTCGACGTCGGTGTAGATGTCGCAGCGGTCGGCTTTGACGGCGGCGGCGATCGCCACGGCCGAGGTGTCGGAGCCGCCGCGGCCGAGCGTGGTGATGCGGTTGGTCTCGGGGTTGATGCCCTGGAAGCCGGCGATCACGGCGACTTCCTTGCGCTCCCTGAAGCGCTTGATGATCTCGCTGCCGTCGATGCCCTCGATCCGGGCCGAGGCATGGGCGTCGCTGGTCTTGATCGGGATCTGCCAGCCCTGCCAGGAGCGGGCCTGGATGCCCATGCCCTGAAGCACGATGGCAAGCAGGCCGGACGTCACCTGTTCGCCCGAGGCGACGACGGCGTCGTATTCGCGCGCGTCGTGCATCGGCGAGGCCTCGGTGCACCAGGCCACCAGCTCGTTGGTTTTCCCCGACATCGCCGAGACGACCACGGCCACTTCATGGCCGGCGTCGACCTCACGCTTCACATGGCGTGCGACGTTGCGGATACGTTCAATGTTGGCGACGGATGTGCCGCCGAATTTCATCACGAGGCGGCTCATGACGACGCGTGCATTCCCTCATAAGGATAAGTATGGTGACCCGCGCTGGACGGGTGCCTGCGATACCGACCGCGCGTATACAGAGCGGCGGGGCCGGGGGCAAGCGGGTTCCTGCGCAGGCCAATCCGGGCAATGGGTTAATCGAGGTCATGGCGCGTTATATCGACGAGATCCTGCAACCGGGCGAGCGGGTGCTGTATTCGACCAATGCGCACTGGATCTTCTATTTGCCGGCGATCCTGGCCTGGATCGTGGCGCTGGCCCTGTTCGTCCTGTCCCGGCAAACCATCGTCGAGGGGCTCGTGCTGCTCTGCCTCGTCGCGGCCGGCCTGGTGGCTCTGGCGGCGCTGTACTGGACCGTGAAGGGCTGGTTCCATCGCTTTACCACCGAGACCGACGTGACCAATTTGCGGATCGTGCACAAGACCGGCTTCATCAAGCGCCGCACCTTCGAGATGGCGCTGGACAAGGTCGAGAGCGTCGATGTGAATCAGACCATTCTTGGACGCATTCTCAACTATGGCGACGTCACCATCAATGGCGTGGGGGAAGGCCGCGAAACCATCCGCACCATCGCCTCGCCGCTCGCCTTCCGCAGTTCGATCACCACGCGGTAGGACCGCGCGCAACCCATGAGCATGCAGCAAAATACTTCCGGCACCGCAAGCCCGCAGCCGGGCTCGACCGTCGACGCCGCCGAGATCGCAAAGTTCTCAAAACTTTCGGCCGAGTGGTGGGACCCCAACGGCAAGATGGCGCCGCTGCACCGGATCAACCCGCTGCGGCTCGGCTATATCCGCGATGCCGCCTGCCGCAAGTTCGAGCGCAATTTGCGCAGCCTCAACTGCCTCGGCGGTCTGCGCGTGCTCGACATCGGCTGCGGCGCCGGCCTGCTCTGCGAGCCGCTGTCGCGCCTGGGTGCGCAGGTCATCGGCGTCGATCCGTCGGTCAGCAATATCGCGGCCGCAAAGCTGCATGCCGACAAGGCGCATCTCGCGATCGACTATCGCTGCACCACGGCGGAAGAGATCGACCCGCGCGAGCGATTCGACATCGTGCTGGCGATGGAGGTGGTCGAGCACGTTGTCGACGTCGGCGTTTTCCTGAAGCGCTGCGCCGCGATGCTGAAGCCGAACGGGTTGATGGTGGTCTCGACGCTGAACAGGAACTGGAAGAGCTTTGCGCTGGCCATCGTCGGCGCCGAATACGTCCTGCGCTGGCTGCCGCGCGGCACCCACGAATGGAACAAGTTCGTCACCCCCGACGAGCTGACGAAATACCTGCTCGACAACCGCCTGGTCATCACCGAGCAGACCGGCGTTGTCTACAGCCCCTTCGCCGACAAATGGACCCTCTCGTCAGACATGGACGTGAACTACATGGTGGTGGCGGAAGGCATGGTGTGAGGCCGCGCCGCTTCCAAATATTCGGCGTCGTCCTGGCGAAGGCCAGGACCCATTACCCCAGGGTCTAATTAGGCGAAGGCTGATAACCACGAGTCTTCGCCCAATCACTCCCTGGGGTAATGGGTCTTGGATCTGCGCTTCGCCTGTCCATGACGACACTGAGTTTGTCAGGCAAGCATCGCACCCATGACATCCGCGTGATTGACCTGCTTGAGCGCGAGCGGCACGTTGACATCAACGTCCTCTTCCTCCCACCGCCATCCCACCCATGTTCACCATCGCCAGCCTCTGGATTCCCTTCACCGTCATTGCCGCGCTCGGCCAGGTCGCGCGCAATGCGATGCAGCGGTCGCTGACAAAGCCGCTGGGGACCTGGGGCGCGACCAATATCCGCTTTCTGTTCGGCTTTCCGTTCTCGCTTCTTTTCCTGGCGGTGGTGCTGGTCGCCACCGGCGATCATCTCGGCATGCCGCCTGGCGTGTTCTGGCCGTGGCTGCTGCTCGGCGCGCTCAGCCAGATCGTCGCGACCGGCCTGATGCTGCTCGCCATGAACGACCGCTCCTTCGTGGTGACGACGGCCTATTTGAAAACCGAGGCGATCCAGACCGCCATCTTCGGCTTCGTCTTTCTCGGCGATCATCTGACATGGCTCAAGGTGCTGGCGATCGTGATCGCGACAATCGGCGTCGTCATCACCGCGCTGAGGCCCGGCGGCGAGAAGAGCTTTGCCGAATTGAAGCCGACCATCACCGGTCTGGTCGCCGCGGCGGCGTTCGCGTTGTCAGCGGTCGGCTTCCGCGGCGCCATCATCAACGTGCCTGATGTCTCGTTCGTGACGGCGGCATCATTCACGCTGGTGCTCGGCCTGTTCGTGCAGACGCTGATCCTGACGATCTATCTGCTCTGGCGCGCGCCGAAGGTGCTTCAGGCGATCCTGAAGCTTTGGAAGCCGTCGCTGCTCGCCGGCTTCATGGGCGCCTTCGCCTCGCAGTTCTGGTTCCTGGCGTTCGCGCTGACGGCCGCCGCCAATGTCCGCACGCTCGCTCTGATCGAGGTGCTGTTCGCGCAAGGCGTGGCCTACTACTCGTTCAAGCAGCCGATCGCGCCGCGCGAGATTATTGGCATCGCGCTGATCGTGATCGGCGTGGCGGTGCTGGTGGGAGTCTAATTCCGATCTTCCGGCAGCGTCGGCAGCGGAGACACCTCGATGCCTTCTTCGATCAGCGACTTTGCCTCGTCGGGCGAGGCCTCGCCGTAGATCGGACGGTGCTCCTTGTCGCCGTAATGCATCGCGCGGGCTTCATTGGCGAATCGCTCGCCGACATTGTCGGCGTTCTTCACGATGTGATCGCGCAGCTCCTTGAGCTTGGCGCGCAGCTCGCGCTCCTGCGCCATCAACAGCGAGGTCGGTGCGGATTGCGCAGGCTCAGGCGCGGTCGTCGTGGCGGTGGGCTCAGGCGGCGGCGTGGCGCGTCCGCGGCCCTTCTTGCCGGCGATGCGCGGCGCCATGATCGCCTTGTCGACCTTGGCCGAGCCGCAGATCGGACAAGTCACGAGCTTGCGCTTCACCTGCTGGTCATACGCGGCCGAGCTCTGGAACCAACTCTCGAAGTCGTGGCTCCGGTCGCAGCGGAGAGCGTAGCGGATCATGCCGATCCCCGCACCAGGTGCAGATGGTCCGGCCCCGCCTTGGGGTCGGCGACGCCGAAGCGGCGGCCGTGCTGGAGCGAGGGGATCGCGCGGCGCGCGGTCTCGACCTTGGCCGGATCGATCTTTGCCATGATGATGCCGGGCTCGACATCGCCTTCGGCGAGGATTTCGCCCCAGGGATCGATGATCAGCGAATGGCCATAGGTCTCGCGCTTGTTCTCGTGCAGGCCTGCCTGCGCCGCGGCGAAGATGAAGCAACCGGTCTCGATCGCGCGCGCACGCAACAGCACGTGCCAATGCGCCTCGCCGGTCTTGCGGGTGAAGGCCGAGGGCACCGTGATGAAGTACGCGCCGCTTTCGGCCAGCGCGCGGTAGAGCGCGGGGAAGCGCACGTCATAACAGATCGTCAGCCCGACGCGACCCCAGGGCAGGTCGGAGATCACGGCCGTCTCGCCCGGCTGGTAATTGGCGGATTCGCGATAGCTCTCGCCGTCCGGCAGCTCGATGTCGAACATGTGGATCTTGTCGTAGCTCGCGAGCACATTGCCCTCGGGCCCGATCAGGAACGAGCGGTTGACCGCTTTCTCGTCCGAAAAGCGCAGCGCCAGCGAGCCGACATGGATGTGGATCTTCAGTTCCGCCGCGAGCGCCCGGTACGCCCTTAGGGAGTTGTCGTCGTCTTGGCTCTGGAGGTGCTCGAACAGAGCCTTGCGGTTGAGCTGCATCATGTTGCTGACTTCGGGCGTCTGCACGTAGTCGGCGCCATTGGCCGCAGCCTGGCGGATCAGCCTCGTGGCCTGCTCGAGGCTCGGCTCGGGCATCAGGCCGGTGCGCATCTGCACCATCGCCGCAGTGAAGGTCCTGGTGTCGCTCATGACTCCGCCTTGACGCTTTCGAGCATGCCGTCGAGCTTGCCTTCGCGATCGAGTGCGTAGAGCTCGTCGCAGCCCCCGACATGGGTTCCGCCGATCCAGATCTGCGGGAAGGTCGAGCCCTCGCCGGCGCGATCGTACATCTCCTGGCGCCAGGACGGGTTCTTCGCGATATCGAACTCCGTGAAGGTCGCCTTCTTGCGGGTCAGCAGCGACTTGGCGGCGGAACAATAACCGCAGCCCGGCCTCGTGTAGATCTCGACAGCAGCGGTCATCTTGTCTGGCGCTTTCATGTCATGAATTCATTGAATTATATGGGACTTCACCGGCTCTCGACAACCCGGGCAAACACCAGCACGTCCACTTGCGCCGCCTTGGCCCGGAGCAGGGCCCGCGCACAGGCGTCCAGCGTCGCACCCGACGTCAGGACGTCGTCGATGAGGACAATGCGCCGACCCTGGACGTCCGCCTGACGGTCCGGGGATACCTGGAATGCGCCCTGCACATTGGTGGCGCGCTGGGCCCGCGACAGGCCGATCTGCTGCTCGGTCGCGCGTACCCGGCGCAGCACCTCAGCCTTCGCTTTCACCCCGCTCTGCCGCTCGATGATCCGCGCCAGCGCCCCGGACTGGTTGTAGCGGCGGCGCCAGGCCCTTCGCCAGTGCAGGGGAACGGGCACCAGCATGTCGGCCTCGGTGAGCAGCTCGCCGCCCGCGCGCGCCATCCAGCGCCCCATGGCGGGCGCCAAATCCGTGCGGTCCTGGTATTTCAGCGCATGCACCAGGGTGCGCGCGACGTCGTCATAACGCACCGCGGCGCGCGCTCGCTGGTAGGCCGGCGGGCTCGCGATCGCCTCCATCGACAGCATGTCGGGGCCGGGATCGTACACAAAAGGAATGCCGAGCCGCGGGCAGTAGGGCCGTTCGATGAACGACAGCCGCGCCCAGCACGCCGCGCACACGCCCTCGCCGTCGACCGGCTCGCGGCAGGACACGCACAGCGTCGGCAGCGCGATGTCGAGCGCAAGCCGTGCCGCACGTGACAGCACATGGCGGCCAGCCGTCCATGCGACACGCAGGGGGGCGGCGATGGAACGAGAAGGGGCGTTGCCGGCTTCCATGGGACGAGGCTAGCGTTCCGCGATTGTCGGCTCAAGCAGGACTCTCGTGCCCCGGACGCAGCGCAGCGCGTAGCGGTGCGCTGCTGAGCCGGGGCCCAGGAGCTGTGTGCGCAGAAGCATGGATCCCGGCCCTGCGGAGCGTCACTGCGTGCCGCACCGCGTCCGGGACAGGAGAGAGGAGATTGCCAGAACCAGCGTGATCGGCGTAACCAGCGGCATGGCTCAAGACCCGCAAACCCCGCCCGTTTTGCTCGATCGTGCTTTGCTGCACGGGCGACAGCGCCGTGCGCAGGCGCAAGGTGCCGTGAGCTTCCTGTTGGATCGGGTCGCCGAGGACATGTGCGACCGGCTGGCTGCGGTGATGCGGGAGTTTCACACAGCGGCCGATCTCTGGACGCCTGGCGAGGGTCTCGCGGTGCTGCGCGCGCGACTGCCCTCGATCGAGCGCATTGAGCTCGATGCGTCCGGTGCGGAGAAGCTGCCCTTTGCACCGGAAAGCCTCGATCTTGTCGTCTCGGCGCTGGCGCTGCAATTTGTCAACGATCTGCCGGGGGTGCTTGCGCAAATCCGTCGCGCGCTGAGGCCGGACGGCCTGCTGCTGGCGGCGATGATCGGCGGCGACAGCCTGACCGAGCTGCGCCAGGCCTTTGCCGCGGCTGAGGCCGAATGCGAGGGCGGTGTTTCGCCGCGTGTGGCGCCGTTCGCCGATCTGCGCGACGTTGGCTCGCTGTTGCAGCGAGCAGGATTTGCGCTGCCGGTCACCGATGTCGACCGCGTCGTAGTGCGCTACGCCAACGCGTTCGCGCTGATGCACGATATCAGGCGCATGGGTGCCGCCAATGTGCTGATCGAACGGCGGCGCACGCCGAGCCGGCGATCGACGCTGCTGCGGATGGCTGAAATTTACGCGCAACGCTTTGCCGATGCCGACGGCCGCATCCGTGCGACATTCGATATCATCTGGCTCTCCGGTTGGGCCCCGCATGCGAGCCAGCAGCAGCCGCTGAAGCCGGGGTCGGCGAAGGCGAGCCTCGCGGAGGCGGTGCAGAAGGCGCGGAAAGAGTGACGTGTCCCGGACGCGCTGCAGCGCCCTTGCGCTGCTGCGCAGAGCCGGGACCCAGCTCTGCGGCCTCTGGGCCCCGGCTCTGCAGCGCACCGCAAGAGCGCTGCGCTGCGTCCGGGGCACGCGCAACTCACATCAACAAATCAATCAAATGCGGGATCAGCGGAATGTCCGCGGGCGGCATGGGGTAGTCGCGCAGCTTGTTGGCGCGGACCCAGGCCAGGGTCTGGCCTTCGCGCGGCATGACTTGCCCTTCCCAGCGCCGGCAGATGTAGAGCGGCATCAGGAGGTGAAAGGTCTCGTAGCCGTAGCTCGCGAACGTCAGCGGCGCCAGGCACGGCTCGGCGACGGTGATGCCGAGCTCTTCGTGGAGTTCGCGGATCAGGCTTTGCTCCGGCCGCTCTCCGGGTTCACACTTTCCGCCGGGGAATTCCCAGAGGCCCGCCAGCGTCTTGCCCGCAGGGCGCTGCGCGATCAAGACGCGCTTGTCGGCGTCGACCAGCGCGCAGGCCACCACGAGCGTCAGTTTGAGATCAGCCATGCCTGGAATGTCGCTCCCTGAAAAGATCATCCGCAACGGTTGGTTAACCCTGTTAGGGCCGGTGTTTCCGAGGTCACCATAAGTCATATTTAATCCACGGATCCTAGGGTGGAAACGCTGAAACCATTCCGGGCCAGATCCATGCGCGCTGAGTTTCGTACCGTCTTCCGCCGCTTCCGTCGCGACCGGCGCGGCAATGTTGCGGTGATCTTCGCAATCTGCTGCGTTCCCCTGATCACGTTCGTCGGCAGTGCGATCGACTACTCCCGCGCGACGCAGGTCCGGGCGAAGCTTCAGGGCGCGGCCGACGCGGCCAGCGTCGGTGCGATCGCCAAAGCCTCGCCGGGGTTTGCTGCCGCGGGCTCGATGACCACGGATGGTTCGATCACCGTGGGCGTCACCGACGCCCAGAAAATCTTCGATGCCAATCGCGCCAACCTGACCGGCTATACGCTCAACAGCGTCACCCCGACAGTCGTCAAGACCGGCTCGACCATCAACTCGACCGTCTCGTTCACCGCCACCATCAACACCATGTTTCTCGGCCTGATCGGCAAGACCACACTGACCATGAGCGGCACGTCGGCGTCGACGGCCAACATGCCGCTCTATGTCGACTTCTATCTCCTGCTGGACAATTCTCCGTCGATGGGCGTCGCAGCGACACCGGCCGACATAACGAGTTTGCAGGGAAAGACGGGTGGATGTGCATTCGCCTGTCACGACACCACCAAGGCGGCCGGCACAAGCAACTACGACATCGCCAAAGCAAATGGCATCACGACCCGAATTGACGTGGTGCGCCAGGCGAGCGCGAACTTGATGGACACAGCCCAGAGCACGCAGACCTATTCGAACCAGTTCAGAATGGCGATCTACGATTTCGGCGCTTCGTCAGCGACGATCGGATTGAGAAATCTGTTCGCGCTCTCGTCGAGCTTGAGCTCCGCCAAGACGGCGGCGGGAAACATCGACCTGATGGCGGTTGCCGGTCAGAATGACGTGTATACTATCGACAAAGATACTCCCTTCACCACTATTTTTCCCGCAATCAATACCGCAATCGCCGCGCCTGGAGCAGGTACGTCCGCGTCACCGCTGAAATATCTGTTTTTTGTATCCGATGGGGTCGCTGACGAAGCCAACTCGGGCATGACGATGTGTAGTGTCTCGTCTTCTTCGTATCCTCTCGCGTCATCGAACCGCTGTCAGTCGCCGATCAATCCGGCGCTCTGCACGACCATCAAGAACCGCGGGATCAAGATCGCGGTGCTGTACACGACATACCAACCGCCTACTGACGGCTGGTACAACACATGGATATCGCCCTTTAACCCCGGGCCGTGGGGGCCGTCTCCGAACAGCAAGATCGCGCAGAACATGCAGAGCTGCGCTTCGCCAGGATTCTATTTCGAGGTGAGCCCCACCCAGGGCATTTCGGAAGCGATGAACGCGCTGTTCAAGAAGGCAATCGCGGACGCGCGGATTGCGGGTTGAGTTGGATCAAGGCTCTTTCACCGTCACCCTGAGGTGGCCGCTTCTTCAGCGGCCCTCGAAGGCCGACGGCCCGGCTATCGGTAGTCCTAAACACTACGACCTGTAGTCCCCGTTGATCGCGACATACTCCTTGGTGAGGTCGCAGGTCAGCACGCGGTCGCGGCCCTTGCCGAGGCCGAGCGAGACCTTGATCGCGATCTCCGACGCCTTCATCGCCTCCGACACCTGCGCCTCGTCATAGGACGGATCGCGCGCGCCGCTCTTGGCGACGCGGATGCCGTTGAACGAGATCGAGAGCTTGTCGCGGTCA
This sequence comes from Bradyrhizobium sp. CSS354, assembly GCF_029051725.1. GTDB lineage: Bacteria > Pseudomonadota > Alphaproteobacteria > Rhizobiales > Xanthobacteraceae > Bradyrhizobium. The sequence goes on from NZ_JAACFU010000015.1 coordinate 64,764, forward strand.
GCCGGCTCGCCGGCCTTGCCGACCGCCATGACCACGCGGCCCCAATTGGCGTCTTCGCCGGCGATCGCGGTCTTCACCAGCGGCGAGTTCGCGATCGACATCGCGATCTTGCGCGCCGAGGCCTTGGTCTTGGCGCCCTCGACGGTGATCTCGACCAGCTTGCGCGCGCCTTCGCCGTCGCGGGCCACCTGCTCGGAAAGGTTGGCGAGCACCTGGTTGAAGGCCTTGACGAAGGCTTTCAGGCGCGGGTCGCTGGCGCGGCTGATCCTTGGCGCGCCGTGTTCTGCAGCAGCACCGGTGGCAAAGGCCAGCAGCGTGTCCGAGGTCGAGGTGTCGCCGTCGATCGTGACCGCGTTGAACGTGTCCTCGACGCCGCTCTTGAGCAAGGCTTGCAGCGCGGCAGGTGCGATCGGTGCGTCGGTGAAGATGAAGGACAGCATCGTGGCCATGTCGGGCGCGATCATGCCGGCACCCTTGGCCATGCCGTTGATCGTGACCTTGGCCTTGCCGAGCTTCACGGTCGCGGTCGCGACCTTCGGGAAGGTGTCGGTGGTCATGATCGCCTTGGCGGCCGCCAGATAATCGCCGGCCTCGGCGGTTTGCGCGAGCCGACCGAGCACGCCGTCGAACTTGGTCGCATCCAGCGGCTCGCCGATCACGCCGGTCGAGGCCAGGAAGATCTCGCCCTCGGTGCATCCGACGGCCTTGGCCGCGATCTTGGCGGTCAGCGCGGTGGAGCTGCGGCCGGTCTTGCCGGTAAAGGCATTGGCGTTGCCGGAATTGACCACCAGCGCGCGCGCCTTGCCGCCCTTGAGCTTGGCGCGGCACCATTCCACCGGTGCGGAGGGGCATTTCGACTTGGTGAAGACGCCTGCGACCGCGGTGCCCTTGTCCATCACCGCCAGCAGCACGTCGGTACGGTTCTTGTAGCGGATGCCGGCCTCGGCCGTCGCGAGACGGACCCCCGCAATGGTGGGCATGTTCGGAACGTTTTTCGGGGCGAGGGGAGAGACGGTGGAGGACATCGCGGGCGCCTTGATGGGATCTGGATATGCAGATGCCCGGCGCGGGGGCCGGGCATCACAGAGGCTTAGATACTCTTCACGTCACCGAAGTGACAGCGAATTCTTACTTCTTCGCGGGCGGCGCCATCTTGCTGTCAGACGGCTTGGCCGCATCGGCCGGCTTGGCGTCCTTGGCCGCATCCGCCGGCTGGTCCATCCGCTCGACCTTCGCCTCCGCGCGCAGCTTGGCGACATAGTCGGCCTGGGCCTTGCGGGTGACATACTGCTCGATCTGCGCCTTGACCTGCTCGAAGTCCGGCGCCTTGCGGCTGCGCTTTTCCTCGACCTTGATGATGTGCCAGCCGAACTGCGACTTCACGGGGTCGGAGATCTTGCCCGGCTCGAGCGCGAAGGCGATTGCCGAGAATTCCGGCACCATCTGCTCCTTGGTGAAGAAGCCGAGGTCTCCGCCGTCGGCCGAGCCCGGATCCTTGGACTTCTTCTTGGCGAGCTCGGCGAAATCGGCGCCCTTGTCGAGCTCGGCCTTCACCGCCTTGGCCTCGTCCTCGGTCTCGACCAGGATGTGGCGGGCGTGCACTTCCTGCTCGCCGGTGATCTGCTTGGAGGCCTCCTCATAGACCTTCTTCATGGCATCCGGGGTGGTGGCGGCCTTGCCCTCGCCGGCAAGCAGGCTGTCCATCAGGAGGCGGTTGCGGGCGAACGCCAGGCGCTTCTTGAACTCCTCGCCGTCGGCGAGCTTCTTGTCCTCGGCGGCCTTGCCGACGATCTTCATGTCGATCAGGAAGGACAGAACGTTCTCGTCCTTGGTCGCCGGGTCCATCTGGGCGAGGCTCGGCCCGAGTTCCTCTTCGGCCATGGCGACGTCGCTCTTCTTGATTTCAGCGCCATTGACCTTCGCCAGCACCGGATCGTCGGCAGCCCGGCCGGGCCCCGCGATCAGCGCCAGCGCAAGGCAGCCCACCAGGGCGGTGGCGAGGCCGAAGCGCAGGCCGGTTTTGGTTACCGGGAACGAGGTGGTCATGGAAAATCCTTTTGTTGAAGCAGGGGGCTGCTCGAGCGGGGCGGACACTCGCCCAATTCAGGGGGCCTTGGCAACGCGAAAAGTCTGTCAAAATGATGAATTAGCCGCAATGCACCCGCCGTTGACAAGGCCCTGACCGGGCCATATCTCTGCCCGGTCGCGTCCATGCGATGGCGTTTATTTTGCTGCGTTTTTGGCCGTTGAACCCAGACTTGCCCAACTCCCACCCATATGGCGGATGGACCCCCCGCAGTCCGGGCTCCGGCGCCCAGCAGGCGTCACGGTGAGTTGATAGGCAGGAGGGTGACAACCTCTTGGCTGCAACGCGAACGCGGTTGAATCGCGAACACAGGAACTAAGCATGATCGGCGCGCTCGCCCGCAAGTTTTTCGGCTCCGCCAACGACCGGCGGGTGAAGGGATATCAGTCCCGCGTCAACGCGATCAACGCGCTGGAGCCCGAGGTCTCGAAACTCTCCGACGAGGCCCTCAAGGCTCGCACTGTCGAGTTCAGGAAGCAGCTCGCCGAGGGCAAGACCCTGGACGACCTGCTGGTCCCCGCTTTCGCCACGGTCCGCGAAGCCGCCAAGCGCACGCTCGGCCAGCGCCATTTCGATGTCCAGCTGATCGGCGGCATGGTGCTGCACGAGGGTGACATCGCCGAGATGAAGACCGGCGAAGGCAAGACCCTGGTCGCAACGCTTGCGGTCTACCTCAACGCGCTCGCCGGCAAGGGCGTCCACGTCGTCACCGTCAACGACTACCTCGCCCGCCGCGACTCCGGCTGGATGGGCCAGATCTATGGCTTCCTCGGCCTGACCACCGGCGTGATCGTGCACGGCCTCGACGATGCCGAGCGCAAGACCGCCTATGCCTGCGACATCACCTACGGCACCAACAACGAATACGGCTTCGACTATCTGCGCGACAACATGAAGTACCGGCTCGAGGACATGGTCCAGCGGCCGCACTTCTACGCCATCGTCGACGAAGTCGACTCCATCCTGATCGACGAAGCGCGCACGCCGCTGATCATCTCCGGCCCGCTCGACGACCGCTCCGACTTCTACAACACCATCGATGGCTTCCTGCCCAAGCTCGACAAATCCGACTACGACGTCGACGAGAAGCAGCGCACGGTGACGCTGACCGAAGCCGGCATGGAGAAGATCGAGACGCTGCTGCGCGATGCCGGCCAGCTCAAGGGCGAGTCGCTCTACGACGTCGAGAACGTCTCCGTCGTACACCACATCAACCAGGCGCTGCGCGCCCATACGCTGTTCACGCGCGACAAGGACTACATCGTCCGCGACGACGAGGTCGTCATCATCGACGAGTTCACCGGTCGCATGATGCAGGGCCGCCGCTATTCCGAAGGCCTGCATCAGGCGCTGGAAGCCAAGGAGCACGTGCAGGTCCAGCCGGAAAACCAGACGCTGGCCTCGATCACCTTCCAGAACTATTTCCGGATGTACGAAAAGCTCGCCGGCATGACCGGCACGGCGCTGACCGAAGCCGACGAATTGTTCGACATCTACAAGCTCGAGGTCGTGGAAATCCCGACCAACCTGCCGGTCGCCCGTCTCGACGAGGACGACGAGGTCTATCGCACCCAGAACGAGAAATACGCCGCGATCCTGGCCGAGATCGAGCGTGCCAATGCGCGGCTGCAGCCGGTGCTGGTCGGCACCGCCTCGATCGAAAAATCGGAAGTGATCGCCGAATATCTCAAGAAGCACGGCTATCGGCAGATCGATTTCGGCAGCGAACATTCGATGCAGAAGCTGTACGCCGCGGCCCGCGCCGGCAAGCCGGCAAAGCTGTTCGCGGTGCTGAACGCGCGCTTCCACGAGCAGGAAGCCTACATCGTCGCGGAAGCCGGCGTACCCGGCGCGATCACGATCGCGACCAACATGGCCGGCCGCGGCACCGACATCAAGCTCGGCGGCTCGCTGGAAATGCGCATCCAGCAGGAGGCCGCTTCGATCGAGGACGAGGCCGAAAAGGCCAAGAAGATCGAGCAGATCAAGGCCGACATCGAGCACTTCCGCGACATCGTGCTGAAGGCCGAGGAAGAGGTCGAGATCGAGCCGGCGAAGGGTTCGAAGCCCGCCAAGACCGTGAAGAAGCCCGGCGGCCTCTACATCATGGGCTCCGAGCGCCACGAATCCCGCCGTATCGACAACCAGCTCCGCGGCCGTTCCGGCCGTCAGGGCGACCCCGGCCGCTCGAAATTCTTCCTGTCGCTGGAAGACGATCTGATGCGCATCTTCGGCTCGGATCGCCTCGACAGCATGCTGCAGCGTCTCGGCCTGCAAGAGGGCGAGGCGATCATCCATCCCTGGATCAACAAGGCGTTGGAGAAGGCGCAGCAGAAGGTCGAGGCGCGCAACTTCGACATCCGCAAGAACCTGCTCAAGTTCGACAACGTCCAGAACGACCAGCGCAAGGTGATCTTCGACCAGCGCGTCGACCTGATGAAGGACGACAGCGTCGCCGAGACCGTCGCCGACATGCGCCACGCCTTCATCGACGACCTCGTCGCCAAGCACGTGCCCGAGCATGCCTATGCCGAGCAGTGGGACGTCGCGGGCCTGAAGGAAGAGCTCAAGCGCGTGCTCGATCTCGACCTGCCGGTCGAGGACTGGGCCAAGGAAGAGGGCATCGCCGACGAGGAACTGCTCACGCGCATCGAGACCCGCGCCGACGAGCACATGGCCGCCAAGGTCGCGCAATGGGGCCCCGACGTGATGCGTTACGTCGAGAAGACCATTCTGCTGCAGACCCTCGACCATCTCTGGCGCGAGCATCTGATCATGCTCGACCATCTGCGCCAGGTCATCGGCCTGCGCGGTTACGGCCAGCGCGATCCGTTGCAGGAGTACAAGACCGAAGCGTTCAACCTCTTCCAGGAGATGAGCGCGCATCTACGCGAGGCCGTCACTGCGCAGCTGATGCGGGTCGAGATCGTGCCGCCGGAGCAGGAAGCCCCGGTGCTGCCGCCGATGGAAGCCCACAAGTTCGACCCGAACACCGGCGAGGACGAAATGGCGCTCGCCAGCGTCACGCTGGGCGCGCAGGCCACCGACGCCGCGTTGCGCGATCCGAAGAACCCGGCCAGCTGGGGCAAGATCGGCCGCAACGAGGATTGTCCGTGCGGCTCAGGCAAGAAGTACAAGCACTGCCACGGGCGGTATGCGTAAGGCTTGAATGTGAGGCGTCGACGTCGGCGCCTCAGTCTCCGCTGTCGTCGCCCGGTTTAGCCGGGCGACCCAGTACGCCGCGGCTTCTCGGTTCAAATCACATGGGTCTCTGGAATACTGGATCGCCCGATTAAATCGGGCGATGACAGCGAGTATGTGGCGCGCAGCTCTATCTCCATCGCCGGGACGACCGTGTTAAGGGAGCGCGCTAAACGCACCCTCAATTCGAGCTGTCGATCAAGCTCTCCAGCAGCCGCTTCAATTCGCTCGTCGACTTGTCGCCGTAGCTCTCCAGGATGTGCTCTTCCTGGTCGACCGCGAGCGAGTTGAGCTTCTTGCTCAGCACCTTGCCGCGGTCGGAGATGAACATCAGGACCTTGCGGCGATCGTTCGGGTCCTGCACGCGGTAGACCAGCGTGTCAGAGACCATGCGGTCGATCATCTTGGTCAGCGTTGGATGGTTGAGCAGCACGGCATCCGCCAGCTCGCCCATCGAATGGCCGTTGCCATCCGACAGCACTTTCAGGATGCGCCACTGCTCGACGGGGACGCCTTCCTTGCTCAACCGCAGTTCGAGCTGCCGGTTGATCTCCCGGTTGGCTTGCGCGAGCAGGTAGGCGAGGTGTTCGGTGATCGGGGTGTTCGGTTTTGCCACGGCTAAGACTTTGTCTTGACCCAAATGAGTGAATGTCTTGCAATCGATGCTGCATCTATATGCACTTCAATTCTTGAATATTCAATATTTTCAAAATAGGATATTGCCCAACAATAGGGCGGGTGCCGCGGCCGCCTGCTGAATGAGCTTTCAAGTCTGGTGTCAGACAGGAGTTGGCGTGCGCGCGACGGTAAACTTCCCGGCTCACGGCGGTCCGGCCTTACCGCCGTCCTTGCTGTTCAGGAATCTGTCGCCCGCGGCAGCGGATTTCGACCTGTCGCCGGTTGACGCGCATTTCATGAAGCGCCGCGGTGCACACAACAAGCTCCGCATCGGAGGCTTCATGTGCTGCACCGGCTCGCCCGGCGTTTGGGGCCCGTGCGCGACAAGCAGCGCGCAGCTCGCGGTCGCCGAGATCAACAAGCGCGGCGGCATCCTCGGGCGCGAGATCGAGCTTTCGATCTATGACGCTGGCGGTCCGCTCGACGAGATTCTGAGCCGCGCCGAGCAGGCGATCGCTTCGGATGAGATCGACCTCATCGTCGGACTGCATACCAGCGCGGTGCGCGTGGCGCTGCGCAAGGTCACCACCCGCCACCGCATCCCCTACATCTACACACCCGTCTACGAGGGCGGCGAGCAGACACCGGGCGTCATGGCGATCGGCGAGACGCCGCGCTGGCAGAGCCGCCCCTCCATTCACTGGCTCGCCGACGTCAAGAAGGCGGCGCGCTGGTACCTGATCGGCAGCGACTATGTCTGGCCCTGGCAGTCACACCGCGCGGTGAAGCGCTACATCAAGGAGGCCGGCGGCCATGTCGTCGGCGAAGAGTTCGTTCCCCTCGGCGAAGACAACCACGAGCCGCATCTGGAGCGCATCCGTGCCGCGAGGCCGGACGTCGTGCTGATCTCGTTGATCGGCACCGACAGCATCACGTTCAATCGCGCGTTCGGCGAATGCGGCCTGGGCGCCACGACGCTGCGGCTGGCCGGGGCGATGGACGAGACCGTGTTGCTCGGAATCGGCGCCGACAACAGCGAGAACCTGTTCTGCGCCTCCGGCTATTTCCCCGGCATCGGATCGCGGGCCAACGACGACTTCCAGAGCCGCTATCGCGCGATGTTCGGGCCGAACGGGCCTCCGATCGGCTCGCTCGGTCAATCCAGCTATGAGGGACTGCGCTTCCTCGAGGCAGTCGCGAACAAGGCGGGCACGTTGGCGATGGGCCCGATGCTCGCGGCCGGCCGCAACATCGTCTATGGCGGCGCGCGCGGCCCCGTCACCGTCAGGAACGGTCACACCCGGATGCAAATGTATCTCGCCGGGGCGGATGGCCTCGACTTCAAGCTGATCAAACCGATCTGATGCCGGCGCGGCCATCTGCAAACGCCAGATTCCAAAATAATACTTGAAAAGGAAAATATTTCCGTCTGTAATATCGAGGTGAAGCCGATTGGCGCGCGCCGCACACGTGCGCCCATGAGGCTCCAATGCCAGGGATTCCAATTCCAGGGATCAAGAAGCCTTTGAGGAGAGCGCCGTGACAGTTGTCCTTCCCACGCCAGCCCAATTGCGCAGTGTCGCCGACCAGTGCGGCCTTTCGCTATCCGACGACGATGTCGCCTCGTTCCGCGGCCTGATGCAGGGCTCGATCGAAGCCTACAATCTCGTCGGCGCCATGCCGGACGAGGTGCCGGAGGTCAAATATCCGCGCACGCCGGGCTATCGGCCCTCGCCGGAAGAGAACCCGCGCAACGCCTGGTATCGCAAGTCGACCGTCAAGGGTGCGGCGAGCGGCAAGCTCAAGGGCAAGACGGTCGCTCTCAAAGACAACATCATGCTCGCCGGCGTTCCCATGATGAACGGCTCGGCGACGCTGGAAGGCTACGTCCCCGATTTCGACGCCACCATCGTCACGCGCATGCTCGATGCCGGCGCCGAGATCGCCGGCAAAGTCCATTGCGAATCCTTCTGCATGTCCGGCGGCAGCCACACCAATGCGGTCGGCGCCGTCCACAATCCGCACAAGATGGGCTATTCGGCCGGCGGCTCGTCGTCAGGCTCAGGCGTCGTCGTCGCGCTCGGCGAGGTCGACATGGCGATCGGCGGCGACCAGGGCGGTTCGATCCGCATGCCGTCCTCGTTCTGCGGCACCTACGGCATGAAGCCGACCTGGGGCCTCGTGCCCTACACCGGCATCATGCCGATCGAGGTGTTCGTCGATCACACCGGCCCGATGACGGCGACCGTCGCCGACAACGCGCTGCTGCTCGAAGTGCTCGCCGGCGACGACGGCTACGATCCCCGCATCAAGGCGCCCAAGGTCGAGGAGTACACCAAGGCGCTCGGCCAGGGCGTCAAGGGCATGAAGATCGGCATCCTCAAGGAAGGTTTTGAGCAGGCGAATGCCGAAGCCGCCGTGAACGAGAGCGTGCGGGAGGCCGCAAAGCGTTTTAGGGATCTCGGCGCCACGGTCGAGACGGTTTCGATCCCGATGCATCTCGCCGGCCCCGCGATCTGGACGCCGATCGGCACCGAGGGCATGACCCAGACCATGATGTATGGCGACGGCTATGGCCTGTCCCGCTCCGACCTCTATTCGACCACGCTGATGGACTTCCATCGCGGCTGGCGCCGGCAGGCGGATTCACTGTCCGAGACCACAAAGCTGTTCCTGCTGCTCGGCACCTACATCAACAATACTTTCGGTCCCCGTTATTACGGCAAGGCGCTCAACATCTCCCGCCGCCTGACGGCGGCCTACGACAAGGCCTTCAAAGACTACGATCTGCTGCTGCTGCCGACCACGCCGATGAAGGCGACGAAGCTGCCGGAGCCCACGGCCAGCCGCGAGGACTATGTCGCGCGTGCGCTGGAAATGATCTCCAACACCGCGCCGTTCGACATCACCCATCATCCCGCGATGTCGCTGCCCTGCGGCATGGTCGACGGCCTGCCCGTCGGTCTGATGCTGGTCGGACGCATGTTCGAGGAATCCACCATCTACCGCGCCGCGCACGCGTTCGAGCAGATCGGCGACTGGAAGAAGATGTGAGCGAGGGACTTATGCAGACGGACGGACCAGAGCGTTTTCAAGCTAAGTGGATACCGGTTCGCGTCAAGAAAACGCGTCAAAACAAGAACCCATCATATGGCTAACGCGTTCGTCGCGGCGTTCGAGATCCTGAGCTTCGGCGCGATCATCGTCCTGATCGTGCTGGGGCTCGGGATCATCGCCAGCATGATGGGCATCTTCAACTTCGCGCAGGGAGAGTTCGTCCTGCTCGGGGCCTACATTACCTATCTCGCCTACGCCAAGGGCCTGCCGATCTGGGCCGGCATGGTCGCCGCGCCCTTCGTCGTCGGCGCACTCGGCTTCGTGCTGGAGGCGCTGATCATCCGCCGCTTCTACGCAGCACCCATCGTCGCCATGCTCGGCACCTATGCGCTTGGCTTGATCATCCGCGAATCCGTGCGCGGCCTGATCGGCGGCTTCTATCTCACCGTGCCGGAGCCGATCGGCGGCTCGATCGACATCGGCGCCATGCACATCTCGGCCTGGCGCTTCACCATCATCGTCATCACGGCGCTGGTGATGGGTGGCTGCTATCTGCTGCTGGCGCGCACCAGCTTCGGCCTGCGCGTGCGCGCCACGCTGGAAAATCCTTCGCTGGCGCGCGCCTCCGGAATCTCCACGCCGCTGATCTATGGCGCCACCTTTGCGTTCGGTGCGGCGCTTGCCGGCCTAGCCGGCGCTCTGATCGTGCCGGTGTTCAGCCTGTTCGCCGATCTCGGCCTGCGCTTCCTGATCCAGGGCTTTGTCGCGGTCATGGTCGGCGGCGTCGGCTCCTTCATCGGGCCGGTCGCGGGCGCCGGGCTCATCGGCACGCTCAGTGCCGCGCTGCCCTGGGTAATGGCGCCCGTCGTTGCCGATGTCCTCGTTTTTGTTCTCGCCATCGTCTTCATCAAATTCCGGCCGCAGGGCCTCATCGCTGGAAAAGGGGTTTAGTCACATGTCCGATCGCACTCAGCTCTCCCGCCGCCGCTTCCTCTCGAATTTCGCCTTTGCCTCCGGCGCGGTCGCCACCGGCGTCGGCAGTTGGGTGATTCCGGCGCCCTGGGCTAATGCGGCCGAAGCCCCGATCAAGGTGGGCATCGCCACTGACCTCACCGGGCCGATCGCCTACGCCGGCAATGCCGACGCCAACGTCGCGAAGATGGTGATCAAGGAGATCAACGCCGGCGGCGGTCTGCTCGGCCGCCCGCTCGAGCTCTATATCGAGGACACCGCCTCGAACGAATCCGTCGCGGTCGGCAACGTCCGCAAGCTGATCCAGCGCGACAAGGTCGACATGGTATTGGGCGGCATCACCTCGTCGATGCGCAACGCGATCAAGGACCCGATCGTCGCGCGCGGCAAGACGCTCTACATCTATCCGCAGCTCTACGAAGGCAAGGAGTGCACGCCCTATCTGTTCTGCACTGGGCCGACGCCCGCGCAGCAGTGCGACGAGTTCATTCCCTGGCTGATCAAGAACGGCGGCAAGAAGTTCGCGCTGCCGAGCGCCAACTACGTCTGGCCGCACACGCTCAACGTCTATGCCCGCAAGGTGATCGAGGCCAACGGCGGCGAGGTCGTGTTCGAGGAATATTATCCGCTCGACCAGGTCGATTTCTCCTCGACCGTCAACCGCATCATCTCCAACAAGGTCGACGTCGTCTTCAACACCGTCATCCCGCCCGGTGTCGGTCCGTTCTTCAAGCAACTCTATGAGGCCGGCTTCCTCAAGAATGGCGGACGGCTGGCTTGCGTCTACTATGACGAGAACACGCTCAACATCAATCAGGCGGCCGAGATCGAGGGGCTCGCCAGCTGTCTCGATTATTTCAAGGTGCTGACCAAGGAGAACCCGTTCGACGCCAAAATCCAGGCGGCCTACGAGAAGGATTTCCCGGGCAACTTCCTGTTCGCCGCCGGCAGCGCCGCCACCGGCACCTATCGCGGCCTGAAGCTGTGGGAAGCCGCCGTCAAGGAAGCCGGCAAGATCGACCGCGAGTCGGTTGCGGCTACGCTCGACCACGCCAAGATCGCCGAAGGTCCGGGCGGACCGGCCGAGATGGTGCCGGGCAAGCGGCACTGCAAGATGAAAATGTACACCGCGGTCGCCAAGGGCGGCAATTACGAGATCGTCGGACGCAGCGACGGGCTCGTCGATCCCAAGGAGTGTTAAGCTGGAATGCTGAAGTCGATGGGCGCAGTGAAACAGGCAATCCCCGCCGAGATCGGCGGGGAGGCGGTCGGCGCGATGACTGAACACGCATCAGCGAAGCAAGCCGCTCCGGGACGAAAGGTCTTGCCGATCGTGGAGGGCGCCGTGCTCGTCGCGGCGCTGTTCGCGCCGCTGGTGCTGCAGGACTACCTCACGGTGTTCGCGACGCGGGTGATCATCCTCGCGCTGTTCGCGCTGTCGTTCGACCTGGTGTGGGGCTATGCCGGCATCATGAGCTTCGGCCAGGCGCTGTTTTTTGGTTCAGCCGGCTATGGCGTGGCGCTGCTCGCGCGCGACCTCGACATCACCAACATCTTCCTGGTGCTGCCTGCGGGCACCATCATCGGCCTCACCTTCGCGCTGCTGCTCGGCGGCTTCCTGCTGCTGGGGCGGCATCCCTCCAGTGTGATCTTCGTCTCGCTGGGCACGCTGACCGGATCCTACGCCGCCGACCGGCTGGCGCGCGGCTGGTACTATCTCGGTGGCCAGAACGGCATCCCCTCGATCGCGCCGATGACGGTCGGCAGTTACGAGTTCTCGGAAGGGCCGCCGTTCTATTATCTCGTGCTTGGCCTTCTTGTTGTGGTCTACCTGCTTTGCCGTTTTCTGGTGCGCTCGCAGTTCGGGTTGGCGCTGGCCGGCCTGCGCGAGAACGAGCAGCGCATCGCCTTCTTCGGCTACAAGGCGCAGCACCTGAAGGCGATCATCTTCGCGATCGGCGGCGCGGTGGCGGGTCTTGCCGGCAGCCTTTACGCCTTCCACGAAGGTTTCGTGTGGCCCAACATGGTCGGCGTCGTGGTGTCGACGCAAGTCGTGCTCTACGTGCTGTTCGGCGGCTCCGGGACGCTGATCGGCGCCGTCATCGGTGCCGTCATCGTCGAGGGTGTCAGCTTCTGGCTCTCGGACAATTATCGTGAGGTCTGGCCGATCATTCTTGGCGTGCTGCTGTTGCTCGTGATCCTGTTCCGGCCGCTCGGCCTGATCAGCTTCGTGCTCGGCGAACGCGAGCGGGTCGGCAGCTTCGGAGCAAAGGCGAAGGAGAAGCGCGATGCCGCTCCTTGAAGCCACCGGCGTCAAGAAAATCTTCGGCAAGCTCACCGCGCTCGATGGCGCGGCGCTGACCGTCGGCGAGAACGAGTTCCACGGCCTGATCGGCCCGAACGGCTCCGGCAAGAGCACGCTGATGAAGTGCATCGCCGGCGCCGAGATGCCGACACAGGGCAAGGTCTCCTTCGTCAACACCGACATCACCGCGTTCACGCCGACCGAGCGTGCCCGCGCCGGCATGAGCCTGAAATTCCAGATCACCAGCGTGCTGCCGACGCTGACGCTGTACGACAACATCCTGCTCGCCTTGCAGGCGCAGTCCTCGCTGTTCGATCTCGTGTTCTCGCGCACGCGCGGGCTCCTGCACGATCAGGTCATGACCATGCTGACGCAGTTCCGCCTCGCTGACCGCGCTTTCGACGCGGCGGCGGCGCTGTCGCATGGCCAGCAGCAATGGCTGGAGATCGCGATGGCGCTGGCCGGCAAGCCGAAGCTTCTGCTGCTGGACGAGCCCACCGGCGGCATGAGCCTGGAGGAGCGCCGCGTCACCGGCGAATTGCTGCAGCCGATCAAAAAACATTGCTCGCTGGTCATCGTCGAGCACGATCTCGATTTCATCCGCGACACCTGCGATCGCCTCACCGTGCTCGACCAGGGCAAGGTGCTGGCATCCGGCACTGTGTCGGAGATCCAGGCCAACAAGGCCGTCCAGGAGATCTATTTGCGCCGTGCCTGAATTTTTGGACATCAAGCATCTCGACGCCGGCTATGGCCGCAGCCAGGTCCTGTTCGACGTCAACCTCGGCATTCCCTGGCGCGGCGGTGTCGCCGTGCTGGGCCGCAACGGCGCCGGCAAGACCACGCTGATGAAGACCATCGTCGGCGAGCTGCCGGCGTGGAAGGGCGAGGTCGCCTTCGATGGCCGCGACATCAGCCGCCGCGCGACCCAGGAGCGCGTACGCGCCGGCATCGGCTACGTGCCGCAGGAGCATTCGGTGTTCGCGCGCCTGTCGGTGCGCGACAATCTCGCGGTCGGCTCGCTCGCGAGCAGGAAAGCCGACGCGGTCGACCACGTGCTGACGATATTCCCAAAGCTCGGCCAGCGCCTCGACCAGCCCGCCGGCACGCTTTCCGGCGGCGAGCGCAAGATGCTCGCCATCGGCCGCGCGATGCTGGGCGATCCCAAGCTGCTTCTGCTCGACGAGCCGACCGAAGGCGTCTGGATCGGTGTGATCGAGGAGATCACCGAGCGCCTGATCGAGCTCGCGAAAACTATCGCCGTCATCATCGTCGAGCAGCACCTCGACCTCGCACTCCGCGTCGCCGATTACGCCTACGTACTGGACCGCGGCCGCGTCGCGCTGCAAGGCGAAGCAGCCGAGGTGAGGGGCAATCCGGAGCTGCTGCGGTATCTGGCGCCGTAGGTTGTGTGCTGCTGACCCCGACCATGTCTCACAGCGCGCGTCCATATCAGTTCCGTCATCCTGAGGCGCGAGCCGCGCGGTGCAAGCGCACCGCGTAGCGAGCCTCGAAGGATGCACGGCCGCGCTGGGCCGGGCCGTCGCCCTTCGAGGGTAGCTGAAGAAGCGGCCACCTCAGGGTGACGGTGAAGGGCTTCTGAGAAACGGATTGACGATGGACAGCCCACCGATGCTGCGGCCGTGCTGCATGTCCTCGCTATACAGCGTCTCGCAGCCAGCCTCGATTGCGGCCGCTACGATCAGAGCATCGTAGAAGGCAAGCGTATGGTCGCGCGCAAGCGCAAGCGCCGTAGCGTGCGTGTCGGCGGTGAGCGGTGCGATATCCGGAAACCGAAATCGGATGGCTTGCACCGCGGCCTCGATAACGGACCAGTCCTGTCTTTGCTTCTTGCGCAGCACATTGGTGAACTCGTTCAGCACCTGCGCACTGATGACGCCGCCGCCAGCGATTGTGGTCAGCGCGCGCTCGCGCCGGATGTCGGCCGAAAAGGCATAGACCAAGATGTTGCTGTCGAAGAACGAACTCATCTCTCGTTCGCTTCGTCGCGGTCGAATTTGTAACCCTCGGGCAGGGGAATCCGGAACTGCTCGGCTTGCTTGAGAAATTCCGCTCGTCTGTCGACCTTCTCTACGGCGATCTGGCCTGTCGAAGCCTCTACGACGTTGAGCTCGTCACCGGGGGCGAGGTTCAAGGCCTCAACGAGTGCCTTAGGCAGACGGACTGCGAGGCTGTTACCCCATTTGGAGACCAGCATGGAATGCTCCATGATATACAGGATTATTGTATATCATAGAGAGGATATCATCGCAATTCAAGGGCTTCAGGTCCTGGAATGCCGCTGATCATCCCGGACGGCCGTCAGCTTGGTAAGAATCGGGAAGGGGCGCGAGGTTCCCGCCCGTTTACTTCACGGCCCCAAACCGGCTGTCGAACGAGTTCGACTGCACGACCGGCGCGGCTCCCATGATCTGGGTTGCTTCACCCGCGCCATCCGACACCGACGGCTTGAGCGCAGGGCGGGTTGCGGCGAGACGGGTGTCGGGCTTCGCAGGTTCGGCAGGCTTGGCGGCGGCAATCGCTGGCTTCGGCGCGTCCTTGGATGTATCGCGACCCGGCACGAACCGGGTCACCGCGGCCTTCAGCCGGGACGCCGCGCTCGGCGGCGTCGTGGTCGTCGCGGCCGGGGCGACAGATGCCGTGGCTTGCGGCGAAGGCGTGGTCGCCGTGGCCTCGGCGTTGCCCATGCCCATCTTGCGGCCGAGATTCGAGAAGAAGCCGGATTTCTCAGGTGCAGCAGCGGTGGCGACGCGGGTGTTGGCGGCGGGCGCGCTGACGGCGACAACCGGCTCCTCCTGCGGCGAGGGCGCGGCTGCATCGAGATTCGGCTTCGGCGGATTGACGTGCCCAGGGATCGTGCCCGGCGCCTTCGCCATGGCCAGCATCTGCAACGTCGTGCCTTCGGCGCCCTCCGACAGGCCGGTCGAGCCTTCCGGAATCTTCGCGGCGAAGATTTTGTTCATGCCGCCGTCGATGCCGGTGTTCATGCGCGCAACGGGCGTGCCGCGCGAAACCAGCTTGCTGTACTCCGCCTGGTCGCGCGCATCCTTCTCGCGCACAGCGCTGGCGATCTCCTCGGGGATCACATAGGCCGGGCACTTTGCAGACGCGTCGAACACCGGATCGCGCTTGGCGTCGGGCGGCTTGGCGGCGTCGAAGACGTACTTCTTCTCGCAGAAATCGACCTTCGGCTCCTGCCGCGTCACCTCGAAATGATCATAGCCTTCCTTGATCATCTTCCAGAACGGCATGTTCGGATTGTTCCGGTGCTTGGCCATGTTCACCGGCGTCATCTTGAACGGATAGGCCTGCAGCTGAAACGCCTTCTGGCCGCCGAAGAAGGACTCGCGCCCGAGCGAATAGATCTCGGCGATCTGCTCGTCCGTCATCGCGTAGCAGCCGCGCGACGAACAATCGCCATGCACCATCAGCTGCGAGCCGCTGCGGCCCAAGGCCTTGTCGAACGCGTTCGGATAGCCCGTGTTGAACGACAAATAGTATGCCGATTGCGGATTCATCTGGCCCGGATTGATCGAGTAGAATCCTTCCGGCGCCTGGCGATCGCCTTCGCGCACCTTCGGCCCGAGGTCGCCCGACCAGCGACAGATCGGATAAGTCTTGAGCAGCGCGAACTGGCCGTTGCGGGTCTGCTTCCAGACCTCGAGCTCGGCCTCCTGCTTGAACAGGCGCACCAGGATCGGCGATTGCAGATCCATGTTCTTCTCGACCATGGCGGCGAGAAGCTTTGGCGGCACCGGCTGGTTGGCCTTGGCATTGGTCGCAAGCGAAACCTGGTCGGTGTCGCAGCCGGCCAGCACAAAGCTGGCGGCAAGCGCCACCGAAACCAAAAACGCGCGAGCAAGCGAACGAGAAATCAAGATAGACCCCACAGCGGCCAGAGCATCGCGCGCAAACCCCAATCTTGAAGCATGATCCGACCGGAGACCCGGACCCGTCGCGACGGGCTTTTTCGCAATCACGCTCCAGCGCTTTTGCCCTGAAGCCATTGATTAAAATTCTAACCTCTGGGTCATGTGGTCGCAACCCGAACGGGGATCACGAGCCCGTTGGCCCAAAGGCGTGGTCAACGAAGACTTAAACTGGGCCGTAACTTGGGCCTCGCGGCCAAACCGGTACAGAGATCGCTGATTTGGGCAAAAAAAGGGTTAACGCGGGGCTACCGGGGGCCTACGGCGCGGTTTGGCCGGCCTCAAGCTCAGTGTCGTCCTGGCGAAAGCCAGGACCCATTACCCCAGGGAGGGTGATGCATCCGACGGGCCCCCAAACCCGCCCGAATCAGCCCAGTTTCCGGCCGATATCGAGGAATTTCTGCCGCCGATGCTTGCGGATGGCGTCGCCGTCCATACCCCGCAGCTCGTCAAAGGCCTTGGCGATGGCGTCGCCCGTGGTGGCGATCATGGCGGCGGGGTCGCGATGGGCGCCGCCGACCGGCTCCTTCAGGATGCTGTCGATCACGCCGAAGCGGAGCATGTCCTGGGCGGTGATCTTCATGTTGTTGGCGGCTTCCTGCGCCTTGGAGCCGTCGCGCCAGAGGATCGAGGACGCGGCCTCGGGCGAGATCACGCTGTAGATCGCGTGCTCCAGCATCAGGACCTTGTTGGCGGTGGTGATGGCGATGGCGCCGCCGGACATGCCCTCGCCGGTGATGATGGCGACGTTCGGCACGGTCAGCGCCATGCAGGCATCGGTCGAGCGCGCGATCGCCTCGGCCTGGCCGCGCTCTTCCGCGCCGATGCCGGGATAGGCGCCGGCGGAATCGGCGAGCGACAGCACGGGCAGGCCGAACCGCTCCGCCATCTCCATCAGCCGTACGCATTTGCGATAGCCCTCGGGCCGCGCCATGCCGAAATTATGCTTGATGCGGCTCTCGGTGGAATCGCCCTTTTCCTGGCCCATCACGCAGATGGCCTCGCCGCGGAAGCGGCCGAAGCCGGCCACCAGCGCCTCGTCCTCGCCGAATTTGCGATCGCCGGCGAGCGGGGTGAACTCGGTGATCAGGCCCTTGATGAAGTCGTTGAAATGCGGCCGCTGCGGATGCCGTGCGACCAGCGTCTTCTGCCACGGCGTCAGGTTCAGATAGAGGTCGGCCATCGCCTGCGCCGCCTTGTCCTCGATCCGCCCGATCTCCTCGGCGATGTCGCTGCCGGAGGCCGCAAGCGTCCGCAATTCATCGAGCTTGGAATCGAGCTCGGCGACGGGCTTTTCGAAATCGAGATAGCTGCGCATCTGGTCTGGCATCAACTCAATATAGGGACGACGGGGCGAGGCGGCGAAGCGGATTCGATGTCGCGGAAAGAAGTTTAGGTTCGTCAATGAGTTGGCCTGTGTGCTCGCAGGGAGCGGCGGCCAAATCATCGTGAGGCCCCGGCTCTTTCTGCGGAGATGTGGCCGAAGTCAAGGCGGTTTCGGGCTGTGGCCTGTAGCCGGGCTACCGGAGACTCATTTCTCCGCCAGCGGGTGCAGGTCGCGGACCAGGCTCTTCAGCCGCTCCTCGACCACGTGGGTGTAGATTTGAGTCGTCGAGATGTCGGTGTGGCCGAGCAGCGTCTGCACGATGCGCAAATCGGCCCCGTTGTGCAGCAGGTGGCTGGCGAAGGCGTGGCGCAGCACGTGGGGGGAGACCAGCCGGGCCTGCAGCCCCGAAGCAACCGCGAGCTCCTTCAAGTCGCGGGCAAAATGCTGCCGCGTCAGATGTCCGCTCTCGCCGAACGAGGGGAACAACCATTTCGAGGCCGCCACGCTGTTCTTCTTGTCTGTCTTGCTGTTGTCCTTGGCCGCCTCCGTCGCCGCGAGATAATCGGCCATCGCCTGACGCGAGGCCTCGTTGAGCGGTACCAGCCGTTCCTTGTTGCCCTTGCCGCGCACCACGATCATGCGGGCGTCGCGCTTCGCGGCCGTGCGCGGCAGCGCCACCAGCTCGGAGACGCGCAGGCCGGTGGCGTAGAGCACCTCGAGCAGGCAATAGAGCCTCAAGGCGCGCAGCCGTTTCGACGGCGAGGCATCCTCCGCCTCGCTCAATTCCTTGGCGCGGCGGAGCATGCGGTCGACATCCGCGATCGACAGCACCTTCGGCAGGCCGCGGCCGCGCTTGGGGCCGGACAGGATCGCCGCGGGATCGTCGGTTCTGATGCGTTCGTTCAGGAGGAAGCGATAGAGATGCCGCATCGCCGACAGCCGCCGCGCGACGCTGGTGGACTTGAAGCCGCGCGCGTCGAGATCGGCGAGATAGTCGCGCAGCGTCTGTGTTTCCGCATCCGCAAATGCATGGCCGACGCGGCCGAGAAACTCGGAGAAGTCGGTGAGGTCGCGGCGGTAGGCGTCGAGCGTATTGGGGCCGGCGCCCTGTTCCGCCGCGAGCATGTCGAGGAACAGGCCGGTGAGTTTTGTGTCTGAGGGCTTGCTGGCGGAAGATCTGGCACGCATGCCCGGCAGCCTAGCTCCTATTTCTTGAGAAACTTATCCGGCGGGATCGTCACCGTCATTTCCCGCGGCTTCGGATTGACGAAGTTCGCCAGCGCGAAGACCACGCCATAGACGATGCCGGCGATCACGGCGACGACCGTCAGGAAGCGGAACAGGCTGGGCATCGGCAGGATCTCGAGGGGTCTCGGTCAGGGGCTTGGCGAGCAAATTAACCAATGAAATCATCCAACACGTTCGCCGTTTCGTGGCAAGAGTCCTCTGGCGAGGGCCCCTGCGGGGTCGTATAGGTGGCCAAAGGATGCCGCCTTTGGCGGCAGATCGAGCGAGACCCAATCGAGCGAGACAAATGCCCGACGCCGCGTTGCCGATCCAAGCTTCGCCCGAGGCCGACATCCTGTCGGCGCTGGGGACGCGCTCGATCGTGCTCGTCGGCATGATGGGGGTGGGCAAATCCACCATCGGCCGCCGCATGGCTCTCAGGCTCAAGCTGCCCTTCATCGATGCCGACACCGAGATCGAGGCGGCGGCCGGCATGACCATACCGGAAATTTTCGAGCGCCACGGCGAGCCGCATTTCCGCGACGGCGAGGCCCGCGTGATCGCGCGTCTGCTTGACGGCGGTCCCATCGTGCTGGCGACCGGCGGCGGCGCCTTCATGCGCGAGGAGACGCGGGGCCGGATCGCGGCGAAGGCGATCTCGATCTGGCTCAAGGCCGATCATGACGTCATCATGCGCCGCGTGCGCCGGCGCGCCGACCGTCCGCTGCTCCAGACCGCCGATCCCGAAGGAACCGTGACGCGCCTGCTCACCGAGCGCGAGCCGGTTTATGGCCATGCCGACCTCACCATCGCCTCGCGCGACGTGCCGCACGACAAGATCGTTGATGAGACCATCGAGACGCTACGCGCGCATCTTTGCGGCGAACAGGCGTCCCCGCCACCAGCCGACGTCGCGAGTGCCGCACGATGACCGCGCCCTTGAAACATTCCGATCCCGTCAACGTCGAGGTCGCGCTGGAGAATCGCGCCTATGACATCGTCATCGGCCGCGGCGTGCTGGCCTCGCTCGGCGAACGGGTCGCGCGTCTGCGTCCCGGCGTGCGCACCGCGATCGTGACGGATCGCACCGTCGCGAAATACTGGCTCGAGCCCGCCGAGGCATCGCTCGCAGCCGCGGGCATTCCGACATCGCGCATCGTCGTCGAGGAAGGCGAGATCTCCAAGACCTATGCCGGCCTCGAAAAGGTCAGCGAGGCCCTGATCGCCGCGAAGATCGAGCGCAACGATCTCGTCATCGCGCTCGGCGGCGGCGTGGTCGGCGATCTCGCCGGCTTTGCGGCGGCCATCCTGCGCCGCGGCGTCGACTTCGTGCAGGTGCCGACCTCGCTGCTGGCGCAGGTCGATTCCTCCGTCGGCGGCAAGACCGGCATCAACTCGCCGCAGGGCAAGAATCTGCTCGGCGCCTTCCATCAGCCGGTGCTGGTGATCGCCGACACCGCCGTGCTCGACACGCTATCGCCGCGGCAATTCCGCGCCGGCTATGCCGAGGTCGCCAAATACGGCGTGCTCGGCGACGAGGCCTTCTTCGCCTGGCTCGAAAAGAACCATTCCGACATCTCCAAAGGCGGTTCGGCGCGCGAGCATGCGATCGCGACCTCCTGCCGCGCCAAGGCCGGCGTGGTCTCGCGCGACGAGCGCGAGACCGGGGAGCGTGCGCTGCTCAATCTCGGCCATACGTTCGGCCATGCGCTGGAAGCCGCGACCGGCTTCTCCGACCGCCTGTTTCACGGCGAGGGCGTTGCGATCGGCATGACGCTGGCGGCGCAGCTCTCGGCCAGGCTCGGCATGATCGGCGAAGCCGATGCGACGCGAGTCGAGCGTCACCTCATTGAAGCCGGCTTGCCGACGCGCTTGCAGGACATCGCCGGTTTCGCGCAGGAGGGGCTTGCCGATGCCGACGCGCTGATGGCGCTGATGGCGCAGGACAAGAAGGTCGAGCGCGGCAGGCTCACCTTCATCCTGCTGGAGGCGGTGGGGCGCGCAATCATCGTGAAGAACGTCGAGCCGGCTCCGGTGCGCGACTTCCTCAAGGACAAGCTCGCCCAGAAGGCGTGACACGCGGCTGAACGGCGTTAAAGCGTTTTCGAGCGAAGTGGGTACCGGTTCGCGTCAAGAAAACGCGTCAAAACAAGAAACCAGAGTGGTTCATGGATTGGCTCGGATTCACCATCGTCATTCTCTGCCTGCTCGTCTCCGGCTTCTTCGCCGCGAGCGAGACCGCACTGACCGGCGCCTCGCGCGCCAGCATGCTGCGGCTCTCCAAGCAGGGTAATCGCGACGCCGACGTGGTCTCGCAGCTGCTCGACATGCGCGAGCGCCTGATCGGTGCGCTGCTGCTCGGCAACAACATCGCCAATATCAGTGCATCCGCGCTGGCCACCAGCATCTTCACGGCCTGGTTCGGCGACGTCGGCGTGCTCTACGCCACCGGCTTGATGACCGCACTGGTCGTGATCTTCGCCGAGGTGCTGCCCAAGACCATCGCAATCAACGCGCCCGACCGCATGGCGCTCGCGGTCGCGCGCCCGATGCGGCTGACGATGTACGTGCTGGGGCCGTTGCTGCGGATCGTGGAAGTCATCGTGCGGCTGTTGATGCGCCTGTTTGGCCTTGCCGGCGAGCACCAGGCGATCCTGTCGCCGACCGAGCGCCTCCGCGGCGCGGTCGACCTGCTGCATCATGAAGGCAAGTTCGAGAAGCTGGACCGCGACATGCTCGGCGGGCTGCTCGATCTGCGCGAGCTCCAGGTCTCCGACGTCATGATCCATCGCACCGAGATGACGATGATCAACGCCGACCTGCCGCCGGAGGATCTGGTGCGCGAGGTGCTGGCGGCCGAATACACCCGCATCCCGTTGTGGCGCGAGAAGCCGGAAAACATCATCGGCGTGCTCCACGCCAAGGATTTGCTGCGCGCGATCCGCGCGGCCGACGGCGAGACCTCGCGCATCGACGTCTCCACCATCGCACTGCCGCCGTGGTTCGTGCCGGAGATGCGGCCCGTCTCCGAGCAGCTCAAGGCGTTCCGCCGCCGCAAGACCCATTTCGCCCTGGTCGTCGACGAGTACGGCGAAGTGGAAGGTCTCGTGACGCTGGAAGACATTTTGGAAGAGATCGTCGGCGACATCTCCGACGAGCATGACGTCGTGGTCGCGGGTGTGCGCGCCCAGCCGGACGGCTCGGTCGTCGTCGACGGCTCGGTGCCGATCCGCGACCTCAACCGCGCCATGGACTGGCACCTGCCTGACGAAGAGGCAACGACGGTCGCCGGCCTCGTCATTCACGAGGCGCGCTCGATCCCCGACCGCGGCCAGAGTTTCACCTTTCACGGCTTCCGCTTCCGCGTCCTCCGCCGTGAACGCAACCGCATCACCGCACTCCGTATTTCACCGGTGCCGCGCGAGACGGAAATGGAAGAAGCCAAGCGGCGGCGGGCCGGGACGTCGTTTTGATTCCTCGGTCATTCCGGGGCGATGCGAAGCATCGAACTATGGTGCGCAATTGCGCACCTGAGAATCTCGAGATTCCGGGTTCGGCTCTTCGAGCCGCCCCGGAATGACCAAGCTAATTTTCTCCCGGCGCTTGCGCGTGGATCGCCAGCGCGTGCACGCTGCCTGCAAGTTCCGCGGCCAGCGCCGAATTTATCATGCGGTGGCGATCGACCCGGCTCTTCCCTTTGAAGCTCTGAGACACGATATATACGCGGAAGTGCGTCTCGCCGCTCGGCCGATGGCCGGCGTGGCCCTCATGCAAATGTGACTCGTCGACGACCTGCAGGCTTTCCGGCGTGAAAGCTTCCTGCAACTTGTTGCTGATAGTGTCTCTCATAGCCATGGGTGTGCCATTAAGGTGCGCGACCGCACTCCGTCAATTGCGTAGGCTGCCCTTGGGTAGCCGTTCTTCAGGACGCCGAGGCGAAGCTTCGGCTATGTGTTTTCAGCTAATTGCAATGTCAAGACTTGAAGGTTTTTGCATTGCGTAGTCAAAGTCAGCCATGCCGATCGATTCATCAAAGTTCTTCGACTCCATCCGGGTCAAGCCGAAAGGCAAGCAACCGGAAGTGAAGCCGCGCGACGCCGTGGTCAATTGCGAATGGACCGGGTGCCAGAACAAGGGCGCCCATCGTGCGCCCAAGGGTCGCGACAATCAGCGTGAGTACTGGCACTTCTGCCTGAACCATGTGCGCGAGTACAACCAGAACTACAATTTCTTCTCCGGCATGAATGCCGACGCTGTCGCGCGCTATCAGAAAGATGCGCTGACCGGTCATCGTCCGACCTGGAAGATGGGCGCCAATGGCGGCGTCAAGAAAGGCGCGGAAGCCGAGATCGACGGCGCCTTCGATCCGTTCAGCATGTTCCAGGAGCTCAATGGCCGCACCGGCTGGCGCGCCGGGCCGCAGGCCGCGCCCAAGGCCGAGACGCGCAAGATCATGAATGCCGAGCGCAAGGCGCTCCAGGTGATGGGCCTCGGCCCCGAGTCCACGCTCGCCGACGTCAAGTCCAAGTACAAGGCGCTGGTGAAGCAGCACCACCCCGACGCCAACGGCGGCGACCGCTCCACCGAGGACCGCCTGATCGAGATCATCAAGGCGTATAATTACCTGAAGACCGTGGTGCGCGAGGCCTGAGGCCGCGCCACTGTCTTCCCTTCTCCCCTTGTGGGAGAAGGTGGCGCGAAGCGCCGGATGAGGGGTTGCTTCCTCAATTTCCAATGCAAGGGATTCTGCGGGGAGAGAACCCCTCACCCGTCTCGCCGCTGCGCGGCGAGCCACCCTCTCCCAC
This sequence comes from Bradyrhizobium sp. CSS354, assembly GCF_029051725.1. Taxonomy (GTDB): domain Bacteria; phylum Pseudomonadota; class Alphaproteobacteria; order Rhizobiales; family Xanthobacteraceae; genus Bradyrhizobium. The sequence continues at coordinate 88,312 of NZ_JAACFU010000015.1, forward strand.
AAGGGGAGAGGGAAAGAACGCCGTTCCATGCAGGCTACGTTTCATCACGCCTTCGGCATCGCCCCCACATATGACGAGCTCGGCCGGATCAGCCGTCCCGTCCGCTGCTGCTCGCGCGCATGCGCCGTCCACCCGGCTGCGCGCGCCACCGCGAAGATCGGCGTGAAGGCCTGCCTCGGAATCGCCAGCGCATCGAGCAGGATCGCGGTGAAGAACTCGACATTGGTCTCCAGCGGCCGGTCCGGGTTCTTCTTGCGCAGCGCGCTGCGGATATAGGCTTCGACCTCGCCGGCAAAGGGCAGGTCGGCGCCGTCCGAGGCCAGCGCCTCGATCGCGGTCTTGAGCACGTCGGCGCGGGGATCGCGAACGCGATAGACGCGGTGGCCGAAACCCATCATCCGCTCGCCGCGGGCGAGTGCCGCGTCCACCCAGGTCTGGATGCGCTCGCGCGAGCCGATCGCGTCGAGCATTTCCAGCACCGGCTCCGGCGCGCCGCCATGCAGCGGGCCCGTCAGCGCGCAATAGCCGGCGGTGACGGCGGCAAACAGATCAGCCTGCGTTGAGGCCACCACGCGCGCGGTGAAGGTCGAGGCGTTCATGCCGTGGTCGCTGGCGGTGACGAGGTAGGCGTCCAGCGCCGTGACCTCGCGTGGTTCAGGCGCGCGCCCGTGCAGCATGCGAAGCGTATCGGCAGCATGGCTCACGTTCGGATCGGGCGCCACGGGATCGAGACCCCGAGCGCGGCGGACCAGCGCGCCCGCAATCACCGGGAATGCGCCGACGATGGTCGCCTCATGGGCGAGGCCGTGCTCGGCGCGAAGTCCCGCGACCGCCGCGCGAAACCCGTCGATAATGCCCATGCCGCGCGTTGCCGGCAGCAACTCATCCAGCCGCGCGAAGGCGCGCTCGCGTGCGGCGCCCAGGCTCGCGCGCACATTGGCTTCGCTCAGCGTGGTCGTGCTGGCGCCGTTCCAGAGCCGGGCGGTGACGCCCTCAAAGCTCGACTGGCTCGCCAGTCGGCCAACATGCTCGCCTGCGATGATCAACTCGCCGCGCTCGCCGTCGACATGGCTCAGCACGGTTTCGGCCGCGGGAACGCCGTCCAGCCCGATCTGGCTTTTGGTGAGGTGGATGTTCATGGCCCAAATCTCCTTTGCACCAGCCAAAGGTCAGGTCTCTCGACAGATTGATCAATCTTGATTACATAAATCAATATGAAAAATTCCGAGGAGCTCTACCTGTCGGCCAGGGAAGCCGCCGCCGAGCTCGCGATCTCGCCGGCCACGCTCTACGCCTATGTCAGTCGCGGCCTGGTCCGCTCCGAGCCGACGCCGGACTCGCGCAAGAACCGCTATCGCGCCGAGGACGTCCGGGCGCTGAAGGAGCGCCGGGTGCCGTCGCCGGAGCCGCGCGGTCTGCGCAGCTTCGATGCCGATCTGCCGGTTATGGACACGGAGATCTCCACCATCACCGAGGACGGCGCGATCTATCGCGGCGTCAATTGCGTCGATCTCGCCGAGCACGACACGCTGGAGCACACCGCGACGCTTCTGTGGGACGTCTCCGGCGTCGATCCCTTTGCGCCGGATAATCAGCCCGCGGTGTCCGATGAGATGCGCCTGATCGCGCAGGCGGCGCACCGCGCCGCGCCGATCGATCGCGCCATTGCCGTGCTGGCGCTCGCATCGAGCGCCGATCCCCGCGCCTTCACCCGCGCGCATGACGGACGCGCGATGGTCGGTGCGCGCATCGTCCGGCTCCTGGTCGCGACCATGCTCAATACGGAGCCGTCCGCCGAGCCGCTGCACCAGCAGATCGCGAGGGCCTGGGCGCCCGACAACAAGCACGCGGCCGATCTCATCCGCCGCGCGCTGGTTCTGCTCGCCGAGCATGAATTGAACGCGTCCACCTTCACCGCGCGCTGCGCAGCCTCGACCGGCCTCAATCTTTATGACTCCGTCATCGCCGGCCTCGCCGCCCTGAAGGGGCCGAAGCACGGCGGCGCCGGCGTGCTCGCCTCGCAGCTCGTCAAGACGCTGGTGGATCGTGACGTCGAGCCAATGGTCCGCGAACGCGTCGCGCTCGGCGAACGCTTTGCCGGCTTCGGTCACGGCGTCTACAAGCGGGGCGATCGGCGCGCGCAGTCGCTGCTGAATGCCCTGGCCCGCGCCGGCGCACCGCGCAAATTCACCAAGGAGGTGCCGGAGCGGATCGCGGAGGCGACCGGCGAACTCGTCAATATCGACTACGCGCTCGCGGTGCTCGTGCACGCGCTGCGCCTGCCTGGAGGCAGCGAGCTCGCGCTGTTCGCCATGGCCCGCAGCGTCGGCTGGATCGCCCATGCCAGCGAGCAATTGCAGTTCGGCAAGCTGATCAGGCCAAGGGCGCGTTATGTTGGGCCTGCACCGGGGCGACGGGCAGGGGGGCCGGACGCAAAGGCCTAGATCATACGTGCGGGCATGCGTGTCAGCTCAGACTCCCCGCAAAGCGCTCCGCGAGCTTGTTCTTCTTGAATGCATCCGCCACCCAGTCCACGAAGGCTCTCGTCTTTGCCGGCACCAGCTTGCGCGAGGCATGGTAGATCGAGATCGCGCCGGCGTCGCAGTACCAGCGCGGCACGAGGCGCAGCAGCGAACCATTTTCGAGCGCGGGCAGGGTGTCGGCGGTTGCGAGCATGGCGACCCCGAGGCCCAATAATGCCGCCTCACGCATCGCAGCGGGATCGTTGACCACGATCGCCTCGGAGAGCGAGGCCTGAATTTCCCGACCTGAAACGTCGCGCATCGACCAGTGCCGAATGCGCCCGGTCTGCAGCGAGCGCATGACGATGCCGTCCAGTGTCGCCAATTCGTCCGGCTTGGTCGGAAATGTTCGTCCCGACATATAGGCTGGAGACGCCACGGCGACGATGTGTGCCGGCGCAAGTGTTCGGCTCACGAGACCGGGGGACAACTCGAATCCGCCTCCGATTGCGGCGTCGTAGCCTTCACCGACGAGATCGACTTGGCGATTCTCGAAGTGCCACTCGGCGCGTACCCGCGGATAACGGGCCAGGAAACCGGGAAGCAGCGGCAGGATATGGCCTATGCCGAATGTCGGCGGCAGGCTCACCTTGAGAAGGCCAGCCGGCTCATTGCTCCCCGTCGATATCCCAGTAATTGCTGCCTGCAGTCCCTCCAAATTGTCGGCGATCGCTGCGCGGAACGTCTCCCCGGCCTCCGTCAGAGTCAGCTTTCGCGTGGATCGATGAAACAGCCGGACGCCCAGATTGCGCTCCAGCATCGCGACATTGCGGCTGACAGCAGCCGGCGTCACCGAGAGACGCCGACCTGCCTCGGAAAAGCTGCCGCATTCCGCGCTGCGGAGGAAGGATTCCAGATTAGCCAGCGTTTCCATCAGCTCATTCGAAAGTAATCGTTGAAAATCTTACTCCCAAGTCCCCTCTAATCAAGAGGGAATGGTTGCGCCATTTTGAGGTCACTGATCAGTCGATCTGATCTCCATACATCTCGGGAGCAACTTCCATGTCCACCATCGGCATTATCGGCGCGGGCAATATCGGCCGCGCCATCGCCCGGGCGTTCGCGCGTAAGGGCATCGCCACGACCTTGTCTAACAGCCGCGGTCCGGAGAGCTTGACGACGGCTGTGGCCGACATCGGTCGGCTCGTGACCGCCGGCACTCGCGAGGAGGCGGCCGCCAAGGATATCGTGTTCGTCGCGGTCAACTGGTCGAAGCTGCCTGCCGCGCTTGCGGGCCTGCCGCCGTTCGGCGGCCGCATCGTGGTTGATGCCAACAATCCGATCGAGGCGCCGCTATTCAAGCCGGCTGAACTCGGTGGTCGCGCCTCGTCGGAGGTCTTCGCCGATCTGGTGCCCGGAGCGCGGGTAGTGAAGGCATTCAATCATCTGCTGTCAGAACTCCTCGCAGCTGACCCGACCACCGATGGGGGCAAGCGCGTGCTGTTCTACTCGGGAGATGATGCCGGAGCTAAGACCGCCATCGGCGCGCTGATCGAACAACTCGGATTCTTCGGCATCGATCTTGGCTCGCTCGCGATCGGCGGAAGGTTGACCCAGTTTCCGGGTGGCCCGCTTCCCGCGTTGAACCTGGTCAAGTTCGATTGATGATCCGTCGCGGATATTCGCCGACGAATGATGTGAAGAAAGGCTGCGACATGACAACCGGCAATATCGAATTCGACCATCTGCTTCGTTCAAATCTGGAGCGCGTGTTCAACGAGCGCGACGAGGACAAGCGGCGAGCGGCCATAGCCGAGTTGTTCGTCGATGAGCCCGTCATGTACGAGCCGACGAATATCGTCCGCGGGCGGGCAGAAATATCGAGGATCGCGGGAGATCTTTTGAAGCAGTTCGGGCCGACTTTCAGGTTCGTGCCCGATGGCGCGGCTGTCGGGCATCACGGCTTGGGCCATCTAGCCTGGCACGCCGGGCCCGAGCACGGCCCGACCACCGTGACAGGGGCCGACGTGGCTGAAGTCGAAAATGGTAGAATCTCGCGGCTGTGGGTACTTCTCAATACGCCTTGAAAGAAGGTCGCGACGCTGGCGCTAGATCTGCGGCTTCGCCGCGGCGACAGCGCCGCCGTGCCGCCGGCGGTAGACCCACGCCGCTACGCCCAGCAAAATCGCCGCTGCAGCCACAGTCAGAATCCAGATGTGCTTGCCGATATGCCCGTGATGCGGCAGCCCGGCATATTCGTGCAGGGCCGACACCGCCAAAACACCCGGCAGCACATGCGCCGGTGCCCAGACCAGGATCGCCGGGATGTTGATGGCGTAGAAGCGGGCCGGGGGCATGCCCAGCGCGCCCGCCGTGACCGGGACGAAGGCACGGATCGGCGGCACGAAGCGGGCGAAGAACACCGCCCAGGTGCCGAAGCGGTGGAAGAAAGTCTCGCTCTGTTCGACCACGCGCGGATAATTGGTCAGCGGCCAGGTGTTGAGGATCTCCCGTTGCTGCCGGTGCCCGATCCAGTAAGCCGAACCGTCGCCGAGCACTGCGCCGAGCGCCGCCGCCAGCAACACCCATTGCAGCCTGAGCTCGCCGCCCGGGATCAGGGCGCTCAGCGCCAGGATGATGGTCGAGCCGGGGATCACCGACCCCACCACTGGAACCGCCTCCAGCAGGGCCGCCAGGAACAGGGTCAGATAGGCCAGCCACGCATGGGCCGAGACGAATGAAATGAGGGGATCGAGAAAGGACGTCACATCGTCTCTATGGTGGGATTGGGTCTCGGGGTTCGGACCCTGCATTCGGACCCTACATAAGTAACGAGCGGCGGTAAAAGTGCCACCCGCGTGGGCAGGACGTGCCTTCCGCACGAAATTCAGGCGTGATTCGCAGGGCAGCCTTCCAAAAATCGCGTTCCTTGCCTATCTAAATGAAAAGACAACGGAACTTTGATTGGGGGGCGGGCTTCTGCCCGCACGTTGTCTCTGATAGGTTCGCAACAGCACCCAGCCGCAGCCAACGTGCAATAACTGGTCTCGGGATCGCCCGGGACCTCGGAGGATTGATGACGACCGCCGCGATGTCCAAAGTTGAGGAAGTTTCCGGTTTGCCCGACATGAAGGTGTCGGTGCGCCAGGTGTTCGGGATCGACAGCGATCTCGAAGTCCCCGCTTATTCCGAAGTCGATCCTCACGTCCCCGAAGTCGATTCCGATTACCGCTTCGATCGCGCCACCACGCTCGCCATTCTGGCCGGCTTCGCCCACAACCGCCGCGTCATGGTCACGGGCTATCACGGCACCGGCAAATCCACCCATATCGAGCAGGTCGCCGCGCGGCTGAACTGGCCCTGCGTGCGCGTCAACCTCGACAGCCACATCAGCCGTATCGACCTCGTCGGCAAGGACTCGATCGTGGTCCGCGACGGCAAGCAGGTCACCGAATTCCGCGACGGCATCCTGCCCTGGGCGCTCCAGCATAATGTCGCGCTGGTGTTCGATGAATACGACGCCGGCCGTCCGGACGTGATGTTCGTGATCCAGCGCGTGCTGGAAGTCTCCGGCCGCCTGACGCTGCTCGACCAGAACAAGGTGATCAAGCCGCATCCGGCATTCCGCATGTTCTCGACCGCCAACACCGTCGGCCTCGGCGACACCTCGGGCCTCTATCATGGTACCCAGCAGATCAACCAGGGCCAGATGGACCGCTGGTCGATCGTCACCACGCTGAACTATCTCAGCCATGACGAGGAAGTGGAGATCGTGCTGGCCAAGGCCAAGCACTATCGCACCACGGAGGGCCGCGACATCGTCAACAAGATGGTTCGCCTCGCCGATCTCACCCGCAACGCCTTCGCCAATGGCGATCTGTCGACGGTGATGAGCCCGCGCACGGTGATCACCTGGGCCGAGAACGCCGACATCTTCGGCGACATCGGATTTGCGTTCCGGGTCACCTTCCTCAACAAGTGCGACGAGCTCGAACGTCCCCTCGTCGCCGAGTTCTACCAGCGCTGCTTCAACGCGGAGCTGCCGGAATCGGCGGTGAACGTGGCGCTCAGCTGAGGTTTGAGATGTCGTCCCGGACAAGCGAACTCCTGGCGGCGCGAAGCGCCGTCTGGAGGAAGCGCAGATCCGGGACCCATAACCACGGGGCGTGGTTGTTGCGAAGATCGGGGCCGTCAGTGTGCTCAATAACTGCATGCGGTGGTTATGGGTCCTGGCCTTCGCCAGGACGACGGTGAGATCGAGATGAGCACCACCTCCAACTCCAAATTCCGCAACACCAAGGAAGCTCCGACCGAGCCGTTCAAGCGCTCGGTGGCCTCCTGCCTGAAGGCGATCGCCAAGGCGCCCGAGCTCGATGTCAGCTTCGCCGCCGAGCGCCCCGGGCTCGCACCGGGCAAGGCGCGGCTGCCCGAGCCCGCGCGAAAGATGACCAGGCGTGATGCCGCGATCGTGCGCGGCCATGCCGATTCGATCGCGCTCAAGCTCGCCTGTCACGATCCAAAACTGCATCGCAAGCTGATGCCGGGCAATCCGCAGGCGCGCGGCGTGTTCGAGGCGGTGGAGCAGGCCCGTGTCGAGGCGATCGGCGCGCGGCGCATGGCGGGCGTTGCGAAAAACCTCACCGCGATGCTCGACGACCATTTCCATCGCGGCAAGTTCGACGAGATCACCGATCGCGCCGACGCGCCGCTCGCCGACGCGCTGGCGATGCTGGTGCGCGAACGCCTGACCGGCATGGCGCCGCCGGCGGCCGCCAAGAAGATGGTCGATCTCTGGCGTCCCATCCTCGAAGACAAGATCGGCAGGCGCCTCGACCGGCTCGACACCGTGGTCGAGGACCAGACCAGGTTCGGCGATGCCGTGCATGATCTCCTGACGGCGCTCGAGATCGGCGACGAGCGCAGCGCCGACAGCGAAGACAATGACGAGAACGACGAGAACCAGGACGGCGACAACGATCAGTCCGGCGCCGAGGGCTCGCCCGATTCCGACGCCGCGCAGGAGATGAGCGCCGACCAGGCCCAGGCATCGAGCGAGGAGATGAGCGAGAGCGCGATGGAAAGCGCGCAGGCTTCGACCTCCGACACCTTCGACGACGGCGAGCTCGGCGACGACGAGACGCCGGGCGAGGCGACGCGGCCGAATTCGCACGGCAAGAACGAGCCGCGCGGGCCGGAATATCACGCCTTCGCGCCGAAGTTCGACGAGGTCATCGCCGCCGAGGATCTCTGCGACCATGACGAGCTGGAGCGCCTGCGCGCCTATCTCGACAAGCAGCTCGCGCATCTGCAGGGCATCGTCGCCCGGCTCGCCAACCGCCTCCAGCGGCGCTTGATGGCGCAGCAGAACCGCGCCTGGGAGTTCGATCTCGAAGAGGGCATTCTGGACCCCGCGCGGCTGTCGCGCGTGGTGACCGATCCCTATCACCCGCTGTCCTTCATGCACGAGAAGGAGGCGACGTTCCGCGACACCGTGGTGACGCTGCTGCTCGACAATTCCGGCTCGATGCGCGGGCGCCCGATCACGGTCGCTGCGACCTGCGCCGACATCCTCGCCCGCACGCTGGAGCGTTGCGGCGTCAAGGTCGAGATTCTCGGCTTCACCACGCGCGCCTGGAAGGGCGGGCAATCGCGCGAGGCGTGGCTTGCCGCCGGCAAGCCGGCCAGTCCCGGCCGCCTCAACGATCTCCGCCACATCATCTACAAGTCGGCGGATGCCCCGTGGCGTCGCGCGCGTAAGAATCTCGGCCTGATGATGCGCGAGGGGCTGCTGAAAGAGAACATCGACGGCGAGGCGCTGGATTGGGCGCACAAGCGCCTGCTCGGCCGGCCCGAGCAGCGCAAGATCCTGATGATGATCTCGGACGGCGCGCCGGTCGACGATTCCACCCTGTCGGTCAATCCCGGCAACTATCTCGAGCGGCACCTGCGCCACATCATCGAGGAGATCGAGACCCGCTCGCCGGTCGAGCTGATCGCGATCGGCATCGGCCATGACGTGACGCGCTATTATCGCCGCGCGGTGACGATCGTGGACGCCGAAGAGCTCGGCGGCGCCATCACCGAAAAACTCGCCGAACTCTTCAGCGAGACCAATACCGCGCCGACGCAGCCGGCCGGTCGCCCGCGACGCAAACTGCATTCGTGAGCAACCATCGATCCCGCCGCAGCTTTATCGGCCACGCGGCGGCGGGATTTTCCACTCTCGCACTGTCTCGCCTGGCGCAGGCGCAGCCCGCGCCGAAGCCGGCGCTCATCGAGCACGCCGTCGCAGCCCCTGTCGGCATCGAGGTCAACGCGCGGCCGATCCCAAATTTCGAGCCGCGCGACCGCGCGCGCACGCGCTTTGGTTCGCTGGACTATCGCGGCGGCCTGGTGCTGACTTCGCCGCATCGCGGTTTCGGCGGCCTGTCCGGCTTCCGCTTCCTCGACAGCAAAGGCGAGCGCTTCCTCGCGATGTCCGACCAGGGCACCTGGTTCACCGGCCGCATCCGTTATTCCGGGCGGAGCATGACGGGTCTCGACGACGTCGAGGCCGCTCCGGTGCTCAATGCGCAGGGGCGGCCGATCACGGAGAAGCGGCTGTGGTACGATACCGAGGCGCTCGCACGCGACGGCGACCTCGTCTATGTCGGGCTCGAGCGCGTCAACCAGATCATGCGGTTCGATTTTTCAAAGGGCGGCACTCGCGCCCGCGGCGAGGTGCTGCCGACGCCGCCGGGGTTGCGGAAACTGCCCTACAACAAGGGTCTCGAGGCGCTGGTGTTCGTCCCCAAGGGGCAGCCGCTCGCGGGGACCTTGATCGCGCTGTCGGAAGGCGGCTTCGACGCCGACGGCAATCTGATCGGATTTTTGCTCGGCGGCCCGACGCCCGGCCAGTTCAGCGTTCGCCGCACCGACCAGCAGCTCATCAGCGACGCCGTGCTGCTGCCCTCGGGCGATCTCCTGATTCTCGAACGCAAATTCTCCTGGTTCACCGGCGTCGATATTCGCATCCGCGCGATTCCCCTGAAATCGATTGCGCCGGGCGCATTGGTCGACGGCCCCGTGCTGTTCAAGGCCGATCTCGGCCACGAGATCGACAACATGGAAGGCGTCGACGCCCATTTCACGCCCGAGGGCGAGACCGTGCTGACGCTGGTGTCCGACGACAATTTCTCGATGCTCCAGCGCACCCTGCTGCTGCAGTTCGCGCTGGTGGAATAGCCGCAATGCATCCTCCGCCAGCCGCCATGCCCGCGGCGCGGCTGGCAATCGGCGCATCGCTCACTACACTCTCTCCATCTCGCGCCCCCCATCCCCCGCCTCCATCCCCGGAACTCCCCGCATGAGCGCCCTGTTTTCCCCGATCAAGCTGCGCGGCCTGAATTTGAAGAACCGCATCGTGGTGTCGCCGATGTGCCAATATTCGGCCGAGGACGGCGTCCCCACCGACTGGCACTTCACCCACATCAACAATCTCAGCCTGTCGGGCGCGGCGATGTTCTGCATCGAGGCGACCCATGTCGAGGCGATCGGCCGCATCACGCCGGGCTGCCTCGGGCTCTACAGCGATGCCGCCGAGGCCGCGCTGAAGCAGATCCTCACCTCGGTGCGGAAACATTCCTCGACAGCGGTGGCGATGCAGCTCGCGCATGCGGGCCGCAAAGCCAGCAGCGCGCGGCCCTGGGACGGCGGCCAGCTGATCCCGCAGAGCGAGGGCGGCTGGCAGACCGTGGCGCCGTCCGCACTGCCGCACAAGGAGGGCGAAGCTGCGCCGCTGGCACTCGACGCCGCCGGCCTCAAGCGCATCCGCGAGGCCTTCGTCGATGCGGCGAAGCGCGCTGATCGGATCGGCATCGACGCGATCGAGCTGCACGGCGCGCACGGCTATCTCCTGCATCAATTCCTGTCGCCGATCTCGAACAAGCGCACCGACGAATATGGCGGCTCGCTCGAGAACCGCATGCGCTTCCCGCTGGAAGTCTACGACGCGGTCCGCGCGGTGTTTCCGCACGACAAGCCGGTCGGCATGCGGGTGTCGTCGACCGACTGGGTCGAGGGCGGCTGGGACCTGGCGCAGACCATCGCATTTGCCAACGCGCTGAAGGCGCGCGGCGTCGACTGGATCGATGCCTCCTCCGGCGGCGTTTCGCCGCTGCAGAAGATCGCGCTCGGCCCCGGCTACCAGGTGCAGTTTGCAGAAGCCATCAAGCGCGAGACGGGTTTGCCCACCATCGCCGTCGGCTTGATCACGGAGCCGAAGCAGGCCGAAGACATCGTCGCCTCCGGCAAGGCCGACATGGTCGCGCTCGCCCGCGGCTTGCTCTACGATCCCCGCTGGGCCTGGCACGCCGCAGCCGAACTCGGCGGCGAGGTCGAAGCCCCGCCGCAATATTGGCGCTCGCAGCCCTCCACGCAGAAGGCGCTGTTCGGCAAGACGACGTTCGGGGCGCGGTGAGGGGGCGAGTGTGGCGCGAGGACCGCGCCACATTTACAGTGTCGTCCCGGCGAAGGCCGGGACCCATACGCCGAGGCCGCGGTGACAGCGCAAGAAGGTCATTGCTTGTCTTCGCCAAACCGAATTCGGTGGTTATGGGTCCCGGCCTTCGCCGGGACGACGATGAGGGGACGCAACGCCCACCTCACGCATCCGTAAATCCCCTCACCTTCCACCTCCGCCAAATCTGGCCTAACCTCGCGCGCGTTCAACGCCTCACGGAGGCCCGCCATGCGGTTTCGTATCCGGAAAGCTGCCCACGTCATCGAGCGCGTGGGTCTTGCGATGGCGGGCGCGGCGTGCGGGTTGTTCGTCGGCGCTTATGTGGGATCTGCAATTCCCGCGCTCACCACCGAAGGCTTCCTGCTGCTGATGATGGTGCTGGGCTTCGTCGGCTTCTATCTCGGCATCGACACGCCGCAGCTGCCCTTCGACGAGGCCCACGGCGACATCGACGCCGCGGAGCTGTTGAGCTCCGCCGGCACGCTCTGCGCCACGTTCACCGCGCTCGCCTCCGTAGCCATCATCGTGCTCCGCCTCGAGCCGCATATCGCCTGGAGCTGGTTCGCTTTGTTCGGCTGGATCGCGGGCGTGGCGATGCAGATCGTCGCGGGGGCGAAGGCGCGGATGCGGACGTAGGCTTCTTCCTTCTCCCCTTGTGGGAGAAGGTGGCATAGGCGGCCTTCGGCCACCGTTCTTGAAAACGCCGATGCTTCGCATCGGCTATGGCGCCGGATGAGGGGTCTCTCTCCGCAGATCCAACTGTGAGAGATGTACCCGCGGAGAGAGACCCCTCATCCGTCTCGCCACTCTGCGGCGAGCCACCCTCTCCCACAAGGGGAGAGGGTGATTAAGCTGACGTCTCGCTCCCTCTAAAACACCACGCCCACTTTCGTGCCGCGCTTCCACGCCACGCGGCAGCGCTTCTTGGTGTTGACGTGCAGCAGCTCGAAGCGATCGGGAATCTTCACCTGCCCGCCGAGATCGACGCAGGCCCCTCCCGGCGAATAGTCGATCAGCGTGCAGGGGATCACCGGCGCGCGCGGGTCGGTGATGATCTTGGCCTGGCGGGACACCAGGCCGGCGGGCTTGACGCGGGCATGTCGTCGCGGATGCATTGGCACTCTCCTCCAATTTCCGCGGATGGCGCGGGTGGTTTTGGGAGATGATGCAGAGGAGTTGATGCGATCCGGCTAAGGCGGGGCGGAGAATTTTAATGAAATGTGTCGGTGAATGGAGAAAGCGGCGGTAGCGGGGTGGGGCGGGCGCTCCAAATTCGCCGTCGTCCCGGCGAAGGCCGGGACCCATACCGCGTGATCTCTCGGTTGCGGAAAGTAGGAGTACCGAGCGACGAGTCTTCGCCAAACTGCTCCCTGTGGTTATGGGTCCCGGCCTGCGCCGGGACGACACCTTTTTTGGGGCGGCAGTACCGCCAAGCAAACCTCACCCCACCACGATCTCCCCCGCCTCCGCCGCCATGCCCACATGCGGCGGCACGGGCATCGGCACGGTCACATAATCCTTCGGCAGATTCACCGGCCGATAGTCCGGCTCCACCGCCATCCGCTTCACCACGCTCTCATGCACATGCGCGCCTTCGGGGATGGGGCGCGGTTCGCAATCGGGGATGTAGAACCCCAGAAACACCTTCCGCTCCGGCCATTCCTTGTACGTCGCGCTCTTCGGCAGATACTCCAGCACGCGCCACAGCGCCGTCATCGAATTGTGCAGCTCACCCGTCTTTCCGGTGTAGGCCGGCGACACGTATTGGAACGGCGAGTTCTTGCGCTGGATGCCCCAGGCGAGCTGGTTCACCGTGCGCGGGTTGAAGTTCAGCCCGGCCTTGGCCGCCTCCTCGATCATCCAGAGCAGCGGATATTTGGACTCGCCGCTCTCGGCTTCCGGATAGCCGCCGCCGACGTCGCAATGCACGCCGGCGAACCACACCTGCAGGATGTCCTGCGGCTCCTTCTTCTCGTCGGGCACATAGCGGTTGCGCCAATAATCCTGCGGCTCCTCATACGCCTTGAGGCGGAACATGCAGCGCCGCTCGTCGATGGCGATCGCTTGGCGGAAGATGTTGACGCTGGGATTGCGCAGCGTGAAGGCGAGCTCCTCCAGGCTGAACAGGAAGAAGAAGTTGTCGCGCCGCGGCACGATCACGCTCGCCACCGTGTCCCAGACGCCGATGAAGTGGATGGTTGGCCAGCGTGTCGAGGTGATGCGCGCGAATTGCGCGGCGAGATCGAACGCGTCCTTCGGCAACGGGCCGCTCTCGTCGATCGCGACGTCCTTGAGGTCCTCGACATCGTTGCCGCGCCCGGTGCCGGAATACTGCTTGTAGGCGACGAGGCCCGAGCCTGCGAGGTTTGCTTGCTCCGGCGAGATCAGTCCGATCTTGTGGATCAGCCCCGCCAGCACCCGCACCGTGTAGGCGCCGCGCGAGAAGCCGAACAGATAGATCCTGTCGCCCGGCGCGTAATGCTCGATCAGAAAGCAATAGGCCGAGAGCACGTTGTCATCGAGCCCGTAGCCGGTGGCGAGCCCCAGCACCAGATTGACGTTGGCCTTGAGCCGGTGCCACGTCGACGGCTCCGTCACGGTGCCGACCCCGGGATCGTAGAACACCATCTGCCGCGGCTTCGTCTTGTCGGTCTTGCGCAGGCAGCGATAGAGCTTCAGGACGTTCGAGATGTTTTCGGAAATCTCGTTGCCGGTGCCGTCACAGCAGATGACGAGATTCTTCGGCTCGGATGTATGCTCGGCGTTGCGCTCGTGCTCCACGGTACTCCTTTCCCGCTGATGCTACCCGGGCGAGTATAGCGGAAAAGCGCGGAGAAGGAGATGGTGGTGAGATTGAACGCGTGATCGCGCCACAAACTCGTCATGCCCGGGCTTGTCCCGGGCATCCACGTTCTTGCTTCCGCGCGAAAGACGTGGATGGCCGGGCCAAGCCCGGCCATGACGGAGTTCGGCGATACGCCGAGCCCGCCCTCTATCCGCCGCCCGCTACTTCTTCTTCTGACCGATCTCCGGCTGCCACGCCGCATCCTTGCGGCTGGGCGCTGCGGCGCTGGTCTTGATCTTGTCCTTCTTCGGCTTCTTGGTTTCGCGGTTGCTGCGTTGCTGTCCCTTGGCCATGACGTCGTCTCCTCCTGGGTTTCGAGTTCGTCCGCGTGCGAGATCGGCGCTGCAATGGTCACTGGGCATGACGATGAGACGCGTCCGCCCGAGCCATTAGAGATCGCCGCCGCGCACACGAGGCGCGAAAGATGCAGCGCAACATCGACGCGCGGCAATTGCGTGAGCTGCGCTGACGTGGTCGAGCGTACGCCCGCGCCATGCCGATGGCGAGGACTAAAACGCCGCGCGCGCGTGTCGCGCTTGCCGCTTAAGTCCCGGCCCGCGCTGACATAAAGCTGGCTATTGCCGGGTAACAAGCGCATGGTCCGCCACAGCTGGCGTCGGTTGGGGCCCCTTCTTTGCGAAAGGCAGGCGCGCATGACCATCCGCTCGCGGCGAGAAACCATTACCTTCAAGCATCCATTCCACATCCGCGGTGTCGCGCGCGAATTGCCGGCCGGCGCCTATGAGGTCGTCACCGACGAGGAGATGATCGAGGGCCTGTCCTTCGCGTCCTATCGTCGCGTCGCCACCATGATCACGGTGCCCTCCGAAGGCGTGCGCGGTGCGACGGAGATGCTGTCGATCGGCTCGGTCGACCTGGCGGATGCCCAACGTATCGATGCGAGTGCCTGTAATGACTGACATCCCAGTCGACCTCGACAGCCACCGCGGCATGGCCGCCCAGAAGGCAACCGATCTGCGCCGCGCGCTGGCCGATGTCGAGGCCCAGGTCAGGGAGCTGCGCGAGCGCGAGGCCGAGCTCGAAAACCGCATGATGTCGGTGCCCGCCACGTCCTGGCCCGAGGCCGCCGTGAAGGCCCGCCATCTGCTCAACCTCTATGCCGCGAGCCTGCCCGCCGAGGACACCCGCCACCGCGCGCTGGTGGCCGCGCTGTTCGACGATTTCGCAAGACTCAACGGCGACGGCTGACGGTAAGCCAACTCCGGCGTCGTCCTGGCGAAAGCCAGGACCCATAACCACCGAAGTGCATTGTTTTGTACGCTTGTGCCACAGCGTGCTTCGCTGACCGGCTCCCCCCGTGCGCCATCGCGCACAAGCCCGGCACGACGCGCGGCCGCAAAAGGAACACCCCATGACGCTCACCAGCAGCCGCTTCATCGCCCACGACCAGGACCGCGGCATCGTCCAGTTCTCGATGCAGGACGGCGCAAAGGAGATCGCCTGCGCGATCTCGACCTCCGCCATGGACGACCTCGAGCGCGGCCCGCGCGCCAGGCCCAGCGAGCGCGAAGAGCAGTTCACGCGCCTGCGCGAGCGCATCGAAGCCTGCACCGGACGCAAATATCAGGCGACGGAGTTCGAAGGCACGCCGCCGGGGATCGTGCTGCGGAGCATTGATTTTCGGGGGTAGGGCGCGCAAAGCAGCGATCCCGCGTCTCACGCGGCCCGGTCGAGTTCCTTCTCGTAGGCCTTCAGGCTTCCCTTCAAGGTCTCTTCGAGTTTGGCCGTGCGTGATCCTATCGCCGCATTGGCCGCTCGCACGGCGGCCGCTTCGATCGCCTCGTCGCGGCTGAGCTTGTCGTGATGAAACAGCCATTTTGCGACCGTCGCCCAATCCCACAGCGGACTGTCGGACGTCACGCGGGCGACCGGCGCGGGAAAATCCTTGGCGCGCTGACCCTTGGAATATTGCGTCATCGCCGCACGCGTCATTCCGGTTCGGGTGGCGATATCGGAGAGGCTGACGAGCGGGTCGGGCTCAACGCGATCGACGTGGGCGCCGGCGGCCTGCACGTTTTGCACCGCCGTGACGATGGCCTCGCTGACTGATTTCGCCTCCCGGGTGAAGTCGACGATGATGTGGCCCTTCTGGAAGGCGATCGCCGCATCGTCGCAGCCGGCATCGTAGAAGCGCTGCTCGAAATCCTCCGCCGCAGGATCGAGGCCGGACGCAATAATGCTGAACTCGAACTTCTTCACTTGTCTTCCTCCTTTCCGTGCGGGCACCGGCCGATCGCCCGCATCACCTGCCGAGCATGGTCTTCCGGATTCTTCGGCGTACCGTTCACGCCGACCTGGCAGCCGTCACGTCCGGCATGCGCGCAGAACAGCCGCCCCCAATGCCCCATCTTGCGCCACCGCCATCCGATCGACTCGGCGTGCGCGACGACGGCCTCAATCTCCTTATGCGGGTGCCTCGGCCGATCAGCCATGAGGAGACCTGAATATAAGGCAAGTGTTAACAAATGTCAACACTATTGAGCAGCGACCGTCGGGGACTGCGATCAGTGCTTTGATCACGCGCTTTTCCTCGACGCTTAGCGACGTTGGTTTCTTCATGGTTTTTGAGAGCGTGGCGTAGCTTCGCTATTGGGAAATTTCCTGCAGAAGATCCCGTAATCAGGGTTGTCTCTGACGTGAGAATGCTGAAATTCGCTTGCGTGACATCTGATGCAAAGTAGCTTGATGTTTGTCGGATGATTGTCCGATTTGTCGGCGTTTAAATGGTGCGCATGCAGGAACTTCCGATTCCCCGGGCCTGCCAAGTCAATTCCGCAGTTAGTTCGTTCGCACCGGTATCCTCGCTTTTCCTTCAAGGCCTTCGCAATTCTGTAAAAGTGTGGGCTGTAAACGTTGGTGGGAGCGTTTATTGCGTCAAATTTTGGCATGGCCCAAACACAGCTTTTGCCAAATTCATCGAAGAACGCCTTGATTGAGAAGCCTTGAACTGCTTCGAGCCGACGCTGAGCACTCTGTCTCATCGAGAAGGATTTGTAGTTTAGCTCATCGAGGCATTGCTGGCATATCTTCAATTTTTCGTCGCTTTTGATTGCGGTGTCACCGCGGATTCGTTTGATGCTGAAAAGGCCGTCATCTCTGGTGGCAACGACGTATCGAGTTTTAAATCGCCCCGCCTCCATCATCATGCTCAGAGTGCTGCACATTGCGAGATGATATTTGGGCATGGATGTTCGCCCGCCATACTCAGCGACATCCCTAATGTACACGATAACGCGTCTGCCTTTGTAAATGTGGGTGCCGTCGTTTAGGACACGTACCTCGTCAAGGGGGATTTCAATTCCCTCGCCGGCGAGACGTTCAATTTCTTCAGTTGTCAAAACCTCCGAAGGCGCTGGCGGTGTATAATCGCGTAGATTGGCTCCCATCGCGTTGCGCAATGCGTTTAGCTCTGGGTTGTCATCGAAATTTGGAAGCTTCACTGATTAAGCGCTCCGAGTATCTTTGACAATTGATCCTCAGCCGCAGTTCTAACCCGGAACTCAACCCGTTGAGATCCGATGACATCTTCTGCCCCCTCCGGCGTGAGAAGCCGCCTCGCCGAAGACAAGCCATTGGCCGTTACTCGAGCAAGAATCCAACGTAACGTCTCATCATCGCGGATAGCCGAGATGGCGAAAACATGCATTAAGACAGAGCGAGCGCGCTCCTGGGATAGTCGCATATTCTCGTAGTAGGCTGGTTCGGGAGTTAAGTTCTTCCAGAGCGAGGATGTGTGACCCTCAATGCGAACTTCCTCGATTGCATCCACGTATTTTGGCGATCTGAGGATTTTGATGTACCGAGGGAAAAAGCTATTAAGGGCCGTCTTGAACCCGTCCTTTACCGTCGCGGCGCCAGTATCGAATTGAACGGTTGGCTCCTCGAAACGCACCGAAAGGTCTGGTCTTATTGAGGCGCGCCATTTAGGTAAGTCGTCCCTGAACTCCTCGGACAGCTCTTTGTAAATCTGCCCCCGAAGATCAGTGTAGTGCGTGGCGATCTCACGAATTCGGGTCTGCGCCTCAACGATCTTCGCTTCGTTCTTCTTTACCTGAAGCATGAATACAATTGCGACGAGCAGGAAGATCATCATAAGGCCCGTCATGAGGTCACTCAGAGGCACCCAGTGGTCCTCTTGTGGACGAGCCCGCGAATTGCGAGTTTCTAGGCTCATGATCTTAGCTCCGGCCCATCTGAACTACCGCACGTAGCCGATCGGTTAGAGGTGTATAATCGTCAACAAACTGCTTAGAGAGTGCAGTCAGCTGTCGACCCAAGGAAGAAATGGATTTCGATAACTCCGTTTCGAGAGCCGCATCTAGCTTGGCAAACTGCTCGGTCGTTTTGTCGGCCAGGGATCTGACGTGGTCGTTAATCTGAGTCCTGGATGCCTGAGTCGTTTCCAGCAACAAGTTGCGAATATCAGCAATCGACGACTGGAGGCTACCTGCGGCTTCCCGCAGAACTTTCGTCATTTCATCCTGATTTTGCTTTACACCAAAAGTGAGTTGCTGATCGAGTTGAACGACTTTCGCTTCGATCGAGTTAGTCATCGCTCGAACATGATCGTTCATTTGTGCGCCCGTCGTCTGGGTTGTCTCAAGCAATACATTGCGAATGTCTGCTACGGACGACTGGAGTATTGTGCTGGCACCCTGCAAGATGGCTGTCATTTCTTCCTGGTTTCGTTTCACTCCCTGCGTCACTTGCTCGGTGAGCTGAACTATTTTGGTTTCGATTTGAGGCAGACCTGAAGAGGCCGCGCCGAGAAGACGGCCGAGCTGCGCGAGAGACTCGGTGATCTGGCCGCGCTGAGTCTCAAGTCCGGTAAGCAGGCTATCAAGAGCCTTGGCAACTACGGAGAAGTCTTCGGCATTTGAGATGAGCGCCTCGTATCGAGATGAGGCTGTCACCATGTTCTGTGCCGCGAGCCCCTGATGATGGATCATCTCGCTGACTTGTTCTCGGTATTTTGCCTGCCACTCGAGCATCGCTCCGACGGCTTCGTTGAGCTGCTTGAAATTGTCTCCAAACTGCTCGGAAATTTTTGAGTTGAAGTCCCTGATGACCTCTTGTAGCGCAATGATCAGAGCCTTCGAGTTGCTCTCAGCGAGCCGTTGCATGAAGGCGGCTTGCGATCTCCCGAGGGCGTCGAGCCGATCGTTCGTGTCCTGACGGCTAAGCTTCAGTTGGGAAATGACAGTCGACTCCCCCTCTCCGACGAGCGAACGCTGCAAACCGACGAGCTGTCCGTAGAGGTCGTCCACCGTAGCGCCTTCGGTGCCGCCAGTAGGGTCTGAACGTCTTACTCCGAAGATCGCGTACCGTAGCTTCAGCGTAAGCGCCGCGCCAACGCCAACCACGGAAGCGATGAATGCTGTTTTAAGACCATCAAGCAGCGTCGGAATGCTTGCATCGATTTTTTGCGGGTCGAACTGGTAAAGGCCCTCCGCAATTCCGAGAAACGTGAAGAAGATGCCCGCCGTGGTGAAGATCGAGGGGCCTTCGTGAACGGTGTGCTCATTATATTTGAATACGTGCGCGATCACCAAGCAGACGAGCAGCATGCTGACCGCCCATTGAGTTATTGGCGGCAGCGAAAGAAACATTTGCAATACACTGTTCGTCAGCGCGATGAATCTATCCATTCAGTCTCTCCCCCAACCAAAGAATAATAAGCTTTGCTTGCGATCGGCTCGATGGCGTTCAAACTTTCCAGCCAATCACAATGCCGTCTTCCAAATAGATACGATTCTGAAATCGGTTCTTGCCGGTTTGGCCATACTTCCACGTTTCCTTGGTTCGCGTTCGTATGATCTCACGTCCGATGCCCGCTGGACGGCCCCGGGATTCGGTTAGCTGTTCTGCCGTCATCCCTTGCCATACCTCGCGAGCAATTATTCGAGCGGCTTCCTGAGGGCCGTATTTCTTGGTCAAATGTCGACGCCGCCAAACGTAGCGGACTATCCTAACGGCGAGGAACGCGCCGATAAGGAAAGCGAAGCCGACGATCAATGAGGATCCATCATCGTTGGAGGCGACTGTCGATTTTTGAGAGCCGGAGGAGCTAGCGGCGGGGCTATTTGAGATTTTCTTCGTCGCGATCTCCGAACCCGATTGCGTTGGCGCCAGTGAACTAGAATTGGCGGCTTGCGGCGCGGGACTCTGTTCGGGATTAGATGTAGCGAATTTGTTGATCGCAGTGATACGCGACCTCGTCGCGTCCAGAATGCACGACCAGGTCAAATTGCCCGTGACCGAGGAGCAGGTCGTTTCTCGTTGCGTCAGCCAGTTTCGCTGGCTCTCTAATAAAGCTTGGCGATCTTTCGAGATTCTCAGCGCTTGTTGATAGGTGCGTCCCATGAACGCATCCCATTGAGCTAAGGTGACGTCGCCGCATATAGCGCGATCCACGGGTGACTTAACAACTCGACAGTCAAAGCTTGGGTTGGGCTGACTCGCCGGCGTCTGTTGTGAGGGGATTGTTGATCGGACTTCCGGAAGGATGCCGGTCTCTAAGCAGTCAACACGTTGGTTGACGTCTGCAATCGCTAGACAGTGACGTGCGATTGCATTTTGATCTTGCGAAATAGCACTAGTGTTGAGCGCGGTCAGGAGCGCCGCTCCCCCGATAACTGAACACACAATTGCGTGGTGTCGCAGTCTGCTCGTAGCCCGCCCCCGCCTAGCAACTTTTGCTTGTAGTTTGTTCTACCTTATCCAAAAGGATGGGGCGCGAAACAGCCTACTTTCGTACCTCCAAAACAAAACGGCCGGATCTTCCGATCCGGCCGTCACGTAAAACTTGATCCGGCTAAGCTACGCCTCGCGACGCAAGCCCTCGCCCAATCCGAAATTCTTAGCTCGCCTTCTTCTCCGGCGCCGGCGTCGGGCCGACCTTCTTCTGGATGGCGCGCTTCAGCTCGAGGGCGCGCGGCGACAGCACGGCGGCCTTGGCCTTGAGCAGGAAGGGATCGAGGCCGCCATTGTGGTCGACGCTCTTGATGGCGTTGGTGGAGACGCGCAGGCGCACGTTGCGGCCCAGCGCTTCGCTGATGAAGGTCACGTTGACCAGGTTCGGCAGGAAGCGGCGCTTGGTCTTGATGTTGGAGTGGCTGACCGTGTGGCCGACCTGGGGGCCCTTGGCCGTCAATTCGCAGCGGCGAGACATGGCAAAATCCTCAATCTTTCCCAACGATGTGCGGCCGCCATTCGGGGCGCCACGGGCAAATTCTCTGTCCTTGCAGGGAGCGGGCGGACGTATAGGGGGGAAGCGGCGGGACGTCAAGGCGACGGGCCGTTTTTGGCCCGTCGTTCCCCCATTGCGCGCTTGCGCAATGTGGGCGCGCGAGAGCGCGAAACCGGGATCTCGAGCGGCATAAAGCGGTGTCATCGCCCGGCTTGCCGCCTTCGCTGAAGCTTCGGCGGGCCGAGCACCCGTGTGGCGTAGCCTTGGCGGAGCCGGGACCGGGCGATCCAGTACGCCGAGACGGCGCGGCTGACCAGAGGGGCCGCGGCGTACTGGATACCCCGGTCAAGCCGGGGCATGACAGGGGAATGGGAGGAGAGAGGTGCGCGCTTCTGACCCGCCCCGATCACCAAAACGGCAATGATTATCGCGCCTTACCATCACATAAAGGGCGTATTCGCGCCCGAAGAGTGCAATGGAGTTCCGGACGCGGACAGGCCCGGACACATTGCTTGGCGCGGTTTTTGGCTTAAGTAACAACCGTTCGCGCCCCGATTGGATTGTTTCGTGCTCACAACGCCTCATCTTGCGCCAAGTCTGCGTCCAAATGAGCTGCGCCCAAATGAGCTGCGCTCAGCGGAGCGGCGCGCAAGGAATCCGCGCGTAAGTCATCCGCGCTCTGCCGGCCGGTGGGTCATGGCGGCCCTTTTCGGGCTGGTCTTGGCGTGGGCGGCGGAGCCCGCGGCGGCGCAAGGCAAGCTCGAGGCGCAATACGAGGCGACGCTGGCGGGCATTCCCGTGGGTAAGGGCGCCTGGAACATCGACATCCAGGACGATGTGTTCGCGGCCGCGGCCTCCGGCGGCACCTCGGGGCTTTTGAAATCGTTCGCGGGCGGGTCCGGCACCGGCGCCTCGCAGGGCCGCGTGGTCAACGGCGCGCTGGTCGCGACCGGCTACCAGGCCTCCACCACCACCTCGAAGAAGACCGAAGAGATCCGCATCACGCTCGACAAGGGCAATGTGAAGGATTTTGCCATCCTGCCGGAGCCGCCGGTCGATCCCGACCGCATCGTCGTCACCGACGCCCATCGCCGCGGCGTCTGGGACCCGATGACGGCCTCGCTGGTGCGCGTATCCGGCACCGGCGACGTGCTGTCGGCGGACGCCTGCCACGGTAGCGCCGCCGTGTTCGACGGCCGCATGCGCTACGAGCTCAAGCTCGATTTCAAGCGCATGGAGAACGTCAAGGCGGAGAAGGGCTATCACGGCCAGGTCGTGGTCTGCTCGCTGTATTTCGTGCCCATCGCCGGCTACATCCCCGACCGCCCGGTGATCAAATATCTCGCCGCCCAGCGCAACATCGAGGTCGCGTTCGCGCCGATCGCCGGCACGCGCATCCTGGTCCCGTTCTGGCTGAAAGTGCCGACCCCGCTCGGGCCGGCCATGCTGGAAGCGACCAGCTTCATCACCAGCGCCCAGCCGCCCAAGGTCGCGAAGACGCAGTAGGCTTGGCGTAGCCCCCGCTGCCGTAGCCCGGATGGAGCGCAGCGTAATCCGGGGTTCTTTGCTTCGGCCCCCGCATTGCGCTCCGCTCCATGCGGGCTACGGACCTCACCTTTTGGCCGAAAATAAACACAAGCAATTTCAACAACATGCCTACTGTGCATGGGGTTGTTTTCGCACTTTTTGTTTGGGAGGGCTCCAGGGCCGGGAATCCATTTGACTCCTCCCCGATTCTGATTCGACTCCGCGCCGTCCCCAGCTTTAACGATTCCGCCATCGAAACGTCGCTTGTGCGGCGGGCCAAAACTCCATCTAGTGCGAGCCCATAAGCCTCCCGCGACATCTTGCGTGAACGGAACAGGACTCAAGGGGGAGTCAGCGATTCGGCCGCGATTCGTTCTCAACTCGTTCCGAAGCTTAAAGCCAACGGGAAAAGCGTCGCAAAGTGAGACAGTTGCGCGGGATCTGGGGAGGATGCTCCCACACTCTCGGTGTCATCGCCCGGCTTGACCGGGCGATCCAGTACGCCGAGGCGTCTGTGGTTGAGCGGAGAAGCCGCGGCGTACGGGATGCCCCGGTCCCGGCTCCGCCAAGGCTACGCCGAGGCCCACACCGGTGTTCGGCCCGCCGAAGCTTCAGCGAAGGCGGCAAGCCGGGGCATGACGGCGGAGAAGCCGCAGCCAGGTGACTTCCAGGCGCTTCGCACCACAGCCCCAAAACAGCACTGACATTCGCCCCAATCGCCATTACCTAATCCCCCAGATGCCTTTTTCCTCCTCCCCCTTCGCTTCCGAGCGGCTTCCCGGCGCCGGCGTCACTGCGGTGCTTGGTCCCACCAACACCGGCAAGACCCATCTCGCCATCGAGCGGATGCTCGCGCATCCCTCCGGCATGATCGGGCTGCCGCTGCGCCTGCTGGCGCGCGAGGTCTACAACAAGATCGCCGCGCGGGTCGGCCCCGATGCCGTCGCGCTTGTGACCGGCGAGGAGAAGATCAAGCCGAAATCGCCGCGCTACTGGGTCTCGACCGTCGAGGCGATGCCGCGGGATCTCGACGTCTCGTTCCTCGCCGTCGACGAGGTGCAGATCGCGTCTGATCTGGAGCGCGGCCACGTCTTCACCGACCGCATCCTCAACCGCCGCGGCCGCGACGAGACGCTGCTGCTGGGCGCTGCGACCATGCGACCGATCATCGAGCGGCTGCTGCCGGGCGTCTCCATGATCACGCGGCCGCGTTTGTCGCAGCTGGAATTCGCCGGCGACCGCAAGATCACGCGGCAGCCGCGCCGCACCGCCATCGTCGCCTTCTCGGCCGACGAGGTCTACGCCATCGCCGAGCTGATCCGCCGCCAGCATGGCGGCGCCGCCGTGGTGCTGGGCTCGCTGTCACCGCGCACCCGCAATGCGCAGGTCGCGATGTTCCAGAACGGCGAGGTCGATTATCTCGTCGCCACCGACGCCGTCGGCATGGGCCTCAATCTCGACGTCGACCACGTCGCCTTTGCCTCCGACCGCAAGTTCGACGGCTACCAGTTCCGCCGCCTGACGCCGTCCGAATTCGGCCAGATCGCCGGCCGCGCCGGCCGCGCCACCCGCAACGGCACCTTCGGCACCACCGGCCGCTGCGCGCCGTTCGAGCCCGAGCTCGTCAGTGCGCTCCAGAACCACACCTTCGATCCCGTGAAGGTTTTGCAATGGCGCAATTCGAAGCTGGATTTCGCTTCGCTCGGCGCGCTCCAGGTCTCGCTGAACCTGGCCCCGGGCCACGAGGCGCTGACGCGCGCGCCGATCGCCGAGGACATGCGCGTGCTCGACCACGCCGCCCGCGACGCCGAGGTGCGCGACGTCGCGCATGGCAAGGACGCCGTGGAACGGCTGTGGGAGGCCTGCCAGGTCCCGGATTATCGAAAGCTGTCGCCGGCCGCCCATGCCGAGCTGGTCACGACGCTGTACGGCTTTCTGATGCGGAAGGGATGCATCCCCGACGCCTGGTTCAGGACGCAGATCGACCAGGCCGACCGCGTCGACGGCGATATCGACACGCTGTCGGCCCGGATCGCGCAGATTCGCACCTGGACCTTCGTCGCCAACCGTCCCGACTGGCTGAAAGACCCGGAACGCTGGCAGGGGATCGCCCGCGAGGTCGAAAATAAATTATCGGATGCGCTCCATGAACGCTTGACTGAGCGTTTCGTTGATCGCCGGACCAGTGTATTGATGCGCCGCCTGCGGGAGAACACGAGCTTGAATACGGAAATCGGCAAGACCGGCGAAGTCATCGTCGAAGGCCATGTCATCGGCCGTCTCGATGGCTTCACCTTTGCACCGGATGCGGCGGAAGCCGGCTCCGATGCGAAAGCGTTGCAGGCTGCAGCGCAGGCCGTGCTCGCCGGCGAGATCAACGCGCGCGCCGAAAAACTGGGCAATGCGCCGGACGAGCAGTTCGTGCTGACCTCGGAAGGCATCATTCGCTGGACCGGCGATGCCGTGGCGCGGCTGTCTGCCGCAGAGGACGCGCTGCATCCGCGTATCCGCATCATCTCCGACGAACGCCTCACGGGCGCCCCCCGCGACAAGGTGCAGGCCCGCCTCGACCTCTGGCTCAAGACGCATATCGAAAAGCTGCTCGGGCCGCTGTTCGAGCTCAGCAAGGCCGAGGACGTCACCGGCATCGCCCGCGGCATAGCCTATCAGCTCGTCGAGGCGCTCGGCGTGCTGGAGCGCCCGAAGATCGCCAACGAGCTGAAGGATCTGGACCAGCCCTCGCGCGCGACCTTGCGCAAATACGGCGTCCGCTTCGGCGCCTATCACCTCTATTTCCCCGGCCTGCTGAAGCCGGCGGGGCGAGCGCTGGCCGCGCTGCTGTGGGCGCTGAAGCAGGACAATGTGGATCCCTCCGCGCTGTCGGGCGCGCAGCATCTGGCGAGCTCCGGCCGCACCTCGTTCCCGGTCGACAAGCAGCTGCCGCGCGATGCCTATCGCGTGCTCGGCTACAAGCAGGCCGGCGAGCGCGCCGTCCGCGTCGACATCCTGGAGCGCCTGGCCGATCTGATCCGTCCGGCGCTGGCCTGGCGCGAGAACGCGTCCGGCGAAAAGCCCGCCGGTGCATTCGACGGCCGCAGTTTTGTCGTGACGCAGGCGATGACGTCGCTCACCGGTTCGGCCGGCGAAGATTTTGCCTCCGTGCTGCGCGCGCTCGGCTATCGCATGGACAAGCGTCCGCCGCTGCCGGCGAAGCCGGTTGTTGCGGCTGTTGCCGAGGCGCCTGCTGCTGACGCGGCTGCTGCTGACGCCTCCAGCGAAGAGACGCCCGCAACCGAAACGCCGGTCGA
Organism: Bradyrhizobium sp. CSS354; assembly: GCF_029051725.1. Taxonomy (GTDB): domain Bacteria; phylum Pseudomonadota; class Alphaproteobacteria; order Rhizobiales; family Xanthobacteraceae; genus Bradyrhizobium. The sequence goes on from NZ_JAACFU010000015.1 coordinate 114,164, forward strand.
GGACGCCGCAGCGCCTGCGGACACCGCGATCGAAGCCGCCGCCGAGCCTGTGACCGTCGAAGACGCGCCAGGGATGGAGCAGCACGACGAGCCCGCGCAGGATGAGCCGGTGCTTGAGGCTTCCGTCACGCCGGAAGACGCTCCCGGCATCGCGCCACCGGAGGAAGAAGCTGCAGTCTCCGCTGAGGCCGCCGCTCCTGCTGAAGCCGCTCCCGCCGAAACCGCATCTGCCGAGACTGCTGCAGCCGAAGCCGCGGCGTCGGCCGATGCGGCAGCACCCGTGGAGGCCGCGGCCACGCCCGCCGAGCCCGAGCTCATCGAGGTCTGGCGTCCCGCCGGCCGTCACGATGATCGCAAGCCGCGCCACGAGCGCCATCGCAACCAGCGTCATCACCAGCCGCGTCCGCAGGCGACTGCTGAAGCAGGCGCCGCGCCTGCCGAAGGCGAAGCTGCGCCGGCCGCCGACGGCGAGAAGCGCGGTGAGCGTCATCGCCATGGCGGTCATCGTCGCGATGGTGGCAGAGACTTCCGCAAGCCGCGCGAAGGTGGCGCCGAAGCCGCGCCGCGCCCCGAGGGCCGCGACGACAAGAACCGCCGCTTCGAGGGCAAGAATGGCGGCAACAAGGACCGCGACAAGGATCGCAACAAGGGCAAGTTCGGCGGCGATCGCGACAAGGGCCGCGACAACCGCGGACGCGACCGCGACAAGGGCCGCGACCGCCAGGGCGGACCGTCGCTGCGCCCCTACGCATCGAGCGCCACCCCGCGCGAACGCGATCGTCCGGTCGATCCGAACTCGCCGTTCGCGAAGCTCGCTGCGCTGAAGGAGCAGCTGTCAGGGCGTAAGGAGTAGCGTAGCGTTTTCAAGCGAAGTGCGGAGCGGTTCGCGTGAAGAAAACGCGTCAGAAGGATTAGAGTCACGACCGAGCGGCAGCGCATCGACAAATGGCTGTGGCACGCGCGGGTGGTGAAGGCGCGCACCTCCGCTGCCGAGCTTGTCGAGTCCGGCCATGTTCGCGTCAACGGCGCACGCGAGAAATCGCCGGGGCATGCGATCAAGATCGGCGACGTGCTCACCGTTGCGCTCGATCGCACCGTGCGCGTCTTGAAAGTCATCGCCTTCAACGAGCGCCGCGGCGACGCCGCCTCGGCCCGTGTGCTCTACGAAGAGCTGAGCGAAGGCCATCCGAATTCTCAGCGCAATTAATTGCGCTTTGAATTCATTTCTTGGTCGATCAAGCGCATAAAGCCGTCATGATCGGCCGTTCCTGAGCTTGCGGCGCCGGGCCATCCGCGCTACGCAAGCCGCGACTTTTAAAAGAGCTTTTCGGAGCGTTGGATGACTTACGTCGTCACTGAAGCGTGCATCAAGTGCAAGTACACCGACTGCGTCGAGGTCTGCCCGGTCGATTGTTTCTACGAGGGCGAGAACATGCTCGTCATCCATCCTGACGAGTGCATCGACTGCGGCGTGTGCGAGCCGGAATGCCCCGCCGATGCCATCAAGCCGGACACGGAACCGGGCCTGGAAAAGTGGCTCACCGTCAACGCCGACTATGCCAAGAGCTGGCCGAACATCACCCAGAAGAAAGAATCACCTGCCGACGCCAAGGATTTCGATGGCATGGAGGGCAAGTTCGACAAGTATTTCTCGCCGAACCCCGGCTCCGGCGACTAATTCGGGTCAAACTTAACCCTATTAGCGGCGTAACCGCTGAAAACCAGCCCTTAAGACCCCTAAATCATTGATTTTTGCGGGAAATGTGCTATATTGGGCACATTGAGCCGAACCCTGGTTAGCCCCGTCGGCCCCGTTGGGTTCCCGTGAAACCAAATGTCGAACAGGGGCGTGGCAGTTTCCGCGCGCAGGCTGTGTCACAGAAGACGCGTAAAAAGAGTACTTCAGCGAAGGCTTCCCATAAGGACGCCAAGAAAGTCGCCGCGGCCAGCCGTAGCGCATCCAAGGGTCGGACCGCGACGAAGGCGCCGGCTGCAAAGTCCTCGAAGAACAAAAGAAGCGCAATGCCTCACAAGACTGCCAAGCCGGCCGCGAAAGCGACCGTTGCCAAGCCTGTTGCCGCCAAGCCTGCCGCCAAGCCCGCTGTTGCCAAGGCTCCCGCTGCCAAGGCTCAAGCTGCCAAGCCCGCCGCGCCGAAGGCTCCTGTTGCGGCTGCTCCTGCCAAGGCTCCTGTCGCTGTCGCCAAGCCGGCCGTGAAGCCCGCGGCTGCTGCGCCGAAGGTCGAGGAAAAGAAGGTCGTGACCCAGCGTCAGGGCTTCAAGGCCAACGAATTTGTCGTCTATCCCGCTCACGGCGTCGGCCAGATTCTGGCCATCGAGGAGCAGGAGATCGCCGGCGCGAAGCTCGAGCTGTTCGTCATCAACTTCATCAAGGACAAGATGACGCTCCGCGTGCCGACCGCTAAGGTCGCCAATGTCGGCATGCGCAAGCTGTCGGAGCCCGCGCTGGTGAAGCGTGCGCTCGAGACACTGAAGGGCCGTGCCCGCGTCAAGCGCACCATGTGGTCGCGCCGCGCCCAGGAATACGAAGCGAAGATCAATTCGGGCGACATCGTCGCAATCGCGGAAGTCGTGCGCGACCTCTATCGCTCCGAGTCGCAACCCGAGCAGTCCTACAGCGAACGCCAGCTCTATGAAGCCGCGCTCGACCGTCTCTCCCGCGAGATCGCGGTGGTGCAGCACTCGACCGAGACCGAAGCGGTCAAGGAGATCGAGGCCCAGCTCGCCAAGAGCCCGCGCCGCACCGGCGCCAAGTCCGAAGCCGCCGAAGGCGAGGCCGATACGGACGCCGAGGGCGATAGCGACGAGACCGATGGCGGCGCCACGGTCGCCGACGAGGCCGCGTAAGCGTCTCGCGCGTCGATCGCAACAGGTCAAAAGCCCGGCCGTTTGGCCGGGCTTTTTGTTTTGGGCGCCGGATGATCTTGCTCGGTCCGTAGGGTGGGCTAGCCGAAGGCGTAACCCACCATGCTGCCGCAAAGAAGTGGTGGGTTATGCTTCGCTAACCCACCCTACAAAGTTGACCAACCTCACTTCACCGGCCGCTTCTCGAGCTTCCGCGCCAGCGTCCGACGGTGCATCCCGAGCCGTCTTGCCGCTTCCGAGATGTTGAAATCGGTCTCGATCAGGGTCTGGTGGATGCGTTCCCATTCCAGCGTCTTGATCGATGTCGGCCGGCTGTCGAGCGCGACCTCGGCATTGCCTGCGGCCTTGTTGAAGGCGGCCTCGATGTCGTCGGTATTCGACGGCTTTGCCAGATAGTGGCATGCGCCGAGCTTGATGGCCTCGACCGCGGTGGAGATGCTGGCAAAGCCCGTCAGCACCACGATCAACATCTCCGGATCGTGCGTATGCAAAAGCTCGACGCAGGCCAGCCCCGAGGCGCCGCCGAGCTTGAGATCGACGACGGCATAGCCGAACGATCGCTCCTCCAGGACCTTCCGCACGTCCTCGATCGAGGCGGCGAGCACGACCTCGTAGTCGCGGCGCTCGAACGAACGCTTCAGGGTGCGGGCGAAGCCGGCATCGTCCTCGACGACGATGAGCGAACGGTCAAGCGTCAAAGCTGCCTCCGATCGCGAGCGTTGCGAGCGGCAGCGTGAGGCGGACCGTGGCGCCGCGCTTCCTGTGGTTCTCGGCGGTCACGCTGCCCCCTAACTTGCGCACCACGTTCACCACCAGGAACAGGCCGAGCCCGCCGCCGGCGCGGCCCTTGCTCGACTGATAGGGTTTTCCGATTTGTGCCAGCATCTCCGGTGCAAAGCCGGGGCCGCGATCGCTGATCGACAGCACGAGATTATCGCCCTCGCGCCCGGCAACGAGCTCGACCCAGTCGCGCGAGACCTCGTAGGCGTTGTCGAGCACGTTGAAGATCACCTGCTTCAGCGCGACGTCCGAGACGATCGCGACGTCATCGCCGAAGGTGTTTACGAAGTACAGCGTGCGCGCCGAGCGCGCGTCGCGCCACTCTTCCACCAGCGCGGTGACGAAAGCCGCCACCGTCGTCGGCGACGATCCTTCGCCGCGGGCTTCGCCCGCCGACACCAGGATGCCTGTCACGATCGACTTGCAACGTTGCAGCGAGGTCTCCATCTCCGCGAGGTCCTCGGCCAGCTCCTGATCGGCGGCGAGGTGGGGCATGCGGCGCCAATCGCCGAGAATGACCGAGAGCGAGGCGAGCGGCGTGCCGAGCTCGTGAGCCGCGCCGGAGGCGAGCAGGCCCATGCGCACGATATGATCCTGCTCGGCGGCATGCTGCCGCAGCGCCGCCAGATGCGCGTCCCGCTCGCGCAAATTCCTGTTGATGCGGGTGACGAACACCACCAGCAGCACGGCATTGAGCACGAAACCCAGTAGCATACCGGCCACCGTGAGCGTGTAGGTCTCGCTCAGCGGGTTCGGCGGCAGATCGAGCGGCCGGTAGGCGACGGTCAGCCAGACGAAGCTCGCGCAGGTCAACGCGACCAGCGACCAGGTCGAGCGGCCATCGAGCAGCACCGCGCCCAGCGTCACCTGGAGCAGGAACAGCGAGGTGAAAGGATTGGTAGCGCCGCCGCTGAGGTAAAGCTGCGCGGTCAGCGCGGCGACATCCAGCATGAGGGCGACCAGCAGCTCGTTGTTGGTGATCGCGGCGCGATGGCGCACCCAGACGAGGCTGGAGATGTTGAGAAATATCAGTGCGCCGATCACCGCGCCCATGCGGGTGAGGGGCAGGGGAATGCCGAGCCAGACATGCACGCCGCCGATGGTCACGATCTGGCCGACCACTGCGGTCCAGCGCAGCTGGATCAGCAGCGCCATGTTCTTACGGTTGGTCTCGTCGTCGGTCGGCGCAGCGCCGATCAGCTCGCTGCGCGCGTCCGCCTGCGATTGCAGCGTGACGGCGCCATGCGTTCTTCCGTCGTCAGGTGGGCTCGACGATCGTTCCAGCATCTGATCCCGTCCTGCGGGCGACAGCATCGGAGCCGCCGGCCGCTTCGTGGACGAAGCCGCTCCAGGGCTTCTTGCGGCGGAATAGCCCGCCGCCGAATGTGACGATAAGTCTGCCGGCCAGCATGAAAGCCAGGGCAAACCACGTCAGCGCGTAGATCAGGTGGTTATTGGGAAAGCTGATCACGGTCAATCCGCCGATTGGGCCGTTGCCGGATTGTGATCTCTCGGCGTCGATGAAGAAGGGCGCGAAATGGTCGAGGCCGCGTGCCGCCGCAATCGCGGCGACATCCCGCGAGTACCACCGATTGTGTTCAGGCACGTTGGTTCTGAGGAATCCGCCCTTTGGCTCCGTCACGCGCAAGAGGCCGGTGATCTCGACCGGGCCTTGCGGATTGCCGTCCCGGCGCGTCGAGGCGTCGCGCCGGTCGGAGGGCACGAAGCCGCGGTTGACCAGGATCAGCGTGCCGTCGTCGCGCCTGAGCGGTGTCAACACCCAATAGCCCGGGCCATCTTCGGTGACGGCCTGAACCAGCGTCTCGCGGTCATGCAGGAAACGGCCGCTGACGCTGACGTGCCTGTATTCGTCGCTTGCGGCGGAGACGGTCGGCCATGCCGCCGGCGAGGGGATCGGCTGGGCCCGAGCATGAACGCGCTGCTCGACGCGATCGATCAGCGCCAGCTTCCAGGCCCGGCGCTCGATCTGCCAGACGCCGAGCGCGATCAGAAGCGCGAAGGCCGCGAGCGAGAGGACCGCGAGCCACGAGGACGGGCGCGCAGCGTCGCCGCGGGCTCCGTTTGCCTTGCTCGTCACGGTCCGGATTTCGTTCATTTCATCCCGGTCATCTGGTGGATCGGCATCATGTTGCTGTTGAGGTGGTTCATCACCCACAGCGAACCGGACAGCGCGATCACCACCATGACGATGGTGAAGATCAGCGCCATCATGCTCCAGCCGTTTTCGGACGTCGTGTTCATGTGCAGGAAGTAGATCATGTGCACGACGATCTGCACCACCGCGAAGGCCATGATGACGAGCGCGGTGATCTGCTTGCTCGGAAGCGCGCCGCTCATCACCAGCCAGAACGGGATCGCGGTGAGCACGACCGAGAGCACGAAGCCGAGCATGTAGGTCGAGAACGAGCCGTGAGCGTGGCCATCGCCATGGTGGTGATCGTCCGCGTGGGCGGCGTGAGTATCGGTGTTCATCGCAGAACTCCCAGGAGATAGACGAAGGTGAAGACGCCGATCCAGACCACGTCCAGGAAGTGCCAGAACATCGACAGGCACATCAGGCGGCGGCGGTTGGCCTCGATCAGGCCGAACTTCCAGACCTGCACCATCAGGGTCACCAGCCAGATCAGGCCGCAGGAGACGTGCAGGCCGTGGGTGCCGACCAGGGTGAAGAAGGCGGACAGGAAGGCGCTGCGCTGCGGCGTCGCGCCTTCATGGATCATGTGGGCGAACTCCGACAGTTCGATGCCGATGAAGGCGGCGCCGAACAGCCCGGTGATCGCCAGCCACATCTGGGTCTGCGCGATCTTGTTCTGCTGCATCGTCAGCATCGCAAAGCCATACGTGATCGACGACAGCAGCAGCATCGAGGTGTTCACCGCGACCAGCGGCAGCTCGAACAGATCCTTCGGCGCCGGCCCGGCGGCGTAATTGCCGCCGAGCACGCCGAAGGTGGCGAACAGGATCGCGAAGATGAGACAGTCGCTCATCAGATAGATCCAGAAGCCCAGCGAGGTGCTGTAGCCTTCCGGATGCGGGTGTTCGTCGGCGAGGTAGAACACCGGTTCGCCGGTTTGCGTGGGATTGACAGCGACAGTCATTTACTTGGCTCCGGCGAGCAGTTTGGTGCGCGCGTCTTCGGCCCGGATGACGTCGTCGGCCGGAATGTCGAAATCGCGGTGATAGTTGAAGGTGTGACCGATGCCGACGGCGAGCATCGCGATGAAGCTCGCGGCCGCCAGCCACCAGATGTACCAGATCAGGCCGAAGCCCATCGCGGTGGCAAGGCCGGCAAGGATGATGCCGGTGCCGGTGCTGCTGGGCATGTGGATCGGCTTGAACCCAAGGAGCGGGCGCTGATAGCCGCGCTTCTTCATGTCCCACCACGCGTCATTGTCGTGAACGACGGGGGTGAAAGCGAAGTTGTAGGCCGGCGGCGGCGAGGAGGTCGCCCATTCCAGCGTGCGCGCATCCCAGGGATCGCCGGTGACGTCCTTGAGCTGCTCGCGCCTGAGGAAGCTGACCGCGAACTGGATCAGCATCGAGAGGATGCCGAGGAAGACCAGGAAAGCTCCGATGCCGGCCACGATGAACCAGATCTGCAGGCTCGGGTCGTCGAACACACGTAGCCGGCGGGTCACGCCCATCAGGCCGAGCACATAGAGCGGCATGAAGGCGAGGTAGAAGCCCGTGACCCAGAACCAGAATGACAGCTTGCCCCAGAACGGGTCGAGCTTGAAGCCGAACGCCTTCGGGAACCAGTAGCCGATGCCGGCGAACGCGCCGAACACGACGCCGCCGATGATCACGTTGTGGAAGTGCGCGATCAGGAACAGGCTGTTGTGCAGGACGAAGTCGGCTGGCGGCACCGCGAGCAACACGCCGGTCATGCCGCCGAGCACGAAGGTCAGCATGAACGCGATCGTCCACATCATCGGCAGCTCGAAGCGGATGCGGCCGCGATACATCGTGAACAGCCAGTTGAACATCTTCGCCCCCGTCGGGATCGAGATGATCATCGTGGTGATGCCGAAGAAGGAGTTGACGCTGGCGCCCGACCCCATCGTGAAGAAGTGGTGCAGCCAGACCAGGTAGGACAGGATCGTGATGACCACCGTGGCGTAGACCATCGAGGTGTAGCCGAACAGCCGCTTGCCCGAGAAGGTCGAGGTCACTTCCGAGAAGATGCCGAAGGCGGGGAGAACCAGGATGTAGACCTCGGGATGACCCCAGATCCAGATCAGGTTCACGTACATCATCGGGCTGCCGCCGAAATCGTTCGTGAAGAAGTTTGTGCCGACGTAGCGGTCGAGCGAAAGCAGCGCGAGCACGACGGTCAGAACCGGGAAGGAAGCGACGATCAGCACGTTGGTGCAGAGCGCGGTCCAGGTGAACACCGGCATCCGCATCATGGTCATGCCCGGGCACCGCAGCTTGACGATGGTGCAGATCAGGTTGATGCCGGACAGTGTCGTCCCGACGCCCGCGACCTGCAGCCCCCATATGTAATAGTCGACGCCGACATCCGGACTGTAGCCGATGTTCGACAGCGGCGGATAAGCGAGCCAGCCGGTGCGGGCGAATTCGCCGATGAACAGCGAAGCCATCACCAGCACCGCGCCGCCGACCGTCATCCAGAAGCTGAAATTGTTCAGGAACGGGAACGACACGTCGCGCGCACCGATCTGGAGCGGCACGACGAAGTTCATCAGGCCGGTAACCAGCGGCATCGCCACGAAGAAGATCATGATCACGCCGTGGGCGGTGAAGACCTGGTCGTAGTGATGCGAGTTGAGATAGCCCTCCGAGCCGCCGAAGGCGAGCGCCTGCTGCAACCGCATCATCAGCGCGTCGGCGAAGCCGCGCAGCAGCATCACGATGCCGAGGATCATGTACATGATGCCGATGCGCTTGTGGTCGACGCTGGTGAACCACTCGCTCCAGAGATAACCCCAGACGCGGAAATAGGTCAGGCCGGCGACCATGATGAGGCCGCCGGTTGCAACCACGGCAAAGGTGCCGACGACGATCGGCTCGTGCAGCGGCAGCGATTCGAAGGTGAGCCGGCCGAAGATGAGCTTGAGAAGATCAGGAGACATGCGGGATCTCTTTACGAATCTGACTTCGGACGTTGTCCGAGGAAGAAGGACGAGGACTTCAGCGGCGTGAAAGTCGGCCGCTTCAGGCCGGCGCCGAGCAGCGGCGCGGTGTCGAGAGGTGCCGTGATGGAGGCGGTGGTCCTGCCCTGCGGCGCCTCGGGCGTGCAGGTGCCGGCGACGAAGGTCGGCTCCGGCCCAAGCGCCGTGCCGCGGCGGGCGTATTTGTCGTAGGCCAGTGACAGGGTGTTGTTCAGGCCCTCGTGGCCGAGGCCGCCCTTGGCGTCGATCGCCATCATCTCGCTCTGGCACATCTTTCCGGTCTCGACGCACATGTTGAGGATCAGGCGGTAGAGATCGGAATCGATCGTGCCGTAGCGCCGCACCGGCTCGTTCTGGCTGGGCTTTTCGAGTTGGAGATATTCGGCACGCCCGAGCGAGCCGCCGCCGGACTTGGCGCTGGCGATCCAGGCGTCAAAGTCCTTGTCGTCGAGACCCTGGAAGTTGAAGTGCATGCCGGAGAAGCCGGCGCCGCTGTAGTTCGCCGAAAAGCCCCGGTAGGTGCCGGCGTGGTTCACGACGGCGTGGAGCTTGGTCTCCATGCCCGGCATCGCGTAGATCTGGCCGGCCAGCGCGGGGATGTAGAACGAATTCATCACCGAGGACGCTGTGATGCGGAAGTTGATGGGACGATCGACCGGAGCTGCCAGATCGTTGACGGTGGCGATGCCGTAGTCCGGATAGATAAAGAGCCACTTCCAGTCGAGCGCGACGACGTCGACCTCGAGCGGGGCCTTTGACTGGTCCACGGCGCGGTCGGCATGGATGCGGCCGAGCGTGCGATAGGGGTCCAGCAGATGCGTACCCATCCAGGTCAGCGCGCCCAGGCAAACGATAATCAGAAGCGGCGCCGACCAGATCACCAGCTCGAGGCTGGTCGAGTGGTCCCATTCCGGCTCGTACCGGGCGTCGGTGTTGGACTGGCGGTAGCGCCAGGCGAACAGCACCGTCAGCGCCATCACGGGCACGACAATCAAGAGCATCAGGACGGTGGAAATGATGACGAGGTCGCGCTGTTGCGCCGCGATATCGCCGGCCGGCGCCAGCACGACGTAGTTGCAGCCGCTGAGCGCAACCGCCAGGGGTAGCAGCGCCAGAATCTTGAAACGGGACACGGGCCGAGCCTTATGAGAATGAGTTTCCTTTGCGGGCCCAAGGGGTAGCTGCGGCGCAGCAATCGGGACATTGGACAATTTGTCCAATGTTGCAGTGCGGGATGTTGCGCCAGACAGGCTTGGATTGCCTGGCGCCTTGCCGGGCGGTCGGCTTTGGTTTTCAGGACGTTAAGGGCGCACGAATGGCGATGGCACAGACCCCCGCAATGGCAGACCACTCGGGCGAGCACGGCCACGACCAGGCCAGTCCCGGCGAGATCGCTATCGGCGTCATCATCGGCCGCACCTCGGAATTCTTCGACTTCTTCGTCTTCGCGATCGCCTCGGTGATCGTCTTCCCGCGCCTGGTATTTCCGTTCACGAGCGAACTGACCGGCACCCTCTATTCCTTCATGATCTTCGCGCTGGCCTTCATGGCGCGGCCGATCGGCACCGTCATTTTCATGACGGTCGACCGCGAATACGGCAAGACGGCCAAGCTGATCTCGGCGCTGTTCCTGCTCGGCACCGCCACCGTCGCGATCGCGTTCCTGCCCGGCTATCACGAGATCGGCGTTGCCGCGATCTGGCTGCTGGCGCTGGCGCGCATCGCACAGGGTCTGGCCTGGGGCGGCGCCTGGGACGGCATGGCCTCGCTGCTGGCGCTGAACGCGCCGCCTTCGAAGCGCGGCTGGTACGCGATGGTGCCGCAGCTTGGCGCGCCGCTCGGTCTGATCGTGGCGAGCGGGCTGTTCGCCTATTTCGCCGGGAATCTCTCGGCCGACGATTTCTTCGATTGGGGCTGGCGCTATCCGTTCTTCGTCGCCTTTGCCATCAACGTCGTGGCGCTGTTCGCGCGGCTGCGCATGGTGACGACGGAAGAATATGCCTCGCTGTTCGAGACCCGCGAATTGCAGCCCTCGCGCATCTCCGAGACCGTGGCGCGCGAAGGCCAGAACATCATGCTCGGTGCGTTTGCACCGCTGGCAAGCTTCGCGCTGTTTCACATGGTCACGGTGTTTCCACTGTCCTGGGTGTTCCTGTTCACCCGCGAAAGCCCGGTGCGCTTCCTGATCATCGAGATCGTCGCCGCCGTGTTCGGCGTCGGCGCGATCGTGCTCTCCGGCGTCATCGCCGATCGCGTCGGCCGCAAGTCGTTGCTGATGGGATCGGCGATCGCGATCGCGATCTACAGCGGCTTTGCCCCGCAGCTGCTCGATGCCGGCGCGTTCGGCGAGACCATCTACATGGTGATCGGGTTCATCCTGCTCGGTCTGTCGTTCGGCCAGTCGTCGGGTGCGATCGCCTCGAACTTCAAGCAGACGTATCGCTACACGGCTTCGGCGCTGACCTCCGACATGGCCTGGCTGTTCGGCGCCGGCTTTGCACCGCTGGTCGCTCTGTTGCTTGCGACCAATCTCGGCGTCATTGCCTCGGGTGCGTACCTGCTGTCGGGCGCGTTCTGGACCTTGCTCGCGCTATGGCTCAGCGGCCAGCGCGAGGCCGGCGATATGGACGCGGGGCGCTGATCGGGCGGAGCTTGTAGGGTGGGCAAAGGCGCGTAAGCGCCGTGCCCACCATCTATCAACAATCCTGATCGGGAATGGTGGGCACGCTTCGCTTTGCCCACCCTACGGCAGTTTAGCGTACGTCAATCCGCCACGACCTTAACACGATCGCGCACCTTTACCTGCGCGTTGCGATCGAGGCCGTTGAGGACGCGAAAACGCTCGGCCGGGTGATCGACGCCGGCCATGCGGTGGGAGAGCGATTCCACGGTGTCGCCGGGCTGCACGGTGATGACCTTGATGCGCAGCGGGCGCGCGGCCTGGATCTCGTCGAGCGTCAGGCGGCGGAATGAACCGACGGTCTCGCGCGCATTGCGCTCGCTCTCGGTCGACTTCTGCCGCGCCGCGAAGATGAAGCGGTAGACGTCGCTGCCGAAGCGCAGCGCATAGACCTTGAACTGCCACTGGTCGCCCTTGGCGGTGGCGGACGCAGCCGGAAAACCGTTGATGGTGATGTCCTCGGTGGAGGCCTTCTCGACACCCTCCATCCAGCCGGAATTCAGGTAATCGCCGAGCGACTGTTCGGCCGGCACCCGCACGACGTCGAAACGCATCGCCTGCGAGCCGCCGTCGCGCACGCCGATCACGGCCTGCGCGGTATTGTCCAGCGTAAAATTGTCCGGCGCCTGGAAGGTGAAGCCGAGCTTCGGATGCAGGAAGCGCCGGCCGCGGACAAATCCTTCGCTGGGATCTTCGCCGTAGACGAGATTGTCGATCGCGGCGAGATAGGTCTCGCGGTCGCGCTCGCCGCCCTCTGGCGCAGCGTATTGCCGCGCGATGGTCTGCGCGTTCTGCACGCGCTCGGGCGTTGCCGGATGCGACGAGGTGAAATCCTGCGCGCGCGGATCGAGCGAGGTCTTGCCGACCTTCAGCTCGGCATTGCGCTCCATCGCCGAGAGAAAGCGTGCGGCACCATAAGGGTCGAAACGGGCCTTGGCGGAAATCCCGACGCCGACACCGTCGGCCTCGAACTCCTGATTGCGCGAAAAGCTCGCCATGGTGAGCTTGGTCTTGGCGAGCGCGAGCGCGGTGAGATCGGGATCGTTGCTCATGTCGGTGACGACGCGGGTGACGATCGCGGCCTGGCGGGCCTGGTCCTCACGCATCGCGGCGTGCTTGGACAGCACATGCGCCATCTCGTGGCTGAGCACGGAGGACAATTCCGACGTGTCACTCGCGAGCGCAAGCAGACCGCGCGTGACATAGAGCTGGCCGTTCGGCAGCGCGAAGGCGTTCACCGCGCCGGAATTGAGAATCGTGACCCGGTAACCCTGGTCGGGGCGGTCGGACGCCGCGACCAGCCGGTCGACGGTCTTGCTGACGAGCGATTCGAGCCTGGGGTCGTCATAGGTACCGCCATAGCTCGCCAGGATGCGCTCGTGCTCCTTCTCGGTGGCGGGGGTCTGCGCGACGGCGGGCTTCGGCTTGGGCATCGCGACGGTCGGCGGCGCCGCCGCGGTCTGGAAGCGGCCCATATCGCCGCAACCGGCAAGGGCTGAACCGAGCACGAGGCATAGCGCAGCCGGCGCTGCCCGCAGGCGGCGGCGTTCACCTTGTCCGTGCCGTCCTAGCACCCCATTCACGTCGCTTAACCCGTGCCTGGCCCCTTTTAGGGCCTTACCCCTGTCGGCTCGTTTGCGCCCAGCAACTCGATTTGTCCCACGAGGCGTACATCGATACGCGGCCCCGTATTCCCCTCAGCCCAGCCCCGGACGCGAATACGTTTATTTTCCAGAGACTTAGGGGCGATCCCGGCGCTTTCGAACGCGGGTACCATGCGCTTTGAAATAGTCACGGCGAAGCCGCGTGTCCAGTTTCGTCCGAAGTTGAGGTAGGTCATTGCCCCAGCTTGCCGGACCGACAGGACTTTGCCTTCGACCACCACAAAACGCCCGATCCCCGCCAAAATATCGTCCGAACTTTCCGCGTTTTTTATGGCCGACGGGTCAGCCCAGCTGCCCTTTTTTTGGCGCCTCGCCTCAGCCTCCGACGTCATCAGGAGGGCCGCGCAGTCCTTATCGGCGATCTCGGCGGAGACGATGGCGTCGCCTTGGGCGAGGAGCGTCGCCTGCACGGAGATGTCGCTCTCGCCGACAAAGACCAGCGCGCCCTGGCGGCCATAGCGATCGGGCGTGTCGTCGGCACTGCGCAGGATCACGTCGCGACCGACGAGCAGCGCGGTCAGCGCCTGCTTCGTGGTCGCGGTCGGCTCGATGCCGGTCAGCCGAATTTCCCGGCCGTCATCGAGACGCAGACTGCGCGCATCGACCGCGGTGACGCGGCCTTCGCCTTGGGACTCGAACTGGCACGGGCTCGCGAATGCGTTCTGACTCGCGACGAGAAGGATTGCGATCAGGCGAAGCCGTTGTGTCACGTTGCCCGGTGAGGTTGCGTTGCGCGACAGTCTTAACTCAAGCGTGGCGTGCCGCGAAGAGGCTTCGTCAGGCTCAGTCATTGCGAGCGCAGCGAAGCAACGACGTGGAAGCAGTTGCCTGTACTTCGCCATTCCGCTTTGCGGAAAACATGCGCGCCAATCCTGTTCTCGTAGCGCAGCTTCGCTTGATGCGCTCTTGTGCATGCGGCATGATTGCGGCAACAGCTTTAACCAAGAGCAACAACCAAGCCGCCATCAGAGTACGGCGCGATAAGGGAGGTCTTTTCGATGAAGCATGTTTTGTCGGGCATTTTTGCTGCTGCGTTGGCGCTGAGTGCAAGCGCCGCGCAGGCCCAGGATAAACCGCCACTGAAGATCGGCGGCATCCTCGACATGTCGAGCCTGTATGCCGACATCACCGGCCCCGGCAGCGAGACCGCGGCCAAGATGGCCGTGGAGGACTTTGGCGGTGAGGTGCTCGGCCGCAAGATCCAGGTGCTGGCCGCCGACCATCAGAACAAGGCCGATCTCTCCGCCAACATCGCCCGCGACATGCTCGACAATCAGGGCGTCGAGATGATCTACGACGTCGCGGCCTCCGCGACCGCGCTCGCCGCCGGAGAGATCGCGAAAGCGCGCAACAAGATCATCATGTTCAACGGCCCGGGCTCGATCCGTCTCACCAACGAGGCCTGCGGTCCCTATACCATTCACTACGTGTTCGACACCTACGGCCAAGCCAATGTGACCGGCCTTGCGGCCGTGAAGTCGGGCCTCGACACCTGGTACTTCCTCACCGCTGACTACGCCTTCGGCCAGGATCTGGAGAAGGACACCAGCGCCGTCGTGACCAAGACTGGCGGCAAGGTGCTCGGCAGCGTGCGTCATCCGCTCAACACGTCGGATTTCTCGTCGTTCCTGCTCCAGGCCCAGGCCTCGAAAGCAAAGGTGATCGGGCTCGCGAACGCCGGCGGCGACACCGTCAACGCCATCAAGCAGGCGGCCGAGTTCGGCATCACCAAGGGCGGTCAGAAGGTCTCGCCGCTGCTCGCCTTCGTGACCGACATCGACTCGATCGGGCTCGAGACCGCGCAGGGCCTGTTGCTTGCGGAAGCCTTCTACTGGGATCTCAACGACGACACCCGCGCGTTCTCGAAGCGCTTCCAGGAGCGCATGAAGCGGCCGCCGACCTCGGCGCAGGCTGGCGTCTATTCGTCCGTGACGCACTACCTGAAAGCGGTGAAGGCGGCCGGCACGACCGACGCTGCGACGGTGATGAAAGTGATGAAGGAGACGCCGATCAACGACTTCTTCGCCAAGAACGGCAAGATCCGCGAGGACGGCCGCATGCTGCACGACATGTACCTGTTCGAGGTCAAGAAGCCGTCGGAATCCAAGGGCCGCTGGGATGACTACAAGCTGCTCGCCACCGTGCCGGGCAGCGAGGCGTTCCAGTCGCTGGAGCAGTCGCGCTGTCCGCTGGTGAAGAAGTGACGGCGTGACGTCAGTCACGACGTCATCCCCGGGCGCGAAGCGAACCCGGGACCTCGAGGTTCCGGGTTCTCGCTTCGCGAGCCCCGGAACGACGGAGATACAAAACAACAACAAGGGAGACGCCCCATGAGTAACGACATGGTCCTGCAAAAGCTCGAAGGCGGGCTGCTCACCATCACCATGAACCGGCCCGAGCGGAAGAACGCGCTCAACCCGGACATGGTCGCCGGGCTGGTCGTGGCGGCGCGGCGCGCGGCGGATGATCCGGAGGTGCGCGCGGTCTTGTTCAAGGGCGCGGGTGGCAGCTTCTGCGTCGGCGGCGACGTCAAGTCGATGGCGGAGGGCCGGGCGCCGCTGCCGTTCGAGGTGAAGATGGCGAACCTGCGCCGCGGCATGGAGGTGTCGCGCATCCTGCACCAGATGCCGAAGCCTGTGGTGGCACAGCTCGACGGCGCGGCGGCCGGCGCGGGTCTGTCGATGGCGCTGTCGTGTGACCTCCGCGTCGCCTCCGAATCCTGCAAGATCACCACCGCCTTCGCAAAAGTCGGCTTCTCCGGCGATTACGGCGGCACCTATTTTCTCACCCAACTGCTCGGTAGCGCGCGGGCGCGCGAGCTCTATCTGACCTCGCCGGTGCTTTCCGCGAAGGAAGCGCATGCGATCGGCATGGTGACGAAGGTCGTCCCCGACGCCGAGATCGACGCGGCCGCGCACGAGTTCGCGCTGTCGCTGGCGCAGGGGCCGTCGATCGCGCTCGGCTTCATCAAGCGCAACATCAACAATGCCGAGCATCTGGCGCTGGAGGATTGCTTCGATGGCGAGGCGATCCACCATACCCGCTGCAGCGATACCGAGGATCACAAGGAGGCCGCAAAGGCGTTCGTCGAGAAGCGCAAGCCGACCTTCAAAGGCGCATGACAATGGCGCCCTATATGCGGTTGCGACAGATCTGCCTGGTCGCGCCGCAGCTCGCGCCCGTGATCACTGACATCGCTGATATCATGGGCCTCGCTGTCTGCTACCGCGACGGCAACGTCGCGAAATACGGCCTGGAGAACGCGCTGCTGCCGGTCGACACGATCATGCTGGAGGTGGTTGCGCCGTTCAAGGACGGCACCACCGCCGGCCGCTTCATCGAGAAGAGCGGCGGGCGCGGCGGCTACATGGCGATCTTCTGCTGCAACGATCCCGACGAGCGCGGTCGCAATGCCAACGCGCTCGGCGTGCGCACCGCCAACGTCATCGACCACGCGCCCTATCACGGCGTGCAGCTCCATCCCCGCGACTGCCGCGGCGCCTTCATCGAGTTCAACCACACCGAAGGCAGCGACGACATTTTAGGGCCTTATCCGCCGGCGGGGCCGGACTGGCAGAAATTCATCCGCAAGGACGTGACGCAGGCGTTGACGAGCGTGGAAATGCAGAGCCCGGACCCGAAAGGGCTGGCCGAGCATTGGGGCAAGCTCATCGGCGTTGCGCCGAGTGGCGATGCTGAACTGGCGCTGCCCAACGCGACCTTCCGTTTCGTGAAGGGCGCCAGCGAAATCATGAGCGCGCTGGAGTTTCGGGTGGCGGATACGGCGCGCGTGTTGCACGCCGCCAGGGCAAAGGGTCTTGCGGTCGCGGGCGATGAGTTCCTGCTGGGCGGGGTGACGTTCCGGCTTGTTGCTTGATCGCTTGGTGGGGCGGAAGTAGTTGTCACAATCAACGCCATCGTCCCGGCCTAGTGCGCAATTGCGCACGGCGGCCGGGACCCATACTGCGTGATCTATCGAGGGAGCACGGTGTTCGTACCGAAGAACGACTAAGAGTCTTCGCCAAACATCTCCCTCCGGCCAAAGTTGAAAGCTACCGCCCCCTAAAATTCGCCGTCCGCCGTTCTTCCGTTGCCTTCACGCCTTCCTTGAAGTCTTCCGTCGCGCGCAGCCGGGTCTGCTCCTCGAGCTCGTGATTGGTCGCGGCCATGACGCGGTCGGCCAACCCGGCGCGCATCGTGGCGCGGGTGGAGACCAGGCCGAGCGGCGAGCATTCGGCGATCTCGCTGGCGAGCTTCAGGGCGGCCGCCTTGACCTGGTCCTGCGGCACGAGTTCGTTGGCGAGGCCCCATTTGAAGGCCTCTTCGCCGGTGACGCGGCGGCTGGTGTAGAACATCAGCTCGGCGTTGTTCTTGCCGATCAGCTCGGGCAGCGTCACGGTCAGGCCGAACCCGGGATGGAAGCCGAGCTTGGTAAAGTTTGCGGAGAAGCGCGCTTCGGGGCAGGTGACCCGGAAGTCCGCCGAGACCGCGAGGCCCAGTCCGCCGCCGATGGCGGCGCCCTGCACGGCGGCGACGATCGGCTTCTTGGCGCGGAAGATGCGCACGGCCTGGATGTAGAGGTGATTGATCGCCCCGAGGCTGTCAGCCGGATCGCCCTTGGCCGTCTTGTCGGCTTCGCGCGCCTCTTGGGCCTGGCGGGCCGGGTCTTGGAAGTTGGCACCGGCGCAGAATGCCTTGCCTTGCGCCGACAGCACCGAGGCGCGAATCTCGATGTCGCGGTCGAACTCGTCGAGCGCATCCGCGATCTGGTTGATCAGCGAAATGTCGAAGAAGTTGAGCGGCGGGCGGCGGATCTCGATGGTGCCGACGTGACCAATTTTTTCGACGCCGATATCTTTGTAAGTGCTCATGATGTCCTCGAATGATTAGCGCAAGCCAAGCCCGCGGGCGATGATGCCGCGCAGCACCTCGGTGGTGCCGCCCTGGATCGTGAGTTTCGGCGCGGTCTTGATGGCGAAGTCGAGCTGCCGCTCCAGCGTCTCGCGATTGGTCGCGGTCTCCTCGACGAAGGCGGCGAGATCGCGCACGCGGTGCGGAAGCTGCTGCTCCCACACCGTGCCGATGTCCTTGACGATGGAGGCTTCGACGACCGGCTCCTTGCCAGCCTGCAGCATGCCCGCGACCGAGACCGACATGCGCCGCATGGTGTGGAGCTGCGCCACCAGCCGGCCGATCCCTTCGGCACTGCGGGTGTCTGGATTGGGGCCAACGGCGCGAACCAGCTCGGTCAGCACGTAATAGGTCTCGAGAAAGCGCTCGGGGCCCGAACGTTCATAAGCGAGCTCGCTGGTCGCCTGCTTCCAGGCGCCGTCGACTTCGCCGAGCACGTGATCGTCGGGCACGAAGAAATCGGTGAAGACGACCTCGTTGAACTCGTACTGGCCGGTGATCTGGCCGATCGGGTTCACCTGGATGCCCGGCTGCTTCATCTTGACCAGGAACTGGGTCAGGCCGTGACGGCGGTTCTCCTTGGTCGGCTGCGACGTCCGGAAGATCGCGATCATGTAGTCGGCGATATGCGCCGACGAGGTCCAGATCTTGGTGCCGTTGATGAGATAGCCGCCGTCGGCCTTGGTCGCGCGGGTCTTCGCGGCGAACAGGTCCGAGCCGGAGTTCGGCTCGCTCATGCCGATCGCGAAGCAGATCTCGCCGCGGCAGATACGCGGTAGGATGTCCATCTTGATGTGCTCGGGCGCGTACTTGATCAGCACCGGTCCGCTCTGGCGGTCGGCGACGAAGAACCGCCGCGTCGGCGCGTTGGCGACGCGCATCTCCTCCGTCACCACGTAACGTTCGAGGAACGAGCGCTCCTGGCCGCCATATTTCTTCGGCCATGTCATGCCGAGCCAACCCTTGGCGCCGACCCGGCGGGAAAATTCCGGCGCGTCGGTGTCTTCGCGGTTGGGCTTGTGCGGATCGAAGGTGCCGGCGGCGATTTCCTCCGCGAGGAAGGCGCGCACTTCCTTGCGCAGTTGCTCGCATTTCTCGGGCAGGCGGATCGGATCGAAACGGAGGGCAGCGGTCATTGTTGTCTCGTCCCTGATCAGCGCGAAGCCACGAGCGGCCACAATTCGTCGGCGCCGCGGTTTGCAACCAGCTTGCCGAGCTCGACGGCCCAGTGGCTTTCCGAACCGAAATCGTCGCGCCAGGCCAGCGCCCGCAGCGAATAGCGGTGCAGGATGTGCTCCAGGGTGAAGCCGATCGCGCCATGGACCTGGTGCGCGATGGCGCCGCCCTTTTCCGCGGCTTCCGCGCAGCGGATCTTTGCGGAGGCGGCTTCGAGATAGACCTCGTCATTGAACGACTTTGCGTTGGCGATGGCATCGGCCGCAGAGGTAGCCGCGGCAAGCGCAGCAGCCGACTCGCCGGCGAGGCGAGCGAGATTGTGCTGCACGGCCTGGAATTTGGAGATCTTCTTCTCGAAGGCGACGCGCTCGTTGGAATAGCGCACGGAGATGTCGAGCATCGATTCCAGCGCGCCCGCGATCTGAAGGCTGCGCGCGACACCGCCCATCAGCATCATTGTGGTCTGGTCAAAGCCACTCGGGGCGGACCTGATGGTGAGGGGCTGGACCTTGTCGAGCGTGACGGTGTCGCTGTGGTCGTAGCCGACATTGAGCCCGGTTTCGATCCGACCCTTGCTCGCATCGACCAGCGCGATCGAGGCGCCGTCCTTGCCGTGGGCCAGCACTGCAAAGTGCTTTGCGGCCTTCGCAAAGGGCACGCCGCGGGCGCGGCCGGAGAGCGCGCCGTCGGCGTCGCGGGTGATGCGATCCTTGGGCGAAGCCGGCAGCACCGTCATCTCGCCCTCGGGGGATGCGATCTTCGCCTGCGCCAGCAGCCAGCCTGCCAGCATGGTTTCGGCCAGGGGAACCGCGACTGCGAAACGGCCGGCGGCGTTCAGCAGCGCAAAGCCGTCGGCGAGGCTCGCGCCGGAGCCGCCGAGATCGTCGGGCACCCACGACAACGGCAAGCCGGCCTCGCTCAGCGCCTGCCATAGCGGCGCCTGCCACGTATCCTTCTTGTCGTTGTTGACGGTCTGCGGATCGGCGAGATCGGCGAAGATTTTCTCCGCGGTCTCGACGACGATATTGTCACTCTCCGCCACAGCGTTCCCCGTGTTTTGCCATTGGCGCGTCCGGCCCCGTGGGCGGGCGCGCAGGTTCTTCTTGCGCCCGATGATCCAAAAAAGCCATGCCCCTGACAAGCGCTGATCGCAGGTCAACCTGCGGCGCGGGCATGGGCGATGAGCTAATTCCGCTTAGCGGAGTTTGCTCGATTTGCAGGGCGCGGCAAACTCGCTAAACAGAACGTCGACAGTCAATCAAGGGGAAGGAAATTCGGATGGCAAAGGACAGTTTGTGCGCAATCGTGACGGGGTCCGCCTCCGGCCTGGGTGCTGCGACCGCGGAAATTCTCGCACGGAGCGGGGCCCGGCTCGTCATCAACTATTCCTCGAGCCAGAAGGAAGCGGAGGCGACCGCGGAGCTGTGCCGCAAGGCGGGCTCACCGGAAGTTCTGGTCGCGCAGGGCGACGTCTCGAAGGATGACGATGGCCGCAAGATCGTTGCGGCAGCCAGCAGCTGGGGCCGGCTCGACATGCTCGTCAACAATGCCGGCACCACCAAGCATGTCGCCCATGCCGATCTCGACGGATTGTCGGCGGAGGATTTCCAGCGCCTGTACGGTGTCAACACCATCGGCCCGTTCCAGATGGTGCGCGCGGCGCGCAGCCTGCTGGAGGCCGGCGCCAAGGCCTCTGGGCGGCCGTCCGCCGTGGTCAACATCTCCTCGGTCGCCGGCATCAGCGGCGTCGGATCGTCGATTGCGTACGCCGCGAGCAAGGGCGCGCTCAACACCATGACGCTGTCGCTGTCGCGCGCGCTGGCGCCGCTGATCCGCGTCAACACGGTATGTCCGGGCTATATCGACACCCCCTGGTTCACCAAGGGCCGCGGCGAGGCTGGCGCCAAGCAGGTGCGCGACAGCGTCGTGGCCAAGGTGCCGCTGAAGGTCGCGTCATCGGCGGAAGACATCGCGCAGCTCGTCTGCTTCCTGGCGATGCCGGCCTCCAGCAACATGACCGGCGAGGTCGTGCGCATGGATGCGGGCATGCATTTGGTGACGTGAGGTCGCCAAACTCTCTCCACGTCATGGCCGGGCTTGACCCGGCCATCCACGCGTTCCCGCGCGGATCAAAAGACGTGGATGCCCGGGTCAAGCCCGGGCATGACGATGAGGTGGCGGTGTGCCGCTTTCGACGCTTTGAAGCGTCACCCCTTGATCACGCCGCTCGCCACCAGACGGTGCCAGATGAACAGCACCACCACGGCGCCGATGGTGGCCATGATGAATCCCGCGCCCTGATCGGGACTGTAGTGCCCGATGGCCTGGCCGATGAAGGTCGCGAGAAATGCGCCGGCGATGCCGAGGATGGTGGT
Organism: Bradyrhizobium sp. CSS354; assembly: GCF_029051725.1. GTDB lineage: Bacteria > Pseudomonadota > Alphaproteobacteria > Rhizobiales > Xanthobacteraceae > Bradyrhizobium. The sequence goes on from NZ_JAACFU010000015.1 coordinate 135,789, forward strand.
GAGGATGAAGCCGCTCGGATTGTTCGGTCCCGGCGCCAGCCAACGCGCGATGAAGCCGGCGACGAAGCCGACGACGATGATCCACAACAAACCGCCCATGCTCATGACAGTGCTTCCCTCGCTTTGACTAACTGAATCAGACTCTGCCCGCGATCTCTTGCTCGGTCGGCAGCCGTCCGTCCGGCGTCAGATGGTCAACCACCTGCGGCAGATACTGGCTGAGGCCCGAGAGCAACTCGTCACGCGACAGGCCGCTCTGGGCGGACAGGCTCTCGATCTGGTCGGCGCCGAGCGCATTGGCGAGATCGCCTGGTGCGATCGCCTTGTTCTCGCCCTTGCCGACCCAGGTACTGGCTGCGTCGCCATGACCGCTCTGCTGGAGCTGGTTGAGGAGATCGCCGAGCCCGCCGCTGAGCACGCTACCGGCCGCGCCGCCCGCGAGCAGGCCGCCAAGGCCACCCTTCAACAGGTCACCGAGGCCGCCGCCAGCGCCCGCATTCACCGGCGGGGGGAGATGCGTCGGCGTCGGGGACGGCTGCGGCGCGCTGCCGCTCTGGTTGCCGCTCAAATGCTTGAATGCCTTCCAGGCGAGCAGGCCAAGGAGCGCCATGGTCATGGGCGACATGCCGCCGCTGGATGAGGATTGTGAACTCGGCGTGCTTGGGCCGCGCGGGCCGTTCTGCATGCCGTTGAGGACGTCGAGCAAACCCATGGCGTTCTCCTTTGGCGCTTTCTTGCCGTAACAAGCCCCGCTCGAAAACATATGAGGCTGTCATGACGGTTACAAGGCGATTGCGCCGCAACTGCGGGAATGGGCAGCAGGCACAGCCTCTGCTATCGAGGGCAGATCGTTGAGGGGGCAAGCCAAGGTGGTTACGGATCGACCGATCGTGGTGGCCGGCGCAGGCGCCATCGGATGTTTCGTCGGCGGCACCCTGGCCGCTGCCGGCCGCCGCGTCGCGCTCCTGGTGCGGCCGCGGGTGAAGGCCGAGATCGAGCGGTTCGGCTTGCATCTGACCGCTTTCGAAGGCTCAGAGAAGAAGCTCAGCGCGGGGCAACTCGCGCTGTCGGAAGATCCCGCGATCTTCCACAGCGCCGGCATCGTGCTGGTCACAGTGAAGAGCGCCGACACGGTCGGTGTCGCGGATCAGATTGCGCAGCATGCGCCGCACGACGCCGTCATCGTCTCGCTGCAAAACGGCGTCGGCAATGTCGCGGTGCTGCGCGAGCGCCTCGGCGACCGCCGCGTGCTTGCCGGCATGGTGCCCTTCAACGTGGTCGGGATGGGCGAGGGCCGCTTCCACCGCTCGACCTCCGGCGACATTCATGTTGGCCAAGATGATACGAACACGGCCGCCGCACTGTCGGTGCCGGGGCTCGCCATGCGCGCGAGCCGCGACATCACCGGCGTGCAATGGGGCAAGCTGATCATCAATTTGAACAACGCACTCAGCGCCTTGTCCGACATGCCGCTCGCCGCGCAATTGGCGAACCGCGACTGGCGAAGGCTGTTCGCCGACCAGATGGCGGAGGGGCTAGCGGCGATGAGAGCCGCCGGCATCACACCGGTCTCGGCGACGCCGATCCCGTCGTCCTGGACGCCGACCTTGCTGAGACTGCCGGATCCGATTTTCAACCTGATCCTGGGAAGGATCATGAAGATCGATCCCCAGGCGCGTTCCTCGATGTGGCAGGATTTGAAGCAGGGCCGCAAGACCGAGATCGACTATCTCCAGGGTGCGATCATCGCGCTCGCCGAACAAAACAATGTCGACGTGCCGCTGTCGCGCCGCATTGTTGCGCTGATCAACGAGGCTGAGGCCGCGGGCAAGGGCCCGCCGCGGCTGACGCCGCAGCAGATTCGCGGGTAACGCATGAGTTCAGGCTGGGCGAGCGGAGACGTGCGATGAAACGTGGTTTGACGATCGGGGTCGCGCTGTCTTTGCTCTGCGTTGCGTCCTCGGTCGCGGAGGCCCGGCCGCCGACGGTCATGAACTCTCCCGGCTATGACAGGCGATTGCAGGAGAGCAGGTCGCAATTAGGTAGTTCACCGACAACAACGGCCCCGGCGACCGCGCCGGTAGCTCAACCGAAGCGCAGCAAGAAGAAGCCTCCGAACTGAGGTGCAGGCGGCGCCACATCCTCCGCCGTCGTCCCGGACAAGCGCGCCCGAAGCGCGCGCCGATCCGGGACCCATAACCACAGGGAGTTGTTGTGCGAAGACTCGCGGTTACGAGTCTCGTGCCAAACTACTTCCTGTGGTTATGGGTCCCGGCCTTCGCCGGGACGACGGCGGAGGGTGTAGCTCTGCCGGAATGACACCAAAGAAGCTCAGCCCTTCTTCGCGGGCTTGCTCGGCGTCTGGCTGAACAGCTTCTTGATGTCGTTCAATCCATCCGACAGCCGCGGCCATTCGCAGGAGAACGAGCCCTTGGTGCAGGGCGCGCCCTTCGGCCGCGGCCGCGCGTCGCCGATGGCGGCCTGTTGGACCTTGGGCCGCTCGACCGGCACCGGCACGCGCTCGACCTCGGTTCGCAACGCGACCCGCTGAAGCTGCTGCACCTGTTGTTCCTGCTGCTCGCGCTGCTGGCGCGCGGTGGCCTGCGCGGCTTCATTGCTGCGGCGCTGATTGGCGAGATAGGCGGTGTAGGCTTCGTCGATCTTCTTCTGCTCCTCCGGCGTCGGATTGGGGCCGGCGATGTCGAAGGTGCGGTCCTGGAGGAAGTCGTAATAGGAATACCCGCCGCCTGCCTTGCGCCGGCCGGCGAATTTGGCGTTGCAGTCGGCAAGCGCAGCCGTCTTCTCGGACTTGGTCGTGGCTTTCTCGGCGGCATCGGCGCAAGCCTCGAAGTCAACAGGCGCGCGCTTCCACCATTGTGCCTGGGCATGCGACGGCGCCAGCAGGAAAAATCCTGCTGCGGCAACGACAAGCGCCGCACGACGCCATGCAACTAAGTTCGACATTCTACGAGAGCATTCCTTGCAAAACTCAACCCGAACTGAGTCAGGCTGATTTTTGCCCCTTTATGGCCGGCTTGTCACCCATGGAACTCGGGAATTTCATGGCTGCGATGCTGACATTTTTTGCTTGACGTGGCGCGGGAGTCACAGCGTCACTTCATCCTGCGCTCGCCTCGTCGGCGACGCCAAGAAAACGAAGTGGAAACGCCTGATGCTGCTGCCCCTGTCCGACGTGCCGCGCTGGTACGCCGAGCGCAAACCGCAAGGCACGATCGCCGTCCGTCACGGGCAGGATACGCTGACATGGGACGCGCTCGAACGCGGCGCCAACCGGCGCGCGCGGGCATTTGCGGCCAAGGGCGTCAAGCCCGGCGACTTCGTCGCGATCGGTTTGCCCAATGGCAATGCGTTCTTCGAGACTTCCTTTGCGGTGTGGAAATGCGGGGCGACGCCGACCTCGCTGTCATGGCGGCTGCCGCGCGGCGAAGCCGCCGCGGTGCTCGACATCCTGAAGCCGGCGCTGGTGGTCGGCGGCGAAGCCGACTGGAACGCACCGAACCGTCTGCCCGCGGATTTCGTGCCGGAAGGATTTTCGGACGAGCCGCTCACCGCGCCGGTGGCGCGTTATTGGAAGGCGATGACCAGCGGCGGTTCGACCGGCCGCCCGAAGGTGATCCTCGATCACCAGCCGGCAGTGATCGACACGGTCGCTGCGCCGCCGCTCAACATTCCCTTCGGGGTCTCGCTGCTCAATCCCGGTCCGCTCTATCACAACGCGCCGTTCATCGTGTCGCATTACGCGCTGTTCACCGGCGGCCAGCTCACCGGCCTCGTCAAGTTCGACGCCGAGGAGGCGCTGCGGCAAATTGCACGCGAGCGCGTGCAATGGGTCAATTTCGTGCCCACCATGATGCACCGGATCTGGGCGCTGCCGGAGCACGTCCGCAACGCCTATGATGTGTCGAGCCTGCAGACCGTCTTCCACATGGCCGCTCCGATGCCACCCTGGCTGAAGGAGAACTGGATCGCCTGGCTCGGGCCCGAGCGGATCTGGGAGCTCTATGGCGGCACCGAGAGACAAGGCTCCTGCATCATCTCCGGCACGGAATGGCTGACGCACAAGGGCTCGGTCGGCAAGATCGGCGAGATGGCGCGCTTGCGCATCATCGGCGAGGACGGCAACGACGTCGCGCCGGGCGAGAGCGGCGAGATCTATTTCCTCAACAATGACGGCAAGGATGCCACCTATCACTATCTCGGCGCCGAGCCGAAGCGCCGCGCCGACGGCTGGGAATCGCTCGGCGATATCGGCAGGCTGGATGCGGACGGCTACCTTTATCTGGGTGACCGCCTCGCCGACATGGTGCTGCGCGGCGGCGCCAACATCTATCCCGCCGAGGTCGAAGCTGCCGTCTCCGCCTGTCCGGGCGTGCGCTCCTGCGTGGTGGTGGGATTGCCTGATCCGGAATTGGGCCAGCGCGTGCACGCCATCATCGAGCCGGAGGGCGATGCGGACGGCCAGGCCATCGCCGACGGCATGGCGGATTTCCTGAAAGACCGGCTCAGCCGCTACAAGCATCCTGAGAGCTTCGAGCTCGTCACTGCCCCGCCGCGCGACGATTCCGGTAAAGTTCGCCGCACCCTGTTGCGCGACGAGCGCGCGGCGTGGATGAAGGAGGGGCGCGCCTTCCGGATTTTGCCCGCGAAGGCGCGGGCGCACGCCGATTAAGAGAATTCACGGGAAGGACTGAGATTATGACCATCACCATCGCTGCGAACGCTGTGCCGAAGCCGCCGGCCGAGATCATCGAGGGCTTTCGCGGTGCGCCGACCTCGGTCATTTCGGACAATCTCGGCCGGCTGCCGGGCGCCGTGGGACTCAAGCCCTATCATCGCGGCGCCAAGCTGGTGGGCACGGCCTTCACGGTCCGCACTCGTCCCGGCGACAATCTCGCCATCCACCGCGCGCTCGAGCTGGTGGGCCCCGGCGACGTCATCGTGGTCGATGGCGGCGGCGATGAGACCCGCGCGCTCGTCGGCGAGATCATGAAGAACATCGCGCAGTGGCGCAAAGCCGAAGGCTACGTCATCGACGGCGCGATCCGCGACGTAGCGGCGTTCGCGGCCGATGATTTTCCATGTTATGCCCGCGCAGTGATCCACCGCGGCCCCTACAAGAACGGCCCCGGCGAGATCAACGTGCCTGTGACCATCGGCGGCAGCGTGATCTCGCCCGGCGACATCGTCGTCGGCGACGAGGACGGCGTAGTGTCGTTTGCCGCCGCAGGCGCTGCAGCGCTGCTGGACGCCGTGCGCGCCCAGGTCGCGCGCGAGGAGGAGACGCTGAAGGCGATCCGTGAGGGCCGTTATCAGGGCTCCTATGGCAAATCCTGAACAGCGCGAGGCTTAGGTCAAAGCAATGGTCGAATCGATCGCACGTCGACGTTGGCCATTGCCTCTTTCGAAAGTGATTTCACAACTTTGTTTCGGTCAGACTTCCTTCGTGCTTTTTGCTGCTGGGGATACTTCAAGTGACGAGGAATTACGCGATCGTCCTGCCTAGCTTCTTCGTTCTGTTGGTCTCTGGAAGCAACGAGGTTGGTTCGCAGAACATGCCGCCTTTTGGCTCCGGCCGCGGGGCAGCGCCCATTTTCAATCGCGATCGCGTCACTGATAGTCATCTGGCAGTCAAGGCCGCTTCGACGGATACAGAGCGACGACTAACTGAAGGGGTTTACGCAAAAGCCAACGGTCTCCCTCCAGGTGAGGTGGAAAAGCGCTTTGCGGCAAGTGGAGTCCTGCGATGTCCTGGTGGAGATAGCAGCGCTCAAGTGACTGGTGCGCGCGACGTGATTACCACGGCGGCTCACGCATTTCGGGACCTTTGCAAACCCCATACGTCACCTGACAAATGTATATTCGAGTACTATCTCGGAGCCGAGAGGCGTGCCATTCCTTTGTCAGCGACCCTATGGATGGGCACATGCGTTGAGAGTGCGCCCAAGGCGATTGTCAGCGACTGGGCAGTCGCAAAGCTCGTGTCTGCCGCGGAAGTGACGCCTTACGAGATCAATGAACGAACTGAAAGTGTGGTCGAGCTGGAGCGTGTCCTGGCGGTTGTCGGTTACGACATCGAAGCCACGGGAAAAAGGGACAGGTACGGCCCCTTCAACAAGACGATTCAGGAGTGCCAGATACGCGACGTAAGGGACTGGTCGATATTCGAAACGAGCTGCGAGTTCACAGTAGGGGCATCAGGTAGCGCTTTGTTTCGTCTGTTGGACGGTCGAACGACTCTGTTCGGCGTCCTCAATGGAGACTATCACGACAAAGAATATTGCCCACGAGGCAGCTGCGAGTTCAAGAGCCGGCATTGGTCGAGCGTGTATGTTACCGTGAAGGGTGAGTTCAAGGACCGCCTTCTGGCCGCCGTGAGCCAGTCTGCTGCAAAATAAAGCGTAAAGGGAGGATGGCGTGAGCCAGAAGGACGAATTCCATAATCTCGACGATACCGCCGACGGGCTGTTTCGCGAGCTCGCGGCAGGAGTGACCACGCGCATCTTCTCCGGCGAGCACGCCATGCTGTCGGTGGTGACGCTGGCGCCGCATGCGCAGGGCACGCTGCATCATCATCCCGAGGAGCAATGGGGCGTGTTGCTCGACGGCTCCGCCATCCGCGTCCAGGGCGATGAGGAGATTGCGGTGAAGAAGGGCGACTTCTGGCGGACGCCGGGTAATGTGCCGCACACCATGCGCGCCGGGCCCGACGGCGCCCGCGTGCTGGACATCTTCAGTCCGCCGCGGCCAGAATACAGAAAAGCGGGATCCGGTTTCGGAACGACTTAAAGCGCCAAGAGCAAAAGCAGAGCGCGAGAAAACAGGGAGGGATAACATGACGATCACACGACGCACGCTGCTGGCAGCGCCGGCTATTCTCGCAATGACGCCGGCGTTGGCGCAGGCTTCAAAAATCACGCTGGTGGTGCCGTTTCCGCCGGGCGGATCGACCGATGCGATGGCGCGGCTGCTCCAGAGCCATCTGCAGGCCAAGCTCAACCGCATCGTCATTGTCGAGAACAAGTCGGGCGCGGCCGGCGCGCTGGGCGCGGCGCAGGTCGCCAAGAGCCCGCCTGATGGCTCGACGTTCCTGGTCACCTTCGATTCCCACGCGGTGATCCCCTCCATCCTCGACAAGCCGCCCGTCGATGTCGAGCGCGAGCTGATGCCGGTGTTGCTGGTCGGCACCGCGCCATATGTGATCGCGGCCGGTGCGGGCCGTCCCTACAAGAGCTTCGCCGACGTGGTGGCTGCCTGCAAGGTGACGCCCGGCGCGGTGAAATATGCCTCCGTCGGCATCGGCACGCTCGGCCATCTCGCCATGACCGTGCTCGGCAACAAGGCGGGCGTCGAGATCATGCACGTGCCCTATCGCGGCGGCGGCCCCGCGATGAACGACGTGCTCGGCGGCCATGTCGATCTGATCGCGGGATCGGCGGCCCTGGTCGCAGCCCAGCTCGGCACCAACATGCTGCGTCCGATCCTGCAGCTCGGCCGCGAGCGGCTGCCCGGCCTGCCGGATACGCCGACCGCGATCGAGGCGGGCTTCCCGGATTTCGAGACGCTGGCCTGGTGGGGCATCTTCGCGCCCACGGGCACGCCGCCGGACATCGTCGCAGGCCTCGCGACGGCGTCCAAGGAGATCCTGAGCGAGCCCGCCACCGCCGCCCAGCTCAAGGAGACGCAGCAGATGACGCTGCTGCTCGAGGACGCTCCCGCCTTCAAGACCTTCTTCGACAAGCAGGTCGCCACTTGGGGCAAGGTGGTGAAGGACAACAATATCCGGGCGTGAGATGACCGGCAGCCCTCCGCATTGAGCAATGCGGAGGGCTTCCGATCCCGCCTCCGCTTTGATATGAAGCCCCGGTAACCCGCTCTGCGGGTTCCGCGGTCCCGTAGCTCAGCCGGATAGAGCGACGGTTTCCTAAACCGTAGGTCGGAAGTTCGAGTCTTCCCGGGATCGCCAGTTTTTCAGTGAGCTAAGCGCCGCGACGGCCAGCGGTGCTGGTAGCCCCTCCAATTGCTTTCTATCGTGACGTGTGCCGATCGCCGGCTAGTATACGGCGGGTGCAGGGGGCGTTCGCATGGCGGATTCGTGGTTCTACGCGGAAGGTGGGCAGAAACGCGGTCCGATGCCGATATCGGAGCTCCTTCCGCTACTGGCTCGCATCGCAGATTCACCGCGCGTGCTGGTCCGGCGGGAGGGCTGGGAGAGCTGGAAGCCGGTCGCGGAGGTGCGTGAGATCACGGAGCACCTCTTTCGAACGCAGTCGTCGATGCCGGCACTGCCGCCGGTCGACGCCACGCGGGAGCCGTCCGTTCCCGCAGAAGACGCTGCTGCCTTCAAGGACGTCCAACCCGAGATGACCGGTATCAGCGGTTGGCTCGCGCTACTCGCGTTCGGCCAAGTGATGGGCATTCTGCGCCTGATCTTCAACGTCGGACAATACGTGCAGTCGATCACCGACGAAATCTGGACTTACTTTCCGACGGTGATCTGGAGCGAAATGCTGATAAATGCCGCCATGATAGGCTTCTCGATCTGGACAACGGTGCTCCTGTTCAGACACTCCCACAGATTTCCCGCCTTTTTCATCGTGCAAATGATCTGCGCTGTGCTGATGCCGCTCGTCGATCTCTTCTGCGTCGCATCGGTTTTTTCCGCCGCGCTGAACCGACCTTTCAGCGATTTTTTCATCATTGAAATGCGACAGATCGGACAAACGGTTGTCGGTGTGATGAGTGCCGCGGTTTGGATAACGTACGTGCTTCGCTCCCGCAGAGTCGCGAATACGTTCACGAAATAAGCCGCGTTTGTGGTCCGCGTTGCGTGGGGCCTGATCCCGACCGCGATGCTGAGCTCGATGTTCGGCCGCATGATGCCGGATGCATTGGAGCGGCTGAAGGATCAGGCGCCGCGCGCGGATCGCAAGTCCAACGGGCACGGACCGCGGCCGATTTGCTTCGGCGGCGCGAAAATTGCTACAGGGGTGACCAGGCTGGAACTCTGCCTTCCTGGTTTGTTTCCCGCCTCGCTGCCATATCCGGAGACGATGATGCCCTTCGACTTGATCCTGCGCGGCGGCCGTGTGGTCGATCCGTCCCAGAAGCTCGATGCCGTGACCGATGTCGCCTTTGCGGGCGGCAAGGTCGCCGCGATCGGCGCCGGGCTCAAGGCTGATCCGGGCACTGACGTGCGCGACGTCTCGCAGTTCATCGTGACGCCGGGATTGATCGATCTCCACACCCATGTCTATTGGGGCGGCACGTCGCTCGGCATCGATGCCGAGGAATTCTGCCGCCTCTCCGGCGTCACCACCGCGGTCGATACCGGCAGCGCGGGGCCTGGCAATTTCGCGGGCTTCCGCAAGCATGTGATCGAGCCGAGCCAGGTCCGCATTCTTGCTTATCTGCACGTCTCGCATGCCGGCATCTTCGGCTTCTCGCACCGGATCATGGTCGGCGAGAGCGAGGAGCTGCGGCTGATGAATCCGATCGAGGCGGCCAAGGTGGCCGACGCCAACCGCGACCTCATTGTCGGCATCAAGGTGCGCGTGGGCTTGCACTCCTCGGGCACGTCGGGCGTCGTGCCGCTCGACATCGCGCTCGAGGTTGCGAACGAAGTCGGCATGCCCCTGATGGCGCATATCGACCATCCGCCGCCGAGCTACGAGGAGGTGCTGGCGCGCCTGCGCCCCGGCGACGTGCTAACCCATGCGTTCCGTCCCTTCCCCAACACGCCCGCGACCGCGCAGGGCACGGTGAAGCGGGCGGTGCTCGACGCCCGCGAGCGCGGCGTGCTGTTCGACATCGGCCACGGCAAGGGCTCGTTCGCGTTCAAGACCGCGCGTGCGATGCTCGCCAACGGCTTCTATCCGGACACCATCTCGTCCGACATTCATCAACTGTGCATCGACGGCCCGGCCTTCGACCAGGTGACGACCCTGTCGAAATTCCTGTGCATGGGCATGCCGCTGTCCGACGTCATCGCAACCTCGACCGTCAACGCCGCGATAGCGCTGCGGCGCCCCGAACTCGGCAGCCTCAAGCCGGGCAGCGTGGGCGACGCCACGCTGATCTCGGTGAGGGAAGGCCAGTTCGACTATGAGGACGTCGTCGGCGAGCACCTGATCGGCGATCGCAAGATCGTCTCCGAGGGCGTCGTGATCGGCGGCCGCTGGTGGCATCCGAATTGAGCGGCAGGCCGCTCACGCCGACCTGATTACAGCGGCTTGATTACAGCGACCTCGCGATCAACAGCTTCATGATCTCGTTCGTGCCGCCATAGATCTTCTGGATGCGGGAATCAATGAAGATGCGCGAGATCGGATATTCCTGCATGTAGCCGTAGCCGCCGAACAGCTGGAGGCATTCGTCGGCGGTCTCGACCTGCTTCTCCGAGCACCAATATTTCGCCATCGATGCCGTGACGGTGTCCAGGTCCTTGGCGACCAGCCGCTCGATGCACCAGTCGACGAAGACGCGCGCGATCATCGCTTCGGTCTTGCGCTCGGCGAGCTTGAAGGCGGTGTTCTGGAAATCCATCAGCGGTTTGCCGAACGCCTTCCGCTCCTTGGTGTAGTCGACGGTGAGCTTTATCGCGCGCTCCATCGCGGCGACCGCGCCGACCGCGAGCGCGAGGCGCTCCTGCGGCAGTTGCTGCATCAGCTGCACGAAGCCCTGGCCTTCCTCGCCGCCGAGCAAATTTTCCGGCGGGACCGGGACGTTGTCGAAGAACAGCTCGGACGTGTCGGAGGCATGCAGGCCGATCTTGTCGAGGTTGCGCCCGCGCTTGTAGCCGTCGGCGCCCGCGGTCTCGACCACGATCAGTGAAATGCCCTTGGCGCCGACATCGCCAGTGCGTGCGACCACGATGACGAGATCGGCGGCCTGGCCGTTGGTGATGAAAGTCTTTTGTCCGTTGATGACGTAGGAATTGCCCTGCTTCCTGGCGGTGGTCTTGACGGCCTGCAAATCCGAGCCGGTGCCGGGCTCGGTCATGGCGATGGCGCCGACCATCTCGCCCGAGGCCATCTTCGGCAGCCAGCGCTTCCTCTGCTCCTCGGAGCCGTAATTGAGGATGTAGTGCGCGACGATGGCGCTGTGGACGGAAACGCCGGTCGTCAGCTCCGGCACCGTGCTTTCGAGGTCATCGAGCACGGCGGCATCATAGGCGAAGGTCGCGCCCAGCCCGCCATATTCCTCCGGCACGCTCGCCAGCAGCGCGCCCATCTCGCCGAGCCCGCGCCAGGCAAAGCGGTCGACCATCTTCTGCTCGCGCCATTTTTCGGCATGCGGGGCCAGATCCTTGGCAAGATACTTCCGGAACTGGTCGCGGAAGATTTCGAGCTCTTCGGTCATCCAGGAGGAACGGTAGGACATGGTCACCTCGGTCAATGCGGCGTTCCGGCTTGGTAGGCCAGGGTTTGGCGGCAATTATTGTGTTTTCAGGCTGCGCCGGTGACGCTACCAAGGCGGCCGGAGCAGCGTCTATCGGGATCGTTGATTGTGGCTGTCAAAACTCAAGAGCTCAAGCTCGACATCGCGCGCATCGGCACGGTCTCGGCGATCCTGACGCAGCCGGGCAATGCGCGCGCCTGCTACGTTCTGGCCCATGGTGCCGGTGCAGGGATGCGGCACGCATCGATGGACAAGATTGCGGAGGGGCTCGCTGCTCGCGGCATCGCCACCTTCCGCTTCAATTTTCCCTACATGGAAAACAAGCAGGGCCGTCCCGACCCGCCGGCGGTCGCCCACGCCACGATCCGCGCGGCAGTCGAGGAAGCCGCGCGGCTCTGCCCCGGTGTGATGCTCGTTGCGGGCGGAAAATCCTTCGGCGGGCGCATGACGTCGCAGGCGCAGTCGAAGACTCCGCTGCCTGATGTCAAAGGGCTCGCGTTCCTCGGTTTTCCCCTGCACGCCGACAAGAAGCCGTCGACGGAGCGCGCCGAGCACCTGGCCCATGTCGAGATCCCGATGCTGTTCCTGCAAGGTACCCGCGACGGGCTCGCCGATCTCGGCCTCCTCAAGCCGGTCATCGCCGCTCTTGGCCCGAAGGCGACGCTGCACGAGGTCGAAGGCGGCGATCACTCCTTCGCGGTGCTGAAGAAGTCCGGTCGCAGCAATGAAGAGGCGCTTGCGGAGGTACTTGATGTGCTCGCGGCCTGGATCGACAAACTCGCCTGAAATCTCACGCCGAATATAGCCCTTTGTCGCGCGCCTTCTGGATCGCGAGGGCGGCAATGAGATCGAGGGTCGGCGTCGACAGGCCGGCGGTGCGCGCGAAGGCTTGGGGCGCCTTCACCAGGACGTCGATCTCCATGGCGCGGCCGAGCTCGTAATCCTGCAGCAGCGACGGCTTGTGATTGGGGGCGGGACCACTGCGGCTCACGCGTTTGACCTCGGGGATGAAATGCTGGGCGATCTCGTTGGCCTCGTTCAGCATCCGCGGAATGACGTCCGCAAAGGCGGGGTCATCGCGCACGCCGCGCGCGGTCTGGCCGGTGAGCAGGCACAGCACCGACAATGACATGTTGGTCAGCAGCTTTGACCAGATCGCCTCGCGGATCTCGGCGACCGGCGGCGATTCCAGCCGCGCGTCGGTGAAAACACCGCGCAGCGTCGTGATGCGCTCGCAATTGCGATCGTCGCATTCGCCGATCAGCAGGCGGTTGCGGTCGGGCGTCAGGTTCTGCACCACGCCGGGCGCGATCACCTCGTTGGAGGAGAAGACCACGCCGCCGACGATCCGTTCCTTCGGGATGCAGGCGCGCAAGCGCCCGCCCGGGTCGAGGAAGGAGATGTCGGGTGGGGTCGGGTGTCGCGGCGGCAGGCCGATCCCGTACCACCAGGGAATGCCGTTCTGCGCGAACACGATGGCGGTGTCGTCCTGCAGCAGTGGCTTGAGACTGGAGACCAGCCCGGTCAACGCGGTTGCCTTCAAGGTGCTGATCACGACGTCCTGGGGGCCGAGCTGGGCTGGATCGCCGGAGGCGTTCACCTTGGCGGAGACCTCGGAATCGCCGACGCGCAGCTTGAGGCCGTTGGCGCGGACCGCCTCCAGATGGGCGCCGCGCATCACGCACGAGACCTCGTGGCCGGCGCGGGCCAGCCTAACCGCAATATGGCTGCCGACGGCGCCCGCGCCGAAAATGCAGATGCGCATGTGATGTCTGTCCCTGATCCCTTGATGCCGCCCCGCGGCAGCATGACACAAGCCGCCATGCGATGGACGCGGCCGCCCTACGCTCGAAAGATATGGATCAGGGCGCGGAGCCTCGGTCATAGTGCGCGCCAAACAAACGAGCGGAGGAACACCGATGACCGACAGCCCCGTCCTGTGGACCCTGGATGCGCGTGGGGTTGCGACCGTCACGTTGAACCGGCCGGAGGTCAACAACGCCTATGACGGCGCGTTGATCGCGGGCGTGCTCGCGGCCATGGACGATCTCGGCAGCAAGCCCAACCTGCGCGTCGTGGTGCTCAAGGGCAACGGCAAGCATTTCCAGGCCGGCGCCGATCTCAAATGGATCAACGGCGTGCGGCCACAATCGACTGATGCGAACGAGGCGGCGTCGCGGGCGACGTTCGAGGCCGTGCAGCGGCTCAACACGCTGCCCATTCCGACGGTCGCGCTGGTGCAGGGCGGCTGCTTTGGCGGCGGCACCGGCGTGATCGCGGCCTGCGACGTCGTCATTGCCGCCGACAACGCCCTGTTCTCGATCACCGAAGTGCGCTGGGGCCTGACGGCGGCCATCATCATCCCGCAGCTCTGCGATGCCATCGGTGTACGGCAAGTCCGCCGCTACGCGCTGACAGGTGAACGTTTCGGCGCCGAGGACGCCCGTCGCATCGGCCTCGTCCACGAGGTGGTGCCGCTCGCCGATCTCGACGTCGCAGGCAGCAGGGTGGTCGAGCAGTTGCTCGCCAACGGACCTGAAGCGATGGCCGAGACCAAGCGACTGGCGCTGGAGAGCTCGTTCGGCGGAATGGGCGTCGATGACGCTGCCTACACGCGGCTCGTCCGCCTGCATTCGGTCAAGCGCCAAAGCGCGGAAGCCGCGGAGGGGCTGGCGTCGTTCGCGGAGAAGCGCGGGGCCACTTGGGCAGGTGCTAAAAGCTGAACGCGAGTAGCCCGGATGGAGCGAAGCGCAATCCGGGAACGGACCAACCGAACCTCCCGATTGCGCCGCGTGGCACGAACCCGGACTACGCTTGCGCTCCATCCGGGCTACGGGCCTTTACAGCGACGCCGCGAGTGATCTTTTCAGCAGTGTGAGCAGCGCCTGCACCGCGGCCGCATTGCGTCGCCGCTCGGGGATCGCGGCCTTCACCCACAATTCCGGAATCGGAAAGTCGCGCAGCACCGGCTTGAGCGTGCCGTCGCGCAAGGCATCGGCGACGAGATAATGCGAGATCAAAGCAATGCCGTTGCCGGCGATGGCGCTGCGCGCCAGCACATGTCCCTCGTTGGAGGAGAGCAGCGGGCTGACCTGGATGCTGATGCGGCCGCGCGGGCCGTCAAAGATCCATTCCGGTCCCGTCGGCAGGAAGCTGAGGCAGCGATGCTCGACGAGGTCGCGCGGATGTTTCGGCGTGCCGTGTTTCTTCAGATAAGCGGGTGAAGCGCAGAGCAATCGCTTCAACGCGCAGAGCGGCTCGTCGACCACGCCGCCGAAGGAATGCGGGAAGGCGCCGATGGCGATGTCAAAGCCTTCGGCCACGGGATCGACGGGGCGGTCGATCAGCACGATCTCGAGCTTGAGCCGCGGGTTCTGCGTTTGGAACGCGCTGAAGGCGTCCGCAAGCCGCGCCACCGTCAGCGAGGTCGGCGCCTTGATGCGCAGGTGATCGACGAGATCATGGCCCTTCTCGCCCATGCGCGAGAGCAGGTCGGTGGCGTCGGTGACGACGCCGCGGGCGCGATGCACGTAGCGCTGGCCGGCTTCCGTCAGCCGCAATTGCCGCGTCGAGCGGTGAAACAGCGGCGTGCCGATGCGTGCCTCCAATTGCGTCACGCGCTTGGCCACGACCGAGGTCGAGACATTGAGTTTTCGCGCGGCGGCGGAGAAGCCCGCCGCATCCGCGGTGGCGAGGAAGGCCTGGAGGTTCACGAGGACGTCCATGTCGACCTTTCTCGATTCGTGAAAGCTGATCGCATATTTTGGTGGATTGTAGCTCGGCGCGCGTTAATTCATAGTCCGGTCCAAGCAAGAGATTTGGGAGCAGGACGCGCCATGCAGGCCACCACGATCGAAGAACCGGCGCGCCAGGTGCCGCTCTACGGCGAATATGAAGTCGTCGTGCTCGGCGGCGGACCGGCCGGCATCGTGGCGGCGGCCTCAAGCGCGCGCGCTGGGCGGAAGACGCTTCTGATCGAGCGCTACGGCTTCCTTGGCGGCATGGGGACCGCTGCCGGCGTCACTAATTTCTGCGGCCTGCACGGGAATGTGTACGGCGAGGCCCACCGGCTGGTGCAGGGCATGGCGTCCGAGCTGCTGGCGCGGATCGACCATTTGAACGGCCTCAACGCGCCGCATCTCATTCTCGGCAAGGTCTTTGCCCAGGCCTACGACACCGCCGCCTACAAGATCGCGGCCGACCAACTGCTCGCCAGTCACAAGGTGCACATCCTTTTCCACGCGCTTGGTGCCGGCGTCGTGATGGGCGATAACAGCCGCATCGATGCGCTGATGGTCGAGACCAAGGCCGGCCGGCAGGCGGTGCGATCGGAGATTTTCATCGATTGCTCCGGCGACGGTGATCTTGCGGTCTGGGCCGGCGTGCCGTTCGAATTCGGCGACGAGCACGGCCATCCGATGTATCCCTCGATGATGCTCCGTCTCAACGGCATCGATCCGGCGAAGGCGGGCGAGGCCTGGCGCACCATCCCGCAATTGATGGAGCAAGCCATCGCCGCCGGCACCCACACATTCCCGCGCAAGAGCGCGATCGTGCGGCCGCAGAAATCCGGCATCGAATGGCGCGTGAACTTCACGCAAGTGGCGCGCGAGGACGGCCATGCCATCAACGGCATCGAGCCTGACGACCTCACCCGCGGCGAGATCGAGGGTCGCAAGCAGGCGCTCGCCGCGTTCGAATTCCTGCGCACCGTGCCGGGCTTTGAAAAGTCCTACATCGTCGACCTGCCGCCGCAGCTCGGCATCCGCGAGACCCGCCGCATCACGGGCGGCTACCAGCTCAGCGGCGAGGACGTGCTCGGCTGCGCCTCGTTCGAGGATTCCATCGGGGTCAATGGCTGGCCGATCGAGGCCCATGTCCCCGGCGACGTCGTGTTCACCTTCCCCCCGATCCCGGAATCGCGCGGCTATAACGAGCTGCCTTACCGCATGTTGGTGCCCGAAGGCGTCGACAATCTGCTGGTCGCGGGCCGCTGCGCCTCGATGACCCATGAGGGCCAGTCGGCGGCCCGGGTCTCCGGTGCCTGTTTCGTGATGGGGGAGGCGGCAGGTTCCGCCGCCGCGCTGGCGCTCTCCGGAAACCGCATTCCACGCGATATCCCCATTGAAAAATTGCAGGAAACGTTGAAACAACAGGGCGCCTTCATCGGACGGGACCAGCCCGTGCCCGAGGGCCTGTAACGACTGCATGATAACGACGCCGGAGGAAACGAAATGATCGGGATTGTGCGGCTCGCGCTAGCTGGCCTGATGACGATCACAGCGATGGGCACGGCCCGAGCCGAGGACGCGCTGAAGGCCAGGATCGGCGTGCTCAGGCTATCCTCCTCCGCGCCCGTCTTCATCGCGCAGGACAAGGGCTATTTCCGCGAGGCCGGCCTCGACGTCGAGCTGAAATTCTTCGATGCGGCGCAGCCGATCGCGGTGGCGACGACTTCGGGCGATGTCGATTTCGGCGTCACCGCCTTTACTGCCGGTCTTTACAATCTCGCCGGCAAGGGCGTGCTCAAGGTGATCGGTGGCATGAGCCGCGAGAAGGCCGGCTATCCCCTGATCGGCTATTTCGCCAGCAATAGCGCTTATGCCGCCGGGTTGAAGACGCCGAAGGACCTCGCGGGCAAGCGCGTGGCGATGACGCAGGTCGGCTCCTCCTTTCACTATTCGCTCGGCCTGCTTGCCGACAAATACGGCTTCAAGCTCGCCGACGTGAAGATCGTGCCGCTGCAATCGCTGTCGAATGCGGCGGCCGCGCTGAAGGGCGAGACGGTGGATGCAGCGCTGCTGCCGATCTCCACCGCGCGAAAGCTGATGGACGACGGTGGTGCGAAGTTCCTCGGCTGGGTCGGCGACGAGACACCCTGGCAATTGGGCGCGGTGTTCGCCTCGCCGAAGACGCTGACCAATAAGGTGCTGGTGACGAAGCTGCTCGGCGCTTTGGCAAAGGCCGACCGCGAATATCACGACATCATCCTTGCCGCGATGAAGGACGGTGTCGCGCCGATCAATGACAAGACAAAGCCGCTGCTGGAGATCATCGCCAAATATACCAACCTCCCGGTCGAGCAGGTGGTGGGCAACTGCGCCTATATCGATCCCGACGGCAAGCTGGATGTGAAGAACGTCGACAACCAGATCAAATGGCTCCAGGAGCAGGGTTTTGCCGACAAGGGCTTCGACGCGAATGCGATCATCGCAAAGGAATTCGTGAAGGCGGATTGACCCTTCGTCATTCCGGGGCTCGCGAAGCGAGAACTACGGTGCGCACTTGTGCACCTGAGAATCTCGAGGTTCCGGGTCTGGTCCTTCGGACCATCCCGGAACGACGGAGAACAGGATAGACGAGACAGAATGGACCTGATCGCCAACCACATTACCCATCGCTTCGGCGAACTCGCCGTGCTCGACGACGTCTCGTTCACCGTCGGCGCGGGCGAGGTGGTGGCGATCGTGGGGCCCTCGGGATGCGGCAAGAGCACGTTGCTGTCGATCCTCGGTGGCCTGTTGCTGCCGACCTCGGGCGCGCCCGAGCTGCGTGGATCGCCGCCGGCGGACAGCCTCAATCCGCTCACCTTCGTGTTCCAGGACTTTGCGCTGTTGCCCTGGGCCAATGTCGAGGAGAACGTTGAATTCCCGCTGCTGCACACCCAGCTCTCGGCCGTGCAGCGCCGCGCGCTGGTCGACGATGCCTTGCGCCGCACCGGCCTGACCGATTTTCGCAAGACCTATCCAAAGCAGCTTTCCGGCGGCATGCGCCAGCGCGTCGGCATTTCGCGGGCGCTCGCGGTCAGGCCGGCCATTCTCCTGATGGACGAGCCGTTGTCGGCGCTGGATTCGCAGACCCGCGAACTGCTGATGGAGGATTTCGTCCGGCTGCTCGCCGATGGCGGCATGGGCGCGGTCTATGTCACGCATAATCTCGAAGAGGCGGCGCGGCTTGCCGATCGCATCGTGGTGCTGTCGCGGCGTCCTGGCCGCATTCGCGAAGTCGTGAGCGTGCCGATGACGCGCACTGAGCGCGGTGACATTGCAGCCCGTGAAAAGCTGCTCGCGCTGCAGAACCAGATCTGGTCGCTGATCCGCAACGAGGCGATCGACGCCGAGCGCGAGGTTCAGCATGCTTGATCGCGCTCCGGCGGGAACATCTGCGAAGGATGAAGCGGTCCGGCGCGTCCGCTTTCGTGGCGCCGGCTTCGTGCCGGGGAGCAGCCGTTTCGGCGGCTGGATCGCACTCGCGCTGGTCATTGCGATCTGGCAGGCCGCCGGCAGCACCGGCCTGGTCAATCCGCTGTTCCTGCCGCCGCCCTCGGCGATCGCGCGTGCGATTTACCAGCTCGCGATCTCGGGCGCGCTGTGGCAGCACCTCTCCGCGTCACTCCTGCGTATCGGTGTCGGCTGGCTGCTCGGCACGGCGGCCGGTGTCGCGGTTGGCTTTGCCATCGGCCTGTCGCGGCTGGCGCGCAGCGTCGGCATCACCTTCATCTCGGCGCTGTTCCCGATTCCGAAGATCGCGTTGCTGCCGCTGTTGATCCTCTGGCTCGGCATCGGTGAAGAGCCGAAGATCGCGACCATTGCGCTCGGGGTGTTCTTCTCGACAGCGATCTCGGTCTATAGCGGCGTCGACGCGGTGCCGCGCAATCTCATCCGCATGGCGCAGAGCTTCAATGTGCCGTTCGCCACCATCGTCCGCAAGGTGGTGTGGCCGGGCGCGCTGCCCGCGATCCTCGCCGGCTTCCGCATCACGTCGTCGGTGGCGCTGCTGCTCGTCGTCAGCGCCGAGATGATCGGCGCGCAATACGGTATCGGGGCGTTCGTGCTGCAGGCCGGCAATTTGATGCAGACGGATCAACTGCTCGCGGGCGTGGTAATTCTGTCGGTGTTCGGGTTGATCGTGGGGAAGGTGATCAACTGGCTGGAGATACGGCTGTTGCACTGGCGGTGAGGCTTACCCCGCCGTCGTCCCGGCGAAGGCCGGGACCCATACCGCGTGATCTATCGAGGGAGCGCGGTGTTCGTACCGAAGAACAACTAAGAGTCTTCGCCAAACATCTCCCTGTGGTTATGGGTCCCGGCCTTCGCCGGGACGACGGCGGAGAGTGCGCTAATAGTCTGGGCTCACGCATTCCCGCGATCCTCGCGGAACAGATCCAGCTTCTGCTGCACGGGGCGATCCGAGAAGCTGAACAGCACCGCATCCATGTCCGCCTCGTGCGTGACCCATTGCCAGCTCGGCACCACGAACAGGTCGCGCGGGCCCCATTCGAAGGTCGATTCCCCGATGCGGGTACGGCCGTGGCCTTCGATCGGACAGAACACCGTCGCGTCCGTCGCGCGATAGCGTGCGGTCTTGAAGCCCTTCGGCAGCAACTGGATGAACGTGCCGATGGTCGGCATCGCAAAGTCGCCGGTCTCGGGGTTGCTGAATTTCAGCTTCAGCCCGTGACATGCGTCCCACTCCTGGCTCGCGCGGGCTTTCTCCAGTGCCTCGCGCGTGTAGGCATAGGGGTAGCTGAAGATCGGCGAGGTCTTCGAGCTCCGCTTCACGTCGACCGGTAGCAGATTGTGGCCGTAGCGCGCGAAGCTGTCGCCGGCGGGCCTTGTAATCTTCTGCTGGTCCTCGTTGGAGCCTTCCGCGAAGGAGCAGTCGAAGAACTGCACCAGCGGAATGTCGAGACCGTCGAGCCAGAACATCGGCTGGTCGGTCTCGTTGGAATGATCGTGCCAGGTCATCGACGGCGTGATGATGAAGTCGCCGGGCTCCATCGCGGTGCGCTCGCCGTCGACCGCGGTGTGGGCGCCCTTGCCTTCGAGCACGAAGCGCAGCGCCGATTGGCTGTGCCGGTGGGCGGGCGCGACGTCGCCGGGCACCACCATCTGCACGCCGGCATAGAGCGACGTGGTGATTTTCGACTGCCCGCGCAGGCCTGGATTTTCCAGCACCAGCACGCGCCGCTCGGCTTCTTTCGCCGTGATCAGCTTGCCGGCTTCGGTCATGTAGTCGCGGATGATGTCGAACTTCCACAGATGCGGCCGGCAGGCGCTCTTCGGCTCCGGCGTGATCAAATCGCTCATGACCGTCCACAGCGCGGTGAGATTCTCGCCGTCGATCTTCTTGTAGAACGCCTCGCGTTCCGGCGTCTTGGTCACGGCTTCCATGGTGCGGCTCCCATCGTTTTGTTAATTGACAGTATACTTACGATCTAGGTAGCGTCAACGTGTCGAATGACAGTCCAGGTCGTCTTTCCGGGGCGATGCGTTAGCATCGAACCCGGAATCTCGAGATTCCGGGTTCGCCCTTCGCGCGCCCCGGAATGACAGATAAAAGGGAGGTTCCGATGAAGCTGCACGGTTATTTCCGCTCCAGCGCCGCCTACCGGGTACGGATCGCGCTGAACCTCAAGGGCCTCGGTGCCGAGCACCTGCCGCATCACCTTCGCAAAGGCGAGCAATGCGCGCCCGCCTATCTCGCCATCAATCCGCAGGGCCTGGTGCCCGCGCTGGAGGACGATGCGGGCGCAGTGCTGACCCAGTCGGTCGCCATCATCGAATGGCTCGACGAAACCCATCCTAACCCGCCGCTGCTGCCGAAGGATAGTTTGCAGCGCGCCAAGGTGAGGGCGTTCGCGCTGGCGATCGCCTGCGACACTCACCCCGTGCAGAATCTGAAGGTGCTGGCGCGGCTGCGCGAGCTTGGCCTTGCCGAGGACAAGGTTCAGGACTGGGCGGCCTGGGTCAACCGCGAGGGGCTCGCGGCCTGCGAGACGCTGATCAGGGACGAGCCGGGCCCGTTCTGCTTCGGTGATGCACCGACGCTTGCCGATCTCTGCCTGGTGCCGCAACTCGCCAATGCCCGCCGCTTCGGCGTCGATGTCTCCGCCTATCCGCGTCTGCTCGGGGCGGAAGCTGCGGCCAAGGCGTTGCCGGGGTTCGTCGACGCCGCGCCGGAGAAGCAGCCCGATGCCGAGTAAGCCGCCTCCGATCACGATCAACGCGGTCTATGCCGCGCCGGGCTATCTGTTCCGGCGCATGCAGCAGATCGCGGTCTCGATCTTCATGGAGGAATGCAAGGCGTTCGACCTCACGCCGGTGCAATACGCGGCTCTGATCGCGATCCACACCCATCCCGGCATCGACGCGACGCGGCTGTCCGCGGTGATCGCCTTCGACCGCTCCACGCTCGGCAGCGTAATCGAGCGGCTTCAGGCCAAGGATTTCGTCGAGCGCAGGCCGGCGCCGGAAGACAAGCGGATCAAGCTGCTCTATTTGACAAAATCAGGCGCGGCGATCCTGCGTGACATCATTCCCGCCGTCGAACGCGCCCAGGCGCGGATGCTGGAGCCGCTCAAGCCGGCGGATCGCAAGGCGCTGATGGGGCTCCTGGTGCAGCTCGTCGATCTCAACAACGAGGCGTCGCGGGTGCCGCTCCGGGCGGAGGACGCGCTGGAGCATATGGGGAAGGCGGGGTGAGCGCGAGTTTGTGACGATAGCGGCGCCTCATCCTCGGTGTCGTCCCGGCGAAGGCCGCGACCCATACGCCGAGGCACCTGTGATAGCGCGAGAAGGTCATTGCCTATCTTCGCCAAACCAAACTCGGTGGTTATGGGTCCCGGCCTTCGCCGGGACGACAGCGAATATGAAGCTGCGCTGTTGCCCTCACATCCGCAGCAGCGCCTGCCGGTCGATCTTCCCTGTGCCGGTCTTCGGCAACTCGTCGATGAAGATCACCTCGCGCGGATATTTGTAGGGAAGCAGCTTGCCCTTCACGTAATCCTGCAGCCGGCGGGTCGCTTCGCTTTGATCGGCGGCGCGGCTGTTCATCACCACGACCGCCTTCAGGGTCATGCGCCGGTCCGGCAGCTCGGCGGCGAACACCGCGCATTCGCGGATGTCGGGATGGTCGGCGAGGCACAGCTCGACCTCGAGCGGATAGACCCACTGGCCTGAGATCTTGATGAGATCGTCGGCGCGGCCGCGGAAGAAGTGAAAGCCGTCGGCATCGCGGACGAAGCGGTCGCCGGTGTAGATCCAGCCGCCTTCGCGGATGGTCTCGGCGGATTTGTCCGGCCGGTTCCAGTATAGCGGCGTGTTGGAATCGCCGCGCACCCACAAGATGCCTTCCTCGTCGTCGGCGACATCGCGGCCGTCCTTGTCGCGCAGCGCGACCTCGTAGCCGGGCACGCGCAGGCCGGCGGCGCCGAGCTTCTTCCGCTCGGGACGGTTGGAGAGATAGATGTGCAGCACCTCGGTCGAGCCGAGGCCTTCGACGATCTCGAGACCGGTGAGCGTCTTCCAGGAGTTGAAGACGTCGGCCGAGAGCACCTCTGCGGCCGAGAGCGCCATGCGCAGTGACGAGAAGTCGGTCCTGTCGGCACCCTCGGCTTTCGTCAGCGACGTATAAAGCGTCGGCAGCCCGAAGAAGACTGTCGGCTTGTACTGCTCGATCGCCGTGAAGATCGCCGCGGGCTTCGGCTGGCCCGGCAACAGCAGCGTCGTCGCGCCCGCCGAGAACGGGAAGGTGATCGCGTTGCCGAAGCCATAGGCGAAGAAGATTTTCGGCACCGAGAAGCAGATGTCGCCGGGCGCCAGCTTCAGCACGTTCCGGGCGAAGGCGAGCTCGCTGTAGGCCATGTCGTGCTGGAGATGCACGATGCCCTTGGGCCGGCCGGTCGATCCGGACGAGTACATCCAGAACGCCATCTCGTTGCGATGCGTGTTGGCTTCCGCGAGTTCGGCCGGATGTTGCGGGAGCCAGCCGGCGGCAGAAACGGCGTTCGACGCGGCGTGATCGCCCACAGCGCCGTTGACCACGACCAGGGTGTGCAGGGCCGTGTCCTTGCAGGCCTCGGCGTTGAAACGTGCACAGAACTCGGCGTCCGCTACCGCAACAGAAGCGCCGGAATCCGCGAGATAGAATTGCAGCAGATCAGGCGGTGTCAGCGTGTTGATCAGCAACGGCACGAAGCCGGCGCGCACCGCGCCGAAGAACGCGGCGGGATAGGCCGGGGTATCGTCGAGGAACAGCAGCACGCGATCGCCGCGCTTGAGGCCCAGTGACGCAAAGCCGTTGCCCCAGCGGCAGGCGTCCGCGCAGAGCTCCACGTAGGTGCGCGTCCCCGCGGGGCCAATGAGTGCGAGCTTGTCGCCGCATCCTCTCGCGAGATTGTCGAACAGCACGCGGCTGGCATTGTAGACCTGCGGAACGGAAAAGCCGATCTCGCGCGCGCCCGCGCAGTCGGCGGGCACCTGGTCGTTGATCGGCCCGCTCATGCCTCGTCCCCACCGTTTTTGGCGGCTTCGTAGCGCGCCATGAAGGCCGGCGACATCGCGCGCAGGCGGGAGTCGTCGATGCGGCCTGAACGGGTGATGTAGCTGTAGGCAAAGTCCATCAGGCCCTGCTGCATGTGCTGGGCAAAGTGCTCGTACCAGAAAGCGCTGGTCCGCGCGGCGTTGACGAGCTTCTGCACCACCGGTTTTCGTGCGGCCTGGTAGCGATGCAGCGCGGTCGAGAGATGGGCATCCGATTCCAGCGCCTTGACCAGCGCAATGGCGTCCTCGATCGCGAGCCGCGTGCCCGAGCCGATCGAGAAATGCGCCGAGTGCAGCGCGTCGCCGAGCAGCACCATGTTCTTGAACGACCAGTGCTCGTTCCAGACCCAGGGGAAGTTGCGCCAGACCGATTTGTTGGAGACCAGCGAGCGGCCGCCGAGCGTGTCGGCGAACACCTCCTCGCAGACACCCTTGGACTGCTCCACGTCCTTGTAGGCGAAACCGTAAGCCTGCCAGGTCGCGTGATCGCATTCGACCAGGAACGTGCTCATGGTCGGCGAATAGCGGTAGTGATGGGCGTTGAAGGCGCCGCGGTCGGTCTTCACGAAGGTCTGCGACAGCGTGTCGAAGCGCTTCGAGGTGCCGTACCAGACGAACTTGTTGGAGGAGTAAGACAGCGAGGTGCCGAAATCGCCCTCGAAGGCGCGGCGCACCAGCGAGTTCAGCCCGTCGGCGGCGACAATCAGATCGTGGCCGTTGAGCTGATCGATCGCATGAATCGGCGTGTCGAAGCGCGGGGTGACGCCGGCATCGAGCGCGCGCTGCTGCAGGAATCGCAAGAGCTCGAGCCGGCCGATCGAGGAGAAGCCGACGCCGTCGATGGCGACGCTGTCGCCGCTCAGGTTCAGCGTGATGTTCTCCCAGCTCTCCATGTGCGGCGCGATCGCGTCGACCGTCTCGGGGTCGTCGGCACGCAGGAATTCGAGCGCCTGGTCAGAAAACACCACGCCAAAGCCCCAGGTCGCGTCGGCCGGGTTCTGTTCGAACAGGTCGACCTGATCCTCGGGGTGACGCTTCTTCCAGAGATAGGCGAAGTAGAGCCCACCGGGCCCCCCGCCAATCACGGCGATCCGCAACGTCTGTCCTCCCTGATTGACAGTATACTTACTATCTAGGGGTAGACTAATGTGCTCCGGCTTCCCGCGCCAGCGGAATTATCGGCAAAGCGCGCGGCACGCCGAAGCTCGTGCCCGGACGCGCGTCTGGCGCGTGTCCGAAGCAGTGGCGTGCGAAGCATAGCCAAACCGCGCCAGCTTGGCCATCCGCACGTCAGACGCAGCGCTTCACCCAGACACCATTTACGAGCACGGTGCAGCAGACCGCCGGATGGCTCGCTTCTCTAGCGTGCAGCAAACGGCGCCAGCACGTCTTTGCAGGCGGGCGACAGCGAAGCGGCATTGTTGGCAACGCATTGGATGATCCGACCGCCACCTGGCGCCACGCCGCCGCATAGCGTGCGGACATCCTCGCGACATGCGGACTGGACGATGAACAGCTCTTCGCGCGGCCGCAGCGGGCGCAGCACGATCACGGCAGGCGCGGCTGCCGGTGCGGTTGCCGCCGCAGGAGCAGCGCCCGCAGGTGCCGCCGTTGCTGCCGCGCCACCGCCGCCTGCCGCGGCGCTCACGGCCTTCTCGCAGGCCGGCGAAACCTTTGCCTTGTTCTTATCCAGGCATTCGAGTGCGGGCGCGCCGCCCGGCGGCACGCTGGCACACACCTTGGGATAATCGGCGCGGCACGCGCTCTTGACGGCAGCGACCTGCGCGCTGCTCGGCTGTTTCGCTGCAGTGGGGGCTGCAGCGGCCTTGGGCGCGGCTGCGGCGGTCGGCTTTGCGGCGGGAGCGGTTTCAGCCTTCGGCGCGGCAGGCGCGGACTCCGCCTTGGGTGCAGCCGCCTTGGGTGCAGCCTCGGTCTTTGGCGCAGCTTCGGGCTTCGGCGCCGCAGCAGGCTCGACGGCGCGAACCGCGGTTTGGCATCCCGAGGACAGGCCGGACATGTTCTTCTGCAGGCATTGATAGGCTTCCACGCCGCCGGGCGTGACGCTCGCGCAGTGCGCCATGAAGTCCGAGCGGCATGCGGAGCGGATCGCGTTCTTCTGCGCCTCGGTCGGTGCTTGCGCGAATGCGCCTGCTGCAGTTGCGAAGAGAGCCGCCGCCAGCAACGCCCCGCGTGCCGACGCATGTTTCAACGTGTTGAACATCTGAGTGAATTCCTGCCCTGTCGGTAACGCCGAAGTTTTACAAATCTGATGCAAACGCAATCATCGCGAGTGATGCCTCGCGAGCGATATCTTTGGCCGCTTTGGCTGCCACCGCAAGTAAATATGCCCGCGAAATTGCGACGTAACTACGTCGTCAGAGCTTGACCATGCGCTTGCCGCGGTTCTCGCCCGCGAGCAATCCGATCAGCGCCTTCGGCGTGTTCTCGATGCCGTCGATGATGTCCTCCTGCACCTTCAGCTTGCCGGATGTGACCCAGGCCTGGAGGTCGGCGAGCGCACGCTGGCTTTCCTTCATGTAGTCCATCACGATGAAGCCCTGCATGACGAGCCGCTTCACCACGATCAGGCCGGGCACGCCGCGCGGGCCGTGTGCCGACGGCGCGCCGTCATATTGCGAGATCGCGCCGCAGCAGGCGATGCGGCCGTAATTGTTCATCTGCGGCAGGCAGGCTTCGAGAATGTCGCCGCCGACATTGTCGAAATAGACGTCGATGCCCTTCGGCGCCGCCGCGCGCAACGCCTTGAATACCGCGCCGTCCTTGTAGTCGACGGCGGCATCGAAGCCGAGTTCGGAGGTCAGCCAATTGCACTTGTCGGCGCCGCCGGCGATGCCGATGACGCGGCATCCTTTGATCTTTGCGATCTGCCCGACGATCGAGCCGACCGAGCCCGCGGCCGCGGAGACCACGACCGTCTCGCCCTCCTTGGGCTTGCCGATCTCCAGCAGGCCGAAATAGGCGGTGAGGCCGGCGATGCCGAAAACGCTGAGCAGATGCGTCATCGGCTCGAGCTTCGGCATCTTGGTGAGGTGCTTGGCGGGCACTGCCGCCAACTCCTGCCAGCCGGTGTCGCCGAACACGATGTCGCCCGGCGCAAGCCCCGGCGCCTTCGAACTGATGACCTCGGCGATGGCGCCGCCGGCCATCACGCTGTTGGCTTCGACTGCTGAACGATAGGTCGCGCCGTGCATCCAGGCGCGGTTGGCGGCGTCGAGCGAGATGTATCGAACGCGCAGCAAGGCCTCGCCGTCCTTCGGCTCAGGCATCGCACCTTCGACCATCTTGAAGTGCTCGGGGCCGAGCTTGCCGCTGGGCTTTTCCACCAGAAGAATCTGACGATTGACGCTGCCGCTCATGATGTTTCCCCTAGGTCGTTTGACGATTATTGATGCAGCTGCCGCAAGAAAAACGTGCAAGCCGCATTCG
The DNA here is from genome assembly GCF_029051725.1 of Bradyrhizobium sp. CSS354. Lineage (GTDB taxonomy): Bacteria > Pseudomonadota > Alphaproteobacteria > Rhizobiales > Xanthobacteraceae > Bradyrhizobium. The sequence goes on from NZ_JAACFU010000015.1 coordinate 162,977, forward strand.
TTGTGCGCTGCATGAAGCTAGATCGCGGGCGCCAGCTTCGCAACGGGAACATCCGCCCCGGCGATCGCACGCCAAGCGTGTTGCGCAGTCTTCATATCTGCGACATCATGAAGCGGTCGGTGTAGCGGGGGTGTTCAATGTCGAACAGGTTTACGCAATTCATTCTGGTGGCGATGGTGCTCGGCATCATCATGGGCGCGGCGATCTACAATTTCCTGCCCGACACGCGGGGCGACTGGGCCTCGTCCATCAACCTGATCGCCGTGATTTTCCTGCGCCTGATCAAGATGATCATCGCGCCGCTGGTGTTTGCGACCCTGGTCGGCGGCATTGCTCATATGGGCTCGGGCTCCAAGCTCGGCCGCATCTTCGCCAAGACCATGGGCTGGTTCGTCAGCGCCTCTTTCGTCTCGCTGATGCTCGGCCTCGTGATGGTCAATCTGCTCCAGCCCGGCGCGAATTTCCCCGGTACGCTGCCTGACAAGGCGCAGTCGACCGGCCTGCCGGTTTCAGCCTTCTCGATCGAAAAATTCCTGACCCATCTGATCCCGACCTCGATCGCGGATGCGATGGCGCAGAACGAGATCCTGCAGATCGTGATCTTCGCCGTGTTCTTCTCGGTGGCGATGGGCTCGATGCCCGAGCGCTCCAAGCCGATCCTGGCGCTGATCGACGATATCGGCCACATCATGCTCAAGGTCACCGGCTATGTGATGCTGTTCGCGCCCTTCGCTGTCTGGGCCGCCATCACCGCGACGGTTGCCAAGAACGGCCTGCTGGTGCTCTGGAAGCTCATCGTCTTCATGGGCGGCTTCTATCTCTCGCTCGCGATCCTGTGGGGCATCCTGGTGGTCGTGGGCTTCATCGTGATCGGGCCGCGCTACGCCCATCTGCTGAAGCTGATCCGCGAGCCGCTGATGATCGCGTTCTCCACCGCGAGCTCCGAAGCGGCCTATCCGAAGACGCTGGAGGGGCTGAACAAGTTCGGCGCCTCGTCGCGGATATCGAGCTTCGTGCTGCCGCTCGGCTATTCCTTCAATCTCGACGGCACGATGATGTACTGCACCTTCGCGAGCGTTTTCATCGCGCAGAGCTATCACATCGACATGCCGCTCGGCACCCAACTCGCGATGCTGGCGACCCTGATGATCACCTCGAAGGGCGTTGCGGGCGTCCCGCGCGCCTCCCTCGTGGTCATAGCCTCGACGCTGTCGCAGTTCGGCATCCCCGAGGCGGGGCTGTTGATGATCATGGGCATCGACACCTTCCTCGACATGGGCCGCAGCGCTACCAACGTGATCGGCAACACGCTCGCGACCTCGGTCGTGGCCAAGTGGGAAGGCGAGCTCGGGCCCGAGCACGAGCTTGGACCGGGCGATGCCGTGCCGGGGGACATGATCCCCGGCGAAGTGCCCGCGATGGCCGGCCATTGATCGGAGTGCATCATGCGCCTTTCAATGGCGATATCGGGCGGCCTGTTGCTGGCAGCGTGCCTGCTGGCCACGGGTGCCTCCGCCCAGACCGGTGGCAGCGAAGGGCTTAGCCCGACGCTGTCAGCGATCAAGATCGCGCACACCGTGCGGCTCGGCTATCGCGAGAGCTCGCCGCCGTTTTCTTTCCTCGACCAGGCCAACCGACCGATCGGCTACAGCCTCGAACTCTGCGAGGCTATCGTCGAGGAGATCGGCGTCGAGGTCGACGATCCCAATCTGAAGATTGCCTACGTCAAGGTCACCTCGGATGACCGCATCGACGCCGTGCTTCAAAACAAGATCGACCTGGAATGCGGCTCGACCACGGCCAATGCCGAGCGCGGCAAGCGCGTTGCCTTCTCGCCGCTGATGTTCGTCGCCGGCACCAAGCTGATGGTGCCGAAGGCGTCCAGCGTCCAGTCACTGACTGATCTGAAGGGTAAGACTATCGTGGTGACGAAGGGCACCACCAACGAGCAGGCGATCCAGGCGGCCGACAAGAAGTCCTCGCTGGGACTGACCATCGTTGTCGGTGCAGATCACGAGCAGTCGTACCAGATGCTCGTCGACGGCAAGGCCGACGCGTTCGCGACCGACGATATCCTGCTGTCCAGCCTGATCGTGCGCCACAAGGCACAGGACAAATTCCGCGTCACCGGCGATTACCTGTCCTACGATCCCTATGGCATCATGTTCCGCAAGGGCGAGCCGCAACTGGCGGCCGTGGTCGACCGCACTTTCCGCAAGCTTGGCTCCAACCACGACCTCGTTCCGCTCTACAACAAATGGTTCACCGCACGGCTTCCGACCGGCGAACGGCTGAACGTGCCGATCTCGCTGCAGCTTGAGGAAGCCTTCAAGGCGATGGACGATTCCGCGAGCGCGAATAACTAGCGCTTGTGCGACGAGCGAAAACTCGCCCTCTCCCTGACAAGGGGAGAGGGCCTAGCAAACGATCAGCGCGGCCTCACGCGCCCGCGGGCACCTGGTCCAGAAATCCCGTGATGCTCCTGATGCGGCCGTCCTTCAGCACGGCGAAATCCGTCCCCTTGATCGGGCTGTCGATGGCATCAGGACCAAGACCCCAACTGAAGCGGACATGGTCGCCGTAGCCGTTGGGCTCGCCGATCAACTTAAACTTGAAGTCGGGGAAGCGTTGCTGCACGCCTGCGATCAGCGCGTCGACGCCGTCATGGCCGTCACCCTTCATCAGGGGATCGACATAGCTCGCATCCGCTGTCCAGTTCTGGCTCAGCAGTTCGCGCCGGCGGCCGGCTGCACGTTCGTTCCAGAGATCGATGTAGCGGCGGGCGATGGTGATCGGGTCGGTCATTGTCGTCTCCTTCGATGGCGCCGTGTCGTTCGGCTGACCTGACTATCGAAGGTTCACGCGCGCTGATCGATTACCTCTGAGGTCATCAGCGCGCGTGAATTTTCCGCAGTTACTTCGCCGCCGTGACCATGATTTCGACGGTGTATTGTGCTGCCGCGAGCTTGGCTTCGACGGTGGCGCGTGCCGGCGTGTTGCCGGGCGAGACCCAGGCGTCCCACACCGCGTTCATCTCGCCAAACGTCTTCATGTCGGTGATGTAGATCGTCGCCGAGAGAAGTTTCGACTTGTCGGTGCCGGCCTTGGCGAGATGGCTGTCGATGGTCGCCAGGATGTCCTGGGTCTGCTTCGTCACGCTTTCGCCGGCGGCGTTGTTGGCGACGACACCGGCGAGATAGACGGTGTTGCCGTGCACCACGACCTGGCTCATGCGCGGGCCGGTTTCAAGACGCTGAATGCTCATTGGGGGTCTCCTTTGAATGGCGGCCCTGTCTAGCGCAGCGGCTTGTCCCGTGCCACCCCAGGCACGCATGCGTTGCCAGGCACGCATGCGTCGTCGGCCATGCATGCGTCGCATTTCAAGGAAACTGACCGAAGAATGTCCAGATCGTCTCGGCGGCGTCGATGTCGCCGTTCTGCGATCCGAGCAAACTGGCGGCGACCTTTGGGAAGCGGGCATCCGGAGAAAATCCGGGCATGCGGTGACCGCCTTGATTGATGCGATAAAGCACGACGTCGTGTCCCTCAGGGCAGCGCGAGGAGATCCGTGTCACCGTGGACTGGTCTGTGGGCGCCCTGTCGGGCAGATCGGTCATTTCGGAATTGTCGGTCTCGCAGCCGTTGAGCTTGCGCCAGAACGCAAGCGTCTCGTCGGTGGACCAGAAACCGTCTGCGGCATAATAGCTCGATCCGCGGCCGCCCTCGTAGGGGACCAGTGGATCGGCCGTGCCGTTCATCAGCAGCATCGGCAGCGGCCGCGACGGATGGCAGGTGACCGCGGCCTCATCGGTGAGGTTCATGCTCACGCTCGCGCCGGCAGCAAACAGATCGGCGCGGGCGCAGACCAGTGTCATCGCCATGGCGCCGCCATTGGAGATGCCGGTGACATAGACGCGGCGAGGATCGGCGGTGCCGTTCGCCACCAGCTTCTCGACGAGTTTTGCGATGAAGGCGACGTCGTCGGTGCCCGCGGGCGGGCCACGGAGCGCCGGTCCCGCCTTGGTCCTCGCATCGGCCCATGCGTGGTTGAGGCCATCAGGAAAGACCACGGCGAACCCTTCGCGCTTTGCGACTTGCGGCCACGCCGTCCGCGTCATCATGTCGGCGCCGCGCTGGGTCTTGCCATGCAGCACGACCACGAGCGGCACGAGCCGCTTTGCCGGCAATTGCACAGCGTAGGACCGCTTCACGCCGTCGATGTCGATCGTATCGGCGGACGCAGCCGGGGCGGCGGCCAATGCCGCAACAAACGCCGCGATGCGCATCCGCCCCCGCATGGTCTAGCCCACGGCCTGCGCCGCGGCGCGGCCCGCATTGCGGCCCGAGAACAGGCAGCCGCCGAGGAACGTGCCTTCCAGCGAGCGATAGCCGTGCACGCCACCGCCGCCGAAGCCGGCGGCTTCGCCCACTGCATAGAGGCCGGGGATGACGCTGCCCTCATCGCCGAACACACGCGAAGAGAGGTCTGTCTCGAAACCGCCCAGCGTCTTGCGGGTGAGAATGTTGAGCTTGACCGCGATCAGCGGCCCTTGCGCGGGATCGAGGATGCGGTGAGGGGAGGCGGTGCGGATCAGCCTGTCGCCGATATAGCGCCGCGCATTGTGGATGTTCATCACCTGCGCATCCTTGACGTAAGGGTTCGTGATTTCACGGTCGCGCGCCTCGATCTGCATCTTAATGTGCTCGAGCTTGAGGAGGTCGCTGCCGACCAGCTTGTTCATGGCCGCAACGAGATCCTCGATCTTGTCGCGCACGATGAAGTCGACACCATGGCTTTTGAACGCTTCCACCGGCGCCGGCGCGCCCTTGTTGGTGGCGCGCTTGATCGTCATGCGCCAGCTTTTGCCGGTGAGATCGGGATTCTGCTCCGAGCCCGACAGCGCGAACTCCTTCTTGATGATGCTCTGGGTCAGGATGAACCAGGAATATTCGTAGCCGGTGGACATGATGTATTGGAGCTGGCCGAGGGTGTCGGAGCCGGGAAACAACGGCGCCGGCAAGCGCGTGCCGGTGGCGTCGAACCACATCGAGGAGGGGCCGGGCAGGATGCGGATGCCGTGGCGCGGCCAGATCGGTGACCAGTTCTGGATGCCTTCGACATAATGCCACATGCGGTCGCGGTTGATCAGCCGCGCGCCTGATGTCTCGGTGATGCCGATCATGCGGCCGTCGACATGCTCGGGCACGCCGGAGATCATGAATTTCGGCGGCTCGCCGAGCCGCTTCGGCCAGTTCTGCCGGACCAGCTCGTGATTGCCGCCAATGCCGCCCGAGGCGACGATCACGGCTTGCGCCTTCAACGCAAACTCGCCGACGACGTTGCGCGATGAACTCTTGCCGCGCTCGACATTGTCGGGGGCGAGAATGGCGCCGCCGACGCCATCCACCGTGCCGTTGGTGATCGAGAGCGCATCGACGCGATGGCGGAACCGAAAGGTCAGCCGACCGCTTTTGACGGCCTCGCGCGCGCGGCGCTCGAACGGCTCGACGATGCCGGGCCCGGTGCCCCAGGTGACATGAAAGCGCGGCACTGAATTGCCGTGGCCCATGGCGTCATAGCCGCCGCGCTCGGCCCATCCGACCACGGGAAAGATGCGATGGCCCATCGCGCGCAGCCAGGCGCGCTTCTCGCCGGCCGCGAACGCCACATAGGCCTCGGCCCATTGGCGCGGCCAGAAATCCTCGTCACGGTCGAAGCCGGCGGTGCCGAGCCAGTCCTGCATCGCGAGGTCGTAGGAGTCCTTGATGCCGAGCCGGCGCTGCTCCGGCGAATCGACCAGGAACAATCCGCCGAACGACCAGAACGCCTGGCCGCCGACCGACTGCTCGCCCTCCTGGTCGACCACGATCACGCGCTTGCCGGCATCCGCAATCTCGGTTGCGGCCACGAGGCCCGACAGTCCGGCGCCGACAATGATGACGTCAGTCTCTTCAGTCATCCGTTCGGCCATGTGTTTTCCCCTGCATGTGTTTCCCCCTCCACAGGTTCCCCCCTGTAGTTGCCCGGATTGAAGCCGGCGGTTGCAACTGAGATCAAGAGTGTGGCGCGTAAGACATCGTTAACTTGTTCCACTTCGGGAAAAAGAGCGCCCGAGTGCAGCGCCGGCGCAACACTGGATTTGAATTTGTTTTGAACGAGCCGGCATGCCTAGACAAAACCGCGGTTACGACAGACCCTAGCAGGGCATCACCACCTGACACACAGATTCGAATTCGACTGGGGCGGGGGCCAATGAAGTTTCTGACGGGGTTGCTTGCGGCGGTTCTCCTGATCGCGAGCATGGGCGCTTCTCAGGCAGTGGTTCGGATCGCGGATGACCGCGGCGGCCGAATCGGAACCTACGTCGACAAATACCAGGACCTGCGACAGTCGGGCGATACCGTCATCATCGACGGTCTCTGCGCCTCTGCCTGCACCATCGTCCTCGGCGCCATCCCGCCTGACCGCATTTGCGTGACCTCGCACGCGACACTGGGTTTCCACGCAGCGTGGGATTTCGGCAGCAACGGCCGCGCCGTCACCAATACCGAAGCGACCCAGATGCTCTATGCGATGTATCCCTCGCAGGTGAAGCGCTGGATCAATCAGCGCGGCGGCCTCACCCCGCATATGCTCTTTCTGAAGGGCAGGCAGCTCCAGGCCATGTACAAGCCCTGCTACCTCGACGCGCAGGCCTCGGCCAACAAGCCGTCGTCAAGATAGACCGCGGCAGGCGCTCGCTTCGTCTAACCTGAATTTTCGTCATGGCCGGGCCTGTCCCGGCCATCCACGTTCTTGGGCCGGCGAGAAGTGCGTGGATGCCCGGGACAAGCCCGGGCATGACGGAGATCCTCCCCACCATACGACC
>NZ_JAACFU010000016.1 GCF_029051725.1 Bradyrhizobium sp. CSS354
GGTGCAGTCGTAACGCGGTCTGCGGCATGCTGACCCGTCAGGGCCTGAAGCGCGGTCACAAGTCGCTCACGGCAAGGCCCAAGATAAGGCAGACACCGAAGCTGAGGGCGACGTCGTCGGCAGCTTGTGCCCTTCCAGTCGCAAAGAAGGTGTCGCGGAACGCAGCGGAGAGGCAGCAGCCTAAGCAATTCAGCAAGCAGCAGCTTTACGAGATACTGGCTGAAGCGGTCAAAAATACCGGCTAAGAGGTCACCGCGAGTGCCGTTGCGCTGCGCTCAGTACTCGGCTCGGCTCGGCAGTTCGGGGGTCGTGCACCTTCCCAAGTTCGTCTGCTTCGGGTCACAAGCGGTCCTGCACCGGCTGCGCGCGGCAGGTCCGCTAGGGCCAAGATGCGACGTCCCCGGTTGATGAGCTTCCAGTATGAACGGCACAAAAAGCCCGGATCGTGCCGGAGCTTTGGAATGCACAATGATCAGTACTTCGCGATGGCGGAACCGCGGAACTCGTAGCTCAGACGCCCGGTTGCGGGTCTACACGGTTCCCCCTTTAACAAATGACCAGAGCGATCCTCACGCAGATCGGACACGTGTGTCTGGCGCGCTACAGCAAATCCGGTGAGGTGGGGTAGCGTTTGGCACACGTTCTTAAACCTGAGAGACTCGAAATGAAAAAGTTCCTTCTCGCTACTGTCGCTTTTGCCGCCCTAGCGGGTACAGCATCGGCAGCTGATATGGCCGCGCGTCCTTACACCAAAGCCCCACCGATGGAGGCCTCGCCGATCTACAACTGGACCGGCTTTTACATCGGCGGTCACGTCGGCGGCGCATTCGGCGGCAGCAACAACATTCTGGCCCCCGGCTTCACCGGCACCAGCAGCAACGATGGTGTGTTCATGGGCGGCGTGCAGGTCGGTTACGACCATCAGTTCTCACCGAACTGGGTGCTGGGCATCGAGGCGAACTACAGCTTCCTCGACACCAATGACAATGCCTTCGTCAACCGTGGGCTCGGTTCGGTCACCGGTCGCCTCGGCTACACTTGGGGTCCGGCGCTGCTGTACGTCAAAGGCGGCTACGCCTGGGCCGACTCCCGCCTTACGAACGGCTTCGGCGGCGGCACATTCACCAACAGCGGCGGTGGTCGCGACGGCTACACCGTGGGCGGTGGTCTCGAATACATGTTCGCCCAGAACTGGTCAGGCAAGGTCGAATACCAGTACTACGACTTTGGCACGCGGAACGCTCTCTTCACCAGCGCCGGTGGTGTTGTTACCGCCGTCGGCTTCCGCAATGACGAGCACACCATCAAGGGCGGCCTGAACTACCGGTTCAATTGGGGTGCCGCCTCGGCTTCTCGTTACTGACGGCTTACGTAATATACTCAAAGGGCCAGCCATACGGGCTGGCCCTTTCTCCTAAGCCGGAATGGCTGGCGCGAGTTGGCGCCTTGCGGTTTTGCCAAGCTCTCCAGCAACTACTCGAGGTCAGCTACGGGCAACAGCGGTCCGCGGCGGGGTGCGCGCGGCAAGCTGTGGACCAGAAGCGGACATATGAATTGAAAGAGAAGCCGGGCCCCAACGGGTACGCGGATGCACTTGCTTGCCGCTGGCGGCGGCAGTCCTGGCATTCACTTGGCTGCGAGCCAACTCCGCAGCGGAGCAGTTCGTCCGCTCCTTTGCCGCCCGAGCCAGAGAGCAGATGGCATCGCTTGCCGGTCCAATGCGCCTTCGAGCACATCGAACACACTTGCATGTCTGATGCATGGTGGAGCAACCTGAAGCGCCCGATGCGAGCCGCACTTCCCGAGCGGGTCAGGCGCGCAAATTCCCTGGCTTACCGCCGCTCGCCCCGTTGCTTATCCTATCGCATACACTATGCAGACTGGCGTGTTGCGGACATCCGTGGTCACAGCATTCCCTGAGAGCGACCAAGGCCCTCCCCCTCACCTCTCCACCGGCACCCCCGCCCCGCGATGATACCGGCTGGAAAAGAACACCAGCGGCGTGGTGTCGCGATGGTCGCAGGTCGAGACTTCGGCGATGATCAGCGTGTGGTCGCCGACGTCGACGTGCTGGGTCACCTCGCAGCCGAACCAGGCGATGCATCCCCGAAGGCGTGGCAGGCCGTCCACGATGTCGTAATCCGGACTGGCGCCGGTGTGCGGCTGGCTCGCGAAATGCCGCGACAGGTCGCGGCCATGGTCGGGCAGGACGTTGACGCAATAGCGTCCGGTCGCGGAGATCGCCCGGTGCATCCGGCCGAGCATGATGGAGACCAGCACGGTCGGCGGCGACAGGCTTACAGTGACAAAGCTGTTTGCAGTCATGCCGCAGACACGGCCGTGCTCGTCCAGCGCAGTCAGTACTGCGACGCCGGTCGCAAAGCGCGACGCGGCTTCGCGGAACGACGCCGGATTGGCGCGTTGCATCTCAGTCTCCGCTCGCGAGGTGGAGGAGCGTTGCACCATCGATCGTCACGCAATGGCTCTGACGGGCTCAGGCGGCGCCGACATGCGTTCGATCCAGGCCTGGATGCGCTGCGGTGTCGAGATGCGGTCCCATTGACGGTCCGGGAAGTTGAAATTCTCGGTGAACTCGTTTGCCAGCGCGGGATTCTGGCTCATCGCGCCGATCAGCATACCGAGCGCCTCCGTGGGCGGCTGCAGCATCACGTTGGTCCAGCGCGACGCCGCCAGCACGCGATCCTGCCGCTTCAGATCGATCTTCTCGCAAAGACGCGCGTCGAGCGCGTCGGAATGGACGATTTCTTCGCCGAGCACGAAGGCAGCATAGGAGGCGATATTGGCGCCCTGGCCCATCATGGGATCGACAATGGCATGGACGTCGCCGAGCGCGATCGCGCATTTGCCGTCGTCGAGCTCGACCACCGTGTGGCGCACCGTCGGGACCACACCGCCTTGCAGCAGATCCTGCGGCTGCGCCAGATCGAAGCGCGCCGTGTCGATCCGATCGTAGGTCGTCGGGTGATGCTTCTCCAGCTTGCCCAGCAGCACCTTCAAAAAGCGCTTCGGGTTGTCGTCGTAGCTGAGCGTCGCCAGCTCTTCCATGTCGCCGCCCGGCACGTTTTCCATCAGCAGCGCGTTGGCAACACCGCCGAAGGTGACGGTCGGAATCACGATCATCTCGCCGTGCCCGGGTGACACCGAGAGCGTGACGTTCATGGGATCGGGCTGCCGCACGCCGGTGTAGAGCCCGACGCACAGTCGCCGTTGCGGCTGCGAATAGGGCGTGTGCTCCGGACGGTAGGTGAAGAGCTGGCCCAGCGGCCCCTTGCCGGTCGAGACGACCAGCAGATCGAAACGGGCGACCAGCGGACGGATGTCGCGCTCTTCGATCCGGCGGTATTCGATCCTGCCGCCGCGGCTGACGAAGTCCTTCATCAACGCGGGAAGATAGATCCGATAGTCGACGGCGCGGCTCGGCTTCGAGAAGTCACCGCGAAAGCTCAGCGGCTGCGGGAAGTTGAAGACGTGGTCGTGATAGTAATAATGATCCTTCGGATCGGTCCAGTGATTGACGCCGAGATAGTCCTCGCGCGCGATCGTGACGTGGTGATGCGCGACGGTGTTGAGCAACCGGATATTGCGATAATCATCAGGCGGCCGGTCGGTGATGACAGTGGCGTCCACGCCATGCTTCTGCAGGTAGAGCGCGAGATGCAGCCCGGCGATTCCGGCGCCGATGATGCCGATGTTGCGTGCCACCGTCGTGTCCTCCCCTGTGATTGTTCGTTTCGAGGAAGCCTAGCCGCCCGCTGTGTTGCACACTACGGAATAAATGGGATATAATTTATTCCGGATCGGAATGAATGATGGACCGGATCGATTGCCTGCGCGCGTTCGTTCGCACCCTCGAGGGCGGCAGCTTCTCGGCTGCGGCCAAGGAGCTCGGCATCGGTCAGCCCGCCATCAGCAAGCGCATCGCGATGCTGGAAGGCGAATTCGGCACGCAGCTGTTTTTGCGCACGACGCGCACGCTGAAACCGACGGCTGACGCGCACCGGATCTACGATCTCGCGCGGCAGATTCTCGACAGTTTCGACATGGCGCGATCGAGCGTCGAACAGGCAGCGCCCCGTCCCGCCGGCACGCTCCGGATTGGCGTGCCGTCTTCGTTCGGGCGACGCTACATGATGCCGGTCATCGCCGAGTATGTCCGGAATTATCCGGAGGTTCGGGTCGACATCCGCTTCAGCGAGCGCTTCGTCAATCTGGTGGAAGAAGGCATCGAGCTCGCGTTGAGGATCGGAAACCTGGAGGCGAGCACACTGGTCGCCCGCCGGCTCGGCACCGTGGAGCGTTATCTGGTCGCGACACCCACCTATCTGCACGGCCGTCCGATGCCGCGGACACCGGATGATCTCGGCTCACACCAGTGCATCGTCTATTCGCGCATGACGCCGGCGCAGCAATGGGCCTTCGAATCCGAGCATGGCCGTCACGTCGCATCCATCAACGGCCCCATCCAAGTCGACGATGCCGACGCGATGCAGGAGGCAACGATGCATCATCTCGGCATCGCCATCCTGCCCGAGTGGAACGCGGCGGACGGCCTTCGCAGCGGCGAACTCGAGCATCTGCTTCCGGACTACGCCATCGCCGCACTGCCCCTGCATGCGGTCTATCCGGAGACGCAGTGGATGTCGCTGCGCGCGCGAAGCTTTCTGAATCTCCTGGTCGAACGCGCCGAGCACTTCGCGCCGGCCTCGTCGCATACCCGTACCGCCAGCGCAGGCGGTTGACGCCATCCCGGCCATCATTAAATGACGCCCATGAAAAAGATCGGATTCCTCTCCTTCGGGCACTGGACGCCCTCGCCGCAATCGCAGACCCGCTCGGCCGCGGATACGCTGCTGCAATCGATCGAGCTTGCGGTTGCGGCGGAAGAACTCGGCGCCGACGGCGCCTATTTCCGTGTGCACCATTTCGCGCGGCAGCTCGCCTCGCCCTTTCCGCTGCTTGCCGCCGTCGGCGCCAGGACCAGCAAGATCGAGATCGGCACGGCCGTGATCGACATGCGCTACGAGAATCCGCTCTACATGGTGGAGGATGCAGGCTCCGCCGATCTCATTGCCGGCTGCCGGCTCCAGCTCGGCATCAGCCGCGGCTCGCCCGAGCAGGTGATCGATGGCTGGCGTTATTTCGGTTATCAGCCGGCCGACGGCGAGAGCGACGCCGACATGGGCCGGCGTCATGCCGAGGTCTTTCTCGACATCTTGCGCGGCGAAGGTTTTGCAAAACCCAACCCGCAGCCGATGTTCCCAAATCCGCCGGGGCTGTTGCGGCTCGAGCCCCATGCGGAAGGCCTGCGCGAACGAATCTGGTGGGGTGCCGGCTCGAACGCGACGGCGGTCTGGGCCGCCAAGCACGGCATGAATCTGCAGAGCTCGACGCTGAAGAACGACGAGACCGGCGAAGCCTTCCATGTGCAGCAGGCCGCGCAGATCCGTACCTATCGCGCTGCCTGGAAAGAGGCCGGCCACGCCCGCGAGCCTCGCGTGTCCGTCAGCCGCAGCATCTTCGCGCTGATCGACGATCGCGACCGCGCCTATTTCGGCTCCGAGCGCGGCGGCGAAGACCAGATCGGCTTCATCGACCCGCGGACGCGGGCGATCTTCGGCCGGAGCTACGCGGCTGAACCGGATGCGCTGATTGAGCAGCTCCGGCAGGACGAGGCGATCGCGGAGGCGGATACGTTGCTGCTCACGATCCCGAACCAGCTGGGCGTGGACTATTGCGCGCATGCGATCGAGGCGATCTTGACGCATGTGGCGCCGGCGCTCGGGTGGAGGTGACGGGAAGGGCAAAGCCAGGCCCGTGTGACCCCGATGGGAGCCGCAGTCGCACGACCTGAAGTCGCGGTTGACTTCAGTCACTACCCTGACAATGATGCCGCCGGGGATTTGGAATTCATCAGGGGCGAAAATGCGGGGTGGTTATCTGGGGGCTCTGGTCGTGGCCGCGTGTCTTGCGGGCTGCGCATCGGGGCCGATGGGCAGTGCGGCTCTCACTGACAACGTCAAGTCAAATACTGCACGGCTTGTGGTCTATCGGACGTCGGCGCTGGGATTTGCGGTTCAGCCCAACTATGTGGTCGACGGGCGCGTGATTGGCGGCAGGCAGGCCGCAGGATTCGTGGCGTGCGAGCTGCCTCCGGGCCGCCACGAGGTCGCCGTCAACAATATGCCGCTGAGTACCAATCTGTTCGGACAGGGCAGCGAGAAGGTGAGCCTCGATCTGCGCGCCGGCAGCACGACCTATCTCTCCGCCCAGCCGCAGATGGGGATCGTGACACCAGGCGCGATCACGCTGATCCAGGTCACGGAGGACCAGGGTCGCGCGGACGTCGCCAGCCTGCATCAGAGCAACGGGTCGTGCGGCAAGGCGTGATTCGAATCGTTCCGCTCTCGAAGCGCTGATGAGACGCCTTGCCCTGACGATCATCCTGCGTCTTGGCCGCTACGCCGTTCTCCCGGTCGTGGCACTGGCCTGCGTGATGCTGACTGTCTGGCTGATGGCAATGGATCGTTACACGGTCGCGACGCTGGCGACCGCACCAATCGTGTTCTCCATATTCACGGCCGCGGTGGCGGTCGCCATTGGCCTGCTGCTCCTGCCCACGCCAAAGCATCGGAGTTTCGAGGCGAGCGAGGAGACCGCCCCAGGCCTCTGGGCGGCGTGGAAGGAGCTCGACCATGGCTTCGTCCGATCCAACCGCAGCTTGCGGATCGACACCAATTTCAACGCATCGATCAGCGAGGTCAGCCGATACGCCGGGCTGTTCGGACGGCAGATCACGATGATCGTCGGCCTGCCACTGCTGATCATCCTGGATGAGCGTGCAGTTCGCGCGGTCATCGCCCATGAAGTGGCCCATGCCCGGCTTCGCCATACCTCGGGAAGCATCAACCTTTCGGATTTCATCGCGGCCTCCGAGAACGTGCTGTTCTACGCCGATCCGGACCACACCATCACGGGACGCATTGCCCGAGCCCTGCTCCGCTCCATGCTCGAATGGCTCGACAGGGAATATCGCACCCTGTCGCGAGAGAACGAGCTTTACGCCGATCTCGGGGCCGCCGAACAAGTTGGCCGCGCCGAGATGGCGCGGGCGCTGGTCCTGATGGAGGCGTGCGGAACGCGTCTCACCGATCTCATCTACGCCCCTTTGGAGAAAGAGGTGCTGGGCGCCATCCATGCACCCCGCCCGCCCTTTGAGCGCGTCTTGAACCAGCTCGGGGACATCAGGGCGCCTGAGCCGATGACCGCGGCTGCCGTCGCCGGCCTGACGCGCGAGCACGATCCGGACGCGACGCACCCGCCCTTTGCCAAGCGGCTTGCCAATCTCGGATACACCGGCGTTCCCGATATTGGCGACATCGAGACATCCGCTATCGAGCAGCTTCTCTCGCAGGGCGCGGCAAAGGACATCGCGGCCCGCTTCGACGACGAATGGCGGAAAAAGGCGCGGGCTTGGGTGACCGTCGGCTGGTGAGCTACGGGCTACGTCGCGGGCTGGTAGTGTGCCAGCTGCTCCGGGTCGGCATCCGGAGCCGAGACCGTCTGCGCCCTGATGTGGCTGCCGATGACCAGCCCGGTGAGCGAGAGCATGAGCCCAAGCGCCAGCGGCGCGAACAAGGCCTCTTCCTGAAACAATCCATTCAGCAGCACGACCATGACGCCGAAGCCTGCGAGCCCCTGCGTCAAATATCCGGAGAACGCATAAAGACGCCAGGCCTTCAGCGCCACCGCGAAATGAAACGCCAGCGGAACGAGGGCCGCGATGCCCATCTGGTACAGCAGGACGCCGATCGCACTCTCGACGGCGCCGTTGGTCGTTCCGGCGGCCTGCGCGGCGCTCCAGTCGATTGAGAAATAGTCGTCCGACAGATTTCCGCCAACTCCCAGGCCGCGGCCAAACGGCTTTTCGAGAAATCCGTTCAAGCCTCCCATGAGGCCAAGAACGTGATAGTCGCCGATCTGCAAGCCAACGCGGATCGCGGCAATTGCAAACACGATCAACGCCACGAAGCCGAGCCATAGCGTCACCACGGCGCCGAGCAGACGGGTCGATATCCAGGCCGCAGCCACGAAAACCACCACGATGAGCGCTCCCTTGACGCTGCAAACGATCAGCAGCGGCAACGCCACAAGGGCCAGAACCGGCCGTCCTACCGAAAACAGGAAAAGCCCGAAAAAAGCGATCCCGTACGCGAAGCTGATCGGGTGCATATTCGGTCCGTGGATGCGGAGGATCTTCGACAGGCCGAACCCTTCGAGCAGGGGCGTATTGAGAAAGTCGAAGCTGAAGCGATCCTTCAGATCGACCGGTACGTTGCCGGTAGCGCGCATCTCGGCTTCCCAAACGCCGGAACGGGCCGCCTTGAGCTCGTCGAAACCCCAGAACGTGTAGCCGTTGGTGATGGCCAGCCAGAAATCCCGAAACGCAAACTCGACGTATCCGCACAGGATCAGAATGGCTCCAAGCGTCACCAGGAATGGCGTGGCGCGAACCTCATAGGTCGCGGCCGTCAGCAGCGAGAGCTGGAACAGGAACAGCGGCAGCACGATGTTGCGCAGATAGACCGTTGCCGCCTGGCCATCCTGCACGAAGCCGATCGCAAAATACAACGACACCACGGCGAGGGTCACGACACCCCAGCGCATGATTTGATTGACGTCCGTCGACCTGTTCCTTTGGCCGGCGACGTACAGCCCAAACGTCGTCAGCCACATCACGGAGCAGACGAGAAAATTGTAGCCTTTGATGAAGTCCAGGTCGGACGGCGCCGAAATCAGCGGCGACAGGATCGAGACGAAAAGGTTCTGGAAGAACAGGACGAAGATTGCGATGGCCGGCGCGTAGGTTGGAACCGCAACCACGATGGCGATGGCGACGAGAACTTCGACGGTCAGAGACAGGACCGGGCTCGCCACGTGCAGGACCGGCACAAAGCCGATGGTTGCGATGGCGATGCAGAGCGTCGGGATCAGCTCGCGCCAAGGCGAACGTGAAGGCGAACGCGTTGGCTCGGGACAGCCCGCCTGTACGGCTTGAAGATGCGGTGAGGTCCCGCCACTCATGACTCGTCCTTTGGCGCAGCGCGGCGGCCACGATAGCGGCAGGAAGCGTAAGGATTCGTTAACGATGGCGGACCGGGTTCAGCGCCGGCCGGGCCTGGTCGCGCCGAGCAGCGCGCGCATGACGTCGGGATCGGGCTTGCCTGTGCCGTTTTCGAGCAGGCCGAATCCCTGCGCCAGCTCCCAATGCGTCCAGCCCCAGCAATGCGCCCGCGCATATGCGGTCACGGCCGCGAGCCAGCGCGCGCGGCTGTCCCGGGGTGCCACGGCTTTCAACACGCCAAATTCGTTGATGATGATCGGACGCGAAAATTGCTGCTGCCACGCGATCGCGGGCTCGAGCCAGCGGCTGACATCCGGCTTGTCCCTGGCGACGGCAATCGCCGTGTCGAGCATGCCGAGCGCCTTCGTCGCGCCTCTGTCCTGCAAGTCCCGGCGGAGCGCCTGAACCCCGGGATCGCCGGCGCTGATCGGATAAGGCAGATCCGTGATGTCGTGCAGCGGATCCTGCACGTCCCAATGGCCCTGGTGTGTGAACACCATGGGATCGTAGAAATGGATGGCGTAGACGACGTTTGGATCCGGCAACGGGCGAAACCGCGGCAGCGAGTCGGCGCGTTGCCAGTCGACCGGGCCGACGATCAGCGTGGTCGCGGGAAGCAATTGTCGAACGAAAACAGCGAGCGTTTCGACCTGCTTTTGCCATCTATCGGCTTCGATGTCGGGCTCATTGAGCAGCTCGGCGAAGACGCGGTCGGCCGGAAACGATTGAATGACCCGGGCGAGCGTGCCCCATGCATCCTCCAGCTCGCGCAGCGACGCGTCGGCGTCGTCCTTGTGCAGGCGATTGAAACGATCGCCGGGATGAAGATCGACGGAGATTGAATAGCCGAGCGAGATGAGCTGCTTCAATGCCTCGTCGAGCGCCCGGAGCGTCTCATCGCGTTCCACGTTCGAGGTGAAGCGCAGCATCACGCGCTCGGCCGGTACCGGCAAGCGGACATGAGTCATCCCCGCCTTGCGAAGTTGCTGCAGCAACTCGCGCGTTGGAGGCGCGGATTTTTCGCCATTGATCCAGCCGTCGGCATTGAACCCGCGCGACAGCGCGGCGAGCCTGTCCGGCGCGATGGTCTGCGGGACAGGCACGCAAGTTTCGGCCGATGCCACTGATGCGAGCGACATTGGCATCAAGATCGTGGGCAGCAAGATCGTGGAGAGGAGCAGACGACGGCACGTCGTCATCGTCAAATCGCCCTGCTAAGCGGGCCGCCGCCGGGGTGAGGCGCGGCAGAGCCCGCGGGCGCATGATTGACGACGAGGCCGGTCGGGATGGTGTCGTACTTCGATAGCGCGGCGGTCACCCGTCGCATCGCCGCCGAACCGAGCTCGCCGGCGCGCACCACCGGGATGATCAGGTCCGCGTGCGCGGCGAGCGCGATCGCATCCGGCTGCAAGGCAAGATTGTTCGCATGGACGATGATCAGGTCGAACTCCGAGCGAATGTCGTCCTCTGGCCGCGCATTGGCCTTCCTGCCGGCGCTGAGCAGCTCGTCGATCGACTGGAGCCCCGCAGTGGTGGAGCCGTCCTGCCATTCGGTCACCGGCGGCTGGGCGCCCGCGAATTCCGGCTGCAGCCTTATCAGCACGCTCATCATCCCGCGATTGACCGCCGCGCGATTGAGGGAGCGCGCAACGGTGTTGCCGCCGGCGCTCTTGCCGACCGACAGCACGAGGGCGACCTTGCAGCCACGCACCGGGGCACGATCGATACGCTCGAGCAGCGGACGCAAGTAAGTGCCGAGATCGAGCTCGGCTGTGGCGGCAATCGGTCGTTGCCAGACAGTGTTGGGCGCAGCTCCCGACATCAGTTCAGGAATGCGGGACCAGACCGGAAGGTTCGGCATCGCCTCGGGTTGCTGCACGGCTGGAGCCGGACGCTGGACTTGCCGCTTGAGCATCTCCCTCGCCTCCGCATGCGCCGGCGTTCGAGCCGGAGCCTCGGCAGGATCGGACTTGTCGGACATGCTCGTCATTGCCGCAACCGCAGCGGTTGACGTCAGCAGCGAGCCGATCGCGAGCGCGGCGAGCAGCAGCGCGAGCGGCGGACGCGTGGAGCGCAGCGGCGGGATCGCGGGCGAGGCGATCTTGGTCTGCGAGCTCTGAAGCTGACGCTGCTCGTTGGTCGTCTTGAACCGCGACAAGAACTGCTCGTAGATGTTCTTGTTGGCATCGGCATCGCGCTGCAGTTCCTGCAGCTTCACGAGCGCCTGACCGTCCAGCAGCATCTGCGTCTCGACCGCCTTGAGCTGCTTCTCCAGCGCAGCCTGCTGCTCGAGCTGGGCCTCGTATTCGGATTTCGCGGTGTCGATGTTTTTCTTCCGCTCGACCTCGATCTGCCTGTTGATGTCAGCCAACTGGCTGTAGGAAATCGCAAGATCAGGATGGCGCTCGCCGTAGACCGCCTTCTTCTGTGCGATCTGGTCGTTCAGGGTCGAGCGCTGCGCGCGCAGCATGCTCAGGAGATCCTGCTTCACCGGACCTTCGACATTGGCCTTGAGATCGCGCTGCACCTGCTCGTAACGCGCCTTGGCTTCCTCGGTGCGCGCGCGAGCGGCGGAGACCTGCTGGTTCAGGTCAGTCACCCGCAATTGCTGGGTGGTGGAATCCTTGCCGGCATTGAGGATCTTGTGCTCGAGTCGGAAGGCTGCGACGGCGTCTTCCGAGACGCGCAGGCGCTCGTTCAGCGCCTTCAGCCGGTCCTTGAGCCAGTCGGCCGCCTCGTCCGTCGCATCGCTGCGGACGCGGCTCTGGGTCGCGACGAACGCCTCTGCGATGGCATTGGCATAATAAGCCGCCCGCTCCGCATTGTTCGAGGTGAACGAGATGGCGATGACGTAGGTCAGGCCACGACGCGAGATATCAAGACGGCTGCGGAGTTTTTCGAGCAGGCGCGTCATGTCGGTATGACCGCCTGCGATATCTTCGTCGTCGGCGATCTTGAGCTTCTCGATCAAGGGCCGGAGAAAGCCGTCCGACTTGGCGATCTCGATCTGGCTCTGAAGCGCAGCGGCGTCCTGGCCGATGCCAGGCAGCACGTCCTGATCCGTGGTGACGCGCAGCTCGCGGGGATCGACCACGACGAGCGCCGTCGCGGCATACCGGACCGGCAGCACCATCAGCACGACGAGGCCGAGCGCGAAAAGTGCCAGCGCCAGCATCAGGATGCGCCGGCCGTTCTCGCGCAGGAAAGAGAACGCACCGGTGAGGGTCAGCGATCCCTTGATCAGCGAGGGTGCTGTGTTGTCGGGCGTCGCCGCCGCAGCCCGCGGCGCTTCCCACGAAGCCGCGGGCTCCGTCGGGGCGATGCTTCGCGGAGATGCGCTTCTACCGAACGCCATGGAATTGGACTCGAAATCAACTGACAGGCACAGCCTAGAGACTTGCTACACCGTAAATATCCATGGTTAACCCGCGGTTACGGCGGCCGCGAAGCTCGGTAAACGGTTCGTTAAGAGACGACGCACGGCCCTGCGCGTAGAGCGGTCCCGCGCGTCCGGGCACCGGGCGACACCGAATGCACGCGCTTGCGAATGAGTTTTCTTGTGCGCTTCGACGACCTGGCGCCGGATTATGCCGCGCCGGATCTCAAAACAAAGCGGCGCTGGCAGCCTGTCCGTTGATCATTGCGGCAACCAGAGAGAGCAGCAAGCACGCGCCCGAGAAGGTCACGAGGACTTTCAGAGTTTCAACATCAACGTCGGTTCTCGTCGCCCGGGATATCGCCTTTGCCAATGCAGCCATCATTGCCAGCTCCGAACAGGCCGCGTGGAGGCGCGCCTGATTCCCATCGAGTGTCATTGGGCGCGTTTGCGTGTGAAGCAGATTACAGGTGATGTTGCGTGCCGAACCTCACAGGGCAGCGATGCGCGAAGCAGATCCGACCGGATTGTCTCGCCTTCGCGCCATGATGCCACGGGCAAACAAACGCTGGATCCGGCCGTCAAATCCCGCCGGGTAGCTCAACGCCCGCTTCCGTCAGGTCACGGAGGAATTTCCGCACCAGGAGCATGTTGGTTCTCTGCAGCTCGTGATTATTGCCGAACTTGAACTGGTTGGCTTCGGTGACGATCAGTCCCTGGTCGGTCTCGCGGAAAATGCCCTGCTTCTTCAACCGATCGGCGCGCCGCCGCACGGTTTCGATCGGCAGACCGAAAAAGCGGGACAGGGCGGCACGGGAAACGCCCTGCTTGATCTGATCCGGCTCAACCGCCTGGATGCTGCCAAATTGCCGGTCCAGTTCGGGGTTCTTCATGATCTTGAGAACGTTGGCGTTCAAGACCGCATGAATGATCATCAAGTCCAGCGGATCGAAATCGTAGTGGCGGAACATTTCGCTGGCTGCGCACAGCATGTAAGCCAACGAGTGGCGGGAGACGGTTCGGATCAAATCCGACGCGATTTCCTCGCCTTCAGTCGTACCAACCATGGCCAGTGCCCGCTTCTACGGATTTCCGGTTCGACGCCCACAAGCCGGTTCTATGTATCAGTGGCGCACCGCGCCTGAGGCAGGACCGGTCTGCTGTTTCCCCCAATATGGGTATGGTCGCTGTTCCATCGGGTCAATAGCTGGCTTGGCGGCAATATCATTTTCACCGATACGGGGTTGAATTGTCAGGCGCGCAATTGGCGCGTGCCAATTGTGGTCATGGGCCAAATGTCATTTATCATCGAAGCTATTAAAGACGACTGCCGCACCGTGGATTTCCGTGACAGCGCGATCGTTGCGGTGATCGTGGCCCGCAAGCACGCGGTGAATGGTTTTGTGGTTTCGATCACGGCTCCGGACGGGCAGCTTTTTTCCGCCGATCAGTTCAGCCGTTTGCTGACGAGCAAGGGGCTCGGTTCGGACCCGGCGGCGCAGGAAGTTGGGCGGCGCTAAAGCGGGCTTTGTTACGGCACGCGGAATCCTGGAAGCAGTGCAGCGAGTTGTAATCGCGAAATCGCATACGCCGCTGGGGATGAAACCGAACGGGTCGGGTGGGGAAATCGGCGCTGATCGCGTATTCCGAAATGGCGCGCCGCGCCCGATGAAGATGGGCACTATTGCTTCGCCGTGGCGCTATGATGCTGTATTCAAAATCACGTCAGAACCCGAAGACGTGTGATCGCCTGTGATTTAGCGCGCTCAAGCGATGGAATCATTAGACCAACAACTTCATGACGGCATCGCTGAGGTCGCCCCTCAGATCAGCCGGTTGTGCGATGAGGCCCGTGACGTATGCGCCGTTAATGATCAGCGCTATTTGTGACGCGGTGCGGTTGGGATCGCCGACGCCAAGTTTGCCAAGCACGGCCGCAAGCCTCGTCCGCATTTCCTCCTTGTTGCGCCGGGCGATGACCCGGCCCGGATGGTTGTCGTCAGGAAATTCCGTCGCTAGGTTGAGGAACGGACAACCGCGATAGGCGGGGTGCGTGATCCGCTTTGCGATACCGGATAGCAGCGCCTCGAGAATAGCGCGTGGATCACCCGCGTGCTGGTCTTCAATACGATCCCACCACGCCCAGAACAACCGATCCTGTTCGGCGGCGAAGGCAGCAATCAAAGCGTCCTTCGATTCAAAAAGGCGATAGAGACTCGTCTTCGAGACACCGGATCGCTCGACGACCGTGTCTACGCCGATGGCGCGGATGCCTTCGCGGTAAAACAGTTCGCTTGCCGTCGCAAGGATACGCTCGCGGGCGCTCACTTCGCCCTTTGGCGGGGCGCCCCGCCGGGGTCGGGTTACTGTCTCCATATCCGCTTGCTCTCGCCTTGACGACTTATCGTTTGACAATGTTACAGACCTGTCCGTAATATAAAAGTTACTAACAGGTCTGTAACTTTAATGGAGAGATATCCATGCGTGCGATGCAGGCGGAAACGTTCTCCGGCTATGGCGGGCTGCGGCAGATCGAATTGCTCAAACCGAAACCGGCAAAGGACAGGTTGCTGGTTCGCGTCACGGCCGCCGGCGTCACGCCGCTTGATCACACAATTCTGTCGGGTGGACTGCCCCGGGCGAAGGCGCCGTTGGTGCTCGGCAATGAAGGCGTCGGCGTGATCGAGGATGCCGGCGACTCCGGTTTGGCGGTGGGAAGTCGCGTGATGTTCGCCGGTCCCTATGGCGTTCGCGAAAACGGCGCATGGCAAGAATGGCTGCTGGTGAGCCCCAAAGATGCAGCGCTCGTGCCCGACGCGATCGACAATGTCGTCGCGGCCAGCCTCCCGGTGGCCTATCTGACGGCGCAGATCACGCTGACGCTCGCAGGGTTCAAACCGGGCAAATCGGTGCTGGCTCCGGCAATCGGTGGGTCGGTGGGCAACGCGACCTATCAGCTCGCGCGGGCACAGGGCGCCGGCAAGGTGATTTCAACGGCCGGCAGCGCTGCGAAAGCTGCCAGAGCACGCGAGCTTGGTTTCGAAGACGTGATTGACCTTTCCGCGGAAGATCTTGCCGACGGCGTGCGCCGGATAACGGACGGCAAGGGCGTCGACATCGTTATCGATGGCATCGGCGGCACCGTGACCAGTGAGGCGCTGAGCACCCTCACACTCGGCGGTGTGCTGATTACGCTGGGCTATTCCGCCGGACGCAAGACTACGATCGATGTGACAGACCTGATCTGGAAAGGCGCGCGTATGAGCGGGTTCTCTTTGTTCGCCCAGTCACCGCTCGACGTTGCCGCGGCATGGCGGGACATCATTCCGTTGATCGTGGGCGGATCAGTCAAACCTGTCGTCGAGCGGGTCTATCTCCTCGGTGAAGCGGGCGAAGCCCTGCGCCATCTGATCGAGGATCGACCGTTTGGCAAAGTCGTCCTGGCTGGATGATGGACATGCCAACGCTATCCGCACAGCTCCCGCGCGAGCGCACAATTCGCTGGGACGATCCGCAAGCCTTGGCCGCAGCAGGTCAGACGATGAGCGGGCGAGATTTCATCGAAGCTATGCTTCGAGGCGACGTTCCGCTCCCGCCGATCTGCCGTCTGGTCGATTTCAGCATCGACCGAGTTGGGGATGGCAGCGTTGAAATGGTTCTGAAGCCGCAAGAGTCGCAATACAATCCGATCGGCTCAGTCCATGGCGGCATAATCGCCACGGTTCTCGACTCGGTAATGGGCTGCGCCGTCCACACCAAGCTTCCCTTCGGACGGGCGTACACGACGCTGGAGATCAAGGTGAATTACCTCCGGGGCGTCAATCGCGAGTCCGGACCAATGAAGGCGGTCGGGCGCGCCATCCATCTGGGCCGCCAGACAGCGATGGCGGAAGCGAGCTTGTCGGATGCGAGTGGCAGGCTTTTCGCCCAGGCGAGCACGACCTGCCTGATCTTCGAGGTGGTACCGCATAGAGAACCGTGACGTCGCATGATCGCTGCCGCCGTGAAAGGTCGGTTGCTGCGAGCTAATGACTGCTACTTCATCACAGCGCCAACCAGACCAAATCAGACCTATATAGCTGGTCAAACAGCGCGCGAGCTGTGGGAAAAACGGCGGAGATCAAGATGCGCTTGCGTCGAACGGTAGCCGCAGGCTGTCCATATCGTGCTTTGGCGTAAATGGCGCGCCCGGAACGATTCGAACGTCCGACCCTCAGATTCGTAGTTTTAGCCAGGCGCCAAATCCTGGTTAAGGGTCGTTAAGCAAGATCGCGCCGGAGGAGACTAAGCCGCGGATTTGACGATGGAAATTAACTTTCCTTAGTCAAACCGACGCTACACCTCCAGATTGCGACGCGCGGTACTGGGCTTCTGCATACGTGCAAATACCGTGCAGGAGGTACCATGTCCGCTACGTCTACCCGCCGCATCTTACTGACCGACAAGGCCGTCAAAAGCCTGCCCTATGCCGAAGCCAAGCCTCAGATCGTTCGTGATGCCCGTATCCCAGGCTTTCACGTCTGGGTCGGAAAAACCACCAAGACCTACCGGCTCCAGTACGAGACGCCCCGGGTCGGCGGCAAGCGCGGCACCACGATGGTCCAGTGGCTGGGTGAACATCCCCACGCCACCGCAGATGAGGCAAGAGCCAAGGCCCTCGAGATCCAGGCGCTGCGCGCCCGCGGCGAGGCCATCCCCCGTCTCGTCGTCGCCGCCGTCCCGGAAGCCGTGCCCGCCCTGACATTCAAGGCGGCCTGGGACGCGTACAAAGCGGCAATCACAAAGGAGGGTAAGAGCGTCCGGACCATTGCCGACTACCAGGACAAGTTCGATCGTCACCTGAAGGATTGGCATGGTCGGCCACTGGCCGACATCAAGCGCGAGGACGTAATACAGGAGCACGCCGCGATCACGGAGCGCGCCCGCAAATCAAGGGCGGGCCAAAAATACTCGAGCGGCAAGTACGCCGCTAACGGCACGATGCGCTTCGCTCGTGCGGTTTGGAACTACGCCAAGGATGAGCTTGAAGCCCCGGGGCTCCCTCAGCGCAACCCGTTCCGGTCGGGTAAGCTATTCCATAAGGAAAAGGCTCGCAGCACAGGCATGGGCGTCTCAGAGCTTCCTGCCTGGTGGGCCCAGCTCCAGGCGCTGGCCAATCCTATCCGCCGCGAACTGCATCTCTTCAGCCTTCTATCCGGATTGCGACGCACCGACGTTATCACCGGACGATGGGCAAACCTCGACGTTATACGCCCCTCTCTCAAGCTCCCCTCACCAAAAGGGGGCGACGAGCGTGCGTTCGAAATGCCGCTCTCGAACGCGATGGTTGAATGCCTCGAGCGCGCTCGAGAAGCGGGGCGTACCTATTTCCCCGAGGAAAGCAAGGAATGGATATTCCCTGCTGCTGGCGGCCACGTTGCTGAAGTGAAGGAAGAAGGACGACAGAAGCTGTCACACACGGGCCATGCTTTGCGGCATTCATTTCGTACTCTTGCTGGCGCTGCAGGTATCGACCGACTTCGGTTGAAGATCTTGATGAACCACGCCATCGACGACGACGTCACGGACGCCTACGCTAATGTGCCAGCCCTCTTCGCGTCACTACTGGACGCGCAAGAACAAATCTCCGCTTTTATTCTTAGGCACATTTCACTAGGGGCGAGCAAATGATGACCGACCCCGAAGCGAACTACCATCGGGAACTGATCGCGCTCGGCACTGAATTGTGTCTGACTCTCGGCGCCGATGAGGAACGTATTCTTGATCAACTTGGCAAACTCAGTCACGAGTTTGCAAAACAACTCATCACCCTAGGCTACCCGCAACTCATCGAAAGTCGCTTAGCCGACCTCGACTTTAAGAACACTCTTCAACGTCCATTCTATCCCCTCTGGACCGTTGACGGCATGCTTTCGAAGAAAGGTCGACCGACTGCCGATAGCTGGATGCAGTGTCGCGGTTTGAACTGGAGAGGCAATGTGAAACTTCTCAGAGCCGAAATCGAGGACGCGCTGGTGCGGGGCGAAGTGGTGCCGCAGATCGGCTTTGATATCTCGCTCACAACGCTCCAGCGAAGCCGCTTCGTTAACTAATCGCCAAGATCAGAATTGACGAATGACCATCCAAGCAAATAATGCGTGGTCAGAAGGCTCGTCCTTCACTTCTAGCGGCTGCCGTCAAATGGCCCGGCAGCCGTACATACCGGTAGCGATCGCCTTCCCCGTTGCGAGAAGGTAGTCGGCCATCAAGCGACCCGGCAATGCAACCCAATCGTCGATTGGGACGTGTTGTCGCATGCTCGCTTTTGACACCTAGTCAAACACTTCGCGATCTTCCGACGGCGCTCCTCAATCGGCACAGACCGATGGAATCGCTATGTCGGATATCAGCCGTACGCCAACGTCGCCGCAGCCGGACTACCCTCTTCCCGATCTTGAATTGCTAATCGAGCGCATTGTCGAGGCGACTCTCGCTAGAGCTGGCGCTTTAGAGAGCAGGCCCTTCATTAACAGCAAGGCGTGCGCGGAGCTCCTTGGAGTTGCGCCAGAGCATCTGTGCGCGATGCGCGCCAGAGGACAAGGCCCGCCTTGGGCGGGCGACGGCAAATGGATCCGCTATCGGCGATCCGACGTCATCCGCTGGCTATCCCAGCTTCCCACTCGTCAACAGACCCCCCTCTAAACAGAAAGCGACAATTATGTTCGTTTCAAGTGAACACCAAAACGTCCTGCTCTTCCCCGAACAGAAGGTTGAGCGCGACTTGTCCACTGAGGACCTTCTACAGGAGCTCGCAGAAGAGATCCGGGATAGGTCACGGTCAACGACCGCGGCGGTTATCGCGATTGGCGTCGCGTTAGCGCGCGGCAAGGACCGCATCAGGCACGGTGAATTCGCGAAATGGGTGGCTGAACAATGCGGGTTTACGGCCCGCACGGCGCAAAACTATATGCTGGCAGCCGCGCTTGCAGCAAAATACGAAATTGTTTCGCTTTTGACCCCGGCGGCTCTGTATCGGCTTGCTGCGCCGAAGACGCCCGAGGCGTTGTTGATGCCGTGGTTCGCATGCTCAGCAATGGTAACGTGCCGACCGAGCCTGAGATTGTCGAACTCATCAAAGCTCAAAAGGCTCAGCGCGACGAGTCGCGTCCAAGCGTTCCATCCCAGAACCACGAAGAAGCACGCGAACTTGCGCTCGCGTTGCACACCAAGCTCGGGGAAGACCTCTCGTCTGCCCTGGTCGACTGCCATTGGCCGACGCTTTGCGACTATTTGCGCCAAGCGTTGGCTCATGGCGCTCGCGGACCCGCACTTCTGGCACTGGAGCATCACAAATGAACCGTGATCAGATCGGGCGGAAGATGAAAGTCTTCGTCGAGACCACCGTGTGGGCTTCAGTTGACATATTGCTGCAGCACCGCTTTCGCGACAAGGCAAACACCGCAGAAAAGAGAGACTTCGCCAATCGCTGCCTCCTTACCCTGGAGGAGCTCGGCTACACGGTAAGCGACCGCGACCTGAACGACAATCTCGTCTTCAGGCCGACAGCGAAGCTCTTAGAACAAATCGGCACACAGCCAGGGCCTCTTGAGTGGAGGGGACATTACTTCCCCGACCATCACGACCTTCATTGCTAAGATTTCACACATTTGGAGAAAAAATCATGACCCAACAAGCGAAGACCAACATTTACACACGCGACGCGAATGATACCCGCTTTGACGTCGCTGCCGCCGCACGCTTTGTCGAACTCATGCGCGGTGATGCAAATGCTACGATGCAATTCCGCGCGCTCCCCGAATCACCCGAAGCAACGGAGCGATTGTCGCGCTTGTCTGCGGAGGAGATGAAGACGAAGCGGCGGAACTACCCGGGTTCGCTGCAGGCGCTCGCCCCGCTCTTTCAGCGCATGAACATGTCAGGCCATGGCATTTTCGTCGCGTTGAACGAGTTCGACGGCCAGGGGCGCAAAAAGGAAAACCTGGTCGCAGCGCACGTCATCCCTTTGGATCTAGATGGCGCACCATTGCCGGAAAGCTGGGAAGTTCAACCGCACTGGATCCAGGAAACAAGCCCGGGTCGCTATCAGTGCTTCTTTGTCATTGAGCGGACAACCGACGTTGCCCGCGTGGAGAAGATCGCCCATCGCTTGGCGGTTCACTATCATGGCGACCGTTCGGTTCACGACGCAACGCACGTTTTTCGTGTGCCGGGCTTCTTCCATCAAAAAGGCAAGCCATTCCAGGTACGGGTCATCGTCGAGAATACGTTTGACCCGCCCCACCCGCTTTCCGACTTCGACTTCCTCCCTGAGTTCGAAACGCCGCGTTTGGCATCGCGGCCGACGGGTATCGGAACCCTAACCGCGAAACTGGCTGCCGAGATTCTGGGACAGCTCGACGTCTCAAAGTTCGCGGACAACGATTCCTGGCTTAGCTTGATGATGGCGATGCATGCCGCATCGGGCGGTGATGCCGATGTCCGGGATGCGTGCATGGACTGGAGCGACCAGGACGCAGACCACAGCTACAGTCGGGATAGCAATTTAACTCGCTGGGCTTCATTCCGGCTCGATAAGCATTCCCTTCGGGGCACAGGAACGCTCAAGAAGATCTGCCGCGACCATGGCGTTCGCGAGCCGACGTTGCGCAAATTGGATGCGGATTCCGAGTTTCCGCCGATCGATATGACGAAGAGGTGGCCGAAGGAGGGCGCGCTGCTGACGAACCGATGATGTGGGATATGATCCTAGCCAACGAGATGGTCGCCTACGTTCAGCGGCGCATGTTGGATGGCGGCGCGCCCATCTATCAAACCGGTGGTCGGGTGGTCTATCCGGTCCGAACTAACCAGCCCACGACGGACGGGGATGAAGTCCGGCGGCCGCCCGGTGCCTTGACCGTGGAGGACGTCAGGTCGCCCCGGATGCAACTCTTTATGATCGAATACACGCGGTTCGTGAAGATGTCGCGCGGGGGAGTGACGCCCTTTGCCGCTCCCGAGAGCTTGGCCAAGCTCTGCTTGGCTGCGCCCGATCTTTGGCAGTTCCCCACTCTTAACGGCATCATTTCTGCCCCGACGCTCCGGGCCGATGGCACGCTTTTGGTGACGTCCGGCTATGATGCCAAGTCTGGCCTTCTGCTCGATACGGGAGGGATCACGTTCCCAGCAATCGAAGAGGAGCCGTCGCGCGAGGCAGCACTTTCTGCTTTAAAGATGCTCCAAGAGCCCTTCAAAGATTTCCCGTGCATCAAGGATGGCCCGAATGGTTCAAGCGCTAGCCGTGCCGTTTTGTTGTCTATGGTGCTTACCGGTCTCGTTCGTCGAACCTTGCCTACAGCTCCTGTTCACGGCGTGAGCGCTCCGACACCCGGTACGGGAAAGACGCTCGCGATCCAGTCCGCATCGACAATTGTGCTGGGCCGCCAGGTGACTGCCATGTCCCAGGGCGCAAGCGAAGAGGAAGACGAAAAGCGCTTATTTTCCGTTCTTAAGCAAGGGGACGGCGTGATTATGATCGACAACGTGACACGCCCGATTTCTGGCGATGCGCTCTGTACAGTCCTGACGGAACAGACTTGGCAATCCCGCATCTTGGGGGAGTCGCGCAACGTGTCGGTCAACACGAACGCCTTGTTCACGGTGACGGGCAACAATCTTGTCTTCGGCGGCGACATGACCCGCCGCGCGCTGCTCTGTCGCATGGATGCCGGCCTGGAGAACCCAGAGGGGCGCGCATTCGACAAGGATCTGCGTTCATGGGTACCCGCTCACCGACCTGAATTGGTCGCTGCAGGTCTGACCGTCCTGCGCGCGTTCGTCTGTGCAGGTCGTCCGGGCTTGAGCAACCTACAGCCCTTTGGGAGCTTCGAAGCGTGGAGCAACCTGGTGCGGGGTGCCTTGGTGTGGCTACGAGAGCCGGACCCCTGTATCACTCGCAAGCACGTTGTGGCAGACGACCCAATCAAGGCGCAGTTGGCCGTGTTTTTCGCCGCTGTCTACGATGCGATGTTGGGAGACTGGTTCACGGCAGCGGAGCTCCTCAAAGAGGCTGACAACCCAGAGGCAGCTGACAGCGATTTGCGGGATATTCTCTATGCTGCCGTGCCAAAACCAAATCCGATCTCGCTCGGACGCTACCTAAAATCCAATAACTGCAAGATTATTGGCGGATTGACCCTGCAGGTGCGGCAGGACAAGCATGCTAAATCCGCAGAGTATAGGATTGTGGACGCTTAGCCTCTTGCGGGTACTGCGGGTAGTTGCGGGTAGGTTTGGAGCCCTTTGCAGTCAAAAGCCATTCAATCGGTGAGCTATTTAAGAGTTGATATTAAAAGAATGACTTTGAACGATGGTTGCTGGTGTCAGCCAAAATACTACCCGCAATTGCCCGCATCCCCCGCGCGGGTCACGGGTCCTTCCGGGACGTTTCGCAATGGGGTCAGTGCGGGGGCGCGGATCGCTCGCAGCTAAAAATTAATTTGGAAAGGCTTAGGGTATGCAGGTTCGGACAACTCCGCGGTTGGCTCGGCAGCGGGCGTGGCTCTGGCTTGGCGGATGGCAGCGCATGACCCGTACCTGACGTGCAGACCATAATCGGTGCAATTCCGTTTCCCAATGAACACCGGCCATCGGGCGCGCTGCCAAACCGACCTTTCTGACCCCAAGCCCTCATTCGTCGCCGTGCGATTCAGGAGGGGCCCATCCGCTAACGCTTGCGCACCAGCAAAGTCCAAACAGGCGAGGCACCGTCCCAGCGGCGAAGGCGCCCCGACAGCCGCACCTTCAGCCCCGCTTCCGTGATCCGCTCGACAACAAGATGCAGCGCGATCACGTCGCCCTCTGACAGCTCCACACAGCCACGCTTCCGCGACCACACCGCGCCCGGGAAGCGAAACAAATTCGCCTTCAGCCATCGGCCGCTGCGCTCCGAGAGCGGTTGTAAGTCGACCTGAGCGCCGGCCCTAGGCCGCAGCCTGACATCTGCCCGTCGCAGCCAATTCGGAAACCAACCCATGCGAATGACTAGCCGTTACTTTTCACGTTTGTCTAGGCCGCTTCGTCCGTCTGAATGGATTCGCGCGCCCGAAGTCCATGACGTCCGCTCTTTCAAAGTAGACTGGTAGTTTGCTGCCCCGCGCCCGATGGGCGCCTATCGCAATGGCTTTTTGATCGATTTGCCCGCGTGGGTTGGGCTCGATGAGGTCCAGACGGTTGTAGCTAACGAACTCAAAGCTGGCTTAAGAGAAGAGTGCGACGCGATGTTACAGAGATCTCAGCATCCTACGCTGAGCGGTTTGGCCTCAAGCTGCAGGACCGCGTGGGGCAGATGAAGACCGGCTGGGGAACCTGCCGGCCCGGTCGCCCGAAAGCGACATCTCCGACGTCAGCTCTCCCCATTTGCCTACTTTGCGATGGGCGACTCCGCAGCTCATACCCGTGCGTATACCTTACAACGCGGGAATGAACCAAAACTGTGAACTGGCTCTCACAAGAAAAGCGCCGTTTAGTGTAACGTGGCGATCAGGAGCCAGGTGAAGACGTTGCACCTCATCCCGTCGAAGACGACGGTCGCGACGATGCTGGTGGCTTTTTTCATACCAAAATCATTGCAGGAGCATCCGAGATGCAAACACTTGGGCAGACTGCGCATTTCAACATCCAGTACGACGAAACCCTGCTCGGCTCCGACGGCAATCCGAATGCGATCTCGCGCGCTCAGCGGGTGCTGGGAGTATGTGAACCCGAGTTCGGTCTTCTGGCCAGCTGGTACAAGATCACCGATGGATTTGGACCCGACAATCGCATCACAGTTCAAATCATTGCGGACTTTGCAGCGGGTGGAGCAAGCAACAACGGGTACAAGGGAAGCAACACGGTCATCAAGATCGGCAACCAGACGGCAAACGCGAATGTAATTGCTGCGGGTCAAAGCAGCTGCATGTCTTTCGTGGCTGAATTGGTCGAGGTTTTCGCCAGCTATCGCAACCAGCACGGAAACGGCGCCTGGAACGCGAGCAAGAGCGATGGCGAGGGCCTGTCCTTGCTTTGCGCCCGCGAGCAGTTCGGCACGGGGTATTCACTGTTTTTCGGGACGCCATGGGTGAATAGTTGGTTGCAGTCCAGCCGCGACACGCAGTGGATCAATGCCTCCGAGAACACCGACAAGAATCCGCTCAGCTTCGGATTGTCCCTGCTGTTTCTCTACTATCTCAAGAGCCAGCTGAATCACTCCATTCCAGACATCATCGCGGCGGGAGGAGACAGCCTTGCGCAAACGTATCAAAACCTGACCGGCAAGAACGACGCAACCGCAGCCTTCTCGCAGTTGATCAATAAATATTTTAGGCCAGGGAGCACGCCCCAGCTCGCCACCGAAAATCCATTTCCGCTCCTGGAGGGGCTACGACGGGACGTGAAGCTCTCGCTCGACTCCGAGCCGGAGGGAAAGCCGTTCCGCGTGAATGAAGGCTTGGCATTGACCTCCCCATTCTTCACTTGCCCAAAGGATCTCTATAAGTGGTTCGTCGACAGCGCGCCGAAGAAAGTGACTTGCGTTGCCACTGTGCGCGGATTTGGACTTCCCATATACCGATGGCGAATCAATGGAGTCGACCTAAATCCACCAGCGCAACTGGGTCAGCCAAACGTGCAGGGTTCGATCACGGTTCAAGCTACGGTGACGACCGACCATGCAGCCCAGCCATCTACGTCCGTCCTGCAGGACATCCTCGTTAACTATGGAGTCGGAGAGGACGATTTCAGTTCGAGCCTGGTCTTTGACTTGCCGGGAGTAGTTGGCCACGTCGATCTGTCAGTCGAGGCGAGCGCGAGCGAGCGCTTTGCCTCGAGCGACGTGAGTTGGGCGGCTCAAAGCATAACCATCGATAACGAGACGCTGTATTGGGAGCCACGTTACTACGTCGACCGAGAGCGCTGCATGAAGCCATTCCTTGATGTTGCGGCACGTTACGTCCGGTCCGACCCGTTTTTCAGTCTTGTGAAGACGCTGCCGGATCCTCCGCAGGAATATACTAGAGTCATAAGAGAACTGACGCAGGCCTCTGCTCAGATTGGCACTCTGGCGCAGCACGCGCCCGACCAGGCACGCGAGTTGCGATACGCGATGTCGTCGGCGCTGGGAATAGCCCCTACTGTCTTGGAGGAACTGGGCAAAGCAAACATCAGATCCGCTGCGGTGCCCCACGGGGTGCAGGAGAACTTCAACGACGAAAAGGGGCCGCAGAGCGTCTAACAACAGCGATGGGCACATCGTCGATCGACCATCGCCTATGGCAGCAAAAGAGGAAAGCTCAGGCACTGCCACGCCCGCACGGAGTCTAATTCGTCGAGCTCATTCGGCTTGGGCTCGAAAACGCGGCTTCGAGGTCGCGCAAAAGGGGGGACCTTGGACCTCTGTCGGCGGCGCCTGACAGCTCCCCCCTTACCTTCCCTGCCTAAGGTGTTGCTAAAGTAATCCGCAGCAATAACGCCCTTTGGCTCCCTAAGCGTCGACCTGCGGAGGTCGAGCTTCGTAGGGCATCACGTCCGACCTCTAGTCCCACGCGCTGGGGCATGCGTTTAAAAAAACGGAAACCAGCGTTTATGTTTGACGGCTTCCCGCTCTGCCCTCTGCCTCCGAAATCACCACGTTCACATGGCTTCGCATGAACGGCAGGCATGGGCCGCAAGACAATGTGACGGTGGGCTCGTGAGCGGCCTCTCGTCCCGCGACGGCCAACGTGTTTAGTAAAGTAGCTTCCACTATTGTGGTGAAATTTCCATACACTTGAGCGGCGCGGTGAGAGGACCCGCTGGAGCGCCTCGCCTTCAAGAAGGCGACCACCTATCTAGTGCAATCTTCGCAGCCTTTGATGTCGGGGCAATGCATAGTGAATCGTTAGCAGGCTTGCGTTGCTGTCATCAAAAACCAAGTGGTCAGTCAAGGCCATTTCTGCGCGCATCGCATTACAGCAGAAGATCATCCATGGATCGAAAACGGGGAGCTTGCTCACGGACCGGTAAAGCTCGCCACATTCGATTGTCAGGTTCTGCTGGCCTTGCGCAGCCGCCAGTTCGAGCCGGGATCGAATCTCTTGCCGGAATTGATGCGTGGAAACCATGCGACATCCGATAGCCGAAAACCGTTCTGGAAAAGGGATCAGCGCCGGCCAAGGATTGAAATCGAGCGATGAGCCCCCGTCAACTCAGACGTCAGGTCCTAGGACCATAGAGCAATGCCAACGCAAAGATAGGGGTAATAAAGCCGATCTGATTGATGCGCGCGTCTCGCTATTGGGTGACGAAGTTCCTATATATGCTCGAGATCGCCGCCCGCCCTTGGCAGTTATCGGTGACTGAGAGCATTGCGCTCCCGCCTCAACCACGCAGGCGGTCGGATGTCCGATATCCCAAAATACAAATCTCCTGGACTGGTTGGTATCTCCGGCGCCGGTGCGGGTCACTGCATCGGCCTTCATGCAGCGGAATCCATTTTCAATTGATCTGCGGCAGCGATCTCGGCAGATCGTCAGGAGGTTTAAGTGGCAAACACAGCAACGATCCGAAATTCGAACGGGCTTCCGGCCACATTCACGGGATCGAAGACCGGGCAGGACGACGCTCCGTTTGTGTTCGTCAAGGTCGGCGATGAAGAGCGCCGCATGCGAAGGGCCGAATGGGATGCGCTTCCGCCCTGGACCGGCCCGCGCCCGGCACGAACAGTCAACGATTGATCGCACAGCCTTTGGGAGGCCCGCTTGACGGTCGAACATGCCATCGTGCGAACCAAGCCGAAGCCCTGGGGCAGCCTCGATCTGCGGCCCTGGAGCCTGGCGTCGACGGGCGACGGCCCGATCGGGGAATTGTGGTTCGAGCGTCCGGGTCTTGCTGCGCCGAAGACCACGTTGCTGCTGAAAATGCTCTTCACCACCGAGCCGCTATCGATTCAAGTTCATCCGGACGATGCGTTCGCGCGCTCGATCGGGCTTGCCAACGGCAAGACCGAAGCCTGGTACATCGTCTCCGCGATCCCCGGTGCCAAGGTCGCGGTGGGGCTGAACCATCCGCGCTCCGCCGCAGAGTTGCGAGCCGCGATCACTGATGGCTCGATCGCCGATATCGTGGCTTGGCAGCCGGTTCATGCAGGCGACGTCATTTTCATTCCTGCCGGAACCATTCATGCGATCGGCGCTGGCATCGTGCTCGTCGAGATCCAGCAGCACAGCGACGCCACCTTCCGGCTGTTCGACTATGGACGAGAGCGCCAACTGCACATCGACAATGCCGTCGCGGTGGCGACGGCAGGTCCACGCACGATCCAATTGCCTCCCGAACGTCTGAGCGGCGCGCGAACGGTCCTCACGGTCAATTCCTATTTTGCGCTGGAGCAAACTGACCTAGCCCCGGGCTCCATTTGGATGCTCGACGCACCGAAGGAGACCTGGCTGCTGGCAGTCGAAGGCCACGCCCAACTCGGCTCGACGAGGCTCGCGCCGGGGGAGGCGCTCTTTCTGGAAGCCGACCATGCGGAAATCGAGGTCGGTGCGAACGGCTTGAAAGCGCTCATGGCCTATCCCGGCCCGAAGATAAACCCTGCCGCGCTAATAGAGCGCAGCGGTGCGAGCGCCAGTCGCGCACCGCACGCCTTTCCCAGCGCGGCGGTCCGGCCCTCCTTCGAAACCGCCGCGCTCAAACAATCGGAGACGCCAAATTGGCTGCCGTAAATCGTATCGCATTCATCGGCAATTCGCTTCCCCGCCGCTGTGGCATTGCGACCTTCACCACTGACTTGCAGAGCGCCATTGCGGCGTCTCGGAGTGATCTGGAGACCGTCATCGTCGCGATGACCGATCACGGCCAGGTCTACGATTATCCTCCCACCGTGGGCGTGGAGATCAACGACGACCGGCAAGATGATTATGTCCGTGCGGCCGCCTATCTGAACAGCGGTGGCTTCGAGGCCGTTTCGCTGCAACACGAATTCGGCATTTTCGGCGGCGACGCCGGAGGTCAGATCCTCACCCTTTTGTCGCGCCTGACCATACCGATCGTGACAACCCTGCATACGGTCTTGTCTGAGCCAACGGAAGCTCAGCGCGACGTCATCGCGCGCATCGTCGAGTGCTCGTCCAAGGTCGTCGTGATGGCTGAAAAAGGTCGGGAGTTGTTGCGCTCCGTCTATCACGTGGCTGACGAGAAGATCGAAATCATCCCGCACGGCATCCCGGAATTTGCGTTCGTCGAGCCCGACGCGGCCAAGGCTGCGCTCGGATTCAGCAACAAGTCGGTCATCCTGACCTTCGGATTGCTGTCGCCGAACAAGGGTATCGAAGTCATGATCGATGCGATGCCTTCGATTCTGAGGACCCGGCCCGACGCCGTTTACGTCGTACTCGGTGCGACGCATCCCAACCTCGTGAGAGATCGTGGCGAAGCCTATCGTGAGTCCCTGATGGCGCACGCGCGCCAGGCTGGCGTCGAGGATCACGTCGTGTTCCTCGATCAGTTCGTCGACAAGAAGACGCTGCTCGATTTCATCTCGATGTCCGACGTCTATGTGACGCCGTACCTCAGTGAGGCCCAGATGACGTCGGGCACGCTGGCCTATAGTTTCGGCCTCGGCAAAGCCGTGGTGTCCACCCCGTATTGGCATGCCCGCGAACTATTGGCCGATGGCCGCGGCATCCTGGTTCCGTTTGGAGATGCGGCAGCGCTCGGCATCGAAATCGCGAAGTTGCTCACCAATGACGTGCTTCGGCAGGCAATGCGCAAGCGCGCCTATTCGAGCAGCCGCGCAATGACATGGGAGAGAACCGCCGAGCGCTATATGTCGGTCTTCGAGAACGCCGGCCGCCGGCATCGGCTCAAGACCATCGCGCGCACGGATACTGGTACGCTGCTGCGCGACAGCCGCGCCCCGCCGGAAATGCAGCTCGGCCATTTCCTGTCGATGTGCGACGACACAGGACTGTTTCAGCATGCCGTTCATAGCGTGCCCGATCGTGCTCACGGCTATTGCGTCGACGACAACGCCCGGGCGCTGCTCGTGGCCTGTGCGCTCAACAACCCGGGCGAAGAGCGGCTGCCGGAAGTCTTGACTGCGCGATTTGCCGCCTTCGTCCAGCACGCCTGGAATCCGGATACGCGACGATTTCGCAATTTCATGGGCTTCAACCGCTGCTGGTTGGAGGACAGGGGATCGGAGGACAGCCACGGGCGCACGCTCTGGGCCTTGGGCGTGTGCGCATTTACCGATGCCAGCCCATCGCGACGCTCATGGGCCGCGGCGCTGTTTTCCGAAGCGATGGCGACAGTGGAAAGCTTTCGTTCGCCCCGTGCGTGGGCGTTCGTATTGCTGGGCCTCGATGCTTACTGCCCGGCTGTCCCGGACGATTTCCAGGCGACGCGCCTGCGTGCCGTGCTCGCTGACCGGTTGATCTTGCTCTTCGACACCGTGGCAACCGGCGATTGGGTCTGGTTCGAGGATGGGTTGGCCTACGATAACGCGCGCTTGCCCCAGGCTCTGATCGTTACCGGCCTGGCCAGCAAGACATCGCGCTATGTCAATATCGGGCTGGAGTCGCTGCGCTGGCTTGTGAAGCGGCAAACCTCGGCGAAGGGCCAATTCCGCCCGATCGGCACGGCGGGATTTGGTGATCGACGCCAACCGCCCCAAGCCTTCGACCAGCAGCCGCTGGAGGCCGCGGCGACCATCGCGGCATGCCTCGCCGCGTGGCGGGCCGATCACGATGTCGAGTGGAAGGCCGAAGCCGCGCGGGTATTCGCGTGGTTTCTGGGCAGCAACGATCTGTCGGCCTCGCTGGTCGATTTGGAAACCGGAAGCTGCCGGGATGGCCTGCACCCCGATCGTCCCAACGAGAATCGGGGAGGGGAATCCGTGGTGTCGTATTTGCTGGGCCTTTCCGAGATTCGGCAAATTGCCCGCCTGAGCGAAAGCCGAGCCAAGCCTGCTCCTCTCGTCGCTTGACGGAGCCGGTTACGATTTCCTCCTTCAACCCATCGAGGCCGTTTTGTCGCAATCTCCCTTCCTCAAACGCCAAGCCCTTCAGCTGCGACCTGATCCGACCCGTGTCATCGTTCGGCCTTTCAAGCCGGCAACGGAGCCGCGCGACCTCAATCCGACGGACAAGACCCGCGCCAACCATATCGTCGAACGGGTCCTCGCGCTCGATGCCGAGACCGCTGAGCGGCAATTGGCCGACGTTCTGGAGAACTTCCTCGGCCGTCACCGCAATCTGTTGCGGATCTTCGAGGCACGCGCCGCGGAAATGGAAGAGGCGCTGGCCGACCATGCTGTATTCACACAGGTCCAGCGCCAACTCGCGGGCGCCTATTTTCTAAACGAATATTCGTTCGAGGCCTCGGCTTTGTTCAATCCGAGTATCGTGCCGCATCCCGATCAGTCCGGAACGCCGGAAGGCAGCCTCCGCTTCATTCTGAGTCTGCGTGCCGTCGGCGAGGGTCATGTGTCTTCTCTGACGTTTCGCTCGGGGCTTATTGCGGAAGACGGGACCGTGACTATCGACCGGACAGCGCGTCTTGCATCCAGCCCCGAACTCGTCAAGTTGACATCGGGTGCCGGCGGCGACGAAATTGACGTTACATTCGCGGCTGGCCAGGATCTGAGCGAGCGGGTGATTTTTCCGGTCACCGAAGCGCAGTCGAACGGGATCGAGGATGCCCGCTTTGTGCATTTCAGCAACGCCGGCGAGACGATCTACTACGCGACCTACACCGCCTATAGCGGACGCGCGATCCGGTCGGAGCTGATCGAGACGTCCGACTTTGTATCGTTCCGGCTATCGACCCTGAAGGGCAATGCCGCGCGCAACAAGGGCATGGCGTTGTTCCCGCGCAAGATCGGGGGCAGATATGCGATGATCGCGCGCCAGGACAACGAGAACCTCTATCTGATTTTTTCCGAGGATCTCCATACGTGGGATGGCGGCCAGCCGATTCTGAAGCCGCGACACCCCTGGGAGTTCGTGCAGATCGGCAATTGCGGATCTCCGATCGAGCTCGACGAGGGGTGGCTCCTGCTGACGCACGGTGTCGGCCCTGTGCGGAAGTATTCGATCGGGGCCGCGCTGCTGGACAAGAAGGACCCTTCGAAGGTGCTCGGCCGCCTGCGCGAGCCGCTATTGCGCCCAGACCCTTCCGAACGTGAAGGATATGTTCCAAACGTCGTCTACACCTGCGGCGCGATGCGCCATCGCGACAAGATCATCTTCCCTTACGCGGTCTCGGACACCTTTTGCAACTTCGCGACCATCGAGATCGCCCCTTTGATCGCGGCTATGGACAGCGGCACATCGGAACCGAGCTAAGCGCCACGACTGCCCGTAAGGCACTTGACGGCGTTATCAGCAGCATCGAAAGACGCCATCGACGGCGCGCAGTTCGGCAGGCTGAATCAGCTGAACTGCGCGATAATGACTGCGAAGAGCGGACCCTCGAGCGACTTTTCCCAAATTGTTAGAGAATCCTTCAGCGCCGTGAAGTTTGGAACATGTTGTAGTCCTGCCAGACGCAAGTTTGCAGCAACCAGCGACGATCCGGACGGCGACAGAGAGAAGCCACACATCGTGGCCGAAGCCCTTGCGCCCCAGTGTCATAAGTGTAACTAGCACTTGCGCGTTGCGACTGCCAATCCAGAAAATTACAAAAGCAAGGAGGATCGCATGAAATTCCGTCCGCTCCACGACCGTGTCATGGTCAAACGCATCGATGCCGAAGATAAAACCGCAGGCGGCATCATCATTCCCGACACGGCGAAGGAAAAGCCCTCGCAGGGCGAAATCGTCGCCGTCGGCCCCGGTGGCCGCGACGAAGCCGGCAAGCTGATCCCGATCGACCTGAAGGTCGGCGACCGCGTGCTGTTCGGCAAATGGTCCGGCACTGAAGTCAAGATCGAGAACGTCGATCTGCTGATTATGAAGGAGAGCGACATCATGGGCGTCCTCGACGTTCCCGCTTCCAAGAAGAAGGCGGCCTAAGAGCCCCTCTCACAACCAGCTAAACACCTAAGGAAAAAATCCAGATGGCAGCTAAAGAAGTCAAATTCGGCGTCGATGCGCGCGACAAGATGCTTCGCGGCGTCGACATCCTCGCCAACGCCGTCAAGGTGACGCTCGGCCCCAAGGGCCGCAACGTCGTGCTGGACAAGTCGTTCGGCGCTCCCCGCATCACCAAGGACGGCGTCACCGTCGCCAAGGAGATCGAGCTCGAGGACAAGTTCGAGAACATGGGCGCGCAGATGGTGCGCGAAGTCGCCTCCAAGTCCGCTGACGCGGCCGGCGACGGCACCACCACCGCAACCGTGCTCGCGGCTGCGATCGTTCGTGAAGGCGCCAAGTCGGTTGCCGCCGGCATGAACCCGATGGATCTGAAGCGTGGTATCGACTTGGCCGTGGAAGCCGTGGTCGCCGAACTCGTCAAGAACTCCAAGAAAGTTACCTCGAACGAGGAAATCGCCCAGGTCGGCACCATTTCCTCCAACGGGGACGAGGAAATCGGCAAGTTCCTCGCCGACGCCATGAAGAAGGTCGGCAACGAGGGTGTCATCACCGTCGAGGAAGCCAAGTCGCTCGAGACCGAACTCGAGGTCGTCGAGGGTATGCAGTTCGACCGCGGTTACATTTCACCCTACTTCGTCACCAACGCCGACAAGATGCGCGTTGAAATGGAAGACGCCTACGTCCTAATCAATGAGAAGAAGCTCTCCTCGCTGAACGAACTGCTTCCACTGCTAGAAGCCGTGGTCCAGAGCGGTAAACCGCTTGTGATCATCGCTGAAGACGTCGAAGGCGAAGCTCTCGCTACCCTCGTCGTCAACCGTCTGCGAGGTGGTCTGAAGGTCGCCGCCGTCAAGGCTCCGGGCTTCGGCGATCGCCGCAAGGCCATGCTGCAGGACATCGCAGTGCTGACCGGCGGCCAGGCCATTTCCGAGGATCTCGGCATCAAGATGGAGAACGTGACGCTCGCCATGCTTGGCCGCGCAAAGAAGGTGATGATCGACAAGGAGAACACCACGATCGTCAGCGGCGCCGGCAAAAAGGCAGACATCGAGGCGCGCGTGGCCCAGATCAAGGCGCAGATCGAGGAAACCACCTCGGACTACGACCGCGAGAAGCTGCAGGAGCGTCTGGCCAAGCTCGCAGGCGGCGTCGCGGTGATCCGAGTCGGCGGCGCGACTGAAACCGAAGTGAAGGAGCGCAAGGATCGCGTGGATGACGCGATGCATGCGACCCGTGCAGCTGTGGAAGAAGGAATCGTGCCGGGCGGCGGCGTCGCCCTGCTCCGCGCCTCCGAGCAGCTCAAGCGCATCAAGACCCAGAACGATGACCAGAAGACCGGCGTCGAGATCGTGCGCAAGGCGCTTTCCTGGCCCGCTCGCCAGATCGCGATCAACGCAGGCGAAGACGGGTCAGTGATCATCGGCAAAATCCTCGAAAAGGAGCAGTATTCCTACGGCTTCGACTCCCAGACCGGCGAATACGTCAACCTGATCTCGAAGGGCATCATCGACCCGACTAAGGTGGTGCGTGTGGCGATCCAGAACGCAGCTTCCGTCGCGGCTCTCCTGATCACCACCGAAGCCATGGTGGCCGAACTGCCAAAGAAGAATGCGGGCGGCGGCATGCCTCCGAGTGGCGGCGGCATGGGGGGTATGGATTTCTAAGTCCAACAGTTCCGCGCTCTACCGTAAGAGAGGCCCGGCAGCAATGCCGGGCCAACGTTGGAATGTTCAAACCGCGACACTGAAACTGCTGCGGCTGCACAGCTCCCCCATGCAGTAGAGGAGTGCTATCGCTTTTTCTTCTTACCAAAAATTTCGTTCCAGTTGTCCTTATAGGCTTTGGATACCGCCTTCTGACCCTCGCCCATATCTTGCTTTTTCGGTGTAGCGTCCGGTTTGTTTTCAGTCTTGGTTGAAGATTGCGGCTTGGCTTCGACAACCTTGTTCTCGGCGTTCGGCGTTTTAGGCGAAGTGTCTTTGGCCTTATTAACTGACATTGTTTTTCCTTACGGGCATAGGGGCGACACGCCAGCACCCGTCTGGCTATGTAAGATGAAGCAACCTGCGTTGCTATTATGGAGAATGCGATACAATCGCAAAGACGTCGATGCCGTGGCTGCAGCTTTTACCGACGAGGCGATTCGGGTCGTAATCTGCAGGATATCGTCAACTTGGACCTGCACGACTACTCGGTTGAGCGCAACGTGTCGCGGTCTTTCGGCAACTTCGTCTTCAATGCTGGCCAGTGGCAGGCCAGGCTCGGCGACCAACCGCTACACGGCTACTATACCGCGATCGTGGTCCGAGACGGTAGCGTGGCGAAGATCATGGAAGAGAGCGTACCGTTGCTGCTCCTGGGCAGTGACAAAGCTTTAGTATGAGGCGACTATCGGCCTGCTGCGCTGGTTGGCATTGTGCTTGTTGCTTTGCTTAGCGTGCGGCTCTGTTCACCTCGAACGCCGGGTCGCGCTTCGGCAACTCCGACTCTAAAAGCGTTCTCCCGCTCGCGAATCCGGTGAACGACGCCACTCTTGTCGGAGGCATGTTTACATAAGCCGGCGATTTCTGTCATTCCGCACGTCGGCTAGCAACCTCCTCGCGCGCAGATGCGAGCAGCGCCCTCTGAGACCAGTCGCGGTCGCGCCGCACGGGGCATCCCGTTTGTGACTATTAAGCAGCCTGACTTCGACCGCCGTCGATGACCGTGAACAGCGCGCGCCGATCAACTGGTGAGCTACTCGGCTGATCAGGCTTTTCAGCGGACCCTACAGGTGGCGTACACTTTTCCAGCAAGGTGTCCGACGTTGCCGCCTCGGCTTCTACATCAGCCACGGGAGTTCTTACCTTCTGTTCCATAAGTTCGAGTGCGGCCGCGCCCATTGCCGTCAATCGCCAACCGAACGAGTATCTTTGCACAAAGCCCAAGGAGAAGATGTCTAACGACGGGAGCGTAGCACCCAGCCGCTTGCTGTAGCTGGCCCAATCAGCGCCGCTCGTTGCTAAAAATGCGAGGTCGCGTTTGATATCCGTAAGCGTCGCCAGCCCATTGGGGTAGCTAGCAAGTACCTTCAAAATGGACACCTGGAAATTCACGGCTGCCACCCACCTTGGCTTTGCCGACTATTTTGTCAGTGGTTCGTGGCACAATGCAATGAATTTGAATGTACAATACGGCCTACTGATCTAGCTCCACGATAGCCTGGGACGAATGTGGGCTGCATACTGGACGGTGACGAGTTGGCGCCCCGATTGCACGCCCCGGAGGGGTACTCGAAGTCGCGCAACTTCAGGTCACTAATGGTGACTGGCTTCTTCTCTCCAGACAGAGCCGCGCAGCAGCGAACGTTGATGGTCGATATATTCCCGCACTACCTGCCGAACCTCCGCCGTTCCGACGGACCGGCCTCGCGCTGGGCCCTTATCTCGACTCGCGCGCCAGCGCTTTCCAGTATTGACCGGCGCAGCTCGTAGACGGCCATCGCCGCTTCGTCAGGAAGCGCCCGCGCCTGCTCTCGTGCGGCACGGGCTTCATCGACAAGCCCTCGACGATCAGCATCAGCGTCTTCCGTTTTCTGCTGTGTCATTTTGAGCCCCGAATCAATCGACGCCCTATCATGCAATCGGCGTCGATAGCGCGTCGCTAACTTAAATTAAATTATTTCGCGATTTCGCTATGCTTCACGAGCGGATTTGGTCTCCCCCGCTGGGTCGGTTTCGTCAGGGCGGGCCAGCCCTGCGGACGATTAAGCAACTGGTCGCCGGATCGGACCGTGGTTGGATTATGTAAAGCGGGCCACGCTCTCTCCCGACATTCTTCCTAGTTACAGAGTTCTCTTTGAAACTGCTCTTGCGCGGCTCCAGTCTTCACAATATGGCACCCCTTTCCCACCGGCCGACAGCCAGCGGAGCTACAGTAAATCTGCCCGCTGGCCTGTGGCTTCGAAGCCTGCGATTCTGCCTGTGTCCGGTCTGCATCCCGCTTCCTGGAGTCATCGCGGGTCGCAATAGGCTTCTTGTCCGGCATCTTCTCGCATTCGTTTTCGTCGTTGACGCGATAGCCAACGCGGCAGGCAATCTTGACGCAGGTGTCGCCATCAGCTCTGGAGCCACGATCACAGACCAGCGGACAGACCCGTCCAGGCTTGCCCTTGATCGCATCGAGCGCGTCGAAGCTCGCGAGCTTGGAGTCGAACTTCGTGCCGGCG
Source organism: Bradyrhizobium sp. CSS354 (assembly GCF_029051725.1). Taxonomy (GTDB): domain Bacteria; phylum Pseudomonadota; class Alphaproteobacteria; order Rhizobiales; family Xanthobacteraceae; genus Bradyrhizobium. The sequence goes on from NZ_JAACFU010000016.1 coordinate 36,762, forward strand.
TATTTATTGAACAGCGTCAGCGAGCGTTGTGACGAAGCATTCCAGTCGCCATCTGCTGAGGCTGTCAGGCAGCCAACGCGGCGGAGTTCTGACTGCACCAGTTTGGTCGCTTCCTGGGGCGAAATCGCTGGCGGGGTCGAAGCGGGTGCGATAGCCGCGATTTTCTGCTCCGCGTTGGCTGAGGCTTGTTTGTCGGCAGCTTGGTTCACGGCCAGCTCGGCAACAGTCTTGTCGCTCGCGGTCCTCTCAGCAAGTGCCTTCTCGGCGGCCTGCTTGTCGGCCAGCGCCTTGGCAACGGCTGCCTCGGCGACCTTCCTTCGCTGCTCGGCAGCGACGGCTTTCTGCGTCGCTGATTGCTTCTATGCAGAGCGTCGCTGCCAGCTTCTACTTCTGACGAACGGAGCTGAGGGCCCATCTGTGACCTCGAAGGCCATCCACTCTTTGGCCGGTGTCGGGCGGAAAAGCGGACACTGGGCGGCCAGCGCTTCGTGAGTACATGCACCCCGAGCTACAGTCGACGCTATCTTGGCGCAGGAACGTGCTGATGAAGTTTTCGGCCTTGAAAGTTTTGCAGGAGAGGAGAATAGAGCCTGCCGATCTTGTGGCGTTATGGTGCGTACCACTCGCGCCCTCAACAGTGCCACACAGGAGCAGATCGCCAGACGGAAAAACGCTCAAGAATCAATGAGCGACGGAGCTTGTTGTATAAGTTCAATACTGTCTGACAGAACTGGAGCGCCGCGCTTCGTAAACATCCAAACCAGATGCGTGGTCGTTAACAGAGTCTGACCACGAGCCATCTAAGGCTATGAACATGACCGCCGGCGGCATGAGCGGGGTTGGCCGCAGCATTATGAGACCTCTACTTGTGGCTCAGAGAGGCTGATCCGACCAAAGGCAGCTTGAAGCAAAACACGGCGCCGCGCTTACGGTTCTCAACCCAGAGTTCGCCTCCGTAGCTTTCAACAATCGTCCGCGCGATGGGCAGCCCTAGCCCGGTCCCTTGCGGTTTCGTAGTGACAAATGCATCGAATATCTTAGTCAGCCGGTCATCGGAGATGCCCGGGCCGGAGTCGGCTATTCTAGCCTCGACGTGGCCGGCATCAGCCAGATTGGTTCGGATCGTCAGTTCATGCGGATTGGGGACCTCCTCCATAGCGTCGACCCCATTCATCACTAGGTTAATGATGACCTGCTGTAGATGAATTGGATCGCAGCGCACCCGCAATGGCTCCGTCGCAAGAATAGTGCGTAGAACCACTCCCCGCCTCGTGACCTCAGGCGAGACGATCCTGACGACGTCGCGCACAGTATCGTTTAAATTCAGGGCTTGCAGATTGGCTTCCATTCTGTTGTTGAGCAGATTCCGCAACCCGTTAATGATCTCGCTCGCACGTTGCTCATCACGGACAATATCGGAAAGGATCTCCCCAAGCTGAGACACATCTAATGGATGAGCCTTGAGCAACATCTGCGCGGCCTCGGTGTTGCTCAAGATTGCACCGAGCGGCTGATAAAGTTCATGAGCGATCGAGGACGACAGAACGCTTACGGTAGTCACCCTGTTTAGACGGACGACCTCCTGCCGACGGCTAGTCGCCTCCGCCTGGGCGGTAAGCCGTCGGCGTCGCTCGACGAGCAGCAATGCAATGATGCCCGCCTGCAGCAAGATGGCCGCGAAGACAGCCGTCAGTTGCGGGCGATACTGCTCCCAAAGGCTGGGCACTCGAAAGAACACTTCACTGCCTGACGGCAATTGGCTTTCGCTTATGTTCCAGCGCTGCAACTCTCTCCAGTCATATCTAGGAGATGCGGCGAGGATAGGCGGCACTTTGATGTCGCCCGGCGATTCTCCCTTCAGAATGCGCACGGCAACTGCGGCGGACTGGCGTGCGACGTCGGATATGTTCGTCATCCGGCCACCCACGACGCCCCGGCCGAAGAAGGCGTCCTGTTCCGAAAAAATAGGAGCATTAGCGACCGCGTGAATCCGATCTATGGCTGCTTTGCCCTCATGTACGACGCCGTCGGCGTCCACCAACATTTGCCCGTACACGATGAAGGACCGGGGCGGTAGGGTAGCCACCTGCTTGAGGATTTCTTCGAGCGACATTTCGTTGGAGTAAGTTATTTCGAGCCGATTGGTTAGGGGCTGGAACAGTTTACGCATCTCCCCCAACCACAGCTTCTCGATCGGAGAGTTTCCTATCACTATGAAGACGTTGGTTGTCTCCGGAATCAACTTCAGGATTTGATCGAGAGTCGCTAATACATCGACAGTTACCGAGACCATTGCATCGGTCGCGGGTGCGTTCGACGACATCTGCTGCGCCAGGGCCGCGTACAAGGTGGGGATCGAAGGAAAAATCCGTTGACGATTCTGCTGAAAGAATCGTGCTGCAGGGCCGCCGATCGTCATAATCAGATCGAGCTTGCGTTCAGAAAACACCGCATTCAAGTAGTTGACGAAGGCATCTTCGTTCCCGTCAGGAAAGCGGGCCGTCGACAGCGACGCCTCGAAGATATCGACCGGATCCTTCGACTGAAGCTTCAACTCTTCGCGGATATTTCTCGCATAATCATCCCATGGCGAAAAATCGCGGCCGACAGAATGAACAATCAGCACCCGCTTCGGCTGGGAAAAAGCCGCCCCGGTCATCGCCAAGAGCAGAACGACCGAACTGCAAAGTATTCTAGCTAACATGCGATGAGGGGCTGCTCTCACGGGACACAATGTGGGATAACCCAATGATACTCGACTCGCCGAGCATGTGGGAGAACAATCGCAGAAACCGACTTCAGCAGCGATTCCCGCGATCAGTAAGGAATGAGACTTTCCGGGCCTTAGGGAATCCGATCAATAGCATCGATAAGCAATTTCGACAGAAATGGCTTCTTCAAATACGCAACGCAGCCGGCGTCGAATGCCTCTTGCCGAGTGACCTCATTGTGTATGGCCGTCATCATAATGACCGGTAACTCCCTGCCTAGCGCGATCAATTGCCGTTGCAGGTCGATTCCTGAGATCCCCCCGAGGTGAATATCCAACAGCAAACAATCAGCTTCGCACTCGAGATAGGCCTCCAAAAACGCCTCTGCCGATGCAAATGTGCGGACATGGAAGCCATGGGCCGACAAAAGGCGGCTTAGGCCTTGGAGCATGCTGGGACTGTCGTCGACCACAGCTATGGTGCGCATGACGAAATGATCATTGGCTGTTTGCAGTTATCCCCGCGCAAGAAAAACAAGCCTGTTGTGGACCGCCATCAGCGCTTCCAACACGCGACCTTCGCGCTTAGCACCTGCCTCGGTGCTCTCAGAACACGATGGTTCATGCCGCTTTGTTCAGGATGGCTAGATCCTTTCTGAAAGCCTAAGGCTTCATTTCTATTCCGAGCTTCGCACGCATGTCCTTGAACACGACGGCGATCGCCTCAATGATCAATTGATCGGGATTGGCTTTGCAATAGACGATTACCTCGTGCTCTGCTTCTTTGCCCTTTTTAAAGTCGAGATAGTGCTTTTTGGCGAGACCATTGTACCAGCCGCTGTACCAGGTGGTCAGCATGTCGGCGTCTCCTTGCCACGTCCCGGCCAGTTGAGCGCAAGTCAGCTTTTGAACGTTGATGAAGCCGTTGGCATCAGCGTAGGTGCTCAGATCGACTTGCGCGTTAGCTACTGGCACCGTGGCCGCGTAAAGTATCGTCGCCAGAATAGCGGATCTGTACATTTTCGAGTCTCCATTCTCGCTTGCAATCTCATCGCCGTTCCGCAGCGGCCGGACAACTAACGTTGTCCGGCCTCGCTCTTCCCTCAGTAACAGGGCGGATACGGGTAGTAGCCACAGGCCGGACGAGCATAAGCGTAGGCGTAAGGCGCAGCATACGCAGCTGCTCCAACAGCACCGGCATACATTGCGCCCCGGAACGCCGAGCGCCTCGCGACACCCGCAAACGACATTGGCGTAAACGGCCGGCCGATGATGTCGATGAACAGCGCCGCCGCTCCATCCGCACCGGCGAGCTCGCCTTCGAGAGTCTGGACATTGAATGTGAGCTTGTCGCCTTCGAGCTTTGGGTTCCTGAGTACAACCACGGCGTCCTTTACCGCACCATCCTTGCCGAGCACTGACACCGTCGCGTTCGGTGGGTTCTTAGCGAAGCTGTCGTCGCCGGATCCCCATTCCGCAATAACGTCCGCCGTGGGCTGATGGCCTGCGGATCGCACCGGCCGATCGGCAAAGATGATGGAGCTGGGGGTTACGCCCGTCAGGATCAACGTGTCCCCCTGCAGAGTTGCCCCGCGCGAATTGAGCACGAACAACGACGGCACGATTTCGGGCTTGGCTGCAGCGGAAGGCGTGCCGATCGTCTTCATGGTGGACGGCGCTAGGGCATTTTGAGCTAAGCTTACCTCCGCGCCGCCCCCTATCATTACCGCTGCCGCCATCAGTCCAGCGATCTGTGTCAGTCTCGCGCGCTTCATGTCCATCTCTCCTGTGGGATATCGGTGGCGTATCGCGACATCGTCGCTCGGCATCACGCTCGCTACCAACTATGAGAAGCCTAAGCAGCATCCGCTATGCAAAAAACGACAGACTTGGAAATGTCATGGGGTGCTTGGCAAGAGAGAAGTCGGCCAGTCCGTTTTTGCATAGTCCGGCCCGCGAACGTTCTGCAGGATATGCTTTGGTATCAACAATGACGGGAGGCCCGCCGTGGTCATTATCCTGTGCCTCTACGTTATAGCTTTGTGGGCGGTATTCTCAAAGTTCAAGCTTGTACGGTGGGGCTGGCCGTCGGGGACCGTCGCCGTTCTTGTGGGCGTATTCATTCTCGCGACATTTATGGCGCTCTTCAATTACCTCACGCCGACCGGGAAGGTTACAGTGGCGGGCAAGGTCGTCGAGGTGACTCCGAACGTTACGGGCCAAGTCATCGCTATTCCGGTCAGGCCGAATGTGCCGGTGAAGGCGGGTGATGTGCTGTTTCAGATCGACCCCACGCCTTTCCAGTACACGGTGAAGCAGCTCCAGGTTTCCCTTGCTGGAGCGCGGCAGCAGGTGCAAATCTTGAAATCGAACTATGAGCAGGCAACCGCCAACGTAGCCGGGCTCACCGCACAGCTAAAGTACAACACGAAGCGCCTCGCGGACATCCAGACGCTTTCGACAGAGGGGGCAAACACAGAGTTCAAGGAGCAAGACACCCAGGTCCAGTTCGAAACGGTGACCGCGCAAGTCAACGCCGCCAAGGCAACGCAGCAGAGCGCGAAGCTTGCCATGGAATCCGAGATCGGCGGCGTCAACACGGCTGTCGCGCAAATCGAGACTCAATTGGAGAACGCCAACTGGGAGCTATCACAGACGACCGTCCGCGCACCGGCGGATGGTTATGTGACCGCGGTGGCTTTGACCGTGGGCGATCGGGCCAAGCAGTCGCAATCCGCAATGTCGTTCATCGTGGAAAATGAGATTACAATCGTCGGGATGTTTTCGCAGAACGGCTTCCAAACGATCAAGCTCGGCACTCACATTGATATCGTGTTCGACAATGATCCGGGACGCATTTATCACGCAAGAATTGCCGCTATTCCCAAAGGAGTGGGTCAGGGCCAAATATCCGCTTCCGGCACGCTGGCACGCACTAACGCGCTCGGGGGTACATCGGCCTTTCCGGCGGTCATTTCCATACCCGATGAGATGAGCCGAGACTCGCTGCGTCTCGGAATGTCAGGAACGGCCACGGCATTCTCCGAGAAAGCGGGCGTCATCGGTCTCCTCGCCTCGATTCTTGTCTGGGTAAGCGCCTATACTGCCTATCTTTAGCCGCACGGCGTCAGGATTGCGCTGCCTGCGGCAAAGTACCTAGCGCCGCGGTGCACAACGCTGAGTTGACCGCTCAGACCGGGCGGAGCTATGCTCATTTTACCTTTTCTTCCTAAGGTTCGGCCGCCGCAAATGGCAGTTTGACGCGGCTGCTGCATCGAAGACTTTTCGGACTTGTCCGGCGGTCCCTGACGAAAGCGAAACTTATGACGAGCGGCCGCGTGATTCACGTCGTGGACGACGACTTTTCATTCCGTAGCGCGATTTCTCGTGTGCTCAAAATCTCGGGATATCAGGTGGCCGACTATGATTCCGCGGCTGTCTTCCTGCGAAACATCAAGGATGCCAAGCCGGGCTGCCTCCTTCTCGACGTCCAGATGCCCTCTCTTGGCGGATTGCAGTTGCAGGAAGAGCTTGCCAAATTGTCCCCGGATTGGCCCATTATCTTCATGACCGCGCATGGGGATATTCCGACCAGCGTACGCGCTATCAAGGCCGGCGCCGAAGACTTTCTCTCGAAACCCGTGTCCAAGGACACGTTGCTTCCGGCGATTGAGCGGGCGCTCGTTCGCTCCGAGCGTATGCGTGAGAGCCGAAACCAGCAAAAGTCGCTTAAATCCCTGGTCGAGACATTGACGGCCAGGGAAAGCGAAGTTTTTTCCTTGATGGTGCGCGGCAAAATGAACAAGCAGATTGCCCACGCGCTGGGTACGTCCGAGCGAACCATCAAGGCCCATCGGCAAGCGGTTATGCAAAAGCTGCAGGTTCAATCCTTTGCCCAGGCCGTTTCTATTGCGGAGCGCGTCGGATTGCTGGCGGCGCCCTCCCCTAGCGCCAACTCATAGAGACGTCCCGCTTACACCAAGTCCGCACGAGTCCTGCAACTTTGTTTTGCCCCGAAGGACAATACCGCCGGGACTTCCGGAGTGTTGTCTATCGTCCGAAGAGCCCGTGTTCGGCTCACGGTCGGGGGGTTTTTCGATGGAGATGCATCGGTGGGCTGCAAGGGTGCCGGGAACGCTATCCGCGCCGACAAACCGGGCCTGCTACGATCTTGTGGTGCAGGCGGAAACGCTTGCGCTTTCAGAGCTGGACGAACCGCTTAACATTTCGGCCGTTTGTAGCGCGCTTGCGGTCAGCGAGCGAACGCTGCGCAAAGCCTTCCTTAAGGTCCATGGCATCCCACCATGCCGACATCTCCGGATGCTGCGATTGTCCGAGGCTCGACGCGCCCTGTTGTCAGCAGACGGCCAACTCGTAACCGTAACGGAGATCGCAACTGGCTTTGGTTTTGTGGAGCTGGGGCGCTTTTCAGTCGAATACCGCAGAGTGTACGGCGAAAGTCCCTCGAAGACACTGCATCGCGCCTCGCTCGATAGGCTCGTTGTCAAAGGCGCTGCCGACGACAGATCCGGTCTTCCATTTGGAATGTAGGTCGGCGTGACTTTCCTGCATCAGCTTGGGCCGATTTTGCATAGCGTCGACGTGCATCGAGACATTCAATCGCTCGACTGACACAGTCCAGTTCTTGGGGGATTTGAGATGACACGCAAGATATCCGAACGAAAAATCAGTCGCCGGGTCTTGCTCGCCGGCTTTGGCTTGGCTGTGACGATTTTCGGGTCTGCATCTGTTCCAGCCCATGCTGACGAAAGTGGAGTTTCATACTGGCTCCCGGGTCGTTTCAGCAGCCTCGCAGCCACGCCTCAGGTGCCCGGATGGTCCATGGCGGAGATCTACTATCATACGTCGGTCTCGGCCTTCGGTGCTGCGGCCGCAGCCAGAGAGATTCAGATCGGCAGATTTCCAGCGGCGGTGAACGCCAATCTAAATCTGCATCTGAACGCGCAGGCCGACTTGGTGCTGCTCAATCCTACCTACACATTCGCCACACCGGTGCTGGGTGGGCAACTCGCGATCGGCATCACGGGCATATTCGGCCGAGCAAGCACGAGCCTGGACGGGACGCTCACCACAGCAATCGGTCCGCTGGTCACATCCCGTACAGGAAGCATCTCGGATTCACTTACATCGGTCGGAGACTTGTATCCCCAAGCGACACTGAAGTGGAACGCCGGTGTGCATAACTTCATGACCTACATCACTGGAGACATTCCGGTCGGGGCCTACGATTCCAGCCGCCTCTCCAACCTCGGCATCGGTCATGGCGCTATCGATGGTGGCGGCGGCTACACCTATTTCAATCCGGCCACCGGCCACGAATTTTCCGCCGTTGGCGGGTTGACTTACAATTTCAAGAACCAGGACACCCAATATCAGAACGGGGTCGACTTCCACGTCGATTGGGGCGGATCCCAGTTCCTTTCAAAGCAGGTCTTTGTCGGTCTTGTCGGATATGCGTACCAACAGATCACGGACGATTCCGGCCAGCATCCGATCCTCGGCGGCTTCCGTTCTCGTGTCCTCGGGATCGGCCCCCAGATCGGGTATCTCTTCCCGGTGGGAGACATGCAGGGCTACCTCAATCTGAAGGGATACGGCGAGTTTGCCGCGGAGAATCGGCCGGCGGGGTGGAACACCTGGCTGACATTCTCGATTTCGCCCATGGCGCCTGTCAGCACCGTGACGCCCACCCGGCGAATGGTGACAAAGTAAGAGTCTTCGGCGGATCGCCAAGGCTCGCTTAACATTCTCTTTCCAGCGCCACGACCGGACTTCCTGCATGCACGACGGTTTCGATGAATATTGGCTCTAGGGGCCGGAAACGTCCGATTGTCCTGCTTCTAGTCGCAGTGATCATTCCTTACGTGACGCTCAGTTACCTCGTACTGCCCGCGACATGGTCGCGGATCGAGCGAGAGCCGGGGCTCGCAAAGCGAGCGATGTTGACTGCGACCGCACAAGGAATACCCGGAGGCCCTATCAACGTCGGCCTCATCGGAAGTCGCCCGGACTTGGTCCGCGCCTTTCACGCTGCCGGCTGGAATCCTGCCGATCCCGTCACGTTGCGAACCAGCTTGGAGATTGTAGGGAGTGTGTTACTCGACCGCCCTTACAAGGATGCACCAGTCAGTCCGCTGTTTTTCGAAGGCCGCCAACAGGATCTGGCCTTTGAAAAGCCCGACGGGATCAGCGCCGATCGGCGTCAGCATGTCCGGCTTTGGAGAACCCTGGAAAACGGCAGCGATGATAGACCAGTTTGGCTCGGAGCCGTCACTTTCGACGACGGAGTCACGCTCAGCCGCGATACCGGCCAGGTGACGCACCGCATCGCTCCAGACATCGACAACGAGCGAGACCGGCTAATCGAGTCGCTCAACAATGCTCTTATGATCACCGCCATTTACCAGATGAAGGGAGTCGGCCCGACTCTGAATGGACGGAATGGGGAAGGTGACCCCTACAACACGGATGGAGAGATATGGATTGCCAAGCTCGTTTGGAACGGAGACAAGGCCGATGAGCGTGCCGAAATGGTCTCTCCGCCCGTATTGATTCAGATGAAGGATGCGCTGTTTTCCCGCTTTCTTACCGGCAGCTGAGACCATTTAGGCAGAAGTGCACTCTGCGAAACCTGCCGCTTCAGCTACTTGCCCGTGGCGGCAGCCCGATCTGTGATCAGCCCCAACGAGTTTGCGGCGCCAGAACGCTGGTCGGCCAGCGACTGCCCCTCACTCAAACGCTGTTTGATCATCCCCATGACCGAGGTGACGTCCTCGAATGCCCGATCGTGAGCATCGTCTCCAGCCTTCGCGAGAGTTGTCAGGTCGAACGTAACTATTCTGTCTCGAGCAAGTTCACTTCGATATGGCTCCAGCTTCGGATCAATGTCCCCCAGTCGCGGCACATCTCCCCAGATTGTCTTGGAGAGACCAAGTGCCTCATCATCCTGGGATACGAACAAGGCAATCCGCGGTCGTGCCGATCCCATCCGCTGGATTTGTGAGCGAAAGACATCGACATCGACGTCCGGGGCCACGAGAAGGACATTCTTTAATTTGTCCGGCTTCGAACGAGCAGCAGCCAACTCTTGGCGTATCGATCGCCCGCGCAAAGCTTCCAGCGCCACCCAGTTTCCCATCGAGTGGGCCAACAGGGAAACCTCAGTGACGGCAGGATAGGCCGTTAGTGAGCTGAGCAACTCTTCAAGGGCGTCGCGAGAGTAGTTCGCACTTTCCCGGTCATACGTATAGGCGCGCAACCGCAATTCGCCGCGGGATGGCCAAGTAAACAGTACAGGGATGACGGGCGCCTTCGAATCATGAACGATTTGCGCAAACCGGTACACCGAATCGTCGAAACGATTGTTGAACCCATGCACAAAGACCAGCACTTTGCTCCGGCCCGACTTTTTGGCGAAGGCAGCGATCGAAGCGGCGAAGGCTTGTTTCTCAATGTAGTCAGCTGACACCGTCATGAAGTTGGTGCGTGGATCTCCTGGAAGAGTCGTCGGCCACTGCACTTCTCCAATTTTTCGGGACGCATCGGGCGGTATCGACACGGTAACGGCAGCGTAAGAGACCGCGGCGGCGCGCTCCCCGCTAAACATTTCGCCGGGGTCTGTTGCGGAGCGCTGTCGTGTCGTCGCGACAAAGATAGGAACGATCGACGTTCCGGCGACGGTCGCAGTCGGAATCATGACGCCTTGTGAGGGGCGTCCAGCACACGCCGCGAGAACAAATACAGTCAAGACCATCGAAGCCGCGAAGATAATCCTCGACTGTTTCAACTCGATTCACCTCGTCGACGAGCCGAACCAGCAGGCATTATTTGGTTGCCGCAAGGGCTTCAACTCTTTGGATGGCATCCCCACAGTCCTTCGATGCCGTGGATTTGTTTGTCATCAAGCAGGCCGCGATACGGCCTTGGCCCGGCACAGTCTTGCCGCAGATACCGGTGATTTCCAGTTTACACGCGATGACAGCGTCCTTCAGAGTATCTGCCGTAGTCTGCACGCTCGACGCTGTTTCCCCGAGCTCGTAGGTGCACTTCGGACTGATTTTGTCCTCATGGGCTTGCAGGCAATAGATTACGCGCCCCTGTCCCGGGGTCACGGTCTTGCAATATTGCTTAATGTCGGGTCCGCATGCGCCCTGAAGCTGCGCAACCTTTGCGGTGAGCTTTTCTACGATCATTTTGCCGACCTCCCCTTCCGCCATCGCGGATCCACCCCCCAGAATCGAGTAAATCACAACGAATCCGAGCATTGCCAGGGCGTGCATTTTTATCTTCATCGAACATCCTCTAGTGACTAGCTGGAGCGAAGGGGTTGCTGAACGCGACTCGCGGATCAGGCGAACCAACCGTTATAGACAGCTAACTCTCATTGCGCTGACGCCAGCCTGAGGCCTGAGACGCCAAGCGAGAGATTGATCCCAACTGATCCCTCCACCGAGAGCGGTTGAAGCGCGATCGAGCGACCACTCCCGCCGAATAAAAGGTTTGCGCCGACGCCTACACCGACGCCTATTGCCCCACTCGCCCCAACGTACGTGCCCGCGAGTCTACCCGGCATGGGCCCGGTAGAAGGCGCAAATACTCCCCACGCCATAACGCCGCCAGCGGTGATGCCGATGTCAAGACCGATCGTATTCATCACGCCAGCATAGGCTTCCGGTTGGTAGGGCCCGTTGGGCGTGAAGCGGCAGGCCATTCGCTGTTGAGACCCGAAGATCAAGCCGATAGAAGGGGCCAATTTGCAGGTCAGCGAGCCAACATTTGTTCCTGGCGGGGTCTGCGCGGATGCTGGACAAGCGGCTAAGCATGCGAGCGCAATCAGTGTCGGAACGATACAGATCTTGATCATGGCTGACTTCCCGGATTGAGCTCTGAGCGCCTCACACTAGAAAGTCGGTGATGCCATGACTATGCGATTTCTACCCTTAGCCCCTAGTCGGGGGTCCCGCTCGCAGAGCCTTGTCCGAGTCGTGTTGAACACAGCTCCAGATAGGCTTTCATAACTGAGGCCTGTGCGCCTCTTTGGATCTCGCAAACTCTTGAACGGCAGTTGTGTTGCGAAGCAGGCTCCGGCGATGGCTCATAAGATATTGCAATCTATGGGCTGCAAGACTCAGTGCGGCGACATCGGAACTATCGGTCCCCGGCCCGTTCGCATTCCTGGCGAGCTCACCTTTCAGAATATCGTCGATCTTCTTCTCGATCTCCTGCAGTTCGGCCTCGCTGTCGGCATCCTTGATCTCACGGCCAAGTTCGTACAGCGGACCAAGCATACTTTTGGATGCAACGTCCGACCCGGCGAAGCGCCACGTTGCTACAACAATCGAGATCAAAGTCCCAAGCAGCAGCGATAAGTAATAGAGCTTATCGTCGTATTTATCGAGAAAGCTTTGCTGATTGCCGTTGTAATAAGTGGCGGCTCCCGGATGGATTGGAATCAGCGCATTGGCATCGGTACTGGGCGCGCCGGCTTGAGCCAAAATCGGATATTGCGACAGCAGATCCCTGCGAACGTCCACCAACGATTGTGTCAGGTCTGTGATCGTGTCGGCATCGACCGATTTGTCGGCGACAAGATAGAAAGAAACCCGCAATGACGTGAGATCATCTGACGGCACCGGCGGAGCTCCGCGCAACGTTCCCTTTGGAATGTCGTAGCTCTCATAGTATTGTGCGACGTTGGCTATTGCCCCGGCCGATGCGATTTCGATGAGCTTCGGAGCCGATCCTTTGCCACCATTCTGCTGAAACATTTCCCGGACTTTCGCAAGGTACTTCTCGGTCAGAGGAACGACCGCAAGCAAGGCGTGAACCTTTCCTGACGACAGCGCGGCCGCCGCCTCGGTAACGGCAACGTTCTGGAAGCTCACCTTGGCGCGATCGAACTGGTAGACTTGCTTCAGGGCTTCGACGACCGTCCGATTAGCCTCTCCTCCGATCACGCCAATTGTTGTGTTGCGCAGATCGCCCAGACCCTCGGCGCTCACAGTCGACGGCGCGACGATGAGAACAACGCCGTGGCTCAGAAGAAGCACGCTTCGTGCGTCCGAAAGGCCGGCCGTATCGCCACGGACCACAGCAAGGTCGGCTCTGCCTCCAGCCAGCATCTCGGACGCTCCCGCAGACGAGCCCGCATTGACGACCTTCAGTCGGACATGTGCGCCCGATGCTGTTAGCCGGGCCGAGATCGCGGAGGTGAGCAGTTGCGCTTCACCGTCAGATGATCCCGTTGCGACCGTTAGAATCACCGGTTTGGTAAAGTGGCGATAAACGAACCAGCCGCCGCCAATGCTGGCAGTAGTTGCAACCCCGACAACGACGATCCGGAGCCATCGCGGCAGGTTGGTGACGAGATTCGGCATAGCATTCCCCGCGTAACCGACACCTCTTACGAGAGGCTGAAGAGCCCTCAAGCCCAGCGAGCTACGGCCACATCCTTGATACGAACACGCGGGATTGTCCGTCTATGCAAAATCGGACGTCAGAGAGAGATGCTCTTGGGAGAGAATTTTTCCGCGCCGGTTGAGCTCTGGTTTGCAGATTGTCGGCCGCTGGGGTGCTCACGAACAAAGGGGATGACCGTTTTTGCATAGTCGCCGCAGCCATACGCCCGGTAGGATTACTGTCAAGTTCCTCCTAGCTGACACTGAAGCTAATGCATTTAAGGAATGTTCACATGTTGACAAAGCGCGATCTGCTTCGCTCCGCTGCGGTAGCCGTAATCACAGCCTCACTCGTGAAGTCTGTCCCGGCGAGCGCCCAGAGCAAAGCCGAATGGCCCAATCTGTTCGAAGCCAAGGACATCGCAGAAGAAGGCTTCATCTACGGCCTACCGCTTGTGATGTATTACGCAGTCATGCAGGAATTTGCCGTCGACAAGAACTCGGGACAGTTCAAGGCGCCGTTTAACGAAATCCACAGCCTGCACCACGTCGCCACGCCAGAGGATACGGCAGTTATCACGCCGAACAGCGACACCCCTTACTCATTTATCTGGCTGGATTTGCGTGCTGAACCGATGGTTGTCTCGGTGCCGACGATCGAAAGGGATCGCTACTACGCGGTTCAAATGATCGACGGTAACACCTACAATTTTGGCTACATCGGCACCCGCGCCACGGGGACCGAGCCAGGCGACTATCTGGTGGTTGGCCCCGATTGGAAAAGTGAAACCCCGCCCGGGATTAAGAAGGTCTTCCGATCAACCACCCCGTTCCCTCTCGCTCTCATTCGTACTCAACTCTTCAACCCTGGGGATATCTCGAATGTTGAGAAAGTTCAGGCCGGTTACAAGGCCCGGCCGCTCTCGACCTTCCTTAAACTACCGGCGCCACCCGCCGCGCCGAAGATCGATTTCCTTCCCGCCACGACTGCTGGGATCAAGGATAACTTCTTCCAGTACCTCGACGCGGCTCTGCAATTCGTCCCCGAGACCTCAAGGGACAAGGCAATTCGCGCGAAACTTGCGAGAATTGGCGTCGGTCCCGGCAAGACCTTCGTGTTCAAAGATCTGTCGCTGGAACATAAAGCCGAAATTCTGGTGGGCATGAAGCAGGGCGACAACAAGGTCGACAAATGGCTGACCGGCGGAAACAAGAACATCAACGGCTGGAACGTCGGCTCCTTCTTTGGCGATGAGGCCTTCTACAACGGTGATTGGACGATGCGGGCCGGATCTGCCAAGGGCGGTCTCTTGGGCAACGATGCCGTAGAAGCGATGTACCCCTATACTCGAACGGACGCGACCGGTGAGCCGCTCGACGGCAGCAAGCACAAGTACACAATCACATTTCCGGCTGGCCAGCTGCCGCCAGTAAATGCGTTCTGGTCCGTTACGATGTACGACGGCAAGAGCCAGCTGTTAGTTAAGAACCCGATCAACCGGTATCTCATCAACTCCCCGATGTTGCCGGCGATGAAAAAGGAGGCGGACGGCTCAGTGACGCTGTACATCCAAAAAGACAGTCCCGGAGCGGACAAGGAGGCAAATTGGCTCCCGGCTCCGGATGACAAGATCTATCTCGTGATGCGCCTGTATTGGCCGAAGCCCACCGCCCCATCCATCCTTCCGCCCGGCGAAGGGACGTGGCAGCCCCCCGGCATAACGCGGGTTTCCTAGAGCTGGGATGGTCCCTCGCATACGACTGACTGAGTGCAATGTCCCCAGATACGCCGACGGTCAGCCAGTTATCGCACGTCATCTCCCAATCGGCAGCGCCAGCGTTCCTTCTGGGAGCGCTGGCCGCCTTCATTTCTGTCCTGATTTCCCGCTTGAACAGGATCATCGATAGAACAATTCTCCTGAACGGCATCGCCGACGAAGATACAGTCAGATCACGATTAAAAGTCGATCTTCCGCGCCTGATGCGCCGAGCCGCAATGCTGAACCGTGCAATCTTCTGGGCGGTAATCGGCAGCATCGCGGTGACGGCCCTTGTTATGGTCGCGTTTGCGAGCGCTTTCCTTCAGATACGCCACGAGCACGGCGTGGCTATCCTATTCATGGTTGCCCTCGCCGCATTCGCTGTATCGCTTGTTGATTTTGCCCGCGAGGTCCGAATTGCGCTGAGCGAGCTAGATCATTTCGCCTGATGCCGGTGCTCAAACCGCCGCTAGGTGTCGTTCTCAGCGTCAGACCTCAGCGTGAAAATGCATTATGGCTTACGAGCCCACTGATCCATTTGAAGACACGTCAGCAAGCTAACATAGCTCGGGGTGCCGCCGACGGCCTCCTGCCCGACGCAGCTCTCCTTTTGCGGCCCCGACATTTTTGACCATAGGGAGCCGAGCTGCCGCCGTGCTTTTTGCTCATCGTTGACGCAGCTCTTGAGCGACTGACCTACGCTGAGCCCGGCCGTTGCAGCTAGGTCGAGCTTGCAACTGCGGGCAACGTCGAATTTCGGTACGGTGTCGGCGACTGGTACAAGCAGCTGTGAACCGACAATCAGCATTGAGATCGAGAACGGCATGATCGCACCCTGCCTTTTAGAGGTGGCCCGCGGACAACTCCTCCTCCAGCCTGTGCCCAGTTGTGCCTTCGGTCTATGCAAAAACCGACAGGCTGACGTCTCAGGTTCAGAAGAAGCAAGCTGCCGCTGAGCCGACCAGTCGTGACCAAGTTTCGGTGGTGTCACAGCGCAAATGCACTACCCCAATACCATGATCATGGTCCCTGCCGGATTCCGCTCGCATTCTCTAAGGGTTGTTAGCCAAATTCTGCATTTGCCTCAAGGTAGCCCACGCTTGTTAGCTGCTTTGAAGCTAAACATGATGATCGTCATATCCAACGCACCCGAACAGGTGACACGGTCGTGGCATCACTACATCAGGCGATACATCGCAAGCCCCAACTCGTCGTCGGCGCCTTCCTTGCCGTCATGGTGGCGTGCGTCCTTGGCCTCGTCTTGTGGAAGGCGTCGGTGGCTCGTCATGCCAGCCTAGTCCGGGCGCAAGAAGATTTAGGTAATCTTGCCCGTTCGCTGGCCCGGCACGCAACCACTACCCTCAAGGCCCCTGATGTGGCCATGACCGGATTGGCGGACTTGCTAAAGTACCAGAGCCCGTTGCCGGAGCGGCTAAATGCTCATCTGGTCGACGCGACCCGCTCTCTGCCGCAAATTCGCGAGATAGGTGTTTTAAATTCGGACGGCAACTGGCGATACTCGTCTATCGAGCGTCTACCCAATCACAACAACTCCGATCGTTCGTACTTCGCGCACCATCGAGACAATCCAATGTCCGAGATGCTGGTGAGCGGACCAATCGTCTCCAGGATTAGCGGGCAACCATCCATCATTCTGTCGAAGCGGATCAACAGTCCGACCGGGGACTTCGCAGGTGTTGTGGTCGCCGCGATCGACTGCAACTACATCAGCAACTTCTATTCGTCCTTTGGTGTCGGCGCTCAAGGCGGCATAAGCCTCCTGTCCTCCGATGGAACGATGTTCGCTCGCTGGCCGGTGGTGGAAAGCGGTCGAAAGATCGCCGACACCTCGCTGTTCCAGAAGCGCTTGATCGAAAGCCCTAGGGGGTCCTACAAGATCACCTCCCCGTTCGACGGTCTCACCAAGTTCATCGCATACGAGCTGGACCCCGAATACGCGGTGGTCGTCACGGTGGCCCGATCAGAGAACGAAGTGCTGGCCAATTGGCGCACCGATCTGATCTCGGATGCCGTCGTCGCGGTCCTGCTGGTCGCGATCATCGTCGCCATGGCGGCGCTGTTGAGGAGCCAATTCACCTTCAGGACTGGACTCGAACGGTCCCTGCGGGAGAGGGAGGCGCGTCTGCGTTTGTTGGCGGACAACATCGCCGACATTGTCATCGTGATGGACCGAAAGGGATATCTCCGCTACGTGTCGCCTTCGGTGGTGGCTGTGCTCGGGATGACCGAGAATGATTTCCTCGGCCGGTTATGTCTCGACGTGGTCCATGACGACGACCGGGAAAAGGTTATGGCTGCGAGCCGAGAAGTGAAGCACGCCAGCGCCTCCAGCTCAGTTCGCTTTCGTATTCGGCGGGGAGATGGGGCCATCGCCTGGCTGGAGGCTCATTTCAAGTTGGCCGAGCAGTCGTTCGGTGGCGAACTAGAGATCGTTGGGACCCTTCGCGACATCACGAAGCAGAAGCGCCTTGAGGACGAGCTGTCATCAGCCAACCTCAGACTGGCCCAGCTCGCGACGACGGACGGTCTGACTCGACTTGCGAACCGGCGCAGCTTCGATGCCTTCTTGCGGGAGGCCTACGCCAAACATGACATGCTATCGGTGCTCCTGATCGACATTGACCAGTTCAAGGGCTTCAACGACGCACTGGGCCACCAGGCCGGGGACGGTTGCCTCCAGCGAATTGCCGAGGTGATCGGAAGCGCCACCGCAAACACGGGAGGATTGTCGGCGCGGTATGGCGGCGAGGAGTTCGCGGTGATCCTGCCCGGCGTGAACGAAGAAAGGGCGGTGAAGGTGGCCGACGCGATTCGAATGTTGGTCGCTCGTTTGCAGATCCACCATCCGCGCTCGCCACGAAAGTACGTGACGATAAGCGTGGGCGTCGCCGAAAAGCGCGATGCCACGACGGATGAGTTGGCGCTCACCCGTGACGCTGACATCGCCTTGTACCACGCAAAGGAACAAGGCCGGGACTGCTCAGTCGCAAGCTCCTCGCTCGTATCCTCGCGTCTGGAGATGCCGTCGCTGGTGCCCTCGCTGCCTGATCTGGAGGGTGCGTGATGAGAGCACCGGATAAGCGAGGGGCACGGCGAGTTGCGTTCGGTGGGGACAACAGAGTTGATCGCCCGGCGAGCAGACCGGCTCCCCTGAAGAAGTGAACTTCACCCGTCCGCGGTGAGATTGAGCAAGAATCTGCTCATCGGCATTCCCGCTTGTGCCCCGTCGGCGAAGTAGCGGCGGTGTTTCAAGACGTCCGCTCGCTGATGCATGGCGGACCAGCTCTGCTCAAAATTGAGTTCTTCGCGCTTCGACCCAAAGGCGACTTCACGGCCTCCTGCCCAAGAGCGAAGGTGATAGTGTCTTTTCAATTTTTGCGAGCAAGCCAGTACGAATTGTCTTGGGTTGCGAAACAGCGCACGCGAAATTCGAACGGCGACATGCCATTCAATAGCTCTACCGCCGGATTTAACTCCTCGCAACCGGCTTGCTCCATAACGACGAGCTGATCGGCGGCTAACCAAGCTAGGATCGGAACTGAAGGACCAACTAGTACGACATAGGCGAGGCCGAGGCCCTGAGAATAGCGTTCGATACGGACCCATGTCCGATCCACCACGACCACTCCGAGGCCAAAGCACACGATCCAAATAGCGAGCCAACATGCAGAGGTCATACACGTCTCCCAAGGACTGAAGTAACCCTGTAGGTGTCTCCGTCACTGACTCCAGCCAATCTAATGAGGAGAGCTTAACTAGTTTTGGGGCTTCGCAGCAGCCACTGAACCTCTCAGCCAGATTACGCAAATTCGAAGTCTGAGTCTGGCCCATCGCTGACCTGCCGCGCGCAGCCGGTGGAGGACCACTTGTGACCCATTTCGGAGTGTTGCGAGCTCTGGCCAATTGGCTTCGGCCTGATACACTTCAAGCTGTGACGGCGTAGAGGACGGCTCCATGGTCCGACAGCGTGTCGAGCGCAAGCTGGCTGCGGTTTTGGTCGCAGACGTAGCGGGCTATTCACGTCTGATGGAGTTGAACGAGGAGGAGACCCACCGACGGTTAAGCATGTTGCAGCGCGAGGTGATCAGCGCGCATATCGGCCAACACCACGGCAAGATCATCAAGAACACCGGTGACGGCGTACTCGTCGAGTTCGCGAGCGTCGTTGATGCAGTTCACAGCGCCGTGGAAATCCAGCGTCACATGAGCGAGCGTAACGCCGGCATTCCGGACGATCGACGCATCGCATTTCGTATCGGCATCAATCTGGGCGACGTCATCGTGGAGCCCAACGACATCTACGGCGACGGCGTCAACGTGGCGGCACGGCTGGAAGGGCTGGCTGATCCGGGCGGGCTATGCATCTCCCACACCGCCTATGACCAGGTGCGCGACAAGGTGCCGTATCCGTTCGTCGACAAGGGCGAGCACATCGTCAAGAATATTTCGCGACCGGTCCGTGTATACGCGCTAGACGCCAAGACGGTGGCAGCCCTGCCGACGCTCGCGTCGACGACAGATTCGAACCAACCGTCCCAGTATCGAGCGAGCCGCGCCTTGCTCGCGGCATGTGTCGCGGGGCTCGTGCTACTCTCAGGCGGACTGTGGCTCGGCATCAAGTCGGCAAGAGCACCCCAATCCCCCGCCGATTTGCCGCGTATCTCAATGGTCGTTCTGCCGGTCGTGAATCTCAGCGGCAATTCCTCCCAGGATTATCTTGCCGACGCCATTACGGAGGGGCTGACGACGGTCTTGTCGCGCGCCAGGGATGCGTTCGTGATCGCCCGGAGTACGGCGTTCACCTACAAAGGCAAGGCGATCGATATAAAGCAGGTCGGCAGGGAACTGGGCGTGCGTTATGCGCTGCAAGGAAGCGCGCAGTATAGCGGTGGAAAAATCCGGGTGAATGCCCAGCTAATCGACACCGCTACCGGAGCGCACCTCTGGGCCGACCAGTTCGATGCGGATCGCTCCGATCTGCTGGAGATGCAGGATGACATTGTCATTCGGCTCTCGCGCGCGCTGTCCGTTCAACTCATCGATGCCGACCTTGCGCGCGCGATGCGGATGCACCCTGGAAACCTCGAGGCACAGGATCTTGCCCTGCAATGCGTTTCCAACCTGATCAAATCGGCGGATCCCGAAGCCATCGGTCCGTGTCGTCGCGCGTTACAGCTCGACAGCGGAAATGCGATTGCACTAGGTTTAACGGCATTTGCCACGATTTATCCGGTCGTCATATCGCAGAGCGACAACCCAAAAGAGGCCATCAAGCTTGCGGACGAACTCGCCTCGCGGGCGCTCGCCGCCGATCCCAACGCCGCAGGCGCGCACGTGGCTAAGGCTTGGGTGATGATGGCGCAAAGCCATCACGAACAGGCGATCCTCGAAGCGGAAAAATCCCTCGCCCTCGATCCGAGCATGATCCAGGGATATTTGGCCATTGGTGTCGCCAACAACTTTTTGGCTCGCCCGGACCGATCGATCGAGGTGGCTGAAAAAGCGGTCCGGCTGAGTCCGCGCGACCCGTTTTTGACGGCGTTCTATGGGATCAAGAGCGAATCCTTCTTCATTTTGCGTCAGGACGACAAGGCGATCGAAGCGGCCCGCCGATCGTTGTCGCTGGCCTCATACCCGGACCCCTATATAAGCCTGATATTGATCTCGGCATCGGCCCTGAACGGGCACCAGGCCCAGGCGGACGAAGCGCTCAAGGCCTATCTCGCCGACAGCCGGGCCAAGAGCAAGACCATCGCCCAATTCCAGACGCAGCAATTGGCGTTGGCAAACAATGCGGGTTGGCTAACCTACAATGAGCGTTTCGCTGACGGTCTTCGCAAGGCGGGATTTCCAGAATGAAGGAGCCGCTTCGATATTGGCGACGCTCAAGTGTGACTTTGGCGTACCTGATCGTACCGTATTGCGATTTCTAGTTATGGACCATCAGGAAGTTCGGCTCTTTTGGAGGAGTTCCGCTCAACGCGCCACAGCAGACCAGATTGCTCAACTTGAGTTCTTCGCATTTTGACCGTTAGCTAACTTGGGGCCCTTCCTGTCACCGGCAAAAACCATTGGACGTCATCTGTCCCGCTGCAGATGACTTTTCTTTTTTAACTTTGCGGTTTGTCCCCAAAGGGGCAGAGCGTGGCGCCCACTGTGGCACCGACGTAATACGTTGCAGTTTGCACAAAGCTTCGAGCGAGCCGCCAAAGGAAGTCATGAAACCGGGCAAGGTAGTGGCGGCAAGGACGAACAAAAAAACCCCGCCGAAGCGGGGTTTGTTGATGCGATGCTGGTGAATGCTAGGCTTTAGCCATGCATTCTTTGACATACGCCCGCTTCTTCGACAGATGAAGCCCCTGCTCAGAAGCCTCCTTCTTGCAGACCTTCTGCCTCGCGAGCCACTCGGGGTTCTGCGTCGCACTCCCTGCAAGCGCAGGTGTGGTGGCTGCTGCCAGCGCAGCGGCTGTGATAACGGCAATGTATTTCATAAAATCTCCAGAAGTGTGATGCACCAAGGACCATGTTAAGTTCCCTGATCACGAAGGCAATGTAGAGAGCGCTCAAAATACCATCAAACTGGTTCGGTTTTGAGTAAGGAGGAGGCAGTGTGACGAAGAACCATGCAATTGCGCGCTGCTTTCCCATCCTGTTTGCGGCGAGGTTGGTTTCCAACCCGAGACTCTGTTCGTCCACTCTGTCAACAGGCACGACGCTTCGCGCCAACCTCCCCTAGTGGCCCGTTTGAAAAACTGGCGATGGGCATCGAAGATGTCCGCTCGTCAGGGCTGAACGGACGTGATCGCGGGAGGACTAACCCGACGCTTGTGACCCCAAGCGGACGTCGAAGTCTGCTCAGCTGTACGGGCTTGTGTATCTTTTGATCCAACTTGCTGGTTGGCGCTCGCCTACGCTCGCCCCGAGGGGTGGGCATGAACCAACATTCACTTACGCCGAGATCCGAAAGGTGCATCCTGCGACGTCTGATCCCGTCTCGGACTGGACCAGCTCAGACCTGAACCATCTCATTGCGGCGTGCTTACCGACATTCACTTGAAAGGCACACTCACTGGCTGGGATGTTGCAAGGCGCGCCAGAGAGCTGAATCCAGAGATCCCGGTTGTCTACATGACGGGCGCGGCGGCTAACGACTGGCCGTCTCACGGCGTGCCGAACAGCGTTCTTTTGAATAAGCCATTCGCGCCTGCGCAGGTCGTTACGGCCGTGTCTCAGCTGCTCAACCACACGCCCCCGCCACACGATGGCGAGGCGAGCCTTGGCAAATTATCGTCAATGACAGCCCAGCCCCAAACACCGGCCGGACCTACTTCAAGCTAACACTAACAGCGACGGAGTAGGCGCCGGTCGGGTCCGCGTGAAGGTAGTTCATGTGATGAAGTTGCGCGCCTTCTTAACTTGGATCAACACGCTCACGCTTAACTCACCACAACGGTCGTTTGGGACTCACAGGACCGCGCTCATTCCGGTATGTTATTTCGTATCTCCGGCAGTTGTCATTGGGCGCCGGCGCTGAGAGTTCAAGCGACTCCCGCCTAACAGGCCGGAGTGGGTCGTCATTCGGGTCGCATGAGAGTGATCCGATGCCGGCAAATCTTGCGTCAGCGCTCATCACCAAACTCGCTGTGTCGAACCACCTGGATGGCGAAGACATCCGTGCCATTCAGAACCTGCGGATTCGTGAGCGGCATCTGGGCTCCCGTGAAATTATCGTCGCGGATGGCGATCGTCCCGGCGAGTGCTGCCTGATCGTCGAGGGGTTTGCCTCGCGCTCGAAAACGACCGCCGCCGGAGAGCGACAGGTCCTGTCCTTGCATATTCCCGGCGACATACCTGACCTTCAAAGCCTCCACCTCGGCATCATGGACCACGATCTGATCAGCCTTTCGCCTTGCACGCTTGGTTTCATTTCGCACGCCGAGCTGACCGAGGTGACGGCACGACACCCGCACTTGGCCGCGGCCTTGTGGCGAGAGACCTTGATCGATGGTTCTATCTTTCGGGAATGGATCGTGAATGTCGGGCGGCGGGCCGCGCTGCAGAGAATGGCTCACCTGTTGATCGAAGTGCACGAGCGGCTGCAAGCAGTCGGGCGGACTCGCGGCGGAGAGTTTAGTTTGCCCATCACTCAAATTGATCTTGGCGACTGTTTGGGACTCTCGGTGGTCCATACCAATCGTACGCTCCAAGCTCTGCGCGGGGAACGGTTGGTGGAAACGGACAGATCGGGCTTCAACTTGCTCGACGAGGAACGGTTGAAAGAGTTGGCAGGGTTCGATCCGACCTATCTCCATCTGACGCCAAGCGGTTAGAGAGCTTGCGGTTAAGGTCCGGATAGATCGAGCATCGGAAGGTTTCCATAGGCGAGTATCCGGAGCCTTTTTCAGCCAAATCGTTGATGAGCCCCCGACCTGCGGCAACTTCCGTTTGTGGCCCATCTGCGGCCTGGAGGCCATGGGCTCTTCGAGCGATATTGGAGGTAAAGCGGACATCGGGCGGCCGCCCGCCTAATGAGTACATACCTCGCCGAACCGATCTTGACGGCAGTACCTGAGAAGGTTCGAGCCTCTTGAGCGTGGATTCCAAGTGACGACCTCGCGACAAATATGATAGTTCTCGGGTCGCGGGTGCCCCACAAGAGTGCCACACAACAGCAGATCGCTGGGCCGAAAAGCACAACGAAATCAATGCCTCACAGGATTGTCGTATAAGTTCAATCCTGTCTGACAGCAGCAACCTTTTTTCCGCAAGATGGACCGCTCCTCGATACACGGGAGTAATGCATCTGTGATTCTGCGAGTGGCCTGCGCACCAAAAAGCCAAGGTACCGCAACTCGTACTATCTCGCGCACCATCCCCAAAGATGTCCAAGCGCTCCTGCAGAACTCCCGGAGGAGCGTCGCCCTCGCAGTTGGTACAAGACACACGTGAGCATCTCCCTTGGTACTGCCGACCGCAAAGCGGCTGAGCATTCCGGCCGCCTGACAGTAGCCACCGCAAGACCCAGTGCAACTGCAATTCACAGATCGATCACCTCGATCGACTGCTCGTTCACCGACCGCGCGAGATCGACTACGTGGCGGTGATGAGTGAACAAGATGATCTGTTGCTGCTGTCCAGCAGCCACTAGAAGCCGCAGCATTGCTGACGTGCGTTTCTCGTCGAAACTTGACAGTAGATCGTCGCCGATGAACGGGATCGGCTCTGAGGTACGGCGCTCCAGCAGCGCAAGGCGCAGCGCCAAGAACAATTGGTCGCGGGTACCTTCGCTAAGGCCGGCCACCGACACCTGTTCGCCAGTATGCCGTTTGGCGACCAGAACCGGCTGATCATCGTCGCCATAGTCGATCACGAGACCGGCAAAGGCCTCATTGGTCGCCATGCTGAATAAAACGCTGGCGCGCGCGATCAACGGATCCTGCACCATGGCGCGATGCCTCTCGATCGCACGCAAAGCAAGCCGTGACGCCGCGGCTCGTACCAACCAGCGCTCGGCGACTGACTGCAATTCGGCGCCCGCCTCGGCTCGCTCGGCTGCCAAAGCCGGCGCATTGCGACCCTTTAGCAGCAACTCAAGCCGGTTCTTCCTTTCGTGATGGTTGGCGGATGCTTCAGCGATATCACGCAACAGCTGTGTTTGCCGCACTTCCTCGCGGGCGATGTTACCGGGAAGCAAATCGAGATCGATGCCCTCGCGCTCCTGCCGCAGCGTAGCTTCAGTGCAGCCATCGGCGATGTCGTCCAGATCGCGTTCTAGGATCACGCGCTCGCCTTCGAGCAGGTGCCGGGCGGCCGTAAGTGCAATCGAAGCGGACAAGTCATCGCGACCGACGCCAATCGCCCTGCAGGCTTCGTCGAGCAAAGTACCCGCCGCCTGTCGCTGCGCGATTAGCGTATTGCGTATCGCCGCACGTTGACTCGCATTGCGCTGCAACCGCCGGTACGATTCACTGGCAGTGCGTGCCTCCGCCAATGCCGCCGACAGCCGAGCCAACGACTCTTGGGCGGACGTGCTCTTGTGATGCGGCGCGACGAGATCAATCATCCCAAATACATCGGCGTCGAAGGCCTTCAGATCGGCTTCAATCGTCTGAACGCGATGGCTCTCGCTCTCGTGGTTGGCTTTGGGCAGAGCTACCGATTGCCACACCGCAAGTGCAGCGTCAGCTTCCGGCGCGCTCGCCGTATCAGGAAGCCCGATACCGTCCATGGCTGCAGGCCAGGCCTGACGCTGTGCTGCCAGCGTTGCATGTGCTTTGCCAACCGCCGCATCTGCTTCGGACAACTCGCGTGCGACACGCTGCAGGGCAGCAGCGCGAGCTTTGGCCTCGGCCCACACTGCCTGCAATTCCTCAACACGTGCTTTGGCTTCCCGAAACAGGTTGTCAACGGGCAGGCTGGCATCGGGGATCCGGCCAACGCTACCGAGAAAGGTCATGCAAGCGGCTTTGCCGGATTCGAGGCTGGCGGCCAGCGCGTCGAGATTCGTCCTCTGGGACTCCATCTTGCCGAGCCTGGCAAGAATATCCTCCACTTTACCCCGCCACAGTAACATCTCCGCGGGACTACGCGGAGCAAGGCCAGCAGGGGCCCAGAGCGCAGTCCAAGCGGTCGTGACTTCCGCCAGCCGCGCCTGCAACCCTTGCAACTTCCCAGCGTCACGGTCGCGCGTCGTGCGAAGTGCGGCGAGACGCTGCAGCGCATCCTCATGCCGCGTGGCTCGTTCGGTATCGGCAAGCAAGAGATCGGTGATGCCGTCGATCGCTTTTGAGGACTGTGAGACCTCGGAAAATAGCAGAAGCCGCCCCCGAGCATCGCTGTCCAGCACCGCGCCTAAAGCGCCAAGTTGGGCGTCGCGCTGCTGGCGTGCCTTGATCAGATCGGCCCGATTCGGAACCTCGCCTTCGCCGCGTAGGCGCGCAAGTTCGACTTCGGTGGACCCTAGTAATTCATCGGTTGTGGCCAGTGCGTCGCCGAGGCGCTTGATCTCATTGTCACCGACATCGATGGCCTGGACGAATTTTGCAATTATGACGTGTTCGGGTAGCGGCAGCGCGCGCAACTGATCCAGGGAAGCGAGTGCGGGATCAATTGCCGCCAGAGCCGAGTCCAATCCCTGGGTGTCGGATTTTAGTGCCGCCATGTCACGCCGGTGACGATCTGCCTGGGCGGGAATGTCGCCTAGCGCTTCAAAGCGCTGCTTTATGTATTGGAGGTCGCCTATGGCTTGATGCCCGCCCTCCTCGACGGCCAACGCGTCATGTTCGCTTTGGGCTCGTGCCTGCCGTGTTTCAGCTTCCGCCAACGCTTGTGCCGCGCGATTGAGCTGGCCGATACAGTCGCGCACCCGGGCCAGCGCGGCATCGGTGGGAAGTCGCTCCAATAGGATGTCGTGCGAGCCCATTCCCAGTCTTCGTGCCGCATCTTCGAGCGATCGCACCGCGTCATCGCGCGATTGGCGGCGGCGCGGCAGATCGTCGATTGCCTTGCGCACTGCACCTAGTCGCTCGCGCAAAGCGTCGATCGCGATTGCTTCCGCCAGCACGCCATCATCGACCTTCATGGCCGCGATCTCCGCGGCCTCCAACGCGTCCGCAGAGTCGAGGGCCGTTATATCCTGCATCAGTCCGGCATCTGTATCGAGCGCGGCACGCCAATCCGCAAGGGTCTGCGGTGGAACCGCCGGCAGATCGGCGACGTCGGCAAGTTCTGCCGCGATCCCGTCAAGCCGCGCTAGCTTTGAGCGCACGCGCAGCGTCCGCTGCCAGCGCGCCAATGTACTGCCGCTGTGAGCGTGCTCGGCATTGAGCGCCTCGAGATTGGCGCGCGCCTCCTCCACTGCTGTTTCAAGATCCTGTACCGACTCGCGGGTAACGATGGCATCGCGCAATGCCCTATCGGCACTGTCGCGGCGATCGGCTACCTGATAAAATAGCTTGCCTGCTGATTTTCGTGGGGTGAAAAGATCCTCGGCCTCACTCTGCAGCCTCTCCCTGACTCGCGACAAGGCGGTCATGCCTGCCGAACTGGCTGCGAGGGTCTCGGCGAGGCGCCCACCGGCGTTGAGCAGGTCTGCGCCGCCGTCCCGAAGCGCCTGAGCTGTCAGGCCGAACTCGCGACTGAAGGCATCGCGCGATAGATTCCCGAGCAAAGGCACTAGCGTGTCATCCGGCAATGCCTGATCGTCGTCGCCAATTAGCGTGTTTTTGTTACCCTTGCGACGTCGCGTCACGATCAGCCTGCCGTCGGAATGGCGGAAGGCGCCGCCGATCCGCAAGCTCTTGCTTTCGTGCCGGAAATCATAATCCGTGCGGGCGCTGAAGCCGAACAGCAGGTCGCCTATTGCCGACAGCGCCGAGGTCTTGCCGCCCTCGTTGGGGCCGAGCACCACGTGCAAAGCCGCCTCTGGACGGAATGCCAGGCTGCGGTCAGTAAAAATGCCATAACGTTCGAGATCGAGACGCTCGATTCTCACGATAACGCTCCGGTAAGCAACGCACGAGCTTCGCTCGGCAGCGACTTAAGCAAATCCGCAGCCAGCAAGTCATCGTGCAGCTCTATCGGCAATCTGGCTTTGATCGTTTCGATCAGGTCGGCCAGCAATAGCGAAAATTCAGGATCTTCCGTCGCAGTGGCTAGCAACTGGTCGAGATCTAGGCTTTCAATCGATGATAATGCAGCGGCCGGCCGCGGCGGAGGAGCGGTCTTGATCTTGAGTTGCTCGATCCAGCAATCGTCGGCAAATTGAAGGGCACGAGCGCGAATATCGTCCTCAAGTGTTTCGCGTCGCGCAACTAGTTGATTGTGTAGCTGCGTGGCGCCGATCAATGTCACCCGCACCGCCAATGGACGGCCTTCGGCCTGATGATGCGCGCCGGCAAGCGTGGTTGTGATGCGTGCTACAACGTCTTCCTCGCGACCGGCGTCAGATATGTCGATCGCCAAGTGCGCCCAGCGCGCACCGTCCAGCGCAAATGGGCTGACATCGACAATACGGCCATCGTCAACGGTGACCCGCATCGCTCCCTTAGCACCGGTTTCGCGCACGTTGCGTCCCTGCAAATTGCCGGGAAATACAATCCATGGATCGCGGCTGATAATCTCCGCGGCATGGACGTGTCCTAACGCCCAATAGTCGTAACCAAAACGCCTAAGATCATCGATGGTACATGGTGCATATCCGTCGTGACCGCGAGTGCCGTCGAGCGACGTATGCAGCACGCCAATGTTTAACCAGCCGTCGTGCCGGGCGGGATAAGTCTCGACGAATTCCCCGGTAAGGCGATTTGGAAAGCTGCGACCATGCAACGCCACGCGATACGCATCTAGCGTCGCGCTCGTTGCCCTGTCGGACGGAAAGACATTCACCGAGTCGGGATAAGGGAGATCGCGCGACATCAGGCTATCAGCATCGTGATTGCCCTTAGCAATAAAGGTGGGAATTCCCGCGCGATGCAAGGCGCTGATGGCGCGCACGAAAAACAATCCTGTAGTAACGTCTTTCCAGTCTCCGTCGAAAACGTCTCCAGCAATTATGAGAAAAGCCGCCTTGCTGGTGACCGCCTCCTCGACCAGGGCCAGGACCGCCCTGCGGCCAGCATCCGCGAAGCGTCTAGCGACGTCCTTATCCTTTAGTCGCAGACCTGCGAACGGGCTGTCGATGTGAAGATCGGCCGCGTGGATGAACGTGAAACGCATGGCTTAATTGCTCTGAAGACCTTATCAGCGGCCAGCGAATCCGATTTCTCACGCGGCGTGTGGTCGTTACGCAAATACTTAAAGTAGAACGGCTCTTGCGAGCAAGGCCGCAATATCGGAATAACTGAGTTAGCAACCTTAATTTTGGACCGGGAAATGAGCGAGATCCAATCAGCAGACGAAGCCGCGCGGGCGCCGCACGACGGAAACGTCACCTTCGCCGTTGATCTCGCCTCTACATTCACCTTCGCATCGCACCAGAACTCCATTCCGGTGATCCGCTCTATTCGGGTCGAGAACTCGACGGCCGTCTCACTCGAAAACGCACGGTTAGAGCTTACCTCCAGCCCAGCTTTTCTAAGATCGAAGACGTGGGCCTTCGACCGCATTCTAGCGGGAGAGAGCCTCACCCTGTCTGATCGTCGCATCGACCTCGACGCCGCTTACCTTGCCGGACTGGACGAGGCAGAACGCGGTGACATTAAGCTGCGCCTTTTAAGGGGAAACGACGTCCTCGCCGAGATAACAGTGCCGGTCCGACTGTTGGCCCGGGATGAATGGGGCGGAGTGTCGGACATGGCCCAGTTGCTACCGGCCTTCGTCATGCCCAATGAGCCCGCAATCTACCGGATATTGCGCTCCGCCGCAGAGCGCCTATCCGAACACGGCCACTCATCGGCCCTTGACGGTTATCAGAGCAACAATCCTAAGCGGGCCTACATGCTAGCCGCCGCCGTTTATTCTGCCGTTGCCGGGCTCGGCCTTCACTACGCGCAGCCGCCTGCAAGTTTTGAAGCTCGTGGTCAGAAGATCCGCGGACCGAGCAAGATCCTCCAGGATTGCATTGCGACCTGCCTGGACACCACCTTACTTTTCGCGGCCGCACTGGAAGCGGCCGGCCTGAACGCGGTCGCCGTCCTTCTCGATGGCCATGCCTTGGCTGGCGTCTGGCTTTTAAAGCGGACGCTTCCAAAGACGGTTGAGACCGACATCATTGAAATCCGCAAGGCGATCGCCGCGCGCGAGCTGATTGTGTTCGAAACCACCAGCGTTACGCATCGACCAGCAATGCTGTTCGAGCAGGCAAAACAGGCGGCCGAGGCGAAGCTCGAGGAAAACGCCGCAGACCGTTTCGTTTCTGCAATAGATATCGCGCGCTCGCGGTCGTCAGGTATCACACCACTAGCCTCACATGAAGCTGCTGAAGCGGGCAATGATGCCAATGATGACGAGCCCACCGGCATCCCTCTGCCGGCCGAGCCGGATTTTCGAATGCCGGCCGATAACGTCGGTCAAAAGCCCAGCACGGCAGCCGGCCGCATAGAACGTTGGCAGACCCGGCTGCTCGACCTATCGCTGCGTAACCGGCTTTTGAACTTTTCGGACAACAAGCGGGCCGTATCCTTCCTCTGCCCGGACGTCGCCTTTTTGGAAGATCGGCTTGCTGAAAACGCAGCAATCAAACTGATTTCGTTGCCCGAGCAAAATCCTCTGGGCGAGCGAGACGCAGAGCTTCACCGCGACCGGCGCGGGCAAGATCTGCAGCGCAGCTTTGCGGCAGAAGCGTTGCTTCGCGACGAACTCTCCTCAATGCTTGAGCCTAAGGAGCTTTTCGCGCGCCTAACCGACCTATTTCGGCAAGCCAAAAGCGACATCACCGAAGGTGGAACCAATACTCTATATCTTGCCGTTGGCTCACTAAGATGGAAAAAATTGCCCACGGATGAGCGTGTCTATCGCGCGCCGATCTTGCTGCTGCCTGTCAAGCTCGAGCGGTCTGGTGTCTCCGATCGGTTTCGACTTAGATTCCACGAGGACGAACCTAGGCTCAACGCGACGCTCCTACAGTTCGTAAAGCGCGAGTTCGATCTAAACCTGCCGGATTTCCGGGACGGTCTGCCTGTAGACGGCAAGGGCATCGACGTTCTGCAGGTGATAGAGTTGATGCGCCGTTCGGTGCGCGACGTACCCGGCTTCGAGGTTGCCGACGACCTCGCCCTATCGACGTTCTCCTTTGCCAAATACTTGATGTGGAAAGACCTGACGGACCGGACGGACAGCCTACGACGCAACCGAGTTGTCAAGCACCTGATCGATAATCCGGAAAAGGCATTCGAGGGCGCAGACGAACCCTTCCCGGATGAAAACGACATCGACCGGAACTATGCCTCCGCAGATATAATCATGCCATTGCCAGCCGATTCCTCGCAGATCGCTGCCAGCCTGGCCGCTGTGCAAGGCCGCGATTTTGTCATCGTCGGACCACCTGGAACCGGCAAAAGCCAGACCATCGCCAACATGATCGCTACCTGCCTCGCAGCAAGCAAGACCGTTTTGTTCGTTGCGGAGAAGACTGCGGCCCTGGACGTGGTCTATCGGCGCCTGCGTGAGCATGGCCTTGGCGACCATTGCCTGGAGCTTCATTCAAGCAAGGCGGACCGCAAGCACTTCTTCGGCCAACTGAAGCGCTCGTGGGAAAATCGTGCAAACCTTGGCGCGTCGCAATGGGCCAAGTTGAACGAGCGGCTGGAAATCCGCCGCGATGAGCTGAACGCCTATGTCGCGGCTCTGCATCACCAGGCACCTAACGGATTGACGCCCTATCTCGCTATGGGTATCGCGATGCAGGGTCACAACGAACACGCGCCTTCCCTGGCCTGGTCTCGACAAGACGAACACGACGCGGTTGGCTACGCTGACCTGCAGCAACTCGCCGCGAAACTGGGCATGACCTATGCGGCGGTAAAGGTTCGCCCAGTACTGCGGCTCGTGCATGTGGAGGAGTGGTCCGGTGCTTGGCAGGAGAAACTGCTGGCCGCGGCACGCGCGCTCGGCCAAGCTGCTTCAGCCGCGCAGACTGCACTTTCCGCTCTCAGTAGTCGGCTTGGCCTGGCCGGCGTGCAAGACTCGCGATGGGATGGATTGGGGTACTTTGCCGATCTGGCGCGGGATGTCGTCGCGACGTCCGGCTCGGACCATACGATTATTCTCCACAAGAACTTTGCGACGCTAACGCGCGCCGTCGCGGACTTAGAAACGGCCATCGGTAGCTACCGCCAAACCGAAGCTGACCTCTCGGTGGCCTATCCGCCCGATGTCGTGCCGAGGATTCCACTCGATGACCTTGAGCACGAATGGCGCGAAGCCAATGCGGCAATATGGCCCAAGTCATGGTTCGCGACGCGCCGGGTACGCCGGCTGCTCGCCTCATACGCCAATGCCAACACCGCCGATCCAGCCACCGATCTGACCTTGTTGCGCAAGTTGCAGACGACTCATAGCGCCGTTGAGCGCAGTCCAATTGCGACCGCGCCGCTTAGGTTCGAGGGGCTCGATACCGATTGTCAGCAACTGTCGCAGCACTTGCAAACCGCAGAACGGTTGCGGACATCGCTGGTTCAGCTCGGCGAATTCGCCGGTAACGTGCAAGCCGTCGCTGCCAGCATCGCAGTTGGCCTGAAGGGGCAGATCAACCAACCTCAACTGGTTGCGGCAAAAGCCTATCTTCAGAAGCATCAGGCCTTGAAGTCCGCTATTGGGGTGTTTGAGGAACTTGCAGGTCATTCGTTTGATAGCCGCGAGGACGACAATTTTCTGTCGTGCATTGTTCGGCAAATGGATGAACTTGAACACGCTCGCAACCTTTTTCGTGACTGGTCAACTTGGTGTGCGGTCCGCTCTCGCGCAATTGCCAAGGGTCTCGGTCCGCTCGTCACTGACCTAGAAGACGGCGCGGTGCCGCCCGACGGTTCTGCCCGCGCCTTTTTTCTTGGCTACGCTCGATGGTGGCTGCCCTTAACGATTGATGCAACCCGCGAACTCCGCGATTTCCGGCGCTTCGAACACGAACACGCAATATTGGAATTTAGGGAAGCCGACGACGTCGTTCGCGCTCACGCAACCAACAAGGTGATCAGCTCGCTCATCCATGATCTGCCGCCCTCGGCGTCGGTGCCCCGGCAATCCGAACTAGGCCTGCTGCGGCACCAGATGGGTCTGCAGCGACCAAGTCGTTCTATACGCGACATGATCGGTGCGATGCCAGAGAGCTTTGGTAAGCTTGCTCCGTGCGTGTTGATGTCTCCGCTGTCCATTGCACAGTATCTGCCGACAAATCAGGCGCTCTTCGATGTTGTGATCTTCGACGAGGCGTCGCAAATCGCGACTTGGGACGCCGTCGGCGCCATCGCTAGGGGACGCCAGACCATCATTGTCGGCGATCCCAAGCAATTGCCGCCAACAAATTTCTTTGGCCGCAATGACGCCGACGAGGACGACGTACCCGAATTCGACCGCGATTTAGAAAGCATTCTCGATGAAGCGAAGGCCTCAGGTCTACCGACGCGGCATCTGCGCTGGCACTATCGCAGCCGCCATGAATCGCTGATCGCGTTTTCCAATTGGCACTACTACGAAAACAACCTGATCACCTTCCCAAGCCCTGTGACGCAGGACCAGGCAGTCTCCCTCACCTTTGTGCCGACCGGCGTCTATGATCGCGGCAAGAGCCGCACCAATCGAGAGGAAGCTCGCGCCATTGCCGCCGACATCCGCGGCAAACTGGAAACCTGGCTGGCGCTGCCAGAGTCACAAAGGCCGACCATTGGCGTGATTACCTTCAACGTCCAACAGCAGACGCTGATCCAGGATTTTCTCGACGACGCAAGGCGCGCCAATCCGGAGCTCGAATGGTTCTTCTCGGACGATCGAATCGAGCCGGTGATCGTCAAGAATCTGGAGAACATTCAGGGCGACGAGCGGGATTTAGTTTACTTCTCGATCACCTTCTGCCGCGACGCCGCCGGCAAGCTGCCCATGACGTTCGGCGCAATAAACAGGGAAGGCGGCGAGCGACGCCTCAACGTAGCCGTGACTCGCGCACGCAGTGAACTAAAGGTATTCGCAGGCATCCGTGCTGACGACATTAATCTCGATCGCACTAGAGCAACGGGTGTTCGCCATCTCAAGGCATTTCTCGATTATGCGGTGCGCGGTGCGATTGCACTTCCGGCGCAGAGCTCCGGATCTCAAGGGGAGATGGAATCGCCATTCGAGGAGGCTGTCGCCGCACATTTGGAAAAGCGCGGATGGGAGGTCGTCCCCCAGGTCGGCGTGTCTGGCTACCGCGTAGATCTCGGAATCCGCCACCCGGACAAGGCCGGTCTGTATCTCGCGGGGGTCGAATGTGACGGCGCGACGTATCATAGTTCGGCCACCGCGCGAGACCGCGATAAAGTCCGCGAGCAGGTGCTGCGTGGGCTTGGTTGGAATATCTTACGAGTATGGTCGACCGACTGGTGGTTCGATGCAGAAGGGGCAATCGAGCGACTTCATCTATCCCTGAATGAGGCGTTGACAGCGAGTCGAACTCCTACTGCAGGGGCTGCTGCGCCGACCGAGGCGCTCGCGGCGGATATGGAGGGATTTGCGGTCACGGAGCGTGATCCAATTTCAAGCGACGATGGCGAAGTTGGCTCCGTATCTCCCGAGTTCCCTAAAAAGGATGGAGACGGCGAGCTCGAACCGCTAGCGATGGATGGAATTGACGAGAAGCTGCCCCCTCTGGCCGCGGCAGTCACTAAAGCCGGTTGCCCACGCTTCGCGATGGCAAACCTTTCCACGATCAAGGCTGACCCTGATTGCTTCTTTGAATTTTCTTATCGGCCTACGCTACAGGCCATGGTCGACGCCGTAATGGAGGCAGAGGCGCCATTGCGCGAAGACGTTTTGTCCCAACGTATAGCAAGGGCGCACGGCTGGCTTCGCACAGGCGCGCGGATACGCGAGCAAATTGGGCTGCACCTTCGAACGCTCGATCGCACAGAAGAGAGCTCCGGCGTATTCCTCTGGAAGCCTGGCACAATTGTAAACTGCGTGCCATTTCGCGAGCCGCAAAGCCCGGAGCACCGTCGAGGTCTGGCTGACATTTCGGTCGCGGAGTTGGCAGACTTTATTGCATCCTATCCGACGGCGCTTCGGGAAGGTGACCCTCCCCTCGTGTATGCACGATTACTGCAGGTCGAACGATTGACTGCGCCTTCGCGCGAACGCTTGAGAGAGGCAATAATCCGCGCCGAGCAGTACACCCCTTAGCATCATCTCATCTTACCACCCGTGCAACTCCAAGACTTCTTGGTTCCGGAGCACGCTGCTGCATTTCTGCCGCACCGTCACCTCGTACCCTCAAGAGGCATACTATTACACGTCCGGTGGCTGCACCAATCGCTGGTACCTCTCTTTGGTAGAGCCAAATTCGATAGTGACTACTGCCGTCGGCAGTTCGTAGTGATGATCAATGATGCGACGAACATAGATAGTTGTACTTTTCGGTCGTTTCACTGCTCGAACGCTAGCCCTGCCAGCAGAGAAGGAATTTGTGGGGTAGCCCCACAATTTTTCGGCGTTGGCTCGCCTGGCGCGAGCGCGTCTTGGAAATGCTTTTTGCCTAACCCTGATCCTGAAACTCGCCAACGGACAAAAGCGATAGGATTTAAACCTATGACCTCCAGGCTATGAGCCTGAAGAACTGCCGCTTGGCTGAGGTGTTGAGACTGATCAGGTTTTACTTGCCGGCACCTGCTGGCGCCCCAAGAACCAAGGTGCATTCGAGGAGGCTATGCTGCGGACGGAAGCCTAAGGGCTGCCTTCCTTGCAAATCCCGTAAAACGATCGTACTTTTTGCACGGCAGAAGCCGCTAAGTGCTGGCGCGCCCGGAACGATTCGAACGTCCGACCCTCAGATTCGTAGTCTGATGCTCTATCCAGCTGAGCTACGGGCGCGTTTTTCGCTGACAGTGCGGGCGTGGCCCGCAGGCAGCCCCCGGGGACGCCGGAGGGGTGCGAAAGAGCGCTCTGACTAACCGCTCTTGCCCCGATTGGCAAGGTCCGGATTGGGGAGATTTTGCCGGGAAATGACGGTTTCCGCGCTCGGCCGCCGGCCGACCTACGCCCGCGCCCGCTCGTTGCGGACGGAGAGCAGTTCCACGGGACGGTCGGGAATGACGATCCGGAAGGTGGCGCCGATGGTGCCTTCGACCAGATGGATGTCGCCGCCATGGGCGCGGACCAGCTCGGCGGCAATGGCAAGGCCGAGGCCGCTGCCGCCGGGGCGGCCGGAGGTCTGGAACGCCTCGAACAGATGATCGCGGGTCCTCTGGGGCACGCCGGGGCCGGTATCGGAGACCTCGAGGATGGCGACCGCGCCCTCGCGTTTTCCCGTGATCCGGATCTGCTGCGCGCCGCCCTCGGCCGACGCATGGCTTTCCAGCGCCTGGGCGGCGTTGCGGACGAGGTTGAGCAGCACGCGAAACAGCTGGTCGGGATCGGCGTCGACCGCGAGCCCGCGCTCGATCGCAGCGACCCAGGAGATCGACGC
The DNA here is from genome assembly GCF_029051725.1 of Bradyrhizobium sp. CSS354. Taxonomy (GTDB): domain Bacteria; phylum Pseudomonadota; class Alphaproteobacteria; order Rhizobiales; family Xanthobacteraceae; genus Bradyrhizobium. The sequence continues at coordinate 72,762 of NZ_JAACFU010000016.1, forward strand.
GTCGGAGGCAAGGCCGGCGGTCTCGCGCACCTCCAGCACCACCGGCTCGATCATGATCATGCGCCGGTCGGGCGCGGCTTCCTGGGCGCGGCCGTAAGACAAGGTCGACTGGCAGAAGGCGATGGCGCGCTCGAGCGAGCGCACGAGTTTTGGCGCAAAGCGCTGCACCCGCGGATCCGGCACGCTGGCGAGCTGGTCCGACAGGAGTTGCGCCGAGGCCAGCAGATTGCGCAGATCGTGATTGATCTTGGAGACGGCGAGGCCGAGGGCGGCGAGCCGGCTCTTCTGATGCAGCATCGACATCAGGTCGCGCTGCATGTCCGACAATTCGCGCTCGGCGACGCCGATCTCGTCGCTGCGCTGGCTCGGCACGATGATCCCCGCCGAACTTTCGGGGTTTTCGTGGAAGCCGACCAGGCTCGCCGTCAGCCGGCGCATCGGGCGCACGAAGAGATAATGCATGGCGAGATAGACGAGGCCCGCGGTCAGCACCGCGATGATCAGAGCGACCACCACGACGTTGCGGGAGAACCGGTACATCGACTGCCGCAGCGGCAGCTCGTCGGTGACGATCTCCATAAACTGGGCATTGCCGACGCCCGGCCCGACGATCCGGATGGCCTGGTTGCCGGTCTCCAGCATCATCCGGAAGGAGCCGGTGATCGCCTCCCACGCCGTCATGTCGCGCAGGTCGATGTCGTGCTCGATGGCGGCGGGCAGATTGTCGCTGGCGAGCAGACGGCGCTGCTGGCCCATCTTGATGGCGACGGCGCGGGCATTGATGCTCTTCAGTATCTCGCGCGAGAGCGAATCGGGGACCATGCCGAGCGGCGCGGCATCGAGCACCAGCGCTGCCGTGTTCGCCGCGGCGACGCGGTCGTTGAGTCGGTTGACCCAGAAGTTGGCGATGGCCGGCACGTAGAGCAGGATGGCCGCGATCATCACCAGGGGAACGGTGAGCAGCAGCAGCTTGCCGGACAGCCCAAGCCCGCGCGTCCCACGCGGCACCGCCGCCGGCGGGTCCCGCTGATCCCCATCCTGGATCGGCTGGAGGTCTGTCGCTGCCACGAAATTCGCCCTCGCTGCCTTTGCCGGATTGAAGATGTCGCCGGGTGAAGGGATTTGGCGCGTATGAAGATGCGGCCCGCCCTCAGCGCGGTCAAATTACAGATCGTCAATCTGCCAAAGTCGGATGTAAGCGCAGATCTGGCGAGTCGCTACCTCAAGGGTTAAAAACCCCGCACAAACAGCGATATTCGCCGGAATTGAGCGCTTGTGCGGCGTTGACGAAAAGAAGGCGCTCGCTTATAAGCCGGCCAATTGTCCGCGATGACCCGGTGTGAGGCCGGGAGCGGCTCTCTTGGGGCCGAAAAAGGCCCGTTTTGGGCAGCATCTTCCGGACTTTACCATCAATTCTACAGGCAAATTGCCCGGTCAGCGGAGAAAAACCCGTGAAGCGGACTTATCAACCCAGCAAACTGGTGCGCAAGCGCCGTCACGGCTTCCGTGCCCGTCTCGCCACGGCCGGCGGCCGAAAGGTGCTCGCCGCCCGCCGCGCCCGCGGCCGCAAGCGTCTGAGCGCCTGAGCCGGACCCCCTTTTTGGGATTTCATCATGGATCGGCTGAGGCAGCGAGCGGATTTCCTCGCCGTTGCCAATGGCGCGCGGGTGAATAGTCCCGCGTTCGTCCTGCAAAGCCTTGACCGCCAAAGCCTTGACCGCCAAAACCTTGGCCGAGACGACAGCGGCCCGATCCGGATCGGCTTCACCGTCACCAAAAAGAACGGCAACGCCCCCGAGCGCAATCGCATCCGGCGCCGGCTTCGCGAACTGGTGAAGCGGCTCGATCCGGTGTCGATGCAGCCCCATCATGATTATGTGCTGGTCGGCCGAAGGGACGCGCTCTCGCGCGACTTCGCCACCATGCTCGACGATCTGCGCATGGCGTTCGCGAAGCCCGCGCGGCATACGCACAAGGGACGCGGCCCAAAACCTGGCCAAAAAACCGACGGCCCAAGAACCGACGGCTTAAAGCCCGGCCCCGCTCCTGCGACCAGCCGCAAACCGGATTGATGACGAGAGAATGATGACCGACAACCGCAATACCATCCTCGCCGTCATTCTGTCGGGCTTCGTGCTGATCGCCTGGCAATATTTCTACAACATGCCGGCGATGGAGAAGCAGCGCGCCCAGCAACAGGCGCAGGCCGAACTGCAGAAGACCACGCCGCAGCCGACGGCCCCCGGGACGCCGAGCGCCACGCCGCAGCCCGGCACCGCAGGCGCGCCCTCCGCTCCCCAGGCTGCCAATCAGCCGGGCCAGCCGACCGTCAGCCGCGAGGCGGCGATTGCGGCCTCTCCGCGCGTCAAGATCGATACGCCCCGCCTGACCGGCAGCATTGCCTTGAAGGGCGCGCGCATCGACGATCTTGCGCTGGTGCAGTATCGCGAAACGGTCGACCCGAAGTCGCCGCCGATCGTTCTCTATTCGCCGTCGGGCACCGCAGAACCCTATTATGCAGAATTTGGCTGGGTGGCCGGGACAGGTGGCACAAAGGTGCCCGACCGGACCACCGATTGGCAGCAGGAGGGCACCAACAGCCTGACGCCGTCCACGCCGGTCATGCTGAAATACGACAATGGCGAAGGCCTCACCTTCCGCCGCACCGTCGCGATCGACGACCACTACCTCTTCAGCATCAAGGACGAGGTGACCAATGTCGGCAACGCGCCGGTCAAACTCTTTCCCTTCGCACTGATCTCGCGCCACGGCACGCCGCAGGTCTCGGGCTACTACATCCTGCATGAAGGCCTGATCGGTTACCTCGGCGAGCAGGGCTTGCAGGAGAAGGCCTATAAGGCTGTCGGCGAAGCACCCGCGATCGGCAATGGCGGACACGGGTTCGAATTCAACAACGTCACCAATGCCTGGCTCGGTATTACCGACAAATATTGGGCGTCTGCGCTGCTTCCCGACACGTCGGCAACGCTCAAGGCCCGTTTCGTCGCCGAACCGGGCACCCAGATCCGATACCAGACCGACTATCTGCAGAGCGAGCAGACGGTCCCGATCGGCGGCACGACGACGACGAACACGCGGCTGTTCGCGGGCGCCAAGGAAGCCGGCGTTGTCGGCATCAACTTCCCGCTCGCCGGCCATGGCGGCTACAACAAGGAGCTCGGCCTCAACCATTTCGACCTTTTGATCGACTGGGGCTGGTTCTACTTCATCACCAAGCCGATGTTCCTCGGCCTCGACTTCTTCTACCGCTTCTTCGGCAATTTCGGCATCTCGATCCTGCTCGTGACCGTGATCGTGAAGCTGTTGTTCTTCCCCTTGGCGAACAAGTCCTACGCCTCGATGGCGAAGATGAAGTCGGTCCAGCCGCAGCTTCAGGCGCTGAAGGAGCGCTACCCCGACGACAAGGTGAAGCAGCAGCAGGAGATGATGGAGATCTACCGCAAGGAGAAGATCAACCCGGTCGCCGGCTGTCTTCCCGTGGTGATCCAGATCCCGGTGTTCTTCTCGCTCTACAAGGTGCTGTTCGTCACCATCGAGATGCGGCATGCGCCGTTCTTCGGCTGGATCAAGGATCTGTCCGCGCCGGACCCGACCAATCTGTTCAACCTGTTCGGGCTGATCCCGTTCGACCCGACCACGATCCCGCTGTTCGGCCACTACCTCGCGCTCGGCATCTGGCCGATCATCATGGGCATCACGATGTGGTTCCAGATGAAGCTGAATCCGACGCCGCCGGATCCGACGCAGCAGATGATCTTCAACTGGATGCCGCTGATCTTCACCTTCATGCTGGCGGGCTTCCCGGCGGGCCTCGTGATCTACTGGGCCTGGAACAACACGCTCTCAGTGCTCCAGCAGAGCTACATCATGCGCCGTAACGGGGTGAAGGTGGAGTTGTTCGACAACATTCGAAACTCCTTCAAAAAAAAACTGACGACTGAGGCGACGTAGCCGTCATTGCGAGGAGCGAAGCGACGAAGCAATCCAGAGTCCCTCCGCGGATGCATTTCTGGATTGCTTCGCTTCGCTCGCAATGACGCGGACAGACAGAAAGCTTTCGCATGAATGACGACAAGGATGCGAAGCTGATCGAGGTCGGGCGAAAGCTGTTCACGCGCGACTGGCAGTTCATCTGGGCCTCGCCCTCGACTGAAACGCTGCCGCCGATGGCGGGGCTGGAGATCGCCTTTGCCGGCCGCTCCAATGTCGGCAAGTCCAGCCTGATCAACGCGCTGACCGGCCGCAACGCGCTCGCGCGCACCTCGCACACGCCGGGCCGCACCCAGGAGCTGATCTTCTTCGAGGTCCCCGGCAAAACCGAGCTGCGCCTCGTCGACATGCCCGGCTATGGCTATGCCAAGGCGCCGAAGAGCCAAGTCGCGTCCTGGACCGAGCTGATCCACAAATTCCTGCTCGGACGCGCCAGCCTCGCGCGTGTCTACGTGCTGGTCGACGCGCGGCACGGCCTCAAGGACGTCGATCTCGAAGTCCTGAAGACTCTCGATCGCTCCGCGGTCAGCTACCAGCTCGTGCTGACCAAGGCCGACCAGATCAAGGCCACCGAGCTTCAATCGCGCATCGTCGAGACCGAGGCCGCGCTCGCCAAACGTCCGGCCGCGTTCCCCAACGTGCTCGCGACCTCGTCGCGGAGCGCGACCGGCATGGCCGAGCTGCGCGCCGCGATCGCAAAGCTGCTGGAAGAGCGGACCTCGTGATGGCGGCATTCCGCCTGCTGATCGCGCTTGCCGGTCTGATGGGCGCCGCCGGCGTCGCGCTGGCCGCCGCCTCCGCGCATGGCGACGATGCGAGCCGGCTCGCCGCCGCAAGCGCCATGCTGCTGTTTCATGCAACCGCCATACTCGCGGCCGTCGCCCTGCTCGGGCGCGGCCTTCTGCACGGCGGAATTGGCATCATCGCCGCGTCCGGCTTCGCAGCCGGCGCCGCGCTGTTCGCGGGCGACCTGACCTTGCGGCAATATGCCGGCCATTCGCTGTTTCCATATGCAGCGCCGACGGGTGGATCGGTGATGATTCTGAGCTGGCTGGCGGTGACGCTCGCTGCGGTGGTGGTGAAGAAATAAGTCTCGTGCCCCGGACGCAGCGCAGCGCTTCAGCGGTGCGCTGCTGAGCCGGGGCCCATGCCGCTTCTGGATCCCGGCTCAGCGGCGCGGCACTGCGCGCCGCACCGCGTCCGGGACACGAGAGCGGCATGCCAGCCACACTTTGCGCCCCGCCCGCCAATCGGATAGAACGCGGCCCGAGTATCCCGCCAGCGAGATCCGCCTCATGACCGAAATCTCCCCGCTCGACCAGGCCCGCATCCTGTCCGAAGCGCTGCCGCACATGCAGCAGTATGACGAGGAAACCATCGTCATCAAGTATGGCGGCCATGCCATGGGCGACGAGGAGACCGCGAAGAATTTTGCCCGCGACATCGTGTTGCTCGAGCAGACCGCGATCAATCCTGTGGTGGTGCATGGCGGCGGGCCGCAGATCGCGACCATGCTCAAGCGCCTTGGCATCGTCTCGGAATTCGCCGCCGGCCTGCGCATCACCGACGCCGCGACCATCGAGATCGTCGAGATGGTGCTCGCCGGCTCCGTCAACAAGCAGATCGTCGGCTACATCAACGAGGCCGGCGGCAAGGCGGTGGGCCTGTCCGGCAAGGACGCCAACATGGTGAAGGCGTCCAAGACGACGCGCACCATCATGGATCCGGACTCGCACATCGAGAAGGCGGTCGATCTCGGCTTCGTCGGCGATCCCGAGAAAGTCGATCTCACGCTGCTCAACCAGCTGATCGGCTACGAGCTGATCCCGGTGCTCGCGCCGCTCGCGACCTCGAAAGAGGGCCAGACGCTGAACGTCAACGCCGACACTTTCGCGGGTGCCGTGGCCGGCGCGCTGAAGGCAAAGCGGCTGCTGCTGCTCACCGACGTGCCGGGCGTGCTCGACAAGTCCAAGAAGCTGATCCCGCAGCTCTCGGTCAAGGACGCGCGAAAGCTGATCGCCGACGGCACCATTTCCGGCGGCATGATCCCGAAGGTCGAGACCTGCATCTACGCGCTCGAACAGGGCGTGGAGGGTGTCGTCATCATCGACGGCAAGATGCAGCACGCGGTGCTGCTCGAGCTCTTCACCAACACGGGCACGGGAACGCTGATACACAAGTGAGAGATGAGGCGCCACGCATGAAAGCCGTCATGGCCGGGCAACAGCGCGAAGCGCGTCTTCGCGAAGATGTCCCGGCCATCCACGACCTTTCGTCCCGCGCCAAGAACGTGGATGCCCGGGACAAGCCCGGGCATGACGAGCGGAGAGCTCGGCGGCACGGTCGTTCCGCCTTCGCACGCTTCCTGATGACGCTCCCCGCCGCGGCCGTCTCGTTTGTCTTCTCCTCCGCGCCGGCTGTCGCCGACCTCAAGATCTGCAATCGCATGTCCTATGTCGTCGAGGCCGCGATCGGCATCGACGACAAGGCGGCGACCGCGACGCGCGGCTGGTTCAGGATCGACCCCGCCACCTGCCGCGTAGTGGTGCAGGGCACGCTCTCCGCCGACCGCATCCTGCTCAACGCCCGCGCGCTCGGCGTCTACGGCGCATCCCCGATCCCGCAGAACGGCAGCGACACGCTGTGCGTCGCACAGGACAATTTCGTCATCGCGGCCGCGCGGCAGTGCCGCAGCGGCCAGACCCAGGCCGCCTTCACCCAGATCACGCCGACGCAAGGCGCGGACGGCAATTTCGTCGCCTATCTCGCCGAGGATTCCGAATATGACGACGAGCAGGCCCGCCTCGCCGGCATCCAACGGCTTTTGGTGATCGCAGGCTACGACGCCGCGCCGATCGACGGCGTCGACGGGCCGAAGACGCAAGGCGCGCTGGCCGCTTTCCTGAAGAGCCGCGGATTGTCGTCCGACATCCTGTCGTCGCCGAGCTTCTTCAAGACCATGGTCGATGCCGTGCAGACGCCGTCTGCGACCGGCCTCACCTGGTGCAACGACACCACGCACAAGGTGATGGCGGCGGTCGCCACCGACGACGGCAAGGCGGTGACGAGCCGCGGCTGGTATCGCATCGACCCCAAGACCTGCCTGCACCCTGATGTGAGCGGCCAGCCCAAGCAGATCTTCAGCTTCGCGGAAGCCATCGACGCCGACAATCGAATCGTCAAGCTGAAGGACAAGCCACTGAACTGGGGCGGCGACAGGCAGCTTTGCACGCGCGAGACCAAGTTCGAGACCAACGAGCAGACCGACTGCGGCGCGCGCGGCTTCGCGGCGACGGGCTTTGGCGCGGTGGACATGTCGAGCGGCGGCAAGACGCTGCGGTTTGCGATGCCGTGATTGCTTTTGTGATGACGCAACAAACACCATCGTCGTCCCGGCGAAGGCCGGGACCCATAATCCCAGGATTGGGTTTTCCGAAGAACGACGATCAGCGTGCCCCATTGATAGATCACGCGGTATGGGTCCCGGCCTTCGCCGGGACGACGGCGGGAAGTTGGGGGCCCTCTCCGATAGCGAATAGAGAGCCGCAATGACCTCACCCCGCGCCTTTGGCCATGTCGACACCTGGGTGTTCGACCTCGACAACACGCTCTATCCGCACCACGTCAATCTGTGGCAGCAGGTCGATGCGCGGATCACTGAGTTTGTTTGCAACTGGCTGAATCTGACACCGGTAGAAGCGCGCAAGATCCAGAAGGATTATTACCAGCGCTTCGGCACGACCATGCGCGGCATGATGACCCTGCATAACGTACGCGCCGACGACTATCTCGCCTACGTCCACAAGATCGACCACTCCCCGCTGGAGCCGAACCCGGCACTGGGCGCAGCGATTGCAAAACTGCCGGGACGAAAGCTGATCCTGACCAACGGCTCGGTCGATCATGTCGATGCGGTGCTGGCGCGGCTCGGCTTTGCCACGCATTTCGACGGCGTGTTCGACATCATCGCCGCCGAATTCGAGCCGAAGCCGGCGCCGCAGACCTACCGCAAGTTTCTCGCCGACCACGTGGTCGACCCGACCCGCGCCGCGATGTTCGAAGACCTAGCCCGCAACCTCACCGTCCCGCACGAGCTCGGCATGACCACCGTATTGGTGGTGCCGGATGGGACGAAAGAGGTCGTGCGTGAGGACTGGGAGCTGGCGGGCCGTGATGCGGCCCATGTCGACCATGTCACGGATGATCTGGCGGGGTTTTTGGAGAGGCTGTCCCATTGAATCGTAGCCCGGATGGAGCGCGAGCGAAATCCGGGGGTTTGTTGCGGTGAGACCGCCCCGGAATGCGCTTCGCTCCTTCCGGGCTACGGTCTTCGCGGGTGATGACCCCGAACCAAGCTTGACTCCGTCCCCCCAAATCCCGAAAAAGCGCTCCAATCCGTCAAAATTCCCGCCCGTCTCTGAGGAAATCCCGATGTCCCTGTCCGCCCTCGAATCCACCATCAACGGCGCCTTCGAGGCGCGCGACGGCGTCTCGACCTCGACCAAAGGCGAGGTCCGCGAGGCAGTGGATCACGCGCTGGAGATTCTGGACAAGGGTGAGGCCCGCGTTGCCGAGCGCGACGCCGACGGCAAGTGGAAGGTCAATCAATGGCTGAAGAAGGCGGTGCTGCTCTCGTTCCGCCTCAACGACATGGGCGCCATTCCCGGCGGCCCCGGCAAGGCGACCTGGTGGGACAAGGTGCCCTCGAAGTTCGACGGCTGGGGCGAGAACCGCTTTCGCGACGCCGGTTTCCGCGCCGTCCCCGGCTCCATCGTGCGCCGCTCGGCCTTCATCGCCCGCAACGTCGTGCTGATGCCGTCCTTCGTCAATCTCGGCGCCTACGTCGATGAATCCACCATGATCGACACCTGGTCGACCGTCGGCTCCTGCGCGCAGATCGGCAAGCGCGTGCACATCTCCGGCGGCGTCGGCATCGGCGGCGTGCTCGAGCCGCTGCAGGCTGAGCCTGTGATCATCGAGGACGATTGCTTCATCGGCGCGCGCTCCGAGGTCGCCGAGGGCGTGATCGTGCGCAAGGGCGCGGTGCTGTCGATGGGCGTATTCCTGGGTGCGTCGACCAAGATCGTCGACCGCGACACCGGCGAGATTTTCATCGGCGAGGTGCCGGAATATTCCGTCGTCGTTCCCGGCGCGCTGCCCGGCAAGCCCATGAAGAACGGCCAGATCGGCCCGAGCACCGCCTGCGCCGTCATCGTCAAGCGCGTCGACGAGCGCACGCGCTCCAAGACGAGCATCAACGAGCTGCTGCGGGATTGATCCGTCGGTGTCGTCCCGGCGAAGGCCGGGACCCATAACCACAGGCAGTGGTTTGGCGAAGATTTTCAGTTGGGTACGCCGACCGTCCACGACCGATAGATCCCGCGGTATGGGTCCCGGCCTTCGCCGGGACGACACCGAGGCTCCATCGAACCCGCCCTCCCCCCATCGCGACCAACATTCGGGCGACCTCTCCCGCCCGGAGCCTTTGGCATGGACTGGACCTGGTATCTGTTCCGCTTCGACGGCCGCATCAACCGCGCGCTGCTGTGGCAGGCTCTGCTCATCGTCATGGTGCTGGCGGCCCTGCTCGGGATGATCGACCAGGCCATCAAGGTGCTGAACGGGGCCGCAACCTTCGCCTTCAACTTCAAGGTCGACTTCGATTTCGGTGTCGACGACATCTTCAACGCGGTCGATCCCAGGGCCTACCGTCTGCTGGCAACCACTGATCGTCCGACCCTCATCCTCAAGGTGCTCGGCAGCTCGCTATTCCTGTGGATCTACCTCGCAACCGCGACCAAGCGGCTGCACGATCGCGACCGGAGCGGCTGGTGGCTGGTTCCGTTCTTCGTCCTGCCCGCGTTGTTCGACCAGTTCTCGGACCTGCTGCCCACCGCATCAAACTGGGTTGTTGCCCTCGCATGGGCCATGCACATTCCGTGGTTTTGGGGCCTCGTGGAAATGTTCATTGTGCCCGGCACCTCCGGCGACAACCGGTTCGGCCCCGATCCACTGGCCGACGTTGAAGATGGCTCCGCGCCCGCCTCCCCTGCGGCGAAAAGCTGGGACCAGCAGAGCGAGGTGGAATTTGTCCCGCCCAGTGCTAGCCCACCCGGCGGCATGCATGTTAAGCGGGGCGCATGACCGATGCTCTCTCGATTGCCCGCGATCTCATCCGCTGCCCCTCGGTAACTCCGGCCGATGCCGGTGCGCTTGGTGTGCTCGAACATGTCCTCAACGCGGCAGGCTTCACATGCCACCGCGTGACCTTCAGCGAGCCCGGCACGGCCGACGTCGACAATCTCTATGCGCGGATCGGCACTGACGGGCCGCACATCACCTTCGCCGGCCACACCGACGTGGTGCCGCCGGGCGACGAAAGCGCCTGGAGCGTCGGCGCGTTCTCCGGCGAGGTGAAGGACGGCTTTCTGCACGGCCGCGGCGCGGTCGACATGAAGGGCGGCATCGCCTGCTCGGTTGCCGCGGTGCTGGAGCATCTCGCCGCGAACGACGGCAAGCCGCGCGCGGACGGACAGGGCTCGATCTCGTTCCTGATCACCGGCGACGAGGAAGACGTCTCCATCAACGGCACCATCAAGCTGCTGCAATGGGCGGCGGAGCGCGGCGAGAAATTCGACCATTGCGTGCTCGGAGAGCCCTCCAACGTCGAGGCGCTCGGCGACACCATCAAGGTCGGCCGCCGCGGCTCGCAATCCGGTACGCTGTACGTCGACGGCGTGCAGGGCCACGTCGCTTATCCGCACCGCGCCGCCAATCCGGTGCCTGATATCTCGCGGCTGATCGTGGCCATCTCGGACGAGCCGCTCGACCATGGCAGCGCGCAGTTCCAGGCCTCCAATCTCGAATTCACCTCGGTCGACGTCGGCAACACCGCCAACAACGTCATCCCGGGACAGGCCCGCGCAAAGTTCAACATCCGCTACAACGACAACCACACCCAGGCGAGCCTGCGCGAGCTGGTCGAGACGCGGCTGACAAAAGCGTGCGGCAACCGCATCCGCGCCCGCATCGTCTGGGAGCCGTCGAACTCAAATGTGTTCGTGACCAAGCCCGGCCCGTTCACCGAACTCGCGGTGTCCGCGATCGAGGAGGTGACGGGCCGCAAGCCGGAGCTGTCGACCTCAGGCGGCACCTCCGATGCGCGCTTCATCTCGAGCTATTGCCCGGTGATCGAGTTCGGCCTGGTCGGCCAGACCATGCACCAGGTCGACGAGCGCGTGCCGGTTCAGGATCTGGAGCAGCTGACGAAGGTGTATCGCGGGATCTTGGCGAGGTATTTTGGGTAGGCTGTGAGGCTATCTCGCTGCCGCCAATCACTCCGCCGTCATGCCCGGGCTTGTCCCGGGCATCCACGTTCTTTGCGACCGCGAAACAAGTTCGTGGATGGCCGGGACAAGCCCGGCCATGACGGCAGTGGCGGGAGCTCAGGCCCGCCTTACTGGACAATCGTATCGTAAAGGTCCTTCCATTCGGGATTCTCCTTCAGGATTAGCCTCACCTTCCACGTTCGTGACCAATGCTTGATGTTGTGCTCGCGCTGGATTGCGGTTTGGATGTCCTCATAGCGCTCGAAATAGACGAGCAGCTTGACGCCATACTTCTTGGTGAAGCCTGGCACGAGTCCATTTCGATGCTCGTACACGCGACGAATAATGTCATTCGTCACACCGACATACAAAATGCCGTTGGCCGCGCTCGCCAGGATGTACACCCATCGCCCATGCATGGTCGCATGTTGACGCACGTGGATGGCCGGGACAAGCCCGGCCATGACGGTGTGGCGGCATCACACTCTAATAATCCACCTGCATCAGATACAGCCCGTCCGGCGGGGCGACGATGCCGCAGGCGGCGCGGTTGTGCGCGGCGAGCGCTGCGGAGAGATCGTCGGCGGTCCAGCGGCCTTCGCCGACCCACATCAGCGACCCCACCATCGAGCGCACCTGGCTGTGCAGGAACGAGCGCGCCGAAGTGAGAATCGTGATCTCGCGCCCGTCACGCAGCACGTCGAGTTGATCGAGCGTCTTCTCCGGCGACTTGGCCTGGCACTCGGTGTCGCGGAAGGTGGTGAAATCGTGCTTGCCGAGCAGGCGTTGCGCTGCCGCATGCATCGCGTCGGCGTCGAGCCGGCGCGGCACGCGCCAGGCATGGCCGGCATCGAGCGCAAGATTGGCGCGGGTGTTGACGATGCGATAGCGGTAGTGGCGCTTCACGGCCGAGAAGCGCGCCTCGAACGTTTCAGGCACGATATCCGCTTCGAGAACCGCCACGGGATGCGGGCGCAGATGCGCATTCAAGCCATCGCGAAAACGGCCCGGCGGAAACTGCTTGTCGACATCGACATGCGCGACCTGGCCGCGCGCGTGCACGCCGGCATCGGTGCGGCCCGCACCATGCACGCGCGCATCCGCGCCGGTCATCGCCTTCACCGCGGCCTCCAACGCGCCTTGCACCGAGGGCAGCGTCTCCTGCACCTGCCAGCCGAAGAACGGCGCGCCGTCATATTCGATGATGAGCTTGTAGCGGGGCATCAGGCCAGCCGCATCGGCGGCTTGAGCGGCACGCCGCGCAGGAAGTCCGCGGCCTGCATGCGTGCCTTGCCTTCGCGCTGAAGCTCGATAAGGCGGATTGCGCCCTCGCCGCAGGCGATGGTGAGATGGTCGTCGAGCACCTCGCCGGGTGCGCCCGCGCCTTTCGCCAGCTCGCAGCGCAGGATTTTTACCCGTGCATTCTCAAGCTCGGCCCAGGCGCCGGGAAACGGCGACAGGCCGTGGATATGGCGCAGCACCTCGCGCGCGGGCCTGGTCCAGTCGATCCGCGCTTCGGCCTTGTCGATCTTGGCGGCATAGGTGACGCCGTCCTCGCTCTGCTTTTTGAGCTGGAGCCCGCCGCGGTCGAGCGCGGCCATGGCGCGCACCATCAGATCGGCACCGAGCCGGGACAGACGATCGTGCAGATCCGCCGCGGTCATGTTGTCCGTGATCGCGAGCCGTTCCGCCATGGCGACGTCGCCGGTGTCGAGGCCAACATCCATCTTCATCACCATCACGCCGCTCTCGGCATCGCCGGCCATGATTGCGCGGTTGATGGGAGCAGCACCGCGCCAGCGTGGCAGCAGCGAGGCGTGCAGATTGTAGCAGCCGAGCTTTGGCGCATCGAGGATCGCCTGCGGCAGGATCATGCCATAGGCGACGACGACGGCCGCATCGGCGTCGAAGGCGCGAAATTCTTCCAGCGCCTCCGGCGTTTTCAACGTCTTCGGCGTCAGCACGGGAATGCCAAGCTTTCGCGCGGCCTCTTCCACCGGGGTCGGCTGCAATTGCAGGCCGCGGCGGCCGCCGGGCTTCGGCGCGCGCGTATACACGGCCGCGATCTCGTGGCCGTGCGCGACGAGCTCGAGCAGCGTCGGCACGGAGAAATCGGGCGTGCCCATGAAGATCAGGCGGAGGGGCATGACAAGGACTCGGTACGTTCCCTCCCCCCTTGTGGGGGAGGGTTAGGGAGAGGGGTGCCACACGACGCGCTCTCGGCTTGAGCGTTCGCGGTGCGCACCCGATTCTGATGACGGAGAGACTTCCGCCTGGGCTACCCCTCTCCCCCGCCCTCCCCCACAAGGGGGGAGGGAGCGCAGGCGAGTGCGAGGCAGCACTAAACCTTACTCACTCCGCGCGCTTGGCGGCTTTCTCGAACTTCTTCAGCACGCGGTCGCGCTTGAGCTTTGACAGATAGTCGACGAACAGCACGCCGTTGAGATGGTCGATCTCGTGCTGGATGCAGGTGGCGTAGAGGCCTTCAGCATCCTCCTCGTGCACCTTGCCGTCCAGATCCATGTAGCGCACCCGCACCTTCGCGGGCCGCTCGACCTCCTCGTAATATTCGGGGATCGACAGGCAGCCTTCCTCGTAGACCGACAGGTCCTCCGAGGAGGCGATGATTTCCGGATTGATGAAGACGCGCGGCTCGGGCTTGGTCTCGCCGTCCTGATCGGGCTTGGCGAGGTCCATGGTGATCAGCCGTAACGGCTGCGCGATCTGGATCGCCGCGAGCCCGATGCCGGGCGCGTCGTACATGGTCTCGAACATGTCGTCGGCAAGCTTGCGGATCTCCGGCGTGACCTTCTCGATCGGCTTGGAGACCAGACGCAGCTGCTTGTCGGGCAGGATGATGATTTCTCTGAGGGCCATGGCCGCGATTTAAGCCGCGCGTTCGATGTGGTCAATCCGGCCGGGAACCCCGTTAACCCTTCGCTAACCATAAAACTTCGGGTTTCGTTAACCATAAAAATTAACAGGGCGTTTACCATAAATGTTCGCTATTCGTTCGCGTCCCCAAGCGAATCGGCTAGAAGCAGGGGCATGAACGAGATCATTTTCATGCTCGGCGACTGGCCGGTGCGCACCGTGGACGCGCTGATCGGCTTCGGCGCCCTGGTCCTCATCCTGATGGTGGTGATCGCCGTCGTGATCGCGCGCTCCGGGCGGCGCGGCGCGGAACTCGCGATGGCCAACGCGATCCGCGCCGACGAGCTCGAGGAGCGCATCAGCCAGATGCTGCATGCCCAGAGCGAGGCTTCGGGGCGGGTCGACGCCATGACCCAGACGCTGGCCGGCCGCCAGGCCGACATGGCACGCGCGGTCAACGAGCGGCTGGATTCGGTGACCCACCGGGTCGGCCAATCCATGGAGCACACCACCCGCAACACCATGGAGAGCCTGCGCGCGCTGCACGAGCGGCTCGGCATCATCGACAGCGCGCACAAGAACCTCACCGATCTCACCACGCAGGTGACGACCCTGCGCGACGTGCTCGCCAACAAGCAGTCGCGTGGCGCCTTCGGTCAGGCGCGGATGGAAGCGATCGTCCAGGACGGTCTGCCGAAGGGCGCCTACGAGTTCCAGTTCACCCTCTCGACCGGCAAGCGTCCGGACTGCGTCGTGTTCCTGCCGGACCAGCGCCCGCTCTGCATCGACGCGAAGTTTCCGCTGGAAGCGATGACCGCGCTGCATGACGCGCGCACCGACGAGGAGAAGCGCATCGCCACGCAGCGGCTGCGCGGCGACGTCATGAAGCATGTCAGCGACATCGCGGAAAAATATCTCGTCGCCGGCGAGACCCAGGACATGGCGCTGATGTTCGTGCCGTCGGAATCAGTCTACGCCGAGATCCATGACGGTTTCGACGACGTGATCCAGAAGGCGTATCGCGCCCGCGTCGTGCTGGTGTCGCCTTCGCTACTGATGCTGGCAATCCAGGTGATGCAGCAGATCATGAAGGACGCGCGGATGCGCGACGCCGCCGACCAGATCCGCACCGAAGTGATCAAGCTCGGCGACGACCTCGGCCGCCTGCGCGACCGCGTGCTGAAGCTGCAGAAGCATTTTGCCGACGCCAACGAGGACGTGCGGCAGGTGCTGATCTCCGCCGACAAGATCGAGAAACGCGCCGGGCGCATCGAAGAGCTCGATTTCAGCAAGACCGATGCACCCGAAGCCCCGCATCTCGTGGCGACGGGTGCTGCCGAACTGTTCCCGAGGAAGCTCCAGGCGGGGGAGTGAGGCCTGTGTCGTCGTGGCCGGGCTTGTCCCGGCCATCCACGACCTTTTCCAGCGACAGCGAGAACGTGGATGCCCGGAACAAGCCCGGGCATGACGAGTTTTGAGGCCGAGGCAGCGCCGCCAGAATCTGCTAACACCCTGGCATGACCGCACCCGACGCGACCTCCCCTGCCGGCCCCGGCACGGCCCCCACCTCCTGGCGTGACAGCCTTTCCGTTTACCTGCAACCGCGGGTGCTGATCGTGCTGTTCCTCGGCTTCTCGTCCGGGCTGCCGCTGGCACTGTCGGGCTCTACACTGCTGGTGTGGATGCGGGAATCCGGCGTCGATCTCAAGACCATCGGGCTGTTTGCGCTGGTCGGCACGCCCTACACGCTGAAATTCCTGTGGGCGCCGCTGGTGGATGCGATGCATGTGCCGCTGTTCACGCGCGCGTTCGGGCGGCGGCGCGGCTGGCTGCTGTTCTCGCAATTGCTGCTGATCGCAGCAATCCTGCTGCTGGCGCTGACCGATCCCGCGCGCTCGCCGTTCTACGTCGCGCTCGGCGCATTGCTGGTGGCGACGGCCTCGTCGACGCAGGACATCGTGGTCGACGCCTTCCGGGTCGAGAGCCTGCCGGAGAGCGAGCAGGCCGCCGGCATGGCGTCCTATGTCGCGGCCTATCGCATCGGCATGCTGGTCTCGACCGCAGGCGCGCTGTTCATCGTCTCGGGCTTCGAGAGCACCGGCATCACCCGCACGTCCGCCTGGATGTGGGGCTATGTGGTGATGGCCGCGATGGTGCTGATCGGGACGGTCACGGCGCTGGTCGCGACCGAGCCCGAGCAGTCGGTGCGGGCGGAAGCCGCGACGCAGACGCAGACCGCGTTCGCGCGCGTGTTGCACGCGGCGATCGGCGCCTTCTCGGAATTCCTGACGCGCAAGGACGCGCTTGCGGCACTCGCCTTCGTCGTGCTGTTCAAGTTCACCGACGCCTTCTCCGGCACGATGACCGCGCCGTTCGTCATCGACCTCGGCTTCTCCCGCAACGACTATGCGGCGATCGTGAAGGGCGTGGGCCTCGCTGCGACGCTGATCGGCGGTTTTGCCGGCGGCTTCGTCGCGCGGCGCTATTCGCTTGCGAGCAGCCTCTGGATCGGCGGCGTGGTGCAGGCGCTCGCGAACCTCTCCTTCTCCTGGCTGGCCTTTATCGGCACCAGCCAATGGGCGCTCGCCTTCGCCATCACCTGCGAGAACTTCACCAGCGCCATCGGCACGGTGATCTTCGTCGCCTATCTTTCGGCGCTCTGCCAAAACCCGCTGCACACGGCGACGCAATATGCGCTGCTCACCGCACTTGCCGCGGTGGGGCGGACCTATCTCTCGTCAGGCGCCGGCTTCGTGGCTGATACGACCGGCTGGCCGCTGTTCTTCGTGATCTGCATGCTGGTGGCGATCCCGAGCCTGGTGCTGCTGGCCTGGCTGCAGAAGCGCGGGCATTTTGAGCAGTTGGGGCCGGTGAGGGTTTAACGCAAAGCCGTCATGGCCGGGCTTGTCCCGGCCATCCACGCCTTGCCACGCGGCACCAAGAACGTGGATGCCCGGGACAAGCCCGGGCATGACGAAAAACAGATGCGCTTATCTGTGTAGCGAGCAAACGGGGCGCCCCCCTACTGCTTCTTGATCAGGCTCCACTTCGTGATCACGGCCTCGCTCATCTGGCCGGGATCGCTGGCGCAGGCGATCTCGTCGACCTTGACCGAGATCTCCTTGCCGGCGAACGTTTTCAGCTGTGCGGCCTGCGCGTCGCCGCTGGGAACGAGCTGGAAGGTTTCCGGCCCGGTCTCGAGATTGCACAGCCCGCTTGGCGGCGGCAGCCGGCGCGGCTCGGAGGTGATCTGGTAGGTCGCAACCCGCTTGCCGACGTTCTTGACGTCGCGCACTTTCATCGTGTTCAGCTCGCCCGACAGCACCTCGCCGGCATTGATCGGCTTGCCCGGCTTACGGCGGCGGAGCCCCGTCGTCCTGCTGCGCGGAAATAGCCGGCGTCGCCAGCATCGCGATCGTCGCGACCAAAGCCCATCGTGTGGCGAAAAGTTTCGTCATGTCGTCCGTTCCGTAAGTCTGGATGGCTAGAACAGGGTGCGCTGCCGCATCGCGGCCGATAGCGTACCTTCATCGAGATAATCAAGCTCGCCGCCGACCGGCACACCATGGGCGAGCCGGGTTACTTTTACGTTGGCGTCCTGAAGCAGGTCGGTGATGTAGTGTGCGGTGGTCTGGCCGTCGACGGTGGCATTCAGCGCCAGGATGACCTCATGCACCTGTGCCTCATGCGCGCGCGCGACCAGCGCCTCGATGGTGAGGTCCTGCGGGCCGACGCCGTCGAGCGGCGACAATGTCGCGCCCAGCACGTGATAGCGCCCTTGAGTGGCATTAGCCCGCTCCAGCGCCCAGAGATCGGCAACGTCGGCGACGACCACGATGATCGAGGGATCGCGCCTCGGATCGGTGCAGACCGTGCAGGGACTTTGCGTGTCGATGTTGCCGCAGGTCTTGCACACTTGGACCTTGTCGAGCGCGACCTGCATGGCCGAGGACAGCGGCATCATCAGCGCTTCGCGCTTCTTGATCAAATGCAGCGCGGCGCGCCGCGCCGAGCGCGGGCCGAGGCCCGGCAGGCGCGCGAGAAGCTGGACCAGCCGCTCGATTTCAGGACCCGCAACAGCGCCCATCCTACTGGCCGAACAACCCCGACAGCCCCGGTGGCAGACCGAGCCCGCCGGTGAGCGACTGCATCTTCTCCTGCATGGCGGCTTCCGCCTTGCGGCGGGCCTCGCCGAACGCGGTGACGAGCAGATCCTCGAGCACCTCGCGCTCTTCCGCCTTCATCAGCGAAGGATCGATCCTGACGCCCTTGACGTCCATCTTCGCGGTCATGCGCACGGCGACGAGACCGCCGCCGGAGATGCCCTCGACCTCGACGTTGGCGAGCTGATCCTGCATCTCCTGCATCTTGGATTGCAGCTGCTGCGCCTGCTTCATCATGCCGAAAATATCGACCATCGGTGCTGTCCTTGGAAAATTTGGCTCTAGAGATCGTCGCCGTCGGAACCGTCGGGCGGATCGTCACTGCCATAGTCGGCATTAATATCGGATTCCGGCGCCTCGGGGGCAAGCCTGCGGACCTCGACGACCTTCGCACCCGGAAAACGCGACAGCACCTCGCGCACGCGCGGATCGGCCTCGGCGGTGCGCGCATGTTCCTGCTTGGCCGCCTGGCTCACCGAGCGCAGCGTCGGCTGGCCCCGCTCATTGGAGACGATCACGGTCCAGCGACGCCCGGTCCAAAGCTCGAATTTGCGCGCGAGATCGGAAATCATGGTCTTGGAGGCGTTGGGTTCGAGCGCGACTTCCAGCCGGCCCTCCTCGAAACGAACGAGGCGCATGTCGCCTTCGAGCGCGCCCTTGGTCAGGAGGTCACGCTTCTGCCCGGCCAGCGCAACGAGCTGGGTGAAGCTCGTGACGCGCAACACGGGCGCGGCAGCTTGCGGATCCGGCGCGGGGGTTGCCATCTGCGGACGGGCACCACCACCGCCGCCGAACGAGGACGGAGATGAGGTCGGCATGCGAACTGGAGCTGCTGACGCCGCCGGCCCGGCCGGCGCGCTGCGCGCGGCACTGCCGCCGCTCACGACCGGCGAACCGCCGCCGTTCTGCTCCAGCATCTTGATCGCTTCGTCCGGCGTCGGCAGGTCGGCGACATAGGCGATGCGCACCAGCACCATCTCGGCGGCCGCGGCGGGCCGCGTCGCGGCCTGCACCTCGGTGATGCCCTTGAGCAGCATCTGCCACATCCGGGACAGCACGCGCATCGAGATCTTCGAGGCGAAATCCCGCGCGCGCACGCGCTCAGTCTCGCCATAGGCGACGTTGTCGGCGGTCGCCGGCACGATCTTCACACGTGTGACGAAATTGACGAATTCGGCGAGATCCGAGAGCACGACGATCGGATCGGCGCCGACGTCGTACTGGTCGCGGAACTCCCTGAACGCGGATGCGATGTCGCCACGCGCCAGAGAATCAAAAAGGTCGATGACGCGGGTGCGGTCGGCGAGCCCCAGCATCTGCCTGACGGCATCGGCCTTCACGGTGCCTGCCGCATGCGCGATCGCCTGATCGAGCAGCGAGAGCGAATCGCGCACCGAGCCTTCCGCGGCGCGCGCGATGATGCCGAGCGCTTCCGGCTCGATCTGGACGTTTTCCTTGGCCGCGATGTTGGCCAGATGCTTCATCAGCACGTCGGCCTCGACGCGGCGCAGGTCAAAACGCTGGCAGCGCGACAGCACCGTGACCGGAACCTTGCGGATCTCGGTGGTCGCGAACACGAATTTGGCGTGCTCCGGCGGTTCCTCCAGCGTCTTCAGGAAGGCGTTGAACGCCGCCGTCGACAGCATGTGGACTTCGTCGATGATGTAGACCTTGTAGCGGGCGCTGGCCGGCGCGTAGCGGACGCTGTCATTGATCTGACGAACGTCGTCGACGCCGGTATGCGAGGCTGCGTCCATCTCCAGCACGTCCATGTGCCGGCTTTCCATGATCGCCTGGCAATGCACGCCGAGCGTCGGCATCTGGACTGTCGGGCCCTTCACCGAGCCATCCGGCATCTCGTAGTTGAGCGCACGGGCAAGGATGCGCGCAGTGGTGGTCTTGCCGACCCCGCGGACGCCGGTGAGGATCCAGGCCTGCGGGATGCGGCCGGTCTCGAACGCATTGGAGACGGTGCGGACCACGGCCTCCTGGCCGATCAGATCGTCGAATGAGGAAGGACGGTATTTCCGCGCCAGCACCCGGTAGGGCGTGCTGGCCTGGCCGGCGCTATCAGGGTTATGAGGGGCGCCAGCGTCGGTCATCGGTCGATCCGCAATGAAGTGTCTTTCGGCCGGCTTTGCGGAAAGGAGCGCGCTGGCGGCCGAGCCGCCGGCGCAATTCGCTCGGAAAAACAGGTAGGAGACTGACGAGCGACCCGATCCGGACCTCGTTAGGGCTGCTTCCTTCCGGACCTGACCCGGTTGGCGAGTGGCTCGTCCACCGCCAATCTCCCGGTCCCTATTTGGGGCCAAAAGGCCCGGAAAGCAAGCGGGTATCGGCTTGAACGGGCTGGGCTTCATCGTGGCTTGCACAGCATCCGGGCAATTCCCGGGCTGCACAGCCGATAGGCTGTGCTTTCACTGCCGGAGGCGCCTTGGTAAGAACGCTGCCGGAACCCCTTCCAACAGAAAAGCGATTTATCCCAATGGTTACACGTCGTGATGTTGCATCGATTGTCGGACTTGGCGCGATTGGCGCGGCGACGCTGGCGTCCCCGGCCGTGGCGCAGACCGCCGATTCCAACGAATCGACCTTCGCCCGCATCCGCCGCACCAAGAAGATGCGGATCGGCGCGGTCGGCGGCGGCGCGCCCTATTACATGAAGGATCTTTCGACCGGCCAGTGGAAGGGATTTTACGTCGACATCACGAAAGCACTCGCGGAGGACATGGAGGCCGAGCTCGAGATCACCGAAACCACTTGGGGCAATTCGGTGCTCGACCTGCAGTCCAACAAGATCGACATCTTCTTCGGCCTCAACCCGACCCCGAAGCGCGCGCTGGTGGTCGATTTCTCGGTGCCAGTCTTCAACAACGCCTTCGGCATCCTCTGCAAGAAGGACTTCAAGCCGAAGAGCTGGGCCGAGCTGAACTCGCCCGACGTCAAGATCGCGGTCGACCAGGGCTCCTCGCACGACCAGGTCGTCAGCCGCCTGACGCCGAAGGCGCAGATCTCGCGGCTGAAGACCGCCGACGACGCCACCGCCGCGCTCCAGACCGGCCGCGTCGATGCGCAGTGCCTGATCACCATGCTGTCGCTGACGGTGCTGAAGAAAAACCCCTCGCTCGGCCAGTTCGTGCTGCCGACGCCGATCTTCGCCACCACGTCGAACGCCGGTTTCCGCCGCGAGAGCGACAAGACCTGGCGCGACTACGTCAACACCTGGATCGACTTCAACAAGGGCCTCGGCTTCATCCGCAACGCGATCATCACCAACATGGAGCTGGTGGGCGTGACCGAGGCGGACATTCCGCCGGGCGTTTCGCTTTAAGCTTTTACACTGTCATTCCGGGGCGCCCGAAGGGCGAACCCGGAATCTCGAGGTTCCGGGTTCGATGCTTCGCATCGCCCCGGAACGACAACGCCGGCGGTCAAGGCGTACGACGAGTAACACACGTATGTATCAGTGGGACTTCGGCATCCTCTGGAGCTATCGCTGGCTCTTTCTCAACGGGCTCGGCGTCACCGTCGGCTTTACCGTGGTCATCGTGGTGCTCGGCCTCGTCTTCGGCCTGTTCGGCGCGTTCGGCACCCTGTCGCGTTTCAGAGCGGTGCGCCTGATCGCGCTGACCTTCATCGAGGCGTTCCGCTGCACGCCGATCCTGGTGCAGCTGATCTGGTTCTATTACGCGCTGCCGATCCTGGCCGGTGTCGAGATGACGCCGATCACGGCCTCGGCGCTGGCGCTGTCGCTCTATGGCGGCTCGTTCTATTCGGAGATCATCCGCGGCGGCATCATCTCGATCGACCGCGGCCAGTCGGAAGCGGGCGCCGCGCTCGGCATGACGCCGGGACAGAGCATGCGGCGCATCGTGCTGCCGCAGGCGATCAAGCGGATGATCCCGGCGCTGATGAACCAGTCGATCATCCAGTTCAAGAATACCTCGCTGGTCTCGGTGCTGGCGGTGCCAGATCTGGTCTATCAGAGCCAGGTCGCCGCTCATGACAGCTACCGTCCGCTGGAAACCTACACCGCCGTCGCGGTCGCCTATGCGGCGATCCTGATTCCCCTGACCATCATGGTCCGGCGCGGCGAGAAGCGACTGGCGGTCGGCGAATGAGCGAGATCTCTTCCAAGATCGAGATCCGGGCGTTGCGCAAAAGCTTTGGCAGCAACGAGGTCTTGAAGAGCATCAGCCTCGACGTCGCCAAAGGCGGCGTCGTCGCGCTGATCGGCCCGTCCGGCTCCGGCAAGTCGACGCTGCTCCGCTGCATCAACCTCCTGGTGACGCCCGACGGCGGCAGCGTTCGCGTCGGCGACACCCGCTTTGCTTTCGGAGAAGGCACAAAGCTGCCGGACGTGAAGACGCTGGCAAGATTTCGCGCCACCACCGGCATGGTGTTCCAGCATTTCAATCTGTTCCCGCACATGACGACGCTCCAGAACGTGATGGAGGGGCCGGTCACGGTGCGGCGCATGGCGAGGGCTGACGCCGAGAGGCTGGCCCGGGCTCAACTCGCGAAGGTGGGCCTTGCAGAGAAGGCCGACCAATATCCGGCAACGCTCTCCGGCGGACAGAAACAGCGCGTCGCGATTGCACGGGCGCTCGCCATGGAGCCGGACGTGATGCTGTTCGACGAGGCCACCTCCGCGCTCGATCCCGAGCTTGTCGGCGAGGTGCTCGCCGTGATCCAGCAGCTGGCGTCGGAGGGCATGACCATGGTGATCGTGACCCATGAGATCGCCTTTGCCCGCGAAGTCGCCGACCGTCTGATCTTCATGCGCGACGGCGTCGTGGTCGAGGAAGGCCGGGCGCGGCAGGTGATCGACAATCCGCAAGCAGCGGCGACGCGCGCCTTCCTCAGCCATTTCCACCGCACCGGCGCATTGCCGCCGGCCAACGCAGAATCCTGATGCCTGATATCGACCGTGTCTATCTCGTCACCGGCGCCGCCAGCGGCATCGGCCGTGCCACTGCAAAACTGCTCGCAGCGCCCGGCACTGCGCTGCTGCTACACACGCGCTCCAACGCAGCCGGTCTCGACGCCACGGCGGCGGAAGCCGAAGCGCAAGGCGCGATCGTCGTAAAATGCCTCGGCGATCTCGCCGAGGAGGCCGCGATCACCGACGCCGTCGCCGCTACACAACGAGCCTTCGGCCGGCTCGATGGATTGATCCTGGTCGGCGGCCATGCCCGCCGCGGCAGCGCGATCGGCACGCCGGCGGACCAATTCCGCAAGGCGATGGATGAATCGGCACTGGCCTTCACGCGGCTGGTCGATGCCGCGCTGCCGCTGCTGCGTGCCGGGCGGGATTCGCGGATCGTGGCAGTGTCGTCGTTCGTCGCCCACGCGATCCGGCCGGAGTTCGCGCCCTTCGCAGCGACGGCCGCGAGCCGCTCCGCGCTCGAAGCGCTGGTGCGCCTCACCGCAGTCGAGCTCGCCAGGGAGGGCATCACCGTCAACGCCGTGGCACCGGGCCTCATCGTCAAGGACAAGCCCAGCGAAAGCCGGCTTTCACCCGAACAGATCGCAGCGACCGAGGCGCTGATCCCGATGGGCCGCCGCGGACGGCCGGAGGAAGTGGCCGAGATCATCGCCTTCCTGGCCTCCCCGAAAGCATCCTACGTCACCGGCCAGGTCTGGCACGTCAATGGAGGCCTGACATGACCGAAGCAACCGTCGAACGGATCAGGCTGTTCCTGATCGAGAGCCCGATCAAAATGGCGCGCCTCCAGGGCGTCGGCAGCGTCAAGGGCACGGTGAAGCGCGTGCTGATCGAGCTCACCGCGAGCGACGGCGTGATCGGCTGGGGCGAGGCCGCACCGTGGGAAGTGTTCACGGGAACGCCGGAAGCCGCGTTCGCCGCGCTCGACATCTATTTACGGCCGATCGTGCTCGGCAAGTCGGTGCGCCGCATCCGCGCGCTGATGGCCGAGCTCGATCGCGCGCTGGTCGGACATGCCGAAGCCAAGGTCGCGATCGAAATGGCGCTGCTCGACATCGTCGGCAAGTCGTCGGGACTTTCGGTCGCCGACCTGCTCGGCGGCCGCGTGCGCGACACGATCCCGCTGTCGTTCTCAATCGCCGATCCCGATTTCGCCGCCGATCTCGAACGCATGCGGAAAATGGTTCCGGACGGTAATGTCATCTACAAGGTCAAGACCGGCGTGAAGCCGCATCGCGAGGATCTCGATCACCTCGCGGCGATCCGGAAAGAATTCGGCGACAAGGTCGATCTTCGCGTCGACTACAACCAGGCGCTGGCGCCGTTCGGCGCCATCAAGATCCTGCGCGACATCGAGCAGTTTGCGCCGACCTTCATCGAGCAGCCGGTGCCGCGCAAATTTCTCGACGTGATGGCGCAGCTCACCGCGGCGCTTGAGACACCCGTGCTCGCGGACGAAAGCTGCTTCGACCGCCGCGACATGATGGAGGTGGTGCGCCGCGAGGCGGCAGATGCCGTCTCGATCAAGCTGATGAAGGCCGGCGGCCTGTTCGAGGCGCAGGCGATCATGGCGATCGCCGACATCGCCGGCCTGCCCGGCTATGGCGGCACGCTGTGGGAGGGCGGCATCGGGCTTGCCGCCGGCACGCAGCTGATCGCAGCGACGCCGGGGATCTCGCTCGGCTGCGAATTCTACATGCCGCACCATGTGCTGACCGAGGACGTGCTGGAAGAGCGCGTCGCCAATCGCGGCGGCCACGTCGTGGTGCCCGACGGCCCCGGCCTCGGGATTCGTGTGAGCGAAGCCTCGGTCCGCGCCAATGCGCGGGTGCTTGCGGAGGCGTAAAGGCACGCCCCCACCGTCGTCCTGGCGAAGGCCAGGACCCATTACCCCAAGGAGAAGTTTGTGGCACGAAGTTGGTAACCCCGAATCTTCGCCAAACCGAATCCTGTGGTAATGGGTCCTGGATCTGCGCTGCGCTTGTCCAGGACTACGATCGCGTATGCGGCCCCTGCGGAGCCTCATCCTTCCCCAATCAGATTCGGTATCGTATGGTCGGAGCCAATATTCAGGGGTTCCGCCCCGCCACGCCCGACTCCCATCGGGCCATCCGGAAACCTTCATGTCCGAACCCGCCTGGTCGCTGCACTCTCGCCTGAAAGAGGACACCATCGACATCGGCGATTTGCCGCTGTCCAAGGTATTGGTCATCAAGGACGCGCATTATCCCTGGCTGCTGCTGGTGCCGCGGCGCGCGGATGCGGTCGAGATCATCGATCTCGACGAGGTGCAGCAGGCGCAATTGATGACCGAGATCTCCCGTGTCTCGCGCGCGCTGAAGGAGATGACCGGATGCGACAAGCTCAACATCGCGGCACTCGGCAACCTCGTGCCGCAGCTTCACGTCCACGTCATCGCGCGCCGCACCAGTGACGCCGCCTGGCCGCGGCCGGTCTGGGGCGTGATGCAGCCCTTGGCGCACGACGCCACTGAGGTGCAGACTTTCATCAGCGCGCTTCGCCGCAAGATCTGGTTGGGTTGAAAGAACAAGAAATGTCAGCATTCGACTCGTTTCCGCTGGGGCAGCCGGCCTTCGTCACCAACATTCTCGACCGCGCCGCGCATCTGCGGCGCGACGACGAAAAGCTGTTCGCGATGGAGCAGAAGCCGTCGTCGCGCGCCTATGTCGTCTACCGCGACTCGCTGCTGGTGAAGCGCGAGGGCGAAACAGTGCGCGCCCTGCTCGGAATCGACGAGGCCCTGAAATGCGGCGCCAATCCCGGCACGATTTTTCTCGGCCTGCGCGACGGCGCCGCGATGTTCGGGATGGGCCTGTCGCAGGCCGCGTCCGAGAAGCTGATCGGGCGCGAAGACTACGCGCTGAGCGAGCTGCGCGGCATGGCGATGCAGGGCGCGGTGCCGCCGCAGGAGCTGTCGGCGATCGCGATGGCGAAGTCGATGGTGAGCTGGCACCAGCGCCACGGCTATTGCGCCAATTGCGGCACGCGTACCGGGATGAAGGAAGGCGGCTGGAAGCGGGAGTGCCCGAGTTGCAAGGCCGAGCATTTCCCGCGCACTGACCCGGTCGTGATCATGCACGTCGCCGCCGGCGACAAATGCCTGCTCGGCCGCCAGAAGCAGTTTCCGCCGGGCATGTATTCCTGCCTCGCCGGTTTCGTCGAGGCCGCCGAAACCATCGAGGACGCGGTGCGCCGCGAGATCCTCGAAGAGTCCGGAATCCGCTGCACCGACGTGCAATATTACATGACCCAGCCTTGGCCCTATCCGTCGTCGCTGATGATCGGCTGCAGCGCGCGGGCCGTGAGTGAGGACATCGTCGTCGATCATTCGGAGCTGGAGGATGCGCGCTGGTTCACGCGCGAGGAGGCCGCCTTGATGCTGACGCGGACCCATCCCGACGGGCTCGCCGGTCCGCACCCGTTCGCCATCGCCCATCATTTGCTCGGCCGCTGGGTGCACGACAAGAGCTGAGACCGGAGATGGCGCCCTCTGTGATCGCGCCGCGCGTCCTCTGCATCGGCATTCCCGTGCGCGACCTGACCTTTCGGGTCGAGGCCGTGCCCGCGCGCGGCAGCAAGGCCAATGCCACGCACCTCGCGGAGATCTGCGGCGGCAACGCGCTCAATGCCGCGATCGCCATCGCGCGGCTTGGCGGCCGCGTCTCCTTCGCGGGCCCCATGGGCGATGCCCGGGAGACGTCGAGCCGCTTCATCCTCGAACGGATGGAAGCCGAAGGCATCGAGACCACGCACATCGTCCGCATGCCGGGGCTCACGACGCCGGTGTCGGCGATCATGATCGAGCCCTCGGGCGAACGAACCCTCACCATCTATCGCGATCCCATGTTGTCGACCGTGCAGCTGCCGGACGCCGACAAGCTGCTCGCCGATTGTCAGGCGGTCCTCGTCGAGAGCCGCTGCGCATCGTTCTGCACGGACCTCTGCACTGAGGCACGCCGGCGCGGTATTGCCGTCGTCGTCGGCGTCGATCGCGCGATGTCGCTGCAGGACAGCCTGCTCACGGCCGCCTCGCATTTGCTGTTCGCCAGTGAACAGGTGCAGGAGACCGCCGGCATCACCGATGATGGCGAGGCGTTGCAGCGCCTGGCCGCGCTCACGCCCGCCTTCCTCGCCTCCACCCGCGGTCCGCACGGCACGATCTGGCTGAACGAGACGGGGAAGTTGGAGGAGACGCCGGCGGTCTCGGTTCAGGCGGTCGATACGCTCGGCGCCGGCGACGTCTTCCATGGCGCCTTCACGCTTCGCCTCGCCGAAGGCAGCGACGTGCGGCAGGCGCTGCAATTCGCCGCGGGCGCCGCGGCGCTGAAATGCACCCGCCACGGCGGCGGCCTGGCCGCCCCGCAACGGCTTGAAGTCGAAGAGCTTTTGAACACGCCGCCCGCGACGCCGCCCGGACGGAAGCCGAGATTATAGACTTGCTATAGAAAGATTTTCTCTATATCATGGAAATCAACCCTTGATATGGAACAAAGTTCTTCAAATGACCGATCTCGCCGTCCCGCTCCCCGAGACCAGCCGCCGCCTCGACGCCATCGACCGCAAGATTCTGATGGTGCTCCAGGACGATGCCTCCCTCTCCGTCGCCGAGATCGGCGACCGCGTCGGCCTGTCCTCGACCCCCTGCTGGAAGCGTATCCAGCGCCTGGAGGCAGACGGCGTGATCACCAAGCGGGTGGCGCTGGTCGACCAGAACAAGATCGGCCTCGGCATCTCCGTGTTCGTGTCGGTCGAGAGCTCCGACCATTCCGACGCCTGGCTGAAGAAATTCGCCGAAGCCGTCAGCGCCATGCCCGAGGTGATGGAGTTCTATCGTATGGCCGGCGACGTCGACTACATGCTGCGCGTCGTCGTCGCGGACATGCAGGCCTATGACGTATTCTACAAGAAACTGATCAGCGCCGTGCCGCTGAAGAACGTCACCTCGCGCTTCGCGATGGAGAAGATCAAGTCGGTCACCGCGCTGCCGATCCCGGCGGTGGTGGCGGCTTAGACGTCACCACAGAGAAGCTGTCATCGCCCGGCTTGACCGGGCGATCCAGTACTCCGTGACGCCTGAAATCGATCGAGAAGCCCCGGCGTACTGGATGCCCGCCTGCGCGGGGCACGACAGCAAGTGAGGCTAGCCTCGCGCCTCAGATCTTCTGATTGTACTCGCCGACTTCGGGATGGGTGCGCAGCACGCTGTTCACCATCTCGAACATGTCGTGCATGCGCTGCTCGGAGACCGGGCTCTCGACCACGACGACGAGCTCGGGCTTGTTGGAGGAGGCACGCACCAGGCCCCAGCTGCCGTCCTCGACCGTGACGCGGACGCCGTTGACGGTGACGAGATCGCGGATCGACTGGCCGCCGATCTTGGCGCCCTTGGTCTGCAAGCCCTCGAAGTGCTTCACCACCTTGTCGATGACGCCGTACTTCACCTCGTCGGCGCAATGCGGCGACATGGTCGGCGACGACCAGGTTTTTGGCAGCGCGTTCTTCAGATCGGCCATCGACTTGCCGGGGGCGCGGTCGAGCATGTCGCAGATCGCGAGCGCCGAGACGAGACCGTCGTCATAGCCGCGTCCATACGGCTTGTTGAAGAAGAAATGGCCGGACTTCTCGAAGCCGGCGAGCGCACCCGTCTCATGGGTGCGGCGCTTCATGTAGGAATGGCCGGTCTTCCAGTAGGTGGTTTTTGCACCCTGCTTCTGCAGCACCGGATCGGTGATGAAGAGGCCGGTCGACTTCACGTCGACGATGAACTGCGCGTCCTTGTGGATTGCCGACATGTCGCGCGCCAGCATCACGCCGACCTTGTCGGCAAAGATCTCCTCTCCGGTGTTGTCGACGACGCCGCAGCGATCGCCGTCACCGTCGAAGCCGAGGCCCACATCGGCCTTGTGCTGCAGCACCGCGTCGCGGATCGCGTGCAGCATCTCCATGTCTTCGGGGTTCGGATTGTATTTCGGGAAGGTGTGGTCGAGTTCGGTGTCGAGCGGGATCACCTCGCAGCCGATCGCCTCCAGCACCTGCGGCGCGAACGCGCCTGCCGTGCCGTTGCCGCAGGCCGCGACGACCTTGAGCTTGCGCTTGAGCTTCGGACGGCTGGTGAGATCGGCGATGTAGCGCGCCGGATAATTCTCGTGGAATTGATAGGAGCCGCCGGCCTTGTTCTTGAACTCGGCGCCCAGCACGATCTCCTTCAGCCGCGTCATCTCGTCGGGACCGAAGGTCAGCGGGCGGTTGGCGCCCATCTTCACGCCGGTCCAGCCATTGTCGTTGTGTGAGGCCGTGACCATGGCGCAGCAGGGCACGTCGAGGTCGAACTGCGCGAAATAGGCCATCGGCGTCACCGCGAGCCCGATGTCGTGCACCTTGCAGCCTGCTGCCATCAGGCCGGAGATCAGCGCATATTTGATCGAGGCCGAATAGCCGCGGAAATCATGACCGGTGACGATCTCCTGGCTGACGCCGAGCTCCGCGATCAGCGCGCCCAGCCCCATGCCGAGCGCCTGGATTCCCATCAGGTTGATTTCCTTCTGGAACAGCCAGCGCGCGTCGTATTCGCGAAAGCCCGTGGCCTTCACCATCGGCTCGGATTCGAAGGCATAGGTGTTGGGCAGCAACACGGATTTCGGCTTGGGGAACATTGAGACGGTCTCGTGAAAAAGAGCCAGGATTTGATGCAGCCTTAGCGAATGCCGGGCTGCAGCGGAAGGCGGGAATGGCAGCTTATGGATGATAATTGCGGCAGTTTGGTAACGGGGAAATCTGGCCGCGAGAGCGGTCGGAATAGAGATTTTCTTGAAATATGCGGTCGCCGGAGCCTTTGAGAGACCCTTACTGCTCCAGCACCATCTGACCGTTGGCGTATTCGAAGCGCTTGAGGCCGGAGAGGAAGGAGAGGCCGAGCAGGTTCTCGGACAGCGCCTCGTCCGGCAGCACCATGGCGTCGACATCGCGCACCACGAGGCCGCCAACATCGAGCATGGCGATGCGGGTGCGCGCGGCCTTGATGGTGCCATTGGCGGTGGAGACGGTGGCATTGTAATCGCTGCGCGAGGGACGCAGGCCGAAGCGGGCGGCCGAGGTCTCGTTCAGCGCAACCACGGAGGCGCCGGTGTCGACCATGAAGCCGATGCGCTGACCTTCGATCCGGCCCTCGGTCTGGAAGTGGCCGCGACCGTCGCGGGGGATGTTGAGGCTGCGGCCGCCGGCCGGCGCGATGGACGCGACTGCTACCGTGCGCGGCACCGACGTCGCCGAGGCGGAGCTCATCCTGTCCGCCATCTGCGCCATGAAGGTGCCGAGGCCGATCATGATCGCTGCGAAGATCATTATGTTACGCATCACACCACTTCCGAGCCGAAGCTCGATTTCACCACGCGGCAGGCCGCTCCGCGAGCGAGGCTGCGGCCAGAGCTGTGCTATTTTGACGAAAAGGATGAGCGGACAGTTAATGCGTGTTCGTAACGCTCACGTCCCGCGCGGCTTGACCCGCCGGGTCGGCAGCGCATTCGCCGGATCTTCCGGCCAGGGATGGCGCGGGTAGCGGCCGCGCAAATCGGAGCGCACGGCATTGTAGCTGCCGCGCCAGAAACCAGGGAGATCGCGCGTCACCTGCACCGGGCGCTGCGCCGGCGACAGCAGCTCCAGCACCAGCGGCACCTTGCCGGCGGCGATCGACGGATGGGTGTTGAGGCCGAACAATTCCTGGAGCCGCACCGCGATGGTCGGCCCCTGCTCGGCTTCATAGTCAATCGCGAGCACGCTTCCGGTCGGCGCCTCGAAATGCGTCGGCGCCTCGCGGTCGAGCCGTGCGCGCATCTCCCACGGCAGCAACGCCATCAGTGCGTCGGAGAGATCGCCGGCGGAGATATCCTTCAGCGCGATCTTGTCGTAGAGCGCCGGCACCAGCCAATCGTCGCGCCGCGCGATCAACCCATCGTCCGACAGGTCAGGCCAGCTGTCGCCCTCGGCCTTGCGCAAAAATATCACGCGATCGCGCCATTGTTTGGCGGCCTTCGACCAGGGCAGCCGGTCGAGGCCCGCGGCGATCAGCCCGTCCGCGAAGATACGCGCTGTGTCCTCCGAGGGCGATACGGCGAGCGTCGCCTCGGAGAGCGTGATCGCGTGCAGCGCGCGCTTGCGCCGCGCCCGCAACGCCATCGCGCCGCGATCGAACGAGATCTCCTCGACGGATTCGATATGCTCGGCGAAATGCTGCTCGATCTCGTCCTGCGAGATTTGCGCTGCGAGCAGAATGCGTCCGCTCGCCGCCGTGCCTGTCATCTCGCCGATCGCGATATAGGGCGCGCGGGCGAGTGACGAGGTCTGATCGACGGCGGCACCACGGCCGTTGGCGAGCACGAAGCTGCCATTGCCGCGGTTGCGCGCGACGCGATCCGGGAAGGCGTAGGCGAGCATCAGGCCGGTCGAGAGGCCGCCTTCTCCGGTCGCCGCCTTCTCCGACGCCGCCACCTGCGAGGCCCAGCGCCGCGCGAGGTCGCGCGCGCTTGCTGCACGCGGGGAACGGTCGCGGCGGAACTGATCGCGCCGGTGCTCGAGATCGACGCTGTCGCCGCCGAGCCCGCGCTCGGTGATGATGGCGGCGATCTCGGCGGCGGCTTCGCCCTCGCCGGCACGATGCGAATCCACGATCATGCGCGCGAGCCGCGGCGGCAGCGCCAGCGCGCGCAAGCTCTTGCCTTCCGCGGTGATGCGGCCGTCGCCATCGAGCGCATTGAGCTCGGAGAGCAGGCTTTTTGCTTCCTTCCAGGCCGGCTGCGGCGGCGGGTCGAGAAACGACAGCGCGGCAGGATCGGCGACGCCCCATTGCGCGAGATCGAGCACCAGCGAGGACAGATCGGCGCTGAGGATCTCGGGCTGGGTGTAGGGCGCGAGCGAGGCCGTCTGAGGTTCGTCCCAGAGCCGGTAGCAGACACCGGGCTCGGTGCGGCCGGCGCGGCCGCGGCGCTGGTCCGCCGCCGCGCGCGAGACGCGCACGGTCTCGAGCCGGGTCAGGCCGATGTCGGGCTCGTAGCGCGGCACGCGGGCAAGACCCGAATCGACCACGATGCGCACGCCCTCGATGGTGAGCGAGGTTTCCGCGATCGAAGTCGCCAGCACCACCTTGCGCGTGCCCTTGGGCGCCGGCGAGATGGCACGATCCTGCACGGCGGCGTCGAGCGCGCCGAACAGCGGCACGATTTCAATGCTGGAATCCTGCACGCGTTCGCCGAGGAAATTCTGGGTGCGGCGGATTTCAGCGGCGCCCGGCAGGAACGCCAGCACCGAGCCGGCATCGGCGCGCAATGCCGAGGCGATAGCATCCGCCATCTGCCGCTCCACCGGGACGTCCGCCTTGCGGCCGAGATAGCGCGTCTCGACCGGAAAGGCGCGGCCCTCGCTTTCGACGACGGGCGCTTCGCCGAGCAATCTTGCCACGCGGGCGCCATCGAGCGTTGCCGACATCACGAGGATGCGCAAATCCTCACGCAGGCCGGTTTGCGCATCGCGCGCCAGCGCGAGGCCCATGTCGGCATCGAGCGAGCGCTCGTGGAATTCGTCGAACAGGACGGCGGCGATGCCCGATAGCTCGGGATCGTCGAGGATCTGGCGGGTGAAGATACCCTCCGTCACCACCTCGATGCGGGTCGCGCGCGAAATCTTTGAGCCGAAGCGGACGCGATAGCCGACGGTCTCGCCGGCCCTCTCACCAAGTGATTTGGCCATGCGGTCGGCGCTGGCGCGCGCCGCGATGCGCCGCGGCTCCAGCACGATGATCTTCTTGCCCTTCGCCCATGGGGCATCGAGCAGCGCCAGTGGCACGCGCGTGGTCTTGCCGGCGCCCGGGGGCGCCACCAGCACGGCGGCGTTATGCGCCTCCAGCGTGCGCGAGAGGTCGTCGAGCACGGCATCGATCGGGAGGGGCGTGTCGAAACTGCGGGGCAAAGAACTATCCGATCGACATGCCCGGGCAATAGCGCGAAGCGCGTCTTCGCGCAGAAGTCCAGGGCATCCACGTTCTTTCAACCGAGAGTGAACAAGACGTGGATGGCCGGGACAAGCCCGGCCATGACGGTTTTAGCCCGACAACGACATGCAACTTTCAGCCCTGCACCGGCGGCCGTCCGACACTCTCATAAACGAAGCCGGCCGCAGCCATCTCCTCGGGGCGGTAGATGTTGCGCAAGTCGACGATGACGGGCTGCGCCATGGTCGCCTTCAGCCGGTCGAGATCGAGCGCCCGGAACTGCACCCATTCGGTGACGATGACGATCGCATCGGCGCCTTCCGCGCAGGAATAGGCGTCCTCGCAATAAGTGATGCTGGGCAGCTCGCTCTTCGCCTGCTCCATGCCGACGGGATCGAAGGCCTTCACCTTCGCGCCCATGTCGATCAGGCCCGTGACCAACGGGATCGACGGCGCATCGCGCATGTCGTCGGTGTCGGGCTTGAAGGTGAGGCCGAGCACGGCGATGGTCTTGCCGCGCAGCGAGCCGCCGAGCGCCTGGCTCACTTTTCGCGCCATCGCGCGCTTGCGGTTCTCGTTGACCGCCAGCACGGATTCGACGATGCGAAGGCTCACATCGTAGTCCTGCGCGATCTTGATCAGCGCCTTGGTGTCCTTCGGGAAGCACGAGCCGCCGAAGCCGGGACCGGCATGCAGGAATTTGGTGCCGATGCGGTTGTCCAGGCCAATGCCGCGCGCGACCTCCTGCACGTTGGCGCCGACCTTTTCGGAGAGGTCCGCGATCTCGTTGATGAAGGTGATCTTGGTCGCAAGGAAGGCGTTAGCCGCGTATTTGATCATCTCGGCGGTGCGGCGTTCCGTGAACATCAGCGGCGCCTGGTTCAGTGACAGCGGCCGATAGATGTCGCTCATCACCTTGCGGCCGCGCTCGTCGGAGGTGCCGACCACGATGCGATCAGGAAATTTGAAGTCACGGATCGCCGCGCCCTCGCGCAGGAATTCAGGGTTCGAGGCGACGACCACGTCGGCCTTGGGGCTGGTTTCGCGGATGATGCGCTCGACCTCGTCGCCGGTGCCGACCGGTACGGTCGACTTGGTCACGACGACGGTGAAGCCGGACAGCGACTGCGCGATCTCTTTCGCGGCGGCATAGACGTAGGACAGATCGGCGTGACCGTCGCCGCGGCGCGAGGGCGTGCCGACTGCGATGAAGACAGCATCGGCATCCGCGACCGGCTTGGACAAATCGGTGGTGAACTCCAGCCGCTTGGCCTTGACGTTGGTCGCGACCAGTTCGTCGAGCCCGGGCTCGTAGATCGGGATCTCGCCGCGATGAAGCGCCGCGATCTTCTTCTCGTCCTTGTCGACGCAGATGACGTCGTGACCGAAATCCGCAAAGCACGCTCCGGACACCAGTCCCACATAGCCCGTGCCGATCATAGCAATGCGCATGAAAAACCCTGTTTGGCTTGGTTAACGAAACCGCAATTCCAAGGCGGTTTAGCATTTTCCCGGGGTGAGGGAACAGCCCGCGTGCAAAAAACGGCACGGCAATTGTACCGGTAAAGAAATCGTAAGCAGCAAGGCGGCAAACTGCCCCGCGTTCACGCAGATCCTGGCGGAACACGCCTCAAAAAGAGACACCATGGCACTATCAGGCACAATCGCCGCGAGCGGGGGACTCAAGGCCCCTTCCGCTACGCGTGTCGATTGGATCGATTACGCCAAGGGCATCTGCATCGTCATGGTCGTGATGATGCATTCGGTGCTGGGGGTCGAGCTTGCTGCCGGCGAGACCGGCTTCATGCATGTCTTGGTGGCCTTCGCAAAGCCGTTCCGGATGCCGGATTTCTTCCTGATTTCGGGTCTGTTCCTGCCACTGGTGATCGACCGGGACTGGCGAACCTATCTCGACCGCAAGGTGGTGCATTTCGCCTATTTCTATGTCGTCTGGGTGACAATCCAGTTCGGCTTCAAGGCCCCCGCATTTGCAGCGGAAACGAGCTGGCGCGACGCCGGCTTGCTCTATCTGGAATCCTTCGTCGAGCCGTTCGGCACGCTGTGGTTCATCTACCTCCTGCCGATCTTCTTCGTCGTCACAAAACTGACACGGCTGGTCCCGCCGCCCGCGATCTGGCTCATCGCGGCCGCACTGGAGACGGCGCGTGTCGCAACCGGCTGGACCGCGATCGACGAGTTCTGCGCGCGCTTCGTCTATTTCTATTCGGGCTATCTGTTCGCGCCCTACGTGTTCGCGCTGTCGGACCGCGCGCGCAATCATCCCGCATGGGCGCTGACAGCGCTCGCGACATGGGCGCTGGTCAATGGCGGCCTGGTTGCGCTCGGCGCCAGCGAGTGGCAATTCATATCGCTCGTGCTCGGCTTCGCCGGCGCCTGCGCCATCATCACGATGGGCACGCTGCTCGCGCGCGTGCAATGGCTGAACGTCTTCCGCTTCTGCGGCGAGCATTCGATCGTGATCTATCTCGCGTTCTTTCTGCCGATGGCGGCGACACGGACGCTGCTATTGCGCACGGGCATCATTCCCGACATCGGTGCGGTGTCGCTGATCGTGACCATCGCCGGCGTGATCGGAGCGCTCGCAATCTGGCAGATCGCTCTGCGCCTTGGTGGCAGTTTCCTGTTCGAGCGGCCCGATGCGTTCTGGATCGCGCCGAAGAAGACAAGCGCGGTGCTGCAGGCGGCGGAATAGCATGCTGTCGTCGCCCGGCTTGACCGGGCGACCCAGTACGCCGAGACGTCAGTGATTCGGCGGAAAAGCCGCGACGTACTGGATTCCCCGCTTTCGCGGGGAATGACAGCGACAGGATGCGGGGATGACAGTGGGGATAGCGGCTCCAGCAAGGCAAAAATCCCCCTCCCAAGGCTGTCAAAACCCGCAAAAATTCATACATTGCGGCCATGCCCAAGACATCTCCCAACACATCCCCAAAGACCGCCGCCAAAGCCGAAACCAAGCCCAATGCGGCGACAGCTGCTGCCAAGCCCGTTGCCGCCAAGGCCGCCGGCAAGGGCGACCATGTCTTCCTAGTCGACGGTTCCGGCTACATCTTCCGCGCCTACCATGCGCTGCCGCCGATGAACCGCAAGTCCGACGGCTTGCAGGTCAATGCCGTGCTCGGCTTCTGCAACATGCTGTGGAAGCTTTTGCGCGAGATGCCCGAGGACAACCGGCCGACGCATCTGGCGATCATCTTCGACAAGTCGGAAATCACCTTCCGCAACAAGATCTATCCTGAGTACAAGGCGCACCGGGCGCCGGCCCCGGACGATCTGATCCCGCAATTTTCGCTGATCCGCGAAGCGGTACGCGCCTTCGACCTGCCTTGCCTGGAGCAGGTCGGCTTCGAGGCCGATGATCTGATTGCGACCTATGTGCGGCAAGCCTGCGAGCGCGGCGCGAGCGCGACGATTGTGTCCTCCGACAAGGACCTGATGCAGCTCGTCACCGATTGCGTCACTATGTACGACACCATGAAGGACCGCCGCATCGGCATCCCCGAGGTGATCGAGAAGTTTGGCGTGCCGCCGGAGAAGGTAGTGGAAGTGCAGGCCCTGGCCGGCGATTCCACCGACAACGTGCCTGGCGTGCCCGGCATCGGCATCAAGACCGCGGCGCAGCTGATCGTCGAGTATGGCGATCTCGAGCAACTGCTGTTCCGCGCCACCGAAATCAAGCAGCCGAAGCGGCGCGAGGCGCTGATCGAGAACGCCGAGAAGGCGCGCATCTCGCGACAGCTCGTATTGCTCGACGACAAGGTCGACCTCGAAGTCCCGCTGGACGATCTCGCCGTCCACGAGCCCGATGCACGCAAGCTGATCGCGTTCCTGAAGGCGATGGAATTTTCCACGCTGACGCGCCGCGTCGCCGAGTTCTCGCAGATCGATCCGGCCAACGTCGATGCCGATCCGGGCTATTCCAGCGGCGCCAGCGTCTTCTCGCCGCTGCCGCCTTCGGACGTCGTGCCCGCCCCGGGAACCGGCGCGCCGGCGCAAGTTTCGGCGGGCCAGCGCAACGCATCGGCGAGCAAGGAGGATAAGGCCGCGAGTCCGAAGGGCGCGCCGATCTCTCTCGCCGCCGCGCGCGAAGAGGCTTTGCGCAAGCTTCCGGTCGACCGCAGCAAGTACCAGGCCGTCAAGACGCTCGCGGAATTGAACGCCTTCATCGCGCGCATCCATGATGCCGGCCATGTCGCGGTCGAGATCCGGGCAAACTCGATCGATCCGATGCAGGCCGATCTCTGCGGCATCGCCCTGGCGCTGGCGCCGAACGAGGCCTGCTACGTGCCGCTGGCGCACAAGCAGTCCGGCGGCGGCGCCGGCCTGTTCGACGCCGGCCTCGCGCCCGATCAGGTCAAGCACAGTGATGCGATCGAGGTGCTGCGGCCGGTGCTGGAATCGCCAGGCATTCTCAAGATCGGCTTCGACGTCAAGTTCACCGCGGTGATGCTGGCGCAGCACGGCATCACACTGCGCAACACCGACGATGCGCAGCTGATCTCCTACGTGCTCGACGCCGGCCGCGGCTCGCATGCGTTGGAGCAGCTATCCGAGCGCTGGTTCGGCCACGCCATGCTCAAGGAGAACGAGCTGCTCGGCAGCGGCAAGGGCAAGATCACGTTCGACCAGGTGCCGATCGACAAGGCCGCGGCGCTGTCGGCGGAAGGCGCCGACATGACCTTGCGCGTCTGGCGCGTGCTGAAACCGCGCCTTATCGCCGAGCACATGACCACAGTCTACGAGACGCTGGAACGCCCGCTGGTCGCGGTGCTCGCACGCATGGAGCGGCGCGGCATCTCGATCGACCGTCAGGTGCTGTCGCGCCTCTCCGGCGACTTCGCCCAGACCGCGGCCCGTGTCGAAGCCGAGATCCAGCAGATCGCGGGCGAGCCCGTCAATGTCGGCAGCCCGAAGCAGATCGGCG
Source organism: Bradyrhizobium sp. CSS354 (assembly GCF_029051725.1). Lineage (GTDB taxonomy): Bacteria > Pseudomonadota > Alphaproteobacteria > Rhizobiales > Xanthobacteraceae > Bradyrhizobium. The sequence goes on from NZ_JAACFU010000016.1 coordinate 111,031, forward strand.
ATATCCTGTTCGGCAAGATGGGGCTGTCCGGCGGCACCAAGACCAAGACCGGCGCGTGGTCCACCACCGCTCAGGTGCTCGACGAACTCGCCGAGCAGGGCCACGACCTCCCGAAGAAGATTCTGGAGTGGCGCCAGGTCTCGAAGCTGAAATCGACCTACACCGACGCGCTGCCGACCTACGTCAATCCGCAGACCCACCGCGTCCACACGACCTACGCGCTGGCCGCGACCACGACGGGCCGGCTGTCGTCGAACGAGCCGAATCTGCAGAACATTCCGGTGCGCACCGAGGACGGTAGAAAAATCCGCCGTGCCTTCATCGCAACGCCGGGGCACAAGCTCGTCTCCGCCGACTATTCGCAGATCGAGCTGCGGCTGCTCGCCGAGATCGCGGACATTCCCGTGCTGCAGCAGGCGTTCCGCGACGGTCTCGACATTCACGCCATGACGGCATCGGAAATGTTCGGCGTGCCGATCAAGGGCATGCCGAGCGAAATCCGGCGCCGCGCCAAGGCGATCAATTTCGGCATCATCTACGGCATTTCGGCGTTCGGTCTCGCCAACCAGCTCGGCATCGCGCGCGAAGAAGCCTCCGCCTACATCAAGAAGTACTTCGAGCGCTTCCCCGGCATCCGTGCCTACATGGACGAGACGCGCGATTTCTGCCGGAGCCACGGCTACGTCACGACGCTGTTCGGACGGAAGATGTACTATCCCGACATCAAGGCTTCGAACGCCTCGGTGCGCGCCTTCAACGAGCGCGCCGCGATCAACGCCCGGCTCCAGGGCACCGCCGCCGACATCATCCGCCGCGCCATGACGCGGATGGAGGATGCCCTGGTCCAGAAGAAGCTGTCTGCGCAGATGCTGCTGCAGGTGCATGACGAACTGATCTTCGAGGTGCCGGACGCGGAGGTCGAGGCCACGCTCCCTGTCGTGCAGCACGTGATGCAGGACGCACCGTTCCCGGCCGTGCTGCTCTCGGTGCCGCTGCATGTCGATGCACGCGCGGCGAACAATTGGGACGAGGCGCACTGATCGGACGGCGTCGTCCCTTCCAAACTTACGGTGTCGTCCCGGCGCAGGCCGGGACCCATACGCCGAGGATCGAGTTGGGCGAAGATTGCCAACTACAATCTCACGTCAAACTTCTTCTTGGGGGTATGGGTCCCGGCCTTCGCCGGGACGACCTATAGAGAGAGACACGGGTCGAATTGTCCTCAGTGCAATTGCGCGATGGCCCCACTGGGCCACGCATATTAGAACCATGCTGTCTCGCGCACCGGTTCAGCCATGCCCCACACGTCCGCCCTGCTCGGCTTCGCCCTCGTCTGCCTCGGCCTTGTGCTCACGCCCGGGCCGAACATGATCTACCTGATCTCGCGTTCGATCACGCAAGGGCCGGCCGCGGGCATCGTCTCGCTCGGCGGCGTGGCGCTCGGCTTCGTGTTCTACATGCTGTGCGCGGCGTTCGGCATTACGGCGCTGCTGCTCGCCGTTCCCTTCGCCTATGACGCGCTGCGCTTTGCCGGCGCGGGGTATCTGCTGTGGCTGGCTTGGCAGGCGGTGAAGCCGGGCGGGCGCTCGCCGTTCCAGGTGAAGCAGCTTGCGATCGATAGCCCCCGCAAATTGTTTGCGATGGGCTTCGTCACCAACCTGCTCAACCCGAAGATCGCGATGCTTTATCTCGCGCTGCTGCCGCAGTTCATCGATCCCACCGCCGGCAGCGTGCTAACTCAGTCAGTCGTGCTGGGCGCGATCCAGATCGCGATCAGTGTCAGCGTGAATGCCATGATCGCGCTCGCGGCAGGATCGATCGCGCTGTTTCTCGCAAGCCGGCCAAGCTGGATGTTGGTCCAGCGCTGGCTGATGGGCACGGTGCTGGCCGGGCTTGCAGTGCGAATGGCGGTCGAGGCGCGGAAGGTGTGAGGCACACTGTCATGCCCCGCGCAGGCGCGGTATCCAGTACGCCGCGGCCTCTCGGTTAATCACCACCGCCTCTGGAATACTGGATCGCCCGCCTTCGCGGGCGATGACACCACCCTCAATCCAGCTTCGCCTCCATGCCCCGCTTCACCGCCGGACGTGCCATCAGGGCCTCGTACCAGCGCTGCACGTGGGGGAAGTCGGCCAGGTCAACCTTGTGGCGAGGGTGACGCCAGGCCCAGCCCAGGATGGCAAAATCGGCAACCGAGAGCTCGCCGGCGACGAAGTCGCGGGCCTCTAGCCGGCGGTCGAGGACGCCGTAGAGCCGTCGCGTCTCCGCCATGTAGCGCTTGAGGCCGTAGGCGCGGTCCTGCTCGTTCTCGAGCGCGATGAAATGGTGCACCTGGCCCGGCATCGGCCCGAATCCGCCCATCTGCCACATCAGCCATTCATAGACCGGGATGCGGCCCGAAAGCGATTTCGGCAGGAATTTGCCGGTCTTTTCACCGAGATAAAGCAGGATCGCGCCCGACTCGAAGATGCTGACGGGCTTGCCGTCCGGGCCATCGGGATCGAGGATCGCGGGAATCTTGTTGTTGGGTGAGAGCTTCAGGAACTCCGGCGCCATCTGTTCGCCCTTGCTGATATTTACCGGGATCACCTTGTAGGGCAGCCCCATTTCCTCCAGCGCGACCGAGATCTTGCGGCCGTTCGGCGTGTTCCAGGTGTGCAGCTCAATGGTCATTTGTCGCGCTTCCTTGCCCAGTCTTCTTGGCCCAGATATCCGGCATCCACCTACTCCAGAACGTTGCACCCCCACAACCGGCGGGCCGGGATGGCCGATCCCTGTTGACGGGGGAAGCCCCCTCTGGAATGTCGGGGCCGTCGCGGATAAATTCCGCCACCTCCAAAAACGCTCCCGAGGGCCCGCCGTGTCTAAATCAGCCTCCCGCGCCCGCCTGTTCGAGATCATCCGCCGGCGCTCCTTCGGCCGCGGCGAGGTGACGCTCGCGTCTGGCCGCAAGAGCGACTTCTACTTCAACCTCAAGCCGACCATGCTCGACCCGGAGGGCGCGACCCTGCTCGCCGAGCTGACCTATGAAGCGCTGAAGGACGACCAGCTCGATTTCATCGGCGGGCTCGAGATGGGCGCGGTGCCGCTGGCCGGCGCGCTGGCGCAGATCTCCTGGATCAAGGGCCATCCCATCGCGGCCTTCTTCGTGCGCAAGAAGCCGAAGGAGCATGGCGCCAAGCTCGCGATCGAGGGGTTGCCCAGGGGCGAGACGCTGGAGGGCAAGCGCGTCGTGATCGTCGAGGATGTCACCACCACCGGCGGCTCGGCGATGAAGGCGGTGGAAGCGGTGCGCGAGACCGGCGCGGAAGTGGTGCTGGTGCTGACCATGGTCGACCGCGAGGAAGGCGCCGACGACACCTTTGGCGCAGCCGGGCTGCCATTCCGCTCGCTGTACAAGGCCTCGGAGTTCTTGAAGGCTTGAGCGGCTAGACTTTCTCTGCCGTCGTGCCCGGGCTTGACCCGGGCATCCACGTCTTCGCCGCACCAGAGATCGTGGATGGCCGGGACAAGCCCGGCCATGACGAGGTCTACCCGTCCGGCGACACCGCTTCCCCCTCAACCGCTCATTTACCATCCCGCCTTATGGTGAATCATGTGCTGAGACCTGATGGTCCCGGCCGGTTGGGTAGCGTCGGGTGGAGTAAGCGTTTGCGTACAATCATGTCCCATGCGCGCCGGCGGCGTCGCGCGATGCTCGTAGCCGCCACATTGGCAGCACCGCTGCTTGCGGCTCCGGCCCCGGTTTCAGCCGAAGGCCTGTTCGACTTCTTCTTCGGCGGAATGCAGCAGCAGCGGCCACAGCGTGAGGTACCGCAGCAGGCGAGCTCCTACGCCGATCCCTTCACCGGCCAGCAGAACGCCGCATCCCCGCAATACGTGCCGCCGACACGTTCGGCCGCGGCCGGCGGCTCGGGACCGGCGTTCTGCGTGCGCAGCTGCGACGGCAAATATTTTCCGCTGATGCGCGGCCTCGTCTCGCCCGCGCAGATGTGTCAGGCCTTCTGTCCTGCGAGCGCGACAAAAATCTATTTCGGCTCCTCGATCGACGGCGCCGCGTCGCAGACCGGCGAGCGCTACGCCGACAGCGAGAACGCGTTCGCCTATCGCAAGGCGCTGCGCGCCGACTGCACCTGCAACGGCCGCGAGCCGGTCGGACTTGCTCCGGTCGATCTGGCGCTGGACTCGTCGCTGAAACCCGGCGACGTGATCGCCACCAGCGACGGCCTCGTCGCCTATACCGGCATCCGCGTCGGCAACGACCAGGCCGCGGACTTCACGCCGGTCGCCTCCTATCCCGGTCTCACCACGCAGGTCCGCGCGCGGCTCGGCGAGATGAAGGTGGCGCCGGTGCGCGCCGACACGGTGGCGGCGGATGGCCCCGCCGCGGAGATCGTGCGCGAGACGCTGCCCGACGTGACGGTGCCGAAGACGCAGAAGCCGGCGAAGCGGGCGGGGCTGGAGTAAAGCCACAACTCTCACCAAGTCGTCATTGCGAGCGAAGCGAAGCAATCCAGAATCTTTCCGGAGAGAGGCTCTGGATTGCTTCGTCGCTACGCTCCTCGCAATGACGAGATTGCTGCACTACCTCCCGATGATCACGCCGATCACATTCGGCGCCGCCAGATATTTCTCCTCGATCGCCGCGCGCGCGGCGGCGCGGTTGTCTGCCGTGAGCAGGCCGCGCTTCTCGGCCAGGATCATCCAGCAAAAACCCCACCAGTCGGTGAGCATGCCCTCATCGTCGACGAGGTCATAACCCTGCTCGGCTGCGAAGATGCGCGCATGCGCTTCGTCCAGCGTGTCGAGAAACAAATGGTCCTCGGCCGAAAACAGATCGTCGCTGACGTCGTCGATGGTGTAGCCCCAGATCGACTGGCACACCGCGTTGAACTCGCGGTCGAACTGGTCGTCGTCGACCGCGTAGCGCCGCGCCGTCTGATGCAGCCGCGACAGCGAGCGCGCGAAATCTGCGATCCTGGTGAGGGCAAATTGATCGACGGCAATGGTGGACATGTAGTCCTCGCGAAGTCTGGCGGACGCTAGATATTGTGTCGGCAGCGCGCCGAATCACAATGATATATCAAAGACTTGCTAAAGTGTTCTTAATTTGTTCTGATCTCCACATCGTCGTCCCGGCGAAGGCCGGGACCCATAGCCACCGCTATGAGACATGTCGGAAACGGGTGCCGCACAATGAATGCACCGGCCGCGTACTACGTCTACATTCTGGCCAGTCGACGATATGGCACGCTTTACATTGGCGTCTGCCGTGACCTCGTGAATCGACTTACATTGCATCGCTCCGGACGCGGTTCGAAGTTCGTCGCGAAGTACGGTGTAACGCGACTTGTCTACGTTGAGACGTACGCGACACCATCCGAAGCGATCGCACGTGAGAAAGCGCTGAAAGAATGGCAACGTGACTGGAAGATACGCCTGATCGAAAAGGAAAATCCGGATTGGCGCGATCTATCGCAACTTCTCTGACATCAGTGGTTATGGGTCCCGGCCTTCGCCGGGACGACACCAACTTTTTAGCGAGCCACTCTCCTCAATTTGCCGCCGACATCAACTTATCCCCACACGCGCTCGCATAAAACTTGCCGCCGCATTGGCGCTTGATGGCGGCGCAGCGGGCGGCGGGGGATGCGTTTTGCGGCAGCGTGACGGCGCAGCTCAGGCCATCGGCGCTGCGGCCCATCTTGCCGGCGGCGAAGGCGGCGCTGGAGGCGGTGATGCAGACGACGAGGAACGTGGCCGCTGCGATTTCGATCAGTCGTCGCATCACGGGTCTCATCAGAGGGTTCATGCACGTCTCCTCCACACTGATGGCTGAATTGGCCGCCATTCTACCACCAAATCCACGTTTCCCCGTATGCGTCCGGGTTCCCAAATCGGCCCGTTCCTTGCATAATTTTACGCCAGCGCAGTGCACGGTCGCACCAGCGACGGTTCCGGTGCACAGGCAAGATGCGTAGGGTCAGTAGTGTTCTCGCGACCAGGAAGTGACGACTTTGCAAGATTCATCGTTCCAGCCCAATTTTCCCGCTCCCAACCAGCCCATCGACGAACTCGCGCTGGCTGAGATCAAGGGCGCGATCCTGGCGAAGCTGCGCCTTGCCATCGGCAAGGATGCGGGCATGGCCACCAAGCACGACTGGTACCAGGCCGCCGCGCTGGCGCTGCGCGACCGCATCGTGCATCGCTGGCTCACAGCCGAGAAACACAGCTACGATGCAGGGCGCAAGCGCGTCTATTATCTCTCGCTCGAATTCCTGATCGGGCGCCTCTTCAGCGATGCGCTGAACAACATGGGGCTGCTGAAGATCTTCGAGGTCGCGCTCGGCGATCTCGGCGTCTCCTTGCCTGAGCTGCGCAAATGCGAGCCGGACGCGGCGCTCGGCAATGGCGGGCTCGGACGGCTTGCCGCCTGCTTCATGGAGAGCATGGCGACGCTGTCGATCCCCGCGATCGGCTACGGCATCCGTTATGATTACGGCCTGTTCCGCCAGATCATCAATCAGGGCTGGCAGCAGGAATATCCGGACGAATGGCTCGGCTTCGGCAACCCCTGGGAATTGCAGCGGCCCGAAGTGATCTACGACATTCGCTTCGGCGGCGGTGTCGAGCATGTCGACGACAAGGGCCGCGATCGCGCGATCTGGCATCCGTCCGAGACCGTGCAGGCGATGGCCTATGACACGCCGATCGTCGGCTGGCGCGGCCAGCACGTCAACGCGCTGCGGCTGTGGTCGGCGCGCTCGCCCGATCCGTTGAAGCTCGACGCCTTCAACACCGGCGACTATGTCAGCGCCAGCGCCGAGCAGTCGCGCGCGGAAGCGATCTGTAAATTCCTCTACCCGAACGACGAGAGCCCGGCGGGTCGCGAGCTGCGCCTGCGCCAGGAATATTTCTTCGTCTCGGCTTCGCTGCAGGACCTGATCAAGCGGCATCTTGCGTCCGACGGCCAGCTCCGCAGCCTGTCGAGCAAGGTCGCGGTGCAGCTCAACGACACCCATCCGAGCTTGGCCGTCACCGAGCTGATGCGGATCCTGATCGACGATCACAATTTCCGCTGGGACGAGGCCTGGAAGATCACGGTCGCCACGCTGTCCTACACCAACCACACGCTGCTGCCCGAGGCGCTGGAGACCTGGCCGGTCGAGCTGTTCGAACGGCTGTTGCCGCGGCATCTCGAGATCATCTACCGCATCAACGTGCAGCATCTCGCGCTCGCGGAAGCGCGCGCCCCCGGTGACATCGACTTCCGCGCCTCGGTCTCGCTGATCGACGAGAGGAGCGGGCGGCGCGTGCGCATGGGCCAACTCGCCTTCGTCGGCTCGCACCGCATCAACGGCGTCTCGGCGATGCATTCGGACCTGATGCGAGAGACCGTATTCCACGATCTCAACCATCTCTACCCTGGCCGCATCACCAACAAGACCAACGGCATCACCTTCCGCCGCTGGCTGATGCTGGCGAACCCGAAGCTGACCGATCTGTTGCGTGAGGCCTGCGGCGATGCCGTGCTCGACGACCCGACGCAGCTCAGCCTGATCGAAGCCCGCGCCAGCGACGTCGAATTCCAGAAGAAGTTCCGCGCAGTCAAGCTTCACAACAAGACCGCGCTGGCGCGCCTGATCGGCGAGCGGCTCGGAATCAAGGTCGATCCGAGCGCGCTGTTCGACGTGCAGATCAAGCGCATCCACGAATACAAGCGCCAGCTTCTCAACGTCATCGAGACGGTCGCGCTGTACCAGGCGATCAAGGACGATCCCAACGGCAACTGGGTGCCGCGGGTGAAGATCTTTGCGGGCAAGGCTGCGGCGAGCTACCGCTACGCCAAGCTGATCATCAAGCTGATCAACGACGTCGCCGAAGTCGTCAACAACGATCCCGCGATCGGCGGCAAGCTCAAGGTCATCTTCCTGCCCGACTACAATGTCAGCCTCGCCGAAGTGATCATTCCCGCGGCCGACCTCTCCGAGCAGATCTCGACGGCCGGCATGGAAGCCTCCGGCACCGGCAACATGAAGCTGTCGCTGAACGGCGCTCTCACCATCGGCACGCTCGACGGCGCCAACATCGAGATCCGCGACCATGTCGGCGCCGAGAACATCGCGATCTTCGGCATGGAAGCCGGCGACGTGATGATCCGGCGCAAGCAGGGGCTGGACGCCTCCGACGTGATCCGCAATTCGCCGAAGCTCCAGCGCGCCATCAATGCCATCGGCGTGGGCGAGTTTTCGCCCGGCGATCCCGGCCGCTTCGAATCCATCGCGCACGCGCTGCGTTATCTCGACCATTACATGGTCAGCGCCGATTTCGATTCCTATTACGAGGCACAACGCAGCGTCGATGCGCGCTGGCAGGTGGCGCCGGCCTGGACCCGCGCCTCGATCCTCAACGTCGCGCGCATGGCGTGGTTCTCCTCCGACCGCACCATCCGCGAATACGCCGAGGAGATCTGGAACGTGCCGGTCAATCCGACCACGCCGCTGCTGCCGACCTTGCGCGACGTCGCGGGCTGAATTTCCGCGGCGTGAAATCGGGTACCCACGAGGTAATTGCACAAGCCGGCGGCGGACGTGATATGACGTCCGTCATTGAACGCCGGATCAAACAATGCACGCCAAGCTCCCGCACCCTTTCGACGACGCCACCCGCGTCACCGCCGGCGACTCAAGCTGGCAGGGGCACACCAGCGACGACTATTGGGCCTTTGTCGGCCCGTTCGGCGGCGTCACGGCTGCGACTGTCCTGCGTGCGCTGATCGAGCATCCGCAGCGCGCCGGCGATCCGCTGGCGCTCACAGTGAATTACTGCGCACCGATCGCGAAGGGGCCGTTCGATCTGGACGTGCGGCTGGTGAAGGCCAACCGCTCCAGCCAGCACTGGAGCGTCGAACTGTCGCAAGGCGGCGGCGAGGTCGCAACGCTCGCCACCGCCGTGTTCGCCGAACGCCGGCCGTCCTGGGAGCACAGGGTGGCGCAATATCCTGATGCAAAGCCGTTCGAACAGACGATGCCGTTCCCGAAGATCGCGGCGTCCTGGGCCAACCAATATGAATTCCGCTTCGTCGAGGGCGAGATGCGGATCGGCCCGCCCAAGTCCGAGCTCGCCAGCACTTACTCAAAGCTTTGGATCAGTGATCGCGAGCCGCGCAAGCTCGACATGCCGGCGCTGATATCGATGTCGGACGCCTTCTTCGGCCGCATCTTCCACGCACGACGCGAGTTGGTGCCGTTCGGAACGGTGTCGCTGACGACATATTTCCACACGGACAGCGAAGAGCTCGCCGCCGAGGACATCACCCGCGTGCTGGCGACCGCAGATTCGAAGATCATGCATAAGAGCTACGCCGACCAGAACGCCGAGCTATGGTCGCCGAACGGAAGACTGCTCGCGACGACGACGCAGATCGCCTATTTCAAGGCGTAGCTGCTTCCGCAAGTTCGTCATTGCGAGCGCAGCGAAGCAATCCAGACTGTTTCCGCGGAGGGATTCTGGATTGCTTCGCTACGCTCGCAATGACGAGTGGAGAGATATCGCACAAACAAAAAGGGCGGCCTCACGGCCGCCCTTTGATAAAGACAGAACAAACTTACTCCGCCGCGAGCTTCACGTCCGGCGCGGCGGCGCGGACCTCGGCGTCGACCTGGGCTTCGAACTTGGCAAAGTTCTTCTGGAACATGCCGACCAGCGCGCGGGCGGTCTTGTCGAACTCGTCCTTGTCCTTCCAGGTGTTGACCGGGTTGAGGATCTCGCTCGGCACGCCCGGCAGCGCGGTCGGGACCGCGAAACCGAAATATTTGTCGGTGCGGAATTCGACGTTGCGAAGCGAGCCGTCGAGCGCAGCGGTGAGCAGCGCGCGCGTCACCTTGATCGGCATGCGTGAGCCGACACCGTACTTGCCGCCGGTCCACCCCGTGTTGACCAGCCAGCAGTCGACATTATGCTGGGCGATCAGGTCGCGCAGCATGTTGCCATAGACGCTGGGATCGAGCGGCAGGAAGGGCGAACCGAAGCAGGTCGAGAATTCCGGCTGCGGTTCGTTGCCGAGACCGCGCTCGGTGCCCGCGACCTTCGCGGTGTAGCCCGAGAGGAAGTGATACATCGCCTGCGCCGGCGAGAGCTTGGCGATCGGCGGCAGCACGCCGAAGGCGTCGGCGGCGAGCATCACCACGTTCTTGGGCTGCGGTGCGCGGCCGGTGCGCGAGGCGTTCGGGATGAATTCGAGCGGATAGGCCGAGCGCGTGTTCTCGGTCTTGGAGCCGTCGTCGAAGTCGACCACGCGGGTGTCTTCGTCGAGCACGCAATTCTCGAGCACCGCGCCGAAGCGCGTCGAGGCTGCGTAGATCTCGGGCTCGGCTTCCTGCGACAGCTTGATGCACTTGGCATAGCAGCCGCCTTCGAAGTTGAAGACGCCGTTCGGGCCCCAGCCGTGCTCGTCATCGCCGATCAGCGTGCGGTTCGGATCGGCTGACAGCGTGGTCTTGCCGGTGCCGGACAGGCCGAAGAAGATCGCGGCATCGCCCTTGGCGCCGACATTGGCCGAGCAATGCATCGGCATCACGCCGCGCTCGGGGAGATAGTAGTTCAGTGTGGTGAAGACCGACTTCTTCATCTCGCCGGCATAATAAGACCCGCCGATCAGCACGATCTTGCGCGCGAAATCGATCGCGACGACGTTCTCCGACTTGCAGCCATGGCGCTTCGGATCGGCGCGGAAGCTCGGCATGTCGATGATGGTGAGCTCCGGCGTGAAGCTCGACAACTCGACGGCCTCGGGACGGATCAGCAGCGTGCGAATGAACAGCGAGTGCCAGGCGAGCTCGGTGAAGACGCGGGTCTTGATGCGATAAGCCGGATCGGCGCCGCCATAGAGGTCCTGTGCGAACAGCGACTTGCCTTCGGCATGCTTGAGGAAGTCCTGGTAGAGCGTCTCGAACTGCTCTGCGGTGATGGACTGGTTGCCGGCCCACCACATCTTCTTGTCGGTGGTGGCGTCACGCACCGTGAATTTGTCCTTGGGGCTGCGGCCGGTGAACTCGCCGGTGTCGGCGCAGAGCGCGCCATCGGCCGACAGCACCGCCTCGCCCGCGGAGAGCGAGTATTGATAGAGTTGCGGCGCACCGAGGTTCCAGTGAACCTGCTTGAGATTCTTTAAGCCGAATTTGTCGGCGCCGAAGGCACCGTTGCGCACGCCCGTCTCTTGCACGAAAAATCCTCCTAGAACCCACTCAGCGCGATCATGCTTGGCGCCGCCGCGGTCACCGTGATTACAGGCCGTCCGGCCTCGGTTGGAACGACCTAATACTGATGAACGCTGGCGTTGCCAAGCTGATCCCTTAGGATTTGGTTTATTCAAGGACCGCGCCAAACGTCGCGCATGTCAGCTCTGAGCAGGCGCATCAAAAAATCAACAATGATCGCGCAACCAAATGCGCGTTTCGGCGTTTCCCAAGGTTATTGCGGCGCACAATGCCGGACAGTGTCGATGAAAATTCCAAGGCCACCCTATCGTACCGCGCCTTCGCCGATGAGCGCGAACGGCGCCCACATCGCAGGATACGCATTGCGCGGTGACGAGGTGTCGTCAACATAGGTTAACATCGCGCGGCGCAAGGCTTCGGCACGCCCGATTTTTGGTTCGTTTTTGAGCAGCTCGAAAGTCATCGTGGTCAAGCGGGTGGCAGCTTCGGAATCCACGGCCCAATGCGAGACCAGCAGCGCGCGCGCACCGGCATAGAAGAACGAGCGGGCCAGTCCTGACAGGGCCTCGGCGCCGGGCTTGTCGCCTGCGATGGTGTTGCAGGCCGAGAGCACAACCCAATCCGCGTTGAGCTTGAGCTGGGCGACTTCACTCGCAGTGAGCAGACCGTCATCGAGCTCCGTCGGCTGATCAGGAATCGAGAGCGCGAGCGAGGGCTCGCCCAGTCCCTTGATATCGCCGGCAACGAGGCCGTGGGTGGCAAAGTAGATGATGCCGTATTGAGCAAGCGCTGCACGCTTCAGCGTCGTCTCGCTGGCGTCGCGGCCGAGATGGATATCGGCCTCGGCAGCCCCGACATCCCTGGCCACCGCGTTCAACTCATCGGCGGTATCGGGCAGTTGCGGCAGCGCCTGCGCAAGTCGCGCGCGATCGACGCCGGCACCGCGCCAGAAGTCGCTATAGGCAATGGTCGCGATGCTGCGCGCGACGACCTTGCCGCTCGCGGCGCGCCGCTCGGCGGGCGCTTCCAGCGCGGGATTGAACACGGGATCGCCAAAGCCGGTCATCGGCTTCACGCTTTGGTCCCGACGGGCGAAGGCCCGCAGCGATTTCAGGCTGACCACCGACGGCAGCACCGAGACGGCCTGGCGCCGCAGCAGCCAGGCGGCGCCGCGATAGCCTTCGAGCGTGTCGGGGATCGCAGCCTGCGGCTTCTCGGTGACGAGCAGATGAAACGGCAAGGCGGTCAGCGCAGCCGACGGCACCACCAGCAGGCTGCGCTTGTCCTTTGTCAACGCCTCGACCGGACCGAGCAGCGCGACATGGAGCTCGTTGGCGAGTGCGAGATCGAACAATCCGGATTTGCCGGAGGCATCGCGCGCTTTGCCGACGTCGAGTCCCTTGCGGAATGCCGTCACCTTCTGCGTCAGCGCATCCGCGCCGAGTGGAATCGCCCTCCAGCCACGCCCTCGCGCGTGATCGCGATGACATAGCTTTGCTTGTCGACGACGGAGTAGAGCACCATCGCCTCGTCCGCCGACAGCAGCAGCTGAATGTCCTTTGCCGTCAATGGCAGGGGATTGGAGAGCGACGCGTAGTCGGGAAACTCGGCCGCGAGCGTCTTCTGCAAGCCCGCTCGCTCGTTGGCAATCGTTGCAATCCGCGCGCGGCTGCGCTGCTCGGCTGCGAGATCGCGCTGCGCGGATTGCTTCGACACCGCCGTGACGATCGCCTTGTCGAGTGCCTCGGACTCAGCCGCGAGATCCTGGTCCCGGCGCACCAGCTCGGCGAGCCGGTCGCTGCCGGCGGCAAGCCGGACCGCGAGCTTGTTCACGGCGGATGCGGCGGAGGATTGCGTGCCGCGCTGGATCGCGGCGAGGGCCTGGTCCAGCGCCTTGTCGCCGGGCAGCAGATCCTGTTGGCGTGCGGCGAACAGGACCGGCAACACGACGCGCAACTGCGCGCGATCGCCCCAAAGCGTCCTTTCCGCGAACGGCAATGCGTCCGCGGTGCGCCCGGCCACGTAGAGGAAATAAGCGAGATTGCTGGTCGAGGTCATGACGTCGGGATGATCGGGCCCGAGCGCACGTTCGCGAATAGCCAGCGCGCGGCGATAAAGCGGCTCGGCGTCGCCGTAGCGCTGCTGGTGCTCATAGAGGCCGGCGAGATTGTTGAGGGAGCGGGCAACGTCGGGATGATCCGGTCCCAGCACTTTCTCCCGGATGGCGAGCGAGCGCTTGATCGGCGCTTCCGCGTCCGGATCGCGGTTGAGATCGCGATAGGCCTGGCCGAGATTGTTCAGGACGGTGGCCACGGCCGGATGCTCGGGGCCGCCGGCCTTCTGGTAGATCGCGAGCGCCCGCTGAAACAGCGGCTCGGCATTCGCATAGTGCTGCTGCTTCACATAGAGGGTGGCGAGATTGTTGAGGGATTGGCCGACATCGGGATGCTCGCGCGACAGCCCCTTCTCGCGAACGGCGAGCGCGCGCCTGAACAGCGGTTCGGCCTCGGCATAGCGGCTCTGCCGCTGGTAGAGCGCGGCGAGATTGCTCAGTTCGGCTCCAAGCAGCGGGGTTTCGAGACCGAGCGACTTTTCCATCAACATGATGGCGCGCTTGTAGAGCGGCTCGGCCAGATCGTCGTGGCCCTGACCGGCATGAACCTGGCCGAGGTTGTTCAGCGCGGCGGAGAGTTCGCGACCGGTGTCGCTCTTCTCCAGGCTCGCGACCATGCCTTGCGCCAAAGGCAGTGCTTCCGAATATCTGCCGGCGCTCATCAGTGCGTTGATGCGCGCGCTCTCCGCGGCGAGACCTTTCGGAGCAGAGCTTGTCTGGGCAACGCTAGGCGTGACAAGCGATGCGGTGATCGCGAGCGTCAAACCCGCGGCCAGCGTCAGCCTCTTCCATTGTGCCATGACGCTCTCGCCGCCGCCTTCCGACCGGTTACGGGACCGATTACGGAGTTGGGTCGCGGCGATGGGCAACAGCGTTCAATGTGTTGCGCTTTGGTCCATCCTGGTGCGCGCTTCGCCGGCGAGGCGAACCAGCATCTTGCGCAGCGCCGTGCCATCAGCCACGCGCTCCGGGAAGTCCAGCCGCAGCGCGGTCTGGCCGTCCTGCATGTCGAGGCCCTCCGGATCGCAACCGGTGCAGCGCCAGTCGCCCGCGGCCGCGCCCAGCAGCTTTGTTGCATAGAGGCCCATGGCCTCGCGGTGGTCGGCATTCATGTGCTCCACCGCGCCCTCCTCCGCCGCCAGCAAGTCCTCGGCGCCCGTGAGGTCCGTGAGGAATTGCTCCGGCTTGAGGTCGACGATCCGGCCGAAGCCCGCGACCAGATGGGTTCTCGTGGGCCGGATCCGAAAGAAAGAGAAATCCTTAAAAGAAACAAAGGCTTCCGCTGAGGGATGGGCATTGAGATACCGTCGCTGGAGCAGATCCTGGTCGGCATCGGCCGACTCGGCATGACCGGACAGCATGATCCGGGCGCCTTCCAGCGGATCGCCCGCCGCCCGCTCGTCCAGCATCATGGACACCCGGCTGTCGGCCAGGATGTTCCTGGTGTGCACCGCCAATCCCGAGATCAGCAGGATCGGAGAGCCATCCGGATGGCTGGCCAGATTGACCAGGGAGCAATATGGATCGCCGCTGCCGGCCATCAACGTCGCCAGGGCACCCTGCCGTGACCGCCGCAGCAGCGATTTGGCGAGCTTTCCGGGATCGAAATCGGGGGTCGGTTGCATCGGCTTTCTCGGGTCAGGTGGTTGCATGGAGGGCCTTTTTTCGGGTAAACCGGGGCCCGGTTATGGGTCGAGATGCGGCGAATCTGCCGTGTTTCGTGGAACTTGGTCACACTTCAGCCTAGCTTGCATTGCTCGGTGACAAGGTTCGACTGCCAACATCGGCACCCATGTATGCGGCGCATCAGTGGATTGCTCGCCGTTTCAAGCCACGACCCAAACGGAAAGCAGAAAGCAGAGGCTCATGCCCACAATCGCTTTGGTCGACGACGACCGCAACATTCTCACATCCGTCTCGATCGCGCTGGAGGCCGAAGGCTATCGCATCATGACCTATACTGACGGCGCCTCCGCGCTCGACGGTTTCCGTACCACCCAGCCCGATCTTGCCATCCTCGACATCAAGATGCCGCGCATGGACGGCATGGAGACGTTGCGCCGGCTGCGGCAGAAATCCGACCTGCCCGTGATCTTCCTGACCTCCAAGGACGAAGAGATCGACGAGTTGTTCGGCCTCAAGATGGGCGCCGACGACTTCATCCGCAAACCATTCTCGCAGCGCCTGCTGGTCGAGCGCGTCAAGGCGGTGCTGCGCCGTTCGGCGCCGAAGGACCCGACCGTCACGCCGAAGGAGAACGACGCCAAGGCGCTCGACCGCGGCCTGCTGCGCATGGATCCTGAACGGCACACCTGCACCTGGAAGAACGAGCCGGTGACGCTGACCGTCACCGAATTCCTGATCCTGCAGGCACTCGCGACCCGGCCCGGCGTGGTGAAGAGCCGCAACGCGCTGATGGACGCCGCCTATGACGACCAGGTCTATGTCGACGACCGCACCATCGACAGTCACATCAAGCGGCTGCGCAAGAAGTTCAAGGTGGTCGACAACGAGTTCGAGATGATCGAGACGCTCTACGGCGTCGGCTACCGCTTCAAGGAAGCCTGAGGCGCACGCGCCTCCACGAAAGACTGAGAGCATCGCCGGTTCTGATTCCATCGGGACCGGGATGGCTCTAGGATGCGGGGACCTTCGCACGAGCTGTCCTAACGCGGGCGTGAGCATTGCTTGACCGAACGCAGCCTGACGAGAACCAGAACGCCGAGGACGTCACCGCCCACGGCGCTTCGGATCAATTGGCCGAGGACAAGCCGGCCGTGCGGGGCTGGCGTCCGCTGAACTGGCTGAAGCGCGCCGGGCAGTTCTTCTTCGCGCTTTCCTTTTCGAGCCTGACCCGCCGCATCGTCTCGCTCAACCTCGCCGGCCTCGTCGCGCTGGTGGCGAGCATCCTCTATCTGTCGCAATTCCGCGCCGGCTTGATCGACGCCCGCGCGCAGAGCCTGCTGGTACAGGCGGAGATCATCGCCGGCGCCATCGCGGCCTCCGCGACGGTGCAGACCAATGCCATCACCATCGACCCCGACCGGTTGCTCGACCTCAAGCCGGGCGAGACCTATGGCGGCTCGGACGAGTATTCCCCGCTGGATTTTCCGATCAATCCGGAGCGCGTGGCGCCGGTGCTGCGCACGCTGATCTCGCCGACCAAGACGCGCGCCCGCATCTACGACCCGAACGGCAGCCTGCTGGTCGACAGCCGCAGCCTCGAGACCGTGGTGCGCTTCCCCCTGCCGTCAGTCTCCGCCGAGAAGCCGGGCATCGTCGAACGCGGCATGGTCGCGGCCCGCACTTGGCTCAATCGCGGCGACCTGCCGCTCTATCGCGAGCTCGGGCCCGAGAACGGCAACGGCTATGCGGAGGTCGGCGACGCGCTCCAGGGCCAGAAGCGCTCGATGGTGCGGGTCAATGCGCGCGGCGAGGTGATCGTCTCGGTCGCGGTCCCCGTGCTGCGCTCGCGCGCCATCCACGGCGCGCTGATGCTGTCGACGCAGGGCGACGACATCGACCAGATGGTCACCGCCGAGCGCCTCGCCATCCTCAAGGTGGGCGGCGTCGCCGCAGCGGTCATGATCATGCTGTCGCTGCTGCTGGCCAGCACGATCGCAGGTCCGGTCCGCCGGCTCGCCGACAGCGCCGAGCTGATCCGCCGCCGGATCAGGACCCGGGTCGAGATTCCCGACTTCACCCGCCGTCGCGACGAGATCGGCCATCTCTCCGGTGCGCTGCGCGACATGACCAGTGCACTCTACAGCCGCATCGAAGCGATCGAGATGTTCGCCGCCGACGTCGCGCACGAATTGAAGAACCCGCTGACCTCTTTGCGCTCCGCGGTCGAGACGTTGCCGCTGGCGCGCAACGAGAACAGCCGCGCGCGCCTGCTCGAGGTAATCGAGCATGACGTCAAGCGGCTCGACCGGCTGATCTCGGACATCTCCGATGCCAGCCGTCTCGATGCCGAACTGCAGCGCCAGGATGCGATCCCGGTCGACCTGCGCCGCCTGCTGACGACGCTCGTCTCCGTCGCCAATGAAACCAAGCTCGGCCATGACGTCGCGGTCGAAATGCGTTTCGAGGGCCGCGGCCCGACTGATAATTTCGCCGTGACGGGCCACGATTCTCGGCTCGGACAGATAGTCTCCAACCTGCTCTCGAATGCACAGTCCTTCTCCGAGCCCGGCAACAAGGTGCGCCTCACCTGCCGCCGCGTGCGCGGAGAGATCGAGATCGTGGTCGACGACGACGGCCCCGGAATCCGGGATGACGCGCTGGAGCGCATCTTCGAGCGCTTCTACACCGACCGCCCTCATCAGGGCTTTGGCCAGAACTCCGGCCTCGGCCTGTCGATCTCCAAGCAGATCGTCGACGCGCATGGCGGACGCATCTGGGCGGAGAACCGTCCCGGCCCGGCGGACGAGGACGGAGCGCCGAGTGTCGTCGGCGCGCGCTTCGTGGTGAGGCTGCCGGCGCTATGAGCGACGGCGGCCCCAGCATTCACGCCTCGGCGGTCAAGGTTGGAGATCTGGCGGTGCTGATCCGCGGGCCCTCGGGCTCCGGCAAGTCGCGCCTTGCCTTCGATTTGATCATGGCGGGACGTAGCGGCGTGCTCGAAAGGGCCGTTCTGGTCGGTGATGACCGTGTCCATCTGGCGACAGTCGGCCGGGAAATTGAGGTCCGCCCCGCTCCGGTCCTGGCCGGGCTGATCGAGATTCGGGGGCTGGGAATCCGCCGCTGCGACTTCGTGGAGCATGCGACCGTCGGTCTCGTGGTCGATCTGGACGCTGCGGATGCGGAGCGGCTGCCGCCGGACGAATCCCTGAAAACAGCCATTTTAGGTGTCGAAATACCGCGAATCCCGATCGGCCGCGACTATTCGCCCCTCCCACTGGTTGTCGCGGCCTTGACCACTACCAAGAGTTCATCTTCCGTTAACCCTTCAGGCGATTGTTTGAAGGGAAATGGTAACCATATGAACCCCACACTCGCGACCGAATAGACCGGCGCAGCTCCCCTTATCCATCCGTCTAGATTCAGGGAGATACGCAACATCCCCTCTTGCGCGGGGGCTCTGGATGGTCAAAGTGGCGCGTTCGTGCGGTGCACCAAAAGCGCCCGCGAGGAGTTTTCCGATGATTGGTCTAGTACTTGTGACCCACGGGCGCCTTGCCGACGAATTCAAGGCAGCGCTTGAACATGTCATGGGCCCACAAAAGCAAATCGAAGCGATCACGATCGGCGCCGAAGATGATTCCGATCTCTGTCGAAGCGACATCATCGAGGCGGTTAACCGCGTCGATTCCGGCGACGGCGTCGCGATCCTCACCGACATGTTCGGTGGCACGCCGTCGAACCTGGCAATATCCTGCATGAGCCGGCCGAAGGTCGAAGTGCTCGCGGGCATCAACCTTCCCATGCTGGTGAAGCTCGCCAAGGTGCGCGAGGAGCGTCCGCTTCCCGACGCGATCGCGATGGCCCAGGAAGCCGGCCGCAAATACGTCACCATCGCCAGCCGCGTCCTCGCCGGCAAATGAGCGACGAGGCGCCGCAAGCCGGGACGGGCGTGCCCGCGGGCGCGATCTCCAAGGACCTTCTGATCATCAACAAGCGCGGCCTGCATGCGCGGGCCTCCGCAAAGTTCGTCCAGGCCGTCGAGCGCTTCAGCGCGCAGGTCTGGGTAACGCGCGGCGGCGAAACCGTCGGCGGCACCTCGATCATGGGCCTGATGATGCTCGCCGCCGGTCCCGGCACCACCATCACGGTCGCCGCTGCCGGCGATGATGCCGAAGCCGCGCTCGCGGCGATCACCGAACTCGTTGAAAGCAAATTCAACGAGGAAGGGATTTAGGCGGCGTCGCCTCGATCACTTCGGCGGCGCGATGTAGATGTTCCAGCTCATCGACGGACCGGCTTTGCCGTGGGTGAAACGGCGCGTCGTCATCACGATGCGCTCGGCGTTCGGCGCCACCTCGGACACCCATTTCTCGAACGCCGGCAGGCGACCGTCCGCAGGATCGAACACGCCGATGAAGCCGTATCTCTTGACGTCATCGGGCGAAATCAACCCGGACCCCCAGGCTTCGAGCGGCGTGAACGCGGCCGGATGATCCGCGCTGTAGAACACCATCGGCTGGATCGATTCCATGGTGCCGGCGACGACCGCCCAGCGCGAGGCGAAGCGCGCGTGCCAGGCCTGCGTCAGCTCGCGCGCGAGATCCGAGCGCGCGCCATAGGTCGCCGTGTTGCCGGCATTGGCCGCCATCTCGCGCGCGGCGATCCAGGGCGAGGCAGCGAGCGTGGCGACGCTGAGCACGAGCCAGATCGCGACAATGTTGAACAGCGCAGCACTCTGCACCCGCAAGGCCGGGATCGCGACCAGCGCGAGCGGCACCAGGAAGAACAGCGAGATGCCCCAATCGGTCTTCATGTAGATGCTGAAGGCCAGCGCGCCGAGCGCGGGGCCGACCGCGACGATGATCTGAATGAGCCAGACGTTGCGCGCCTGCGATAGATTCACGCCGGGATTCGCGCCGCGCGCCCAGGCCCGCGTGACGATGCGCAAGGGCGCACGCAGCAGCAGCAGCCTGAACCAAGGTGGCACCAGCGCCATCGCCAGCGCGGCCAGCGCCACCGGCAATGCCAGCAGCGCGACATTGTGCAGGGCATAGCCGGCCACCAGCTGATGCACCTGGCCGCTGTCCTCGAGGCTGTAGGTGTCGCCCGCATAGGTCAGCGGCACGAAATGCGCGTCCGCCAGCCAGACGATGTGCGGGATCATCGCCACCACCATTGTCGCGATCGCAACCCATGGCGCCGGTGACGACAGGAAACTCAATCGCTCCGGATGGATCAGCGCGGCAAGCCCGATGGCGCCGATCATGGTCAGCACCCAGTATTTGGTCATCAGCGCCAGCGCGCCGGCAAGGCCGAGCAAGACTCCGGACTGCCAGCTCCGCTTCTCGAACGCATTGAGATAAGCGAGCACGAGGAGCGGCAAGGTGACGAGCTGGAGCAGGTCGGGATTGTACTTGAAGCCCTTGAAATTGAAGATCGGGTAGAGCGCGACCATCACCACGACCAGGAACGCGCGCCGCGCATCGACCACACGCAGCGCGATGAGCCAGCAGATCACCATACCGGTACCGACGGTCGCCATCGCCAGCGCATAGGTCGCCCAGTCCGTCGGCGGGAACATCGTGAACCAGAGGCCGGCGACCCAGCCCGACAGCGGCGGGTGCTTGCCATAGCCCCACAGGAATTTCTGCCCCCATCCCCAGGCTTCTGCGACGTCCATGTGAACGTCCTGCGCGGCCTTGAGATTGATCAGGATGAAGGTCCAGAGCACCGCATGCAGGATGGCGAGCTGGATCACCTGCCAGAGGCGCGCCTCGGGGCGGGTCGCGCTTGCAACCAGCCAGGCCCGAAAGCGGGCATAGCTCACCCGGGTCTTCGCGCGCGCTCGGGCAGACGGGATCGAGGTCGTCGACATGGGCCTGGACATCAGGCGTTGCGTAGCGCGTTTCAGGCCGTCGTGGAATCAGCTTGGCGTGAACAAAGGCCCTGAAATTACAGCAATATGGTTGCCGCACGGGGATGTGAGTGGTATCCCGCGCCCATGACGACCGTCCCCATTTCCAACATCCGCAATTTCTCCATCGTCGCCCATATCGACCATGGCAAATCGACGCTGGCCGATCGCCTGATCCAGATGACCGGCGGCCTCACCGACCGGGAAATGGCGGGCAAGGAGCAGGTGCTCGATTCCATGGACATCGAGCGCGAGCGCGGCATCACCATCAAGGCGCAGACGGTGCGGCTTGCGTACAAAGCCAAGGACGGCAAGGATTACATCTTCAACCTGATGGACACGCCCGGCCATGTCGACTTCGCCTACGAAGTCTCGCGGTCGCTGGCGGCCTGCGAGGGTTCCCTGCTCGTGGTCGACGCCAGCCAGGGCGTCGAAGCGCAGACGCTCGCCAACGTCTACCAGGCGCTCGACAACAACCACGAGATCGTCCCGGTCCTGAACAAGGTCGACCTTCCCGCCGCAGAGCCCGAGAAGGTCAAGCAGCAGATCGAGGACGTCATCGGCATCGACGCGTCCGACGCGGTGATGATCTCGGCCAAGACCGGCCTCGGCGTGCCCGACGTGCTGGAGGCGATCGTCACCCGCCTGCCGCCGCCGAAGGGCGATCGCGATGCGACGCTGAAGGCGCTGCTGGTCGACAGCTGGTACGACGTCTATCTCGGCGTGGTCGTGCTGATCCGCGTCGTCGACGGCGTCATGAAGAAGGGCAGCCGCGTCCGCATGATGGGCACGGGCGCGGCCTATGACATCGAGCGCGTCGGCTTCTTCACGCCGAAAATGACGCAGGTCGACGAGCTCGGCCCCGGCGAGATCGGCTTCATCACCGCCGCGATCAAGGAAGTCGCCGACACCCGCGTCGGCGACACCATCACCGACGACAGGAAGCCTGTCACCGAAATGCTGCCGGGCTTCAAGCCGGCGATCCCGGTGGTGTTCTGCGGCCTGTTCCCGGTCGATGCCGACGACTTCGAAACACTGCGCGCCGCGATGGGCAAGCTGCGTCTGAACGACGCCAGCTTCTCGTTCGAAATGGAAACCTCGGCCGCACTCGGCTTCGGCTTCCGCTGCGGCTTCCTCGGCCTGTTGCATCTGGAGATCATCCAGGAGCGGCTGTCGCGCGAGTTCGATCTCAATCTGATCGCGACCGCGCCGAGCGTCATCTACAAGATGAAGCTCAACGACGGCACCGAGATCGAGATCCACAATCCCATCGACATGCCTGACGTGGTCAAGATCGCGGAGATCCAGGAGCCCTGGATCGAGGCCACGATCCTCACCCCCGACGAGTATCTCGGCAGCGTGCTCAAGCTGTGCCAGGACCGCCGCGGTGCGCAGAAGGAGCTGACTTACGTCGGCTCCCGCGCCATGGTGAAATACGATCTGCCGCTCAACGAGGTCGTGTTCGACTTCTACGACCGCCTGAAGTCGGTCTCCAAGGGCTACGCCTCGTTCGACTATCATCTCACCGACTACAAGCCGGCCGATCTGGTGAAAATGCAGATCCTCGTCAACAACGAGCCGGTCGACGCGCTCTCGATGCTGGTCCACCGCACCCGCGCGGAGGGGCGCGGCCGCGCCATGGTCGAGAAGATGAAGGATTTGATCCCGCCGCACATGTTCCAGATCCCGATCCAGGCGGCGATCGGCGGCAAGGTGATCGCGCGCGAAACGGTCCGCGCGCTGCGCAAGGACGTCACCGCAAAGTGCTACGGCGGCGACATCACGCGTAAACGGAAACTTCTGGAGAAGCAGAAGGAAGGCAAGAAGAAGATGCGGCAGTTCGGCAAGGTCGACATCCCGCAGGAAGCCTTCATCGCCGCGCTGAAGGTGGACAGCTGAGGCGAGCGCCTCGCCCGGCTCGAGCGAGACGAGACAGGTCTGGTCCGCGCTTTTCGGGACCGGACAATAAAAAACGCGAAAACAACCCCATGCACAGTAGCCGGCACGTTGTTGGCATTGGGTTTTTTTTCGAACTTCCGATTTTACGAAATCTATTTGACTCGTCGGGCAAAACAGGAGCATGATGCCATGATCGCAAGCCGTGGGATTGGCGAGCTGTTGTGTGCAGGCCTGCGATGTCGAGCTTTCAATGCTGAGGCGTGTGCACTTGATCGTTCCAGCTTCTTGAAGCGTGCGCAAAGCTCGTCACGCTGGCCGCGACGACGTAGGATCTGAACGAACATGACGACCTCGCTCGTTCACGCCTGCGACGTCTATTCTGCCCCTCCGGACGCGCTGCAGCGTGCAACGCTGCTGCGCAAAGCCGGGATCCAGCAAGCATGGCACCGCCATCGATGTGAAGCGTCTCGCCATTCATGAAGCGGTTGCTCATCAGGAAGACCACAGCGTTTCCGGCTTCCTGCGCCGTGCCAAGGCGGTGCAGCGGCAGCTTGTCCTTGAGAGCCGCCACGTAATCATCGCGGCCGTCGCCAAGTGTGCGCGCGAGCAGAGGCGTATTGATCGTTCCAGGCGACAACGTGTTCACGCGGAGCGGTGCCAATTCCAGGGCGAGGCCCCGGGCGAAGGCTTCCATAGCAGCCGAGGCGGCGGCAAGCACGGCGGTGCCGTATGCGTTTGGTCGGTCGGCCAAGGCTCCGGAAATGAAAGTGACTGATCCGTCGGCGGCAATTCGGCTTCCGAGGCTGCGCAGGACATGAACAGCCGCCCAGATGCGCTCATCGAAAGCGCGGCGCAAATGATTGACGTCCGCCGCAAATATCTTGCCCGCGACGAAACTGCCGGCAAGCAGAACGAGATGATCGACGTGGGGGATATCGGCTAGTGCGGCGGCGATCGTTTCAGGTTTGGTCACATCGGCGGAGCGCCAACCGGCGAACCCATTCTCGGTGGCAACCCGCTCAGCTCCCGCGGCACCGAGCCCGATAACGATGACTTTGCCACCGGCTGCGTGGGCCTGTTGGGCCGCGGCAAGGCCAATTCCCGACGTACCACCGAAAATGACGACGGTTTGGTCCTTGAGAGAGCTGGAGGGCAAATCGGTCATGAAGGCGGTCCTTTCGAAGGGCAGCGCCCAACGCGCGGCCGATGGACTCAATCTAGACGCCTCGGTTTTGCTTGATAATCCGGCACATTGTCGGCTCTATTATGCCGCCATGGAACAAATCAGCCTCGACCGACTGACCGGACTTATCGCCTTCGCCCGCTCCGGATCGCTTGGCAGCTATACCGCCGCCGCTCGCGCTCTCGGCGTCTCGCCTTCGGCCGTCAGCAAAAGCGTTCAAAGGCTGGAGCAGCGTCTTGGCCTCCGCCTGTTCAGCCGAACCACCCGCTCGCTGACCTTGACCTCGGAAGGCCGAGATCTGCACGAGCGGACACTGCGCCTTTTGCGGGAAGCGGATGCGATCGAACAGGCGGCATCTGCCGCGCGGTCCGAGCCCTCTGGCGTTTTGAGGATTGCAGCGCCTCTGCCGATCGGCACCCATATTCTCGCCGCGGCGTTGCCGCGCTTTCGCAGTCGCTATCCAAAACTTGCGATAGACCTGCGGCTCGGCGATCAGTTCGTCGATCTTATTGAAGAGGGCATCGATGTGGCGATCCGCGTCGGCGAGCTTGCCGATTCTCGGCTGATCTCACGGCAACTCGCGCCTCACCGCATCTGCGCATTCGCGTCACCGGAATATCTGGCTCGGCGCGGAACGCCGATGAGCCCGCACGAGCTGGTCAATCATGACTGCGTAAACTTTCGCTTCCAGAGTTCGGGGCAGATTTTTCGGTGGCCTTTGATCGTCGGGGACCGCTCGATCGAGCTCGTTCCCGATGCCGGGATCATCACCGACGTCAGTGATGCCGTCGCCGTGGCCATTGCGTCGGGTGGCGGTATCGGCATTACGCCCACCTACGTCGCAGCACCCTACGTGCGGCGAAAGGAGCTCTTGCCGGTGTTGCAGAATTTCGCCGTTCCGAGGACCAACATCACCGCACTTTGGCCGGAAAGTCGACGCGGCAATCCCAATGTGACGAGCTTCATCGCGTTCTTGTCCGAAGTCTTCACGTCGCGACCTTCATGGGACGACGTGGTCGCCAAAGCCGGTCAGGATGTCGAGAGATGAAGCTTGCAGTCTCGCCAACGCCCGCCGGGGACCGTTAACAGAGGCGACGGCTGCCTTCCAACGTCGCCTTCTGCCCGATCGCGTTGAGAACGCCAGGGGCGGCGCTTCATGGCCTCGTTGAACTCGAACGTTCACGCCGCATCAGACCTGCCGCGCGCGACAAACGCATCGCCCTTGTCGTTCGGGCAATTACAGTTTCCGGGCGCAATTCGCCTGCTCGCGGCTGATACCGCTCAGTTGTCGGCCACCTCATACCCGTGCCTGTCTCCATATCCGATCAGGTTGCGCCGAAGCGTCGCCAATCGGCAGAGACTTTGCTAGACCTGTGACGCAAGGCTAAATGCCTTTACGCCGGAGGCAACGTCACCCCCGTCAACTCGCCCAGTCTGTCGAGAAGTCTCTCCTGAAAATCGCGGTCCGTCGCTTCGTGCGCCGGCTCTTGGCGCCGGAGGTCATGCCAGTAATGACCGCTGACCAGGGCGGCGGGATCGTCGCTCACGGCAAGCCAGGTCTGCGTCCTTTGTCCGGTGGCCACGCCGACCGGCGCTCCGGCACCGCCCATTTTGGTGCGCGCCCAGCCGGGATCGACCGCGTTGCTCAGCACCTGCGGCCAACGCCGCGCCAAGGCAAAGGCCAGTGCGACCATGTGCAGCTTGCTCTCCGCGTACGCCTTGGCCGGATCCCAGGTTCGCTTTGTCCAGTCGAGATCGCTCAACGATCCCTCTCCGCCGCGATGTAGTCCGCTGCTGAGATAGACCAGGCGATCGGGGCGTATCATCAGGGCGCTGAGCAAATAGGGCGCGAGCGTGTTGACCGCCAGGGTGGTGGCGTGGCCCTCGGGCGTCGGGCCGCGGCTGCGCTCGGTATAGACCCCGGCGTTGTGGATGACCGCGTCCATTCGCCCGATTGCGTTGACCTGATCTGCCACGTGCCGGGTCTGGGCGGCGCTCTTGAGGTCGCCGATCACGACCCGCGCGGAATGCGATTCAAGCCCGGCGATTGCCGCCGCACGTTCCGCTGATCGCGCGTGCAGGACCACCTGGTGGCCCTGTTCGAGGAGAGACTGGGCAGCTGCCCGGCCCAAACCGTCCGTACTGCCCGTGATGAAGACGATTGCCATTGCCGCTCCTGTTCGATTCCCCGCTTCGGTGCCTCCGTCGAAAGCTCAAGGAGAATGCAACATGTTCGACTGATCATGCCGTGGCGCAAAGAGCGCCGAACGAAGACATCAGAACCGAACAATCTTCCAGGACGCGCATTAACATTCGATAAGTTAGGAATGACCGCATGTCGAATTTCGTCATGCTGCTGGTCGAGGACGACTCGCTCCAGCGCGAAGTTCTATCCGACCTTCTCAAGGACGAAGGGTTCGAAGTCGTCGAATGTGCCACCGCAGAAGCGGCGGAGCTTATCGTGGCATCGACGGGCACGGAGCTACGGGCGCTCATCACCGATCACAACCTCGCGGGGAGAATGACCGGGCTCGAGCTCGCAGAGTACGCTCGCAGTGCCCATCCCGGACTCAACATCGTGCTGATGTCCGGGACGGTGATGGCGCCGCTGCCGCCCAACACGACCTTCTTGCACAAGCCGTTTGCGCCCGCCCATTTGCTGGCGGCCGTTTAGAATCAGAACATCCTCGGAGGTCATCCGCCCGAATTTTCTGCGCCGACGGCGTTCTCGCTCTCCGGCACCGTCAGCCGGACAGAGTGACCCTGCCGCATGGCGAGCGATGCCGCCGCAACAGCCGCCTCGAAAGCGGCTTCCTTGGTCTGGTAAGTATTCCGGATTTCGCCATCGTGGTCGACGTGCCAGGCGCCGTCCCTGCCAACAATATCATAGGCTGCGAGGCCCATAATCTATCCCTCCTTCATGCGTCCGGTGTTGCCTCGGACGCCTGGGTGCTGCTCACCGGGTCCGACGCCGGGAAACTGTCCTTCAAGCCCTTTTCCAACTCGTCGTCCTTGGCTTTGTCGCGTCGGATGCCACGCTTGAGATCTTCCGCGTTCTTGTCCGGCGGTGCCGGATCGAATTTCTCGGTCATGCAAGTGTCCTTTCGCTATCTCAAACGCCTGGAGCTGATGACCGTTCCTTTCAAGGAACCAACGCAATCGCGGTTTGCTGTCGAATGGAGAAACCAGAAAGCGCGTGCAGCGCAGTGCTCTTTCATTCAGGTTGCGTCTCGCGCCATAACACATCTTGTGATAGTATCCCGCATCCCTCGGATCAGGAGAAGGCAATGAAAGCTTCGGTTTTTGCGTTAGGGAGCTTGATCATTCTGTCGATCACATCAGCGAACGCAGCTCCCAAAGCCCCGGCCGCCCCGCCCACGGCGGCCAGCTCGGTCGCATGTTCCACCTCGGGTGGCGGCTTCGGGAGCTACCCGTCAGGCTGCCGAAACGGAGCAAACTTCAAGACCTACAATGAATGCAAGGAATCAGGCGTCAAGCGCGGCTGGAGACACGAAGACATGGCGTGGTACTGCAGCGGTCTGGGACTGCAATAGCGAGCGGTCATTGTGCTTTTCACGGCAACGAACCCGGCGCGACGACTGGAGCGTCCCATGGAATGCACAATCCGGCCCGCACTCGCAGATGATGCCGATGAGATCAGCGTGGTCATCTTGC
Organism: Bradyrhizobium sp. CSS354; assembly: GCF_029051725.1. GTDB lineage: Bacteria > Pseudomonadota > Alphaproteobacteria > Rhizobiales > Xanthobacteraceae > Bradyrhizobium. Next base: position 138,660 of record NZ_JAACFU010000016.1, read on the forward strand.
GTGCACTGCGGGAAACGAATGCAAAGGACTATGCGGAAGGGATCATCGAAAGGATCGCGCATAACTTCAGTCCCGAAGCCGTACGGCGGCTGATCGGACTACGCACCGTCTTTGTCGCCACGATCCGCAGCCGCATCGTTGCGACCGCAGGTCTCGACGGAAATGTGGTCCGCACCGTCTTCGTGGCTCCCGATGTTCAGGCCCGGGGCATCGGCAAGCTGCTGATGGCCGAGATCGAGCGCACAGCGCGCGCACGAAACGTTGCTTCGCTGACCGTCCCTTCTTCCGTCACCGCCGAGACTTTCTACGCGGGGCTCGGGTTCAAGGCGGTGCACGACAGCTATCATGGTGACGAACGCACGATCATCATGGAGCGATTGCTAAAGGACCCGACCTAGATCCGTTTTGGACTGTTCTCCGGGATTCAGCGGGCAGCGGGCTTACTCTATCGCTACCGCCGCGCGGCGAGCACGTTCGAAGGAGGGGTTTGCAACGCTGCGCGCCTCTCGCTGAGGGCATGATGGAACAGTTCGAGCACCAGGCCGAAGGCTGCCAGCTCCTCCTCCTCGATGGCGCCGTCATCGTAGCAGCCAAGCGTTTCCTCGATGATGGCATCGACCTCCTGCTGCATGGCCAGCAGTTCGTGGTCGGACTCCGCAGTGCGCACCTTGGAAACCAGCGCCAGAATTCTGTTGCGATGGCCAGTGTTCTCGTCGCGTTCATCCCGATTCAGATATTGACGCAGCCAGGCGCCGGCCGAGCCGATGCCGGAGAGAAGCAGGAGCGCAAACCAGAAGTAGTCGCCGTACCTGTCGAGGAAGGTGCGCTCGGTCCCGTCGATCACGGCCGCCGCTCCCCGGTGAACCGGCAGCTCGGCTTCTTTCTCGGTGTCCGGCTTGGTGATTTGCGCAGCGCCAGGCACCTGCCTGGCGATCGCCTGGCGGAGGGCGAATTGCTGGCGGTAAAACGCCGCCACTGTCGTTTCGGACAAGGCATTCCGCGCGACGATCAAATGGCTGACACTGACGGTCTCCACCTTGTCATCCGGCCAGGCTGGATTCGCATTGAAAATGCTTGGCGGAATTTCCTCCGACTCGTAACGAGGATGCTTCAGGGCGATGGCTTCCGATGCGTCGATCGCGAGAAATTTCGGCTCGCCACGCGTCCGGGCGGTCGCGGCGACCGCGTCGGCGGTTATCTTGCTGTCGAGCGGACCGACCGCCATGAATGCGTCCAGGCTCGGGTCACGCGCCAGCTCCTCGAGCTGGCCCGTGCCGAATTGAGCGACCGTGACCTTGTCCGGCTCCACACCGGCGGCGCTCAGGATGACTCTCAGCAACGCGGCGTTCGCCGGGGTCGCGCCGATCACCCCTACCCTGCGCCCTGCGAGATCGGCGATCTCCTTGATTTTCGGCGCCGGCTTTCGCTTGGAGCCCTTGCCCGCCGGTCCCGAAGAAGACCACAGCACGACGAAATTCTTGCGCAAGATGACGACTGTTTGCGCGTCGGCCGGCATTTCCAGATCGCCGCGACCGACCGCAAGGTCGGCCTTGCCGGCTCCGAGCAGAGCGAGAGCTTCGGCCGCTCCGGCAGTCGCGATCGGAGACAACCTCACGGTCCTGCTTTCGCTAGCAAAGGCCTCGGTCATCGCCTCGATCACTTTGTGGTCGTTGCTTCCCGGCGGTCCGACGGCAATCCGAAGAGTTATGGGCCGCAGCGCGTAATACAATGTACCCGCAGCAGCTCCGAAAACGAGAAATCCGATAGCTAAAATCAGCAGCAAGGTCTTCGTCTGTCTCCGCCCTCGGCGGGCTGCATCACTGCGTTTCATCGGAGCATCAGACGAGGACATTTGCCGCTGCCGGTTGGAGGCCAAAATCGCTGCCTGTTTCGGAAGAGTATCATGCTCTTCTGGAAAACGATAATGTCCGAGCAGTACCAATAGTTTCTTGGGGCCATCATCACTGATTCCGCACTTCAAGTTGAGGATTGCCGGAATGACGCCGCACACCTTGATCCTCCTCTGCAAATAGATCACCATCGCGAGATCGACCGCTCACAGCAAGAATGGGCGAGGAAACGCGCATGAACGCAACTCCCGGATTTGGCCTCGTCGAACGCGCCCGCGCCATCGCACCGCTCATTGCCAGCGAAGCCGACGAGATCGAGCGGTCGCGGCGGCTGACCGATCCCGTAGTCTCCGCGCTGATCGAGAACGGGCTCTATCGCGCGCTGCTGCCGCAGAGTCTTGGCGGCGCCGAAGCGCCGCCGGAAGCCTTCATGCAGATGCTGGAGGAGATCGCGAAAGCGGATGCCTCCACCGCCTGGTGCGTCGGCCAATGCGCGGTCTGCGCGATGATCGCGGCTTCGCTCGACCACGAGACCGCGCAGGAGATCTTCAACACGGCGCCGGGCATCCTCGCCTGGGGCGCGATCGCGCATGAGGCGCGGGCGGTCGAGGGCGGCTATCGCGTCACCGCGCGCTGGGATTTTGCCTCGGGTTCGCGGCAGGCGAGCTGGCTCGGCGCGCATGTCCGCATCGTCGGCAGCGACGGCAAGCCGCGGAAAAATGCCGACGGCTCGGCGGAGGTGCGCACCATCCTGTTTCCGGTCGCAAGCGCCGTGCTGCACGACGTCTGGCAGGCGATCGGGCTCGCCGGCACCGGCACTGATTCCTACGAGGTCGCCGACCTGTTCATCCCCGAGCGCTTCACCGCGTTTCGTGACGTGCCGTCCGCGCTACGCGAGCAGGGTCCGCTTTACAGGATCGGCACCGGTTCGACCTTCAGCCTCGGCTTTGCCGCGGTGTCGCTCGGCGTGGCGCGCGCGACGCTGGATGCCGCGATCGCACTGGCGCGCGGCAAGCATCAGTCGCTGGCGGCCAGCGCCATGCACGACAACGGGGCGGTCCAGGGACTGATCGGCCGCACCGAGGGCGATCTTCGCGCTGCGCGCGCCTATCTCTACGCGACGGCCAATGCGATGTGGCGCGATCTCTGCGCGACCGGCGCGTTCAGCGCGGCGCATCGGAGCTCGGTTCGCCTCGCCGCGACCTGGACCATTCACCAATCGGCCAAGGTGGTCGACACCGCCTATCACATGGCCGGCGCGACCGCCGTATTCCGCAGCAATCCGTTCGAGCGCCGGTTTCGCGACATGCACGCCATCGCCCAGCAGATCCAGGCGCGCGACACGCATTACGAGGATGTCGGTAAGATGATCCTTTCAGGGGATCGCTGACGTCGACCAGTTGCGAAAGTGCACGCACGCTGACCTATATTGAGTTCGCATCCAGCGTCCTCGCCGCTGAACCTTTGTGAATTTTCCCGGACCAATTTCTATAGCTACAAAAACGACGGCTTTTCCGCCGTGACCGCGCCGACCATATGGAAGCGATAATTCCGAATTGTCTTTAGCGCGCCGATTTGCGCAAGAGAGGTCCGTTATGGGCCGCACAGCTGGCAGGAAAGTCAGTTGCCATGCCATTCAGGGGCGTTCGCCGGGATGGCACCATGGTGGCATGCTCATTGTTGCCACCCTCTGCATCGCATGCACTCTCCTGTTTGAGAGCGAAGCCGTGGCTCAATGCTCGGCGCGAGACGTCCTGCGGAATAACCTGAAGCTCAAGCAAGCGCCCTCTGATCGGCCGCAGGTCCCAATCAAATCCGCCGCCGATCACCCCGTGTGGAAGACGATCAGGACCGGGACGTTTGCAAACTTCTTCGCCCTCAGCAACGCGTTGGATGCGGCAGGTTGCGGCATCGGAAACTCGGCTGGCGAAATTCTCGCACGGCCGACGTTTACCGTTAGCGCCACGAAAACGAGCGTAGAGCTTTTCACGGTGTCGGCAGCCGAACTGGGCTTTCGGACCGACACGGCGTTGCTGGCGGACATCTATGCGCGCGCCAAACGCTTGGGTTTCGGCCTGGCGGCTGCAGAAGTCGGACCACAACTGAGGCTTCAATATTTCGACCAGCCGATCGGCGAATTTCTCATCATCGGAATGGAGCCCATCAGGACCTGGCAGGGCGCCCCCGTCATCTTGAATGTAGCCAATGGCGGCGCGGGACTCATCCTCATCGGCCAGGATGGCAGCGCCGACGCACAGATCCCCGCGGCATCCCGCTTCGTATTCGTGCGGTCCCATGAAACCGCTCCTGCCGAGGGGCAAGAAGCCGTAACACTTGTCGGCCGGTGAACTTTCGATCGTGCGCACGTCGAAAGTACGATGGAGGTAAAAAAATGAACTGCCTGCGCATTTTCTCTACGCCTGATGGCGAATCCCATTTTGGGGAAATTGATATTCCCACGACACTAACGCGATCGTTTCCCAACGGAGCGCCTGCCGCCAACTACGAATCCTCGCGTTCCGCATTCTACGAAGCCTCGCGAGTTCGTTTTGTTCGTATCCCAGGAGGGGCCCGCGAAGCGGACTTTCATAACCCACCCGGCCGACTCCTTGTCATTTGGTTGGACGGCGAGGTCGAGTTTGAAACGAGCGACGGAGAGGTGAGGCGTGTCTCCGCTGGAAAGGCGGTTCTGGTCGAGGATACGCATGGGAAAGGGCATATCTCGCGCCATCCACCGGAAGGGCAAAATGTTATACAGGTTTTACTGCCGCACGGCCTTGATGCGCCTTCTGCGTAGTCGGTGTCGGCCAATCGCATCACTTCGTGGCGTGGCAGTTCACTCCCTGTCGGATCGAAGCGTCATCGGCGAAGCAGCTCCCATCGAGCCGGGTTCATGAGTACGCGCGCTAGGCCACCAGCGCGGCGTCTTCCTCGCCGCCGTCGATGCCCCGTTGCGCGGCGAGCAGGCTGATGATCTCGATATTCGGCCGGGCCTTGCTGAACAGAAAGCCCTGGCCTTCGTCGCAGCCTTCGGCGCGGAGGCAGCTCAGCTCGGCTTCGGTCTCGACGCCCTCGGCGGTGATGGTGACGCCGAGGCCTTTGCCGAGGCTGACGATGGAGCGGATGATCGCCTGGGCCTCGCGATTGGCGCCGAGATCGCGCACGAAGGACTGGTCGATCTTGATCTTGTCGAACGGGAAGCTGCGCAGATAGCTCAGGCTGGAATAGCCGGTGCCGAAATCGTCCATCGAGATGCGCACGCCGAGCGCGCGCAGCGCATGCAACGTCGCCAGCACCTGGGCGCTCTTTTCCAGCAGCAGCGTCTCGGTGATCTCGAGCTCCAGTCGCCGCGGCGGCAGGCCGGAGTGCTTCAACGCATCGGTCACCACCGAAAGCAGATTGCCGCTACGGAACTGGAGCGGCGACAGGTTGACGGCAACGCGGACGTCGTCCGGCCAGGTCGCGGCATCGTGACAGGCCCGGCGCAGCATCAGGCCGCCGAGCGGATTGATCAGCCCGGTCTCTTCCGCGACCGGAATGAATTCGGCCGGCGAGATCATGCCGCGCTCGGCATGCGGCCAGCGCACCAGCGCCTCGAAGCCGGTGATGCGGCCGCTCTGGAGATCGATCAACGGCTGGTAATACGGCCGCAGCACGTCGTTCTGGATGGCGTCGCGCAGCTCGACCTCGATCTTGCGGCGGGTCTGCGCTTTCGCATCGAGCGCCGCCTCGAAGAACGCGAACGAGCCGCGCGCATCCAGCTTGGCGCGCGACAGCGCCATGTCGGCGCTCTTGAGCAGCTTTTCGGAATCGTCGCCGTCGCCCGGTGCCATCGCAATGCCGATGGAGGCACCGACCACCACGGAATGGCCGTCGAGCAGATAGGGATCGGCGATGGCTTCCAGCAGGCGCTTGGCCAGCAGCACCGCATCCTCGGGACGCGTCAGGCCGCTCTGCACGATTGCGAACTCGTCCGAGTTCAGCCGCGCCAGCGCGTCCTCCTCGCGCAAGGTCGAGCGCAGCCGCTTGGCGACGCCGCGCAGCAGCTTGTCGCCGACCGCGTGTCCCAGCGTGTCGTTGACCGCCTTGAAATTGTCGAGCCCCAGCATCAGCAGGGCGACCTTGTCTGTGCTGCGCCTTGTATGCAGCAGCATCTCGTCGACCTGCTGGCGCAGCAGATTGCGGTTTGGCAGACCGGTCAGCCCGTCATGCTGGGCCATGAAGGCGAGCCGCGCCTCGGCGCGCTTGCGCTCGGTGATGTCCATCAGCGCGAGCAGCACCGCGGGCCGCTCGGCATAGGTCAGTTCGCGCGAATAGATCGCAAGGTCGATCAGGGTGCCGTCGGCCTTGACGTGCTTCCAGGTGCGTCCGGCCTGCTCCTCGCCGGCCGAATCGGCGGTCCAGGGCGGCTCGCTGTCGAAAGCCTGAAGGGAACGGATCGTCAACCGCTCGAACTCGGCGCGGCTGTAGCCGTAATGGGCGACAGCGGCATCGTTGACGCCGAGGATGCGTTCATCGTCTAGTGCGCAGACGATCATGGGGACGGGATTGCCGTCGAACAGCAGGCGGAACGAGGCCTCGCGCTGCTTCAACTCGGTGATGTCGACGCGCAGGCCGACGACGCCGCCGTCCTCCGTCAGCCGCTCGTCGATCAGGATGACGCGGCCGTCCGCCAGCTTCTGCTCGTGGCGCGAGCCGGGCTGATAGAGCTTTTGCAGCCGCTCCGCGATCCATTCTTCCTCGTGACCGGCCGCCTCGGGATAGTCGCCGCGGGTGACGCCGATGCGCAGTGTGTCCTCGAGGCGCGCGCCTTCCTCGAACAGATCGGCGGTCTTGCTGTAGATCTCCGCGTATTGCTTATTCCAGAGGACATAGCGGCCCTCGGCATCGAGAAACACGATGCCTTGCGGCAGGATCTCAATGGCCTGGCGCAGGCGCTCATGGGATTTGCGCGCTTCCGCGATCGCGGCCTCAGCCTCGGCACGGCTGCGCAGAACTTCGTCGCGTTCGGACGGAAGATGAGGGGCGCGCGCAAAGCGCGGCTTGCGCGGGTGCAGGCCGGACCTGCCAAGCACGCTTCCCTTTCGCTTTTTTGACTTTCGAAACCCCAAACTCAACTTCACTCGTCCCAGTCGCACCCAGCGACCGCAACTCTTGGAGCAAGTGTCTGAAAAAAAAGTAATCTTGGGTGGCATGGCGATGGGACGCACGGTCTGGCAGCCTCGAAAAAGCAGCCCTCATTGCCCGTTTGCAAGGCCCGGCAGCGCCGATGGGCGCTCCAGGCGCATCGCATCGTCGTCATCGGAGAACGAGATGGCGCGAAATTGCGCGCCGCCTTGAATCATTTCCGGGATCGCGCGCGATTGTATGCAGAAGTGAGTGAGCAGACGTCCTGCGCACGAATTTTGGTCAATGCATGAGAGGGTTATCGCATCGTTAAAAATCGGCCGCCCGACGCCGCGGAACCGCGACTTTTGGACGAAATTTCAGCGGAGGGACTGTTTCTTAACCCTGACGCGGTGTTGGGGTTATAAGGATGTCAGCATGAGTCCCCGCCGCCTCGCCCCTCTCCTGCTCGTCATGACGCTCCTGGCCGCCGGCGACGCGCTGGCCCAGGACAAGGGCAGCGTCAACCCAAAGCCGCTGCCGCCGCTCGCCAATCTGAACGATCCCAATATCGGCGCCAAGGAGCTGTTCGCGCGAAAGCTGCTGCCGTCGAAGGGACCGGCGCACGTCATCGGCTCCTATGTGAAGGGCTGCATCGGCGGCGCCGAGCAGATGCCCCTCAACGGCGACAATTGGCAGGTGATGCGGTTGTCGCGCAATCGCAGCTACGGTCATCCCGCGATGATCGCGCTGATCAAGCGGCTTGCGGCCAGGGCGCACAAGGACGCGGGATGGCCGGGCATCCTGGTCGGCGACATCGCCCAGCCGCGCGGCGGGCCGGCGCTGTCCGGCCATGCCAGCCACCAGATCGGCCTCGATGCCGACATCTGGCTGACGCCGATGCCGGACCATCGGCTCTCGCGCGAGGAGCGCGAGGACATGTCGGCGGTGATGATGGTGCGTCCGGACCGGCTCGACATCGATCCAAAAGTGTTCACGCCGGGCCATGTGCTGGTGCTGCGCGACGCGGCGCAGGAGCCGGCGGTGCAGCGCATTTTCGTCAATGCCGCGATCAAGAAGGCGCTGTGCCGCGAGGCCAAGGGCGACCGTTCCTGGCTGTCGAAGATCCGGCCGTGGTGGGGCCACGACTATCACTTCCACATCCGCATGCACTGCCCGGCGGGCGCGAGCGACTGCGAGAGCCAGCCGTCGCAATCCGACGACGAAGGCTGCAAGCCCTCCGATCTCGCCTACTGGTTCAGCGACGGCGTGCTGCACCCCAAACCCCCGCCGGAGCCCCCGAAGCCGAAACCGCCGATGACGCTGGCGCAGATGCCGGGGGCGTGCAAAGCCGTGCTGCACGCGGGCAATGCGAAACCGTAAAGCCTTCGCGGTCGTCCCGGCCATTCCAGGTTGGCGCCATGCGGACCGCCGCCTTTGACCTGTTCCGCCACCCTGCTATGATGACCCAGCGATCGCTTGCCGGACCGTAAGTCCGTCGGGCTTGCCGGAACAGCGCTTCCGCCGGTCGCAAGCCTCATTCAACCAACGCCGTCTTGCGCGCGCCGCCTTGCGTGCCCTGAGCGCGCGCATGGAGCGCTTCCGATGTCCCGCCTTTCCGTGCTTTTTTCGGCTTTGCTCCTTCTGGCCGCGGGCCTTTCGCCTGTCGCCGCCGAGGACAAGACCATCACCGTGTTCGCGGCAGCCTCGATGAAGAACGCGCTCGACGAGGTCGACGCCGCCTACACCGCCAGGACCGGCGTCAAGTTCAGCGTCAGCTATGCCGCAAGCTCCGTGCTCGCCAGGCAGATCGAGCAGGGCGCGCCGGCCGATGTGTTCGTCTCCGCCGACACCGACTGGATGGACTACGCGATCTCCAGGAAGACCATCAACGAGCCGACCCGGGTCAATCTGCTCGGCAACAGCATCGTGCTGATCGCGCCGAAGGATTCCAGGCTCGACAACGTGCCCATCGCGCAGGGGTTCGACCTCGCAAAACTCGCCGGCGACGGCAGGATCGCGACCGGCGACGTCAAGTCCGTACCAGTCGGTAAGTATGCCAAGGCGGCGCTGGAAAAGCTCGGCGCCTGGCAGGCGGCACAGCCGAAATTCGCCATGGCCGAGAGCGTGCGTGCCGCGCTGACGCTGGTCGCGCGTGGCGAGGCCAACCTCGGCATCGTCTATTCCACCGATGCCAAGGTCGAGCCCGGCGTGAAGATCGTCGGCACCTTCCCGGCGGATTCGCATCCCGCGATCATCTATCCCGTCGCTGCGACCACGACGGCAAAGGGCAAGACCAGCGACTATCTCGCCTTCCTGCGCTCGACCGCCGCCAAGACCATTCTGGAAAAATACGGTTTCAAGTTCCTGATCAGCCCCTCTACATAATTTGCGATTTGATGCTCGACATCTCTCCCGCCGAATGGACGGCGATCCTGCTATCGCTCAGGGTTGCCGTCATCGCTACGCTGGTGGCAACGCCGTTCGGCATTGCGCTGGCATGGCTGCTCGCGCGGCGTGATTTCTGGGGCAAGTCGGTGCTCGATGCGCTGGTGCATCTGCCGCTGGTGCTGCCGCCTGTCGTCACCGGCTATCTGCTGCTGCTCACCTTCGGCCGGCGCGGACTCGTCGGCGGTTTCCTGGCCGATACTCTCGGCATCGTCTTCGCCTTCCGCTGGACCGGTGCCGCGCTTGCCTGCGGCCTGATGTCGTTTCCGCTGCTGGTGCGCCCGATGCGGTTGTCGATCGAGGCGATCGACCGCCGGCTCGAGCAGGCCGCCGAGACGCTCGGCGCCACTCCTTTCAAGGTGTTCTTCACGGTGACGCTGCCCTTGGCGCTGCCCGGCGTGCTCGCCGGCATGGTGCTTGGCTTTGCGAAAGCGATCGGCGAATTCGGCGCGACCATCACCTTCGTCTCCAACATTCCCGGCGAGACCCAGACGATTTCGTCCGCGATCTACTCGCTGATCCAGACGCCGGACGGCGACGCCGCCGCCGGACGGCTCGTGATCGTCTCGATCGTGCTCGCGCTCGGTGCGCTGATTGCCGCCGAATGGTTCGCCCGCCGCGCCACCGCGCGCCTGCACGGGAATTGACCATGCTGCGCGTCGACATCGAAAAACAGCTCGGCGAGTTCTCGCTGTCCGCCGCCTTCGCGAGCGAGGGCCGCGTCATCGGCCTGTTCGGAGCGTCGGGCGCCGGCAAGACCTCGCTGGTCAACATGATCGCGGGGCTGCTGCGGCCAGACCGCGGCACCATCGTGATCGACGGCGAGACGGTCGACGACAGCGCGGCCGGTATTCATGTCCCGACCTGGCGCCGCCGCATCGGCTATGTGTTCCAGGATGCGCGGCTGTTTCCGCATCTCAACGTCGCGCAAAATCTCGACTATGGCAGGCGGATGAACGGCCTCGCGCCCGATCCAGCGCAGCACAAGCGCGTCATCGAGCTGCTCGACATCGGCGCGCTGCAGGGTCGCCGCCCCGGAAAGCTCTCCGGCGGCGAGCGCCAGCGCGTCGCGCTCGGTCGCGCGCTGCTGTCGAGGCCGCGCCTGCTGCTGCTCGACGAGCCGCTCGGCGCGCTCGACGAGGGCCGCAAGCTGGAGATCCTGCCCTATCTGGTGCGGCTGCGCGACGAGGCCAACGTCCCCATGGTCTATGTCAGCCACGACGTCGCCGAGCTGCGCCAGCTCGCGACGCAGATCGTGATGCTGAAGCAGGGCCGCGTGACGTCGTTCGGCGGGGTGAAGGTGCTGACGTAGCCATACTGGCGGTCGCACCAACCGCCGTCGTCCCGGCGAAGGCCGGGACCCATACCGCGTGATCTCTCGACGGCGGACGGTGTGAGTACCGGCGAACGAAGCGCAACTGCAAATCTTCGCCAAACTCCTCCCTGGGGTTATGGGTCCCGGCCCCCGTGCGCAATTGCGCACTAGGCCGGCACGACACAGCACCTAAACCCCCGCCACCGACGTCCACAAATCCGCCAGCTTGCGCCGCAGGACCTGCCTGCGGGTCAGCGGCGCGGGCGCTTCCTCGTCTTCCGGCAGACGCAGGCCGACGACGTTGACGCGGCCGCCGGAGATGGAGCGCGCGACGAGCACGATCGGATCCAACGCAAGCTCGGCGCCCTCTTTCGGTGCGCGGTCGAGATGGACGTCGAAATAATCAGCGAGCGTGTGCCCGCTCTCGTCCTCGCTCACCTTCACGCCGTAGATCTCCGCGAGCTCGGCGAGCGTGTGATCGCCGGAAACCATGAAGTCGCCGAGTAGATGCGGATCCGGCGCCGAGCTCGGCTGCATGTCGACGAAGAAGCGGTCGAGCGATTCGGCCTTTTCCGGCGGCGCCAGCAGATAGATGTAATCGCCGGGCGCGATCGGCTCGGCTTCAATCGGCGTCAAAATGTTCTCGTTGCGGATCACCAGCGTCGGCTTCGACCAGGACGGGATCAGACCGCGGCGAAAATACAGGCTCTTGGGCCGCACCGGATAGCCGACGAGCTGCTGCTCAAGCTGGCCGGGCAGGTCCAGTTCGACACGGCGCGGGCCGCGTTCGGCGCGCGGCAGCGCCACGTGCAGCTTGCGCGCGGCTGGCGCCAGGGTCCAGCCTTGCAGCAGCAGCGAGATGATGACGACGACGAAGGCGACGTCGAAATAGAGATAGGCCTTCGACAGCCCGACCAGCATCGGGATCGAGGCCAGGAAGATCGCGACCGCGCCGCGCAGGCCGGTCCAGGCGATGAAGATCTTTTCGCGCCAGTTGAAGCGGAACGGCGCCAGGCACACGAAGACGGCGATCGGCCGCGCCACCAGCATCAGGACGAATGCGATCCCGACCGCCGGCAGCACGCTGCCGCCAAGCCTGCTCGGCGAGACCAGCAGACCGAGCAGCACGAACATCACGATCTGCGCCAGCCAGGTCGCGGCGTCCAGGAAGGCCACGACCGAATTATGTGCGCGCGTCGGGCGGTTGCCGATGATGATGCCGGCGAGATAGACCGCGAGGAATCCCGAGGCATGCATGATCTGCGAGCCGCCGAAGATGACGAGCGCGGCGGTGGTGACGAACGGCGCATGGAGGCCCTGCGGCAGCGCGACCTTGTTGAGCGCGATGACGACCAGACGCCCACCGATCACGCCGACGACGGCGCCTAGCACGGCCTCCTGGGCGAACTCCATCAGCACATGCGCGGCCGTGCCCGTTCCCAGCGAGATGTATTCAACCAGCATCAGGGTCAGGAAGATCGCGAAGGGATCGTTGGTGCCGGATTCGACCTCCAGCGTCGCGCCGACGCGCGGGCGCAGGCGCAGGCCCTGGGTATGCACCAGCAGGAACACTGCCGCCGCGTCAGTCGAGGCCACCACGGCGCCGACCAGCAGCGACTCCGTCCAGTTAAGGTCGAGCGCATATTTAGCGAACGGTGCCGTGATCAGCGCGGTCAGCAGCACGCCGACGGTCGCGAGCACCATGGAAGGCGCGAGCACGGTGCGGATGCTGGCAAAGCGGGTGCGCAAGCCGCCGTCGAACAGGATCAGTGCAAGCGCGACCGAGCCGACCAGATAGGTGGTTCGGACGTCGTCGAACTGCAGCTGTCCGGGACCGGAATCGCCCGCGAGCATGCCGATCGCGAGGAAGACGAGCAGAAGGGGCGCGCCGAAGCGCAGCGCAAGCAGGCTTGACAGGATCCCGGCCAACACCAGGACGGCGCCGAGCAATATGGCGAGGCTGACGGAGTCGAGGGAGGCCATCCACCTTCCGGGTACGAAATCGCTGGAATTGCATCCTTATCGTCGGCGGACTCCCACGCCAACCCATTTTCTCCCGCTCGCGGCAATCTGCCTGCATTTTGCGGCCTTAACGCACTTCACTTAGCGGTGTATCGGTGGTCCGGCCGGGCCCTTTGTGGGATTCTCCGGCGCGCTCGAATCAACACTTCCCACCCGCTTCCCGACGAGACCGATGGACATGGACCTCAAAGACTTCATGGAGTTCGTGGAGACCACCGCGCGCAGCGTCGGGGCCGAAATCTCCTCGCCCTGGTTCTACCTGCAATTCGGGCTCATTCTGGCCGCGGCCGGCATCGCCTATGCCGCCGAAGCCGCCGTTCGCAGCCGGATCGACATGACCTCGCTGGCGATGCGCTGGCCGCTGCCGCTCCGGCACTTCGCCCGGGTGATGGTCTCCAGCGCCTCGACGGCGGCGTTCACCCTGCTCGTGATCGTCTCGCGCGTGGTTATGTACCATGCGACCTGGCCGAGCCGCAGCTATCTCCTGATGGTCGCCGCCAAGCTGGGGTTGGCCTGGCTCGCGATCCGGCTGCTGACCTCGGTGCTGCGCAACGCCTTCATCGTCAAGCTGGTGTCGATCACGGCCTGGTTCGTCGCGGCGCTCTCGATCGTCGGCCAGCTCGATGCGACGGTCGACCTGCTCGACTCCTTCGCCATCGTGCTCGGCGGCCTGCGGCTGACGCCGCTGCTCGTGATCAAGGCCGGCGCGCTGCTGCTCATCGCGCTCTGGCTCACCAACATCGCCAGCAATTTCGCCGAGAGCCGGATCAACTCGACCACCGATCTGACGCCGTCGGTGCAGGTGCTGCTGGTCAAGATCATCCGCATCGGCCTGCTTGCGGTCGCGATCGTGATCGCGCTCGGCGCGGTCGGCATCGATCTCTCGGCGCTCGCGGTGTTCTCCGGCGCGGTCGGCGTCGGCATCGGTATCGGCCTGCAGAAGATCGTCGCCAATTTCATCTCGGGGATCATCCTGCTCGCCGACAAATCGGTGAAGCCCGGCGACCTCGTCACCATCGGCGACAACACCGGGCGGATCAGCGCGATGAAGACGCGCTATATTTCGGTCGCGGCCGGCGATGGCCGCGAATTCCTGGTGCCGAACGAGGATCTGGTGACGCAGAAGGTCGTCAACTGGACCTACACCGACAAGAACACGCTGGTGAAGATCGCCTTCGGTACCAATTACGACGCCGACCCGCGGCTGGTCTGCAAGCTCGCCGCCGAGACCGCGGCCGCGCATCCGCGCGCGCAGAAGGGCAAGCCGCCGAATTCCATCCTGACCGAGTTCGCCGAAGCCGGGATGAAGTTCTCGCTGACCTTCTGGATCGCCGACCCCGACGGCATGGACAACGTCAAGAGCGACGTGATGCTGGCGCTGTGGGATTCCTTCAAGCGCGAGGGCATCCGGGTTCCCTACCCCGTCCGCGAAATCCGCATCCGAGGCGGCGCCCTGCCGGTGGAAACCACCGTAGAAGTCCCGAATTGAGCCGGCTTTCGGGCGCATGCCCGCCAAGCTTGGCTTGCATGAAGGCTCGCGATCATTAAATTGGGGCCTTAAATCAGTCCCTTGCACCCACCTCGATACCGGCCCCCTGCCGAGAAGACCGCATCCGCATGAGCTACGTCGAAGCTACCGATACCTCGCTCCGCAAGACCGGACAGATCAAGCTGCATGGGCCAAGCGCCTTTGCCGGCATGCGCAAGGCGGGAGCGCTGGTGGCGAAGTGTCTCGATGAGCTCACCGACATCGTCGGGCCCGGCGTTCCGACCGAGCGCATCGACCAGTTCGTCCGCGACTTCGCCTTCAGCAACAATGCCTATCCGGCGACGCTGATGTATCGCGGCTACCGCTATTCGACCTGCACCTCGCTCAACCACGTGGTCTGCCACGGCATGCCCGGCGACCGTCCGCTGAAAGAGGGCGACATCGTCAACATCGACGTCACCTTCATCGTCGACGGCTGGTACGGCGATTCCAGCCGGATGTATGCGGTCGGCCCGATCGCGCGCAAGGCCGAGCGGCTGATCGAGGTGACGTATGAGGCGATGATGCGCGGCATCGCCTCGGTGAAGCCCGGCGCCACCACCGGCGACATCGGCCACGCGATCCAGAGCTTCGTCGAGCCGCAGGCCATGAGCGTGGTGCGCGATTTCTGCGGCCATGGCCTCGGGCGCATGTTCCACGACGAACCGAACATCATCCATGTCGGACGGCCCGGCGAGGGCGTGCAGCTCAAGCCCGGCATGTTCTTCACCATCGAGCCGATGATCAATCTCGGCAAGCCGCATGTGAAGATCCTGTCCGACGGCTGGACCGCCGTGACCCGCGACCGCTCGCTGTCGGCGCAGTTCGAGCACTCCGTCGGCGTCACCGCCACCGGCGTCGAAATCTTCACGCTGTCCGAGCGGCATGGCGAGAAGCAGATTGGGTGACTGCGGCTGCCGGCTGAGCTTCGCGGTCGCCCGCTGACGTGAACCGGATTTGCCGCAGCAATTGACGGTTGCAAAAACGATTGCCCGCGGCAATGCTGGGGGCCGATGCCCGCCAAGACCGACCACGACAAGAGCAAACCCGAAGAAGCGCCGCACTATCTCGGCCATCGCGAACGGCTGCGCGAGCGCTTCTACAGCGCGGGTGCGGACGCGCTCAGCGACTACGAGCTTTTGGAGATGGCGCTGTTTCCAGCGCTGCCGCGGCGTGACACCAAGCCGCTGGCGAAGACACTGATCAAGATTTTTGGCTCGTTTGCCGAGGTCGTGCATGCGCCGGTGGCGCGCCTGCGCGAGGTTGACGGCATGGGCGAATCCGCGATCCACCAGCTCAAGCTGATCGCGGCGGCGGCGCATCGCGTCGCCAAGGGCGGGGTCAACAGCCGCAACGCGCTGTCGTCCTGGAACGAGGTGATCGACTATTGCCGCACCAGCATGGCTTTCGCCGACAAGGAGCAATTCCGCCTGCTGTTCCTCGACAAGCGCAACCAGCTCATCGCCGACGAGGTGCAGCAGACCGGCACCGTCGATCACACCCCGGTCTATCCCCGCGAAGTGATCAAGCGCGCGCTGGAATTGTCCGCGACCGCGCTGATCCTGGTGCACAACCACCCCTCAGGAGATCCCTCGCCCTCGCAGGCCGACATCCAGATGACCAAGGCGATCATCGACATCGCCAAGCCGCTCGGGATTGCGGTGCACGATCACATCATCGTCGGCAAGAGCGGGCATGCGAGCTTGCGCGGGATGCGGTTGATCTAGTAGCAATATCGCGGATCGACCGGGACATAGGAGCCGTCCCGGCGCTGCATGTAGCAGCCGCGCTGATAGGCGTAATAGCCGGAGCGGCGGCGTTCGCCCTCGGAGGCGATCGCAGCCCCCGTGCCGGCACCGACGACGGCGCCGATGGCGGCTCCGCGGCCCCCGCCGATGGCGCCACCCACGATCGCTCCACCGACGCCGCCGAGAATGGCACCGCCAATTGCGTCCTGCGCCGCCGCCTCATGAGTAGGCATCGCCATCACGACCGTCAGACATGCCGCTATAGCGAAACTTCCAATGCGAAGACCTCGAAGCATGCTCGCCCTCCCCTGTGGTCAGACGAGTCATAGCGCCGCAGCCGGATTCGGACCAGAAGAATCACCACGCCGGGACCCGGCGCTTCTCGCGATGGCGTCGGAGGCTCGGCTCGAAGGCGGCTCAGGCCATGCCGCGTGCGGATTCATCTCAAGCATCGACCCAGCGCTGCACCGCCTCGGCGGTGTCAGCCGGTGTGGTGTTGAAGCAGATCGCGGCGTCGGGCGCCAGGCGGTGGACGAGGTTGAGCACCTTCTCGAACAGCAGCAGGCGCTCCTTCGGCTCGCGCAGGCCCGCGCCAATCACGATGCAGTCGAAATTCTCCTCGCGCAACGCTGCCGTCACAGCGGCTTCCGCCGCGGCATCGAGATCGATCAGGCAACTCGTGACTTCGTAACCAAGATCGCGCAGGCGCAGCAACTGCGCATCGATATAGTCGCGCACGAGCTCCGGCGTGAGCTGGGGGAATGCGCTGTAATCCGCGTTGCCGGGTTCGATGCCGATCGCGAGGACGCGCGTGGTCATGCAGGGCTCCTTGCCGGACTGCCGCCTCGCTAACGGAGAGCGGCCCCTCCCGGTTCCCTCGCGGGGCGGCCGCCCTGATCCCGGTCCTGCCGCTCATTTCCCGGCGAGGTTGTAACCCACTTCACACGCGGTGGCCCTGCGGCCTGCCAGACTTGCGGGAGATCACGCTGGCCTTACGCCCTGATCACGGCACCTGGTTCATTTCGACTAACGCGCAGTTGCGAAAATTCATTCATTGCGGGAGCGGAAAATGATTTCATTCGAGAGTCTGAAAAGCGAATACGAGGGCAATTGGGCCAATCTCGAGATCCGGCCTGCACGCCTCTCCGACGCGAACGCGGTCGCGCGCAAGGCCATCAACGGCAAGGCGACCTATCAGCAGATCGAACGGTTGACCGGCGTCCCCTGGTATTTCGCTGCTCTCTGCCACTACCGCGAGTCCAATTTCGATTTCGACACCTATCTCGGCAACGGCGAAACGCTTCATCGCACGACGACCATCGTTCCGAAAGGACGCGGCCCGTTTGCCACGTTCGTGGACGGCGCAGTGGACGCCTTCAGAATCCAGAATTTCATCGGCGCTCACGATTGGGGGATCGGGCGGATTCTATTCCGGCTCGAAGCCTTCAACGGCTTCGGCTATCATGCCAAGGGCTGCAATTCGCCGTATCTCTATGGCGGTTCGACGCTGTATGGCCCGCCCGAGGCAAGGGCCGGCAAATTCGTCCGCGATCATGTGTTCGATTCGAACCACGTCGATTCCCAGCTCGGCACCGCGGTGATCCTGCATGCAATGATGTCGCTGGATTCCTCGATCACCCTCGACGGCAGCCCGCAATTCGCCAGCCGCGCGGAGCCGGAGGACGACGCGGCATCGACGATCGTTCTCATGCAGCAGGCGCTCAACAAGCACGGCGCCAATCCGCCGCTCGCCGAGGACGGCATCAGCGGACCGAAGACCAGGGCTGCGGTCTCGCAGTTTCAGCAGCAGAACGGCCTGAGAGACACCGGACTTCTCGACGGCGCCACGGTCGCCACCCTCACGCGCGCGGCGCAGTCGGGCCCCACGGGATCGACCGGCGATATGTCCCGAATCATGAAGCGGCTGGAGGACGTCGCGCAATTGCTGCGGCCACCGGTCGGCGCTGCGACGCCGGCTACGACGACATCGGGCAACACGCTGCCCGCCACCACGGATCCGATCAGCCTGTTCGAGCGGCTCTTTTCCCTCGTCAACAAGACAGCCCCCATGCCAGGGCCCCTCACCCCGACCAGTTCCGCCCCCGTCGATCAGTTGAAGCAGGTCGTCGATCTGCTCGGCACCTTGCTCAACAGGGACGGCAAGCCCGTCCTCGGTCAGGTCAATGGCGCGCTCGGCGACACCATCGGCAAGATGCTCGACGGCAAGAAGACTGCGCTCGGCATCGGCGGCTCGCTGATCACGGCGTTGCTGTCTTCGGTGACGGCGAGTCCCAATGCAGGCGGTATTGCCGGACTGCTCGGGACGCTCGTGTCGGCCGTGCCGGGCCTCGGCCAGTTCGCGATGCCGATCACCCTGGCGCTCACGGCCTGGGGCGTGCTCGGCAAGATGGAGAAGTGGGCCCAAGGCACCGCGCCGCCGCCCAGGCCGACGACCTAGTCTGCGGCCATCTTCGAGACGCCCGCCTATGGCGGGCCCTCAGGATGAGGTCGCGTTTCGCGGCGCCTACTGACGCAGCATGATCAGGGGATCGGCGGTATCGGGGACGCGCCGCCATTGCGCGTTGTCGTCGGCCTCGAACTGCCAGGCCTCGCCGGCCTTCGACAGCAGGATGATCTGGCCGCGCTCGAGCCGCCATTGCGTCGGGTTGAACTGCGCGATGGCCGCATCGCATTTCGGCTTGAGGAAGACCTGGAAATTGTCCGGCCCGGCTTCCGTGTTGGTCAGCGTCAGCCCGCAGACAGGCTGGCCGTTGCCCCGCACGATCGACCAGTCGCCGATCATCTGGTCCATCGACTTCGCCATCGAACGAGCGGCGGCGAGGTCCTGCAGGATGTAGACGCCCTCGCCTTGCCGCAGGCCCTCGAAGATGCCGGCCTCGACCTCGGTGAAATCGATCACGGCTTCACCGCTCGCATCTTGCAAGCGGACGATGTCGAGACCCCTGACGCTCCAGGCGACGATGTCCTTGGTGAAGGGCAGCGCGGCCTTGCAGGCCGGCTCCAGCTCGAGCTTGAAGCCTTGAGCAGCAGTGTCGGCCTTGAGCGTGACGACGCAGGTCTTGCTGCGCTCGGTGGTCGAGAGCTCCCACTGCCCGGGCATCTCCTTCTTCAGGGTCGTCGTATCCTGCGCCAACGCGAGGCCGATCGCGGCCAAGTAGGCCGCGAAGGCGAATGCAACGACCCGAAGAGCTCCCATCAGCGTCCCTTGAACGGCGTTTCCGCAACCGGCGTCAACGGCGCCTTGCCGGCGAACCAGGACTTGAGATTGTCGACCACGAGCTGGTCCATCGCGTTGCGCGTCACCACCGAGGCCGAGCCGATATGCGGCAGCAGCACGACGTTCTGCATGGTCTTGAGCTCGTCCGGCACGTTCGGCTCGGCCGCGAATACGTCGAGACCTGCGGCAAGGATGGTGCCTGATTTCAGCGCCTGGACCAGCGCCGGTTCGTCGATCACCGAGCCGCGCGCGACGTTGACCAGCACACCGCGCGGGCCGAGCGCCTTCAGCACCTCGGCGTTGATCATCTTGTTGGTGCTGGCGCCACCGGGCACGATCACCATCAGCGTATCGACCGCCTTCGCCATCTCGATCAGGTCGGGGTAGTGCTTGTAGGAGACGTCCTTGGACGGATTGCGGGTGTGATAGACCACCGGCACCAGCGAGGCATCAAGCCGGCGCGCGATCGCCTGGCCGATCCGGCCCATGCCGACGATGCCGACCTTGCGATCGCGCAGCGAGCCGACGCTGAGCGGATAGTTCTGGGTCTGCCAGAGACCGGAGCGCACATAACGGTCGGCCTTGATGAACTCACGCACCGTGGAGATCAGAAGCCCCATCGCGACGTCGGCGACCTCTTCGGTCAGCACGTCGGGCGTATTGGTGACGATGATGTTGTGCTCGGCGGCGTATTTGGCGTCGACGTGGTCATAGCCGACGCCGAAGCTCGCCACCATCTCGATCTTGGGCAATTGCGACAGCGACTGCTTGTCGGCACGCACGGTGTGATAGGTCACCGCCACGCCGCGGATCTTTTCGCGAACCGCCGGCGTCAGCCGCTCGAGATCGCCCCGCGTCTCCGCCTTGTGCACGACGAAATGATCGGAAAACCCGTTCTCGAGGATCGGCCGGACCGGCCCATAAATCAGAAGGTCGATCTTTTCGGACGAAATCGAACCGGTGGTCATCAGTTGTCCTTTCCAAGCGCGCTCTCGTGCCAGCGCCGTAAAACGAGGTGGGAAACTAGCGCCAGCACCCCATAGATGACAATCCCGGCCAGCGACAACAGCAGCAGCGCTGCGAACATGCGGGGTATGTTCAAGCGGTAGCCTGATTCTGCGATCCTGTAGGCGAGCCCGGACCCGGCGCCGGCCGTTCCCGCCGCGATCTCGGCCACAACCGCGCCGATCAGCGACAGACCGCCGGCAATGCGCAGGCCACCGAGAATGTAAGGCAGCGCCGCCGGCAGCTTGAGAAAGCGCAGGGTCTGCTGCGGCGAGGCGCCATAGAGCTGGAACAGGCCTGCGAGGTTGCGATCGACCGAATTGAGCCCGAGCGTGGTGTTCGACAGCACCGGGAAAAAGGCCACGATGAAGGCACAGACTACGACCGCGGTCTGCTGCTCCAGATAGATCAGCAGCAGCGGCGCGATCGCGATGACAGGCGTAACCTGAAGCACCACGGCATAGGGGAATAGCGATGCTTCCACCCATTTGGACTGATTGAACAGCAGTGCCAGCGCGATGCCGCCAATGCTGGCCGCGACAAAACCTTCAAGCGTGGTCAGCAGTGTCGCGGCGAGCGATTGCGACAGCACCGCCCAATCCTTGATCAGCGTCAGGAAAATGACCGAGGGCGCCGGCAGCACGTAAGGCGGGATGTCCTTGATGCGGACCACGAGCTCCCAGGCGAGAAGTCCCGCCGCGAACACGATAACCGGCAGCACGAAGCGCAACGCGCGTTGCACGCCGGACCGCTTCGCTATGACGGCAGCTTGCGCATTCATAGCGTCGACTGCCCTGAATAGGACGGCGCCAGCGCGGCCGACACGCTCCGGCAGTAATCCGAATAGGCGGCGGAGGTACGAAACTCCTCGCCGCGCGGCTCGACCGTCTCGATGCGGATGTCGGCCTGGATGCGGCCCGGCCGCGCCGTCATGACCACCACACGCTGCGACAGATAGACGGATTCGAACACCGAATGCGTGACGAAGATGACGGTCTTGCCGAGCCTGCGCCACAGCGCGAGCAAATCGTTGTTGAGGCGGAAGCGCGTGATTTCGTCGAGTGCCGCGAATGGCTCATCCATCAGGAGGATATCAGGGTCGGTGACGAGCGCGCGCGCCAGCGACACCCGCATCTTCATGCCGCCGGAGAGCTCGCGCGGGAAAGCCTCGGCGAAATCGGCAAGCCCGACGCTTGCCAGCGCCTCGTCGGCTCGCCCGCGCGATTCCGCCTTCGGAACGCCCGCCAGCTTCAGCGGCAATCGCACGTTCTCGCGCACGCTGGTCCAGGGCATCAGGGTCGGTTCCTGAAATACGAAGCCGATGCCGTGACCTGGGCGCGGTGTGCCCTCGCGACGCGCCAGCCTTACGATTCCTGACGACGGCGCGCTGAGCTCGGCGATCAGCCGCAGCGCGGTGGATTTGCCGCAACCTGACGGCCCCAGCAACGAAATGAACTCGCCTCTGCGCACCGCAAGGTCGAGCGGGCCGAGCGCCACCACGCCGTTGTCATAGGTCTTCGTCACGCCGCGCAGGCTGACAGCCAGGGCCGTCAGGCCGGTCTCGACCCCCGTCAACGTTTTGACTGATGACATCGCCCTTGCGCTACGGCTTGCTCGGGCGCAGCTCAGCGCCGACGCCCTTGTTGACGAAGCGCAGCGTATAGGATTTGCGGAAATCGAGGTCTGCCTTCACGACGCCTGCCTTCACCATCTTGTTGAAGAAGGAGGTGTAGCGCTCGTCGCTCATCGCGCCGATGCCGTTCTTCAGCGAATCGCCGGAATCCACGATGCCGTATTCCTTCATCTTAGCGACGGAATAGGCGAGCAGCTCGTCGGTCATCTCCGGATTGAGCTTCTTGATCATGGCGTTGCCCGCGGAATTGTCGCGGTAGATGTAATTATACCAGCCGACCATGGAGGCATCGACGAAACGCTGCACCAGGTCGGGCTTCTTCTCGACCACGTCACGTCGGCTCTCGATCAAGGTCGAATAGGTGTTGAAGCCGTAATCGGCGAGCAGCAACACGTTGGGCTTGAAGCCGGCGGCCTTCTCGACCGCGAAGGGCTCCGAAGTGACGTAACCCTGCATCGCGCTCTTGGGATTGGCGATGAAGGGCTGCGGATTGAAATTATAGGGGCGAACGTTCTTCTCGCTGAAACCGTACTCGGACTTCAGCCACTGGAAATAGCTGGTCATGCCCTCCTTGGAGACAAACAGCGTCAGCGGCTTGAGGTCCTCGATCTTGGCGACCTTGGCATCGGGCTGCGTCAGCATCACCTGCGGATCCTTCTGGAAGACCGCGGCGATCGTGACGACCGGGACGTTGTTGGCGACCGCGTCGAACGACATCAGCGTGTTCGCGGCCATGAAGAAATCGATCTTGCCGGCGATCAGGAGCATCCGGTTGTTCTCGTTTGGGCCACCGGGAACGATGGTGACGTCGAGGCCGTATTTCTTGTAAGTGCCGTCGGCGACGGCCTGGAAAAAGCCGCCATGCTCGGCCTCGGCGACCCAATTGGTGCCGAACATGACCTTGTCCAGGGTTTCGGCGCGCGCCGGAACGACCGAGACCAAAGCGGCCATCAGGCCCGCCGTTAAGGCTCGCCGCAGATGAGAAGGGCTCATGATGGGACTCCGTCGATCGCTGCTGGCCGATGTCTAATCAACGCGATAGAACCGCAAGACATTCGGGGACGCGAGCCGGTCTGGCCCGCGTCCCCTGATAACCTAAATTACGCAACAAATTCGGGCAAAGAAACTTTGATGACGCCTTCCCGCGACTGGACCGAGATCCGCTGGGCCGACGCCAGCCCAGCCGAGGTGTCGCGCTGGATCGCAGTGCTGCCGCTGGCGGCGACCGAGCAGCACGGCCCGCATCTGCCGCTCGAGACTGACGTGCTGATCGCCGACGCCTATCTGGCGCGGGTGCGCGAGCTCCTGCCCGAGAGCGCTCCGGCCAGTTTCCTGCCCGTTGAACCGATCGGGATTTCCACCGAGCATATCCACTATCCGGGCACGCAGACGCTGCCGACCGACATCGCGTTGAAAAAATGGACCGCGATCGGCGAAGACATCGCGCGCCGCGGATTGAAGAAGCTCGTCATCATCACCAGCCATGGCGGCAACAGCGCGGCCATGATGCTGATCGCGCAGGATCTGCGCGCGCATCAGAAGCTGTTCGTGGTGACCACGTCGTGGTCGCGGCTGTCGGGCGCGGACCAGCTGTTCCCGGCCGACGAAGTACGGCACGGCATCCACGGCGGTGCAGTCGAGACCTCGATCATGCTGGCCCGCTATCCCGATCAGGTGCGCGTTGATGCGATCGCGGATTTTCCCGCGAGCGGCATCGCGATGGAGCAGCAATATCGCTGGCTGTCGACACAGCGTCCCGCACCGTTCGCCTGGCAGGCGCAGGATCTCAACCCAAGCGGCGCTGTGGGCAATGCGACGCTGGCCGTTGCCGCGAAAGGCGAGCAGCTGATCGACCAGGGCGCCCGCGCCTTTTGCGAGCTGCTTGCCGAGGTTGATAACTTCGCCGTGAACAGGCTCGCCAAAGGCCCGCTCGGCTAGCGTCTATCCTCCTGGAATCATTCGGGAAAGATCCAGACTCGACCTCCGCTTTCGCCGGTTTCGAACCGGACGCGCGGAGCCTCCGTCCAACTCGGTACGCGGGCCACAACGGACCGCCTCAACCCGGATGGAGTTTCACATGTCGATCAAGACCAAGATTTTCGCAGTTGCCCTCACCGCGCTCACCCTGACCGGCAGCGTCGTCGCTACCACCTCGCAGGCGCAAGCCAAGCCGCTCGGCTGGGGCGTCGGCGTCGGCCTGGGCATTGCCACCGCTGCCGTCGTCGGCTCCGCGATCGCCGCCAGCAACGCCCCCTATTACAACGGCTATCACCGCTGCGGCTGGGCCGCCCAGTACAACGCCTTTGGCCAGTACGTTGGCCGCGTTCGTACCTGCTTCTGATTTGAGTCCCTGAGGCCGATCTCACGTGGATCCTGCGTCCGACACGGGCGCCTCATCCACCCCGTGTCGTGCCCCCGACCC
>NZ_JAACFU010000017.1 GCF_029051725.1 Bradyrhizobium sp. CSS354
CAGCGACGACGACGCTCAACCCCGCCCAGGACCTCTACCCGCATCTACCGACCTTAAGGCTAGCCTTAAAGCTAGATCCTCGTCGGATACCTGCAACTCAACAAGGCGGCCCACCCCGGAGGAATACGGAGGCAATAATGAATTCGCCTTGCAAATGTTCCTTCAGCTTATCGGCCAGAACCCTCGGCAGCCAAAGCGTATCGAGCCCTACCACCTTGCCGTCTGCGACCAGTAAGCGCTCCAAGCGATAGAGCGACGCATGAGACGAAACGACGCCCTTGAGGAACACCTCGTCCGTAGGAGGCACGACTGAGATGCCCCCGCGCGGAATGGGCGCAACCGATGAACATGTTCCCGTTGAGGAGATATTCGACTTCCTCCGCTGCCATCTCCTTTCAGGTTCGACTATCTTTCAAGGGACGACAAATAGAGTCGTGATCACACCCACTTGCACTCCGACTCTCCGCGTCGCGATAGGATGCCTGCCGAGTGGCATCCAAATCGAGGCGGACGAGCCCGTTGATTGCGCCGAGCAAGATCGACGCGCGATTGCCGTTGGGCTCCAGACCACATCCGCGGATCGGTTACCCCCGTGGTCCGAAAGCTCATGCAGCTTCACAGGAACACGCCACACTCAAGGTGCACTTTACCACAATCGACGTTTTGGCTCGTGGAGCTCTTATGAGCACCAGCATATTTCATCAGACTCTGAGACACCTTGTTCGGGGGAAGGGAGAGAAGAGGGAGAGAGCGGTCGGAAGGAGCGCCCGCTTAAGGGCCCTTCCCAGGCTCCTGTTCCAGAATGGCGGCGAGTCCTTCAAGCCGCCCTCTTATGCCTCCCCAATTAGGCGCAAGTTGTCCGTGCTAATAGTAATGCCAAGCACGTCTCCGTGCTGCGGATGACGTCCAAAGGGAAAGCGCTCCTGCATTATGAGTTGCTCTCCATTGACATCAAGTACAACGCGTGTTGCGCCTCCCAGATACTGAGAATGGAGGACGCGCGCCTGCTGCCCTTGGCCAGGAGCGCCACCGGCCGACAACTTAAGTTGTTCCGGCCGGATCACCACTGTAGCAGGACCAGCACTCCAATTGCCCATGATGCGAAGGCCAGCAGTCGACGTAAAAGCGCCAGCATCGTCCACCGTCCCCTTCAGCAGCGAACACCAGCCGATGAACTTTGCGACGAATGGCGTGGCGGGCGTTTCGTAGATTTCGCCGGGCGTTCCAATCTGCTCAACCTTCCCGGCATTCATGACGACAATCCGATCTGACATTGTCAACGCCTCCTCTTGGTCGTGTGTTACGAACAAGGTGGTAACGTTGACGGACCTGACCACCTCCTGGAGTTCTTCCCGCATTCGAACTCGTAGCTGCGCGTCTAAATTCGAGAATGGTTCGTCGAGAAGGAGCACCGCCGGTTTAATTGCTAGTGCGCGAGCTAGTGCGACGCGTTGCTGTTGGCCCCCCGACAGCTGGCTTGGCAAGCGTTGAGCTAAATGAGCTAACTCGACAAGTTTGAGCATTTCGTCAACGCGCTTATCGCGCTTCTCACGCGGCCACCTCAGATTCTCCAGACCGAACGAGACGTTTCCAGCAACCGTCATATGCGGAAAAAGCGCGTAACTCTGGAACACCATGCCGGTATCGCGCCGATAAGGCGCTTGATGCGTCATATCGATGTTGTTAATGTGTATACTGCCAGAGGATGGCTCCACAAATCCCGCGACCATGCGAAGAGTCGTTGTTTTGCCGCACCCCGATGGGCCAAGCAGGCAGAGAAGTTCCCCTCGCCTAGCCTTGAGCGAAATGTCTGCCACCGCAGCCGTATCGCCGTAGAGCTTGGAAACAGAGCGCAATTCCACGACAAAGTCGTTGCTTTCGGACACGGCGTCTTCTTTTCCTTCCGACAAGGCGAGCATCTCTCCTCCGACTACACGACCCGTTCGGCGCCGATCAAGCGCTCGATCACCAGGATAATGACTAGTGTTATCACGATCATAAGGCTGGATACCGCGGCCACCAGTGGGTCATAGCTGGTGTCGACGTAGGTGAATATCTGTACTGGTAAGGTGACGTGGCCGCCGTAAGTCAAGAATGCGGAAACCGTGACGTTTCCGAATGATGTAACGAAGGCAAAGATTGCAGCCGACAAAAGGCCGGGCAGGATGAGAGGCAGAGTGATGCGCCGAATGACCTTCAAAGGCGAGGCGCGTAGATTCATCGCTGCCTCCTCGAGTACGCGATCGTGCAAGCTTAGACTCGCAAGGATGGTGCGCATCACGTAAGGGATGGCAAGTACCAGATGGCCTAGCAGCAAGGGATATATCGTTTGGGTGAGGTTCAACTTGGCGAAGAGCTGCAGCAGACCGATCCCGAGCACGACTGCCGGAATAATCAGGGGTGAGAAGGCGAGCGCTTGCAGGAACCCTTTGCCGAGAAATGCGAAACGATTAATTGCAAATGCGGCAGCAAAGCCGATGGCTAGTGCCATCGTGGAAACAAGCACGGCAATGTACGTGCTCGTCCAGAGCGCAGTCATAAACAATTCGTTCTGCCACACCTCTCGGTACCAGCGCATGGAAAAGCCGGTGGGCGGAAAATTCAACGAGTCACCGCTGGTAAATGAACAAACAATCACCAGAAGTGCTGGCAGCGCAAGCATCGCGTACACGATTGCGCGGACGGCCGCCCCGGAAGCCGCCATTGCGCGGTCAATAAGATCAACGCGCATAGCGCCCCCCTTTCCTAACCAGACGAGACGCAGCTAGGGCATTCAGCGTCGCTGTAACACCAAGTCCGCTCACGAGCAGGATGAACGCCATTGCCGCGCCGGAGGGCCAATTCAGTTCTGCCATGATGCGCTCATAGATGAGGCTACCGAGCATCGCGACGCGATTTCCGCCGATAAGCCGGGGCGTAATGAACGCCGAAATCGAGAGCACGAAAACGAGGTTAAAGCCGGCAAATATGCCCGGAAGCGCGAGCGGAATGACAACTTTGCGGAAGGTCGCGAATCGGTTGGCGCGTAGATTGGCGGCGGCGTGCTCAAGCACTGGATCTATTTGAGTGACCACACTCATGACGGACAAGATCATGAATGGAAGGAATTGTTGCACCAGGACAGTTATCACCGCTGGCCGGCTAAACAGAAGCTGCTTCGGCGAAGAAGCAATGCCGGAACTTAAGAGCAGTGCGTTGATCACTCCATTACGTCCAAGAATGATCAACCACCCAAATACAATGACCACAAGGCTAAGCGTTAGCGGCATGATGACGATAATGATGCGCCACCGCCTTGCCGGAGGCGAAAGCCGCGCAAGCGAGTACCCGGTGGGGAATCCAATTCCCAGGCAAATCAGGCTGACGATAATCCCGTCGACAAACGTTTCGAATAGCACCGAAGAGTAATAGGAGTCGGAAAAGAACCGGATATATTGCTTCAAACTAAAGCCGCTTCCATCGAGAAGGTGACTCTCAGACAGAAAACTGGCCCTCAGCAATCCGAACGTGGGCACGATCAAGAATAGCACGAGCAGCAGGATCATTGGGGCTAGCAGGAGCGCAGGGGTTAGGACCCGGCGACTGGCAAGAGGCTCCTCCATATGAAACCCTTCGGGATTGGTAACAACTCATTCATGACGCTACGGTATCGACGAACCCCGGAAACATCACAGCGATTCCAGCCAGCTAGCTTCGGATGATCTTGTTCAGCTCCTCGGTCCAAGCACTGCGGTTCGCTATAAGCTTCTCCCAATCAACTTTCTTTTTCAAAGCAATGCGTCCCTGCGAGTTGAACAACAGGTCCCGGCGAAGCTCTTCTGGCAGAGTAACGTCAGTTGTTACTCCGTACCGGAGCGCCCGAGGTACACCGAGGACGCCCTCATCGGACAACAACTGCTCGGCATAGGCGTATGCGGCTTCAGGGTATTTGTTACCCTTGACGACGTTGATGTAGGTGGTGACCGAGTAAACTCCCTTAGGCGGGACAACAGTGACAATGGGAAGGCCCTTGGTCCTTAGTTCGTGAGCGCGACCATCCCAGAATATGCCAGCATACACCTCTTCGTTTTGAAACATCTGGATCTCGGCGACATTTGTCTGCGCGAGTGCGACAATATTTGTCTTCGCGGCGCTCATTATCTTGAACGCAGGCTCTACGTTTTCGATCGATCCGCCATTTTCGTCGGCCAAGCCGAGAAGGGTCAGAAGGCTGCCGTATGTGGCGGGAGCCATAACAACCGCGCGCCCCACCAGATCAGGTCGCGCAATATCCGAATAGGAGGCAATCGGCGGCTTGATGTACTTTGAATTGTAGACTGGGATAACCGAAGCGACGCTGAATGGTACCCCGTAATGGCCGAATTCGCGAAAGTCCGGGAGAATACGTTTGACGTTCGGGACCTCCGACGCCCTGATCTCCTCGATCATGCCCGCCTTGGTGAGTTCGACCATGTTCGGGCTATCACCCATAAATAGGTCATAAGGCGGATTGTCTCTATTGGCGATCAGTTTGACAAAGTCGGCTGATGTCGTGCCGGCGATGAATTGAACCTTGAGCCCGTATCTCTCCTCAAGGGGCGCGGCCACACTCTTTTTGAGGGCTTCGTCGTAAAGCCCGCCATATCCGTTTACGCGCAACGTGATGCCGGAAAATTTCTTCGACTCAGCGTGGACGTAGGGCGCAGCTAGCGCCCCGGCTGTGGCCGTGGCAGCCACTTTCAGGAATGTTCGCCTCTTTATCATGTCCAACCTCTTCCGTTTCAGCTCAAGCGAAATCGACTGTTCCGGTCGCCCGTCCAAGGAGCGACACGTTCGGGGAGCCGCGGACGACCTCGAGTAGGTTGCAATTCCCGGGGCGCGTACGGCTGTCCGACGATCGCGCCGAACCTGGTCCCGCTCGTTCGCCGACCAGCACGTCTCCTCGCCACGACCGGCAAAGCGACGCGAGTTTCCTGGGCAGCTCGACCGAAAACACGCTGGTCAGACGATCGGCGGCAACTCTCTGGGCATCGTTTCGGCGACTGTGCAACCTTCCGCCCTCCGCCAATCTTAAACCGCACGCAATTCCCGCTCGTCACGGAATACTACGGACTTCCCGGACGAGTATTCAGCAATGACGAGCTTGTGGCGGCTGAAATCCTGCGTCTAACGGCCAGATACAGCGTCTTTACGTTATTGTAGGCGGCAACCGAGCCGTGATCCCATTCCGCACATCGTGCGATGGTCGTTTCGACCGTCGCTTCATCCGAAGCTCGATTTCGAAGAAGGTTGGAGTGTTCGTTTGATATCTGCCGGGTAGCCAGCATCGCTCTGTTTCAGATCGAGCGCCCTGGTCGTTCTCGCCCCCGCGAAGGCTTGCAACGCGGCGCAGGTTGCTGCGGAACGGCCCAATTGCGTGCTCTTGGACAGCAGCAATTGAGGGCTACCGTCGCCGGGTTTCAGAGATCACGCCAAATATCCCGGTCCCGGCCAGTCGAGTAGTGACAATAGGGTCCGGCCCAGCATAGCGTCACCGTGAGCGGAAGCGAAACGGTCGCGACTTCCGCAGAGTGATCCGGCGAAGCCGGCGTAGGCAGACCGTGATGCTCGGGTACGATCAGATCAGCCGAGAGTTTACCAAGACAACGCACTCAGCGCCAATTCCGCTTTGAGGCCCGACTGTATTGGTCTCACTAGTTCGTGCCGAGAGGTGCGACACACGCCCCGGCGGGAAAAGGCAGTATTCATAAGGGTATCCGTTTCGGCACCACGATCTGCTGGCTCATGATCGCGTTTTGCCCTGCAGTTCTTCGATGACCTATCGAGCTCGTCCGTTCGAAAGGACAACGTGATCAGGGAAAGAGACCTCTGGTTCGCTTTGCTCCTTGCACCACGTCAATTCCGATGGCCGTTGCTGCCATTCGATTCGAGATCCGATCGCGTTTCGCGCGCGTTATGGTTTGCTGGAACGAACGTTCGAGGATCCGGTACAGACGATCGAATACCTCCGCCTGCTCCCAGAACAGTCGCTGGAGGTCCTGCACCCATTCGAAATAGCTGACGATGACTCCCCCCGAATTGCAAAGGATATCTGGCAAAACGAAAATCTCGTCGCCTCGTGTGTGCAGGATTGCATCGGCCTCAGGCGTGGTTGGACCATTTGCTCCTTCGGCCAGAACTCGGCACTTGAGCTGTCCGGCATTCCGGCCCGTAATGACCTGCTCGATTGCAGCCGGTATGAGGACATCGCACTTCTGAACGAGCAACTCCGAGGGGGAAATGAGGCTCTGAGAGGAAAAGCCGGCAAGGTGGCCGTGCTCGGATGTATGGCCGTGTAGGGCGGCAAGGTCGAGACCGGCGGGATCAAAGTATGCGGCCGTGTGATCGCTAACGCCGATGATCTTTAGACCTCTTTCAGCCAGGGCATAGGCTGCTATCGCCCCAACGTTGCCAAACCCTTGCACAATGGCCGTTGCCCCATCGGCGCGAATGCCGAGAATTTCAAGCACGCGACCGACCAGATAGGCTACACCGCGTCCTGTTGCCTCGCGGCGACCGAGTGTACCTCCAGCCGATACGGGCTTTCCGGTGACGATCTCGTTGACGGTCTGCCCCTGATACATCGAATAGGTGTCCATAAACCACGCCATGACTTGCTCGTTAGTGCCCATATCCGGGGCCATGACATCGGTATGCGGACCGACGAAAGGGATCATCTCTTGCATATACCGTCGCGATAGAGCTTCCAGTTCGCGCGGCGACAACGCATAAGGATCAACGGTAATCCCCCCTTTTGCTCCGCCATAGGGAAGGCCCGCTAACGCGCATTTCCAACTCATCCAAACGGCTAGGGCGGCGACCTCGCCGATATCTACGGAGGGCGCGAATCGCGTGCCACCCTTGGTCGGCCCCAGCGTCAGGTGATGTTGGACCCGGTAGCCCTGAAAGACTTCTGTACGGCCATCGTCCCTGTGAATTGGGCAGGATACGGCGATTGCGCGCTTCGGATAGAGTAGTCGATCTCTGTCCATTTCCGGTATTTGCAGGTGATCGGCAACATGCTCGAATTGCTGCTTGGCCATTTCGAACACGGGACCGGTATAGATTGATCTGTTCATGGGCACTCATCAAGGCGGTTTTGGCGTGACGCCGATTGGATTCTCAGGTCGTTAGCCGCCCAAAAGGGAGGCCAGTACGTTCGCCGTGAGGATGGTGACAACGAACGTGTTGGAAGGTGTAAGATCGTGTCGTTTCCCGCAGGGCCGAGCTGCGGCCGCACGCAGCTTCAGAAGTCCTTCCAAGGGTGAGCGCCCTCACATGGCTGAAGCCGCAAAGCGCCTCAACTTTGTTTGTGGCGGGTAGCGGCGCGGACTATGAAGACGAGGACGGACCGACTCCTCATGTGCCAATGATTCGCAACATCGGGCGGCAGATCAGGCATGGGTGCCCTCGCGTGCGGCATGGGTAATCGCGCGCATTTCAACCGGAAGACGTCTTGCTTCGGCATTCGGTGCGACCGATCTCAGGTATGCAGCAAATCTAAAATGTATTTGACGGCAAGTTCCGTCGCCGGAATGATGAGCTCATCCGAGGCTCCGAAAGTCGGCGTATGTACGGGCGATCCGTTGGCCGCCGAGCGGCTACCGAACCAAAAATAGATCGAAGGTACGCACGCCGAATAGAACCCGAAATCGTCGCTACCTGTGACCTCCTTGCTCGCATTGAAGCCATCAGGGCCGGCCGTGTCATGAACGAGTTGGCGGAAGCGCCTCACCATCTCCGCATCGTTGACGACAGGGGGTTCACCCGAGCGGATGACGCACTCCGCTTGGCCACGGTGCATCGCCGCGGCGCCTTCGGCCACTTCCCGCACGCGCTGGCACAGCTGCCCCCTACGTTCTGGGCTGCGAGTTCTGATCGTCCCTTCCATAACGACGGAAGGGCAAATGATATTGGTTGCCTCGCCGCCGTGAATGGTACCGATTGTGACCACCGCCCCGTCATCGGGTGGCATTTCGCGCGAGACCACTTTTTGTACCTCGTTCACGAAGGCAGCGGCGATTGCGATCGCGTCGACGCCCTTATGGGGCGCCGCGCCATGGGCCATCTTACCCGTAATGGTAAGTCTGAACTGATCGGCCGACTTGGTTACAGCACCCTCGCGCGCGCCAAACTTGCCAGCGGGAATCTCGGGAGCGACGTGAAAGCCGACGGCGTGGTCGAAGCCTTCCAGCAGTTTCTCATCCTGCACAGTGCGCCCCCCCAGCGGCTCGGCCTCCTCGGCCGGCTGGAAGAAGACGCGCACTTTACCTGCGAAGTTGTCGCGCATTCGATGGAAGGCGAGTGCAGCCCCGAGCGCGATCGAGCCGTGCATGTCGTGGCCGCAGGCATGCATAACACCTTTGACCTGTGATTGATAAGAGAGGTCATCGCGCGTCTCCTGGATCGGCAGCGCGTCGATATCGCCGCGTACCGCGATCGAGCGCTTTAGGCCGGAGGCCGTGCCTTCAATATCGATGTAGAGGCCGGTCTTATGGAAAGTTTGGGTGTGGTTGAGACCAAATTGCTGGAGCACGCTCCGAATCCGCTCCTGCGTTTTCCATTCCGCGTTCGAGAGTTCAGGCTCACGATGCATCGCATGCCGTAATTCGATCACTGCATCGCGCTCGGAATCCGATAAAAAGCTGTTGGTGCGCGCTCTCATCCGTCTACTCTCTTATCCGCGCCTTCGGGCCCGTAAGTTCTCAGCAGAAAACTCTAGCGTGTTGCGGCGAAGGAAATCGACCAGTTTTAGCTCGGTCCCGCATGTTTCGGCCGATTTCCCTAGGTTTGACGTTGAATTTCGATAGGCAAGCTGCCGAACCGGCGGCTAGGCCCGATGCAACCCTTCCGGGCTCTCCATGAGAGATTCTCTCTGAGCGCGTACCGGCGACAACTCTTTTTGCGCGCAGCGCTTCTTGAGGTCACATCGATTGCAAGGCAAATGTGTAAAGGGCCGGCAATCTCGCAATAAGCAAAGCTTAACGCTTCCGCAAACACTGCAGGTATACCAAGGGGCGTATTTTCTACGGAGAGCGCGAGAGACTCTGACCTGCGATCTGTCTGGGATTGGCATCAGGGGCGAGCGTAGAGACTGTTCAAGGCAGCTACGGCCTCAAGGAACGGACGCCATCATCTGCCGGCAGAGACCAACGATATCGTAGACGGGCAGCCTCGCAATACGACGAATTGCCGGAGCAACGATCGGGAATGCAGCACATTCGAAAAGAATGACTGCGATTTGCGGGTGTGCGACGCGAAGTCGCGCGACGCAATTGGCCACATCCGCCTCGATGGCAGCCACGTCGGTTGGCGGCGCCGGACGCTTTAGCTCGTCGCGCCAAAACTTGCCGCCTTCAATGCCACCAATCACGACTCTTGCCCGATCGTTAGGGTCGTCGAGTCCAAGCAGGTCTTCGCTGCAAAATTTGGAGTCGTAGGTTAGAATAGCAAGCTTTGCCAGCGGCGGCAGCTGTCGAAGTAAAGCTGGCAGCAACAGCAGGCTAGACATCCCGACAGGAACATTTACCGAGGCCGCGACTGCGGCCTGGTGACGGATAGAGAAACCGCAAGTTGAACTGATCGCGACTGCACCCCGCTCCACCAGACGCCGCGCGGCGGCGATGAAAGCCGGCTCGAGCACCGGATCCCCGCGTACGACGTTCTCGACCCAAGCCCCCTCGACGGTTTCGTAGACGACCGGAAAGTCGAAGCTGGCGGGATTCAGCATCGAGCCACACGGCGGACTCGGTGGCGTCGCGCCGGGTGGCACCCCGCGCTCGAGCTTGAGAATTCCCAATGTGTGTGGAGTTTCTGCTGTCATGGCTCAAACTTAACCCGGTTCGGTCGCAAATTCCCACCTCAGAGTCCGGCCTTGCAGCCGAAATTCTGCGAAAACGCGTCGAGCGCGAACCTTGCCTGCGATTAGGGGGCCCGCCGTCCCGATCGAGCGGCCGTTGAAACGCTTGGCTTGTGGATCGGATCAAATTAATGAGGCTATCGGCGCAAGCGAGAGAACCAGCCCACCCCTCCCATCATGAGCCGAGATGGCCACCGCTCTTCGGGCGATTAGGACGCATCCAGATCGTGCCATTTTTAGTGGGCACGCGCTTTTTCGCCAGGACTTTCTTTCGCTCAGACTCTACTATTTCACATACCTCCAAGATGCTTACACCCGGTGGATCGATTGGTAGTAGCCACCAGCAGAGAGCATTAGCATCAAATTGCGCATTTTGGGCGAAACGAATTCTGCCGCGTATTGTCCTTCCAAGGCGGCGGATGTCGATCCAAATCGACATAAGACAACGAGCCTCCCGTTCCGAGTACCTGTCTCACCATACGGACGCTTCGCTGTGGCCAGATTCATGTGATCGATCTGGCGCGAAATTCGGGTCCATGCGAGCTATTTTCGTGCAAAGGCGCTGTCTTTCTCTTTCTGCGCCGTCGCATCAATCGCGGTCCGACAACCTCCGCATTGACAACTAGGCTGTTCGCGCTAACCAACGCCGCGACAATTCTACCCAGTATGTCGATCCCAACGAGAGTATCTCGTCATTGAAATCGTAACTGGTATTGTGAAGAGCGCAGGGACCCGGCCCGTGGCCCTCCTCACGGTGCTCCCCATCCCCGGCCCCCAGAAATGCGAAGGCGCCAGGGCGCGCCTGTAGCATATATGCGAAATCCTCCGAGCCCATTGTCGGTACAACGTCCGCATCCACTTTCGCCTCGTTAACAATCGATTTCATTACTTCCCCCGCAAAGCGTGTTTCAGCCGGCGTGTTCACCGTGGGCAGATAGCGTTTGATGATGAGCTCGGCCCCACATTCATGTGCCGCGGAAATATTTTGGACGATCGTCTGCATCCTGGACTCGATTAGATCCAATGTCTTCTCGTCGAACGCTCTTATGGTGCCGGCAAGTGTGGCTGTATCTGGGACGATGTTTCTCGCCTCGCCCCCATTGAACTGAGTGACAGATAGTACTGCTGCATCCATTGGATTCTTGTTGCGGGTGATGATGCCCTGGAGCGCCGTGACGATTAGTGAACCCGTTAAGATGGGATCCTTTCCATCATGCGGAAACGCAGCGTGCGCGCCGACGCCAATGATCCGAATGTCGAAGTTGGTGCATCCCGCCAAAATCGGACCAGGCCTAATGCCGAAGTTATTTACGGGCAGGCCTGGCCAATTATGCAAACCGAAGACTGCGTCGACCGGAAACTGTCTGAAGATACCCTCATCCACCATCACCTTCGCGCCCGACCCATTTTCCTCCGCTGGGGAGAAGATGAATACGATTGTGCCATCGAAATCTCGAGTACGTGCCAAATGCCGAGCAGCGCCCAACAACATCGCCATGTGCCCATCATGACCGCAGGCATGCATCTTTCCGGGATACTGCGACCGATGCGCGAACCCGTTGAGTTCCTGCATCGGCAGGGCATCCATGTCCGCGCGTAATCCAATCGAGCGTTTCCCGTCACCGACGCGCAGCACGCCAACCACACCCGTGCGACCGAGGCCACGGTGCACCTCGACGCCATATTCTTTCAATGTTTTGGCAATGAGATCCGACGTTTCGGTCTCCTCGAAAGCCAACTCCGGATGAGCATGGAACCAGCGTCGCAATGCCCTCGTCTCTCCCTCCGCGGCCTTTATCTCTGGGATGGTTCGCATTGTGAGGCTCCGGTGGACGTATCTGCGCTTGTCGCCTGACAGGCATTGTTTTCATTTACGACGTTCAACTTCGAGCAGCGGTCGGGGCGCGCGCTGAATTCGGCTGAGAAACAGCTCTGTTGACGGCGCCTGTAGCGAACTCATGGCTAAATGTAGCGAACGCCGAAAGACTGATTTGTGCGATAAATCGCATGCCGGCGCCCTAATCCAGCCTCAAGGCGCACCTCTTGGGCGGATTTCTGCCAAGCCGTGGCTCTCAGGCTCTTGCCGTACTGCGGCGATCATTACACTTCCGCTGAGAACAGCGAATGCAGCCATGTTTGGTTATGGGCAGCGGCAACTCGAGATTTTGTCCGCAGCTATTCTTCGATTCCTGACCACAACGCCACGACCAGACCGACGACTGTGTCTGCGGTCGAACGAGTGCCGGCTCGACGAGACAGGAGCGTTCACAGCATTTTGCCCGGGTTCATGATGCCAAGCGGATCGAGCATCGCCTTGAGCTGTCGCATCAGCTCGATCGCGGTCTTGTCCTTCACGTCGGGCAGCTCGTCGCGCTTGAGCACGCCGATGCCGTGCTCCGCCGAGATCGAGCCGCCCATGCGCAGCACGATGGCGAACACGACCGCGTTCATCTCGTGCCAGCGCGCCAGATAATCCGCGGTGTTGGCGCCGACGGGCTGGCTGACATTGTAGTGCAGATTGCCGTCGCCGAGATGGCCGAACGGCACCGGCCGCGCGCCGGGGATCAGTTTCACCACGGCTTCATTGGCCTCCCCGATGAAGGCCGACACGGTGGCCACCGGCACCGAGATGTCGTGCTTGATCGAGCCGCCCTCCGGCTTCTGTGCCGACGACATCTCATCGCGCAGCTTCCAGAAGCCGGCGCGCTGGGTCAGATTGGCCGCGATCACCGCGTCGTCGACGATCTCGTCCTCCATGGCGCGGCCGAGGATGGTTTCGAGCGGCGTGCGGGCGTCGTCGCCGGGGGACGACAATTCCATCAGCACGTACCAAGCATGCTTTTGCGCGAGCGGATCGCGCACGTCGATGCCGTGGCGGATCGAGAAATCGACCGCCATCTCCGAGAGCAGCTCGAAACTCGTCAGCGCATTGGCGGCCTCGCTTTGCGCGATTGCCAGCAGCTTCAGCGCGGCGTCCGGCGACTTCAGCCCGACGAAGGCGGTCTCGATCGACCGCGGCTTCGGAAACAGTTTTAGCGTCGCCGCGGTGATGATGCCGAGCGTGCCTTCGGCGCCGATGAAGAGGTTGTGCAGATTGTAGCCGGTGTTGTCCTTCTTCAGCTTGGAGAGCACGTTGAGCACGCGCCCGTCCGCCAGCACCACCTCGAGCCCCAGCGCCATCTCGCGCGCGACGCCATAGGCGAGCGCGGCCGTGCCGCCGGCATTGGTCGAGAGATTGCCGCCGATGGTGCAGCTCCCTTCCGCGCCGAGCGAGAGCGGAAACAGCCGGTCGACGTCCGCGGCCTTCTGCTGCGCGATCTGCAGCACCACGCCGGCCTCGCAGGTCATGGTGTTCGACGCAGTGTCGATCTCACGGATCTTGTCGAGCCGCCGCAGCGACACCACCACCTCGCCATTGTGCGGCGTCTGGCCGCCGACGAGCCCGGTGTTGCCGCCCTGCGGCACCAGCGCGATTCTGTGCGCGGAGGCGAGCTTGCAGATTGCGGCGACCTCCGCGGTCGAGCCGGGGCGCAGCACCAGCGGCGAGCGGCCGTGGAAAAGGTTGCGCTCCTCGGTGACATACGCCTCGATGTCGGCCGCGTCGGTGATGGCGTGCCTCTCGCCGACGATCTTGCGGAATTTCCCGATCAACTCGGGCAGAAGCGGCGCTGCGGGAGTCCTGCTGAGAGTCATGACCGTTACCTTCGTAAGCGGCGCCGACATTACAGCTGTCGGCAATGCAAATTGCGGAAAATGCAGCGCTCAAAAACAATGATTCAGCCGGCAAGTCGACCGCCTGTGCCACTGCACCGATAAAGTAGAGCACTGGGATCTTCTGGCCTGACTGTCTGCTCAGGCCACTCCGAGGCGCGCTCAATGCTGACGGACGAGCCTGCGGCGGCATCAGCATACGCTTCGCACACACAGCCACTGAAATCGGGCGGCTCAACAGTCGGGTTGCACCGCTTCTCCTTATCCCGCGTCCCTTAATAGCCGCGCCTCATGTCCACGGCGTTCCTCATCGGCTCGTTCTTCAGGAAGTGGCCAATGTTGTCGCCAAAGATAGAGAACACCCGCTCTGTATAGTTCGTTGGACTTCCCGCCACATGAGGCGTCGCAATCACGTTTGGCATATCCCATAGCGGGCTGTCCTGGGACAGCGGTTCGTGCTCGAAGACGTCGAGCATAGCTCCGGCGATTTCTCGCGTCTGAAGAGCCTTGATCAAGTCTGCCTCCACCACGACGTTACCTCGGGCGATGTTAACGAGAAAGGCATCACCTCGCATGCGCGCGAACTCCGCTGCGCCGATGAGCCCGATTGTGTCCGCGGTCGCGGGCACAGCCAGAACCACAAAGTCGCACAGCGGAAGCAACTCTGCGAGCCTGTCGGAGGCAAACAGGTGGTCGACACCCTCGACTGCTATGGAAATATCCCGTTTCGAGCCTACGACTGTCATTCCAGCGCTCTTGGCGCGACGCGCGATGGTCGCTCCGATGGAGCCCAGTCCGACTACTCCGAGCGTCTTCTCAGCTAGGGGCGCCACATAACGCGGGTTCCACTTTCGTTCGGCCTGCTCTTGTAAGAACCTCCGGAAATCCCAGTGCAGCATCGTTACGCCGGCCATCACAAAGTCCGTGATGATGTCACCGTGAATTCCGCGTGCATTGGTGACGGCGATGTGACCCGCTCGATCGCGAATGGGCAAGATGGAATCAACACCGGCGTTAGTGCATTGAAACCAGCGCAATTTCTTCGCCTTATTGAACAGCTCTACAGGGAAGCGAGACGCGAGCAGTGCATCTGCCTCACCTATGTAACGCTCCAGCCGTTCGGGATCGGGCGCGCTGATTGCGCGAACCTGCGGGAAACGCTCCCCGATGAGTCCTGCGTATGTTTCGGCAGCAGGATGGTTGAGGAGCACAGTAAGTGCTGGAACTTTATCGACCATATTGATCTCCGAAACGCGACAATTTTAGCCGGCTGCCGCACGTTTGTTGTCGCTTGTCACGCAGTGTTCAGGGTACTCGGGGGGCGACGCCACGCATTTCTAGTCGACCTCGCAAAGCGACGTCGACAAGCTACTCCTTCAGAACGCTTGCGTCGTTCGCGACCCAAGAGGCGACACACGCATCGCCGATCCCGGGCAGTGTTTCAGCTGAGACGTTGAGCACCTTCGACGTCAGCTGCAATCCATACTCCGTGCGAAATTCGACGATGGTCGCATCACCAATGAATGTCATGTCGACAATACGCCCCTGAACTCCACGTGGATTTCCGACGGCTTTGTCGAGGCGCAAATGTTCGGGTCGCACACAAAGCGTGGCATCCATATCCGCCTCGGGCCGACGCGCGGCAGCCAAGTCCTCACCGCCAGGCCCCTGAAGGACGCCGGACCTGAGCTTGACGGGGATGAGATTTACCTCACCCACAAAACTGGCAACAAACAAATCGGCGGGCCTGCGATATATATCCTGCGGTGCGGAAACCTGCCGTATCCGCCCCTCATGCATCACCGCTATCCGATCGGACATGGCAAGAGCCTCATCCTGATCATGGGTGACATAGATCATCGTCTTGCCGACTTCCTTATGCAAGGTCTTGATCTCGTTCCTGAGATGCTGGCGCAACTTTCTATCCAGCGCACCGAGAGGTTCGTCGAGAAGCAGGACAGGTGGTTCGAAAACCATTGCTCTGGCAATCGCCACTCTCTGCTGTTGACCGCCGGACATTTGGTGAGGGTATCGTGAGGCCAGGGCAGTGAGGTGCACCTGGTCAAGGACGCGATGCACGCGGGTTTCGATCTCCGCCTTAGGCATACGTCGCATCCGAAGCGGATATGCGACATTCTCGGCGACCGTCATGTGCGGGAACAGGGCATAGTTCTGGAAGATCACGCCGAGTTCGCGACGGTGGGGCGGCAGTCGCGTGATATCCTTGTCATCCAACAAGATCTGACCGCTGTCCGGCAACTCGAAACCAGCGATCATCATCAGAGTTGTCGTCTTTCCCGATCCGCTCGGGCCCAGCAATGAGACGAACTCTCCGGGCGATATCGTAAGGCTGACACTATCAACGGCTGTTGCGCGGCCGTACCGTTTGTGCAGGCTATGCAGCACAATCCCACCGGTCTTCACATCAGCGCTGGTCAACCCGGCTTTCATCAGCATTTGGGCTCCAATTGGTGCTCTGTTCGCCTGTTAGCGTGCTCTCGTACTTCAGACACTTTTTCTGCGCCGCAGCCAGGCACTCACGATGATGACAGCCGCGGCCAGCAACACCTGCAGAGTGGCCACCGCCGAAATGGTGGGATCGACGCCTTGCGAGATGCTTTGCCACATAAGCATAGGCAGAGTGGTGATCACTCCGATGCCCAGGAACAGCACGTACACGACATCATCGAAGGAGTGCAGAAAAGCAAAAAATGCGGCCACGATAAAGGCTGGCGTAATCAGTGGAATAGTGATCGTGCGGAATGTGGCCCCGGGCCCTGCGCCAAGGCTACGAGCCGCCCGCTCATACGCCGGGTTGAGGTCACGAAGATTAGCGACAATAAGGACCACTACGTAGGGGATCGAGTAGACGGCTTCCCCAAGCGCCAGCCCGAACTCGGTGCCCTGAAGGCCTACCCGAGCCAGCACGAAATAGGTGGCAATCGCCACCACGATGGTCGGCAGGATGATAGGGGAAAGCACGAGAGCAACCATTGCTCCGCGACCAGGTATGCGGCCGCGCGCAAGACCGAAAGCAAGCGTCGCGCCGAGTGCCATTGCCATGGAGGTCGCCATCAGTGCGACGCGTATGCTTGTAAATGTCGCATTTATCCAACCAGAATCGGAGATGTACGCTTGGTAGTTGTGGAGCGAATAACCAGGCGCGGGGAACTCGAAAAAGGCGGACGAACTGAACGAGAGATATGCCACGACCAGTATCGGTAGGAGAAGAAGCGTTCCTAGGAGGGACGAAACGATGGATACGCCATAGCCGCCCAGAGAGGGCAGCCAGCGGTCGAGAACGTTAGCCGCAGACCCAAGATGCATCAGCCACTGCTTTCGCGTGCGGGGACTGGCAACGGCATCTTGACCGGTTTTCTCGTCGGACAATCCCAAAAGCTTATTGATTGGAAAGAAGCGGGATCCAATCCACAGCGTCGCCAGCACCGAGACCAGAAGTACGATGGACAGCGCGGATCCGGAGCCCCAGTTAAGATGATCAACCACCTCGCTATAGATCTGCATCGTGATCGTGAAATCGGACAAGCTGCCGAGCAGTGCCGGCGTGATGTAAAAGCCAAGGCAGTTGACAAACACGAGCAGCACTGCGGCCATGACGCCCGGCAAGCTGAGCGGCAGGAACACCGTCAGAAACGCCGCAATCGGGCTCGCACCGTTGGCTCTGGCGGCACGCAGCAGCTTTTCATCAATGCTCGACATGACGGTGTACATAGGAAGGATCATGAGCGGCAAAACTATCTGGGTCATGCCAATGATCACGCTTGCGCGGTTGTAGAGCATTGAAATCGGCTGCGAGATGAGGCCTAATTTGAGCAGGAGATCATTGATAATCCCGCCGCGCCCCAGGAGAAC
This sequence comes from Bradyrhizobium sp. CSS354, assembly GCF_029051725.1. Lineage (GTDB taxonomy): Bacteria > Pseudomonadota > Alphaproteobacteria > Rhizobiales > Xanthobacteraceae > Bradyrhizobium. The sequence goes on from NZ_JAACFU010000017.1 coordinate 17,462, forward strand.
GATCCACGCGAAGGTGCGCACCAATACGCTGGTGAAGTACGGCAACACAACCGCGATGAGAAGGAATGTGCGCAAGCTCGATGATTTGCTCGTCGTCAACGAGTAGGCCATGGGATAGCCAAGCACCAAGGCGAGCGCGGTGACTGATGCGCTTATCTGCAACGTAGTGCGCAATACGGCCAGGTAGACCGGATCCCCACCGATTCTTACAAAGCGCGCGAACGTCCAATTGGGCATTCCGAGGGAAAGCATCAGGAGCCCGGCGAGCGGCACGAGAAAGAGCAGCGCAAGGAAGATACCGCCCGGCAGCAGGAGCCAAGCCCATGGCGTGGGTCCGACCGAGTGCGCGACCGCCGACGACTCTGACGGGACGTTGCCTGTCGGCAGGATCACTGTACGCGCCATGCCAGCCACCGGTCTCCGATGTGCTCGAGATTGGTTTTGCCGTCGGGACGCTTGGCCGCAAGCCAAGCAGAGTCCTCGTGGATCACCTTGGAGGAATTTTCAGGATTGATGCTGAGCAAGGGGACCTGATCAGAAGGCAGATGGTCGAGCTGATTTATGTTCGGGCCGGGATACCCCGTTCCTATGGTGAACTCGGCAGCAACTGCCGCTCGATTTACGAATGCAATCAGCTTCTGCGCGTTTTCGCTGTTCGGGCCACCCTTCAGAACTGTCCAATAGGTGTAGTTCACGTATGCCCCGTCCCAAATCATCTGAATAGGGGCACCCTGACGAATTGCGCTGATCGCGCGGCCGTCGAAGCAACTCGATATTGCGATCTCCCTATTGAGAAGCAATTGAGGCGCCTCGCTCCCCGCACTCCACCATTTGCTGATGTGCGGCCTGATTTCGTCGAACTTCTTAAGGGCCCTGTCGATCTTGTCGTCCGTGAGCGGCCAGATGTCAGATTTCGGCACCCCATCGGCCAGCAACGCGAACACGATGTTGTTTTTTGCATTTGCCGGCAACTGAGTGAGACCGCGGGGGCCAGGAAACGCCTTGACGTTCCAGAAATCGCCCCAGCTTTTTGGACCATTGTTTCCAAGTGCGCGCTTATCATAGGCCAACGTCATGGCCGATGCGATCACTGGGACTGCGCTTTTGAGACGAACCGATTCCTCAGTCCCCTTTATGGATTCAGCGTCCCAAAGGCTATAATTGATCGGGACGAACATGCCCGCTTCGTCCATCGATGGAAGGGTCGACGCCTGTATGAAGGCCGTATCCCAATCAACACGGCCGGCTTGGTTCATCGCCTTAACCTGAGGCTCGGCGACATCGGCAACGACGTCGACCACCTTGATGCCGGTTGCTTCGGTAAAAGGCTCGTAGACGTTTTTCCGAATGCCTTTAGTAAACAGACCGCCCCAGGAGAACGCGATGACTTGACCACTACCGGCAAGCTTGTCCTGCGCAAAGGCAACTGTCGATCGCGCGAGCGCGGGAATAGCCATTGCGGCGGCGGCAGCACGAAGCATGCTCCGGCGGCTAAAGCCGGACGGTTGATGTTTGAATAAGTCGCTCATAGCTTCCCCTTCCTGGTCTCGTTCCGTGAACGCCGCGACAAGGCAACAGTCCGGCCGAGGAGTGAACCTAACCTCGATCGAAGTGGGCTCCGAAAGCGCTTGCCTAGCCCGACTAGGGCAAATAACGTCGGGAACACACGTGTTAGTTGAACAAACTGTAAGGTAGTGGTCGATTTGCGAAGGATGCCCATTGCCTACGTCCACCGATGCAGCATATGCAAAAGTTCTGCTCAGAATAGGGGAAGGTTGCCACGAGAACCGGCGATGAAACACTCCTCCAAGCCTAAATACTGCACGAACAAGCCGAACCGCGATGTTTTCATGCGGATTTCGTGCCGCGTGAAGCAATCAAAGGCGTCCGCATCGGAAGGGAGCCGCGAAGTTGAAAAGGGCTGCCACGCGACCGAAAGGGATGCGGCAAGCGGATCACGTTGCGAAGTAAACGAGCTCTGTGATTCGCTGCGCGCCTTCGGCTGGTGCCCTTGTCTGGGGGCCTGTCGGTACGCTTTCCCAATTAGTGACCAAGAACGTGTGAACTGATCTGCGGCAGATCGTTTGGTTGTGCTGGCAGAGCTGCACTGAAGGCGAGCTTCTGGTTTAACCAACCGAAGATGCAATCGTCGGAAGTCACGAAGTTTTCGATGCATCCACCTGAGCTTTTAATCATCCGGGCCATGGTCAGATCCAGATCAATGCGCTCCTCAATACATTCGATCTGTAGTTTCATCGCTTCCGAGACGCTAACAGCGCCCCGCCCTCCCGTGACTACGAGAACTGGGCATCTCAATCGTCGGATCAATTGCGTACGCCGTGCCGTGACGCTCCCCTCCTCCCGCGCGTCTGCAGCTCTAGTCATCCAGGCGACAGACGCCTGCATGCGTGCCCAATTCCAAAGGCCGCCATCGCAAACCGCCGCAACTAGGCGGCGGTCAGAGGCCGCGAAGTCAGTAGCCAAAGCAGCCGAAAGTCCCTCTCCATAGACGCCGATCCGAGCGGCGTCGACGTCTGGGCGTCCAGAGAGGTAGTCCAAGCAGGATGACAACAAGGTTTGCGAAAGGCCCCGCGCGGGATGGGAGACATCTCGGTGAGATAGGACCAGGAGCGACATGCCTCGATCGGTCACCGCGGGCAGAAGTCTTGCAAGCAACGTGGCTTCTGATTCATCTTCCATGCTGATGCAAATGACCGCGGGTGCAGGTAGGGCATGATTGCCCGCAGGAACATAATAGGCCAGAAGTTCGGTATAGCCCCAGCTTTCGATTGTTACTCGCTCGACTTTCGCCAGGGCCACTTCAAGGCATTGAATTCCAGCCTCAATCCTCGCTGTCACTTCTCCGCATTGAGGCTCGTTCTCATGAAGCAGTCGCCTGGCCACCTCAAATGCTGTTAGCGCACAAAGTCGCGCCTCCGCCGCTTCGTTGCTGTCGCCTTGGCTTGCCTTCAAATCACCGATGATACATTGTTCATCGCCGAGTGTTGTCCACTTGGTAATCCAGCTCTGGCGAGTTGTAGATCCCTGGTCTTGCGCTCCAGTTACGCTGTCTAGAAAGGCTGCGGCACGTCGCCTTACTGACGAAAGATCCGCCCCTTTATGACAGCGAGTGATGTACTCCATGCAATCGATCCCCCTCGGAGCTGGGCCCCACTCGCGCGAGGTTCGTCAGCCATTTAATTCCACATGGAGAGGACAGGAGCCGCAGCAACTGCATTGGCAAAGAAGTCAACTTTGGCTTCTGCTCATCCTAATTTTAAAAACATTACGGGACGACTAAAGTCGAAGTTCCGCGATCTAGCCCTCTGCAAACTCGAAATTCTGCGCCTGATAGCGATAACCTGCATATTTTCGCAGGGTGCTTTCGCCGAGTGGCGCCGGCTGAGTTTGAGAGCTTACCGATATGCGGTAGCGAGGGGGACGAGCTTCGTCTTGACCGCCAACCGCGCGAGTGCCTCAGCAAGAACAACACTGATGGCACAACGCGCATGGCTATGTGACGCTGGCCGACCTGCCTGTCCAAGAACGAACAGACAGCGAGGCTCCACATAGGAGCACATTTTCTAGTTGCGAGCCGGCTTACTTCGCGAGCTCATCCATCACTTGCTTGGTAGCCTTGTAAGCCAGATCAACGATCTCATCGATTTCAGCTTCAGATACCACCAGAGGAGGAGCAAATCCAAGGATGTCTCCGTGTGGCATAGCTCGTGCAATGAGCCCTCGATCGCGAGCAGCCTTGGAGATCCGCGCTCCCACCTTGAGTTCTGGATCAAATCGGCGCTTTGTCTGACGGTCGGCAACAAACTCTACCGCGCCGAGCAAGCCTACACCGCGAACTTCGCCTACGATCTCCAACTGTGCAAATTTTTCCTTGAGCCGCTTCTGGAAATGCGCGCCGACGGTCTTGGCGCGGTCGCTGAGACGCTCCCGCTCGACGATATCAAGGACCGCATTGGCAGCAGCCGCCGCAATGGGATGGCCGGAATAGGTGTAGCCGTGAGAAAATGCTCCGACCCGATCCGCCGCCTCTTCCATGACGGCATATACTTTCTCGCCGATAATGGCAGCCGAGAGCGGGACGTAGCCGGACGTCAGGCCTTTTGCGACCGTGACCAGATCCGGTTCCATCTCGTAAAGCGTGCTGCCGAAATCAGCGCCGGTTCGACCGAAACCGCAAATAACCTCATCTGCGATCAGAAGAACATCATAGCGCCTAAGCACGGACTGAACCTCGCGCCAGTAGCCGGCGGGCGGGGGCGTGATCCCGCCCGTACCAAGCACGGGCTCGGCAATAAACGCGCCGATCGTTTCTGGACCTTCCCTAACGATTAGCTCTTCAAGCTCCGCCGCCCGCCGACGAGAAAACGACTCTTCCGGCTCGCCCGGCTCGGCTCCCCAGTAGTGGTGCGGCGCGCCCGTATGCACAATACCCGGAAAGGGAAGATCCATATGATCGTGGTAAAACGACATGCCGGTCATTGAGCCAGAGATAACTGAGCAACCGTGATAGCCCCGCTCGCGTGAGATGATCTTTTTCTTCTTAGGCTGGCCACGAAGGTTGTTGTAATACCAGACAAGCTTCGCCTGGGTTTCGTTCGCATCCGATCCCGACAGACCGTAGAATACCTTGCTGGGCTTACCGGGGGCCATTCGCACGAGACGGTGCGACAAAGTGGCGAGCTCCTCGGTGGTGTGCGCCGCATACGTATGGTAGTAGGCGAGTTGGTAAGCCTGTCGCGCAATGGCTTCAGCCACTTCGGTCCGGCCGTATCCGATGTTTACGCAGTAGAGTCCCGCAAAGCCGTCGATATAACTGTGTCCCTGCGCATCTTCGATGCGGATACCTTTTCCTCCAGTGACGATCGTCGGATCACCGATCTTACCGGTGGCGAAGTCTTTGAGCTGAGTGAAAGGATGGAGAACAGTCGAGCGATCTTGTTCAGCGATAGTCTTTATCTTGTTCATTCATTTCCTCCTAAGCCGCCAAGTCGCCGAAGCACACGTACTTCAGTTCCATGTATTCCGATAGACCGTGCCGAGAGCCTTCGCGTCCCAGTCCTGACTGCTTCCATCCACCGAACGGAATGGGCGGACCTGTAAAGGAAGCAGTGTTGATACCGAGCATGCCGCACTCCATTCTCTCAGAGAGCCGGAGCGCTCGACGCAGGTTGTCGGTGTACACGTACCCGGCCAAGCCCATTTCGCTCGAATTGGCTCGAGTGATGGCCTCTTCTTCCGAGTCGAAAGCTAATACCGCAGCTACCGGCCCAAACGTTTCTTCACGCGCGATGAGCATGTCGTCGGTGACTTGAGTGAGCAGAGTCGGAAGAACGAAGTTCGGGCCCAAACTGTCATCTTTCTTCGCGGTGATGACTTGCGCGCCCTTTCCGACCGCATCGACGATTTGCGCCCGGCACTTCTCGGCTACCGAAAGCTTCGTCATTGGCCCGATATCGGTACCAGGATTCAAGCCGTGGCCGACCTTGAGCTTAGCCATTGCCGCACTAAGCGTTTCCACGAACGGATCGTGGATACCCCTTTGAACGTAAATGCGATTTGCCGCGAGACAGTCTTGACCCGAAGTCGCGAACTTCGCCGCCATCACACCTTTCACGGCCTTCTCGAGGTCAACGTCATCAAAGATCAGGAAGGGAGCATGTCCTCCGAGCTCGAGCGAGACTTTCTTGATGGTCTGGGCCGAACCCTCCAGAAGCAAGCGGCCGACCTGAGTAGACCCCGTAAACGAGAGGGCTCGTATTCTGGTGTCGCGCAACAGAGGCGTTGATAGTTCGATGGGCTCGCCCACCAGCGTTTGAAACACGCCGACGGGAAGGCCGGCCTCTTCCGCCAATCTGGCCAGGGCAATAGCGGACAGCGGCGTCTCCGGCGCGGGCTTCACGATGATCGGACAGCCTGCCGCAAGAGCGGCGCCCGCCTTCCGTGTGATCATCGCGATGGGGAAGTTCCACGGAGTTACCGCTGCCGCGATCCCGATCGGCTGCATCCGCACCTGAAGCAGACTGTCAGCCTTATGACTCGGAATCGTCTCTCCGTATGCACGATCCCCTTCTGCGGCGAACCACTCGAGGAATGCAGCACCGTACTCAACCTCGTAACGCGCTTCCGCCAGCGGCTTGCCCTGCTCGCTTGCCACCAACGTGGCAAGGTCTTCTGAATGGTCGCGCATCAATGACGCCCAACCTCTGAGAATAGCTCCGCGCTTTGCCGGCAATAAGCTTCGCCAAGCCGGAAAGGCTCGCTCAGCCGCGTCAATTGCGAGCGTCATGTCCGCGCTACTGCAACGAGCAACGTCCGCAATAACCTCGCCCGTGGCGGGATCCATCACGACGTCTCTTTGGTTGCCCGTAATCCAGCGACCATCAACGAGCGCGGCCCCCGCAACAAAGTCGCGGCGACGCAGCCTCCGAAGGCATGTTGCAGCGATCCCGACCATCTGCGGATGAATGGTCCGGGCAGCTTGAAAGGCCATCTGTAAAGTCCTACGCGGTCGCTTGTTGAAATCCACCAAGCATTCAGGATACTAATGTTACCAACCGATTTGCATCGCATTTTGCCGGGGATCGTTGTGTTTCCTGCACCGCCGCGGCATTCTGCGACGAAATTCACCCGGAGCCGCGATAATGCAATACGACAGAACGGACGCCCGCATCCTTGAGATCGTCCAAAAAAATAACCGTCTGACTTCAGAGGTGATCGGCGAAATGGCTGGTCTTTCTGCTACCGCGTGTCAACGACGACTGAAGAGACTTCGTTCGGAAGGTGTCATCGAGGCCGACGTGTCGATCGTTTCGGCGAAAGCGGTGGGAAGGCCCATACAGATGCTGGTTATGGTGACTTTAGAACGTGAGCGCTCGGACATCATCGACAAGTTCAAGAAGGCCATCAAAGGCTCGGCTGAAGTCGTCAATGGATTTTACATCACTGGCGACGCCGATTTCGTCCTATACGTCACCTCGCGCACGATGGAAGATTACGAGCAATTCACCCGCCGCTTCTTCTATGAGAACTCGGATATCAAAGGGTTTAAGACGATGGTGGTGATAGACCGCGTGAAGTCGGGTTTTGCGATTCCTGTGGAAATTCCCGACGAGGAGTGACAGGACAAGCTCTGGTGCCTCTCGACCATCACCAACATCTGCGCTCGTTCCCTTCGTTCACTCGCATAGAACGCGACAAATTTCGCATTCTCATTCCACCACTCTTGTTGACTATCATTGTTTGGAGCTCCAACAAAACTCAAAGCCGCGAGCCGCTTCGCTGACGTTCGCCTGCGACCTTCCTGGCCGCTCTGTGATTGACGTGCTATGGTTCATCGAGGGATCAATCGATGGCGCGAGCGTTCGGACTTGCATCGAGAAGGTTCTTCTGCCGGCGCTTCGGCCCGGCGATATCGTGGTCACGGACGCTCTGGGCAGCCGAAAAGCAAACTCGGGCGCCAGCTCATGCGATCAGCCGACGCCAAACTGTTTTTCCTGCCAAACTACTCGCCCAACCCGAACAACCCGATTGAATGGGTCTTCCCAAGCTTAAACGTCTGCTCCGAGGAGCGCCGCCCGAACTGTCGATGCGGTCTGCGCCGCCGTCGATGAAGCCGTGACAGCATTCCCCCAGAAGAACGCGCGAACTAGCTCGGAAATACAGGCTATCGACCCCAATGCCTTCACGCTGTAGTCGGAACAGGGCTGAAATCGCGTTCCCAGTTGTCAGAGATCAAGCTTCGAGAATCCTAACGATCGATCGTCGCAAGCAACGATGGACCGATGGACTAAGCCGTCCAGCCGGAGAATTCGGCGTCAAGGGTATCATCGCGCCGCTGCGCTATTGCGCGTTCCCGCGCATCGAGCTGGCAAGCGTTTTCTCGAAATGTTGGCATTTCGATCCAAGGTGCAATGTTGACCTGCGCTATGATTAAGATGTCCGTGCGTTGGAACTTGTATGACCACCTTATTGTACCGCTGAATGCTCGCCCGATCTCCCTCTGCCATCGGCTGCTTTTGACTGCGCTCGATCTGTTCGATCTTACCACGTGGGATCTGTTGCTAATTTTTGATCTACCCTCGCGTCCGAGTGGCATTGATAACTCCGGCCCGGCTCTATTCGGTCGGGGAACAAATGCCTCGATGGCGGCTCAATGCTTCGTTGACAATCTCGCTCCGACTTTTTTGCGCGGGATGAGAAGCAAACCGTAATTGGTGTTCGTCGACCGCTCCGCTCATTCTATTGGTACGGCCGACACAAGACACGCGGATGCGACATCGGGGTGCTCCGCTCCAGTGCGCCCGATGCTGGCGACGTGAAGAGGATGACCGTAATGGACCGATTCAAGATCGGCTGTTGTGGTCCCAATGAGTGCCGCCAGCCGAACAGTGATCGCATCCTCACTCCCCGAGTCTGCGTTCGCGCTCTTTTTCATCGCTTACTTGCACATAACGCGCAAAATCGCCGCTTTCATCTGTTTATTCTCCTTTGCAGTCGATGCTTGAGGCGAGAAAGTGCTTATCCGACCATTCGTCAAAACAAGACCGAGACAACAAACCTTCTATCGCTCGGTCGCGCGAATTTTGCTCTCTGGCGAGACGAGCCGATGTGCGGTGACTCCGGTCTCAGGAGGTTCGTCTGAGGGTTGGCTGAAGAACCCCACCTCGTCTGACTATCTTCAATATTGACGCGGTACGTGACCGGTATCAGTTGCTGAATCATCGCCGGTGAGCGAGTTATGTCAGATATCACAGCGGTGAATTCTATTCAGGCGATTCGAGCCCCCGCGTCCCATCGACTGAGTGATGCTTCTACCTCTATCAAGTTACTAAGACGCGGCGGATCGCCGCCTTTTGGCCCGCTGCTTCGAGAAGCGGCGCTTCGCGCGCGCGCTAGGAACAAGTCAATTCCCGGCACATCTCGAAAAGCCAGCATCGACGATTTAGACTGTGCGCGGGGCAGACGCGTTTCAAAACGCTCTTCACCACAGGCGTCCGGACGCTGGGAGATAGTGAGTCATTTTAGTCTGGACGCCTAGGAGGTAAGCCAAAAACGATATGACGGACATGCCCAAGCCCCGGACGTTCAACGCCGACGGTATCACCGCGCCATTCCGACATGCCACCTTCCGTCGTATTTGGCTCGCAAGTTTGCTGTCCAATCTTGGCGCTTTGATCCGGGGAGTCGGCGCAGCTTGGGCGATGATGCAGATGACATCGTCAGCGGACATGGTGGCACTTGTACAGACCGCGCTGATGCTGCCGGTTATGCTAATCTCGATGCCGGCTGGAGCGATTGCCGACATGTATGACCGGCGCAGGATTATCCTGTATTCGCTTGGGATCGCGTTGACGGGCGCGACTGCGTTGACCACGCTCGCTTGGCTGGATCTCGTGACGCCAAATCTTTTGCTGGCACTGTGCTTTCTGGTAGGTACCGCTGTGGCGCTATTGGATCCCGCTTGGCAGTCCTCCGTAAGCGAGCAAGTCCCCTCTGACGCTTTGCCTGCGGCGATAGCATTAAACGGCATCAGCTACAACCTCGCGCGAAGCGTTGGACCTGCGCTCGGAGGGATTGTCGTGGCAGCCGCCGGCATAGTGGCCGCATTTGCTATCAACGCCCTGTTGTATCTGCCATTGATGTTTGCTCTATTTCTGTGGAAGCGCGCCCCTGAGCCATCGCGTGTGCCACCCGAAAGCCTCCATCGCGCTATCGTTTCGGGCGTTCGCTACATCATGAATGCGCCATCGATTAAGATTGTGCTGATTCGCGCCATGGCCATGGGCTTGTTCGGGGGCGCAATCATTGCTCTGATGCCGCTGGTCGCCCGCGATCTCCTGCACGGAGGTGCCGAAACCTATGGCATTATTCTCAGTGCCTTTGGTCTGGGCGCCGTGATCGGTGCGCTCAGCGTCACAGAGGTACGCAAGCGTATGACGGGGGAGGCCGCCATTCGGGCCTGCGCCCTTTCGATGGGCGGTGCTCTTGTGGCGGTAGCGATAAGCCGCGAACCACTTCTGACGGCCGTCGCGCTGGTTTTGGCTGGGGCGGTATGGATGATGGCGTGGGTACTTTTCAGCATTGGCGTGCAATTGTCAGCGCCGCGCTGGGTGACAGGGCGAGCGCTTGCGGCCTACCAGGCGGCCAGTTCCGGCGGGATCGCCGTCGGAAGCTGGGCGTGGGGCCATGTGACTGACATCGCCGGAGTAAATGTTGCGCTCCTATTGGCGGCCGCTTTGCTGGCCGTCTCTCCGCTGCTCGGGTTTTGGTTGCCCATGCCACGCGTCAGCGCACGGGGCGAAGAACCTGAGATGCTCGACGATCCGAAAGTGCGTCTGGCACTGAGCGGACGCAGTGGACCGCTCGTCGTAGAGATAGAATATCGGGTCGGGCAGGAGAACGCCCGCTCTTTCCATAATTTAATGCAAGACATTCAACTCTTCCGCCAGCGTAACGGAGCCTATGGCTGGTCGATCGCCCGAGATATTGCAGATCCGGAACTGTGGACAGAGCGTTATCACTGTCCAACGTGGCTCGATTATTTGCGCCAGCGCAACCGCGCGACTAAATCGGAGCGCGCGCTGGACCAGCGGGCAACGGCCTTCCACATCGGTCCAGAGCCTGTGCGTGTGCGGCGCATGCTCGAGCGCCCGTTCGGATCCGTACGCTGGAAGGAAGACGCGCCCGATCGCGCTGCGGCCAAGGACTTAGAGAGCAAGCACGAGCATGGCGCAATGCGCTAGTTGCAGGGAAGATGTGGGCCCCGCTGCAGAGATGGCATCAACCCAGTTCCGACCTGCTCGGGACACATACCACGAACTCCCGCAGGAGCGAGGCGGCCCGGTAGCTGAAAAGAGCAAAGGATTAACTTACCAGAAGCGCCCCGCGGACGGCGGCGCTTTTTCTCAGCCGGTAGAGGCGCTCGATTGCGCTCCCTGGCTCTAGTCAACTTCTCCTGCCGAACCGCACAGGGTTCTGAAAAAGGGGCCACCCCCGAAGGAGTGGCCCGCCAAGTCAGGGAGGAAATGCCCCCATGGGAGGCCTCGGGGATCAGGCCGCAGCCTGATCGATCGGTGAGTATGGCAGGCCAAGACTTTCGGCCACGGCCTTGTACGTTAACCGGCCACGATAGACGTTGAGGCCCGCTCGCAGATGCTGGTTCTCGAGGACGGCTGCAAATCCCTTGTTGGCGAGAGCCAGTCCAAACGGCAGTGTGGCGTTATTCAGTGCGTGGCTGGAGGTGAGCGGGACAGCCCCGGGCATGTTGGCGACGCAGTAATGAATTACTCCATCTAGCTCATAGGTTGGTTCGGCGTGTGTCGTCGGACGAGATGTCTCGAAGCACCCACCCTGATCGATCGCAACGTCAACGATGACGGCCCCCTTTCGCATCGAGCTCAACATCTTGCGAGTAACCAGCCTAGGCGCGCTCGCTCCAGGAACGAGCACCGCCCCGACCACGACGTCCGCGGCAAATACCTCTTCCTCAACAGCATCTATCGTCGAAAACCTGGTACGAACTCTGCCACCGAACAGCTCATCCAGCACGCGCAGGCGAGCAATCGACCGGTCAAGCATTGTAACCTCTGCTCCCAAGCCAACGGCGATGCGGGCGGCATGGGTACCGACAACGCCGCCTCCGATCACCACGATGCGCGCCGGCTGAACACCCGGCACGCCGCCGATCAACAGCCCCCGACCACCTGCATACCGCTTCAGGGCTGCACCGGCTGCTTCAATCGAAAGCCTACCTGCAACCTCACTCATCGGCGCAAGTAGTGGAAGTCCGCCATATACATCTGTCACCGTTTCGTAGGCGATTGCAGTACATCCGGATTTCAAAAGCCCCTTGGCCTGCTCAGCGTCCGGCGCCAAGTGCAAGTATGTGAACAGAATCTGATTCTCTCGAAGCTGGGTCCATTCGGAAGGCTGGGGCTCCTTGACCTTTACGATCATCTCGCTTGACCCGAATACCTCGCTAGCGGAGCCCAGGAGTATTGCACCAGCTTTGCGATAGTCTTCGTCGGTGGCGCCAATGCCAGCCCCTGCATTTGTCTCGACCGCTACACTGTGGCCGGCGGCGACATACTCGCGGACGGCTCCGGGCGTCAGGCCCACGCGATATTCGTGGGTCTTGATTTCCTTGGGAACACCGACCTTCATTTGCCATCTCCTTCGTGAGCGGCTCTTTTAGTCGGAAGAGCGGTGCAAACCTGCAACCCGGAACGCCAAACAGCGCAGTAATCCATCAATCTTCTCGGCTCGTTTGCAGGATTTCGAACAATGGCCGGGGAACGGGCTCGACTGCCAGGCATACCAGAGTGGCAGCCGGGATCTCGGTTAATCACGCCACTAGTCAGAGGCACTCAGCAATCCGGATTGATCTCTGCTCGAATGCGCTTCTTTCGATCAAGCCCTTCTCTTCAGGCCGGCAAAGCGCTTGAACTGAAACATCTGAGCCGTTACTGCGGCCGATTGCGGCAGCTTTCGTGGAGCCGCGGAGTTACTCAGGTTGCAACAGTCAAATGTTACCCGGAGACTCGCCGAGATAGAACACCACATGGGCGTTGCCCTTTTTTAGCGGCATAGCGGAGGTGTGCCTCCAACCCGGGCCGGCTGTGACGTTCTTCGTCTGTCGAGGAGTATTCTGGAGGAATTCGACGCAGGCATCGCCTCTCGCGGTAGCGATGTTTTTGCTCAGGCTCCGTCGCTTCTCCTGAAGCACTGACCTTCGCCCACGTGGGCACGATTGAAATCCCGCATTTTTTGAGGAATCTCAACTCGGGGATAGTGAACCCGCCAGCCCAGCCGGCGGGCTGCCGCAAACACCAATCCGAAAGGCTGGTCTGGTACACCACCCCGAGTGTCGCGCCCCCTGCAGGATCATCTCTTCCAAATCAGGCCGGCCGACTACTGCGCGACAATTGACAACGCAGAATGCAGGAGAAGAGTGATTTCTAGTCCGCAATTGCAGCGGGTTCTGGAAATCTCAACACCTTTAGCTGGCGCTCCGAACAGGATTGAACTGCGCCTGTTGCTGACCCGCAGCATTACTTTGGCGACCGTATCGGCCGTCGCCGGGCCTAGCTGAGCTCGCACACCTACTTGAGCTGCGCGTGTAGTAAGTCATGATCGAGCTCGCCTTCCCACCAGGATACAAACACCGCGGCAATGCCGTTTCCGATGATGTTCGTAAGCGCGCGCACCTCGCTCATGAACTTATCGATCGAGAATACGATCGCAATGCCCGGCACAAGCTCAGGACTTACCACCGTCAACGTTGCGGCCAGGGTGACGAAGCCAGCACCAGTAACACCGCTTGCGCCCTTCGAGGTGAGCATCGCCACAACCAGAATGGTGAGCTGCTGGCCGAAGTTGAGATCGACCCCGAGCGCCTGTGCGATGAATAAGGTCGCCAACGTCATGTAAATGTTGGTCCCATCCAAATTGAAAGAGTATCCGGTCGGCACCACTAGGCCCACCACCGGTTTGGAACAGCCCAGCCGTTCGAGTTTTTCCATCAACTGCGGCAGCGCGCTTTCGGACGACGACGTTCCGAGCACGATCAGCAGCTCATCCTTGATGTAGACGATGAACTTTAAGATAGAAAAGCCGACCAAGCGCGCGATCAGGCCAAGCACAATGATCACGAAGAGCCCGGCCGTCACATAAAACAGCGCAACCAATCCGATGAGTTTACCGAGCGCGGAGGGTCCGAATTCGCCGATGGTATAGGCCATCGCGCCGAACGCTCCGAGCGGCGCGGCCTTCATCACGATCCTAATGACACCAAACACCGCGTGCGCAGCGTCGTCAACCAGCCCGCGCATCCGCTCACCACGCTCGCCAAGCGCCATTAGCGAGAACCCGAATAGGATGGCAAACAGCAGCACCTGTAGCACGTCGCCTCGCGCCAGGGCGCCAACTACGCTATCAGGAATGATATTGAGGAGGAAATCGACCGCCTTCTGCCCCTCCGCCCTTTTGACGTAGTTAGCTACCGCCGCGGCATCAACCCGGGGAGCGAGCCCATGACCGGCCTGAACGAGATTGCCCATCACGAGACCCAGGACGAGCGCGAAGGTTGATACGATCTCGAAGTAAAGCAGCGCCTTGATGCCGACTCGGCCGACCTTTCGTGCATCCTGAACATGCGCAATTCCGGACACAACAGTGCAGAAGATGATCGGTGCGATCACCATCTTGATCAGCTTGATGAAACCGTCACCAAGCGCTTTGACCCAGCTGCTCGTCCCCACAGCAGGCCACAACCAGCCAACGAGAATGCCAATCAGGATCGCGATGAGTACCTGGATGTAAAGAACTTTGTACCAGGGGCCAGAGGGCTGGAACAGGGCGGCGGCTTTGACAGAGCGGCGCTGGCGGTGAGTGTCCATCATGCTCGCCCCGGCGCCGTGGTACCAAAGAGAGGGGGCAATGAAGGTACGGCTTCGCTCAGTGTTCCTTCGGTTGGGGGCGCAGGGGACTCTGACCGCTCCTGATGGCCCCGTCCATTGCCGCGGGTTGGCGCCTGTCCCGAATCGGCTGGTGGTCGACGCGAAATGAAATTCTGAATCGCTTCTGAGAGCAGCGATAGGATCTTGAGAAAGCTTCCTTGAGAGCTGGAAAGCATCAGCGTCACCACCCATTTCCATCTTTTTTGATTGTTCGATCAGCAGCTTCTAAGACGCCAACCTTCGCAGCGGCGACCATTCTTCACCTCGACAGGCACTCTCGCCGCTATCGCGCCGGAGCGCGAGAAATCTTGAGAAAACATTCACCATAAAGAACTTGTGCTGGTGCGGCCTCGCCTGGGTTCACCGGCTCGCTCCTCCTGCCCTCAATTCATCCAATGCCCCGACATTCCCAACAGGCATCGATTTCGATCGCAAAACCACGCGGCCGAAAAGAATGCCAAGCAAAATTGCTCACGCTACCTCCGTTGGCGATCTCGGTTCCGGTCTTTCGAGAGCCGTGTTTTCCGCCGCCAAACAGCACTCCTCGTATGAGAGCTTCTCACTCCTGTAGCTGGCCAAGGCCTGGAGAGAGCCCTTCACGACGTCCCGTTTCGCACGATCCGAGGCAGGCGCTGCATCCAGCCACTTCAGCGCCAACTCGACCAGTTCGATCGCGCGATCCCTTTTACCGGTCTCGTAATAGTACTGAGCGACCGCCCCGTAAGATAGGAACTTCGCGCCCTCACTACCTTTGGGCGGATTCGCCGCCAGGATGTGTTCGGAGAGGTCCTTGCCCATGGCAAAGCGCTCGGCATCTGGGAAACCGGAGTAGTCTTTCGCGGGGTCGAACAGTTGGCGGATGGCCACGCTCATCCAAACCACCGATTTCTTGTTGATCGCGTCGCGAACCAATTGGCGCAATACCGGCAGGCCGGCCCCCATGTCACGAATGTTGTGAAGCAACAATTCCGCATGAAGCCCACGGAAGGTGACCTCGTCCGGCATCAAAGCGAGTGCCGCCTCAACCGCTGAAAGGGCTGCCGCCCAATTCTTACTCTTCATGGCGGAGTCAAGTCTGGCAAAGATCGGCTCCACCAGCGCTCGCTTCTGCGATAGTTCGCGCTTTCTGCGTCGGCCCGTGTTTATCCTCTCCGCATCGAGGGCTTTGGCTTCGTCGCTCACTGCCCAGGAACCGTTCAGAACTTTGGGTAACACGTTATCGAGTTGCGTCGGATGGCCGACAAAGGCCAAGCGGCCATCACGGTCGACCACGTATGACGTGGGAATCCCGACAGAAAAGCTGGGATCCATCCAAAGCTTGCTCATGTCGCCCGCATAGTCGAATGCGATCGCGTAGTTCAGATTCGGCACGCTCTTCGTCAACCAAGCGTCCAGGCTGGCTCGCGCCTCATCTGCCGTCGAAGCTTGTTCGTGAGCCGCGATGCCCACCACCTCAACTCCATTCTTCCTGTATTTGTCTTGCAGGATCACAAAATTCGTCATCGAGGCGATACATGTTCCGGACCACGTCGCCCAAAACTCGACGATGTATACTTTCCCAGGCTCGAACTTTGTAACGGGCTGGCCACGTAGCCAGTCCTCAACTTTGATCAAGGGCGCTCGCGAACCGACGCTCAGCACATTTCTCGCACCGACTTGACTTGCGCTCTCGGTCATACTGGTCATTGCTCAAACTCGCTTTACCTGGCTCTGCCGAGAAAAATAGCAAATCGCATGCCACCCAGCGCTCATTGATATTACGCATTTTTCGTATCGTTCCTGTCGCCCTCGCGACGCATGTCGCATATCCGACCAGCTGTCTGGAGCATCTCGGCCAATCAGTCGGTCGGACGTTCTTGACGCACCTATAGACCGACGGAGCGGGAACCCAGGCAGCGCAAGGCCGAGTTCACCACTCCACATCCTGATCGGTTTCCAGGATGACCATTCCGGTGCTCGGGAACACGACGTAAACTGACCTGCTTTGGTCCGTCGACTTGCGCTCGAGGGCGATCTGAGATTTCCAGTTCAACTCTTTAAGCCAAGGGTCGATGAACCGGACCAGGGCGGCCAGCTGCAGCAGCACATTGATACTGAACGCCGTCTGATACGCGATTGAGGGGTAGTGTCCGTCCTTTTCCGGCCATTGCTCGAGAATTAACCCCGTCCCGTACTGCACCAGGAAAGCCCACCCACGTTGAGCAGGCTGTTTGCGCGAGCGATCAATTCGGCCGGAAGGTAATCTCCGGTGATCGCGTGAGGGCGAATGCTGATCCCACCACCGCCACAATGATCCATGACGGTAGCGACAGCAAAGGTGGATGCAAGATCAGCGCGAGTTCGGCTGCAATGAATAGAGCAGCTATGATCGCGAGCAACGTTTCAATGTTCTTGCCATGCCGGCGCAGCCGAATCGGCGACAGCACCGAGCAGCAATGCGCCAATGCTTGGGGCTACCGCCATGACGAGCAATTGTATGACAAGGCCTATTCGATCTAACTTTTCCACATCGCTCAGCCAAGACGCTGCCCACAAGGACTGCAGAGCCATGCGGATCCGATGCATGTTGAAGAAATCGGCGTAATTCTCCAGAACCGCATCCGTACGGACGGTCTTCAGGCTGACTATCTCGAGGGCTCTTCGTAGCTGCGTGTTGCTCTCGAAAAATAGATCGCAGCGGCTGTGGTGGCACTGGATGCGGCAAGCACCTCAAATAGACCGCGCCAGCCTTCCAGTTAGCAATGCCTCGGCTGGTGCGGTTGCCGTCACCGCGCCCAGTGCACCCAGAAACAGTGACCGATGCGTATGGCGGACTTCCACTACTTGCGCCCATGAGCCATACTGCAATAGTCTGCGCGCTTCCACTTTGTGTCGCCCGGCACGAACTGAGTTCGACCCACCGGTCTCCTTGGCATCGGTTCTCGGCGGTCGAGATGCGCGTGACTAGAGCTCTAGGCTGCCCGCAGCCGATCTCGACGGGCTCGCCGCCCGACCGCTTGGCGACTTCGGCCGAAACTTGCCACATATCCTGGAGATCGCGGGCATGGATGCCTATGTGGTTTTGGCTAAAACCCTGCCGCTCCTCACGATTAAGCGCCCCGTGTCGACTTTGTTCGCGCAGTTACTGAGCCAACGACCTGTGTTCGGAGCGCTGCAGGCACCATGCGGGACACGGCCGCGGGACCGCTAGATGAGCCCCCTGGGGTGCGAAGCGGATCAAACGGGTTCGTGATCGGTCCGGGGTGCGAATTGCCGAGCTCGGTGGTAACTGTCTTTCCAAGCATAATAGCGCCGGCGGCCTGAGTGCTTGCTCAATTGATGATGTAGTTTCTTAGATCACTCGTCCTGCCCCCGGTAATTGCACGTCCAACTGAGTTGCGGCCCGACAACCAGATTGGAAGAGCCGTACAAAGCTGCAACTTGGAACGCAAAGGACGCAGCAATCCGGCGGTCTTCGGCGCCTTCTTGCAGGATTTCAAACAGACGACGGAGTTCGCGCACTTGGTAGCGATGATATCATAGCGTGAGCGCGAGCAACTCGGCTGACGCGATACGCCTCAGCCCAACGACGCAGGCTCGCGCGATGAAGATCGATCGAAGACGAAATTGATCGCCTTCTTCGTTGTTTTGCCCCATTCGCAGCGATGCTCGTTCGGGTAATGCAAGGAGCGCTTACCAGGGAGGCCCGTGGGTTCATCCAGGATGGATCGAGTTTTTCAACGATTTGCTGAGCAATTGACCGAAAGCACGCATCGAGACGCAGCTCAGCAGAGCATGGCCGAGGTCGCCGCTGCGCTCAAACTGTCGTGCTTCGCATATCTCGCTCTTGCCCGTAGGCCAGGCAGTGCTCCCAACCTGATCTCGACATATCCACCCTCCTGGACCGCCATTTATCTGCAGCGCGGCTACGAATCCGTCGATCCGGTGGTACGTCGGGCAATGCGTCATCCTAAGCCCTTCCGATGGGGACTTGGATTCGAAGCGCGAAGTCGGTCGGAGGCAGAACGCGCTCTGTTCGAAGAAGCCGCCAAATTTGGGATTCGCTGCGGATTTACATTCCCTATCCACGATGACAAGGGCGCAATAGCCGCGCTGAGCTTTGCAAGCGACGAGCGTCGATCTGCTTTCGAACGCTCGCTGGTCGAGCACGCCCAGAGCCTGCGGCTCATCGCAGCGTTTTTCCATGCACATGCAAAACGCTTCTGGACGATTGACCGCATGGTCGGTGGGGTGATGCTGTCTCCTCGCGAGTACCAGTGTCTCGAATGGTCCGCGTGCGGCAAATCAGCTGGGGAGATCGGGATCATTCTTGGGATCAAAGAGCGAACCGCGGGATATCACCTGGATAACGCGCGCGCGAAGCTCGGCGTCAGCTCGCTTCGTCAAGCGATCGTGCTATTGACTGAGTCAAAATCTCGAAAATAGATCAACCGCGAGCTGTAAGCACCTGTGCAACTCCACAGGATGTGCTTTTCTGCCTTCTCTGCTTGCTTGCCTGAAGCAAGGCAGGGAGGCAAGAATGATGCAGCTCATTATGCCGGGGTACTACGGCGAATTCATCGACGATCTCGCCGAGATGCACCGGCTCCGGTATCGCGTTTTCAAACAGCGCCTGGACTGGAACGTCGAGGTCAGTGGCGAGATGGAAGTCGACGAGTTTGATGTCCTTCGACCCGTGCACCTCCTGAACCGCTCGAACGCTGGACATCTTCAGGGTTGCGTCCGACTTCTGCCTTCGACCGGCCCAACCATGCTGAGAGACACCTTCCCGATCCTTCTGGACGGGCAGCCGGCGCCCCGAAGCGACAGGATTTGGGAGAGCAGTCGCTTCGCGCTCGATGTTCCTCCTGATGCGCCGAAGGCAAGTGGTGGACTTGCGGCCGCTACTTACGAGCTGTTTGCGGGCATGATTGAATTCGGCCTTTCGCTTCAACTTACCGAAATCGTCACGGTCACTGACGCGCGCATGGAGCGCATTCTTCGGCGCGCCGGGTGGCCACTCCGCCCGATCGGCAAAGCTCGTCCTCTCGGAAACACTCTGGCCATGGCGGGCTATCTGGAAGTGTCGACTGATGCCTTAGAACGCATCCGCAAAGCGGGACACATCTCAGGTCCGGTGCTCTGGGCTCCAGTTGTCCGAGCGGCCGCCTAGAATCTGGAAGCAAGGACAATCCGGGGCATCGCTGCGCTTTGGAGCGGAAAGCCCATCTGCTTAAGACTTACGATGCACAAACCAAGTCGATCAACATCCTCCCTTCAAGCCAGCAAGGCAATCGAACTGAAGCATCTGCAATCGGTCGTGGCTGCGGCCGATTGTGGCAGCCTCCGTCAAGCGGCGGAATTGCTGAGAACCCAACAATCGAGTCTCAGCCGAAGAATCAGCGAGATCGAATATCACCTGGGAATTGCGGTCTTTGAGCGCTTTAGCGGTGGTGTGCGCCCCACGCAGGCAGGCCGCAGTGTTCTTCGCCTGGCAAGGACAATTCTGGAGGAGTTCGATGCTCTCATCGCGACCGCGAGGGCTGTACAGAACAGCGAGGCTGGCCGGCTGAGTGTGGGGCTCTGCACCTCACTTTCCATTGGCAACCTGCAGACGTCCTTGCTGGATTTCAAGCAGCGATTCCCGCAAATCGAGCTTGTGACGATCGAGAAATCACGAACACGCCTTGCGACTGCACTTCGCAACGGCGTTATCGATATCCTGATCGTCACAGGGAACCTGCCGTTACTCGACAACAGAGTGATGCCGCTGTGGAGCGAACGTGTTCTGGTTGCCTTACCCCATGATCATCCCCTCACCGCGCGCGACACAGTCTATTGGAGTGACCTGCGCGGCGAGACGGTTCTGCTGAGCCATTACGATCCGGGAAAAGAGTTCGAAGATCTTTTGAATTCCAAGCTCGCGTCGCCTGAGGACCGCCCTAAACTCGAGCGCCACGACGTCAGCCGCGGTATCATCAAGAGCCTGATCAGGATGAACACAGGAATCAGCTTGGTGCTGGAATCCGACATGGGCATCAATTATGCAGGCCTCATCTACCGCGAATTGCGCGACAGATCCGGTCCGAGCCGATTCGCCTTTTCGGCATACTGGCGAGACGACAACGAAAACCCTGCGTTGACTGCCTTCTTGAACTTGCTTTCTGAGCGCTATCCCTCGCCTCCGCTCGGATGTTGACGGGCCCGTCGAGCCTTCCGAAAACTTCTATCCGCTGCCATGAAGCGCGCCAGCATGGGTGCAATCAGTTTGGCTGGATCCTGGATCGGTTGCCCCGTTTCCTGTGCCAGGATTTCGGCATAGGCAACGAGGTCACGGTGAATGCTCGCCGGCAGTTCATGCGTCACTTTTATCGGCTTATCGTCTTCGAGCGCTCCAAGTTTAAGCTTAGCCATCGTACCTCACCCTCTATACGGTTCGAGCACCAAGTCACGATTGACGATCACCCGCACCGGAAATCCCGGACGAATCGTCAAGGTCGGCTGGATGTTGAGATTGCGGCGCACGACCTGCTGGCCCGTCTGGTTCATCGAGTCCCCCGCCCCGCGCCGGAGCGCAGCGATGAGGTCGCTGTTGGTGGTACCCGTATCCGATCCGGAATTCACCTCGGTGCCGACGGCGAGCAGAGTCGAAAGCGCAGCGGCCCCCATCAGCTCCTTCCAATGGTTGTCGACTTCATCCTCTAGCCCAGAGTAGCCCGCGCCATCTGCGCCCGGCTGCCGTTCCAGCACGATCGACCGCCCATTTGGCATGATGAGGCGCGTCCACACCAGGAGGACGCGCGATTGGCCAAATGCGACTTGGCTATCATACGTCCCGATCAACCGGGCTCCTTGCGGGATAAGGCGAGCTCGCCCGGTAGGGGAATCGTATACCGCTTCTGTGACTTGGGCCGTGATCTGCCCAGGCAGGTCGGACCGAATCCCCGTGATAAGAGCAGCCGGAATGACCGTTCCCGCCTGGACCACAAAGGGAGAGACCGGTCTTGCGAGGCGATCGGGACTGGTGGTTCGACGGTCAACGGAAGCACTGACGAACGCAAGTTTTCGATCCTGGCCATTCTGGGCAAATGCTTCGTCGGATGATGGCGCTGCATTTGATGGGGCTTCACTTGCCGATGTGACAGGGGCCTGCGCGCGGACGCTCGTGCTGGCAAACACCTTGCTGGTGCGTGCCGCCTCGCTCTCCCGATTGACGCGCTGCTGTTCAGCGTCAACACCGAGCGGGCTGGACGTCGATGAGCCTTGTGCTGCGACGATCGGCCGGCCAAGATCGCCGGGTAAAGGCGGTCCAAGGCGCGGCACCTCCTTCGGGATCTCAGCATAATCCTTCGGCAAGGCTGCAAGCTGATCGGCGAGATTGTGGTGGTCGGTCGCGTAAAGCTCCTCGGCGGCCGGCATGCGCGATCGCTTCTCCTGCATAGCCCAGAAGACCGCACCAGAGATGAGCACCAGCAAAAGGGCGCTGCCACCCGCAAGCACCTTGCGCGATAGGCGCGTGACTTGCGGCCGATTTGGCCGAAGCCGAAGGGTTGCGGCGATATTTTCCGGCGGCTTAACCCGAGGAGCGTCCTTGGTTGCGTCATTCGGCTGGCCAGTCTCTGTCACAGCGACCTCCCGTCGGTTCGGACGATCCTGACCTTCTGCTGGTGCTCCTCGCCGAGCCTCAGTTCCGCGGCCGCGAACAGCCGGTCGACGATCAGCACATTGCCGTAAGCGCGATAGTTGACGAGCTCGGTCTTGCCGTCAGGCCCGATCACGAACAGCGGCGGCATCTCGCCCTGACCGATGCCGGGCGAAAACTCGATGTAGACCTTGCGCCCATCGTCATAGGCATTAACAGGACGCCAGGGTGGGCTGTCTCCTTCGATGGCGTAGCGGTAACGGCGCTGCGCCTGGTCCGGGATGACGGGTTTGGGCGGTAGAGCTCGACCACGCGCGGTCCGATCCTCAGGATAGAACCATGCGACCTGTGGCATGTAGGGCTTTTCCCGGGAGCGGAGCTCGATCAGGTAAGTGCGCCGATCCGTGTTGACCACGAGATTGGTCTCGATCGCCGGGCGTGTCGGCTTCACCATGATGTGCACACGTCGCGTGTCGCCGCTGCCGCTTTCGGTGTCGCCGACCACCCAACGCACGGTATCACCCGCGGCAACTGGTCCCGACCCGATCAGTTGCTCGCCGGTTTCCAAGGCGATGTCGGTGATCTGCCCCGGCGCGGCATAGATTTGATAGAGAGCGCCCGGACTGTACGAAAATACCTGCACCGCATTGAAGTAGCCAGCTTTCCGAGGCTGCACACGTGCTGCGTCATTTGCGGTCTCAATCCGCTCGACGGGCTCTTTGGCTTCCGCGTTCTTGCCGCCGCGCGCCGCCTTCCAGGCCGGTGGGACATGCAGCGGCCGCGGCCGATCGTCGGCAAGCGCCGGCAGATCTGGAGCCGGCGGGACATCGCTATCGTAACTGATTTGCGGCGGCTTGAACGTGGTGCACCCGCCAAGGGTGGACACACCAATTGCGAGAGCCAGAGCCAGGCTCGGGCGGACCCTCTGTGACGCAAAAACGAGACCTGACGGCATTGCTAACCCAGCTCCTTCGACCAGTTGATGGCGTTGACGTAGATGCCGAGCGGATTCTTGCGGAGGCGATCGAGATCGCGAGGCATCTCCACGATGATGCTGAGGATCGCGCTCCACCGCTCGGTTGCGGCCAGCTGACCGTTGTCGTAACGGCGTTCGACCCAGGCGAGGCGAAAACTCTCAGGGGACGCCCGGATGACGCTCGAGACCTCGATCGCAATTTGCGTCTTGCCGAGCTTGGCGAATGGATCGTTGTTGCGTGCATAGTCATTCAGCGCGACGGCGCCGCGATCGGTCGTAAAGTCGTAGGCGCGGAGCCAGTTTTCGCGAAGGACAATGGCGTCCATCGGCAGGCCTCGCACATGCTCGATGAAGCGCGCCAGGTGAAAAGCTACTTGCGGATCGGTCGGTTGATAGCTGGCGTTTGCCGGAGCAACCGCTTTTGCTTCCCCCAATTGATCGACCTCGACCACCCAGGGCGTGATCGTCCCATGCGCCGATTGCCAGACCAGGATGCCGGCGAAACCAGCGGATAAAAAGAGGCAGCCAAAGGCCATCAGGCGCCAGTTCTTGGCCTGCACGCGCGCAGACCCAATGCGATCATCCCAGATTTGAGCTGCGCGTTGATAGGGGGTGACGGCTTCTGGCGTGCGGCCATAGTGAACGGCCGATCGTTTGAACATTGCGAGACCTCAAGTGACGGGTGAGAAAACGGAATTGGTCGATCAGAAGAGTCAGCGGTCATGTTGGGAGAGGTCGACAGATCCGCCGCCCCCGCCGGGATCACCCGAACGGATCGCGTGGGTTGCCGCCGATGCGCCATGGCTGATCGTCTGCGCTCTCTTCATGCGCCGAACCCAAGCGGGCGCACCGTCGGAAGGTCTCGGGGCGTCCCCTTCCCCCTTACCGGCATCGTTCGCTGTTCCACCACGACCAGCTGCGACCGAGCGCAAGGGACTAGCAGCCTTGGACGCACTCGCCTCCAAGCCGGACTGACTCCCCGCCCGAAGCACGCTCATGGTGCCGCTTGCAATCGCGCTTCCACCTCGTAGCGAGCCTGCAATCGCGCCGCCGGCGAGACCGGCAGCACCGGCCGCAACGCCAGCGCCAGCCGCGACGACTCCACCGGCGGCAAGTCCCGTCCCAACGGCGCTGCCTGCGCCGAGCTGCGGGCCTCCGGAGACAATGCCGTTGGCAATCCCTGGTCCGAAAATGCCGAGGCCCAACAAGGCGAGAGCGCCGAGCACCAGCGCCATCGCGCTCTCGATGGTCGGCTGGTTGCCGCCGAAACCTGCCGTGAACTGCGAGAATAAGGTCGATCCAATGCCGACGATGACGGCGAGGACCAAAACCTTGACGCCGGAGGAGATGACGTTGCCCAGCACCCGCTCGGCCGCAAAGGCGGTCTTGCCGAACAGACCGAAGGGGATCAGGACGAAACCTGCAAGCGTCGTCAGCTTGAATTCGATCAGCGTGACGAAGAGCTGGATCGCGAGAATAAAGAAGGCCAGCAGCACCACGATCCAGGCGAACAGTAGGACCGCGATCTGGACAAAATTCTCAAAAAAACTGACATAGCCCATCAGCCCCGAGATCGAGTCCAGGATCGGGCGGCCGGCATCAAGCCCCACCTGCGCGATGCGGCCTGGCCGCAAGAAATCTGCCGATGACAGGCTCGTGCCCGAGGCCTTAAGGCCAAGACCTGCAAAGCTCTCGAAGACGATGCGGGCAAGGCTATCCCAGTTGCCGATCAGATAAGCAAAGGTGCCGACAAACAAGGTCTTCTTGACGAGGCGGGCAACAATATCTTCATCAGTCGCCCAGGACCAGAACAGCCCCGCGAGCGTGAGGTCGATTGCTGCTAACGTCGTGGCGAGATAGCCGACTTCGCCTCCGACTAGGCCGAACCCGGAATCGATATAGCGGGTGAAGGCTTCCAGGAACTGGTCAATGACAGAGGTGCCGCCCATCGTTCACTCGCTTCGGCTTGGAATGGAGGGTGACAGGGAGGGGAGGCGGCTTTCGTCCTTGCGCCGCGGCGCGGAGGAAAATGGCGCCGTTCCCCGGCCACTATCCAAAGGGTCTACCGATCCGCTCTTCCCCAAGAATTGGTTGCGCCGTTCCGCCCAGATCTTCTCGCATTCCAGAAGGGCCTCTCTCTGCGCGTAGGTGACGGTGCGGCATTGCTCGAGCTTTGCCGCCGTCGGATCAGGCTTCGCAGCGAGCGAGGCGGAAGATTGGGTCGCGCTGTCGTCGCCGCGCAGGCGAACGGCGCAGGCGGCGACGACCAGGACTGTGAGGCAAACTGCCACCGCGATCGGCAGCCGTTCAAATCTGTTCTTTATCATCAGTGGAACATCTGCACGGTTGTCGGTTGATAGCCCTGACTTTGGGTCAGAAAGCGCCGCAGCTGCTCCCTCCCCTGATCCTGGGCACTTGCTCTTTGCGCGGCTTCGAGCGTTTGTGCGCGACCTTGCGCGGCCACGAACGCTGTGAGATCAGCAAGCTGCTGCGTTTGCAGCGCAAGGAGCTGGTTGCCGGCCTGACTTGCCTGCAGAGCACCTGACGCGCCTTGGCTCGCCGTGACCAGGGCTGACATTTGCGTGCGGTTGGTATCGAGATTACCGACGACGGTTGCCTGCACCCGCATGGCGTCCTGCAGCCCCGCAACCGAGTTCTGCCAGCGTGTTTGGGCCTTGGCAACGAGAAGCCCATTGGACATGCTTGCGGATGCCGGCGCGTAAGTTGTTGAGAACGCGCGATCGATCTGCTGGACATCGTAGGCAATGCGCTGCGCTTGACTGAGCAGCTGCTGCGTGCGCTGAATCGATTGCTCGAGCTGCTGCAAGGACGAGTACGGCAGGCTCGCCAGGTTCTTCGCCTGATTGATCATCATCTGCGCTTGGTTTTGCAGCGAGGTGATCTGGTTGTTGATCTGCTGCAGCTCGCGCGCGGCCGTCAGCACATTTTGCACGTAGTTGTTGGGATCAAACACGATCCACTGTGCCTTCCCTTCGCGAGGTGCCTGGGCCAGCGCCACGGCGACGATACTCACGGCCAAAAGCGGACGGAGACGTTTCATGACAAGCCACCTTCCCTGGCAAGCTGCGGAATGAGATTGCAGGCCCAGCCGAGGTCGCGCGCCTTGAGCCAGCCGGTGACGAAACCGTCTGGTCCGTGCTCCTCAAGAACCCGCTCGATAAGAGTCTGGTCGGTCTTGGAAGACGCGGCCGCAAAAGCCAGCGCGATTTCGCCAAGGCCGAGCTCGAAGAGGCGGTTGCCGCGGCGCGATTGGCAGTAGTAGTCGCGCTTGGGCGTCGCGCGGGCGAGGATCTCGATCTGCCGATCATTCAGTCCAAAGCGCCGGTAGACGCCCAAGATTTGCGGCTCGATGGCGCGGTCATTGGGAAGCAGGATCCGGGTCGGACAGCTCTCGATGATGGCAGGCGCAATTGCGGAACCGTCGATATCGGCCAGCGACTGGGTCGCAAACACGACGGAGGCGTTCTTCTTGCGCAGCGTCTTGAGCCATTCGCGGAGCTTGCCGGCAAAATCGGCATCGTCGAGCGCAAGCCAGCCCTCATCGATGATGAGCAGTGTCGGACGGCCGTCGAAGCGATCTTCAATCCGGTGAAACAAATAGGAGAGAACCGCCGGCGCGACACCGGTCCCGATCAACCCGTCGGTCTCAAACACCTGGACGGAGCCCTCTCCCAGCCGTTCACCTTCCGCATCCAGGAGCCGCTCAAACGGCCCGCCGAGGCAATAGGGTTGCAGCGCACGCTTCAAGGCATTGGATTGCAAAAGAACGGAGAGGCCAGTCAGCGTCCGCTCCCGAACTGGCGCCGAGGCGAGCGAGGTCAAGGCCGACCAGACATGATCCTTGGTCTCGGGCGTAACCTCGATGCGCTCGCGCGCAAGGATCGATGCAACCCAATCGGCTGCCCAGCCCCGCTCCGCGACGTCCTCGATGCACGCAAGCGGCTGGAGCGCCACGAATTCTGCCGAGTCTCCACCAACCGCGCCGCCTAGATCATGCCAGTCGCCACCCATGGCGATCGCCGCCGCACGGATCGATCCACCGAAATCGAAGGCAAAGATCTGGGCTTCCGGATATCGCCGGAACTGCAGCGCCATCAGCGCGAGCAGCACCGACTTCCCGGCGCCGGTCGGTCCAACGATCAAAGTGTGTCCGACATCGCCGACATGGAGCGAGAAGCGGAAAGGCGTCGATCCTTCCGTCTTGCCGAAGAACAATGGAGGCGCCTTGAAATGATGGTCCCTCACCTCTCCCGCCCAGACCGCAGAGAGCGGGATCATGTGGGCGAGATTTAGCGTCGAGACGGGCGGCTGGCGCACGTTTGCATAGACCTGTCCCGGCAGGCTGCCGAGCCAGGCTCAACGGCATTCACTGTCTCGGTTATGGAGGTAAAGTCCCGGCCCTGGATGACCTTTTCAACGAGGCGTAGCTTTTCGTCCGCCGCCTGCGGATCCCTGTCCCAGACCGTGACGGTTGCCGTCACAAAGGCTTCACCAATCTGATCCGAGCCGAGCTCCTGGAGCGCGTGATCTGCATCCATCGCCTTGTTGTGGGCGTCGGTATCCAGAAGCGTGGACGCCTCGTTCGTCATCACCTCCTTCAGGATCGCGGCAATCGACTTGCGCTTGGCAAACCATTGCCGCCTGATCCTGGTCAGGAGTTTTGTTGCATCCGTCTTGTCGAGCATGATCGCCCGCGTCGACCAGCGGTACGGGAGCGCCAGCCGATTCAGATCGTCGAGAATTCCGGGCGTGGTCGCGCTCGGAAACCCCACAACCGTCAGGACACGCAGATGCGCGTCACCCAGCATCGGCTCAAGCCCGCCTGTCAGCGGCTGATCGGCAAGCAGCGCATCGAGATACATTGGGATTTCCGGCACCCGAACACGATGCCGCTTGGTCGACACCGTCGAGTGCAGGTAGGTGAGCGTTGCCTCGTCATCGAGCCAGCCGCACTCCGGCATAAAGCCCTCGACGAGCTGCAGCACGCGGTTGGTCCGGTCGACGAAGCCACTCAGCACCTCGCGCGCATCCGCTCCCACGCTGCGATGGGTCCCCTCGTACAGGAGACGCTCGGCCACAGCTGCACTCTCTGCAGGCGGCAGATAAAGGAACGTCAGGTAGTAGCTTGATTCATAATGGCTGCCGGTCTCCTCGAATTGCGCTTTGCGCTCCGCATCCACCAAGGCGGATGCGACATCCGGGAATGTGTCGGGCGGATAGCGCCCTGCCGAATGCCGTTGCGCCTCTACGAAAACAGCCCAGCCGGATCCGAGACGCCGGAGCGCGTTGTTCAGCCGGCTTGCGACCGCAACAAGCTCGGCCGGCACGGAACTGTCGAGATCCGGCCCCCTGAACCGCGCCGTCCGCTGAAGCGAGCCGTCCTTGTTCAATACGATTCCCTCGTCGACCAGAGCAGCCCAGGGCAGGAAATCAGCAAGGCGCGTGTTTGAATGGCGGTATTCGGCAAGATTCATCATGGGACTTTTCTCAAGCGCTGAGGTGACCGGGAACACGAACGTGCCGGCGCACGACTTCGACGAATTCCGGATCGCGTTTTGCGGCCCAGACCGCGGCCATGTGGCCGATGAACGCCAGCAGAAGGCCGGCCAGCCACAAGCGCAGACCGAGGCCGAGTGCTGCAGCCAATGTGCCGTTAAGAATGGCAACCGATCGCGGTGCCCCGCTCATCAGGATCGGCTCGGTCAACGCTCGGTGGACAGGGGCGACAAAGCCGGGGACTGGCTCATCCATCAGATCACCACCCCGCCGCCGAACGAGAAGAACGACAGGAAGAAGCTCGAGGCGGCAAATGCGATCGACAGACCGAACACGATCTGGATCAGCCGCCGGAAGCCGCCCGACGTGTCGCCGAATGCGAGCGAGAGACCTGTCACGATGATGATGATGACCGCGATGATCTTGGCCACGGGTCCTTCGACCGATTGTAGGATCTGGTTGAGCGGCTGCTCCCAGGGCATGTTTGAGCCGGCGGCCCTTGCCGGCAAGCTGGCCAAGTACAGACAAGCGAATGCTGCAACTGATGTGAAACCTCGGCCGAGAGAGAATGGTGCGTTCATGGTTGATCTCCGATCTTCGAAAGGCTGTAGTCGCCTGATGGTCCAAGCCCGGTGAGGGAAGCGAGTTCGCTCAAACGCCGTTCGGCACCACGGCCAGAGAGCACGGCAATGACGTTGATGGTCTCGGCGATCAGCGCGCGCGGGACCGTGACGACGGCCTCCTGGATGAGCTGCTCGAGCCGGCGGAGCGCGCCAAGCGCAGTGCCGGCGTGGATCGTGCCGATTCCGCCCGGATGTCCCGTCCCCCAGGCCTTGAGTAGGTCGAGCGCCTCGGCCCCGCGCACCTCGCCGATCGGGATACGATCAGGGCGCAGGCGAAGTGACGAGCGCACAAGTTCGGAGAGCGAGACGACGCCATCCTTGGTCCGCAGCGCCACGAGGTTCGGCGCCGCGCACTGAAGCTCCCGCGTATCTTCAATGAGAACGACGCGGTCCGGACCTTTGGCCACCTCCGCGAGAAGCGCGTTCGTCAGCGTCGTCTTGCCAGTTGAGGTGCCGCCGGCGACCAGGATGTTCTTTCGCGCGGCAACCGCACGACGAAGCGCGTTCGCCTGCGCCGAGTTCATGATGCCGGCAGCGACATAGTCGTCCAGGCCGAAGACAGCGACCGCGGGTTTGCGGATCGCGAAGGCGGGCGCTGCAACCACCGGCGGCAGCAGGCCTTCGAAGCGTTCCCCGGTTTCCGGCAGCTCAGCCGAGATTCGGGGCGAGCCGGCGTGAACCTCAGCTCCCACATAGTGCGCGACGAGCCGGACAATTCGCTCGCCGTCGGCAGCCGACAGACTCTCGCCGGTATCGGTAAGGCCGCTCGACAGCCGATCGATCCAAAGCCGGCCATCAGGGTTCAGCATCACCTCAACGATCGACGGATCTTCCAGAAAGCCCGCGATGGCAGGCCCCAGCGCTGTGCGGAGCATGCGCGCTCCGCGCAACTCGGCTTCCGAATGAAATGAATGGATCGCCACGACTGCCCCCGGGTTGACTGAGGCAGCTAGCGTCTAACCGCCTCACATGAGGACAACTAAAAAAGCAGAACCTGCGCGACAGCAACAATGGGACCATGTCAATCGTAGTCTGGCGTAGAAGAAGAAAGATTCGGGACGATCGCTTTTGACGCGCCTAACATCATGAGCCGGGACATCAGCCGGCGACATGCTGGCTTCACCACTCCGCATGATCGTCCGCCTCCAGGATGGCGAGCTCGGCTGGTGGTATAACGACCTCAACCGAATTCCAGCCTCCCGCCGGTTCACGAGTGACCGAAGCGCCAGCCTTCCGTTTCCGGCGCGCGAGCCACGGGACGGCTGCGAACCAGACCAGCGCTGCCAGCTGCAGCAAAACGTTCACACCGAACGCGGTCTGATAGGCCATTAAAGGATAATGCCCCGCCTCCAGAGGCCATTGCTCCAGAATCAGTCCCGTCCCGTACTGCACGACGAAAGCCCAGCCAAACTGCAGGACATTCAGACCGCCGTTAGCGCGCGCAACCAGCTCGGCCGGGAAATAATCCGCTATCATGGCGTAGGTCAGAGCAGTGGCTGATCCTGCCATCGACAGCACGCACCACGGCAGGAGTGATGGCCAGGGCGGATGCAGGATCAGCACAAGCTCCGCCACAATCAATATCGCCGCGACCAAGCCAAACAGAGCCTCGCTCTTCTTGGCCCGCCGGCGGACCCAGTTGGCAAGGAAGCCCAAGACCAGAGCGCCAAGACTCAGAGCGACCGCCATCACGAACAATTCGTTGACGAGTGTCGTTCGATCCAGCCGCTCCACATCGGAAAGCCAGGGCGCTGCCCATAAGGATTGCATTGCCCAAGCGGACCCGATGCAGGTCGCCGATAAGGGCGCCATTCTCCAGAACCGCGCATCCGAGTAGACGGTTTTCAGAGTGGCGGGCATCCTGGTGCCCTGTGGCCCAGTGGTTCGTTCGGGAACCACGAGATAGATCAAGATGGCAGCAAGCGCACTTGCGGCGGCCAGCACGCCGAATAGACCCCGCCATCCGATCCAGTCCAGGAGCGCCTCTGCAGGAGCCGTTGCTGTGACGGCGCCCAATGAGCCCAGCATAATCATGTAGCCATTGATGAGCGCCATGCGTTCTCTTGGAAACCACAGGACAATGATTTTCAGCCCGGACATCAGGGCTGCTGCACTCCCAAGTCCGACAATCGCGCGAGCAAAAAGAAGCGACAGGAATCCCGTCGATAGCCCAAAGAGCGCGGCACCCCCTGCAGCAACAGCTAAGAGCACGCTCTGGACCCGGCGCGGCCCAAAGCGATCAAGTAACATGCCGATCGGAATCTGGGCCGCCATAACGACCAGAAAATAGATTGACGTGAGCAGCCCGATATCGGCAGCGCCAAGCCCGAGATCAGCGGCGAGGCGGCCAGCAATAAGTGTATTGATCGTCCGGAACAGGTACGAAAGGTAGTACCCGGCCGCGAAGGGAAGAAACACGCACGCGATGAGCCGCCACACAGGAACTGACTCGAGTCGTGCCACCGGCAATGTTTGCGACCCAAGCTCCTTCCGCACGCTTCCGGCGGCCGGGCTAACAAAAGGAGTTGGGCAGGTTTCGAAAGTTTGGATTGCTGCCGCCCCCCTTGACGGCAGCGCTCGGCTCGAGGTTTCCATCCGCCGCGACTGCGGACAGACCTTCCTTTCTCGGCTGTTCTTCTGCCGCGCGTTGTGATGCACCGCCATGAGCTTCACTGGCAGGTCGACTGCGCCTGCCCAGCTGATCGATCGTCTCCTGGATCAATGGCTCACCCAGCCGTACCCGCCGTTCGACCTGCTCCGCCAATACCTTGAAACGCTGCTGCCCGAGCAGGCACGCCTCCCGCTGCACGGATGGCAGCATGGGCGGCGTCACGGTGAGGTGATAGCGCGCATGCAGGGCTACCGTCTCGCCGACGATCGCGATCTCGCGCTCGAGCCTGGCCATCTGGCCACTTATCCGGTCCAGAGCCTCATGAACGAGACCTTCGATGGGCAGTGCAGGATTCAGGAATCGTTCAAGTGCCGTCTCGACGACCATGCTCTTGCCGAGTCCCGGGCGTTCGGTCGCAACTTCAAGCCGCTGAAACATGCTCTCGGAGAGCTGAACTGTGACCTTCTTGGTTCGCTCTCCTTCGTTCGGGCTCGGCTGTGCATCGCTGTCGGCTTGATTCACGATCGAGCTGGGCTGGCCTCCAAGCTCTCCATCGACTTGCATTTCTGTCACTCCCCGATTGGCGACCGCGACCTGCCCGCGCACCACGGTACGCGCGGCGTCGATTTCGGAATCGAAACGGCTGAATCGCCCCCAGCGATGATGGACTTGACACAAGGGCCAATCGGAACGTCACTTCAACTGCACCGACATCTACGTCGTAGTCTGGCGTAGCCAAAGAAAGACAAGGCGGTCTCAAGAAGAGCCGGATCTGTCAGTCTGTATTGTTCGCGGGGAGCTAACGGCCTATTGCGGCGGGGCCCGGAGCTTCGAGTGGCGCGCCCATCGCTTGCGGGCTTCATGGCGTGGTGCCGATTTGCGGTCGGCTTATCTGACCGAGCGCCGCATCTATTGCCGGGAGCTGCCAGCGCGCGTTTGGGGCGCGCGTATTGATTACTCGGGCGTCTCAGGGGCGTGCATGTCGATACTCACCTCTTTCAGGACGGTGGATCCGCTTGCAAGCCGCCGTCCGAGCGCCTCGACAAAGCGATCGTAACGTTCGGCGCCCTTGGCGCGCGCGGCGGGCGTCGAATGTTCGGGGAGCGCCGGCGTTGAGGTCAGCCAGAAACGGATGAAGAGCGCGATGGTCTCAAGCGTGATGCCATCATTGCGCTCCAGACGTTCAAGCACGCGCGCGATCCGGTCCAGACGCTTCGCGAGCGCCGCCTCGCGCCGATCGGAATCATCCGGAGAAAGAAATGCGCCGATTGCGGCCTCAGCCACCAAGGACTTGGGCTGCTCCCGGCGATTTGCGAACGCCTCGAGGCTCTTGAAAACTTCCGGATCGAGATAGATACTGAGCTGAATCTTTTTCACGCTGCCCCGATCATAGGTCCATCCCATCGTCCGCGTCGAGGCTCACGGTCCGCGCGACGCCCTGCATGGAGCGGCTCAGAGCTTGTGCCTGGACCGCATCGGCATCACCTTCATCGAGGTCGGCGTCGAACTCATGTTCGCCGAGCGGCGCCTTGATCTCGATCTCCTCATGTTCTGGCAATTCCGGCTCGCGACGCAAACCACTGTTCGCCTGGTCGCTCCTGCGCTTGCGTCTGGTTAGTAGCTCGACTGATGGCGGAATTGGAGCGCCGGCCGACCAGTCATCCGGTCGTGCGGACAAGGTACGCGGTTCGAAGCGGGGCGGCTTCAATACACGTCGCTGGAACTGCGGATCCTCATAGTAGCGGACTTTGGTGGCGCGCACCGGGTGCACCCCGGAAATCATCACGATCGCGTCTTTAGGCGAGAGTTGCATGACCTCGCCTGGCGTCAGCAGCGGCCGCGAGGTCTCCTGACGGCTGACCATGAGGTGGCCGAGCCACGGGCTCAATCGGTGCCCGGCATAGTTCTTCATGGCGCGCAATTCGGTCGCGGTTCCGAGCGCGTCGGATACGCGCTTGGCGGTGCGCTCATCATTGGTCGAGAAGGCGATCCGGACGTGGCAATTGTCCAGGATGGCATGGTTCGGCCCATAGGCGCGTTCGAGCTGATTGAGGCTCTGGGTGATCAGAAAGCTGCGCATGCCGTAGCCTGCCATGAAGGCGAGCTGGCTCTCGAAGAAGTCGAGCCGGCCGAGTGCTGCAAACTCATCGAGCATGAGAAGGAGTTGCCGCCGGCGCCGGTCTG
Organism: Bradyrhizobium sp. CSS354; assembly: GCF_029051725.1. Lineage (GTDB taxonomy): Bacteria > Pseudomonadota > Alphaproteobacteria > Rhizobiales > Xanthobacteraceae > Bradyrhizobium. The sequence continues at coordinate 51,471 of NZ_JAACFU010000017.1, forward strand.
GATCCAGGCTTTCAGTCAACCGCCTCCCGATCTGGTTGAGGATGAGCCGCATCAAGGGCTTGGTACGAACGATGTCGGATGGAGGCACGACGAGATAGAGTGAGACGGGCTCGGCGCCGTCGACGAGATCGCAGATCCGCCAATCGCTTCGCGCGGTGATCTTGGCAACCACCGGGTCGCGGTAGAGCCCCAGGAAGCTCATCGCGGTCGAGAGCACGCCGGAGCGCTCGTTCTCGCTCTTGTTGAGAAGCTCGCGCGCGGCCGAGGCGACAACGGGATGAACGCTACCTCCAAGATGCGGGGTTGCGAGCATTGCGTTGAGCGTAGCGTCGATCGGGCGGGAGGGATCGGACAGGAAATTGGCGACGCCTGCGAGGGTCTTGTCGGCCTCGGCGTAGAGGACATGCAGGATTGCGCCGACAAGGAGAGAGTGGCTGGTCTTTTCCCAGTGGTTGCGGCGTTCGAGTGCCCCTTCCGGATCGACAAGGATATCGGCGATATTTTGGGCATCTCGCACCTCGCAATCACCACGACGGATCTCGAGCAGCGGGTTGTAGGCAGCGCTGGCCGGATTGGTCGGGTCGAATAGGAGCACTGGCCCAAATCGCGCGCGCCAGCCAGAAGTCAATTGGAAGTTCTCGCCCTTAATGTCATGAACGATCGTGGAGGCCGGCCAGGTCAGAAGGGTCGGTATAACAAGGCCCACGCCCTTGCCCGAGCGCGTCGGAGCAAAGCAGAGCACATGCTCCGGTCCGTCATGCCGTAGATAACGCCCCTTAAAACGTCCGAGCACGACGCCATCAGGCCCCAAGAGCCCCGCGCGCCTGACCTCGCGCGAATCGGCCCAGCGCGCTGAGCCGTAGGTGGTGACGTCCCCCGCCTCATGGGCCCGGAACACCGAGAGCATCATTGCCAACGCGATTGCTGCAATTCCGCCGCTTGCGGCGATGGCGCCGCCCTCAAGGAAGATCACAGGCGCGTAAGCATCGAATTTGAACCACCAGGCGAAGAAGGCAGCCGGCTGATAGATCGGCCAACCCCCGAGGCTGAACCAGGCGGGTCCAAGCTGCGGCTGGAAGGCGAGCCGCCAAGCGGTCCATTCGGTCGCCGCCCACAGGAAGGCGAGCACGACCAAGCAGACCAGGATAACCTGATGCCAAATGATCTTTGTCGCGGACATTGTGGAGATCTGGACGGCATCCATGAGCTAAGCGCAACCACAGCGCCGGGATGTCGCAGTCCCGCGCATAAAACTGTAGCGTTCGGCGGGTCGGGGTGAAACGTGTTCGGAGCTGACCTCTGGGCGAGCGACTGGGAGGACAGAAGTCCAAACCAGGAGCCAAGAAAACGTGATCGAGCGGTTAGAGTCTGCAAGAACATCATTTTGTTGCACGATGTCCAGCCTGGACCGCCGGGATGATGCGGGGCTTCTGGCGTTACCTGCACGGCAAAGGGCTCCCGGGTTGTGCATTTGGCCCGGCGGCCCCGGCCGGGACGAACGGCGAGATGGTTCGTTGGTCGTGGTCGCGGTGGCGCGCACACGCGCCACAGAATTAGCGTGTCAAAGTGAAAGGCCGCTCTGCCTGAGCTAGTGATCGCCATCTCTGCACGATCGTTTGTCGATCTTGGTGACCTCGCTGGATGCGAGGACGGCTCTCACTCTGGCGGAGGAGAAGTAGCGGCTCCAGCCGACGTTCCTGGTGCGTGCTTTGTGCCGCAGCAGGAGTGGCCCGTATCTTGCTTCGACCGCATATGAAACGAGACTCGTGAAGGCGACCACCGAACCCAAAGCGCGTGTCTTGCAGCACGGAGACAAAAGGAATGAACGATGCAATGGCCGATCTGTTGTTTTTGGCCGCGTCGAGCGGAGACGAGGTGGCTAACCCCGTTCCGGACAAAAATCTGAATCGTCTTGCTGCCAAGGAGCGCGCGTTGAGGAAAGGCTGGATCGTGCTCAAGAGCAAGATGAGAGATCCGGCTTGTGGTGGGCAGGTTGAGGTCTTCCGCGTGACCGAGGCCGGCAGAGCGCGCCTGGAGGAGCTTGGTGCTTGCAACGGTGCCGTCGAACGCTTTAAAGCGATGTTAAACTGAGCAATTGGGCGCCAGATCACGCGTGCCCGCAGAGATCGACGGATCAAAACGAAAGTCCGCGCTTCCGACCAAAGCTCCAGTCCACCCCTCCGGGACCAGCGATACCGTTCACCTGGCGACCCAGTTCGTGCTCTAGCTTGGGTACCCAGGGCACGAGCTGAAAGCCGAGGCCGTTGTCGATCATGGCAAAGCGGCCCGACGCCAGCGATAACCTCCGGCGATAGATCCCCGAAATAGATTCGCCTGCCTCCGCAGGCAAGTGCGCCAGTCCTGTCTCGGAGGCCAAACGCCGGCCTACCCCCTCGAGTTCGCGGCGGCGGAGTGTCTCGATCAAGTTGCGGCCGAGGACCACCTTGTCTCCCGCCCGGCGTGCCAGCCCCTGTCCTGCCAGCACGTCGATGCGCCGATCAAGCGCATGCCGCACCTCGGCACCAAAACCGGCGCGCGAGAAATCGGCAGATTGGCGCGCCACAAGCTGCCGGTCGAGCCACGTCGCGCCTTCCGCTGCGACCTGCTGGTCAATGGCGAGTTCGGAGCGTACCGCGAGCGCGATCCGCGTTCGGCCACGCGCATCCTCGAACCGCCGGAGCTCCACAATCCCACCGACCGGCCCATCGCCGGCCGCCTCGATCTCCGAAAGCTTCAGGTGATGCACGCGACCGTCGACACCGTCGACGATGGCAAACGCCGAGCCCTTCAGCTCGTCATCGTGGCCGCGTGCGAGGAGACGGCCGACAATGGGCTCGCCGTGGCGTTCGGCTTCAAGCGCCCAGGATGATGGTGGGCGCGCGGCGCCGTCTTTCGCGAGGCTCTTGTGAAGCCGCTTGATGACATCGCCGCGCTCGCCCAGGCTACGCAAACGCAATTCGACGTCCCCGGGAAGTACCCAGCGTGCAGGCCCCGCAGGCGCCGCCAAGCCAAGCCGCTCGAGCGTCCGCATCCGCCCGATTCGTATCTCCCGTAACGGATCGCGCCCGGCATCCCGGTCTGGCCTCAAATCAATCACTCCGTCCGCCGCGCCAGCTTCCCGAGCCATCGCCCGGTCAAGCCTGGTCCAGCGTTCGGCCGTCACCTCCGCTTCAAGGACTTGGCGGATCTCGAGCTCCGATCGCGGGCCAAGCTCGCGCGTGACGAGATCGCCAGCGCGGGCGCGCAAGCCGGTTGCGATATAGTCGCGGCTGATGACGAGGTCTTCTCCATCATCGGCGCGGCCGCGCACGAGAATATGGATGTGCGGATGCTCGGTGTTCCAATGATCGACCGCAACCCAATCAAGGCCAGTACCGAGGTCGCGAGAGGCCTGATCCATGAGCTCACGCGTGAAACTGCGCAAACTGGCCAGTTCGCCCGCATCGTCGGGCGAGACGATGAAGCGAAAATGATGCCGGTCGCTTTCACACCGCCCGGCAAAGGCACGTCCGTCTGCAGCATCTCCCCCCGCGTCAAAGAGCCTGCCCGGTGTCCCATCGCGGGTGACCCCGTCGCGCTGCAGATAACCGATGTGAGCGCGCAGCGCGCCCGGCGAACGCATCCGGCGCACGACCCGCGCCTTGACCATAGCGGTTCGCGCGCGGTTGTTGAGGAGCCGCGTCGCTGCAAGGCTCGCCGCGCGACCGCGCCCAAACTTGCTGCCAACGCTGCGGCTGCCCCGCGAGAGACCGCCGGCCTTCTGAGCAGCCTTGAGCGCCTGCGCCAAGAACGGCTTTGTCCGAGGCGCGCGCGTCGAACGGATGCGGCCTGGGCGGACGCGGAAATCGTCGTTACCGGTCATCTTGCCCGCTGAAACGTGCCGAAAACCCAACGACAACAGGGGGGTACCGGAAATCGCAAGTTGCGTCGGCCATTCGCAATGTTTTCCGCATCATTGAAATCGATGCAGTTTCGCCCACAACCGACCGGCCGCACCTTGCGGCTTTTATCCTGCCCTCCCCGGTCGCTCACTCCCGGCTCTCTGCCGACCCCTCCCAAACTTGCGACCAGCTTCGACATCATGCGACGAAATGCGATGGCGATCATCGGGACTGCACCTCGTCTGATCGCCGGACGAACAGCCCCGTCGCACGAGGGACGAGTGCAGTCGTACCCGCCTTAGGCGCTGCTTTCGACGACTTCATTGTGCGGACGCCAGATGCCGAGTTGCCCTCAGGGAACAAGCTCTCGGACCGCTCAACAAGGACTGGCGCTTGCTGCCACGTGGCGAAGCGTCTGGCATCCGAACCAGCGCTGTTGCGCTGCTCAATGCCGATCAATGGTGCGAGCCTAGCGATGTAGATTCGTGTTTCATCCGGAAGCGGTCGACGGGTGGCCAGGTGCTCCTCGTAGCGTCTTGGTCCCGCATTGTAGGCTGCGAGAAACCCTTCCCATCCGAAACGATCGAGCATCTGGCGAAGGTACGCTGCCCCAGCCATAATGTTGTCGTGGGGATCAAACGGATCGATACCGAGATCGTGACGAACGTTCAGCTCGACCCAGGTCGCGGGCATGATTTGCATCAACCCGATCGCTCCGCGAGGGGATTTGGCGTGCGCATTGCCGCCGCTTTCGGCCTGCATGACAGCACGGATCCAACGCTCCGGGATCGCGAACCGATGCGAGGCTTCGGTCACGAAGGCGGCGTATGCAACGCGTGGCAGCAGGTTTGGGAAGCGCGCAGCTTGTGCGCGCGATTCAGCCTCCGCGCTGCCGGCCGATGGCGCTGCGAACGTCATGAGAATTCCCAGAGAGCAAGCAGCGACTCTAGATAGCATTGTGCTGGCTGCCGCCAACGGCAAAGCTCTTCCCGGCCGGCCCTGGGGCAGCGCGAGACTGCCGCGACGCGTGCCGATTGCCGGCAATTTGGCCGGGATGGAGGAATGACAGTGCGATCGGCCGACTAGAGAGACCGCAAGCCATTGGAGCAATGCCGCCATTTGTCAGTCCTCCTTGGTCCACACCGGTACCGCTTGCCCTATGACGGCCGATGTCGGGAGCGGTCCGAAATATCGGCCGTCAAAGGACTCCGCCGACTGCCAGTTCATGAGAAAGACCTCGTCCTCAGCGACGACCCGGCAACCCTGCCAGGCCGGCAACGGCCTGCCACGGCGGTCGCGCTCGCGTGCCTGGCCCATTTCGATCCCGCCGACGACGATTTTGAGTCCCGTTCTGCAGACGGTTTGTCCGGGCAACGCCAGCACGCGCTTGAGCATCGGAAGACCGCTCGGCAAATAGCCGTTGAAGTCGAGGAAGCTCGCAAGCGGCTCTGGTGCCCGAACGGCCACGAGCTCAGTGATGTGCAATCGTGCGGTCCCTTGCAAACGGTAGAGGCCGATCGGCACGCTTTCGGAAGCGTTCCAGATGTACGACAGTGAGGTGTCAGTGACCGGCCAAAGCGCGAGCGTTGTGGCCCCACACGTTGCAAGGACGATCCTTAGCCGCCCCATCAGAACACCATCCTGCGCCGGCGGAGCCACGCCTGGTGGCGCGCACGCGTATAAGGTCGTGGCGTCTCGTTGACGGAAAGCCGGTTGTGGACGTGATGCCAGTACTCGGGGGCTGCATCGGCAGGATCGATGCCGATTGACTCCACGGCGTCGATCAACTGAAGAACGCGCTCGACCTTTTGCCAGCCTGCTAGCCGCAGCAGGCTTTCGCCACCGGGGCTAACCCAAGGCACGGTCGAATACCGCTGCCCCGGCGTGATCGCGCGCAGAATGTCGATGCGAGACAGGGTGGTTCCGAAGTCATTGGACGTCCAGCGCACGAATGCGAAGATGCTGCCGGGCACAAATGAGAGAATGCGCCGGTGCTGGTCAATGATCCTCTCCGATGCAGGCTTGCCGAACCGGATTCGGTTCTCGATACGCTTCTCGAGCCACAAGAGTTCAACAGTTGTGAGGTCGCTCACCTGGCCACTCCATAGTCATGAGAGGAATTTTGGACATGCTGGTGCGCTGTCGCCAGCGCATCAAAGTCAGAGCCTTGGTTTTGGCCGAATGGTCGCAATGAAGCGTCGATGATCGGCGTTGTCGAAGCGATGCAGCGCTCCTGCCGCTGCCGGATCGCAGCCGAGTGGCACCAATTCGTTACAAGGAATCCGAGGGATTCCAGGTTAGCCGGGGCAGTGGCCGGTGCCCCCTCGCCGGCCGTGCTGCTGCGAAGATGCTTCGCAACGATCCGCGAGCGGCACGCGCGGTGCGTGCCGACGGTCGGCTGTGGAGGCGAATGATGGAATTCTATGCTGGTCTTGATGTGTCGCTGGAGGCGACCAACAGTTGCGCGGTGGGTGGCGATGGCAACGTCGGCAGGAAGGCGAAGCTCGAGACCAATCCGGATGCGATCGAGCTGTTCCTGGCGAAATGGGGCATTCACTTGAAACGTGTCGGTCTTGAGGCCTTCTCCTCCAGCGCCTGGCTGTTCACGGCGCTTGCCGAAAAGGGCCTCCCGATGATCTGCAGAGAGACCCGGCACGCCAAGGCGGCGCTGAACGCGACACTGAACAAGACCCGCCGCAACGACGTCGAAGGCGTTGCGCAGATGATGCGGGCCGGCTGGTTCCGCGTGGTTCTTGTCAAGTCGGAGAGCGCACAGACGTTGCGGGCGCTGCTGGTCGGGCGCAAGACAATGCTCGGCAAGGTGCTGGACTTGGAGAACATGATCCGCGGCCTGTTGCGTCCGTTCGGCCTCAAAGTCAGCGAGATCTCGGTCGGCCGTTTTGACGCGCGGGTGCGCGATATCTTGGCCGGGAAGAAGGAATCGGAAGCGATCGTCGCGCCGCTGTTGGAGGCCCGCAGCGCCATGCGGCAGCGTTTGGCAAAACTGCATCGCGTGGCGCCGACGTTTGACGCCACCGTCGATGACCCGGCGCGATTCAAGAAGTCGACCAATGTCGGCGCCCGTTTCGGGCTGACGCCGCGGCGCTATCAATCCGGCCAGACCGACCGGATCGGCAACATCTCCAAATGCGGCGATGAGCTGACGCGCGCGATGCTCTATGAAGCGGCGATCGCGATCCTGACGCGCATTCCGAAGAACTTTAAGCTGCGGCTGTGGGGCCTGCGACTGGCCAGGAAGAAGGGTCTGAAGCGCGCCGCGACCGCGGTGGCGCGCGCGCTCGCCGTGCTGCTGCACAAGATCTGGATCGATGGCACCACGTTCCGGTTTGGCGCCGGCGGCAAGCGCGGCCGGGTCGCTGCGGCGATGTAAGGGCCTCCGCGACCCGGCCGCTTCCACGCGCGCCTTCTCCTTCCGCCACGGCGGAGCGGCGTCTCCCGAGGGGACGGGGATTTGGGTGAGATCGCAACTTTTCTTGCCGGCGGCTTCATGACGACGTTTGAAGCCATCAAGCACGGCGCTGGTTAGCCTGACCGCCCTTTCCTCAGATTCCGGCTTGTGGTGGCCATCGTGCCAACCACGGATGTTAGCGAGTTCTCCTCGACGAGCGAGTGGCCGCAAAAGGACGTGACGCGCACCAGGCGATGATGTCGACGCCAACGATCGCGAAGATTTGCGCGCGATCGCGTTCGCGCGCGCAGATTGGAGATAACAATCGTATTGCAGCGAAGCTTTGCGCGTGAGAGTGTGGATGCATGAGGCATCCTCGTTGCACGCGCGGCCGACTTGTTCACAACGTACTGATTCACAACAAGAAGTTAGTGTCAGTATGTTAGGAAAGTTACGGGAGCAGAAAGTCTTGGCGCCGCAGAGCCTTAGCTTTGATTCCGGTCCCCGATAGCACGAGCATCGCGTCCCCGATGGCACGAGTATTCTGGTCCCTGATAGCACGAGCGAATTCACAGCTTATCCCCAGCAGGAAGGACGACGCCGCGCTTGCGCAGTCGCCTGCTCGACGGGCCGATGGGGACTGGTGCGAAATTCAATCGCTCTGCGCCATTCGGATGATGCGTGATGATGAGCCGATAGCCTGGCAATGTCTGACGATGGACGATCTGACGCAGGTCGTAGGCAAAGTGTTTGAACGGCGACAGGCTCCCGGACTTCGCATGCAAGTGCACGAGATCGAAGCTCCAACCGCCAGTCTGACGGCCGCCGTGCTTGCGGACGAGGCGATAGAGCCAGCGCTCCAATCCACCGGTCAGGTCGAAATAGGCCCGGTCAATCGTCAGCACGAGCGCTTCATCGAGAACGCCCGTGTAGAACCAATCGGGCAGGATCAGCTCGATTCCACCGGCATGCCCGTGCAGATCGGCTGTCTCTTTCCATTCGTTGATCCAGGAGAAGCGATGCCGCCGCCGTTCGCTCGGCTGGCGGATCGATGTCATCACAGTGGTCGATTGCAGCCGGTCGAGCGCAGCCTTCAGGCGGTCGTAGTCGCGCACGCTGGTGCCGCGGCCAACGAAGGTCAGGATCTCGTACGGGGTCGCTGCCATCAGCCGGGACGTTTGCAGACCGGCATCTCGGGCTTGGACAATCTGCGAGGCAGCCCAGATCAGAACGTCCGCGTCCCAGATCGTCGCCATGCCATGTTCCGGCACGGCTTCGACACGAATGGTGATGGTGCCTGCGCAAAAATCGATCGGAGCAACTCGCCTCGACTTTGCCAGCGAAAAGAACGGATATGCCATCAGGTCTTGCGCGTCCCGTGGCGTCAGATCGCCCGGGAGGGCGCGAAACAGATCGAGTTGGTCGCGCTCTGATCTCCGTCTCCTGCTTGCAGTGGAGTTGCTGTCCGGCATGCGTCAGCGCCGCTCCTTGCCTGCATACGGAATCGGTGTGTGCCGTTTCGCGGGCAGGACGGTGCCTGTGCCGGGATCGCTGGTGGACGTTTTGGCGCCGCGGTCAGCCCACGCCTTCAGGTCCTCGAGCGCATACACAACGCGACCGCCGAGCTTGCGGTAGGTCGGGCCTGTCCCATAGGTGCGGTGCTTTTCCAGGGTTCGGCCAGAGAGTCCAAGAAAGCGCGCCGCTTCGGTCGTGCGCAAGTATCGCGGCGGCAGGCCGGCGTTCGGATCGGGCATTTGCAAGGCTCCGTCGTGGTCTGGAGCGCGACCGGCTCGGGCCGCGCGTCGACGGTCACGATGGCGCAGTAGGAGTGCTTAGGGGGATGCCGAAGATCGAGCGATGATTTTCGGCACCCCTGCTCTACTCCTTGCGAGATGAGGGACGTAGCAACGCGCGATAGCCGCCGCGCATTAGCGCCAAGCCAGCCTGCACCAGGCGAATGGTCCGGCTGCGCAATTCGTGGGTTTTCCAGGCGCGTTCAGGGATTCGTTTTCGGCCGAACAGCACCTCGGCGATGACGCGATATGAAGCACCATCCATGCGTCCATCGAGCGCTCGCAACACCAAGACGAGTCGTTCGCGCCGCTGCGCCGAAAGCTGATGAAAGGGAGGTCCTGGCGGACGGCCGTTGAGTGCGCGCCACAACCGCTGTGAGGCGTGGGCGCGGATCTCAAAGTCCGCATCGAGCGGCAGTTCGGCCGCATATGAGACACCAAACTGCGGCGCCTCTTTCAGCCAGAGATGATGTTGTGCTCCTTGAATGCGCAAGACGGCATGCCAGCCGTCAGATGCCTGTCTGATGGTGCCCGACGAAAGCTCGGCAAGTGCTAGACCCGCGCCGACCACTTTTGAGCTGGCCGCGCTCTGAACGACCGGCACCACCGTCGGCAACGCCTCAGGTGCCCAGAAGATTGTCTGTTGGTAAAAGGACCCCTGCGGGTCATGAGCGAAAGCAGACGCCCCATCTCCTTCGGAATTCGGAAGTCATCTGCGATCGATTTTCACGATAGGAAGCTCGATAGTTGGGGCTGCGCCGCAGTGACTCCCAGGCGAAATCCGCCATCTCGCCCGACTTGATAGCGTGCTGATACGCCTCTGGTGAGCGCCAGTCGAACTCGGACATTGCCGTGATCCCCTGCTGTAAGTCGATTGTGGCGCAACGTCTATGAAGCTTGGGATTGCTGGGGAAGTCACCAATTGTGCATCGCGTGATGCATGCAGGCGATCACGCGTCAGCGGAGAACACTGTTCTCGAGTGCGAACTCACTATGACAGATTTTGCTATTTAGTGGAGCCGCCGCGAAGCAAGTCACGGTAGCCGTGGTCTGCCATCCATTTTGCGCGGGCCAGATGACTATCAAATGCATTGCGGGCGCGCGCCGCTTCGCGAACCGGGTCGATATGCAATACGATCCGGGTTACCTCTTTCCAATCCGCGCCATCGGCTTCGGCGTCAAGAAGTCGCCAATACGTCACCAGATGCTGCTCGTCATAGGTCGTCAGCACCGGCTGATCCGGCGCGACATCCGCGACATCGGGATCTAACGGTGGCTTTGTCATATAGGCTTATGCGCGCACTTCGCTGATCTGCATTGTAGCCAAACTTAGCGGAATAGTTTGGTTATAGCCAGTGGTTTGATGGTCTGCCTAATGGCTGTTTGGGCGCATGAAAGCTCGTGCGCTCGTGGCCTGGAATGTGCGCCGGATCCGCGTGGATCGCGGCATTCCGCAAGAGCAACTGGCGTACGATGCTGGGATTGACCGCTCATATATGAGCGGCCTTGAGCGGCAATCTGAGAATCCGACAATTGATCTTCTCGACAGACTCGCCGAGACGCTGGGCGTTCATTTATCTGAATTCTTTATTCAGCCACCCAAGGGGGCGGCGACACCCCGGACATTACCTAAAGGCCGTCGGTCAGCGCGTCTACGTTCCCAAAAACAATAGCTTGAGTGAGTTCAACCCATGTGGACAAGCGCCATGGAAGGGCGGGTCTTAAACAAGTGAAAATCAACTCGACCAAGCCGATGCAGCTGCAACTTTGGTCAATCGGCGTTGCTCCAAGAGTGAACCCCGCCCGAGGCTGTCGGGCGGGGCGATGACGACCCTCACTCTCCGTTCTTGCGGGGCCGCGACCAGAGCAACGTGTAGCCTTCGCCGCCTTCGTCATCGAACAGGTTCGCGTAGATCGGTGAGTTGAAGGAGGGATCGTCGAGCTTGAGCGAGAGATAGTCGCGGCCCTCCTCGGAGCGCTTCGACCAGGCTGCCCCGATCTCCGCGCGGCCCACGTAGATGCGGTGGCTGGGCGCGTTGTCGCTGGAGCGGTTGGTTTCGGCGACGATGCGGACCCCCTTGGTCTGAAGGCTCAGGGTGACGATCTCGCCGTGAAACTCGTTACCGACCTTCTTGAACGAACCGATATTAGCCATGTTACTTCTCCTATTTGTGTTTCGAGCCCGCGACCACCGCGGCCTCGATGGCGATCTGGAAGCCGAAGACGATCGGCGACGCACCCGCTCGCGGGCCGGAGCGCAGCGGAGGACGCCGTTGTGGCGACTTTCTTGTCTCGCGAGGAATGGGCGAAGCCCAGGGGAAGAAAGTCGCATCAACGGCGTTGCGGCTCAGACGATCGAGGCGCAGCCGGTCTTCGGCTAGATCAAGCCATCAAAGAGGCCACGTGGTCCGCGTGCTGAACCGCAAGCTTAAGGAGACGATTGGCAAATCTCGGTTGTGCTGAACAAGAGGTTGGTACCGTTCGGCGCAGAAAGAGAAACAATCTGCTGCAAAGGGCGGTATCGTCCCGGAAGGAATGACGGAGCGCGGCGTGCCGCTCCACCGCAGTCATGTGGGCCAGACAGAGATTGGTAGGACTTGTTTAAAGCCCTCTGAGGAGAAGTGCGGTTACCTCTCCTCAAGCTCGACTACCTCCTTCAACGTGCCGCCCTGTGCGACCTTGCTCGACCGGTGATGGCGACGACGCGTCATTGCTTATGCATGGCGGCTGTAAGAACCGGGTCGAGGCATATTCTCCACCACCCGGCCCGACTCCAACGGGCGGAGGTCCGCAAACAAGGTCAAGCGCGTCCATGCCGTGCCGCCAATGCAAACCGCACCTCCGCAAGCGAAGGCCTCGCGCCAAGTCAGCGAAGGCACCCCGATCTGCGACAGGGCAAACACCACATTATAGCCAGCTATTCCCGCAGGGACGGCGAATGCGGTTGCGATCGCGACGCGGAAGGTCAAGGACCGCCTCACGGCGACGGCGACCTGACCAGCGGCAAGCGTCAGCGTGCCAGAAGCAATTCCGATAGCGGTGCGCCGAAGACGCCCGCGCCATCACGAAACGCCAACACATCCCGACACCGAGTGCGACGAAAAACGGCAACGCATACACAGCGAGCGCGAAGATCGCCCAGCAGAACAAGCCGATGCCGAGTGTGTTGAGAACAAGCCCAAGGGCGAGCATGGTGGTGGCTCCATGTGCATAGATCTAGCAGTCGCGCCTTCCACCACCACCACGGCGTAGTTTCGGAGGTAAAATCGAAACGAGGCGGAGTTGCGGCGTGCAACTCCGGCTTGGTTGTCTCAATATCGAGAACGACGGCGCTCATGCGCCGCCGAACTTCCAGACGGGGATGCCGAGCCGCTTCGCCTTGTCAGCGAGATTGTCATGAATTCCCGTGCCCGGGAAATGCATAACGCCGATCGGCAGAAGCTCGAGCAGTGCATCGTTGCGCTTGAACGGCGCCGCCTTGGCGTGCTTCGTCCAATCGGGCTTGAAGGCGATCTGTGGCACCTTGCGATTGGTCGCCCATTTGGAGGCGATCAGTTCAGCACCTTTCGGGGAGCCGCCATGGAGGAGGACCATGTCGGGGTGCTTGGCGTGAACCTTGTCGAGGCGGTCCCAGATGAGGTGGTGGTCATTGAAGTCGAGCCCACCCGTGAGTGCGATTTTCGGTCCGGCTGGCAACATGACCTCGGTCTCGGAACGACGCTTGGCGGCGATGAAGTCACGGGAGTCGATCATTGCTGCGGTGAGCGTTCGGTGATTGACCAATGATCCCGACCGGGGCCGCCAAGACGAGCCGGTGTGGACCTCAAATCGCTCGATGGCCTGATCCCGGAACAGTTCCAGGCAATTGCGGCGCTCGATCAGCGTGATGCCTTCGGCCGTCAGGCGCTCGAGTTCGACCGATCGCACTTCCGAGCCGTTCTGCTCGCGTTGGCTCTTATGCTGCGCTTGTTCGTTGTCACCGAGCTGCCGTTCGATGCGATCGAGGGCCCGATGGAACAGGTTGACGGTCGACCAGAGCAGGTCGTCAAGGTCCGGCTCAAGCCGCGTGTCATTCAGGGTCGCAACGAGGGCGTCAAACATATCGACCACGGCGCCCGCGATCATCTTGCCCTCCGGAAGCGGTCTTGGATCGGGCTGGTCGTCGAAGGGACGATAGCCGAAGAGCTGTAATTCGGTGAGGACGTGGTCGGTCGGAGAAGAGGCATGCGGCGGTTCGATGTCGTCATGGTCGGTCATGAGAAGAGGTCCTTTGCCGGATCGGCCGCGACCATCGCGGCCTTCGTGGCGATCCTCTGACGGCAGGCGGAACGGGCCAGCACCCGACAGGGCCGAAGCGGCAGCGGAGGATGGCGGAGGCCGGCTATTTTGCTTCGCGATGCAAAGCGCGCCGGCCCAACGCATGACGTATCTTCACATCGCGGGCGCGCGGCGGAAAATAGCCGGACGCAGCCATTGCCGGCCCGGGCCGCTTGCTGTCCGATCGCCCTCTAGAAGGCCGTGGTCGCGTCCTCTTCCGCAGGGGCCTCGCCTATGACCGGCCTAACAACGTCGATCGAAGCCCGGGAGCTATTCCGCGGCTAGCGTGGAGAAATGCAGGAAGCTCACGACATCCTCTGGTGCGAGCTGAAGCCGCAACGCTGCTCGGAGCGCCTCCAGCCCAAAGAGGTGCAGATCTTCGTTGAAGTCGCCCAGCCGGGGCGATAGCGGAATCGCTTCAATGCCGGCGTCTGCTGCGCGCTGGCTGAGAACAGCCTGCACCGCATCGCCGGCTGCGTCGACATCGCGGGCGATGTACAGGCGGCGCAGGCTCGACGGGAGCATCATGGCTGAGAGGTGATTGGCCGAGAGTGCAGCGGCCATAGGCATGCTCGGCAGCAGGCAGCGCAACGACAGCATGGTTTCGATACCCTCGCCGGCAGCGAGCACGTCGTCCACCAAGCCGAAGCGAACGGCATTGCCGAGAAGGTCGCCCATGGCGCGTCGTGGGGTATCGATCGGAGCCTTGCCGAGACGGACACGGTCAAAGCCATCCGGGTCGAGCCAAGTCCGGTGCACGCCGGTGATCCGACCATCGAGATCCGTGACGCCGGCGATCATCGCCGGCCAGGTTTCGGTCGGCAAATGTTCATCCGGCCGATAATAGCAGCGTGGGTGGAAGCGCAGGCTGCCACCATGGTGGATGCGGGCTATTCCGCGACGCTGCAAGTACGTCTCGGCCACCGTCCCTTCAATCGGGCTGGACATCGCAAAGAGCCGACGAGACGCCTCTTGTGATCCGGTCGGCGCCGGCGAACGAACGGGTTTTGCGCTCAGTTGCTGCTCAGAACGAGGAAGCTTGAGAAAGCGCCTTGCCTCCTCGGCGACGTCACGAAAGTCTCGCAAGGCCAGACTTTCGCGAATGATGTCGAGGAGATCGCCATGTTCTCCGGTTGCGGCATCCGTCCACTTGCCCGCCGGCCCCTTCGGCGATTCCTGGAGCCGCACGAACAGTGAGCGGCCCGGGGTGTTGTGCACATCGCCGACCACCCAGTAACACCCCGCCCGCTTGCCATTGGAGAGATAATGTCGGCACACCGCCTCCGCTTCGCGCGCTAGGCCGCCTGCCAGTTCGGAAGCATCGCGGGACATCAAGCCGCCTCCCGCTCACCGATGCGCGCAACCGGATAGGCGTCGAACACCTTCGACAAGATCTCGACGCCGCTCGCGTCCGTGGGCACGAACATGCGCAGCTTCCAGGAAATGATCTCGAAGAGGCCGTAAGCCCGCAAGCGATCGCGCATCGTGTCGTTGAAGCCCGAGCGTTCGATGCGGTGTGCGCCCATCATCCGGACACGGCGAAGCTGGAGCCCCTCCGCAAGCTCAAGAACGGTCCGCCCCTCCATGAGCGCGGCAAAGGCAGCTTCCGGCGTCAACGCCAGCGCGCCAGCCGCAAGGACATTCGCGACCCATGTAGCGGAGACCTTGCGGCCGACGATCCGCTCGCCCGCATCGGTCTGGAGCCGATAGACCGGAGTCGATTCGTTCGGCAGCCGCTTCCAGATCGAGAGCAGCAGGCCCGCCACGACATGGATCGTGCTGTCCGTGAGCTCGGGTACCTCGGTAAGCTCTGCCGCCCAGGCGACTGAAATGCGTTCATGATCAATTTCCACCCAACGGCTCTCTGCCATGGCGGTCAAGGCGACGCTGTGCTGCCCCATCGGCCGGATCAAGCGGACGCGCCGCTCGATCTCGCCATCGTCGAGCATCGCGCTCGCTGCCGGAACCTGCACGGCGGCCCGTCCCGAGCGCTCATTGATCAGCAGGACGGCACGAAAATCGGAAAGACGACCAAGAGCGTCATCCAGGCTCACAGGATGATTGCGCTGGCGCTGGGTGATCGTAAGAAGCCGGGTTTCGGCACCAGTGCCGGGATGAATGTAAATCGTACGCGGTTCCAGCCCGACGTCATAGCTGCCCGACGCGACCGCGCCTTTGATCCGAGCCGTCAGCAGCTGCTCGAAGACGATGAACAGGATTTTCTGAAGATCGATCGTGAGCGCCAGCAACCTGTTCAGGAAAGTCGTGATCGGCGGCAGGTCATCCCTGAGCCCATTAGCATCTGAGAGCTTCAGGCCGATCGCATCCTCGAACCTCTCGAGCGAGCAGCCCGCGACCTTGCCTCGCGCGAGCAACGTATAGAGCTGACGCAACGCATCGCGGCCGTACTGGCTTTCGAGATTGTCCTCGGGCCGGAACAGGCCCTGTCCTCCGGTCTGGCGCTGGCCGCGCGTAATGGCTCCCAACGTGTCGAGCCGGTGGGCAATGGTGCTCAAGAAACGTTTTTCCGCCTTCACGTCAGTCGCGATGGGCCGAAACAGCGGCGGCTGCGCCTGGTTGGTCCGGTTGGTGCGGCCGAGCCCCTGGGTCGCGGCGTCCGCCTTCCAGCCGGGCTCGAGCAAATAGTGGACCCGCAGCCGGCGATTCCGGGCAGAGAGTTCCGCATGGTAGCTCCTCCCCGTCCCACCCGCGTCGGAAAACACGAGGATGCGCTTGCCTTCGTCCATGAAGGCGGACGTCTCAGCGAGATTGGCCGAAGCTGCTCGGTTTTCGACCACCAGCCGCCCGCCCTTGCGAACGATGCGACGCGAGCGGCCGCTCACCTCGGCGACCATAGCGGTCCCGAAGCGCTGGACGACCTGGTCCAGAGCCCCAGGCAAAGGCGGCAGCGAGGCGCGCTTCTCGATCAGCCGGTCGCGGCGAGCGACGGCCTCCCGGCTCTTGATCTGTTGGCCTTCGCGATAGACGGGCCCGGACCAGAGATTCCCCTCCTGGTCAGTGAAAGGCTCGTAGAGGTGGACCGGAAAGGAATGGGCGAGATAGTCGAGGACATACTCGCGTGGAGTAATGTCGACCTGGACGTCGCCCCAGTCCTCCGTCGAAATCTCGGCGAGCCGACGCTCCATCAATGTCTCGCCGGTCGAGACGATCTGGATGACGGCGGCATGGCCGGCGTCGAGATCGCGCTCGATCGAGCGGATCAGTGACGGCGTCTTCATTGAGGTCAGGAGGTGGCCAAAGAAGCGCTGCTTGGCGCTCTCGAAAGCCGATCGCGCGGCCGATTTAGCCTGGCCGTTCAGCGTACCGCTCTCGCCCGTGATGTTTGCGGCCCGCATCGCGGCGTCGAGATTGTTATGGATGACGCTGAACGCGCCGGCGTAGGCGTCATAGATGTGAACCTGTTCGGGCGTGAGCTCGTGCTCAATGAGCTCGTAAGCGACGCCCTCGTAAGATAGAGACCTCGCCGCGTAGAGACCGAGCGCCTTGAGGTCACGAGCCAGCACCTCCATGGCCGCGACGTCGCCCTCCTCGATTGCCTCGACGAACTCGGCGCGGATGGCGAACGGAAAATCGTCGCCGCCCGACAGGCCCGTCCGCTGGGCGTAGGCGAGATTGTGGACCGGCGTGGCACCGGTTGCGGAAACGTAGACGACGCGGGCATGCGGCAACGCGTGCTGGAGCCTGAGCCCCGCACGCCCCTGCTGGGAGGCCGCCCCCGGACGATTGCAAGCAATCGCGTTGAGGTCACCGCGCTCACCCTTCTGGCCTGCCGCGTTCTGCATCGCGTGGCTCTCGTCGAACACGATCACTCCGTCGAAGTCGGAGCCCAGCCAATCGACGATCTGCCGCACGCGCGAAAGCTTCTCGCCGCGCTCATCGGTGCGCAGCGTAGCGTAGGTGGTAAATAGGACGCCTTCCGAAAGCCGGATCGGTGTGCCCCGCCGGAAACGTGACAGCGGCGTCACGACCAGCCGCTCCATGCCGGGCGCGGACCAGTCGCGCTGTGCGTCTTCGATCAGCTTGTCGGATTTGCTGATCCAGAGGGCGCGGCGGCGGCGCTTGAGCCAATTGTCGACAAGGATGCCTACGACCCGCCGTCCCTTTCCTGCACCGGTGCCGTCGCCCAAAAACCAGCCGCGGCGAAAACGCACGGCATTTTCTGCATCGTCACGCGCGGCCGCCACAACATCAAAGGTCGCATCCACCGTCCAGGAGCCCGCAAGAAATTCGGAGTGCGCCTCGCCCGCATAGACGACGCTCTCGAGCTGAGCGTCGGACAGCCAGCGCGCGATTTTCGCGAGCATCGGCAGCATCGCGGCCGTTGACCCAGCCTTGGTCCGGATGGCCGGGCCAAACTCGCACAGGAACAGAACGGTTACCGCTTCGCAGACATCATAGGCGGTCTTCCAGTTCCAGACGCCAGTGGCGTCGGAAGCGCCGAACGCAGCTTCCATGGCGCTACGCAGGACGGCGGCATCGATGCGACGACCGTGCTCGAGATCAATCACGAGCTGTCGCGCGGCCCTGACGGCGGCGGAGGTGATAGTTGCAGCGGCACGCATCGAGAGCGGCACGGCGGCAGCACCGCCGGCGAGAGATTCGGTCATGACAGGATTTCTTTCGGAGAGCAGGAAGCGTCGAACCATCAGGCGCTCTCCTTAAGACCCGACGGCTCAAACCCTTCCCGGCCCGACTCTCCCTCTCAATCCTGCCCCATAAATGGGGACCGGCGCAGCACACCGGTCCCCAAGCAATTGCCGGACGGCCGGAGCCATCCCGCTCTACATGTCACTCGGCCCCGTCGAGCTGTTGCCGATCATCGTCGCCCGCGTTCTCCTGATCCTCGTCATCGGCGAGGAATTCGGGCAGCGGGCCCGCTTCACTCTCTTGCCCGTCGCGAAAACCGCCGCCCCCCTCTCACTCTCTTGTTCGAGGCAACAGGTGAGAAACTCACGCGGCCCCCTGCTCCGCTCTCTCGGTCGTCATATCGACAGTCACTTCCGGCAGGAAGCCCAGGAGATACTCCGCAACCTTGCTGGCCTGCGAAGCAGCTCGCACGATCGCGCGATTATCCTCTCGCAGCACCTTAAGCCAGGCGCCGATATAGTCTGCATGTCGTACCGTGGGCACGATACCGAGCGAGGCGCAACTGAACGCAGACGAGATTTCCGCGATGAGCTCCTCGAAGGCATACTTCGTGGTACCAAAGCTGCCCGACAAGTCGCGGTTGAGACGTGCCGGATGGCCGCTGGCATGCGCCAATTCATGCAGGGCCGTTCGATGCCAATTGATCGGTTCGAAATAGGCTTGGGGTGGGGGCACCTGCACATAGTCTTCCGTCGGCGCATAAAAGGCGCGGTTGCCGCCGATGCGGAAGTCGATCCCGGTCGCCTTGATCAGGTATTCGACGCGCGGCTCGATGAGGCCTGGCGGCGGAGGCGGCGCCGTTGTCGCGATCTCTGGAGGCAAGCCATCGCATTGATCACAGTTGAAGAGCGTGAACCGTTTGAGGAACGGAATGGCCTGCGCTTCCTCACCGTTCTCGCGCGCGCGGCGCTTTTCGTCGACGGGCACGAAGCGGTCGGCGTAGACGACGGTCGTGCCGCGCTCGCCCTTGCGGACGTGACCACCGAGTGATAGCGCTTGGCGGAAGGTAAGCCAGCTCTGTCCTGTAAATCCATGTTCGGTCGCGGCACCCCATAGAATTAAAATGTTTATGCCGCTGTATTGGCAGCCGGACGCCGCGCTCTTCGGCAAGGCCAAAGGCGACTTCGCCGCCGTGGTGCCCCAAGGCTGCACCCACGGCACTCGGCCAGCCTCCAGCTCGGCGATGATCTTGTTGGTGATGTCGTCATAAAGGCTTGCCCGGTCCTCACCGGTGCGCGCCCGAGGATAATATCTGGACATCGCGGGTCTCCGCGACGGGCGCCGCGAGCCTCTCTCGCAGCCTGTAACCCGTCACGGCAAAACCGCGCGACACTCTGACTCTCGCCTCTACCTGAGAGAATGCGAAATCTGCGCCGCCCTTCCATCGGATGTTCATGGGAATTGCGTTGAGCTACCTGGGGCCGCACGCCCGACCAGGCGTGCGCCAGGGGCGCATCGCCTCAACGGAAAATGGCACCCGGAGAGCGTGAGCATAGCGACCCGAAGGGGCACGCGGGTCCGAGTGCAGCGACGAGACCGGTTCAATAGCGGCACCCGGGAACGGGGCAGTGATAGCGATCGCCGCAGGCGAGCCCCTTTCCCGAGTGCCCCCGGCGAGGAGCTCCGCATCCGTTGGCGCGAGGGATCGACGCCGCACGGCCTAGACGCAAAGCGGCTCGGTTCGATAACCCGGTGCGGCGGCAGCCGCACGCGAGCAAGTGGAAGAACTCCGCTAAGGCTTGAGTCAGAGGATCTAGATTTCCTCGCGCGCATGCGTCTGCGCGTCATAGATCCTGATCTGAAGCATGGGAAAACGCTTCTTTAGTTCTTCCCCACCTGCCCTGGCGCCGTTTCTGGTTGCAAATTCGGCTTTGAGCCGGCCGTCTACTTCAAGCGCGTAACCAGAGGTCGGCAATTCACGGGTGGCAGCAACCATTTCATTCCCATTGTGCAGTGATGTCATTGAGAATGATGGGTAGCATGAGTCGCCCAAACCGCGCGAGATTCGATTGCCAAAGGCCGTGATTGGCTATCACATTTGTGGATTGATTAGATGGGGCTGGCCGCTTTCGCCCAAGGCCCGATGCCTTCCACGATGTCGTGATCGAGAAACGTCTTGTACGTCTCTCCAGGGTCTTGTCCATCGCTCGCTTTAGTTCCGCTCGGTTGAGCTGCACCTGTGCGAATTTAAGGGCAAAGAAGCCGTCACTGTTGGCTTGTCCTTGCAGATCATCGCGCAACCAGGTCCAGGCGCGCGCGGAGTTTGGGGCGGTCTACACCGACGATCCGGGCGGCCCACCTCGTTGCTTAGAGTGAGTCTCCCAGTGGGAGCACCCCCTCCGCGTCTTGTCTTGCGGAAGCCAAGTAGCCGTCCCTGTCATCTTCGAAGTGGACGCCTTCCCTGACGAGTTCCTTTGCCCAATGGTCGTATAGTCGTCATGAGCATCGCCCTGATCATGAGCGCGCCCCGGAAATTCGATGTCGTACGCGATCGTGCCCGCGACCTCGATCAAAACAAGCGTCCGAATATATTTCTTCTTTCGCTCGGACTCATCGAAATGGCGAAAACCGCCCGGAGGGGCATCCTGCTCAAATTCCGTCTTGCCACGATCGACACCGAAATCGGAAGACGTTCAAGCAAGCAGCCCATAACCGCATGTCCCGCTTCGTGATAGGCCGTCTCTATCTTGTTTTCTTTCATTTCATGCGACACGGTCGCGTTTCTGCCAGTTGGCCGGCGAGACCATTGTAACCTGCGACCATCCTTGAAAACAGCCGGCTCGCGAGCCTGAGCGGCTGTGTTTTGCTGCGCGTCCAGATCCACCAGCCTCCGCTTCCAATCGTTGTTGCGGCGTGGTGACTCAGGCCAAGATCTACGCGATCGCCTGCCGTGGCAGCGTGAGCACCGTGAGGATCTCGTCGTCCGGCAGAAGGAACGACTGCTCTTCTACCTCGTACCGATCGCATCCCTTGAAATCGAACCAGGCATCGGCCGGATTCTTTCGGGGGAAGTTTTGTTCGTCGGCGCCTCGGAGCAGCATGTCGGCGGCGAACGTCTGATCGTCCAGTGCCCTGACGGGCCGCCACCATTCCGCGATCATCGGTGACGTCTTGTACCAGACGCGATCCCGCCTGTTGTGGCAAACAATGACCATGGGGAAATGGTTCAACGCGATCATCTTCACAAGCGTGGTCGTGAGACTGACGTCGAACTCATCGGCCAACTCCCTGGACGCCGCCAAAGTGAGGCGCTTCATCTTCCGAAGTCGCGGAAGAACCATAAAATTAGGAAGAATCAGATCGGAGGCGAAGTCGTCGGCACGCCGCTCCGGACTGAGCGCGTCATGCCTGAAATTGCAGACGTCGTTCTTGCCGCAGAAGAGAACCTTTCCGCGATCGTAGTGCCAATGCCCAAGCTCGTGTCCAAGGGAGAAGCGGCGACGCTGTCGCATGCTGAGGCTATTGACCGAGATGACGGCGCGCTTCTTCGATCCCAAGATCGTGGCTTCGCAGTTGTCGATCGGCCTGTAATTGACCACTGCGCCCTGCGTCCAGGCGATGGCATCGAGGTCGATATCCTTGGGCTCCGCGATCCCGAGCCCAACAAGCAGGCGCTCTGCCGGGGTCATTCTTCCCATTCTACCTTGTCCTCGTTTTCAAGCGCCTCGAGCTGCGCCAGATCCTTCAACAGGTTTTCCTCATCGCGCTCAGAAAGTTTGCCACCCTTGCGCGCGGCCATCGTTGACTCGGCGACCTCACCGGATCGCATCCCATCGAAACGGCGACGCGCTTTCGCAAGGTCGAAGCTCTTGACGTTGTCCTGCTCACGGTATGCCTTCGATTCATCCTGAGCCCGCTCGAAACGCATCCGAGCGGCACGCGCCTTCGCCTGCTCCAAAGCGCGGCCGGCGCGGGCCACCGCCTTCTCGAAATCGTCACCCGCTTCCTTGAAGTCTTCGCGCAGATCGGCTTCCGAGGCTTCCAGTATGCTGTCGTCGATGGCCCGGTCGAGCTTCGACAATTTCTCGCGGTCTGTTGGATCTCTGCTCATCGCCGCCATCCCTTCGGATACTCCCGACGGGCGATGCGCCGGATTTTCTTGATCACGTAGTCCAGGCGCGCCTGGTCGACGCCAAGGAAATCCCGCAGCGTCTCGCCCCTCATGTCATTCTCCCAGCCGAGTAGCACCATGCTCATCTCCTCGTCGGCGCTGTTCAGTGCCGCACAGACCTCCAATGCCCCCCGATCCTGTTCCGCCCGGATCGCCGCGTCCTCCGGGCTCGGTCCCGACGCT
Organism: Bradyrhizobium sp. CSS354; assembly: GCF_029051725.1. Lineage (GTDB taxonomy): Bacteria > Pseudomonadota > Alphaproteobacteria > Rhizobiales > Xanthobacteraceae > Bradyrhizobium. Next base: position 73,833 of record NZ_JAACFU010000017.1, read on the forward strand.
TTCAATTCGAACTTCGACTTGCGCCCGCCGGTCGTCACGTCCTCGATCGGAACCTGCTGCTGCAGATGATCGCGCCGGTGGCCGGCGATGTTCCGCATCGACTGGACCAGGAAGACTATGAACCTGGTGATCCGCGGGCAGCGCTTCTCCTCGAAGAGCGCGGAACACATCGCCTCCTGCAATAGGTCGCCCTCGGCGAAGTCGGTCCCACCAAGGTAACGGCGTTCGACGGCGTCCAGACGAGCGAGGTCGAGCGGTGTCAGCCCGTCCAGCGCCGACGCCACCTTATCGTATGTGAGGTGCTCGGTCGCGGAGGCCGATACTTCGGGAGGCGGCACGCTGATGTCGTCCATAGCTTCACGCATCCTATGCCGGCCAAAAATCTCTTTCGGACAAAAAAATCGAGTCCGAACGCGCAGCTGGCCGGCATGCAGGTGTAGAGGCGACCGGTTTCGATGGGAACCGGGGGCAACCATTCGAACCGGTGATGCAACAATGAATTACATAACAGAACGGGCGCAGCTGCGCCAATCGCAGCTGGCGGACCTCATCGAGGAGGCCTGCCAGCATCTCGAGCCGTCGTCCTATCAGCGCGCGGTCGCGCAGCAGCGCTATGAAGGCGTCGGCGACTGGCTCTCCCAGTACGACGACCGCTGCTGCTGGCCGAAAACGCCATCCGGCTTCAGGGCTCCGTGGCGATCGGCTCGACGGTCAAGCCGATTGGCATCGCCGAGTGCGACGTCGATCTGGTGGCGCACGTGCCGGATATCGACACCGCCATCTCGCCCGCGATGCTTAAGGCGCGCATTGGGGACCGTCTTCGGGCGAACGGCCACTACGCCACCCTGCTGCTGGAGATGCCCCGCTGCTGGCGGCTCAACTATGCCGACGAATTCCACCTGGACATCACCCACAGCATCCCCAACCCCGGCTGTACGCTCGGTGGCGAACTCGTCCCCGACAAGACATTGAAGTCCTGGAAGGCATCCAATCCCATGGGGTACCGCGCGAAGTTCGAGCGCCGTGCCAAGCTGCGTGCCCGCATCCGCTCCGCCTTCGGATGGACCCTCGCCAGCACCATCGCGAAGGACTCGGTAGAGCCCTATCCCGAGCAAATGAAGCTGAAGGGCCTCTTGCGCCGGACCGTGCAGATCGCAAAGCGCCATCGTGATCTCGAATTTATCGGCGACACCGACGGCCTGGCGCCGCTGTCGATCATTGTCTGCGCTCCAACACGATCCCACCGAGCAAGTAGGCGTTGCCGCCGAGTTTGCGCTCTATGTCGCGGATGATGCGGCCGAGATAGGTCTTGAGTTTCTTCGAGGCCCGGTTGGCGCGCTTGAACTGTTTGGCGTGGGCGTAGCGCTGGTGCTTGGCCGATTTTGCAAGCTTCTGGGCAGTCAAAGCCAGAAAGCTTGCAATCTCAAAGCCAATGTGGCCCGGAAAATCGATTCTTGATCAACCGCTTGGATGGTTCTTCACGAACGACTAACTAGACCCCAGCAAAGACGGGCCGCAGGGCGTCGCATCGCTCGTTGTGGGCTAGGCCTTCCTTGTGACGTGCGTGTTGCAATCGCCCTGAATGATTCTGCTGGTCGCGAGCACTTCGGAGGCGCTTACATAGCCCGATCGTGCATTTCCGATTAACATCTCTCATCATGTCTCCTCCTGCGACTGCACTTTGGGAGCCCCAGGAGACTTTTCCTGCGCAATCGAACAAGACCCGCTGCAACAAACCTACTCGCCCCTGTAGGTGGCCAAGGTTTGGAGCAGCCGCGGCATATAATACTGTTTTGTATCTTCCGGCACGATTTCCGAATCGTCTAGCCATGTCATTGCCCGCTCGATCAGCTCGATCGCGCGTTGCTTGTCACCACTCTCGTAGTAATACTGAGCGACCACTCTATAAGAAGTAAGGGTGGGGCCGCCGCTGTCTTGCACTGAATTGAGGATATGTTCCGACACCTCCCTGCCGATCGCAAAGCGCTCGGCACGCGGAAGGTGGGCCTTATCGTTCTCCGGATCAAAGAGTTGCTCCATCACGGCAATCAGCCCACGCACAGCGTCTGACCGTTTCTCAATCGCATCTCGAACCAGTTGGCGCAAGACCTGGAACCCGGTCGCCGTGTCGCGCATTTGAAGCAACAGACCCGCCTGAATCTCGCGGAAGTGTCGATCGTCCGGCATCATGGCAATGCCCTCTTCGGCCGCTGAGAGCGCTGCCGGCCAATCCTTTGCTTCCATCGCCGATCGAATCGTCCGCTGGATTGAGGATACGCGCACTAGGTGTTGGTCTTCCGCAATCCGTTTCGCATCAGCGGCTTTAGCGTCATCGCTGCTACGCCAAGTTCCGTTGATAATTTTCGGCAAGACGTGGTCGATGTCGATCGGATCACCGATAAAGGCAATGTGGCCGTCGCGGTCGACGACGAACGATCTCGGAATCCCAAGAGAAGAGCTGGCTTCCATCCAAAGCTTGTTCATTGCGCCGGTACTGTCGAACCCGATTCGATAGTTCAGATTTGAGAACTTTTCGGTCAACCATGCGTCCAACTTGGCGCGAGCCTCATCCGCCGTTGGTGCTTTTTCATAGGCTGCGACTCCGACGACCTCAAGCCCCTCGTCTTTGTATTTTGCTTGCTGCTCTATCAGATGGGGCATCGCCTCCACACATGCGTCGCACCAAGTTGCCCAAAATTCGACGATGTACACTTTCCCTGGCTCGAAGTTCGTGAGGCGCTCGCCACGCAGCCAGTTCTCGACTTTGAGCGAAGGAGCCGCGGACTCGATGCATAGCGCCATGATTGTCTCCAAAGTGACCTGTTGCGCGACCTTGTCGCTTCACCCGAATAGCAATCACCTGCCACGCTGTCCACGCGCGCTAAGCTACATGACAAAGATTTGAGAAACATCCACACGCCCAGTAGGTCCCTGTATGAAACCTGACAAGCGTTGCGTCGACGTCAGATTTCGGGCACGCATCGCGACCTTCGTGCCGTCAGAAGATCGTCTTGCGAATGCGCATTGCGAGCCGCGCTGCGCCAGTAGGAGGTACGCGAGAAGCCGGATGGTGCCCGCTGACCGACAAGTGACATGCGCCCTCTTTCCAAGCTGGCGAGGAACAAGTCGATCGGCGAGGCGCAGTAATTGAATCAGCCGTTGAATCGCGCCCAAACCCAGTCCTTTGTCTCAAAGGTGGAGATGCAATACGATTTAGAATCACTCAGTCGATTTTGTTGACGATTGCGACGAACTCATCGAGCAGGCTGCGCATTTCGCTGATGGTGAGCGGCAATTTCAGGCGATCGTGAGCAACTGTCTCGCGCGATGGTGAGCAGCGGCTTTGACCGACATGGTGATTGGCTCAGGGGTTTGAGTTGGCGTCAAGAGTTTGATTGCGGGCGTTCTGCTTTCGCATGCTTTCTCCTCAGAGTTGCAGACGGTGAGCGTTATGAACGAGGCGGTCCAGGATAGCGTCGCCGAGGGGGCACCCCTCGCTTTTGGCCGGAGACGAAGACGCTGAACTTGTGATCAGGCGGCGCGTTGTGGCCGCGGTATCCCTTGTCGGCGAGGATGCGCGCGGTCGTGCTGCCGACCAGCGCCTCCATGTCCAGAATCACGGTTGCCAGTGTGTGACCGTCATAGGGGTGCCGGGCAGCGCCTTGACGTGGGTGACGAACTGGCCGCCCTTGCAGTGCTTGAGGGTGGTGGCAACGCTGACCTTGACGCCGAACTCGTAGGGCCGATGGGCCTTGCCTTTGCCGATGCATTCGACTTCCGGCGCATGCAGGGAATAGACCTTCGGCCCGCGTTGACGTTGCTGCTGCTAGCGCACGCGGCGTGCCAGCATCAGCAACGTGGTGAACGTCGCTTCGAGCCCGCCATTGCCCTCGATCTCGCGGCCGATATCGCGGATCACGCGACCGAGATAGGTCCGTAGCGTCTTGAGCGCCCGGTTGGCGCGCTTGAACTGCTTGGCGTGGGCATAGCGCTGATGCTGGATCAGGGCGAACTTGCCCACCCGCGATAGGATTGACGCAAGCTCACCCCATGGCGCAGCGCCAGCCGCACCAGCTTCTCGCGCGCCCGGTTCAGAAGCTTGGCATCATTGGGGAACGTCACGTTCTTGGGCTGCACCGTGGTGTCGACAATCACCCGTGATAGCTCGGATGGCTTGATGGCCTTGGTCCTGGTGGTAACCGACAGGCTCTCCTGCAGCAACGCTTGCAGCCGCGCCTCGCCCATCCGGTTGCGGCAGCGCGTCAGCGTCGAACGATCAAACACTAGCCGATGCTGGAAGAACTCCTCGCCGCAGAACTATTGGTAATAGGGGTTCTCGACCCACCGCTCGCACAGCACCTCGTCGGAGAGGCCGTAGGTGTGCTTGAGGATCGAAAGCCCCGCCATCAATCGCGTCGGCAATGGTGGGCGGCCCGGATCATCGGTGTAGATCGCCCCAAACTCCCGCTCCAGGAACTCCCAATCCACCGTGCGCCCCAGCGCCACCAGCGGATGCTTCAGGTCGATGATCTGATCGAGCCGAGAGCGGAACATCCTCCTCTCCCGTCTCCCGCCGTTCCGGTGCCCGGATCTGGTCATCTGGTCCCCCGCCAAAAACATCCAAAGGCGAGTGAATCACAGATCAAATTTGCAAGGAATTTGGAGGGTTCTGTGAGGTCGCGCTCACGCGAGGGCGCGGCAGGCGCTTGTGACGCGACCTCATTGAAGCCGGATTGAACGAAGGCGCGGGCGGGTATGCGTGGTTTTGCAGCTATGGGGATTGTTGGAGATCGCAAGGCCCGGTCTGCCGGCTCGGCACGTGAGGCAGAGCTGCGAGATGTGTGCATCGGGGAAGAGTTGAGATCAGGCGCGCTTTGTCGGAGATCGCGACAGGCGTTTTGCTGCATCGGACGGCTGTTGTCGCGCCGTGTGGCAGCACGGATTCGACAGCGTCCGCGATGATCGAGACGCTGGGAGCGGAATGACGAATGGCGATCGTTGTGCACGGCATGACTTGGCTCACGATGTATCGCACCGGAACGGAGGACTGGAGCGGTTGAAGTTGCGTCGAAAGCGCTCGACGATGCGCATGACGCCACCACACTCAGGACAGGCGGGAGCCTTGGGCCACGTCAAAGCGTCCGACTCCGCTGGCGACGGCTCGCCATCGTTTGGCGCTGTCCGCTCACGATCGAGAAGTTCGCGGCAAAGGGCGGTTTGGCAGCGCGATGGCTGTTGGCCATGAAGCCGAAGTGGCGGATGCGATGGAAGCCATCGGGCAGCGTGTGAAGAAGGAAGCGGCGGATGAACTCGTCGGCCTTGAGCTTCATGATCTTTGTCGTGCCGTTCTGGCGGTAGTCCTTCCAGGTAAAGGCGACGTGATCCTGGTCGAGGGCTACGAGCCGGCTGTTGGCTATTGCAACGCGATGGGAATAGTGGCCGAGATCCAGCACCTGCGCGGCGCCGCCGAACGGCCGTTTGGCGTAGACGACCCAGCTGATGCGCCGCATGGCGACGAGGTGAGCTGTGAAGGCAGCAGGCTCGGCCAGGGATGCGAGATCGCCGAAGAAGTTCAGGGGGCCGGCGTCGAAGGCAGCGGTCAGACGTTCGAGGAACAGGCGTCTGAACAGCCGGGCGAGCGGCTTGACGGCCAGGAAGAAGTTTGGTCGGCTGGCGATCAAGCGCGGCGCGCTATCGGGCGAGAGGCCGCCGCCCGGCACGACGCAGTGGACGTGGGGATGGTGCGTCAGCGCCTGCCCCCAGCGGCGGCTTTGAACAGGATCGCATAAACGATGGCCTTGTTCTGAAAGGCGGCGATCGGAGCCGGCAGTGTGAAGACGACGTGGAAATAGGGAACCGGCAGCAGGTCGGCTTCTCCCGCGGCGAGCCACGCGGCCCGGGCTGGCCCCTGACACTTCGGACAGTGCCGGTTGCGACAGGAATTATAGGCGACGCGTGTCGTGCCGCAGTCGTCGCAAGCCTCCATGTGGCCGCCGAGCGCCTCGGTCCGGCACGCCACGATTGCGCTCATCACGCGCCGCTCGACCCGACCGAGATGACCGGCATGTACACGGCGATAGGTGTCGCCATGCCGGCGCAGAATATCAGCAATCTCGATGGCGGGCCTGTTGGCGCGGCTGTCGGGGCGGATCATCACCCGCATCCCGCCGCGGATCATCCAGGTGGCGTCACCTCCAGCGACAGGCGATCGAGCGGGCTCTGCGTCGCCCGGCCCGTATCGGTGGCGACCTGCGTGTACCGTGCTGATGTACGAGAGAGCAACGATCACGCCAACGCCAGGGGCACTCATGAGGCGCTTGGCGATCGGATCGGCGGTCGCTCGGCGGCACAGTGCACTATCGAATACACCGATTTGCTCCTGCAGTGTGCTCAAGGCAATCAGCATTGGTTCGACAATCGTCAGCAGGACGGGCTTGTCCTGGATTGCAGAGCGAACGATCCGGATGAAGCGCCGCTGACTTCCGATCTTGAGGATCAAGCCAAAGGTTTTCAGCAGTCCGCGGACAGTATTCTTGATCTTCAAGGGCGTGCTAAACGAGCTGTGCGCGGGCGCTGATCATTGCGCGGATCGCGTAGGTATCCATGCTTTTGACCAGCACTTGCCGATACCAGCCGACGCGAACCACTTGGGCGATCCCATGCGCGTCGTTAGCATCGGTTTTGTTGATCTGGAGCGACAGCGCTGCCTTGGCATGGCGCGCGTCGATGCAAATAATGGGCACTCGACGCTTCTTCAGCTCGTGGAAGAGCCAGACGGAAAGCATGCCGGTCTCGAGGCCAACGCGCAGAGCATTTGGCGCATGCTTGCAGACAAGCCGCTCAATCTCGTCGGGGGTCGATGCGCAACATCCGCGCCAGAGCGTTCTACCAGCTTCGTCGACAACACAAGCTTTGGTTTCTTCAAGCGACACATCGAGGCCGACATATTGCGCAATCGGCTGCATTGCATTGCTCCTTGTATAGGGAACGGAATCAGTGTGCAGAGGCTAGCAATAAGCGTGCTCCGCGATTACCCCATGTCCCGACCACCCTTCGCGCAGCTGCCGCGCGCAGGGGCGGTCAAGGCTGGCCGCAGTTTGCGGCCACCGCAAGGCTCGGCCTTGACCGGCCCGAGCACGGCGGCATCCTCGATCGGATCGGGCCTGGAAATAAACAATGACTCACCGGCCCAGTGTCCCGGGGGGATGGGAACTAGCCCGAACGGCGATTGTTATTGTCGTGCGCGGGTGACCTCGTGGCGAAGAGCGGCGCGTCGGCTGCAAGCGTCGCCGGGCAGCCCTATCTGTGTCCTGCCGGGTTGAGGCGCCCGCGCGCCTTTTCTTTTGGCGGGCGCGGGCGCCAAGCTTCGACAAAGTGCTCATACCTTCTCTGCGCTTGCTCAGCGACGTGCATCTCCTGATGGCGGAGTTGTTTGATATTGTACGCGTAGGCAGGGCCGCGCGTGTTGCCTTTTTTCTGCGCTCGGCCAGCCTGTAACTCCATGCCGCGCATCTTGTGAGCGACAAGACTGGGCCGGGCCAGAGGCAATCCTCTTCGTTAGTGAGCAGATGCCAGCACAGGACGGTCAGCTTGCGACGGCGGCCACCTGATGGCCCCGTCTGGCGCGGATGCGCACGAAGAAAGCGTGGAGCGGTCCGGGTGTCTTGGCGGCAGCCCAGGCGGCTTCTACCAGCATGGCCCGGGCGTGGCTACGTCCGACCTTGCTGATCCGGCCGTGATGAGCGGCACCGAGGCCCGACTGGTGCACACGCGGATTGAGCCGAAGTAGCTGACCAGTTTCTGCGGGCTCTTGAAGCGCGTGATACCGCCAATTGCCGCCATCAACCCGGCCGCCACCGCCAGATTGACGCCGGTGATCGTCAGCAGCCGCCTGACCGAGCCGTCGTCCAGGCTGTTTGTGGCGATCTCCCGATGGAGTATCGTGAGGTCTTCGGCGAGCCGATCGAGCTCGCGCACATGCCGCTCAATAGCATCCCGTTCGTCGTCGGGTACTGGCTGGTGCGCCAGCCAATCGCGGCCGCGGCCGTTGAATGAATCGGCGTGCGGACATTTTGGGATTAGGTGCGCGTGAAGGATTGCGTTGCACTTTCCGATGCGCACGACCTGGTAACGCCGAGCGATCAGCCTGCGCAACCGTTCTGTGGCCGCGTCCGGCATCCAGATATCCGGCAGATAGCCGGCCGCGTACAAGCTGGCCAGCGTGCCCGCGTCGACCTTGTCGATCTTCACATGGGCATGCGCGATTGTCTTCACCTGCAATGGGTTGGCGATGACCACCCGCTTCACAAACGGCGACAGCACCCGTGACACCGCCATGCAGTTGCAGGTCGCTTCGATCACCACCTGGTCTAGATGTAGCTGGGTCCGCTCCGCCTATTCCGTGGGGTCATGCAGAGAGCCGCGCTGGAGCAAGCGCGGGATATAATGCTGGCCCATGAGGAGACCTATCCCATGCCTAGGTTAGGTCCCGAGCGTTGCCGTTGTTGCAACCACTGCTGTCGCGTTTACGACGTATGTCGCAATCGCTTCGATAGCCGATAGTGCTGCAGTTGGAAGCGGCAGCTTCCCAGGCTGATCGGTGCTCCTCAGGAGAGTTTGCGATCGCCGTCGCGTGGTACGGCATTTGCTAATCTCATTCCAGTCGTCTCTGCTCCACGAGAAACACATGGGCGAAGTGCAAGACGTTGTGCTGTCCGCACGAGAAAAACAGTGCTTACGGTGGGTACATGCAAAGTGAATAACGTTCGCTCGTTTGGATGGGGGCGCCTATGGAGCATCGTTGCTGTTCGCAAGCGTGCGCTCCTTTACGTTCTTCTGCTGATGATTGCGGAATATTTGATCGCTCTCGTTCCTCCGATAGCCACGCAGAAGGCGATAGATGGGGCTAATTCGCGAACAACAATCGACCTTGCTTGGTTACTTATAGTTGCTGGGCTCGCATTTTTTGGACAAACTGTGTGCGGCGCTAAACGTCACAGTTTGGTTGCAAAACTGTGCACGTTCGTCGATCGGCGACTATCTCGATCGGCGTTTTGTCAGATGATTCGCCGACGAGCTGATGGGCGTGATTATGCGCCGGGACATCTGCAGTACTGCCTTCAACAGCTTGATGCACTGAGACACTTTGTTGTGCAGGGCGTTCCAGAATTCGTCTTTGGTTTGGGGGCGGCAGCAATTTCGTTGGTCGTTATGCTGTACTACGATCAAGTTATCGCAGTGGTAGTGTTGGTCTTCGCTGTTGTTAGTGCCGAATTTTCGCGGCGGCGGTCAAAGCACGCCAAGGCGGGGGTTGAAGCAGACTTTCGGAATGGCAGTCGCTGTTATGGCATACTGTCTGAGACGGTCACCGCGTTTTCGGCCGTTAAGGCTCATGGTCTTGAAAGCATTCAGTATCACCGCTGGAGGGATGCAATAGAGGACCTACTTAGAGGAAATGAATATCTGTCACTTTGTTATCACCGGGCTGCAATGGGTGTTCAGCTGCATGGAACGATCCTCGCGCTCGCAATTCTTGGTTTGGGCTGCTGGCGCATAGCGAATGAAAGACTGTCAGTGGGAGAACTAATGGCGTTACAAATGCTTGCCGGCCGGGTCATGAGCCCAATCATGACCGCAGCAAGCATTGTTCAATCGTTCCAAGAAGCGAATCTGATCGTTCAGCAGTTGCGGGATCTTTGGGCTGAACAGAAGGAGAACCCTGAGATACTTCCCGTGGAACGCCCCCACAAGCCTTCTGAGATCGAGTTAATTGGCGTGACCCTGACATACACAGCAACGCGGCCAGCCGCGATCAGCGATATTTCATGCAAGTTTCCAGATCGAGGAATAGTCGCGATCGTCGGGAAAAATGGTTCGGGAAAGTCGACGCTTATGCATATCTTATTGGGTCTTGAACGAAACTACGATGGACGCATTCTAGTTGGTGGCGCCGATCTGCGGTCGTTTCGGCCCCGACACTGGCGATCCACAATTGGAATCGTGACCCAAGATACGTTCTTGTTTGGAGGTACAGTGCGACAAAATGTCGACGTTTCGGGTAAGCGAGGAGACGATGAGTTAAGAGCGGCGCTCAGGAGAGCCGGAGCGCTTGAGTTTGTAGACGCACTCCCACTTGGTTTAAGTACGGTATTGGAGACCCGAGGAGAGGATCTCTCGGGCGGACAGCGTCAGCGGATTGCGCTAGCGCGTGCTTTTATCAAAGACCCGTCGATCGTAATTTTGGATGAACCAAGTTCTTTCTTGGATCCGGAGGCGGTCGCTTCATTGGAGAAGTCCCTGATCGAGTGGTCTCGAGACCGACTGCTTATCCTCATTTCGCATAACATGGCTCTAACGCGGTCAGCTGATAGCATTCTGGTGTTGCAGGAAGGACGCTTGGAGAGTGCTGGTTCTCACAATCAATTGTTGGGAAACTGCTCATCTTACGCCGCGCTGTGGTCCGACTACATTCGATCGACCCAGAGCGTTGATGAAGCATAAGGACAGGGGTGGAAGGAATGTACAACACCTTTCAGAACAATCCGCAAGCGCTGCGCCTTTCTCGGCCCAGCAGGGGACTTCGCTTGCAAGTCTGATGCAGCAGCATGAACGAGTTTTTCCGTACGGTTGGAAAACACCGTCAGGTTCTTTGCTGCCGAACTATCGAGAACGCATTTCGCCGGGAGCTCGGCAAAGATGGCGAGCAAGCCGGTCCCTGCGGAGGGCTTCAAAACCCGGTCGGACGGTGTGACGCCGGCCGCGGTGCATGCGGCGAGCCCAAGCGGGATCGGCGTCGAGAACTGTTGAAGGGCTTGGCTGTCCTCGGATCGGCGCGTGCATTACCTGCAACCCGGCGGATCGAGCTTGTTCAGTCGAGGCGCCTACATATGGAGCAAGTCCGAGCAGCCGGGCTCTACAGAACCGATGCGATAGCCTATCGTTCGCTCCTAAAGGAAGGATATATCAAAGGCGTACGGGAGGATCGTCCTGCAGTCGTGCAGTTGAATGGCTTGATTGCAAGCCTTGCTGTCGGTGACCCGATTGCTGTCATAGGTGCTCAATCGATTGCCGCCCGCGCCGTAAAAGCCGTGGCCCGCATAATAAAAAATGAACAGCGCATCGTCGTCGAGAGCGTGGATCTTGTAGGCTAGATGGTCCTTGACCGCGATCAAGCTCGCGTCGGTGTCCTTCATGACCTCGATCTCGACATCGCCTGCCGGCAAGTGCTTGAAAATCTCCAGCACCGCGTCGCGGATTCCGTCCGCGTCGGCATGAGCAAACGCGACTGACGGCAGCGCATCGCCATTCGACGGCTTTCGATAAGATCGCACCACGAATTTGGACGAGAACGGGACTGCGCGGCCCAGGCAGAGCGCGGTGGCTGATGCGCGCGCGGAGTTGCTGCGCTCCGCACCGGCCGAGCCTCCTGTACCCCAAATCAAGGTTTCTGATGCCGCTTCCGTACTCGACATGGGAATTATAGTGACTTCAGCGGCCCCCACCATTCTTCACAGCGGCCGGCTTACGCCTGAGCATTCCGTGCCGGGCCAAGTCGACGTTGAGCAGCTCCTCGCGCCCGCGCTCGCCGGCTCACCTCCAGCTATGCCGATGGGCGCGCGCATTTCAGAGGCGCACGACGAGGCACACAGCTGGACGGCAACTTGGTTAGGTGTGCTGCTGATGACGCTTGGTGGCTTCTCGATCCTAAGCTCGAGCCGCACGCTTCGGCACGCGGTGAGATTACGCCAGTGAGCTGGCGCAATACGCGCGCGACGCCGCGCGATCGATGAATTCCAGGAGTTGGTATAGCCGAATTGCCACGTACAAAGGATCCGCGCGCCCTCGCTTAGATTGGCACTGCCTTAGACGAACATTCGATTACGATGATGGTCCTCCTTTTGGATGGGGCCATCATGCGGTACAACGTTTTGGTGGTGGACAGCAGCCGGCGAGTGATCTGCGCCGCAAAGCTCGACTGCGTTGACGAGCAGGCGGCGAGACGTATAGACGGCCGGTCTCGCGGCCGAGTTAGTTCGAACATCGTGAGACCCGCCGGACCTGGCAGGTTGCCGACATGTCGCAGGGCCACACTTATCGCGGCGCGCTCAGTTCCTGGCGGACGACCCGGCGCCGTTCGGGCGTCTCGCCGTTGATGCCTCGCTCGATCTCGAACAGGGCGTCTATCCGGCGGACTGTTTCCAGCGCCAGCGGCGAGATCACTGGCGGCTTCTTGCCCTGAGCCTTGCGACGCGCATTCTCGGCCAGATCAGCCATCACGAAGAACGGCCGCCGGGCATGGACCCAGCACGCGGCTTCCAGGATCGGACCGGCGGTGCGGCCCGGTTCGTAAAGCCTGCCATAGCCCCCATAGGCATCGGCCTGGAAAATTCCGCTGTAGTTGGCCAAGTGAGCCTGGGGATGCTCGCCGGCCCGATCGCGCGAGTAATAGAACACCGCCCCCGGCGGGGCCGGCCCTCCAAAGGGCTTGTCGTCGCGCACATAGACCCAGATCCGGCCGGTGTCGGTCTTGCCTTTGGCCAGGACCGGGACCGTGGTGTCGTCCCCGTGCAATCGCTCGGCGCTCAGCACATAGGCCTCGAGGCGCTTGAACAAGGGTGCCAGCGCCGCGGTGCAGCCGCCGACCTGGTCGGCCAGGATCGACAGACTGATTGGCACACCCTCCTTGGCATAGCGCTCCGCTTGCCGGTTCAGCGGCTGATGTTGACCAAACTTCTCGAACAGCACCATCGCCAGCAGGCTTGGCCCCGCCCAGCCGCGGGCAAGCACATGGAACGGCGCCGGAGCCTGGCTGATCTTCTCGCAATCACGGCAAGTAAACTTCTCGCGGACGTGCTGGATCACTTTCCAGGATTTCGGGATCACCTCCAGCGTCTCGGTGATGTCCTCGAGGAGCTTGGACAGCCGCGCGCCGCCACAGCAGGCGCACGCCACAGGCCCCGCCACTATCACCCGCTCGCGAGGCACATGCTCCGGGAACGGCTGGCGTGACGGCCGCTTGCGCGTGAACGACGCCACCTTCGTGGTTTTGGCCGCGGCCATTTCGGCGGTGAGTTCGTCCTCCGTCGCCGAACTCTCCAGCTCCTCCAACGTCAGTTCAAGCTGATCCAATAGCCGCGCGGTACGCTCCGAGCGCGGACCATGGCGGTCGCGGTTAAGTTTCTCGATTTGCAGCTTCAGATGGGCGATCAACGCCTGGTCGTCCGACTGCCGGGCACGGGCGGCCGCAGCCTCCGCCCGTGCAACGATCAATGCCGCTTGCAGCGTTTCGACGTCGTCTGGCAGCGATTCAAGGTCGTCACCCATGGCCCCGATGGAATCACAAAAGAGGCGATTTGAGGCCTCTTTTCTTCCGCACCTCAGAACTTTTTGAGCCTATCCTGCGCTCTGTGGCCGCCACGTGTGCTGCGGATTGCGCCAGTCGATCGCCTCCAGCAGATAACTCATCTGCGCCGCGCTCAGCCCCACCACACCGCCCACCGTCGCCGGCCAGACAAAACGGCCACGGTCCAACCGCTTCGCGTAGAGCGACAGTCCAACTCCATCGTGCCACAAGGCCTTGATCAGCGAACCGCCGCGTCCGCGGAACACGAAAACATCTCCGGCGAACGGATCACGACCAAGGCTTTCCTGCACCAATCATGACAAACCCTGCATGCCCTTGCGCATGTCGGTGTGGCCGGTCGCAATCCAGATCCGTGCGTTCGAAGAGATCGGTATCATCGACGCTCCAGAACCTGCAGCACCCGCGCCAGCGCCGCCGCATCGACGCTGGCGTCGACAATCACTCGACGATCCCTGCCGATTACAATTACCATCTGCCCACTCGGCGGTGTGGCAGCAACCACCGGCTCGACCTCAGCGGCCAGGATGACCCGCGCAAAGCCGGATTGTTCGCTTTGAGGGCTGATCGGCTCGGGCCCGAACGCGCGACGCAATGTCATCAGCAACGAACGTGATATGCCATGGCGCCGTGCCGTCGACGATATAGCACGCGGCTCTTCAAAGCTCTCGCTCACGATCCGCAGCTTCTCGTCATCCGACCAGCGCCGACGACGACCAGTCTCGACCACCTCAAGCCGTTCAAGCTGAGTACTGCGCTTATGGCTGTCCATAAGGACTGTTACGCACCAATTGGACTAATCCAACAAGGCGGCCCTCGCCGGAGGGAAACGATCCTTGGTGATAATGATCGTCTGCTTGCGCTCGCGATCAATCGAGATAGTTACGATATTCTCGAGCGCGGGAAGACCTTTGCCATGACAATAGCGGAACTTGCGCCCGCTCCCGCAGGGGCAGAACCTCGTTACCTGATCGATTGGACGCAGCGCTCATCATACTATTCAAGCCCAACCCTGACGCCCTCAGACGCTACGTCGAATCCGCCGGCCGCTCCTACATGACCTGCCGAACAACGGTTGCGAAAGAGTCAAACTTATTTCCCGTTTCGGGTTTCGCTTCGTCCAGGAAGGCCTGCCGTAACGCATCGAACCGCTGAGGTCCATCATCCAGATCCGGGAAGCGAAGCTGCATGAGCAACCGAGTGAGCTGCAGTTTGAAGAGGAGCGCCTTGATCGAGCGGGGACTCGGCGACCGACCAATCGCATTGAAATAATCTGGTACGAAAGTACGCAATTTCTCGATCTCGGCGTCGGAAAAACGCACGTCGCTTGCGTTGAACGGCGCATCCGAGGGAGCCGTCGGCGCTGGCGTCGTCGATGCCGCCCGCACCTTGCTAACTTCGTTCTGCAAAATTTCCTTTTGCAATCTCGCGGTTGAAAGATCCTTTTTTAATTCAGCCATCTCCTTGCGGGGTTCCGTTTCAGGCTTTCCGACGCGGGTCACCGTTGCAATCGCCTGGACCATTCGTTGCCATTGAGTGCCTTGTCCAGATCGGCGCGGCAGGCGCACTTTATCCGCATCATTATGTCTTTTCTGAGCGGAACTCTCCCATTCGGCTGCTTCAGCAAGTTCCATCTCGGTCGTTTTCAGATATTGTAGGCGGTATCGCTCGTTTTCACTTCCAGCGAGTTTTGTGACGAGTTGCTTCACATCGTCCGCAGACAATTTCGAAAGCCGTAGATAGCAGGCGAACAGTTTCTCGATTTGCTCCGCCACTATGTCCGCCGTCGCATTGTCGTGAGCAGCCGCGCTCTCACCTAGCAATCGGGATCGCTCCGTAATCATTGAAGCGTAGCGAAGTGCGATCGCATGGTTGAGCACACCTTCATCGACGAGCATAAGTACCTGCATTCGTCGATTGATTTCTTTGTCATCGAGCAGGAGCCGCACATTTTCAATGACGCTCAGCATTTCCGATGGCGTGCATCGATCGAGGTCGTCGACCACCAACAGTACTTTCTCGGGTCGACGCCTTACGGAATACCGCGGCAGGAAGATGAGCCCAGCAGATAAGAGCACCCAGAGTGCCAATACGGCCCAATGGCTTGCGTCGGCCAGAGTAAGCGGCGGGGTCCGTTCTTCCGTCGATAGGCCACTCCAAACCATGAGCGACGACAAGTCGACCACATGGCCGTGTGACAGACCGATGCCCCAGATGAACGCGACCAGAAGCACAGCCGCAAGCGGGATGGCCAGACGCCAGAGTCCTCCCTCGGTGGCATCAGCCTTGGTCCAACCCTTGAGGAGCAAGCGCATGTCATCGCCGATGAGAGCGAGCATACCTAAGCTTTCGTCCCGCCCGACGGCACTGAGGTTGCGATGAAAGAGTTGTTTGACCTTGGCCGCAGCACCCATCCAGATCGCAACCAGATAGATCACGGTAGACGTTCCAAGCGCCGACAGAACGAGATTAGCGAGCTGAGCTTTGGCCGTGATGGGGATCAGTGCCAGCGCGAGCATGGCGAGCGACGCGACCAGGCTAAAGCTACCCCACCGGGCGATCGCAACGCGCGAAGACAAGGCCCAACGGTCGAGCGCGTTGGTCGAGGTGTTGGCCGCAAGTGCTAGACTTCGGTAGAGGAATATCCACGCTTCGGGTGGGTTACGGTACTTCCAGGCATTGTGCACCACGACCTTGTAATGCAGGTTGGCATAGGCATCGGACTTGCTGGCGGCGACATTTCTGCGGTATTCTGCGGGGTCCTCAAGAAGCGGCGTGAGGAGCTTCAGGAGGGTTGTTTTGCCGCTTCCCCATTTACCAAACAAGGCAAAGCTGAATTCGCCTTCCGCGGATCGAAGAACTGTTGCGAGCGCCTTCGCATAGTCGGCTGCGTTCAATCCCAGCTCGTCAAGTAACGCCTCACGGACAATTCGAACATGCCGGCCGGACATTTGGTAGCGGCGCTCCGAAGGCGAGGCTGGCTTGGGCTCGGCCGGCGATTCCTCAGCCGATGATGTGACCGAAGTCCTGGCAATCGGATCCCGTATTGCGCGGACTCTTTTCGCGATACCCGACTCGGGGTCACTTAGGAGGGCGCCCACGAGGGAGGGTGCTGTTATCGGCGTGTTGCCTTTCAGTCGATTGAAAGTTTCGTGGAAGTGGGGTCCTAGCTTGACGTTCTGGATTCGTTGCCCGAGTGCAGACTCGTCGAGAGGCACTTTCGGTACGTCTTTGAAGAACGCAAATGATAATTCTCGCCACTGCCGGCTTGTTAGGCCCGTAGCGTTTAGTGTGCGAAGAAGCGATTGCTCTTCATCATCGCTCAATTCCAGATCTGTCGGGCCGTCCAGATTAGAGCTATTTCGGTTCAGATATAGAAACGCGGTAATGACGTAGGATGTGGAAGACAGTTCCTCCTGATAGGCATTCTTGTAGATGAGACAGCGTACGGTCTCAGCGAGCAGCCGGGAAGCAAGATCGCTCAACCGAATCTCGGGAAGCCTCGTGACAGAGATCAGGTCGCGTAATATTTGACCATGATTGCCACCGCCAAGCTCAGCCATGAGCACTCCGAACGGACTTTTAAACAAGAAAACCGATGCAATTATACAATGTCTGATTGCGCCGACAGTCAAGCGCTGATCGGCCTGAATTTTCGCGGGAAGATCAATCGCCGGCCATCCAAAATTTGGTTTTATGACAGCAAAAAGAGCTTCCGGCATGACGACCGCACTATTCTCAGGCGGCGACGACTGTGGGTTTAGCTATCGCAGCATTCGCGATGCGAAGGACGGGTCCCTTCGATCGGCACGCTTTCGAATGGAGTATCTTTGGCGGTTCTTCGAGCCCCCTGCCGATAAAGACTTCAAGAGTGAACTGAGAACGGAATTCAACGCGCTGTACTGGGAAATGTACTTGACGGTGCCCGACTTAAACAAGTGCCCGTATGGTCCATCGTGACCTGGAGGCTGCTGTGGCCGGCGAAGGTATGCACCGTCTTGGGCTTTAGATCGGCCTCGATCAACATGACACAGCGAAATGCCTCAGCGCGTGCCAATTGAAGTGCTCCGCCATTTCCGTGTATTCGGCCGGATTTTTTTTTGCGGCGTTTTGCGACCTCATCGAAGAGGGGCAGGAACTTGCGCTTCACCATATTGTCGTGGCCCGCGTACCACCGCGCTTGTTTGGAAACACAAGGTCACCTCCGGCCTTACGCTTCGTTCGTAGCTTCCAGCCTTGAGCATAAGAATGAGAGGCTGCGCCATCAACCCGTGTGTCTCGACTTTCATTTCCGCATTCGCAAAGCCAAATGATGCCAGCGCAGCGCGTGCAATCCACCTGCACGGACACCGGTCGCGCTGGCGAGGGCAAGCTTCACTTTAAAATCCTCGTCGTCAACAGCGAGCAAAGCCCGCATGGCTTTCTTAGTCGGAGGTATGATCTTGGAGTAGAGCCTGGTCCGGCGGAGCCGGGCGCGCCACTGCTCCACCCACCTACATGAGGTTCTTGGCTTTAGGCAGCCCACGCTAGCTTTATATATTGTTCTTGTGACGACATCGTCTATTTTCGTCGACGGCATCCGACTTACTAAGTCTCGATCCCCGCAAATCGCACGTTAGTCTGGAATCGGAACGACCATGAGCAAAACGCATCTTACTCAACTGTGGCAATTGCTATCCATCGTTTGAGTTCTCTTCCTCGTAACCAGTGTGATCTCACTCCAAGGAGGCTCGGAATTCCTGGGGCGTCTGTTCGGCGACAAGTTGAGCGCTGGCGACAATAAGCCCGCCGCGGGGTACTTTGGGGCGATTATCGGAGGCGCGTTGTTCTTATTATCGTCGAGCATCTTCCTGCTGCACACGAGGCGCCACGGCGATCAATGGCACTCGCGTATTCCGGTGCTCCTGCTCGAAGGATTGAATACAACCGCGTGGGAAGCGAAGATTTATCAAGCTTGCGTAGTTCTGCTATTTATTGGGGTCCCCCTAGCCGGGACTGCCCTCTGCATGATCGCCGCTGAATCTGGCGACATCTGCGAACAGGATACGACGAACGCTTATCTCGGGAAGGAAACGACTCTCCTTTGGGCCCCGGTTTCAAAACAGGAGAAGCAAATGCGCCTGAGGCGGGCTGACTCGGGTCAGGAGCCCTGCAAGGGGGGCGTTGAACTCTTCCCCCGGTCGTGGACACCGCTAGCTTTTTATCTGCTACCGCTCGCAGCGATCAGCGTCGCCTCGCTAGGCGTTATCTCACTATTTAGTCGGCGAAAATCACTCAAGACGATGGCTTCGCAGGAAGTAGAATAGGAACTATTCGAGGGCACTATTTCAACAGGGCATCTGTGAGTTCAACGTCGGCATTCATACTCAGCCGAGCTGTGGCTATCAGGCTGTCCGTCGCCATAGCAACGCTAGAAAGTTTTATGAGTGACGGTGTAGCAGAGATTTTCAATCCGGGAACATTTGCTTTGGCGATGGCTCCCGTAACTTCGGATGCCGCGGCATCTATCTGTTTGCTGAGATCGATCTTTGAGTGTTCCTTCAATGACGACAAAATCTGCGTTTCGAACAGCGTTTGCGCGACGCTCCAGAACTCATTGTCGACGACGGTGGCGAAGTTGATGCCTTCGACAGTGATTGCTTTGCCATCCTCGGTTGGTGTCGGCTTTCCGGAGATATACACCCAGCCAGCCGTATTCAGCCACCGTCCGGGCAGCTTGGCGTTCACCTTCAGTCCAACGGCAAGCGAACCGTTGCTGGGATAGAGGTCAAGATCATCAATTCTCACTTCGATGCGAGACGAGGAAATTTCTTGCTCGAACGTTTTCCCTTTGAGCTGTGTCGCCAGTTCGTTTTTGAGAAATTCGTATGGCGCTACTGCTTGAAGGTTTATGTCGAATGTTCCTTCCTTCGCTGCCACTTTCTCCAGTTGTGGGAGAACCGAAGCGGCCTGCGCGATCTCAGAGGCTCCGACAACTGTTTTCGCATCCACCCGCACAACCATCCTGAGTGAATTCTGTTCGGCGACCAGTCCGGAAAACCCAGCGGATTTCGGCTCGATGTTGAGGAACAGAGGAGCGGCTCCGCTGCGGTCGATCTTGATGGAGAACGGATGCCAGTGCTCTTCAACCTTCGCCCGCAAGGTGTCACAAGGTAAAATACTCTGAGCTGAACGCTGAATATCGTCACGATGCCTATCGAATTCGTTGTTCAGCGCGTCGGCAAGGCCCAGATTCACGGGGCCCGCACAGACCTCCGGATGGCCAAGTGCACCTAGATCGAAGCCGACGCAGTTCTTCCCCGCCACCTCGACGGACGCGCTATCGACCCATCGACCGATAGGGGTGACCTTGATTTGCGGGCACCATCGATTGTCGAGATCAACACTCAGGTTCATCGAGGCTTTGACTTTCGAGTCAAAGTTCTTTCCCGAGAGGGACAATGCACCGGCCAAATCACCCCCGAGGCCTGCCTTACCTGTCACATGAATATTCTGTTCGACGTGGAGATCCGTTCCTGAGTTCGCGATCCGAACTGGTCCATCTTTGTTGATGTCTGCATTCCAGTGATAATCAGCACACTGGTTTTTCATGCCGATACTCGGTCCCGTGATGTCCGGTACATTTATGCATTGCTCCTGCATTCCTGCGCCGCGGAAGTCTACGTAAGGCACTTGCGTGCACGCGCGGTGAGACCCGACGTGGCCTGGGTTCACGTAGGGCAAATCCAAGCAGGCCACATGACCGTCACCTCCAATTGGGACGGAGGCAGGAATCTTTGCCTCGGCGGCGTGCACAAGCGCGCTGTAGGGTATTGTTGCCACAAGTGTGAGTTTGCTATCGGAAACAGTGGGAGGCGGCAGGGTATCTCCTCCATGCGGAGGAGCCTGAAATAGTGTCTTATCACCACAGCCCGCCAAAACTATGCTACACAAAGAAAGTAGTATCTGAATCGACAAACGATTTTGCATAATTAAGTCACCACTAGTCTGCGCTTGTTTGCAATCGGCAACCCTGAATTTTAAAGCAATTATTGTATATCCAAGCGTGTATCGTGTCGTAACTGCATGTTGCTGTCCATACGTGATGCCATTTTTCGCGAATAATATTTTTCGTCGGGGTAATTGCCATTTGCCGGAAGGCTCGGCCAAGCGAGACGCCGCTGTCATCAACCCGCGTAACAACAGGACCGTGCTGGCCCGGCGCGACTTCTCGCCGTGAAACACGAGAAAACCCCTGCCGGTCTGGGCCGGCAGGGGCATCCCTCGATCCGAACAGCGGAAGGGTCATCAAGACCTGTCGTCGTGGCTAGAATCGCTAGAGCTGGATTGGTGGCCGTTGCGCGAGATAGCGCATTTCCGGACGCTCTTGCAGAACTGCATGCATCCCTGGACAATCGTGAGGTTGTCGTAAGACCATCCTAACTCCCACTGGAACAGGGTCGGAATGGCGTCGGTAGAGTCTTGGTCGTCTTCAGTCGTGGTTCGGCAGGTCAGAACCCGACTAGCGAGACCGCACGTTTCGAGTACAACGCGCTCGCCCATCCAAGGGGATCATGCAGCAAGCGAATTCCGAACCGCGCGAGTTTTTTGTGCCGGAGGAGGATCTCGCAAAGACGGGTGAGCACGTCACGATCTTGCTCGCCCAAGGGCCAAACACCCGCGAGCGAATCTGAGGACGTAAATTCCAGAC
This sequence comes from Bradyrhizobium sp. CSS354, assembly GCF_029051725.1. Classification (GTDB taxonomy): domain Bacteria; phylum Pseudomonadota; class Alphaproteobacteria; order Rhizobiales; family Xanthobacteraceae; genus Bradyrhizobium. Next base: position 94,883 of record NZ_JAACFU010000017.1, read on the forward strand.
CGATAAGTCCGAACGCATCGCCAGGTCCTTCGAAGCACACACTCGTCGGCACTAGGTCGGGGCATACTTCCGAAATGGGGCGCAGCGTTATGAGCTGCGAGTCGCCGTGCGCCTTCTCGACAAGGACTTCGTCGTCCCGGATCGGGAAGTGGCTGTGCAGGAGCGTGGCGCCAAATCGTTCGTTGGCGTGTTCTTTCACAAGGCAGCGCCCGACTTCGTCGAGGCATGCATGATCGTCTCCGGCGAGACGGCCCGCGCTGGTTAGGTCAATGTCCGGTAGGGCCGCATAGTCCCGAGAATTATGGCGTCGCAATTGGATCATGGTGCATCCTCCAGGTCAAAGGTGAAGATGGTCAAACAATCCGCGGGAATGCCTCACTCATTGATAGCAATTCGACAATTCGCTCACTCAGGTTGAGGACCGAAGGAGGCTTTTTGAAGCGCTTTTTTGAAGCGCATGGCCATTGAGTTGTGAACTGGTCATAATTTGGTGGGATTCTGCCGGCTGCCGGTAGATACCTGCCTATTCACATCCTCAGAAAGGGTGCGCAAATGCTGAAGACTCTGCTCACCATTTGCGAGCCAAATGAGCGGTTTCAACAGCTCTCATTCCACGATCAAGCCGCCGGGCATAACCGTCCCCTTTGCGCGGGCGATCTATATAGCGACGTGAGTCCTATCGAGCTTAGCTCGGTGTGGATCGGCGCCAGTTGTTGACCCCTCTGGCACAAGAAGAATCAGTGGCTTACAGCGCCGATCGGCGTCCGGACCCTACGCCGATTCACAACTGACATACGGTCTCTACTATCGTCGCCACGGCCCTCTCGCTGGGTCAGGCGCGGATGTCCAGCTGTGCTCTGCCCTGAATTGCGCCAGCGCCAACTCGCGCGCTCGCTGAGCATATCGCACCTCCATTCGTCGCAACGGTTGCAGGGAAGTCGCTGACCCTTACTCCGGAACGGGACCGCCAACCGTTGCTTCGCAGAAGGGTCGTACTGTCGCGATCAGATCGCCGACCGCAGCTTCGGATGCTGCCAACGTGGGGAGGTCCTTAATCCAACCTGTATGTACCGGAACTCAAAATCCACAGCGAATGGATCAAGAATTTCTATCATTTGCGCTACGAAAGCATCATTAATCGGATGGTGCGGAAAGCCTTCAGTCAGACAAGCGTCCCAAAGCACCTTTAGTTTGTGACCGTAATCGCGCGATCTGAGCCGATTGCTGGTCACTCCTTTGCTGAGCAAATACGCTTTAAGGGTCAGTTCCAAAGCATGACTATAGAGGTAGTAGATCGGCATATTGAAGCGCAGGCGCAGATCCGCCGTCTCGACACCGCTTCTCAAATATTTGGCGGATTGAAAGTAGGATTCGCCGGTCAGAAAGACCGCAATGGGCGGCGAGCGATCAATCTCTTCGTTCTCGGTGGGCTCAGTCGTCATTAGATGAGGTTTCCTCGGGCGGAGAAGTCGCGCTAGGCGGTGGGAGGATCTGTGGCAGGGCCTTCGTTGTCCGGCTTCGGGGGAAGAAGAATGCTTTCCCAATCGATTTTGGAGAGTTCGGCTGGCAGAACGGCTTCGTAGGCCCGCAGGGCCGCATGGCCTGGGTGACGAACGCTATCAATGCACGGGCCCGCGGGTCATTGCCGGCAGCGCGGTTAACCTCGGCCACATAGAGGACAAGGCAGCTTCAAGCAGGAGCCCAATCTTGGTCACGCTCGCTGTATGCCGTGTCTTGAAGTAGGTTTTGTGCAGTTCCTCTAACTGCGCCAACTCCAATCAACCCGATAGCCCGCGATCAGATGGGCAACGAAGCTCTCGACGGTGGGAGTATCGAAATCGGCTTTGTACTTCTCAAAGAGGGCCGGCCATTGTTTGCACTCGAACTCCGGGCCTGCAAACTGATGGAACAGGCAATATAGCGTCAACATCGGGAGCCGCTGGTTCGGCTTTCGTAACCCGGGCACTTGGTCCTCTACCATGATCAGGATCGGCCGTAGGTCGGTTAGTTTGGCGTCCTTTTGATGCAGGAGCACGGCGGCAGTAATTTGCTCCAAAAACGCTGTAAGCCGCACCGGCGCGCTTTTATGGTCAAAGCCTACTGTCGAGGCGACCCAATATTCGGGGGAAAGCTTGACCGTAACAATGCCCGGCAGCTCTCGGCGATAATCGAAAGCCTCGCGTTCAACCGTGCGCCCGCGCGCGATAAACTGCATGATGATGTGACGCGCCAGCCGAGACAGGCCTGCAAACGACAACGTTTCCCTGTCGTCGACCTCGGTAGCCTCGGGAAAACCGCTTATGGTTAGCTGACGGGGAACATCCCGCAAAAGATGCACGTAGCTCGATCGGATCGAGTAAGCCTGTTGAAGCGCAATGGGAAGATCAGGTCGGCCTATCGGTCCCTGGGCGCCAGCGGCCTCTTCCCGAAAGAATGACGGTGCGACATCGGCCATGGCGAAATCGCGGAAACGGCGCGCCAGCGCAACATGCTCGTTAGAGAGAACCGCGTCTCGGACACCAGCGGCGACTTCGTCTGATGCATCCTTCAGGGCTTGGTCAATCTTGTTTCGCTTGCGCGGCTCGTAGTCGCTCCACTCGGCTACATGACCATCAAAACCCTGCGCGAGAGATTCTATCGACGTAACGAACAGCTTGTAAGCCAGATTAAGGTCGTCCGCTAAGCGATGTGAACCGATCACGAACTGCCTTATGGCGCGCATGGCGCCGACAAAAGTCTCACGCTCGAGCCCGATTAGTTGCGTGATGAAGGCAGCTAGCGCCGCGGCTTCGCCATCCTTGGCGTGGACGTCCTTGTCGAACATGCGGCGGATGAACCGGCTTGGTACCGCTTCGATACCAAGGCTCGGCCGTTCGGCGAGGAGAAGGCGCCGCGTGAGGTCGGGATCGGGAGTGCAGGTGACATTCAGGAAGAAGGAGATGACGGCGGCAAAGTCATTCAGGAGGTCATCTCCAGTTGTCGCAATAAAAACACCCGGCCTGGGTCCGTCGGGATACTTCTCCTGTTTCTCCAGCATCTCGCATGTGAGCGTCGCAAGCGAGTGAAGGCCGGTCGAGGGAAGAAGGGACCCTACGGGCGTGATGATCTTCTCACCTCGCATAACGCGGTAATTGGTGTAAAAAATTGCGCGATGGAGCGTTTCGTATCGCTCGCCTGGCGGGAAAAATTTTTTGGTAATGATCTGCAGCATGACCCGCGACCTCTTGGCAACTTATGACCGAGGCGGTCCGGGCGGAAACCTGTTCAATCCTTCAGGCCGCGCATAACCGGTCTTGTCAAATACCTCCTCAAAGAAGGCCAACAGGACCGTGTCGATCGCCGCGGCATCGGCGGAATCAAGCTCGGCTCGCACAATGGCTTCGTCGAATTGAATCGGACCGCGAATGTCATCCTGATCGACGCCGAGATGCGCCCCCCGCATGTTCAGCAGGCCGAGTTCGATCTCGCACGGGAACGTCAGTCCGAGATGCTGGACAGCGAACGGCACGTTCGTATGGAGCGCGCGATAAAAGCCCTTCTCCAAGGTAACTACGGGAATGATCGGCAACGGAATGTGCGCCGGACGCCATGCGCGCTCGCGCGTGATCAACGTATCCGTCAGGCTCCAGAGCTCGCCGTTCTGAAAGACTTGGGTCGCCCAGCGCAGCGGTGCTGGTCCCATCGTATAAGCGCCAGCGGGATCGTAGTAGATCGCGCCGTACGCGTTCACCGTGGCAAGGCCGCCGTGGCCGGTCGCGCGTATCATTTCGGATTGATTGACGTTGGCGTTCAGGCTCGACACCGTCAGCGGCTTTTCCCGGCGTTCCATGGGAATAATTCGCATGTAGCCATCGGGGGCGCCTGCGAACGCAAACCGGACCCGATCGACGTCGGGTACGCCGACCTCGGCAAGCGCCTCGCTCTGCGCGAAATAGCTGCCCTTGCTGAAGGTGGACGACGTTTGCAGGAAGGCAGGCTTTGCCGTCCGCGCGCGATCCTGACCGCCATCCAGCCCTGAAAGGATCTCGAAGGCGGCGGCGCTGGCTGCGTCGGCTGCGCGCTGTTGCGATCCTTCCTTGTCGGCGGTCGCCTTGCCGGACAACAGATCCGAGATGCCGCGAATGACGGCGTCCTGCGTGGGGTGACTGATATGCACCCCCTTCAGGAAGCCGCTGCCTTCCATCTCGACGGCGACGGCATCACCATAGTGATCCTTGATCAGCGTCGCGGTGGCGGCCTTCTTTGAGGCCACGACTTTCTCGCCTGCCGCGATCGGCGCGACGAAGAACGCGGGGTCTCCCTGCTTGACCGCAGGATCGAGCCGCGATTTCCAGTCGTTTCCTTGGCGGATAACGCGGGCGCGCTGTTCCAGCGCATGCGCGGTATTCTGCACATCAGGACGCGTCTGGAAACCTTTGGCGGTGTCCTTGCCGGACTCATAGCCGTAGACCCTGGTTGCGACCACCACGTCGCCGATGGCCACATCCTTCACCCCGCCGGCGACGCCGACAAACAGCGCAACATGGGGCTTGTAATGCTCAAGGGCTCGGACCGCGATTGCGGCGGCGCCCGCATTGCCGGGGCCGGCCTCGACCACCGCAAATATCCCAGCCGTCGAACTGCCCTTTGAAGAAGCCGCTACCGTTGACTGTCTCGACAGCGTGCTTCCCGAGTTGCCGCAAGACGGCGCGCGTCTCGACCTCGAGGGCGGTGACGATGACAGCAGTGGGAGATAGGCGTTGTGGCACGCGGCAGGCTCGATTGGTGTGGGGATACCCCCTAATATATAGGTGCTCGTCCCTCTTCGCCTAGCGAAAATTGCGATGAAACCGATGATCGGCATGTTGATGATCAGCTAGCAGGTGCTGGTGCTGGCGATCATGGTGATCATGGGCACGGCGATGATCATCCTGACGCTGATGGTGCTGCTGCTGGTCATCATGATGATCATCATGATCGCCCCGGCTAAGGCGCCTTCTCCCCGTCCTTCAGGGCGCGAGCTTCCTTTGCGCGCGGCATCAAGAACTCCGCGAGCGTCTTGGCCACATCCGTCAGCGGGCCCGGGTCGACCGCGACCTGTCTGGTGAACGCCGCCCACTGATCCTTCTTGCCGGCATCCTCGGTAAAGGCCGAGGTGAATGCATCCGGCAGTGCGGTGGGAATGTCGGTCTTGCGGCGCGCGAATGTCGCCTTGATGGCGCGAGCCAGCGTGTCGCCCTCGAACTTGTAGGAGCGGATCAGCACCCAGACGTCGTAGAAGTCTTTCAGGCGTGTGTTGGCGAGGCCAAGCGCGACCATCGCCTGGAATTTCTCGGCGATGACGGTCTCGCGCGGATAGGAGCGTAGCTTGGGAGCCGGAAAATCCAACAGCACCGGGAGGTCAGTTTCCTGCACGCCGGGCTCGATGGCGTCGCCGAATGCGATATCGATTAGGACGCGAACGCGGGCATTATCGACCGTGGCATTGCCCTTGATCCGGACGCCGCCGTATTCGTTTTCGTCGCGGATGCGGTCGACGGTGAAGCTGGCCGGGTCGAAGATGACGCCGTCGGCGGCGTCGACGGCGGCGATCTCCTTGAAGGTCGCCAAGAGCGCGTCGGGGTCGGGATCGCCCGAGCCGAGAAGGTCAAGGTCGCGCGTCGGCCGGAACTGGTTGTCGACCCAGGTCGCGAGCAGCATCGCGCCCTTGAGAACGAAGCGGTTACGATAATCCGTCGAGCCGAGGCGATAGAGGAGCCGTTCCAGCACGTAGCGGGTGAGGAGAAGGTCGAAGGGTTGATTGCGCTCTCTGGAGAGCGTGAGCAGTTGCGCGCGAACCGAGGCAGCGACATTCTTGGGCGGGTTAGCCATTGGCGGTCATCGCTTCGATATAAGGTTGCATGGCCTTCCAAACCCCGGCTTTGCGCGCGAAATCCGCGATCTCCGAAGGCTTGGCCTTGCGGGTTCGCAGGGCCTCGCGCAGGCCTTCGAGCGCGAGGTTGAGGCCGGTGCTGTGACGGTAGCGTGTCCCGGCGCTCCGCCGGTAGCGAAAAAGATCGACGACGGTCTTGGCGGGGCTGAAGATCTTGACCGGGCAACCTTCGATCGTATGAATCTCCACGCCCTCCTGAAGCCGCTCCGGGTTGAAGCGAACGAACTGCATTGGCGGATTGGTTGGAAGGGGCTGACGGTCTTTGGGACCGATGGCAAGCCAAACCATGGAGGGGATGGTATCGGTCAGGTCATGGAAAGCGAGCGCTGAGGTCAGCGCGACGACCCCTTTGGGTACGCGTTTGGCGGCTTCGGCGAGGGAATGGTGCGTATCGATGGGCGCGTCGGGCAGTTGGTAGAGACCGCGCCCGAGTTGGACAACGAGGCCTTTTTCCTTCATGCGGGCGATAGTCGCGGCCGTGATGCCTACTGTGGCAAGCTCGGAAGGGCGCGCGATGCCGCGCTCCTTGAGGAGTTCGATGACACGGTCTTGTTGGGTCGAGGATGGCTTGGCCATGGCTTATGATCCGATTTGTCGGATATATCCTATTTATATCCTGCATTTCATATCATACAGAACTACCGCTAACAACCCGCAAATCGTTCCGCAACCCCTTGATAGATATAGACATCCTACGGGCCAAAATCCGATCTGGTACGCCCCGCTGCCCGCCGCAATTGTCGGCCACGGCCATGCTGGCCGCGATCGCGTACATGGCCGCCGCACGGCTATCTGTCGGGACACGCGGCCGGGATAGATGAGAGCGCGCAGGGGCGCACGTGCAGCGACCGGCAAGCCGAGCTTGCCAAGGCGCTACCCGCCGACGTGCAAGACCTGTGGGACGCCTTGCTGGGGTTCACGCAGAAGCAGTTGATGCGCCTGCTCGCACATTGCGCGGCCCTTGCGGTCGATGCGGTCGTCCGTCCGGGCGCAGGCTCATCCCCGCCCCTGAAACACGCCGAATCATTGTCCCAGGCGGTCTCGCTGGACATGGCGGCGCACTGGCAGCCCACCGCCGTCAACTACCTTGGTCAGGTCACCAAGGCGGTTATTGTTGAGGCGGTCCGCCAAGGGGTGTCGGAGGAAGCCGCCGCGCAACTGGCGGACTTGAAGAAGCCCGCGATGGCCGAGGCCGCTGAGCGTTTGCTGGCGACAAGGGCTGGTTGCTCACCGTACTGCGATTGCCGCAGGCCGTTAGCACCGCAGCGCCGATGGCTGCGTAGACGTCACGACCACCAAACGAGCCGGAGCCGCATGCGCGGCTCCGGCTTTGGCGTCCCAAATTTCGCCGCGCGCGACCAGCGCGCGGCGTCAGCCTATGGCCTCTAGGCACACCTTGCGCTCGATGAGCTGCAAGTCGTCCGCAACCAATCGGCCGGTCTTCCAAACTCTATGACTTGGCGTCGGACGGCATCGCCCCGAAAACGAGTGTCAACATTCCGAACACGGCGGCTCCGACAATTGAGATGCCAATCATCGCGAATTTGAGCCATGTAAGAGCAGTCGCTCTCCGGGCATCGTCATCGCGGACGATTCGCTCCGGCCGGAGAAGCATCCGAAGCATGAAATCCTCGCCCACGTCGGAGCAGCCGTAGATGAACCCTGCCATGCCGCCGAACATGGCGAACGACGATACCAGCGGCGAACCGATTTGCTGTACGGCCACAACCCAGGACAGCAAGCTGAAAAAGCCCAAGGCCACGGCGAAACCGAGGTCAAGCACCAACACGCGATCACGGTACACATCGAGCGCAGACTTCCCGAACGTTGTCGGCCGTTCGAGCCCGACTCTCTTGAAATCGGCGAGATCTTGCGCGCTATACCCGCGCCATCGGCGTTCGGGCACTTTCATCGGGGCGATTGCCTGATCGACCGCCTCCCTGAACCGATGGTTCGCGCCGAAGAAGACGATTGTCGCTACGCCAGACACGACCAGCCCGGCAATACAGACCCCATTGAAATCCATCAGATCCCCATACGCTCACGTCGGCCCACGCCATCGTTATTTGGACGGCTTGATGAAGAACGAAACGCACCCCCCGTTATCGCCATAAAGCCACTGGTATTTACGTGGGAGAACAAGAACGGCATCGTTCAAGTAAAAGAACAACTCGCCCGCCACCTTCGGCGTCACATATTCAGATATTTTCTTCACCCGTCGGTCGGGGTCAGGTTCGAGGAAGTCCACTTCACTACCTAGCGCGCCATAGCGCGCCACCGGTTGGAACCAGGGCTGGAAGTAGTAACGCCGCAAAGGTGATGCGAGCATATGGACAACGGTCCCGGTCCAGGACAGCTGTGTTCCGTCATCCGGATTATGGAAGGTCGAATAGCCACGTGCATCCGTGACGACGCTGCCATTGTGCAAGTCTCCCGCCCCCACCTGACATGTTGCGCGGCTGGTAGTGTAGTCCTTGTACTGCCTGGCCAGGGCAATGGGGTCCGGGTTGGTCCAGACGAGGTATCGCTCTAGGCGCCCCACTTTATAACCGGTCGAAAAGCAAAGGTCGGACGCATCGAACGAGACCAGCGCGCCGGCGTCGGGGACAAATTCAAGCCTGTCCGTTGGCTTGCAAACCAGCCCCGCTTGATCAACCGCGGTGAACGCAAGTCGATTACCGACCGTGACTACCAGATAGACGATGACAATCGCGGAAAGTACCGGAGCGAGATAGTAGCGCCATGCCGTGCGCACACCGACAAGAAATAGCTCGCGCCCATGAGGGCTGGCGCTGGGAGCCGCTGATGGCGCGACAAGCTCGCCTGCGAACGCATCTCGCCAAAGTGCGGTCATCCGGTCATCGATCGCAGATGCGACCCGTTTGCCGCCGAAGAGCAAAGCGACGATGACACCCCCCAGGATCAGGAACGTCACCGGATATTGGGCGTAGGACACCAACCACTGCGAGACCCAGGACGGCAGGAAGCCGGACAGGGTTCGGATGATGTCTGACACCCACTTGAGCGCATTGACCCGCTCGCCCAGAGGATCGCTGCGCCCCGTGAAGGGAAACAGCACGAAGACGATGGTCGCCGCCAGCGTGAGGAAATACAGCCCCGCGCGCAGGTAGACCAATGGCCAGATGAACTGCCGCTCCGCGACGACGCGGCCTTGGGCCTGATCGGAGGTTTCAGGGGTGCTGATTGTCGGCCCCGATGCCCTCTCCGGAAGGCTGTCAATTCGGAAGCGGACGCAGCCGTCTGGAGCGATCTCAGGCGACACGACATCATAGTTGTGTGGGATTCCGATGGGCGCATAGACGTGTGCGTTGTTCTTAATGCGCCGCAAAACCGTCTCGTGAATCTTGGGCCTCGCGACGTAGACCTCATCTCCTGTGGTCCATGAGAAGCTTTGGCGGGTCAGTCGGGAGATCCGCCTGGGGCCGTATCGGTAGTAGCTGCCCGAGCCAGCGCGAGAGTCGTACAGTCGACCATCCTTGTCCTGCGCTTGTTTGGTTTCGGCCACGGCCGCAGGATCGGACGTTTTGAAGGAGAGGCCGCAGGCCCGCGCCTCTTCCATAATCCAGTAAAGCGGAATGTGCGCCAGTGAATCGTCCGGGTAGCCGCCCCCGACATTGGCATGGACGCCGGCAAACCAGACCTGCGTAAGCCTTTCATTGGATGTGTACCGGGTGGCTCCCGTCGGCTGCGGCGGCTCGCGACGCTCATTCCAGAGAACCGGGTGGAAGGTCGTTCGCTCATCATCCAAAGACAAAGCGTGGCAAGCACGTTTCACGTCGGGATGAAGCGTGTGGCCCGGGAGTTCAAGCGGCCATATCCATTGGCTCACTCCCTGGGTCATCTCGTCAACCGGAAGTCCGTACGCGGCGACGGTGTCCCAAAGCCCCAGAAAGCGAATGATTGGCGAGTGCCTTCCTGCGGTGGCTCCCGCAGAGGGCGCAGACATCTCCCGTCCCAGCAGCTTCTTGAGCCCCTGAATCATCAGGTACCAGTTCGTATGGAAATGTCTTTTATGGTAGGCGCGATAAGCCGCCTTGGCCTGCCGGTCGAGTTCGCTATCCGAAATGTCCTTCGCAGGAATCAGACCCTGATCCAGGATCAAACCTATGGTCACGCGAATGGTGAATGCGCCGCGGCTGAATCCGAATGCGTATATCTCATCTCCCGCAGCTCGGTAGTTGCGGCAGGCAAACTTGTAGAGCGTGATGACGTTGCGGCGAAGGCCTATGCCGAAGGCTCCGCCAAGCATCGCCAATGGCTTGAACGACGACGTCCCCACGCCATCGTCGTAACAGGCAACCTGGTCGTCCTTGGTGAGATCGAGCGCACTGAACATGCGCCAAACATTGGTCCGCCAAACCTTTGCCGATGAATTGCCAGTGCCATCGGAGAGGAGCACGATCCGTCTTGGCATGGTCTTCCCTCAATCAAAAATGAGATCAGCGTTTGCGCCGAAAGCGCGGAAATCGCCCACAACAAACGGTTGCAATATCCGTTAGTTGAACGTCCCGCCCCGCACTAGTCAAGGCTGATCTGCCGTGGCTCACAGCAATTGCAGCGCGGCAAGACGTGCTTAGCCCGACGCCCGGAAGATTCGGAGAGCCCCTCCCTTAGTCCGCATGTTCAGCCTTTCTCTCACCGACAGCCAGAAACCCCTGCAGGCGCGGTCCTATTGCGTCTCAAGCCCCTCCCATGGTGCGTCTAACCCCAATGCATCGGCCAGCAGGACGGGGAAACTGGCGCCGAGGCGTGTCGGCGCAAGGCATCCAACCGTATCCCGCAAGCGGGTCCCTCGGCCGGACCCTCCGTTCCGCCGCCGCTAAATCCTCGTTTTCCAAAGATTTCCCGTCCGGCCGCTATTGGCGCAGCCGGCAAAAACCAAACGGGAGATCGTCAAATGAAACGCAACGAAAAGAATCAGCGCCCACATGGAGTTTATGTGGTCGAAGGACAGGGCGACAACGCCTTCTGGACCAAGATCGGCGCCGCATGGCCGCACGAGGACGGCAAGGGCTTCAACCTCCAGCTCAGCTGCCTGCCTCTGGATGGCCGCCTGGTCGTCCGCGAACCGAAGGCCGACAAGGAGACGGGGCGATGAGCCCCGTTTCCCTTCCCCGCTTCCTGGTCAAATGCTTTGACTACGAAGAATGGGCGATCGTCGTCGAGGCTGCCAGCCGCGAGGACGCGATCCGCAAGGCCGAGGCCATCTATCTCACCGACTGTCTCGGCACCATGGACGGCTTCGAGCTGGTCCGCAGCGACTTCGGCTGGGACGCAAGGCCCCTCGTAAGGGAGGTGCGCTCATGAGCGCCCTACCCGTCCAGGACATCTGCAACACCGTGCTTGCCGGTGATTGCGTCAAGGTCAAGCCGCATGGGCACCGCGTGTGTGGATTTCATTCTCACTGAGCTAAGGTTGAATTCAGCGTACTAAAACAAAGTCAAAGGGAGCACGCCAATGGTGGCGTGCTTTCTCATCTAAAGCGGTCACTACCGCTCTACTCAACGCCAGCGACTTCGCTTTCACGGAAACGCGCCAACTCAGGTGTGGCAACTAGTGTCCAGTTCTCGCCAGCCGTTCAGGGGATCCTAGCGATCTGATGTTTAGCTTAAGCTGAGAGACGCAACATGGACGAGCAAGCGCGGATTATCCAAGCTCTCAGCTTTCTCGAGCGTTGGTACAACTGTTACGACGAATTGGTGAATAGCGCTCCTCCCGAGAGCCTCGGTGGTGCCACTGGCCACAACATCGCAAGCCGGGATGAGTATGCGAACGCGATTGCTGTCATCAAACGGTTACAAGGTCAGCCACTAAACAAAATGCCCGTCGAGATCGCCGCGCGAGCTGATTCAGCGTGACCGGCTCGGATGGGTAAAGAAAAGCCCGCTGCCGAAAGGCAGCGGGCCGCCAGATGAAGACTTCAAAGGTTGAGCGCCCGGGTCTTCATCCAACAATGGGAGGTATCGATGTGGAATTAAATCGATAATGTAAAAGAACAAGTGAGACGAGTGGTGCCGGGTTCAAGCCGGCACCCTCTATTTCAGAAGATACTTTTGCGTCTCTAGTATAAAAAAACCATTCGTATTTGTCGCCCTCGAATCAAAGGGGGGCCGGGGGCTTTGCCCCCGGCCGATTTGTCTGACCAACGACATCGGGCCGCTCGGCGAGATATGCGTGAATTCGCGTCATGGCATGATGTTTTCTTGCAGCTTACCCAAAGGACGAAGAGGCTTCGCCAGGTGAATGGCGCACTTACACATCACTTCGCGACATCGGTGCGCGGCCGCCACGGCGGCCGGAAGAGTCGCTGCGCGACAAACAAGAACAAGAAAGGACTGTATGGCATCCTACCATTTATCCGCTCAGCCGGTGAAGCGCTCCGAAGGGCGCTCGGTGGTCGCGATGGCCGCCTATCGCGCAGGCCAAGCACTGAAGGACCATCGACGCGGCACAGTGGCCGACTACAGCAGGCGACGCGGTGTCGCCCATGAGGAAATCGTTGTACCCGAGGGATGCGCCGAGTGGCTGGCAGACCGTGAGACGCTGTGGAATCACGTGGAAGCCATCGAGGTGCGCCGGGATGCGCAGCTCGCCCGGGAAATCAATATGGCGCTGCCCATGAGCTTACGCCTGAGGAAAGACTTGAGCTGGTCCGGGTATACCAACACGCTGAGGGCGGACTTGCGTCCGGACGACGGCAACGAATTCATCATCGCCCGACTTCCCGATGATCCACGCATCATCGTCGCGTCGCCTTGCTCCGGTCACCGGGCGAAGTTCGCCAGCGCGATCGGCGCCATGCTTGCGGACATGTCGCTGGATCCAAGGGCCAAAGCGCCCCAAGCATTTCGGCTCGATAGGCTCAGCGGCTTCGCGAATTGGTTGACAACGACAACCTCAGCGGGCACGATACAATTTGTTGTTAGATGACGAGCAAGGCTCATATGCTCAGAATCATTTTCTCGCTCAATTTCTTGCTTTGGGTATTCTGTCCGACCGCCTCCTCCGCCTGGGGATTTCAGGGGCACCGCATCGTGGGATCCATTGCGGATCAATTGTTGAACCCACGCGCGAAGCTACAGGTCGCGAAGATACTTGGCTTCGAACTCCGGATCGCCGGCCCATGGGCCGACTGCGTGAAGAGCGTCGTGCGAAACGACGACGGCACCTTCGAATACAAGGAAAACCCCGATCATCCGGAGTACGAAATCCCATGCACTTCGTTTCGGACCTCTGGCGAGCAGAAACGGATGGAGGATTATGTCGGGCGGAACTGGACTCAATGCGTTTATCCGCCGATGGGCCAGGAACGGGGGTGCCACAACACGTATCATTTCGACGACATCGCCATCGAGCGCGACCGGTTCGATCGAGGGTTTCTCGGCACCAACGAGCACGACCTCGTTGCCGCAATCTCTGCCGCCATATCGGTTTTGAAAGACCGGCCGGCGACGGCCCCTTTTTCGATAGCGGACAAGAAGGAGGCGCTTTTCATGCTCTCCCATTTTCTGGGAGATCTGCACCAGCCCTTGCATGTTGCCGCCGTGTACCTCGACACCCACGGACATCTGGTGGATCCCGACGCCGTCCATCGCATCGACCCATCAACCGACACCGTGGGCGGAAACAATATCCGCGACCAGCACACCCCATTCCACACGGAATGGGACGCTATCCCCGGTGACCTCGGGGAGGCCGCAACTCCCGCACTCCTTTCCGCTGCCAGATCGACCCCGCCAAGCGGAGGAGTTGTCGAGGATTGGCCGGCTCTATGGGCTTCGGACACCGTCGCCGTCGCTCACTCCGCTTTCGCGGGTGCCAATTTCAAGTTCGTGTCGCCCCAACACTGGACCGTCTCGTTCGACGACCGAGACGCGTATCTGGCGGCCCAAGACTCTATCAAACGGCGACAACTGGCAAAGGCAGGTGCCAGGCTGGCTGAACTGCTCAACGCTATCTGGCCCTGATCTTCGAACCGCGCGTCACCTCGGAATTCAGGACGACAGGTGGTCGACTTAATTCATTGGGCTTCTTGGATTTCACGACAGGGAAAGGTTGACGATGCAGCTCAAGAGTGCGGAAGGGCTCTACACATCGGCACAGCTTCTCGAGGGCTTCAATCCATTCGATCGGCTCGGCTTTACATTGACCCGCGATTTCGCGGTGTTTCGCCAATTCTCAAAGGACGGCGGCCCGGTACCAGCATCGCTCGAGATACGCAAAGCGCAGGCGGATCATGATACTGACCTTGCAGACGCTCTGAAGCGGTTTCTTGGGGAGGTCAGGCGGCCGCTCTTGGGCATCATGGGAGGGCACGCTGCAAAAAGGGGCGGGCAAGCCTTTGCTGACATCGCGCACTTGGCGAGAACTCTTTCCGAGGAGGGCTATCTCATCGTGACGGGGGGAGGTCCCGGCATCATGGAAGCGGCTCACCTGGGTGTGGCTTTTTCAAAGAACGACGCTTCGGATCTCGAAAAGGCGCTCGCGAAACTCGGAAAATATCCCAGCTATGGAAATCTCGACGGTCTGTTCGATCACGACGGGACCGTGAAGAGGGAAAAGATCGCTGACGTCGAGAAGGCGAGGGACTGGCTGCAATCCGCGCTCGAGGTGCGCTCCTACGCGCCGCCGATCATGCCGTTGAGCGTGGCGATCCCGACATGGCTTTACGGCGCGGAGCCAACAATGCCGTTTGCGAGCCACTACGCCAAATATTTCCAGAATAGCCTTCGGGAAGAGGCGCTGGTGAACAATTCGCGGGCAGGCATCGTCTATGGCCAGGGAGGCGGCGGAACGATGCGAGAGGTATTCCAGGATGTGGAGAGAAACTATTACGCGGGCTCGGCAAAGGAATTTACGCCGATGATTTTCTTTGACAAAAGCGGATATTGGAAGACCGAGGCTGCGTACGAAGGCACGGCGCTGAAGACGCCGGGAATCAAACTGGACGTCATCATTCCTTCAATCCTGAAATTCGGGATACGTCAGCGCCTGAACTTGGACGATGCCGGACTCAAGCAGTTCACGGACAAGGTCTTGTTCAGTGACGATGTGAATGAGATCAGGGCAGTGCTGGCCTTGAATGCCGATACCGCGAAGGAGAATATGGGCTTTGCGTTGCAAGCTCAGCCGAGCAAGGTCCCCAGTTTCCGGATGAACAGAGTATGACGGGCAGTCCGCCAGTGCGGGAGGCCCTGCGTCGCCGCTTGCCTTCCATGGCCGACGTCCCGGGAGCGGCATTGCGATGAAGCGGACTTCAGTCCCCGATAGCGCGCAAATTTTGATCCTCGCGGCGATCGCCTTCCTGCTCATCACCTCACCGACGAGTGCGCAGAACGCAATCAACTACCGAGGAATCTGCGATGCGTCCGCGGCCGTGCCTCTGGATCAGGATCATTTCATCGTCGCGGACGACGAGCATAACACGCTGCAGATATATCGACGCGACCTGCCCGATCCGGTCTCGACGGTCCCCGTGTGGCAGTTTCTCGGCACCGACGAAGACAAGGAGTCCGATCTGGAGGGATCAGCGGTCGTCGGATCGCGGATCTACTGGATTTCGTCGCACGGGACCAACAAGAACGGCAAGGTTCAGGAGCGCCGCCGACGGTTCTTCGCCACGGAAATCGTGGGCGGGCGGGTTCCGACGGTGACGCCGGTCGGAAAGCCCTACGATCTGTTGGTCGACGATTTCGCGAAACTCCCCAGCCTTGCTAAATACAGGTTGGCGGACGCTGCGAAGCTTCCGCCGAAATCTCCGGGCGGACTGAGCATCGAAGGTCTAGCCTCGACAGCCGACGGGGGGCTTCTCATCGGATTCCGCAATCCAGTGCCGGGCGGAAAGGCGTTGATCGTACCGCTCCAAAATCCCGGGTCTGTGGTTCAGGGTTCGCGCGCATCTCTCGGCGCTCCCATCGAGATCGATCTCAAGGGTCAGGGAATAAGGAGTCTCGAAAGGGACGGCGACAGCTATCTGATCGTTGCAGGCCCGATCGACGGCAGTGGTGTTTCGAAACTCTATAGATGGTCAGGTCGAACGGCCGATGACCCGAGCCCGGTCGCTGGAATCGACTTCTCCGGCTTCAACCCGGAAGCGCTGTTTCTCGTTCCGAACCGTTCGGAACTGCAGATATTGAGCGATGACGGAAAAACGGATGGCGAAAAATGCAGCGAGAAGAAATTCAGAAGCATGATCGTCGCAAAGTGATTTGGCTCGACCCCAAGCCGCTCGTTCCGGGCCCGCGGAAGTTCTGTCTTAGACGTCCGAGGATTGCGTTACATTTTGAAGGTAGGTCACGATGAAAGCCCCACCGAGAATAGCAGACGCTGCGAGGAAGCGGATCACCGACGCCATCGCACAGATACGCCATTCGGTGAGCGCAATCGAAGCGGGAAGGCCTGGCGACGCAGAATACGAGACCTCACGAAAAGTGCAGGTGCTGCAGGCCCGAACCGGCGTATCCCTTGACGAGGCTGCCCGCGTCGTCGCGAGACCCGACGAGGGAGCCGAGCGCATCTGGGGAAAGACGGTCGATTTCGTCGATGTCGCCTTCTTTGAGCGCGGCCGCCGAGCCGCGAGGGCAGTCGCACGCATCGTCACCAAGGACGGTGCTCCGCTCGGAACAGGCTTTCTGATTTCGCCCCGCCTGATGATGACGAACAACCATGTCATCGGATCGGAAGCCGAGGCCGCAGCCCTAGTCGCAGAGTTCGAATACGAGCGCGACGTAGGCGGCAGAATGCTCGCCCCGACGACCTACGAGTTCGAACCGACCACCTGCTTCGTCACCAACAGTCAAGACGATCTGGACTACACGGTGGTTGCGCTCGGCCGGCGAATTTCCGGAGCCACTGAGCTTGCGGCGCTGGGATACCTTCCCGTGAGCGCTGCCCGCAACAAGCATCAGCTCGGAGACTTCGTCAATATCATCCAGCATCCCGACGGCCGACCCAAGGAAGCGGTCATTCGCGAGAACCAACTGGTGGCCAGGAGCGGCACGACGCTTGATTATGTTGCAGACACCGAGCCCGGCTCCTCGGGGTCGCCCGTACTCAACGTTCAGTTCGCGCTTGTAGCCCTGCATCATTGGGGCACGCCACACCGCGAACTGACAGACGAGAACGGCAAGACGATTCCCAAGACGGTCAATGAAGGAATCCGAGCCAGTTCCATCTCCTCCGACCTTACCACTTTGCGGACTTCGCTTCAGTCGGGGCCAAGGTCACTGATCGACGAGGCATTGCAACTCGGATTGTCCAGTGATGCGCCCGCCGCGAGCGCGCAAACGGCTGGCGAGGCATCGGCGCGGGTGCAATCGACGCCGATGGGGTCGCCCATGTCCAAGAGGGTGTCGCGACCTGGAAGATTCCACTGTCCGTCTCGATCTGGATTGGCGATGCGCCATCAGCGCAAGTGGTTTCAGTGGCCGCGTCCGCGCCGGGGACCGGCGCGGCGGAGGCGCGCGTCGAACTCGATCCGGATTATTCTGACAGGGATGGCTACGATTCCGAATTCCTTCCTGGTGCCGAAGTTCCACTTCCCAAGCTGTCGCGCGATCTCGCCAAGCTTGCCGCCAAGAACCTGAGGGCCGGCCGCAACGAGGATCCTTACGAACTGAAGTACCATCACTACAGCGTCATCATGAACGGAGCCCGAAAGCTTGCCTTCGTCTCCGCGGTCAACATCGACGGAGCGACATCGAAGGACTACGACCGCTCGACGGGTAAGATCACCGACCCAATGATGGGCATCGACGGAGACGGCGCGTCCGAAGCATCCGAGCTATGGTTTCCCGAGCACCGCATCCGCGACGACGAGCAAACGCCGAGGGACTTCTACGAGGGGCAGACGACCTTTGATGCTCAGGGAAACCAGATACTCGACAAGCGAACGAGCGGACATCGTAACCGGATGTTCCAGAAAGGCCATTTGACGCGAAGGCAGGATCCGTTGTGGGGTGACGACGAAAGTATCATCAAATTTGCCAACGCCGATACCTTCCATGTGACGAACTGCTCTCCGCAGGTAGGTTTCTTCAACATGGGAATATTCAAGCAGGGCACGAATGCGGAAATGCGAGCCGCCTCGGAGAAGCAAGCTGTCCATCCGGGTGGAAATCTCTATTGGCGAGCACTCGAAGAATTCGTGCTGACGAATGCCCGCGCCGAGCGCGAACGGGTCAGCGTCTTTACCGGGGCGGTGTTCGACGACGAGAATGACATCCCATGGGACCGCGGCCGGCAGGAGATGCGCGGCTTCAAGGCGCCTCGGCAATTCTGGAAACTGTTGCTGAGGGTCGAGAACAATGAACTTCAAGCCACCGCTTTGGTTGCGGACCAGTCACCCCTGATAGACTACGTTCCCGAGGCTCTGCTTCGTGGTGAGGCAGTTTCGAAGCCGTTGCCGTACGACAAGATCAAGAAATATCACTTCAGTGTTGCGGAACTCCAGAAAGTCACCGGCCTTGCGTTCGGCGCCACCGTAATGAAGGCCGACACCTTTGGCGCCGGCGGCAGAAGCGCTTCCGGCCGCCGTGAGGTGCGTCGAATTGAGGACGTAGCGATCTTGCGGCCTCCACAGACCAAGAAGCGTCGAAAGTAGCCTGTCGAAAGTCGACTTAAGTTGGCCGCACGTTCACTTCAGCAAGCGGATGATCTCGGCGAGTGAATCGCGATCGCCTAGCGTTTCCTAACGCTGCGAGGCCTCGTTGAGGAGTTTTCACGCCTGCGCGTCATAGTGCCAAGCAGGAGCCTCGCGAGCGTTTTGCGCGCGTATGCACCGTTTTCCAGATCGTCCGCTGAGACAATTGAGACCGCTCCTCTGAATGCCTCAATCGCGAAATCAGGCCTCTGAAGTCTGAGTTGAAGGTCCCCCCGGAATACGAGCCCTGCTGCGTCGTTCGGAGTGCCGAGTGCGCTTATCGCCGTCAAAAGGAGCCGCTGCGATGCATAGAGGTGACCAAGGCAAATCGATGGGCAGCGTTTGCAGTGCCAAATCGGCCCCCGTGCTGCTTGGAGGTCCGCACCTTAATCCGCAGCACGGGGGCAGAGCGTATCGGCACCACGGCCGACAGCAGGGTCATGATGCACGTGCCTCGAGGGGACGCAACAAAGTAAGTTTAAAGCTCAGCGCTGTGGCGGGCGGTTGAAGCACCATCGCCTCGCGTGCGGACTGGCACTCCATTTGCTCTGCAATGTCAAATCCTGCAAAAGCAATTGGAGAGCATCTTGCCGCCGGAATCGGAGCGCGCCGCCTGAGTAAATTGTCACGCAAAAACCCGCCGGCTTGGGAGCCGGCGGAGTTTGATTGAGATTGTTGGCGATCGGCGGGCACCGATCACTGGATTGGGTTAGCAGAGTCGCCGGCCCAGCGCGAACCAGCGGGCCTTGATTTTTGAGACTAATAAGCGGGGCTCACTAGCGCACTGCCTTAACTTTTGAAGCGCCCTATATGGGCTAGCCGACCCTCAGATTTTCAGCGGACGTTTTGCCCTTGTTGCTCATTTCGTCGTAGCTCACCCTCGCACCCTCATTGAGCGTGCTCAGTCCCGCCTTTTCGACGGCCGAGATGTGAACGAAAACATCCTTGCCTCCATTGTCAGGCTGGATGAAGCCGTAACCTTTCGTCGGGTTAAACCACTTTACTGTACCTATGGTCACGCACGTCTCTCCTAAAAAATGAAAACGTCCCAGCTTGCCAGAAGCTGATCACAAGGAAAAGAGGCCGGCGGCCCCTTCCGCGTCATGGCAAGAAGTTGCGCTCGCGCAACAACCGTCCAGGTTCCGCCTCGGAACAGATGTTTTGAGACTCAACCGGCAAAAGCGAATAACGACGGTTTATCGCGCCGCTATCGGGAGACGACGGTGCTCCCGTCCTTGGGGTAGTCTGGTTTCTTGAGGGTTGGGAAAGCGCCGCGATGGATACTCAACCCAATCTTTCAATGCACCTAAAGCAGATACTGGTTTTTGCTCTTCTGGTTGCTGCTCTTTTTAGGCCATTTTACAAATACAAGCTGACTTCAGTTTCGTGGACCCTTTTGGCTACTCCGCCACTGATTGTAGCCGCGATGGTTGCCTTGCAGATGGTCCGTGGCTAAGGACCACTCATCTCGTCACGCGCTGCCACAGATAAGACTCATACCTCGTGCGCCACATGCCCGGTTAGTATGCCTCTTTCGCTCAAGGCCTCTGCCTGAGATCGGCCCGGCTTGAGGATGGCGGCCGCCCTGGATGGCCTCGCTCGTGCCGCAAGGGATCAACGTGGGCGTGCAATTCCCGCTCGCGGTGACGGATCTCGCCACCCCCTCCCCCCGCTGGGACGAACGGCGCATCGCGCAACGCGCCGAGTTGCTCGCCGGTCAGATCGGTGGACTTGCGACGCACACGATCGAGGGAAGAGAGAACTGGGAGTTCAAGCTGTGGCCGGAGCTGTCGCGGGAAGCGCAGCGCAGAGTAGATTTCGCGCTTGCGCGCGACGGGCTGGGGTCGGTATGCGCCGCGAACGAACCGCGTCGCGACCGTGCACGGGACTATCAGTTCGCGGGCGAGGCCGCACTCATCGATCGCAAGCGCGCCTGCGCGCCCGTCTTCTTCCTTGAGCAGGGGCCAGAGGTCGAGGCGCTCTATACGGTGACGAATCCGGCCACCCATCTCGACTTTGGTTTGAGCGAGCTCTCCGATCAGGCAATCCGTATATATCTCGTCGGCCTCGCGTTCGCTTATCGCGAGCTCACTGACGCGGATCTGCGACGACGTGCGCTAGAGGCGGCTATACTTTTGGTCTCGATCCGCGCGGAGAAAGGTGTGGTGCGCGAGGCGGACTGGCTCGCGTATATGCGCTTCCTCGAGGACGTGGCGAAGAGCCCGCGCCTCGACGTCGCGGCAGATAACGCGACGTTTCCGCGGCTCAACGCCTGCGCGCGGAGTTGGTGTGAGCTTGCCGAAAAGCTCGCGGCCTTTTTTGCCGCCGGGGCCGATGCCGCGGGCGTCGGCAACGGCCCCGGAATGCTGACGTGGCTGATCGCGCGCGTAACCGATCGACGTGATGCCGAGGGCGACGGTGCGCGCAGCTGGGCGCTCCCGGCCCTGTTGTTGCTCGCGCGCCACGGCGATCTCGGCCAGGCCGAGTTCGATTGGATCATCCGCTTTTTCCGATTCATCGCTATAGGGGAGCCGATCTGGATCGATCCGATCTGGCTGCCACGCTTTGCCCGCGTGCTCAAGTTTCGATCATCCTGGAAGGGTGGGCTCGAACGCTGCGCGTTTCACATTGCTGGTAGCCACGTTGCCTGCTCAGACCTGGATGCGGACATGGCCGCCAATATCCTGAGCGCGCAGGGAGGCTTTCTGGAGCCGTCGGAGCAATCGATGCTGCTGAAACGGCTCGATGAGCGCATGCAGCAGGACCGCATCGCGCTCTACGGCTCGCAGATCAGGGACGTTGGATGCTGGAGCAAGCTGCCGGACCGCTGGCTCAAGGCGTTGGAGAGCAGTCTTGACTACCAGCTGCGCATTATGCCGGCGCGCGCGACCGATCCGCTGACCGGAGTGAGCGTGATCGAGGTCACGGATATCGCGGCCGCGCATGCGCTAGCGGCGTCGATTTTGGGCCGCGCGGATGAGAAGACCAGATTGACGGTTGTGCTTGCGCGCTTTGCGGCAAACCATTGGTCGTACGAAGGGCTGCAGCTGCTGTTTCGCGCGCTCGCGGTCGCATTGGCGGCCCAGGATGCATTCACGGTGGATCGTCTGCTCGCATCGCAAGAGAACGATGCGTTGGTACGCAGCGCTGTGTTGGAAGCGTTGACGATCCGGGCGAGCGAGGGGCTGCTGCACGATCCTGTCTTTTCAAGCGCGCCATCCTATCTGCGGCTGGACGCTATGCTGGTCGCGAAGCATCTGATTGCCCAATACACATTCGAGCTCGACAAATTATGTGAAGGACCGGCGCGCTGAAGCGCGTCAGTGGCCCGCCGTAATCCCCGGCTCGGGTGCGCCGGCGAAGTTAGCAAATACTGGCACACCCTCACGATTGCAATCGATGCGAGAAAGACGCCGGGGGAAAGTCCATGGCAGAACCAACGTTGGTCGCGCTGATCGGATACGTCGATCGGGATCGAAAGACCAAAGAGCAGACCCACATCATCACGATGGCGGGTCGCAGACCTTCCATTCCAAACGCGTCGATTACATCGCAACATTCAATCGAGCCGGGCGCTGGCGCCACGGTGCGCTTCTTTCTCGCCAACGACGCCATTGTTTCGGCGGAGATGCTCGCCAAGGACTTGCCCGAGGGCGAGACGCACGGGTCATCCGATACGGCGCGCAGGCGGCGGCTTGAGCTGCGTTCGGAGGTGGCAGCACTTGAGGGCGACACGAGCGTCTCGGCCGATGCCGCATAGTTGGGTCGCTGTTGCATCCGACCGTTGCCATTGTCGGGAGCATGGCCGACCCCACGTTGGGGCGGTGTGCGAGCGGCTTGTGGCCGCGTCGCGACCGGTTGTCATCGACTACTCTGCCTATCTGATAAGATGCGCGGGGCGTTAGACTTAAGCCTTCGGGCAATGTGCGCTTGGCGCTTGATGATCCGAACATCGACGCTTTGGATCAGGTTAGGACAGTCTGGTGCAACCCGCTGGCATTTGCGCACCGCGAGACGGAAGACCACGAGCGTCGACGGAATCTCGACATTCCAATGCGAATTCTTCTGGACGGGCTTCCTGGCGCTCTTACCGCCGAACACGGTCTGGTACAACGACTGGCGCGCCGACCATGCGGCCGACCGCAATCTGTTGCAGCTGCGCGTCGCAACCGAGCTGGGGTTCGCCATTCCCGACACGCTGGTCTCCTCCTCGGCCGAGGAGGTCGCCGCCTTCGCGCCACTGCACGGCAAATTGTCTTCAAGAGCTTCGGCGGCTCGCGCCGATACTGGCGTCCGACTGCCATCTACTCCTCCAATGCGATCGCGGCGGTATGGAAAGACGGCAGCTATGCTGGCAGGTACGCAGACCCTGGTCACTATCAACGATGACAACTTTTCGCTGGAGGGCAAAGGGTTTCACGAGTTGCTCCGTGGAATGGGCGATGAAGGATATGAGGCGATCTCGTTCTGGGCGGAGATGCGGACGGAGATCCCCGCAAGCCGCGACACGCCGCAGCTGGTCATGGGACCGATACGCCGAGGCGTACCATGTCCACGCGACTGAGTTTTGGCCTGTTCGGGCGACGCCCATGCCGCCGCGTGTCGAAAACGCCGTGCCAGCAACACCATTGCCGCCGCGGAACCAAATACTGGCCCTGAGTGCAGCAGCCGAGCTCGCGCAGACACCCGGCCTGATCGGCTCCCAGGTTGTCCGCACCACCTCCCTGTTCCCATCCGGATTTGCAGGAAGCCGTCGCCTTCGTGGACGGCGTACCGCTTCATGCGGTCCTCGCATCGATGTCGACATTGTCCACCGCGGCCGAACTGACCGCAATCTGGCGAACCGCATTTTTGCTGGAGAAGGCCCTGGCCGTTCTGGGTTGGCTTTGGCGGAAGGGCATCATCACAGCCGGACTGGAAACACCGGCGACCGCCCGCAGAAGGAGCTGAAACAGTCTGCGGATCAGCCGGCGCAGCTGCCTCCGAACGGCTGTTTGATCGTCCCTATGTTACCGGCCGTCCTCGCGGAGCGGAAACGTCCTCAGACCAGCCATTCAATCAATGGTCGCATCTGGGGTCTTCGTCGCTGGCTGCGTGGAATGGATTGACTACATCAGAAAGGCGCATGTAGTATCAATGGCAACGTGAGGTCGCTCACGTCTTTTTATGAGTTCGAACAACTTTTGGAATCGATTGAATTTGGTCCGCGCTTTCGTGCGCGGCGTCATGTGCGCACCGTTGTTTGGGCTGTCACGCGATGCAACGCTTAAATTCGTGGGAAGCGCGGCTTCCGATCCGGTTTGGCCAGGCTGCATGGCTGACCGGGGTAGCCCTGGGTTTCCTGCTTCAGCCGGCAATCGCAGCAGAGCTCGTTCAGCCACTAATCTGCTCTGAAGCAACGGCAGGACAGCCTGATCTCGCCGGCATCTGCTCCATTACGCCGCTCGCCAATGGTCAAAACGAGGTGGAGATCACTCTGAAGGCAGCCAGCGCCGAGATCGCCATGGGCGGCTACAAGGTCACCTCCGGAAACTACAATTACAACTATCTGACGCCAATCGTTGAAGCGATGCCGGGCGATACCGTTTCGGCGCACCTGATCAACGCGCTGACCTCCAGCACCAACGGCAGCATGCACGACCACAATGACGGTTCGACGAACCTTCATTATTTTCATGGCGGAATCGTATCACCGAACAACGCGCGACCCGCGCCCGCGGAGCTTGGCACGGGCGACAACGTCTATGTCCATCTCAAGCCGGGCCTGAGTTTCGATTACAAGGTGCCGATCCCGGGGAAGACGCCGATCCCCGGCAATGACATGATCGACGCACGCGTTCTCGAAAGCACGGGACTCATCCCGCACCCTCTTGGGCTGAATTGGTATCACTCGCATCTGCACGGGATCTCGTCCGATCAGGTGATGGGCGGAATGTCGGGTCTGCTTTCGGTCGGCGAAGCAACGGCCAACGTGAAGGCGGGCTGTCTGCCGGATCCGAACGACAAGGAGAAATGTTCCAACGACGTCGCGAAGGATACAAGCGACCTGAAACGTATCACCATGGTGCGCTATGCGCTGCTCCGCGACATGCCGGTAATGAACATCGCCAAGTTCCCCGGCGAGGCGAACGGCGATGCTGCGACGTGGGATCCGGATCCGGCCGCGCGGGATTTTCCTCCGGGCAAGTCGTGCGGGGTGTGGAATCCGGACGGTTCCGGACCGGACCTCGATCCGAAGTTGCGAACCGGCTTCTGTCAGCGCGAGCAGACGAAGGCACTGCTTTTTACGGTGAACGGGCAGCGATACCCGACGATCACTGTGGAGGGCGGCAAGAATCTCCTCCTCCGGCTGGGCAATCTCAGCGCCAACATCCCGTACTGGCTGGAGCTGCGGAACGAGGACGCGGCGGACAAGAAGCCTCTGCGGATGACGATCCTCAGCCTCGATGGAGTAGTACCGGCGATACCGATTGCACCCGGGCAGGCACAGAAACCAGTGCAGGCCGTCGACTATGACGATGTGCTGATGATGCCGGCCACGCGCGCGGAGATCTACGTGCGCAACGACGACAAGCGTCCGACCCGGCAGGTCTATATTCTGAAGACCAAGCGACACAGGGTCGAAGCGGGAACGGACGAATGGCCGGAGATCCAGCTGGCCCGTATCGTGCTGGAGCCTAATGCCACCGCCAGCAACGTGCGGATCGCATTGAATGCTGCCGTCGCCACCCCCGGTCCGCCCCAAATTGCGAGCCCGGCCCTGGCGATTGAGACTGCAGAGCTACCCGCGGGATGCATTCGCGATCTGGCCCCGGCGTTTCGTGAGTATCGCCGGGTCATGTTTCTGGATGGCGTCACGACAAGCCACGGGCAAACGACCGATTGGAGCGTTTTCACCCAGATCATACGCCCCACCGGACCGGACCCGCAGGACGAATCGATGCACAACCCGCCAGCGGACGAAGATCCCGACAAGACGACGGTCGGGCTTAACGGAGGGGGCATCCCGTTCGAGGAATATGTCGGAAGCGATGGGCTCGTCGATTGGACGAACAAGAAGCATGTGTGTGTCTTCATCGACAAGAAAGCTCACGAGGGTAGCCACAAACAGCTTTGGGTTTTGTCCAATCAAACAAGCACTCTGCATAATTTCCACATTCACCAGATGAAATTTCGCTTGGCGACAGCCGATGAACTCTACAGCTATTTCATAAAGCCTCCCGATTCGGCGCGCACCTGCGGCCAGGGCGCATGCCCGGCGGACGTGCCAAACTATGATCTCTATGACGATCAAAAAAATAGCGACCTGGATCCCGGCGCGACGCGACGCTGGCACGATACAATTCCGCTGCCTCCGGGGCAGTCGGTGTTCGTGGTGATGAGCTTCGATACAAGCCAGCAGCTCGGACGCTTCGTTTTCCATTGCCATATCCTCAAGCACGAGGACAAAGGGTTGATGGCCCCTATCGAGGTCTGGGGTCCCGGACTGGCAGCGCAATAGCGTCAAGACGCCAAGTGAGGAGGAGACCAATGAGGACGTTGTCAATGCCGCTTCCGATCGCGAGCATCATTCTCGGTGCAACTCTGGCATTTGCGGGTGCAGCATCTGCGGCGGACACCCATGTGATCGGCGTCCAGGGGCTCGCCTGGACCTACAAGGACAAGAAATCGACGGCTTCCACACCTCTCACCGTCGATGATCTGAAGGTCGGTGACATCGTCGAGGTTCAGATCCCCAGCGGGCCCGTCCATCACGGATTTGTCACCCTCAAGCGAACCGATGGCGGGCCTGCGATCGAGGACAAGAGCCCCGTGCTTGCCTGCGGCGAGGACGCGACGGCCAAACCCAACGCTGTGCTTCGCGAACTCGATTGCAACGGGACCACCAGCAAGTTCGGCGTCGCATTCACCGGCAGCCTCCGGCTGGAAGTCACCGACAAGTTCAAGGATCCGGTCGACTTCTTTTGTGTGATCCACAAGGGCGGCATGCCGGGAGTGCTCAAGCTCGCGCCGTGAGATCGGCAGCGCTCGCACGCGCCCCTTGTCGCTCGCGCCGAAGCACTTCGCATGCTCGTGCGGAACGACGGGAGATTGATTGGAGGATCGATGGAAAGTCCCATCGCGGCTGCGATCTGCCCGATGGGCTCACTAATTGAGCTGCCATCGACGTTCTCGCATTTCGTGCGTCATGGCGGCGAACGCGCGCAACGATATCGATGGCCCGGATGTCGAGTTACTCGAGGAGTGGAAAGTCTCATGGCCAAGGCAAAGAGGAAGAAGTCGGTTACAAAGAAGAACTCAGTTACGAAAGCGAAATCGGGCAAGTCCAAGAAATCAACCACCAAGAGATCAATCAAGAGGGCGGTCAAATTTCGTCCGATGAACGTTGTTACCACCCCGGGTTCGCCGGCTGAAAAGTATTACCGGGGCATGGCCGCGCCGATGGCCGCCGTTGTAGCGGCGACCGCGTCGACATTCGCGCCAACTCCCACGCACAATCTGATCAATCACGGTGGAAATATCATCCAGGACCTCGTCTATACCAATTGCTATATCGGTGGCGCATCGTCATGGGCGGCAAGCGACATCAAGAATATCGACGACGCTTTGGCAGCCGCGATGGCGGACACCAACTTGAACAACGTCATGATGCAGTATTTCAAGAACAACCCGATCACCACAACGTTCCAGCCCTCGCACATTCTACCTGGCGCAAGGCCATCCCAGTTCTCGCAAGGCGACGTCGAACAGCTGGTCAACAGCCTTTTCCAGCAGGGCGCGCTGCAGGGTTTCGATTTCGGCTCGACCGTCTTCAATTTCCTGCTGCCGAGCGGAACGATCTTGACGACAGACGAGGATCCGACGACTGCAATCAGCCCGGTCGGCAATACCGCCGCCGCTGTTATTCCCGTCGAGGATGAAGCCAGCTCGCTGCGAGGGTTGGGCGGCTATCATGGCTCAATCCATCCGACCAGCAAGGTCACGATCTACTACGCTATCGGCGTCTTCTCCGAAACGCGGCCGAGCGGACCCGATAACGGGATCGTCGCGTTCGATCAGCCATGGAAAAACATCGTTGCGACGTTTTATCACGAACTGAACGAGGCGCGGACCGACCCCGACGTGGAGGATGCCATTCGGGCCGGCAGCAGCCCCAATGCGGTCAAGTTTCTCGGATGGACGTCCGCGCAGGGTGAAGAGTGCGGCGACTTCCCAATAACCGAAGCTGGCGCGAATCTGAGCCGCGTGATGAAGGAGGTGAATCTCACCAATGGCACTCGAACGGTGCCCATTCAATTTCAATATTCGAATGCCGTAGCAGGACCCGAAGGTCCAATTCAAGCCCCCCATGTTTAGGGCGAGATGGCATGGTCACCCAGCGAGATGACCATGCGACGTTTCTCGACGCGCTTGGGCGTGTCGAAACGTAAACTTCTGAAAAATAGCAATCTCGTAAGGGCGATTTTCGGCGGGATTGTTAGCTACCCCCTATCCGCCGTCGAAAATAATTCGCTTTTCGACGCCAACGGCGCAGTGCATCCAAGCGTAGTGTGTCCCGCTTCTAATTGCGACTGCCACGATTTCGTTCGGCTTTCGCGCTGGGATGCGGGCTCGGTCTAGCGGCTGACCTTTCGAAAGGCGGCCACCGCGCATCGGCAGCGATTTCGATCTCTTGTCCGCGCTAAGAATCGCAATGTGGCGAAAGCGAGATCCGCAATTGTTCGCGCTGCAGCATCGCAAGCGGTTCTGCGACATTCCGCGCGTGACAATCAGTAAAAAAATGTTGCGCAACCCGAGGCATCAGCAGATAGTCAATACTATATTAGATTGTGACAAGAATACTAAATGAGATTGGGAACGCTGATGGTTGGAAGGGCAAGCACCAGAGGCGTCGGAAGGGAGGCTCACCATGAGTCTCGGCCAAGATCCGCTTAATCCTACACGCTCCCATCCTCTATCGTATGCCGCGGCGGGACTCGATCGTCCCTCCGACTCCGCGGGTTCATCTCCATCCAGCCTTCGCGCCAGAGTGGTCGGTATAGATCCCAATGGAGGCCGACCCATGACAGACGGCGAACGCGCGTCCCTGGGCGACCCCTTCTTCGAGCTCGTACTGGCGCGCGGGCGCTTCCCAGGGACGACTGCCGAACTCCTCGCCGTCCTGAACGAGTCGAATGGCGCCCCCGAAGGCCTGCCTGAGCAAATGGTCTTCGTCGTCGCGGAAGCCGGCCAGATTCCATTCAACGAAGCGAACTCGCGGCTGCCAAGGAGCGTCCGCTACGTGGTCACCCGCGGCCGTTCCGCCAATGGACCAACAGTTCTGGTCAGCACGCGACCGCCCGCGACCGATCCGACCGCTTTTCTGCAGGTCGCTGGCTGGGACAGCCGCAACAAGGTGTTTCATTTCTACGAGCGCGCAGGAGACGCATGGTTGTGGGAAGGCTCCTCCTGGCACGCGTTCGATGATGCAGCGCGGGGCAAAGGGCCATTCGATAGCCACGTGAATGGCACGCTGGTCATGAAAGAACTGCGCTTGCCCTGGCTGCACTGGAACAGCACAGCGCAGGAGATCCCGCTTGAGTCCTTTCCGCCAGATCACCCGGTGAGGACCGATCCGCTTTTCGCTGCCCGCCAGAGCGCGGACATTTTGGAGCGGCGGGTGGTACGACCGGCCGTTCAACGCTGGACCCGCGCGCGCCTTGATCGCCTGCTCGGCGCGCCAGGCGGTATCGCGGCGCCCAGGGAGCTGTTGCGCCACCTGCTCGCGGCCACATCCGTCAACATCGTCTCAAGCGAGGAGCGAAGCCGCGGGAGCAAGCCTGAGTTCGGACTGCCGGCCACTTTCTTCTTCGACGTCGAGAGCATCGTCAACCAGCTCGCGCTCGATATCACCGGACTCGGCCAGGCGTTTCAGGTGCGACGACCGGACTACGAAAGCGCCGTCGCCGCACTCGGGCTCGTGCTGAAGCGCTCGGATGCGGGCTTCCAGCAGGCCGGCGATGCCTTCTTTGCCTGGCCGGTTTCGGAGCGGGCATTCGAGGACTGCGTGGTCGTGGGCGAGCTCACGCGACGAGGCATCCTTTCTCCCGGCTTTGCGCTTGGGCTCCTGATGGTGGACGCCTGGAATCCGACTGACTCGGCCGCGCGTGAAAGTCTGCTGCAGTACGTCCCGGCGGGGACAACGCCAGCAGGCCAGATCGAGGCCGAAACGCGTAGGAACATCAACATCGCCGCGGCCGGCCTGCCTCCGGAGGCACCAGAACGCATCGCAGCCGACTACCTGACGCTCGACGAGGCAGCGATGCGCACACGGGCCGCCGCGGAGCTTGACGCGTTCGTTGCCAAAGTGCGCGCGCGTCTCGCGACGTCGCAAGGCGTTCTCGATTTCATGCGTGTCGCCGATTGGCGCAGGCGCGATTTCCGCAAGCGCAAGATAGCTGAATTCGGCCTGACGCTACCGTTCAGCAACATCGACGAGAACGCGCCGCCCCTGGCAGTAACCAGGGATGCCGAGGTGGTCGAACGATGAGATTTCCGGTCCTGTCGCGCAGTCATCAGGGAGGTGAATATGGCGTTGCAACGATTTGACCCACCGGGTTTTCTGGACGATTTCGGACCGGCCCAACGCGATGCCTGGCATCAGTTCATTTCCGACGCGCTGAACTCCGCTCAAGAGGGTAGCGGCGATCCGTTCGACTCGCCCCGGGCGCAATTCTTCAATGCCGCCAAGGTCGAGGCGGGACCCAACCCGGCGTTTGAGGATGTGAAATGGACAGCGTTTCCCCGCATTGTGCAGATCAGCAGCGGCTCGGACATGGAGCGGTGGCGCTCTGCCGATGCCTCACGCGACGTTCAGGACGAGTACTGTGAGTGGAGCGTGACCCGGCAATCCGGCACGAACAAGATCACGCGGGTCACGTTTACCTGCGAAGGGCCGGAGTACTGGCGCTTTCTCGCCGCAACCGACCCGACCCAAACGCTCGCACTCTACAAGCAACATGTCGACGCCTCGGCAACGCAGGCAGACCTCTTCACCCCATCGGGCGCCTACATCCTGCGCAACCGCTTCAACAATTCAACCTCCAACGGGGCCATGCACCTCGTGCAGAGGAACAACACACTGGGCGCCGAGATCGAGATCGCGGGCGCGGCAACGGTTACGCGGCTGCGCGCCGATGGTTCGCCAATGGTCGATACCCTGGAATTGATCCGGTGTGGCCGATACGGCGCCGAACAGCGACACAGCGACCCGTTCATCGGCGCGCGCGTGAACTTTCATGCGCGTAGCAAGGCAGACGTCACTGTCGCCAACCCTGTCGGCATCTATTTCGGCGGCCTGGACACGCAGGAATGGGAAACCCCCGACGGCAGCGATCCTGCCGCTTTCTGGAAGTATACGCGCGGAAGTCCAGAACGTCCGGTCCGAGCCGTCATCGAAGTGCCGAGCGACCGCAATTACGTGCTGGGCGATGTACTAATCGACGGAAGAGCGATCCAGTTCGGTGGCCAGATCGCAGACCGGATTCAAATGACGATCCGGGCGCTCGCAACGCGCATCGGCCAGAGTACGGCGCAGCCGGTTCGCGGCTGCGTCGGCGACGGCGCGGGTGCCGCCGGCGGTCCTGGCGGGCCGCTTTCGGTGGGCGCGGTGCTTTCGGCCGGCGACACGCGCGGACGGCTCTAGGGGCAAGCCGTGCCGCTCCGTATTGACGAGGTCAGTTGGATCCACGGCTCCGCTGATTGCGCGGCGAGCACCGATCCGCCGCTGCAAGTGGTGTCGGTCGATGACGACACCTATGTGCTCCGGCAGAGCAAGTGCTTCAGTTTCGAAGCACCGTTCATGTACCTGCTGATGGGCAGCGAGAAGGCCGTGCTGTTCGATACGGGGGCCAGTCCTGACGACGGCGACCCACGGAAAATCCTGCCGATCCGCGAGGCCGTCGATATGCTGCTGTCACCGCGTGCCGAAGAAGGTCGCGCCATCAGCGAGCTTATTATAGCGCACACACATGGCCACGGCGATCATGTCTTCTGGGACAGGCAGTTTGCCGGGCGGCCCCAGACAAGGGTTATCGGCCGCGGCGTAGGCGCGGTTCAGCACGCGTTCAATCTCCCCGCTTGGCCGGAAGGGCAAGCCACGCTCGATCTCGGCAGCCGTGCGCTGGTCGTGTTGCCCCTTCCAGGCCACGTTTCCGATCACATCGCCGTCTATGACCCTCGCATGCAGGCTCTGCTGACCGGGGACACGCTCTACCCTGGCCTGCTGACTGTTGCCGACTGGGCGGCTTATCGACGCAGCGCGGCGCGCCTTGCGGCGTTCGCATCCGAGCACCCGGTTTCACTCGTGCTCGGAAACCATATTGAGATGACAAGGACGCCCGGCGAGCTTTATCCGCTCGGGACGACGTTTCAGCCCGACGAGCATCCGCTGCCGCTCAGTGCCGAAACATTCGCCGAGTGGCATCAGGCCTGTGAAGCGATTGGCAATTTAGCGGAACGTATAACGCGTGATCATTTCATCATCGAGCGCGCTGGCCAAAGTTGAGGGAACATCGCGCGGTAGCCATGCGCAACACCAAGCGTGGCTGGTGTAGAAGAGAAGGGAGGGCGCCTTGACCACAAAACCACGTGCGCGACGGCCAAGAAAGTCAGCGGCGGATGGGCCGAGCTCCAGCGGCAGGGCGGCGCCGAAATATGATCCGGTGGGGTCCTCGCCCTACGAACAGCCAACCATCAGGAGGCCGCGCCGGGCACGAATGGCGGCAGCGGCTTTGGCTCCAGCGGGGACGGGCTCGGCGGCCAATGTCGGCGTGCGCGGCGTCGAGATCGTGCAGGTCATCCAGGCGCTCGACAACCGTGTGCGGCTCATTGCCGGCAAACCCACAATCGTGCGCGTCTATCTCGACCCCGCCACGGTCGCTACCTCGACGCTGGTGACTGGCGAGATTACGTGGCGACGCGCCAACGGCGGCGCTTTCTATCTCGCGGCGATGAACCGCGTGAAGCTGGATCCGGCGAGCACGCCCGATCTCATGGGACAACGCTTCGATGTCGCCGAAAGCCTGAATTTTGTTCTTCCAACCGACGCGCTCGGCGCCGGATCGATCGAAGTTCGCCTCGACCACCTCAATGTGCCCGGAGGAGAGAAGCTGCCACTCGCGGCGCAACCGGCGATGACCGCCAATTTCGTCGCAGCGCCGGTGTTGCGCATCCGGGCGATGGGGCTTCGCTATAGCAGCACGAACGCCCCGACGGCGACGATCACACCTGGCGCAATCCATTTCGATTACCTTCGGTCCTATCTGACGCGGGCCTACCCGGTTGCCGCGCTCGAATGGTCACAGATTGTCATCGATGGCGACCGCCTCAGGCCGCCATTCGGGGGCAATCAGTCGATCCTGGTCAACGCCCAACTATCGGCCCTGCGCATGCGAGAGATTTCATCCGGAATGGATCCACGGACCCATTATTATGGCCTGGTGGACAATGAGGCGGGCAAAAGCTTCATGCGCGGCAGCGCCCTTTACGATGAGGCGACCACCATCTTCGGGGCGGTGGCATGCGGCCCCTGCGGCGTGCCTAACGGCTGGACCGGCGACAGCGACGCGAGTTTCGCGGACTGGTACGGCGCGCACGAACTTGGCCACACGTTCCAGCGCCGGCACCCGGGCTTCCCGACCTTTGATCCTGTTCAGGGGACGGGCCAGCCCCGAGACAACCTCGAAACGACCTTTCCCTATGCCGGTGGCTTGATTAGCTCACCAGCGCAGGAGTTCGTGGGTTTCGATTTCGGCGACCCCGCCCTCGGCCTGCAGATGCGGGCGCTGCCGGGGAACATCCATCACGATGTGATGACCTATGCCGACAGCCAGTGGCTCTCGGCGTATACTTATGAGGCCATTCACGATCGCCTGGTCCATGAGGATGCGGCGCTCGCTCCGCCGAGCGCGTGATACCGGCGCACGATCAGGAGGCGAATGATGTCATACGAGAACAAAGTTATTCACATCGTCGGATCCGTCGACATCGGATCAGGTACGGGCGAATTCCTTTATGTCAATCCGGCCACCGCGGCCGCAAGCCAATCAGCAACGGCAGGCGCGGCTCCACCCGCCAACCAGCCGCCGCAAGGCACCGGGTTCGAACTCGTCGTGGAAGCGGCGGATGGGAAGGAGCTGAGCCGCGTGCGGCCAACCATTCTCCTTCCCAGCGACGACCATGCATCGAAGACCGGGCTGATCGACCAGAACGTATCGTATGCGGAGGGCATGGCCCGTCTCGTGCTGCTGCACGATGGCAAGGTCGTGAACACGTTCGAGGCAGGCTCTCCGGAACCCACCGTGGCAGCCCGGTCTCAAGGATTGGAAATGGGCGCGGGGCCGCCTGGACATCCCGAAAAGCGATCGATGTCCATGGCCGCCCCCGATGAGCCGGGCGTCAGTTACACGATCCAGGTGCGGCCTGACGGCGAGAAAACATGGCAAACGATCGCCGTTGGCCAGAAGAGCCCGAAGGTCGTGCTTGACCGCAACCAGTTTCCTACCGCGGAGCGTGCCACGGTTCGTGTGCTGCGCTCGACAGGCTTTGACGACAGCATCATCGCTGAAGACGAGATGGACCTTCGATTCAAGGAATAGGCGGCAGCATACCGGGGGGACGACATGGCGGGCGTGAGTGCATCCGAGATTGCCTGGATAGGCGTCTATCCGCCGATCGGCATTGCGCGCCTGGGCAACGCGCAGGGGCAGGACGACTACACGCTGGCGCCCGAGGTGATCGGCGGAACGCCCGATGCGCGCGGCGGGTTTCAGACTGCGGCCGGCGAGATTAAACGCCAAGGGGTGCGCTTCCACGTCTATGCGCGGCTGAAGTCAGGCGAGACCATCGAACTCGTCCAGGGCCCGGACGTGAAGATCTCCTGGCGCGTTGAAGTCGCCAATCTCAAAGCCGGCTGGTACCAGTTCAACCAGGCCATGGACCTGCCGGCGCAGTTCGTGGTTCCAGCGGCGCGGCGCAACGTGGACTATGCTCGGCGGCGTGAGCTCGACATTCGCCCGGCAGCGCGGCAGATCGGCGGTCTGAACCTGTCCGGGCCCGAATTCCGTTTCGACGATGGGCAGATTCTCAATTTCTTCGTCACGCTTGGCGAGCTACGAACCGACGACGCCGGGCGGCTCATTTTCCTGGGCGGTTTTGGCAAGTCGGCGCCGTTCTACACCAGTATGCGCCCCGTCACCTTCGCCAACAACGATCGTTGGTATGACGACACATGCGACGGGCCGGTGCGCGCGCGCGTAACCGTGGGCACCACGGAATTCGAAGCTGATCCCGGTTATGTGGTCGTCACGCCGCCCAATTTCGCGCCCGGCCTTAACGGTCTCGTGACGATGGACGACACCGTCCGGGAGGCGTTCATGGCAGCCGGCTGGCTCGCCCGACCGATGACGACAAGTTTCTCGCACGACGTTTGGCCGATCTTCGACCGTCTAACCGCACTGCAGTGGATCAATCACGGATTCCTTGTCGCGCACGGCGTGGGGTCGCCGCTCGATGCGCAGGCCGTCTCGGTGATCTCACGCCTGGCCGACGCCAGTCCCGGGAACAAGTCATGGCGCCAACAGGTATGTGCCTTGTTCCGCCCGGTATCTCCCGGCCCCGGCTCGCAACGGCAGATACCCTACATATACGGGGACCTCTTTGGTGAGGCCCGCGACGTCGATCTGACCTTTCTGTCGGTCACGCCTACGATGTTCGTACACCTCGATCGGTGGGCCGCGGGCACGTTTGTGTCCGATTGGCAGGGACCACCGTCGCTACCGGACTTCGCGGCCCTCTCCGCCGATGCGCAAGTATCTCAGCTGATGCGCGCGGGCCTGACCGAGTGCCTCGGCGGCCCGTTCCACCCAGGCATCGAGCTTACATGGCCGATGCGGCGGCCTGAGCTGTGGGCGCTGCATCACGCGGCCCAACACGACGATCGCCTGCTGTACAGATTGAACCTTGTCCCTGAGGGCGAGGCCGTGCGCCAGGATTTCGGTTCACAACTGACGCGGGACACATGCCTCGGACCCGCAGGCCCGATCACAGCTGCGGGCCCCGGTGCGCTCACGCGCTGGCTCGGCCTGCCCTGGCAGACCGACGAAGCATCGTGCAACTCCAGCGCCGATTACTCCCCTAGCACATATTTGTCGTTCCCGAGCTTCTGGGGCGCGCGCGTGCCCGACCAAGTGCTGAGCTCTGCCGCTTTCGAGCGAGCGAGCGCTAACCTCACCGATCCGTTTGATGAGGCAAAGCTGCAGCGTCTCAAGCACGCGTTGCTGCGGGAGGACTGGCTGCGCGACGTGCGCGGCCGCACCTATTACGAGCGCATTGACAAGATGGTTCAGCTGTGGGCAACGCTCGGCATTGTCGAACCACGCCAAACGCCGCAGGCGCTGCGCGAGGTTGGCTTCCCGGAAACGGTCCACGTGGAGACTGGCCGCGATCGCGCGAATGCCGGCTCCGACGAAAAAATTGCCTTGATTACCCGGATCGAGGCGCTGCGGGAGCGGACACCGGAGCCGACTCCGTTCCAAGCGGGCCTCGACGCGCCGCCCGAAGCGACCACGCCGCCGCGCCATCAGTTCCGTCAGGGCGAGGTGTGAACGGCGTGGACGACGACCGCGTCTGGGACGTTCTCGTGGTCGGCGCGGGCCCGGCGGGAGCGGTCGCCGCCGCGGCTCTCGCGGAGCGGGGTCTGCTCGTCGCACTCCTGGAGAAAGACCTGCAGCCTAAGGGCAAGCCCGGTGAGGTACTGACGCCGAACGCCATTCCTATTCTGTCTCATCTCGGTCTCCTCGACGTTATCGAAGCGAATGGCAATCTGGCATGTCCCCTCGCATGCATCGATCGCGCATGGTCGATGGCTCGGCCGGACCGCGAGCATTTTCTCCGTCACCCGGGTGGGCGCGCTTGGGTGATCGACCGCGTCGCCCTCGAGCAGTTGCTCGTGAGCCGAGCCATGAGGGCCGGCGTCCGTGTCTTTCCCGGCCATCACGTTCGCGGTCTAAGCCGCCGCGGTAGATATTGGTCTGTGCAGAGCAGTTCGAGGAATGGTCTGGCCTCCCTGCGCGCGGCGTTCGTCGTCGATGCAAGCGGGCCTACGTCGACATTAGCTCGCCGGCTCGGCGCGAAACGAAAGTGTCTCTTTCGCCTGCTCGCCGTTCATGTCCAGTCCGGGCCCGACACAGAAAGGCAGAGCGAACCGCCGTCACTGACCGTCGAAGCCACTGCGGTCGGATGGTGGTACGCGGTATGCGGCCCGAGGCAGACGCTTACGTGCGCCCTGTTCACCGGTGATCCCGCCCGCGCCCGAAGCGGCGCCGCGCGGTCAGCCCTTCTCGCTGCGATCGACGACACAAACTCACTTCCTCGTTGGACCAGGGAACTGGTTCGTAGCGGCCATGTGCAGAGCGTCGACGCCTCGCCGTCGTTCCTCGATCATCCGACCGGTGAAGGTTGGCTGGCAATCGGCGACGCCGCCGCAAGCTTTGATCCGATCGCATCTCAAGGCCTTGCGAACGCCTTAGCGTCGGCTGTGGACGGTGCAGAGGCAATCGGCCGTCAACTCCTCGGCGATTGCGTCGCTATGGAGGCCTTCGCCGTACGAACTGCTGAAACATGGCATTATTCTGTGCGGCAGCTTTTTTCGATTTACCAAGCAGCCGCACACCGCTGGCCAACACCTTTTTGGCAAGCGCACCTTCCGATCGCGACAAGGACGCGGTTGAGAATGTGACGTCGCCCGAAATCGTTCGCCCGCCGCATCCACCGACTTATTGCTCGGCCGACTGAGTGGGACAGATCTATTGCGAGTTGGACCCACGCCATGGGCTCAGATGTGCCACCATGTTGAATGTGCCGGCACGCTCAAGAAGCAAGCAATCGGGCGTCCTTACGAGGTGCGGATCGTTCGCCGATTCGCATGACAAGAGCCGCCACGCAGAACGAGACGTCCATCGTGTTCGACAACCGCCACGCCAGAACCGCACGGCTCGCCCAGTCGATGATGGCGACGAGATAAAGAAAGCCGCGGCCGATGGGCAGATACGTGATGTCGGCCGCCCATACCTGGTTTGGCCGGTCGATTGTCATGTTGCGCAACAGATAGGGATAGATCTTGTGGCCTGGCGCCGGCCTCGTCGTGTTCGGCCTTGGTCCCAGCGCCGCGATGCCCATCTTGCGCATCAACCGCTGCACGCGCTTGCGATTGACCTGAAGCCCCTCAGCCTTCAGCATCGCGGTCATTCGCCGCGAGCCCAGGAACGGCCAGGCGGTGAACAGCTCGTCGAGGCGCCGCATCAGGGCAAGGTCGTTGTCGTTGGCCGGCCGTGGCGGCCGGTACACCCCAGAGCGCGCGATACCAAGCAACATGCATTGCCGGCGGATCGACAGCGCTATGTCGGCGCGATCGAGCATTCCTCGACGGTCCGGCGTGCTCATCTTCCGGACCTCCGCGCTAAAAAATCGCGCTCGACTGTCAGTTGTCCAATCTTGGCGTGCAGCTTCTCGATCTCGCGTTCGCGAGCGTCCTCGCTCTCCCGCCCGACCCGCGTCAAAGGCCCGGGCCGCCTGGTCCAGCAGTTGCTTCTTCCAGGCATAGATCTGGTTCGGGTGAACCTCGTAGCGCTGGGCCAGATCGGCCACCGTCGCCTGCTCCCGCACGGCTTCTAGCGCGATCTTTGTCAGTGCCGCGTCGATCTTGCGTCTCGTCTTCGTCGTCATCATGCGCTCCGTCTATCAAACGGAGCAGCCCCTTCCAACTAAGCACGTGGTCCCAAAATCGGGGTCATTTCAGAACACCTCCGTGGACCTGCCTCTTCACATGCAATTCGATGCTGTGCTGTGGTTGTCTCAGGTTTCATTCATCATTCATGGCAGAGCCGTAGCGGCAACACCGATCGTCATGTTTGACGATGTCCATCGGCTCCGCCCATGGCAGAGAACTCTGCTGTACAACGAGCTGCTCGATCACGGATCTGGGGCATCCGTCTGGTTTGCCGAACGGACGTATGTGATCAATCCATCCGAATTGTTGACTGGCGCTATCCCCAGGCGCGACTTCGAAGAGGTGCGCCTGGAACAAGCCTGGAGTGCTGCGAAGTCCAAGCAATACCTGAACTGCGTGACATCGATCGCCAACCGACGCATGGCGCAAATGCGCACCGATCTGGAAAGCTTTGGCGACTATCTTTCCAACAGCGTCACGGACTACGCCACCCAAGACAAAATCGCCAAGGCGTTGCCGGAACTCGAACGAAAGGTCCGCGAGCTGGCTAGCGGCACTAGCCTGTTCGACGAGTGGGTCGGCGGCGCCGCAGCTCTCGCGACAGAGCCTTTCGAGAAAGCGATCGAGTGGACCCGAATAGGCATTCTCATCACGCGTGAGAAGCAGAAGGTTCAAGCATCTCTGGATTTGGCGCCCCTCTCCGACGGCGATCTGGAAGCTCGCACCGGCTCCGGCGTACCGGCCGCAGCAGAGAGATTTGTCTGCAGGAACTTCGACGTACCCTATTTTTACGGGATCGATCGCGTGGTGCGGCTCAGCTCCTATAACGTCGAGGAGTTCCACCTCACGCGCGCGAAGGTTACGATGCCGCGACACAAGCCTCGCTGGCGCGGCGTATCTTGCTCCTGACGGGCATTACCGAGGAGCTGCTCGCCGCCCGGCTGGCTGCCCTCCTGTCGAACCACGGTCACGTCCCGCAATCCAAACACGGCGACTGCCTGCGTGATCTGCGGGAGGCCGTCCGTGAACGGATCAAGGGCGCGCACGACGGACGCTGGAGCAAGGCCGACCTGCTCGCCGAGCTCATGCGGTATGGCGGCTCGCTGGCGCCGCACCGCGACATGGACCATTACGTCCGGCCGAGATCCTTCGACGCGATCAAGCAGCAGCTCGAAAAAGCCCATGCCGTCGTCATCGCGGGGCCTCCTGGGACGGGCAAGTCGCTCACGGCCGACATCCTCGAGCTTGAATTGCGTCGCAGCTCGCCGGCGTTCGACGTCGTCGGCGAGGAGAACGGCCCGGGCTATATACGCCGCCAACTCACGCATCCTGATCCGGTGCTGTATCATTTGCGCGATCCCTGGGGAGGCAATCGTCTCATACCCGGAGCAGATCGCTGGAGCGGCGAACTCCCCAAGCTGCTCGATCATGCCGGGCCGGGACGCAAATTCCTGATCACGTCGCGGTCGGATGTTCTGCAAAGTGCGGGCGGGAATGCGTTCAGGAAAGCGCTTGAACCATTCATCGTCGGCATCGACGTCGATGATTACGGTCCCAAACGTCTGGCCGAGATTTACGATGCGATCGCGGCGGATTTTACAGACCACGTCAGACCATTGGCGATCCAGTACCGCGCACGTGCGCTGAAAGAACTGACGCGACCGTATGAGGTCAAGCGCTTTCTGGTCGCGCTCAGCCGCGAGAACTGGAAAACGCCACGCCAGGTCGAGGCGATCCTGGCCGACTCCCAGGTCGAAGCGATATCGAAGGTGATCGCGGAGCAGCTTTCCCCGTTCGGGCGGGAGGGCGCTGAAGCTGCCGCGATTATATTGGCGATGCTCAGCGCGCGCTGCGGTTTCGCGCGACATCTTCACCAAGCTGGGACGCCGGCTGAGATTGGCCGCCCCGGAGATGCGGCCGGATATCGACGGGTTGATCGCCTTTCTCCTGGCCGGCCAGAACCTGCGGGAAGACGCGACGGCGCTGGCGTTCTACCATCCTCGCGTCGAAGAAGGTCTGCGTCTCACCTTTGAGCGCTACGCCCGCGACGCCGAGCATACCCTATCAAGTGCCATGGACGTTTTGTTGGCTTGGGACAGGCCCGGCGAAGACTGGGGCCTGGAAACTGCGCTTGGCGTATTGCGCGGGATGTCGAGAGCGGCAGAGCTGCAGCTGAACCTGTCGAGTGCCAGTGCGCAGCGTCTGGACCGACATCTTGAGGCAGTCGCGATGTCCGCCGAGAAGCGGGCCGATTTTGAGAGAGCCCTGCGAGACCTCGAACGGTTCGGCTCAGCGGATCACTCGGCCGCGATGCTCGCCCGGATCCTAGTCAAGGGCGCTCCCCAAATGGGCCGCTCCTTCCTGCCCGCTTGGCACGCGCCGCATCTCAGCGACCAGGAGATTGCGGAACTGCGCGGTGACAAGCGGACCCAGCCGATGATCGAGCGGTTCATCCGTGAGGTCCTGCCGTTTCGCGCCTTCATTATGACGTCGAGATCATTCCGCTGGTCGAGCGCCTGGCAGCCAATCTTAGGGACGTGTTCTGGGACGCTTTGGACTCGGTCGCCGGACCCGGGGGCCCGCACATCAACGTCGAGGCCATCAGCGCCGGAGCGCTCTCGGGCGAGTTTCCGGATTACGGGCGCGCCATCGAGCGATTTGCTCGTTCTCAGACCGAGGCCTGGATGCAGAATTTCGCCGCCGATATCTATAAGGCGGAAGAGCACGCCGTCGATGCCGACGTGGCCGATCACCTCATCGATGAACCAAGCGAGCAATACTTTAATGCCAGAGAGGGGATGAAGGCGGTCGTCAGCCTGCGACGCCAGCGCGAGGGGGTGACGTGGATCACCGCCACCCCCCATCGTAAGCTCTTGCTTTATGCGCTTGGCGAGCTGATCGCACAAAGCCCCCAGAAGCCGCGGATCGAAGAACTGGAGCTTCTTCTCGCGGAGGCGGAAGGTTGGGTGAAGGACCAAGCCTGGCGCGCATGCGAGCAACATTGGGACGACGCCTTGAGCCGCTTTCTGATGGAAGAACTCGCCCGTCCGGATCTGGATTCGAGCCTCCGACCGCGGCTGATCAAGATCGCGGCTCGCTCGGGCCGCGATCCCGTGCCCGACTTTGTCGCCATCGCGGACAGGGTGACGGTCGCCCGGCGCCTTCAAATGGTCTACGATCTGATGGCCACCGCATTGCGTGACGAGCCCAAGTGGAAAGATGACGAGGCGATACGGCGAGCCCGGGCCGAGCTATTGCTGCAACATTTCGGGCCGGATGAGCGCGAGCTGTCGCTGGCGCTGATCGATGCCTTGACCAGCCACGACCTTCGCGCCGCTGCAGCGAAACTGTCGAAGGGCAATCTCGCGCTGCTGAATTCGACCTTGCCGATGCTCTCGAGCGATGTCGCAGGTCTTCTTTGCTGTCTGGCTGCGACGGCGGGGTTAAACATCGACCAGGCCGCCGTGCGCCTGCTGTCGACCGGCGAGGTGGCCGACGGGTATGCCGCCGTCCAGGCGATGCTCATCGCAGACAGCGCAGGTCTCCGTGCAAGGCTGTTTGAGGCAATGAGCCACAAGCGTTACAACGTGCGGCGCCTTGCCTTCAGGGCCCTCACCGACGGCGCCACGGCGGAAGAACGGCTCAAGCTCCTCGCTGCCGCTCGCGATCACGGTTCGGATGTTCGAAGGACTTTTGCCGATCGCATGGAATCCTGCCGATGGCCCGAAGCGATCGGCGCCCTCGTCGATTTTGCTGAAAGACGACCGCAACTTCTCCACGCGTCATGCGATGGAGACCTCGTGGTCCAGGTTCAGAGTCGCGCGTGCTGCTGCGCGAGCGTTGGGCGCATATAACCACCTGCCTGCCAGTGCGATCGACGGTCTGTTAAAGGCCGTCGAGGCGGATACAGCGGACCCATTCGTTGCCTGCGCAGCCATGTCAGCCCTGGCGCAGCAGGACGATCCCCGGATCGTGCCCGCTGCACTCCAATTGTTGGAAGGTCAGGGACTGGACGAGTACCCCTCCCATCGACCGCGCGCGCAGGCGGCAGCATGGGCGATGTGCGACCGAGCCACGCATGGACGGTCTGACATGCTGACGCCGGACATGGCGCGAATCGCGAAATCGGAAGAGCCGATCATCGCCGGTCCGTTGCTGATCGCCATCGGCGTCTGGGCCGGGCCCATGCGCGAGGATCTTCTTAGACATCTTCGCGCGTCGAACCACCATGATCGCGAACTCCTGGTCCGAACGGCTGCGATTGCGGCGCAACCAGTGACGGGGATGTCACTCGATAGTCGGGAACAAGCTCTTGAGAGCTTGGCGCGCGGCGAGACACCAAGCCCTGAAGATCGCGCTGCAGCCGAGGCCTGGAGCAAGTCCTTGGCTCTTGATCGTGGCTTTGATCGATTTACGGCCTGGATTGCGGAGCTGATATTCAAGCTGCCCCTGAATGGCGATCTTGGCGATATCCGAGCCTATGAGCTGCCGGAGCGGATCGGGTCATGACCACGCGTGCGATGACCCCATTCAGGGAAGAGGATGGGGGTCAATTGGATGATGGTACCTGATTGTTGCACAATACGCAGAAAGATGACCGCCCTTCTTGTTATGTCAGGAATTGAAATCTGACTTGGCGCCCTTCACAAGCCTCACATCTCCCGCAACGCGGCCACCACGGTTATCTTAGGCTAAGATCGCGCCAGTAGTGCCCATGTATGTCGTCACTGTTGCGCAGCAATTCCGCTGGCAGTTCGGCGAACCTCTCGGTAAATAGACCGACCGCCGTTTACCGAACTGAAAGGAATGTCGAGGTGCCGACGCTGCAAGCCATCATCGCATCCAAATACTTTGAGAGGCTGCGTCAATCGAAGGACGTGGATGCCGAAAAGATCGCACAGCTCGAAGAGCTTTTTGCCTCCGGCAAGAAGATCAAGGCGGATGAGCTGGTGAAGGTGTTTTCTGCGCCGGCCGGAAACGACATCACGTGATTCGCCTTGAACACGCGCATATCGAGGAGAAGCGCGGCATTCGCAATCTCGACATTGTCTTCGATCAAAAGACATTTTCTATCTCCGGACCGAACGGGTCCGGCAAAAGCGGCGTCATCGACGCCGTCGAGTTCGGTTTGACCGGCCGCATCAGCCGCCTGACCGGCACCGGAACCAAAACGCTCTCGATCGCCGAGCATGGTCCGCATGTCGATCGCGTCCGCTTTCCAGACGCAGCCCTTGTCAGGCTCAAGGTCTATTTCCCGGCCAAATCGGCCACGATCACCCGCAAGGTCTCGGCACCCAAAAAGCCAAAGATCGAGCCGGCCGACCCTGCCATCAAGGCCGCTTTCGAGCAGCTTGCCGATCATCCCGAAATCGCACTGTCCCGCCGTGACATCGTGCGTTTCATCCTCGTCGAGCCGTCGCGGCGCGCTGAGGAGGTGCGAGCGATCCTCAAGCTCGAAGAGATCGGCGAGAAACGGGCCGTGCTCAATAGCGCACAGAACAGGGTCAACGCGCAGAAACGAACGGTCGAAGCCCAATTTCACGCAGCGCGCAGCAGCTTGCTGACCCACATGTAGATCCCGAGCGTCAAGATCGAACGATCTGCTCGCGGCCACCAATGCCCGCCGCAAACTTCTCGGTCTGTCCCCACTCGATCAGTTGACGCCGGACACCAGGCTTGACGCCGGGCTAACCTCGATCTCGTCCGGGCCAGCTTTCAACAAGCAGTCGGCCCTTCGCGATCTTGCCGCGATGGCCGAAACGCGTAAGCAGCTTCCCGAGCTTGCTAAAGATGCAGTCACCGCCCTGCTCGCGGCGATCAACACGCTCGCGGAGGATCCGGCGCTGCTTACGTCGCTCCGCCGCCGATCGCTGGTAGAGCAAGGTATGGAGCTGATCGATGGAGCGCACTGCCCGCTCTGCGACAGCCCGTGGGAGAGCGAACGGCATCTGCGTGATCACCTTGCGATCAAGCTCGAGAAATCTAACGAAGCACAGCGGCTGCAGAGAGATCTCTTCGCCAACTCCAGCCTTCTCGACCAGGCTGCGTCGGGATGGCTCTCGCAGCTCACTGCGATCCGCAGGCTTGCGGCGGCGTTGAAAGATGAGGCATTCGGCGCGGCGATTGATCAATGGACCAGGGAACTCGCCGCGCTGCAAGGCAACCTCCGCTCACTCGATGGGCTTCGCGGCATCAGCGGACGCCTCGCGAGCGGGTGGCATGCGGTACCGCAGAGTTTCGACGAGGCGACCACTAGTTTCGCAAAAATGGTCGCAGAGCTCCCCGATCAAACGGCCACGGTCGACGCGCAGACCTTTCTCAGCACCGCTCAAATGAGGCTCGCCGACTTTCGTGAGAGCGTCCGCGCGGACAAGGCCGCCGACATCGCGGTCGCAGCCGCGACCTGTGCCTATACGACCTATTGCGATGTCATGGACGCCGAGCTGGAAGCCCTATACGACGACGTGCAGCAGGATTTCAGCACCTTCTATCGCCTCATCAACGAAGATGACGAGGGAGAGTTTACTGCCAAGCTCTCACCCAGCGCCGGCAAGCTCGATTTCGACGTCA
The DNA here is from genome assembly GCF_029051725.1 of Bradyrhizobium sp. CSS354. Taxonomy (GTDB): domain Bacteria; phylum Pseudomonadota; class Alphaproteobacteria; order Rhizobiales; family Xanthobacteraceae; genus Bradyrhizobium. Next base: position 139,793 of record NZ_JAACFU010000017.1, read on the forward strand.
ATTTCTACGAGCGCGGCCTTTATCCGCCGGGCGCCTTTCACAGCGAAGGCCATCAGGACGGTATGGGCGTGTGCCTCTACCTTGCCCTGATGAAGCGCCTCTTCGGCAATCAATTCACCTTTGCCCTGCTGGACGACGTCGTGATGTCCGTCGATGCTGGACATCGCTATCAGTTCTGCAAGCTGCTGAAGACGCATTTCAAGGATACGCAGTTCGTCATCACGACGCATGACCGCACCTGGGCGGAGCAGATGAAGTCCGCTGGTCTGGTTACAGGAAAGACTTCCCTCCGCTTTCACAGCTGGACAATCGATACCGGTCCGCTCGTGGAATCGAACGTCGAGGTTTGGGACGAGATCAAGACCGCGCTCGACAAGAACAAGGTCGGGGTGGCAGCCGCCGCCCTGCGCCGCCACCTCGAATATGTCTCAAGGCACATGGCTGATCAGCTCGGCGCCGCCGTGGTGTTCCGCGGCGATGGCGGCTATGAACTGAACGATTTACTCCCGCCGGTTCTTGCACGGTTCAAGACCATTTGCGCAAAGGCCGCCGATGCCGCGCAATCTTGGGGAAATGACAAAGGCAGGCCGAAGCGACCGCGCTCAAGACTAAGCTCTCCGCCTCGAATGCGGCATCCTCAGTCGAGCAATGGGCCATCAACAAGGCCGTGCACTACAACGAGTGGGAGAATTTCGGCAAGCGTGACTTCGCGCCGGTCGCCAATGCCTTCCGAGAGCTGCTTGAATGCTTCAGATGTGAGGGCTGCAAGAGCTGGTTGTTTGTGACGCCGCGCCACAAGCCGATATCGCTGCGCTGCGCTTGCGATACCGTCAGCCTCAATCTGGAATCCAAGCCGAAATAGTCCGGACCACAGGCTCGCTCGTGGTGACCAACGGAGCTCGGCATCAGCCCGCATGAAGAACGGTTAGTTTCGGCTAGGCCCATCCAACTAGGCCCTCAGCTACTTCGTATCGCGGCGCTACCCCCCAAATGATTGGTGGTACCGCACACTCGACCTCTATCTACGTGAAGGTCGCTAATATGGAGAATGGTGAAGCCCTCAAAGAGGGTCGGTAATTTCTTGAACCTCATGTCGTTTCGCTTGACGAGAATGCGTTCTGCATTCTGTCGTACACGTCAATAGAGCCCCGTTGCCCGCAGAACGTTTCGAATGATCCACTCGGCCCAAGATAAGTTTTCAAGATGAAAGAATGTGAGGCCCTGGCCAAATACCCGAGCTTCGTGATCTCGCTCAATCTCCAATCGCTGCCGGGCGTGGAGCGGTCCGAGACGGATCTCGAGTTTTCGCAGAATGTCTTCGCCCACCAGCTAGCCCCCTTGAACGGCGTTCCGGTAGATATAGCGTCTTTCTCATGAGGCCAGGGTCAGCCCGACAGTGGCTGCGTTCCCACGATAACCGGCGCAAGACGCTCCAACTGGAATGGCGCTCACAATAAAAGATCGAACTCACGTCGATGCAACTATAAGCTAAGCTGACGAAATGCAACTTTTGCATATCCTGCAATTATTGGTTTTGATGACGTTGGCGAACGGCACACCGATCGTTGCGAAAAGATTCTTGGCCCACGTTTTTCCTTTCCGCTGGATGCCGGCGCCAAATTTTTTGACGGTCGGCCGTTCTTTGGGCCCTCGAAAACCATCCGCGGCATCTTGTTTTCAGTCCTCATCACGACAGCAGGCGCGGTTTGCCTTCAGCGGATTCGCGTTCTGGAATGTCTTGAGCGGCGTATAGCGGAACGACCTCCTTATTCGCTAGTCTGTTCCGGCACGCCCGGGAACTGTAGCGCGGTATCGACCTGCTCAAGCTGGCGTCGGATTATCGCTTCGCTGATCGGCGTCTTCGGTAGCTCCAAGTAGCTCAAGGAGCTTTTCCTTTCGAGCAAGCAGGTTCCTGGTAACTGTCGTCACTCTCCGCCCTCCGCTGCTAAGATTGCCAGGTGCGCCTGAGATGAAAAAGGCCGCAGGATCAGCAGCGCACCCGATAGGCGCTAGGGCTTTTTCGTGGAGCCGTGACTCGGACCAGAAACGCGATCGAGTCACCGCTGGCGAGCCTGTTGGCGGGATGGATGGGCCGAGCCGCAAATAGAGCTTGACTCGTATTCGCTGTCGTGGTCCATAGCTGCCGCTTAGGAAAGAGCGTATACGCTGCAAAGGGCGACGCCCTAACGTGGCAATAGACGCCCCATAAGATTGGCATAGGCGTCTTTTGTAATTGTGCATCTATTTGACGGCAAAGACCGCGCACGTCGCAGTGATCTTACTGCGCGCAGCAATGGCCTGTGCAACGGCCAGTACCAAAACCGACCATCCAACGCATGAATTGTTTAGGTGGCCGGTTCACCAACAATTACAGGAACGTCGCCAACGTCGTGTTTACGAGGGCACGTAAGTAGACTCCCATCGTTTTAGCTTGCTAGACGCTCAACAGGGGAGAGTTTGTTATGTCCAACGAGATTCTTAAAGCTGAACTCGCTGCCAACGACAGAATTGCTTTCGACAATCCCACCTTGCACTACACAGCCGCAGTCCCACCACTTCCAGCCGGCTACTCAATTTTAACAAACGTACCTTCGAGGGTAAGCGAGAGTCACGGGTTTTTTGCCGAAGCGTTTACGGACGACAACGGGAATATAATTGTTGCATTTGAAGGAAGTGTTTTGGATCCTAGCGATCCAAATTTTTTAACCAAGTGGGGTATGAATTCACGAGGAGATGATAACGATGTCCTGAACCACAAAATTCACGTCAACAATTCTGCGTTCTCTGACGCGTTGAAATTCACCAATGACGTAATAGCGGCAAATCCGTTTAGCACAGTATATCTTACAGGGCATTCTCTTGGAGGTGCTGAGGCACAATACGTCGCCTCAAACTTAAGTGACGATGCACATATCGGTGGAGGTGCAACATTTGGTTCCCCGGGAATTTTTGCAGACGGATTGCGTCCTCCCACACCAAGCTTCGATTTCATCAACTACTTGGACTACGGCGACCCAATCGCGAATTTCGGCATTCACTTCGGATCAACATTCGCGGTAGGCGACGTAGCGAACCAAGCCAATACCATGCAGATAGAAAGCGAGATCAATTTCGCGCTAACACACCACTTCCATTTCCCTGGTATAATTAGTGCTCTTGCCAGTATATCACTGATCCACAATTTTAGCGTCGGAGCATTAGGGATCGTCAGACCCTCCGACGTTATTAAACATGCGGGAGAACTTTTCGATACTATCAAACATTTCCATGAACTGGGACAGTACGACAAGGATATCAATTCGATAACTACGCCCCCACCTCCGCCAGGAGATATTCTGTTGTTCTCGGAGACTTTCGACAATTTCGGTCAGACGGCGTCTCTTCCCTTTGTGGCTGACCTTGCCCAACACGGATGGACCAATGTGAACAACGGGGGAGAGACTACGGTCCAGCTACTGCCGAAGAACGCTTCTATGGATTTCTACCTGAACACCAGAGACACTGACGGTTTCGAATTACTTATCGGAAATACATTTAGAGACCCGACTGGAGGTAAAGCCATACTGAGCTTCGACTTCAGTACACTGCCGGGTATGAACGTTCCGGACAGTCTCCTGGTCATGACGGACAATATATTCAGCTCTAACATTGTGGCTAGTTTTAAAGGTACCGACCTGACAAGCGGATGGCATCATGCGGATATCGTCATTGATACCGGCGGCACTCCCAATGTCACACACTCGTTTTTTATAAACGACCAAGGGAATCCTCATTCGATTTCATCGATAGGCTTTGCAATCGATAATATTAAGATTCACGATTTCCTGATCGTGTAGGACGGCACACGCTCCTGGGATGCCGGTGTCCGATTAACGGCTTCGTGGTTTGCCTTCGCGCGTCCACCGGCTCATTTCCCTTTTCCCTTCGCCCTCAATCCGGCGTAAGCGTCGTTCCGCTCCCACCTTCTCGCGGCACATGGGATAGGCGAGTTTCACGATCTCTTTGAACGGATCGGCTTGTGTCTATGCTTGACCATACGCTTAAATCGGACGTGACGGCGCGCCGGCTGGAAGTGATCACGGAGACGGGATGCCGTCGTTGGTTCTCCAAGGACGACAAGGCCCGGATCGTCGAGGAGACGCTGGTCTCGGGCGCCGTCGTTTCCGAGATTGCCCGGCGACACGGGCTGACCCCACAACAAGTGTTCACCTGGCGCCGGCAAGCACGCCGGTTGCCGACGCCGATGGCTGACGATCCACCGTTTGTACCGGCGGTGGTAGACGCCTTGGTACCGGCCGTGGCTGTTGGCCATGAGCGCAAGACAGCGCGACGCAAGGCCAAGCCGGATATCGGGGGCATCGAGATCGAAGCCGAGGGCGTCACTATCCGGGTCGGCCGAGGCGCGGATGTGGCGATGATTGCGGCCATCGTCCATGCGCTGAAGGCAAGCCGGTGATCGGCCCGTCCGGAACTGTCCGGGTGATGGTGGCAACCAAGCCGGTCGACTTCCGCAAGGGAATGGAGGGGCTTGCCATATTGGGACGCGAGCACATGCAGGCTGACCCGTTCTCGGGGGCTGTTTATGTGTTCCGTGCCAAGCGTGCGGATCGGATCAAGCTGATCTTCTGGGACGGGACGGGTTTGTGCCGGTTCGCCAAGCGGCTCGAGGAAGGCGTCTTCCGCTGCACGCGAAACGTCATGGAGACTGAACACATGCCGCTTAGCGGCGTCGCTTTTGAAGGACGATGGTTTCATCGATCATGACCGACGCTCCCAGAGCCGTCACCACAATCACGACCATCCCGTCCCTCAGCAGCTCCGATAAAGGTGTCGAGAGATTTTGCCGGGATCAGCGTCCGACGACCAACCTTTCGGGTTTGCAAGTCGCCCGCTCTGATTACCTGGTAGACTGTTGTCCGACCGATGCTGAGCAGGTCACATGTTTCCAAGATGCTGTAAGCCAATTTCATGATGCCTTCGTCCGTCCGGAACCGTTCCGGCGACCGTGTTGGCGATCACCAACGAGGCTCTCTTGCTCTTGACCACGCGACTGTACAATTTCCAAGAGCGCTTAACTGCGCTCAGGATTCCAAGCTCGCTCCAGAGCGCTCAATCTTCCCGATCCGGGCTGAGCGCACGTCGCGCGCTCTGGGGTGTACGGCCGGCCAACGACAACGACCTTGCCCTGATGCGGCGCCTCGACGAGCTGTTCACCGCCTGGCCGTTCCTGGGCTCGCGGCGAATGACCGCGATGCTGAAGGCTGAGGGGCTTCAGGTCAATCGCAAGCGCGTGCAGCGGTTGATGCGCAAGATGGGCATCGCGGCGCTGGGACCAAGGCCGAACACGACGAGGCCGGCGCCAGGCCACAAGATCTATCCCTATCTGTTGCGCAACATGACAATCGACCGGCCAAACCAGGTATGGGCGGCCGACATCACGTATCTGCCCATCGGCCGCGGCTTTCTTTATCTCGTCGCCATCATCGACTGGGCGAGCCGTGCGGTTCTGGCGTGGCGGTTGTCGAACACGATGGACGTCTCGTTCTCCGTGGCGGCTCTGGACGAGGCGCTGGCGAAGTATGGCACGCCGGAGATCACCGTTGATGGTCATCAGACTGCGCTGAGTGCCGGTCATGAGCTGGGAGCCACACACCCGCGTCACCCTGCGCTGCCACAGGTATCTTTCGTTCCGAAAACAACGGCGCATCGAAAATGGTTTGCAGGTCTTTTGCGTCGAATGGTGCTCGCTCAGACTGGTCCTCCTCAAGCCGCATCCCGCTAAAAGGATCAGCCCATGTCGCGTCCTCGGGCACGAGGCCATTGTGATAGCCCCATCCAGCAATCGCCTGCACCGCTCCAAGCTGTTTGTTGACCGTGCCGGCTGACCTTGGTCACTTTAGGATGCGCATGCCCATTCGCTTGATTTCGGTATCGGTGAGGTTCGCGCGGAGTGCAGCCTTTGCCGTTGGCTGCTTTACGAGAGCCTCAGCTTCCCTAAGGGTGCGGTCTATATCGGCAAGCGCGTGCGGGGCTCGTCGTGTAGCCTCGCGACGATCCTTCGTTGCCAGTGATTTTTGAGATAGGCTTGGGTCGGCTTCTTGCTGCTTAGTATGCGCGCAACGGCGGCTTGGAGCCTTTCGGGAACCTTGCGCTGAACGCACCAAACCCCAGCGGAGTTCTTGATCAGATATGGCATCGCGTGCATCAAAAGCTACCAAGATTTGCTACCAGTCAAGAGCAGCAAACCATTGATTTTTGCGATGTTTTTGAAATCTCAGCGCTTCTAGAACCGCTGGCGCTCTCTAGGGGAAACTGAAAGCGACCGCAGAACGCATTGAAAAGACTGATCTTTTCACCCCCTCTACACACTCTGTGTAGCAGCTCTAAACGCTATAGTCGAGTGCTGGATGTGCCCCGCAAGCACAAGCAGGCTGCACCACACTAGTGAATCACCTAATAGTGGTGATACCCTCGGCAATACGAGGTGTGGACTATCCGAGCTAAGCCGTTGATATCGGTACAGTAACTCGTAGCATGGGGCTTGCTCTCGGTGGGGTACAACAAACGTGAAAACGCAACCTAAACCGCTCGGGCGGTCAGTTCTGTTGATCTGCCCGGTTATCTGGTTGCGCAATTAGCTTGATTAGGGTGGGGACAAAAGTGATCGATGAAACCGGCCAAGGCGACGATGGCGACATCGTCCCAGAAGGGATGCTTGTTTGTGCCCTCACGGGTGACCATAAACCGGCGACCGCCCAAGAAGAAACGCTTCAATCCCTAATTGAGCAGCTTCATGGTGAGTATGGAATTCCGCTCAATCAAATCAAGCGTGATGTTAGGGTCCAATGCGTCTCCGAAGAGGCGGGCAAGGAACGAAATAGGACCCGCGTCGTCTCATTGGCGGTTTACGAAAGCGATGCCGCCGCGCTCGAGGATATGGTCCGGGTGGTGATTGTTGCGAAACCAACGGCAAAAAGTAACAAGAATTCAATCGACGTCCTGGATGAGGTGCTTGGCAACCTCTCGCAAGATCGATCACAGGTCTTTGGAATTTGGACAAATGGAATTGAACTGTCGTTTCGCATGCGAACGTTTCACAAGCGCACCGGCACTCCCGAATTTACGGATCTGACTGACATTCCGGCCCTTGATGAGAGCCTGGAAGAGCTCGAAACAGCGGACCGACGGCCCCTGCGCGTCGCATCCGGCGATTCGCTTCTGCGTACTTTCCGGCGCTGCCATGACTATCTTTACGGCAATCAAAACATGCGCGGTGATCGCGCGTTCTGGCAGATTCTATATTTGATCTTTGCCAAAATTCTTGACGAGCGATCGAGCGCACGTGAATTTTTTGTTGGAGCGACCGAGCGCAATTCCGAGAAGGGGCAGCGGGAGATCGCGAAGAGGATCAAGCAGCTCTTTGCCAGGGTGAAGGAAGAGTATGATGACGTTTTCGATGGCAACGAGGAAATCACCTTAAACGATCGGGCTCTATCCTTTATTGCTGCCGAACTCTCTCGCTACTCATTTCTGAATACAGACACGGATGCGAAGGGCACCGCGTACGAGGCAATCACGTCGACCACTTTAAAACGAGAGAGAGGGCAGTTTTTCACTCCCCGAAACGTAATAAAGATGATGGTCGACATGATTGCACCAACACCCGATAAGAAGGTGCTTGATCCAGCGTGCGGAAGCGGCGGCTTTCTCGTCGTCGTGCTTTCCACCATGCGGCAGCTTTTCCTGCTGCGAAACGGGTGCCCTTATCCAGAAAACCCTATTCCCAGCGAACTGAAAAAGATCGATCCATCCATCCGAAAATACGCGGGATCGTTCTTGTACGGAGTCGATGTCGACCCCGAGCTACGCAAGGCTGCGCGTATGAATATGGTAATGAATAACGATGGACACGGAAATATATACAGCTTCAACAGCCTCGAATTTGGTATCCCCAAGTTTGCTTCGCCGGAGCAAGTTACGTTTAGTAAAAAAAGCGGCGGCGGGCACGGGCAATTTGACTACGTTGTAACTAACCCACCTTTCGGCGCCAAAATTCCCGTCGAAGATCCAGACATTCTTAGGGCGTTTGAGTTGGGCTACACTTGGAAGAGATCTGGGGATGCATGGACTAAGCGCGAGTTGCAGAAAAAGGTGCCACCAGAAATTCTCTTCATCGAGACTTGTTGGAAGTTTCTGAAGCCCGGCACGGGCGTAGCGGCGATCGTTCTCCCAAATGGGATACTAGGGAATCCCGGTGAGCAGATGGAATTTGTCCGGTGGTGGATGTTGCGGCACATGGAGTTGCTCGCCAGCGTCGATTTGCCTGCCGAGGCTTTTCTTCCGCAAGTCTCTGTGCAAGCAAGCTGTGTTTTCTTGCGACGTCGGGCAGATAATGAGATCCGGTTAGCGGGATCAAAGGGTCCGCCACAGCGGCCGGTTTTCATGGCAATCTCGGAAAATTGTGGACACGGACGTCGCGGAGAAGTGCAGTACGTACGAAATCCGGACGGCACCGAGAAAATTCAAACACGAACCGTAGTCGAACGCCGCGAGAGGAATAGAAAGATAGATCAGATCGAACGCCTCGTCGCATCAAAAGAAGTAGCGGATGATCTGCCGTGGATTGCTCAAGAGTATCACCGGCTCTGCACCCAAGCGACTGAGAAATGAAGGCAATATCATTCGTTGCTAAGCACCCGCGCACGGCAGCACTTCGAGCGCTGAATTATACGCCCGAAATCGAGAAGATACGTGCCGCGAGGAAGGGCCGTTCAGTTCCGCTTCGCGACCTGCTCTTGAGAATGGGGCCTGCTTACGGAACGGTCTTTACCCGCAAAGACTGCGCCCCTGAGCGGGGCATCGAACTTTTATCTCAGTCCGATATGTTCGCCTCCGAACCGCGAGGCCGAATTATCAGACGCGACTCGATGGGAAACCCCGATGCCCATGAGATCGCTCGTTTCGACGTGCTTGTCGCGGGCGCAGGTACTTTAGGAGAAAACGAGCTCTATGGAAGATCAATAATCGCCGACCGACGCTTGGCCGGCAAGTACGTTGGTCCAGATGCCATGTCTCTAGTTTTTGAGGAGCCCGGCAGCGATATTTCACTTTTCGCTTACGCGTTTTTGGCTAGCCCCACCGGCGTTAGAGCCATTCGATCGACTAGTTATGGGACGAAAATTCTCAGGTTTCGCGATGATCTTTTTGGAACGCTACCAATCCCACTCGTTAGCAATGAAGCGACGAGCCGGGTTGCTTCGCTTGTTAGAGCGACCATCAAAGACCGTGAGTTATACGACGAGAAGTTAAGGAGCGCTCGCGCAGTAGTCGATCAGCTGCAAGACATACAGGCCGCAAAAGAGATGGTGACCGATCGGCGCATCTCGGCAGTAATCTGGGACGGCGCGCTTGACACGATTTCAGCATGGAATTTTGCATCGACTCGCGGAGCTTTTTCGCACCTCAGCTCTGCTTGGAAATTCCGCTTGCGGGACGCAATAAAAGATGGCGGCGCATTCAATGGACCACGCTTCTCTCGGATCGAGTGTGATCGCCCCTATGGCATCGATTTCATGTCACAGCGAGACGTTTTTCTTATGCGTCCCGTCCCCCGCAGAATCGCTCGACCGGCGATTCCGGACCGACAGCTGCTCGTGCCATCCAATGCAATATTAGCAGGAAGCCACGGTCAGCTTTCTGAGGGATCGCTATTTGGGAAAGTTGAATTAGCCAGCCACCTTGGCGACAAATGCGGAGTTACACAGGACATTCTGAGACTTCTACCTCGTGAAGGGCATCGGGCTGTCGCGTACACGTTTTTGTCAACTGCCGTCGGGCAAGCGCTACTAAAATCGACAGCAGTAGGGACAAGCATCCCCTCCGTCCGGCTCGATCTGCTTCTGAAGCTACCTTACCCCACTCTATCTTCTACTGACGCAAGGCTAGTTGACTCACTTACTTCCGACGCGGAGTTAGCCCGGATGCGGGCGACTGCGTCCGAAACTGAGGCTATTCGGATAATCGAAGAAGAGGTACTTCCAGAATGGCTCGTGTGATTGACGTGTCTTCGGGAGGTGGCTTCGTGGGCCCCTTTGAGCCGCGCGTATGCGAGCAGTTAAAACGGGAGCTGCCTGACGATTTTATTTTGATTCCCAACTTTCAGATCAAGCACAAGCATCTAGGTGCCTTCGAATTCGATCTCGTTGTAATTTCTCCGCACGCCATCTACGTAGTCGAAGAAAAAGAATGGTACGGCCGCCTTAGTGGTGACGATCAGGAATGGCTGCTCAACCAAAGTCCAAAGAGGTGTCCCCTCTGGCTGACAAACACAAAGTGCAAGGTTCTGAAGGGTGAGCTCCGAGCTTTAGCCAATAGTGTATATATTGATCCCCTGCTAATTGTACCGGACGGAACTCAGATACAGATTAATGGCAATTGGGGCGGACACGTCGTTCATTTGAGTAGTGCTGCCACGTGGCTGAAAGATTCCAAACGATTGGGGCCACGCGCATCGAATGTTAAACCCGCTTACGCTCACATAGAAAAAGCCCTTCTCGGTCGAATGGCAAGCCGTAATCGAGGGCCTAGGCGGCGTGTGGCGGGCTTCGAGATCATAGAAACGCTCTATGCAGATGACTACTGTGGAGAATACATCGCGAAGCGTGCGCACTTTGCGGATGACACCAGTCGCTTTCGGGTTCGAACATGGAGACTAGATCGGAGCGGGACCCCCCAAGCCGTTGAAAAGCGGAAAGCGATCATCCGTCGCCCAACCGAAGCCGTGGCGAAGATCGGTCGCCATCCGAATCTCCTTCCTGTCCTGCACTTTGACTTCATTGATGATGACAATGAATTCTATGAAGTTACCGAATGGTCCGAATACGGCACCCTTCATGGGTATCTCAACAACCCTGATCGCGAGCAGCTTACGTTGCGGGAGCGTCTGGAGATTGCGGCGGGTGTCGCATCGGCCCTAACAGAAATTCACACGAGCGGCGTGGTGCATCGAAATGTTTGCCCCGAAGCCGTCCTGGTCGGCTTTGACCATATCCCCCGGTTGACTGATTTCGATCGCGCCTTCCTCGAGGGAAACATTTCGGTATTCGAAGGAACCGAAGCGAGGCGAAACTTAGCGTTCATTCCGCCCGAGCTCGAGAACGTATCTGCTTACGATTTTGACACCGCATCAGATATGTATTCCTTTGGCGTGCTTCTCTATCAGCTACTCACTGACAAGGTTCCATTCGCCAAGCCCAGCGAGGCTCGTTCTTCTAGCGGCATACCCTCAAAGTTGCCTTCCCAACTCCGAGAAGGCGTTGATCCGCGTCTCGACAAACTGATCCTGAATCTTCTCAAGGTAAGCAATTTTCATGAACGACCAAGTGCACTGCATGCAGGGAAAGCCCTTCAAGACCTGTTGAGTGCCGGTTCTTCCTCTACAGATATATTGCCCGCCGAAGCCTCGCCCGCAAGGTTTGAAGCGGGAAGTCTTGTAGACGGAGTGTGGCGCATTGACGGACTTCTTGGTCAAGGAGCATTTTCGCGCGCATATCGCGTCTTTCACTTAGACCACCAAAAAACTTACGCGATGAAGCTACTTACGAATATTAGCAATCAGGATCTTACGATCCATGAGTGGCGCGACGCAGGCAAGATGCCGACGCATCCCAACGTTGCGAAGATAATATGGATGGATCGCCTCGCGCCGCCCGATCAGACTCCCTATGTCCTCTATGAATTCATCGAGGGCGAGACAATCGAGCCCTACTGCGACGGACGCAAACGACTCGCTTGGCCAGATGTTAAGCGCGTAGGTACCGAGCTTCTTGATGGATTGGCCGCCGTGCATGCTGCCAATATGGTCCACAGAGACATAAAGCCAGCAAATCTACTGCTCGAGCTGCCGAATGATCGGCTAAAGCTGATTGATTTCAACATAGCAACATTCATCGGTGATGCTTCCGGTCGGGCAGGAACACCGCGATATTGTCCACCAGATGCCGGTCAGCCAACGTGGGCCGAACAGGACGATCTATTTTCTGTGGGAGTCGTGCTGTATGAATTGATAATCCAGCGGCATCCATACCCTCAAGACGATCCGTCGACGGGAAGCCCATTTTTCCCAAATGATATCGTACCGGAGCTCGACGCTCTTTCGCCCGAGCTGAATACATTTTTGTTTAAAGCCGTCCAACCTACTCGAAGCGGGCGTTTTCAGTCAGCCTTGGAAATGCTCGAAGCGTTTAAATCAATTGAAGCCGTTTACGCGGCCCGGGCACAATCGGTCTCGCGCGAAGGAAGGTTTCCTGGCCTAACTCTTTCGCCCGACGAAGCAGCACGGCGGAATTACAATCCGTACGTGACGCGGCTACTCACACTCTATAGTCAGGCGCGTGAAACAAACTCTGGCACGAGAGGGTTGGACGAAATTGCTCGGATTACGTATGTCCCCACCCGTCTGGACAACAAGCTAGCACCGGCTATCGCAAGTGGAAATTTTCGACTCGTAATCGTAACGGGCAATGCCGGTGATGGTAAGACCGCATTCCTTCAGCAAATAGAAAAGTCCTTCCACGCCAGTACCACTGTAGTCGGCCTTCGTAGTGGGAATGGTTCTCGGTGGAGCCGCGACGGCGTCGACTACGAAACGAACTACGATGGTTCTCAAGATGAGGGCGATCGTACCAGCGACGAAGTGCTGGCACAATTTTTCGCTCCGTTCGAAGGACCAACATTAGTAGGCCTAGGAAAGAGCGCCGCACGCCTTATCGCCATAAACGAAGGTCGCCTGCTTGACTTCCTCGCGCACAGCCGGTTCGCAGAAAACTTCGTCGGGCTCAACGGATTCGTTCATGACGCGTTAGCTGGCAAAGCGCAGCCCGACCGAGCTCTACTGGTTAATCTGAATCTTCGGGCCGTCACAGCAGGGGGCGATGAGTCGTTGATCGAGAAGCAACTAGTTAAGATGCTCGACGACGACCTCTGGGTACCTTGCGAAGCATGTGAACACAAAGTTCGATGCCCCATTAAACACAACGTTGATACGCTTGGTGATCCGGCGTCTGGTATAGAAACCCGAAGACGCGTACGACGGCTGTTCGAAATCGTTCACCTACGCCGGCGTGCTCACATTACGATGCGCGATCTCCGCTCAGCCCTCTCTTGGATGATTTTGCGCGATCACAGCTGCGACGATGTAGCAAAGCTTCTTAGCCGTCGAGATCCGGGCATTATTAAAGCGCTTGCATCGCTTTATTATCCTGAGGCTTTTGCAGATCGCGAGCCTGCGGCAATGCAGCAGCGGAGAAATCGAGATGAGTTCCGCGACGAGCGCACCGTCGATCGCTTGGTTCGGAGACTTAGAGAAACTGACGTAGGTCTTGTCAACCTCCCTACCTTAGATCGCCGACTTGATTACGCCCCCCACACCGCTGTGCCTTGGATGACATATGAAAAGCGATCCAACGAAGCGGAAAAGATACTGGGGGAGCTCTGGAACAGCGCATTGAAACTGAGCGACGAAGTCGAACTTAAGGATGTTATTGATTCCCGTCGCGCTGCTCTGGCGCATTGGCGGAGGCGTTCTTTTTTCGAGAGAAGGGACGCCGGTTGGGAGCAGCAACTTCCGTACAGGTCATCAAAGACGCTCGAAGAAATAATTGAGCAACCAGTCGAAGAGAAGCGTCTCGATGCCTGTCGTCGGTTAAGAGATATCGCAATTGACGCCATGTCGTTAACAGAAGGACTTCTTAGTTCGAAGGTCTCCAAAGATTTTCTGGCACTGCGCATTAGCCGGATCAAAGACGCGAAGGTTCGAAGCTATCGGCTCTTTCCGAAGGAAAGCTTCGAAGTGCGCGTACCCTCCCCGGTCAATGTACAGTACCTAGAGTATGCTCCTGATTTTGTAGAGTTGATATCTGAATACGGGAATGGACACGCCCGCCTTAGGATCTCTCTCGATTTGCTGGAGATGCTGGAATTGATCCGCAGCGGCTATCGTCCAACTATGAGTGACTTGCAGGGCCTGTTCGTGAATTTGCTTATCTTCCGGAACGAACTCCTCGCCACCCACTTCGATCGACTACTGGTAACGCCCGATGACCAGAATTTCTTTGAGATTGAAGCCCAGGGCAGCAGCAACGGCATATCCCTTAAACTCTCTCCTCATATGATCCCAGCGGAAATATCCCAATGAAATTGAGGAAGCAAGATCAGGAATTTCGAAATCCAAAGGTGTTCTATCCGGATCCCAAAAACGTCGACCTCGATCGCGTTCTTATCAATTTGTTTCTCTTACTGCGTTGCGATGGAACGCGTCCCGCTACACGAGGACGTGCTAAGGCGGAGTTCGAGCAGGTTCGCGCTCATGTTGAAACGCTGGCGGCCATGCCCGGTGTGACGGGTGTTCTCGAGAATAAAGAAATTGCTCAGCAATGGCTCGAAACAGATATCTTTGACTTAGTGAATCGAAATCGCCCCACTGAAGCTATCGCATCGCTGCGTCCACTCCATCTTGATGCTCACAAAATACGCGTTTCGAAGTATTGCCGCGACTACAATCACGCCGATGCCCTCTACGCAATGCTGGAGCATGGCGATCGGCAAGCATTAGTGGATCTACGAAAGTACTTGGAGCGAGGACGAGACCCTGCCACCGGCAGATTTGATGGCGCAACACATCTGGATCTCGAGACCCTAACAGTGCTGAAGTTGGTCGAGGACTTGCCGAACATGCATCCTTCCGGGGAGACGGTTGCTAGTTTTGCTCCAGTTTGCGTTGGCCAGTCGCGCATATTGGGTGATGACGTCCAACGGCTATTGGCCTACCAAGATGTGATCCCCAGGCCGGTAATGATTGATTATCTCAAGGCCATCTTTGGATTGCACATCGGACTGTTCACGCTTCGGGTCGGCCGCCAATTGTCGGGGTGGGTGAAAGATCGGGCACCAAATACGAAGTGCCAATCGTGTCCTGTCCAAGGAGCAGCGGCCGAGCCGTTCCAGGACTGCCCCTACCAGCTCAGTTTCACGGTTGATATGGGGAGCGATTTCCGAACTCGCATGGCGCAGCTCGCTCAGCAGGACGCTGCAAGCGAATACAGCGGTCTAATTCACCTGGTGAAATCGATATTCTCCGTGAACCAGCTCCTGCGCTATGCGCAAGAGGAGAAGCTGGGAACGTCGCCAGCAGAAGTTGTTGCGCTGTTGACCGATCCGCCGGATGGTTTCGAGGCAGATTTCAAAGCGCAATTGAAGGAACTCAGACGGCTAAACGAAGATAATGAGGAAATGCCCCTCGAAGTACAGTCGATCTTAGACGCCCGCCTACCGCCTTTTGATACATTCATCGAAATCGTGAGTCATATCCGCCAGAAGCATCATATGACTTATCTTGTTCAGATGCTGGACAAGTTATTTCAGAAGAATTCTTCCTTTGGAGCGCTCATACAGGGGCGATCGAAAGCAAACCCTCGTCGTTGGCACCTGGGGGGACGACTACTGGAAGTGTTTGTACAGCTAGCGGTGTTACGCGCAGATGGCGAAGGCATAGGCAGGCAATTCTCCACGGAGCCGATGCTAATCGACGACTTTTTGCGTTGGATTGAGAGGAGATATGGCTTTGTGATAGGCCCATCGACGCTTTCTGGTCGCAAGCCTACAACGCTCGACGAGCACCGCGCATTCCGAGAGAATCTTCGGGCGTTGAAAGATCGTCTCCGCGAAATCGGCTTTTATGACGACTTAAGTGACGCCTACAACGCGCAGACCGTCAAGCCACGGTATATTCTCACTCAGCATGACTTAGCAAATGACTGATCTGATCACGAACGCAACTGAGGACGACCTCCACGAATTTGTGGCGAAGCAAATCTTTCCGATGATGGTCAGCGCCTTGGAGAAGGCAGGTACCGGTCAGCGTCTTCGGGTGACGTCTCTGCCCCCCTCGGTTATGCGGCACATTTGCCAGAAGCTCCAACGCGACAATCGATGGTCTGCTAAAGTATTAACCGACGAAATAAGCTCCGAAGATTGGCAGGCAACACCCACAAAAATCATCGAACTTCGTAACACGTTGGAGCAGCCGTTATTAGTGTTCATACCGCAAGGCCTGCGGAACGCGGCAGAGGACTCTCTCGATATTGCGACATTTACTGAACTCTCCATGACTTCAGTCGCAAACGATTTGGTTGAGTCTCTTCTCAAGGAAGTCGAAAAGCCGCTCCATGACGCAATGCGTGAGATGCTCGGCAGACTTAGACTTGAAAAATTCACGCGACATGCCGATGAGGAAGTGCAGTATCTATTGACCGTCAAGAAAAACGGTGGAACTCCTGAGAGTGCCGGGGGTGCACTTTATGCCTTAGGCCTAATACCCGACTTCGCTCTTTTCACTCGTGGTTCTCATATCCAGTGGCTATCCCGCAATCAGGCTGTCTGCGGATTTTTGGGGGATATTGCGCAGCCATTGCAGTCGCGACTTGCACGCCTCCGTGTGACGCCCAACACACTTCAGCCAGAGTTGTTTCGCTTTCTACGCGATCAGCAATCGGACGATATACGTATATGGGCTAAACACGTCGCCTGTGACCAGCGGTATCGTCATCTTGCGTTCGATAGATGGCAATTCTCCGACACATTAAATGAGCAAGAGCTGCGCTTGATCTTGGAGCCGCTTACGCTCCCTGTCCAAGGTGCCGACGTTGTACCCGGAGCGGTCCGGCTTCCAGTGCTCAATTTGGCTGGAAAAGATGTTCTCAAAGTCGCCTTTCGCTCAGCGCCTAAACCAAGTCAGTATCCTTCCTGGAAGCACTTCCGTATTCAAATCCTCTCCGTTGAAGATGAAGGGCCGTCAGTTGCGTGGGAAAGCAATAACTACCCACGGACGTCGGGTCCCAACGCTCGTATTACGAGATCGGTACGAGTCACAGATCTGCAATTCCTAGAAGAGGGCACGTACTACGTAAAGGTTGAAGCCTACGACACCGACGGCGCCCTCCTCAATGCCAGCCCGAGACTTATCGACCCGGAAGACGCGACCAGCCGCGCGGAGAATGAATCCGAAAGATTTTTGGTCCTTCGCGAAGACACCATTCCGCAACCCGCGGATTCTAGATCGGTATTGGTCTCTTCACTTCTAGACGGATGGATGCACGTCGCAGCGAAGGCTCTCGGGAGAAAGACACAAGATGAGCTGCCTAGCATAGGTGATGCAAATGGCGCGTGGGACGAACCTGTAGGAGCAGCGCCCCGCTCTGACGTCCATTTTGAGCTCGAAAGCCCCGGCTTCGCAGGATTGGCAATCTCTGTGCCCTCTCTACTGAGGAAGATTCAGCTTGCTATTCTTCAGAATCCGAAACGTATCGGAAAGCACTACCTTTCGCTCTCCAGGGTACGATCTGCAGCGGACGTTGAACTAAATTATGACGAAGACTTCTTGCCGGACAATCCCCTAGTCAATGCATTTTTCAATGCACGCGCGGAAGTGTGTCGCTCAATTCTCAGAGACCATATTGCCGAGGGCGCCGACTCCGATGAGCTTACCCGACGGGCGGGAATCGTAGAAACAGTCAATTTACTTAATCATCAGGCCGCCATAGATAAGTACGTAGACGCGTATGTTAAGCTGGGGTCGTTTGCACTCGAAGCTGGAGGCGCCAACGGTATAAGACCACAAGCTATTGCTTCCTTGGACCTCGTTGAGCTGCGGTGGCGTTCCTCTGTAGGCGACCCGGGACGAGCGCTTCTTCTCTCACCGACGCATCCACTCCGGCTAGCCTGGCACCTTGCGCATACGAGGTTATGTGCGAACTCAATTAACTCTTGGTCGGATTCAACTCACGCCGTGCCATCTTGGCGTAGATTCATTGGGCAGCTCAGGAACGACCTCATTCCCTCTAACTTGCCTTTGGTAGTCTTTGATCGCAAAGGCCGAGGGTATGTCGAGCATACCCCCCTTACCCCTTTCTGGCCGCTGTACCTACCGGATCGAGGGATGGCAGATGCTCCGCTCGACGCCGCTGCGGCACGGGATCGAATCATTAATGCAATGGGAATGGGTAATCGCTCGGTTGCGCTTAGCACAGTAAGTTCTGAGGACATCGCAACACGATTGTTTGAGTATCTGCAGCAGCATCCCTATGCTGAGCAGTTGCGGCTGAACGTGTTCAACCCAGGCGATGGTAGATTTGTTGCGGACGTCTTGCGAGCAGTTGAGCGCCGCCGGATCAGCATTGATAAGAGAAATGCGCCCGCACTAAGATACGCCGTCCATCTTTTTGCAGCGACCAACCAACTTGATTTGGTTGCCGACGGGCTTGAGGCTCTTCTCGATCCCGAACGCCAGGTGAGCGAAGATGATGAGTTTACGCTAGCCTCCAGTAACCATTTGCTTCCGAAGCTGGTCTTCGCAAGGAATACAATAGAAGAGTTTTTGCAAGCGCCTGAACGCTACGCGGCGCATGTCTCGATACTGCACGAGCAGTTCATTGCCCACAGCCGCGTCGCGCGTGTCGACCATTTGAGGCGCGGGTCCTTCGTTTCAGGATTGGTTCAAGAACCACAAGTGCAAATCGAAGCTTCAGGACAACTTTTTGGCTGGACTAAAGGCCTTCGTGCTGAACCTGACCCGAGCTCGTCAGGTCCGGACACGGGAGCTGCTCTGGCTATAATGCAGTGCCTCGGCGCGTCCGTTGCACTCGGCAAGACTCCAGCACCCGGTTTTGCTCCGGTCATTGCTTTGAACTTGGATCCAAACGCCCAGGCGCTCTTGAGACGGGTGCACGACTATAGCGACTGGGTAGTTACTATCGACCGCAATCTCGGACTGGACTATTTTGATAGCCCTAGCGCAGCAAACGAAGCGGGGTATCTTCTTGACTTTGCTCCCGAATATTTGAACGAGGATCGCCAACGCCTTCTTCTTACAACCCGAAGCACCATCGAACTGGAAGGCCTAATTCGGCCCGCCCTCTCCAGATTCGAACTCTTGTTAAGTGATGGAGATGAGGCAGTAGTTCTGGAAGCCATTCGGTCCCTTTCCGGACGACTTGCCTTGAGGTTCGAATCCGCCCGAACGCATTCGTCTGAAGTTGTGGGGCTGTTGTTGGCCCGATGGCTACTGGAGCGGGTCGGCATTCTTTCCGACCGCGTCGTTATTCCGCTCGACGCCCATAGAAGTTGGTTTCGGCGGGAAGAAGCTGAACAAGAGGTGTCCTCTCAGAAACGTGCTGATCTTCTGTTAGTCGGGTTTAGAAATAACAACACCCTTCGCCTCGACATCGTCGAGGTAAAGCTAAGAACCGAACTGGCTGGTTCAACCGCTCGTATACAGCTCTACAGGAACATGTACGATCAGGTCGAGAACACTGAAGCACGTATTCGTGAGCTTTTCGATCCTCACTACTACGCGCTGCCGAGAGCAGATTTCGCGTTGAAAGCGAAGGAGCTCGGAACCATCCTATCATTCTACGTTCGGCGTGCGGTCCGTTACGAGCTACTAACCAAAGCAGCCGGTGAATCCGCTTTGGCAAAAATTGAAAGGCTCGACCAGGGCTACCAATTTGATATTCGATCGCTCGGTGTCGTTTTCGAACGCGCGGGCATTGGTACTCATGAGGATGAGGAGGAACCCGGATTTCGTGTCTATCGATTTGGTGGCGATGTCGCTCAGCAGCTCCTATCCTTTGCAGTCAAACGCCATACCGAGCGAGTGAGCAAACGAAGCTCTGTGGCTGATGGTCGAAGGTCTTACCTCGAGCCATCGCCCGCGCCTGCTATTTCTAACCCGGAGCTCGAGTCGTTTCGGTCCCTACTTGCTGTGCCGCTCGTTGAGAGGCCGACGTCAGCCGAAATTGAGCTACCACCAACGGCCGCAAATGAAATCGTGCACACAGCGGAGGGGCCAGAAGCGGAAGCGTCTTTTGAAGCGACGGACGATTGGCATCCAAGTAGCAATCGCCCCGACACGCCGATTAACACTCCTCAGGCCGGGACTGATACTTTGGGGGTGGCAGATATTTTATTGGGAGCGAGCGACTTCTCACCGCAATTCGGGGTCCTCGGAAAGAGTGCTGATAAAACTGTCGCAATCGATCTGAATGGTTGCAACACCATTAGTTTGTTCGGTGTTCAGGGCTTTGGAAAATCGTACACACTCGGCGCAATCGCTGAAATGGCGACCACTCCAGTTCCCGGCATCAATGTTTTGCCGTCTCCACTCGCCACTGTCATATTTCATTATCATAAATCTGATGCCTACGAACCTGAACACGCGGCAGCCATACATCCCAATCAGAAACAATCCGAAGTAGAAAGACTGCTATCGGATTACGGCGCCCGCCCTAAGGGACTACAAGACGTGGTGCTGCTCGTGCCAGCCGCAAAAGTGGAGCAGCGTAGAGGCGAATATCCCGGAGTAGATGTAGAGCCAATCCAGTTCAGCTCGGCAGAACTCGGCGCTGAAAGCTGGAAGTACCTTCTGGGTGCTTATGGCAATGATTCTCTGTACGTCCGCCAATTGGTCGCGATCATGCGGCGGCACCGAGGTGATTTGACCTTGGATGTTTTCCGTCGCGAGATTGAAGCAGCCGAATTGTCGAAGGGAGCACGCCAGCTTGCCGAAGACAGAATTCGCCTTGCCGAACCATACATCGATGATAGCAAGAGAATGGGCCAGCTTCTTCGTCCGGGCCGCACAGTAATAGTAGATTTGCGTGATGAATGGATTGAAAAGGATGAAGCGCTTGGGCTTTTCGTTGTGATGCTCAGAATTTTTTCGGCTCAAAGGCATGAGAGCCGGGAATTTAACAAGCTGGTCGTGTTCGACGAGGCTCATAAGTACATGGCAGAATCCGCATTGATTGGCCAGGTCGTCGAGACAATTCGCGAAATGCGACACCAAGCCACAAGTGTAGTCATTGCCAGTCAAGACCCGCTCTCCGTTCCCCGTGCTGTCGTGGAGCTGACTTCAGTACTGATCCTTCATCGAATGACATCACCGCAGTGGCTCAAACATCTAAAAGGTGCGATCGCTGCACTCGACGAGGTAAATGAAGCTCAACTCGCCGCACTTAAGCCGGGCGAAGCCCTCATTTGGGCTCAAAGAAGCACTGACAAGCGCTACACCATTCGACCGCAGAAACTTGTAATCAGACCGCGCTTCAGCCAGCATGGTGGCGGCACAAGAACCGCAGTATCGGGTTCAACGGTCAGGTGAACGCTCCCGTGCGGCGTGCGGGTCGGTCGCAAGCCGATCCCGGCCGGAATCGGCAGGGGGTGTCAAATCTAAGACATGACCTCGCGACAGCGGCTCAGCAAATTTCCCCCATACCCCGCTCAGCCCTCATCCATTCCGCGGACACTTGCGGTGCGAATGATAGCATCTCGGTGAAATTGCGCTGTAGCGACCATCTTTTCGCTTGAGCACAGTCGGGATCCAAGTCGGCTATTTAGCCCAAGTCGCGCAAATAGCGCCAGCTTACCCCTATATTCACTAGCGTTTTCGACCGTTGAAATTCTCGATTTGCTGCATGAAGGCACGATGGAGATTTTCGGTTGTCGACTGCGGCCGAGGGCACTCGCAATCGCGATCCCAACGTCGCGCGGCGGATTCCGACCACCACGATCACGATGACGTGGTTCTTGGGGCAGCGGCAACGCCGCCAGAAACCCGCAATTCAACTCAGTTCTGAAAGAGCTTGAATGTAAGCGCAGCTCTGCGGCCCTTTTGAATGGCGTTTGACGTCTATTTTGTTCGCGTAGCGCGTCGCCGCGGTTTCCATGTGTCGGACAACGCGTTTACGGCGGCCTCGAGGGCATTCCGGTCGATCA
>NZ_JAACFU010000018.1 GCF_029051725.1 Bradyrhizobium sp. CSS354
CGCCTGGCACAGCGCGATCGTGGACGGACCGATCTTCTCGGCGGCGGCCAGCAGACGTGCCGGCGTCCAGAAGGCGTATCGGCGATGTGCGCTCGGCATGTGCTCGGGGATCGTGGTGTGGCGGCGCCTGACGCCTGAGCGTGCGTGGCTGGCGATCCGGGTGCCGCGATGGAACACCTCGATGGTTGCCTCGGTGGCCCGCACCTCGACGACCTGGCGGATCAGGCGAGATGGCACCGAGTAGAAGTGCCCCTGAACCTCGACATGGTAATCCGGCGCTACACGGGCACGACGCCATTCGGCGTACTGATAGGGTTCGGCCGGCAGCGGCATCAGGGCCGGACGATCGATGGTGTCGAAGAACTCGCGGCGGCTGGCACCGAGCTTGCGCATCAGGCGGGCGTTGAGTTCGTCGACCAGGATGCGGATCGCAACGTTCAACTCGGCGAGCGAGAAGAAGCGCCGGTTGCGCAGCCGCGCCAAAATCCATCGCTGGACGATAAGAACCGCCGCCTCCACCTTGGCTTTGTCGCGCGGCTTGCGGGGCCGCGCCGGCATAATGGTGGTGCCGTAATGGGTGGCAAGATCCTGGTAAGTCCGGTTGACGCCTGGCTCGTAGCGGCTCACCACCGTCACCCCGGCCTTCAGATTGTCGCAGACGAGCGCCTTCGGCACTCCGCCCAGGAAGGTGAGCGCATCCACATGGGCGCCGATCCAGTCGGGCAGCGCCTCGCTGAACCGGGCTTGGACGAATGTGTAGTTCGACGCTCCCATGACCGCGACGAAGATCTTGGCGGCGCGCACCTCCCCGGTAAGCCCGTCGAACACCGGCACGGTATCGCCGGCGAAGTCCACGAACAGCTTTTCGCCGGCCGCGTGGGTCTGCCGCATGGTCGCCGTGATGCCGTGGCGCCATTCGACGTAGAGGTCGCAGAACCGGCTGTAGCCGTAGCCGTCGGGATGATGGCCGCGGTATTCCTCCCACAGCAGCGCCAGCGTTACGCTGCGGCGGCGCAACTCGGCATGGACATGCCCCCAATCCGGAAGCGGCTTCGATCGCGGCGGGTTGTAGCCGGCTGGCGCAAACAGCTTGCGCTCCAGTGCTGTGTCGTCGAGCTCCTCCGGTATCGGCCAGGTGATGCCGATCACCGCGGCGCGGCGGACATACTCCGCGATCGCCGTGCGACCGATCCCGACCGATCGGGAGATCACCCGATCGCTCACCCCACAGGCATACTTCAGGCGTAGAACTTCTCGAATCTTCCGCATCGGCAATCTCTCGGCGGGCATCGGACCTCCCATTGCGTGAACCGCAAAAGGAGGGACCTTGCCCCGTTCAGATTGCCGACAACGCCCCCCGTCTCACCCTATCAACAGGGTGGCCGCCTTCGTTCGGATTGGGTGGCCGCTTTCGATCGGAATCGCTGGCCGCCTTCCGTCGGAATCGGTGGCCGCTTTGCCTCGGATTCCGCAGGTACGCCATAATGCCGGTGGCAATGCCAATGGTGGCGTCAACCGCGTCGGCGTGCGGCGATAAGCCAGTTTGCAGGTGACTGGGCAGAAAGGAGCTGTCGCGGTCATCTCGGCCCGGAGGACCGGGACCGATGACGAGCAGCGGCCTCGCGGTATGAAGTACACGTGGTATGTCACGTTTGAAGTGCCCATGGATGGCACGCTGCAAAGACGGCGACTCCGCGCCTGACCAAGACGTTCGTCACTGAAGCAGAAGCGCGGGATTTTGCGCGAGCGAAATTCGCCGAAGGATTGATTGTCACTGCGGGCACCATCATCCCGCACGTGCCGAGAGTGTCGATTCCGTCGGAGGAGATTCCAGCGTGGTTTGAAGCTGACCAAGTAAATGACTGATCAGCCAGCCGGGAGCTTGAAGATGTCGGAGCCGAAAAAGGCCCGTTGTCATCGCAACGCACTGACTTTCCTTGGATACGGAAGGCTGTTTGAACCACCATGTGAAACTAGGGCCTAATAGGGCCCGGCTGTTTCAGGCCGGACGGAGCGCCGGACGGCATCCTTGTAAGTCTTTCAATGATCGAGGGTTTTCAGGTATTCCAACCCACGAGAAATCACTGGACGACAGGACCACACGGTTTGCCGTACGCACGGCTCGCCATTTCACCACCGGTTTCGACGACGTTGTGCACGTTGCCGCCGACCTGATGACGAGACGAAGCCTAGCAGCGCCGCTCGTCGGAACGAAGTTTTGGGCTCACGGAGAGCAATCCGCCCTGCCCACACCTCTCGCACCCGAACGCTGCCGCGTCCACCGCAAGCCCGGCTCGCGAACGTGACGACCACAGGATCGCCCCTCAAGAATGAGCCGGGATGAGCGACACATACGCCAAAACCGAATTTCGGTAAAGTGGAATATTTTTACGCGCGCGCGGATTGACACCCGCGACACAGGTCGCGCAATGACATGCCTCGCGCAGAAGCAACAAGGGGCGGTGTAAAACACCGCCCCTTGGCGCGATAGAGGCTGCAACGAGGGCAGCCGCCTAATACGGCTGATAATAGCCACGCGGACCATAGTAGGGACCGCCGCCGTAATATCCCTGGCCGCCGTAGTAAGGACCGGGGCCGTAATTATAGCGGTCCTCGTAGTACTCCTGGCGCCTGCTCTCCGCGATCGCACCGCCGATCAGACCTGCCGCCACGCCCATGAAAGCGAGGCCTGCAGCGTTCGGACCTCGTCGATAGTAGCGGTGGCGGCGAGCCGCGCTGAAATCAGTGGCAGCCGGAGCAGCCGGACCCGCGGCAGCGGCCTTGCTGGGCGCGGATGAGTTGGCAGCCGAAGGCGCGATAGAGGCCGTAATCAGAACAAGACTTGCGAAAGCCGCCAACACAAGGTTGCGGCCGGCTGCAGAAATCATCGGTCTCTTATTCATCTTGACCTTCCCCTGTTCTCGCTCAAAGCGGCATGCAAACAAGACTTAATGCGCAAACCACTGAAATCGTTTCGCGATCGCGGCAATCTGCCACGCTTTGAACGATTGTAAACCGAACGTCTGGATCCAGCTTGAACCATCCAACATGAGCGGATAATGAACAGACGCACCGTTTTCGGTCGCCGTAAGCGTTTTACGTGAACCAACGCATCAACCGACGCCGTCGGGATCGATGCCATTCTTGGGTTCACCGTGACTGACGCGTCCTATTCCAAAGAGAAATCAGATGATTGCGGTTCGCAAACTGCCGGCGCGCTATGCGCCGATCGTGATGCCATTCGTGCTGTCCATCCTCATGACGGCCGTGGTGTCGGTCATTTCGACGCTCCGAAGCCTCGGCGCAACGCCGGCGTTTCTCGCGACCTGGCCGGGCGCCTGGGCGCTGTCATGGCTCGTCGCCTTTCCGACGCTGCTGATGGTGTTGCCACTGGTCCGCCGGATCGTGGCTAGCGTCGTCACGGCTCCCTCCCAACCGGGCCGGTAGAAGGCGCGGACGGCGGCGCATGACGCACGTCGTCCCGCTTCCGCGTGACCTTACGACAGCGCCCCGAGCACGCCGCGCGTCGCCTTGTCGATCTCCTCGACATAGCGGCGGCGCGCGAAGGTCTCGGTGAGGAAGCCGACCACCTTGCGGCTGTCGGTGGAATCGACTACCGCCAGCATCTCGGCCTCCGCCTCGTCAAACACCGCCATCGCCGACTTCACGTTCATTTCCGGGATCAGCACGATCTCGGTCAAGCGCGCGAGCTCGATCACCTGGATCTCGTCGGCGATGCTGTCGAGGTCGCCGGAGAACAGGTCGGGCAGCAGGACGAGGCCGACATATTCGTCCGCATTGTTGACGATGACGATCCCGGGCCGCGAGCCCAGCGCGAATTCCCGGCGGACCGCGGCGATCGTGGTGGTCGACGGCACCTTGCCGACATCGGAGCGCATCAGCCGCTCGACGGTGAGGTTGCGCAGCCAGCCGACGTCGTTGGCGCTGCGGATGGTCTCGCCGCGCAGATGCAGGCGCCAGGTCGAGAAGGAGTGCCCGAACATGAAGCGGACGCAGATCGAGGTCACGATGCAGCCGGCGAGCACCACGGCGGTAACGTCGACGTTGCGGGTCATCTCGAGCACGAGGAACGACATGGTCAAGGGACCGCCGACGATGGCGACGCCGAGCGTCGCCATGCCCGTCAGCATCGCGACCAGCGGATCGATCACGAAGTTCGGGCTGATCAAGAGCAGCACCGCGGAAAAGAACTTTCCGATCAGGCTGCCGACGAACAGCGAGGCAAAGAACAGCCCGCCGCGGAAGCCGGAGGCGAGCGAGATCAGGCAGGCCGTCACCTTCAAGGCGATGATCAGCGCGATCAGGCCGATCGTCATGTCGTGAAAGAGATCGAGCACCATCGCGCCGTGGCCGGCCGCCAGCACCTGCGGCGTGACAATCGCAAAGCCGCCGACGATGAGGCCGCCGATCACCGGGCGTAGCCAGACCGGCAGCCATTTGAACAGGCGCTCGAACATCGAGGACGAGCGCATCACGGCGATGCCGACGCCGCTGGTGATGAGCGCGAGCCCGATCAGCGCCAGATATTGCTCGACGCCGACGGCGCTGACCTTGGGTATTTCGAGCGAGTATGGCGCGCCGCCGAGCCATTGCGCGGTCAGGGCACCGGCGAGCGAGGCGGCGAGGATCGGCGCGGCACTGCCGACCGAATAGACGCCGACGATCAGCTCGCAGGCGTAGAAGGCCCCCGTGATCGGTGCACCGAAGGCCGCCGCGATCGCCGCAGCCGCGCCGCAGCCGACGATCAGGCGCAGATCGTTGCGGCGCAGATTGAAGAACTTGCCGAGCAGCGAGGCGATGCCCGATCCGATCTGGGTGTAGCCGGCCTCGAGGCCGACGGAGGCGCCGCAACCGTTCGAGATCAGCGTCTGGCTCGACACCACCACGCTGTCGCGCATCGACAGATTGCCACCACGCAGCGCGTTCGCCTCGATCGGATCGACCGCGCTGGAGAGTTTCAGCCGTCGCCGCCACCACTCCATGATGCCGAGCGCCAATCCGCCCAGCGCGGGCGCAATCAGCGCGGCCCAGGGACTGACGCTGGTATTGGCGGACAGACGGACGTCGATGGGAATGCCGTAGATCACCATATGGGCAATCTGCGCAATCTCGGCCATCAGCGTCACGATGGCGCCGGCAAGCGTGCCGATCACCAGCGCCAGCGGGATCAGATAGAATTCGTTGCTGCGCAGCAGCGCCCGCAGCCGAACCATGACGCGGTTCGTCCCCTTGCGGTCGGCGAGATGTCTGATCCGCAGGAACACTTTCTGTCCGCCCTACCCTTCCGACATGCCGTAACCGGACATGCGCTGGCGGACCCGCTCGATCTCCGCGCTCGACAGCAGCGGCGGCTCTCCGATCTGGAGACAGCCGTGATATTGGCGCGCCAGCGTCTCGACCTCAACGGCGAGCCACATCGCCTTGTCCAACGACTTGCCGATCGCGATCATGCCGTGGTGGTCGAGCAGGCAAGCAAGCCGGTCCTCCAGCGCCCGCACGGCATGTTCGGACAGCTCCGCCGTTCCGAAGGTGGCATAGGGCGCGCAGCGGATGCTATCGCCACCGGCGGCCGCGATCATGTAGTGCACAGGCGGGATCTCCAGGCCCATGATCGCCAGGATGGTGCAATAGGTCGGATGGGCGTGGACGACGGCTTCGATTTCGGGCCGGGCCTTCAGGATGTCGAGGTGGAAGCGCCACTCGCTGGACGGCTTCTGATCGGGCGCGTGCGAGCCGTCCATCGTCATGAACACGATTTGGTCCGGCGTCATGGCATCGTAAGGCACGCTGGTCGGAGTGACCAGAAGCCCGTCCACATGCCGGACGCTGATATTGCCCGAGGTGCCCTGGTTGATGCCGAGCGCGTTCATGCGGCGGCAGGCGCCGATGATGGCCTGTCTCTTGTCGAGCTCGTCCGCTGTCATCGACATCTCGATTTCCTGACGATGGGCGCCTGTCAGACGGGGAGTACGTCAAAGCAATGTGGCAGCGCAAGAGAAAGCAGACCGGATCGCGCGTGATCCCGCCAGCCGCCTCATGGCATCATGAAATAAACATGAAAATCAACGCATTAACAGATTGTCGCAGCCCTACGGCAGGCCCGCCCGGACGGCCGAGATTCCGTTGATCACGAACTGCACCGAATAGGCCGCGAGCAGCATGCCGAGCACGCGCGAAAGGACGGCGTTGCCGGTCCGCCCGAGGGTCCGTGCGATCAGGCGCGCGGAGACAAAGCAGAGCATGCAGAGCAAGCACACGGAGAGCACGACCGCGACGATGATCGCGAGCCTCGGCCCGTAGCCGGCATCGCCCGTCAGGAGCAGCGTGGTCGCGATCGCGCCTGGACCGGCCATCATCGGGATCGCCAGCGGGAATACCGCGACGTCGGAGGCATGCTCGGAGCTTGCTTTGTCAGCCTCGCGGGCCTCGCGATGCGGACGGTCGCCGAAGATCATTTGGTACGACACGCCGAACAGCAGCAGTCCGCCGGCGATCTGGAAGGCGGGGATGCCGATCCCGAGCTGGCGCAGCAGCCAGTTTCCGATCAAGGCAATCACCACCAGGATCGACGCCGCAATCAGCGGCGCGCGTAGCGCGATGGTGCGTTTGGTCTTGTCGGGCATGCCTCCGGTCGCGGCGAGGAAGGCGGGCACGAGACCAACGGGATCGACCACCAGCAGCAACGTCACGAACGCGGACAGGGAGAAGTCGATCATGTCTCGGTGGGCTCCCTGGGCGCAGGAACGATGGCTGGCGAACTGACTTAGCCCGGCAGAACCGCTTTGAAAATCACCGGAGATGCACAATGAGCGACAGTGGAATTGGAATGTTGCTGGGCCACCTTTCGGGCAACCTGCTCTGGCTCTGGTTCATCGGAGCCTTCGTGCTCGGTGCGGTCCTCGTCTACGGCGTGGCGAAGGCGGGGCGCCTGCGACGCCGCGAGCGCGCACAGCTCGACCGCAACACCGAGGCGCGGCAGCGGCAGGAAGATCCCTACAAGCGTCCGACCTGAGCGACGCGCCGAGTGCAGCTTGCAGTTTGGAACTTTCGTTCACCGAAAGGCTTGGATCGCCTGAGGATTGAGGAAGGCGATGCCTTCCCGTGTCACCTCAAGAGGAGGATTTATGGCCAAAAAAGCGAAGAAGCGCACAACCAAGAAATCGTCGACGGGCCGCGCCCGTCAGGCGCCCAAGATGTTGAGCGACCTATTCCTGGAAACGCTCAAGGACATCTATTTCGCCGAGAACAAGATCATCAAGACCTTGCCCAAGATGGCCAAGGCTGCCAACTCGAAGGAGCTCGCGGCGGCCTTCAACAAGCATTTGCGCGAGACCCAGGGCCAGGTCAAACGTCTCGACCAGATCTTCAAGATGCTGGGCAAGCCGGCCCGCGGCAAGCCTTGCGAAGCGATCAACGGCATCACCGACGAAGGCGCCGAGATCATGAAGGAGTTCAAGAACGCTCCTGCGCTCGACGCCGGCCTGCTCGCAGCCGCGCAGGCGGTCGAGCATTACGAAATCTCCCGCTACGGCACGCTGCGCACCTGGGCCGAGGAGCTCGGCATGCAGGACGCCGCGAGGCTGCTCCAGGCGACGCTGGACGAGGAAGAGGCGACCGATCACACCCTGACCGAGCTCGCCACCTCCGTGATCAACCTCGAGGCGGAAGAGGAATACCGCCAGGCGGCCTGAGCCACACATCGCGTGACGACGAAACGCCGCGGCCCCAAAAGGCCGCGGCGCTTGTCTTTTCGGATCGCACGATCCGCATGGCACCTGCGCGCCGCCGGACTGGAATTTTCGGGAACCGGCCCCATATTCAGCGTTCCCCACCGCCGAGCCCGCATCATGCAACCCAAAAATCCCCTCGACTGGATGTTGTCCGAAGCCCTGGACTCGCTGACCCGCGCCGAACGGCTGCGCCAGCAGTTCGGCCGGCAGGACGCCTGCTGGGAGCCACCGATCGACGTGCTCGAAACCGAGCATGAGCTCCTGATCCTGGTCGCGCTTCCCGGCGTAAATCCCGACAATGTCGAGACGGTGATCCTCGACGGCGTGCTCGTCATCTCCGGCCAGCGCACCCTTCCGCCGGAGCTTCGCAACGCCCGCATCCACCGGCTCGAACTGCCGCAGGGGCGTTTTGAGCGCCGCATTGCATTGCCCGTTGGCCGCTACGCCATCAGCCGTTTCGTGATGGACGGCTGCGTCGCGCTGCGCCTCGCCAAATCCTGAGGTCGATCATGGCCACCGAACCAATGAATACCGCACCGACCAATCCCCAGAGCAATTCCGACGTGAAGATTCCCGAAGACGCGCTGATCATCATTCCCGTGCGCGAGATGGTGCTATTCCCCGGCGCCATCGCGCCGATCGCGATCGCGCGGCCGAAGTCGGTCGCCGCCGCGCAACAGGCGCTGCGCGAGCAGCGGCCGGTCGGCATCGTCCTGCAGCGCAGCCCCGAGACCGAGGAGCCCGGACCGGACGACCTCTATCGGGTCGCGACCATCGCCAATATCGTACGCTACATCACCGCGCCCGACGGCACCCATCACATCGTCTGCCAGGGCGTGCAGCGCGCGCGCATCCTCGACTTCCTGCCGGGGACGCCGTTCCCGGCCGCGCGGATCCAGCAGATTCCGGAGCCGACCACGAGCACGCCCGAGATCGAGGCCCGCGGGCTGAACCTGCAGCGCCAGGCCATCGAGGCGATCGAGCTGCTGCCGCAGGCGCCGCCCGAACTGATCGCGATGTTCCAGGGCACCACCGCGCCCGGCGCGCTGGCGGACCTGGCGACCTCGTTCATGGACATCAAGCCGCAGGACAAGCAGGAGGTGCTGGAGACCATTGACCTCGCTCTGCGTGTCGAGAAGGTGTCGAAGCATCTGGCCGAACGGCTGGAGGTGCTGCGCATCAGCAACGAGATCGGCCAGCAGACCCGCGCCAGCTTCGACGAGCGGCAGCGCGAAGCGATCCTGCGCGAGCAGATGGCGACCATACAGCGCCAGCTCGGCGAAGGCGACGGCAAGGCGGCTGAGGTCGCCGAGCTGACCGCTGCCATCGCCAAGGCCAACATGCCGCCCGAGGCCGATGCACATGCGAAGAAGGAGCTGCGCCGCTACGAGCGCATGCCGGAGGCCGCGGGCGAGGCCGGCATGGTCCGCACTTACCTGGACTGGCTGATCGAGTTGCCGTGGGCGTTGCCCGCGGAGAAGCCGATCGACATCAAGGAAGCGCGCCGCATCCTCGACGCCGATCATTTTGGCCTGGAGAAGATCAAGAGCCGGATCATCGAATATCTGGCGGTGCGCAAGCTGGCGCCGCAGGGCAAGGCGCCGATCCTGTGCTTCGTCGGACCGCCCGGCGTCGGCAAGACCTCGCTCGGCCAATCCATCGCACGCGCGATGGATCGCCCCTTCGTGCGCGTCAGCCTCGGCGGCGTGCATGACGAGGCCGAGATCCGCGGCCATCGGCGCACCTATATCGGCGCGCTGCCCGGCAACATCATTCAGGGCATCAAGAAGGCCGGCACCCGCAACTGCGTCATGATGCTGGACGAGATCGACAAGATGGGCCGCGGCGTGCAGGGCGACCCTTCCGCCGCAATGCTGGAGGTGCTCGACCCCGAGCAGAACGGGACGTTCCGGGACAATTACCTGGGCGTGCCCTTCGACCTGTCGCGCGTGGTGTTCATCGCGACCGCCAACATGCTGGACCAGATCCCGGGTCCGCTGCTGGACCGCATGGAGCTGATCAGCCTCACCGGCTACACCCAGGAAGAGAAGCTGGAGATCGCCAAGCGCTATCTGGTGCGGCGGCAGCTCGAGGCCAACGGCCTGACGGCCGAGCAGGCCGAGATCGAGCCGGAGGCGCTGAAGCTGGTGGTCAACGGCTACACCCGCGAAGCCGGCGTGCGTAACCTCGAGCGCGAGATCGGCAAACTGTTCCGCCATGCCGCGGTGCAGGTCGCCGAGGGCACCGCCGTCAAAGTCGTCGTGACGCCGAAGGATATCGGCACCGTGCTCGGCCAGCCGCGCTTCGAAGGCGAGATCGCGCAGCGCACCAGCATTCCGGGCGTGGCCACCGGCCTTGCCTGGACACCGGTCGGCGGCGACATCCTGTTCATCGAGGCCTCGCGGGTATCAGGCCGCGGCGGCATGATCCTGACCGGCCAGCTCGGCGAGGTCATGCGCGAGAGCGTGCAGGCTGCGATGACGCTGGTGAAGAGCAAGGCCACGCAGCTCGGCATCGATCCGCAGCTGTTCGAAAAGAGCGACATCCACGTTCACGTGCCCGCAGGCGCGACCCCGAAGGACGGGCCGAGCGCGGGCGTTGCGATGTTCACGGCGCTGACGTCCCTGCTCACCAATCGCACGGTGCGCAGCGACACCGCCATGACCGGCGAGATCTCGCTGCGCGGCCTGGTGCTGCCGGTCGGTGGCATCAAGGAGAAGGTGGTGGCGGCTGCGGCCGCGGGCCTGAAGCGGGTGATGCTGCCGGCGCGCAACAAGCGGGACTACGACGACATCCCCAAGAGCGCGCGGGACAACCTCGAATTCATCTGGCTGGAGCGCGTCGACGAAGCCATCGCCGCGGCGCTCGAGCCGGCCGAGGCCCAAGCCGATGCCCAAGCCGAGGCCAAGGTCGAAGCGGCGGAGTGAATGCGATGAAGAAACTGCTGGAAAGAGCGAAGGAAGCGCGGACAACGCAGCGGCTGCGCCAGTTGCTGGATCGCGCCATCGACGGGGTTCGCGATGCGCTGGCGGCATCAGGACCGCGGCTTCAGCCGGTCCCGGTCAGGGTGAAGCGCCGCAAGGGTTGAGCCCTCCGTCTCAAGTCCTCGCGACAGCCCCAAACAAAAGGCCCCCTCGCTCGAGGGGGCCTTTGCGTCGTTAGCCCACGGCGTCCTTGGCGGCCTTGACCGGACGGGCGCGGACGATCTTGCGGGCCGGCTTGGCCTTGAACATCATCTCTTCGCCCGTGAACGGGTTGGTGCCCTTGCGCGCCTTGGTCGCGGGCTTCTTGATGACCACGAACTTGGCAAAGCCCGGCACCAGGAACAGGCCGTTCTTCTTGAGCTCCTTGTGACCGACGTCGGTCAGCGTCTCCATGACGCTCTTGACGTCACGCTTGGAAAGCTCCGTGGTGGTCGCGATCTTTTCGATCAGCTGCGATTTCGACATTTGGGTGGCCATCGTGTCTCCTCTGATTCGTTGACGGCTGCATATTAGACCAACCGGTGAAGGCCTATAGCCTTCTGCACAGTTTTGTCGGGGTTTTACGGGCTTTTTTGGCCCTCTATGGCAAAAAACCCTGCTTTTTAGCCACTTCCGGAGCGGGAGAGGCCTCAGGCAGCGGATTTTACCTTGTTTCAAAGGCCCGCACGCAGCCTTGCTAAAGCTGATTCGATGCTTTCGACAAGCGACGACCGGCCTCTTTGTGAAAGGCCGGCCGCGATTCACCCCGGAAAATAAGGCTAGATCGTCGTGATGCGGCGATCGCGGGTACTTTCTCTCGCTTATTTCTAAGGAGCGCGACGAGCTTCGCTCGCGCTAGATGCGCTCGATGATGACGGCCGGGGCCATACCACCGGCCGCGCACATGGTGACGAGACCGCGCTTCAAGTCGCGCCGTTCGAGCTCGTCGAGCAGGGTGCCGATCAGGATCGAGCCGGTGGCGCCGATGGGATGGCCGAGTGCGATCGAGCCGCCATTGACGTTGACCTTGGCGCGGTCGAGCTTGAGGTCGCGGATGTATTTTTCCGCAACCACGGCAAAGGCCTCGTTGATCTCGAACAGGTCGATGTCGTCGATGGTCAGCCCGGCCTTCGCCAACACCTTGCGCGTCGCCGGCACCGGCGCGTTCAGCATCAGCGTCGGCGAGTCGCCCATGTTGGCCATCGCAACGACGCGGGCGCGCGGCTTCAGGCCGTGCGCCCTGGCGTAAGCGGGCGAAGCCAGAAGGATCGCGGCGGCGCCGTCGACGACGCCGGACGAATTGCCGGCGTGGTGCATGAAGTCGATTTCGAGATCGGGGTACTTCTGCAGGATCAGGCCGCGATAGGTCGTGCCCTTGTCGTCGAGCGCATGGTCGGCGACCGCGGGGAATGCGGGCTTCAATGCGCTCAGCCCTTCCATCGTGGTCTGCGGCCGCGGATATTCTTCATGGTCGAGCGCGAGGCTGCCGTCCTCGCGATGCACCGGCACGAGGCTCTTCTTGAAGTGGCCGTTCGCGATCGCATGCGCGGCACGCTTCTGGCTTTCGAGGCCGAGCGCGTCGACGTCCCTTCGCGTGATGCCTTCCAGCGTCGCGATCGCGTCGGCGCAGACGCCCTGATGCGACTGCGGATGTTGCGCACGCAGGCGCAGATTGCCGTTGTCCATCATCATCGGGCCGCCGCCGCGGCGTCCTTCCATTGACATCATCTCGCAGCCGCCGGCGACGACGAGGTCTTCCGCGCCCGCCATGATCGAGCTTGCGGCCATGTTGACGCTGGTGATGCCGGAGCCGCAGAAGCGGTCGAGTGTCACGGCACTGGCGCGCACGTCGTAGCCGGCGTCCAGCGCCGACATGCGGCCGAGATCGCCGCCTTGCGTTGCGACCTGTGCGCTGCAGCCCCAGATGATGTCGTCGACGTCGGCGGTGTCGATGCCGGTGCGCGTCGCGAGCGCACGCAGCACGGTTGCTCCCAGCTGCTGCGGATGAATGCCCGAGAGCGCGCCCTTGCCGGCCTTGCCAACGCCCCGCGGGGTCCGGCAGGCATCGATGATAAGTGCGTCGGTCATTGGCGTTATCCTCTTTTTGAATGGTTAGAGGCGTTTTGAATCAGGCGGCGAAGGGAGTCAATGCGCGCTGGCGGAACCCCTCACCCTGTCCCCTCAGCGCGAGCCAAGCTCGTCGCGCCTCCGCAAGAACGGGGCGAGAGAGAGCAATCACACCCCCGCCGCGTTCTTCGCGATCACGTTGCGATAGAAGCTGGCGCTGAGTTTCGGCGTACGCACCTGCGTGTCGAAATTGACGTGGTAGAGCCCAAAGCGCTTGTTGAGCCCGAACACCCATTCAAAATTGTCCATCAGGCTCCAGAGGAAGTAGCCGCGCACCGGTACGCCTTCGGCGGTGGCACGCTGGAGCTGGGCGAGGTAGTTGCGCAAATACATGATGCGATCGGTGTCGTAGATCTTGCCGTCGGGCGTCACGACGTCTTCGCCGGAGGTGCCGTTCTCGCTGATATAGATGGCATCCGTCTTCCAGATCTTCGCCGCCAGCTTCGGCACCCAGTAGATCGTCTCGGGACCGACGCGCAGCCAGTCCGAATTCATGTGCGGGAACGATTTCGGGATCGGCAGCGGCATGAAGCCCGCGCCCTGGTCGGACGCCACCACGTAGTTCTGCGGCGCGTAGATGTTGAGGCCGAGGAAATCGACCGGCGAAGAGATGATCTTCAGCTCCGCATCGGTGTATTTCGGCGCGTCGCGCCCGGCGAACTTCAGGAAGGCGTCGGTGTACTGGCCCGTCATGATGACGTTGAGATAGCCGGCGTTCATCTCGCGCAGCGCGATCTCGGCGGCGCGGACGTTCTCGGGCGTGTCGATCGCGGGGGCGCAGGCATCGATGTTCTCGGCCGGCCCCACCCTGGTGCCGCGGCGGCCATGGGCGCGTACCGCCTGGACCGCGAGCCCGTGCGCGAGCGCGCTGTTGTGCCTGATCTGGTTGACCTCGGCTTGCGGCAGCGTCACGCCCGGCGCGTCGATGCCGATGCCGTAGCCGAAATAGACGAAGCGGCCGCTCTCGTTCAGTGTGAACACGTTCTTGACGCGATCAGTCAGATGCTCGGCGACATAGGCCGCGTAGTCGCCGAAGATCTTGCAGGTCTCCGTCGAGCGCCAGCCGCCAAACCGGTCCTGGAGCGATTGCGGCAGGTCCCAATGATAAAGCGTCAGCCACGGCTCGATGCCGTTCTTGAGGAGCTCGTCGACCAGGCGGTTGTAGAAGTCGAGCCCCTTCAGGTTCGGCTTGCCGTCGCCGTCCGGAAACAGCCGCGGCCAGGCCACCGAGAAGCGATAGGCCTTGCAGCCGAGCTCCCTGATGAGCGCGATGTCCTCCTTGTAGCGGTGATAGTGCTCGTTGGCGCGGTCGCCGGTAGTACCGTCCTCGATCTTGCCGGGGATGCGGACGAACTTGTCCCAGATCGAGGCCCCTCGCCCGTCCTCGTTGACCGCGCCCTCGACCTGATAGGCCGAGGTCGCCGTGCCCCAAACGAAGCCCGTCGGAAAACCGTCCACGCTCCGCGGCGGCGATGCGGGCTTGGCGTCCGCGACCTCGAGAGGATTGGCGATTCCGGCTGCGGACAATCCCGCCAGCGTGGCGAACTGGCGACGCGAAACCTTGTCCGACATTGATTATGCTCCGGGGCGATGCTCCTGCGGCGGCACCATGGCGAATCGCGGGTCGTTTGAGAAGCGGGCGACCCGAGGGCTGAGGAAGCAGAATCGCCGAATGCGACGAAGTTGTCCGAAAGAGGCCACGGCGATCGTCGGCCGAGGTACCCCAGAGCCGAAATACCCAGCCCCACCGTTATTCGAAGTCCCAGCCCAATTCGGCGAGGAAGCGTCAGTTCCCCTCGAGACGCTGGCCCGCTTACCTGCAGAATGCCCTAAACCGCTCGGAAATTACGACCAAAGTTCGCAAATATGGCGTATGGTGCGCCATCGCCGCTCCGCTCTGGGCGATTGTCTGTCTGCACCGGTCAAGCAAGGGAACGACTGACTTATGACGCGATTTGACCGCATGAGACCGTGGTAACTCTTCCGCTTGACCAAGCGCCTGTCCTGCCAGGGATACAACGACTGACCCCACGTCAGAGCCACTGTGAAGTTCGAGGTAGATATATGTCGTATGCCTACAAGCTGAATGAAGACGTTCGCCACCAGCCGCAAGGCCCGCAAGGACGTGCCGCAACTGAGCCACCGATGATTTACACCATCGTCCAGCATATGCCCATCGAGGCCGATGGACGTCTCCGATACCGCATCAAGTGCAAGTCGGAGAAAATCGAGCGAGTCGTCACGGAAGATCAGCTTTCGTATTCGCAGTGATCTGCTTGATGACGGTGGCACTCCAGCGCGGATGAATTGGCTCGGAGTTGCCATGATCAACGGCGGGACCGTTCTCGTTGCTTGGCGAACCTCAATTCCGGAATGTCTGCCTGGGTCAGGAGCAGACATGAGGTCCTTCCGCCGCACTGGCGCGCGGGCTTCCGCGATCAGCGCGAGCGCTTCGGCAACTTTGGCAGCTTGTCGGGATTGAACGGCGGCATCTGCCGGCTTCGTTCAGGTGCGGGCGCCTGCTGTTCCGTCAGAATCAGCGTACCCTGGAGGACCATTCCCGGCACCTGCACTGCCGTCGCCGTGTAGGTCGCGACCTTGCCCGGGCAGTTTCCCTCGATGTCCAGCGTGAGCTCATCGTCGATGCCGAACACCGTTGCGCGTCCGTCGGTATGGCGCTTCGTCGACACGGTGGCGGTGAAGCGATCTCCGTCGATCTTGCAGGAGCCGTGATAGGTCATCAGGCTGTCGCAGCCCCAGATCTGTCCGTCTGCGACATGGACGATCCCGGTCCCCTGATCGAGCGGCGTCTTGTACCAGGCGGCGTAGGTGCCGTCTTTCAACATGGGAGCAGTCTCCCCGGTATTCCCTCGCATCATCCACACGATCAGCGCTAACAAAGCGTTAATCGGGCGGCCCGTGCCAATCCGGGCTATCCCTGCGCAGCTCGGCTTCCAGGTCCTCGATGATGCTGTGAAGCAGACACGCGGCAAGTGGATCGGTCACTTCGCGCTCCAAACGTCGGTAACGCGCGATCTGGAATTCCTGCTCTCTCAACTGGTGCTCTGTCATCGGACGGGCCCTCCGACAAACCGACGCAGAGACAGCCAAGTCGTTTCGTTACAATTTTAGGATCATTCGCTATGGTTTCCGATCGGTAAAAACAACGCGACGCCAGGCTTCGCCGGCGCGCGGGATCATCGGAGGAGTCAAAAGATCGGATAAGCTGACAAGCGCGCTGTCACGGCACCTCGCCGGTGTTGCGACTCCCGCCGATGCTGTGCGGCTTGTTGAGGAAGAACTCCCGGTTGCCGAGAGCTGCCTCCGCGTACTGGTCGATCGCGACCTGGATGGCCTCGATGTGCATGCGGCACCAGCCCTCGAGGCAGGACAGGCGCCGCGCATGATGGAGAGCCTTCAGAAATTCCGGGGGCTCCGGCATATCGGAGAAGTAGGTCGGCCTCTCCCCCTTCATGCCCGTGCCATCTCTCGCGGCGGAACAAGGCGGCGCTTCTCGACACCGACGCGCGATGGCATCGGCCGCCGGCGGGGAACGAAGAGGCTGGCGACGACGATCGGGTCGGCGTCACCGAGGGCGGCCCGCTCCTGAACGAGCCCACTCATCACCGTGCGCATCTTCATGACTTCGCCTGCGACGAAGCTGCAGTCCTCGTCCCTGTTGATCTGTTCATGCATGATCGCCTCGGCCTCACGCATGCTGACGCGTAACGCCCTGATGATCCTGCGGATTTCGTTGATGCGGTTGTCCATGGCTCGCTCCCTTGGCTGGACGAGCAGCATAAGAACAAAACATGAACAATGAGTCAATCGGCTTTAGGTAGAGCACACCCATGCCGGCACGCCGCGCCGGCGAAGACGAGCCCCCTCGTCATCCCACATGCGCCGGGGGCTTGCGAGCCGGATCAGAACGTCACCCGCATCCCCGCATAGAATGCACGCGGCCTTGCCGGGCTGAGCGAGCGCGGGTCGGTGAACTCGGCGCCGCCGTTGGTAAAGTTGGGCACGGCTCCGGTATCGAAGAACTGTCCGTAGGTCGCAAAGCGCTTGTCGAAGATGTTGTCGATCTTGCCGTAGAGCTGGAAGTTCTTGGTCACCTGGTAGGACGTGTGCAGGTTGAACACGGTGTAGGACGGCAGCTTCGCATATTGGTTGGACTCGTCGCCGACCAGATATTGGCTGGAGACGAACAGCGCATTGCCGCCGACCTTCCAGACGTCGGTGACGGCATAGTCGACGCCGACCTTGACGCGGTGGCGCGGGATGGCGGGGAGCTGGTTGCCGGGCGAGACCTGGATGTTGCCGTCACCATCGGCGAACGGGCTGTTGGAGCCGATGGACAACGCGTCGAGGAAGCCCGCGTCGACGAAAGCGTAGCTCGCCTGGAATTGAACCGTCGGCGATTTGATGTTGATTTCGGCCTCGAGGCCTTGCCGCCGGGTGCGGCCGACATTGGAGAAATAGCCAAAGCCGGTGCGGCCGGGAACGGGGATCGCGACGATGTCGTCGTAATTGGTGGCGCGGAAGCCGCCGATTTTCCAGCCGAGCGTGCCGATGTTTAGCTCCCTGCTGCCACGCAAGCCCGCTTCCACGGTCTTGGACACGACCTGCTTCAGCGGCGGATCGGAGACGAGGAACGCGGCGATGAGACAGGGACGGGCAGGATCGGAGCAGCCGAGTTCGAGCGGCGTTGGAACGCGGTTGGCCTCGGAATAGCCGGCATAGGCCGTCAACTCCGGCGTGATCTTGTAGGTGCCGCCGATCACCGGATTGAAGCGGGTGAAGGTGTGATCGCCGTTGAGATCCGCCCCGAGCTGATCCTCCAGCGAGATGCGCGCCACATTGAATCGGCCGCCGCCGGTGACGGCGAAGGCGTCGGTGATATTGAACGTGTCCATCGCGTACAGGCCGTTATATTGATTGACGGTCCGCAGCGAAACGGGACCGGCGACGGTGTTCGGCGCACCGGTCGGCCCCAGGAAGAGGCCGCTGCCGTTGACGACGTAGTTTTCTCCGATCGTGCCGATTTCGGCGGTGGCGTTATAGCGCGTGACGCTGGCGTCATAGGTCGCGCCCATCACGAAGCGGTTGTCGTGGCCGAACAATTGATCGGTGTTGGTGGCCTGCCCCGACACGCCGAAGGTGGTCGAGCGTATCGAGCTGCGGTCGATCTCGCCGAGGATAGTCCCGGACGCGAAAGGATTGGCAAGCGGCAGGCCGTTCACGCCGTTTGCCGGTGTGGCGCCGTCGCCGAAGCAAAGAAGGCCGGCCAGCCCCGGATCGGTGCATTCCTGCGCGTCGGTCGGATTGCCGTCGACCAGCTTCTGCTCGTACCTGCGCACATGCGCAGTGCCTTCGAGCGTCCAGGTCGGCGTCGCATCGACCTTGCCTGTCAGGTTGAGATAGCCGACGCGATTGGAGGTGGTCTGCGGTGTCGTGTAGGTCGCGCCCCAATATTTATCGAGCAGCTCGGCGGGAACGGTGGCGCTGGCGCCGAAATCGTTCTTGGCGACGCCCATGTTGGCGTGGAATTCGCTGTCGCCGGCCTTGTAGCCGACATCGCCGTAGAAGCGCCGCACGTCCGATTGGGAGAAATTGCGGAAGCCGTTGTCGTGCAGGCCTTCGAGCGCGGCATAGACGCCGTAGTTCTTGTCGACCGTCTTGCCCCATTGCGCCGAGCCCTGGATGCGGCCGAACGAGCCGCCCATGAGATCAAGCTCCGCGCCCTGATAGGTGAAACCGTCCTTCATTTGCAAATTGATCGCGCCGCCCAGCGCGTTGAGGCCGAAGGCGGGATTGTTGGTCACGAGCGTCACCGACC
The DNA here is from genome assembly GCF_029051725.1 of Bradyrhizobium sp. CSS354. GTDB lineage: Bacteria > Pseudomonadota > Alphaproteobacteria > Rhizobiales > Xanthobacteraceae > Bradyrhizobium. The sequence continues at coordinate 18,681 of NZ_JAACFU010000018.1, forward strand.
GGATCGCCGCGGTCGGGATCAGGTCCCAGTTGACGGCGTCGGAGAAGGCCTCGTTAATGCGAACGCCGTTCTGATACACAGCCAGGCCTTGCGGCGTGCCTGTCACCGGAGATGCAACGAAGCCGCGGAATTCGACATCTGGCTGAAACGGATTGCCGGTGACCTCGCTGATGTTGACGCCGGCGATGTTGTCGCGAAGCGCATCGGTAATGTTCAGCGAGCCGGTGCGCTTGATCTGGCTGGCGTCGACGGCGTTGATCGCCGACGGGACCTTGTCGACGTCAAGACCTCTGCCGGTACCCGGCGCGGTCGGGTAGACGTAGAGGCGCGTCTTGGGGCTGGCGGATGACGGCGCCCCGATGTGCGCGACCGGACGCGATGACGCGGTGCGCCGCGCCGTTGACGGCGGCGGCGCCGTCACCTCGACCGGCGGCAGGTTCTGGACGTTCGTTTCCTCGTCCGGTGCAGCCCCCGCGGGGATCGCGAAGACACAGACCACCCCGGCCGAAACCGAGGCCATCAACAAACCACGCTTGAACCCAAGAGCCTTGAACCGAACACGATCGCCCATCCCAGCCTTCCCATCCGTGACCACCGGCTGTTTTGATTTTCGCCGGTTGGTCGAAACGAGTGTAATCGGCAGGGATGCGGACGCCAGCCACAAAAGGTCGGACCATATCCGCACCCGTTTTCCCGACCAAATCGGGAATTTTTCCCGACACGATCAGGCCGCCGCCGTCGGAACCAGTGCCTCGACGGTTAGACCGCCATCGCCGGACACGACGTTGAGCGTGCCGCCCAACGCCAGGATCCGCTCGCGCATGCCGACGAGCCCGAAGCCGAGCTTCTGGCCCGGCTCCATGCCGCGGCCATTGTCGCTGACCCGCACCCGGGCACAGCCGCGGCCGTCGCTTGCCGCCTGTGCCACCGGCTCGATGACGACATTGACCGAGGTCGCGCCGGCGTGGCGGAACACGTTGGTGAGCGCCTCCTGCACGATGCGGTAGATGGTGAGGTCGGCGGTCTCCCCCGTGACGCCAAGCGCCGGCGAGATCACGGTCTCGATGGCGACATCGGGATGCGACTCTCGCCACAGCCGTGACAGCGATTCCAGTGCCTGGCGCAGGCCGAGCTCGGCAAGGCCGACGGGCCGGAGGCGCTCCAGCACGCGGCGATTGAACTGCTGAAGCGCGTTGATCTGCTCCAGCATGGCACTGCCGTGTTTTCGCACGGCCCCCGCACTCGGGGCGCCTCCGTCCGCCTGCTTCGCCAGCGCGCTGGCATGCGCGCGTAGCGAGAACAGATATGGCCCGAACTCGTCATGGAGCTCGCGCGCGATCTCCTTGCGCTCGACGTCCTGGAGCGACACCGTTCGCTCGGCGAGGCGCCGCTTGTCCTCGATGGCGTCACTGAGCGTCGCCGCAAGATGGTTGAGCTTGGTGCAGATCGCGGCGAGCTCCGGTGCGCCGCCCGGCGCGACGCGCGCCTTATAGCGGCCGTCTTCGAGCTCGGCCATCACATCCGCCAGGGACTGGAGCGGCGCCAGTGCCCGGCCGATCACATTCATCATCACCAGGAACAGCGCCAGCGCGATCGCCGAGCCGACCTCGAGCTGGGTCACGATGGCGTCCCAGATCTCGGCGATCTCGTCATCGGGATGGGAGGTGATCAGCAGTGAACCCGGCTTGCCATGGATCGAGACGGGTACGCTCACCGCGGTCTGCTCGGGATGAACCAGGCTGACAAACCAGGCCGGCGGCGCGCGGGTGTCGTCATCGGCGTCGGTCCGGGGCTGCGTCAGCGGACTGCCGGCTTCGTCCCGCAGCGCGATGCTGACATGGCGCAAGCGGCTGAGGTCGCGTGCGATCTGGTTCAGCCTGGCATCCGGATCGGGCGCCTCGTTGAGGTCCGCCACGATCATTTCGATGAATTCGCGCGCGAGCCGGATCACGCTCTGGTCCTCGGCCTGCACGCGCGGCCCGGCTTCCGCGACCTGGCGGCCGATATTGACGGCGAGCCCCAGCGCCAGCAGCAGCGCCAGCAGCAGGTTGATGCGCCCGCGCAAGGATAGATTTTGCCACATTGGTCTCGCCCGTACCCTCGCGAAGGATTGGCCTGCGCCTGTCCGATGACGTTGACAGAGGCGAAGCGCCCGATATCTAATCGAAAGCGTACAGCAATCCCGGCCGGGCGCGAAACAGGCCAAGACGCTGTCGCGAGGAACGCCTATGCGCATTTTGATCGTCGACGATCATCCCATCGTCGCCTCCGGCTGCCGTGCCGTGCTGGCCGACGAGGGCGAGATCGAGATTTTGGAAGCCGCCGACGCCGAAGACGGCGAGTGCGTCTTCATCGTCGAGCGCCCCGACCTCTCGATCATCGACATCAACCTGCCGACCGTGTCCGGCTTCGAGCTCGCGCGCCGCATTCTCGAGCGCGCGCCCGAGGCCCGGATCATCATGTTCAGCATGAACGACGACCCTGCTTTTGCCGCGCGTGCGATCGAGTGCGGCGCCAAGGGCTATGTCTCCAAGACCGGCGACCCCGATGATCTCGTCGAGGCGATCCGCACCGTCGGCGGCGGCGGCACCTATCTGCCGAGCGCGATCGCGCGCAGCATCGCCTTTGCGGGACCCGCGCTGGCGCAAAGCCCGCTGTCGAAGCTGAACGCGCGCGAGATGGAGATTTTGCGGCTACTCAGCGCCGGAAAGAGCCTTTCCGAGATCGCCTGGCTGGTGCAGTCGTCCTACAAGACTGTCGCCAACACATCGTCCATCATGCGCCAGAAGCTCGGGGTCAGAACCTCTGTCGAGCTGGTGCGGCTGGCGATCGACAGCGGCGTGGCCTGACGGCCGCCACGAATTCGGTCACACAAGCGTTGCAATCCTGATGTGGTTTGATGCCACGGAGCATATGGCATGACGATCCAGACTGTCTCGACCAATACATCCTATGGCGGCGTGCAGGGCGTGTATCGCCATGCCAGCCAGGCGACCGGAACCGACATGACGTTCTCGGTCTATGTTCCCCCGCACGCGCAGGGCGCCAAGCTGCCCGTGGTGTGGTATCTCTCCGGCCTCACCTGCACGCACGCCAACGTCACCGAGAAAGGCGAATTCCGCAAAGCCTGCGCCGAGCTCGGCCTGATCTTCGTCGCGCCCGACACCAGCCCGCGCGGCCCCGACGTGCCGGGCGATGCCAATAATGCCTATGATTTCGGTCTTGGCGCCGGCTTCTATGTCGACGCGACGGAAGCGCCGTTTTCACGCAATTATCGCATGTGGAGCTACGTCACCGACGAACTGCCGAAACTCGTGGCGGAGAATTTTCCGGTCGATGCAAAGCGCCAATCGGTGATGGGCCATTCGATGGGCGGCCATGGCGCGCTGACGGTCGCGCTGCGCAACCCGCACCGTTTTCGCGCGGCCAGCGCCTTTGCGCCGATCGTGGCGCCATCGCTCGTGCCCTGGGGCATCAAGGCGCTGACCGGCTATCTCGGACCGAACAAGGATACCTGGCGCAGCCACGACACGGTGGCGCTGATCGAGGACGGCGCGAAGTTTTCGGGCTTCCTCGTCGACGTCGGCGAGGCCGATAATTTCCTGAAGGAGCAGCTTCGTCCCGAATTGCTGCAGGCGGCCTGTGCCAAGGCCAACATCCCGCTGACGCTGCGACGGCAGGCGGGCTACGACCACAGCTATTATTTCATCTCGACCTTCATGGGCGACCATCTGCACTGGCATGCGGAGAGATTGAAGGGGTAATGGCTTCTTCTTCTCTCTTGGAAGAACCTACTCCGGCTTGCCGTAATTCGGTGCCAGCAAGCGGTTGCGGATCAGATAGCTCATCGTGCGCGTCCAGGATTCATCCGTGTTGCCGCGCATGTCGGCGCTGGCGGCCGTGATCATGTTGCCGGTCTTCACGTCTCGCAGGTAGATGTTCAGATTGATGATCAGGTTCGAGACCTTCTGCACCATGCCGGTGATCTCCAGGTCGGCACCCAACTGCCCGGCAAGCTGGAGATCGCAATTGCCGCAGGCCTGTAAATTGCTGTGTCGGGCCGCGTCCCGGATCGGCGCGATATCGAGCAGCTGGAACCTGCCTGACTCAACCAGCGCCTTGCGCAACTGCTCGCTGATGAGGTCGAGCCGCGCCTCCTCCGGCTTGGATCCGTAGAACTCGCCGGGCAGGCTGGTGTCGATCAGTTCGAAATCGAACACCGCGAGTTTCGGCGGATCGGCGAATGCGACCGAGCCCGTCAACAGCAAAGCGGCGAAACATATCAGCGCTCGCATGATCGTGATTCCCGGCCTCACGCGCGCGAGGACGAAATGCGGGGTTGCATGCCCTGACAAATCGGTCATGCTTTAGCATGAGACAATTCTCCATCGGCGGTCAAGCCGGGGAGTTGTGCGGAGGAAACATGATCCGATGGTTGGTCGGCCTGATCGGCTTGGGACTTGCTGCGACGAGCGCGCTCGCGGCCGACCCTGTCATGATCGGCGTCGGCTATCTCGGAATCGCCGGCACGAGATCGACGCTGTCGCTGGTCGAGCAGCCCGCGGAGAATGACGGCGTCGCCGGCGCACGCCTCGCCATCGACGACAACAACACCACCGGCAAATTCCTGGGCCAGCGATTTGCGCTGGAGGAGCGGCGTATCAAGGAGGGCGAGGATGCCGTGCAGGCCGCGACCGATCTCGCCACACGCAACGGCTTCATCATCGCCGACCTGCCGGCCGACGCGCTGCTGAAAGTCGCGGACGCCCTGCGCGAGCGCGGCACGCTGCTGTTTAACGCCGGCGCGATCGACGAGCGACTGCGCGAGGCCGATTGCCGTGCCAACGTCATCCACACCGCGCCGACGCGCGCAATGCTGGCCGATGCACTCGGTCAATATCTGGTATGGAAGCAGTGGAAGCGCTGGCTGCTCGTGGTCGGCTCGCATGACGAGGACAGACTGTTCGCCGATGCGCTCCGCCGCACCGCGACGCGGTTCGGCGCCAAGATCGTGCAGGAGCGCAGCTTCGAAGACAAAGGCGGCGCGCGCCGCACCGACTCGGGCGTGACGCTGATCCAGCGCCAGATGCCGGTGTTCACACAACAGGCACCGGCCTATGACGTGCTGGTCGCCGCCGACGAGAGCGAGGTGTTCGGCGCCTATTTGCCCTATCGCACCTGGGATCCGCGGCCTGTCGCGGGCTCGGCCGGGCTGGTGCCGCGGAGCTGGGACGCCGCGCAGGATCAATGGGGCGCGATCCAGATGCAGAACCGCTTCGTCAAGCTGAACGCGCGGCGGATGACCGCGCTCGACATGCAGGCCTGGACGGCCGTACGCATGATCGGAGAGGCCACCTCGCGCACCAATTCCGGCGACATCAAGAAGGTCACCGATTTCATCAAGGGTCCGGAGTTCTCGGTCGCTGCCTTCAAGGGGACAAAGCTGACCTTGCGCGATTGGAACCTGCAGCTGCGCCAGCCGATCCTGCTGGTCGACGGCCGCATGGTGGTGTCGGTGTCGCCGCAGGAAGGTTTCCTCCATCAGGTCTCCGAGCTCGACACGCTCGGCTATGACCGCCCGGAGAGCAAATGCAAGCTGAAGTGAGGGCATTAAAGTGAGGACTTGGACGTTGCGCGCGTGGCGAGTTGGGTTGCTGTCCGGACTGGCGCTGGCGGCGGCGCCCGCGCATGCGTTCATCGCCTATGTCTCGAACGAGAAGAGCAACACGGTGTCGGTGATCGACACCGAGAGCTGGACGGTCACCAAGACCATCAAGGTCGGCCAGCGCCCGCGCGGCATCGACTTCACGCGCGACGGCAAGTTCGTGATGGTCGCGGTCGGCGACGACGACACCATCCAGATGATCGACGCCAAGACGCAAAGCGTGGTGGACAGCCTGCCCTCCGGGCCCGACCCGGAATTGTTCGCCCAGGATGCCGCCGGCAAGATCCTCTATGTCGCCAACGAGAACGACAACACGGTGACCGTGATCGACCTCGAGAAGCGCGCCCGCCTTGGCGACATCCAGGTCGGCGTCGAGCCCGAGGGCATGACCATCAGCCCGGACGGCAAGACGCTGATCAACACGTCCGAGACCACCAACATGGCGCATTTCATCGACACGTCGTCGCGCCAGATCGTCGCCAACGTGCTGGTCGACGCGCGGCCGCGCTTTGCCGAATTCAAGCACGACGCTTCCGAATTGTGGGTGTCCTCGGAGATCGGCGGCACCGTCTCGATCATCGATCCCGGCAAACACGAGGTGACCGGCAAGATCAATTTCGAGATCCCGGGGTTGAGGAAAGAGGCGATCCAGCCTGTTGGCATCGGCATGACCCGGGACGACAAGACCGCTTTCATCGCGCTCGGACCCGCCAACCGCATCGCCGTGGTCGACGTCGCAACGCGCAAGGTGACGAAATATCTGCTGGTCGGACAACGGGTCTGGCACATGGCATTCACGCCGGACGAGAAATTTCTGCTCACCACCAATGGCGTGTCGAATGACGTCTCCGTCATCGACGTAGCCGCGCAAAAGGTGATCAAGACCATTCAGGTCGGCGAACTACCCTGGGGTATCACGATCGCGCCATGACCAGCCCTGCTCCCATCGCCGAACAACGCGAAACACCAAGGCCCGATCCGGCGGCCGTGCCCGCGCTGTCGATCGACAGCGTCAGCCACGCCTATGGCCCGCGCCGCGCGCTGATGGACGTGTCCTTCAACGTACAGCCCGCGAGCTTCACGGCCCTGCTCGGCCTCAACGGCGCAGGCAAGAGCACGCTGTTCTCGCTGATCACGCGGTTGTTCGGCATCCAATCCGGCCGCGTCGGCATTTTCGGCCATGATGTCGGCACAAGCCCCGGCGAAGCGCTGCGGTTGCTCGGCGTCGTGTTCCAGCCGCGCACGCTCGATCTCGATCTGTCGCTGACGCAGAACCTGCTCTATCACGCCGCACTCCACGGTATCAGCCGCCGCGAGGCCCGCGCGCGAGCCGCCGAGCTGCTCGACCGCATCGGGCTGACCGAGCGCGCCGGCAGCAAGGTGCGCGATCTCTCGGGCGGGCAGATGCGGCGGCTGGAGATCGCCCGGGCGCTGCTGCACCGGCCGCGCCTGCTATTGCTGGACGAGCCCACCGTCGGCCTCGACGTCAAGGCGCGCGCCGACATCATCAGCCATGTGCGCCAGCTCGTGAGCGAGCAAGGCATCGGCGTGCTCTGGGCCACGCATCTGTTCGACGAAATCATGGCCGGTGACGATCTCGTGGTGCTGCACCAGGGCAAGGTGCTGGCGCAGGGACCGATGAGCCGCGTCGTCGCGGAAGCCGGCGCGCAGGACGTCAACACCGCCTTCATGCGCCTGACCGGCGCGCAGACCCTGCCGGGCGGCGGCGCATGAGCAGCATCACCACCCGCGAGGCTCCGCGCGGCTTCTCGGCCGCCGAATACATGACCTGCCTCACGGGCATCGTCTGGCGCGAGGGACTGCGCTTCCTGCACCAGCGCGAGCGTTTCGTCTCGGCGCTGGTGCGGCCGCTGGTCTGGCTGTTCATCTTCGCCGCCGGATTCCGCCAGGTTCTCGGCATCTCCATCATCCCGCCCTACGAGACCTACATCCTCTACGAGGTCTTCATCGCGCCCGGGCTGATGGCCATGATCCAGCTCTTCAACGGCATGCAGTCCTCGCTCTCGATGGTCTATGACCGCGAGATGGGGAACATGCGCACGCTGCTGGTAAGCCCGCTGCCGCGCGGCTACCTGTTGTTCTGCAAGCTGCTCGCGGGCACCGCGGTGTCGCTGCTCCAGGTCTACGCGTTCCTGCTGATCGCCTGGTTCTGGGACATCACCCCTCCTCTATCAGGCTATCTCACCGTGCTGCCGGCACTGATCCTGTCCGGACTGATGCTGGGCTCGCTCGGCATGCTGATCTCTTCCGGCATCAAGCAGCTGGAGAACTTTGCCGGCGTGATGAATTTCGTCATTTTCCCGATGTTCTTCGCTTCATCGGCGCTCTACCCGCTCTGGCGCGTGCAGGAAGGCAGCCCCTATCTCTACTATGTCTGCGAGGCCAATCCGTTCACCCACGCGGTTGAGCTGATCCGGTTCGCGCTGTACGGACAGATCAACTGGATCTCGCTGGCGGTGGTCGCGACCTGCACAATCGTCTTCATGATCGGCGCGATCTATGCCTATGATCCCTCGCGTGGGCTGGCGCGACGGGGCCCTGCGGGAGGCGAAGGATGACGGTTCGGGTTCTGGCCATGGCCGCTCTGATGCTCGCAGCCGCGAGCACGGCGGCACGCGCGGCCGATCCGCGCTATCCGGATTGGCCCTGCACGCAGGCGAAAGTGCCGGAAATTTCACTCGCCGCGGTATGGGCTGGTCCTTCGCTCGACGACGTGCAGAACAAGTGGAAGGACGACGCCAAAGTCAGCGCGTTGGTCGCCAAACTGTCGGCACGGAAGACGCCGCTGGACGAGGCCGAGAAGCTGGTGAAGGAGTTTTTGGCGGGCTCCGCGGCCGGCAAGACCGCGAATGCAAAATTGCTGTTCGCAGGCCTGTTCGACACGCTCAACGCTCAGCGCTCGCAGGTCATGAGCGGGCTCGAACGCGTCAGCCGCAAGCAGCGCGAAGCCGCCGACAAGATCCGCGAGGAGAGTGTGCAGCTCCAGGCGCTCCAGGGCGCCACGCCGCGCGACGAGGCCAAGGTCGATGCGCTCAGCAACGAGCTGATCTGGAAGACTCGCATTTTCGAGGACCGCTACAAGGTGGTGCGGTTCGTTTGCGAGGTTCCCACCACAATCGACCAGCGGCTGTTTGCGCTCGGACGCGTGATCCAGCAGGAAATGGAATAGCGTCAGCCTCATTGACCGCTTGCGGCAGGTTCCCGCACCTCCATTGCGATCATTAACTCACCGCCGCGCTATATGCCGGAACCAAATCGATCTAGGATGTCTTGTCGATGGGTAATCCAAGGCATCGGGAGGCCTCGATGGGAACCACGAAATTCATCCTCGCAAGCGCTGCGGCCATTAGCATGCTCGCAAGCAGCGCATTCGCTGACGATCTGACCGGAATGGTCACCCGGATCGATCGGCTCAACAGCACGATTTCGATCCAGCAGACACAGAAGGGCACAGTCGGCGGCAGCGCAGGCGGCGCCGGCGCGCTCCAGGAGTACAAGGCCAAGGATGCCGCGATGCTCGACGCCGTCCACGCCGGCGACAGGGTGAGCTACTCTGCGACCGACAATAACGGCACGGGCACGCTGACCAAGCTGCAGAAGCAGTAGGCTTTTCCTCGCCTCTTCCTATGCGCGACACGGCGTCATGGCCGGACTTGTCCCGGCCATCCACGCGTAACCACGCGGCACGAAGAACGTGGATGCCCGGGACAAGCCCGGGCATAACGATCTCTTGCCTACTGCTCCGGCCGCGGCTCCGGCTGCGCCTCCTCGGTCGGAAGCTTGGCGCGCTCCCAGCCGTCGGTGCCATCGGGATACCAGGCGATGTTGGAATAGCCGTACGCGAGCGCGCGCTTGGCGGCGTTCCAGGACATCCAGCAATCGGCCAGGCAATAGATCACGAGCAGCGCGGTCTTGTCGCCGTGTGATGCACGCGCGAGGCCGCGCTGAAAGTAGTCGTCCATGGCTTGCGGCAGCGCGCCGTAGCCGGTATCCGGCAGCCAGATGCTGCCCGGAATGTTTTTGCGCGGCGCCTCGCGCCAGACGGTACCCGCTGGAAGGTTCTTCGGCTTCGGCGCGCGCGGCAACACGTCGATGAAGGCGCCGCTCTTCGCGTGCCAGATCGCCTCGGCCTCTAACGTCGACAGCACGCGCGCGCCGCCCAGTGTGGCCGGCACAGGCGCGCGGTAGTTATCGGTGCGATAGCCCTCGGGCTCGAACGGCTCCTGCTGCTGCGCAACGACCGGCGCCACCAGCATGGCGGCGACCAGCGCAGCGGCAAGATGCCGCCTCATGTCATGGTGCCTTCTTGGCCGTCTCCGCGCCGAGCGGCCGATTGTTCTCGTCCAGCAGCGGCACGCCGAAGTCGAGCAGGATCTTGTTGATCTCGCCTTGGTTCTCCTGGATCAGCTTGTTGAGTTGCCGCTTCCAGTTCTGGTCGGCGCCACGCACGCCCATGCCGATGCGATAGACCAATTTTGGCCCGGTGGTTTCCTTCACCAGCGGCGTAACATGAAGCGATCCCGCCTTCTTTGCGTAGAACCCCGCCATCGGTCCCCACAGCACGCCGGCGTCGATCTTGCCCGCCGTGAGATCATTGATCATTGCCTGCGCTGAATTGTCGTAGCGCGTGTCGATCATCAGTGGATAGGGCTTTGCATCACCCATCAGTCCCGCGATGGCCATGTTGGTCGCAGGCGGCGTGCCGGCGACGATGCCGACATGCTTGCCCTTCAGCCTGGTATCCTCGAGCGTGTCGACCTCCTCGAGCCCGCTTCCTGCTTTCGCGACCAGCGCATAGCTCGTGCGGTAATAGGGATTGGTGCCTTGTACGAGGTCATCCCCTTGGGGGAAGCCCATGATGACGTCGCAGCGATGCGCGCCAAGCGTCATGCGCACGAAGCCGGTGGCCTGCGGAAAAAAGACATAGTCGAGCTTCTTCTGGAGCTTGTCCGCAAACAGCTCGGCAAGCTTGTTCTCGAACCCCTCGCCCTTCTCGTTCGAGAACGGCAGATTGCGCGGGTCGGAACAGACGCGCAGCACCTTGGGATCGACCAATTCGAAGGAGAGGTCGCCGGCGTCGTTGGTCTGCGCGATGGCGATGTCGCCGAACGCGCAAGACGCAACCAGGATACTCAGTGAAAACAACCAGCGACGATGTCGTCCGGCCTCCGTCATCGCGCTTCCTCCTGGGCTTGTTTGAATGCTAACCATGCAACGCATGACGCGCCATGTTTTGCCAGACTGTGTGCTGGCTTTTTTTGTTGCAGTGCAATGCGCGCAACCCTTTGAACTGAGGCGGAAAAGTGTCTCGCATCGCCCTCGTGATCGCAGCCTTGTCCCTGCTGGTGACAGCGACGCTAGCATGCGCCGCAGCGGCCGAATTGCCTGTGAGCGAAGTCGCGCCGGGAATCTTCGTACACTCCGGGACCATCGCCTTGATGACCCGCGAGAACGAGGGCGACATCGCCAATGTCGGATTCATCGTGGGCGAGGATGCTGTGGCGGTGATTGATACCGGCGGTAGCGTTCGCGAGGGCGAGGCGCTGCTGGCGGCGGTACGGGCCAACACCAGCAAGCCGATCCGCTACGTCATCAACACCCACGGCCATCCGGACCATGTTTTCGGCAATGCGGCCTTCGCCGTCGGGGACGCCATTTTCGTCAGTCACAGCAGGCTGCCGCGGGCGCTCGCTGCGCGCGGGCCGTACTATCTCGACAATTTTAAGCGCATCATGGGGGACGAATTGATATCCCCCGTGAAAATCGTGCCGCCCACAATGCTTGTCACGGACACAATGACGCTCGATCTGGGCGCGCGCCGCCTGACCTTGCGGGCCTGGCCGGCCGGGCACAGCGACAATGACCTGACCGTGTTCGATGAGATGACGAAGACGCTGTTCACTGGCGACCTCGTCTTCCTCCGCCATATTCCGGTGATGGACGGCAGCATTCGCGGCTGGCTCGGCACCCTCGGGGAACTCGAGAGCATTCCGGCGCAGCGCGTCGTTCCCGGTCACGGGCCCGTGAGCGAATGGCCGGCAGCGCTGACCGATGAACGGCGCTATCTGACGGCACTGCTGGCGGACGTCCGGGCATCGAACAAGAAGGGCGAGCCGATCCGAACCGCCGCAGACAAGGCCGCCGCCTCGGAACGGCCGCACTGGGAGCTGTTCGACGACTACAACGCCCGCAACGCAACCGCAGCATTTTCGGAAATTGAATGGGAGTAGCGGACGCGCTACGATGCGCGAAACGTTGCTTCGTCCGCGGGACCAAGACCATGACGGGATGCACGCGCCGACTGCCTCTGATCGCCCTGCTCCTCGGCATCGCATTCGCCGTGCCGGTGCAGGCTGACGAAGCTTACGATCCCTGGCCGGGACTGGTGCAGGACATCTTCAGCAACCGTCCGATGAATGACGGCGGCAATGTCATTGGCATCGAGATGCCGTATCGCGCCGAGGACGCGGCCATCGTGCCCGTGACCCTGCGTAGCAAGCTCTCGCCTGGCGATGCCCGCCGCATCCGTTCGATCACGCTGGTGATCGATCGTAACCCAGCACCGATGGCGGCGAAGTTCGAGCTCGGACCGGATGCCAACGTCACTGAAATCTCGACGCGCGTGCGCGTCAACAATTACACCGACGTCCATGCGGTGGCCGAGCTCAGCGACGGCCAGCTCTATGTCTCGAAGGTCTATGTAAAGGCCTCCGGCGGCTGCTCGGCACCGGCGGGGAAGAATGCCGAGGAAGCCCAAAACCGGCTCGGGCAGATGCGCTACCGGCAATTCGCGCGCGAGGAGGCCCCGGCGAGCCGCATGCGAGAGGCGCAGATCATGGTCGGCCATCCCAACAATTCCGGGCTGCAGATGGACCAGGTCACGCAGCTCTACATTCCCGCCTTCTTCGTCAACCAGCTCAAGCTGACGCAGGACGACAGCCCCGTGCTTTCGATGGAAGGCGGCATCTCGATCTCGGAAGATCCCAATCTGCGCTTCACCTATGTGTCCAACGGCGCCAGGCGTTTCCGCGCGGAAGCCAAGGATACGGACGGACACGTGTTCCGCAACGAGTGGGATGTGGAGAAGCCGGGGACGTGAGGGCGTCCATCATCCTCCCTCAATATCCTTCGCCCCAACGATACTGCCATGCGATACCAACAGCTGTCAGTTCGCTTCCCGTGCGGCTGGTGAGGCCGGTGCTGGCAGAGAGCTTGACTGAGTTTTGCCGATCGATCGGAAACGCAACCGTCACGCCCGCGCGCGAAATGGCCTGCTCGTTGTCGTTTTTGATGCCGTTGAGGATCGTGCTGCCGCCGGCGAAATACAGTCCGTCCAGCGCCACCCATATGCCGGACTGGAACGTATAGATGACATGTCCCTGCACCGCATAGATCGGAGCCTGCGAGAACGTCTTGCCACCGAAGAAGTCGGTGTTGTCGCTGAAGAAGGTCACGCTAGGGGCGAGCTCGACCGTCCATGGTCCCCATGCCTTTGAAATTCCGAGCTCGGGCCGGAACGACCAACGGTTGCCGCCGAGGTTGAGCAGCTTGGTGCTGTCATATTGCCCGAGGGGCGCGGAGACCTGAAGGCTTACGCCCACGATCAGATCCTGGTGGTAGCTGGCGAAGTCCTTCGCCGAGAGCGCGGGAGCCCCAAACAGGTTGACCGAGACACGAAATCGCGGATCGCCCAGACCGGACATCTCCCGTTCGCGCGGCTCGCCGTTGACGAGCCCATGCGCGGCAAACGACGATGTCGGCACGATCGCGTCGAACTTGGCCGACTGGCCGGCTACGTCGAAGGACCGAACATAGGCCACTACGCCGGTATCGGAGCGGAATGTGGCATCGGCGATCGCGGTGCTGGGATCGAACGCGAGCTTGCCTTGGGCGTAAACGTAACCCGAGATCAGGAAATTCAACCCGACAGGCGTATTCGAATACGATCGCGGCTCGGCCTCCTGCGCGCTCGCATTCGAGACCGCCGACAATGCGGCGATCATTCCCAATGCCGGGCCGAGCGGGAGCCGTCTTGCGCGACGCACTAGAGGCGCATCGGCGTTTGCATCATCGATGATGGGCGTATCAGCAACCGCCCGGTGCACTCCAACGCCGTGCCGGTCCATCGAGATATCCTACCAAGCAAGCCCGTCGGATCATACCATCGAAGCTCCGCCGGCGACCTTGATGAGGGAAGCAAAGCAGCGCGGCAACGGTCAAAAACACCTCACCTCGGCTTCCGCCTGCGCGCGCCTGAGATCGTTCACCGCGGAATTCGCCTGCTCTGACGTGCGGAACTGAACGCCGAGATTGCCGCGGACCTGGGACATGCTGAGGGCGGTTTCTGCAGTGACGTAGCGCTCATAGGACACAATCGAGGCCACCACGTCGATCGAGCAGGAACATTGTTCAATCGCCTGCCGGCTCTCGCCATTGGCCTTCATGCAGCCATAGACATACTCGGCACGCGCCGACGTCGGATAATCATTGGCCTCTTCAGCCTGCGCAGCGAGCGCGGTCGCAGCCCACACCGCCAATGCGGCGACAATCGGTCGTAGCTGTCCGGCCAGATTCATGAGCGTCCTCCCGCTGGTTGCGACGGAAGCTATGCTATGCGTATTGTCCTGAAAAGCACTCTATCAGAGGAAACGGCTCACAAGGTGATGAGAGCATTTGGTCGATCATTGGCGCTCGCGGTGACGCTGGCGCTGACACTAGCCGGGCCCGGCCGCGCCGCGGATACCATCCGCCTTGCGGTGCAGAAGACCGGAACATTCTCCTGGGAGCTGGCCGCGATCCGCGCCGGCGGCCTCGACAAGGAGGCCGACCTGTCGCTCGACGTCAGCGAGCTTGCGAGCCCCGAGGCCGGCAAGATCGCCCTGCGCGCCGGCAATGCCGACATCATCCTGTCCGACTGGTTGTGGGTGTCGCGCGAGCGCACGCTCGGCGCCAAGCTCACCTTCTATCCCTATTCCAGCGCGCTCGGCGCGGTAATGGTGCCGGCCTCCTCGCCGATCAAGTCGCTGGCCGATTTGAAGGGCCGCAAGCTCGCCGTCGGCGGTGGTCCCATCGACAAGAGCTGGCTGCTGCTCCAGGCGCGCATGAAGCAGGACGGCATCGACCTGAAGTCGGAGGCGACCATCGTCTATGGTGCTCCGCCGCTGATAACCGCCAAGGCGCTCGACGGCGAGATGGATGCGAGCCTCAACTTCTGGAATTTCTGCGCACAGCTGGAGGCCAAGGGTTTTAGACGTCTTGCCGGCATCGAGGACATCCTGCCGAAACTCGGCGCCAAGGGCGCGGTCTCCGCAGTTGGCTATGTCTTCGACGAAAGCTGGGCGGCAAGTCATCGCGAGGCCGTGGCGCGCTTCATCGCGATGACTCGCAAGGCCAAGCAGCTGCTGGTGACCTCGGATGCCGCCTGGGACAAGATCGCCCCGCTCACCGGCACGAGCGATGCCACACTGCTCAAGACCTATCGCGAGCGATATCGCGACGGCATTCCGCGCCGGAGCATCGATGACGAAGAAAAGGACGCGCGCGTGCTCTACCGCGTGCTGGCCGAAACCGGCGGACGCGACCTCGTGGGCTCTGCCGCCGAGCTCGATCCCGGCACGTTCTATCACGCAGTTCCCGGAGACTGAGGTGCTGCGTCTTCTGTCGTTTGCCCTGTTCCTTGCGATCTGGTGGATTGCCGCGCTGTTCGTCGGCGCCACAAAGCTGCCGTCCCCGCCCGCCGTGCTCGACGTCGTCATCGCGGAAGCATCGAGCGGCGCGCTGTTCCTGCATCTCGGCGCTACGCTTGCCCGCGTAAGCCTCGCTTTCGTGCTGGCGATGTCGCTCGGTAGCGCCATCGGCTATCTGATGGGACGGGTGAAGCTCGCCGACCGGCTCGGCGATCCCTGGCTGATCCTGCTCCTGAACCTGCCCGCGCTGGTCGTGATCGTGCTGGCCTATATCTGGGCCGGGCTCACTGAAGCCGCAGCGGTCGCGGCGATCGCCATCAACAAGCTGCCGACCGCCATCGTCACCCTGCGCGAGGGCACGCGCGCGCTCGACCGCTCGCTGGACGAGATGGCGAGCGTGTTCGCGATGCCGCGCTGGCGCGCCTTCCGCCACGTCGTGCTGCCGCAGCTGGCGCCCTATATCGCAGCCTCAGCCCGCTCCGGATTGTCGCTGGTGTGGAAGATCGTGCTGGTCGCCGAACTCCTGGGCCGGCCAAACGGCGTCGGCTTCGAGATCGGCGTTGCTTTCCAGCTGTTCGACACGCCGCGGCTGCTGGCCTATTCGCTGACCTTCGCCGCCGTCGTACTCGTGATCGAGACCGCGCTGGTGCAACCGTTCGAAGCCCGCGCAACACGGTGGCGACCCCGTGCGGCTTGAGGTCGATATCACAGGCAAGAGGTTCAGGAGTGCCGCGGGCGGAACGCAGGAGGTGCTCGCTCCGGTCAGCTTCGCGCTTCAATCCGGCGAGGTCGGCGTGCTGATCGGTCCGTCCGGCTGCGGCAAGAGCACGATGCTTCGCATCATCCTCGGGCTCGACCGCGATTTCGAGGGGCGCATCTCGCGACCGCCGGAGGCGCGGATCGGGATGGTTTTCCAGGAGCCGCGATTGCTGCCATGGCGCTCGGTCGAGCAGAATGTGCGGCTTGCGGCCCCCGATGTCACTGATGCCAAGCTCGCCGAGCTGTTCAGGATCCTGGAGCTGGACGCGCATCGCAGCCACTTTCCCGGCGAATTGTCATTGGGCCTCGCCCGGCGCGTCGCGCTCGCCCGCGCCTTTGCCGTCGAGCCCGATCTGCTCGTGCTCGACGAGCCGCTCGCCTCGCTCGACGACGCACTCGCCGGCCGTTTGCGTGACGAGATCGCAACGCTGGTGGCGCGCCGTCCGGTGATGACGCTGCTCGTCACCCACAGCCTGGATGACGCGATCCGGCTCGGCGACCGCCTGTTCTTGCTGTCGCCGCGACCGGCGCGCATCGTGCGGGAGGTGCCGATTGCCATCCCGCGCGCGGGGCGCAGCGAGGCCGAGCTCGGCAGGATCAGGGCCGAGCTCGCCGCGTTGCAGCTTGAATCAAAATGAGAACTCATGGTCAATTGGACCAACGACATCCTCGCGGGAGGTTCACCATGCGGCGTACGCTGATTGCGATCGGCATCCTTTTGGTTGCGATGCCGGGCGCGGCGCTCGCGCAGGCCAAGGGCAAGGGTATCCGGCTCTGGAACCTGACGACGGAGACGATCTCCGGCTTCCAGCTCTCGCCGGCCGGGAAGACCGAGTGGGGGCCGAACCAGTGCCTGAACGACAAAGACAAGGAGGTCGACCACGACGAGCGGCTGCGCATCACCGGCGTCGAGCCCGGCCGCTACGACGCCAGGGTCAGCTATCCCAATGCGCGGCAGTGCATCGTGCGCGACATCGAGATCAAGGCGGATGCGGTGTTCTCGATCGCCGATAAGGATCTGAAGGACTGCACGAAGTAACGCCGGCGGCTCACGCCTTGTCGTTCGGGTGCGGGTATTCGCAGCGCCACCGCACCGCCTGCCACTTCGGATGGTCGCCGACCCATTGCGCGATATAGGGCGGCGCAGCCATCGCGCATTGCGTCGGCGACCCCGCATAGTTGAACACCAGATGCTGCTCCTCGCAGGTCGCAGGCGAGAGCACCGCACACACAGTCACCACCAGGTCGATCGGGTTCATGCCGGGATCCTCGCAGAGGCGATGAAGATTAGCACAAAAGGTTACGCTCCGAGCAGCGGGAAGTTTCAATCCGGCCGCGAGAAATAAAACGGGAATCGCCCCGTCGCCTCTCCCCGCAACCGGGGCGCGAGCACTAGAAATTGACCCCAAACACCAGCCTCGCCTGGTGGCGCTCGAAATTGACGAGGTCAAGATTGCCGCCCGATCCGGCCGGACGGCCCCAGGCCTGCATGCTCCAGCTCATGGTCAGGCGCGAGCGCTCGGAAAGCTGGAAATAAGCGGTCGGACCGACGAAGAGGGCCTGGCCTGCGAACTCGCCGAGGCCGATGCCTTCGTACTGCCGGAAGTAGCGCACCTCGCCGCCGAGCAGCACGTCGGGACGCACCCGCACGAGGCCGGCGAAAGCCGCGCCGATGGTCGAGCTCTTTTCGGACAGTCCCGCCATCTCAAAACGCGCCCATTCGGGTTGATAGATCAGGTTGAGCGCCCCGATGGCGAAGTTCGGGATCAGCTCGCGATCGAAGGCGAGCGTGAAATCGGTACCGTACATCCGCCCTTTTGCGCCCGAGGTCTCGTCGATGCGGTCGCCATGGAGTTCGGCGGCGACAGTCAACCCGAATGGCGCGCGCTCGCGATCGAGCAGGCGATAGCGCAGGTCGAGCGAAGCGCCCTGAAAATTGAACTGGCGGCGGTCGCCGATATCGGGGACGCCGGTGATGTCGTGCAGCGTGGCGGTGCCGCCGACCTCGATCCGGAAGTTCGGCAGCGGCACGATCTCGATCTCGACCTCCTGCGAGAGGGCGCGATAGGTCCCGCCGCCTTTGCCGAATCGTCCTGTCGTTTGGGTCTGGAATTCGCGCTCGCCGGGATTGCCGACATCGGTGCCGATCATGAAGCCGAAGATGTGCTCGGTATCAAAGCCCTCTTCGGCGCTGACGCATACCGGCGCGAGCGCGACGGTGCAGGCGGCTATGGTCCAGAATGTATGGGCTCTCGCGCGCATCCCCGACACTACCACGGCTTCGACGGTGGTTGCCATCGAAGCCGCGGCAGGTCGTCAGTCTTAGTTGTGGTCTTACTTGCGCAAAGCGCAGGCGTACATGTTGATTTCCATGCCGACCGGCACTTCCACGATCTTCGGAGCTTTCCAGGCCATTCGGGGACTCCCAAGGGATTGAGCGCGACATCGCGCCGGCCAAAACCTAGGGCTGCGTCAGTCACAGCGCAAGTCTGGAATCGCGCCGTCGACACAGTGAACTGCCGCATCGCGCTTGCAAATTTCTCTCTCGGGCAACTCGCCTTCGCTCCCAGTCAAGCGGCGCTGTTCTCACCGCAACAAGCGCAGCAGCGCACGGCCGGCGCGCGAGTTCAGCTCCTTCCCATCCAGCGTTCCATCCTTGTCGGGATTCGCTGCGTTGAAGCGCTGCTCCACCACCGAGAGATATTCGTCGAGCGTGAGAGTCCCGTCGCGATCGGGATCGGCGGCGGCGAGTTCTTTTGCCGTTAACCGTCCGCGCAACTCGCGGGCATCGAGCGTGCCGTCGTGATCGGGATCGAGCTTCGCGAACGACGCGGCCGCCGCTTTCTTCACCTCGGCAAGATCGAGCGTGCCGTCATTGTCGGTATCGAACGTCTTGACCGCGTTGCCGGAGGCCGACCATGCCGGACCGGACAGCAGCGCAATTGTGAGCGCAAGTGCAACAGAGCGACGCGATATCATGAAAATCTCCCTCACCAAGAGCTCCGATTCGAACCGGATCGAAACGACATAAGTCCACAAGCGAGCCTCGGTTCAAGCCCCGAATTGCAGCCTGCGCTCGGCACAACTTGCGGAACCCGTCGCCCCGACCGCTGCCGTCGCGCACGCGCTCTGCATCATGCCGCGAAATTTCTTCAGCGCCTGCGCACAAGTGAGCATGGCTTGTCAGGTCTCCGTCAGGTGACGACATCCGGTCGCCCACCATATCGGCGTCGCGATTGCGACTTTCGTATTGACGCGTTTTGCATTAGGGCGGAGTGTTGCTGTCGCAGCGTCAATAGGCGCGCATATTGGGAGGAACGGATGAAACGCTTTGCGATGGCCGCGGGCCTCGTCATGCTTGCATCGTCTTGTGCAAATGCACAAACCAGCGAGCAGCTGGTCAAGGGTGCGACCGATACATCGAACGTTCTCAACTACGGGATGGGCTACAATCTCCAGCGTTTCTCGACGCTGAACCAGATCAACAAGGACAGCGTCAAGAACCTTGTCCCGGTTTGGAACTACTCTTTCAACGACGATCGCAGCGAGGAATCGCAGCCGCTGGTGTACCAGGGCGTGATCTACGTGACGTCGCACAACGCGACCATGGCGGTCGACGCCAAGACCGGCAAGCAGATCTGGAAATCCAAGGTCGAGTATCCTGCCGAAACGCCGCGCATCGTCTGCTGCGGCATCATCAACCGCGGCGCCGCGCTCTATGAGGGCAAGGTGTTCCGCACCACGCTCGACGCCAACGTGATCGCGCTCGACGCCAAGGACGGCAAGGAGCTGTGGCGGCAGAAGGCGGCCGATATCAAGGAGGGATATTCGATGACGGTGGCGCCGCTGGTCGCCGACGGCGTCGTGATCACCGGCATCTCCGGCGCCGAGTTTGGCACCCGCGGCTTCATCGACGGCTGGGATCCGGCAACAGGCAAGCATTTGTGGCGCACCCATTCGATCCCCTCCCCGGACGAGCCCGGCGGCGACACCTGGAAGGGCGATACCTGGAAGCTCGGCGGTGGCTCGACCTGGATTACGGGCTCCTATGATCCCGAGCTGAACACGGTCTATTGGGGTATCGGCAATCCCGGACCGTTCAACTCGGCGGTGCGCCCAGGCGACAACCTCTACACCTGCTCCGTGCTGGCGATGGATCCCAAGACCGGCAAGATCAAGTGGCACTACCAGTTCTCGCCCAACAATCCGTTCGACTATGACAGCGTGGCCGAGATGGTCCTCGCCGACATGAACGTCGAGGGCAAGCCGACCAAGGTGCTCATGGACGCCAACCGCAACGGCTTCTTCTACGTGCTCGACCGCACCAACGGAAAGCTGCTCGCGGCCAATCCTTACGTAAAGGTCAACTGGGCGACCGGAATCGACATGAAGACCGGACGTCCCATCGAGACCGACGTCTCGAAGGACGCGCGTGAGGGCAAGAAGGTGACAGTCTATCCGTCGATCCTCGGCGGCAAGAACTGGGAGCCGATGTCGTTCAATCCGCAGACCGGCCTCGCCTACGCCAACACGCTCGCCTTCGGCGGCAGGTACAAGACCGAACCCGCCACCTTCAAGCAGGGTGAATGGTACCTCGGCATGGACCTCACCGATCTCTGGGAATGGGGTGACGGCCCGCGCGGTCATCTGAAGGCGATCGATCCCATGACCGGCAAGGCGAAGTGGGAAGCACCAAGCGACATCCCGCGCTTCTCCGGCGTGCTGTCGACCGCGGGCGGCGTCGTGTTCTCGGGGGCGCTGACCGGGGAGTTCGAGGCCTTTGATGCCGACACCGGCAAGAAGCTCTGGCAGTTCCAGACCGGCTCGGGCATCGAGGGACAACCGGTGACCTGGCAGCAGGACGGCGTGCAGTACGTCGCGGTGACGAGCGGCTATGGCGGCGTCTACTCGCTGTTCTCTGGCGACGAACGGCTGGCCAAAGTGCCGCCCGGCGGCTCGCTTTGGGTTTTTGCGGTCAAGCAATAACCCCGGCACGATGCTGAGAAAGCTATCCCACAAGACGGTGGCGATCCTCGCCACCGTCGCGGTGCTGAAGGTCGCGCTTGCGGCGACCGTTCGTGCCGCGGATGATTCAAGCGGCAAACCCGTGCAGGCACAGATCGACCACGGCAAGTCGACCTATGCCGAGAAATGCTCGCACTGCCACGGCCCCAACATGATGAACCCCGGCACCATCACGCCGGACTTGCGCGCCTTCCCCGACGACAAGACGCGCTTCGTCACCACCGTGAAGAACGGCAAGAACAACAAGATGCCGCCCTGGGCCGATATTCTCAGCGACGAGGAGATCGGGAATCTCTGGGCCTTCATCTCGAGCCGGAGAAAACCATGAGGCGCTGGCTGGTCGCTTGGAGCATTGCCGCGATCCTCGCGGCGGCGGCTACGGCTGCACGCGCGGCCGACGACCCGCTCAAGATTTGTCTCGACGAGGACCGGCCACCGCTCTCGGTGCATCACAAGGGCAAGCCGGGCTCGGGTTTCGACGTGCTGCTGGCGCAGGCGCTCGCCGACCGGCTCGGACGGCCGCTGACGATCCAGTGGTTCGAGAGCAAGCTGGATGAGGATTCGAGCCCGCAGCTCGAGGCCAATGCGCTGCTGTCCGACGGGCGCTGCTCGCTCGTCGGCGGCTATGCGCTGACGACCGACTCCCTCGTCAAGCCCGGCATGAAAACGGCGCGCCTGCCGGATTTTGCCGGCGCCACGCGCGACGACCGGCGCCGCCGCGTCGCGCTCGGCGTGCTCGCGCCGAGCCAGCCCTATGTCTACTCGCCGATGACGGTCGTGCTCGGACCGAAGGCGCGGGGTCGCAAGATCGGCGATATCGGCGACCTCGCCGGTCTGCGCCTCGTCATCGAGAGCGGCTCGCTCGGCGATGCGATCCTCATGACCTTCGACAAGGGGCGCCTGATCGATGACATCACGCATCTCGTCCCCGGCCGCGATGATCTCCTCGGCGCACTTGCCCGTGGCGACTATGACGCAACGCTGATCGACCTCGGCCGCCTCGACGCCCATCGCGCCGCGCACCCCGATACGGCGATTACCGCGTCCGGCTACTATCCGATCGGGGCTAATCGCAGCTATGTCGGGCTGGCCAGCGATCCCGCGCTGATCGACGCCGTCAACAAGGCGCTGACCGGGCTTGCTGCCGAGGGTAAGATCGCCGAATTCGGAATACAGGCGGGGCTGACCTATCTGCCGCCGCGGGAGCCTGCGGTCCTCGGTGACGTCTGGA
The DNA here is from genome assembly GCF_029051725.1 of Bradyrhizobium sp. CSS354. Lineage (GTDB taxonomy): Bacteria > Pseudomonadota > Alphaproteobacteria > Rhizobiales > Xanthobacteraceae > Bradyrhizobium. Next base: position 41,068 of record NZ_JAACFU010000018.1, read on the forward strand.
TGAAGATCATTCAGCGTTGACGTTCTCGCGTCCCCCTGTGTCCAGTCTCGAGACTTAAATCTTCGCCCGCAACTGCATCAACATCGTCATTGCGAGCGTAGCGAAGCAATCCAGAGTCCCTTCAGAGAAAGACTGGATTGCTTCGCTACGCTCGCAATGACGGAGTGTGGAGCGGCGACGGCGCATCTCTTGAATCAACCTGACGGCATCGACTCGCTTAGTGGCGCCCCGCACCGTATGATGTCTGCGTTCTCATTCGCCCTTTCGGTGCCCCGTGAATTCCCTGACCACTACTGCCAACCTGCGCGACCTCCTCGCCCGGGAAATCAAGACCGGCGAGCTGGTGCGGGCGCTGATCGTCGTCGGCCCGGTGATCGCCGCCTATTTCGTCGCGCGCGAGACGGCGCTGCTGAATCTTGGTTTGGTCGCGGTCTCGTTGCTCATTCCTGCGCTCAGGTTGCACCTGCCGCCGAAAGTCGTCGCGTGGCATTATCTCGCCATCCTCCTCACCTTTGCCGCGCTGTTCCTAGCGAGCCCGATCAAGCCGCTATTCGCAGTGCTGACGGCTCTCGCCGGATTCCTTGCGGTCGCGGTGACACGCCATGGCGAACATTTCCGCACGCTCGGGAATTGGGTGTTCATCCCCGCCGTGTATCTTGCCTGCGAGGTGCGGGAGGGCTTGAGCGCCTCGGAAGCCCTGCGCCATGCCGGCATGATCATCGTGTCCTCCCCGATCGCGCTGGCTCTGGTCTGCGCTATCCAGATTTACGACCAGCGACGGTGCGGCGATGCCGCGAAGCTGTTCGGAGCGCCCGCGGCCGAGTGGTTTGTGCCCGCAGCGGCAACTGCCCTTGCGGTTTTCGCTGCGGCGGCGCTGGTCGATATCCTCGATCTCGCGCAGGGCCAATGGGTGATGTGGTCGGCCGCAAGCGTCGTGGTCGGCGATCTCGCCGCTTCTACCGGCAAGCTGAAGCAGCGGGCGATCGGCGCCGTCGTCGGCGTGCCGCTCGGCTTCCTTGCCGGCATGGTGCTGCCGCCAAGCCGGGTCGGCTATGCACTCGCGGTTCTCGCGGCCACCCTCACGCTGATCTCGTTCTCCCGCTACATCATCGGCTTCGGTCTGCGCTGCTTCTTCATCGCGCTGGCCGCCTCTTTCGCTGGGAGCGCCAGCGGCATCGCGGAGGAGCGCATCCTCAACGTGCTGATCGGCGGCACCTTCGGCTTGCTTGCGGTAGCCCTGACCGAAATCGTCTGGCTGCGTGTCATGCGAAAGGTGCGATCGTCCGGATGACGCCCGAATAGGCACAATGCGGCCCTTCGAATGCGCCAATCTGTCTCGCCTGCCACCCATGGCAGAGGCGACCCGATGCAGTACCGTCGGCGACAATCCGGGAGAGAATCATGTCCGCAAGGCTCGATCGCCGCCACTTCATCGCCGCCGGCACCACCACACTCGCGATGCCTTTCGTCTCACGCGGCGCCTCGGCGCAGGCTGCGTGGCCAACGCGGCAGATCCGCATGATTTGCAGCTATCCCGCCGGCGGACAGACCGACCTGCTCGCACGCGCTTATGGCGAATTCATCTCCAAGCAGGTCGGAAAGACCGTCGTCGTCGAGAACAAGCCCGGTGCCGCCGGCGCGATCGGGACGGCGGAGGTTGCCCGCGCGGAGCCTGACGGCCACACCATCCTGTGCTCGATCTCGACCACCTACATCATGAACCGGGTGGTGATGAAGACTCCGGGCTACGACATGGACAAGGATCTGACGCTCGTCAGCGTCATTCCGGGCGCCGGCTTGTTGCTGGTGGCGAACCCGAAAACCGGCGTCAAGACGCTGGAGGATTTCGTCGCCTTTGCGCGCAAGAACGGCAAGGTCAACTTCGGCACCTATAGCGCGGGCTCGGCCCCGCATATGACGGTCCACGAGCTCAACAAGCAGTACGGCCTTGCCATCGAGCCGATCCACTATCGCGGCGAAGCCCCGATGTGGACGGGCATGCTGGAAGGTACGCTCGATGTCGCCATGGGCAGCTACACGGCAGCGCAATCGGTTTTGCAGAGCGATCGCGGCACCGTGTTCGCGGTGCATTCGAAGAAGGTCGACGCCATCCCTGATATCAAGACCCTGCCCGAGCAGGGCGCGACGTCGAAATTCTTCACCGTCAGCGGCTTCTCCGGTTGGGCCGTGCCGAAAGCGACACCGCAGCCGGTCGTCGACCGCCTGGCGGAGCTTTGCGTCGCTGCCAACAGCGATCCGAAGGTGAAGGAGGTTCTCAACACGTTCGTGCTCGAGCCCGCGATCGGCTTTAAGGACACCAACGCCCTGTATCAGCGCGAGCTGCCGATCTGGATCGAGAGCGCGCGGTCGCTCGGCCTCGAACCCTCCTGAACCGCGAGGCAAGACGGCCTTCGCGGCGCGGCATCCGACCAAAGCCTAGTGCCGGAAGCGCATTTTCCCGCTATGATTGTGCGACGCTGGCGGAAAGGTTTCACCGGCGCGGAGAAGAAAGGCCGATCCCATGACACCGGATGGCGTTGCCGTAGCGGTCATGATCATCCTGCTCTTTCCGATGGGCTATTTCACGCTGGCGTCTCCGGCCTTCCTGCTGGTGAAGCTGGATATCCAGCCCGTCGCCCAGCTTTTGCGCGGAATGTTCAATGCGCATTTTCTGGTGATGCGCGTTGCCGGACTGATTGGGACGGTCGCTTTCCTGCTCGACGGTCGTTTGGTCGCCGCGATGGGCGTTGGCCTCCTTGCAGCCCTGGCGATCTACGGGCGCCGCGGGTTCATGCAACGGATGGACGAACAGCTCAGCGCCAGGGACGCCGGCGATGCCGAGGCCCCGCGCCGGCTACGCCGACTGCATTGGAGTGGAATGCTGGGCAACGCGGTCTTGCTCGTCGCTCTCCTGACCAGCATTCCCTACATCGCCATATCGGCGTGAGAGACATCGCGGGCGTGTGACGGACAACCCTGGTCGTCGACGCCGGGCCTGGCGTTTGCCTAATGCTCGTCCGCGGCAACGGCGCCCTGTTGCGCCTTGTGGATCGAGGACGGCACCACGCCGAAATATTTCCGGAACACCCGGCTGAAATGCGATGAGCTGGAGAAGCCCCAGGAGAACGCGACATCGGTGATGGTCTTGCCGGCGTGGGCCTCGAGCTCCTGGCGGCAATTCTGAAGACGCGCCTGCCAGATGTAGTCGCTCACCGTTGTGCCGCGCTCCGAGAACAGCATGTGCAGATAGCGCTTGGAGCAACCGAGCTCGTTGGATATCTGGTCGATGCACAGATCCGGATCGCGCAAATGTTCGCGGATGAAGAACTGCGCGCGCACATAGGTCGCTTCGGGCCCGACGCGATCGAGCATCGTGTCCGCCTCGCGCAGCGGCAGCAGCAAGAGGTCGATCAGCGAATCGGCGACGCCGACTGCACTGTTCGCCGACAGCTTGGCCGCCTCGTCGAAGGTCGCATGCACGAAATCGTGGGCGATCCGCCCCGTCCCCGTGCGTGAGGTCAATTTGCAGGCGGGCATCCGCTGCGACGGGAATCCGCGGTCGCGCAGCAGCGCCTTCGGCACGATCACCACGTCGTGGCGCGTGAAAGCCGGGCTGATGATCGAATGCGGACAGGAGACGTCATAGGCGATGATGTCGCCGGGGTTCAGCTCGATGTGGCGGCCTTCCTGCTCGAAATAGGACACACCGTAAGTCTGGAAATGGATCTTGATATACGGGTGTTCATTGGCCTTGGCGCGCGCCAGCGTGTGCGCGATGCGATGCTGGCTGACCTCGATCTGGCAGAGCTTCAGGCGCGAGACGCTGGTGTAGTCGATGCGGCCTTCGAGCGAAGACGCTTCCAGCGGATCGACGTCGAAATGCCCACACAGGCTCGTCAGCCCGTCGATCCAGCTCTGGATCTGCCGCTTCGGCGTCATTCCCGTCGTCGAGAGCGTGTGAATTGTGTCGGACATTAATCCAGCCACTGGTTTGATCCGGAGATTTTGACGCGAATCGCGAGCCGCGCTGCCGGAGCCCTGAACCGTGATTGCGTGACGTTTACCTCGATTTTGAGCGATCTTGTGGAACGAGCGCCATCGTTCCATTGCCACCCTTGAAAGTTAATCCTCCGCCTTAGTTGCTGCGCCGTCAAGGGGAACCTAAGCGTGGAAGGCGGTCCCAAAGCGCTACGGAAGCCGCTGAATTCGCTACTGCAAAATCAAAATCTTCGCGGCCGTGCGCTGTCAAGCAAACCAGCTTCTCTCTTGGGCAAGTTTCCCGGTGGCGAAGTCGCTACGGATGCATCAGGAACAACAAAAACGGGCCGCTCCTGCACGTGGACCCGTAGCTCTCATCAGGAGGAGAAAGCACCACAGCATCGTTTCTGGTCCCAAACGTGACCGCCCTGCACGAGCAGACACCGGACGAGAAGCCCGGTGATTGAGCAATGCTTCGGAAAAATAAACGAGACAACGGAGGAATGACTATGCGCAAGGTACTACTGGCGACCTTTCTTGGGTCCGCGGCGGCTCTCGCCGTAGGCAGCGCGTCAGCCAATGACGAGCTGAACAAGATGGCGCAGAACCCGAAAGACTGGGTGATGCCGGCGGGCGACTATGCAAATACCCGCTATTCCAAGCTCAACCAGATCAATGCTCAAAACGTCGGCAAGCTCCAGGTCGCCTGGACCTTCTCGACCGGCGTGCTGCGCGGCCATGAAGGCGGCCCGCTGATCATCGGCAACATGATGTACGTCCACACGCCATTCCCGAACAAGGTCTACGCTATTGACCTTTCGAACGAGAACAAGATTGTCTGGAAGTACGAGCCGAAGCAGGATCCGAACGTCATCCCCGTGATGTGCTGCGACACAGTCAACCGCGGCGTATCTTACGGCGACGGCAAGATCTTCCTGCATCAGGCCGACACCACCCTGGTCGCGCTCGATGCCAAGACCGGTCAGGTTGCATGGACCGTCAAGAATGGCGATCCCGGCAAGGGCGAGACCGGCACCTCGGCGCCGCTCGTCGTGAAGGACAAGGTGCTGATCGGCATCTCCGGCGGCGAGTTCGGTGTTCAGGCCCATATGACCGCCTACGACATCAAGACCGGCAAGCTGGCTTGGCGCGGCTACTCTGAAGGGCCGGATGATCAGATCCTGGTCGACGCAGAGAAGACCACCGCACTCGGCAAGCCGGTCGGCAAGGACTCGAGCCTGAAGACCTGGCAAGGCGATCAGTGGAAGATCGGCGGCGGGGCCACCTGGGGCTGGATCTCCTACGACCCCGAGCTGAACCTCGTCTACTACGGATCGGGCAATCCCTCGACCTGGAATCCGAAGCAGCGTCCCGGCGACAACAAATGGTCGATGACGATCTGGGCTCGCAACCCTGACACCGGGCAGGCCAAGTGGGTTTATCAGATGACGCCCCACGACGAGTGGGACTATGACGGCGTCAACGAGATGATCCTCTCGGACCAGGCCATCAACGGCCAGCCCCGCAAGCTGCTGACGCACTTCGATCGTAACGGCCTCGGCTACACGCTCGATCGTGCCACCGGTGAACTCCTGGTCGCCGAAAAATACGATCCGAAGGTGAACTGGACCTCCGGCGTCGACATGGACAAGAACTCGCCGACCTACGGCCGCCCGAAGGTGCTTGACGCAGCTTCGACCGACAAGGCGGGCGAGGACCACAACGTGAAGGGCATCTGCCCGGCCGCGCTCGGCACCAAGGACGAGCAGCCAGCAGCCTACTCGCCGGACACGCAGCTGTTCTACGTTCCGACCAACCACGTCTGCATGGACTACGAACCGTTCAAGGTGAGCTACACCGCGGGCCAGCCCTATGTGGGTGCGACGCTCTCGATGTATCCGCCGCAGGGTGAAACCCACATGGGTAACTTCATCGCCTGGGACGGCAAGACCGGCAAGATCGTCTGGTCGAACAAGGAGCAGTTCTCGGTCTGGTCGGGTGCGCTCGCAACCGCGGGCAACGTGGTGTTCTACGGAACGCTCGAAGGCTACCTGAAGGCAGTCGACGCCAAGACCGGCAAGGAGCTCTACAAGTTCAAGACTCCCTCCGGCATCATCGGCAACGTCACCACCTATGAGAACGGCGGCAAGCAGTATGTCGCAGTGCTCTCCGGCGTGGGCGGCTGGGCCGGCATCGGTCTGGCGGCAGGCCTGACCGATCCGACCGCCGGTCTCGGCGCAGTCGGTGGCTACGCGGCGCTCAGCAACTACACGGCACTCGGCGGTACGCTGACCGTGTTCTCGCTGCCCAACTAGACCTCTCAGCATCGCTCCGGCGCGTGGATCAACTCCACGCGCCGGCTCGTCTCACCGAATGCCTTCCGAGGAAAATCTCTTGCGTAAAATCTGCTCTGCCATTGCTGCGATGTTCTTGGTCGCGTCCGGGGGAATTGCCGTCGCGGACGGCTCAGGTGACCCGACTGCCGTCAAGCAGAACGAAACCGGCGAATGGTCCGACAAGGAAGGCAACCCAACCTACAAGGTCACTGACGGATCCGTCGACTGGTACACCTATTCCGGATATCGCCGCTATCACTCGGACTGCCATGTGTGTCACGGCCCGGATGGAATGGGCTCGACCTACGCCCCGGCGCTGAAGGATTCGCTGAAGACGATGAGCTATGCCGATTTTCTCGGCGTCGTCGCCTCCGGCCGCAAGAACATCTCGACTGCCACAGACAACGTGATGCCGGCCTTCGGCGATAACCCGAACGTCGCCTGCTACATGGACGATCTCTACGTCTATCTGCGCGCCCGGTCCAACGAGGCCTGGGGCCGCACAAGACCCGGCAAGCACGAGGACAAGAACGACGCCTATACCAAGAACGAAGATTCGTGCATGGGCAAGAAGTGAACGTGCGGAGCCCGACCAGGACCTGGTTCTTGGCGCCCTGCTGGATTTGAGGAGTTTACGATGAAGACACGTGCCGCCGTCGCTTTCGAAGCCAAGAAGCCGCTCGAGATTGTCGAAGTCGATCTGGAAGGACCGAAGGTTGGCGAAGTCCTGGTCGAGATCAAGGCGACGGGCATCTGCCATACCGACGCCTACACGCTCGACGGCTTCGACAGCGAGGGAATCTTCCCGTCGATCCTGGGGCATGAGGGCGCGGGCATCATCCGCGAGATCGGTCCTGGCGTGACCTCGGTGAAGCCGGGCGACCATGTCATCCCGCTCTACACGCCGGAATGCCGGCAATGCAAAAGCTGCCTCAGCCAGAAGACCAATCTCTGCACCGCGATCCGCGCGACGCAGGGCAAAGGCGTAATGCCCGACGGTACCAGCCGCTTCTCCTACAAGGGCAAGCCGATCTACCACTACATGGGCTGCTCGACCTTCTCGAACTTCACCGTGCTGCCGGAGATCGCGGTCGCCAAGATCCGCGAGGACGCGCCGTTCGACAAGAGCTGCTACATCGGCTGCGGCGTCACCACCGGCGTCGGCGCCGTCGTCAACACCGCCAAGGTCGAGCCGGGCTCCAACGTGGTCGTGTTCGGCCTCGGCGGCATCGGCCTGAACGTGATCCAGGGCGCCAAGATGGCTGGCGCGGACAAGATCATCGGCGTCGACATCAACGATTCCAAGGAGGAATGGGGACGCCGGTTCGGCATGACCGATTTCGTCAATCCCAAGAAGATCACCGGCGACATCGTCCCGCATCTCGTGACCCTGACGGACGGAGGCGCCGACTACACCTTCGACTGCACCGGCAACACCACAGTGATGCGCCAGGCGCTCGAAGCCTGCCATCGCGGCTGGGGCACCTCGATCATCATCGGCGTTGCCGAATCCGGCAAGGAGATCGCTACCCGCCCGTTCCAGCTCGTCACCGGGCGAAACTGGCGCGGCACCGCCTTCGGCGGCGCGCGGGGCCGCACCGACGTGCCGAAGATTGTCGACTGGTACATGAACGGAAAGATCCAGATCGACCCGATGATTACCCACACGCTCAAGCTCGAAGACATCAACAAGGGCTTCGACCTGATGCATGAGGGCAAATCGATCCGTTCAGTCGTCGTGTTCTAGCTCGAAAAGCGTCACCCCCAAGGAGGATCGACCCATGACTGTTGCACTCCATCCCTCGATCGATAACGGCCTCAAACAGGGCAGCGGCAGCTTTGCCGGCGGCACGCTCGCCTGCAAATGCAGCGACCATCAGGTCAAGGTCGCCGTCAAGGGCGACGTCGCGCACAACCACGCCTGTGGCTGTACCAAGTGCTGGAAGCCGCAAGGCGCGAATTTCTCCGTCGTCGCTGTGGTACCGCGTCAGAACGTCACCGTGCTCGAGAACGGCGACAAGCTCCAGATCGTCGATCCATCGGCGGTGATCCAGCGCTACGCCTGCAAGGCCTGCGGCACGCACATGTACGGCCGCATCGAGAACAAGGGCCACCCGTTCTACGGCCTCGACTTCATCCACCCCGAACTGTTCCAGGAGCAGGGTTCGCAGGCGCCGCAATTCGCCGCCTTCGTCTCGTCGGTGATCGAATCGGGCGTGAAGCCGGAGCAGATGGGCGGAATACGGGCTCGGTTCAAGGAACTTGGACTTGAGCCCTATGACTGCTTGTCGCCGGCGCTGATGGACGCGATCGCGACGCACGTGGCGAAAGCCAAAGCCGCCTAAGCAAAGGCCGCCTGACGTTTGCCACGCCCCGCCCGTTCGCTGGTTCCACCACAGCCAGCGCGCGGACGGAGCCGGCCTCGGGACCATCGCGGCGATGCCGCCGCTTCTGAACTGCGCTTGTGTGAGGGCCGTCAGCTCCCTCAGTCCTGGTCTCTGAATGACTGCGCAGGGCCGCCGGCTTCCTGCTTGAAGTCCGCGGCGCCTGCGTTTCTCCCTCCCTCGACTGAGGCATCCTGCTTCGTCCGCACAGGTCTTCTGGCGGACGAAGCTTTTTTCATTATGCCCGTATCGAGAGGCGCGCGGCGTGATCCGGCGCGCCCTGCTTTTGACAAACCTTCGTTGCAATCTTTTCCCATCGAGAACAGCTGACTCAAGAATACTTGGCTGTGAACGCCAGACTGAAGCGATCCCGCTACGATCGCGACGTGACGATGCCGCGCGAATTCAATAATCAAGAACACGACGGGAGGTATCGAACACATCCGGACATGACATAGGCATTCCTGATTCCTGCCGGGATCTGCCCGCGCGGGATGACCGCTAGAATGCGACGCCGCGCAGCGGGCACTGCACCGACCGGCATCTGGAAAATCTGAAATCAGCAAGCTTATGAAGAGCGAGGGACGATCATGATCAAGGTGAAGATCAATGGCCAGGAACAGAGCTGGGACGGCGACCCGGATCTCCCGCTACTCTGGTTCCTGCGCGACGAGGCCGGGCTGACCGGCACCAAGTTCGGCTGTGGCCAGGCCCTGTGCGGCGCCTGCACCGTCATCGTCGACAAGGAAGCCGTGCGCGCCTGCATCACGTCGATCAACGACGTCGCCGGCCGCGAGGTCACGACGATCGAAGGACTGCATCCGAACGGCGATCACCCGGTGCAGAAGGCCTGGCGCCAGGTCAACGTTCCCCAATGCGGCTTCTGCCAGGCAGGCCAGATCATGCAGGCGGCTGCGCTGCTGATGGACAATCCAAAGCCGTCGCACGACCAGATCCGCGAAGCGATGTCCGGCAACATCTGCCGCTGCGGCTGCTACCAGCGCATCGAGAATGCGGTCCATCTCGCATCGACGGGAGTGTGACATGAATTTCATCGACAACCCCAAGAAGCTGCGTGGCTTCGAGAAGAACATCAAGGTCGAGAAGGTTTCGCGCCGCAGCATCTTGAAGGGGCTCGGCATCACCGGCGGCTTCGTGCTCGCGGCGCCCGTGATGTCACGCCAGGCGTTCGCCTACGAGACCGGCGCCGGCAAGATGCCGCACGGCGTCGTGGTCGATCCGCGCGTGTTCGTCGCGGTCGCACCCGACGGCACTGTCACCATCCTCGCCCACCGCGCCGAGATGGGCACCGGCGTGCGCACCAGCCTGCCGCTGATCGTGGCCGAGGAGATGGAAGCCGACTGGTCCCGGGTCAAGGTGGAACAGGCCCATGGCGACGAGGTCAAATTCGGCAACCAAGACACCGACGGCTCGCGCAGCACGCGGCATTATTTGATGCCGATGCGCCAGATCGGCGCCTCCGCCCGCACCATGCTCGAGCAAGCCGCCGCCAAGCGCTGGGGGGTGCCGGCCACCGAGGTCAAGGCCGTCAATCACGAGGTCGTCCACAGCGCGACGAGCCGCAAGCTCGGCTTCGGCGAGCTCGCAGCCGATGCCGCCAAGGAATCGGTGCCGAGCATCGAAGGGCTCAAGCTGAAGGACCCCAAGGACTTCCGCTATCTCGGCAAGGGCCAGATCGGCATCGTCGATCTCCACGACATCACCACCGGCAAGGCGCGTTACGGTGCCGACGTGCGGCTGCCTGGCATGAAGTATGCCGTGATCGCCCGCCCGCCGGTAACAGGCGGCAAGCTGGTCAAGTTCGATCCGGACGCCGCGCTGAAGGTTCCGGGCGTCGAGAAGGTGATGCAAGTGCGCGGCTGGCCGTGGCCGTCGAAATTCCAACCGCTCGGCGGCGTTGCCGTGATCGCCCGCAACACCGGTGCGGCGATCAAGGGCCGCGACGCGCTGAAGCTGACGTGGGACGATGGCGCCAACGGCAAATACGACTCCGTCGCCTACCGCAAGGAGCTCGAGGAAGCCTCACGCAAGCCGGGCCTTGTCGTGCGCCAGGAAGGCGACGCCGAGGCTGCTCTGAAGGGCGCCGACAAGGTCGTCGTCGGCGAATATTATCTGCCGCATCTTGCCCATGTCAGCATGGAGCCGCCGGTGGCGGTCGCCGACGTCAAGGGTGACAAGGCGGAGATCTGGGCGCCGGTGCAGAGCCCGGGCGGTACGCGCGAGGACGTCGCGAAGACGCTCGGCATTCCCGAGGGCAATGTCACCGTCAACGTCACGCTGCTCGGCGGCGGCTTCGGCCGCAAGTCGAAATGCGACTTTGCGCTCGAGGCCGCGCTGCTGTCGAAGGAGCTCGGCGTGCCTGTCAAGGTGCAGTGGACGCGCGAGGACGACGTCCGCCACGATTTCCTGCACACGGTCTCCGTGGAACGGATCGAGGCGGGGCTCGACAAGAGTGGCAAGGTGATCGCATGGCGCCATCGCAGCGTCGCCCCGACCATCGCTTCGACGTTCGCCGCGGGTGCCAAGAACGAGGCCCCCTTCGAACTCGGCATGGGCTTGGTCGATATGCCGTTCGAGATCGCGAACATCTCCTGCGAGAACCCGGAGGCCGCGGCGTTCACCCGCATCGGCTGGTTCCGCTCGGTCTCGAACATCCCGCGCGCCTTTGCGGTGCAGTCGATGGTGGGTGAGATCGCCCATGCGACCGGCCGCGACCAGAAGGAGACGCTGCTCGCGCTGATCGGCAGCCCGCGCATCGTCAAGCCTGCTGTGAAGGACATGTGGAACTACGGCGAGCCCTTGGACAGCTATCCGATCGACACCGCGCGCCTGCGCAAGGTGGTCGAGCTGGTCGCCGAGAAGGGCGAATGGGGCCGTCAGGTGCCGAAGGGCCATGGCCTCGGCATCGCCGTACACCGCAGCTTCGTCAGCTATATCGCGACCATCGTCGAGGTGGCCGTCGACGACAAGGGCAAGCTGACGGTGCCGCGGGTGGACACTGCCATCGACTGCGGCACCTATGTCAACCCCGAGCGCATCGCCTCGCAAATCGAGGGTGCTGCAATCATGGGGCTCAGTCTCGCCAAGTACGGCGAGATCACCTTCAAGGACGGCAAGGTGCAGCAGAAGAACTTCGACGACTTCCAGGTCCTCAGGATGGACGAATCTCCTGTGGTAACCAACGTCTACATCGTGCCGCCCGGACCCGACATGCCGCCGAGCGGCGTGGGCGAGCCCGGTGTCCCGCCATTCGCGCCGGCGCTGATGAACGCCATCTTCGCCGCGACCGGAAAACGCATCCGCAGCCTGCCGCTTGGCAAGCAATTGGAAGCATAAAGGCGGGAACACAAGGCGGCCTCGCGCCGTTTGCATCGATCTGACAGGAGCAGATCGATGACCAACATCTCAAGGGCGCTCGCAGTCTCGTTGCTGTCGGGCGCCTTTCTTTTGACGGCCACTGGCGCATACGCCCAGAGCAACACCACGCCGCCGACCACGGCGACGCGCCCCAGCACGCCGGACCAGAACTCCCTGCCCAACGCCAATGCCCCGCCCCCTTCGACCACCCAGACCACCGGGCAGCACAATCCCGATCCCAAGGTTCGCGAGATGAACCAGAAGGAAAAGGACAAGGTCGAGCGCGAGGGGAAATAGCGATCTCGCGTTGCGTGCGAGCGCATCGTCGTGGCCGGGCTTGTCCCGGCCGTCTACGAGCGTTGCTATGACACGAAGACCGTGGATGCCCGGGACAAGCCGGGCATGACGACTTTCGTGGCGTGGGCAACAATCCCGTCACGCACGCAAAATGCGGCGGACGCTGCCGTCCGCCGCATTTGCCCCCTGACACTCCGCTACTTTCGATCCGCCAGCGGAGCCTACTTCTTCAGCGCGAACACCCAGATCACGCCACCCTGCGGCACGTTGGCTTCGATGCCGATATTATTGGTCACGAGTGCATCCTGGATGCGCTGCGCATCCACGCCCCATCCCGACTGGATCGCGATGTATTGCGTGCCGTCGATCTCATAAGACACTGGCATGCCCATGATGCCGGAGTTGGTCTTCTGCTCCCACAGCAGCTCGCCACTCTTGGCGTTGAAGGCGCGGAAGTTGCGGTCGTTGGTGCCGCCCACGAAGACGAGATCGCCCGCGGTTGCCGTCACTGAGCCGAACAGCTGCGATTTCGGGAAGTTGTGTTGCCACATCTTCTTGCCCGTGACGGGATCCCAGGCCTGGAGCTCGCCGAAATGATCGGCACCCGGCTTCGTCTTCAGGCCTATGTCCTCCGGCTTTGTCCCGAGCCAGAGCTCGCCGGGCTTGAGCGGAACCTTCTCGCCGGTGAACCCGCCGCAGAAATTCTCGTTGGCGGGCACGTAGACGAGGCCGGTCTTCTGGCTGTAGGCCGCCGACGGCCAATCCTTGCCGCCCCACAGCGACGGACAGAATTCCACGCGCTTGCCGACCATCGGCTTGTGCGCGGGATCGACGATCGGCCTGCCGCTCTCGGCGTCGATGCCCTTCCAGACGTCGGTGGAGACGAACGGCCAGCCGGCAACGTAGTTGATCTTGGTCGGCGTGCGCTCGAGTATCCAGAAGATCGCGTCGCGTCCCGGATGGACCAGGCTCTTGATGTTGCGACCGTCGCGTTGCAGGTCGATCAACATCGGCGCTTCGACCTCGTCCCAGTCCCAGGAATCGTTCTGGTGATACTGGTGATAGGTCTTGATCTTGCCGGTGTTCGGATCGAGCGCGAGCACCGAGGAGGTATAGAGATTATCGCCGGGATGCATCTCGCCGGGCCACGGCGCTGCGTTGCCGACCCCCCAATAAATCGTCTTGGTCTCCTTGTCGTAATTGCCGGTCATCCAGGCCGAGCCGCCGCCGTTCTTCCAGTCGTCGCCCTGCCACGTATCGTGGCCGGGCTCGCCTTCGCCCGGAATGGTATAGGTCCGCCACAGCTCCTTGCCGTCCTTGGCATCATAGGCGGCGACATAGCCGCGCACGCCGAACTCGCCGCCGGAGCCGCCAACGATGACCTTGCCGTCGATGATCAGCGGCATCAGGGTCATGTACTGGCCCTTCTTGTAGTCCTGCACCTTGGTGTCCCACACCACCTTGCCGGTCTTGGCGTCGAGCGCGACGACATGGTCGTCGGTGGTGGCGAGATAGAGCTTGTCCTCCCACAGGCCGACGCCGCGGCTGGTCGGATGCAACTGGAACAGATCGTCGGGGAGCTGCCGCTTGTAGCGCCAATATTCGTCGCCGGTCTTGGCGTTCAGCGCGATCACCTGCCCCATCGGGGTCGCCACGAACATCACGCCGTTGTTGACGATCGGCGGCGCTTCGTGACCTTCGACCACGCCGGTCGCGAAGGTCCAGACCGGCGTCAGGTTCTTCACGTTGGAGGCGTTGATCTGGTCGAGCGGGCTGTAGCCCTGCCCGTCATAGGTCCGCCGGTAAAGCATCCAATTGGCGGGCTCCGGATTTTCCAATCGCTGCGCGGTGACCGGAGAATAATTCTCGATCGGGCCTGATACGGCGACGGTCGAGGCAAGAGTCGATGCAAGACATGTGAAGGCGACGAAGCCGGACAGTAACCACTGCTTCCTGGTCATGGCGTTCCCCTTTTCATCCGTTTGAATTCTTGTTTGAATTCTTGTCGTTCGTCCCGTCGTCCGCCCATCGGCGGATGCGGTCTCTCGTGACGCGGGCACAACCCGCACGCCCATCATCCCGGCTGCGCGCCACCTACCTTTCCGATGAAGTTTCCGGCGACGCTGAGCGAGCCGTCAGCCAGCGTCAGCGGCAGCGCAGCGAGCCGTCGCGGCGCCGGCCCAAATACGACCTGCGCGCCCGCGCGAGGATCGTATTCGGAGTTGTGGCACATGCATTTGAGCACTTCCTTGTCGCCGACATCGCTCTTCACCCAGGCTGTGACGGGACAGCCGGCATGCGAGCAGATTGCCGAATAGGCGATGATGCCGTCGACGGCGCGCGCTTTCGTCTGCTCGTCGAGCTCGGCGGGGTCGAGCCGGATGATCAGGATCTCGTTGAGGCGCGAGGCGCTGCGCACGACCGATGTCTTCGGATCTTTCGGCCAGGCATGCACCGGCGGTCCGCCGGCCGACAGAGCGGCCGCGGTGACGGGCTTCCCCTCCTGGTCGCCTTCGGAGAATACGAGCAGATCGCCTTTCTGAGGCCGCTCGTCGGAGCCGGGCGCATCCTCGCCCGCGTGGACCTGCGTGGAACAGGCGAGACACGCCGTGGTGGCCAGCGCACTCATCAGGAGCGTCCGCCGAGTTTGCTCCCTGCAAGCGTCAGCTTCGGATTCCGCAGTGTTGTCGGAGGGTGAAGAGGATGTGTTGAACGATGCACGCGACATGCGTGCAAGCAGGCGCTGGAACTCTGCCGAAAAAAAGGCAGAGATTTTTTCCCGCAGTGCATCAATACAGCTTTGCTCGCACTGATTGAACGCGAACACGCGCATTTGCGCGCATATTTTGAATTGCAACATCACGCTACGCGACCGGCATGATGATTTTGCAGATCAGGTCAATGCTGTCGGTATTGGTGCAATGCGCCGACGCCCGGCGCGATCGTAGCGAGATCAGTGCGGCTTGCGCATTTCTCAGGCAGGCATTCTGTATTCTAGGAGCGGAGCACGTGACGCGGCGAAGCGATGCGCCCGGCCAAGGTCGCCGACGCCATCTCGAAGCTGTCGGCGATGCGGCGCGCCCTGTCGATGAACAGGGCGGCTGCCTGCGACGGGCAGACCTCGCGCGCGGTCTGTTCGAACAGATCGAGCCAGCGGTCGAAATGATCCCCAACGAGGCTCAACGGCATATGCGCCCGCATGGGCGAACCGTGGTAGCGGCCGCTCATCAGCACGACCGACGACCAGAAATCCCGGAGCTTGGCCAGATGCTCGTCCCAATTCTGCACGACCGCGAACACCGGCCCCAACAGCTCATCCTCGCGCACGCGCCCGTAGAAGCGGGTGACGAGTTCCCCGATCATCTCTTCGGTGATCCCCGTGCGCTCGATTGCATCCTGGGTCAGCAAATTCCGCCGCGCGGTCGCAGCCTCGCGCTCGGCCTTCAGTCGATCCGACATGTCCCTTGTTATCCGTTCCGTTGTTCCCGCAGGCCGCCCGTTCGACATTGTCGGGCCGATTGCGCGCGGCGTCTTTGTCGCAGCGCAAATCGCGGGGTCTGGCGGCGAGCACTCAAGGCCCGCCGCCCGCGCCATTGTCAGGCGCTGTAGGTGTAAAAGCCCTGCCCCGTCTTGCGGCCGAGATGGCCGGCGTCGACCATTTCCCTGAGCAAGGGGGCTGGACGGTATTTGGGGTCGTTGAAGCCTTTGTAAAAGACCTCCATCACCGACAACATGGTGTCGAGCCCGACGAGATCGGCGAGCGCCAGCGGCCCGATCGGATGGTTGCAGCCGAGCTTCATGCCGGCATCGATCTCTTCCGCCGTCGCAATCCCTTCCTGAAGCGCGAAGATCGCCTCGTTGATCATCGGGCACAGGATGCGGTTGACGGCGAAGCCGGGGCTGTTCTTGGCCGTGATCGCCACCTTGCCGACGCGCTTGGCGAAATCGAGCGACTTGGCGTGGGTGTCGTCGGAGGTCTGCAGGCCGCGGATCAGCTCCAGCAGCGCCATCACCGGAACCGGATTGAAGAAGTGCATGCCGATGAAGCGGTCGGGGCGGTCGGTCGCCGCGGCGAGCTTCGTGATCGAGATCGACGAGGTGTTCGTGGCGAGCAGCGTGCGCGGCGACAGCGTCGCACAGAGATCCTTCAGGATCTTGACCTTGAGTTCCTCGTTCTCGGTCGCGGCCTCGATGACGAGGTCACAGTCGACGAGCTTGGCGCGGTCGGTGGTGCCGGTGATGCGCTTGAGCGTGGCGTCGCGATCGCCCGCCGACATCTTCTCCTTTTTGACCAGACGCTCGAGGCTGCCGCCGACCGTCGAAATCCCGCGGTTCACCGCCGCATCGGAAATATCGACCATCACGACCGAAAGCCCGGCCGCGGCACAAATCTGCGCGATGCCGTTGCCCATTGTCCCTGCCCCGATGATGCCAACGGTTTGGATCATTGCCTCAAATCCTTCATCCTTGCGGACGTGCCATACCGGCCCCGTCCCATTGTTCCTGGATCAGGGTCTAGCACCGCCCCCGGCCGGGTGCGACCCGATCCTGTCCTTCCTTAAAGCATCCAAGGCGGGAATAAAGCCGCCTTCCGGTCGCGAAACGGCATGATTTCGCGCCCCGGCCCGTTTGGCCCGGCCTATCTGCGGCATCCCTTGCCCCGGGAGCCGGGCTCGCGGCGGTAACGGCTTAACCGAGACGAAGCACCTTGCCCGGATTCATGATGTTCTTGGGATCGAGCGCCCGCTTGATCGTGCGCATGATGTCGAGCTCGGTCCGGGAGCGATAGTGCTGGAGCTCGTCGAGCTTCTCGATGCCGATGCCATGTTCCGCCGAGATCGAGCCGCCCATCGAGGTGATGAGGTCGTTGACGGCCCGTGTGATCGCCGCGGAATACTGGGAGAGCGTATCGCGGTCCATGCCCTTCGGGCCCATGAAGGAGAAGTGTACGTTGCCGTCTCCGATGTGGCCGAGCGGATAGGGGCGGATCGCGGGCAAGATTGCGAGCACGGCCTCGAGACCGCTGTCGATAAACTCGGGAATCCTGGAGACCGCGACCGACACGTCGTAGCTCAAGCCCGGACCTTCGGTGCGCGATGCCTCGGCGACAGCCTCGCGAATCCGCCACATGTTGCGCGACTGCGCTTCGGTTTGCGCGATCACCGCATCCAGCACCCGGCCCGCCTCGAGTTGGTCGGCCAGGAACTGCTCCATCCTGTCCGACATGCCCGTGCCGCCGTCCTGCCGTGGCCGGGCCGACGACCATTCGAGAAGGAGATACCATTCGGTCTGAGCCTTGAGAGGATCCTGAGTGCCGGGAATGTGGCGCAGCACCATGTCGGTGCACGCACGGCTGATGAGCTCACAGGAGCCGACATTGTCATCGGAAGCGGCATGCGCCTGCGACAGCAGGTCGATGGCGGCCTTGGGATCGCGAATCGCGAGCCACGCCGTGCACACGTCTTTCGGCGCCGGCCAGAGTTTCAGCACCGCCTTGGTGATGATGCCGAGCGTCCCTTCGGCGCCCATGAACAGATGCTTGAGATCATAGCCGGTGTTGTCCTTCTTGAGTGCGCGCAGGCCGTCCCAGACATCGCCGTTAGCCAGCACGACTTCGAGACCCAACACCAGATTTCGCGCATTGCCATAACGCAGCACCTGCACGCCGCCGGCATTGGTGGACAGATTGCCTCCGATCATGCACGAGCCCTGAGCACCCAGGCTGAGCGGAAAGAGGCGATCGTGGCGCGCAGCTGTGTCCTGAAGCGTCTCGAGGATGCAGCCTGCCTCCACGGTCATGGTGTAGCCGACCGGATCGACATCCAGCACCTGGTTCATGCGACCGAGCGACAGCACGATGCCGCGGTGCATGGGCCACGGCGTGGCACCGCCCATCAGGCCGGTGTTGCCACCTTGCGGAACGATGGCAATGCCGTTGTCGTAGCAGAGCTTGGCGACAGCGGAGACTTCCGCGGTGCTGGCCGGACGCACGACCGCCGCGGCCTGCCCCGCCAGTTCGCCGCGCCAGTCGGTCACGAAGGGTTGTTTGTCTTGCTCATCCAGGATCAGGCCTTTGTCGCCGACGATGGTCCGCAAGCGGTCGAGAACGGCTGACGTCACGGGCGCGGTCGGAATCGAAGGAGCGGTGGGAAGGGCTGCACCCGGCATGTGTTCCTCTCTTTTCGGCCGTTCAGCGCCTTGGGGCGCGCCAGCCTTCGTTCTTGTTTTCATTCTGGGCGGTGGTGCGACGACCCTAGCATAGGGGTCGCGCTTGCGGGAACGTCCCCGGCAGTAAGCCTCGTGCGGATTTGCCCGGAATGCTGAACGCAGGTGCACTTCCGCCGAGCTCCCGCATACCCTACTGTGCCCGATCAAATTCGGATTGGAGATCATGAGCCGTTTCTGGAGTCCGGTCGTCCACACGCTTTCGCCCTACGTTCCCGGGGAGCAGCCGAAGCAGGACGGCATCGTCAAGCTCAATACCAATGAGAACCCTTACCCGCCCTCGCCGCGCGTGCTGGCGGCGATCGCATCGGCCGCGGAGCGGCTGCGCCTTTATCCCGATCCGCGCGCAACGCGCCTGCGCGAGGCGATCGCGGCCCATTGCGATGTGGCGCCCGAGCAAGTGTTCGTCGGCAACGGCTCCGACGAGGTTCTGGCCCACACCTTCCAGGCTCTTCTGAAGCACGACATGCCGCTTCTATTCCCCGACGTCACCTACAGCTTCTACCCGGTCTATTGCGGCCTCTATGGCATAGCGCATGACGAGGTGCCGCTCGATGCTGCGATGAGGATCGATATCTCCGACTACAGGCGACCATCGAGCGCCACCCTCCTCTGTAATCCAAACGCTCCTACCGGCATCGCGCTTCAGCGCGACGCAATCGCATCGCTGCTGGCCGAACAACCGGACCGGCTGGTGGTGGTGGACGAGGCCTATGTCGATTTCGGCGCCGAGAGCGCCGTGCCACTGGTTGCACGCCACGACAATCTGCTGGTCATCCAGACCTTCTCGAAATCGCGCTCGCTCGCTGGCCTGCGGGTTGGTTTTGCCATCGGCCAACGACCGCTGATCGAAGCGCTGGAACGGGTGAAGGACAGCTTCAACTCCTATCCCGTCGATTGCCTCGCGATCGCCGGCGCCGTTGCCGCGATCGAGGACGACGGCTGGTTCAGAGAGACTCGTCCCCGTATCATCGCAAGCCGCGAAACCCTGGCCCGTGACCTCAGACAACTCGGCTTCGAGGTGTTGCCGTCGCTCGCCAACTTCGTCTTCGCGCGCCATCGAAACCGGAGCGGAGCCGATCTCGCGGCAGCGCTTCGCCAGCGTGGCGTTCTGGTGCGGCATTTCGGAAAGCCGCGCATCGAGGACTTCCTGCGCATCACGGTCGGAACGGAGGCCGAGTGTGCCCGGCTTGTTGAAGTGCTGCGCGGCTTGATCTGAGCCCCGACGGTCCCTGCATCGGCCGACGTTAAACGATGGGACCGAACGCCACCTCGTGCCATGCCGCGCGAGGCTTTGATTTCCGGTCAAATTCGGGTTACCAAACCGCTCCGCCGCCGACTTGCACGACGATGCCCTCGGGGAAATATACGTGAAACACCTCCGCAGTCCCGGAATCGACGCACCCGAGACATCGTGGCGGGCGCCGAAGCTCAGGCACGGATGAACGACTTCGCGCGATCCGTCGGCGCCGCATTCACGCTGATCGGCGAGGCCGACGCAGAGCTTCTGGGCATCGTCGGACTGTCGGTGCGCGTCAGCCTGACGGCCAGCATCGTCGCGCTTCTGATCGGGGCGCCGTTCGGGGCCCTGCTTGCGATCACCCGGTTCCGCGGGCGGCAGGTCATCATCGTCCTGACCAATGCCTTGCTCGGCCTTCCGCCGGTCGTGGTCGGGCTCGCGCTTTATCTTCTACTGTCGCGCTCCGGCCCGTTGGGGCCCGCCGGCCTGTTGTTCACGCCGACGGCCATGGTGATTGCGCAGTCGCTACTCGCAACACCGATCGTGGTGGCACTGGTGCACCGGCCGGCGAGCCTGCTGTGGGCGGAGTATGGCGACCTGGCGCGGATCGACGGGCTGTCAACACTGCGCAGGATCAGCTTGCTGTTCGCGCTGGGCCGGACCTCGCTGCTGACGGCTTTTCTCGCAGCCTTCGGGCGCGCGATTGCCGAGGTTGGCGCCATCCTCATCGTCGGTGGCAACATCCGCGGTTTCACGCGCACGATGACGACGGCGATCGCGCTGGAGACCAGCAAGGGCGACCTGCCGCTGGCGCTCGGGCTCGGGCTGATCTTGCTCGCACTCAGCGTCGCAGTGTCGACCGTTGCCTTCCTGCTAGTGGGACGCGTTGGGGAAAAATAGCTGCTCGCCGCCGACCTTGTAGCCGGCGATGGCCTCCTGCCCCCCAGAAGAGATCAGCCAGTCGATGAAGGCCTGCCCGTCCCGCGCCTTCACGTTCGAATGCTTGGCTGGATTCACCAGCATGACCCCGTACTGGTTGAACAGCCGTTTGTCGCCTTCGGTCAGGACGGCGAGCTCGCCGCGGTTCTTGAATGACAACCAGGTGCCGCGGTCCGACAGCAGATAGGCATTCGACGACGACGCCATGTTCAGCGCCGGGCCCATGCCCTGGCCGATCTCGCGATACCAGCCGTCCTTGGCGGCACCGAGGTCGATGCCGGCCTCCTTCCACAGCCGCAGCTCGGCCGCGTGCGTGCCGGACTTGTCGCCGCGCGAGATGAACGGCGCCTTCGCGGACGCTATCTTGCGCAGCGCCTCGGCCACGTCCTTGCCGCCGGCGATCTTCGCGGGATCGCTCTTCGGCCCGACAATGACGAAGTCGTTGTACATGACGTCGAAGCGCTTCACGCCCTCTCCTTCGGACATGAACTTGTCTTCGGCAGGTCTGTCATGGACGAACACGACGTCTGCATCGCCGCGCCGTCCGATGTCGAGCGCCTGGCCCGTGCCGACGGCCACGACCTTCACGTCGATGCCCGCGGCCTTCGAGAACAGCGGCAGCAAGTAACCGAACAGCCCCGACTGTTCCGTTGACGTCGTCGAGGCCACGGTGATGGCGCGCTCCTGCGCGAATGCGATCGTGGACCAGAGCAGAACCGCTCCGAGAGTCAGTAGCCTTTTCATGCCTCGTCCTTACACCAGATGCCGGATGTTCCAAACTCTACCGTCGATAGAGCCGTACAGGGAACCCTGACAAGCGCCGCAACGCGCTTGGTCATGATCCTCGCGGCGCTCCCCGGTGAGGAACGTCCGCTCCGCGCGTAAGTTGTGCCCAAGTCAACCCAGGAGGAAACCAGATGAAGAAGCTCATTTTGGCATCCGCGTGCATCATGGCGCTGGCGACCGGCGTCGCCGTAGCGCAGACACAACCCGCCCCCGGCGCATCCGGCCAGGGCGACGTTGGCCCCTCGTCGCGGGGCCCCGCGACCAAGGGCATGACGACCGGCACGTCGTCGAACATGCAGAACGAGGCCGCCGACAGCAAGGGCAAGCAGACTCCCTCGGCCGGTGGCAGCAACACGAACAACATGGGTAGCCAGGCCGGCGGCGGCGCAGGCTCCGGCTCCGGCTCCGGCGCCGGAAAGTAGGCCGGTATCGATCGAAAATCCTGGAGAGGGGGCGATCGTCTCCTCTCCAGAAGCCTACGTACGTGCCGTCAAAGCTTGTCGACGTCATGTGCGGAGGTGTTGGTGTCGAACGAAGCGTATTGGCGGGGCCGCACCTTGCTTACAGTCACGCCGGCAAAATCGCAGCCGCGCGCTCTGAAAGCGCGGATGTTCTGCAATTGGTCCCACCCACATTGACATCAGTGTGACAGCCGGGGATTTTTACATTGCTGGCGAATCAGCGATGGCCTCAAGCCGAGTACCTCTTGGACAACTCCCTGTGCTTTCGAGACTGATATCGTTGCTGCGCCGCATCCCCGCGGTGAAATGGGCGTTCACCCGGCTTCGCCCCGCGCCGCATGGCGGCAGCATCGACGTCGCGCCTGATGCCGTAGACGCCTCACCCGCCATTGTTGCCGAAATTGCACAAGCCGCCCCGGCTATCGACACTACCATTGGCGCGGATACCTTGAACTCCGACGCGGCGGTCGCGGCTTCAGCCGCCGAAGACGACACCGCCAGCCTTATTATCGCGGAGAGCCCGTCGGAAGCGCCAGCCGATGTCACCGGCAGCGACGAACCATCCCGGGAGACGGGGGCGGACGTCGAGCCCGTCGTTGTGGAGGAAGCGTCGGTCGCGACCATCGACGTCGTGCGCGAGCCGGTCGACGTCCCCGTACTCATCATCAACAGCGATCCATCTCCCGAACTCGCGGCCGACCTTGAGCCTGTTGTCGTGGAGAAGGCCTCGTCTGCCGAGGTCGAGTTGGAGGTCGTCCCGGTCGATGCCCCCGCTCTCGCTGTCAACGAGGAGCATTCCTCTGCCATCGACGTGGATACTTGCTCAATTCTCGACGACACGTGTGTCGCGTTCGCCGATCGCGGCATCTCGCCGGAGCATGTCCCTGAAGACAGCATCGACAGCGATCCGTCCCCCAGCGGCGCGGACGTCCTCGCCGACACGCCCAGCGTCGTCACGGATGTTGCGCCGGAGCCGGCCCTCGTGTCTCCGGCTCCGGACATCCCGAGTGCACCGAAAGCTCGCGCGAAAGCCGCAGAACCCGCCGACCGCGCCGCGCTGATCCGGCAGCGCTGGGCGGAGACCGGGATCAGGATGTGGAATCCCCGCCTCCACGGCGCCGGTGATGCCACGCTGAACATCCAGGGAAGCGTCGGGCTGTTGCCGCCCGGGCTCGGCGAGACGATGCCGCGCTACGACAAGCTGGAATTCCGGATGCTCGGCGGACAGATCGTCTGCGAGGGCGTGATTGTCGAAGCACCCGCGCATGCAAGCCAGCGCAGTTTTACGCGGCTGGCCGAGCCCGGGAAACCCGACCGGGTCCGCGAACCAATGCGGGAACGCCAGGCCGCTCTCGCCTGACCCTTTTTTCCCTGCGACGACCAGCCCATATGCTAGGCTCACGCCCTGAATTTGGGAGATCGCATGCCCGTAAAATCATTGCGACTGGTCGTGATTGCCGCCCTCTGCGTCTCGCAAGGAGCCTTTGCCGCATCCAGTAAACGGCCGCACCATGCGCCGGCTACCGATCAGGCCTCACCCTACAAAGCCGACCGCCTCTCCTCTTCGCGCGGAGAGACGATCCTCAACACGCCCGGCCAAGCCACCGTGCTGACGCGAGAGATCCTCGACGACAAGCACGCGACGAGCCTCAAGGACGCCATGCGTTCGACCGCCGGCGTGACGATCGGGCGCTAGGCCACTTTCGCTCAGGGGATAGGATAGCCCTTCCAGACCCACTCCAGCGCCGACGGAAGCGTCTGCGCGATCGTGGGGCGGTCGACGTGCTTGGCATTGCGCACGAACAGAAACTGATAGTGGTAGCCCTTCTCGGCCAGCACCTTGGCCATCAGCGCGTTGGAGAGGGTCCAGTCGTGCATGCCGTCGGGGATGGTGGGGTTCGGATAGAACAGGTCCTGGTCGCCGCCGAAGAACCAGAAACGGATCGGCTTGGTCGGCGCAGCGACGATCAGCGGCACGCCGGGCGGCTCGGCCGGCGTGAGCACGCCCGCCTTGGAGATGAGGTTGGGTGTGGCCGGCCCCGTCCATGCGCTGTGATATTCCCAGGCGCCGCCACGTAGCGACGGGTCATGCGGCCATTGCTGGTTGACCATGGTCGGCGAGAACGCCAGCACGCGGCGATAGAGATCGGGATAGAACCACGCCATGGTGAAGGCTGCCACGCCGCCCGAACTCAGCCCCATGGTCGCACGCCCGTCGGGATTTCTGGTCAGCTTGACGTCGGCGTTCTTTTCGACCAGCGGCAGCACTTCACGCTCGACGAACTGCGCGTAGGCGCCTGACACCGCGTCATATTCGCGGCCGCGCTGACTGCCCTGCGCGTCCTGCCCGCCATTGCCGATCTGGATCGCGATCATCGGCGGCACGCGGCGCTGCGCGATCAGATTGTCGAGCGTGACGGCGAGATCCTTGTAGGCGTTCGAGCCGCCGTCGCCGACCACGATGAACGGCGCCTCGCTGCCGCGCACATATTGCGCCGGCACATAGACGTCGATGGTGCGCGACCAGACGCCGGGATGGCTGGTGGTCACGATCATGTGCGACTTGTCATCCGGCGCCGTAACGGTCGTCATAATGGAGGAATTGGTGCAGCCGGCAAGATCGTCGCGGATCAGACCCGGATTGTAGATGGTGCTCTCCTTCGACGACAGCGTGAAGGATTTTGTCGTCCCACGCGGCGCGCCCTCCTTCGCGATCGTCTCCGGCGCAGGATTGTGGGTGGGACCGATGATGAAATTGCCCTCGGCACCCGGTGGCGGCAGCGTTCCGTCAGGAAGCTCAGTGGCACGCGGATAGTTGGGATCGGAGGGATCGCGCGTCGGAGGTGTCGTCTTGAAATCGAGACCCGCCGTATCGATAAAGAACGGGCCCGCCTTGTCGACGGTGTTGGCCCCAGGCGGCACCACCATGTTCTGGGTGACGCAGGCCGGCTGCGAGAAGGCAATCGATGTGGAAGAGACGAGGGAAATCAGCGTCCCCGCAACAACGGAGAATGAATTGATCATTTGAGCTCCCGGTGTTGACGAGTCTTTCTGGCTCGCCTTGGCGCAAAGTATGACGAGCCGCCTGCGCGCGGTCAAACCCCAGCCGGCCGCATTGCAGCTATGGCCGCCATGCTCAAATCGGACAGGGAGGGTTATTCCGCGCACTGTCACGAAATTACGGGATACGTGGCGCTCGAGAAAACAGCGATCGTCTCGCGCTATCTTCACCTCTCCTTCTCCGGGGGAGAGGTGAAGCGGCCATGCCGGCTCGCACCGTTGTCGGTGCGACAATACGTTGCGCCGCGCATATGGTTAGCAGAGCGTAGCCGCTACTTATGCAGGCTCTTTCAGCCAATCACCGCGCTTCCGCCGCCGGATATCGTTAACGCGGTCTCACCGGTGCGCGGATCGAGAAGATCCGCGGCGCGTCGAACCTCTCGCGAGGACGCCAATCTAACGCCCCCTTTACCCCCGCCGTGCAAGATCGCCCGCGTTTTGAGGGAATTCAGGGCTGATATTGCAATGCCTGTCACCAATTTGAAGTCTCATCTAGCTGCCGTTGTAGAGCTGTTTCGCGTTCCGGCCGACAATCCGGAGCTGATGCGCGCGCAATTCGACGCCTTCTCAAAACAGATCCCGCTGCTCTATTTCATCCTGATCACCAACACGATCGCGGTGGCTTATACCTATGTGCCGCTGGCGCCGGCCTCGCTCAGTATGATCGTGCCGGCCGTGTTGATCGCGGTGACAGGCTTTCGCACATTCTGGTGGCTGCGCCAGCGCGGTGTCGTCCGCAACGATGCCGACATCCTGCGCAACCTGCGCCTCACCAACTGGATTGCAGCGCCGATCGCGGCGGGTTTTACTCTCTGGTCGTTTGCCCTGTATCCCTACGGCGATGCTTTCGCCAAGAGCCAGGTTGCCTTCTACATGGCGGTGACCGTGATCGGCTGCATCTTCTCGCTGATGCATCTGCGCTCGGCGGCACTGATCGTGACGCTGGTCGTCGACGTGCCCTACGTGCTGTTCTACTTCGCGACGGGCGAACCGACGCTGGAGGCGATGGCCGTCAACAATCTGCTGGTCACCGGTGCGATGGTCACGGTGCTGTTCATCTACTATCGCGACTTCGCCGACCTTGTCGCGAGCCGCAAATCGCTGCTGGCGCAGCAGGCGGCCACCCAAGCCCTCTCGGACGAGAACTTCCGCCTCGCCAATCTCGATTCCCTCACCGAGCTGCCGAACCGCCGGCGCTTCTTCGCCGAGCTGTCGAGCGCGTTCACCGATGCCGAGCGCAGGAACGTTCGCGTCGCGGTCGGGATCATCGACCTCGATGGCTTCAAGCCGATCAACGACAATTATGGCCATTCGGTCGGCGACCGCGTTCTGATCGAAGCGGGCCGGCGCATCCGCGAGGTCTGCGAGGGCTTCGGCCCCCAGCGCGTGGAATTCGCCAGGCTCGGCGGCGACGAGTTCGGCCTCGTCGTGTGCGGCGACCCTGACGATGCGGATCTGATGCGGCTCGGCGAACGCATCGGTGACCGGGTCAAGCTGCCCTACCAGCTCGACACCGCCCATACCGGGCTGTCCTGCTCGATCGGCTTCGCGCTATTCCCGCAATCGGCAACGACGGCGGAAGCGCTCTATGAATGCGCCGACTATTCCCTCTATCATGCCAAGCGCCATCTGCGCGGCCGCACCGCGATCTTCTCGAGCGAGCTCGAGGCCGAGATCCGCAGCCGCGGCGTCATCGAGAATTTGCTGCGCACCGCCGATTTCAGCACCGAGATGGACCTGGTGTTCCAGCCGATCGTGGACGCCATGAGCGAGCACACCGCCGGCTTCGAGGTCCTGGCGCGCTGGCGCAGCTCCCGCCTTGGCCTGGTTTCGCCGGCCGACTTCATTCCGGCCGCCGAGCGCATCGGCCTGATCCGGCCGCTGACGCAGGCGCTGCTGGTGCGCGCGCTCGCGACGGCCAGGACCTGGCCCGACCACATCCGCCTGTCGTTCAACCTGTCCGCCCACGACGTCTGCTCGCCCGAGGGCATCCTGCCGCTGATCACCATCGTCGAGAAGAGCGGGCTGCCGCCGCACCGGATCGATTTTGAGATCACCGAGACCGCCGTCACCTTCGATTTCGCGCGCGCACAAAAGTCGATCGCGGCATTGAAGGCGATGGGCTGCGGCATTTCGCTGGACGATTTCGGCACCGGCTATTCCTCGCTGAGCCACGTGCATTGGCTGCCGCTCGACAAAATCAAAATCGATCGCAGCTTCATCGCCGACGTCAACGACAATGCAGTGAGCCACAAGATCATCAAGTCTCTCACGGGCCTCTGTGACGACATGGAGATCGCCTGCGTGGCCGAGGGCGTAGAGACCCGCGCTCAACTCGACACCCTGCGCCGGCTGGGATGCGACTTCATCCAGGGCTACTACTTCGCAAAGCCCATGCACGGCGACGCGATCGACGAGTATCTCGCAAAGGAACGCCAGCGCCTCAGCGGCGCCGGAGCCAGGGTCGTGGCCTAAAGTCAGACCGCGCAGTAGCGCTCCTGGATGTCCTTGTCCGCCAGCAGCGCCGCGGCGCTGCTTTGATGCACGACTTCACCCTGATCGATGATCACGGCACGGTCGGCGAGCCGCAGCGCCCATTCGACGTTCTGCTCGACCAGGAGCAGCGTCTTGCCCTCGTCGCGCAGGCGACGGAACAGCACGCCCATCTCCTCGACCAGGACAGGCATGATGCCTTCCGATGGCTCGTCGAGCAGAAGCATCTTCGGCTTCGCGATCAAGGCGCGTGCAATCGCCAGCATCTGCTGCTCGCCGCCCGACAGCGTGACACCCTCCTGGTCGAGACGCTCCTTCAGGCGCGGAAAAGTCTCGGCGATCTCGTCGATCGCGACGCGCTCATCGATGTCGCTTCCTGCCGCGACGAGGCCGAGACGAAGGTTCTCGCGCACGGAGAGACCGGGGACGATGCGGCGCTCCTCGGGAACGTAAGCCAGGCCGAGATGGAAGCGCTGATGGGCGCGCAGCTGCAAAAGCTCCCGGCCCGCAAAGCGCACGCGACCTGTCGCCTTGGGCATCAGGCCCATCATCGACCGCAGCGTGGTGGTCTTCCCGGCTCCGTTGCGACCCACAAGGGCAACGACCTCGCCGGGCTGGACATGCAAGGAAATGCCGTGAAGGACGTGGCTCGCGCCATACCAGGCGTGGAGATCCCTGATTTCGAGCAGTGCGGTCTCAGCCATAACCTTCACTCTGTCCGAGATAGACCCGGCGGACCTCCGGATTGCTCCTGATCTCATCGGGCGCGCCGTCCGCAAGCAGGCGCCCATGATGCAGCACCACGACGCGCTTGGATAGGCCCAGCACCATCTTCATCTTATGCTCGACGAGAAGCACGGTGCGCTTCTCGGCGAGTCGTTCGAGCAGCGCGACCATGTCCTTTGTCTCTTCCGGCCCCATGCCGGCGGTCGGCTCGTCGAGCAGAAGCAACTCAGGCTCCGAGACCAACGCGATCGCGATCTCCAGCGCGCGCTGCTGGCCATGCGACAGGAACTTGGCCAATTCGGCGCGCCTGCCCAGCAGCCCGACTGCGTCGAGTGCAACATCGGCGCGGGCATTGAGTTCTGTAAGTCGGGCGCGGTTGCGCCAGATGTCGTAGCTCACGGTCAATGCCTGCGCTGCCACGCGGACGTTCTCGTGCACGGACAGGTCCGGGAAGATGTTTGTGATCTGGTACGAGCGCGAGATGCCCTGATGCACGAACCGATGCTGCGGCAGACCGTTCAGCTCGCGTCCTCTGAAATGCAGCTTGCCTGACGTCGGTGTCAGCGCGCCGGAGAGGATGTTGAAGAACGTGCTCTTACCGGCGCCGTTCGGCCCAATAATCGAGGTAAGCTGTCCGGCCGCAAAAGACACGGTGATGCCTTCGAGCGCGACGAAGCCGCCGAAGTGCTTGCCGATCCCCTCGGCACGAAGCAATTCGCCGCTCATGGCCGCGCCTTTCCGACACCCAATGTGTCGAGCAGCGTGCCCCAGATGCCCTTGGGGAGGAACAGCACGAACAGGACGAAGATCGCACCGACGAAGAGCTGCCAGTGTGGGGTCCAGACCGAGATGACGTCCTCCAGGATCAGGAACGCCGCCGCGCCGACGAACGGCCCGAAGAAGCTGCGCGCGCCGCCGAGCAGCACCATCATCACGATCATGCCCGAGGTCTGGTAGTGCAAGATGTCGAGCGGCACGATCGACAGATGTAGCGCCAGCATGCAGCCACCGAGCGAGGAGATCGCGCCCGACAGCATGAACACGATCAGCTTGCTGCGCTCGACGTCATAGCCGCAGGCCCGCGCCCGCTGCTCGTTCTCGCGGATTGCCTCGATCACGGCCCCGAAGGGCGAGTTCAGGATGCGCGACTGGAACCACATCGCCAATGCGGCGAAGGCCATCAACACATAATATTTGTTGACCGGATCGAGGAAATTGACGGAGAGGCCGAACAGGCTGACGCGATCGACAGTAAAGCCGCGCAGCCCGTTCTCGCCACCGGTGAACGACGAGGCCTGGAGCGCCACGTAATAGACGAGCTGGGCCAGCGCGAGTGTTACCATGGAGAAGTAGATGCCGCGGGTGCGCGTGGAGACGATGCCGATCGCGGCGGCGAGGCCGGTACTGAGGAGAACAGCGATCGGCACCGCTGCGAACCAGGGCACGCCGTAACGGCCGATCGCGATACCCGTGAAGTAGGCGCCCGCACCAAAGAAGGCGGCCTGGCCGAACGACAATAGCCCGGTGTAGCCGAACAGCAGATTGTAGCCCATTACGACGACGCCGTAGATCAGGACATTGACGGCCAGCGCCTGGGACGGCAGCAGCCAGGGCAACACGGCCAGCACCGCGATGGAGAGCAACACGCGTTGGTCGAGAAGCCGGCCGAGCCCGCTGGAGGTGCTCTTGGCGACCGCTTCGCCGCCCGATGGTGACGTCACGCCGTCCTCCCTCTGACGCCGAACAGACCTTGCGGGCGGATCAGCAGCACCACAGCCATCAGCGCGAACATAACGATGGTTGCCATCTCCGGCGCGAACAGCGCGACCAGGCTGATGGAGATGCCGACCATGAGGCCTGCGACCACCGCCCCGACGATCGACCCGAGGCCGCCGATCACGGTCACCACGAAGGCTTCCGCCAGCACCAGCGATCCCATCTCCGGATTGACGCTGCGCATGGGACCCGCGAGCACGCCCCCGAGCGCGGCCAGCCCAACGCCGAGCCCGAAGATCGCGACCCAGACCCGGCCGATGTCGACACCGAGCACCTGCATGATGGTGGGATCGCGGGCCCCCGCGCGCACGATCAAGCCGATTCGGGTCTTCTCCAGCGTCAGCCAGAGCACCAGGAGCACCACCGCCACCAGCGCAATGACGAACAGGCGGTAGCGCGGGAAGAATCCGATGCCGAGATCGAGCACACCGATCAGCTGCGGCGGGGTCGGAAACGGGATGCCGTCGCTGCCGAACACGATCCGCACGCCCTCGACCAGGATGTAGCTGAGGCCGAAAGTGAGCAGCAGCGGATCGTCGATCGAGCGCCCATAGAGCCTGCGGATCAGGACGAACTCGATCAGCATGCCGAAGCCGCCGATCAGGATGGGAGCGAGCAGCAATCCCCACCAGAAGCTTCCGGTGAGAGACGCCAGATACAGCCCCGCATAGGCCCCGATCATGAACAGCGCGCCATGGGCGAAATTGACCACCCCGAGCATGCCGAACACGATCGTCAGTCCAAGCGCAGTGATCACCAGGACCGCCCCAAGGGCGATCCCGGAAAGAAGCTGCATGATGATCAGCGACAGGTCCATTGCCCAGGCTTCAGGTCGCGTGGCCCAGCTCGCTGCAACTGCGCAGCATGTCGTCGGAACCCGTGTCGTTGGCGAGAATGGCGAACAGATCGTTGTCGTTGGCCATGGCGGACTTCTTTTTGGACTCCAGCACCAGCACTGGCTGCACCGACTGGTGGTCGCATTTGCGGTAATGCTGCGGACCCTTGGTCAGGTCGTATTGCAGCTTCTCCAGGGCATCGATCACCTTGTCCGTATCGGTGCCACCCGCGGTTTGCATGGCCTGCAAAAGCGATCCGACGCCGGAATAGCCGTAGGCGCCGTAATCGGTCGGGATCGCGCCGCCATTGGCTGCCTTGAAGGCGCTGTTGAAAGCGGCGGCGGACTTGCTTTGCGTCTCCAGGCCCCAATAATAGTTGGCGCCGCCGACCACGCCCTCGAACACGTCGGGGCCGACCGCGAGCCGCTGGTTGTGCAGGATCACCGGCACGACGATCTTCATCTGCTGCTTGACGCCGAAGTCCACCGCTTGCTTGATCGCATTGGCCTGGTCGCGGCCGAAATTGGAGATGCAGAGCACGTCCGGCCGCATCGACATCAGGCGCGGCATGAAGGTGGAATAGTCGGCAGCGCCAAACGGATGCAGGATCTCGCCGACATTGTCCGCGCCGATCGCTGCCTGCGCGCGCTTGAAGCCGCGCAGCATCTCGTGGCCGTAGGCATAATCGGCGACGAGATGGGCAACCTTCATGCCCTTCTTCAGGGTCTGCCGTGCCACGGCGGCGGTCGTCATGTGCGGGTTCAGCGCTTCATGGAAGGTGAATTTACTGAAATCCTTGGCCTCGTTGATGGTGTCGGACTGGCTGATCGAAACGTAGATCACGCCGCGGGCGCGGGTGACTTCGTTGACCGCGAGTTGCACAGCGCTGGAGAGCGCGCCGACCACGGCATGAACCTTGTCCTTCTCGATCAGCTCCAGCGTACGGGTCGCGGCCTCACCGGCATTGAGCTTGTCGTCGCGCACCAGCAGCTCGACCTTTCGGCCGCCGATGCCGCCCTTGTCGTTGGCGAGCTTGACCGCAAGCTCGGCGCACTTGACCTGGTCGCGCGCTTCCGCGGCGAACGGGCCGGTCAGCGGGGTTGGAAAGCCGATGCGGATCGTTTCGTCCGCGGCGCGGCCGAGCCGCGGCATGGCGAGCAGTGCCGCGCTTGCCGAGAGACCGGCGAGCGCGGTGCGGCGGGATATTTTCGAGGTCGGACCGAACTTAGGCATCATTTCCTCCAACTATCTTTTTTCTAGAATCGCTTCAGGGCTTTCAGGACTTTTGAGGGCGTGATCGGGATAGAGTTGATGGTCGCATCGAACGGTGTGAGCGCATCGTTGACGGCGTTCAGTACACAGGCCGACGCCGCGGCCGTCCCCGCCTCGCCGCATCCCTTGGCGCCAAGCTCCGTGTCGGCGGTCGGTGTCTCGATATGGGCGATGACGATGTCAGGCATCTCCATCGGCATCGGGACGAGGTAGTCGGCGAGCGAGCCGTTCACGAGCTGGCCGGTCTCGCTGTAGCGGCATTCCTCGAACAGCGCCGCGCCCAGTCCTTGCACGATGCCGCCGCGGAGCTGCTCGTCCACCAGCATCGGATTGATGACCCGGCCACAATCCTCCACGATGAAATGCTTCAACATCTTGATGAAGCCGGTCTCGACGTCGACCTCCAGCGAACAGCCCTGGATGCCGTTGGTGAAGGCGAAAGGATAGCCCTGTGGCGCGAAGTGCTGGCTCACGGTGAGCTGAGCCTGCGTGCCCGGCGGCAGCGTATCGGAACGGAAATACGCAATGCGCGCGATCTCGGAGACCGGCATCCGCTGATTTCGCGTGCCGGCATCGACGACCTCGCCATCGATGATGTCGAGTGCCGATGGCTGCTCCTGGAGGATGAGCGCGGCAATTTCCAGGATGTTGCGCCTGAGCGCGCGCGTAGCCTGGAGCGCGGTCTCGCCGCCGATGCCGGCGCCACGGCAGGCCCAGGTCGCCCCGCCATGCGGCGTCACCTCGGTATCGCCGGTGATGACCTTGACGTGCTCCTGTGCGACGCCGAGCTGATCCGCGACGATCTGACTGATGATCGCCTCGGTGCCCTGCCCCTGCTCGGTGACCGAGATAAGGCAGCGCACTTCGCCTGATGGCGTCAGGCTGACGATCGCACCGTCCTGCGAGGAGATACGGGCTCCGCCAACGCCATAGAACGCGGGACTTGGATTGGTGATCTCGACAAAGGCCGCGATGCCGATCCCGCGATAGACGCCGCCCTTGCGCAACTCTGCCTGCTCGGAGCGCAGCGCATCATAATCCATCATCTCGTGCAGCCGCTTCAGGCAGGCCTGATGCGACAGCGCCTCGAAGCGGTAGCCGGTCGGCGAGGTCTGCGGATAAGCATCATCGGCGATCAAATTCTGCGCTCGGATCGCGAAGGGGTCGAGACCGACCTTCACCGCGGCCATGTCGACCAGCCGCTCCGTGACGGCGCAGGCGATGGGATGGCCGACCGCGCGATACTGGCTGGTCTGCACCTTGTTCTGGAAGATCACCTCGAGCGTCGCGCGGTAATTCTTGAAGCGATAGGGCGCGCCAATCAGGCGGATGACCTGGTTGCCCTCCACCACGCTTGTACGCGGATAGCTCGAAAACGCCCCGATCCCGGTCAGGTCGAGCACGTCCATCGCCTGGATCTCGCCCTTGCCATCAAGAGCCATCCGGGCGCGGACGCGGTGGTCGCGGGCTTGGATGTCGGAGACGAAGGATTCGATGCGGTCGGCGACGTATTTGACGGGACGGCCGAGCAGGATCGAAAGGCCGACCACGGCCATGTCCTCGTGATAGACATGCAGCTTCATCCCGAAGGAGCCACCGATATCGGTCGCGATCACGCGTACGCGCGCCTCCGGGAGGCCGTAGTGGCGCGAATAGAGGTCCTGGAATTGATACGGCGTCTGTGTCGCGTGGTGCACGGTGAGCGCACCTGCTGCGGGATCATAGTCGGCGATGATGGCGCGCGGCTCCAGGGTCACGGCGGTATGGCGTCCGAAACAGAATTCCTCTTCCACCACATGGGCCGCATGTGCAAAGGCGTCGTCGACGCTGCCGTTGTCGAGCTGGCTACGGAAGCAGACGTTGTTGGCACTGCCAGGATTGATCAGCGGCCCGCCGGCCTCACGCGCGCTGTCGATATCGGCGACGATGGGAAGGTCCTCGTAGTCGATCTCGATCAGCTCCAGCGCATCCTCGGCGATCGCACGGCTCTCGGCAACGACTGCAACCACCGCCTGCCCGGCCCAGACCACGCGGTCGAGCGGCAGCGGCAATTGCGGTGCCGAGGTCATGCCCTTGAAATGGTCGAGCGTGCCGGTCCAGGGCGTGCAGATCTTTGCGAGATCGGCACCGGTCGCAACGAGATGCACGCCTTCGAGCGCGCTCGCCCGCCCGGCATCGATGGAGATGATCTTCGCATGCGAATGCGGGCTGCGCACGAACGCGGCATACAGCATCCGCGGCAGCCTGAGATCGCTGACATAGCGCCCGCGCCCGGCGAGCAGCCGCTTGGCGTTCGGGCGCGGCACGGAGCGGCCGATATAGGAATTCGGGCGATCGAGCGAGGTCAGCGGCGCGCTCATGTCGGGCCTCCGCTTTCGATTCGCGCTTTTGCCACGGCGTCGATCGCATCGACGATCGCTTCATAGCCGGTGCAGCGGCAGTAATTGCCCGACAGCGCATCGCGAATGTCCTCACGGCTGGGCCGCGTCACCTGCGAGAGGAGTTCGTGGGCGTTGACCAGCATGCCCGGGGTGCAAAAGCCGCATTGCAGAGCGTTGCGGCGGTGGAATTCGGCCTGGAGGTCGGCGATTACGCCGCTCTCGGTGAGCCCTTCGATCGTATCAATCCTGGCGCCGTCAGCCTGCACCGTGAACATCAGGCAGGCGTGCACGGCCCGGCCGTCGAGCTGCACAAGACACGCGCCGCAGGCGCCCATCTCGCAGCCGGCATGCGTGCCTGTCAGCTCGAGCACGTTGCGCAGGCAATCGACCAGCGTCTCGCGCGGCGCGACCTCGCAGGCGACCTTGCGGCCGTTGATGGTGAAGCGAACGCGCACGGTCTCGTCCGCATCATCCAGAAGGGATTCGTCGAAGCCGATCATGCGCCCGCTCCGAGACGTCCGAGCATGCGTCCGAGCAGTACGCGGGCGAGATGGAGCCGCATCGCCGGCGGCACCTCGTCGCCTTCAGGTGGTGCGAGATCACCTTCGAGCGCGGCCTGCGCTGCGGCGATGCGTTCAGCACCAAGGCTCGAACCGATGAGCGCAGCCTCTGTTCCCTTCACCCGCGTCGGCGTGTTGCCGACGGAAAAGAACGAGATCCGTATGTCGTCGATACGGTCGCCGGTGCAGGTCGCGAGCATACCGCAACCGACTAACGCATAGTCCCCGCGTCGCCGGGCCAATTCGTCAAATGCAAAGCGCTGATCGGCCTTGAACAGCGGGACGAAGACCGCGGTGATCAGCTCACCGGGCTGCAAAGCCGTCTCGAACAGGTCGACGAAGAAGTCGTCGGCCTTGACGCGCCGGCTGCCGGAAGGGCCGACAATCTCGATCTCAGCACCGAGCGCCAGCGTCATCGCCGGAAATTCGGAAGCCGGATCGGCGTGCGCGACACTGCCGCCGAACGTGCCGCGGTTGCGGATCGCGGGATGGGCGACGAAGGGCGCAGCCGCACGCAACAGCGGCGCGAATTCGGCGATCAGCGGCTCGCTCAGCATCTCGCAATGGCGCGTCAGCGCGCCGATGCGTAAGAATGCGCCTTCACGCCTGACGCCGCGCAGCTCGGCAATATGGGTGATATCGATCAGCAGCCGTGGCGCCTGCAGCCGCAGCGACAATGCCGGCACGAGGCTCTGGCCGCCGGCAATGAAACGCGCATCGTCGCCGGCGCGCGCGTGAGCGTGCAACGCCTGGTCGATCGTCGCAGCGCGAAAATAGCTGAAAGCCCTCGCCTTCACCGCCGTTTCCTCGAATCCCTCGGCTCATCAGCCGGGACGCCAGATTTGTAACCATCTGGTCTCAAAATCCTGACACGCCCCCGGAAGCCGGTCAACAGGAAATGACCATTTGGTTACAAATGCGCGTTGGGCTATGAAGACAACTGGACGTGCGATTCAGCGACGAAATGGCCCGAAAAGCGCAGAAGACGAAGCGACCGGCCCGGAAGCGGGCCGAGACAGGCAGCAAGTCCGCGCCAAAGCGCCGCAACATGCGTGCGGCCGACCGCGAGCGCGCAATCCTGGACGAGGCAATCCGCTTCTTCGCCGAGCGCGGCTTCGAGGGGCAGACGCGCGAGCTCGCCAAGCGCCTGGGCATCACGCACTCCGCGATCTATCGCCACTTCCCGAGCAAGGAAGCGCTGATCGAGCGTGTCTACCAGGAGGTTTATCTCAGCCGCTGGTCGCCCGATTGGGGTCCGATGATCCGCGACCGCTCGCTATCGCTGGAGGCCCGGCTGACGCGCTTCTATCTCGACTATGTCGAACGCGTGTTCGAGTACAATTGGGTGCGGATCTTCGTCTTCTCCGGCATGAAGTCATTCGGCATCACCGGCCGCTATCTCGACATCATCAGGCGCGAGATCATCGAGCCGGCGGCCGGCGAGCTGCGCCACGACCTGAAACTGCCCGAAGCAAAGACACATCCGCTCGGCGAGCGCGAGACCGAGCTGTTCTGGGGCCTCCACGGCCGCATTTTCTATCTCGCGATCCGCAAATTCATCTACGCGACGCCGATCCCGGCCGATCTCGACGCGATCGTCCGCGATGCAGTTCAGACCTTCATGGACGGCGCGAAGACGACCATGCCGAGGCTCCTGGCGCGCGACTGAGCCTGGCTACTTCGTCAGGCTCGGCAGATCGAGCCCTTTGTCGCGGGCGCATTCGATCGCTGTGTCGTAACCCGCGTCGGCGTGACGCATGACGCCGCTGGCGGGATCGTTCCAGAGCACGCGCGAAATCCGCTTTGCCGCTTCCGGCGTACCGTCGGCGACGATCACCATGCCGGCATGCTGGGAATAGCCGATGCCGACCCCGCCGCCGTGATGCAGCGATACCCAGGTCGCGCCGCTGGCGCAATTGAGCAGCGCGTTGAGCAAGGGCCAGTCGGACACGGCGTCAGACCCGTCCTTCATCGCTTCGGTTTCGCGGTTGGGGCTCGCCACCGAGCCGCTGTCGAGATGATCGCGGCCGATCACGATGGGTGCCTTCAATTCGCCGCGCGCCACCATCTCGTTGAAGGCAAGGCCCAGGCGATCGCGATCGCCAAGCCCGACCCAGCAGATCCGCGCCGGCAGGCCCTGGAACTTGATGCGCTCCCTGGCCATGTCGAGCCAGTTGTGCAGATGCTTGTCGTCAGGCATCAGCTCCTTGACCTTGGCGTCGGTCTTGAAGATGTCCTCGGGATCGCCCGACAGCGCAGCCCAGCGGAACGGCCCGACGCCACGGCAGAACAAGGGACGGATATAGGCGGGGACGAAGCCGGGAAAATCGAAGGCATTCTTCAGGCCCATGTCCTGCGCCATCTGGCGGATGTTGTTGCCGTAGTCGAGTGTCGGGATGCCTTGCCCATGGAAATCCAGCATGGCCTGGACGTGCTCAACCATAGAAGTTTTCGAGGCGCGCTCCACGGATTTTGGATCGGCGGTGCGCTTGGCTTCCCACTCCGCGAGTGTCCAGCCCTTCGGCAAATAGCCGTTGATCGGATCGTGCGCGCTGGTCTGGTCGGTGACGATGTCGGGCCTGACACTACGGCGGACCAGCTCGGGAAAAATCTCTGCGGCATTGCCGAGCAGGCCGACCGAGACCGCCTTCTTCGTCTTCGCCGCCTCCGCCATGATCGCAAGCGCCTCGTCGAGCGTCGCGGCCTGGCGATCGAGATAACCGGTGCGCAGCCGCATCTCGATGCGGCTCGGCTGGCATTCGACCGCCAGCATCGAGGCCCCCGCCATGGTCGCCGCCAGCGGCTGCGCGCCGCCCATGCCGCCGAGACCGGCGGTCAGAATCCATTTGCCGGCGAGGCTACCGCCATAGTGGCGGCGGCCAACTTCAACGAAGGTTTCGTAGGTGCCCTGCACGATGCCCTGGCTGCCGATATAGATCCAGGAGCCGGCCGTCATCTGGCCGTACATCATCAGGCCCTTGCGATCGAGCTCGTTGAAGTGATCGAGCGTCGCCCAGTGCGGCACGATGTTGGAGTTCGCGATCAGGACGCGCGGCGCGTCGGCATGGGTGCGGAACACGCCGACCGGCTTGCCGGATTGGATCAACAGCGTCTCGTCGGCTTCGAGCTTGCGCAAGGCCGCAATGATCCGGTCAAAGCTCTCCCAGTCACGCGCGGCGCGACCGATGCCGCCATAGACGACGAGCTCGCTCGGACGTTCCGCAACGTCCGGATCGAGATTGTTCATGAGCATGCGCAAGGGAGCTTCCGTCAACCAGCTCTTGGCGCTGATTTCGCTGCCGCGGGGCGCGCGGATGGTGCGGTCATTGTCCAGTCGGCGGTTCATGCGGAACACCTCGTCAGGCAAGCGTCGGAAACGGGTCAGTTGAAAGTACGGCGAGCGCCGCAGCCGGCAGCGCGTCGGCCTCGACCAGCGCTGCAGCCTTGGCGAGATCGCCGGCCATGTAGCGGTCGTCGCCGAGCGCCGGCACCTGCTCGCGCAGTGCGGCGATGACGGCAGCGAGCGGCGCGCTGGTTGCATGCGGCGCGCGCAGCGTGATGCCCTGGGCGGCGACCAGCAGCTCGATGCCCAGGATGGTGGCGAGATTGTCGGCCATGTCCGACAGCCGCCGCGCGGCATGCGCGGCCATGGAGACATGGTCTTCCTGGTTGGCACTGGTCGGCGTCGAGTCGATCGAGCAGGCAGAAGCGCGCTGCTTGTTCTCGGCATAGAGCGCGGCCGCCGTCACCTCGGCGATCATGAAGCCGGAATTGATACCGGGATCGGGGGTGAGGAACGGCGGCAGGCCGAAATTGAGCGCGGGATCGACCAGCGTCGCGATGCGCCGCTCGCTGATCGCACCGATCTCCGACAGCGCCAGCGCGATGGTATCCGCGGCAAAGGCCACCGGTTCGGCATGGAAATTTCCGCCGGAGACGATCTCGCCGGTCTCGACCAGCACGAGCGGATTGTCGGTGACGGCATTGGCCTCGACGACCAGCGTCCGCGCCGCCTGCACGATGAGGTCGAGCGCAGCGCCCGCGACCTGCGGCTGGCAGCGCAGGCAATAGGGATCCTGCACGCGCTCGTCGCCTTCGAGATGCGACAGGCGGATGTCGCTGCCGTCGAGCAGCGCCATCAAGGTTGCCGCGGCCGCGATCTGGCCGGGATGACCGCGTAGCGCCTGGATCTCGGGGCGGAACGGCGCTGTCGAGGCCATCGCCGCATCGACCGACAGTGCGCCGGTGACGAGCGCGGCGCGAGCCAGGCGAAATGCACGCAGCACGCCGGAGACGGCGTAGGCTGTCGAGAACTGCGTGCCGTTGATCAGCGCGAGCCCTTCCTTGGGCCCCAATGTCAGCGGCACGATGCCGGCGGCCGCTAGCGCCTCGCTGCCCGACACCGTCTTGCCGTCGACGATCGCCTGCCCTTCGCCGATCATCACAGCGGTCATATGCGCGAGCGGCGCGAGATCGCCGGAAGCGCCGACCGAACCTTGCTGCGGCACCAGCGGTGAGACGCGCCGCGCCAGCATGGCCTGCAACTGCTCGATCACCTCGCGGCGCACGCCAGAGGCGCCGCGCCCGAGCGAGACGATTTTCAGCGCCATCATCAGGCGGACGATCGGCTCGGGGGTCGCCGCGCCGACGCCGCAGCAATGCGAGACGATGAGATTGCGCTGGAGCAGCGCGGTCTGATCAGGCGGAATCCGCTTCGAGGCAAGTTTGCCGAAGCCGGTGTTGATCCCGTACACGGGAGCATCGGCTCGCGCAGCCCTTGCAACGATCTCCGCGGCCGCGTCGACGCGCGGCCAGAACGCGGGATCGAGAACGACAGATGCGCCTTCGATCACGCGCGCGAGATCATCGAGGCTGACCGTTCCCGGTTTGACGACGATCGCCGCGCCCGGCTCCGTCATTGTCCCCTCCAAACCCGGCGGTGCAGCGGATTGAAGCCGATGCGGTAGACCAGCTCGGCGGGGCGATCGATGTCCCAGATCGCGAGATCACACCATTTGCCGGCCTCAAGCGTGCCGGTATCATGGAGCACGCCGAGCGCTCGCGCGCCTTCGCGGGTGACACCGGCAAGGCATTCGGCCACATTCATCCGGAACAGCGTCGCGCCCATGTTCATGGCGAGCAGGAGCGAAGTTAGCGGCGAGCTGCCCGGATTGCAGTCGGTCGCGAGCGCCATGGCAACGCCGTGCTTGCGGAACGCCTCGACCGGAGGCTTTTGCGTCTCGCGGATGAAGTAGAAGGCGCCGGGCAGCAGCACGGCCACCGTTTTAGCTCTTGCCATCGCCGCTGCACCGGCTTCGTCGGTGTGCTCGAGGTGATCGGCCGATAGCGCCGAGAATTTTGCGGCGAGCGCAGCGCCGCCGAGATTCGAGAGCTGGTCGGCATGCAGCTTGACCGGCAGTCCAAACTGCCCCGCCGTCTCGAACACCCGCGCCGTCTGTTCCCCGGAAAATGCGATCCCCTCCATGAAGGCATCGACGGCATCAGCGAGGCCCGCCTTCGCGACCGCAGGCAACATCTCTTTGCAGACGAGATCGATGTAGCGATCCTTGTCGCCATCGGCCTCTGGCGGCAGCGCATGCGCGCCGAGGAAGGATGTGCGGATCGCAACCGACCGCTGACGGCCGAGGCTCCGCGCGGCGGCCAGCTGCCGCATCTCGGTCTCGGTGTCCAAGCCGTAGCCGGACTTGATCTCGACCGTGGTGGCACCCTCGCCAATCAGCGCATCGAGCCGCGGCAGCGCGCTTGCTGTGAGTTCGGCCTCGCTTGCCTTGCGCGTCGCGGCCACCGTCGAGACGATGCCGCCGCCGGCGCACGCGATCTCCTCGTAGCTCGCGCCCTTCAGGCGCAACTCGAATTCATGGGCGCGGTTGCCGCCATAGACCAGATGGGTG
Source organism: Bradyrhizobium sp. CSS354 (assembly GCF_029051725.1). Taxonomy (GTDB): domain Bacteria; phylum Pseudomonadota; class Alphaproteobacteria; order Rhizobiales; family Xanthobacteraceae; genus Bradyrhizobium. The sequence continues at coordinate 82,108 of NZ_JAACFU010000018.1, forward strand.
TGACAATCGACGAGACCGGGCGTGATCCAACGCCCTTCGCAATCGATCCGGTCGGCTGCATCGGCACTCGCCGGAAAATCGGTCTGCGCACCCGCATAGACGATACGGCCGCCGCGCGCGGCGATCACACCGTGCCCGATCTCGCCGAGATCGGGACGATCGGCCCGCATCGTGGCGAGCCGGGCGTTATGCCAGATCCGGTCGAAGCGCTCTGCCATGCAACTGTCCCTTCGCGGATGCCCCTGCGCCCTGGGATGCTTGACTTATATGTCTAGACATATAATCGTGTCGCGGTTCTGTCCAGCCGGCATGGAAACATGACACGACTGCATTTCGCCTCCGCGCTCCTGCCCTCGGGCTGGGCCAATGACGTGCAGGTGGTGATTACCGCCGGCGCGATCGACGAGGTGACGCCGGGTGTGGCCCCGGGCTCCGGCGACGAACGCCACGAAATCGCGCTTCCGGGACTTTCGAGCCTGCACAGCCACGCCTTCCAGCGCGGCATGGCGGGACTTGCAGAACTGCGCGGCGATAGCACCGACACCTTCTGGACCTGGCGCGAGACGATGTACCGCTTCGCGCTGTCGATGACGCCTGACGACGTCGCAGCGGTCGCGACACTGCTTTATGTCGAGATGCTGGAGCAGGGTTTTACCCGCGTCGGCGAATTCCATTATCTACATCATGATCGCGGCGGCTCGCTCTACGCCGACATCGGCGAAATGGCCGCACGCATCGCGCAGGCCGCCGAAGCCTCGGGTATTGCGCTGACGTTGCTGCCGAGTTTCTATGCGCATGGCTCATTTGGGGGCGCAGCACCGCATGCCCGCCAGCGCCGCTTCATCTGTACGGTTGACCAATTTTCCGCGCTGATGGCTGCCTCGCGCAAGGCGATTGAGCAATTGCCGGGCGCGAATATCGGCATCGCGCCGCACAGCTTGCGCGCTGTGACGCCGGCCGAGCTTGCCGCGATCATTCCGCTCGCGGACGGCGGACCGGTGCACATTCATGCCGCCGAGCAGGTGAAGGAAGTCGAGGATTGCCTGGCGTGGTCCGGGCGACGTCCGGTGCAATGGTTGCTGGAGCACGCACCCGTCGATCAACGCTGGTGCCTCATTCACGCCACCCACACCACGGACGAGGAAGTCCGCGCCTTCGCCAGGATCGGCGCGGTCGCCGGCCTCTGCCCTATCACCGAGGCAAGCCTTGGCGACGGCATTTTCCCGGCTCGCGAATTCGTCGGTGCCGGCGGTGCCTTTGGCGTCGGCACGGATTCCAATGTGCTGGTCGGCGTCGCCGACGAGCTGCGCCAGCTCGAATATGGCCAACGGCTCAAGCATCGCGAGCGCAACGTGCTCTCTGCCGGTGCAGGCCGCTCGACGGGACGCGCCCTGTTCGATCATGCGCTTGCAGGCGGCGCGCGGGCACTGGCACAGATGTCAGTCGGTCTCACGCCAGGTGCGCGCGCCGACATCGTCACGCTCGACATCTCGCATCCCTCGCTGGCGGGGCGCGTGCGCGACGCCGCCATCGACGGCTGGATCTTTGCTGCGGGCAGCGGTGCGGTCGATTGCGTCTGGGCCGGTGGCGACAAGGTCGTCGAAGGCGGCCGGCACAGACTGCGCCAGGCCGCGCGCGAACACTTCAACGCATCGGTGCGGAGGCTCGTTGCATGAGTCTCGCGACTGATACGACCGACCAGCTCACGCTCTACAAACGGATTCGCGCCGATATCGAGAACCGCATTCTGACCGGCGAGTGGCCGCCCGGACATCGCATCCCGTTCGAGCACGAACTGGTCGCGCGTTACGGCTGCTCGCGCATGACCGTGAACAAGGCGCTCTCGGAGCTCGCCCAAGCCGACCTGATCGAGCGGCGGCGACGTGCCGGCTCTTTCGTCCGCCGGCCGCAACATCAGTCCGCCGTGCTCAAGATCGCGGACATGCGCGCCGAGATCACCGCGCTCGGGCGTGCTTACGGCTACGAGCTGATCGGCCGCAAGCTCCGCGCCGCAACCGCTGCCGACCGCGACCGCCTCGGCGTCAAGAAGGCCGCCAAGGTGGTCGCGATCACCTGCCGCCACAGCGCCGACAACGTGCCTTTCGCCGTCGAGGACAGGCTGATCGATCTCGCGTCGGTGCCGGATGCAGCGACCGCGGATTTTTCGCGGGAGCCGCCCGGCTCGTGGCTGCTTCACCATGTTCCATGGACGGAGGCCGAGCATACGATCAGCGCCATCGTCGCGGACGATCGTACGGCGGAGGCGCTCGACATCGCCGTGGGCGCACCCTGCCTCGTGATCGACCGCTATACCTGGCGCAGCGCGCGCACGATCACCGCGGTGCGGCTGCTCTATCCCGGGGACTCTCACCGCCTTGTCGCCCGATTCAAGGGAGGCTGAGAGGACGTGTCGGCACAAATCGTGCAACACTTCGGGCAAGGGTCCAGGAGGACCGACCAAGATCAACAGGACGTCAATCCATCGATCGGCAAGAGGACGACAATCATGCGTAGTTCGAAAGTTTTTGCGACAATCATTGCCCTCGCAGCTTCCACCCCCGTGCTCGCGGACGACGTCAAGGTCGGCGTCGGCATCTCCGGATGGACCGGCTTCGCGCCGCTGACGCTGGCGAAGGAGGCCGGCATCTTCAAGAAGAACGGCCTGGACGTCACCATCAAGAAGATTCCGCAGAAGGATCGCCATCTCGCGATCGCCTCCGGTGACGTCCAGTGCGCGGCAACGACCGTGGAGACCTGGATCTCCTGGAACGCCAACGGCGTCGCGACCAAGCAGATCTTCCAGCTCGACAAGAGCTACGGCGCCGACGGCATGGCCGTGCGCAACGATCTCGCCGCGATCAAGGATCTGAAGGGCAAGACGGTTGCGGCTTCCGCGCCCGGCACCTCGCCCTATTTCGCGCTGGCCTGGATGCTCAAGAAGAACGGCCTGTCCGTGAAGGACGTCACCGTCGTGAACCTCGAGCCGGCCGCGGCCGCGCAGGCCTTCGTCTCCGGCCAGAACGATGCCGCGATGACCTACGAGCCGTATCTGTCGACGGTTCGTGCCGCACCCGACAAGGGCAAGATCATCGCGACCACGCTCGACTATCCGATGGTCATGGACACGTTCGGCTGCACGCCGAAATTCCTCACCGAGAACCCGAAGGCCGCCAAGGCGCTCGCCGACAGCTATTTCGAAGCCCTCGACATGATCGCCAAGGACCAGGCCAAGGCCTACGAGATCATGGGTGCCGACGTGAAGCAGAGCGGCGAGGCGTTCGGCAACTCGGCGAAGTATCTGCGCTGGCAGGACAAGGCCGCGAACCAGCAATTCTTCGCCGGCGATTTCCTGACCTTCAACAAGGAGGCTGCCGACCTCCTGCTGGAGATCGGCATCATCAAGGCCGCGCCGAAGGTCGAGGATCTCTTCGACGCCAGCTACATCAAGTAAATCTCTCAGGAGCCGCCGGCCCCGTCTCGCGGCGGGGCCGGCAAACTTGTTCACCGCCCGGATAGACAGTTTGATGCGTCCCCTCGATCCCGTGACGTCAAGGCAGCGCGTGGCTTACGGCCTTGCGTTCTTCGTGGTGTTCGTTGCCCTCTGGTCCTGGGCGACCTTCGGCGGCCACGTGTCGAAGGTGTTCCTCGCCAACCCGCTGACCATGGTGCAGGAAGGCGTCGATCTGATCGTCAAACAGGGCTTCCTGTTCGACATCGGCATGACAATCTGGCGCGTCGTCGGCGGCTTCGTGCTGGCCGCCATCATCGCGGTGCCGTTCGGCGTGCTGATGGGGGCGTACAAGCCCGTCGAGGCGTTCCTCGAACCGTTCGTCTCTTTTGCGCGCTATTTGCCGGCCTCCGCCTTCATTCCTCTCCTGATCCTTTGGGCCGGCATCGGCGAGCTGCAGAAGCTGCTCGTCATCTTCATCGGTTCGGTGTTTCAGATCATCCTGATGATCGCCGTCACCGTCGGTACCACGCGGCGCGACCTGGTCGAGGCCGCCTATACGCTGGGGGCCAGCGACCGCGGCATCATCCGCCGCGTGCTGTTGCCCTCTTCCGCGCCGGAGATCGCCGAGATCCTGCGGCTGGTGCTGGGCTGGGCCTGGACCTATGTCATCGTCGCCGAACTGATCGGCTCCTCCTCCGGCATCGGCCACATGATCACCGACAGCCAGGCGCTGCTCAACACCGGCCAGATCATCTTCGGCATCATCGTGATCGGGCTGATCGGCCTCGTCTCGGACTTCCTGTTCAAGGCGTTCAACGCGTGGCTGTTTCCCTGGAGGCTCGCATGACGATCCTCAAGATCGAACAGGTCTCGCGGACCTTTCCCGCGCGCCACGGCAACGCCCCAACGAGGGCACTGGAGCCGACCGATCTTGTGATCGGCAACAACGACTTCGTCACCATCCTCGGCCCTTCCGGCTGCGGCAAGTCCACGCTGCTTCGCATCGTCGCCGGCCTGGATCGCCCGACCGGCGGACGCGTGGTGCTCGACGGACGCGAGGTCACCGGTCCGGGCGCCGACCGCGGCATGGTGTTCCAGTCCTACACGCTGTTTCCCTGGCTGACGGTGCGCGAGAACATCGCCTTCGGCCTGCGCGAGCGTGGGGTGTCCGAGTCGGAGCGAAACAAGATCGCCGACGCCTTCATCCGCCAGGTCGGTCTGTCCGGCTTCGAGAACCATTGGCCAAAGCAGCTCTCCGGCGGCATGCAGCAGCGCACCGCGATCGCGCGCGCGCTCGCCAATGACCCCAAGATCCTGCTACTCGACGAGCCATTCGGCGCGCTCGACAACCAGACTCGCGCCCTGATGCAGGAAATGCTGCTCGGGATCTGGGAGCGCGACCAGAAGACCGTGCTCTTCGTGACCCACGACATCGAGGAAGCGATCTTCCTCGGCAGCCGCGTCATCGTCATGAGCGCGCGCCCCGGCCGCATCAAGGCCGAGATCAACGTGGACCTGCCGCATCCGCGCTCCTACAAGATCAAGACCACGCCCGAATTCGTCCAGTTGAAGGAACGGCTGGTCGAGGAGATCCGCACCGAGGCGTTGAAGGTTGCCGAGCATGCCTGACACTTTTTCACGCGCAAACGGGATACGCGTTCTCGCCGATCTCAATGCGCTCCGCGCCATCGGCGCCTACAAGACCGGCGTGCACAAGCCGACCTTCTCCGAGCCGCACAGGCTTTCGCTGGATTGGCTGGTGCGGAAGCTGCCCGACGCGGGCCTCACCGCGGCGATCGACGGCATCGGCAATGTCTTCGGCACCAGCGCAAAGCCGGGACCCAAGCTGCTGGCGGGATCGCATCTCGAAAGCCAGAACTACGCCGGCTGGCTCGACGGGCCGCTCGGCGTCGTCTACGCGCTCGAAGCGGCCCGCGTGCTCAATGCCGATCCCTCGCTCGACGGCGCGGTCGAACTTGCCGCCTGGTGCGACGAGGAAGGACATTTTGGGCACTTCCTCGGTTCGCGCTCCTATGTCGGACAAGTGACCGAGGCCGACATTGATGCCGCACGCGACCGCACCAGCGGCCGCAGCATGCGGGAGGCACTCGCCGACATGGGGCTGGCAGGACGACCGCGCATTACCGCCGAGCCGGGCCGGCATGTCGGATATCTGGAAGCGCATATCGAGCAGGGCGACACGCTCGAAAGCGGTCGCCTTGCGATCGGCGTCGTCACCTCCATCGTGGGCATCTGGCAATACCAGATCAATTTCGTCGGTGAGCAGAATCACGCCGGCACCACCCGCATGGCTGCACGGAAGGATGCCGGGCTGGCGCTGGCAAAATTCTGCGTCGCGATCGACGAGCGTTTCCCTGATACAAGCGGCCCGCGCACGGTCTGGACCACCGGCCGCATCACGCTCGATCCTGGCGCGCCCAGCATCATTCCGGGGGGAGCCGAAATGCTGTTCCAGATCCGCGACGACGATCCATCGGTTATCGCGCGGCTGGAGGAGTTGCTGCGGAGCATGGTGTACGAGGCCAGCGCGAAAGGCCCCTGCACCATCACCGTGGAAAAGATTCGCACTGGCGCTCCGGCCATGATGAACGCGGGCATCCAGGACGCGATCGAAGCCGCGAGCAAGGCCCTTGCCGGCGGACGGTCCGTCCGCATGCCCAGCGGCGCCGGCCACGACGCGCAGATGCTGGCGACGGTCATGCCCGCGGGTATGCTGTTCGTACCGTCGATCGGCGGCATCAGCCATCACTGGACCGAGAACACCGCCGACGTCGACATCGTCACGGGCGCGCAAGTGTTCGTCGAAGCTTGTCGGCGGATACTCGGCGGCTAGAACGGCGTGCCGCCCCCACTCTCTCCCCATCGTCATTGCGAGCGAAGCGAAGCAATCCAGAATCCCGCCGCGGCGGCAGACTGGATTGCTTCGCTTCGCTCGCAATGACGGAGTATGAGGCGGTAGCGCCGCTGTTCCAGTTAGCATTTTGAATTGCAGACACAGCTTCGCAGCCTCGCGGCGCATTTCGCCCGAGTTTTGCTTCGTCATTCCACCCTCGTGTCCAAGAGGGCGCAGGGAAGGCCGGGTGCCGGCTGGCACCCGCGGTCCGCTGCGCGAAAAGTACACGCAGGAAAACCGCACAGCAGCATACAGGTGTAGCCAATCACTCGGCCTTCCCTGCGCGATGGTTGGACGGCTTATGCCGTGCTCTCCCGGGAGCCGAACTTTCCTTCTGGCCTCCCTCGCCTCGCGAATTGGATGATGCTGTCTGCCCGGTTGGGCTCGCACACACCTCCGCGAAAGCTTGACCGTAGCAACGACGGCCAGGACCACACGGTTTTGCCGTACGCGCATTCGTCATTTCGCCGCAGGGTTCGACGGCATCGTGCACGTAGCCATCGAAATACCGACGAGACGAACTTCACAGCGCCGCTCGTCCGCACGTGGCCACGGGCTCACAGGGACTACCCGCCCTGCCCGCACCTCTCGTGCCGACGCTGCCGCGTCCATCGCAACCCGGCTCGCAGTCAAGACGACAACGAGATCGCCCCTCAAGGATGAGCCGGGATGACCGACACATACGCCATTTCCGAATTTCGGTAAAGTGGAATATTTTTGCGCGCACGGCTTGACACCGGCGCAGGTCGGGCTGTCAGGGTGTTTCGTCTGACGGCGCAGCCCACCGGCGCCGCTGAGATGCCGGTGGCGAGCGAAGGGCCTGTGTGTCCGCTTGCGGCCACCCCACGGGCCGCCTGCGACAATCCGAGTCTGCCGCGGACATAAAGACGCAACAATTGCGCGGCTTGTCGATTGCCCCTGCCCCTGATTCCCCCTCCCGGAGTTCCCATGTCTTCTGCCGACAGGCCAGCGACACGCCTTGCGACCAGGCTTGCCTTCCTCGTCGCGGGCTTCGGCATCGCGTGCTGGGCACCGCTGGTGCCGTTCGCGAAGGCGCGGCTCGCCGTCGACGACGGCATCCTCGGACTGCTCCTGCTCAGCCTCGGCATCGGCTCGGTCGTCGCGATGGTTCTGACGGGCGTGCTGAGCGCGCGCTATGGCAGCAAGCCGATCATCATTGCGGGCGGGCTCGGTCTTGCCCTGGTCCTGCCTCTGCTGACAATCGCGAGCTCGCCCATGACGCTGGCGCTGGCACTGCTCGCATTTGGCGCCGCGCTTGGCTCCATCGACGTCGCCATGAACATTCACGCGGTTGAGGTGGAGCGCGCCGCGGGACGTCCGCTGATGTCCGGCTTCCACGCGCTGTTCAGCATCGGCGGCTTCGCCGGGGCCGCGCTCATGACCGCACTGCTCTCGCTGCAACTCGGTGCGCTCGCCTGCACACTGATCTGCTCCGTCCTGATGCTGATCGCGACGCTGGCGGCCTGGCCGCGGCTGCTTCGCTCCGTGCAGGTGCAGGAGGGGCCGTTGTTCGTGCTGCCGCATGGCGCCGTGCTCCTGCTCGCGCTGCTTTGCGCCATCACCTTCCTCGTCGAAGGCGCGATGCTCGATTGGGGCGCGCTGCTCGTCATCGGCGCGGGTCTCGTTTCCGAAGCGCAAGGCGGGATCGGTTATATCGTGTTCTCGGTCGCGATGACGATCGGGCGGCTCGGCGGCGACGCCGTCGTCGCACGCATCGGAGACCGCACGACATTGGTCTGGGGCAGCCTGATTGCGTTCGCGGGTTTCGTGGTCCTGCTCACCGCTCCCGTCGTGGCGGTCGCCGTAGCCGGCTTTTTGCTGATCGGCCTCGGCGCATCGAACCTCGTGCCGGTGCTGTTCCGCCGGGCGGCGAGGCAGACGGTGATGCCCACGGGGCTCGCCGTCGCGGCGATCACGACCGCCGGCTACGCCGGCGTTCTCGTCGGCCCCGCCGGTGTCGGCTTCGTCGCACGTCTTGGTGGATTGCCGATGGCGTTCTGGCTCCTGGCTGTGCTGATGGGCCTCGTCACGCTGTCGGCGCGCATCGTTACGCGCGCCGACGGCTGAGCGGCCTCACAAATTGCTCAGCCCGATCGATTTGATCAGGGGCGCGAGGCTTGCGGATGTGGCCTCGACGATGCGCTGGAATTTGTCCGGGCCTGAATCGTTGTCCGGCTCCATGCCCTGGGCGCGATAGCTCGCCAGAAGCGCCGTATCGGCCATGGCGAGCCGCGTCGCCTGCGCGATCCGATCGATGATCGCATCGTCGGTGTCCTTGGGTGCGAACAGACCGAACCATCCCTCATACCGGATGCCGGGCATGCCGGATTCGACGGCGGTCGGGATCTCCGGCGCGCCGCTCAGCCGAGTTTCGGTGGTGACCGCAAGCAGCCTGACTTTCCCGGCTTGAGCCAGCTGCTGCAATTGAACGGACATGACGGCAATGACGAGCGATATCTGGCCGCTGACGAGGTCGTTGGTCGCCTGCGCGATGCCTCGATAGGGCACGTGGACGATGTCCAGCGCCCCGGCCTGCTGCTTGAAGGCTTCGCCGACCAGATGGTTTCCGGTGGCGATCCCCGGCGTGCCATAGGACAGCTTTCCCGGATTGGCTTTTGCATAGGTGATCAACTCGCGCAGGTTTGCGGCCGGCACCGAAGGATTGGTGGCGAAAACCAGCGCGCTGTTGATCAGGCGGTAGATGGCGCGGAAATCGCCAACGGAATATCCGGGATTCGCCGACGTCATGGGAATGATGACCTGCGTGCTGCCGTTGCCGAGCAGCAGCGAATAGCCGTCGGGCTCTTCGCGCGCGACCGCCGCAGTCCCGATGGCGCCGCCCGCGCCACCGATATATTCGACGAAGGTCGGCCCCAGCAGCGACGGCATCCTGTCCACCCAGGGGCGCGCGATCTGGTCACCCGATCCGCCGGCTCCGTAGGGAATCACCAGGCGAATGGGGCGAGACGGATAATCGGCGGCTTGTCCGCTACGGGGAAGCGCGGCGAGCGCCGCTGCGCTTGTCAACGCGTGCACGAATTGTCGCCGCGTGAAAGAGGTCATGCTGGAAATTCCGGAAGTCGGCAGTCAATGTGGTGGCGGGACCGGCTCCCGGACCATGCCATCGCAGCAATCCGGCATCACAGTCAATGCTCCATCCGGATGAACCCCGGCGTCATCGCATCGTCACGTTGGCCTAACACGTTATTTTTCAAGCATTATTTCGGCGAGCCATCCGTCCACGCAGGGCTGCCAACCCTGCCCACTGCTTTCGGCCAGTTTACTGTACGCCTCGTTCTGGTAGACCAAAAAGTAATACCTTTTGACTCCCTTCGAGGGGGCGATGGCGCGTGCCAGATCGTAGCGAAGACTCGGCCATTTCCTTTGGGCCATTTCGACTGTTTCCGAAGTCCCGACTCTTGGAGAAGGAGGGCTCGCCGCTTCACGTCGGCGGCCGCGCTCTCGACATTCTCATCTTCCTTGCCGGACGCCCCGGAGAAGTCGTCGACAAGAGAGAGCTGGTCAAGCGCATCTGGGCTGGCGTCAATGTCGACGAGGGCAGCCTGCGCTTCCATGTCGCGGCGCTGCGCAAGGCGCTCGGCGACACCGGCAAGTCGGCCCGTTACGTCGTCAACGTGCCCGGCCGCGGCTATTGCTTTGTCGCCTCGTTCGCTCAAGCAGCTCCGCCGGCCGCCCCGCTCCCGGCCGAAACCGCCCCTCCCCGCTCCCTGCCCGCTCAGCTCACCAGGATGGTCGGCCGGGAAGATGTCATCGAGAAGATTTCGAACGGACTTTCGCTCTATCGCTTCATGACCGTCGTCGGCCCGGGCGGCATCGGCAAGACCTCGGTCGCCGTCACCGTCGGGCATCGCCGGTCCCAGGATTTCGGCGGGCGAGTCTTCTTCGTCGATTTCGGTCCGCTGAGGGATGCCAGTCACATCGCGACCACGATTGCTTCGGCGCTCGGACTGACCATCAGCGCAGAGGATCCGACGCCGGCTCTGCTGACGCTTCTGAAGACCGGCCCGGCCCTGCTGATCTTCGACAGTTGCGAACATGTGCTGGATCATTTGGCGCCGCTCGTCGAGCGCATCGTTCGCGAGGCGCCGCAGCTTCGTGTTCTCGCAACCAGCCGCGAGTCGTTCCGCAGCGAAGGGGAGCGGATTTTTCGGCTGTTCCCGCTGGATTGTCCGCCCGAGCGCGAAGGGCTTGCTGTCGACGAGGTCCTTGCCTACCCCGCAGCTCAACTCTTTGTGGAGCGCATTGCGCAGAGCTCGGGCCCGTTCCAGCTCAGCGCGGAAGAGGCGCCGCTCGTCGCGAGCATCTGCCGACGCCTCGACGGCATCGCGCTGGCGATCGAGCTCGCGGCGGGCCGCGTCAATGCTTACGGCATCGCCGGCACGGCATCTCTGCTCGACAGCCGCTTTTCGCTGCAATGGCGCGGCCGGCGCACCGCCGTGCCACGGCACCAGACGCTTGCCGCGGCTCTCGACTGGAGCTACGACCTTCTGCCTGCTGCGGAGAGCGCCACGCTGCGACGCCTGTCGGTCTTTGCCGGGCCTTTCGCGCCGGAGGCGGCTGCCGCGATCGCGTCCGGTGACGGCCTCAATGCATCCGAGACTCTCGAAGCGATCGACAGCCTGGTGACCAAATCGCTGATCTCGCCGTCCGGCTCGCGGACACTGCGCTATCGGCTGCTCGACACCACGCGGACCTATGCATACGGAAAACTCAACGAGCTCGGCGAAGCCAGGCAGTTCGCGCGGCGTCATGCCGAGCATTTTCGCGATCTATTCGAGCGCGCGGAGGCCGATATTTCGACGCCGCTGCCGGAATGGCTGAGCATCTATGGCGCGGAGCTGGACAATGTGCGTGCGGCGTTGGACTGGGCGTTCGGGCCCGACGGCGAGGCGAGACTTGGTATCGCGCTGACGGCGGCCGCGGTCACGCTATGGGTGCGTCTTTCGCTGTTCGCAGAATGCCGTGAGCGCAGCAGAACGGCGCTCGCGGCGCTCGGAGACACCGCCGACGACGACCGCATCCGCATGCAGCTTCTGTCGGCGCTCGGATGGTCGCTGATGTATGGCGAGGGCCGCGCGCGCGAGGCGCGACCGATCCTCGAGACTACCCTGGAGCTTGCTGACAGGCTCGAGGACAAGGATTTTAGGCTGCGGGCGCTCTGGGGCTTGTGCATCGACCAGTTCAACAACGGACAGTTCGGCAAAGCCCGTGCCCTCGCCGATCGCTTTGCGAACGCAGCCGCGAATTCGCCCGACAAGACCGATGTCATGCTGGGCGACCGGCTGATGGCCGTCGCGCTGCACTATCTCGGGGACCAGAACGAGGCGCGGCTGCGCATCGACCGGGTCAATGCATCGCTGCATGTGCTGGCGGAGAAGCCGAAGATCTTCCCGCTCGATCTGAGAATCTCGACCCAATATTTTCGGGCTCGCATCCTTTGGCTTCAGGGCCTGGCCGATCAGGCTCAGGCCCTCACGGCCAGGAACATCGAGGAAGGCCGCGCCAATGGCCACGCGCTGACCTTCTGCAGCGTGCTCGGACAAGCCGCCTGTCCGATCGCCTTCTGGTCCGGCGATTTCGACGCCGCGGAGCGTCACGGCGCCGAGCTGCTCGAACACACCGAACGCCACGCGATCCGGCTGTGGGGCCTGTGGGCACGCGCCTTCAACGCCGCAGTCATAGTCAAGCGCGGGGACGTCACGACCGGCCTGCCGCTGCTGCGCGAGGAGCTCAATCGCGCCGGCGATGCGCGCTTCCTGCCGCGTTTTCTGCCCCTGCTCGGCGAGCTCGCCGCGTGTTCCGGAGAGGCCGACCAGGTCGATCGCGGCCTCGACGTGATCGAGGATGTCCTGACCCGCTGCAACGACCGGCAGGAGCTCTGGTATCTGCCGGAGTTGATCCGCATCAAGGGAGAGTTGATGCTCAGGAGCGCCCGGCATTCAGAGGATGCCGAGGCGCGTTTTCGCGAGGCCATGGCCATTGCCGGCCAGCAAGGCGCGCACTTCTGGGAGCTGCGAAGCGCAGTCAGCCTGGCACGGTTGATGATCGGGGCTGGCCAGAGCGCGGAGGCTCTGGCGGTTCTCGATCATGTCTCCGGGGCGTTTGCCGAGGGCTCAGACTTCGCCGATATGCGCGTCGCCCGCGACCTGGTCGCGCAATTGCGAACCTGAACGCGCGCTAACTAGCCTAGCCTGCCGCTGCAGCCCCGCGCCGCGGCAGTTTCCAGTCGGGGCGGATGAAGTGGCAGGTGTACCCGTCCGGATAACGTTCGAGATAATCCTGATGCTCCGGCTCGGCTTCCCAGAATTCGCCCGCGGGCGCGACCTCGGTCACGACCTTGCCAGGCCAGAGACCGGACGCCTCGACGTCTGCAATCGTATCCTTTGCGACCCGCTTCTGTTCATCGCTCGTATAGAAGATCGCCGAGCGATAGCTCGTACCCAAATCATTGCCCTGGCGGTTGAGCGTGGTCGGATCGTGGATCTGGAAGAAGAACTCCAGCATGGTCCGAAAGCTGGTCTTGGCGGGATCGAAGGTGATCTCGATCGCTTCGGCATGACCTTCATGATTGCGGTAGGTGGCATTCTTCACCGCGCCGCCGGTGTAGCCGACGCGGGTGGAAACCACGCCCGGCTGCCTGCGGATCAGATCCTGCATGCCCCAGAAGCAGCCTCCGGCCAGAATTGCGCGTTCCGTTGTCATATCTCCACTCCCAATTGATCCGGCTGTCCGTTCTGCATCCGTCGCATTCTATGCTTATGGCGGCCCAGCCGAAAGCCGGGCATTTGTCCATCCGGTTCCTGTCGTGGAGGCCAAAGCTTCGACGACCTCAGCTTTCCCAACCAGAACCAGATGGACATAAATTAAGCCCGCCCTAGATCAGCTTGGCGTCAAGCGTGATCTCGGCGTTGAGCACCTTGGACACCGGGCAGTTCTTCTCGGCCTCGCCCGCGATCCTGGCGAAACCGGCGTCGTCGAGGTTCGGCACCTTGGCACGCAAGGTCAGCGCCGATTTGCTGATCTTGAAGCCTTTGCCTTCGGGCTCGAGGCTGACCGCGGCTTCCGTCGACAGCTCGTCCGGCGTGAAGCCGGCGAGCTGCAGGCCGAAGGCCAGCGCCATGGTGAAGCAGCCGGCATGGGCCGCCGCGATCAACTCCTCGGGATTGGTCCCCTTCTCGTTCTCGAAGCGGGTCTTGAAGGAATAAGGCGTCGCGGCGAGCACGCCGGATTCGCTCGACAGTTGACCGGTGCCATCGCGACCGGTGCCCTTCCAGACTGCTGTTGCCTTGCGGATCATCTCAATTCTCCATGTTTGATTTCAGCACCGGCGCCCAGTACGGTACGAAAGCGACATTGGCACGACCACCTGTCGCCGCTCCAACCGGCCGAGCGCCGCAGCGGTTCAGCTAGCTACCGATCTGTCCGACGTGGAACCCGAGCCGGTTCTCGACGTCACCAGCGCGGTGGAAGCCGCGCGACATCAGCGCCTTGATGCGGGTCTGACTCGCGGGGCGGCCGAGCGAGGCCAGGAACGCGTCCCATTCCGGCTTGATCTCGATATCCGGCGGCAGGCTTGCGACGTCGACGAGGCGCTTGGTCTCGGCAATCGCCTCCTTGTCGAAGGACGCGATGCGCATGGCCAGCGCCTCGACGAAGCCGTCGAGCTCGGCATCCGGCAACGACCGGTTCACATAGCCGTAACGCTCGGCGAGATCGCCGTGGATGTCATCGGCGCCGAGCAGAACTTCGAGCGCGCGGCCGCGGCCCATCAGGCGCGGCAACCGCGCCATCGGCCCGCCGCCGGGCACCAGGCCCGCACCGACTTCCCATTGCGACAGAATGGCCTTTTCGCGGCTGGCAAAGCGCATATCGCTCGCGAGCGCCAGTTCGCTGCCGACGCCGGTCGCGCGGCCGCGGATCGAGGCAATCGAGACGACCGGCGCGCGGCTGAGACGCACCAGCATGTCGGGCAGCGCCTGCAGGCCGGTTGGCCCGGGCGGGATCCGAAGCGAATCCTCCAGCGGTGCGAGGAAGTCGTAGTGCGTGATGAAGAAGCCTTCGACGGCACTGTCGAACACCACGACCTTCACCTCAGGATCGGTCTCGATCGCCGTGACGACGTCGTCGAGAAGCGGAAGCTGCTTGGGGCCGAAGATGTTGACGGGGGGCATGTCGAAGGTGACGCGCCAATACGACGGCAGCCGACGTTCCACGCGGATTTGGTCGGTTGTGAATGTGCGTTCGGGGCGGTTCATGATTGCATTCCTATTTAGTGGGGGAAGAAGGGAACGCGCGGAAATGCGCGTCCTCGCAGGTCTCAGATCGACTGACGCAGCGGTCGAAAAGCGGTGCGCATTTCCGCGCAAAACAACGCAGGCTGCTCCCAGGCTGCGAAATGGCCGCCCTTGTCCAGACGGTTGTAGTGCATCAGCTTCGGATAGGCCTTCTCGGTCCAGCTGCGCGGCGCCGCATAGATCTCGTCCGGGAAGACGCTGACGGCGACCGGAATCTTGATGTGCTTGGGCTCGAAGAACACCAGCTTGTTCTCCCAGTACAGCCGCGCCGACGACACTGCGGTGTTGGTGAGCCAGTAGAGCGCGATGTTGTCGATCACGTCGTCCCGCGACAACCCTTCCGTCTTGCCGTCGAACACCCGGGCGATCATCGCGGTGCTGCGCGCATCATGGTCGAGCATCCACGACGCGAGGCCCGCCGGCGAATCCACCAGGCCATAAAGCGTCTGCGGCCGGTTCGACATCTCGATCGCGTAGCCGAGACCGTGCTTGTAGAAATCGTCGAGCTGATCGTAAGCGTAGCGCTCGTCGGCCGAGAGGTTCGACGGCCGCGATCCGCCGGGCTGAAGCGCCTTGGCGATGTCGTCCGGAACTGTCGCGGGCATGTTGGTGTGGATGCCGAGCAGCTCCGGCGGCGCGATCACCGCCATCTGCTCCGTCACGGCATTGCCCCAATCGCCGCCTTGCGCGACATAGCGGCTATAGCCGAGCCGCTTCATCAGCACGATCCAGGCGCGCGCGACGCGCTGCGGATCCCAGCCCAATTCCGTCGGCTTGCCCGAAAAACCGTGACCCGGCAACGAGGGGATCACGAGATCGAAGGCGTCCGCCGCCGTCGCGCCGTGTGCGGTGGGGTCGGTAAGCGGGCCGACGATCTTCATCTGCTCGATGATCGAACCGGGCCAGCCATGCGTGACGATCATCGGCAGCGCATTTTCGTGACGCGAGCGAACGTGAATGAAGTGGATGTCGACGCCGTCGATCTCGGTGACGAATTGCGGCAAGGCATTCAGCCGCGCCTCCATCTTGCGCCAGTCGTAGTCGTTCTGCCAGTAACTCACGAGCTGCTGCACTGTCGTCAGCTGCACGCCCTGTGATTGATCGGCAACGATCTCACGATCCGGCCAGCGCGTCGCCGCGAGACGGCGGCGAAGTTCGAGCAGATCCTGCTCGGGCACGCTGACGTGGAACGGGCGAACCGCCCCGCTCACGCCTGCCTTCGCGGAAAGCAGCGGCAGCAGGCTCGATACGCTTGCGGCGACCGCGGTCATCGCGGCCTGGGTCAACAGTTGACGGCGGTCTGGATTGAGAATGTCGATACGTGCTTGCGTGGTCATGTTTGATCTCCCTGGCTTTGGTCGGTGACGCTGACCGAATTCGACATCAACGCCTCAGTTCGTCATGCAGAGAGATTGGCGCAGGCCCTGGCAATTTGCTCGTTATGGGTTGTTAGACCGCGTTAGCCGTTGCGAGCCGCGATGCGCGCCGCAAAAGCAACACGGCGCGCGATGAACTCAGTCATCGCGCGCCGCGTCGGCTTGCATCAGTCGAAGAATCTGTGCTGTCCAGCTCAGGATGGCAGCGGCTGGCCCGCCTGCTCGCGGACGATATAATCGGCGTACCAATCGGCCCAGTTCTCATCGTGCCCGCCGGTCCGCTTTTCGTGCTCGCCATGTGCCGCCGCCGCGCGGCGCAGTGCTGCGGCCAGCGCAGCCTGCGAAGCGAATGTCGTATCGTCGGCCGCGATCCGTCCCGGCAATCGCGACGTGACCTCCTGGAACAGCCAGCCATTGCCGTCAGGATCGCTGAACGAGGCATATGACCCGTAGCTGCCGCGCTTCGGGTCAGCACCGCTCACCCGAACGCTGCCGGAGAGATAAGGCTCGTCGGTCCCGGCGTGAACATCGCCGGCACCGTGGAATGGAGCGCTGACCTCGATGCCGCGGTCGATCAGATCCGTTCGCGCCGCCTCCAGATCGGAGACGATCAGGTACAAGCCTCGCGCCGAGCCCGGCGCTGCCGCGGTCACGTTCCTGCCGAAGATCACCGAGCAGGCCGAGCCTGGCGGCGTGAACTGGATCACGCGCCAGTCATTGCCGGAGGCAAAATCGGCGTCCAGTCGCCAACCGAGACGCGCGTAGAAGGCCTTGGCGCGGTCGACGTCGGACACGGGGATCACGATCACCTCGAGCCTCTGATCAACGCTACGCGATGTTGAAGGCTTGTTCGCAAATTTATCGGAAGACTTGTTGGAAGGCTTGGCCGCGGCGTCGCGGTCGATTTCGATAGTGGCCATGTCGAACTCCCTGGGTTGGATCTAAGACGAGCTTCAAACAGCTGCGATCGGCATCACGATGGTTACGCGCGTGCCGCCTTCTCCCGCCTCGCCCAGCAGCCGGGCGTGAATGCTGCGTGCGAGTCCTTCGAGAATCCGGCTGCCGGTGCCCTGAAGCGGCCCGGTCGCGCCGATCCCGTTGTCGGCCACCGTGCAGAACCAAGCGCCATCACGATTGGCCATCTCGATGCGGATCAGCGCATCATTCCTGTTTGGGAAGGCATGCTTGGCCGCATTCGTCACCAGCTCCGTCAGCATCAGCGCAAGCCGGTGGCATTGCGACGCCGGCAGCGTGCCGCTTTCGATCGCTGCCTCGCAGCGGATGCCCGCCGGCTCCAGCACCGCCTCGGAAATCGCTCCGCACAGGTTTTCGAAGAAGGCCGCCACCGGGATCGCCGTATGGTCGTCATTGTCGGACAGGAGTTGATAGAGCCTGCCGAAGGCGACGATGCGCCGCTCGAGCCGGTCCGCTGCAAGCGACACGTCCCTGGTGCCTGTCCTGGTGAAATCGCGGCGCACTGACGCACCCAGTATCGTCAGCGTGTTCTTCATCCGATGATGGGATTCCCGCAGCACCAGCTCCCAATCACGCGACTGATCGTCAAGACTGGCCACAAATTGAGATCGAACGACGTCATCATTCGGCCGAGCATTGATACCGGACATCGTAGCCTCCCGTTGGAACTAGCGCCAAACTCGGAACGGATACTGGATGCAGTTCGCGCGCATTGCTCGTTAGACGTTGCAAGATTCTGTTATGATGAGGGTACGACTACCGGACTCCGAAGTGTGAGCGGGCGGTCAGCCACGCTGCCGGGGTTGTCCCGATCGCTTCGCAAGATGCTCGCGTTTGAGTACAATTTGCGACGGATCGTCGCGCGCGAGCGGCCAATTGCCGGCACCCTCCACGCGATTTCGCCACTTTCGACCAGTTTACTCACGGTTCCCTTCTGGTAGATCAAAGTGCAGAGTTCAGCTCTTTCACTGGAATGATTGGCCCGTGCCGGACACTAACGACCAGGATTCGGCCATTGCTTTCGGGCCATTCCGGCTGTTCGCAAAGACGCGGCTGCTCGAGAAGGACGGCGCCCCGGTTCACCTCGGCGGCCGCGCACTCGACATTCTCGTTTTCCTCGCCGAGCGCGCCGGCGAGGTCGTGGACAAGCGTGAGTTGATCCGGCGGGTCTGGGCCGACGTGAATGTGGACGAAGGCAGCCTGCGCTTTCACATCACGACGCTGCGCAAGGCCTTGGGCGATCCGGGCGAAGGCTCCCGCTACGTCGTCAACGTCCCCGGGCGGGGTTATTGCTTCACGGCCGCGCTGCTCCGGGCTGCCCCTTCGGAGAACCGGACCAGCCAGCCCGTTGCTTCGCCGCGCTCGCTGCCCCCGCCGCTTTCTAAGATGATCGGGCGGGACGATGCGGTCGAGAGAATTTCCGCCGAGCTTGCCTTGCATCGCTTCGTCACGATCGTCGGCCCCGGCGGGATCGGCAAGACTTCGGTCGCACTGGCCGTGGCGCATCGCGAGCTCCAGGCTTTCGACGGCCAGGTGTGTTTTGTCGATTTCGGCGCACTCAGGGAGACCCGGCTCGTTGCGGGAACGATTGCGGCCGCGCTGGGCCTGACCATCAATTCCGAGGACCCGATGCCGGGGTTGCTGACGTTCCTGCGCAGCCGGCGGATGCTGTTGGTCTTCGACAGTTGCGAGCACATCCTCGACGATCTCGCCCCTCTGGCGGAGCGTATCGTCCGGGAAGCAGGCGGGCTGCATATTCTCGCCACCAGCCGCGAATCCTTCCGCGCCGAAGGTGAGCGTGTCCATCGGCTGTTTCCACTGGATTGCCCGCCAGAGCGGGACGGACTCGGCATCGCCGATATCCTTGCCTATCCCGCAACTCAGCTCTTCGTGGAACGCATTGCAGAGAGCCTGAGCGAGTTCGAGCTCAGCGAAGAGGATGCGCCGCTCGTGGCCGATATCTGCCGTCGGCTGGACGGCATCGCGCTCGCGATCGAGCTCGCGGCCGGGCGTGTGAACGCCTACGGCATTGCCGGGACCGCCTCGCTGCTCGACAGCCGTTTCTCACTGCTCTGGCGCGGGCGGCGCACCGCTGTCCCGCGGCACCACACCCTGAGTGCGGCGCTCGCCTGGAGCTATGATTTGCTGCCGGCGACCGAAAGCGCAACGCTGCGCGGATTGTCGGCGTTCGTCGGGCCGTTCACGCTGGAAGCCGCGCTTGCGGTCTCGTCCTGTCAGGGCATCGGCGAGGCAGAAGCCGCCGAGGCGATCTCCAATCTGCTTTCCAAATCGCTGATCGCGACCTCGCCTGCGGAGCGGCGGCTGCGCTATCGCCTGCTGGATACGACGCGTGCCTTCGTCGCGGAGAAGCTCGTCGAGAACGGCGAAGCTGACCGCGTCGCACGCGCCCACGCCGAATATTTTCGCGATTTCCTGCGCGACATCGCGCTCCAATCCACGGGTATGCAGAGCGCCGGCGGCTTCCTTCCCTATGCCGACCACCTGCCCAATGTTCGGGCCGCGCTGACCTGGAGCTTTTCAGACGGCGGGGACCGAACGATCGGCGTGGATCTGGCGGCGTCAGCGGCGCAATTCTTTCTCGAGCTGACATTGCTGACGGAATGCTACCGCTGGACCCAGCAGGCGCTGGCGTCCCCCGATGCGAGCGCGGTGGATGGCCGCAATGAAATGATCTTGCAGGCCGCGCTCGGCGTCTCCGCGATGTTCACGCAGGGCAATACCGAAGCGGTCCGCTCGGCATTCACGCGCAGTCTCCAGCTTGCCCAGGAGCTCCAGGATCTGCACTGGCAGCTCTGGCTGCTGCGCGGATTGCACATCTACCTCACCAGGGTCGGAGATTTTCACGGAGCACTCGGAACCGGCGAACAGGGCGAGAGCGTCGCGCGGAAGCTGAACGATCCCGCCAGCACGTTGAACGTCGAGTGGATGCTGGGCGTCGCTCATCATTTGATCGGCAACCAGGAGAAGGCGGTGCAGCTCTGCGAGAGCGCGATGTTGCATAATCCCGGCTCGCAGCGGCTGAATATCGGGCATCTCGGCTATGACGACCGCATCGTCGCACTGGTGGCGCTGGCACGCGGGCTTTGGCTCACCGGCCGGCCCGATCGTGCGATCGAGGCGTCCCGATACACCGTTCGCGAAGCCGAGCTGCTCGAGCAACCGCTCACTCTCGGTATTTCCTTGATCTGGACCATCTACGTGTTCCTCTGGGTCGGCGACTTGGCCAATGCGGAAATCCTGATCGAGCGGCTGATCGATCATTCCGCGCGGCACTTCCTCGGGCCCTATCACGCGGTCGGCATCGGCCAGAAGGGTGAGCTGCTGCTTCGCCGCGGCGACGTCGCCGCCGGCATCGAGCACCTCCGCCGCAGCCAGGCCACGCTGTACGCGACGCGACACCGGATCATGACGACGGTGTTTGCGACCGCGCTCGCGGAGGGACTTGTGGTGCAGAACCTGGCCGACGAAGCCTTGCAGACCATCAATGGTGCCATCGCGGAGATCCCCGCTCATGGCGAATCCTTCGACATGCCCGAGATGCTCAGGGTCAAGGGCGATATCCTCGCCCGGTCGGGCAATGCCGCGGAGGCCGAAAGCTGTTTCCGGGACTCGCTCGATCTGTCACGCCGCCAATGCGCGCTCGGCTGGGAGCTGCGGGGGGCAATCAGTCTCGGCCGGGTCTGGCGCCAAGCCGGAAAGGCCGGAGATGCACGCGCCCTGCTCGCCCCCCTCGTTTCGCGGTACCAGGAGGGCCTCCAGACTCGTGATCTCGTCGCCGCCAGGGAGCTCCTTACGGCGCTGAATTGAGAGTATCTTCAATGGGATACTGCGAGGATATCCGCTCGCAACTCCTAACAAATTCTAACACGCCAAGCCGCATCCGCCCCGCCATGGTGGTGGCACTTCATGGTGGATATGGCGGGACATGGCGCTTCTTGACGATGTAATTGATGCCAGCGGCGGAATGGCCCGTTGGAATAGCTTGAGCCGGTTCACGCTTCACCTCTCCGTCGCCGGAACGCTGTTCTCCAGCACCGGACATGCCAGCGAATTCAAGGACGTGACGGCGGAGGGCTCGACCCGCACGCAGTCGGTCCGCTTCACCGGCATCACCGGAGGCGAACACTCCGGCTCTTTTCAGCCGGACGCGATCACGATCGAAAGCCTCGAGGGTGAGATCCTGCGGACCTGGCGCAATCCAAGCCTCGCGTTCACCGAGGCCGGTTCGCCCACGCTGGTGGACGAACTGCATCTCGTCTTCTTCTGCGGCGTCGCGATCTGGAATTATCTGACCAATCCATTCCTGCTCGCTCATCCAGATGTCGTGGTGGAGGAACTGCCACCGTGGCAGGAGAACAACGAGTCATGGCGGCGGTTGCGGGCGCAGTTCCCGCCGGGCCTGATCACGCTCGCGCCCGAGCAGATCTTCTATTTCGACGACAACGCGTTGCAACGGCGGACCGATCACGATCTGTTCGGGATGAAGGTCGCGCATTACTCCTGGGCCCATGACAGCTTCGGCGGCATCGTGGTGCCGACGCTCCGACGCGCGCAGACGCTGCGGCCCGATGGATCCGTGGTCGCCAAACCCGTGCTGATGGACGTCGAGATCTTTGACGCCGTCTTCGAGTAGCGGCACGCGCGATTCGCTTCGACTGTTCAGGCCGCCGGCTCGTTCAGCACGCGCCGTGCCGCCTTGAGATCGGCGGTCTCGAATCCTTCCGAGAACCGGGCATAGGTTTGGGCGAGCTGTTCGAGCGGATTTTTCAGACCTTGCCGGACACGAAGGCGCGCCAGCGACATCTCGGCTCGCAGCCGCCAGGATAACGCGCCCTGCTGTTCGGCGAGCGAGATCGAGGCGACAAGATCCGCCTCGGCCGCGTCGAGACTGCCGTTATGCGCCTCCAGCTCTCCGCGCAGACGGAGCAGCTCGGGCATGTCGAAGGCGCCGCCTTCCTGCTCGACCCCCAGAATGGTTTCGTGAAGAACCTGAATGCCCTCCGTCAATTGTCCCAAGTTGACCAGGCCCCGAGACAGATCCGCGGCGAACGCCGAGGCGTAGAGTTCGTAGCGATCGGCGTGCAGGCGTGGAAGCGCGCTCCGCATCAGCTCGACGCCGCCGGCGACCTCGCCTCGAGCGATCATGCTCTGCGCCCGAAAACCCACCGCGACGGCTTCGTAGGGCACGAGTCCGTGCATGCTCGCATGCGCGGCCAGGCGATCGGTCATGGCCTCGACTGACGACCAGTCGCCGAGCCAGCCGAACACCGAAGCGGACCAGCATAATGCGATACAATGCATAACTACGTCATGCGGCGCTGAAGCGCCGACGAGCGGCCGGATGCATTCAAGCGCGCGATCGGGAAAACCGCGCAGCCACAGCACGCGTGCGAGCGGAATCTGCGGAGTGCGTGAATAGGCGAAATGCCCGGGTTGGGTCCCGCGGAGCGCAGCGTCGTCGCGCAGGCCCTGGTCGAGATGGGCTTGCGCCTCGGCCTGGTCTCCGGCGAGGTGATATGACACGCCGAGCAGCGCTTTGCTCCCGGCGATGCCCGCGGTATCGCCGATGACGCGGGCAATCCGCTCGGCGTAAAGCGCAGTCGGCACCAGATGCCGATAGCGACCGGTTCGGCGATAGAACATGTTGAGCCGGGACAACAGCCTGAATGTGTTGGCGTGATCGGAAAGCGCTTCCGCTATTTCCAGCCCGCGCCTGAGCGCCGCTTCCGCCTGCTCGCTGTTGCGCTCGGTGAACATGAAGGCGTGACCGAGCGTCGACTGAAGTTCGAGCTCCCATGCGCCACCCCGGTCGGCCTCGTCGAGCATTGCGAGTGCGCGATCGGACCAGATGCGCGCCTCGTTCAGCAAATTGAGTTCGACGAACAGCCTTGTGCAGCTGCCGGCGAGCGGCACGCGCAAGCCGGCGCCTTCGTCGTTGGCATAAACCCATTGCAGTGCAGCGCGGGCATCGGCGAGCAGGCTCGCGCGTTCCGGCAAACGTGACGCATGATCGCTGCCCTCCTTATCCTTCATGCCCACTTCGAGCGTGCATTGAACATAGAGAGCGTGACGGTGCGCTATCTCGGCCAGCTGTCCGCCGTCGGCCAGTTTCTGCAGGGCATAGGCACGCGTTGCGTCGAGCAGGCGATAGCGCCGCGATGCGCCGTCCGGCTGGGCGGAAACCAGTGACTTCACCACGAGTTGCTCCAGCGCCTCGACGGCGCGATCCTCCGGCATCTCCGCGCCGGCCGCGACCGCTATCGCGCCCTTCAACGTGAAGTGACCTGCGAAGATGGCGAGGCGCTGAAATACGATCCGCTCGTTCTCGCCGATCAGACCGAAACTCCAGTCGAGCGTAGCGCCGAGCGTCTGCTGCCGTGGCGGCGCCGTTCGCCGCCCGCGCCATTCGAGCTGTAGCCGATTGTCGAGCAGCGCCGCGGCTGGTTGCGAGGATGACGATGCCGGGCGCCTCCCGGTAGATGTTTTCTGCAAGGCGCGCGACCTCCTCGATGACGTGCTCGCAGCTGTCGAGCACGAGAAGCAGCCGGCGGCCACGCAGGAAATTGACGATGCTGGCCGAGGGGTCGTCGTGGTGTACGACGAGGCCCAACGCGGCGGCGACCGTGCTCGCGACCAGGGCCGCGTCCTTGAGCGGACCGAATTCGAGAAAATGGACGTTGCCGTCGAAGCTATCGCACATCTCGTGCGCGAGCGCGGTCGCAACGGTGGTCTTGCCGATGCCGCCCGGCCCTCGCAGCGTGACGAAGCGATCGCGGAGCAAGCGGGCCGCCAACTCGGCCACGGCGTCATCGCGCCCGACCATCCGGTCCAATCGGCGCGGCAGCGACGGTGGCGGCGCGGCGCTTCCAGGCGCACGCGACGCCGGCGCAGGCAACTCCGCGCGCTCGCCACGCCGCACGGGCGCGACGAAGCAATAGCCCCGCCCCGGAATGGTGGTGATGTAACGTGCACCATCCTTTCCGTCGCCGAGCACCTTGCGCAGCTCCGCGACATGGACGCGCAGGCTGATCTCCTCCACGGAAAGTCCAGACCACGCATAGCCGAGAATTTCGTCCTTCGGGACCACTTCGCCGGCGCGACTGACCAGCAGGCGCAAGATATCCGTCGCGCGGCTGCCGAGCCTGACCGGCAAGCCATCCTTCTCCAGCAGCCGCGACCGAAGCGAAAAGGGCCCGAACGCGACGGCATCGAAAGCTGGGATCGTCGCGGCGTTGCTGCCGCGGGGACCGTGTCCGGTCGAGAGCTCGGTCACTTCTGACGCATCCTGACAGCTGATCCATGGAAATGCGGCGCGACTATACCCGGCACTCGTGCGAGGTCCAGCGAGGGCACTGCACAGAACTCACACCGCCGCATCGATCTCCACGGGATGTTCTGCGCTCTCCCGAGTCGGATCAGGGAGGCGCAAATATCTGATAAAATTTGCAAAAAAGGCGCTTCCTGAGACGGGATGTCGCACCTGATGCGCTCCCACAAAAACTAACACATCCTAATCACCACTAACGAGCTTGCAGCGCAGCTCACCCCTATCCTCTCACCATGGAAAACGTGGGGCTTTGCGCGTTTGCGGTCGCAAACAGCGGAGGAAGCCCGGAGAGGACGAACGATGTTGACCAATTTGCAGGCGGCTGAAGCCTGGATTGAATTTCCGGGCGGCTCGGGGGATTGCGAGATCCCCCAGGCAACACAAGCGATCATTCGGGAGCGTCAATGGCGTCAAATCGATCCGCGCACCGGGGCGGCGGCCGCCGATGACATCGCGATCTCGCGATGGGAGGACCCGCGGAGCACCTCGTCGCACCAGGCGACGACGCCTGACGATCGCTATTTCGTCGGCATCGCACTGAAGGCCACGCGCGCGAAACTCACCCGGGATCGTCAGGTCATTTTCGACGGCACCATGCCCGCAGGCACACTGTATCTCACCGCGCCGTCGAAGCCCCTCGCGGTGCAATTCCAGTCGCCATGCGCCTTCCTGCACTTCCACATCTCCGCGGATCACTTTCCGGAGCAATCTTCGGCGACCGAAGGATTGAATGATCTCGTCCTGTTGCGCGACCCGCTCGCAGCCGAGCTTGCCAAGGCGCTGATCGAACTTGGCGACGCCGCGGACCACGAGTTTACGCGCTGCATTGGCCAAACCCTCGCGATGCATCTCGCGCGCCTGGAATTGCCACGCGCCAAGGTCAATGCCTTGCCGAAATGGCGGCTGCGGCGGGTTGAGCAATATGTCGCCGATCATTTCCACCGCGGCATCAGCCTGTCCGAACTCGCCAAGGTCGCCGGCCTGTCCAGAATGCACTTCGCGGCGCAGTTCCGCGTCGCGACCGGTTACCGGCCCCGCGAATATCTGCTCAATCACCGGATCGAGCATGCCAAGATGCTGCTGGCAGCCACCGACCGGCCGTTGGCGGAGATCGCGCTTGCGGTCGGCTTCAGCACGCAGGCGCATTTTTCGACCGTGTTCAAGCGCATCAGCGATCAATCCCCGGCACGCTGGCGCCTCGCCAACAAGGGCGAACGGCGAGAGGTGCAAGCACTCCCGCCGCGTCGTCCTTCGACGGAGAGGGACTGGATCAGCGCAGCCGCGTAAGCATCCGCTCGCGCCCTCATCCTCCCGGGCCTGCGAGCCACTCGGGCCGTCCCTGCACCCACAGGGCGGCCCCTTTTTTTCTACACCGGATCGAAAGCCCGGATCGGCGGCAGATTGCCGGTGAACTTCTCGACCTCGACTGTCGTGAGCTGGCCGGTGCAGCCCTGCGCAAAGGACGAGGTGCCGACGTCGCGGGTGAGCACGTTCGGGTTGCCGTGCACGCAAAGCGGCGCGTCGTCTTCGGGGTCCATCGGGTCGTACCAGGCGCCGGTCGGGAGCTGGACCACGCCGGACGCGATACCGTCGGTGACGTGGACCGCGGCGAGACAGGCGCCGCGCGCGTTGAACAGCCGGATGATGTCGCCGTGCTTGATCCCACGCGCGTCAGCGTCCCGTGGATTCATGCGCGCGACCTCGCGGCCGCGGTGTTTGCTTTGAAGCGAATGTCCACCGAAATCGAGCTGGCTGTGCAGACGCGTCACCGGCTGGTTGGCGACCAGGAAGCACGGCGCCCCCGGCTTGGGCATATCGGACTTCTCCAGCCAGACCGGATGGCCCGGACAATCCGCATCGCCATGACCCGCGATCTTGGCGGAGAATATTTCGACGCGGCCGCTCGGCGTCGGCAAAGCGTGATTGACGGGATCGTCGCGGAAGCGGCGCAGCCGGCCGCCGTCGTCGGGCTGTTGCGGCACCACCAGGCTGCCGCGCCGCCAGAACTCTTCGAAGCTCGGGGCCTCCAAACCGCGCGCTTCGAGCGAGGCGCGGGTCGGCTCATAAAGATGCTCCAGCCACTGACGTGACGTCCGCCCCTCGGTGAAGGGTTCGCGCGCGCCGAGACGGTCGGCGAGATCGGCGAAGATCTCGTAATCGTCGCGCGCAAGGCCGAACGGCTCGGCAATCCGGTGCATGGCGACCATGAGGGGATCGTTGCTGGAATAGCCGATGTCTTCGCGCTCGAGCGTCATCGTCGAGGGCAGCACGATGTCGGCATGCCGGGCCGTGGCAGTCCATGCGAGCTCGTGCACGACCAGCGTGTCGACTTTCGCAAACGCCTTGCGCAGGCGGTTGATGTCCTGGTGGTGATGAAAGGGATTGCCGCCGGCCCAGTAGACGAGGCGGATATCCGGATAGGTGCGCGTCTCGCCGTTGTAGCGATAGGTGCTACCGGGATTGAGCAGCATGTCGGCGATGCGCGCCACCGGAATGAAATCGCGGACAGCGTTGCGACCCTGCCCCAATGTCGGCCCCGGCACGTCGTTGACGCGGCGGCCGTAATAGCCGATCGCCCCCAACGAATAGGCGTAACCGCCGCCGGAGAGGCCGATCTGGCCGAGCGCTGCCGCCAGCACCATGCCCATCCACACCGGCTGCTCGCCATGCTCGGCGCGCTGGAGCGAATGCGAGACGGTGATGAGCGCACGCTTGCCGGCGAGCCGGCGCGCCAGCTTGCGGATTGTGTCGGTGTCGACGCCGCAGATCGCAGCGGCCCATTCGGCGTCCTTGGCTTGGCCGTCGCTTTCACCAGTGAGATAGCGCAGGAAGACGGGCCATCCCTCGGTGTAGCGATCGAGGAAAGCCTGATCGTGCAGGTTTTCCGCGACCAGCGTATGAACGATGCCGAGCATCAGCGCGGTGTCGGTGCCGGGCACGCACGTCATCCATTCCGCGCCGGCCTCGACGGGCAGGTCTTCGCGCAACGGGCTGACCAGGATGAACTCGCAGCCGCGGCGGCGCGCAGCTTCCATCGCGCCGCGCTCGACATGCTTGCTGATCGAGCCGCCTGCGACCATCGAGTTCTTCAGCGCCATGCCGCCGAATGCCAGCACGATGTCGGTGTCAGCCGCGATCTGCTCCCAGGTGACGTTGCGCTTGGTGATGTCTTCGTAACCGCAGAGGATCTGCGGCAGCAGCACCGAGGACGCGCCGGAGGAATAGGAGTTCACCGAGCGCACATAGCCGCCCAAGGCGATGTTGAGGAAGCGATGCACCTGGCTCTGGGCGTGGTGGAAGCGGCCTGCGCTCGACCAGCCATAGGAGCCGCCGAACACTGCGCCGGGGCCGCGCGTGTCACGGATGCGTGCCAGTTCGTCGCCGAGCAGATCGAGCGCCTTCTCCCAGCTGACGGAGACGAATTCGTCGCGGCCGCGGCGATCGTCCGGACCGGGACCGCGTTCGAGCCAGCCGCGGCGGATCGCCGGTTGGGTGATGCGCGCCTGATGGCGCAGCGCGCCGGGAAAATTGCCGATGATGCCGTTCGGATCGGGATCGCCCGCATAGGCCCTGACCTCGAGCCCGGCCTCGCCTTGACGTGCCGAGAACACGCCCCAATGCGAGGTGTGCGGCTTGAAGCCGTCGGACAGGTCGAGGCCAGGGTCGGGGAAGCCAATCGTATCGTCCATCGTCGCATTCCTTGTTCCGGTCGCGGGCACTGTCCCTGCCGCACCGTTGTAATCCGGATAGCAGTATAGCGATCCGCTCTTCGATGTCGTCGGCTCAGGGCCGGCGAAAATGCCGGGCGCTCGTGCAAGGACAGATTGGCGAACGTTCGAGGGAACCAAGGGCGGCGATTTTTCGACTGATTTGTCCCTTTATTTTCAACGTTCTAGTCGGCTGCATTCGGAGCCGTGCGGCCCGTCTTTCGGTAAGACTTTTTCGGTAAGACTTTTCGGTAACTTGGCGCGAGATCTCTTGCAACGACACTGACATTGAAATGTGCGATATCCCGGCCCCTCACACACAACATCGGTCCGGTCATGATCAAGCGCGTCTTGCCCTACGAAGGTCTGCTCCACGAAGTCGTCGAGCACAATGGCGTGCTTTACATCGGTGGAATCGTCCCCGAGGACACGAGCCTCGATATGTCTGGCCAGGCCAACGACGTCCTCGGGCAGTTGGCGCAGCTGCTGAAGACTCTCGGATCCGATCTGAGCAACGTCTTGCAGATCACCATCTACATGGCGAGCCTCAAGGAGAAGGCGGAGTTCAATGCGGCCTGGAAGGCGCATTTTGCAGAGGCTCATCTGCCGGCGCGCGCCGCAATCGGCGTGGCCGATCTCGGTTCTGGCGTCAAACTCGAGATTACGGCCATCGCCGCTCGACAATAGTGGCACGGGATCCGCTGATTGAGAGTCCCGACGATCATGAAGCCTGAATGCGTGACTTGGTGCGGTTGAGGCAAGTTGCATCAGGAGGCGGCCGCTTGGTACAGGCACTCGCGTAGCCAAGCATGAGCTCCGTCCTCCTGATTGCGCGGATGCCACAGCGCAACGATACGCGCTGGCGGCAGATCGAGCGGCGGCGGCGTGAGATCGAGCTCGTGGGAAAATCGCATCAGAAAACGTCGCGGCAGGGTGCAGATACAGTCGCTGTGGGCAAGGATGACCGGCGCCAGCGCATAGGTTTGAATCGAGACGGCGACGCGTCGGGAACGGCCCAGCGCGGCCAGCGCGTCGTCGACGAGGCCCGAGAATCCGCCGCCGTCGGCAGAAATCAGCAAATGATCGAGCGCACAAAAGCGATCGAGATCAAGCGCGCCGTTGCCGCGGGGATGACCCTTGCGCTGGGCGGAGAGGAAGCTGTCCTCGAAAAGCGGGCGCTGCATCAGATCGCCGTGTGCCCCGTCAGCCCCCGTCACCAGAATGTCGATCTCGCCCCGTTCAAGCCGATCGACCACGTCGCGCGTAGGATGAACGAAGGCCAGCCGCGCCCGTGCGGCCATGGAGGTCAACCGCGCGACGAATCCGGGCGCCAGCGTCACGGCTGGATTCTCATGGATGGCAACGACAAAGGTGCGCTGGCTGCGGACCGGGTCGAACACGGCCGGCCCTTCGACCATGCGACGGAGCTTGCCGAGCACGTCCGCCAGCTCCGCCTGCAGCTCCACCGCTCTCGTCGTTGGCACCACCCCGCGGCCCGCCGCCGCGGGCACGAACAACGGGTCGGCAAAGACCTGTCGCAGCCGGTTCAACCGAGCCGATAGCGCCGGCTGGCCGATGTTCAGGCGCGACGCCGCGCGCGTGACGTTCCGCTCGCGCAGCAGAGCCTCCAGGGCGAGCAATAGGCCAAGGTCGATCTCGGAGAGATCGGTGTCGTCGGCCGGCCGACCTGAACCGCGTTCCGCATCCGGCATCGGTCCTCCTCCGTTCAAGGCACATGATCGCGGCCGGATGAGCCGCGATGAGAGAGGTAAAGCCAAAATGGCGGTCTGAAAAGCGGAGCTGACAGCCTTTCGATATCGACGAGGTCGATGGGACCTATCGAGCCCACGGCCCTCCCGGCGGCGTGATGCGCTTCGTACTTCCCGGTCATCGCGGCGCTGGCAATCAGGCCGGCTCAGTCACGACCTGGAGTGGAGGACCTTGATGACGCAAGCGACGAAAACCTATCGCGTTGGCGATGCAGCCGTCACGCGGATCGATGAGTTGCGGCTTGCCGCATTCAAGTTCGACGCCCTCTATCCTGACGCCGAGCCGGACGCGCTGGAGCGCCATCGCGACCAACTCGAGGCAGGCTCGTTCGATCCTGCGACCGGCATCTTCATTCAAAGCATCCACAGCTGGCTGGTCAAAACCCCGCACCACACGATTTTGATCGACACGGCGACCGGCAACGACAAGAACAGGCCCGACATCCCGCCGCTCCATCATCTAAACGAGCCCTTCTTGGCGCGGCTGGCCGCGGCGGGCGTCACCCCGGAACAGGTTGACTACGTTCTACTCACTCATGTCCACGCTGACCACGTCGGCTGGAACACGCGACTCGTCGACAATCGCTGGATCCCGACGTTCCCGAATGCGACCTACGTCTTCTCCCGGATCGAGCAGGCCTATGGCGAGCGCCTCGCGGCGGGCACGGAGCCCGCAGGGGCAGCCCGCCCGGACCCTGCCCTCGGCCCGGCAGTGCGCAAGCCGGCTGACCGTGTCTATGACGACAGCGTGCGGCCGGTGATCGAGGCAGGGCTTGCCCAGCTCATCTCCGTGAATGGTGAGGAGGTCCTCGACGGCATCTCCTTCATTCCGACGCCCGGCCACAGCATCGATCACGCGTCGATCCGCCTCGTGTCACGGGGCGAGCAGGCGCTTTTTGCCGGCGACGTGATGCACCATCCGCTGCAGGTATATGAGCCTTCGCTCAATTCCTGCTTCTGCGAATTCCCTGAGGCCGCCTTGCGCTCGCGCGCCGCCGTGCTCGAGGACGCAGCCGAGCTTGGCGCAACCGTCTTCACCACCCATTTCGCACAATCGTCCGTCGGACGCATCGACCGCCGCGGCGATCGCTTCGCCTGGCACTTCGTCTGATCAAGGAGACCGATCATGGACCAACAAACTTACGCGCGGGCAGACGGGCCCGACATCGTGGTCGAGGATCTCATGATCCCGAGCGACACGGCCGGCATCTCGCTTCACTTGCGCAACAAGCGACAAGCGGCGCTCAAGACGTTTTCCGCCGAGCGAACCATCCTGATGATGCATGGCGCGACCTATTCGTCGGAAAGTCTGTTCGACACGCCGCTCGGCGGCGTCTCCTTCATGGATTATCTCGCCGGGCACGGCTACGACGTCTTTGCACTCGACGTACGCGGCTATGGCGGATCGACGCGTCCGCCCCAAATGGATGCGCCGCCGGAGGACTCCGAGCCGCTTGTGCGCACCGAAATCGGCGTGCGCGATCTCGCCAGCGCAGTTCAATACATCCTGAAGCAGCGCAACATCACGCGGCTCAATCTGGTCGCCATGTCCTGGGGCGGCTCCGTGGCCGGTGCTTACACGACAGACAATAACGACAAGATCGTAAAGCTCGCGCTGGTGGCGCCGCTATGGTTGCTGAAGGGCCCGGCTCCGATCGATGCGGGCGGCCGGCTCGGGGCCTATCGCAACGTCCCTGTTCTGGACTTCAGGGAGCGCTGGCTTTCGGCAGCGCCCGAAGCAGCGCGACCAAGTCTAATTCCAGCAGGCGGCTTCGAACTGTGGGCGAACATCTCGCTCGCAACAGACCCGCAGGCTACCGCAGGAGCTCGTCCGCTCATGCGTGCCGTGAACGGCCCGATCCTGGACATCCGCGAATACTGGGCCGCCGGCAAGGCCCTTTACAACCCCAGCGCCATTCGCGTGCCCGTGCTTCTGGTCCACGCCGAATGGGACCGCGACGTGCCCATCAGCTCGACACAGGATCTCTTCCTCTCGCTGAAACAGGCGCGATATCGACGATGGGTCGAGATCGGCGAAGGCACGCACATGGTTCTGCTGGAGAAGAACCGGTTGCAGGCATTCGCCGCAATTAGCCAGTTTCTCTCGGAACAGCACGAGCATGACTAGCGCGGTCCTGGCGCGGATCCCGCCGCGAGAACACAGTGCTTCGCCTGATACTTCCACAATGAGGCGCAATCGTCTGACGACTTCAAGAACAATCCGCGCATCGACATGCGGCTCGACCGCCCGGCCACGTGAGCGAGGGCCGGGGACGGGCCAAATGGCGACATCCAAGCGCAACTCCAGGACCTGGACTCCTGGTTGATTGGTCAATGCCTCTGTCACAACCACAGCATGCTTATTGCTGAATTTACCCGAGTGTTGCCGCCTGGGCACGTCGCATGCTCGTCGGATCAGCTAGATTCGAGCCGGGAATGCCGGACACCAGAAAAAGAACCGGTGTCGTTCGGGTGAAACGTGGATGGAGCGAAAATATGAAGAAGTGATGTTAAGCGGCATGGCCTTGCTGGCCGTGAGCATGGCGGCCCCCGCCTCAGCGGCTGATCTGGCTGCTAAACCTTACGTCAAGGCCCCGCCCCCGGTGGTCGCGCCGATCTATGATTGGACCGGATTCTACATCGGCGCAAACGGCGGTTGGGGGCAAAGCCACGGTTGTGTGGATTTCGTGACGCCCGCAGGGACAGTCGCAGGTGGTTGCGCGGATCGCTCCGGGGGTCTTGTGGGCGGCCAGATTGGGTACCGCTGGCAAACCAATCAATTTGTGCTCGGCCTGGAAGCGCAAGGAGATTGGGCCGAGATCAAGAACACGCGCGTCAGTCTGATCGATCCATTGATTTCGACCACAGGCAAAATTGACGCAATCGGTCTCTTCACGGCGCAACTCGGTTGGGCGTGGAACGCCTCGCTGTTCTACGTGAAGGGCGGCGCCGCCGTGACCCGTAACCGATTCGATATATTCAACAACGTCACCGGGGTCGGCCTGGCATCGGCTGGCCACACGCGCTGGGGCGGGGCCCTTGGTGTTGGCTGGGAGTACGGCTTCACGCCCAATTGGTCGTTCGGTATCGAATACGACCATCTCTGGATGGGGCGTGACAACGCCGGCTTCGCAGGCGTGGTTACTCCTGGAGGGTTTGTCCTCACCGGCGGTGGGATCAGTCAGGATGTGGACATGGTCACGCTTCGGTTGAACTACCGCTTCGGTGGATACGGCGCACCGGTCGCGGCCAGATATTGATGGCACCCACCTTGGCCAACCAAAAGCCCCGGCACGCCGGGGCTTTTTCGTGTTCGATCGCGTCAAACTGGTCACATTCGTTAAGCAAGCAATCCGAGCCGCTGAGCTATGGTGACCAGCTGTGCCAGAGACCGCACGTTCATCTTCTTCGTCGCTCGATGACGATGTGCCTTGATTGTCCGCTCCGTCGCTCCCACTTCACGCGATCTGCCTGTTGAGTCGTCCGCGCACGACAAGCTCGAATACTTGACGTTCACGTGCAATCAGTGTCGCCAGCATCGCCTGCATCTGCTGCAGCGCGCGTCCGCGACGAGCGTCGCTCAATTCTTCGGTGCAAACGCTTCGGTCGCCGCCTTCATGGCAGACTCGCCCATGCTTCTGGTTTGCTCGGTGAGCAATCGCATTTGGGCCTGGAAGAAATCAGACTGGATCTCGAGGGCGTCCTTCATGTCCTTGGCCTGCATGAGCTTGTCGCCGAGGTCGAACGTCGCGGTGACGTTGCGCTGCATGTAGCCGCAGAACTCCTTAGCGCCGCTTGCAATCGGCAGCTTCGAGGCACTTAAGCCCATTTCCAGCTGCTCGAAATATTCGGCGTTGGCCTTCCGCAGGCGAACAAGCGTCTCGGCGAGCATCGTGCGGATACCCGCTGCGGATGGATTGCTATCGGCCATGGTGTCATTCCTCCTTGTTACGCAGCAAGTCCCCCGAACCACGCACCAAAATAGCCGGCGTAGAGCGCGGGCATTTCAAGGTTCATCGAATGTCCGATACCGGGCACCACGACGAGGCGACAGTCTGGCATTGCCGCGGCCATCGCATGAAGATCGGCGGGGGGGATCCAGCCGTCCCGTTCGCCCCACAATACCAGATGCGAATGCCCGATCTGCGGCATGCGGCTCTCCAATTCCCGGCTCTCCCGCTCGCGCGTGAGATTGACGGGTGTCCCGATCCAGATGCCTTCGGAGACGCCGAAGCTTTGTTCGATAATCCGCTCGAACAGCGCCTGGATGTCCGCGCCCCCTGGACGGAATTGCGGGACCTTATTCGGCGCCATGCTTTCTGGGATAAACAGGGATGAGGCCGCGGTCGCCATCACCGAACGGGTCAACTCTTTGCTCGCCATCATGGCTCGGAACAGTCCGATCTGATCGGTATTGAAGGCCATCCCCAGCGGCGTGACCGGATCAAGCGCGAACACCCGTCCGAAACGGCGCGGTTGCATCAGCAGCATACGGGCCGCAATGATGCCGCCGGTCGAATGCGTTGCAAGATGGCAATAGTTGATATCCAGGGTGTCGAGCGCAGCCAGCATGTCCTTTGCGTGCTGCAGCATCGTGTAGTTGGTATAGTCGACCGTAGGCTTCGGCCGGTCGCTGTCGCCGCAACCGCGCCAGTCGATGCCGATGACGCGAAGACCAGAAGGAAACAGCGGGGCAGCGAGTTCGATCCAGTCCTTGCTGGCGAGATTGCCGTGGATGAAGACGACGGTGACGTCGCCTCGTCCCCACTCCCGCCAGCCCAGCTGGACTTCGCCTGCCTGCACCCTCGGCATCAACCGGCCCTACTTGTTGAGGCCGGCGGTAGGCGCGGCCCCGGGCGGTGTCGGAGCCACCGGCAAGGCCGAGACCACCGCCCCCTTGAGCATGCGGTCGGTCCCGAGCGGCGATGACGTGTCGACGCTTCCCCGCGTCACGAAATCACGACATCGGACGAGTATTCGACCGGATTGTCTGTGTGAATGAAATGCCCGCTCTCCGGATAGATCTTGAGGATCGGCCGATTGCCCGCATTGGTCATGCGCGTCATGAACGGCGTGATGGCGTCGCGTCCGAGGTCTGTCAGCCCGTTGAATGCCGGCGTCGGGATGAACGGCTCCTTGTCGCCGAATGCGAGGAAGATCGGCGCCTTGATCTGCGTGAGCCGCTCGTACAGGTTCTTCGGATCATCCTGCTGCAGCTCGGCGCCGATCGTGTAGATGTCGTAGATAAAGATGTTACACCACTGCTCCAGCTCCTTTGCATTGCCCTTGGTCAGTCCGACGCGCTGCTCGGTGTGGAGGCGGGCATATTCGCTGTCGCTGAAGAAATAGCCGCTTTTGGCAGCCGACACCGCGCCGGTCTCCGGGTCACGCTTCTTGAAGTAGAAGAAGTCACGGATGTTCTGCTCGTCACGCGCCTTCTCCGCGGCAAGGATGCCCGTCTGGTCCCAGGTCGCCCTCCATTTGCCGAAGTCATGATCGAAGGCCGGGTCGAACAGTGGCGCCTTTTTGCCCTTGGCGATGGTGATCTCGCGCGGATATTCCTCGAGACCTGACGGCGCCTCCAGCGCCAAGCCCTGCACTGCATCCGGCCAGGTCAGGGCATAGCCCATCACGAACTGACCGCCGAGCGAATGGCCGAGATAATACGCCTTCTTGACGCCGAGCTGGTTGACGACGAGGTCGTAGATGACCTCGCGCATGTCCTGCATCGTGCGCGCCGGACTCTTGTCGAGATTGCCGGGCCCGGACATGCCGTAATGCGGCAGGTCGGGCACGATCACGCGAAGGCCGCTGCGCAGCGCATACTGCATGATATTGCCGTAGTGACCGCCGAAAGCGCCTTTGCCATGGATGACGACGAGGACCTTCGGATCCTTGTCCGTGCCGGCATATTCATCCATGTAGCCGATCTGCCAGGAATTGCCGCCCTTGTCCTTGGCATTGGCGTATTTGACCGGATAGGGGTAGGTCACGAACTCCTTCCAGAACGACTTTTTGGGGTCGATGTTCTCTGCGACGCCGGGCACCCGATAATTCTTGTCAATGAATTTCTGCGCGCGGTCGAGGCTCGCCACATCATCCATGAACGCAACGAACTTCGGATCATTCTTGCGCTGGTTGATGATCGGAAACACACCATAGTGGGCGACCGGGCTTTCCTGAGCAATAAGGTCCGCGCCAGGCACGCGATCGACTGCCTTCTGAGCCAGCTTGAAGTTCAGCCACAGGTCATTCGTGATGTGCATCACCAGCGTCCGCGCCTGGATGCGGCCGAGATAAGGGTTGATGTTGTGCGTTTCGCCGACACGGTTGCGCCAGACCAGGTCGACCGCATCGTAAAGCTTGGCACGGTTGACGACGTTCAACGCCGCCTTTTCGTTCGGGGGGTCCCAATAGAAGATTTCGGGCTGGACGGCGCCCCAATTCTGGGTCGTACGGAAGGCAAAGTCATAGCCCGTCATGCCGAGGATCGACCAGCCGAACGCCACGCCCGGCATCGGATGCTTCTCTTTGGCCAGCTTGTAATAATCACCCTTGGTGTCCTGCCACACCGGATCGGATTCGATCGCTGCCGTCATCATCTGGAATGTCCAGTTGCCGACCGGATCTTCGCCATCCGATTGCGTGGTGCCGCCGATCGGCATCATTGCGCCGATATATTCGGGATGCATCACGCCCCAGACATAGGTCTGCGTGCCGCCCATGGAAACGCCGGACACCAACGCAACGCGCGCGACCTTCAGCCCGTCGCGCAGCATCCGGTAGTTGGCCTGGACCATGTCGTAGTAACTGTACTGCGGAAACTTTACGCCGAGACCGTCCGAAGGTTTGCTGGCGCCCCAGGTCCCAAGCGGATCGACCATGATGACATAGTAGCGATCCGTATCGATCGGCCGGCCCGGGCCGATAATTGGCACGGTGCCTGACAAGGCTGCTCCTTTGACCCACTGCTCGTACATGTCGGTGGAGTCGCCGGAATAATATGAGTTGATGACAACGGCATTGGTGATCTCACCGGCGGCGTTGCGGCGCGGCGTACCGACCGCGATATAGGCCGTGTGCACTTTCCCGGCGCCAAGCGATTCCAGGGTGACACCGCCCTCCCCGCCATTCTCCCACTTCGAGGGATCGGCGAGATCGTACTTGCCGCCAAGTCGGAAATTCGCGATCTCATAGGTCTTCTTCAGCCCGTCATGCTGCATCTGCGATGAGCGGCGCGTGAAGGGCTGCGCGACCGCGAGCGATGTCCCGATCAACAGCAACAGCAGGCTGATGAGATATCGCCGCATGACATGTCTCCCGATCATGGCGAATTCCTCCGGCAGGCTTTGATTTTTGCCGAAAGCTAGGAGCGGACGCGGCGCGACCTTTGATCTAGCGCAAGGGAATTCGAACTGCCCGCGCGAGAATTTTGAGGACGAATTACATGCCGGGTCGCCGCGATGCCTTTCCTCACCCACGGCTCCTACCGGATCCGGTATGAGCTCGACGGTCCTGCGACGGCACCGGCCTACGTGCTGGTCAATGGACTGACTCAATATTCCGAACTGTGGACCGCTTATCGCGACGCGCTCATCGCACGGGGCTTTCGCGTCGCGACATTCGATCTGCTCGGCCAGGGCGCCTCCGACAAGCCCACGCTTTTCATCAATCAGGACGACCATGTCCTTGCGCTGCATCGCTTGATCGAGATGCTCGGTGAAGGTCCGGTCTTCCTCAGTGGAATCAGCTTCGGCGGCCTGATCGCGCTGCGCTACGCGATCGAGCATGGGGCGCGCCTCTCGGGTCTGGTGCCAATGAGTTGCTTTGCCGAGCTTTCGCCTCAACTTCTCCTGATCGGCAACGCACTACGCACCGGCCTAATTCTGGGTGGAACCGGCTATCTCCAGGATCTGCTGCTGCCGATGAATCTGTCCGATGAATGGTTGAAGCCGCTGTTGGACAAGCTCGACGGGGTCAAGCGGCAGGGCTGGCTGGTAAATGACCTCTACGCGTTGCAGAACCTGATGGAGTCGTTCCTCGACTTCCAGCCGCTGACGCCGCAACTCGCCTCGATCGCCGTCCCAACCATGATCCTGAACGGAGAGTTCGACTTCCTGACGCCGCGCGCCCTCCACGAGACCCTGCGAGTCGGAATCCCCAACAGCGCGCTCGTGATCATCCCGGGCGCCTATCACGCTTTCACGTTGGAAAAGGGTGCACTCACAGCCGACCTGCTCGCGCGCTTCGCCGATGACGTGCTGGCAGGACGCTGGGAGGGTAACAAGGCGGTCCGGATTGCGCCGGAAGATCCTGGCGGTGAGCTCACTCCATTTCCCGCCGGGTACGACCATCTGCGCGCCATCCCCGTTCAGAAGACGCTGCGATGAGCGGATTTCTCGGACCACTCGACTCCGAAGGTCGCGTGCCGCCGAGCCAGCAGACCCGCATCGCCGCTTTCCTGATCTCGGCCCATGGCGCCCTCGCAAGACAGTTCGCCCTCGCCCTGCCGGCTAAGTTCGAGGCCGGCTGGCAGACAGAATTGAACGCTCAGTTCTACCGCGAAAGCGAGATCGTCTCGCTTTTGATGCGGGCAACCGCATGGGTGCCGGATCTCACCCTGGGTTACATGGCCGTGTCCTGGGAGGCCGCCTGGCTTCCGACGCCGAACGAAGGCATGGCCGATCGCTCTCTCTGGCAAGCAGTCCATCTTGCCACGCTCGCGCACGCCCTCCACGCCGCAATCCGGCCAGCGGCGTTGTTACCGGTCGAGGCAAACGCGAATGACCCCTTCGTGATGGCGTTGCGCCGCATCGAGTTCGAGAGCGGGCGTCTGTTGCAGGCACAAATCCTGTTCCTGAAAGGTCCCGACCTATTACCCTTCCGCGACACCGTCAGTACAGTCCTGGAAAGCCGACACACCGAACTGCGCAAGCTCTGGCACGACACGCTCGCGAGCCTGGGAATCGTCCGCGAATGATGCGGAGCCTTGACGCAGATCAAAGCACCGCGACTTCCGCCCTCCAGCATTCATTGACCGTCCTGCACGCGCCGACCGGAGTTCTCCCTCATGAAGGCCATTTCCCTCGAAGAAGCCGTCGCAATGATCCCGGCCGGCGCGAGTGTCATGGTCGGCGGGTTCATGGGTGTCGGAACACCAGAGCGCCTGCTCGACGAGGTGGTTCGGCAGAAGAAGAGCGGCCTCTCGCTGATCTGCAACGACGCGGCGATCCCCGGCAAGGGCGTCGGCAAGCTGTTCGATGCTGCGCTGGTCGCGCGATTGACCGCAACGCATATCGGTCTGAATCCGAAAGCACAGCAGCAAATGTTGGCGAACCAGATCGTCGTCGATCTGGTACCCCAGGGAACCTTCGTCGAGCGCATTCGTGCGGGTGGATGCGGGCTGGGTGGAGTTTTGACGCCAACCGGCGTCGGCACGCTGGTTGCGCAGGGCAAGCGCGAGATCGAAGTCGACGGAAAGCCTTTTCTGCTTGAGACAGCCTTGCGTGCACAGTTTGCGCTGGTGCACGCCTTCCTTGCCGACTACCTCGGCAACTTGGCGTACGCGCTGACCTCGCGCAACTTCAATCCAGTCATGGCGATGGCCGCCGACACCGTGATCGTCACGGCTGAGAACATCGTGCCTATCGGCGTGATCGCGCCCGACCACGTCGTGACGCCGGCGCCGCTGGTCGACTACCTCATTACAAACGGGTGACGCATGGATCCGCAGACCATCATCGCCCGGCGCGTCGCCAAGGAACTTCGGAGCGGCGACCTCGTCAATCTCGGCATCGGTATCCCGACGCTGGTCGCAAGCTACGTGCCAACGGACTTGAAAGTGTTCTTCCAGTCGGAAAACGGTCTGATCGG
Organism: Bradyrhizobium sp. CSS354; assembly: GCF_029051725.1. Classification (GTDB taxonomy): domain Bacteria; phylum Pseudomonadota; class Alphaproteobacteria; order Rhizobiales; family Xanthobacteraceae; genus Bradyrhizobium. The sequence goes on from NZ_JAACFU010000018.1 coordinate 121,857, forward strand.
AACGGGGCCCATCCCCGAGCAAGGCCTGGCGCATCCAACGCTAACGGACGCAGGGGGGCGCCCAATCAGTGCGCTGCCCGGGGCCTCCACCTTCGACAGCGCGATGTCTTTCGGACTGATCCGTGGCGGCCATGTCGACGTCACGGTGCTTGGCGGCCTTCAAGTCGATGCCCATGGCCATCTGGCCAACTGGATGATCCCGGGCAAGATGGTTCCTGGCATGGGCGGCGCCATGGATCTCGTCAGCGGCGCCAAGCGGGTCATCGTCGCCATGCAGCACGCAGCAAAGGGCAAGTCGAAGATTGTTGCGAAGTGCAGCTTGCCGCTGACCTCGGCGCGGCCGGTGAATCTGGTCGTCACCGACTTGGCTGTGATCGGCTTTGCCGACGGCAGAGCGACGCTTCTTGAGACCGCGCCGGGCGTCACGATCGGCGAAGTGATGGCTGCGACGGAAGCCGACCTCCTCGTCGGCGACCATGTCCCGGAGATGATGATCTGAAGGTGAAGGACATGCGGATAATTGGCGATTTCGATGAGATAAGATCCGCGGTCGGCACCGAAATCGGCGCCAGCGACTGGATCGAGGTGACGCAGGACCGGATCAACAAGTTTGCGGAGGCGACCTGCGATGAACAGTGGATCCATGTCGACCAGGAGCGCGCAAGGACGGAAATGCCCGGCGGCACCACCATCGCCCACGGCATGTTGTCCCTGGCGTTGGCGCCGATGTTCATCCGCTCTGTGATGGGGTTGAAAGGCCTCCGAAATACCCTGAACTACGGCGCCGACAGGATCAGGTATCTTTCGCCGGTCCCGGCGGGATCGAAGCTGCGCGGCCGCGTTAGCGTTGCTGAGACGGAGGACGTGCCTCCCGATGGGCTGCGCGTGAACTATCATCTGGTCATCGAGATCGAAGGCGGCAAACGACCGGCCTGCGTCGCCGAGTTGATCGCCCTGCACTATCGTTGAGTCGCGTTCCCGTCCTCATCAATCGATGATGTGATAACCGCCATCAATATAGAGAACGCTTCCCGTAATGAGCTTGGCGCCGTCGAGTGCGAGAAATGCCGTGGCGTTGCCGACGTCGTCAATGCTGACGAGACTGCGCGCCGGCGCCTTGGATTGCGCCTTGTCCATCAGTTCGTCGAAGTCGGGAATGCCTGATGCCGCTCGCGTGGCCAGCGGTCCGGGCGAGATCGCGTGCACGCGGATTCCCCTCGGACCCAGCTCGGCGGCGATGTAGCGCACCGAGGCCTCGAGCGCTGCCTTGGCTACGCCCATGACATTGTAGTTCTCGACCACCATCTGGCTGCCATAATAGGTCATGGTAAACATGGTGCCGCCGTTTTTCATCAGCGGCTCGGCCAGATGAGCCATGCGCATGAAGGACCAGCAAGAGACCTCCATCGTCTTCAGGAAACCGTCGCGGCCGACGTCCACCACACGTCCGTGCAAGGCTTCCTTCGGTGAGAAGGCGATCGAATGCAGCAGGAAATCGAGTTGGCCCCAGTCCCTCTCGATCCGGGCAAACACGTCTTCAGTCTGCCCCTCCGTCATGACGTCGAGGGGCATGAAAATAGACGCCTCGAGTGCCTGCGCAAGAGGCTCGACGTGCTTCTTCGCGCGCTCGTTCAGGTAGGTGACGGCGACATCCGCGCCGAGGGCGCGAAAGGCCTTGGCGCACCCCCATGCGATCGACTGGTCGTTGGCGATGCCTACGACGAGGCCTTTTTTCCCCTTCAGGGCAATCTTGGAATCTGGAAACACTGGAATCATGATGCCCTCTCCTGCCTTTGATTGTTCGCTGTTCTCTTCATCAGCAGCGCCAGTGTGTGCTGCGCGATCATCAGCTCCTCGTCGGTCGGAACCACATAGACTGGGATGCGACTGTCGGAGCCCGAGATCAGCTGTGCGTCGCGCAAATTCTCGGCGGCGCTGAGGGTGACGCCGAGCCACGCGAGCTGGCGAACGACATGCGCGCGAATTGTTGCGGAATTTTCGCCGATACCGGCTGTAAAGACAAACGCGTCCAGCCCCTGCAGCGCCGCGGCAAGCATCCCGGCATTGAGGCCGATGCGATAGCTGAAATATTCAATCGCCAGTCTAGCTCTCGGATCCTCACTGCTCTCCAGCTCCCGCATATCGTTGCTGACGCCGGATAACCCTTTCAAGCCGCAATCGCGGTAAAGGAAGTTCTGGACGTTGGAGGCTGACATCCCCTTCTCGGAAATGAGATAGAGCACGACCCCGGGGTCGACCTGACCAGGGCGGGTTCCCATCGGAAGCCCATCGAGAGCGGTGAAGCCCATGGTGCTTTCGACGCTTTGTCCCGCGCTGAGAGCGCACATCGAGGCGCCGCTTCCGAGGTGAGCGACGATCACCCGACCATTCGCGATTTTCGGCGCGACCTTTGGCAAGGTCTTCGCAATGTATTCGTAGGAGAGACCGTGAAAGCCGTAGCGGCGCACGCCCTCAGCATAGAGCTGATGCGGGATCGCATAGTGATCGGCGACCGCGCTGTGCGTACGATGAAATGCCGTATCGAAACAGGCGACCTGCGGAAGCTCCGGGAAATTGGCCAGGATCGATCGGATCGGGGCCAGATTATGCGGTTGATGCAACGGCGCGAGCGAGATGAACCGCTCCAGCCGGGTCACCACACCATGGTCGACTAGAATCGGCCGGTCGTAGTCCGGGCCGCCGTGAACGACGCGATGACCGACCGCGATCGGGTGAATGCGCATCTCGTCCCGCAACCAGGCGCCGGCGATGTCCATCGCGGCCGGAACATCGGGCACCGCCTCGATCGGATAGGCGCGATCCGCAAGCGGATCGCCGGTGGAGCCACTCGCACGCAGACGCGGGCGGCTGCCGATCCCATCCATCTGCCCTTTCAGCTGTCGCCGCAATATTCCGTCACCCTCGATCGAGTAGACCTGGAACTTGACGCTGGAGGAGCCGGCATTGACCACAAGGATGGTGTCCATGGCGTTCACGCGGCAATCGTTGGAGCACGCCGGCGCCGGGCATGGGCATACAGCGCTGCGACCGCGCACGAGGCCATCCGCGCGCGCGCCGAATCCGCGCGTGACGTCAGGACGACCGGGACCCGGGCTCCGAGCACGATGCCCGCGCCGTCCGCCTTGGCGAAATAGGCGAGATTCTTTGCCAGCATGTTGCCGGCCTCCAGGTCGGGAACGACGAGGATCTGCGCGCGACCGGCGACCTCGGACCTGATCCCCTTGATCCGCGCCGCCTCCACGTCGATCGCGTTGTCGAAAGCCAGAGGTCCGTCGAGGATCCCTCCGGTGATCTGCCCGCGGTCCGCCATCTTGCAGAGTGCTGCCGCCTCGATCGTAGACGGAATCTTCGAGGTCACGGTTTCAACCGCTGACAGGATTGCCACGCGCGGCGATTTGCCGAACCCAGCTTCCACATACAGATCAATCGCGTTCTGGATGATGTCGCGTTTGGCGTCCAGATCAGGGAAGATGTTGATGGCCGCGTCCGTCACGAAGATGGTTTCCGCATAGGCCGGCACGTCCATCACGAAGACATGGCTGATACGGCGGTCGGTGCGCAGGCCTCCGGCCTTCGCGGTGACCGCGCGCATCAACTCGTCCGTATGCAAGCTGCCCTTCATCAACAGCTCACCTCGGCCGGCGTGGATCAGCTCTACCGCCTTTGCAGCGGCTTCGTCGCTATGTGCTGCGTCAACAAGCTCGAAGGCCGCGATGTCGAGACCATACCTGGCGGCCGTATCCCGGATCTTCCTTTCAGGTCCGACCAGGAGCGGCCGGATAATGCCGGCCTGTGCACTATCGACAGCGCCGCGCAATGAGCTTTCATCGCACGGATGCACAACGATGGTTGGGGCCGGCGGCACGGCCTGCGCGGCCGCGATCAAGCGGTCGTATTTGCTCGGGGACTGTGCCTGCGACGTGTCGGCCGACATGAGCCGGTTCCTTCCAGACAGTGTTACGATGCCTTCGCCTTGGGGTCGAAAGGGGCAACGTTCGACGCCCTCCCCGACGTTTCGGCGTCGAGACCGAACAGCTGTGCGACACGCTGCAGGCGGCTGGCGCGCTCGCCTGTGATGTCCTCGCTGGCCGACAGCACCTCGCTCATCGTCGTGAAAGCCGCGCGACGTTGATTGACATCGTCGGGAAGCAACTTCGGGATAACGGCTAGCGCCGCCTCGCAATCGAGCAGCAGCATGAAGAACTGCTCGCGAACCAGCATCTTAAATTCGGCAAGCGTTAATCGCGCTCCGCTGTCGTCGCGACGAGCCTGACGCAACGCCTCGATGCTGCGTTCATCCACCATTCCTCTCGCCGAGCCGATATAAAGCAGGGCACGGATGGCCGCCTCGCGAAGCCCCCCTTCGCCAATCCTGGATCGGAGCTCGGCGATCCGTTTGTCGAGCATGGCACGGTGTTCGGCCGTCATCTCGCGCCGGCGCGACGGTTCAGCTTTCGGATCTATGCCGACCGCCGCCTGTAGCGCCGGCGAGCCGTAGACGTTGAGGAAGATCGCCTCGCTCATCGCTTCCTGCGAATCGCGCCAGCTGTCCAGCGCATGAACGATCTGCTTGGAGACCTGCTCCTGAAATGCCAGGAACGGATTGTCGTTCGAAACCGGCTTGCGGTTCTCTTCTAGCTCTTCCGCTGCCGATTTCACCGCTTTCATCCACGGATTTTGGCTGCTGAACGCCTCGTACTGCGTCCGTAGCGGATGCAGATTGCGCATCATCTCCGCCGTCTGCGGCGCCACCATGCCCTTGATCCAGGGCTGCACGAACTTGCGGTAGGCGGCAAGATTGAGCTCCGAGACGCGTTTTGCCGCGGCAAAGCGCCGCTCGTCCTCAGGCGAATTGCCACCCATGGCCCGAATATCGTCTAGCGTCCGGGCCTCACAGCGCATCACCCACTGGCCTACAACGAGATCGGAACTAGTGGTTTCTTCGTCCTTGGCTTCGAACGTCGCTTCGTAAAGGCCGGGCGGGAGTACATCGATCAGATCGATGTTGCTGGAAAATTCAGCATGCTCCTTCTTGGCGACGCCACCTGAAACGAAGATGCCGAGATGGCCGACGTTCTCGTGAACTGTATAGACGATCGTCTGCCCATAGGCCCTGATGTCATCCACATCGGCATAGCATTCGAGGACCCAACCCAGCGCCTGCTGTGGCGGAGTGATGTTGTCGCCCTTGGAGCAGAACACCACGATCGGCGAACTGATGTTGCGCAGATCTACCTCCTGCCCGTCGGACATGGTGATATTGCCGGCGGCCAAGTTGTTGCCGACGAAGAGTTCGTCGACAATGAATTGAATCTCCTCGGCGTTGAGATTGACGTGCCCACCCCACCAGCGCTCGAACTCCAGGTAGCGATCGGCTTCGGTATCGACCTTCGAATAGACATTGTACTGCTTGGTCCAGAGCGTGTTCGAGGGGTTCTGGCTTTCGAAGTTCTGCACCAGCCAGGCACCATCGAACTTCCCGCCGCCGAGATCGCTAACGAGCGCGGTTAGCCAGCTGCCGCCCAGCAGGCCGCCCGAATATCGCATCGGATTTTTGCCATGCACGCCCGCCCAGTACGCGAGAGGCGCACCGGCGATGATCAGCGGCCCGAACAGTTCGGGCCGCACCGAAGCCAGGATCATGACCGCCCAGCCGGCCTGACAATTGCCGATGACGCAGGGTTTCCCGTCGGCTTCCGGGTGACGACTGATCACTTTTTCGATGAACAGTGCCTCGGCACGCGCGATACGCTCGATCGTCTGGCCCGGCACCGGCTCCGGCAGGAAGCCGATGAAGTAGCAAGGATGTCCCGCCTTCATCGCGACGCCGATCTCGCTGTCGGCCTTGAACCCGCCGATGCCTGGACCGTGCCCGGCGCGTGGATCAATCACGATGAACGGCCGCCGCGTGGAATCGATCTCGAGACCGGCTGGCGGGACGATGCGGACAAGCGCGTAATTGACGGGGTCGTCCAGCTTGCGGCCATCGATGATCAGTTCGGCCGCATATTGCAGAACGTGTGGCGCGGTTTGGGCGACGTGCTCCCGATATTGGTCGCCGCGCCGGCGCATCACATCGAGGAAGAGTATGCTCCGTTGCCCAGCATCGACCATGTATTCAACCGCCGAGGCGACGAGACCAGACATCGGACCACCGGGCAATCCAGGTACTTCCATCTGCATGCTCCGACCTCAGTGTCGTATGAATGCATCCAAAGCCTGCCGCAGCTGCAGGCCCTTGATATAGGTCAATGCTTGACGGCCGGTACGCCGGCCCAGTCGTGTCACGTCCGTCATCCCGCCCGAATGTGTCGAGTTGACTGCCGAGATTCAGGCCGCCCGCCTTTTGCGGTGCCCTTGATACAGATCAAACGGGCAGCCGACCGCCCCGTTCATAGACGAGCCTCAGGCCGATGTGTTTTCCGGCTTCCGAACCGAGACCTCGCATGTCGGACATCGCTAAATACGGCGTGATGGAGCACTTGCGGGACGGCAGCACGGCCCAAATCCGACCGTTGCGGCCGGCCGACGAGGCCGCTCGTCCTCGACGCGCTGGATCAGACCAGCGACAAGGAACGCGCCTTCTTCATGGATGCCGACTTTAGAAATCACGGCGCGCTAGTGTCCGAAGTCGGGCAACGCGGGGCGGTTCACTTGCGAGCGCGCCGGTATCGATGGCCTGACGTTTCACGATCTGCGCGGCACGGCCGTGGTTCCCTTGCGATCGCGGGCGCCAGCGTGCGTGATTCATGTCGCTGTCGTCTTCTCGTTCTGCTCAGAATCGCCGGAAACGTGTCCTGCGAGCTGGCCGACAATCGCCCCTCAGGCGACATACTTGAAGCGCGGGCCTCCGTGCAGTCCCTGGTGTGGACCTGACTCGATCGGCGCGCCCAGGGACGTCCTTGATCGCCTGTTCAAGTTCGTCGCGCATCAGACCGATGGCGTCCTCGATTTGCCCGGGAGCGCCGTCAAAGACGCCTTGCAATGCGCGCAGCAGCTTGGAATAGGCGGCGTCGCAAGCATCCGCCAATCCGCCGACTTTCCCATCGAACTGCTGAAGCGGGGGGTCATCGACCATCTGGATGACGTCTCTCGCATCATCAATGGCGATGGTTTGCGCGGGATCAAAGCTGAATTTGAGTGGAGAGGCCGGATCCGGCATGATCTTCATCCCCTTCGCCAGTTCCTCGAATGTGTAATAGTGGGCAACGCCGGTTGCGCTGGCCGGCGAGGTCGGCGTGCCCTCCCCTTGCTCCACGATCGTGTTGATTGCCACCACGGCACTATCGACGTCGGTGACGGCCACCGCTCCGAGTGGCCCGGCCACCTGCCTGCTGGGGTTTCCCGTGAAGATGGAATTACCTTGCCGCACGATCTCCGCGCGGATCGCTGCATAGAACTGTCCAATCGTCCTGATCTGCGGCGGGAACCCAACAGTACGGTTTTGACCGGAATCTTCAGGGGAGTCTCCGGCTCTTCGATCACCATGAAGGTCTGCTCGACCAGATTCCTGGAATAGCGCTTGAGGTGCACCACCAAGCTCGACTCGATTCCCATCGGCAGATGGTCCGTATAGCTTGGGACGAATGATGCGTTCGCAATTTGCGGCACCCCGCCGATTGCATTGAGGATGTTGCAGGCGAAACCAAAGGGAGGCAAGAAGAAGGCCTTCGATATTCCGCTGTCGCGACAGATGATCCTTTGCCTCGTCCGCGCAATCCGGTTCGGCAGACAGATGTATCCTGGGCAAGCACAGGAATTGGTCTTTCCGGCCGACAGCGGATCGGGGCATTTAGCGGAAACAAAAGAACACCGGGACATGCTATCGAAGTGGGGCAACGACCTCCGCCAAGCCTTCCGTACGATCGCAGCATCGGCAGGTGTCTCGGAAATCGACGCCAAGCTGCTGATGAACCATGCCATTCCCGGAGTAAACGGAGGCTACATTACGCGGCACAAGCTTCTCGAAGATCATCTGCGAAGCCAGCAGCGGGCGATCAGCAGCGCCGTATTTTCTGCGTTGGGCGCATCGATGATTCAAGAACGTTCCTTGCAGGCATGGCTCGGAAGAGGTGGCAGCCGACTGGGACTCAACGGGCCCCTTCCGATAGAAAACAAGGTGCAGCTGTACCGGCTGCTCGAATTGAACAGGGATCAATCTGGATCTCTGCGCGTTGAAATTTCGACGGTTCTGCGCTGGCGCGTGGATCGGTCCAATCCATCATGGGCAAGTTTGAGCTAGCTCCAGCTAATACGGTCCATGCTCACGGTGCCGACAACCACGCCTGCACACCTTCGGCCCACACTGGCCGATCGGCACCTGAGAATCGCTGGTTAATCGCAGACAAGACGAGGACTCGCTGCCCGCCAGCTTCCGCTTCTGGAGACGTGCTCCAGCTTGGGACGCCCCAGTGCTTTTCCAGATCCGACTTTCCGGTAGCCCTCTTTCGTCTGTCAATCGTCTGGTCGAGCCGTTACGGTTCCTATTCAATCGGAGAACGGAGCACCATGCGTTTGGCGGCACCATGGCGACCTTTTTTTGCGCGGACCTTCACCGCTGCGCTGGCCATTGCATGGTTGCTGGCGACCCCGTGTCAAAGTCAAGCGGCTGGTCCAACGCCGAAACGCATTCTGATGCTGCATTCATACGGTCTTCGCTTCCAGCCGTGGGCCGACTATTCCGAGGCCCTTCGCGCCGGAATAAGCCAACGTCCTTTCGTGACCTTTCAGGACCATTCGCTTCTGAATGCCCGGACGGCCAGCGACAAATCAGACGCAGCATTTGTCGACTACCTTCGTGCGCTCAACCATGATCAGCAGCCCGACCTTATCATCGCTATCGGCTCGCCCGCCGCGAATTTCGTGCAGGCGCACCGGAAGGACCTTTTTCCGACAACCCCAATGCTCTTCACGTTGGTAGAGCGTCGCCGGGTGGACCTCGACAAGCTGACCGAATACGACACGGTGGTGGCGGTTGCCAACAACGACGTCGCTTTTTTTGATAACGTTGTGCGCGTCCTGCCCCAAACAAAGACCATCGCCATTGTTGTGGGAGCTTCGCCGGGCGAAACATTTTGGCGGAACGAATTGGCCAAATCCACCGCGCTGTTTGCCGACCGCGTGCAGTTTCGGTGGTACGATGAGCTTTCCTTTGAGGATATGCTCAAAGACGCGGCCAACCTCCCGCCACACAGCGCCATTTTTTGGCTTGGCTTGACTATCGATGCGGCGGGAGTGGCCTATGAAGGCAATAGCGCGTTCTCACGGCTTTTTGACGCCGCCAACGCACCGATCTTTTTCCACGATTCGATCTTTTTCGGTAAGGGCATCGTCGGCGGTCCAATGCAGGTCATTGCCGGGCAGGGCAAGAAGGCCGCGGAGGTCGCCCTCCGCATCCTTGACGGTGAAAGGGCCGGCGACATCAAGCCTACATTCGTCGTCCCGGCAGCGCCTATGTTCGACTGGCGACAAATGCAGCGCTGGGGAATTTCCGAGAGCCGTCTGCCGCCTGGCAGCACCATCTACTTCCGCGAGCCGTCGGTGTGGGACCGGTATTGGTGGCAGATCTCGTTGATCACCGGAGTTATACTTTTGCAAGGCGGGCTTATATCGACCCTGCTTCGCGAGCATCATCGACGTCATTTGGCGGAAGTGCAGTCCCGGCAACGCATGGCCGAACTGGCCCATGTTAATCGCTTCTCGACGGCTGGCGAACTGACCGAAACAATCGCGCACGAAATCAACCAGCCGCTCGGGTCCATTCTGACTAATGCCGAGACCGCGCAGTTAATCTTAAAATCTCAGAACCCTGACATTTCGGGGCTGGCCGAGATTGTTGACGATATCTTGCGGGATGACCGGCGCGCTAGCGAAGTCATCCGGAGGATGAGGAGCCTCCTTAAGAAGGCACCTTTCGAGCTGAAAAAACTGGATCTCAATGATCTTGTTCGTGAGACCATCGAATTTCTTTCGATGCTGGCCGTTGGACGAAAAGTGGAGCTGATTGGACAGATCATGCCGGAGGCGCTTCCGATCCTGGGCGACCGCATCCAACTTCAGCAAGTCATTCTGAACCTTGTCGTGAACGCGATCGAGGCGATGAAGGACACTCCTAGCGAAAGCCGCATCATCAGCATCGAGACCTCGCGCGCCGAGGGCTCTGCCGAGCTGTCCGTGTCGGATCGCGGATCGGGCATTCCAAAAGACGAATTAAAGGAAGTCTTCGAACCCTTCTTTACCAGCAAAGCGGAAGGCATGGGCATGGGCCTGTCCATCGCCCACACTATCGTTGAAGCGCACCAAGGGGTGATAGCCGCAAAAAATCGAGATCACGGCGGTGCAACGTTCACGATCAGACTTCCTCTTGTTTAATCGGGCAGGACGGTCGGAATCAACACAAAGGCCCTCTTTGCGGACGGCACTTAGATGCCCAAGGCTCCAGTTGCCGAATTCACTAACCATTGGACTGGCGTGGAAATGAAACGCGAGGACTTATTGGCGAGGTTACAAAAGTTGGCCGTCGCGGCTGCTTTGGGGATGCTTGGATCCGAATTGGTGATCACAGCCGTCTCCGCCCAATCATCGGCAAATTGTCGTGCCTAGGCCGAGGACTACTCTCTGCGCTACTCGATGCACGCAAGGTCCAATTTCAGAATCGGGGGCCGTCGCGCTGGCGTTAGCACGTTGGCCGCCCATAGGTCCCGCGCCGCTCAACGGTCCACGCTCTTTGACAACGCCTATGCACGTTGCAAGCGCGGCCGATGGCGTAATGGGCATCGGCACGGCAGTCGATCCGGGGGACTCGGTGCAGCAGGCTATTCTCTCTTCGAGCGATCCAGGCGGAAGAACGAAAGTGAAGCCTAGTAGAGCCTTAGGCCCGCTACGCCCAACGCCAGATTGATGCCGAATACGCCCTCGACCGACAGCGGTTGCAGCGAGATCGTGCGGTTGGATCCTCCTATAAGCACATTAGCGCCGAGTCCGATACCGAGCGACGCGTTTCCGCCTGCCCCTACGAAGGTCCCTTGCAACGCGCCTGGACCGATATGGCTCGTCGGCGCAAAGACTCTCCAGAATAATCTTCCCGCGCCGGTGACGCCTACATCCAAGCCAAGGCGAGTTATTCTCCCCCTATAGCGATACAGCTGGCCTGCATCTGCGCGGAAGACACAATTCATCCGCTGTCGTGAGCCAATCAGCAATCCAACTCTCGGCCTAGTCTCGCAAGTAAGTCCACCCACTCGGACCGGCTGTCTTTGCGCATGCGCCGGCGTGGCGAATTCGAACATGCATATCGCCAGCAAGAGAAGACTTTTTATCATCAATCTCTCCAAAAGCAGGGTCGCGGTGACGCGGCACGCAACTTCTGTCGTGGTCTGTCGTTAATCTGGTTGATTGGAGCTCAATGTTGTCGTCCCAGATCGACGCAGTAAAAGAGCCTTGAATGTAGCGCCTTGCCTGGCTCGGTCCATTCGGCAAAACCCTGAACAAGTATGTGGGTCTTCACAAGCTTACGCATGCGGCGAAGACTGTCTGACTGACGCATGCGCGCGGGGGCCCGGTTGGCGATGACGCGCTGCGTGAACGTTAGGCAGCTTGGTGATCGTTGGGTTTGACGCGGGAGCTTCCATTCGCAGGGCAGGACTTTCTGCAGACGGGAATCGGGAAGATCTGCGATCCGGGCGAGGACGCCGACTGAAAGAGGGGCACGACGGCGAAGGTTCCGTGGCCGACCTGGTCAGCGAGCGTCGACAATGGGGTCGCTGATTTCGCTCTTAAGCGCGCCGTCTGGCGCTTGCCGCGCGGCATGATATGGAACGGCGCCGGCGGCTGGGTGATCTTGTCGTGGAAATTGAACTTCCCGCGCACGGTCTCGATGACCTTGAACCGGCGCGGATAGCGAGCCTTCCGGCATGTCCCACTCCAAACGGGCGGACCGCGCTCCCGAGGATGGCATTTCAGGGCAGGTGCACGCGCTATCGAGTTGATCTGACCACGGCAAGCCTACAGCACCGACAAGGGTAAATACCGATTTCGCGGCACACCTGGCGCGTTAACGTAACACGGACAGGTACCGACGCAGGAAGTCCATCATGGCTGCCAACACTGCTAACGGCCCGCTACTTCTCGTGAAGAAGCTCGGGGGCGTCATGCTCATCCTTTTCGGCATCATCGGCATTGCCGTTGGTCTTGAATATCGTACCACCGGATTCTCGACCGGAATAACTGGAGCGGGTATTGTAGCGCTTCTCTTGGGCATGGCGCTTCTCGCGCTCAAGATCATCCGTCGTAACTCCAGTTAGTCGGTCATCTCGTACCCGGTGTGGCGCCCCGCGATCCGCCATGATCGCCGCGACGCGCATCGCGTCGATATGACGGTCCAGGAGCAGAGCGACCGGTGGATCTCTCGAAGGGGAGGAAAAGGATGGATCAACGCCAAGTGGACGCGTCCGCGATCATGATCGCACTCACGTGTTTTACAGCCCCCATGGCTGCTGCGATGCTCGGATATACCGCTCATTACAATTTTGGGCTGACTAGACAGGAAATCCGCACCTTAGCGATAATCGGCGCAATCAGCATTGCAATTGCTGTTGCCACGCTAATGGCGATCGATTTTTTCTATCGAAGGCTGCGCAAACCATGATCCATCCCATGAGGTTAGGCATCCCTGATCGCGCTGGTGATTTTGGTTCCCAGCCCAGTGAGACGGCTCGACGCCTGTGAACAGCCGCTTCACATTGGATTTGCCTGCGAATGGAACAGCACAAAGCAGCCCAAGCGGACAGCCACCCACCGAACTCGGGCATTCAGGACAACGGCGGAATCCCTTAGGGCGCCACGAGTTTCTTCCGAATGGCATAGCGGACTAGTTCGGCCGTGGAAGACATCCCTAGCTTGCGCATGGCCGATGCACGATGGGTCTCGACGGTCTTTACGCTCAACTGCAACAGGTCACTTATGGATCTGTTGGTGTGCCCTTCCGCAATCAACTGGACCACGCTCTGCTCGCGCGACGTTAGTAGGATGTCTGACCTGCCCTGCTTGTTGAGCTGATAGTCGTGGAGCAGCTTCTCCACCAGAGCACTGGTGAAGTAGGGCCTGCCGTCGAGCAACGCTTCGATTGCGGAAATCAGATGCTTCTTAGCATCCGACTTGAACAAAAAACCGCGGACGCCCGCCAGAATAGCTTCAGTCAGCAGTTCCTCGTCCTCATGCATCGTCAAGATCAGCACTTCCGTATGCAGATCGAGTGCCTTCAGCCGGCGGCTGACCTCCAAACCGTTCATGAGCGGCATCGAGTAATCGACGATCACGGCGTCCGATCTCGTCTCGACAGCCAAACTGACTGCTTGTTCACCGTTCGTCGCTTCGCCGGTGACAATCCAGTTGGATTGCGTTTCAACAATCGCGCGAAGTCCCGAACGTACGACCGCATGATCATCCGCAATCAAGATGCGTTTCATGGCGCCGTTCTCGATTCCGGCCGCACCCCTGGAGACGCTCAGTGCGGCTAGGTCAGACGATCATGCCGCTCATGGTTCTAAGCGCCATCCTGCAAAACCCTGAGCCTGCCACCGCGAATGTACCGACGTGGCGGTCCTCAAGAACATCATACGCAGTCACGCCTCGACCAGATGCGAGCGAACAGCGTACCGAACCAAACCTGCGGCTGAGTTCACCTCCAGCTTGCGCATCGCAGCCGCTCGATGAGCTTCAGTCGTCTTGACGCTGAGGTTCAGGATCGCGCTAATGCCTTTGTTGCTGTAACCCTCCGCCACCAGTTTGACCACAAGCTGCTCGCGTGGCGTAAGCCTCCGGCGCCCATCTACGCCCTCGCCGCCGTGATCGAGCTCGTCCCGACAGCTTTCGCTGCAGAACCGCTTGTGCGCCAGAAGTGCGTCGACGGCCGCCAACAGCAATCTGTTAGCATCCGACTTCGCGAGAAACGCGCGGGCGCCTGCCTCAAACGCCTGCTGCGCCAGCAGACCCGACTTGTGGACCGTGAAGATCAACACCTCCGTCTGCAACGGATAATCCCTGATCCGCCGTGCGACCTCCACGCCGGTCATCCGCGGCATGGAGAAGTCGATGATGGCCACATGCGGCCGGCTTTCGATTGCCGCCGTCAATGCCTTGCTGCCGTCGTTCGCCTCGGCAACGACTTCCCAATCGGCCCGCTGTTCGAGCACCGCTCGCAAGCCCGATCGCACCGCTTCGTGATCATCCGCGATAAGAATGCGTTTCATGGCAGAGCACTCCAATGTCGTTACGCAGTAGCCACCCGCCACCGGTAACCCTTCTTCTTCTTCTCTCAGTGGGCCCCTGCGCGGACCCTCACGGAGGTCGTTGCCCTTCGCCGGCTATCCGCATTCGTCGCGAGCTCACGCGGAAGTACCGCTCGCAAGATGGTGCCGGGGCGCCGTGATGCCGGATCGGATCTGATGTCCAGCGTCCCTCCAATCTGCTCGAGCCTTGCCCTCATCGCCGGAATCCCGACGCCGATTGAAGTCGCCCTTGCTCGTTGCTTGCCGTAGTCTGCGCCAAACCCCCGCCCGTTGTCGCCGACCGTCAATCGAAATTGGTTATCGACCGCGTCGATGACGATGCTCACTTCTGTCGCTTGCGCATGGCGAAATATGTTCGTGAGCGCTTCCTGGACGATCCGCAGCAATGTCCGCTGCTTCTCGTACGGGAGACGATCGACCTCGGGCACGATCCTGCTCGTGACCCGCAATGAGGTCCGAACCGCAAATCCATCGGCGTAGTTTTCTATCGCGGCTTTAAGCTTGTCGACCGTCAGAGTTCGGGGGTGCAGCAGATACGAGAAGGCACGAATTTCTCTGAGGGCCTCGTCGATTGACGCATCGATGTCATCGCAAAGCCGTTCGGCGTCGACCGTATCGCTGATGCTTCGCCGGATCCGCATCAGGCCGAGGCTCGCGGCAATTAAATGCTGACAAGTCGAATCGTGGAGATCGGAAGCAATCCGTTGCTGGATTCCCTCCTGGATGGACGCCAAATCGAGGTCGACATGCGCGTTGTCCGATCCGTGGGTCGCGGCGTCGGGTGCGCTATTGTGCACGCGACGATGGCTCCCGATCAGCCGGTTCGCGCCACTGCCGGCCGGATCCACGACGGGAACAATCGTCGTTTCCATATTTTGCAGCGGGCCCGCAAATGCGAGACGGTGGCGAATCTTCACTTCCGCTCCTTCTGCGAGACAGGCACGGAGAGCTTCGCGGGTAGATCTGGCGTCGTCCCTGCTCATGCACTTGGACACGTCCATCTCCCGGACGTCGTCGGCCGAAATGCCAAGACGCGACTCGAAGGCCGGATTGATCCCCTCATAGACGAAGCGTCCGCCAGGCAAAGGGCGCACGACGAAAAGAAAATCCGGTGAATACATCCAGTACAGGCGGTCGCTGGCTTCTCCAAACCCGAGCGGCAACCACCCTGTACTGCTGGTACGAACTGATTCGCGGGCGGGAAAGCTACGGAGCTTCACGGTACGCACTCACTTTGCTGCGGCAACATCCGACATTGCAGCTCAACATCAAGACGCGCCGTCCTGCGCGCGCGAGGCGTCCATTGTTAATCAGAGTACGGACGCCGTTGCGGGCCCGCCGGATTATACACCGTCTGGTCGACTGTACCAGAGGTAGTAATTGTCATAGATTAAAATCGCGGATCCATGAGGTGGAACCTGGAGGTGATCGAATATGAAACTCATTCCAGACTAGGCAGCACTGGATTCAAATGAAGTGCAACAGATGCTAAAGTATCGCAGAAAGCCTTCACGAACTGCTTGTGGCGACAACAGCTCCCCGATGCGCAATCAGCGGCTTCCGAGACTCGTGAAGTCGTTCTCGGGTACCGCCACGGCAATCCGACCGCACCTGCGTCCGTGCGCTACCGGGCTCCAACTCCGCTCGCGCTGGATTTCTTTTTCTTTCCCGCCTTCGCGCTCGGAGCGGGTTGTTGAGGCGGCGAAAGCACCAGCGGATGAGACGGCACCTGGAGGCGGTTAACGCCGACATCATCCCTCAGTGCATCGGTATCCAGGCGCTGGCTCCGGTCAGCAGAATCGCGGGGATCCGCAGAAGCCACGGAGGCGGCTGTTAGACCAACGATGATTCCCACTAATACACACCCGCATCTTGTCATCTTCCGAGCCCTTCAAAACGCGAAATCAAGTCGGGGACCAACCCTGAGATCCCTGTATCGCCGCTCCGGAACGTTCGATGTTCGCGCCTCGTACAATACACTGGTCGTGATCGACACGTTGCTGGCGAAACTATACCTCAGCCCGACGTCCGCTGAGTAGATTTGATCCTGTCGGCCCCTGTTCAACCCGTCCGTGAACCAAAAGGCTTCGAACAATGGCGTGCTCACAATCGACCATTTCGGGTCCAGCTTGACTTCGATACCCAGCACCGCGTCAAAGCGCCAGCGGCGGGTTTCCGCAAGATCGGAAAACCGGTAGGTCAGGAGCAACAGTGGCGACAGCGTGACATTGTTCACGCGGAAATCGCGCGCTACCGATCCCATCACGTCGTGGGACGTGAAAGCAAGATCGCGATAGACACCGTCGAAATCGTACCGGTTCTCATAAATAGCGGAGAAGCGCCAGCCGTCCCAATTCTCGGTCAAGCGCGCTCCCATTCGCGCCACTGCGGCGTTGCCGTCCTTCTCGGTCGCAAAGGCCTCGTATTGGGCGCGAGCATAGAGCCGGTACGAGAGGTCGTTTGTGAGGTTCCCATCCAGCCTGAGGCTGACGTCGGGCTCATAATAGAGATCCGACCTGCGGTTGCTCCGGCTGAACAAGGCATTGTCAGTGAAGGTTGGCGCGACGGAGCCAACGACGCTCCATGACGGAGCGGAATAATACGGCACAGGACCGCTCGCCCTCAGTTCGGTGAGATCAACATCCGCCGCCCGAGCGGCTCCAAACAACCCAACGACCAGACAAAGAACCGTCAGCGCGCGCATGGTGTCCCCCGATGGCTTCCGCGTACACCAGGAATCACGGCAGCGTGGGCGGTGATTGTGGCGTGTTAATGATCAGTAACTAAATCTGTGATTGAGGCGGCTGATGCCGTCTGCGGAAGCTCTCCGGAGACTACCCAGCAACAGCCAAATGCCAGCGGCTTCGACGCCCTGCCTTCGGAGCCGGAGCACCCGCAAGGTCGGCTAATAATCCACCGCGTCCCTGGTGATCGGACAGGTCATGCAATGACCGCCTCCCCGGCCGCGTCCCAGTTCTGCACCGACTATGGTGATCACCTCGATCCCCTCCTTGCGCAGCAAGGTGTTGGTGTATGTGTTGCGGTCATAGGCGAAGACCACGCCCGGAGAGGCGCAGACCAGGTTCGCACCGCTATCCCACTGGGTCCGCTCGCGCATATACGCGTTGCCGCCGGTTTCAATCACGCGCAACTTCTTCAGGCCGAGCGCTTCCGCCACGACATCCACGAACGGCTTTTCATCCCTGCGTAGATCGAGGCCCGCGGAATTGTCGGCGGGCCGGTAAGAAAAGGCCGCGATGTTGTTGACGATATCCGGATAGAGCAGGACGCAATCCCGATCTGCGAACGTGAAGACAGTATCGAGATGCATCGCCGCGCGCAGCTTCGGCATGGCCGCCACAATCACACGTTCGGCCGCTTTTCTCTTGAACAAGGCTGCGGCAACCTGGCTGATCGCCTGCCGCGAGGTGCGCTCACTCAATCCGATCAGAACGTTGCCCTTGCCGATCGGCATCACGTCGCCGCCTTCCAGCGTCGCGAGGCCGTGATCGCGCGTCGGATCGCCCCACCAGACGTTGACCTTGCCGGCGAAATCCGGATGGAACTTGTAGATGGCTGTGGCGAGGATCGGCTCTTCGTGTCGCGCCGGCCAGTAGAGCGAATTCAGCGTGACGCCGCCATAGATCCAGCATGTGGTGTCCCGCGTGTACAAGGTGTTGGGAAGCGGCGGTAGCAAATACTCGGTCATCCCGGCTGCTTCGCGCACCAGCTTGAGCATCTCGCCGCCATGGGCATCCGGAAAGTCGTGAGTCGATACTCCGCCGATCAGCGTTTCCGCCAACTCGCGCGGATTAAGACTTTCCAAATAGCCGCGCAGCTCGTCGATCAGACCGAGACCGACCTGATCGGCAACAACTTGGTTGTCCAGGATCCACTTCCTTGCCTCGGGGATCGCGACCGTCTCGGCGAGCAGATTGTGCATCTCGACGACTTCGATCCCGCGGTCACGCATTTTCTGAACAAAGTCGAAATGGTCGCGCTTGGCATTGTCCACCCACAGCACGTCATCGAACAGCAGAGTATCGCAATTGGAGGGCGTAAGGCGCTGATGGGCCCGCCCTGGCGAGCAGACCATCACCTTCCTCAACTGGCCGACCTCTGAATGGACGCCGAAGGGAGCCGAGGTGTCCGATGTCTGCTTTGCCATGGGAGTTCTCCCGGGAGTTGCCTGCCTAGATGGTGATGTAGCCGGTGGCCAGTCCGTGTATTCCAACAGCAGCGCCGAGGGCGGCTGCAATGAAGAGGCCCCACTCGATGGCTGTAAAGACCCGCGCCTTCTGTTCCAGGCGCGCCCAGAAATAGAGTGCAGTGCCTGGCGCGTAGAGGATCAAGGACAGCAGCAGGAACTTCATCCCGGCGGCATAGATCAGGAACAGGGTATAGACCAGGGCGACGCCGGCAAAGATCATGTCGCGCTTGCGATCACGGCTGCTTTTCTCATAGGTCTCGCCGCGACGGACGAGCAGGAGCCCGTAGGCTGCGACGAGGAAGAACGGAATGAGTGACATCACGCTCGTGAGATTGAGCATAAGCGCAAATGCATCCTGCGACCAATAGGTGCTGATGACGAAGAGCTGAACGATCACATTGGTGAGCCAGAGCGCCGCAGCCGGCACCTTGTTCGCATTTTCGGTGCCGAACAAAGCCGGCATATCCTTCGTTCGTCCGGCGGCGGAGAGCACCTCAGCGCAGATTAGCGACCATGCAAGATAGGCCCCCAATACCGAAACCAGGAGCCCGATGCTGACGAAGATCGCGCCCCAATGCCCGACCACCGCCTCCAATACCGTTGCCATGGACGGCTGTCGCATGTCGGCGATCTCGGCGCGGGGCAGCGCGGCATATGGCAGCATGGTCACGAGCACCATCAGGGTCGTAACGATCGCAAACCCTAAAATGGTCGCCGCGCCGACATGCGCTCGTTCCTTGGCATAGCGTGAATAGACGCTGGCGCCCTCGATGCCGAGAAAGACAAACACCGTCACCAGCATGGTCGCGCGAATCTGGTCGAACAGACTCTTGTCCGGCATCCCCTCGCCGCCCCAGAAATTGGCGCGGAAAAGATCGGCTTTGAACGCAAAGACCAGGATAGCAATGAAGACCAGGATCGGCACGATCTTCGCAATCGTGACGATGGTGTTGATCGCCGCGGCCTGCTGCACGCCGCGAAGAATCATGAAGTGAAACAGCCAGATTCCTATCGAGGCGACGATGATAGCGGTGACCGTATTGCCGTCTCCAAAGACAGGAAAGAAGGCGCCCAAGGTCGACTTGATAAGGACCCAATAGGATACGTTGCCGATGCAGCTGCCGATCCAGTATCCGAACGCCGATAGGAAACCAGGATAATCACCAAATCCCTCTTTCGCATAGGCATAGACACCAGCATCGAGCTCTGGCTTTCGTTCAGCCAGCGTTTGGAACACCCGCGCGAGCGTGTACATGCCGCCTCCGGCTATACACCAGGCGAGGACCGCTCCGAACGGACCAGTGGCGATGCCGAATGTTCTCGGGAGCGAGAAGATGCCCGAGCCAACCATCGATCCGACCACCATCGCGGTCAACGCGAACAGGGAGAGCTTCTGGACTGACGGCGTCCCAGTCATGTGAAGACCTCGCGATAGTGCGGGTGCGCAACATCCTGGCCGATCGACTTGCCGGCACTTCACCATGCACCTCGGTCGGAGCCCGGAATATCAGGTGAACTCCTAATCCCGGGACAGGATTCCCCTCGCCGGAAACCAGCGACTTAGCCGACCGATTGAGCGGAAGCCCCTACCCGCCCCTTCTCTCCGAACCAACTCACATACAATGTCGGCAGCAAGACCAGCGTCAAAACGGTTGCAACCAGCAGACCGCCCATGATTGCGACGGCCATCGGGCCCCAGAATACTTTTCGGCCGGGATAAGGTCAGCCTCAGGCGCCCCTCCAGCAACAACGATCAGGAACATTCATCCCCACGCCTCAGGGTTTTCTCCGATCCCAAGCCGACCGATCGAAAGCTAGTGTTCGAAAGCGCGTTCCGCCAGTGGCACGGTTGCACCGGGTGGCGCATCGTGTTGGCCGCGGCGCAGCTTAATCCAGCAGGAGGTTTGCATGTCCGATCTAGTAGCGATCGTGTATCCATCCGAGGCGAAGGCCGAGGAAGTACGTCAGCGGCTGCTCAAGCTGCAGAAGGAATATCTGATCACCATCAGCGACGCAGTGATCGCCGTGAAGACGGATTCAGGCGGCATCAAGCTCAATCAGCTCGTCAACACGACGTCGATGGGCGCGGTGACCGGCGGTTTCTGGGGACTTCTGATCGGCATGATCTTCCTCAATCCGATCCTCGGTGTCGCCGTCGGCGCAGCTTCCGGCGCACTTGGCGGCGCACTGTCCGATTTCGGCATCGACGACTCCTTCATGAAGGAATTATCAGTATCACTTCACACGGGCAACGCCGCCTTGTTCGTGCTGATCAAGAATATGACTGCGGACAAGGTCTTGAAGGAGATCAAGGACGCCGGAGGGACCGTGCTGAAGACGTCCCTCGACGATGCCAAAGAACAGGCTCTGCGCGACGCACTCGCAAGCGCCGCGGAGCGGCCGGCGGCCTGAAGCCACTTAGCGGCGGTTTCCGGCCAGACGCAGCAGCATCATGAACAGGTTGATAAAGTTGAGATACAACGACAGCGCCGAAATTACCGACTTGCGGCCTCTGGTCGTTTCGTCGTCCCGGCTGTCATGCATCGCCTTGATCCGTTGCGTGTCGTAGGCCGTCAGCCCGGCAAACACGCCGACGCCCACAATGGAGATCAGCCAATCAAGCCCGCTGGATTGCAGGAACAGATTCACCAGGGTGGCGATGATGATCCCGACAAGGCCCATGAACAGGAAGGTGCCGAGACCGGATAAGTCGCGTCTTGTGGTGTAGCCAAAGACGCTGAGCGCCCCGAACGTCGCCGCGGTGATGAAGAAGACGCGCGCAATCGAGGCGCTGGTGTAGATGTGGAGCAGCGTCGAGAGCGACACGCCGACCAGCGCCGCATAGATGAAGAACAGCAGACGCGCGATCGACACCGACAGCGTATTGATCCGTGAGCCGATGAAGAAAACCAAACCCAGCGGCGCCAGTATGAAGACCCACATCAACGGGCTCTGCAGCAATGCAGGACTGGTGAGCTGATAGGTGAGCCACGCGACAACAGCCGTTAGGCCGACGCCGGCAGCCATATAGTTGTAGATGCGCAGCATGTAGCTACGCAGTCCAGCAGCGACCGCGATTGCATGGCCGCCGCCCGCTCCCACCATCGTCACGTTCGGATCATAGTTCGACATTGCCTGTCTCCTGCCAGAGCTCGCTAACCAGGTCATGCTATCTCTGGGTATCAGTAGACGGCATCGGACAATCACCCGAGAGCTGGCAAGGACAATCACCCTATCGCACAGCTTTTTCGGTACTGCGCACCTGAGCACGGTGATTACGAACCGGTAATCGAAACCGCCGGAAGTGTCCTCCTTTGGTCGGAGACGCATTACGTGTTTGTCACTTGGAAAATGGCCGCGATCCGGCCTAATCCGGCCGGTATGCGCTTCTACTTTCATATCGTCGACAGATACGGTCTCTCGCCCGATGGGACCGGATGCGAGCTCGCCAATCAGGATGCAGCGTCCCTGCATGCCCGATGCATAGCAGCTGAACTCGCGAAGGCGGGCGAGTTCTGCCGTTTCAGCGTCGTGCTTTTGGCGACCGCTTCCGGGCCATCATCCAGTCCCGGTCAAATCGCGACTGCCCCTCCCCCAAAACCTTGAGGGCGATGCCCAACCTTATAGTACGTCAATTTCCTGCCCTCGCTCCCTACAGAGAATCCCGGATGTGCGAAGGGGAAAGCCACGTCTAAGGTCCTCTCCAATGCGGCGGGCATCAATGCCCGTCGCATCCCGGATTGGAAGGCCATCCCGTCATGGCTCCCCCGCCGAATGCGGCCGACCAGAAACTCTCGCGGAATGCTCTCATCGCGCTCGTGATCGGCTCGATGGTGGGGTCCGGCATTTTCGCACTACCTGCGGCGTTCGGACGAGCCACGGGTGCGCTTGGAGCAATGATCGCCTGGGCTATCGCGGGCAGCGGCATGCTGATGCTGGCTTTCGTGTTCCAGACGTTGTCACACCGCAAGCCCGACCTCGATGCCGGGATCTATGCCTATGCCAGAGCCGGATTTGGCGACTACATCGGCTTTGCTTCAGCCGTCGGGTACTGGATCGGTTGCTGTCTTGCAGACGTCGCCTGTCTCGTCTTGATCAAGGCAACGCTCGGGCAGTTTTTTCCCATGTTCGGCGACGGGACAACTCCGGTGGCGATCGCTTCGGCGTCTGTCCTGCTGTGGGGAGTGCACATCTTGCTGCTGCGCGGCATCAAGAGTGCAGCCACGCTCAATACGATTGCGACCTACACAAAGATCATCCCGATTTTGCTGTTCATTGGCACTGCCGTCATTGCTTTTAATGGCGATCTGTTCGGCGTTAATTTCCACGGAGCGGAGCAGTCGGATGCGTCGAGTGTGTCTTCTCAGGTTCGCGGCACGATGCTGCTGACCGTGTTCGTTTTCGTCGGCATTGAAGGCGCGAGCGTCTACTCCCGCTACGCTCGGCGTCGTGCCGACGTCGGGTTCGCAACCCTCGCCGGGTTTCTGACGGTGCTGGGCCTGCTCGTTCTCGTGACGCTCTTGTCCTACGGCGTGTTGCCGAGGGCTGAACTGGCCGATCTTCCGACGCCATCCATGGCTGGCGTGATGGAAGCAATCGTCGGCCGCTGGGGCGGCGTATTCATCAGCCTGGCGCTCCTGATCTCGGTTCTCGGCAACTACCTATCTTGGTCACTGCTGGCGGCCGAGATCCTGCATTCCGCGGCGATCCACCGCACCATGCCTTCCTTTCTTGCCAGGGTGAATGCGCACAAAGTCCCTGCCGGCGCGCTCTGGCTCACAAATTGCGTCATCCAGATCTTTCTGCTGGTCGCCTGGTTTGCGGAGTACGCGTTCACACTCGCGTTGAAGATGACGAGCGCGATGACGCTAATCCCGTATTTCTTTGTCGCGGCGTACGGCTTAAAGCTTGCCTGGTCGGGCGAGACCTACCGCGCGGGCGAGCGCGCTCGCACCACCGACTGGATCCGATCGGCTATAGCAACGATCTATGCAGCTGGCATGATCTACGCAGGCGGACCGAAATTTCTCTTGCTGTCGTCCATCCTGTATGCACCCGGCACTCTGCTGTTCCTACTTGCGAAACGCGAGCGCAAGGAAGCAATCTTCAGGCCATTCGAAGCTATGCTTTTTGCAGCGATCACGATTGCCGCGTGCGCCGGCGTTTACGCACTCGCAACCGGAGCCATATCGATTTGAATCTTTGTCCCTAGTTGCATGGAGGCGAATATGAGCACACGAGCCATCTGTGGCGCCTTGATCATGTGCGGATCGATGGCGGTCTGCGCCTTTCCAACCGTGTCGCTGGCCCAGTTGACTGAGACCGGCGTGTCTGCCCAAAGCGGCGCCGGCGCGTCGCCACCGGAGAAGGCAGCTCCCAACACCAATACGAACCCGACGAAGCACCGCTACTGGCGTCATCGCGGCGGAAAGCATCCGCACTTTGGCAGCCGGCGCATCCGGACCTAGGTTTCAAGGCGACGGCGATTGAACCGATACCATGAACGAGTCCAGGACAGCACCGGAGAGACTCTGCGAGATCGCTCCACGCGATGAGGCCGCCGTCGTGCCGGAGAACGGCACACGGCGCGGCATTCTCGCAACCGGGCTCGGCCTGGTGGCCGCCTGCGTCTTGCTGTTTCTGGTGTGGCAGACGGTCTCCAGTCTCCTGCTGATCTTTGCAGGCGTGTTGTTTGCCGCGTTTCTGGATGCTTGCGCAAGAGCCCTGGCGGCCGTCCTCCCGCTCAATCGCGCCGCACGGCTGACGCTGGTTCTGTTGCTGTTCTCCGCTCTGTCGGGATTTGGACTGATCTGGGGCGCGGGAAAGCTGCCGGAGCAGACGCGTCTCTTGCTGAAGGTCATGGACAACCAACTCGACATCCTGCAGCAGCATCTTCTGTCATACGGCGTGGATCTGCTCGGTCCGGAATGGGGCCGCGACTTTGCGCAGTGGCTGTTCTCGGATCAAGGCCGGTTTCTCAACCATGCTCAGTTCCTGCTTGGCGGAGCGTCGAGCCTTCTGACCAGTGTCCTGGTGGTCCTGTTCCTCGGGATCCTCTTTGGTTTCGACCCAACCAGCCACCGTGAAAGCCTGATCATGCTGGTGAAGCCCTCCCAGCGCCAACGGACGAGAGCGATCATGGACGAGATGGGTAATGTCATGCGGCTGTGGCTCGTCGGGCAGTTCATCCGCGTCATACTCATGACGGTGTTGGTCTGGGCCGCACTCTATCTCATCGGATTGCCCGGACCCTTCGTGCTCGGACTGCAGGCGGGCCTGTCGAATTTCATTCCCTATGTCGGACCAATCGTAGCCGCAATACCGATCGCACTGGTCGCAATGCCGCTCGGCAGTTCCCTGCTGATCTGGGCCGTCCTCATTTACTCGATCATCCAGTCGGTCGAAGGCTATGTGATCGGTCCGCTGATCCAGCGTCAGGCCGTCGAGATCCCTCCTGCCTGGACGTTGGTCGCCATCGTCCTGCTCGGTGCGCTGTTCGGCGTCCTGGGCATCGCGCTCGCCATGCCCCTGGTGGCGATCGGCCGTGTCGCAATCATCCGATTCTATGTCGAGGACTACCTCGGCGACGAGTTCAAGCAGACGTTCAATAGCGGTGAATCGTGAGTGAGGAGCCTATGAACCAGAGCGGTGCGCCACGGCAGGAGGGTACCGATCCTCCCTCGCCTCAATCGACAATGGCTCGATTCCTGTGGCAGCAGCTTCCTTATGTCGTGGCGCTGGTGCTTGCCATCGCGGGCGTCGCCTATACCAACGTTTCCCACCAACCTCTCGTCGGCTACTGGGAATTCCTGGCGCTTGCCATCTGCATCGTGTGCGTCGTCACCAAATGGCCGGAAACCCAAGGCAAGGAGGCCCGGCTCCGCTTGATCTGGACCCAGGCGCTGCATTGGGTCGCCGTGCTGGTCACGATGAACATCATTCTGATCTCGGGCGTTCAGCAATTGCTTCCGACCCCGGCGACCGGCCTTGTCCTGCTGACTTTGCTTGCGCTCGGCACGTTCCTCGCTGGCGTCAGCCTTCTATCGCTGCAGATCTCTTTCCTCGGCCTTGCCATGGGCATTGCCGTCCCGGCGATATCCTGGCTGAAGCAGTCCGTCTTTTTCTTCCTGCTGGGCGCAGTGCTGCTGATCGGACTCGGCATCACATTCTGGCTCCGCCAGGACAGCCGACCGAGGAGCGCGCTCTCCGATACCAACAGTCAAGTGGAGGCCTGAATGCGAATGATCCGGTTTATGGCAGTCTTCGGCGCGTCCGCGTTGCTATGCGGCGCAGCCCTGCCGGCGCGCGCCGAAACGTTCAGGGTCGGCCGGCTCCTGTGCTTCAGCAACCCGCGCGTCGGGCTTGTGCTCGGATCGGTGCAGTCGTTGCGCTGCACATTCTTTGCGAGAAATCCGCCGAGGCAGTTCATCTATGAGGGACGAATCCGGCGTGTCGGCCTTGATATCGGCGTGACCAGCGCAGGCACCTTGTCTTGGGCCGTGCTCGCCAAAAACTCGCGGATCGGATCCGCCACCTTGCGCGGCAACTATGTCGGCGCGAGCGGCAGCTTTGCGTTCGGCCCCGGGCTCGGCGCGAACGTCCTGATCGGTGGCTCGCGACGGAGCGTGATGTTGCAACCCCTGTCGATCGAGCGATCGATCGGGATCAACCTGGCCGCCGGCGTCACTAACCTGACGCTGGGTCCGCGCGGCCAGCGATAGCTTGCAAAGGCGATCGAGCACACAATCGCTCCGTTCGTGGCCCACGAGAACATTCCCGCCCCATCGCTCAGGGTTTCGTCGGATGTCGATAGCGGAGGTTCGACGCTAGCGTCCCAAGCGTGCCGACCATCACGCAGACCAGGAGGATGGGATGACAGCTTATGATGACCGCTCCGATATCGAGGCTTTGGGCGCCCCTCCGCTGTGGGTCTGTGCCCTTCTCGGAATCGTGATGATCGCCGCCGGCTTCGCAGCTCTCAGCGACGTGGCGTTCGCAACCATCATCAGCGTCAAGTTCATCGGACTGACGGCCATCGCGGCCGGCGCGTTCGAGATCATCCATGCATTCTGGACCAAGGGATGGGGTGGGTTCCTGTGGCAGATCTTGCTCGGCGCACTCTACGCCGCGTTCGGCCTTGTGCTGCTTACCCAGCCCGCCTCGGGTGCCCTGATCCTCACCTACCTCCTCGGCGCGGTGCTGTTCGCCTCAGGCGTCATTCGATGCGTGCTGAGCTTCGCCCATTGGCGGCAAAACGGATGGATGATGCTGATCTCGGGCATTTTTGGGCTGCTCGCCGGCGTGCTGATCCTATTCGGCTTTCCGACCATCAGCGTCTGGGCCCTCGGATTTCTGCTTGGCGTCGATCTGATTTCGCACGGCCTCGCCTGGCTGCTTTACGCTCTTCAGGCGGCGCGGCGAACCGCCTAACAAAGGAGAAGAAACATGATGGACACACCGAGCCGTCGGGCTTTCCTTGGCCTTGCTCAGAATGCCGTCGCTGCCGTGGCGATCGGCGCCATCGGCGTTCGTTTCATTGAGGCCGCGGACGCTATGCCTATTGCTCACGATCTCGGCCAGACCAGCGAGCGATCGAATCACCTGACGCAAGCACAATGGGGACCACCCCCTCGCCCAGGCTGGGGTCCGCCGCGATCGCCGCGGCGCCGGCGTCGCTGGGTGTGCTGGTGGCATCGCGGTCGTCGCCGTTGCGGATGGCGGTGGCGCTAACAACGCGTCCTCGCGCAATCCGCGGTCGACAGATGCGCCGCGAAGCCGGCACCAGTCCCAATCAGACGAAGGAGGCAGCCTTGCGCATCACGAATAGATGGGTCGTTGGGACCTTTCTGGCAGCTCTTCTCGTTGCAGCAACCTGGTATTGCGTGGCGGTATGGCAGGCAACGCCGTCTATGCCGCTTTACCGCAACGTCATCCTGGGAGGCGCTGCAATCCTGATGCTGGTCACCGGCTGCGGCCTGATCGCGCTGATGTTCTACAGCCGCCGCAAGGGCTACGACGAACCCGCGCGCAGCAATCGCATGCGGCGGGAGTAGCGAGGCGCCGGTGAAGCACTGACCCGGCTCCAGATCCGTTGCAAGGAGCGGACAATGAACTTTGCTGGCGTCTCGATCAGCCTGCCGGGGGCAACTCTCCTGATGGTCATCGCCGGCGGATCGGCCCAAACCCAGTCGACTTCGGCCGCGCCACCCGCGGTCGGCATCGTGGAAGCGGCCAGGCGGCCGATCACGGAGAGCAGTGAGTTTCTCGGGCGGATCGAGGCGATCAATCGGGTCAACCTCGTTGCTCGCGTCACTGCATTTCTGGAACGGCGCCTGTTCGAGGAAGGCGCCGAGATCAGCAAAGGCGATGAGCTCTATCGGCTTGAGCGTGGCCCCTTCGAATCGGATCTCGCATCGAAACAGGCGCAGGTGTCCCAGCTTGAGGCCACACTCGAGAATGCCAAGCTGACAACCGAACGCGCGCGGACCTTGCTCGGAGGCCCTGCCGGGCAACAGTCCACCTACGACGCAGCAATCGCGAACCAGCGCAGCCTCGAAGCCCAGGTGCGAGCCGCGCAAGCCGGGGTCCAGGCCTCTCAGATCAATCTCGATTACACAGTGATCAGCGCGCCGATCGCCGGCAAGATCGGACGAACGGCGGTGACGGTGGGCAACGTCGTCAGTCCAAGCTCGGGGGTACTGACCAGCATCGTCAGTCAAGACCCGATGTATGTCACCTTTCCCGTGCCGGTGCGTCAGGGACTGGAGCTGCGCGAACGATACGCGCCGCAAGGCGGTCTGGAAGCCGTGGTCATCAGGCTGCGACTGCCGAACGGGCGAATGTACGGAAATACCGGCAAGCTGAACTTCGTCGACAATACCATTGCCCAGAGCACTGATACGATCACCGTGCGTGGCGAGATCGCCAATCCGATCCTGCGGGCGCCCTCGGCGGCCGGTGTCTCCGTTCACGAGTTGACCCATGGCGAGTTCGTGACCGTAGTGCTTGAGGGCGTTCAGCCGGTCGAGGTGCTGGTGATCCCTCGCTCGGCCGTGCTCTCCGATCAGCAGGGCAACTATGTTCTCGCTGTCGGCGCCGACAACGAAGCCGAACAGCGTCGCATCCAGCTCGGGCAATCGACCCCGACTGTCGCGGCGGTGATCGCCGGACTTGCGGCCGGCGACAAGGTGATTGTCGAAGGCCTGCAGCGGGTTCGTCCCGGCCAGACCGTGTCGCCAGGACCAGCCAGCGCGCTGATCCTGTCGAGCATGAAAGCCGCCGCAGATGGCACGGCTCCGCAAACGGATCACGGCCCCTCCGGCAAGGCTCGTCCGGCGGATAACAAACCATGATGTCCGCCGTCTTCATCGATCGTCCGCGGCTTTCGATGGTGATCGCATTCATCATCACGA
Source organism: Bradyrhizobium sp. CSS354 (assembly GCF_029051725.1). GTDB lineage: Bacteria > Pseudomonadota > Alphaproteobacteria > Rhizobiales > Xanthobacteraceae > Bradyrhizobium. The sequence continues at coordinate 150,788 of NZ_JAACFU010000018.1, forward strand.
TTGCCGGCGCACTGGCGCTGGCGCAAATCCCGGTGGCGCAATTTCCAGACATCGTGCCGCCACAGGTCACGGTCGCCGGCATCTTCCCTGGCGCGTCCGCCGAGGTTGTAGAGAGCAGTGTCGCCCAGCCGCTGGAGGCGCAGATCATTGGAAGCGACCGCGCACTCTACATGAAATCGACTAGCGCCAATGACGGCAGCTACACACTGACGGTTTCGTTCGCGCTTGGTACCAACCCCGACATCAATACCGTCAACGTCAACAACCGCGTGCAGAGTGCTCTCTCGCAATTGCCCACCGAAGTACAGCAGCAGGGCGTGACGGTGCACAAGCGCTCCTCGTCGATCCTGCAGTTCCTCGTACTCTACAGCGGAAATGGCCAACAGGACCCGCTCTTCATCACCAACTATGCAATCATCAACGTGCTTGATGCGATCGCCAGCACGCCGGGGGTCGGCCAGGCGAACCTGTTCGCGAAGATGAACTACTCGATGCGGATCTGGTTTGACACGCAGCGGCTCACCAGCCTCAATCTCACGCCGTCGGACGTCATTGGCGCGATCCGTACGCAAAGCGTCCAGGCCCCGGTCGGCCGCATCGGCGCGCGCCCGATCAGCGACGACCAGCAGTTCCAGTTCAATGTGCAGACCCTGGGCAGGCTCGCCACAGTCGATCAATTCACCCAAATCGTGCTGCGCGCCAATCCGGACGGTTCATCGCTGCTCGTGGGGGACGTTGCACGTGTCGAAATGGGCGCCCAAAATCTCGACAGTGAAGCGCGGATCGATGGACGTGCGGCCGTGCCGATGGCGATTTATCTGTCGCCGGGTGCCAATGCGGTGACCACCGCACAGGCGGTGACAGCGACGATGCAGCGGCTGTCGCAGCATTTTCCCACCGGGCTGAGCTACCTCGTCCAATACGACTCAACGAGCTTCGTGCGTGCCACCATCGCGGAAGTGTTGCAGACGCTAGGCGAGGCCTTCCTGCTGGTCGTGATCGTGGTGTACCTGTTCCTCGGCAATCTCCGGGCCACCGTGATCCCGGCCGTTGCCGTTCCGGTGAGCCTGATCGGGACCTTCGCCGTGCTGCTGGTGCTCGGATATTCGGCCAACACGGTGTCCCTGCTCGCCATGGTGCTCGCCATTGGCATCGTGGTGGACGACGCTATCGTCGTCGTCGAGAACGTCGAGCGGGTTATGGAGGACGAGCCCTCGCTTTCTCCCGCCGAGGCAAGCAAGAAGGCTATGGCACAGATCATGGCGCCGATTATCGCGATCACGCTGGTACTGCTCTCCGTCTTCGTGCCGATCGCTTTCATTCCCGGCATTTCCGGCACGCTGTTTCGCCAGTTTGCAGTGACAATCAGCGCCGCGATGATGATTTCGGCACTGAATGCACTGACGCTGTCGCCGGCGCTGTGCGCGCTGTTCCTGCGCCACACCGGGCCGCGGCGTGGCCTGATCGGTCGTGTGCTTGGCGGCATCGACTGGTTGCGGGACGGCTACAGCAGCGGCGTGCGCCGCTTGGTGCGGAAGGCGGGGCTCTCGCTCGTGCTGATTGCCCTATTCGGCGCAGGCATCTTCGGCATGTCGCTGATCACGCCGACGGGTTTCCTGCCCGAGGAAGATCAGGGAGCCTTCTTCACCTCGGTACAACTGCCGGACGGTGCGTCGGTGGCACGAACCAGCGAAGTCACCCAACAGCTCGAACATATCTTGAAGCAGATGCCCGCCGTCGATCACGTCCTTGCCATCATCGGCTTTTCCCTGCTCGACGGCGCATCCGAACCGAACAGCGCGCTGGTGGTGACGCGCCTGAAGCCGTTTGCCGATCGCAAGACAGCAACGGATTCTGCGCGAGCGCTGATCGGCCAAACCTTCGCCGCTGGCGCGCAGATCCGCCAAGCCAATGTCCTCCCGTTCAATCTGCCGCCGATCATCGGGCTCTCCACCGGCGGCGGGTTCGAATACCAGCTCCAGGCGTTGGAAGGACAGAACCCGGCCGAAATCTCCAGTGTCACGGGTGCGCTGATCGGCGCCGCCAACGCCGACCCACGGCTCACGCGCGTCTTTTCGACCTTCACTGCGACCAATCCGTCGATCTATCTCGATATCGACCGCCGCAAGTCCCAGGCGCTCGGAGTGACAATCAGCGACATCTTCACGGCCCTACAAGCGACGCTCGGCGGCATCTACGTCAACAACTTCAATCGGTTTGGCCGCACCTGGCAGGTCAACGTTCAGGGCGAAGCGCTCGATCGCGCCGATATTTCGGACATCTGGCGGATCTATCTGCGTAATGCCACCGGCCAAATGGTGCCGATCAGATCGGTTGCCGGGATCAAGATCGTGACCGGGCCTCAGGTGATCACCCGCTACAACAATTATCGGTCGGTGACGGTAAACGGTAGCCCGGCGCCCGGTGTCTCCTCAGGTACCGCCCTCACAGCGATGGGCGACGTCTCTCATGCCGTACTGCCTGCGGGCTACGGTTTCGACTGGACCGGCACCGCCTATCAGGAGCAACAGGCCGCCGGCCAGACAGGCATTGTGCTCGCACTTGCCGTGCTGTTCGCGTATTTGTTCCTGGTCGCGCTCTATGAGAGCACGATTATCCCGATCCCGGTCCTGTTGTCGGTCCTGGTCGGCGTACTCGGCTCCTATGTCGGCATCAAGGTCGCTGGCCTCAATCTCGATCTGTACGGTCAGATCGGGCTCGTGGTGCTGATCGCACTCGCCGCCAAAAACGGCATCCTGATCGTCGAGTTTGCGAAGGAGCAGCGTGAGGCGGGCGTGGCGCTCGAGCAAGCCGCGATCCAGGGCGCACATATGCGTTTCCGCGCAGTGATGATGACTTCCGTTGCCTTCATCCTTGGTCTCCTGCCGCTTGTGATTGCGACCGGCGCCGCCGAGCTCAGCCGCAGGGCCGTCGGCACAGCCGTGTTCGCAGGCATGCTTGCGGCGAGCTCTGTTGGGATCTTCCTGGTGCCGATGCTCTACGTGACGTTTCAGCGCCTGCGCGAGCGGGCAAAGGGGAATTCCAAAGCAACCCGTGGGCCGACATCACCGATCGATGAGACGGTCTAGGCAATGGCAAGCAATCGAAAAGGCTGGCTGATCGCCCTTCTCGGCCGTGCTCCTCGTCGCGGTCGGATATTTCGCCCCAGCCGCTGTCCGCAAAGCGATCAATAGGGCTGAACTTCGAGGCCAGAGTGACCGTTAGGCCCACAAAGCAGGAGGTAACGACATGCTCTCCGAAGTCGTTGTGCGGATGCAAAAAGCCGCGCGCGTGGCGACCATTCTTGCGTCATGCGCCGCTCTCGGTCCTGGGCTGGCGCAGGAGCGCTCTGCCGTGACGTTTTTTGAGAACGTGCGCATTTTCGACGGGAAGAACCAGACCCTCTCCGCTCCGTCGAACGTCCTCATCCGAGGCAACACAATAGAGCGTATTGCGATCGCTCCCATTCCGGTCGATCGTTCCCTGGATACCCGCACTGTAGCAGGCGGCGGACGCGTGCTGATGCCCGGGCTCAGCGACATGCATTGGCATGCGACGATGGTTCGTCCAACCCCTGCTCAAATGCTTTCAAGCGACTTGGGTTACACGATGCTGCTCGCGGGCGCGGAAGCCACTGCTACGCTGATGCGCGGGTTCACCACCGTCAGGGACATGGGCGGCCCAGCTTTCGCGCTGAAGCGCGCCATCGATGAGGGGGTCGTTGCAGGCCCTCGCATCTATCCGTCGGGGGCCGTCATCACAGTCACCGGCGGCCACGGCGACTTCCGTGAGCTCTGGGAGCTGCCACAAAGTCTCGGCGGAACGAGCCGCGTCGAGCAGCTTGGTGGAAGCATGATCGCGGATAGTCCCGACGAGGTTCGCAAGCGCACGCGCGAACAGCTCATGCAGGGCGCATCGCAGATCAAGCTGACGGCAGGCGGCGGCGTTGCCTCGCCTTTCAGTCCACTCGATGTGACCACCTTCAGTGAGGCTGAGCTGAGGGCCGCCGTCGAAGCAGCTACCGATTGGGGAACCTATGTGGCGACGCACGCCTATACGCCAAACGCCATTCGACGCTCCGTTGCTGCAGGCGTCAAGGTGATCGAGCATGGTCATTTGATGGATGAGCCGACCGCACGTCTCCTTGCGGAGGAGAAGATCTGGCTGAGCACACAGCCCTTCGTGGACCTTGGCGGCGCAGCCATGCTTCCTGCCGCGCAACAAGCGCAGATGCGCCAAGTGGTTGCGGGCACCGACACCACGTACGGGTTTGTCAAAAAATACAAGATCAAGACGGCCTTCGGGACTGATATTCTCTTCTCCAAGGCGTTGGCTGAGCATCAGGGTCAGGGTATCGTGGATCTCACACGTTGGTTCACTCCGGCGGAAGCATTGGCAATGGCGACTTCGGCAAACGGAGAGTTGCTGGCGCTCTCCGGCGCGCGCAACCCCTATCCCGGCAAGCTCGGAGTGGTCGAAGAAGGCGCGTTGGCGGATCTCCTTCTCGTGGACGGCAATCCCCTGGACGACATTCGCCTCATCGCGGATCCGGAGAATAAAATCTTGGTCATCATGAAGGATGGCATCATCTATAAGGACGTTGGTCCGAAATGACCCTCTCCTGACTGGGCGGGATGTTTCGCGCGCGCTGCCGGCTTTGCTCGCACCCGCAATTCACGTCCGCAGGTTCAATTGCCGCTGTGGGCTTCCCGATCACAAGCCCGCATCGGAGAGGGGGGCCAAATGAACATCGTCAAGAGTCCCGCGCAGATTGTCTGGCGGTACGTGGCATCTCTCTCAGGCGTTGGATTGGCGTTGGGAGCATTGTTCTTCGCAGCCGCGCTTACGCCGACGCTCGTCCCAAGGAGCTATTTGATCCAGGGAGTCCTTGCCGGCACCTGCTTTGCGATCGGTTACGAGCTGGGCGTGCTCTGGCGCTGGCTATGGCGCTATCTCGAACTTCCCGAGCCATCGCCACGAATCCGATCGGCGGCCAACGTGGCGGTTGCGGTCGGCTGCTTCGTCACGGTCATCTTGTTTCTCTGGCGGGCGGCGGAATGGCAGAATTCGATCCGTAGCGCCATGAACATGGAGCTGGTTGAAACCGCCCATCCCGCCAAAGTCTCCGTGATCGCGCTCATCACGTTTTTCGCACTGTTTTGGCTGGCGGAATCGTTCAAGCTGGTAACCAGTTTTGTCTCCGGCCGGATCCGGCGGTTCATTCCTAGGAAGATCGCGAACTTCGTCGGCCTTCTCGTGGCCGTCCTGCTGATCTGGTCGACCGCCAACAATCTGCTTATCCGCGCCGCCTTTAGCGCGTTGGATTCTTCGTTCCGGGAATTTGACGCCCTATTTGAACCGGAGCGACCTCAGCCGGGCGAAGCCACCAGAACGGGGAGTGCAGCGTCGCTGGTGAAATGGAATGAGCTCGGCCGTGCCGGACGGGAGTTCGTGGCTTCCGGACCGACCGCCGCGCAGATCGCCGCATTCACCGGCCGTCCCGCCCGGGATCCGCTCCGCGTCTACGTGGGATTGCGCGGCGCAGACACCGCGCGTGGGCGCGCGGAATTGGCACTTGGCGAGCTCAAGCGCCAGGGAGGCTTTGAGCGGTCCGTGCTCATCGTCGTTACTCCGACGGGAACCGGCTGGATCGACCCGGCTGCAATGGATACGATCGAGTATCTCGCCGATGGCGACGTTGCCAGCGTTGCCGTGCAGTATTCCTATCTCAACAGTCCCTTGTCCCTGCTGTTTCAACCGGAATACGGCGCGGAAGCCGCACGTGCCCTGTTTGCCGTGATTTATGGGCACTGGACGACGCTGCCGAAGGAACGCCGGCCAAGATTATATCTGCATGGCCTTAGCCTCGGCGCCATGAACTCGCAAGACTCCGCTGAGTTGTTCGAGACGATCGGCGATCCGATCGCTGGGGCTCTCTGGAGCGGCTCACCTTTTACGAGCCGGATCTGGCGCTCGATCACCGCGAACCGCAATGCCGCCTCTCCTGCCTGGCTGCCGGAATTTCGTGACGGCCGCTTCGTGCGGTTTATGAACCAGAACGGGCCGACGGTCGCCCCCAGTACGCCGTGGGGGCCGATGCGCGTCGTCTTCCTTCAATATGCAAGTGACCCGATCGTATTCTTTGACTATCACTATGCCTACCAGCGCCCGACCTGGATCAATGCACCGCGGGGTCCGGACGTTTCAGCGGAACTGCGATGGTATCCGGTCGTGACTATGCTGCAGATCGCCGTTGATATGGCGGTCGCAACGGGCACGCCACTCGGTTATGGCCATGTCTACGCGCCAGAACACTATGTCGATGCATGGGTTGCCCTGGCCAATCTCCGAAATTGGTCGGGCGAGGCACTTGGAAGACTTAAGATTCATCTCGGAAGGGCTGCGAACGTCTCTGCCGGCGCCAGCGGCGACAATCCCTACTTCGACAGGGGAGGATAATGGCCGCTCGCGTTGCGCTCTGTTGGCCGTGGGCTAAAGAAGACCGTTTGAAAAATCAGATGCTCAAACGGCCTTGGTGGCTAAGGCATTGATTTGGTGGGCGCACCAGGGCTCGAACCTGGGACCCGCTGATTAAGAGTCAGCCACCGGTCAAATACAATCAATGGCTTATCGGTCGCACTGTTGCGCTTATCCGGCCGTAGATGGACATTCGTCGCACACCACATTCCACGCCCACTTACAGGGGCCGATTGGAGGCGGTCAATATCCCTTGACGATCTTTTTAGAGCCGGTTTGGTTCGGCTGGAATCGCAATCGCCTCCGCGGATTTACCGTCGACGGCGGATCAGTCGCATTGACATGCGTCGAGGTTCGAGCCGGGAGACCGCTACATGGCTAAACACACTACCATGGAGGCGCTGTTCTCTTACCGCAGGGCAGCTTAACTCCCGACCTCGCGCCTTGATGGCCCGGCAGTAGCCGCCGTTCTTACGCGGTCCACGCAGGCCGGTGCGTCGACGTAAAATTCACGATTCCGACAGAGCCGCTGATTAAGAGTCAGCCACGAATTAGGAACGACCAATGATTAGGCGGTCGCCCTGAACATATCGAAATTGGCATCCATCGCATAAGTCCTTCCATGACACTTTCCTATTCCCGGAAGACGAACGAACGATAGGCTTGGCAGGGATCAGCTGAGATGTCCGCGAGCCTGCCGAACTCCAGTTAGCCGGCTGATTGTGCTTTGCAGTGCCGTCGGACAGGCACACCTCCACAATGGGAACCATATCTGGCGTAACCGGTTGGACTCCTGTTGAGTTTTGCAAACAGCTGGGCACCAGCCGGCACGAGGCCTAGCGCCGGACATCCGTGGGGGACGAATCCCATGATGGACCACGCGACCAGAGTTGGTAATCGATTGTTAGCAGCGTTGCCGCCGGCAGATTTCGCTTTACTTACGCCTCACCTGCGGAAAATCGTGCTCGAACGCGACGCCGTACCGATCCGATCGGGTGATCGGATCGACCACCTTCTCTTCCCCTGTGGCGGTGCTGTTACGTTTATCGTGGACTTGCCGAACGGTCAGAGTGTCGCCGTAGCGGTGATCGGTCATGAAGGTGCGATCGGCCTGACGTCGGCGCTTGGCACATCCCACTCACCCGTGACGGTGGTGGTTCGCGTACCAGGGCCCGTGCTGCAGATTCCGGCGGCGCAATTTTTGTCAGCTCTGGGTCGCAGCCCCGCGATCGCATCCATGGTGCAGATTTTCACGAGATCGCTGCTGACACAGGTTCAGCACGTCGCGGCTTGCAATGCACTACATTCCGTCGAAGCCCGGATGGCCTGCTGGCTGCTTCAAATTCACGACCGGGCGAATGGCAGCACCCCCCTCCCTTTGACGCAGGAAACTATGTCGGAGCTACTGGGCGTCCGGCGCACCACCGTCACGCATGTTGTGAGGGCGTTGCGCGCGTCAAGAGCGTTGAAATCCAACCGCCGCGGTCAGCTCGAGATTGACCGGCCGCGGCTCGAAGCCGTGGCGTGCGAGTGCTACAAGGTGATGAGCCGCAGGATCGATCGGATAATTTCGCGTGGCGGAGCAGGACTTCTTCACGCCGCGCCAGCGCGAGACGCGCGCCAGCCGCCCGGCAACCGACTATCCAGCGCAGGCTCGTAGACCCAGGCCTCTCGCGCGAACCACTCGTGTGTAGCCGCACAGACCCGACAATAGGTGCGCGAAAAGAATACCGCGCTGCAGCGAAACCTTTCGCGATCAATTTCGATACCCGTCGAAATAGCGTCGCCCGTTTCCGGGCACTTGATCATCACCACACCCATCTTGATTTCCTGCAACTAGTTGCGGACTCTGGGCACGCTGGCCCGCCATCGACTGGACCGAGCGTCCCCTCGTCGCGGAGACGCCCGTCCAGTCGATCCGCGCGGCCGGTAGCCTCGGTTCAGACGGTCTTGTGCAGCACTCTGTTGAAGCTGGACTTGATGGGCTCGGTCGTCTCGATCGCAACTTTTTGCGCGAGATCCCAAAGTTCCCGATTCTGTGCGGAAACGACTTCGAAAGCCTCGCGGCTTCGGGCGGTCGAAAGATGCACGATATCCAGCAGCGATCTGGTCTCAGCGAGCCGGGATAAAAACTCCAGGGTGGCGCTGGTATTGTCTTTCGAAATCTCGATGAACTTGGCGCCGTAATCGACGGCCCCTCTGGCGTTCATAGAGCAGGCTTCACGGAGAATGTCGCTGATCTCCTCGGAAGTCGCTTTTATGCTCGCGATATTTTTCTTGGTCTGTGCGGCGCCCTGCTCGGCGAAGCCACGGAGGAGTTCCTGGAAATTCAAAAACGGCAAATCGAACCTTGGTTTTGCACCATTCGTGTTCTCATTCACCGCATCGGCCTGCGTTTCGACTTTCACTTCGGCATCATTCACGAGCTTTCATCCTTTCAAGCGAAACTGGTTAATGGATTGAAGACTCCCCGCTCCCGGCACGTACTGCGCCAGGAAACCAGCGCCCCTGTTCTCGGCGTGACGGGAGGCTGCTGCGGATGAACCGCTCGCCCTCCGCCGAAGCCAAATATGATCGATTAAATTCGAACCATCGGTTCGCTTTCGGACTCTCGCTGAAATAATTTGATGGGTTGCGACCAGGCGGAGCAGGCATAAGCTTTAAATATGCGACGTTGCAGCGGCCGCTCGGTTGCACTCTGAGCTCGCGCGCCGTCCGAGATAGCGCGACCGGCGCAGCTCGCGCTGATGGTTCTCTTCTCGATCCACCCGGTCCCTGAGACTCTCAAGTTCTGCGAGTTGGGAGGCAAGCGCTTCGAGACGCTGGCGAAGAACAGCAGCGGGGTTGTCCACTCGAGCGCAGATTTTCATGTGAGGTCTCCTTGCAATATGTCCGCGAAAATTCCGCCGGCTTCGACGGTGGGCAAAAAAATATGCAATCACAGGAAAACGCGACTAGCATTCGGCGTGCTGCGTCGCCGATAACGATGCGGCGGCGCGTTAAGAGAGTACTCATGTGCCCAGGCGCGCGGCACGCTCCATTGGGCCAGGCTGCTCAGCATGCGATAACAGCGGGTCGAGCTGTTTTTAATGCTCGGAGCGGGTTGCGCTCGAAAGTCGAGTGGCGGCTCGCTCGCACTCGGGATTGTGGCTCCGCTCGTCGTCTTCATCTGCACAATCGACCCCTCCATATGCGGTCGGATTTCCGGAGTTCCCTCCCGTCGCGAAAGGTCCTTTGCCACCGGCCGCTCCGCCGGATCCGCCGCCACCACCGGATGGCCCTCCAGCAACAGATGCCCCACCACGC
>NZ_JAACFU010000019.1 GCF_029051725.1 Bradyrhizobium sp. CSS354
GGCTGGAACCAGCCGTGAGGGGCGGGTCAGCGGAGCCCTGAGATAGGAAGGCCCTTGCGTGGCTGCAATTAGCCGGAGAGAAATGGCCTCAAAACAGGCCTTTCCGTGGTAGGTTTCGGGCAAGTGTTGCGCGATGGTCACGGCTCGCGGCTAAGATCGTCGTTCACGCGGCTCTTTGTTGCGTCTGCGAGCAGGCCATGGCTACGATTCCGATCGAAGCATATTCCCAGGGAAAAGATCGATGAGACCGAACGGCCGTCATACCGCCGGCGCCAGCCAGTTGTCCGCCCTCCGTGCGTGGGCGATGGGCCTGCTTCTGCTGTCAGCTGTTGCCATCAGCCCGACCTCCGCCAAGGCGGCGCCGAGCCAGGCTGCGGTCGCGACCACGCATGTCTACCTGCTCCGCGGCGTGCTCAACATCTTCTCGCTCGGGCTCGACACGATCGGCGCCCGCCTCCAGGCGCAGGGCATCCCGGTGACCGTCGCGAATTTCGTGTCCTGGTCCTCGCTCGCGGACGAGGCGGCTGCCGCCTACAAGGCCGGCCGGCTCAAGACCATCGTGCTGGTCGGGCACTCCTCCGGCGCGACCGCGCTGCCGGACATGATCGCCAAGCTCAACCGTCTTGGCGTTCCCGTGAAACTCGCGGTCGGGCTCGACTCCGTGTTCAAGACCAAGCTGTCGACCGGCGCTGAACGCTACATCAACATCTATATCGGCGACGGCCCCGGCGAGCCGGTGAAGCGCGCGGACGGGTTTCGCGGCAAGCTCGACAATGTCGACGTCCGCGGCTCCGGCGTCGGCCACATCTCGATCGACAAGAACGAGGCGATCCAGCGCCGCGTGATTGCCGAGATTGACGCCGCAATCATGCGCTCGCGCGCACCGGCTCCGGTTGCCGAACCCGGCGCGCCCAGGCCGGCGCGGTCGGCGGCGGCAACGGCTCCCCGGAACTAAGCCTTCCACGGCAAGCCGCTGAATTGACAATGCCGCCGTCACACCGACGGCGGCATTGTCGTATCTGCACAAGCCAGACGTCTCCACAAGACAACGCTTGAGCACCTGCCGGTAAGGAAGGGAACTCGGCACGCGATCTGGTGTTGTCACACCATGACAAGGAAACGAAACGTCGGCCCCATGGCGGTTCAGCCCGAGCGGGCTTGGGCCGGTCGACCTGTTTCCGAAAATGTCCTTGAGAAAAAGCCGCAGCCGCAATCGAGCCAGTTGAGCGCGACGCGAGCCGGCCTGTTGAGGCAGCACGCGCTCCGAACGCAGCGTGCGCTGCTCGCCGGCAACCGCGACGGTCGCAAGAGTTCCTCGAAGTACAAGAGTTCCTCGAATTGACAGGCCGGTTTTCCGGTGTGCCGTCTGTCTGGGGCCAGTCCACGTGAAGTTTTTTCAGTGCCCGTCATGCCGCCATCCTGTCTCGTTCGAGCACGTCGCGTGCGCGAATTGCAGCACCGAGCTGGCGTTCGATTCCTCGCGCATCGAGATGACGAAACTTGCATCCCATCAAGCTTGCCGGAATCGCGAGATCATCGGCTGCAACTGGTGTGTCGAGGGCGCGGACTGGTATTGCAACTCGTGCCGCCTCACGCGCACGATTCCAAACCTCGGCAGCACCAGAAACATCATGCTCTGGCGCCGTATGGAGGAAGCCAAGCGCCGCCTTCTCTATGATCTCGGTCGCCTCAGGCTTCCTCTCGCATCCCGCACCGGCGAACAATTGGCCTTCGACATTCTCTCGGACGAAGTCAGTCCGATCCTGACGGGGCATCTCTCGGGCCTGATCACGCTCAACCTTGCGGAGGCCGACGATGTCGAGCGAGAATCTCGCCGTGTCGCATTCCGGGAGCCGTACCGCACGTTGCTCGGGCATTTCCGGCACGAGATCGGTCACTTCTATTGGGACCTGCTCGTTGACGGCACGACATTCCAGGCCCCGTTCAAGCTGATCTTCGGTGACCAGGCGCAGGACTACCAGGCCGCGATCAACACCTATTACAGCCGCGCCGATCGTTCATACGACCGAAGCGGCTTCATCAGCGAATACGCCACGTCCCATCCCTGGGAAGATTGGGCGGAAACGTTCGCGCATTTCCTGCATATCGTGTCGACGCTCGACTCGCTGGCAGGTTTGCCGTTGTCGCTGGACGAGCGCGCCCGCCAGACCCTGACGGATCCCTATCTCGAGAGCGACTTCGAGGCGCTCCTGGCCCTGTGGATGCCGCTTGCTCGGAGCATCAACGAACTCAACCGCTCGCTCGGGATGAGCGACGCGTATCCCTTCGACATATCGCCGGCGGTCAAAGGCAAGCTGCATCTCGTCCACATGGCGATCAGCGCATTCCGCGATCAGCAGAGCCTAGCGGCGTAAACGTCGCGGCGGACAGCCCCCCGCTACGTCAGGAAGGCGCGAATGGAATCCGCGATCTCCTTCGCGTGCGTCTCCAGCGCGAAATGACCGGTGTCAAAGAACTGCACCTGGGCGTTCGGATTGTCGCGCTTGAATGCCTCGGCGCCGGGCGGAATGAAGAATGGATCGTTCTTGCCCCAGACCGCGAGGAACGGCGGCTTGTGCGTGCGGAAATACTCCTGGAAGGCGGGATAGAGCACGACGTTGCTCTTGTAGTCGCCCATAAGATCGAGCTGCACGTCGTCCGCGCCCGGGCGCGCAAGGTAGAAATTGTCGAGATTTTGCCCGTCCGGTGACACGGTCGTCGGATCGGGGACCCCATGCGTGTACTGCCAGCGCGTCGCTTCCGGCGTGAGGAAGGCGCGCAGCGCATCGCGATTGGCGGGCGACGGATCCTGCCAATAGGCCCTGATCGGTGTCCAGCCCTCACTCAGGCCATCCACATAGGCGTTGCCGTTCTGCGAGATGATCGCCGTGATCCGCTCGGGGTGACTGAGCGCAAGCCGGAAACCTGTCGGCGCGCCGTAGTCGAAGACGTAGACGGCGAACCGGTCGAAGCCGATCACTTCGGTGAAGCGTTCGATCACGCGTGCGAAATTGTCGAACGTGTAACGGAAGCTTTCGCGCGAAGGCATGTCGGACTGGCCGAAGCCCGGAAGGTCGGGCGCCACGATATGAAATCTGTCTGCAAGCAACGGAATGAGGTCACGAAACATGTGACCTGCGCTGGGGAAGCCGTGCAGCAGCAGGAGTTTTGGCGCGCCGACAGTACCGGCCTCGCGATAGGCCACCTTGAATCCGTCGACATCCGCGCTGCGGTACGTGATTGAGGCCATGACATTCTCCATTGGAAGTAACCTTTTAGAAGGTTTTTAAGAGGTTACTATCCGCCGTCGTAACTTGTCAATGGCATCTTAACTGGTTATCTACGTCCATGTTCTCCCGATCGGCCAAGGACCGCTCATGGACCGCCCGCCCGCCATGTTCATCGCCGACTCGCTCGGCCTCGACTTCCTCAACTCGGTGGCGACGCCGGTCGATACGCCAATGGACTGGATCGACGATGGTGACGGCCTGATCGACTGGCTGGCGCAGGCAAAGCTGGTGCGGGCGGATGATCTGCACGCGCTGACGGCGCGCGCCACGCCGGACGAGCTGGACAAGGTCGCGGATCAGGCGCGCGCCTTGCGCGAATGGTTCAGGGGGTTCGTGCGCAAGCATGCAGGCCGGCCGCTCACGACGGACGCACTGCGCGAGCTCGGTCCGTTGAACAGCCTGCTGGAGCGCGACGAAGCGTTCAGCCGGATCGAGCCCGGGCATGACGATGGCGGCGCTCTCGCACTGCGAATGAAGCGGCGCTGGCGAACGCCGGAAGCGCTATTGCTGCCGGTTGGCGAAGCCATGGCGAAGTTCGTATGCGAGGAGGACTTTTCGAACGTCAAGGCATGCGAGGGTCACAACTGCACCATGCTGTTCGCCGACCACACGCGCAGGCGCGCGCGACGATGGTGCATCATGGCGGTCTGCGGCAACCGCGCGAAACAGGCCGCGCACCGCAGCAGGCTCAAGACCATGCAGTAACTGGGCGTCGAGATGCGTGAATCAGCGCGGATCGAGCCCCGGTTCCGTGCCCCAAATTCCACCCAATCGGTCGTCACTAAGCGCCTTTGGGGGAGGCTGCAGCCTCCCGGAGTGGGACTGCTGGACTGATGATCGATTTGAGGCGACTCCTCGCGGTGGCAGCCGTTGCGCTGCTCGCCTTGGGCATCGGGACGGCCGTTGCCTCACCCGCCAAGACGAAGCCCACGGCGACCGCACCCGCCGCGCCACCGCCCCCACCGTTCGAGCCGTTGCCCCCGCCGAAAATCTACCTGTTCCGTGGCGCCATGGGGCCGTTCTTCTCCACCGGTATGGACCGGCTCGAAGAGAAGCTGACGCAGGCCGGCTTTTCGGCCAACGTCTATGAATTCACCATCTGCCGATGGATCGGCGATCGTGCCATCTCCAGCTACAAGGAAACGCCGGCGCCGATCGTGCTGATCGGGCATTCGATGGGCGGGCTCTGCTCGATCGTCATCTCCGAGATGGCGGCCAAGGAGAACGTCCCGATCAGCCTCGTCATCACCATCGATCCCGCGCATGCGACCGGCGACGTGCCGCTCAATGTCGAGCGCTTCATCAACATCTATCTCTCCGACAGCGTGCTCGGCGGCGGCAACGTGGTCGCGGTGCCGGGCTATCGCGGTCACTATGCGAGCTATGATTTGAAGGAGAACGCGCGCGTCAGCCACATCAACATCGAGAAGTCCGACGACATCCATCGTCAGATCGTCGACATGGTCACGCAGTTGCCGCGCATTCCGCCCCAGACGCAGGTCGATGCCGTGCCGCTGCGCTATCTCGTGCCGGCGAATACGCTCGTCGAATTGTGGGACAGTGGCGTGCGGCTACCGGTGCGCCGCGGCGATACCATGGAGAGCATCGCGGCAGCCAATCGCGTGCCGCTGTGGTCGCTGGCGCAGAGCAATTCGCTGCCGGAGAACGCGACGCTTACCCCCGGCCAGTCCATCATCGTCCCGCGCCACCTGACGCCGCCGGAGCCGACAGCCGCCATGGCAACCCCACCGCCCGCACGGCGGTAAGCGGCCGGCAACGGAGATGGCCGGGATGGAGCTTGGCTGCAGCCAGGCACCATCCCTCGCGGCCCCTGTCATTCACGCATCTTGTGCCGCGGCAGCCATCCTGATGCGGGTGTCGCCAATGAGGAGCGAGCCGTGGCGGAAGCCCGGCCCGCCGGGCGATAGGGCGCGGCGAGAAGCATCAGAAACAACGCCCTTTCAGCCGCATATTTGGCGGCGGGGCGGCCATTTTCGAAGCCGTGCATGACCAGGCGTCCTTCCGTCGTGCAGACACGCCATCGCCATCTCCGTCGACCGCATTTCTTCAGGAATACTTCGAACGTCGGGAGCTGTTCGGGCATGTCGATTACCCGTGGCTGCTTGCCGCCAAGCGCGTGGTTGCGTTCCCCATTCCTCGGTTCGGAGCCTGAAAGGTGAGCGGAAAGGCGGAGACGGCGAGCTTCTCGATCGCCGAGCGTTCCTCCGACACACGTCTCTCGATGAACCGCCGTTCGAACTCGGTCAGCTCAGTCTTGAGCAACCGCTGATAGCGGCTGATGTTGCTGCGGTGGCCGCGTAACAAGGCCAGCTCTTCATCGACCATCATCGCAATCCCCGTTGAGCTGTGTTTTGCCTAGGCTGCGAGGCCGGTTCGTTCGACGGATCGCGTGCGGGCCGGCTTGCCGCCCGGAGGTCCCTTCGGATGGTGGTCGAGGCTCGCGAGCGCTTCCAGAATTTCGTCGATCGTGACGGCCTTGCCCGAGCCGGGCAGCTCCCGCAATGTCGGACTCGAGGCGACACTGGCTGCGTCCGAAGCCCAGGACGCGAGGACCGCGCGCTTCTCGCCGATCGACAGAGTTGGGTCGGCTAGGACGTCGCGGGGATGATCATAGACAGAGCCAGGGTGCAGTATCGCGTTCAGATCGATGATGTTGTCGACATGATCGAGCATGAGAGGTCCTCCTCCTTTCTCTAAACCTCTGACTTGCATTCGGGTACGCGGTCGAAGGCCATGGGCGATCCCACCCGACCATCGGGCGGGATCACGCAGGTCTCCGACAGACCGAATTCAAGCGGCTTTGCCTTCGAGTTGATGCACGTTGCCGGACGGCGCGGCATTGATGGCAATTCGCCGCGGCTTCATGGCTTCAGGGATTTCCCGGACCAGTTCGATCTTGAGCAGACCGTTCTCGAACGAGGCGCTGTGCACCTGAACATAATCGGCCAGGTTAAACTGCCGCTTGAACGGCCGCGCGGAAATGCCCCGGTAGAGATATTCGCGTTCGGTTCGGTCCGGCTTGTTTCCCTCGACGGTTACCGCGTTCTGCTCGGCAGTCACCGTGACCTCGTTGGGTGCAAAGCCCGCAATCGCAAGCGAAATCTGGTAGCGATCCTCGCCGATCCGCTCGATGTTGTAGGGGGGATAGTTGTCCTCGCCGGCACGCTGTGCCGTTTCAACGAGGTCGAAAAGGCGGTCGAAGCCAACGGTCGAACGCCACAAGGGGGAGAAGTCGTAAGTGCGCATAGCCAGATCCTCCAAGGAGCAAAATGGATACGAATGACACCGGACACGACCGGTGCCCGTCTCAGCTTCCCGACCCACCAGGCGTCGGGAACGCCACCTCTCGGCGGCAGCGGAAAAATAAAAAAAGCCTGTTTTGGTTTCAAGAGGGGGTCTGGAAATTTTTTGGAATCCCTGGCGCTTCCCGCGCCAACCCTCCCCCGCAGAACGGGGGAGGGAGGAGACGCACCTCGACTAGACGTTCGATCCGTGGATCGCGTCGATCACGGCATCCGTCACGTCCTTTGTCGTCGCCTTGCCGCCGACATCTGGCGTGAGCACGCCGGCTGCACATACTTTCTCCACCGCTGCCATCAACCGCACCGCCGCGTCCTTCTCGCCGAGATGCTCCAGCATCTGTGCGCCGGTCCAGAACGTCGCGACCGGGTTGGCGATGCCCTTGCCGGTGATGTCGAAGGCCGAGCCGTGGATCGGCTCGAACATCGAGGGGAAGCGGCGCTGCGGGTCGATATTGGCGGTCGGCGCGACGCCGAGGCTTCCCGCCAACGCCCCTGCCAGGTCGGAGAGGATGTCGGCGTGCAAATTGGTTGCAACGATGGTGTCGAGGCTCTTCGGATGCAGCGTCATGCGCACCGTCATGGCGTCGACCAGCATCTTGTCCCAGGTCACATCAGGGAATTCGGCCGCGACCTCGGCGGCGATCTCGTCCCACATCACCATGCCATGGCGCTGCGCGTTCGACTTGGTCACCACGGTCAGGAACTTGCGCGGGCGCGACTGCGCGAGCTCGAACGCATAGCGCATGATCCGCGTCACGCCGACGCGGGTGAACACCGCGACCTCGGTGCCGACCTCTTCGGGAAGACCTCTGTGGGCGCGACCACCCATGCCGGCATTTTCGCCTTCCGAGTTCTCGCGCACGATCACCCAGTCGAGGTCGCCGACGCCGACATTGCGAAGCGGCGAGGCGACGCCCGGCAAGATCTTGGTAGGCCGCACATTGGCGTATTGGTCGAAGCCCTGGCAGATCGGCAGCCGCAGGCCCCAGAGCGTGATGTGGTCGGGGACGTCGGGCGCACCGACCGCGCCGAAATAGATTGCGTCGAACTTCTTCAACTCGGCGAGGCCGTCGGCCGGCATCATCACGCCGTGCTTCTTGTAATAGTCCGACCCCCAGTCGAACGTCTTGATGTTGAACGCGAGGTCGCCGCTGCGTTTGGCCAGCGCCTCCAGCACGCGGACGCCGGCCGAGATGACCTCGGGGCCGATGCCGTCGGCGGGGATCGCTGCAATCGAGTGGGTGCGCATGAGGATACTCCGTCCAGATGTCGGTGGGATTGCGTGACGCTAGCGAGCCTAGGCGGGGAGTGGCAGGGACTCAATTGGCGCTGGTTTATACAAAAAAATGATATAATCCCGCCACAGGATCAGGGGACGGTGAATGGAATTGCATCAGTTGCGATGCTTCGTGGCGGCGGCCGAGCAGTTGCATTTCGGCCGCGCGGCGCAGCATCTCCAGATGCTGCCCTCCGCACTCGGCCGCCAGATCAAGCTGCTGGAGCAGGATCTGGATACGCGGCTGTTCGCGCGGACGACGCGTGCGGTATCGCTGACGGAAGATGGCGCGACGCTGCTGCGCGATGCCCGTGCCATCCTCGCCCGCGTCGAGGCGGTCGAGAGCAATCTGCGCAATCGCTCGCGCGCGGGGGCTGCTCGAAAACTCCGGGTCGGCGCCATCGACAGTGCTGCGGCGGGACTGTTGCCGGCCTTGCTACGCGATTTTCGCGCAAAGCATCCTGAGATCGCGGTCCAGCTTCTGGAGGAGAAGACCGTCCGGCTGCTGCCAAAGATTCTGACCGGCGCGCTCGATCTCGCCTTCGTGCGCCCGCCGGCTCAGCGGGACAAGCGGCTCGACTTCCGCGATCTGCTGCAGGAGAGCGCCATCGTGGCGTTCCCGCAGCGCCACGCGCTGGCCAAACGCAAGTCGATCACGCTGGCGGAGATCGCCGAGGAGGCGATGCTGGTGCCGGACCGTCGCTCGCGGCCGCACAGTCACGACCTTACGATAGAATTGTTCGAACAGGCAGGCCTCACGCCGCGCATCGTGCAGGTCGCCGACGAGAAGCAGACCATCATCAATCTCGTCGCAACCAGGCTCGGGGTCGCGATCGTGCCGCGCTGGTCCACGCGGATGGCGGTATCAGGCGTGCGCTTCGTGCCGCTGCGGCCCAAGCAGATCGGGCCCGTCGGCCGGCTGCCGCTCGCTGCCGCATGGCTGCGCGGCTCGCGTGATCCGGCCCGTGACGCCATGCTGTCCGTGCTCGAGACGCGTCTGCGCAGCTATGCGCGCGACGCCTGAGGCGCTATGACATCGGCTGGACGAGAGGGGTGATGCGATGATTGAACCGAGAGCTTCGAACCAATTGCGGGTTGCCATCGCGGGGCTCGGCTCGATCGGCACCAAAATCGCCATGGCGCTCGATCAGGGCATCGAGGGATTGACGCTCTCTGCCGTGGCGGTGCGCGATCCCGCAAAGCATCAGAAATTGCTCGCCAGCCTGCGTCGTCCGCCATCCGTGCTGCCGATCGACCAGCTCGGCGACGCCGCCGACATTGTGGTCGAATGCGCGCCGAGCAGCCAACTCCGCGCGATTGTCGAGCCCGCGGTGAAGCGCGGCAAGGCCGCGGTCGTCGTCAGCGTCGGTGGGCTGCTCGACAATTTCGATCTTGTCGATCTCGCCCGCGCCAATGGCGGCCGCATCCTCGTGCCGACCGGCGCGCTGATCGGGCTCGACGCCGTCAACGCGGCCGCGATCGGCACCATTCATTCGGTGAAGATGGTCACGCGCAAGCCGATCGACGGCTTGAAGGGCGCGCCGTTCATCGTCCGGAACAACATCGATATCGACAATCTGCGCGAGCCGCTCAAGCTGTTCGAAGGCACCGCGCGCGAAGCTGCAAAAGGATTTCCGGCCAATCTCAACGTTGCGGTCGCGCTGTCGCTCGCGGGCGTCGGGCCGGATCGCACCCAGGTGCAGATCTGGGCCGACCCGACCGTGACGCGCAATGTTCATCGCATCGAAGTCGAGGCGGATTCGGCGCGCTTCTCGATGGGAATCGAGAACATCCCCTCCGAGAATCCCAAGACCGGGTTGATCACGGCGCTGTCCGTAATCGCCCTGCTCCGCAAGCAGCGCGCCACGCTCAGTATTGGAACGTGACCGCTACGCCCCCGTCACGCGCCAGATCACGTTGCCGACGTCGTCGGCCATCAGCAGCGACTTCTTGTCGGGACCGATCGCGACGCCGACCGGGCGGCCGTAGGATTCTCTTTCGTCGGGCGCCAGGAAGCCCGACAGGATGTCGCGTGCGGGACCCGAAGGCTTTCCGTTCTCGAACGGGATGAACACCAGCTTGTAGCCGGACAGCGTGCTGCGATTCCATGAGCCGTGCTGGCCGATCGCCATGCCGTCCGGGAAGCCCGGCAGCGTGCCCGCGGGCATCCAGCACAGACCGAGCGAGGCGGTATGGCCGCCGAGCGCATAGTCCGGCGTGAGCGCCTTGGCGACCATCGCCGGATCCTGCGGCACGCGGTCGTCCACGGTCTTGCCCCAGTAGCAATAGGGCCAGCCGTAGAAGCCGCCATCGCGCACCGAGGTCAGATAGTCCGGCGGCGTTTCGTCGCCGAGGCCGTCGCGCTCGTTGACGACCGTCCAGAGCACGTTGGTGTTCGGCTCCCAGGCGAGACCGACCGGGTTGCGCAGGCCGGCGCCGAAGATGCGGTGCGTGCCGGCGACGAGGTCGAGCTCGTAGACCGCGGCGCGGCCTTCCTCGACCTCCATGCCCATCTCGGCGATGTTGCTGAGCGAGCCGACGCCGGCATAGAGCTTTTTGCCGTCGGGGCTTGCGAGCAGGCTGCGGGTCCAGTGGCCGCTCGGCTTGAAATTGGTGAGGCGCTTGCCCGGCGCGGTGATGCAATCGGCATTCGCCACGTACGGGAAGGCCATCACACCGTCGGTGTTGCCGACATAGAAGCTGTCGCCGACCAGCGCCATGCCGAACGGCTGGCTGAGATTTTCCATGAACGCGCCGCGATACTCCGCGACGCCATCGCCATCCTTGTCGCGCAGAAGCGTGATGCGGTTGGCGCTGACGCCGAGCGCGGCTGCGCGCCGCATCGTCGCCTGCATCGCGTAATGAAACACCGACCTCGGGGCCCCCGCGATCTGCGTTGCCTCCGCGATCAGCACGTCGCCATTGGGCAGCACCTCGATCCAGCGCGGATGGTCGAGGCCGGTTGCGAACGCGTTGACCTTGAGCCCGGGCGCGACCGTCGGCTTCTGTCCTTCGCTCCAGCCCCGCGCCGTCGGCATCTTCAGTGTCGGGATGGCGCCCTGCGGCTTTGCTTCGGGAATCGCGGGCGACTGGCCCCAGGCCGGCGCAGGCACGGTGCCCGACAGCTTTCGCCATTGCAGCGCGATGCCACCGAGAAGCGCAACGAACTGCGCAAAGATGCTGGAAAAAGTCATGAGAGGCCCCTGTTTGCGCGCGCATCCAACGGGCTGACGGGGCCGACGTCAACCTGTGCGACGGGCCGCGGGGCTCTATTCCCGTGGAATGGCAGCCGTTCGAATTTGCATGGGACGAATGCCGACAGGCTAGGCCCGGAGATCAGCGGCCGATCTGCCGCTCCGCCCGGCGCGCTGCGCGAAAGTCATCCAGCTGGTGGATGTTCGGCGCCAGCGCCGCCTCTCTGGAGAGGAGATGATAGACTCGCGCGACCGTGCGCTGCTTCTGCTTCGGCCGCCCGGGCGGCAGCGCCCGCGCCTTGCGGACGGCGGCGATCGCGTGCTCGCGGAAATAATCGTAGGCGTCGGACATGGCTCGATGCTCTGCGGTGTGTGGCAGGTATCGAGGGCTAACGGGCTGGAGGGAGGGCAGTTCCTCTGGCTGTCGTCCCGGGCTAGTGCGCAACTGCGCACGGGGGCCGGGACCCATACCGCGGAATCCATCGTTTGCAGATGGCAGAAGTACCGAAGCGACGAGTCTTCGCCAAACCGCAGCCTGTGGTTATGGGTCCCGGCCTCCGCCGGGACGACATCGAATGTGGGGCGCGTTCCCCGCGCCCTCAGCGCGGCGACAGGAACGGAATGATCATCGGCACGCGGCGGCAATAGGCGCCGTAGGCGTCTTCGCCGAGCTCCTTGGACAGGAACACTTCTTCCATACGGCCCTTCTGCCACATCCCGAGCGAGATCAGGATCGCGCCGAGCATCGCAGTCACGGTGCCGACCGCGATGCCGGTCACCAGCATGCCGAGGATCAGGCCGGTGTAGATCGGATGACGCACGATGCCGTACGGACCCGTGTCGATGACGCGGTGGTCTTGCTTGTGAGTGATGGTGTTGGACCAGAACTGTCCGAGATGCAGCCGACCCCACCAGGTGAAGGAGATGCCGGCCAGCACGATCAGCGCCACGACATAGACGGCTGTATTGCTGAACACCCAGAGCGGCTTCTCGCCGAGCACCTCGGCGGTCCAGGGCGTGAACAGGATGCCGCCGACCAGGATCGGGATGCGATAGCGGCCGGACTCCAGCGTCATCACCTGCTTCTGGGTGCGGCCCTGCCAGAACGAGGCGCCGACCCAGCTTGCGAGCCAGGCGAGCCAGATCAGGGCGAGCAGTTGCGTCGGCCAGGTCGTGGTCCAACCACCCCAGGCGACAGAGAGAAGCTTGCTGAAATCGAAGGACATGCGGAAAGGTTCTTTGGGTTGGGCGGCAGCTCAGCTGGCGCGCGAGGAGAGCGCGTGATGCTCGATGGCGCCGGAGGCAAGCGCGCCGCCGCGGGCGAGAAGATGGGTGATGGTTTCGCGCAGGACCGGCTCGATCGGGCGCGGCGCGTAGCCGAGTTCGGTGCGCGCCTTGCCGATCGAGAGGTCGCTCGCGGCGAGCGCGATGCGCACGCCCTCGGCGGTGCCGTTGGGCGGCCTGCGCGTGACGTGATCGGATAGATATTCGAGCATGATGCCCGACAACTCGGCCATCTTGCCGGGAACGACGACCGGGAATTGCCGGCGGCCGCTCATCGCGGACATCATCCGCAGAATCTGGCCGAGCCTGACGCAGTCGCCGCCGAGGATGTAGCGCTGGCCGTTACGCCCGCGTTCCATGGTCAGCACGAGGCCCATGGCAACGTCGCGGACGTCGACGAGATTGACCGGGAAGTCGAGATGCGGCTGCACCTTCTTCTGCAGGAAGTACCACAGCATCGCGGTCGGCGGCGTCAGATTATGGTCGGCGGCACCGATCGGCATCGTCGGCGTGCCGATCACCAGCGGAAAACCTTCAGCCGCGGCCTTCGCGGCGCAATGCTCGGCCAGCGATTTCGACCGCGTGTAGGCGCCCGGCATCGCATCGGCCGGCTGGAGCGCCTCTTCGGCGGGAACACCGTTGAGGTCGGAATAGGGGAACAGGATCGATTCCGTCGAGCAGTGCAGGAAGCGCGAGACGCCGCGCTTCATCGCGGCCGCGAGCACGATCTCCGTGCCGCGGCAATTGACGTCGTGAAAGGCTTGCTTGTCGGCGACCCACATGCCGGGCAGGCCAGCGAGGTGATAGACCTGATCGACACCCGCGATCGCGGCATCGACCGCGGCGCCGTCCAGCACCGAGCCCGTGGCATATTCAACGTCGGCATACGGCGTGGCCGGCGCACGGACATCGAGCACACGCACCCGCTGCCCACGGGCGCGGAGCGCTTCTACGAGATGATGTCCGATGAAGCCGCTGCCACCGGTAACCAGTACGAGAGCCATGCAGAAGGTTTGCTGTTTCGCGTTTAGAGCTATCGGGTTGAAAGGGAATTGGTCGGAACAGGCGCCAGAATCGCGGCAAGGTCGCGACGGAAGCCCAATGCAATGAATAATTTTGCCATGACAAACATCGGTCCAAGCAGAAAATGCGTGGGGTGGTCGACCATCGACGGCTGCCGCTCCTCGAAAACCTTGTGGCCGACGATCTGCGAAGCGACGCCAATTCCGATCAGCACCGCAAAAATCGACCACATCATGACGATCGAGACCTGATTGCCGATCGCGGTTGCGACCGAAAGCAGCACGATCATCGAGGCGAGGATGCCGAGCCCGATCCCGGCGTCCAGCATCAGCCAGTAGACCAGCACCGGCAGGGCAAGAATCACGGCGAGGCTCACCTCGATCCCGAACAGCGGGAAATGGACCAGCGTCAGCGGCAGCACGGCGCCGGTGAAGAGCAGGAGGATGCCGACCACGTGCATCGCGCAGTTCCAGGGATCGCGATGATATTCGACGTAGTCGGCCAGCTGGCGTTGAAAATAACTGGCCATCTCGGTCTCGTGCAGCATGGGGTCGGGAAGGGCGAAAAAAGCCTATAGCACCTGATAGGGCGGTGCACAAACCGGCGCGATTGTCGCGCGAAACCGCGCTGTTGCGCTGTGAGACAGGTCACAAAACGATCGGGACTTCAAAGGGTTCCGTCGGGCGCCGCGGCGCGTCCGCTCAGCGCTTCTTGGCGGGCTTTTTCGCCGCAGGCGCAGGTGTCGCAGCCGGATGCGCAGGCGCTTCCTCCGGTACCTTGGCGTAGGTCGCGATTTGCAACTGGCCGTTGACGGCCGAGCTTGGCCTGGCCCGGTCGAGAAACTGCTCCTCGCCGAGGCCGATCGGATGCAACCGCTTGGTCGAGATCTTGAACGTGTTCACCAGCACGTCGCGAATCGCGTCCGCCCGGCGCTGGCTCAGGATGGCGTTGGCCTCGCGCGTCTTCGCGTTGGATTCGACATGGCCGACGATCAGGAACGTGTAGGGCAGCAGTGAAGCATGGACCAGCGCGTCGGCGAGGCGGCCGACGGTCTGGTAGGACGCCGGCTGGATGATCGGCGTGTCGGCGTCGAACTGAATCTGCGCGGTGAAGGTCGGCAAATTGACCAGATCGGGCGCGATCAGCGGCCGGTTCACCGGACCCGGATCGTTCTTGATCCTGGCCTTGGCCCGCTCCATCACCTGCAGCTTCAGCGCGGGAAGATCGATCTCGGCGGGCTGTTCGAAATGGTTGAGCTTGCCGACGATGTCGTCGCGGGTCGGCGGCGCCGTCTGCGCTTGGGCTGCGCCCGCGAGCAAAGCGAGGCCGAGCGCGATGGATATTCCGGCGGTGAAAAGCCTGTTCGCCGGCATCACCGATACCCCGCGTCGTCGACGGCCTTCAGGCAGTTGTTGCTGATGCCTTTGGGCGTCGAGACCAGGCAGGGGACCGCCTTGCTGGTCTCCTTGGTCGAGCCGCCGCAGACCTTGACGATCTCGCGCTGGCAGGCGTTCGCCACCGTGACCCGGGCGGCGACGCGCTTCTGGATGGCATCGAAGGCGCCGAGATAGTCGCTCTGGCACTGCTGTGAGAGCACGTCGCGGTTGCGCGACAGGCACTCCTTCAGGCGGGTCGAATCCGGGTTGACGCCGCGGCAATTGGCGACGATTTCCGCACCGCAACTTTTCGCCAGCATCCCGATCGAATCGCCAAAGCTCATGGTCTCCGCCGCTGCAAGCGACGGCATAACCAATGCCAGTACGATCAGTGTGATGGAGCCCCGGACCATGGCCGCATCTGATACGGGGAAGTTCGCGGTGGTCAAGGGGCGTAGAAGGAAGAAACGGCAGCGTAACGCCACCGCCACACAGGGCAGGGGCCTCACGCCCGCTGCACAAAACTGTCCACGACCTTCTTTTCCCCCGCCTTGTCGAAGGCGATGGTGAGCTTATTGCCGTCGATCTTGGTGACGCGGCCGTAGCCGAATTTCTGGTGGAAGACCCGGTCTGAGACGGAGAATTCCGAGGTCGTGCCGGTGGATTTGGCCACCAGCTCGCCCTCGATCGTCAGCGGCCCACGGCGGCGCGAGGAGAAGCTGCCGAAATCGGGCGAGGACGACTGGGACGAAAACGACGAGGCCTGTTCCTCGAAGCTGCCGCGGCCGCCATTGCCGCCCCCACCGCCGCCACGATTGCGATTGGCCTGGGCGCGCTGCCAGCCCGGGGTCGAATAGGTGGAGCCGAACGCTTCCATGTCGTCGAAGCGGGAGGCCCCGTAGCCGCCGGTGCCGCCCCAGGCCGAGCCGCCCTTGGATTCCGTGATCTCGACATTGGCCGCCGGCAGTTCGTCGAGGAAGCGCGACGGGATCGTGGTCGACCAGGTGCCATGGATCCGGCGGTTGGTGGCAAAATAGATTTTGGCGCGGCGGCGGGCGCGGGTTAGGCCGACATGGCCGAGCCGGCGCTCTTCCTCGAGGCCGGCGCGGCCCTGTTCGTCCAGCGTGCGCTGGCTCGGAAACAGGCCTTCCTCCCAGCCGGGCAGGAACACGTTGTCGAATTCCAGCCCCTTGGCCGAATGCAGCGTCATCAGCGACACCGCGTCCTCATCGGCGCCGCTGTCGCGGTCCATCACCAGCGAGATGTGCTCCAAAAACCCTTGCAGATTCTCGAACTCCTCCATCGAGCGCACCAGCTCCTTGAGGTTTTCGAGCCGACCCGCGGCGTCCGCCGAGCGGTCCTTCTGCCACATCTCGGTGTAGCCGCTCTCGTCGAGCACGATCTGGGCCAGATCAGTGTGCGACGTGACCTCGCGCTGGGCGCGCCAGCGGTCGAACTGGGCGACGACGTCGCGCAAGGAGCCGCGCGCCTTCGGCTTCAGCTCATCGGTCTCGACCACCGCGCGCGCCGCCTCGAACAGCGGAATGCGGCGCTTGCGGGCGTGATCGTGCAGCATCTGCACGGTGGCATCGCCCAGGCCGCGCTTGGGCGTGTTGACGATGCGCTCGAAGGCGAGATCGTCGGCCGGTGAATTGATGACGCGCAGATAAGCCAGCGCATCGCGGATTTCGGCGCGCTCGTAGAAGCGCGGGCCGCCGATGACGCGATAGGGCAGGCCGAGCGTGACGAAACGGTCCTCGAACTCGCGCATCTGGTAGGAGGCGCGCACCAGGATCGCGATCTCGTTGAGCTTGTCGCCCTGGCGCTGGATCTGCTCGATCTCCTCGCCGATGCCGCGGGCTTCCTCTTCCGAATCCCAGGAGCCTGTGACCGTGACCTTCTCGCCGTCATGGTCCTCGGTGCGCAGCGTCTTGCCGAGCCGGCCCTCGTTGTGCGCGATCAGGTGCGAGGCGGCGGCGAGGATGTGGCCGGTCGAGCGGTAGTTGCGCTCGAGGCGGATGACCTTGGCGCCGGGGAAATCATGGTCGAAGCGCAGGATGTTGTCGACCTCCGCGCCGCGCCAGCCATAGATCGACTGGTCGTCATCGCCGACGCAGCAGATGTTTTTGGTGGGGCCTACAGGGACAGCCGTCATTCCGGGATGCGCCGAAGGCGCCCCGGAATCTGGAGCCGAGGACTCATCTCCGGATTCCGGGTTCGGCTCTTCGAGCCGCCCCGGAATGACAGTGGGCGAGGTTGGCTTCGACGGCGCCTGCGACAGCAGCCGCAGCCACAGATACTGCGCGACGTTGGTGTCTTGGTACTCATCGACCAGAATGAATTTGAAGCGCTGCTGGTACTGCCGCAGGATATCCGGGTGCTCGCGGAAGATGCGGATATCCTCGAGCAGCAGATCGCCGAAATCGGCGGCGTTCAGGATCTTCAGCCGCTCCTGATAGCTCGCATAGAGCTTGCCGCCCTTGCCGTTGGCGAAGACGGCGGCTTCGCCCGAGGGCACCTGCGACGGCGTCAGGCCGCGGTTCTTCCAGCCGTCGATCAGGCCGGCCAGCATGCGCGCGGGCCAGCGCTTGTCGTCGATGTTGTCGGCTTGCAGGAGCTGCTTCAGGAGCCGCACCTGATCGTCGACGTCGAGCACGGTGAAGTTCGACTTGAGCTGCGCCAGCTCGGCATGGGTGCGCAGGATGCGTCCGCCGATGGAGTGGAAGGTGCCGAGCCACGGCATGCCTTCGACCGCATGGCCGAGCATCTGGCCGAGCCGGTGCTTCATCTCGCGCGCGGCCTTGTTGGTGAAGGTCACCGACAGGATCTCGGAGGGGCGGGCGCGGCCCTGGCTCAGGATATGGGCGATGCGCGTGGTCAGCACGCGGGTCTTCCCGGTGCCGGCGCCGGCCAGCACCAGAACCGGGCCGTCCAGCGTCTCCACAGCCTCGCGCTGCTCCGGATTGAGCCCGGACAGGTATTGCGGGCCTACCGAGGCCCGCGCACGCGCGGCGATGCCGCCGGCTGCGGGTTGGTGGTCGGGGACGCTTTGGGACGTGATCTTGCTCGGCTCGGTCATGCGAATCATTTGCCCCACGTTGGCACCGCGGGGTGGTGAAAGGGGAGCCTTCTTAACAGGGATTGATCCCTATATGGGGCCGCGGTCGGGGGTTTTCCACGTGCGCGGAAAGCCAATTTGTTCCTGCGGGTCAGGCGAATTTCCGGCTCCAGCGGGCCGGAACCATTGTTCCGCGTTGGCGATTGGTTCTGCAAGTGAGGCGCGTCAGTCGCCGATCGCAGACAAACATCGAAACAGAGGTTCGGATCATGCTTAGCTGGGTAGTGACGTTTCTGGTTATCGCCCTGATCGCCGGTATCCTGGGCTTTGGCGGCCTCGCCGGCGCGTCGATCGAAATCGCCAAGATCATCTTCTTCATCGCGGTCGTGCTGTTCCTGGTCTCGGCCGTTGTTGGATTGGCCCGCGGCCGTAACAGGGTCTAGCGCGCTTACCGCTTCGAGGGCATCGCCACGTTGCGGCCGATGCCCTCGGGCCGCTGCACGGCGATGTGGGCCTTGACCACCGCTGCAATGCGCTCACGGATGTCTGGTGGAAAAGCCGCCACCTTTCGTGAGCCCATGTCGATGTGAAGCGACATGTTTTCCGACGTGGCGGACAGCCAACCCTCGGTCGCGTGTCGCAGCTCCTGGAAGGTGTGCAGCCGCTTGTCGTCGGCTTCCAGCAGCCAGACCGAGACCTGCACGGGATCGCCGAGGTGGATTTCGCGCAAATACCGCACGTGGCATTCGGCGGTGAAGGTCGAGCCGCTGCGCTCCTTCATGTAGCCCGGACCGATCCCGAGCGTCAGCCACATCTGGTCGATCGCGCGGTCGAACATCACGTTGTAATAGGCCATGTTGAGGTGGCCGTTGTAGTCGATCCATTGCGGCTCGATCTGCATGATCGAGGCGCGGAACGGCACGGTGTTGGTCGCTGTGGCGGCAGTCTCCGGCATATTTCCTTCCCCAGCTATGCGGCCGGTCGCTTGACTTGACCGGTGAGATGTCCTTTGCCACGGTTCGTCTCGTCGGGAGGAACGTCCGTGGGTACGACCATCACCAATAATCCGCCGCGGCCGGCGCCGAAAGCCCTCGCGAGCGCGCTGGAGCAGCTTGCCGCACGGTTCGGCAACCGCCTCATCACCTCGCAAGCCGTCCGTGAGCAGCACGGCCATACCACCACATGGATCGTGAACCAGCCGCCGGACGGCGTGGTGATGGCGCAGGAGACCGCCGACATCCAGGACGTGGTGCGGATCTGCGCGAAAAACGGCGTGCCCGTCATCGCCTTCGGCACCGGCACCTCGCTCGAGGGCCAGGTCAACGCACCCGCCGGCGGAATCTGCATCGATCTGCGCGACATGAACAAGGTGCTGGCGGTGCATGCCGAGGACCTCGACTGCGTGATTCAGCCTGGGGTCACCCGCAAGGCGCTCAACGAGCATCTCCGCGACCAGGGCCTGTTCTTCCCGATCGACCCCGGCGCCGACGCCTCGCTCGGCGGCATGGCCTCGACCCGCGCCTCCGGCACCAACGCGGTGCGCTACGGCACCATGCGCGACAGTGTGCTGGCGCTGAAGGTGGTGCGCGGCGACGGCGAGATCATCACGACCGGCACGCGTGCGAAGAAATCATCCGCCGGCTACGACCTGACGCATCTGTTCGTCGGAGCCGAGGGCACGCTCGGCATCATCTCCGAATTGACCATCCGCCTGCGCGGCATCCCCGATACGATCGCGGCCGGCGCGGTGTCGTTCGAGACGGTGCATGGGGCGTGTCAGGCCGTGATCCTGGCGATCCAGACCGGCATTCCCGTCGCGCGGATCGAGTTGCTCAACGCCGCGCAGGTGCGGGCCTGCAACGCCTATTCGAAGCTGACGCTGCCGGAAACGCCGCTGCTGCTGATGGAATTCCACGGCAGCGAGATCGAGGTCGCCGAGCAGTCCAAGGCCTTCGCCGAGATCGCCGGGGAGTACGGCGGCGGCGATTTCTCCTGGACCACCAAGCCGGAGGATCGCACAAAACTGTGGCAGGCGCGGCACGACGCCTACTGGTCGGTCAAGGCGCTGCGGCCCGGCGACAGCATCGGCGTGGTCGCGACCGACGTCTGCGTGCCGATCTCGCGGCTTGCCGAATGCGTCGGCGAGACCGAGGAAGATCTCAAGCGCCTCAACCTGTTGTCGCCGATCGTCGGTCATGTCGGCGACGGCAATTTCCACTGTTCGCTGGTCTGCGACACCAACGATGCCGACGAGATGGCGCGCGGCGAGGAGTTCATGCATCGGCTGGTCGAGCGCGCGCAGGCGATGGACGGCACCTGCACCGGCGAGCACGGCATCGGCCAGGGCAAGCAGAAATACCTCAAGGCGGAGCTCGGCCCCGAGGCGATCGACGCGATGCGGGCGCTGAAAAAGGCGCTCGATCCGCAGAACATCTTCAATCCCGGCAAGATCGTACCGGAGGCGTAGCGCCCGCCGTGGCCGCCGTTTATGCTCGCTCCCTCACCACGGAGCAGGCAATGCAGTGGTTCGCGCGCAAGACGCGTCAGGACATCTGGGACGAAGCGATCGAACGGCCGCTCGGCGACATCGAGGCCGCCGAGCGCATCCGTGCGATCTGTGACGCCGCTGCGGCCAGCGCGGCAGGCAGCGCGCGCAACGACAAGCGCGACAGCGAGCGCTACGAGCGGGCGGCGAAAGTCGCGATGGAAATCGCGATGAAGATCTCGGATGGACTGATGCGCGACGACGCAGTCCGTCGCATCGTCGATCTCTGCATGACAGCGAACGACCTCAAGACGGCGCAGATCCTGTTTCGCGCGATCCATGCCAACTGGATCCGCGAAACGGTGCAGCGGGATCATCCGACATTGGCGCAGTGAGCGCAGTTATTTCGCCAACTTCCGCACGGCCTCGTCGACGCTGTGGAAGACGTTCTCCCGGGGCAGGGCCTCGAACAGCCTGAACCGCTCGAACGCGTCCTGCGCACGCACCGATTCCAGCCGGGCCAACGCGACCGTGACGCCCTGTTCGCTGCACGCCCTGAACACGTCAAGCAGGATCTGCGCGGCGGTAAAGTCGATCTCGACCATGCCGCTCGCCTCCAGCACCAGCAGCTGCGGCGGCGTCGCGCCGAGCACCTTGGCTACGTCGCTGCGAAAGCCGGGCGCGTTGAGGAACGACAGCGGCGCCTGCAGTCCGATTACGGCGACGCCGGCGATCCGCTCGCCGGCGATGTGCGGATGCGCCGGCCACCAGATCGTGGTGCCCGGCACGCGCTCGAACTCGACGAGCCGCGCGCGCGTCGTGCTCCAGATGCCGTGCAGCAGCGACAGCACGATGCCGAGGAATGCGCCCTGCTGGATCGGCAGCACGATGATCAGCGCGGCGGTGGCGACAATCAGCAGGAATTCGCTCGGGGATTGGCGATAGATCGTGACGATCTGCTTCACGCGGATGATGCGCAGGGCGACGAACAGCAGGATGCCGCCGAGGGCTGCGTCCGGAACGTGCTGCAGCAACCCCGTTCCAAACGCGAGCAGCGCCAGCACGATTGCAGCCGCGGCGAGGCCCGCGAGCTGCGATTGTCCGCCGGTCTCGGCGACAATGCCCGTCCGCGGCGGGCTGGCATTGACCGGAAATGCACCGAACAGGCCCGACAGCACGCTGCCGGCGCCCGCGCCGAGAAAGTCGCGATCGACATCGGCCGGCTTGTCGGGATCGGACGGGAACGAGCGCGTCGTCGCCGCCGTCTGCACCATCACCACGACCGTGATGACAAAGGCGAGCGGCACGAGGCGGACCCATTGCTCCGGAGCGAGCTCGGGGAAGGTCGGCCGCGGCAGCGTCCCCGGCACGAGGCCGACGACATTGACGCCCTTGTTCTCGAGGCCGAGCGCGATCGTGGCCAGGGTCGCGGCAACGAGCCCGATCAGCGCGCCCGGGATTTTTGCGCTGATCTTCTCGGCGACGAAGACCACGGCCAGCACACCGAAGCCGATGCACAGCGTGAACGGATTGGTGCGGCCGAGTTCGCTTGCGAGCACGCCGATGCGATCGAGCGTCGGCCCGCTCGGCGAGTCCAGGCCCAGCACGCCCGGCACTTGCGACACGATGATGTGGACGGAGATGCCGGCGAGGAAGCCGACCATGACCGGCACGGACAAGAGATTGGCGATGCCGCCGAGGCGGAAAGCGCCGCCAGCCAGCATCATCGCGCCGACCATCAGCGCCAGCGCGATCGCGAATCCCTGATACTCAGGCGAGCCGGCGGCGGCCAGCGCCGCCAGCCCGCCGGCGAAGATCGGCGTGATCGTGGAATCGGCGCCGCAGGACAGGAAACGATTGCCGCCGAGCATCGCAAAGCCGAGCGACCCCGCCATGAAAGCGAAGAAGCCGATCTGCGGGGCGAAGCCGCCGAGCCGTGCGGTCGCCATCTGCTCGGGAATCGCGATCGCCGCAAGCGTCAGGCCGGCCATGAGGTCGCCAGGCAGCGAATAGGACGCCAGCGAGCGAAATAGCGGCCATGATGTTGCGGTGTGAGCGTCCTGCGCCATCAGCAGCGAATCCCCGAAGCGTCCCGTTGGCCGACCAGACCACAGCTGCCGGTCGTCGGCAAACATGGGGTTGCCGGCCTCGCCGCTATATCGTGCGACGCCGCAGGGCCCGCAGGCACTTATCGCGTCTGCGAGCCCCACGCGCACTCTCGCGAGACTACGCTCTATGGCTTCGACGCCTGCGCCTGCTTCAGCGCGCTCTTGCAGCCATCCGATAGCTGGTCGAAATGCTCGATCATGCACTGCTTGACGCGGCCGCCTCCCGGCATGATGCCAGAGCACAGCGCGCGCATGTCCGCGGTGCACGCTTGGCGTACCTCCTGTCGCGGTTGCTGGGCGGACGCGGCGCCCGCGGACGATACCGCGACCAGCGCGGAGATGATGGCCGCGATCGCGCGTCGCAGCTCCCGCAGTTGTACAGGTCTCACCATGCGCAGACCCTCCGCGCGCCGAATGGCGTGCTGGTCCACCAACAAGCCCCCGGATAGGGAGGCGCCGCATAGGCATAGGGTGCATAGGGCACGATGTTCCGCCGGCACAGGCCGTTGGCCGTCAGGTGCCAGCCGGGCCCGCAGCCGCCGCTGACTTCGGTGAGGCTGTCGGATATGGCGGGGTGAGGGCTGGGACTGAAGGCCAGCGCGGTCGAACCTGCGGCCAGTGCGGCTGCCGCGGCCGACGCCAAGATCGTCAATCGTCGCATTCGAGATATCCATGTTTGCAGGTTGGAGGGAAGGCAGTCCGCGGCCACTGTTCTGACCCTGGCCGGAATTTCACGGTCGTGCGGCGCGACGGTCAGTACCGGTATCCGTAATAGGGATGGGTCACGACCGTGCCGCTGCGCGCCACGCTATTGCCGTTCGGACCCGTCGTGGTGCGCGTGTAGTCGAATGCATGCGGACCCACGCGCGTGATGCTGCCGCTGCGTGCGATCGTGCCGCCATAGGGCCCCGTCACCGAAGCCGAACGCGAGCAGGTACCGCCGGCGCATCCGCCGCTGGCGCTGCCGTAATAGGTGCCGCGCCAAGTCGTGACGCTGCCGCTGCGAACCCAGGCGTTTGCGTCGGAGGCGCTCGTGAGGGCCAGCACCGTTGCGAGTGATAGCGAAGCCAGGATGAGTTTCATCGGATACTCCCGTTTGCGAGGACGCGCCGGAACGAGACCGGTCGCCGCATGGGGGCCAATCTCGCCTCGATGTTTTGCCGTGATGTTGCCGGCGAGGCCGGATATGTAACGTTTTGTAACGAGTGATGGGCTCGCCACATTCCCGCCGGCGGGTTGCTCGATAGAGATCGCGATGGACACTCGGACGATCATGATCGTGGAGGACGACCGCGAGATCCGCGCGCTCTTGGCGGACCTGCTGACGCGGGAGGGCTATGCGCCGGTTTGCGTCGAGAACGGCGCGGCGATGGACCGGGCGCTGATGCAGGCATGCCCGGATCTCATCGTGCTTGACATCATGCTGCCCGGCGAGGACGGACTGTCGATCTGCCGGCGCCTGCGCAGCAAGGGCCGCACGCCGATCTTGATGCTGACGGCCAAGGCCGAGGATGTCGACCGCATCATCGGCCTGGAGCTCGGCGCCGACGATTATCTGCCGAAGCCCTTCAATCCCCGGGAATTGCTGGCGCGCATCAAGGCCGTTTTGCGGCGTGTGGACGGCCCGCTGCAGATGCCGCCGCCGCGGCGCATTGCTTTCGGCAGGCTGGTGGCCGATCTCGACGGGCGCAGCCTGTCCAACGACCAGGACTGCATGGTCGAGTTGACGGCAGCGGAGTTTGATCTGCTGGCATGTTTCCTCGAACGGCCCAAGCGGGTGCTATCGCGCGACCAGTTGCTCGACTGGACGCGCGGCCGGACCGCGGATCCGTTCGACCGCGTCATCGACGTGTCGGTCAGCCGGCTGCGCCGCAAGCTCGTCGCCGCGGATCCCAAGGCTGCGTTCTCGATCAGGACCGTGCGAAATGGCGGCTATCTCTTCAGTGCTGACGTCCGCCCGCTCTGATCACGGAGCCTGTGGGGGATGAGCAGGCTTCATATCGCCGCCCGCCTTGGCCTTATCGTCGTCGGCGCCATCATTCTCGTGCAGTTGCTGTCGGTGGCTATCTATTTCGTGGAGCAGCGCGGCCGCGGCGAGCCGTCCGGATTTGCCGCTTTGTTCGCGCAGGTCGCCGCCTTGGCGGAGGCGATCGACAGGGTCCCGCGCGACGATCGTGACCTGGTGCTGCGCGCGGCCACGACGGCGCGATTCAAGCCGGTAGTGCGCCAGGACGTGCCGCCCAACCCGTTGCATGGCCGTTTCCTGGGCAGTGCGGAGCAACGGCTGCGCGCGCTGAGCGGTGTGCCGGCGGAGCGGCTGGTCGCATTGTCCTTCGTCAACGTCAGGGACGGCCAGCAGGTGGCCCGCTTGCGTGATCTCGTCACCTCGCGCCTGCAAGCCATCATTGAACTTGCTGGCGGCGGCTATCTGGTAATCGAGACCGCAGGCGAGCTCGGCCTTCGCCTGCTCGGCATTCCTGTTGGCCTGCTGGCCGGAATTCTCGGCTTCGTGGTCGCTTTGGCGGCCTTGCTCGCGGTCCGCCACGAGACCAGGCCGCTGTCCGAGTTGACCGTCGCCATCGAGCGCTTCGGCGCTGCCATGGAGACCAGGCCGGTCAGCGAGCGGGGTGCTCCCGACGTTCGGGCGCTGATCCGCGCCGTCAACGCCATGCAGGCGAACATCGCCGAACTGCTGCGCAGCCGCACCCTCGTGCTCGGCGCGATCAGCCATGATCTGCGCACTTATGTCACGCGGCTGCGGCTACGTCTCGAGCTGCTGCCCGAAAGCGTGCAGCGGGACAAGGCAATCGTCGATCTCGACGACATGCAATCGCTGATGGATGATGCGCTCGCCTTTGTCCGCGCCTCGTTCGCAGGCCCGTCAGCGGAGACCGTCGATCTTGCTCGCGTCGCGCGGACCGAGTACGAAGCGCGCAAGGGCGCCTGCGAAGCGGTGACGCTCACCTGCGAAGATCCGTCTCTCCTCATCCGCGGCTCGGCTGCGGGCATGGCTCGGGTCATTGCCAATCTGGTCAACAACGCGATCCTCTATGGTGGCGCCGCAGACATCTCCTTGCATGCCGAGACCGGTGTGATCGATCTCCTGGTCGAGGACCGCGGGCCGGGAATCCCGGTCGACGAACGCACCCGCGTATTCGATCCATTCTACCGGCTGGAGACCTCGCGCAGCCGCGAGAGCGGCGGCGCAGGATTGGGACTCACAATTGTGAGGCAAGTTGTCGAAAGCAACGGCGGCACGGTCGCCATCGAGGATCGTCCCGGTGGCGGCACGCGTGTCCGCGTCCGGCTGCCGCGCGAGCGGCCTCAGTAACGGCTGCGATAGCCATCGCCGCGTCCCGGGCCACCGTAGTTGCCGCCTCGGCCGCCCATGCCCATGCCAATTCCGATGCCTATTCCGACACCTATGGCTTCTGGCGGCGGGCCGGCCGGCGGCGCGCGCTCGTAGATCACTTCATCGGGCGGCGGCCGGCGCGGCCTGGGCGGCGCGTCGACCACCTTGCGCTTCGGCGGCGTGTCGTCGACGCGCTTCTTGATCACGGGCGCGATTGTCGGGTTGACCGGCGTTGCCGGTGTCGAAGGCGTCGAGCACGGGCAGGTTGGCGCCATCGCGACGGCGACCGGGGCGGGAGCGGCCGCGACAGCAGCAGGCAAGACATAGTTGCGATTCTGCACGCGGAGCAGCAGCCTGCGTGCGGTCGCAGCCAGATCGCTGTTGTCCCAGTTCGCCAGATAAGCCTCGAACGAGGCGCGGGTGTTGATCGCGGTGGCGCGCTCCCAGGCCAGCATCTGGCGCCGGCGCTCCATGATCGTGCGCAGGCGCGGCGTACGGGTATCCTGAGCATACAACTCGATATAGGCCTGATACGCCGGCACGGTATCGTCGGTGATCACCATCTCATAGGCGACCATGGCCGGCTTGCCCTGCAAATCCTTGCGCCAATCCTCAAGGCTGCGCGTGCCGCTCGCAAGTGCCATGGAGGATGCGCCAGGAAGCGCAGTCTGACTGCCGCTGCTGTCGCCGCCGAAGAACTTGAAGTCGGTCGTCAGCGACGAGCTTTCCCAGGGGATCTGGCGCCCGTCGGTCGATTGCGCCACGGCGACGCGAATGCGCTTGAACACTTCCTCGATCGGCAGATTAGGCTGCTTGGCGACGGTCAGCGCCGCGGTAGTGTAGGGGCTGTCGATGCCGGAGCCATCCTCGGC
Source organism: Bradyrhizobium sp. CSS354 (assembly GCF_029051725.1). Classification (GTDB taxonomy): domain Bacteria; phylum Pseudomonadota; class Alphaproteobacteria; order Rhizobiales; family Xanthobacteraceae; genus Bradyrhizobium. The sequence continues at coordinate 26,642 of NZ_JAACFU010000019.1, forward strand.
TTCCGCACCGGGCGAGGTCGAATAGGAAATGAAGGAGCCCGGCGCGCCGGCCTTCGTGTCGACGATCGCAAGCCCGTGTCCGGCGCCGCGGAGTGCCGGGAACGGATTGTTGCGGCAGGCATCGAGCATGAAGATGCGGGCTCGTGTCGGCAGCGCGCCAAGCGTGTTGAGCAAATCGTTCAGCCGCACACCCTGCAGCGGAATGTCGGCCTCGCGCTTGGGGTCGAGATCGACGGGAACGAGATAGTTCTCGCCGTCGATCTGGAGACCGTGGCCGGCATAGAACACCAGCGCGACGGTGTCGGCGCCGCTGGCGCTGACCTTGCCGGCGAAATCCGAGATCGCCTGACGCATGTCGTTCTGCGCCAGATTGGAAGCCGTGGTAACGGTGAAGCCGGCATTGCCGAGCAGCTCCGTCATGCCCTTGGCGTCGTTGGCTGCGTTGGGGAGTTCCGGCACGGTGCGATAGGCCGATTGACCGATCACGAGTGCGAGCCGCGCTTCGGCCGCGGCCTCCGTCGGAATCGTCAATTGCGAGAGCGCGAGAAGACCGGATGCAAGAAACAAATTGCGAAGAATTGGACGGCGCATGGTGTCACCTCCATCGGCAATGCGCGCGATGATGTACCCTTTGTAGGTGGCCGCCATGCGTCTGTCTGTGCACTGGATCACGTTGAGCTGCGGCAAAATGGGGCAGGAGGTCTGCCGGAGCCAGTGCGGCATCGTTCTGGCGCCATCCATGTGAATTGCGCATTGATCCATGCGCCAATTGGATTGATCGCCGATGCCGCGCGAAAGCATCCTCGCGCACATCTGGCCCGATGCCGGTCTGAGCGAAAATCCCGCAAAAAACGCGGTTGTTTCGCCGCGCGCTGATGCCGTCGACCTTCGCGACACGCCGCTTTGCAATGGCCGGCCTCAAGTCTTGCCTGCGCCGTCGCTTTGGCCATACAGTCCGTGCAACGGGCTGCGGCAACGTCCGCGGCGCGAAAAACAATAATCGGGGAGAGACCGCACCATGTCCATCGTGCCCGTGAACCGTCGCGCGTTCATCAAGTCGTCGACGGGACTTGCCGCCGGCCTCGTGTTCTCCCCCGCACTCATCGGCCGCGCCGAAGCCGCGACGCTGAAGCTGAAATGCTCCTCCTCGCTGCCGAACGATCCCAAATTCGCCAACGGCCGCGTCTATTACGACAATCTCGTGAAGAACCTGAAGGCGAACGGCCTCGGGGAGCAGGTCGAGGTCGCGTTCTTTCCCGACAACCAATTGGGTCAGGAAATCGACGTCATCAACTCGGTGAAGCTCGGCGTCATCGACCTCATGGTGTCGGGATCGTCGATCTCGGCCAATCTGGTGCCGCTGGTCGGGACCTTCGATCTCGGCTTCCTGTTCTCGAGCTTCCCGCAGCAGACCAAAGCGTTCGATTCCGGCGCCGCCAAGCCGATCGAGGACGCGCTGCTCAAGGGCAGCAACATCCGCATCATCGCCTGGGCCTATAATTTCGGCTCGCGCAGCGTGCTGGCGCGAAAGCCGGTGAAGACGCCGGAAGATCTCGCCGGTCTCAAGATCCGCACCCTGCCAAATCCTGTCATCACGGAATGCCTGCGCCTGATGGGCGCCGCCGCGACGCCGCTGGCGTTCGGCGAAATCTACACGGCATTGCAGGCCGGCGTGCTGGACGGATTGGAGCACGATCCGCCGACCATCCTGGCCAGCAAGTTCTTCGAAACCGCAAAATTCTATGCACTGACGCAGCACAATTTCTCGCCGCTCGCGATCTACTTCAGCGACACGACCTACAATCGCATGGATCCGAAGCTGCGCGACGGATTTCTCGACGCCGCGAAGAAGGCTGCGGCCGACACGCGGACCCACGGGCTCGCGGTTGAGAAGGAGGCGCTGTCGGCCTTGACCGAAAAGGGCGTGACGGTGGCCGAATGCGACCGCGAGGCGTTCAAGAAGCGCGTCGCGCCGCAAATCGAGAACTTCATCAAGGCGCGGCCGGACTCCAAGGCCGTCATCGACATCATCCGCGCCACGCAGGCCTGACGTGGCAATGACGGCTGCCGTATCTCTCTCGGGCGGGCGCCACGGGAGCATCGCCCTGCTGCTTCGCGTCAGCGACGCGATCGCGGCCATTTTGCTGGCTGCGGATCTCGTCGTCGTCTGCGGTTCCGTGCTGCTGCGCTTCTGCTTCAACGCGCCGGTGGAGTGGTCCGACGACGTCGCGCGCGGCCTGATGGTCGGCTCCGCCTTCTTCGGCGCGGCGAGCGCGCTCGCGCGCGGCGAGAATGTCGGCGTCTCCTTCTTCCGCGACATGGCTCCGGCACGGCTGCGCGCGCTGGTCGACGCCGCGAGTTCGCTGCTCGTGGTGCTGATCTCGGGCTACGTTGCCTACAACGCTATCAAGCTCGGCTCGCTGACGGCGGGCCAGACCACCGGATCCGGCTTGCCGCTGGAGCTGACCTTCTACCCGATGGGCGCCGGCGCGCTGTTCATGACGGTGTTTGCGATCGACCAACTCTGCGCCAGGCCTCTCCCCGACATCGTCAGGGGCCTCGTCGCGATTGCCGTCGTGACTGGCCTCTATCTCGCCTGGGATTATCTGTCGCCCGCCACGGTGCCGTCGGCGGGCACGCTGATGCTGATCGGTTTCTTCGCGACGTTGGTCGGCGGGTTGCCGATCGGCTTTGCGCTGGCGCTGGCCGCGCTGATCTTCATCTGGGTCGAGGGCGCGCTGCCGGGCGTGATCTTCGCCCAGCAGATGGCGCGCGGCATCGACAATTTCGTGCTGCTCGCAATCCCGTTCTTCATCCTGGTCGGCTACCTCATGGAAGCCAACGGCATGTCGGTGCGGCTGATCGAGCTGTTGCAACGCGGGGTCGGGCGCATGCGCGGCGGCCTCAACGTCGTGATGGTGGCCTCGATGGTGCTGTTCTCCGGCATCTCCGGTTCGAAGATGGCCGACGTCGCGGCGGTCGGCTCCGTGCTGATTCCGGCGGCGCGCCGCTCCAAGCAAAATCCGGGCGGCGCCGTGGCGCTGCTCGCGGCCTCCGCGGTGATGGCGGAGACCATCCCGCCCTGCATCAACCTGATCATCCTGGGCTTCGTCGCGAACCTGTCGATCGGCGGCCTGTTCGTTGCAGGGCTGTTGCCGGCGGCGCTGATGGCGCTGGCCTTGATCACCGTCTCCATCATCTTCGGCAAGACCCCAACTGAGACTCCGGCTGATGAGGAGGACATCGCGCCGCAGATGCCGGTGTCGGGTCTGTGGAGCGGCGCGATCGCCTCGTTCGGCCTGATCTTCATGATCTTCTTCGGCTTCAAGAGCGGCTTTGCAACCGCCACGGAAATCTCGGCCTTCGCCGTGGCTTATGCACTCGTCGTCGGCAGCGTGGTGTTCCGCGAGCTCAGCTTCACATCGGCCGCACACAGCTTCGTCCAGGGCGCAACGCGCGCGGGGCTCGTGCTGTTCATCGTCGCGGCGGCGCAATCGCTGGCGTTCACGCTGACCCTGCAGCAGGTGCCGCATGCGGTCGGCGATTTCATGCTGGGATTGTCCAAGACCAGCGGCACCTGGCTGTTTATCCTGCTCGCGATCGGCGTGCTGATCGTGATGGGCTCGGTGCTGGAGGGCGCGGCCGCGCTGATCATCTTCGGGCCGTTGCTGCTGCCGGTGGCCGTGCAGCTCGGCATCGATCCCCTGCATTTCGGCGTGGTGCTTGTGATCGCGATGGGCATCGGCCTGTTCGCGCCGCCGCTCGGGCTCGGGCTCTACGGCGCCTGCCTGATCGGCAACGTGCCGATTGAGCAGACAGTGAAGCCGATCATGGGCTATCTCGGCCTGTTGTTCCTTTGCCTGCTCGTGATCGCGTTCGTGCCATGGCTCAGCACGGCATTGCCGCGCGCGTTCGGCTATTGAGGGAGTGTTGCCGTGAAAGTCCTGCTGGCCCACACGCCGGAGATGCGCCGCAATTACTACGGCGATCGCAGCCTGAACGGTTTGCGCGCGGCTGCCGAGGTGATCCTGCACGAAAGCGATGAGACGCTGGCATCAGCCAGCCTCGTGCGCGCTGCGCAAGATGTCGACATCATCGTGGCCGACCGCATGACCGAAGGACGCGGCGAGATCTTTGGGCAACTCCCGCGCCTGCGCGCCTTCGTGCGCTGCGCTGTCGACATCCGCAACGTCGATGTCGAGGCCGCCTCGAATGCCGGCGTGCTCGTGACCCGCGCCGGGCCCGGCTTCGTGCAAGCCGTTGCCGAGCTCGCCGTTGGCTTCATGGTCGATCTCTCCCGCGGCGTATCGCGGGCGACGGCCGATTACCACGCCGGCCGCAAGCCGGAGCCGCGGATGGGACGTCAGCTCGCCGGCAGCAAGATCGGCATCATCGGCTATGGCAGCATAGGGCGCTATCTCGCCGACATCGCCAAGGTGATGCGCATGGAGGTGCTGGTCGCAGATCCCTTTGCGACCATGAGCGACAGCGCCATCCGGCAGGTCAGCCTCGACGAACTCCTCGCCGTGTCCGACTATGTCGTCTGCCTTGCCATCGCCAACGAGCAGACCGAAAATCTGATCGGCGAGGCGGCGTTGACGCGGATGCAGAAGCATGCGGTCTTCATCAATCTCTCCCGCGGTAATCTCGTCGACGAAGCGGCGCTGGCGAAGGCGCTGCTTGAACATCGTATCGCGGGTGCCGCGATGGATGTCGGCCGCGCGCCTGACCAGATGCCAAGTCCGGAGCTTGCGAATCTTCCCAACGTCATCGCCACGCCCCATGTCGGCGGCCTGACGCCGGAGGCGATCGAATATCAGTCGCTGGAAACCGTGCGCCAGGTCGAAGCGATCGTCAAAGGCGAGGCCCCCCAAGGCGCCGTCAACGCCGACCGCTGGACGCGGCGGCCGTGAGCGGCTCTAAAGCCGGTCCACCGCTTTGAACGTCCCGTCCTTCTGGATCACCGTCAAAAACACCTTCGGCGGCGCGTCGATCATGCGCATGCCGACGGTGACGGTGCTGCCGCTGATGTCGAAGTGGCCGACATCGTTGATGGCCCGCAGCAGGCTCGCGCGCGTCGGTTGCGGTCCGGCCTGTTCCAGCGCCGCGGCCGCGAGACGGCCGGCGATATAGCCTTCGAGCGACACGAAACTCGGTGTCAGCGCGGGGTCGAACGCCGTCTGCGCCGCCTGGTAGTCGGCAACCAGCTTGAGGGAGCGGTCCCAGGGAAACGGCACGACCTGCGAGACGACGACGCCTTCGCCCTCGGGGCCAAGCTCCCGGGCGAGCGCAACGGCGCCGACGAAGGAGATGTTGACGAAGGTCGGACGCGCGCCGCTGCGGTGCGCGAGCTTGATGAACTCCGCGCAGGGACCGTAGGTCCCGACCATGACGATCGCCTCGGGTTCGACGCGCTTGATCGTGCGCCAGGCCGACGCGACCGCGCGGGTGTTGCGCTCGAAGGTGCCCTCGGCGGCGAGTTCGAGACCGCGCCTGGCAAGCGCGCGCTTCACGCCGGAAAGACCGTCGCGCCCGAAGGAATCGTCCTGGTAGAAAATGGCGATGCGGGTGAAATGGCGATCCTCCGTGAGGTGCTTGACCCACGCCTCGGCCTCGGCGCCATAGCTCGCACGGATGTTGACCACGTTCGCGAGCTGGAGGTCGCGCAAGAATTCAGCGCCGCTGAACGGGCCGATGAACGGCACGTTCCTGGCGCTGGTGATCGGTATCGTCGCCACCGCCGTCGGCGTGCCCACCGCACCGATCAACGCGAACACCTTGTCGTCCTCGATCAGCCGCAGCGTCTGCACCGTCGAGCGGTCGGGATCGTAACCGTCGTCGCGGCTGATGAGCTGGAGCTTGCGGCCATGGACGCCGCCCTTGGCGTTGATCTCGGTGAAGGCTGCGACGATGCCCTGGCGCATCCGCTGTCCGAGTGCGGAGGAGGGACCTTCGAGCGCTGCGGCCTGGCCGAACAGGATTGCATCCTTGCTGACGCCGATCTCGTCGGCTTTCGCCGGCAGCATGATTGCTGCCAGGACGGCGACGGTCATGACGATGCATATCGCAGATCGAGATCGATACATCAGGAAAAGTCTTGCCGGGTGCGGTGAGTAGCTTTGTGAAAGCTATCGCCGCAGGATGAATCGCCGATGTATCGACGGCTCCGTACTACTCCGGGGAAAACCGGCAACTTATTGCGACAAAGTCCGCATCATCCTGCACTTCATTAACTAAGCTGGATAATGCGGAAAAACCGGGTTCCGAAATTGTGCAGTTCTTAACCGCGGTCCTGTTCCGATAGTGGCTCCGGCGGCTCAACCAGAGGTTCGGTTGGCCGGGAGAGGGGACGGCGGTTTCTGGAATGGGCGGTCGGGATCAGAACGATCAGGATCGGGGGCGTATGACCGGATGGTGGCGTGCCGCGCTGCTGCTCAGGCTCTATCGCCCTGCGCTCGTCGCGGTCGGAATCGGTCTTCTGTTTTCGGTCGCGGGTGCGGCCGCCGTGGCGCGATGGGAGGGCCGCGTCAACAAGATCGAGTTCGAGAACGCGGCCGAGACCGAAGTGATCGTCATGCAGAACGGCATGAGCGAGTACATCTCCAGGCTCGTCGCGCTACGCACGCTGTTCGAATCGACCAACCAGGAGATCACCCGCAGCGAATTCGAGACCTTCAGCACCCGCTTGTTCGAGCGCCATCCCGGCATGCTGCGCATTTCCTGGGTGCCGCGCGTGAACCGCAAGGAGCGCGCCGAATACGAGGCCGCGGCGATCACGGACGGCGTCTCCGGCTATCGCATCAAGTCGCTCCAGGGCGATGCGTTTGCGACCGCGCCGCAGAGCGACGAATATTTTCCGGTGCTCTACTCGACCCAGCCGAAGACGTCTCCGGTCTACGGCATGGACTACGCGACCGTTCCGGAACGCCGCGCGGTCCTCGAGCGCGCGCGCGACACCGACCGGATCGCCGCCATTCGCACCCGCCTCTTCGAGCCGAAGGCGGGCGGCCGGTTGCCCGACGTGCTCGTCGCCATTCCCGTCTACGCCAAGGGAACGTCGCGCGACACGGTCGTGGACCGGCGCCGCAATCTCGCCGGCTTCGTCGTCGGCGTCTTCGACCTGCCGCTGCTGATCCAGTCCATTCGCGTGACCACCGGGGCAAGCCCCGCGGTCAGCGTCAACGTCTATCCGCCGGTCCCGGGGCAGATCGTCGGCCAGGAGGACATGCTGCCGGATTATTCGTCGGCCGCCACGGTGCCGCAGTCGATGCGAGACGTCGCGCGGACCCTGCACTGGTCGGGCAATCTCAAGATCGGCGACTCCGATTGGCAGGTGCGGGCGGTTCCGGCTGCCGGCGGTCCGCTGGAGACGACCTACGATCGCGCGGGCGCGGTGCTGATCGTCGGCATGCTGCTGACGCTGTCGCTTTCGACCTATCTCATGCTCGCAAGCCGCAATTCGCGGCGGCTCTCGCTGGCGAACCGGCGGGTGCTCGAACTCGCCCAGACCGACATCCTGACCGGATTGCCGAACCGCGCCTTCTTCCTCGCCCGGCTCGACGAGCTCAATGGCCGTTTGAAGGACGGCGGTCCGACCTTCTCGATCCTGATGCTCGACCTCGACCGCTTCAAGAACGTCAACGACTCGCTCGGTCACGGTGCCGGCGATGTGCTGCTGCGTCAGGTCGCACAGCGGCTGAAATCCGCGTTGCGCGCCAGCGACGTGCTGGCCCGGCTCGGCGGCGACGAATTCGCCGTCATCCAGGAAGCTTGCGAGGATCAGCGCGTCTGCTCGACCGAACTGGCGGGGCGGATCGCCAAGCTCGTGGCCGAGCCGTTCCTTCTTCCCGGACACCGCGTCGAGATTGGCACCAGCATCGGCATTGCGATCGCGCCCGATCACGGCAGCGATCAGGAGCAGCTGCTGAAGAAGGCCGACCTCGCGCTCTACCGCTCGAAATCGTCGGGCCGCAACTGCTTCACCATCTACGACAAGGCGATGTCGGCTGAGCTCGAGGCGCGCAGCACGCTGGAAGGCGATCTGCGCGACGCCATCGCGCGGTGCCAGCTCGAGGTGCACTACCAGCCGTTCGTCGACGCCCTCAGCGGCGCGCGGCGTGGCTTCGAGGCATTGGTGCGCTGGCGGCATCCGACGCGCGGCTTGATTCCGCCGGACCAGTTCATCCCGCTTGCGGAGGAGACCGGGCTGATCGTGCCGCTCGGCGAATTCGTGTTGCGGCGCGCCTGCGCGGACGCGGCCGGCTGGCCGTCCGACCTCGCAGTCGCCGTCAACCTGTCGCCGATCCAGTTCAAGGAGGCCGAGCTGTTCGAGATGATCAGCGCGGCGCTCGCCGATTCCGGCTTGCCGCCCCAGCGGCTGGAGATCGAGATCACGGAATCCGTGCTGCTGGAACGCGGCGTCGAGAACCACGCCTTCATGGAGCGGCTGAAGAGCATCGGCATCGCGCTTGCGCTCGACGATTTCGGCACCGGCTATTCGTCGCTCAGCTATCTGACCGCGTTCCCGTTCGACAAGATCAAGATCGACAAGTCGTTCATCCGCAACCTCACGCATCAACCGCGCAGCTCCGCCATCATCTCCTCGATCGTGACGCTGGCGCGCGGGCTGGACATGTCGGTCACCGCCGAAGGCGTCGAGACCCGCGAGGAGTACGAGCGGCTGAAGGCGCTCGGCGTCAATTTCGCGCAGGGCTATCTGTTCGGCCGGCCGCACCCGATCGAACGGATCCTGTTCGATGCGCCCGTCAAACCATCCCAACGCGACGCCGCCTGAGCGCGGCCGCTCAACGGGCATGCGCGAAAAGCGCTTGACCCGGGCAGTCCCGGATGGTCGGAAGGACCGTCCAGGGATGAAACACACAATGCGGCTTCCGTTCTTCTACGGTTGGGTCGTGGTCGCGGTGACCTTCGTCACCATGGCCATCGGCGTCAACGCGCGCACCGCCTTCTCGCTGTTCTTTCCTCCCATCATCTCCGAATTCGGCTGGGAGCGCGGCGTCACCGCGGGCGCCTTTTCCTTCGGGTTCGTGGTATCGGGCATGGTCAGCCCGCTGATCGGCCGGCTGATGGACCGCGCCGGCCCGCGCGCGGTGATGGAGCTCGGCGTGGTTCTGATGGGTGGCGGGCTCCTGCTCGCGCCGCTCACGAGCCAGCCATGGCATCTCTACGTCACCATCGGCGTCATGGTCGGCGCCGGCTCGGTGTGTCTCGGCTATTCCGGCCAGTCGCTGTTCCTGCCGAACTGGTTCATCCGCACGCGCGGCCTCGCCATCGGCATCGCCTTCGCCGGGGTCGGCATCGGCTCGGTGACGCTGCTGCCGTGGGTGCAGCACATGATCGAAGGGACCGGCTGGCGCACCGCCTGCACTGCGATGGGCTTGATGGTCCTGATCGTGCTGGCGCCGATCAATCTGTTCCTGCATAGGCGCCCCGAGGATATCGGCCTGCGGCCGGACGGCGATGCCGCGCCGGCCGCGGGCGCCGCAAAACCGGCCTCCAACATTGTCGATCCCGTCTGGGCCGGGACCGAATGGACACTCCGGAAAGCGGTAGCCACGGCGCGGTTCTGGTGGATCGCGCTCGGCTATTTCTGCGGCCTGTACATCTGGTACGCGGTGCAGGTGCACCAGACCAAATTTCTGCTCGATATCGGCTTCAGCCCGGGTGTCGCGGTGTGGGCGCTCGGCATCGTCAGCCTGCTCGGCATTCCCGGCCAGATTCTGCTCGGCCATATCTCCGACCGGATCGGACGGGAATGGGTGTGGGCGATCAGCTGCGCGGGTTTTGCGATCTCCTTCGCGGCGCTGATGGCACTGAAATTCCAGCCGTCATTGTGGCTGGTCTATCTCATGGTGTTCACGCAAGGCGCGCTCGGCTACGGCCTGACCTCGATCATGGGCGCAGTGGTGTTCGAGATTTTTCAGGGCAGGCACCAGGGCAGCATTTTCGGCACGATCATGCTGGCGGCATTGGCCGGCGGTGCGGCCGGTCCTTGGGTCACCGGCTTGCTTTACGATCGGGTCGGCGACTACACGCTCGCCTTTGGCGTTGCCATCCTCGTGAGCGGGTTGTCGGCGCTCTCGATCTGGCAAGCCGCGCCGCGCAAGGTGCGCGCCGTCGCGGGCAAGCTTCAGGCGGACGCCGGCGCCGAATAGGTTCCGTACGCACCCAATTACCTTCGCGTGTTTGGCGGAATGTTAAGCATGTCGCGTCTTGGCGCGGTGCGAGCGGACTGCAAAAACGTCTTGGACACCATCGCGGCGCTAGCCTCGGTTGCCATATCTTCCCGATGCCTCCGGGTCCAGCGATGTCTGCCTCCGATTGTCCCATGACAGAAACTCCGGAAATGCTGTTGGCCGCGCTCGAACGCGCCGACGAGGGCATCGTCATCGTCGACAGCGCGCATCGCATCACGCATTTCAATGCCGGTGCAGAGCGGATATGGAATCTCGCACGCGCTGAAGTGCTCGGCCGCGATTCCGAAATTCTCACCCTCAAATGCCTTCGGGCCGAACCGTGTGCGGACTTCCGTGACGAGATCAGCCTCGTGCGACACGACGGCAGCCGGATCCGGGCGGCCATCTCGCTTTCATCCATTGCAAGTGGCGGCGTGACCCATCACGTGGTGTTCGCGCGCGACGTCACCGCGGAGGCCGAGCGCCGCGTCAAAATCGGGCTTCTCCACGCTGTCTCCGACCAGACCAACCGCGCGGTGCTCATCACCGACACCGATCAGAACATCGTCTACGTCAATGCCGCCTTCACGACGCTGTTCGGCTACACCAGCGAGGAAGCCGAGGGCCGCCGTGCGAGGGGGCTGATCGCCGGCCGCCACACCGATCGCAAGGCTGTTGCGAAGCTCATCAAGCGCCTGATGGATGGCGGCCACCGCGGCGAGCTCGAGATGCTCGCCTATGACAAGGACGGCGAGGAGATCTGGGTCTGCGCCCGCATCGATGCCTTCCGCGACAGGAAGGGCCAGGTCAAGCACATCTTCGCGCTGCTCGAGGACATCACCGAGACCAAGCAGTTGCGCTCGCTGCAGCAGCTCATCATGGGCGCGCTTGCCGACGAGGTTCCGATCGGCGAGATCGCCGACCGGCTGTGCCGCCGCGTCGAGCAGATCGCGCCCGACGTCGTCTGTTCGCTGCTTCACGTCGATGCCGCGGGATTGATCCATCCGCTCGGCGGCCCAAGCCTGCCCGAGGACTATTCCCGCGCACTGCAGGGCATTGCCATCGGTCCCAATGTCGGCTCGTGCGGAACCGCGGCCTTCTACGGCGAGCCGGTGCTGGCGATCGATCTGGAGACCGACCCGCGCTGGCAGCCCTACAAGGCGATGCCGCTCGCGATTGGCCTGCGCGCATGCTGGTCGACGCCGGTCAAGGCCAAGGACGGACGGGTCATCGCCACCTTCGCCTTCTACTACCGGGAGCCGCGCGCGCCGAGCAATTGGCACCGCCGCATCGTCGAGGCGTGCGTCAATCTCGGCGCCTTCGCGATCGAGCGCAAGGAAGCGCGCGCCGAGATCGCGCGGCTCGCCTATCACGACATCCTCACTGGTCTGCCGAACCGCGCACAATTGCGGCGCCTGATCACCACCGCCATCGATGCCTGCCCGACCGGCAGCCACGTCGCGCTGGCCTTCCTCGACGTCGATCATTTCAAGGACGTCAACGACACGCTCGGCCATGCCGCTGGCGACGAGCTCCTGATCCTGCTCGCGCAGCGCCTGCGCGAGCAGATCGGACCCGAGGATATGCTGGGGCGGCTCGGCGGCGACGAGTTCGTGATCCTGCTGCCGCGGCGCAACGCCGAGGGTGCCGAGCGCGTGGCGGCCGGAATCACCGAAGCGCTGGCCGCGCCGCTGCGGCTCGGCTCCAGGCAGCTGCAGATGTCGGCGAGCATCGGCGTCAGCCTCTATCCCGATCATGCGACCGACATCGACACCTTGATGCAGCAGGCGGACGCGGCCATGTACATGGCCAAGCAGGCGGGACGTTCGACCCATCGCCTGTTCAGCGCCGAGATGAACGGGCTCACCGAGCAGCGGTTGGCCTTGATCGCGGCGCTGCGCCGCGCCGTCGCCGAGGGCACGCTGACCCTCAGCTATCAGCCGCAGATCCGCAGCTGCGACGGCGCAATCCATGGCGTCGAGGCGCTGGCGCGCTGGCACGATGCGGAGCTCGGCGACGTCTCGCCGGCAAAATTCATTCCGCTTGCCGAAGAGTGCGGCCTGATCGAGCAGATCGGCCTGTGGTCGGTGCGCGAGGCCTGCCGGCAGATGGCGAGCTGGCGCCGCGCCGGGCTCGACATTCCATCTGTGTCGGTGAACCTGTCGCCGATCAATTTCCGCAACGTCACGCTGGCCGCGCGGCTCAAGGACATCCTCGCCGAATACGATCTGCCGGCGAATGCGCTGATGCTCGAGATCACCGAGGGCGCGTTCATGCAGGACAGCGTCGCCGCGCTCGAGACGATGAACGCGATCCGGGAGCTCGGCGTCGGGCTTTCCGTGGACGATTTCGGCACCGGCTATTCCAGCCTGAGCCGGCTCGCCCATCTGCCGATCCGCGAGCTCAAGATCGACCGCAGCTTCATGCGCGACATCGAGCGTGACGCTGGCGCGCTCGCAATTGCCACCGCCGTGGTGCGCGTCGGGCAGGGCCTCGGCATGACCGTCGTCGGCGAAGGCGTCGAGACCGAGGCGCAGCGCAAGGTGCTGGCCGAACTCGGCTGCGACGTCGTGCAGGGCTTCCTCTACGCACCCGCGCTCGCGCCCGTCGCCTTCGAGCGCTGGCTGATCGAGCACTGCGCCGAGCAGGCGCGGGCGATGCTGGCTCGTCTCGACATTGCACCGGCCGGCGCGACCGCGGTGAAGCGGTCCGCGTAGAAGCGACTTTGGCCGGTGATGTCCTGGCTCAGGCATCCGGTTGCAGGAACGTGCCGTATTGCTTGGTGGCGGCGACCGCAGCCGCGGCCTGGCCGATTATCCGCATCACTGCCATCATCGGCCACGGCCCAAGGCTCACCCGCCGAACGCCGACGCGAGCCAGATCCGGAATTGCGGGAACGCCTTGTGTCACCATGATGTTGACCGGCAGAGGCGTGAGCTGAACGAACTTTTCAATGAGAGCGAGGTCGGTGAGGCCGGGTACGAAAATTCCGTCGGCGTCGGCCTCCGCATAAACCTTCGCCCGCCTTGCCGCTTCATTCATGCAATCGTCCGGCGATCCGAATTTCAGCAGGAATGGATCCGTTCTCGCATTGATGAACAGTCGAACTCCCAAATCTTTCGCAGCGTCCCGCACCGCCTTGATCTTGGCGGCATGGAGTTCGGGGTTGACGAGTTGCCGCTTTCCCTCCGATAGCCCGTCCTCGATATTGATGCCGACGGCGCCGGCCTTCAAAATCTCGGTCGCCGATCCGGCGGCGGCCTCTGGCGTGTCGCCATATCCTGCCTCCACATCGATTGAGACTGGCACAGACACGGCCGCGGTCATCCGCGACACCAGGCCGGTCACCATGTCGAGCGGAACATTTTCTCCGTCGGCGTATCCAAGTGCGGAGGCGACCGCTCCGCTGCTGGTCGCGATGGCCGGAGAGGTCTTCGCGATGGCTTTGGCGCTGGCGGCGTCCCAGGCGTTGAACAGGACGAGCGGATCGCCCTTCGTGTGAAGGGCATGAAAGGTCTCGGCATATTGCTGCTGTATCTTGGCGTCCATTGCGCGCACTCCAGATTGAAGAACTCAAAGCATGTTGTGGGCTACTGCCCTCTGCGTTCAGTCAGGCGCGTGCGTCTTGAACCAGTCCATGATCAGGCCGGTGACTTCGTCCTCACGCTCGAGGTGCGGGAAGTGCCCGACATCGGGCAGGACGATCCGCTTGTGCGGCCCCTTGAACAGCGGCTCCTCCTTGACCGAGTACCTCGCTGTCGGATCGTTGCTGCCATAGATCGTCAGCGTCGGCGTGTGCATGTTATTGATCGGAAGCCGGCCCGCGAGCCCCGCATCGGTCAGGCCTCCGTAATATTTAAGCGCCGCGGCCATGGTGCCGGGAGAGCTGAGCGTCTCCTTGATCGAACGGATATGCTCGGCATTGTTGAACGTCGGCGACCACAGCTTCCAGAGATAGTCGACGAAGGGAAGTCCCTCGGTGTTGACCGCCGATACCGCGCCGGGCAGCTGGAAAAAATAGACATGGAAGACCGCTCGAACGAGCTCCGGATCCCGTCTGATGCTCGAAATTGTAATCGGATGTGCGGTGTTCATGACCACGGCGGCCTTGAACGCCGATGGCGCCGTGGCCAGCGCCTGAAAGGTCGAGGTGCCGCCCCAATCCATGCCGACGACGCGTGCCTGTCCGTCGTCGCTCAGCGCGGCGATGAGGGCTTCTAGATCTTTGCCCAGTGCGATGGGATCGAAAACGCCGTCCGCCGGAATCTCTGTCGGCGCATAGCCGCGCAGGAACGGCGCGACCGCACGGTACCCCGCATCCGCGAAGACCTGCAACTGCTTTCGATACGACCAGGCATTGTCGGGAAAGCCATGCAGGAACATGACCAGGGGGCCGTCGCCCTGTTCGAGATAGGCGAAGCGCACGCCGTTGGCCTGCACGTATTTCAAGGCGGGTTCAACGCCGCTGGCATTCGCTTGTCGTGCCACGCTCCCGATATTCATCGTCATTCTCCTTGTCATCGTACCCCTGCGACCAGAAACATGTGCGGAGCGCACATATTCGTCAAGTTGTTTTTTGTGCGCTCCGCACATATTGTCCGGCTCATGGAAAATGGAATCGCAAATTTGCTGGGCGCGCTTTCGCTCGCCGTCATGGATCGGATCGAGCAGGGCGCGCGCGAGGTCATCGGCCGCGGCGGCGAGACGCCTGCCGCACTGGTCGTCATCGGCTATGGCCAGGGCATGACCAACGACAAGCTGCGGCGGATCCTTGGCCTGTCGCATTCAGGAACGGTCCGGCTGGTGGACCGTCTGGTGTCGGATCGGCTGGTCGAACGTCGGCCCGGACAGGACGGCCGCGAGGTTGCTCTGCACCTGACGGCGAAGGGCGCCGCAACCCGCAACGACTTGATGACGTCGCGCATTTCGGCCGTCGCGTCGCTTCTGGATGTGCTGTCGCCCGCTGAAACGAAACGACTTGAAGCGCTGCTCCATGAGTTGTTGGCTCGGCAGGATACGTCCGAGATGGATCGCTTCACGATCTGCCGCATGTGCGACGACAGCGTTTGTACGAATTGCCCCTTGCCCACAGACAAGGGCAAACGCGCTCGCTAGCGGGCGCTCTCGCGATGGCCACGGAACTTTGCCGTGCAGGCGAGGGCGATCTCGGAGACTTCTTGTCGACGGATCGCTCGCGAACAACCTCCTGTTAATCCTCTGGTGTTCAGTTGATCGACTGGTGATGTGATCCGCCCTGTTCACTGGCCGCACCAGTCCCGGAGCCCCCGTCAATGGACCCCATTCCGCACGCCCCCAAGCCGCTCGATCAGATCACGCTTTCCGAATTGCTGGGTGCGCTGAGCCACGCGCTCGATCTCTCGGAGGGGCAGCCGGCCGGACATTGCGTGCGATGCAGCCGCATCGGCGTCATGATCGGCAGGGAGATCGGCCTCGGCGAGGACGAGATCGTCGAACTTTACTACGTACTGTTGCTGAAGGATCTCGGCTGCAGCAGCAACGCTGCGCGCATCTGCGAGCTGTATCTGACCGATGATCTCTCCTTCAAGCAGGATTTCAAGCTCATTGACGGCAGCCTGCCGCAGGCGCTGCGCTTCGTGCTGGGCCATACCGGGCTGAAGGCCGGTCTGGCCGAACGGTTTCGCGCCATCGTCAATATCTTCCAGAACGGCGGCGAGATCGCTCGCGAACTGATCGAGACGCGCTGCCATCGCGGCGCCGACATCGCCCGCAAAATGCGCTTCTCCGAACCGGTCGCGGAGGGCATTAAGAATCTCGATGAGCATTGGGATGGGGGCGGCAAGCCGCTCGGCATTCGCGGCGCGGCCATCCCGATTTACTCCCGCCTCGCCTTGTTGGCTCAGGTGGTCGATGTGTTCTACATCGCGAACGGTCCCGAAGCCGCCCTTCGTGAGGCCCGGAATCGAGCGGGCACCTGGTTCGATCCAGACCTGGTTGCCGCTTTTGAACGCATCGCGGCGCAGCCTGGATTCTGGGACATGCTTGGCACTGAAGACGGGCCCGAGACTGTTCCTCTGCTGCCGCAGCAGGCGAGCGCGCCGGTGGATGAGGACTATCTGGATGACATCGCGGCGGCCTTCGCCCAGGTGGTCGATTCCAAAAGTCCCTACACCAGCGGCCACAGCGAGCGCGTCACGCTTTTTACCGACATGATCGCGGAGCAGCTGGAGTTCACTGCCGAGCGCCGACGCTGGCTCAAGCGTGCCGCGCTTTTGCATGACATTGGCAAGCTCGGCGTCAGCAACGCAATCCTCGACAAGCCGGGTAAGCTTGACGATTTCGAATGGGAGATCATGCGCAAGCATTCCGCGCATTCGGAAGCGATCCTGTCGCGCATCGGCGCGTTTGGCGATCTCGCTCCGATCGCCGGGGCGCATCACGAGCGGCTGGACGGCAAAGGCTATCCCCGTGGGCTCGCGGGAGACCAGATCTGCCTGGACACCCGAATCATCACGACCGCGGATATCTTCGATGCGCTGACCGCGGAACGGCCGTATCGGGCCGCGATGCCAGTGACGAAAGCTCTTGCGATCATGTCGGAGATGGTCGGCACCCAAATAGACGCAGACTGCTTTGCGGCCCTTCGCCGGGCTCTTGGACGCGTGGACGAGACGCTCGCGGCTTGACGAGGGTCCGGCGTCATCCGGCTTGCAACGTCCGGTGAGCCGACCGGGAGCAACCGCGCGTTCACGTCGCGGAAAGGAACGTCCGGCGCTTCTCCACGTTGTCGGCCGTCGAGCGCAAACCGGTTCATACGATGAAAAAGATCGCCACCATCCTTGTGATGCTCTGTAGCTTGCCGGCCGCTGCCGGTGCGGAGAGCTGGAGTGGCTATCGCATTCCCGAAACCGGGACCAGCGTCGACATCCCTTCGTCCATCTTCACCGAGCAAGCCGGCCGGCCGGACGGCTACGGCATGCAGTACCGGACCAGCGACGGCCGTGCGGATCTGACGGTGCAGGCCGTTCCGAACGAAGGCAGCTCACCTGCGGCTTTCCTGGCGCGGAAGAATCCGCCCTCCGGCATTACCTACAAGCGTATCACGCCGCGCTTCTTCGTGGTCTCCAGCACCCGCGGCGGCAAGATCTGGTACGACCGCTGCAACTTTGGCCGCCGCTACGTGCATTGCGTGCTGATCAACTATCCGGCCGCCGAGAAGCGGCAGTGGGATGCTGTCGTGACCCGCGTCAGCCGCACGCTGAGCGGCGGTTGATCCGTTCACAAAGAAAAACCTGCTCACAAAGAAAAAACTGCCCGCAGGTTGCGGGCAGCAGTGTCGTGAGGATGTTTCAGCGCACGTTTGTCGATGTCGTCGACATGGTCGGCTTGGAGCCTGGCACGTGCGACATGGTCTTGGTGGTGGACCCGACCTCCTCGCCCGCCTTCACTTTCGTGCGGGTGTGGGAGCGGCTGAACGTACCACCCTCATGCGCCTGCGCGCGCGCATTGGAATTGAGCACCGGACCGTTGCCCTTGTTCATGCTGGTGCCGGACTGCGCCTTGCCGTTGGCGGACGCGGCGCTGCCGCCGGCTGCAATCGAGGAGCCGGTCTGTCCGGAGCCCGACGTCGACGTGCCGCCGGTGCCGAGCGTGCTGGCCGAGGTGCCGCCGGCCGCAGCCGAGCCCCCGGTGCCGCCGGTCATGCTGGTTTGCGCCGACAACGGAGAGGCGGCGGCGAGCAGGAGTGCGACCGACGAGGTCGCGATTAACATTCTCATCTGTGAAATCCTTTTGTTATGGCGACGATGTCGAGATGGTGCAGCCGTTGACTGTGACGGTGCTCGCGCTGGTCGAACCGGGGCCGCCGGCCGTCGAGGACGAACTCGACACGTTGCCGCCGCCAGCCTGGACGTGCACCGACGATCCGCCGGCCGAGCTCGAGCTCGACAGCGAGCCGCTCGATGAGGTCGAGCCGGTTGTGCCCGAACCCGATGATCCCAGCGCGGTGATGCTGCCGTCAGGATGTTTTTCGACCGTGACCCGGCAGGTTTCGCCGGATGCGGTCTTGCCGGTTTTCTGCATGGTTTCCCCCACAGCGGCGCTGCTTATCAAAGTCAAAACTGCGATCGCAACGATTGATCTGTTCATGCCAGTCCTCCTCCAGCAGAGAAAAGGGAGCGGCGTATTGGCCGCTCCCCGGGTCGGACTAATTCTTGTCCTTCTTCATCTCGTCCTTGTGGTGACCTTTGCCCTTTTCCATGCCCATGTCGCTGGCATGTCCCGCGGAGGAGCCGGCCGCTCCCACAGTCGAGCCGCTCTTGCCGCCGCCCGCGGACGAGCCGCCGGTGCCGACTGTCGATGCCGAGTTGGAGCCGGAGCCTGCCGCAGAGCCGCCCGTGCCGACGCTGGACGAGCTCTTGCCGCCGCCCGCTGACGAGCCGCCGGTGCCGAGCGTCGAGGCGGAGCCTGAGCCGCTGCCTGAGCCCGCGGCAGAGCCGCCGGTGCCGACGGACGAACTGCTGGTGCCGCCGCCGGCCGACGAGCCGCCGGTGCCAAGCGTCGAGGCCGAGCCCGATCCGCTGCCCGAACCCGCCGATGAACCGCCCGTGCCGACGGTCGAGTTGCTGGTGCCACCGCCGGCTGACGAGCCGCCAGTGCCGACGGTCGAGCTCGACTGCGCCACGGCGAGCGCCGTACCGGCCAGCAGCGCAGCTGCGGCCGCAGACAATTTCAGAATCCTCATCGCTGTCTCCTCCAATGATCAAATTGCCAAAACAGGCTCGGGATAAAGTGGCAGGCCACCGAAACGTTCCTTGGATCGGTATGACGATGTGGAAAATGCGCGCGTATGATCGTGGTCAAGTTCCAGCTGCGAAGCGCAGCGGACTGATGACGAGCGGGAACAGCGAAGTTACGAAAAAGGGCGCGCTAGTCCGACGACAATCCCGTCCTGCGCCGCAGATCCGTGATCGCGCGCAGAAAGCTGTCGGCCGGCGTCGTCTCCGGATCGATCAGGCGGTGCAGACGAAAGCCGTCTTCCAGCGCCAGCACGACGGAGGCCATCCATGGCGGATTGAGCGTGTCGCCTTTCGCGTTGCTCTTCAGCGTGGCCTCGACGATGTCGGCGACCAGCTTGCGCCGCGCGCGCAGGCGTTTTGCAAGTTCGGGCCGGCGCTTCTCGGCGCGCGCGACAAACAGGATCATCTCCATGTGCAGCAGTGGCGAGCGGCCGAGCGGGTCTTGCCGGGTGCGATCCATCGCCTTCAGCGCGGCGATGAAGTCGTCGAGATTGTCGTGCTGCGCGAGGATGTCCATGTTGCGCCGGATCGACTGCGCGACATGGTCCTCGAGCATGGCAATGATCAGTTCGTCCTTGCTCTTGAAGTTGGAATAGAACGCGCCCCGGCTGAAGCCGGCCGCCGCCGCGATCGCCTCGATGCTGGCGCCGCCGATGCCGTCCTGCTCGAACACGCGCGCGGCCGCCTCGAACAGCTTGTCGCGCGTGTCGTCCCTGGTCGGCCTGGTTCTCACCCTTGACATCGGAGCAGTTTAGGGCAGAATGCAACTCGATACAACAATGTATCGAGTTGATAATTCAGGGATGGTTACGCTGCGCAAGAGGGGCTGCCCGGCGTATGCGATTCATGCGGCAACCGATATGAGGTCACCATGAACGAGCACGTGCAAGGCACCGGCGGTCCGTTGTTCAATCCGCTGTCGCCCGACTTCATCCGCGATCCCTATCCGCATTATGAGCGGCTCCGCGCGATCTTTCCGATTCACGTGACGCCGTTCGGCCAGTTCGTCACCAGCCGCCATGCCGATGTCAGCCTCGTGATGCGCGACAAGCGTTTCGGCAAGGATTTCGTCGACCGTTCCAAGCGCCGCTATAGCGAGAAGATCATGGAGGAGCCGGTCTTCCGCAGCATGAGCCACTGGATGCTGCAGGCCGATCCGCCCGACCACACCCGCCTGCGCGGTCTCGTCGTGAAGGCCTTCACCGCCCGCCGCGTCGAGGACATGCGGCCGCGCATCCAGCAGATCGTCGACCAGACCATCGATGCCGTGATCGACCGCGGCCACATGGACCTGATCGAGGATTTCGCCTTCCGCCTGCCTGTGACCATCATCTGCGACATGCTCGGCATCCCCGAGGACCATCGCGAGACATTCTATAACAGCTCGCGCGACGGCGGACGGCTGCTCGACCCCGTGCCGCTCTCGCCGGAGGAGATCGCCAAGGGCAACGCCGGCAACATGATGGCGCAGATGTATTTCCAGCAGCTGTTCGAGCTGCGCCGCCGCAACCCCGGCGACGATCTCATCACCCAGTTGGTGCAGGCCGAGGAAGACGGCAACAAGCTCACCAACGAGGAACTGACCGCCAACATCATCCTGTTGTTCGGCGCCGGCCACGAGACCACGGTCAATCTGATCGGCAACGGCCTGCTGGCGCTGCATCGCAATCCGGACCAGCTCGCGCTTTTGAAGGCGCGGCCGGAACTGATGGTGGGCGCGATCGAGGAGTTTCTGCGCTACGATTCCTCGGTGCAGATGACCGGGCGGGTCGCGCTGGAGGATATCAACGATGTCGGCGGCGCCAAGATCCCGAAGGGCGAGACCGTGCTCTGCCTGCTGGGCTCGGCCAACCGTGACCCGGCGGTCTATCCTGACCGCCCCGACCGGCTCGACGTCACCCGCCAGAATGTGAGGCCGCTGTCGTTCGGCGGCGGTATCCATTTCTGCCTGGGGGCGCAATTGGCGCGACTCGAGGCCGAGATCGCCATCGCCACGCTGTTGCGTCGGCTGCCGGATCTGCGCATCGACGACGTCGAAAACCCGGAATGGCGGCCGACCTTCGTGCTGCGCGGCCTGAAACGGCTGCCTGCGAGCTGGTGATAGCCGCCGGCGTTAACCTCCGCGCGCAACAGTCGCTGTGACTTCGCCACACTTCCCCCTATATAAGGGGCTGTTCCGGTACGTCTGAGGCCCTGCGGCTCAGGCAAGGCCCGCATCCGGTTTGGCCGAGGGGAGACCCGTGCAGACGACGCTGCTCGGATTGGCGATTGCCTTTATCTTAGCGCTGCTGGCCGCTCTGATCGGGCCTTACTTCGTCGACTGGAACCAGTTCAGGCCCCAGTTCGAAGCGGAGGCCGGCAGGATCATCGGCGTGCCGGTGCGGGTGGTGGGCGAACTCGACGCGCGGCTGTTGCCGGCGCCGACGCTGCGGCTGCGCGGGGTCACCTTCGGCGGCAACAACGATCTCGGTCGCCTGCGCGCCGACAAGCTCGACGTCGAATTCAGCCTGAGCTCCCTGATGCGCGGCGAATGGCGCGCCACCGAGCTTTCGGTCAACGGCATGGCGGTCGATCTCGGCCTCGACGCGCGCGGGCGGGTCGATTTGCCCTCCACCGCGAGCGGCAGCTTCAATCTGGCTTCGCTGGCGATCGAGCGGCTGAACCTCACCGGCCGCATCGCCCTGCATGATGCCGCCAGCCGTTCGACGCTGGAGCTCAACGACATCGCCTTCTCCGGCGACGTGCGCTCGCTGGCCGGCTCGGTCCGTGGCGACGGCAGTTTCACCGCCGCTGGCGTCCGCTATCCATTCCGCGTCTCCTCCGGCCCGAGCGCCGATGGCAACGCCACCCGCCTCCATCTCAACATCGATCCCGGCGAGCGTGCGATCCTGGCCGATCTCGAAGGCGTGCTTGCCTTCGACAACCGCCTGCCGAAATTCGAGGGCGCGCTGACGCTCGCGGTGCCGGCGCCGAAGAAGCCGGGCGAGGCGGGGCCGATGCCCTGGAAGCTCACCACAAAACTCAAGGCCGATCCGGCCGGCGCCAAGTTCGAGCAGATCGACGCCAGCTTCGGCACCGAAGATACCGCGCTGAAGCTCGGCGGCGTCGGCGATATCAGGTTCGGCGCTTCGCCGCTGCTGCGTGCGGTGCTGTCTGCGCGCCAGGTCGATGCCGACAAGTTCACGGCGAAGGACGCTAGCGAGCCGCAGCGCATCCTCCCGGCGCTCCGCGCAGGGCTCGCCGCAATCCCGCAGGCGCCGATCCCGGCGCAGATCGAGTTCAACTCCGACCAGATCATGCTCGGCGGCCGTCCGCTCCAGAACATCACGGCCGAGCTTGCGACCGACGGACGATCCTGGACCTTCCAGCGGCTCGAGCTGCGCGCGCCGGGCCAGACGCAGCTCTCGCTCAACGGCGCCACGCCCGGCGCCGACAGCTTCAGCGGCCGTCTCAGCGTCGATTCCTCCGATCCCGATACGCTGGTGGCATGGCTCCAGGGCCGCAGCGAGATCAACCGCCGCAGCACGCGGCCGCTGCGCCTTGCCGGCGACGTGACCATCGCCGCCAACCATTTCGCCATCGACAGGCTGAAAGCCGAGATCGAGGGCGGCGCGGTCGAAGGCCGCATCGCTTTCGTCCAGACCGGCGCGAGCAAGGGCTCGCGGATCGACGCGGAGCTCAAGGCCGACCGCCTCGACCTCGATGCCGCCGCAAGTTTTGTGCGCGCGCTTTCGGGGCCCCAAGGCGAATGGCCGGAGGAAGCGAAGCTGTCGCTCGATATCGGCCGCGCGATCTCGGCCGGGCAGGAGTTGCGGCCGTTCACCGCGAAACTCGGCTACGGGCCCGCATCGCTCTCGCTGGAGCAATTGCGGTTCGGCCAGGCCAGTGGCGTGACCACGGAAGCGAGCGGCAGTTTCGACCGCGCCAAGGCGACGGGCAAGCTCGCGCTGAAATCCTCCGCCAATTCGCTGCGCGATCTCACCGCACTTATGGAGCCGTTTGCGCCTTCGGTGCGCGCGCGCTTCGACGCCATCCCGACGCTGCCAGGTGCGACCCGCCTCAAGCTCGACCTCAGCCTCGACAAGAACGCCGAGCACGCCGATCGCAACGATGCGCGCGCGGTGATCGAGCTCGACGCGCCGCAGCTCAAGGCCACCGCGACGCTGGCCGCGCAGACGCCGGTGGCCGCCGTCAACGGCATCGACATCGAGCGCTTGCGCAACAGCGACTTCACGCTGGATTCGAAAGTCTCGACACCGCAGGCCAGTTCACTGCTGGCGTTGCTCGGGCTCGATCGCGTGGTGGCCGCAGGGGAGGGCGCTTCGCAGTTCGAAGGCCGCTTGAGCGGTGCGTGGCGCCATCAGCTGCAATTGAATGCAAAGCTCAGCGGCGGCGGGCTGGACGCGGACGCACAAGGCAACGTCGAATTGTCCGAGCCGAAAGGCAGCGTGAATTTGCGCGTGCGCAATGCCAATCTGGCGCCGCTGTTCGGGACCAGCCCGGCCGATAAATCCATGCAGAGCGTCAATCTATCCTCGCGCGTTGGCCTCTCCGGCAACCGCCTGACCTTCAACGATCTCGACAGCACACTGGCCGGCTCACATTTGCGGGGGCATCTGGCGGTGACGCTCGATCAGGAGAAGACCGTCGACGGCGAAGTCGGCCTCGATACGCTCGACCTCGTGCCGGCGCTCGCGATGGCCATCGGCGCGGCCGGACACGATGCCAATGCGCCGTTGAGTGCCGGGCTTCTCGGCGGCTGGCGCGGCCGCGTCGCCTTCCAGGCGTTGCACGGCACGTTGCCCGGCGGCATCGAGCTGCGCCCCTTCGGCGGCACGATCCGGAGCGACGGTCAGTCGCTCGCTCTCGACGCAATGAAGGGCGGCGTCGGCGGCGGCGAGATGTCGGCGAGCCTCGATGCGCGCAATGGCGCCAATGGTCTGACGTTGAACGCGCGCATCGAGCTCGGCAAAGTCGACGCGGCGGCGCTACGCTATCGCGACCTCGCGCTGCCGAAGGGACGCGCCTCGGCGCAGATGGCGCTGACCAGTCAGGGCCGCAGCGTCGCGGCGCTCACCGGCGCGCTCGCCGGAAACGGCACGGTGACGCTCGAATCCGCTGAAATCTCCGGCCTCAATCCGCGCGCCTTCGAGATCGCCATCCGTGCCAGCGACGGCGGCCAGGTTGCCGACGACAACCGGCTGCGGCAGTTGGTCGAGCCCGCACTGTCGGCGGGTCCGATTGCAGTGGCCTCGGCGCAGATCCCGTTCACGATCCGCGACGGGCGCCTGCGCGTCGGCGCAACGTCGCTGGAGGCGAAGAACGCGCGTGCCATCGTCTCCGGCGGCTACGACATCCCCGCCGACCAGGCCGACATCCGCGCCAGCCTGACGCCGATCATGACCGGGCTCTCCGGCGCACCGCCGGAAATCCAGCTGTTCGCGGCCGGTCCCCCCGACAGGCTCAATCGCACCGTCGATCTCGGGCCGCTGTCGTCGTGGCTCGCGGTGCGCACGATCGACCGCGAGACGCGCCGCCTGGACGCCATCGAGCGCGGCGAGCCGCCGCCGGCCACCGCCGCACTGCCGACGCTGGTCTCGCCCGATCCGGCGCCGGAGCCGTCGCTGCTGGACGTGCCGATGCCCGGCCGCGATCCGCGCCGTGCGCCGCCGCCGAAACCCAAGGCCGATATCAGGGTTGCGCCGACGCCGAAGGCGCCGCAGGCTGCTCCCGCAGCGCCAAGCCCTCCACTCACAAGCCCTCCACTGACAAGCCCGCCGCTCGCAAGCACGCAGATCGCGCCGTTGCCCCCGCCGATCGACGTCAGGCCGGCCCCCGGCCCGCCGCCCGCAAAGCCCAAGCCAAAGCCGCCGCTGGTCCTGACGCCGTCGAATCCTTGACTGTTTCCCTGGCTTTTTAACGAATTTTGCTCGGCAAAACTGATCTGACGACTTTACCGGATTCTCGCGTTTGTTCCCTAGTCTCTGGTCCCAGAGGAACTCGGCGTCCTGCCGGCACAAGCAGGATGGCTAGCCAAGAACTGGGGTCATCGGGATGAACGGCGCGACAACACTTCTGCAGGATCTGGACGACGCGATCGCACGCGGCACCGACGAAAGCCGGACCAAGGCGCTGTGGCACGCGACCGACATTCTGATCACCGGCCGCTACAGCGACGACGAGATCAGCACGTTCGGCGAAGTCATCGGTCGGCTCGCCGACGAGATCGAGGTTGCTGCGCGCGTGCAACTCTCCGAGGTCATGGCAGCCTGCGATCACGCTCCGCTCAATGTCATTGCGCAACTCGCGACCGCCGACGAGATCGAGGTCGCCGGTCCCGTACTGCGCGACTCCAATCGTCTCGACGAGAAGCTGCTGGTCGAGAGCGCCATGACCAAGAGCCAGTTGCATCTGCTCGCGATCGCCCAGCGCAAGTCGATCGGCGAGGCCGTCACCGACGTGCTGGTCAAGCGCGGCGACCAGGAGGTCGTGACCTCGGTTGCCAAAAACGAGGGCGCGCGCTTCTCCGGTTCGGGCCTGCTGCATATGGTGCGCCGCGCCGAGGGTGACTCGATCCTCGCCGAGCAGCTTGGCCTGCGCAAGGACGTGCCCCGTCACATCTTCCAGCAACTGATCTCGAAAGCGTCGGAGGACGTCCGCCGCCGGCTCGAGCACGAGCGCCCGGAAATGATGGCGCAGATCCAGAGTTCGGTAAGCGACGTCACCGGCGATCTGCACTCCAAGTTCGGCCCGTCCTCGCGCAGCTATTTCGTCGCCAAGCGCGTGGTGACGACGCAGTACCGGCAGGGCAACCTCAACCAGGATTCGATCTCGAACTACGCGCGCCAGCACCGCTTCGACGAGGTGCAGATCGGCCTGTCGCTGCTGTCGTCGCTGCCGGTCGACGTGATCGAGCGGGCGATGATGGACCGCAACCGCGAGATGATCCTGGTGCTGTGCAAGGCCCTCGATTTCTCCTGGGACACCACGATGTCGCTGTTGTTCCTCGGCGCCAAGGATCACCTGATCACGGCGCGCGAGCTCCACGACAACGAGCGCGATTTCGGCAAGCTCAAGATCGAGACCTCGCGCAGCGTCTTGAAGTTCTACCAGTCGCGCAAGACCGCGGGTGTCGACGCGGGCCGTCAGCCCGAGCTCCAGGTACACTGAGCGAGAGGGAGTATCTGCAATGTTGCCTCAATTCGGCACCGCCGTTCGCAAGAAGAACCTCAACAAGGCCGCAGCCGGCGAGATCGGCGGCGGAGCAGCGGACCAGGCCTCGGTCGATGCCGCCTGGCTCGTGCTCGAAGCCGCCAACGACCTCGGCGACCACGCTGCGATCGAAGCCTGCCGCCGCGTCCTCGACGCCGAGCTGAACGGCACGGCGGCCGGCAGCGCGGATGTCGATCTCGTGTTGGGGTATTTCAGATAACAGTCCTGCCCGGCCGAGGATTGTCAGGCGCCGTGAGCGGTTGTGAGATCCTACTTGCCGCGATATCGAAGAGCCTCGACGAGCAGCGAGAATGCCGGTGAAGGTTGGCGCCGACTGGGATAATAAAGGTGGTAACCCGAGAACGGCGGACACCAATCCGACAGCGCCCTGATCAGCCGGCCCTGCGAGATGTATGGCTGCACGTGCCCCTCCGTGAGGTAGGCAAGTCCCAGGCCCTTTAGAGCTCCCTCGAGAAGAAGCCCTGCGCTGTTGAACACAAGCTGTCCTTCCACGCGCACGTTGAGCTCCCGCCCGTTCTTCTCGAACTCCCAGGCGTACAGGCTGCCGCCGTGGGTCGGAAGGCGCAGGTTCAGACAATTGTGGCCGGTTAGATCCTGAGGCGTCCTGGGCCGCTTGCGTTCGGCGAAGTAGGACGGCGACCCCACGACGGCCATTCGCAGATCAGGGCTGACGCGTACAGCGATCATGTCCTTGGCGACGAGCTCGCCGGGACGAATGCCCGCGTCGACCTGCTGCGCCACGATGTTGGTGAGCCCGTAATCGATGATCACCTCGACGTGAATGTCTGGATATTGGGGAAGAACCTTCCCCAGCGCCGGCAGCAGGATCTCGGCGGCGGCGTACTCCGTTGCCGTCAAACGCACGGTTCCAGCGGGCTTTTCTCGGAGCTCACTCAGCGCAGCGAGATCAGCATCCATCTCGGTGAATTTGGGCCCGACGCTCGCGAACAGCCGTTCTCCGGCTTGAGTTGGCGTGACACTCCGGGTCGTTCGGTTGAGAAGACGGACCCCCAGCCGCTCCTCCAACTTTCGGATGATCTGGCTCAGCGCCGATTGCGTCATGCCAAGCTTGGCTGCGGCACGCGTGAAGCTGCGTTCCCTCGCCACGGCGAGGAAGGCCAGGATATCGCTGGCGTCGTCCCGGTTCATTGATAAGCCCGTCTTATGACTGCATGCGGATTTTATCACCTAATCGGACGGAGGCGGAAGCCTTAGTTTCCCATCAACATGAGCGGCACTTGATCTTCTCTTCGCCCGAGGGCTCGCCAGCCCTGCGCTCGTTGATCGCAGCCTGACGCGATTGAACGTCCGGGTTTCTCGTGAGCGCGGGCACCGTGCTCTGCGCAGCACTCGTCGCCTTGTGGCTGATGGTGCACCCGACAACCTGGAAGGATACTCGCGATGAGAACGCTCGCAGCGGCCTTGTTTTCGATCTGCCTATTTGCTGACGGCCCGGTGGCGGCCCGAGACGGATCCATCGAAGGAGCAAAGACCATGTCAAAGCCGGTAGACGTCCGCGCGGTCGCGCCAGCTCTCGAAGGCTACGCGCAAAAATTCGTCCACGGCGATCTGTGGAAGCGACCGGCTCTCTCGCCTCGGGACCGCAGCATCGTCACCGTCGCGGCTCTCATCGCCCGAGATCAGAAGGTGGAACTGCCATACTATCTAGGTCTCTCGCTGGACAATGGCGTGAAGCCGTCGGAGATATCGGAGATCATCACGCATCTGGCCTTCTACACCGGCTGGGCCAACGCGATTGATGCGATCCCGGCTGCGAAGGAAGTCTTCGAGAGCCGCAACATCGGGCCCGATCAGCTTCCCCCGGCGTCGGGGCCGCAACTGCCGCTCGACGAGGCGGCGGAGAAGCAGCGGGCAACGCGCGTCGGAGAGCAGTTCGGGCAGATCACGCCCAGCCTTGTCCAGTTTACGACCGACGTGCTGTTCCGCGACCTCTGGCTCAGGCCGGCGCTGGCTCCGCGCGACCGCAGCCTGGTTACCGTGAGCGCGCTGATCGCCACCGGTCAGGTCGCGCAGATCACCTACCATTTGAACCGCGCCATGGACAACGGGTTGACTCGTGAGGAAGCGGGCGAGGTGCTCGGCCATCTCGCCTTCTACGCCGGTTGGCCTAGCGCTTTCTCCGCGGCGCCGGTGGTCAAGGACGTCATCGAAAAGCGACCGCGCTGAGGGAATGACAATGCCCGGTCGACAATCCTGTTCGCGAGCCGCCACGAGCGGACGCATGCCGTGGTGACGCGTAGAGACATCCTCGTTGGCGGAAGCGCCCTCGCCGGCGCGGGAATTCGACTGGCGCCGGCGCTCGCGTCCGAAGCACTGAAGGAGACTGCAATGGACATCGACATCAAGAGAAACGGGTCCCGCCCTTCCCAGAAGGGCCCCGAACACTGGTTCACCGGGACGGTGCGTATCGACCCACTGTTCGCGGCTCCCGAGCCCGCACGCGTCAGCGGCGCTCAGGTCACTTTTGAACCCGGCGCACGCACGGCCTGGCACACGCATCCGCTCGGGCAGACGCTGATCGTGACGGCCGGACTGGGCTGGGTGCAGCGAGAGGGCGGGCAGATTGAGGAAATCCGCGCCGGCGACGTCGTGTGGTTTCCGCCGGGCTTGAAACATTGGCACGGAGCGACGCAGACCACCGCAATGACGCACATCGCCATTCAGGAATCCGTCAACGGAAAGAACGTCGATTGGATGGAGAAGGTCGCCGACAACCAATATCTGAAGTGAGATCTGCGATGCGCGGGTGCGACAGCGATGAACTGTACGATATCGCCAAAGCCGCAAGCACCCTTCGAGCAATCCAAATCAGGTAGGGCCAGTGAAGCTTCTGAGGGGGAGAACATGAAGAAGAAGCAGCTTTTCTCGTACGGCCTATCGATGCTCGCCGCTGTATTCGCCGGCGGCGTCGTCGCCCAACAGGCGGACGAACGATATGTCCAGGTGGCGGAAATCGAGATCGATCCCGTCCAATTGGACGGCTATAGGGCTGCGGTGCAGGAACAGATCGACGCAGCAATTCGCAAGGAGCCCGGCGTCCTGGTGCTCTACGCCGTTTCCGAAAAAGACAACCCGGCCCACGTCAAGGTTTTCGAAATCTACCGGGACAGGAGCGCCTACGAAGCTCATCTCGGAACAGATCATTTCAAGAAATACAAGACGACGGTTGAGAAGATGGTGAAGTCGCTCAAGCTGATACAGGCAACCCCGATCGTGCTCGGCGCCCAATCGAAGTGAGGATAGAATCGACATGAACAACTCGATCGCGATGGTCGCGGCGCTGGCGGCCGGAATCGGTATCGGTAGCTTCGGCGTTCAGACTCTTCATGCGCAGGCGAAGCCGCCCGTCTATATGATCGAAGATAACACGGTAATCGACCCCGAGGAGTTCGCGAAGGAATTCGCTCCTCTAGCGCGTGAAAGCCTCAAGACGTACGGGGGACGGTATCTAGGAGGCGGCAGTGGCCTTTCAGTCGACGGAGATCCGCCGGAGGGGCGTGTCGTTCTTGGCCAATGGGACTCGGTCGAGCAAATGACGAAGTGGCGACATTCGCCGGAATACACCGCCGCGCGTGCCATGGGCGAGAGGTATGGTCGTTTTCGCATCTTTGCGGTCGATGGCTTGTCCAAGTGACCAAATTCCAACCGGTTCCAGCGGACGTCGGATCTCATCATTCATCGGCTTAGTGTCGTCGTGCTGGCGACAGAAACGTCCGTGAGATCCCCATGTTCATGGTCGGCGCAGGACGGACGAACCGTCGAATGAATGGAGAAGGTGAGTGACGAGCAGTACCGAAATGTAAGGCCCCGCATCCCACCCCACATCCTCCAATCGGGGCGAACGCGCGCGCCAATCATTAGGAGAGGTTTTCATGAGCGTACAACTCGCTCGAAGCAACGAGGCGCTGTCGCGCGGTCCGGCATGGAGTGCAGTGTTTGCGCTGACCCTCTGCGTCGGGACCTTGATTGCGTCCGAGTTCATGCCGGTCAGCCTGCTCACCCCCATCGGGACCAATCTCCACATGACCGAGGGGCAGGCGGGCCAGGCCATCGCGGTCTCCGGGCTGTTCGCCGTCTTCACCAGCCTTGCGATCTCCTCGGTGACGCGGGGCATCGATCGACGTATTGTTCTGCTTGGCCTCACCTCGGCGATGATCGTATCGGGACTAATGGTGGCGCTGGCGCCCAACGCGCTGGTGTTCATGGCAGGGCGCGCGCTGATCGGGATCGTCATCGGCGGGTTCTGGTCCATGTCGGCGGCTACCGTGATGCGCCTTGTGCCGGAGCCGCAGGTCGCGGCCGCGCTTAGCCTCCTCAATGGTGGCAACGCGCTGGCGACCACGATCGCCGCGCCGCTCGGGAGCTTCCTCGGTCAGTTCATCGGCTGGCGAGGCGCCTTCTTCTGCGTGGTCCCGCTCGCGATCGTCACTCTGGTCTGGCAATACGCCACATTGCCCTCGATGCCCTCCGAGCGCAGTGCCGCGGGGAACGTATTCGGGTTGCTTCGCCGGCGGGCGATCGGCATTGGGATGCTCTCGGTCGCTCTCCTGTTCATGGGCCAGTTCGCGCTTTTCACCTATTTGCGGCCATTTCTAGAGACCGTGACGCGCGTAGACGTCTCGACGCTCTCGGCCATCCTGCTCGTGGTCGGCGTCGCGGGCCTGCTGGGGACTTACCTCATCAGCTTCCTTCTGCGGCGGGGCCTGCAAGGACTTCTGATCGGGATGCCGCTTGCTATGGCTGCCCTTGCCCTCGGCTTGATCGCCTTCGGAGGTTCAACCGTTGTGGTCACTGTGCTGCTGGCCGGTTGGGGCCTCATCGGCACGGCCGCACCGGTCGCTTGGTGGACCTGGATGAGCAGGGCGCTGCCTAAGGATGCGGAGGCGGGCGGCGGCCTGATGGTCGCGGTGATCCAGCTCGCCATAACGGCGGGCGCATCCCTAGGAGGGTTCTTGTACGACAGCAGTGGATACCGGAGCGCTTTCATTGCCGCCGCCGTCGTGCTCTGCGGCTCCGGACTTCTTGCTTTTGGGATCTATCGCCGAATACGGTAGATCACGACCTCTTCGCCGTGACGGATCGTGCTTCGCTCGAGGAGATAGTTGGACTTCTCCAGGACGCGGCGCGATGCGCCATTGCCGACATAGACCAGGCCGATCAGAGACGGCAGCTCGTAGTGTAACAGTCCGATATCCGTCAGCGCCGTGGCGATCTCGCTTGCAAGTCCGCGGCCCCAGAATTCGCGCTTGAACGCATAGGCAATCTCGATCTCGTCGATTTCGTCCACCAGGATGTGCCGGATGCCCGCTCGCCCGGCGAATGCGCCGTCTTTCGTTCGCAGCACCCACAGCCCGAAGCCATGCTGGTCCCAATGCGCGATATTCGCATCGAGATAGGTCTTGGTCCTCTCCGCCGAACGGACGCCGCCGAGATAGCGCGACACGTCCGCATCGAGATGCAATGCGACGAGGTGCGCGAGGTGATCCTCACGAAGCCTCTCGGCAGTCAGGTTCTCGGTGCTGAAATGATCCATGGACCCGGATAGAAGCTTTCGGAGCATGGCAGGATGACGCGCCTTCGCCGCCCCCTCATGATTTCTAACACATCCTAACGGGCAATTTCGGCGGCATCCGGTCAATGTCCCCATGGAAAAGCGGTGGAATTTCCAAATCAGCACGAAGGCCGACGGAGATTGCATGACGTCCAAAACGCAAATCGAATCACTGCAACGGCGCGCGAGCGTCTCGCGCCGCGGTTTTCTGGGAGGCCTGTCGGCGGGCGTTCTGGGGGCGGTTGCGACCGAAGCGGCGGCCGCGCAAACGCTGGCCGAAATCCCTGATCGCGGGCCCGGCGCCGATCTCGGTGCGCACAGCGAACGATCGCGGTTCGTCAAGATCGATCGCATTCCCGAGGCGGGACCAGGCAAGCGCAACGTCGACCCCAGTGATGCCATCAACTCCAAGACGCCGCATCAGAAGCTGGTGGGCAATATCACACCAACCGATCTGCATTACGAGCGCAGCCATTCCGGGGTGCCGGACATCGATCCCGCGCAGCACCATCTGCTCATCCATGGCCTGGTTCAGAAGCCGCTGGTGTTCAGCGTCGACGATCTCAAGCGGATGCCGTCGGTCACGCGCGTGGTCTTTATCGAATGCACCGGAAACGGCTGGGAAAACTGGAAGAAGGCAGACCCTGACCTGACGGTGCAGAACACGCATGGCCTCGTCAGCACCAATGAGTGGACTGGCGTTCCGCTGAAGTTCCTCATTGGTCTCGCGGGCAAGGAGAAGAACTCGAACTGGATGCTCGCGGAGGGAGGCGACGGCGCGGGCGTCGACCGCAGCATTCCGTTGACCGACGAAATCGTGAACGAGGCCTTTGTCGCCTACGGTCAGAACGGCGAACCACTGCGCCCCGCGCACGGGTTTCCAATGCGACTGGTGATGCCGGGTTTCGAGGGCAACCTCAACATCAAATGGCTGCGCCGTCTCAAGTTCGGCACTGAGCCCTTGATGACCCGCTGGGAGACGGCGCGCTACACGCAGCTGCTCGCCAACGGCAAGGCCCGCCAGTTCCAGCTGAGGATGGAAACCAACTCCGTCATCACGCAGCCCTCGGGCACGATGCAGATCCAGCCCGGCTACAACATTATCTCCGGTCTCGCCTGGAGCGGCCATGGCAAGATCGCCAGGGTCGAGATATCGACTGACGGCGCGAAAATCTGGAAACAGGCGCAGCTGAATCAGCCGGTGCTGTCGAAGGCCCAGGTTCGATTTCAGATGGATTGGGTCTGGGACGGTAAGCCGACAAGGATCGTGAGCCGCGCGACCGACGAGCAAGGCAACGTTCAGCCGGACCGGCAGTCCTTCATCGCCGCGATGGGGACCAATGCGCTGTTCCACTACAACGCCCAGCAGACCTGGAGCATCGACGAGGCCGGGAGGGTCCGCAATGTCCTCGCATAATAATCGGCTTGTCGCTGCGGCTCTCGCGCTCGGCCTGCTCGCGGCGCCCGCATCTGCATTCGATTTCGGCCGTCCCGCGACTCCGGAGGAGATCAAGCTATGGGACATCGACGTGACACCCGATGGCAAGGGGCTGCCTGTCGGCAGCGGCACGGTTGCGCAGGGTAAGCAGGTCTTCGCCGACAATTGCACGGCCTGTCATGGCGACAACGGCCAGGGCGGGATCAAGGATCGTCTGGCCGGTGGGCAGGGCACACTCGCCTCCAGCGCGCCGGTCAAGACCGTCGGCAGCTTCTGGCCCTATGCGACGACCTTGTACGACTACATCCACCGCGCGATGCCATATCCCACACCGGGTTCGCTCAGCACCGACGACACCTATGCCGTCACGGCCTACATCCTGAGTCTGAATGGCATCGTTCCTCCCGACGGCAAGGTTGATAAGGACAGCTTGCCGAAGATCAAGATGCCCAACCGCGACGGCTTCATTCCGGACCCGGAATTCGATCCGGCAAAACTATTCCGCAAGAAATGAGCGTGTGATCATGAGGGTTTCGGCGCTGCTCAAGATCCTCGTTCTGGTTGCTGCGACATGTTTATGGGAGACCCAAGCAATGGCCGTCGACGGACTGATCACGATCAGGAGCAGTTTCGGCCCTGAAGAGACGATGAAGCGGCTGGAAGCCGAGGTGACGGCCAAGGGTCTCACAATATTCGCCCATGTCGATCATGCCGCGGGCGCCGCCGCTGCCGGTCTGCCGTTGCGCCCGACCAATCTCATCATCTTCGGGAACGCAAGGGGTGGTACGCCATTGATGCAGCAGTCGCAGACCAGCGGCATCGATCTGCCGCTGAAGGCGCTGGTCTGGCAGGACGAACAAGGCGCGACCTGGCTGTCCTACAATGATCCGGCGTATATCGCCGGGCGTCACGGCATCGGCGAGCCGGCCAAGGCTGCAATTGTCACTATGACGGCGGCCCTGCACGCGATCGCGACCAAGGTCACCGCCCCCTAGCGCAATGGGACGACCGCGCGACGCGTGCGCCATGAGGAGAGATCCATGAACAGCACAGACGGGCAACCGGAATCACCCGCTCCCGGGGACGGCAAGATCGCCAGATGGGCGGTCATAGCGGTGTTATGCGCCCTCCTCGTCGGTGCCGGCGCGCTCGGCTATCTCGGCTGGTTCAGCACGACAACGGAGGTGCCAGCGTCGGGGTATGTCGCACTGGTGCTCGGTGTCGTGTTTTCGCTGGTCGTCGGCATCGGCTTGATGGCGCTGGTGTTCTACAGCAGCCGCAAGGGTTATGACGAACCGGCGGTGCTGATCCGGGAGCCGGAGAGCGATTCGAACGAAGAAAGCGTCAGCTCAGGCTCCACCACACCGAGCGAGCGCACCGAGAGAGTCCGCTGAGCCGGATGCTCGCTTCGAATCCCGGGGGTCTTCGTCCTCTCCGCCGGACGCACGCCGCCGAAATATCGGGACACCTCGGCATGGAGATGCAATGCGACGAGGTCGGCCAGGTGATCCTCACGAAAGCCTCTCGGCGCTTAGCCTGCCAATACTCAATTGTTCCGTTGGGAACAGATAGCCGTTTCAATGGTGGAGAGTCGTGGAACATTGACGCGGAATAACTTGGCTGGCAGTGCTTTTCACCGTGGCAAGGACGCGCTTTAGTTGGGGTGACGGTCTCCCCGGGGCGAATGTTCTGAAGCGGAGTGGCAATGGATTTCGAGCGCGACATAGCCAAGGTCAGCGGAATCGCTGCGGTCTCGACCATCCTGGACGTGGTCAGCCGGACCACCGGCATGGGGTTTACCGCCGTTGCCCGCGTCACCGAGGACAGGTGGATCACGTGTGCCTCGCGTGACGAGCTTGCGTTCGGGCTGAAACCCGGTGACGAGCTCAAGGTCGAGACCACGATCTGCCATGAGATCCGGCAGAGCCGTGACGCCGTCGTCATCGAGAATGTCAGCGAAGACGCCGCGTACTGCACGCATCACACACCTGCGCAATATGGCTTCCAAAGCTACATCTCCGTGCCGATCATTCTTCCCGACGGTTCATTCTTCGGAACTCTTTGCGCCATCGATCCGAAGCCGCGCAAGCTTCGGACCCCCGAGATCATCGGCATGTTCAAGCTTTTTGCGGAGCTGATCGCGTCTCATCTCGATGCGGCCGAGCGCGTCGAGCTGATCGAGAACCGGCTCGCGCTGGAACAACGCAATGCCGAACTGCGCGAGCAGTTCATTGCCGTGCTCGGTCACGACCTCAGAAACCCTCTTGCCTCGATCCAGGGCGGCCTGCGGCTTCTGAACAAGAAGGTCGATGACGAGGGCAAGAACTGGATCAACCTGCTGCAGGGAAGCGTGGCCCGGATGGCGGGCCTGATCGACAATGTCATGGACTTCGCCCGCGCGCGGCTCGGCTCCGGGATGCAGCTCAAGCTGAAAGAACAGCCGCTCGAGCCTGTCATCAAGCAAATTGTCGCGGAGTTCGAGAACGTGCATCCGGATCGTGTGATTGAAACGGTGGTCAACGTTCCGGTGAGTGTGAGGATCGACGCCGACCGCATAGGTCAGATGCTGTCCAATCTTCTCGGCAACGCGATTTCCTATGGCGCCGCCGACGAGCCGATCAGGGTGCTGGCGCAGACGACCGAAGCCGGCTTCGACATCAGCGTTATCAACAAAGGCGCGCCAATTCCGGCTGATGCGATCCCGCGCCTCTTCACTGCGTTCGATCGTGGCGACGTTCTGCCGAACCAGAAGGGGCTTGGGCTCGGATTGTACATCGCCCAGGAGATCGCGCGTGCCCATGGCGGGTTGATCGCCGCGTCGTCGATGCGGGATGAAACGGTGTTCACCGCGTCGTTCCCGGCAACACAGGCCAGCGGCTGAGAAGGCGTGCCACGCTCCAGTATCTGGCCGTCACCGAGCGTCTGGCCAATTCTCGGACAATGCCATCATGCGCCTGTTTTGCCCGACGGCGCAACCGGCCTTATGTGCCGGCGTGGGTCGGGCCAGCTACGGTCAGCTGATTTTAGCACACGCGTAACCCATTGATCTCACAGCGTCGGTCTACTGTGCATGGGGTTGTTTTCGCGCTTTTTAGTTTCGAGAGGGGTTAGCCCGCCCCGAACGCGAGCGCGACATTGTAGGTCAGAAGGCTCGCGGCGTAGGCCAGCACCAGCATGTAGAAGAAGGTGACGGCCATCCAGGTCCAGCTTCCGGTCTCGCGCCGGATCACGGCCAGCGTGGATGCGCATTGCGGGGCGAAGATGTACCAGGCCAGCATCGACAGCGCGGTCGCGAGCGACCATTTCGTCGCCAGCACCTGGCCGATCTGCTCGGCCGCTTCCTTGCCGCCTTCGATCGCATAGACGGTGCCGAGTGCTGCGACCGCGACCTCGCGCGCCGCCATGCCCGGGATCAGCGCGACCGCGATCTGCCAGTTGAAGCCGACCGGCGCCAGCAGCGGCTCGAGCGCCTTGCCGATGATCGCGGCCAGGCTGAAGTCGATCGCCGGCTCGGTGGCGCCGGCGGGCGGCTGCGGGAACGAGGCCAGGAACCAGATCAGCACCATCATCGAAAAGATCGTGGTGCCGGCGCGGTGCAGGAACATCTTGGCCCGCGTATAGACGCCGATCGCGATCGATTTCAGCCGCGGCATCTTGTAGTCCGGCAGCTCCAGCATGAACGGCGCCGGCGCATAGTCGCGCAGCATGAAGAACTTGATGAGGAACGAGACGGCAAGTGCGCTGGCGATGCCGATGGCATAGAGGCCGAACATCACCAGGCCCTGGAGGTTGATGAAGCCCCAGACGTCCCTGGCCGGAATGAAGGCGGAGATGATCAGCGTGTAGACGGGAATGCGCGCCGAGCAGGTCATCAGCGGCGCGATCAGGATCGTGGTCAACCGGTCGCGCTTGTTGTCGATCACGCGCGTCGCCATGATGCCGGGGATGGCGCAGGCAAAGCTCGACAGCAGCGGAATGAAGGCGCGGCCGTGCAGGCCGGCGCCGCCCATGATGCGGTCCATCAGGAACGCGGCACGCGCCATGTAGCCGAAATCTTCCAGCAGCAGGATGAACAGGAAGATGATGATGATCTGCGGCAGGAACACGATGACGCTGCCGACGCCTGATATCACGCCGTTCTGAAGGAAGCTCTGCAGCAGGCCGGCGGGCAGGGTGGCGTGCACGAACTCACCGAGGGAGTCGAAACCCGAATTGAGCAGCTCCATCAGCGGCTGCGCCCAGGCGAACACCGCCTGGAACATCACGAACAGGATGGCCGCGAGCACGATCAGCCCGCCGACGGGATGCAGCACGATCGCGTCGATCCGCGCGGTCCATGTGTCGGGGCGAGCAGGCAGGCTGACGCAGTCGGCGATGATGCGGTCGGCTTCGCGCTGGGTGGCGCGCAGATCGGCCACGCTGAGCGCCCGCCAATTATTCTCTCCCGGCTCGGCGGCGAGCTTTGCCGAAATCTCGTCGGTCAGCGACAGCAGGTCGGCCGTGCCGCCCTTGCGCACCGCGATCGAGGTGACCACGGGCACGCCGAGCTCCTTGGCGAGCCGCGCGACGTCGACAGTGATGCCGCGGCGGGTCGCGATGTCGAACATGTTGAGCACGAGGATCATCGGCCGGCCGGTGCGCTTGAGCTCCAGCAGCAGGCGGATGGTCAGGCGCAGATTGGTCGAATCCGCCACGCACAGCACGAGGTCGGGCAGGGTCTCGCCGGTGGCCTTGCCGAGCACGAAGTCGCGGGTGATCTCCTCGTCCGGGCTGCGGCCGCGCAGCGAATAGGTGCCGGGCAAATCGACCACGGAGACCTGGCGTCCTAACGGCGTGACGAAGAAGCCTTCCTTGCGCTCGACGGTGACGCCGGGATAGTTCGCGACCTTCTGCCGGCTCCCGGTCAGCGCATTGAACAGCGAGGTCTTGCCGCTGTTTGGCGTGCCCACCAGGGCGAGATGAAGTAGGGGCAATTCCATCGAATTGGGGTCCGGTCGCTTCAGGCGACGATAATGGCCATGGCTTCGCGACGGCGGACCGCGATGGTGATGCTGTCGACCCGTACCGCGATCGGGTCGCGCCCGACCAGCCCCTCGTGCAGGACCTCGACCCGGGCGCCCTCGACGAAGCCGAGCTCGATCAGCCGGCTCTCGAGCTCGATGTCCGAGAGCGCCGAGCCCGCGTCCTTGGGGGAAAGGTGCTGGATGACGCCGGTATAGCCGCGCTGGGCCAGGCCCAGCGGCATCTGCGGACGCGTATCATGGATGTCGGTCATGCCCTGTATTTTCAACGCAGGGCATCGAGGTCAAGCGCGCTCGGTCGCTGAAACTGCACCTTAGAGTGATTTTAAAGTACCAGCTTCGTGACGGAGGCGATTGGCGCCGGGATCGGCGCCAAGATGAGCGCCAAGGATCGGCGCAAAGTCGGCTACTGGGCCGGGACCTTTTCCGCCTGGATGGCGGCCATGGCGCGGCTCTTGAAGTAGTCGAGCACGAACAGGCGGATCGCCGAGGACAGATTGCCCTGCTGGCGGTTGCCGTCGATCTCGCCGACCAGCTCGGACAGCGTCATATTGCGCAGGCCCGAGATCTCCTTCATGCCGTTCCAGAACGCCTCTTCCAGGCTGACGCTGGTCTTGTGACCGGCGACGACGATCGACCGTTTCACGACGGGCGACTTCATGGCTGCTCCTCGCGATCGATCTGGTGCTGGTCCAGATGCGCCTTCGCCTGGTCCGCGCGCGTCTCCTCCGCTGACCGCTCCGCCTTCGTGCGGCCGAACTTCGTTCGGTTGGCGTGCGCCTGCTTCGCCGTGGCTTCCCGCTCGGCGCGCTTCCGGAAACGGTTCAGGTTGATGACGTTCGCCATGTCGCGTCTCCATCATCCGATCCTCCGTGGGCAGGATGAAACATTCAGAAACTGTGCGCCGCACTGCGCCCAATGAGACTTGATCGCCATTCGCTTGTCCTCGTCAATCGACCCTTGGGCCATCAAACGATGAATTCCGCCCCCGTGGGGGGTGGAGGGGCTGCGTAGCACGCAATCCCGCCGCGACATTGACGGTAATCAAATCCCGTCCGTTAAGCCCTACATTTAATGGAGCTTGGGGCTCCGTATCATTACGGATGGCTATCGGAATTCGGAATTTATCCCGGGCTGGTCATCTTCTCGGGGCGCACCAGGCGGTCGAATTCCTCCCCCGAGACGAAGCCGAGCCGCAGCGCTTCTTCCTTCAGCGTGGTGCCGTTGGCATGCGCCGTCTTGGCCACCTTGGCCGCGTTGTCGTAGCCGATCTTGGGAGCGAGCGCCGTCACCAGCATCAGCGAGCGCTGCATCAGCTCCTTGATGCGCTTCTCGTCGGCGCGGATGCCGCTGACGCAATGCTCGGTGAAGGAGCGCGCGGCGTCCGCGATCAGCCGGATCGAGTGCAGCATGTTGTAGGCCAGCACGGGCTTGTAGACGTTGAGCTCGAAATGGCCCTGGCTGCCGGCGACCGTGATCGCGGTGTGATTGCCGAACACCTGGCAGCACACCATCGTCATCGCCTCGCACTGCGTCGGATTGACCTTGCCCGGCATGATCGAGGAGCCCGGCTCGTTCTCGGGCAGCATCAGTTCGCCGAGGCCCGAACGCGGACCCGATCCGAGCAGGCGGATGTCGTTGGCGATCTTGAAAAGGCCTGTCGCGACCGAGTTGATGGCGCCGTGCGCCAGCACATAGGCGTCGTTCGAGGCCAGCGCCTCGAATTTATTGGCGGCGCTGGTGAAGGGCAGCTTGGTAATCCCGGCAACGTGCTTTGCGAACAGTTTTGCAAAGCGCGGCTTCGAATTGAGGCCGGTGCCGACGGCGGTGCCGCCCTGCGCCAGCGGATAGAGCTCCTTCACCGCGACCTTGAGCCGGGCGATGCCGCTTTCGACCTGTGCGGCATAGCCGGAAAATTCCTGGCCGAGCGTCAGCGGCGTCGCGTCCTGGGTGTGGGTGCGGCCGATCTTGACGATCTTTGCGAACTCCTTCTCCTTCTTGCGCAACGCGCGCAGCAATTCGCCGAGGGCAGGGACGAGATCGGCGGTGATGCGGCTTGCCGCCGCGATATGCATCGCGGTCGGGAACGAGTCGTTCGACGACTGGCTCATGTTGACGTGATCGTTGGGATGCACCGGCTTCTTGGCGCCGAGCTCGCCGCCCAGGAGCTCATTGGCGCGGTTGGCGATGACCTCGTTGAGATTCATGTTGCTCTGCGTGCCCGAGCCGGTCTGCCACACCACCAGCGGAAAATGGTCGTCCAGCTTGCCCTCGATCACGTCGCGCGCGGCGCGGATGATGGCATTGGCGCGGCGCTGGTCGAGCAGACCGAGCTCCTGGTTGGACTGCGCCGCGGCGAGCTTGACGATACCGAGCGCATGCACAAGCGAGATCGGCATGCGATCGATGCCGATGCGAAAATTCTGCCGCGAGCGTTCGGTCTGCGCGCCCCAATAGCGGTCGGCGAGGACCTCGATCGGGCCGAAGCTGTCGGTCTCGGTGCGGGTCGCCGGGCGTGAGGAGCTGTCGGT
Organism: Bradyrhizobium sp. CSS354; assembly: GCF_029051725.1. Taxonomy (GTDB): domain Bacteria; phylum Pseudomonadota; class Alphaproteobacteria; order Rhizobiales; family Xanthobacteraceae; genus Bradyrhizobium. The sequence continues at coordinate 67,410 of NZ_JAACFU010000019.1, forward strand.
CTTCGAGCGGGCAGCCTTCGAGCGGGAAGTCTTCGAGAGTGAAGTTTTGGCCATGAGCACATCCATTCCGCCGCGCGAAATGCCACGCGGCTCTTCATGTGCCTCTATATAGAGAGTTTGGCCGCCCGCGACGGGCGCCAGTCCGATCTAGATCATTTCTTGCGGAAACGATCCAAGCGCACGACTTCGGCGCCGCCCTGGTTCGGAGCCGCCGGCTCTTCGGCGCCTTCCGCAGGTTCAGTGGCAGGGGGCACCGCGACCGCTGACGGGGCGGGAGCGGCCGGCAATGTCTCGGCCGAGAGGTCGGCGACATCGGAGGTGTCGAACTGGAGGCCGAATTTCACGGATGGATCGAGGAAGCTCTTGATGGCGCTGAACGGCACGATCAGCCGCTCCGGAATGCCGCCGAAGGACAGGCCGACCTCGAAGCGGTCCTCGAGCACGGTCAGATCCCAGAACTGGTGCTGCAGGATGATCGTCATCTCTTCCGGATATTGGGCCAGCAGCCGTGAGGACAATTTCACGCCGTCGGCCTTCGACACGAAGGTGATGAAGAAATGATGCTCGCCGGGCAGTCCTTGGGACGCGGCGTCGGTCAGCACCTTGCGCAACACGCCGCGCAGTGCGTCGCGGGCCAGCACATCGTATCGGATATGATCGGTCGCCATGGTGGTCCTGTTGCATTCCAGGAGCTGGGCCCTGCCGGCCCGACTCGCCAAGCCGCAATAATACCGCGCCTGACGGGTCAGCAGGAGTCCCCGCGGGGTAGGAAATAAGAGGTAAGTGGAGGCTTCTGTTGCCAGGTGCCTCCGAACCCCGCCTAACGGAGCTTAACCCGTTAGGACTTCAGAATGGTCTTTCAAACTGCGTTACGCAGCCTGAGCAACCGGAGCAAAGTTGTCGTTGGCAACTATTGCATAGCCCGATAACGGCGGAACAATACCGAGAAAAAGAACGCCCTTTACGCCCTCGTCGATCCTATTTCGCCCCCGCCAAAGCCCGCCTCAGGGCCAGCCCGCTGGTGGGCTTTGGTGGAGGCGCCGGGTACCGCCCCCGGGTCCGAATGGTTTATTGCGACGACCGTTTATTTCCATAGCCGGCGAACCGGCACTCCCAATATAGGGGGCAAAGGTTTCAAATAACAGGTGCTTCGAGCGATCATTGCGAGGTTCCCTTTGGATAGGTTCCCGGCAGCCTTGGCCGCGCGCCGGCCGGCGTTCTAAGCTCCTGACATGTCCGAGGATTCCGCACCGGCTGCCCCCCAACGAGATCACGAGCCGGACCGTCGAGCCATCAGCGCCGTTCCGCCGGGCCTGCTCGCGCTGTTCCTGGCCTTTGCCAGGATGTCGCTGGCGGGCTTCGGAGGGGTTTTGGTGTTCGCCAGGCAGGCCATCGTCGAGCAGCACCGCTGGATGACGGCGGACGAATTCAACGAGATTTTTGCGCTCTGCCATTTCCTGCCCGGGCCCAATATCGTCAATCTGTCCATGGTGTTCGGCGCGCGGCTGCGCGGGATCGCCGGAGGCATTGCCGCCTTCGCAGGGCTGTTGCTGCCGCCCACGCTGATCATGACGGTGCTCGCGATCGTCTACGCCCGGTTCGGCGATGTGGAGGTGCTGCGCCGCATCCTCGCCGGCATCTCCTGTGCGGCCGTCGGCCTTTTGATCGCCGTGGTCTTCCGGATGGCGACGCCGCTGCTCAAGCGGCTGCACGCCGTCGCGCTCATCCTGATGCTGGGCGTATTCCTCGCCATCGGCGTCCTTCGCCTGCCGCTCCAGATCGTCCTTTTGGTCGCGATTCCCGTCAGTATCGGCACTGCCTTTCTGATGGGGCGGAAGGTAGCAGCATGAACGCGGAGAACCCGATCTGGGCGCTGATCTCGACCTTCGGTCTGATGTCGCTGTTCGCAGTCGGCGGTGCCGCGGCGGCGGTACCCGAGATGCACCGCATCGCGGTCGATGTGCATCACTGGATGACCGACAAGCAGTTCGCCGACGCCTATGCGATCGCGCAGCTCTCACCAGGTCCGAACGTACTTATCGTCACGTTAATCGGCTATGCCGTCGCCGGCATTCCTGGCGCTCTGGCGGCGACCTTGGCCATGTGCCTGCCCACCGCGCTGCTTGCCTATTATGTCAGCCGGCTCCTCAATCGGCCGAGCCAATCGCGCTGGCCGGGGCTGATCCAGGCTGCACTGGTTCCGCTCTCGATCGGCTTGATGGCGGCGAGCGCCCTGATCCTGGCCCAGTCGACCGATCGCACGCTTGCTGCGCTGCTTCTGACCGCGACGGTTGCAGTGGTCGCATCCGTCCCGCGCATCAATCCACTATGGATTTTGCTGGTCGGGGGCTTGTTGGGTTTTGCTGGCATTGTGTAATGAAAATGGCTAGGCAGTGATCCGGGCGGGGGGATCGATTTCCAGCCGATTAGAACAACAGTGCTCGTGGCTTACGGGTCGCGGAGGAGACATGCATGGCCGATACGCTGGGCCACTCGGCGACAGCCAACCGAAACACCTCGGTGGTGATCAGCTTTTGTCTGCTGGCCATAGCGCCGCAGATTTTCGAATTCATCTGGTCGTTCGGGACGTTCTTTGGCTGGGGCGCGGGACGCGGCCCGGCCACCGTCGTGATCAGCCACGCTACGGCGCTGCTCGCGGGCGCGCCCGGCGCGTTGCTCGGAGCGGTCGGCGGTGACACCAAGAAGGCGTCATCCGATGTGCTGCTGGCGCTGATCTATTCCTATCCGATCTTCGCGGTGGCGATTCTCACGATCTTCATGACGATCAGGTCGGCGCAGGACTATGTCGGCGGGATCGTGCTGATGGCGCTCGCCCTGTTCGCACTGTGGGCCTCCAGCGATTTGCAGGGGATGCGGGGCTTCTCCTTTGGCGCCGGCACGGCGCCGCGAATGTTCGGCGGGCTGCTCGTCGCACTTGGCGCCGGCATTGCGTTGACGGGACTGCTGACCGACGGGCCGGGCATGGCGCACTATGCCTGGCGTGGGCCGCTCTTCGTGATGGTCTCGATCGTCTTCTTCGCGTTGGCGATTCGTCCGCTTGGGGTGGTGGTTACGGCTTTCGCAAGCTTCATGATCGCGGCGATGGGCACGCATGAGACGCGCTGGGTCGAAGCGCTCATCGTCGGCGCCTGCCTGACGCTGGGCTGCGCGGTGCTCTTCCCCTACGTGCTAGGCCTGCCGATGCCGATGTTCCCGCGCTTCCTGGTTCAGTGAGGGTGTGATGTTCGATCTCTTCCACAATCTGGGCCTCGGTTTCGGTGTGGTGTTTCAGATCTCGTGGTGGTCACCCTGGTGGCTCTACGGTCTGTCGCTCCCGATCTCGATCAATATCCTCATGTGCCTGATTGGTGCGTTGGTCGGCACGCTGGTCGGCGTGCTGCCCGGTATCGGCACCGTCGCAACCGTGGCGATGCTCCTGCCGATCACGTTCGGATTGCCGCCGGTCGGCGCGCTGATCATGCTCGCCGGCATCTATTATGGCGCCCAGTACGGCGGCTCCACCACCTCGATCCTGGTCAATATTCCCGGTGAGGCGACCTCGGTCGTCACCGCAATCGACGGCCACCAGATGGCAAAGCAAGGCCGTGCCGGCCCGGCGCTGGCGATCGCGGCGATCGGTTCGTTCTTCGCCGGCTGCGTCGCGACCGTGCTTATCGCCGTGCTCGGCGCGCCTCTGACCAAGCTGGCACTGGCGTTCGGTCCGGCCGAATATTTCTCGCTGATGGTGCTCGGCCTGATCTTCGCGGTGGTGCTGGCCAAGGGCTCGGTGCTGAAAGCGATCGCGATGATCGTGTTCGGCCTGATGCTGTCGATGGTCGGCTCCGACATCGAGACCGGCGCCTCGCGCATGGCGTTCAACATTCCGGAGCTTGCCGACGGTCTCGGCTTTGCGACGGTGGCGATGGGCGTGTTTGGCTTCGCCGAGATCATCCGCAACCTCGACGCCGGCGCCGAGATGAACCGCGATCTCGTGCAGCAGAAGATCACCGGCCTGATGCCGACCAGGAAGGACCTGATCGACTCGACGCCTGCGATCCTGCGCGGCACCGTGCTCGGCTCGATTCTCGGCATCCTGCCGGGCGGCGGCGCGGTCATCGCGTCCTTTGCGTCCTACACGCTCGAGAAGAAGATCGCCAAGAACCCGTCGCGGTTCGGCCGTGGTGCGATCGAGGGCGTGGCGGCGCCGGAAAGCGCCAACAACGCCGCGGCGCAGACCTCCTTCATCCCGCTGCTGACGCTCGGCATCCCGCCCAACGCCGTGATGGCGCTGATGGTGGGCGCGATGACCATTCACGGCATCGTGCCGGGTCCGCAAGTGATGCAGAAGCAGCCGGAGCTGGTCTGGGGCATGATCGCCTCGATGTGGATCGGCAATCTGATGCTGATCATTATCAACCTGCCGCTGGTCGGAATCTGGGTGCGGCTGTTGCGCGTCCCTTACCGGCTGATGTTTCCCTCGATCGTGATCTTCTGCGCGATCGGCATCTACTCGGTGAACAACGCGCCGGTCGACGTCATCCTCGCAGGCGTGTTCGGTCTGGTCGGCTACTGGCTGATCAAGCACGATTTCGAGCCGGCGCCGCTGCTGCTCGGCATGGTGCTGGGGCCGCTGATGGAAGAGAACCTGCGCCGTGCGCTGCTGATCTCGCGCGGCGACTGGAGCGTGTTCCTGACGCGTCCGCTGTCGGCCGTGCTGCTCGCGATTGCGGCTTTCCTCCTGGTGCTCACGGTGCTGCCCGCGTTGCGTGCCAAGCGCGACGAGGTGTTCACGGAATCCGAGAACTAGGGGGGCGACCCGCCCAGCGTCGGGCGCGCCGTGGCTCGAACCCAAGTTGGCAAGTTAGCCAGCAGGATCAATCTGATAGACGAGGGGCGGGACGCTGAGTTCCGCCCCTTGTCGTTTGCACCGGGAACGCTCACTTTTCCGGGTATAATGCGTATGGATGGCGAATCGCCGCTGTCGCAGCGCGGGGGCGGCCGCTAAATTCGCCGCCTCCCCAAAGGCTCACGCACATGCACCAGTATCAGGACCTGCTCGAGCGGATTCTTTCAGACGGCGCCGAAAAGACCGACCGGACCGGCACCGGCACGCTCTCGGTGTTCGGCCATCAGATGCGCTTCAACCTGTCCGCCGGTTTTCCGATGCTGACCACCAAGCGCCTGCCGCTGAAGGCGATCGTGCACGAGCTGTTGTGGTTCCTGAAGGGCGATACCAACATCAAATATCTGCGCGACAACGGCGTCACCATCTGGGACGAGTGGGCCGACGCCAATGGCGATCTCGGGCCCGTCTACGGCCATCAGTGGCGCTCCTGGCCCGCGCCGGACGGACGCAGCATCGATCAGATCGCGAACGTGATCGACATGATCAAGCGCAATCCGGACTCGCGCCGCCTGATCGTCTCGGCCTGGAATCCGGCTGAAGTCGACAAGATGGCGCTGCCGCCGTGCCACTGCCTGTTCCAGTTCTACGTCGCCAACGGCAAGCTGTCGTGCCAGCTCTATCAGCGCTCGGCCGACGTGTTCCTCGGCGTGCCCTTCAACATCGCCTCCTACGCGCTGCTCACCATGATGGTGGCGCAGGTCACGGGCTTGAAGCCCGGCGACTTCGTGCACTCGTTCGGTGACACCCATCTCTATTCCAACCATCTGGAGCAGGCGAAGCTCCAGCTCACGCGCGCGCCGCGGGCGCTGCCGGTGATGCGGATCAATCCCGATGTGAAGGATATCTTCTCCTTCCGTTACGAGGACTTTGAGCTCGTCGGCTACGATCCGCATCCGCACATCAAGGCCGCGGTCGCGGTCTGACGCCGATGTCGCTCAACATCCGACGTGTGCGTCCCGGCGAGGCCGGGCTTGTTCTCGCTTTCATCCGCGAACTCGCCGAGTACGAAAAGCTCTCGCACGAGGTCGAGGCGACCGAGGCGATGATCGCCGACGCACTGTTCGGCGAGCGGCCGCAACTCCATTGCGCTCTCGCCGAGTGGAATGGTGAGGCGGTCGGCTTCGCGGTGTGGTTTGCGAATTTTTCGACGTTCAGCGGCCGCCACGGCATCTATCTCGAAGATTTGTATGTGCGGCCGTCGCATCGGGGCAGGGGCCTCGGCAGGGCGCTGCTCGTGCACCTCGCCAGGGAATGCGTCGAGAACGGCTGGTCGCGGCTGCAATGGGCGGTGCTCGACTGGAACGCGCCGTCGATCGCGTTCTACAAATCGCTCGGTGCCGTCATGCTTGATGACTGGACGCTGTGCCGCGTCACCGGTCCGGCGCTGACGCGGCTTGCCGGGAGCGCGTCCTGATGGAGATCGTCTTCGTCGTCGCGATCGCGGAGAACGGCGTCATAGGCGCCGGCAACGCGATGCCGTGGCGAATGAAATCCGACATGGCGCGCTTCAAGGCGCTCACGATCGGCAGGCCCGTGATCATGGGCCGCAGGACCTTCGAATCCCTGCCCCGGCCGCTTCCGGGCCGCACCAATATCGTTGTCACGCGCGATGCGGATTACCGCGCCGCTGGCGCCATCGTCACCACATCGACCGCCGAGGCAGACGCCATCGCGCGCGGCGATGCCCTGCGGCGTTCGGTCGCCGAGATCGCCGTGATTGGCGGTGCCGAAATCTACCGGCAATGGCTCGATCGCGCCGATCGCCTCGAAATCACCGAAGTGCATGCCCGCCCCGAAGGCGACACGCATTTCGACATCAACAGGGCGGAGTGGGATGAGGTTGAGCGCATCCGTCATCCTGCCGGCCCCCACGACAGCGCCGACTACTCCTATGTGACATATCGTCGGCGGGTGGGCCATTAACCGCATTTGCCAATGTTAACATTGACTTTTCTGCCCCCGAGCTTAGCTCGGAGGGCGGCGAGGGCTGCGTTGTAAGGGACCTGCCTGTCCCCTATAAAGCCGGACCGGACAAAGCGGGCGGGGGCAATTTCACCCTGCCGAGGAGAGCGTCGAATGCCGTGGAAGAATCAGGGCGGTGGCCCATGGGGCTCGGGTCCGAAGGGACCATGGGGCAACGGCCCGCAACCGGTCGGGCCCAGGCCGCCGGATCTGGAAGACCTTCTGCGGCGCGGCCAGGATCGCCTCCAGCAGATCATGCCGGGTGGCTATTTCTCCGGCATCGGCATCACGCTGATCGTGCTGCTCATCGTCGCGTTCTGGCTGCTGTCGGGCTTCTTCCGGGTGCAGTCCGAAGAGCTCGGCGTCGTGCTGCGCTTCGGCAAGCATGTCCGCACCGTCGAGCCCGGCCTAAACTACCATCTGCCCTATCCGATCGAGACGGTGCTGCTGCCAAAGGCATTGCGCGTTTCCACCATCTCCATCGGCATGACGCTGATCGACGATCCGGCGCGGCGCGGCCGCTCCATTCGTGACGTGCCGGAAGAGAGCCTGATGCTGACCGGCGACGAGAACATCGTCGACGTCGACTTCACGGTGCTCTGGCGCATCAAGCCTAACGGCGTCGGCGATTTCCTTTTCAACATCCAGAATCCCGAAGGCACCGTGAAGGCGGTTGCCGAGAGCGCGATGCGCGAGGTGATCGGCCGCTCGCAGATCCAGCCGATCCTGACCGGCGCGCGCAACGTCACCGAACAGGGCGTGCAGGAACTGATCCAGAAGACCCTGGACAGCTACGGCGCCGGCATTCAGATCAGCCAGGTGCAGATGCAGAAGGTCGACCCGCCGGCTCAGGTGATCGACGCCTTCCGCGACGTCCAGGCGGCGCGCGCCAACCTCGAGCAGCTGCAGAACGAGGCGCAGACCTATGCCAACCAGGTCGTGCCGCAGGCACGCGGACGTGCGGCGCAGATCATGCAGGCCGCCGAAGGCTACAGGGAGCAGACCGTCGCCGAGGCCAAGGGCCAGAGCTCGCGCTTCCTGAAGGTTTACGAGGAATACAAGAAGGCGCCCGACGTGACGCGTGAACGGATTTATCTGGAGACGATGGAGCGCGTGCTCGGTGGCTCGGAAAAGCTGATCTATGACGGCGGCCAGTCGGGCCAGGGCGTCGTGCCTTATCTGCCGCTCAGCGAATTGACGACCAAGCGGCCACCTGCAGCCGGCCAGCAGACGACCGGAGGCAACCGATGAGATCTCCGGTTACAGGCATCGCCACGCTGCTCGGCCTCCTGCTCGTCGTGATCGTGGGCTACATGTCCCTGTTCACGGTGGCGCAGACCGAGCAGACCATCGTGCTGCAGTTCGGCAAGCCCGTCGACGTCGTCACCGCTCCCGGCCTGCACTTCAAGGCGCCGTGGAATTCGGTGATCAACATCGATAAACGCATCCTCGATCTGGAGAACCCGTCGCAGGAAGCGATCGCGTCCGACCAAAAGCGGCTCGTGGTCGACGCCTTCGCGCGTTACCGCATCAAGGACGCGTTGCGCTTCTATCAGAGCATCGGCTCGATCCAGGCCGCCAACATCCAGCTCACCACGCTCTTGAACGCGGCGCTGCGCCGCGTTCTCGGCGAGGTGACCTTCATCAACGTGGTCCGCGACGACCGCGAGAAGCTGATGCAGCGCATCCGCGATCAGCTCGACCACGAGGCCGACGGCTACGGCATCCAGGTCGTCGACGTCCGGATCCGCCGCGCCGATTTGCCCGAGCAGAACAGCCAGGCGGTCTATCTGCGCATGAAGACGGAACGCGAGCGCGAAGCCGCCGAGTTCCGCGCGCAGGGCGGCCAGAAGGCACAGGAGATCCGCTCCAAGGCCGACCGCGAGGCGACCGTGATCGAGGCGGATGCAAGGTCGCTGGCCGAGCAGACGCGCGGCGTCGGCGATGCCGAGCGCAACCGTCTGTTCGCCGAAGCCTACGGCAAGGATGCGGATTTCTTCGCCTTCTACCGCTCGATGGCGGCCTATGAGACCGGGCTGCGCGCGAACGACACCCGCTTCCTGCTGCGGCCGGACTCGGATTTCTTCCGGTTCTTTGGTAACCCGTCCGGCAAGACGGCGACTACGACGCCAGCGAAGCCGTAAGCGAGACAAGGGCGGCAGGTCTGGCCGCCCTTCGTCCAGACAAGAACAGCACAACGGGAGGTTCCAATCCGATGAGGTCCATTGCGTTCACCGACTTCCTCATCGGTTTGGGCATCCTGTTCGTGCTGGAAGGCTTGATGTTCGCGGCGAGCCCGGCCTGGATGCGCAAGGCCATGAAAAGCGCGATGGCCACGCCGGACAATATCCTGCGGGCGGTCGGCATTGGTTCGGCCGTGGCCGGCCTGATCCTGATCTGGGTTATGCGACGTCCAATTTAACCGTCGCACCAACGCCAAAGTGAAGGCGAGGGACCGGTTTTCGCCTTATTATCCGGGTCTTGAGGCCCGTTAAGGTCCGCGCTTGCGCCGTCCCCCCGTTCGAGCGCAGTCTTGACGTCGAATCCTTGTTTCCTGGAGATCACAATGACCGCTGCCACCATTGCCCCGACCCGTTTGCGCTTAGGGCTGGCCGCGCTCGCCGTGGGCGTTTTCAGCGCACTCGGCACACCGGCCTATGCGCGCGGACCGGATGGCATCGCCGACGTCGCCGAAAAGGTGATCGACGCGGTCGTCAACATCTCGACCTCGCAGACCGTCGAAGCCAAGGGCGGGGGCGGCGGCAATGCCATGCCGCAATTGCCGCCCGGTTCGCCCTTCGAGGAGTTCTTCGACGACTTCTTCAAGAATCGCAAGGGTCCCGGCGGCGGCAGCAAGGGCGGCGAGAACAGCCCGGCGCCGCGCAAGACCAACTCGCTCGGAAGCGGCTTCATCATCGACACATCAGGCGTCGTCGTCACCAACAACCACGTCATCGCGGACGCCGACGAGATCAACGTCATCCTCAACGACGGCACCAAGATCAAGGCCGAGCTGGTCGGCGTCGACAAGAAGACCGACCTTGCCGTGCTCAAGTTCAAGCCGTCGAAGCCGTTGGTGTCGGTGAAGTTCGGCGATTCCGACAAGCTGCGCCTCGGCGACTGGGTCGTCGCGATCGGCAATCCTTTCAGCCTCGGCGGCACCGTGACGGCCGGTATCGTCTCGGCGAAGAACCGTGACATCTCCTCGGGTCCCTATGACAGCTACATTCAGACCGACGCCTCCATCAATCGCGGCAATTCCGGCGGTCCGCTGTTCAACCTCGATGGCGACGTCATCGGCGTCAACACGCTGATCATCTCGCCCTCCGGCGGCTCGATCGGCATCGGCTTCGCCGTACCGTCAAAGACGGTCGCGGGTGTCGTCGACCAGCTCCGCCAGTTCGGCGAATTGCGCCGCGGCTGGCTGGGCGTGCGCATCCAGAGCGTCACTGACGAGATCGCCGAGAGCCTGAACATCAAGCCGCCGCGCGGTGCGCTGGTTGCCGGCATCGACGACAAGGGCCCGGCCAAGCCGGCCGGCATCGAGCCCGGCGACGTCGTCGTCAAGTTCGACGGCAAGGACGTCAAGGACCCCAAGGATCTCTCTCGCGTGGTCGCCGACACGGCGGTCGGCAAGGAAGTCGACGTCGTCATCATCCGCAAGGGTCAGGAGGAGACCAAGAAGGTCACGCTCGGCCGGTTGCAGGATCCCGAGAAGGTGCAGGCCGCAGTGAAGACCGACGAGCCCGCGCCTGAAAAGACTGTGACACAGAAGGCGCTCGGCCTCGATCTCGCGGCGCTGAGCAAGGATCTGCGTGCACGCTACAAGATCAAGGACACCGTCAAGGGCGTTGTCGTCACCAATGTCGATGCCAATTCGGATGCCGCCGAGAAGCGCCTCTCTGCCGGCGACGTCATCGTTGAAGTCGCGCAGGAGGGCGTTTCCAGCGGCGCCGACATTCAGAAACGGGTCGACCAGCTCAAGAAGGACGGCAAGAAATCGGTGCTGCTGCTGGTGTCGAACGCCGACGGCGAGCTGCGCTTCGTGGCGTTGAGCGTGCAGTAAGGACCGAGTCGCCACACATTCACTGTCATGCTCCGCGAAAGCGGGGCATCCAGTACGCCGCGGCTTTTCCGTATCCTCGCCCTGGAAACTGGATCACCCGCTTTCGCGGGTGATGACAGCGGAGAGGAGACTAAGCCTCCACGAACTCCTCGCGTCGATACCCCTGCGCATACAGCAGCGCGGTGAGATCGCCATGGTCGATCCGCGCCGCCGCCGCCGCGGCTACCGCGGGCTTCGCATGATACGCCACGCCCAGTCCCGCCGCCTGGATCATCGCGAGATCATTGGCGCCGTCGCCGACCGCCAGCGAGTCGATGTCGTCGAGATCGAACGACTCCATCAGATCCACCAGGGTCGCGAGCTTTGCAGCGCGCCCCAAGATCGGCTCCTTCACCTCGCCGGTGAACTTGCCGTCGCGGACCACGAGCTCGTTGGCGCGGTTCTCCTGGAAGCCGATCCTGGTGGCGACCGCGCTGGTGAACAGCGTGAAGCCGCCGGAGACGAGACAGGCATAGGCGCCATGGGCGCGCATGGTCGCGACCAGTTCGCGGCCACCCGGGGTCAGTGTAATGTGCTTCGCCAGCACCTCGTCGACGGCACTGGCGGGGAGGTCCTTGAGCAGCGCGACGCGCTCGCGCAGCGCCGGCTCGAACTCGACCTCGCCGCGCATCGCGCGTTCGGTGATGGCGGCCACATGGGCCTTCACGCCGACGAAATCGGCGAGCTCGTCGATGCATTCCTGGCCGATCATGGTGGAATCCATGTCGGCGAGAAAAAGCTTCTTGCGCCGGAAGCCGACTGGCTGCACGACGATGTCGATGGGCAGGTCGCCGCGAAGCTCGCGGAGCCGCTGCTCGATGGCGTGACGGTCGCCTTCGAGGTTACTGTCGGCACCGAAGGGGATATCGACTGCAACCCCGTCGAACAGCCAGTGCGCGGGAGCTGCCTGAGGCAGCACAGCGCGGGCGCCGTCGACGATGGTCGAGTCGAGCGCGGGATTATTCGGGTTGCAGATCAGCGTGGCGACGAGGGACATGTGAGGTTTTCGTGAGCGAGGGGCAAGTCGGCAGAAGGCATGTTGGCAAGGCGGTGCTTATCGCAGGCCCGACCGCCAGCGGCAAGTCGGCGCTGGCGCTGGAGCTTGCGCTCGCTGCGGGCGGGGTCGTGATCAATGCCGATTCCATGCAGGTCTACCGCGACCTCCGCATCATCACCGCGCGTCCCACAGATGGCGACGAGGCGCAGGTGCCTCATCGCCTGTACGGCCATGTCGATGCGGCCGTGAATTTTTCGGCTGGTGCCTGGGTGAGCGACGCGGCGAAGGCGCTTGAAGAGGCGCAAGCCAAAGGCCGCCTGCCGATCTTCATCGGCGGCACCGGGCTGTACTTCAAGGCGCTGACGGCGGGCCTTTCCGTGGTACCGCCAATTCCCGCCGAGGTGCGCGAGGACGTTCGGGCGCGGCTGGAGCGGAACGGCGTGGAGGCGCTGCACGCGGAACTCGCAGCCGCCGATCCTCGAGCCGCCGAACGATTGAACCTGCGCGATCGCACGCGCATCGCGCGCGCGCTCGAAGTGGTCGAAGCCACCGGCCGTTCGTTGCTGGACTGGCACCATGAGGGCCAGCCGCCGCTGCTGCCGAAGGACAGTTTTCGCGCCGTGTTCATCGCGCCCGAGCGCGATGAGCTCTATGCCCGCATCGACGCCCGCTTCGACGCCATGCTGGGCGCTGGCGCCTTGCGCGAGGTCGAGCGTCTCGCCGCCCGAAATCTCGATCCGCTGCTGCCGGCGATGAAGGCTCATGGTGTGCCGGCCCTGATCCGGCATCTGCGCGGTGAGCTCAGCCTGGAGCAGGCGGCCACCATCGGCCGCGCCGACACCCGCCACTACGCCAAGCGGCAGTTCACCTGGTTCCGGCACCAATTGCCCGAATTCGAGTGGGTGAAGCCGGAGGAGACGAAGGGCTGGCTGGCGGCGATGGTGAATGCGGCACGGGGCTCCGGCTGACACGCTTTTGTGCCTCGGGTCGCGAATTTACCTCTCGCTCAACCCTGGGAACACCGCTACACTGCCAAAATCGCGCGGGAACGGTCGCATTGCCTTGACATCAGGGCGCTGGCCGCTATGTTTCGCGCAACCTTTGGGAAGCCGGGCACCTGCCATGCGTAATATTATTACCAAACTCCTTATCGCCGTCGTACCCAGGCACACCGCCGGGGGTGGCTAGCTGCCATCCACATGACAGGCGGTGTGCATGGGGCCCTCTTCGGGGCCTTTTTTATTTCCCGAACCGACACGAACGAAGCCGCTGACAACAGCGCATCCGGAGCAAGCCAATGAGCGACAAGAGCCACGATCCGAACCAGATGACCGGCGCCGCGATGATCGTCCGCGCGCTCATCGATCATGGCGTGACCGACATTTTCGGCTATCCCGGCGGCGCGGTGCTCCCGATCTACGACGAGATCTTTCAGCAGAGCGAAGTCCAGCACATCCTGGTTCGCCACGAGCAGGGCGCGGGCCACGCCGCCGAGGGCTATGCGCGTTCGACCGGGAGGCCGGGCGTCGCACTGGTGACCTCCGGTCCCGGCGCCACCAACATGGTGACGCCGCTCACCGACGCGTTGATGGACTCGATCCCGCTGGTTTGCATCTCCGGCCAGGTGCCGACGCATCTGATCGGCAACGACGCGTTCCAGGAATGCGACACCGTCGGCATCACGCGCCCCTGCACCAAACACAACTGGCTGGTGCGCGACGTCAACGATCTCGCAAAGGTGCTGCACGAGGCGTTTTACGTTGCGACCACGGGTCGACCGGGTCCGGTGCTCGTCGACGTGCCCAAGGACGTGCAGTTCGCGACCGGCACCTATCATCCGCCGCGCAAGTCCGACGTGCATCGCTCCTACGCGCCGCGGGTGAAGGGCGATGCGACGCAGATCCGCAAGGCCGTGGCCCTGCTCGCAGGCGCCAAGCGCCCCGTGATCTACAGCGGCGGCGGCGTGATCAATTCCGGCCCCGAGGCAACCAGGCTGCTGCGCGAATTGGTCGAGGTCACCGGTTTCCCGATCACCTCGACCCTGATGGGCCTCGGCGCCTATCCCGCGTCGGGCAAGAGCTGGCTCGGCATGCTCGGCATGCACGGCACCTACGAAGCCAACATGACCATGCATGATTGCGACGTCATGCTGTGCGTCGGCGCGCGCTTCGACGATCGCATCACCGGCCGCGTCGACGCGTTCTCGCCGGGCTCGAAGAAGATCCACATCGACATCGACCCGTCCTCGATCAACAAGAACATCCGCGTCGACGTGCCGATCATCGGCGACTGCGGCAACATCCTCGGCGACATACTCCAGGTGTTCAAGGCGGAGGCGAAGAAGCCCGACATCAAGGCGTGGTGGCAGCAGATCGCGCAGTGGCGCGCCCGCAACTCGCTCTATTACAGGAAGAGCAACGACGTCATCCTGCCGCAGCATGCGATCCAGAGCCTGTTCGAGGCGACGCGCGGCAAGGACACCTACATCACCACCGAGGTCGGCCAGCATCAGATGTGGGCCGCGCAGTTCTACGGCTTCGAGGAGCCGCATCGCTGGATGACCTCGGGCGGTCTCGGCACCATGGGTTACGGCTTGCCGGCCGCGGTCGGCGTGCAGGTTGCCCATCCCGACAGCCTCGTCATCGACATCGCGGGCGATGCCTCGGTGCAGATGACGATGCAGGAGATGTCGACGGCGGTGCAGTACGAGCTGCCGATCAAGATCTTCATCCTGAACAACCAGTATATGGGCATGGTGCGGCAGTGGCAGCAGCTGCTCCACGGCAACCGCCTGTCGCATTCCTACTCGGAGGCGATGCCGGACTTCGTCAAGCTCGCGGAAGCCTATGGCGGGGTCGGCATCCAGGTGCACAAGCCCGGCGATCTCGACGGCGCCATCCAGGAGATGATCTCGGTCAAGCGCCCCGTGCTGTTCGACTGCCGTGTCGCGTCGCTCGAAAACTGTTTCCCGATGATTCCCTCCGGCAAGGCGCACAACGAGATGCTGTTGCCGGAGCAGGCGAACGACGAAGCCACCGCAAAGGCGTTCGCCGGCGGCAAGGCGCTGGTGTGAGCGTGATCGTCACAAATTCAGCTGTCATCGCCCGGCTTGACCGGGCGATCCAGTACGCCGCGGCCTCTCGATCGCCCTCGGGGGCCTCTGGAATACTGGATCCCCGCCTTCGCGGGGATGACAGTCGCGAGAGATGGTTGATGGGAAGGTAAAATGTTCGACCTGAAGGAGCTCGAACGCGCACATGCGATCGTGGGGCAGGCGGTGCCGGCAACGCCGGCGCACGCCTGGCCGCTGCTCGCCGAGCGGCTCGGCACGCAAGTTCTGGTCAAGCACGAGAACCACACGCCGACGGGCGCCTTCAAGGTGCGCGGCGGGCTCGTCTATCTCGATCGGCTGAAGCGCGAACGGCCGAACATTCCGGGCATCATTTCGGCGACGCGCGGCAATCATGGCCAGAGCCTCGCCTTTGCGGCGAGCCGCCATGGCGTGCCTGCCGTGATTTATGTGCCGCGCGGCAATTCGGTTGAGAAGAACCGGGCGATGAAGGCGTTTGGCGCCGAGCTCGTTGAGCATGGCGAGGACTTTCAGGCCGCACGCGAGGAAGCCGGACGCCACGCGCAGTTTGCCGGGCTGCACATGGTGCCGTCGTTCCATACGGACCTGGTGCTGGGCGTGGCGACCTATGCGCTCGAATTGCTCCGGACCACGCCTGATCTCGACATCCTCTATGTGCCGATCGGGCAAGGCTCGGGGATCTGCGGCTGCATCATGGCGCGCGATCTGCTCGGCCTGAAGACCGAGATCGTCGGCGTGCAATCGACCGAGGCGCCGTCCTACGCGCTGTCGTTCGCGGCGGGCCACGTCGTGACGACCGAGACCAGCAACACGCTCGCGGACGGCATGGCGACGCGGATTCCCGATCCGGAAGCGCTCGCGGTCATCCTCAAGGGCGCCTCGCGTATCGTCCAGGTGACGGACGATGAGATCGCGCTCGCGATCCGTGCGCTCTGGACCGACACGCACAATCTCGCCGAAGGCGCCGGCGCCGCCGCGCTCGCTGCGGCGCTTCAGGAAAAGAAAAGATTGTCGGGCAAGCGCGTCGGTCTCGTGCTGTCCGGCGGCAATATCGATTTCGATCTGTTCCACGGTTGGGTCGGAACGGATGCGCCGGTCGCTCATCGGGCGACGGCGTAACGACGAGAATGAAGGGGACGACAATGAACCAGCCCGCATCCGCCTATTTCATCGAGGAGCGCCACGACCCGAACGAGACGCACACGCTTTCGGTGCTCGTGCAGAACGAGCCCGGCGTGCTCGCGCGCGTCATCGGCCTGTTCTCGGGGCGCGGCTACAACATCGAGAGCCTCACGGTCTCGGAGACCGAGAGCCAGAAGCATCTCTCGCGCATCACCATCGTCACCACGGGTACGCCGATGGTGATCGAGCAGATCAAGCATCAGCTTGACCGCATGATCCCGGTCTATCGCGTCGTCGACATGACGCTGACCAAGCGCTCGATCGAGCGCGAGTTGGCGATGGTGAAGGTGCGCGGAGAGGGCGAGCATCGCGTCGAGGCGCTGCGGCTGGCGGATGCGTTCCGCGCCCGCGTGATTGACGCCACCACCGAGAGCTTTGTGTTCGAGATCACAGGCAATACCGACAAGATCAATCAGTTTATCGACCTGATGCGTCCGCTTGGCCTCGTCGAAGTGTCGCGCACCGGTGTTGCCGCGATCGGTCGCGGGCCTGAAGGAATGTGAGCCATGCTGGCGCGCGACTGGTATTACAACGAGCGGAACCGGATGGGGATCGGGCCGGCTGTGGCGTCGATCTACGACAGCCACGACGATGCCGATCTACGGGCGCGCGCCGCGCTGAAAATGCTTGGCGTCCAGCGCGGCTGGCGCATCGCCGACATCGGTTGCGGCAACGGCGTGCTCGCGACCGAGGCTGCGCTGATGGGCGCCGAGGTCGACGCCATCGACATCTCGCCCGCGATGCTGGCGCTCGCCGAGATCTACGCGCGCGACCGCAAGGCGCCCGTGCGCACGCAGTCCGCCGGCCTGCTCAGCTTCGCCTACCGACCGGAATCCTATGACCTGATCGTCAGCGAGTTCACGCTGCACCATCTGCCGGATTTCTGGAAGGCGGTGGCGATGTCGCGGATCTATCGCGCGCTCAAGCCCGGTGCCACGTTCTATTTGCGCGACATCGTCTACGCATCGATGCCCGATGCGCTCGAGCGCGACGTCGAGCAATGGGCCGACTTTGAGATCAAGAACCACGATGTCCCGCGTGAAAGCGTCGTCACCCACATGCGCGACGAGTATTCCACTTTTGGCTGGGTCATGGAGCGGATGCTGGCCGACGTCGGCTTCACGCTGGTCTCGGCCGATTACCACGCCCCGATGCACGGCACTTATCTGCTGCGGAAACCCAATTCTTCCACG
Source organism: Bradyrhizobium sp. CSS354 (assembly GCF_029051725.1). Classification (GTDB taxonomy): domain Bacteria; phylum Pseudomonadota; class Alphaproteobacteria; order Rhizobiales; family Xanthobacteraceae; genus Bradyrhizobium. The sequence continues at coordinate 84,846 of NZ_JAACFU010000019.1, forward strand.
TAAAGGCCGGCGAGCAAGGCTCGACCAGAACAACAAACAGGGCTGCACGACAGGGCAGAACCGGGAACGACAATGAAGCCGGCCGACATCCTCATCGCCATCCTGGTGGCGATCATCTGGGGGCTTGCCTTCGTGGCAAGCCGGATCGCGCTCGACGAGTTTTCGCCGGAACTGATGACGGCGATGCGCTTCACCATTGCCGCGGTCCCGTGCCTGTTCATTCGCAAGCCCAAGGTCGCCTGGTCGCTGCTGATTGCGATCAGCTTCACGCTCTTTCTCGGCCAGTTTCTGAGCCAGGCCTACGGCATCGCCCATGGCGTGCCGGTGGGGCTGACCAGCGTCGTCGTGCAGAGCCAGGCGCTGTTCACCATCGGCTTTGCCGCGATCGCATTCGGCGAGCGGCCGACGCCGGTGCAGACGCTGGGCATCGTCATCGCAGCAATCGGTCTTTTGATGATCTGCGGCACGGTCGGCTATGATTTCAGCGTCGGTGCGTTCGCCGTGCTGATGATCGCGCCGGTCAGCTTTGCGGTCGGCAATATCCTGCTGCGCGGCGCCCGCGGCGTGCCGATGTTCGATCTGTTCGCCTGGTTGTGCCTCGCCACGGCGGTCCCGCTGTTCGCGCTCACGCTGGTCGTCAATGGACCGACGCCGACCTGGCAGTCCCTGATCCACATGTCGCTCACCGGACTCATTTGCCTGCTGTTGATCGGCGGCATCTCCACGAGCATCGCCTATTGGCTGTGGGGCCGGTTGCTGCGTGACTATCCCCCCGCGCAAGTGGTGCCATTCGCGCTGCTGGTGCCGTTCGTCGGATCGGCCGCGTCCAGCATCGTGTTCGGCGAGCGGTTCGGTCCGCTGCGCCTTGCCGGCATGCTCACGGTGATCGGCGGTATCGCGGTGATGGTGCTGGCGAAGCGCCCCGAGGCGGTACTCCAGAAAACCACAGCCGAAGGCCGCGTGAGGTGAGCATGTCCCAATCGCTGCTGTATGCCTTCCTCGCCTTCATGGCCGTGATGTATTTCACGCCTGGGCCGAACAACATCATGCTGCTGTCCTCGGGGCTGACTTATGGCTTCCGGCGCACGATTCCCCACATCGCCGGCGTCGTTATCGGCTTCGCCTTCATGATTGCAGCGGTCGGCCTCGGGCTTGGCACGGTGTTCCTGGCCTATCCGATCCTGCAGACCATCTTGAAATATGCCGGCGCCGCCTACTTGCTCTACCTGGCCGCCGTGATCGCTTTCTCGGGTCCGGCCAAGCCGGGCGAGGGAGACGGCCGCGGCCCGATGACCTTCCTGGGGGCCGCCATGTTCCAATGGATCAACGCGAAAGGCTGGGTGATCGTGATCGGCACCATCACCGCCTATGCGGCTATCGCCCAATTCCCGCTCAACATCGCGATCCAGACCTTGATCAGCCTGCTTGTGGGCACGGTCTCGACGGTAGTCTGGGCCTTCTTCGGCACCGCCCTGCGGCCGGTCCTGACCTCCGTGCGGATGGTCCGCGCCTTCAATATCCTGATGGCGATCCTGCTGCTGGCCTCTCTCTATCCCGTCGTCATGGATGCATGATGCCCCAGCTTTCCATGCAGAAACGGGTTTCCCAGGGGGCCGAAAATGCTCTAGACAGCCCCCGAAATCCGCAAATTTCATCGTCCGAGACCTGACTGACAAGACCTGACCAACGGCCGATTCCGGCCCCTGAACGAGGAAACGACCATGCGTGTTTATTACGATCGCGACGCCGACCTGAACCTGATCAAGGGCAAGAAGGTCGTCATCGTCGGCTATGGCAGCCAGGGCCACGCCCATGCGCTGAATCTGAAGGATTCCGGCGTCAAGGAAGTGGCGATTGCGCTCCGCAAGGGTTCGGCCTCGGCCAAGAAGGCGGAAGCTGCCGGCTTCAAGGTGATGGAAGTCGCCGAGGCCGCCAAATGGGCCGACCTGGTCATGATGCTGACCCCGGACGAGCTCCAGGGCGACATCTACCGCGAGCACCTGCACGACAACATGAAGAAGGGCGCGGCTCTCGTCTTCGCGCACGGTCTCAACGTCCACTTCAACCTGCTCGACCCGCGCGCCGACCTCGACGTTCTCATGATCGCGCCGAAGGGCCCCGGCCACACCGTGCGTTCGGAATATCAGCGCGGCGGCGGCGTGCCCTGCCTGATCGCGATCGCCAAGGACGTCTCGGGTAACGCCCACGACCTCGGCCTGTCCTACGCCTCCGCCGTCGGCGGCGGCCGTGCCGGCATCATCGAGACCACCTTCAAGGAAGAGTGCGAGACCGACTTGTTCGGCGAGCAGGTTGTGCTCTGCGGCGGCCTGGTCGAACTGATCAAGGGCGGCTACGAGACGCTGGTCGAAGCCGGCTACGCGCCGGAGATGGCCTATTTCGAGTGCCTGCACGAGGTGAAGCTGATCGTCGACCTGATCTATGAAGGCGGCATCGCCAACATGAACTACTCGATCTCCAACACCGCGGAGTACGGCGAGTACGTCACCGGTCCGCGCATCGTCACCGACGAGACCAAGAAGGAGATGAAGCGGGTTCTGAACGACATCCAGTCCGGCAAGTTCGCCCGCGACTGGATGCTCGAGAACAAGGTCAACCAGACCTCGTTCAAGGCGACCCGCGCCAAGCTCGCCGAGCACCCGATCGAGGAAGTCGGCGCCAAGCTGCGCGACATGATGCCCTGGATCAAGAAGGGCGCGCTGGTCGACAAGTCGAAGAACTAAGTCGGCGCCGTTCGGATACGGCGTATCGGTTACGCCGCATCCGGACACGCGAGCGAAAACACAAGCTTCGCTCGCCAAACCAATTCTTAAATCTTTCGCGGCTATATTCGAGCGAGATCGCAACCAGCGGTCTCGCTCTTTTCGTCTCGCGCGAAGCATTGCTGCTTCATTCAAATTCTTCGCGAGCCGAAGTGCTTCCTGAGCACGAAGAACTGACGCTTAAACCACATTCTTGGTCTGGTGTTGTTTCTCAGGTTTTTTTTGGAAGCTCCCGATCCTCAAAAGCCCAGCGTCTTCAGGGTCAAGGATTCCGCTCTTCATCCAGATCTTCATGATGCAATCAATCTCGCGTCGCGACGTTCGCGCCTCGCTTCACCTTAAGAACTGACATCTGCGGCGTCTCCTTGACCGGTGGCGGCATTGCGCGCCGGCCCCTTTCCCCTGCATGATCGCGGGAGCTCTTGGGGGGAAGACCATGCGATCCGTTGTCATCACCGGCGCGTCCACCGGTATCGGCTGGGCCATTACTAAATTTCTGGTCGGGCGCGGCTATCGCGTTTTCGGAAGCGTCCGCAAGCAGACCGATGCTGATCGGCTCACGGGCGAGTTCGGTACGAACTTCACGCCGCTGCTGTTCGACGTCACCGACGAGGCGGCGGTCCTCGCGGCTGCGCGAAAAGTCCGCGAGGCGCTGAGCGGGGAGACGCTGGCCGGTCTCGTCAACAATGCCGGCGTCGCGGTCGCCGGTCCCGTGCTCGAGCTGTCGGCCGATGATTTCCGGCGCCAGATGGACATCAACGTCATCGGCCCTGTCATCGCGACGCAGGCTTTCGGGCCGCTGCTCGGCGCCGACCCCTCGCTGAAGGGGCCGAAGGGCCGGATCGTGATGATCAGCTCGGTCGCCGGCAAGAACGGCAATCCGTTGTTGGCGCCATACTGCACCTCCAAGCATGCCATCGAAGGCCTGTCGGAGAGCTTGCGCCGCGAATTGATGCTGTTCGGCATCGACGTCATCATCGTCGCCCCCGGCGCGGTGAAGACGCCGATCTGGAGCAAGGCCGAACAGATCGATCTCTCGGTCTACCAGAACTCGCCTTATCTGCCGGCGTTGAACAAGGTCATGACGTTCATGATGAAGCTCGGCGAGACCGGGCTGCCGGCCGAGCGGATCGCCGAGGTCGTTTTGGAGGCGCTCACCGCTGAGAGGCCCAAGGTTCGCTACCAGATCACGCCGGACCGGATGCGACATTTGATGACGGCCACGCTGCCCAAGCGTGTGGTCGACCGCATCATCGCCAAGCGGCTCGGGCTGCTGCCGCAGGGCTGAGCCTCTGAGGTGAGACCATTGCCAGACAGGTGATCGATTTCCGATCGTGGGAGCGTCTTGAGATGCCGGCTTATGTGATTTTCGACGTCGAGATCAGGGATTTACAGCAGTACCAAAGCTTTATGTTGGGCGTGAAGCCCGCCCTGGAGGCCGCTGGAGCCAGATATCTGGCGCGCGGGGGCGCCCACAAGGTTTACGAGGGAGATTGGCAGCCCCGCAGGATCGTTCTGCTGGAATTCCCATCCGTCGCAGCCTGGGAGGCGTTCTACACAGGCGCGACCTACCAGGGACTCAAAGCGGTCCGGGACGCTTGCAGTTCTGCCCGCCTGGTCAGCGTCGAGGGCCTCGACTAGACTGCAAGTCGGTTCTGCACTGCGGGATTTCCCTGGGGACGAGTTGGGCGCGGAGACCAATCGGCTTCCGCTAACATTAAGCGAAGGTCGGATCGCGACACGCGTTGCTTGTCCGTGACCGTTCAATTACAGTTTTATGACACGGTGCAGGCCTTCCGGCTGCGCCGAACGCCGCAGGCCCGGTCAGCCGGCTCGGCATCACCGTGCCGGACCAGCAGTTGCGTGTCGTCGATGGCGTCCGCGCCCAATCCAGGTCCTTCTGCCACGACCGCCGTACTGGCGAGCGTCGCCGCGCTCGGCATCTGGCGGCTGCTCGCCGTTGCGGCGCCGCATCTCGCTGCGCTCGTCCTTATGTACGAGACCGAGACGGATTTCGGCGCACGGCTCTCCTTCGTGCTGGCCTGGGGCATCCTCAACTTCTTCTGGATCACACTGCTGCGGCGGCCGGCGCTCTCGGGTGCGCTGTCGCTGACCCTGGTCGTGGTGCTGGTGCTGCTGTCACGGCTGAAGCACGACGTCGTGCAGATGACGGTGAACTTCATCGACCTGATGATGATCGACCGCGACACGGTGGCGTTCCTGTTCACGATCTTCCCGAATTTGCGCTGGTCGGTGATCGGGGCCGGCCTCGTCACGCTGCCGCTGATGTATGCGCTGTGGTGGCTCGACCCATTCCGCATCCGTAGGCTGCCGGCGCTCGCCTGCAAGCTCGCCTGCCTCGCCGCGCTGGTCGGCTATTCGCTCTATCATCCGGACGAGGCCTGGCGCGGCTATTACGACGACGGCTATCTCTCGAAGTTCTTCCGCTCCGGCGTCAGCGCGGTCTCCGACTTCGCGCAATACGGCTTCATGGAGTCGACGGCTTCGACCAACGAACGGCTCAACATGCCGCTGGTCGATGCCTGCCATCCCGCCGGCCGGCGGCCGAACATCATCATGGTCCATGATGAATCGAGCTTCGACATCCGCGCTGCGCAGGGCATCAAGGTGCCGCCGGGCTACGGCAGCCATTTCAAATCCTGGGACGGCAAGGAGCGCGCGTTTCTGGCCGAGAGCAATGGCGGGCCGAGCTGGTTCACCGAATACAATGTGCTCGCAGGGTTGTCGTCGCGCTCGTTCGGCCGCTTCGCCTATTTCGTGACCCGCATCGCGACGGGCCGCGTCGAGCGCGGCCTGCCGCTGGCGCTGCGCCGCTGCGGCTACGATACGATGTCGCTCTACCCCGCCCATGGCGGCTTCATGGCCGCGCGCAGCTTTCAGGTGACGACCGGCATCGAACGCTTCCTCGATTCCAAGGATCTCGGCGCCAAGGATGTCGAGCCGGATAGCTTCTTCTACGACAAGGCGCTCCGGCTGATGGGTGAGCGAACGCCGAACAAGCCGCTGTTCACCTTCATCTATCTCGGCGCCAATCATTTCCCCTGGGAGACGCGCTTCCGCCCGGATCTGCTGCCGAACTGGCGCGCACCGGGCAATGTGCCCTCCATCGACGAATATCTGCGCCGGCAGGCGATGAGCGCCGAGCAATACAAGGCTTTTCTCGCGAGCCTGAAGAAGAAATTTCCCGGCGAGCCCTTCCTGATCGTGCGCTACGGCGATCACCAGCCGGAATTCGCGCCTGCTATCCTCGAGCCCGGGCTCGACGAGGGCGCTCTCGGCAAGAAGCTCGACGCCTACGACCCACGTCTTTACGCGACCTACTACGCGATCGACGCCGTCAATTTCGAGCCGGTGAAGAGCGAGGCCGTGATGGACACGGTCGATGGCCCGTATCTGCCGCTGGTCATCCAGGAAGCTGCCGGCATCCCGCTTGATCCGTCCTTCGCTGAGCAGAAGGAGATCATGCTCCGCTGCAAGGGCATATTCTACGGTTGCAAGGACGGGGCCGAAGCGCGCCGGCTGAACCGGCTGCTGATCGATGCGGGGATGATCAGAGGGTTGTAGCGTCTCTCCAACGTCGTCCTGGCGAAGGCCATGACCCATACCGCGTGATTTATCGTTGGCAAAATGTGTTGGTTCCAACGAAATCGTGGCTATCGGACTTCGACAATTGCCTTGTGGGGGGTGATGGATCCTGGCCTTCGCCAGGACGACATCGAATGAATGGCGCGGCTTACCGCCCACCCACCTTCTCCCACAGCCATTTCGCCACCGCATCCGGCGACGAATTCGCATCATTGCCGGCGGCGCGTAAATTGGCTTCGCGCATGGTCGCGATGTCGATCTTGCCGAGCAGCGGTTTCAGTGCGGCCTGCAACCGCTCGTCGCCGGCCCGTTTCGGGGCCAGCAGCAGGATGGCGTCGTAGGGCGGGATCGCGTGCCTGGGATCGTCGAGCGCAACGAGATCGTATTTTGCGATCAGCCCGTCGCTGGTGTAGCCCGCGATGACATCGACCTCGCCGCTGGCGACGGCCGCATACATGAAGTCCGGCTGCATCTGGCGCTGGGCGCGGAACGAGAGGCCATAGGCCTTTTGCAGCGCCGCCCATTCGGGTCGCGAGAAGAACTCATAGTCGCCGGCGATCGACAGGGTCGAAGCATGCGCGGCGAGATCGGCGATGGTGCGGATGCCAAGTGCCTCGGCGCGCTTCTTCGGGATCACCAGCGCATAGGCGTTCTCGAATCCGAGCTCGCCCAGCAGCGTGATGTTCTCCTTCGCAAGCGTTGTCTGCAGCTCCGCCAGCAGCTCCGCGCGCGGCTTGATGTCCGTGCGGTGAAGCTGATTGGCCCAGAGCGTGCCGGAATAATCGACATAGAGATCGATATCGCCGGCCTTCAACGCCTCGAAGATCACGCTCGAGCCGAGACCGGATCGTGCGACGGCGGAAAGACCGGCCGCCTGCAGCCGGTCCCGCATCAGCGCCGACAGCACATACTGCTCGGCAAACGTCTTGGCGCCGACGACATAGTTCTGTGACGAGCGCTCCATCGTCGGCACCAATGTTGCGACGACCAGTGCGGCGATCCCGGCCGCGCCAAGCGCTGTACGCACGCGGTTGCGCCAGCGCAGGCCGCTCTCGATCAGCCCGAGCAGTTGATCGACGGCGAGCGCCAGCAGGGCCGAGGCAAAGCAGCCGAACAGCACGAACACCCAGTTCTGGGTCTGGAGCCCGGCAAAGATGTAATTGCCGAGGCTGGTCTGCCCGATCGGGGTCGACAGCGTCGCGGTGCCGATCACCCACACTGCGGCGGTACGGATGCCAGCCATCATCACCGGGAGAGCCAGCGGCAGTTCGACCATCACCAGAGACTGCGGTGCGGTCATTCCGACGCCCTTCGCGGCCTCGATCAGCGCGGGATCGATGCCGTTGAGGCCGGTGATGCCATTGCGCAGCACCGGCAGCATCGAATAGAGCGCCAGCGCCAGCATCGCCGGCAGGAAGCCGAAAGCGGAGAAGGAGACGCCGAACCAGGCCAGCGTTACGGAGGCCGCGAGCAGCAGGAGCGGATAGAACAGCGCGAGCAGCGCCAGTCCGGGCACCGTCTGCACGATGCTGGCGAGCGCGAGCAGCACGGCGCGCGGCGTGGGGCGGTTGCGAGTCAGGATCGCCAGCGGCAGGCTGACCATCAGGCCGAGCGCAAGTGCGGCAAGACTCACCCGGACGTGGTTGCCGAGATAGTCGGGCAAATGCCCCAGCGCCTCGCCCCAGCGCGGATCGATGAAAAGGCTCATGCCGCCCCGCTCTGTGGCAGCAGCGCGTTCAATCGCTCGACCTGGCGACGCGGCGTCCGCAGCAACTCCAGCACGTAGGCGTCATTGCTTTTCGAGAGCTCCACTGGCGTGCCCTGCGCCAGCAGCTTCCCGCCGCGCATTACGGCGATGCGGTCCGCGAGCAGGATCGCTTCCGTCATGTCGTGGGTGATCATCACGGTGGTGAGGCCGAGCTTGCGGTGCAGCTCGCGAAAATCGTCGCCGAGTGCATCGCGGGTGAGGGGATCGAGCGCGCCGAATGGCTCGTCCATCAGTACGATCCGGGGCCTTGCCGCAAGCGCCCGCGCCACGCCGACGCGCTGGCGCTGGCCGCCCGAGAGCGCATCCGGCAACCGCTCGCGATGCGCGGACCGGTCGAGCTGCACGAGTTCGAGCAACTCATCGACCCTCGTTGCGATATCCGCCGCAGGGACGCCGAGCAGTTTTGGCGTGATCCCGATATTGTCGGCGACACTCAGATGCGGGAACAGCCCGCCGCTCTGGAAGACGTAGCCGATGCGGCGCCGCAGCGCGACCGGATCGACGGATTGCACGTCGTCGCCCTCGACCGTGATCGCGCCGCCATCCGCCTCGATCAGGCGGTTGGCGAGCCGCAGCAGCGTCGTCTTGCCCGAACCCGAGCCGCCGACGACGGCAACAAACTCGCCTTCGGCGATGTCGAGTGACACATCGTCCACAGCCTTGAGCGCGCCGAAGCTCTTGGTGACGTGGGCATAGCCAATCATCGGCCTGGAGGGCATCGGGCGGGGCTCACTGCGCTAACCCGCCCGTGGGGCAGGGGATGACGAGGCCCATGCGTAGCACGCTTGGCGGCTTGATTGAACTTGGCTGCGCGAGCGGGTAAGGCATCGGGCCAAGTTCGGAGGGAATACATGACGACGCTTACGGCGGTGGCGCTGGAAGATGCCAAGGTCGCGTTCCGGCTGGGGGACGAGCGGGTCTATACGGCGGTGGAGAAGGCGAATCTGACGGTCGGAGAGGGCGAGTTCGTCGCCATCGTCGGCCCAACCGGCTGCGGGAAATCGACGCTGCTCAACGTCGCGGCCGGGCTGCTGAAGCCGGCTGCCGGGAGCGTCAGGATATTCGACCAGCCGCTTGCCGGGCTGAACCGGGATGCCGGCTATCTGTTCCAGGCCGATGCGCTGTTCCCCTGGATGACCGCGCTCGACAACGTCGCGATCGGGCTCGAAGTCAGCGGCACGCCGCGCAGCGAGGCGCTGCCGCGGGCGCAAAAGTGGCTGACCTCGGTTGGCTTGGGCGCCTTCGCCAACCGCTATCCTCACATGCTCTCGGGTGGACAGCGCAAGCGCGTGGCTCTGGCGCAGGTGCTGATCCGCGATCCAAAGATCCTGCTGATGGACGAGCCGTTCGGGCCGCTGGATGCGCAGACCCGGCAGGTGATGGGCAACCTGCTGCTCGACCTCTGGAACGCCGACCGCAAAGCCGTGCTGTTCGTCACCCATGATCTCGAGGAGGCGATCGCGCTCGCCGACCGCGTCGTGATCATGTCGACGGGGCCGTCCTCCCGCATCATCGGCGACTGGCGCGTGAGCCTGCCGCGTCCGCGCGACATTTTTGAGGTGCGCCTGGACCAGGAGTTCCATGCGCTTCATCGCGAAATCTGGAGCGTGCTCAAGGACGAAGTCATGAAGGGTTATGCGCAGTCCACGCAAGCGGCGGAGGCTGTGTGATGTCGCGGCTGACGCTGCTCTCGCTGCAAGTGCTGGTCGCGGTGGTCTGCCTCGCGCTGTGGCAATTGCTGTCGACCGTGCCCGTGTTCGGCAAGATCCTGCTGCCGCCGTTCTTCTTCTCCAACCCGGTCGACGTCTTCGCCCAGATCGTCAAATGGTTCTCGTCCGGTGTGATCTGGAAGCATCTCGGCATCACGCTGACAGAATCGATCCTGGCCTTCGTGATCGGATCGGCCGGTGGCGTGCTGATCGGCTTCTGGTTCGCGCGCCAGCCGCTGGTCGCCGCGGTGTTCGATCCCTACGTCAAGATGGTCAACGCACTGCCGCGTGTCGTGCTGGCGCCGATCTTCGCGCTGTGGCTTGGACTGGGCATCTGGTCCAAGGTCGCGCTCGGCGTGACGCTGGTGTTCTTCATCGTGTTCTTCAACGTCTATCAGGGCGTCAAGGAGGTCAGCCGCACCGTGCTCGACAACGGCCGCATGCTCGGCATGAGCGAGCGGCAGCTGATGCAGCACGTCTATTGGCCCTCGGCGCTGTCGTGGATGTTCTCATCCCTGCACACGTCGGTGGGCTTTGCCGTGGTCGGTGCGGTCGTCGGCGAATATCTGGGATCGGCGGCGGGGCTCGGCTATCTCATTCAGCAGGCCGAGGGCATCTTCGACGTCGCCGGGGTGTTCGCCGGCATGTTCGTGCTGTCGGCCTTTGTCATTCTGATCGATTTTGGTGTGACGCTGGTCGAGCGGAGACTGCTGGTCTGGCGCCCGACCGTGGACGGACGCGGCTAGGCCGCAAGGGGCCCGCGCGCCGCGCGAGCCCCGGATCGATCAATCCAGCAACTTGGTGTCGTCGGGGGCCTGCGGCGGCGTCTTGATCGCGATGGCCTTGACCTGTCCGCTGATCGGCTTGGTGCCGCCATGCGGCGTCCCCTTCGGGATGATGACGAGGTCGCCCGGCTTCACCGTGACCTCCTTGTCGCCGAACCAGATCGTGCCGGTGCCCTCCAAAATATACTGGATCTCGTTCGTGTTGGGATGCATGTGCTTGGGCACATTGCCGACCTGGATCGAGATGGTGGCGCCGTCGGCACTCGCGAACATCTTGGAACGGAAGCCGACGGCGTTGGCGTTTCCGAGCGCGTCGCCCTCCATCTCGCCGGTGTGGATGATTTGCGGAGTGATGTTCTCCGCGGCCAGCGCCGGCCGCAGCAGGTGGGTTGCGCCGCATCCGGCGGCAAAAGCGGTGGCGATCGACAGTCCGATTGCAAGGCGATTCATGGATGATCCTCCCCATCAAGAATTGTTCTTGTGGGCTCATGCTATTGCGCCGAAAGGCCGATGGCCAGCGCCTTCGGTCCTGCTTCTCAAGCCAGTCCGGCTGCTCTATGGTGCCGCCAGCCGAACGGAGGAAACCAATGAAGAACACGATAGCCAGGCTCGCGGGCGCGCTGCTCGCGCTGACGCTCACCACCGGTCTTGCCGCGGCGCAAAGCAAGGTCACCATCGCGATCGGCGGCGGCTCCTGCCTGTGCTACCTGCCCACGGTGCTGGCCAAGCAGCTCGGCGAATACGACAAGGCCGGCCTCAATGTCGAACTCGTGGACCTCAAGGGCGGCTCGGACGCGCTCAAGGCCGTGCTCGGCGGCAGCGCAGACGTGGTCTCCGGCTATTTCGACCATTGCGTCAACCTCGCGGCCAAGAAGCAGGAGCTTCAGGCGTTCGTCGTCTATGACCGCTATCCCGGCCTCGTGCTGGTGGTTTCGCCCTCGCACACCAACGAGATCAAGTCGATCAAGGACCTCGCCGGCAAGAAGGTCGGCGTCAGCGCGCCCGGCTCCTCCACTGACTTCTTCCTGAAGTATATGCTGAAGAAGAACGGCGTGGATCCCGCCAGCACCGCCGTGATCGGCGTCGGCCTCGGCGCCACTGCGGTCGCCGCCATGGAGCAGGGCCAGATCGACGCCGCCGTGATGCTCGATCCATCCGTGACCGTGCTCCAGGGCAGCCACAAGGATCTGCGCATCCTCTCGGACACCCGCACGCAAAAGGATACGCTCGAGACGTTCGGCGGCGAATATCCGGGCGGCGCGCTGTACTCGACCGCGGCCTGGGTTGCCGGCCACGAGAAGGAGACGCAGGCGCTCACCAACGCGATCCTGGGCACGCTCGCCTGGATCCACTCGCACTCGCCTGAGGAGATCATGGCGAAGATGCCGGAGGAGACGGTCGGCAAGAACAAGGACCTCTATCTCGCGGCCCTCAAGAACACGATCCCGATGTACTCCGAGACCGGCAAGATGGACCCGAAGGGCGCTGACGCCGTGCTCGCGGTGTTCAGCGTCGGATCGCCCGACGTGGCGAACGCCAAGATCGACGTCAGCAAGACCTTCACCAACAAGTACGTCGAGCAGGCCAAGAAGACCACGGGCAGCGCCAAATAACCGACGCGAAGGCGTGGTCATCAGGCGTCATGACGTCACCAATCATTCATCGGGTCACGACGCTTGAACTTGCCGTGCGGCCGATCGTCTGGGCGTTCGCGGAGGAGCGGCGCGCCGAGATCGCCGCGCATTTCGCCGAGAAGCAGCGCGAGCGGCCAAAGCTCTGGAACGGTCGCGTCCTGCTCGGGCGCGATGCAATGTTCACCGACGGCCATCTCGCCGCGACCTATTTCGAGACCGATTTCGCGAGCTTCCTCGCCTGGCGCGACTGGGGCTTTCCCGACAAGGCCGTGTTCAACGGCTTTGGCATGGGCGCGCTGCGCACGTCCGACGGCGCATTCGTGATGGGCGAGATGGCGCAGCACACCGCCAATGCAGGCCGGATCTATTTCCCCTCGGGGACGCCCGATCTCGACGACGTCAGGGGCGACACGCTCGACATTCCCGGCAGTGTGATCCGCGAACTCGAGGAAGAGACCGGCCTGACCGCGACCGACTATCGGGTCGAGCCGGACTGGCACTGCGTCGTCACTGGTCCCGCGATTGCAATGCTGAAAATTATCAACCTGGACATGCCGGGTGATGTGGCGCGTGCGCGGATCGAAGCCAATCTGGCGGGCGAGGCCGAGCCAGAGCTCTCGGCCATTCATCTCGTGCGCGGCATGAGTGATCTCACGCCGTCCATGCCGCGATTTGTCACGGCCTTCGTCGAGCAGCAGTTCGCGTTGCGCTGATGCGCGAGGCTTGACATCGCTGCGCTCAGCCCATGTGATGGGCAAAATTGCAAACCTACAAAGAATGCAATGCACAATCGTCCAGGGAGGTTTTGATGCGCGTGCGCAGGGCTGCCCGTTTGGTACGTGGGCTGTTGGTCGCGATATCAGCGACGGGCTTGGCAGTGTGCGCCCAGGCCCAAGATCAAGTCAAAGAGAAGAAGATCAAGATCGGCGTCGTTTTCGATTTAACCGGGCCTCTCGCCGGCGGCGGCTCTGAGCTCGGCTATATCGGCGCAAAGATCGTCCTTGACCATTTCGCCAAGACCGGCGTCGAGGGTTACAAGATCGAAGCGGTCTACGCCGATGCGCAGAGCAAGCCTGACATCGCGATCAACGAATCCGTCCGCCTGCTCGAGCAGGAAAAGGTCGACATGGTGCTCGGCTTCTTCTCCTCGGCGCAATGCGTGCCGGTCGCGGCGCGCGTCGAGCAGCTCAAGAAGTTCATGTGGATGACGACCTGCATCTCGTCGGCCGTGTTCAACGAGAAGGGTTATAAATACGTCTTCCGCCCGCAGGCGAGCGGCGACCAGTTCGGCATGATGACGATGGATTTCATCGCGCAGAACGCCAAGGCGAAGTTCGACAAGGAGCCGAAGGATCTGCGCGTCGCCATCATTCACGAGGACGGCGCCTATGGCGTCGACGTGTCCAGGGGTAACGAGGCCGGCGCGAAGAAGGCGGGCTTCAACGTCGTGATGAAGGAGGGCTATTCGGCCACCGCGCCTGACCTCTCCGCGCTGGTGACCAAGTTGAAGCGGGCCAAGCCCGACGTCATTTTCCACACCGGCTACAACCCCGATATCACGCTGCTGCTGCGTCAGGCCCGCGAGCAGGGGCTGAAGTTCGGCGCGCTGATGGGGCACGGCGCGGGTTACGGCGTCTATGAGAAGCTGAAGGAAGGCATGGGGGCTGATGCCACCTACATCTTCAACACCGACCCGATCTCGATCTGGCTTGCCAACCAGAAGACCATGGACCCCAAGCTTCCGCCTGTGATCAAGATGGTCGGCGAGGAATTCGACAAGATCCGGCCCGGCGTCGCCATCCGCTCGGCGCATGTCGGCATCGGTGCGTCCAACACCTATGTGTTCATGAATGACGTGCTGCCGCGCGCGATCAAGAAATATGGCGGGGTCGATCCGGATGCGCTGCGTAAGGCTGCACTCGACACCGATATTCCCGAAGGGGGCACCATGCTCGGCTTCGGCGTCAAATTCTACGGCGAGGGCACGCCGATGGCCGGACAGAACGAGCGCTCGTTCCCGGTCGTGATCCAGTACATCGACGACAAGTCCTCCGTGGTGTGGCCCAAGAGCCAGGCGCAGCGCGAGGCCGTGCTGCCGCTGCCGAAGGGCACCACCTACAGCAACCAGTAGCGCCAATGCGCGCAGAGAGGAGAGCGGGACGGTGCTGGAAGTCAGCGGGCTGGTGAAGCGGTTTGGTGGCTTCACCGCCGTCAACAATGTGTCGTTCAAAGTCGATCAGGGCGAGATCCTCGGCCTGATCGGACCCAACGGCTCGGGCAAGAGCACGATTTTCAATATGCTCTCGGGCACGCTGGCGCCGACGTCCGGTTCGATCCTGTTCGGCGGCTCCGAGATCGCAGGCCTTCCGCCGCACCGGATCATCAACAGCGGCATCGGCCGCACCTTCCAGATCCCGCGGCCGTTTCGTCGCCTGACGATCTTCGAGAACGTCGCGCTCGCCGGATTCTACGGCCAGGGCCGCCACAGCCGTGCCAGGGCCGAGGAGGCGGCCGAGCGATCACTGGCGATGGTCGGCTTGCCGACCGATCGCCATGCCAGCGTCGATGGTCTGGGCGCAGCCGGCCTGAAGAAGCTCGAACTGGCGAAAGCGCTCGCCACCGCGCCAAAACTTCTGCTGGCCGATGAGAGCCTCGGCGGCCTCGACGAGGCCGAGATGGGGCAGGCGGCCGACATGCTGCGCAACATCCGCGACGAGCTCGGCATCACCATCATCTGGGTCGAGCATATCATGGGCGTGCTGATGCGAGTCGTCGATCGCGTCATGGTGCTCGACCACGGCGAGAAGATCTCGGAAGGCTTGCCGAGTGCCGTTGCCGGCGATCCCCGTGTCATCGAGGTCTATCTCGGCACCGATGCCGAGACCACGCAGGCCGCGGCCGCCGCAGCGCGCCGCCGCGCGGGGGTGCAGTGATGCTGGAGCTCCGCGGTGTCAATGCCGGCTATGGCACGTTCCAGGCATTGTTCGATCTCGATCTCGACGTGAGGGCGGGTGAGGCTGTCGGCGTCATCGGGCCGAACGGGGCCGGCAAGACCACATTGATGCGCGTCATCTCCGGCCTGATCCGTCCCTCGCGTGGCTCGATCAGAATGGAGGGCGTGGACGTGGTGGCCACGCCGCCGCACAAGATCGTCAGCCTCGGGATCGCGCATGTGCCGGAGAATCGGCGGCTGTTTCCGCAGCTCTCGGTCGACGACAATCTCAAGATGGGCGCGTTCATGAAGGAGGCGCGCGACCACTACGCCGAACGGCTGGACGTGGTGTTCGAACTGTTTCCGCGCCTGAAGGAGCGCCGCCACCAGATGGCCGGCACCATGTCCGGCGGCGAGCAGCAGATGTGCGCCATCGGCCGCGCGCTGATGTCGAATCCAAAGCTGCTGCTGCTCGACGAGCCGTCGGCAGGGCTCGCGCCTGTGGTGGTGCAGCAGGTGTTCGAGCTGGTGAAGCGGATCCGCGCCAGCGGGCTGACCGTGTTGATCGTCGAGCAAAATGTGCAGCAGGTGCTGCGGGTGGTCGATCGTGCCTACCTGATCGAGGCGGGCACGATCAGGTCCTCAGGCACCTCGGCCGAGATGCTGGCAAGCGACACGGTCAAGGAAGCGTATCTCGGGGTGTGAGGTTCATGCGGGCATGCAAGCGTTTTTAGACATTTTCGACATCTACCTGCTGGAGGCCGTGATCAACGGCATCCTGCTCGGCGGCGTGCTGGCGCTGCTCGCGCTCGGGCTCAATCTGATCTTCGGCGTCATCGACGTGACCTGGATCTGCTACGCAGAGCTGGTGATGATCGGCATGTACGCCATGTATTTCCTGGTGCAGTATTACGGCATCAGCTATTTCCTCGCCGCGCCGCTCACCATCCTGCTGGTCGCGGTACTCGGCGCGGCGCTGCATTACCTCGTGATCGCGCCGCTGCTCACCGCGCCGCCGATCAACCAGTTGCTCGCGACCGGCGGGGTGCTGTTCGTGCTGCAGAGCTTTGCCACCGTCGCCTTCGGCATCGACTTCCGCAACCTCGGCATCCGCCTGCCGGTGCTCGCCTTCGGCGAGATGAATTTCAGCTACGCACGACTTCTGTCCTTCCTGGCTGCGCTGGTCGGCATGGTCGCGGTCTATCTGTTCATGACGCGGACCTTCACCGGCACCGCGATCCGGGCGATCTCGCAGGACCGGCAGATCATGGCGCTGATGGGCGTCGACACGAAGCGGATCTATCTCATCACCTCCGCGATCGGCGGGGGGCTGGCCGGGCTCGCCGCCTGCCTCCTTGTGCTGCAATATGACGTGCATCCCTTCGTCGGCCTGTCGTTCGGGCCGATCACTTTCCTGATCTGCGTGCTCGGGGGGTTAGGCAATTTCATCGGCGGCTTCATCGCCGCCTTCGTGTTCGCCGAGATCATCTCGCTCGGCGGCCTGTTCTCCGATCTCGAATGGGGCTACGTGCTCGCCTTCGCCTTCTTCATTGTCATGATGTTCATCCGGCCCGCGGGCCTGCTCGCGAAGCGCCGATGATGGGGCGGGGACGACTTGCAGCCTGGGCGGTGGGATTGGCGGCGCTGGTCGCGCTGCCTTTCGTCTATCGCGATCCCTATCATCTGCACATCCTGGTGCTGATCCTGATCTGGTCGTTCGCCTATACGTCCTGGTCGATGATGGGGCGGTTCGGCCTGGTCTCGCTCGGCCATGGCGGGTTCATGGGAATCGGCGCCTATGTCACCGCGCTACTCTGGAATCACCTGGGATGGTCGCCCTGGATCGGCATCCCCATCGGCATGGTCGCAGCCGGCGCGCTGGCGCTGATCGTCGGCTATCCCTGCTTTCGCTTCCGCATCACCGGGCACTATTTCGTGCTGGTGACGCTCGCGCTCTCCGGCATCGTGCTCCAGGTCATCACGGCGACGCGCGACTATACCGGCGGCTCGCTCGGCTACACGCCGAACCGGGCCGCGGGGACCAAGCTCTGGGCGCTGCAATTCGACGACAAGATCACCTGGTATTTGATCGCGCTCGGGGTCTGGCTTTTCGGCATCGTGGTCTGGCACTGGGTCGACCGCAGCATGGCCCGCTATGCGCTGGAGGCGATTTCGGAGGACGAGGACGCCGCGGCCGCCGCCGGCGTTGACGTGACCGCGGAGAAGCTGAAGATCACACTGCTCAGCGCGCTGATGACGGCCTTGGCCGGCGCGATCTACTGCCAGTACCAGATGTTCATCACGCCAGACACGGTCAGCGGCATCGCGGTGTCGCTCCAGATGGTGTTCGCGGCCATCGTCGGCGGCCTGTTCGTCTCGCTCGGCCCGACCTTCGGCGCTGTCATCACGATTATGTTGGCCGAGACCTTGCGCATCGGCTTTGGCACCAAGGCGGTCGGCTGGGACAATCTCGTCTACGGCGTGCTGCTCGTGCTTTTCATCATATTCCTTCCGAAGGGCATCCTTGGTAGCTTGCTCGACCGATTGAAGCCGCAACGCAAGGTGCCCCGCGCTCATGAGCAAGAAGCCGTCCAAATCGCTCGCCCAGGAACTTGACCGCTACATCACGCCCTTCCGCTACGATGGCTCGGGCAAGTTTCATCTCAAGGACCACAAGACCGACGAGAAGGGCGACCTCGACAAGGAGAAGGCGCAGGAGATTCTCGAGGCCAACAAGAAGCGGCTGATCGCGTTTCAGGAGAAGCTCTACGCCCAGGACCGCTGGTCGGTGCTGATCGTGTTCCAGGCGATGGACGCCGGCGGCAAGGATTCTGCGATCAAGGCGATCTTCGAGGGCATCAATCCGCAGGGCTGCGCAGTCAGTGCCTTCAAGGCGCCGAGCAGCAAGGAGCTCGACCACGATTTCCTCTGGCGCCACGCGGTCGCGCTGCCGGAGCGCGGCCATATCGGCATCTTCAACCGCTCCCATTACGAGGAATGCCTGGTGACGCGCGTGCACCCGGAGATCCTCGCCAAGGAGAAGCTGCCGCAGAAGGTCCTCACCAAGAACATCTGGAAGGAGCGGTTCGAGGACATCTCTGCGTGGGAGCGCTATCTAGCGCGCAACGGCACCGTGGTGCTGAAATTCTTCCTCAACCTGTCCAAGGACGAGCAACGCGAGCGCTTCCTTGATCGGCTGGAGGAGCCGGCCAAGCAGTGGAAGTTCTCGATGGACGACATCAAGGAGCGCGCGCTGTGGCCGCGCTACCAGGCGGTCTATCAGGACATCGTCCGGCACACGGCAACGCCGCATGCGCCGTGGTATGTCGTGCCGGCCGACCACAAATGGTTCGCCCGCGTCGTGATCGGGTCGGCCATCGTCGCGGCGCTCGAAAAGCTCGATCTGCGCTTCCCCCGCGCCGACAAGGCCTCGCTGGGCGAATTCGACGAGGTGCGCAAGGCGCTGGAGAAGGAGGAGAAGGCGGACAAGAAACAAAAAACGCGAAAACAACCCCATGCACAGTAGCCGGGGATAGCGAAATCAATGACTTGAAGGCCAGCTCGATCGATTGCGGATTTGTCGAAGCGGTTTGACTCGTCGGGCAAAACAGGGGTATGATGTCATCATCCCCAATCCCTCAGTACCCACGCGCCAACCCGTAGCAGACGCGCTCTACATTTGCGGGAAGGGCAGTCTCGTAACTCGTCCACTTCTCGTGTTTCGGCAGCGGTGAATCCGTCGCGCTGGAATGGAACGCGCCCTCAAATGTGATTTGCGCGCCATTGATCTTGCTTGACAGTCTTGCGTCACGGGAGGACCATCCCAATGGTCGCAAACAAGCGACGCGCAACGTCCACATCAAGAGCAAGGGGAGGTCTATGACACCACCTCCGCAGAACCAGCCGCGTTAAGTGCGATGGAGCTCGTTCGGACTATCGCATAGCGGCAGAAACGCGAACGGCACGCCGGGCCAAGGTCTAGTGGGCTGCATCAGTGTGGCATAGCCCCTACCTGCCCGGCGCTGTATTTGCATCACATCGATCGCATCACAGCGATCATGTCGGATGGCCGTGACAAGGCCGCCGCGCTTTTGACATCTTACTTCTCTCCTCCTCCTCATCGCCGTCATTCCGGGCCGACTCCCGGAATGACGGGAGGAGTTTTGCGCGTGCCCGCATTCCGATCGCTGCACTTCCCGGCTTGAGTCCGCGGTTCCCGCTTCCTGCACCGCGGCAAATGCCAAGAGAATGTCGCCTCAGTGGCCAACTTCCGACACAGCGCCCGGGCGAATAGCGTCGATCCGACATGATGCATGTGCTTCGGCGGTGACGGGCCCGACGTCGCCGTCGCATTCATTTTCCCAGGGAATCCCTCGTGTCGCATAAGCTTGCCTCCGCGCTTCTCGCCGCGCTCTTGATCGCGATCTCGTCTCTCTCCAGCGTCTGCGCCGCGCCGCCTGCGCCTGCGGCAAACAGCGCTGCCGCGTTGTCGCCCGATGAGGCCAAGCGGGCGCTGGAAACGCTGCAGGACGACAAGAAGCGCACGCAGATGATCGACACGCTGCGTGCGATTGCCAATGCGTCCGGTCCGCAGCAGCCGGCGCCCGAGCCAAAATCGCCGATCCCGCTCGCGGCCGACGGCCTCGGTGCGCAGCTCATGCTCACCGTGTCCGAGGAGATCGGCGAAATTTCGCGAGACGTCGCCGATATGGCCAGGACGCTCACGCATTTCCCGGCGTTCTATTACTGGATCGTGCGGACCGCGAACGATCCCGCGGCCTACAATCTCCTGATCGAGATCGCCTGGAAGCTCGGTCTGGTGTTCGGCTCTGCTTTCTGCGCCGAATGGGTGATGTTCCGTCTGATCCGGCGCCCCGTCGCGTTCCTGGAAGGGCGCATGCCGCAAACGGCCCGTCTGCCGGTGCAGGTGTTGCCCATTGCCGATCCGCCGTCATCCGTGGCCGATGTCACCCCCGCCCCCGAACTGCACAGGCGCCGCCACAGCCTGGCGCGGGCTTGGCAAATCATGCTGCGGCTGCCCCTCGTGCTGGGACGCTTCCTGCTCGAGCTGCTACCCGTGTTGGTCTTTGTCGGCGTCGCCACGGCGCTGCTCGGCACCGAGATCGGCGAGCCCACCACCGTCCGCCTCGTGATCCTCGCGGTCGTCAACGCCTATGCGTTCTCGCGCGGGCTCATCTGTGTGGTCCGTGTGCTGGCGGGGCCGTTCGGCTTGTTTCCGGTCAAGGCCGAAACCGCCGCCTATATCGAGATCTGGGCGCGCCGTATCGTCGGTGTCGGCGTCTCCGGCATCGCCTTTGCCAATGTGGCGCTGCTGCTCGGCCTGCATCGCGGCGGCTATGCCGCGCTCTTGCGCATGGTGATGCTGGTCGTGCATCTCTTCATCGTCGTGATCATCCTGCAATGCCGCCGCCAGGTCGCCGAAGCCATCCGCGCGCCGGCCGACCGGCAGGGGATCGCGGCGGGACTGCGCAACCGCATTGCGGGCGGCTGGCATTATCTCGCCATCGCGCTCGACCTGGCGCTGTGGGCCGTGTGGGCGCTGAACATTCGCAACGGCTATTCGTTGCTGCTGCAATATTTCGTCGGCACCATCGCGGTGGCGCTGATCACGCGCGTCGCCATCATGCTGACGCTCGGCCTGATCGACCGCGGCTTCCGCATCAAGCCGGAGATCCTCCAGCGCTTTCCGGGCCTCGAGATCCGCGCCAACCGCTATCTGCCGCTGCTGCGCAAGATCGTATCTGGCGTCATCGCCTTCATCGGTCTGGTGGCCGTGCTCGAAGTCTGGGGCGTCGACGCCATCGTCTGGTTCTATGGCGGCCAGATCGGCAGCCGGCTGATCTCGGCGGTGGTGACGATCGGACTTGCCGTATTCATCGCGGCGGCGATCTGGGAAGCCAGCAACGCGCTGCTGGACCGCCAGATCAATTCGCTGTCGCGCGACGGCCACTATGCCCGCGCCGCGCGGCTGCGGACCTTTCAGCCGATGCTTCGCACGGCCTTGCTGTGCGTGATCGCCACCGTCGTCGGCCTCACGGCGCTCAGCGAGATCGGCGTCAATGTCGCGCCGCTGCTGGCGGGCGCCGGCATCGTCGGCATCGCCATCGGTTTCGGTTCGCAAAAGCTGGTGCAGGACCTCATCACCGGCCTGTTCCTGCTGCTGGAGAACACCGTCCAGGTCGGCGACAGCGTCAGCGTGTCGGGGCTATCGGGCGTGGTCGAGAACGTCTCGATCCGCACGATCAGGCTCAGGGCCGGCGACGGTGCCGTGCACATCGTGCCGTTCAGCGCGGTCACGACCATCACCAATGCCAGCCGCGGCGCCGGCAATGCATCCGTCAGCGTCAACGTCGCTTACAAGGAGGACACCGACCGCGCCGGCCAGATCCTCAAGGATATCGTCGACGAGATGCGCCGCGAGGTCGAATTCCGCAGCCTGATCCGCGGCGATCTCGAGCTCTGGGGCATCGACAAGGTCGACGGCGCCATGGTGTCGATCGTCGGCCAGATCCGCTGCACCGAGGCCGGCCGCTGGCCGGTGCAGCGCGAATTCAACCGCCGCATGAAGCAGCGTTTCCAGCACAACGGCATCGAGGTCGCATCCGCCACCCAGACCATCCTGATGCACATCGCGCCGCCGGCCGATAGCGCCGCTCATCTGACGCCGCGTCGAGCGGCAGGATAGGGCGTGCACCCCTAAACGTCGGCTTACCAATCCAAAGCGGAAGTCTCCCACCTTGCGTGTGATCGGCGGCTGTGACCCGAAGCGGATATCCCTGTAGGGATAACGTCAGCAGGCAAGAGCCGACGATCTATTCCTGTATCTTCAACCTTTGTTAGCTTCGGTTCAATTTGGGAGATGACCCAGTTTGCTGAAGGATGGCAAAATCACGGATTATGACGGGGTGGCTGACCATAATAAAATCGATCGGCGGTTTTGTCGCCGGTCGGGGCGCCTGCGTATTGGTAGCTTGGATAGGGCTTGCCCAGCTGTGCAACTGGTACACGACAGGAGGACTGCTCGTCTCCTTTGGACGCGGGGTGGACAACCTCCGCCACTGGCAGATCATCACTCATGAAACTCACCCTATAGGCTTGGTTGCGAATCTCGCTCTTTACGTGATGATGGCTGCATTGGGACTGGCGTTGTGCGCAGGGCAGCTTCTGGTAATTCGAAGATGGTGGCTGAATAAACCGAAACCGACCCGTGAGTGACGTCGTCGCGGCTGGCATCCCTGTTAGATGATAGCCGATGTCGGCTATTGGCCCGTGCCCGACCTCGCGGTGCATCCGGTCGAAGGTCGCTTGTGACCCCAAAACGGACATTTGGACTCGCCGCCGACGTGAGCGCTAGCGGCTCTATTTTGGAGCGCCGGTCTGGTTACCCGAACCGGTGGTCTGTTCGCTTTCCGGCCGGCCCGGAGGGTGCGCAGAAGCGCCCGGCTTGTCTTGATCTGCCACGAACCCGGACTGTCCGGAATTGCGTGTCTTGAGCCCCTTGTCTGCATCACGCTGCATCTGCTCGTTGGGCTCGCTAGTCTTGAGCCCACTGTCTACACCACGGTGCATCTCCTCCTTGGTTTGCTCACTAGGTGCGGCCTTTTGCTGTTGGGCCACTGCTTGGAAGGCAATCGCGCTTCCGGCAACGACTATCATCGCGAGAGTTGTTGTTCGCATGCTTTCCTCCAGTGTGTTGCCCCGTCTCCCTAAACGCGCGGACTTCCCAGTGTTTCCTAGTTCCGATTGCTATTTCAAAAGTACGCCGAACGATTGGATTGGATGGGCTCAAAATGTCGCCTATTGGCCCAACTCGGACCTAGGGTGAGGTGCGCCAACACGGCCGGTATCGGAGGCAGGGCGGACCTCACACGAAGTGCAGCGCGAGTTTATGAGTACATGTCCTAAGCGGTCTGGCATCATTTCCGGCTTGCCTCCATCCGTTCGACAGCGTTCACTCCGGCTCCAGCCCGCTGACAACATGCGGGCGACAAAAAGGGTGGGAGAGATTGATGCGGGGGCGGTGGGTTGGACTGCGCGGTCATGTGATCGTCATTTGTGCGTTGCTCGGAAGTGCAGCGTGGACTGCTCCAGCGAGAGCGCAGCCGTTCCCATCGCGCCCCATCACTCTCGTGGTGCCGTTCGCGGCGGGCGGTCCGACCGACACGCTGGCGCGCATCCTGTCCGAACGCATCGCCGCCGAATTGCACGCGACGATAGTGGTCGAAAACGTGGCGGGCGCCTCCGGCAGCATCGCCGGCGCCCGCGTGGCGCGCGCAACGCCTGACGGCACCACGATCACGATCGGCCATTGGGGCACGCATGTGCTCAACGGCGCGATCTTCAAGCTGCCCTATGACGTGATCGCAGATTTCGAGCCGGTCGCGATGATCGCGATGGGCACGCAGCTCATCGTCGGCCGGAAGTCGCTCGAGGCCAACAATCTGAAAGAGATGATCGGGTGGCTGAAGGCCAACCCCGGCAAGGTGACTGCCGGCACGGCCGGCGCAGGCACGGGTGCCCACGTTGCCGGTGTCTTCTTCAAGGAGAGAACCGGCACCGACTTCCAGTTCGTGCCGTATCGCGGCGCGGGGCCTGCCATGATCGACCTCGTGGCCGGGCAGATCGACATCATGTTCGACCAGGCCTCGAACTCGCTGCCGCACTACAAGAACGGTGCGATCAAGGCTTTCGCGGTAACCTCGCCGACGCGGCTCGCCTCCGCGCCCGATATCCCGACTGTCGACGAAGCGGGGCTGCCCGGTCTCTACATCTCCTACTGGCACGGCATCTGGGCACCGAAGAACACGCCGAAGGAGATCGTCACGAAGCTCAACGCGGCCATCGTCACCGTGCTTGCCGATCCCGCCGTCAAGCAGCGGTTTGGCGAATTGGGGCAGGAGATTCCTCCGTCCGAGCAGCAAACGCCCGCAACGCTCGGAGCCTTCCAGAAGGCCGAGACCGAGAAATGGTGGCCGATCGTGAAGGCCGCCGACATCAAGGCTGAATAATACCCCTCCTCATCCTGAGGAGCCCGCGGAGCGGGCGTCTCAAAGGATGCGCCGCGGGCGAGAGCAGGGCCTGCATGGTTCGAGACGCGCGAAGACGCGCCCCTCACCATGAGGAGCGGGAGCGTTACGGCATTAACCTTTGCCCGTCACCAAAACCTCGCTGCGGTGCGGGATCACAATCCTTGCCGCAGTTTTCTGCGTCCTTGATCTCAGGTGAGCGCTGGCCGACAATGCCCGCCCTTCAATAAGAAACTCCCTGGGGGAATTCGTGAATAGACCTGCTCGGGTCAGCGCCCATTCGACATCGTCCGATTCCGTGCACGGCATGGCGCTGCTGCGCGATCCCCTGCTCAACAAGGGCACCGCCTTCACCGCGCAGGAGCGCGACAATCTCGGCCTGCGCGGCCTGCTGCCGCCGTGCGTTCTGACGATGGAGACCCAGGTCGAGCGGGTGCTCGTAAATCTGCGCACGCTGCCGACCGATCTCGAAAAATATGTCGCGCTGAATGCCTTGCATGACCGCAACGAGGCGCTGTTCTTCCGCGTCGTCGTCGACAATATCGACGAGATCCAGCCGATCATCTACACCCCGACGGTCGGGCTCGCCTGCCAGAAATACGGCCTTATCTTCCAGCGTCCACGCGGCATGTTCATCTCCTCGCGCGATCGCGGCCAGATCGCCGAGATCCTGAAGAACTGGCCCTATCCGGCCAAGCTGATCGTCGTCACCGATGGCGAGCGCATCCTCGGCCTCGGAGATCTCGGCGCCAACGGCATGGGTATTCCGGTCGGAAAACTCTCGCTCTACTCGGCCTGCGCCGGCGTGCATCCCGAAACGTGCCTGCCGATCGTGCTCGACGTCGGGACCAACAACGAAGAGCTCCTGAAAGACCCTTATTATCTCGGCTTGCGCGAGCGGCGGCTCACCGGCGAGGCCTATGACAGCTTCGTCGACGAGTTCATGGTCGCCGCGCGAAAGACCTTTCCGGGTGTGCTGATCCAGTTCGAAGATTTCGCCAATCATTCGGCGTTCAAGCTGCTGCACAAATATCGCGACGAGGCCTGCGTCTTCAACGACGACATCCAGGGTACGGCTGCGGTCGCGCTCGCCGGCCTCTTTTCGGCCCTGCGCGTCAACGGCGGCAAGCTCAGGGATCAGCGCATCCTGTTCCTCGGCGCGGGCGAGGCCGCGACCGGCATCGCCGATCTCGTGACGTCCGCCATGATGGCGGAGGGCGCCTCCGAGGCGGAAGCGCTCCGCCGCAACTGGCTGGTGGATTCCCGCGGCCTCGTCGTCGGCGGCCGTGAAGGCCTGTCCGGCCACAAGCTTCGTTATGCCCATGCCGACCAGGCGCCGATCGCCGACTTCCTTACCGCGATCAGGACGCTGAAGCCGACGGCGATCATCGGTGTTGCCGCGGTCGGCGGCGCCTTTACGCCCGACGTGCTCAAGGCGATGGCCGAGCTCAACGAACAGCCGATCGTGTTCGCGCTTTCCAATCCGACCTCGAAGGCCGAATGTTCGGCGGAGGACGCCTACCGCTACACCGAGGGCCGCGCGCTGTTTGCCTGCGGCAGCCCGTATGACCCGGTCAAGCTCAATGGCCGCACCTTCGTGCCGCGCCAGGGCAACAACTCCTACATCTTCCCGGGCGTCGGCCTCGGCGTTATCGCCAGCCGCTCGCGGCTGGTGACGGACGAGATGTTCATGGCGGCCGCCCATACGCTCGCCGATTGCGTCGGCAAGGACGATCTCGCGCAGGGCGGCCTCTACCCGGCGCTGCCGCGCATCCGCGAGGTCTCGGTCCGTATCGCCGCCGCCGTCGCCGATGTCGCTTTTCAGCGCGGGCTCGCGGACGGACCTGCGCCCAATGATGTGAAGGGACTGGTGCAGTCCCAGATGTACGAGCCGCAGTACTGACGCTTACATTCACGCCGGACTCGCGGAGGCGGCTCCTCACCACTCCCTCTCCCCGCAAGAACGGGGGAGAGGGAGTAAGAGAGGTGCTCGCGAGAGAATCTGTCTCGATTCAGGACAAGCCAGTGTGGTGGAATCGTCACAGCTAAAGCCGAAACGACTGCGGCCTCAGGCGCGCTTTCGTTCCGACAAGGTTCTGCCCTCATTGCCCACCGAAACTCAGGGACGTTCGGAGGGCGCATCATGTCTTGCTTTGCACGTGCCGAAAATGCCCGGATTTCGCCGGCAACCCTGTGCCGGGTACTGCTCGCCATCATCGGCGCGGCGTCGCTTGCGGCGTGTGCGCAATCGCCGGTCGGCCGCCAGAAGGCCGATCTCGGCACCCACCGCCAAGCCGCTGTCGAACGACCGCACAGGGTGGCGGCGCTGCATCCGCGTCCGATCAGCCGGGCGCGCGTCCCCGACGGCGCAAAGCAAAGCGTCTCGCATGGTGTCGCCAGCTTCTATTCGGATACGGAGACGGCGAGCGGCGAGAGGTTCGACAAGAACGAATTGACCGCGGCCCATCCCAGCCTGCCGTTCGGCACAAAGCTGCGCGTCACGGACGTTTCGTCCGGTCGCTTCGTGACCGTCAGGATCAACGATCGCGGGCCGTATGTTCGCGGACGCGTGGTCGACATCTCTCCCTCCGCGGCCGAGGCGCTCGGCATGGTCGACAAGGGTGTCACCAATGTCCGGCTCGACGTGGTGCAATAATTTGCAGCTGCATCGATCCGAAACGCTGTGCTTAACCGGCTGTTAGCCGCCTCCAGCGCACGATGGTTACCCGAACAATTCGGGACTCCAGATCGGAGCTCTTGGGAGGCGACGTTTGAACACGATCCAGTATCTCGAAGATCAGGCTACACGCGCCGAGCGGCTGGCCAAACGGATCACGGATACATTGACGATCGAAAAGCTCCTGACCTTCGCGGGCGAACGCCGCCGCGAAATCGAGGTCATCGCCGGCAAGTACCGGCGCGCCTGATCTCATCACACCATGCGCGCTCAGCTGTGGCTCTCGACGAAGTCGCTGAGATAGTCGGGTAGCGTCACGCCATCGATGTCGCAGCGTGCCCGAATCTCGCCGGCGACATCGGTCGAGATGTCCTTCATCCAGTGCTCGAGCGTGTTGAACGAGATGACCTTGACGGGGTCGTTGAAGCAGCCCGCGACGAGCTCGCCAATCGTGGTGTCGAGATCGCTTCGCTCGACACGGATTTCAGTCGCCTTGTCGAGGCGGTCGATCACCACGAACAGGGTCTGGTCTGCGCCATAGGGCACGACCGGGGCTGGTACGCCGGCTTCAAGCATGTGAGGCACTCACGCCTTCGCTTCCGATCCCCATCAACGGGAAAAACCGGAAGAAGGTTCCTGCGCTCAGCCGGTGCTTTCTGCGAAGATCAGAGAAATTCGCGCAGCCGCGCCAGCTCGGTGATGTGCTCGGGCGAGAGGATGTCCGTCACCAGCGGCGGCTGCGCGATCGTGCGGATCTCATAGAGATGCCTGGTCGCCGCCGGCTTCGCCATGAACGCCGAGATGCATTCGTCGAGCGTGCCCTCGATCACCTGGTAGGACGCCCTGTCCGATCGCCGCTGGTTCGCAAGCGATGGCCATTTATGCAGCACCGCCAGGACACCAAAATCGACCTTTGAATCCTCAACCACGTCCCCCATCGTTCCGCCTCACGCAAAAAGAACCCCGGCACACAAGCCTGCGTGCCGGGGCCTACACCCAATACTGCATCTCAATGCCACAGCACCAAACGCGATGATCGGGAAATAGTTCCCGCCAATATTCGCTTTCAGCTCGCGGCCGCCGCGATCCTGTGCCCCGGGCTGGTACGAACCTGGCTGTGATCGTCGCCGCGGCTGACCTCCGGTGGCAACCCGGCGAAGCGCCGCAAGGCCTCGGCCATCTGCACCCGGCCCGGCGCGCCGGTGATGATCACGTCCACCATCGTGAAGGACGAATGGAAATGGCCGCGCGCCCTCAGCTGCTCGACCGGGACGCCGGCGGCCGCCATCGCCTCGGCATAGGCGATGCCTTCGTCGCGCAGGGGATCGAATTCGCAGGTGACGATGAAGGCCGGCGGCAGGCCTGCGACCTTGCCGCGGAGCGGCGAGACGCGCGGATCGGTGCGGTCGGTCGGCGAGCAATAGAGGTCCCAGAACCAGTACATCAGCGAGCGGGTCAGGAAATAGCCGGTCGCATTGTCGTTGTAGGAGGGACGGTCGAAGGTGCAGTCGGTGACCGGACAGATCAGGAGCTGGCCCGCAATATCCGGCCCGCCGCGATCGCGCGCAAGCTGGCAGGTGACGGCGGCGATGTTGCCGCCGGCGCTCCAGCCCGCGACCAGCACCGGGCCCGGCCTGCCGCCGAGCTCGGCGGCGTGCTCGGCAATCCAGCGCGTCGCCGCATAGCCGTCCTCGGCTGCGGCCGGGAAACGATGCTCGGGCGCATGACGATAGCCGACGCTGACGAGCATCATGCCGGTCCGCCGCACCATGTCGCGGCAGAACGGATCGTCCGACTGCTCGTCGCCGAGCACCCAGCCGCCGCCGTGGAAATAGACCACGACCGGATGCGGCCCTGATGTTGCCGGCTTGTAGACCCGATATGGCAGGGGACCGTCGGCGCCAGGCAGGGTGCCGTCGACGATGTCGCCGATCGGCCGTCCGGCGGGACGGCCCTTGTTGAACTCATTGACGAAGGCGCAGGCGCCTTGCGCGCCCATCGACTCGATCGGCGGCAGGTTGAGCGACGCCAGCAGGTTCAGCACCAGCCGCACGTCCGGCTGCAGCCGCACCACCTCGCCGTCATTGCATTGCGCGGCGACATCGGGGCCGGTCAGCTTGAAGCCGAGCATGCCGCGGCTGACCACCTCGTCGCAGATGCTGCGATAGGGACCGACGCCGCCGGTATAGGGCATCAAGCCCTGCACCTTGCCGGGCACGTTGGCGCCCGTGTACCAGGTGTTGGCGAGCCGGTGCAGCGTCACCATCGAGCAATCGGCCATGTGCCTGTTCCAGCCGGCCTGCGCCGTCTCGGTCGGCTCGATCGTGGTGAACCCGGCGTCGCGCAACGCCTTGAGCCGATCGACGACCCAGTCGACATGCTGCTCGATTGACACCGCCATGTTCGACAGCACCGACGGGCTGCCGGGCCCTGTGATCATGAAGAAGTTCGGAAAGCCCTCGACCGTAAGCCCGAGATAGGTCTGCGGCCCCTGCGCCCAGACATCGGTGAGCGACTTGCCGCCACGTCCGCTGATCGGATGCACGGCGCGGATCGCGCCGGTCATGGCGTCGAACCCGGTCGCGAACACGATCACATCGACGTCGATGCTGCGCTTGGCCGTGGTGATCCCACTTGCGGTGATCGCCTTGATCGGCTCCTGGCGCAGATTGACCAGCGTGACGTTCGGCCGGTTGTAGGTCGCGTAATAGTTGGTATCGAGGCAGGGGCGTTTGGCGCCGAAGGGATGATCGTCCGGCATCAGCGCCGCGGCGGTCTCGGGGTCTTTGACGGCGGCGCGGATCTTCTCGCGGATCAGGTCCTGGATGATCTTGTTGCCGTCGATGTCGACCGCCTGGTCGGCCCAGAGCTGGGTCAGGATGTGGACGAGGTCGCCGGCCGCCCAGGCACGTTCGAACCGCTCACGACGCTCGGCATCGCTTAATTGCCAGCTCACGACCGTCTGCTGCGGATAGGGCACGCCGGCCATCGACTGGCGCGCCTGCTCGCGATAGGCCGCGCGATCGCCTTGCAGCAGGCTCATGCGATCGGAAGGCGCAGGGCCGTTATGCGCCGGCAATGCGAAATTCGGCGTGCGCTGGAACACGGTCAGGTGTGCGGCCTGCTCGGCGATCAGCGGGATCGACTGAATGGCCGACGATCCCGTGCCGATCACCGCGACGCGCTTGCCGGCGAGATCGACGCCGTCATGCGGCCAGCGTCCGGTGAAATAGACCTCGCCCTTGAAGTCCTTGACGCCGTCGATCTCCGGCGGCTTCGGCGCCGAGAGGCAGCCGGTGGCCATGATGTAATGGCGGCAGGAGACCGGCGCGCCATTGTCGGTGGTGAGCTGCCAGCGTTCGGTCGCCTCGTCCCATTTCGCTTCCGTGACCTTGGTCTTGAAGCGGATGTCACGCCTGAGATCGTAACGGTCGGCGACGAAGCCGAGATAGCGCAGGATCTCGGGCTGGGTCGCGTATTTCTCCGACCAGGTCCAGGCGGTTTCGAGATCCGGATCGAAGGTGTAGCTGTAGTCGATGGTCTGGATATCGCAGCGCGCGCCGGGATATCGGTTCCAGTACCAGGTGCCGCCGACGTCGCCGGCTTCTTCCAGGCCGACCGCCGTCAGGCCGGCCTTGCGCAGCCGGTGGAGAAGGTAGAGGCCGGCAAATCCGGCGCCGACCACGGCAACGTCGACCTGCTGGCTGGTTCCGCGCCCCGCGTCAGAGGCACGCGCAGCAACCATTGCATCAGGCATGGCATTTCCTCCCGTGTGTTTTGTTTTGCCGGCAGGCTATCGCTGCAGGTTCGGCTTGTCATCACGCCATGTGCAATCTTCGGTAGCCATTTGCGGCGTCATCATGGCCGCGTGAATGTTGCGGCAGCACACGCATCGCGATGCACAAGAGCCGTGATTTCCCGGGCTAATCAGGGTCGATCCATCTGTGTATGCTCTTGTTTTGCCACGCGTGCCGACGGGCGTCATGACAGAGTTGAGTGAGCGGACCAAAGCGAACATGGACGTCGTCCTGGAGGAGACGTGCCGCCAACTGCCGCACGGCGGCGATCACGACAGCCGCAGGTTCATCGCCCAGCGGCTGATCGAGGCGGCGCGGTCCGGTCACACCACGCTCGGTGAACTCGGCATCATCGCACGGCACGCACTGGCGGAGCTTGTCGCCAAGGGGAGCTAGGCGCGACCGCGGCGCTTGCCTCGCAGCGGGCCACGGACATAACCTGCCTAAATCCTTCCGCGCATCGAGATGCTCCGAAGATGCGGTCCGTGTTCGCGCTGTTTGCGACGTCTCTCGTCCTCTGTTGCGCCGGCTCGGCCGTGGCCCAGCCGGTTGGGCAGTTTCCATTTGCGCTGACGCGTGAAGGGCAGATGCTTGGCGCCGTCGAAGGCGAAGTAGCCTCGTTCAAGGGGCTGGCCTATGCGGCCGCACCGATCGGGCCGCTGCGCTGGCGTCCGCCGCAGGCTGCGCCCGAGAGTTCGGAGATGCGCACCGCCTATGCCTATGGCGCGCCGTGTCTTCAGCCCTCGCTGCCGGGATCGAGCGAGGATTGCCTTACACTGAACGTGTTCCGTCCGTTCGGGGTAGATGGGCCGCTGCCGGTGATGCTGTTCATCCACGACGGCGCTTTCGTCAGCGGCACCGCGAACGATCCGCTGTTCGACGGTGCCAGGCTTGCGCAGGCCGGGCTCATCGTGGTGACCGTGAATTTTCGCCTCGGCGCGTTCGGCTGGCTCGCCGATCCCGCGCTGTCGGAAGGCGGCTCCGGCAATTACGGCCTGATGGACCAGATCGCGGCGCTGCATTGGGTGCACGACAACATCGCTGCCTTCGGCGGCGATCCGAACAATGTCACTCTGTTTGGCAGTGGTGCAGGCGCGACCTCGATCGCGCTGCTGATGCTGTCGGCGCAAGCGCGCGCGCTCTTTCAGAAAGCCATTCTGCAATCGATCCCCGGTCGTGCGCGCCTGCGTTCGGCACAAGAGGCCGAGATTGTGGGCCGGCAATTCGTGGCGGCGCTGGGGCGACAGGCCGATCTGCGCACAGCCGAGCCGCGAGCTCTGCTTGCCATCGAAAAACATCTCCTGGAAAAATCGCCGAGGAGCTTCGCGCCGACGATCGACGGAAGTCTGGTGAGCGAGGACGTCGCCGCAGGCTTCGCGGCCGGACATGAGAGCCGCATTCCTCTGATCATCGGCTCGAACGACGACGAGACGGGTTTCGATAGCGAACTTGATATCCGGGAAGAGCTGGCGTCGTCAGGCACCACCAGCGATGAACTGCGCAGGCTCTATCCCGACCTCGCCAGACCTTCCGCCCGCGCGGCAAGATTCTACACCGACAGGGTCTTCGCCGAGCCGGTGAGATTGCTGGCGCGGCTGCATGCCGCCAGCGGTACGCCGACCTTTCGCTATCGCTTCGCCTATGTGCCGGAGGCACGGCGCGCAAATCCCGAAGGCGGTCATGGGCGGGAATTGCAGTTCATCTTCGGCGTCGAAGGTGTGCCCGGTGCAGGCATCTTGTCACGAGGCGATCGCGAGGTCGCAAATCGCATGCGCGCCTACTGGATCAATTTCGCCAAGAGCGGCGATCCCAACGGTGCGGACCTGCCGCATTGGGATGCGGCCGCAGACAGCGATCGCCTGCTGCTGATCACGAACGATCGCATCGCGAGCGGAGACGACCCCTGGTCGGAGCGCCTGGACCGGTTCGGGCGTTAGGGCAGGATGAGTTGGACTTAAGCCGCGAGTTCGACGCGCGGCGCCGGGCTCAGCCGGTCTTCCTCCAGATAATCCATCGCGCCGTCTTTCTCGACGGCGTAGAACTGCTGGCCTTCCTTCGACCTGTAGGCTGCGCGAACGACGCCGCGACGGCCCTTGTCACTGTTGACGACGTCCCCCAACGCAAACTTCTTCATTTCACGTCCCTGGCTGCTGGCCGACTCCTTCGGCCACGCCCGGGATTTTGGGCGGAAAATCGTTAACGTCTTGCTAACCATACGGGTTTGCCTATGCTCGCGACCGATCGCGCGGGCAGCTCGCACGCGCATGTTGCCAATGACGAGTCTGAGCCCATGGTGCGATTTCCGACCTTCTTCCTGTCCCATGGCGGCGGTCCCTGGCCGTTCATGGAGGACAGGCGGGTGCAATATGCGAAGACCGCCGAGGCGTTCGGCCGGCTGCCGCAGCTCTTGCCGGAGAAGCCCAAGGCCGTCCTCGTCATCACAGGACATTGGGAGGCTGACGCCTTCACCGTGTCCACCTCGGCGCATCCGCCGATGGTGTACGACTATCACGGTTTTCCCGAGCACACCTATCACCTCAAATATCCGGCGCCGGGCCGGCCCGAGCTCGCCGCGGAGGTGAAGGCGCTGCTCACGCGCGCGGGCGTCGATTGCCGGGAGGATCCCAACCAGGGTTTCGATCACGGCACCTTCGTGCCGCTCGGGCTGATGTATCCGAACGCCGACATGCCGATCGTGCTGTTGTCGCTGAGATCGAGTTACGATCCGGCCGAGCACATCAAGGTCGGGCAGGCGATTGCCTCGCTGCGGGACGAAGACATTCTGATCGTCGGCAGCGGGCTCACCTATCACAACATGCGCGGATTCGGCCGCGCGGAGTCGAAGCCGGTCTCGTATGATTTCGAGGCCTATCTGAACGAGGCGATCAGCAATCCGGACGCGGCGCGCCGCAACGCGATGCTGGTTGACTGGGAGAACGCACCGAGTGCGCGCCTGGCCCATCCGCGCGAAGATCATCTGCTGCCGCTGATGGTGGCCGCCGGCGCCGCCGGCAGCGACGCGGGCAAGCGCGTCTTCGTCGACGAGGTCGCGAATGTCGCGATGGCGTCGTATGTGTTCGGTGGGTGATCTTCCTTCTCCCCTTGTGGGAGAAGGGGGTGTTGGGGTATCGAAAAATGTCTAATCTTTTGAAGACGATAGAAGGCGGGCGTTTCGGCTTGTGTCCTTAACTGTGTACCTTTTATAAGGCCCCTGAGCGCTCCGGGGAAGGCCGCTGGGTGGCCCTCCGGCGCGCCGCTCCGATGCCTGCCGCGTGGAGCGAACTCGCCCTGAGCTTGTGGCTGATATCCTTGTCAGCGAAAAAGTCCCTGAAAACCATCCCTAAGGCTGTTTCGGCTGCGGTCGCCACTCGCTCGCCAACCGCTCGGCTTCAACAACGTCGGCTTTACTCATTTTTGTACGAAGATTTTCCAATCCCTTAGTTGCCAAGTCGGACGGCAAGTTTCCTCGTTTTGACAACGTGAGCCACTTGTAGCTTTCGATCAGGTTTTGTTTCCTCAAACACAAACTGGCCAAAAATAATTGCGGCAAACCATATCCCTTTTCCGCAAGCGGCCGTATCCATTTTTCAGCCTCTGCGTAGTCAACAGGAACACCCCTTCCTTGCGTGTAAGCTTCATAGAGGGCCTCCTGCGCGCCTTCGTTCCCCTGTTGCGCAGCTTGCAAGTACCACCGAACAGCTTCCGCCTCGTCCTTCGCAACGCCCAGACCGTTTTGATAAAGCATAGCCACCGCAAATAGCGCGAGAGGGTTCCCTTGATCGGCAAGTTCTCGCCACAGCCGCATCGCAAGCGGGTACTCCTTGCGACTGTATGCAGCCTTCGCTTCTTCGACGGATGCAGCGGAAGCCGTAGCAGAGCCAATGGCCGTTAGCAGAAGGACGAGAAAAATCCGAAGCTCCACCGATTACGCAGGCGACCATAATAGAGCGTTCACGTTCGGGACAGGCGCGGTATGCTAAAAGGCTCTGCCATATGAACAAGTTGTGGACGGCGGCTTTTGCGGGTGTCCTGCCGCGTCCCGGCGAGAATTCGAGCCCTTTACGCTGGGCTTCAGCCGATGG
The DNA here is from genome assembly GCF_029051725.1 of Bradyrhizobium sp. CSS354. Lineage (GTDB taxonomy): Bacteria > Pseudomonadota > Alphaproteobacteria > Rhizobiales > Xanthobacteraceae > Bradyrhizobium. The sequence goes on from NZ_JAACFU010000019.1 coordinate 119,663, forward strand.
CCCGGCGGATCGCGGCGCGTGGCGGCCTGTGCTGCTGGCGCTGATCGCCCGCTGTCCTGTGGCCCTGCGCTGGCGGGCCGCTGGACGGCGCTCCTAATCGATCCTCGCCCCTGTCGCTTATCTTTCGCGCTGGCGCGCTCGATGCTGCCGCCAGTCCTGTCCTCGCTGTAGGGCCTCCGCTGTACGGTGGCGCTCAACCAGCACCCTTATTTGGCTGGAACGTCTTTAGCGGTAGCCGCATCAAGGCGCTGTTGGGCTTCGGCGGCTTCGGCCAGCTTCAACCATTCTTCCGCGAACAACAGCCACTGCGCCTTGCTCGACGGGTTCGTAGCCTTGGCCGCCTCAGCTCGACACTCCTCGTAGTTCTCGCGGAAACTCTTCGCGTCCACCGCTCCGCCCCCAGCTCACCCGAGCGAAGTCTATCGGCAGAAGCGAAACCGGGAATATGCGATTTCGGCATATCTTGATCCAGATCAACGCGCGGCGATGTGCAGTTTGTGCCAAGCGGAACTCCATTCGATAGGATCGTCGCCGGTCGCGCTGATGCCTGCCGCCGTCGCGACGGTCGCGCGCCTGCCGTCCGCTATCGTGTCGTGCTGCCGTCCCGTCGCCTGCCGTGGTGACGATGACGCGCGGTGATGGTGCGGGGCCGGAGCCCGAACCGCCGATGTCCCGGCCGGTCGCGCCTGCCTGCCTGCTGCGAGCGTATCCCACAGAACTGTGGGATCGCCCCGGTCGGCGAGTGCTGGCGATGGTGACGCGGTGATGCTGGCGCTGCCGCCGCTGTCGTCATGATGCTGGCGCGGTCGCGTGGCGCTGACGCGATGGCATGAGGCCGAGCCTGTCCGCGTGGTGATGCTGTCGCGCTCGCGCCGACGATGGTGATGCGCGCGAGCGCTTGCGATGTCTGCACTACGCCCAGAAGCGGACATCCGGGCTGGTGGCCAAACAACGAAAGTTTCGCTTCGTTCATTCGATTACTTGGTCCGCGCGGGCGAGGACCATTGGAGATAGATCGATACCCAAAGCTTTTGCAATGCGGAGGTTGATCCTGAGATCGAACTTGGTGGGACGTTCGAAGGGTAAGTCGTTTGGCTTCTTGCCTTTCAGAACGCGATCAAGCTGCGAGATCAAGTGACGCGAAGCATCTGCAAAATCGGGCCCAAAAGACATAAAGCCGCCATTGGCAACCCAGTCGGGTGAAGGAAAAATCGCAGGCTTGCCGCCCAAGCCTATCAACCTGATGACTTCAGCCATGTGAGCGCTGACTATTGCATCTGGGACAAACACAAATGCATCAAACCCGGACAGAACTTCCGTACTTAAGTCCGTTGCAAGATTGGCGGGGTCATCAAGGTGGATTGGTTGAACCGTAAAACCGAGCTTGCGGCCGGTTTCCAGAACTGGTGCAAGGCTCTGTGGGCCATTAGTAAGCTTTGTGGTCACCGTCCCAAGACGAACCGCGCGAGGCAAAACCTCCCGCATCAGCTCGACGCGCTTGATAGTAGTTTCCTCAGAAAAAACCGCGATGCCGGTTACGTTGCGACCGGGATGAGCAAGGCTCTCCGCCAGCCCCGACCCGACCGGATCAACGGCGACGAGGGCGACAATCGGAATGGTCTGAGTTGCCCTGTAGGCGGCCAGCGCAGCTGGCGTACTAACCGCAATAATGGCGTCTACACCGCCCTCACGCACCACCTCTTCCGCCATCGTCAGGAGTGCATCAGCTTTTCCTCCGGCGTTTCGAAACTCAATTTGAATATTGCGCCCTTCGACATAGCCGAGTTCGCGCAACAATCTGCGGGTTCCATCAGCTTGTGACGGATTGTCAGCCGGTGAGAGTTGGACAACGCGCGGGAGCGGCACCCCGAGTTGCTGCGCTCTCGCCATGATCGGCCACGCTACCGCTCCGCTCAGAAGTGTGATGAACTCGCGTCGCCGCATACGACCTCATTGGAAAGGTGTCCCGCGTTCTTTAACTCTAGAGCGTCACAGGCCCTCCGGCGAGTGGGAATATCTATCCAGAGGCGGGGCGATGCCGACGGTAGGCGTGCCCCTTCATCGCCATCAGGGTCCTGTGGAGGGCGCGAGTTTGTGCGGGGACCGCGCGACCGCGTCGTATGAATATATTTGCAAATCATCACACCGCCCTAAATTTTGTGCAATCCGGTACACAAATGCGCCGCTCCAAGGCAGAAGCAGAAACGGACATCAAACTGGAAATGCTTGCTGCCCGCAGGTGAAGCAGGCTTTCGGCCAATGTCTGCCAAGGTCCGAAAGGGCCACAAGCGATCAGCGGCCCGTCAGTCATGCTGGCCGGATGAGTTCGTGCCATCGTATATCGGTTCCCTTGTCGAGCTGATGTCCTTTGGTCGCGTGTCGCTCTGCCGCTCTGATGGTCGCGACGGTCGAGCCTTCTTCAAGCATTTCAACGCAGCCCGAGCGTGGCGAGCGGCTTCTTCGTTACCTGTTTTTTCAATCTCTTCGACAGCCCAAGCCAAATACTGAATGGCGGTGTCATGATGAGCAGGGTCCGACATTGACCGACCTTGTAGTTGTGGTCCTTCAAAACTCCTCTAACGCTCAGTCGCAGCAGTCGGATCACATTCGTATCAAACCGTTCAGCGCGGGCACGTTGGCTCACGACGTCGGTTCCATCCAACACTGGGCATCTTGTACCGCACACACGGGTTGGGTCCGGGTCGAGACTGGCCGCCCGTCATTTGCTCCGCTGCTTGCTCCCCCACAGCCGATAGGCTTCGTCCTCATAGGGGTCCGGCTCTGTCGGCGGCGGCATCAGCTTCGCGCCCTCGCTGCGGAAGTGGTCGAGACCGCGACCAAGCTTGCGGCCTTGGAGCGTGTGCTGATCGAACGCCCAATCAGGCACCTGCGGCGCGAACCCTTCGAGCATCGACCGCAGCCCGATGGCGGCGGCGAAGTGGCAGCCCGCGCGGGACTTCGGCGACCGGCACATGATCCTGATGCAGTTGCCGACCATCAGCCGGGCTTCGCCAATACTCTTGCTGTAGCGGTCCCTCGATTGCGCCAGCGCTGTCGCGACGAACGGCACGACCCACGGTGCAGCCAGCGTGTCGAGGTCTTCATGGCAAATGACTTCGAGGCGATTGCAAACCATCGAGTGAAACGCTTTCGAGGTGTGCATCAGCTCGACCGCGAACTCCATCGCCTCGCGCTCAAGGCCGCGCCTGATCGACTTCTGAATGGCTGAGACGCACGCCATCGCGGGAAGGCCGTTCTTGGTGTCGGGGATCATCGGGCCGCTCCGTCTTGCCTGACGGCGATGACTATGGTCTTGCCCGCGACCTTTGCCGCGACGAGGGCGCGAGCCTGATCGAGCGAATAGGCGTAGACGGTGAACAGCGGCTTCGGGCTCTGGCCGGGGACCGGCTGGAGGACGGTGAAGGGCTTTGTTCGCATGTGGCTTGCTCCGGGTTGAAAGCCCGGACGAACGCATCCGAGCCTCCAGCTTCAGCCAGAGAAACCGCTCGCAGTAAAACACTGATTTTCACGGGAAAATCATTGTTCAACATTGTTTTCGGCCCTGTCATCGCCGCCGTCCATAATGCTGATTGACCGCCCCGTTGTGCCCGGCGCGCTATGAGCCGCAAGCCGTAGCGGCTTGCCGATGGCGGTCCTGCCGCGCTTCAATGGGCGATGCCAATGCTCACCCGTCGCCGATACCCAGAACGCGCCCACTGCTGGCACATCTATTTCGGTGATGTGCATGTCGGCAGCATCGCAAAGTGCGTCGGCAATCCCGGAGCCGCCGAGCAATGGCAATGGCTATGCGGCTTCTATCCCGGCTCGAAACCCGGCGAACAGACCGGCGGCACCGCGATGACCTTTGACCAAGCGCGCGCCGACTTCGACGTGGCGTGGCGGAAGTTTTCGGCGAAGCGGACGGAGGCCGACTATCAGGCGTGGCGCGATCAGCGCGACTGGACCGCGCGGAAGTACGCCATGTGGGCGCGCGGCGAGCGGCTGCCGTCACAGCAGGCCCGCGTATGACGCAAGCCGGTGCGGACCTGTTCGCGTAGGATCATTGAGCGGAAGCAGCTTCTCGGAAGATGGTATTGAGACGCTTGCCAAGTCTTGGCCCCAAAACGGCACAGTCCTTCTCGTCAACAGTGCTGTAGGCAAGCCTTATTTCCACGTCATTGCCTGCACTGCCTTCATGGCCGCTCACCGACGTGCCGAACACAACCGATAGTCCCGCGCCGCAGGACAGAACCCACGGGCTGTTCGGTGAAAGTACAAACGAAAAGAATTTTCCCATGATCGGATCGTGGATGATGACCACACCGTTCTCCGCGCGAACTGCATCGGTGAGGCGTCGTTCGAGTTCTGCGCTGGCGCGATTTATGTCGCGCATCAGGTCAGCGTCTGCTTTTATCTGGTTTTCGGCTTCGGAAGAACGTTTTGACGCCACCTCTTTCTCCCCGCAGGCACTTAGGCCAACGAGGATGACCGGCAGCAAAAAGGCACTCGGGAATAATCTCGACATCATCGATCTGCCCCTCGCGGATCAGGACATCGCCACGGCGCGCGGCATCTCATCGAACGTGCGCCCGCGATAGTGCCTGCCGGTGGTCTTCTTGCGAACGCCGCCCCACTGCTTGAAGAAGAAGGCGGTGCCTGCCTTGCGACATGCTGCTTCAATCTCCGCGACCCATTCCTCAGCCATCGTTCGCGAGCGCGGGCCGCTCTCTCCGCCGACGATGGCCCAATGTATGCCCTTCAGATTGGCGCGAGCAACGGACCCGATCAACGGCTCGAACGAGACGAACCTGACGGCAGCATCGACCTTGCGCAGATCGTCAATGCGTCCGAGATAGTCCGCGCTCTCGACGCTGGTGCCGAGCCACACGTTCGGCAGCACTAGTAGCGATGCGGTGATCTGCGCCATCCGATCCGGTCGCTTCGTCAAAATCTGATAGGTGTGCTGCGGTGTCGCCTGCATCGCGCGCCAGACGGCGGCGACGAACTCGGCTGGCACGGCTTCGTGAAACAGGTCCGACATCGAGTTCACGAAAATTCGGCGCGGCTTCTTCCAGCCTGCCGGTATGCCGAGCGCGTCGTGATCAAGCCTGACCCTGCCGGTCCAGACCGCGCGCTTGCCACTCTTGCGCGTTAGCCCGCGATATTTCTTCATGCCCATCGCGTCGAGCCGCGAGGCCATCCGCATCGCATAGCAGTTGGTGCAGCCGGGCGAGATGACGGTGCAGCCAGCGACTGGGTTCCACGTCGCGTCGGTCCACTCGATTGAGGTGTCAGCCATCAGATGTCCATCGTTGTTTGTCGCATGGGATCACGGATCGCTTCCCACAGCTTCTGTCCAAGATCGTGAGCGCTGACGAACACAAGCCAATAGAGCCGCTGTCCTTTGGAGCCGACGATAAGCTCCACACCTTTTGCTGGCATCGTGCCGAGCTTTCGAATTTCGTCCATCCAGTATTTCATCAGGGCTGCCCTGAACGAATTTATGGCTTGGTTGGCGCTAACGTGGGCCTTCCAGCCGGGCGCAAAGGTGTCGAACACGCCGCCGGGTTTGCTGTAGTCATCAAGGTTGCGCTGAAGGTCCTGCACGCTGACGTGGATCAACATATCGACCTTCAGCTTCGAGAGCTTCCGGATGATGTCAAACGACAAGCCTTCGAGATTGTAGGGGTCTAAGAAGGCGAAATGCAGCCCGCTCGGGTTCACTGCCGCGACTATCTTATCGACGGCCACATCGGCGGGGTAGTTGTAGCAAGTGGCAGCACCACCGAGCGCGCGGACGCGCGCATCCACAGCAGACGAATTTCCGGCATCGAAATCGTTGAGGTGCATTTGCGTGAAGGGCACGTTGGCCTGCGCCGCCTTGAAGGCAACGAGCGGACTTCCATCGATGATCGTCTTAGTGCCCCTGATCAGTGAGCGTCCGGGACCTGAGAACAATTCGATATAGGTCGCTCCTGCGTGCCATGACGGCGGCGGCACGTACTTCTTTCGAGTTGCGCTGGAAATCTCAATGTACCGTTGCACGCGGGCATGCTTTTCAGATGCCCACGGACCAACCTCGCTGACGATCAGGCTGTCGGCGGGATCGACCTTAGGTGTTTCTTTGGCCATTGTGTTGCCCCCACGGCAGCACTACCACACTGCCGCAGGTTGAGGGTTAACGCCAAGGCACTTTCTCGAGGATTGCACCCGTCGCTCGCTCCCCTATCCTCCGGCCATGATCCAGCGGCGGCGTCCCTCCGGCTTCGTCGAACCGTGCCAGCCGTCGAAGGTGGTCCGGCCACCGTCCGGCCGCCTGTGGGTCCATGAAATCAAACACGATGGCTACCGACTGATGGTGCGCCGGGATGGAGACCGGGTCCGCTGCTTCACGCGCAGCGGCCATGACTGGGCGTCCCGTTTCCCGGCCATCGTTGAGGGCGCTGCCCGCGTCCTGGCACCGTCGTTCCTGATAGACGGTGAAGCAGTAATCGCCCGCGACGATGGCACGCCCGACTTCCGCGCTCTGCGGAGCAAGCGCCGGGGCCATGAAGCCGTGCTGTTCGCCTTCGACCTGATCGAGCATGACGGCATCGACCTTCGCGACCTGCCGCTGATCGAGCGCAAGCGCAGGCTCAAGAAGCTGCTTGGGAGGGCCAAGGGACGCGCCATTCAGTTCGTGGAGCATCTGACCGGCTACGGGCCGACGGTGTACAGGCACGTCTGCCAACTCGGTCTGGAGGGCATCGTGTCGAAACGGGCGGATGCGCCATATCGCAGCGGCCCGTCGAAGACGTGGGTCAAGTCGAAGAACCCGGAGAGCGATGCCGTCAGACGCGAGCGCGAGGAGGAGTGGCGGTAGCCGTCACCAAACGGAAATCACGATAGCTGCGACCACTGCAACACTGAGGACCAACGTTGCGATCCCGGCGACCTCGATGGTGAAAGCCCGTCTTGGGTTGAACGGCATTTCTCATCTTTGGCGGCAATCGAGCGGCAGCATTGATCTGGATCATGCCTGTTTGGGCATCTTTGCACCGCAGTTGCCGCAGCGGGATCAGCGGCTTGATCCGACCATCTGACAGCGCCCGGAATGGCCGTTCTTGCAGCGGCATCAGCGCTTTATGGAAGTGAGCTATAACCGCCTGTCCTCGATCAGCGAGGCGGGCCGGATGTCCTCCAAGCGAGGGGAGCATCCGGCCCTGACGCGACGGCATCGATGTCGTCGGCCGTCGCGCGTTGGATCGGGCGGAACAGCCAAGGAGCAACCGCTCCGCCCTGACGCGCTGTCGAGCAGCCGCTGCCCTTCAGCGCGGTCTGTGATAGAGGTGGCGCTGGAGTGGTCACCCACGTCCAGCGCCCGTGCAGTGCCGGGGAAGTGTTGGCACGCGCCCCACGGCTGCACGATTGCTGTCATCGTCGCCCGCCGATGACGTTGTAAGCATGTTCCGGCGACGTAGGCGGCAGGTCCGCGCGCGCTGCCGTGACCATCCGCACCTGCAAGATCGCGAGGGGCGAACAACAATCACTGCGATGCTCGACCGGGAGCCCGGAACCCTGCGCTGACCACACAAACCAGCTTTCGTCGCGCTCGACGGCCAGCAAATCGTCCTGCACCTCAGCTTCGGCCTTCTGGCGCGCTTCAGCCGACAGTGCTGCTTTATCATCGCTCTCGCTGGCAATCTCGCCGTCGAGTGCGACGATCAGCGCATCTTTGTGCAACCAGCAGATCAGTGCGAGCGCGGAAGGCAATTCGGCGAATGCCAGCGCGCGCTGATCCGCGCCAAGCACCTCCGACCGCAAGCTCTGCGTCTGAAAATCAATCGGGCCATCAAGCTCGATAAGACGCGAAATCGACGGCGCACCCTGCATCGCCAATGCTTCGATCTGTGCGCGCATGCGCTGCTTGGCGTAGCTCGATGGATACGGCGCGCTCGCGATGCGATGCAAATCGGCGCGCAGCTCGCGAACTCGCCGCCGCCGGTTCTCAATGGCGTCGATTACACTCGCCTCGCCCTTGGCCAGCGTCGGCTCGGGTCCGTCGTAGTCGAGCAACTGCACGCCGGGCGGCTTGCCGTGCTTCAGCCATGTCTCTACGTTCGCCAGCGCACCGCTGGCCGCCTGCCATGCAGCCGTCTTCGCCTCGCTGCGCTGCTTGATGCGCTCGAAGTCGTCCGTCGCCTTGTCGAGGGTCCGCTGCGCGGCGACGACTTGACGATTATCGGGTTTGAGGCCGAAGCCGCCGTCCTGCGGGTGCGAAACAAGCCTTTTCAGCGCATTCGCGGCGGCGACACGCTCCGCGCTCGCGGATTGAACGTCGAAGCCTGTCGGGATCACCGCGTGGCTATCAGCCGACCTCAAGCGCAAGGCACGGAGCTTTTCTTGGGCAGCGGGCGGCAGCCATTCGAGCGGATCGAATTGTGGGCTGGAGAACCCAACGGAAAGCGGCGTCGGCGCGACGACCTCAATTAGCGGCGCGGGTGTCAGGCTGCCGCTTGCGCTCGCCTCCATCATAAATTTTCGCCAGCCCTCAGCAGGATCAGTCATGGGTCTCCTCCGTCGTCGTCGGTGATGATCGGAGACACGGTGGTGCAGGCTGTTGGCAAAAAATAGCGGGTTCGGTCGAGCATGAGACCGTCGGGATCAAGGAAGTCACTGCTACGTAGAAGTGAACCAGAGCCGTCGCATCAGCCCCGCTCTCGCTCACTCGCCCGCAGCACCTCACGGACCAGCCGCTCGCCCGGCAGACGATCACGCGCCTTCAGGATCATCCAGAGATATTCCCGAAGGGTGTTTCGATAGCGCTGAGGACAAAGCGCCTCGTCGCGATCACGTTGCCAAGCAGTTGCTCGAAAAAGACTGAGCTTGGCGATCAGAAATTCCGCCGCCGCATTGTCGGACATCGAGACGCAGTATCGATCCGCACACTCGACCAGAAATCGGTCGCGTTCATCTCGCGACAGCATCGCAGCGGGCGTCGGATGCCCGCGCCCGACCGGGAATGCGCCCGCAAATGTCGATGGCCGATGCGGCTTCATCATCGCCCCGCGTCGAGGAAGTCGCCGGGGATCACCTGCCGCAGCGCATTCGCCGCCGCGCGCTCAACTTCCGCTTCGGTCAGATCACGCCAGCACTCGACGCACAGCACGCTGATGCTGGCGATGTCGGTAGCGCCGGGTGGCAGCGCGAACAGATATGCGCCGGGCGTCGCACTGGCGGCGGCTTCGTCCATATCCGTCACGACAGACCCTGATCCCCATTTTTGGGGATCAATTTGCCGCTGCGCTTCAGCCTCGCGCGGCTGATCCTTCAATGGGCACCGGACCTTGTTGATGCCGTTCTCGCTGGCGGCACCCTCATCGCTAAAGGTCGGCAACACGCTGGGAAGTGACACCGGGGAAGTCGCTGATCGCGGCGGATTTGCGAAGCCTGATCGGCAGCCGAAGCAAAAGGGCTTGCGCTGCGGGATCGCGGCAGCCCATGCGGCGGCGACCTGCACCAGCAGTGGGAAGCCGCTCAGGTCCGCTTGCGCGTCAACCAGATGAGTTAGAACGTGACCGTGATGCACCTGATGGCGAAATGCCCGCGTGTCGGCGCGGCGCTGGTGCCGGTTGCTCACGATGCCCTCGCGTCGAGATGCGGCAGCAACGGCACCATCTTGTTGCCGCTGTACGCGAGCGCGATGGACTTCGCGGCATGCTGCCCGACCGTCGATCCATCCGGCAGGACCACATGCGCAAGGAAGGCTTCCTCGAAGCTCTCGATCTTGCTTTCGACGCTCTCCAGCTTGGCCTTGATGCACAGCAGAAGCGCCCGCCATCGTTGGCGATGCATCTGCTCGCCGGTCTTCAGCGACGCCGCCGTCATGCTGTCCTTGAGCGGCGGCAGCGGCAGATCGAACCGGATGCGGCGCTGATGCGCCTCGAACATCACCGCCGCGCGGCCTGCCTCCGAAGCATAGGCGAAGGCGGTCGCGCCGTACCGCTTGAGCGTCCGCTCAATCTCAGCTCGGGTCTGATCGACCGACACCGTAGTGCGTTCGGCGTAGACCATCACGGTTCTCCCTCGATCACTGCTTGCTGCTCTTGCTCGCCTGACCGCTCGCGTCGATCACCAGCACGCTGCCGCCATCGGCGGGGATGATCGAAATGTCGGGGATGCAGTTGCAGGCTTGCCGCTGAAAGATCGCGCAGCCGTCATCGTGCAAGATCGTGCAGTGCGAGATGCCGGGCATGGTGCCCAGTTCGGAAGCGGCGGCCTTCAGGCGGTGCCGGTAGCCCGGTCGATCAGTCATGGTCCGTCCTCCAAGGCGTCTGGTTCTGGGCGTGCAACCGCGTGCGCTCGACCTGCTGTTTGAGGTAACTCATCGGATCAGCCTCATCTGCGGCGACGGCAAGGTGATCCAGAGCTTCCTCGACATCGTCGTCAAAGGCGGCGAGCAGGCGGGCAGCCACAGCATCGCCCTTGGTCCCGAACAGTTTGCGGGCGTTTCGGCAAACCTCATCGAAGCCGGGACTGGCGTTCGTGGCGGCAGTACCTATTGAAGACGCGGGAGGTGGTTGTCGCGCTTCGACAGTCTCTGGCCGCCCGACAGGGCGCGGCACAGGTCCATCGGGATCGGGAACTAACGCGTCATCGACGGTGCTGAAAGCTGGGTTCAGTGGCTCGTCAACGGAGGTGCGGTCGGAAGCACTGTCTCTACCGTCATCGGCAGAGCTGCGCGCCGGAGGCGCGCTGTTACTGTGTTCAGTGTGTTCAACTGTGTTCAGTGCCCCCGTTGGCGCTTTTTTTGTCTCAGATGGCGCTTTTATTCCCGGAAATGGCGCTTTCGGCTTCTTTGCACTTACGCCCCCGTTGGCGCTTTCAATTCCGCCCTCGTTGGCGCTTTTGATTGCGCCCCCGTTGGCGCTTTCATCGAGAGGCCAATAGCGGTTTGGATGACCGCTTCCACGGCTGCCGACTTGGACCGCAAGGTGGCCGCGTTCGACCAAGGCAGGCAGCATCCTTCGGACGGTTCCTTCGCCCAACCCGCTTTCGAGCGCGATGGTCTGTAGTGACGGACGGGCCTCGCCGCTTTCCTCGTTCCAGTGATCTGCAATCACAAGGCCGACGCGGACGGCTGCCGATGGCAATTCTTTGTCGCGGTTCACTTGCTTGATGTAAGCGAACACGCGGCGTGTGAATTCCTTCGTGCTTCTCATGGCGCATCTCCCAGCGCCCACGCCATCGCATCGGCTGGATCAGTCGGCTGGTTGATGCTGGTGATCGGCATTGATGTCATCCCGGTTTCGGGATACATCCTCATCGCTGTTCCACGGCGAGACGATGCGTCCCAAACGAAAACGCCGCTGCTCTACCGGGCAGCGGCGTCTTCGTTTTCAAATGTGGCTTCGTAGGCTTTCAGGATCGCGCGTGCGCGCGAGACCGGATCGCGGCCTTCACGGTACCGCTCCAGCTCCCGTTCCAGCCGCTCAAGCAGCGGCGAATATTCGACCTCGCCATAGGTCGAAATGATGTAAGCGACAGTGACGAGCGCCTGCCGGATGCGCGCTTCAGTGATCGGCGCGTCAGTCGGTTTGCTCGACCCAGCGCCGTCAGCGCGGGGCGTCGGCATCGGCGGCAACCTGCTTCACCGCAGGCGCTGGCTGACGGGCGATGTTGATGACGATGTTGCCGTTACGTCCGACCTCGACCTGCGAAACCTCAAGGCCCGCAGACTGGACGGATTTGATCGCGCGGCGGACTTCAACGGGCCTAAATTGCCACGGGGCTGCACTCATGGGCGCATCTCCACTCTGAACGAGTTTTTGTGAGATTGCGCTCCCCGCCGCGTGCCAAGTCCCTTGGGTTTTCCTTAAGGCCCAAGGGGAGGATTTTCGCGTCGGCGTTTTCCAGAGCGAACGACTTAATTTTGCGCGCGGTCGCTTAAAATCGCAAGAGAGAAATCAAACAAGTGCCATTTGTCGTGATCAGAAGGCGATCTGATCCATGACCTGCGCCTTCGCCGAGAGCGGCACCTCGCCATATTTCGGCCCGGTGCCTTCGTGGCCCATCAAGGAAATCCGCATCTTGTCGGTGGCGTGGACCTCGTACAGCCGGTTCGCGAAGCTGTGGCGGAAGCAGTAGACCGTTTTATAAACGTCGCCTTCCTCCGGCTGCGGCTGGAATTGCCGCAGCCATGCATTGATCTTGGCGCAAGCGACTGCGGCGCGATCATTGTAGCGCTCGAAGCCCTGCGCATTGCGCCGCATCGCTTCCAAGGCGATGCCGGTCAGCGGAATTTTGCGCTTGGCATTGGCGGTCTTCACCTCGCGGCCCTCAGCCGCAATCTCGATGTGAGGAATGTTGTGCGTGAGATGGATGTGGTGCGGCTGCAAGGCCACGACTTCGGAAGGGCGCGCTCCGGTGCCGATCACCACAAGCATGATGTCGTGGCAGACCGCCTCCAGATCGGCGGGATCGGCCCTGAGGATCGTATCGCGCACGGTCTCCAGCGGCCACGCCTCGCGCTGATTGTTCTGCCGCTTGAAGTTTTTAATGCCGTCGAATGCCTTCTGGTCGAAGGCTTGTAGCCCATCCCGTTCGATGATGGTGGCGATAATCATGCGGACATCCTGAATGTCCTTGATCGCCAGTTCGCTGGTGATGTCCTCGTTCTCGATGCGGTCGCTCCACCACTTGCGGAAGGCCAGCGCGTCCTCGCGGCTCACCGTCAGCAGATCCTTGTCGCCCACCACGCCGATGAAGCGGCGCATCGCGGCTTCCTTTTTCTTCTCGGCCTTCAGCAGTTGGTTCGGCGACTTGCCGTTGTGGTCGGCGCGCAGGAATGCGTTGTAGCTCGCGGCGGCCTTGCTCAAGATGATCGAGGATTTGGAAACGCCGCCAAGCAGCGCGGTGCGGTCGATCTTCTGGTCAATGCTGCCGCTCCGCATCAGCACCTCGATGCGTTCGAGCACCTCGTTGAGCGGAAGGCCAGCGACCTCGTCGGCTGGACGATAGCGGTAGCCATGGACCTTGGCGCGCGCGATGGACGCGACTGTCAGGTGGCTGGCCTCATCCGCGCGGCCTTCGACGCGCAGCGCCCAGTCGCGCTCCTGTGCTTCGTCGAACTTGATGGCGGTCTTGATCGCTCGACAGCCATTGGGATCGTCGATGACGTGAATGCCGGTCGAGAGTTTGACAATCGGCTTGGTGCCGGGCGCGAGCTGGCTGAGGACCGCTTTCGGAACGCGACGGCGGTAGTACCAAAAGCCATTGATGGGGTGCAGGTGATGCTGCTTAGATGCCACGGTGTGCTTACCTTCTTCGGGAAGAGGTTTGTGCCCCTATTTGTGTACTTGTTTCCCGCCGAAATGGCCAGCCAAGCCGCTGAAAATGCTGTGTATCGTTGTTTTTACTGGCGTTTTCCTGACTAAGCCTCTCCCCTTGTGGGAGAAGGTGGCGCGAAGCGCCGGATGAGGGGTTCTTTCTGCGAGTCCAACTGTCGTATGAATTCGCGGAGACAACCCCTCACCCCTCTCGCCGCTTTGCGGCGAGCCACCCTCTCCCACAAGGGGAGAGGGTGATCATCACCCGTATTTCAGCTTCATGAACAGGATGCCGCCGGCGAGCACCATGGTGATGGCGTTGGCGGCGACGAGGGGCGCATCGCCCGACAGCAGGCCGTAGACGAGCCAGAGCGCCAGCCCCAGCACCATGACCAGGAACATGCCGAGCGAAATATCGCCGGTGGAGCGGGTCTTCCACACTTTGATGGCTTGCGGCGCGTAGGCCACGGTGGTGCAGGTCGCGGCGGCAAAGCCGATCAGCTTGATCACAAAGGGGTCCATGGCGGCTCTATAGCATTGATTCGACGATGGTCGCGCCTCAGGCACGCGCCGTCACGAGATCGCGATAGAGTGCGGCATAGTCACCGGCGCGGTTGCGCCAGGACACGTCGGTCGCAAGGCCGCTCAGTTGCAGCCGGCGCCAGGTCAGCTTGTCGTGGAAGGCGATGTTGGCCTTGCGCAGCGTGCCGGCGAGGGCATCCGCGGTCACTGGGCCAAACTTGAAGCCGGTGGCATCGTGGCCCGATTTATCGGCCTCGCCGATATCGACGATGGTATCCTCGAGGCCGCCGACGCGCGAGACGATGGGCACGGCGCCGTAGCGCAGCGCGCAGAGCTGGGTCAGGCCGCACGGCTCGAACCGTGATGGCACGATGAGCGCGTCGGAGCCGGCCTGGATCAGATGTGCCATGATCTCGTCATAGCCGATCACGACCCCGATCCGGCCGGGGTTCGCCCGCGCAACGGCCTGATAGCGATCCTGCAGATCGCGGTCGCCGCTGCCGAGCAGCGCGAGCTGCATGCCTTCGCGCAAAATGGTCGGAATGGCCTCGAGCAGGAGATCGAGCCCCTTCTGCCAGGACAGGCGACTGATGACGCCGAGCAACGGCGCTTCGTCCGAGGAATCCAGATTGAACTGTTGCTGGAGCACCGCCTTGTTCGCGGCCCGATGTGTGAGGTCCTCCGTGCCGAAGCGGTAGGCGATGTGCGGATCTTCTTGCGGATTCCAAACGGATACATCGATGCCGTTGAGGATGCCGCTCAGCACGTTGGCGCGGGCGCGAAGCAGACCGCCGAACCCCATGCCGCCCTCGTCGCTCTGGATCTCCTGCGCATAGGTCGGCGACACCGTGGTGATGCGATCGGCGAATTGCAGGCCGGCCTTCAAAAAACTGATGCCGCCGAAATATTCGAGATCGTTGACGCCATAGGCGCGCCAGGGCAGGCCAATCGAACCGATCAGGTCGGGCGCGAACTTGCCCTGATAGGCCATGTTGTGGATGGTCATCACGGTGGCCGGCCGCGGGCGGTTGTCGTAGTGCAGATAGGCTGGCGCGAGCCCGGCCTGCCAGTCATGGGCATGCACCACGTCGGGCACGAAGGCGGGCGCGAGGCCGTGGCCGATATCGGCCGCGATGCGCGAGAGCGCGGCGAACCGCACGCCATTGTCCGGCCAGTCCAAGCCTTCAGGCGTCACGTAGGGGTTGCCGGGCCGCGCGTAGAGATGCGGCACGTCGAGCACGAACAGCTCGAGGCCGTCATGCGAGCCGGCGAGCAGACGTCCGGGTCCGCCGAAATAATCCGGCCAGCGCCGGATTTCGTCGGCTCCCCCCAGCACCCGCATCACGTCGGGATAGCCCGGCATCAGCGTGCGCATCTCGACGCCATGCGCCTTCAGCGCGATCGGCAGCGCGCCCGCGACATCGGCGAGGCCGCCGGTCTTGACGATGGGATAGACTTCGGAGGCGACCGCGAGGACGCGAACAGGCGTCATGTATTGAGCCTGTCGAGCATCGGCTGGGTAATGAGCGAAATGCCCTGCTCGGTGGTGCGGAAGCGTCTTGCATCCAAATCGGGATCTTCGCCGACGACGAGCCCTTCCGGGATCTCGACGCCGCGATCGATCACGACGTTCTTCAGGCGCGCGCCGCGGCCGACATTGACGTAGGGCATGATCACGGCGTTCTCGACATTGGCGTAGGAGTTGACGCGCACGCCGGTGAACAGCAGCGAGCGTCGCAGCGAGGCGCCGGAAATGATGCAACCGCCCGAGACCAGCGAGCTCACGGCCTGGCCGCGCCGGCTTTCCTCGTCGTGGACGAATTTTGCCGGCGGTGTGATCTCCGAATAGGACCAGATCGGCCAGGCGCTGTCGAACAAATCGAGCTCGGGCACCACGTCGGTGAGGTCGATATTGGCGGCCCAATAGGCGTCGACCGTGCCGACGTCGCGCCAATAAGCACGGGGGTCGCTACCGGAGCGGACGCAGGAGGTCGAGTATTGGTGCGCCATGGCGCGGCCGTTCTTGACGAGATAGGGGATGATGTCCTTGCCGAAATCGTGGTTGGAGTTCGGGTCCTCGGCGTCGCGCTTGAGCTCCTCGAACAGGAATTTCGCGTCGAACACGTAGATGCCCATGCTGGCGAGCGAGACGTCCGGCTTGCCCGGCATAGGCGGCGGGTCTTTCGGTTTTTCCAGGAACTCTTTGATCCATCCGTTCTCGTCGATATGCATGATGCCGAAGCCGGAAGATTCCTGACGCGGCATCTCCAGGCAGCCGACGGTGACGTCGGCGCCGCTGTCGACATGCTGGCGCAGCATCACCTCGTAATCCATTTTATAGATATGGTCGCCGGCGAGAACCACGATGAAGCGGCAGGCGTGGGATTCGATGATGTCGATGTTCTGGTAGACCGCATCGGCCGTGCCGACGTACCACATGTTTTCGGAGACGCGCTGGCTCGCCGGGAGGATGTCGAAGCTCTCGTTGCGCTCGGGACGGAAGAAGTTCCAGCCCATCTGAAGGTGCCGGATCAGGCTGTGCGCCTTGTATTGGGTGGCCACCGCGATTCGACGGATGCCCGAGTTCACCGCGTTCGACAGTGCGAAATCGATGATGCGGGATTTTCCGCCGAAATAGACCGCGGGCTTGGCGCGCCGGTCGGTCAGCTCCAGCAGCCGGCTGCCGCGTCCGCCGGCCAGGACGAACGCCAGCGCCTGACGGGCAAGCGGCTCGGGTCTCGCGGCACTCATGTCATTCTCCCACAACTCTGGCGCTCGCGAGAAGCCTCCCGGCCGCGCACATTTGGAACCGATAGTAACGGCACGGATAGTAAATCGGGAAGGTGGTTGTTGGTTGCGAATGCGCCGGAAGCTTAATGCTTTGCCGCGGTGATCGGGCCCCAGGCACCGTCTTGCTGGTGTCACACGCGGCGAGGTGGTCGAGCCCGTCGGGTACCGGTTGATCACAATGGAGGCATGCGTCTTGTGCGGTGCACGCAAAATCGAGGCCGAATTTCTGGCTTTGACCTTGCGCCAGGATGCCCGATCATGGGCTGCGTCCATGTCCAAGCAAAATGTCAGACAGGGAGTAAGACGATGACGATCTGGAAAACGGCAATCGCCTGTTCGCTGGCCGGCGCGGTGATGGCCGGCCAAGTCGAGCGGGCCGCCGCGGGCCCGATGCCGACAAATGTCGCGACCATGAAGGCCGCGGTCGGCGATGATGTCACGCAGGTGTATTGGCGCGGCCGAGGTTTTGGATGGGGTATTGGCGGCCTCGCAGCCGGCGCGATCATCGGCAGCGCCATCGCCAGCAGCGCCTATGGCTACGGCTACTATGGCGGTGGTCCATATTACGGCGGCTACGGATATCCGGGGCCGGCTTACGGCTATGCGCCTGCCTATTATGGCGGCTATGGACCGAGTTACGCCTATGGACCGGGCTACGGTTATGGCGGCTATTACGCGCGTCCGCGCTATTACGGCTATCGCGCCTATCGTCCATATTACGGTCCGCGGTACGGCTACTACCGGCCGTACCGGGCCTATCACCGCGCGTATTGGTGATCGATCAAACGGGTGGACCCGCACGCCGCAGGTCGACGATACTGAAAAGATTTGAGGGCCGCTGTACGCAAGCGGCCCGATCGGCTTGCGCGCGTTGAACCCGGTGATGCGGCACGACGAGCCGGCCATGCCCGCCCGCGACAATGCCGATGCAGATCGCGGCGATGATCGCGATCTCGATGCACCATTCGAGCGGTCCCGAGCTCATGGCAGCGCGATGGTGTTGGTAAGATCGAACTCGGACAGGCCCGGGCCGCGGCACGCGAGGTAGATGGCGAGGAGGAAGATGCGGCTGAGGACGGTGACGCCTAATATGACCCTCACGTCGTAATGACGAATGGCAAACGCGAGAGGCGGGATCGCCAAATGTTTTATAATGCTCATGGCTAACTCCTTGCCAAAATTCAGGCATCGACTGCCTGTCGACTGAAATGACAGCGTGATGAAAAGGCCGTCCGACGCCTTCGGCGTCTCTAAATGGACAGGCCAATGCTAGTGCCGGCGCAGGGCGCAGGTCTTTATCGTGTCCTTACATTTGGCTGAGCTTTCCCTTAAGATGGGGGAGCATCCGGGGGTCGGAGCCGTGCGTACAGACGCGCTTGCCTTTGGTGAATTCCGCCTCGACCGTGCCAACGCGCTATTATGGCGAGGCGGGGAGCGGATCGCGTTGGCCCCGAAGCCATTCGAGGTTCTTTGCCATCTTGTCGGTCGGCCCGGTGAACTCGTCACCAAGGAAGAGTTGCTCGACGCGGTCTGGTCCGATCTGCACGTCAGCGAGTCGAGCCTCGCCGTTGCCGTGAACGCGCTACGCTCGGTGCTCGGCGACGACAGACAATCTCCCAACTACATCGAGACGGTCACGCGGCGCGGCTATCGCTTCATTGCGCCGGTCGCGACCGCCGAATTGCCCGCGATCGAGCGGGCGGCCGAAGAGGAGGCGGCGTCCGCCACGGAGCAGGTGGTCGATCGACGCCGGCACTGGAGGGTCGGACGCACCGGGGCACTCGATACGCTGGACGAGGCGCTGCAACTCGCTCGTACCGGACAGCGTCAGGTCGTCTTCATCACGGGCGAGGCCGGGATCGGCAAGACCACCCTCTTGCAAATGACGCTCGACAGGATGAACCAGCATGGACTGAGCGTGCTGCACTGTAGTTGCAACGAGTTGTTCGGCACCCATGAGGCCTTTCTTCCGCTGATCGGAGCGCTGAACGAGTGCTGCCGTCGAACCGATGGAGCATCGCTGCTGACTGCGATACGCGAGCACGCGCCGACCTGGCTCGCGCAAATGCCCGGATTCCTCGGCGAAGCAGACCGGGCCGCATTCCAGCATGAGGTCTTCGGCGCAACCCGGGAGCGCATGCTGCGGGAATTTGCCGATCTCATGGAGCATCTCGCCGTCAGCCGACCATGGGTGATCATCCTGGAAGATCTGCATTGGAGCGACTTCGCCACCGTGGATGTGCTCTCCCGGCTTGCGCGCCGGGATCGGAGGGCTTCTATCCTCGTGCTGGCCACCTATCGGCCGATGGAAGTCGCCGTCGGCGGACATCCTATCCGTGCGGTTCACCAGGACTTGCGGATTCACGGACACGCCACCGAGCTCGCGCTCGATCGGCTGACCGGCACCGACGTCGAACGCTATCTTTCGCTGCGCTTCAACTCGGCCGATTTCGCCAGCGAGCTGGTCGAGCGCATCTTCGCGCGAACCGGCGGCCATCCTCTGTTCGTGTCGTCTCTGCTCGATCATCTCGTCGCGCAAGGCGCGCTGGTCGAGCACGAATTGGGCTGGCGGCTGGTCAGCGAAGACGCGGCCTCGCATGACAGCATGCCGCGCGATCTGGAAGGAATGATCAAGCAGCAGATCGATCACCTCACCGTGGATGAGCGCTGCCTGCTCGAGGTCGCCAGTGCGGCGGGAGCGGAGTTTTCCGCGCTCCATATCGCCGGTGCGCTGGAGCGTCCTGTGCTGGATGTCGAGCAGATGTGCGAGGACCTGGCGCGGACCGATCGCATTATTGTCGTTGCCGGCATGACTGAGTGGCCGAACGGAGGTGTCTCCGGTCGCTATGCGTTCCAGCACGCGCTTTACCAGGAGATCCTCTACCAGCGGCTCGCGCCGGCGCGCCGCATGAAAACCCATGCGCTGCTTGGGGCGGGGCTTGAGCAGGGCTATGGGCCGCAGGCTGGGGAGATCGCCGCCATTATTGCGCGCCACTTCGAACTGGGCCGCAATTTCCCGAAAGCGATGCATTATTTGGGCGCGGCGGCCGAGGGTTCGGCGCGAAGGTTCAGCACACGCGAGGCCGCCAACTACCTGTCCCGCGCTTTGGAGCTGGTGCCGCATCTGCCGCCGGAGTTTCGGGTGACGACACGTCTGAAGTTGCTGCTGCAGCGCGCCTGGGCCTGGCGGGCTAGTGGAGATTTCCTGAATTCCCTGCAGGATCTCAGCGCGGTCGTCGCGCACGCGGCGGAGAACGGGCACGTGCGCGAAGAGGTGAACGCACTGGTCGATCTCAGCAGATTCTGTCTTTACGTCGATCGACGCCAGAGCCTGCCTGTGGCCGAACAGGCCCTTGTCAAGAGCAGGGCGATCGACGACGCCGCGTTCAGCGCGCTGGTCCAGGGGAACGTAGCCAATTTGAAGCTGATGCTCCGCGGCTGGGACCGCGAGAATGCGGACCTTGCCGAGCGTGCGTCAGCACTGATCACCGGAGAGCAAGATCTGAGCATGCGGCTGCGACGCTGCTCGATGGAGATGGTGCTGGAGTTCCTGCGCGCGAATTATCCGGCCTGCTGCGATGCGACGAGCCGGGGAAAGGAGCTCGCCCGCCTGGTGGGTGACGTCTATCTGTTCGTACTCTATGAATCGGTCGAGGCGTTTGCCCAGATTTATCACGGTGAATGGGGCCAGGCGCAACGAAACCTCGTCTCCGCGTTGGCTATCTCGGAGCGGAATGCAAATCCGCAGGCCGTCGCGCTGTGTCATCTCGCGATCGGATGGCTGTATTCGGAGGCGGAGGAATATGGCAGCGCGTCACGGCGTGCGGAGGATGCGCTCGGCCCGATGATCGAGGCCAATCCGTTCACCTTCTTCGTTGGCAGGAATTTGCTGGCGCGAGCTTATGTCAGGATGGGCGACCTGACTCGGGCGCGGCAGCATCTCGATGCGATGGAGCGCCGAATGGAGGTCGATCGGGTGCCGATGGAGTCGCTGGTCATCCCCCATTATATGCTAACTTGCTGCGACTATTGGATCGCGATCGGCGATCTGGACCGCGCCCAGAGTTCGGCCCGCCAGTTTCATGAGGTGACGAGCGCGGCGCCCGACCGGCCGTTTCTCGCGCTGTGCTACGAGGCCATGGCGAGAATTGCGATCCTGAAGCAGGATGCGCAACTCGCCGGACAGCATTTGTCGACGGCCATTTCGATCGTCCGCCATGCCAGGTTGCCGCATGCCAGCTGGCGGGTTTATCGCACGACAGCGGTGCTCTATGGGAGCCTTGGACAAGCGCAAAGGGCTGCCAAGTGGCGGGGCCGCTCCTGCCAGGTGATCGCATCGCTGGCAGGGACGCTTGATCCCGGCGATCCGCTGCGGTCGGCATCATTATTCGACGCAGGCCGGCACACCGGGCCCGACATTGCGGGACGGTGATCGGCTCAATCCGGCAGGTCCGCGATCTCTCGCGGTTCTCCGGGCCGTTGCTTGACCCTGAATTGGTTTTGCTGCTGCCGCAGCGTGCGGGAGGCCCTGTAGGCATCCCTGCGCAACCGCATGATCGAGCCGAGCGGCTGATGCGCGGCGAGACATCGCCATGGATCGAACGAAAGCACCTCGTCGGAATAGACGCGACGCGCTGGGCTGTCGGCGGTCTGGCGCGGAAGCGTGATCTTGCCGAGTGCTTCCGGCGGCGCGACGTCTTCGGGCCAGTCGATCGAGGCATCTTCGATCGGTGTTCGCTCCAGGTCGGTGCAGAGCTGGGCAAACAGTTCGTACTCGGCCGCATTGTCCTTGAAGAAGGCAGCGACGCTGTTCAGCACGGCATCATCGGCATCGTGGCAGGGCTGGCCGGTGAGTTGGCGAACCGAGGCCGAGATCGGCACCAGGCGAAGCCTTGCGATATAATCACCAAACCGCAATGCTCCCTCCGTGTGAAAGGTTTCGCCGAGAATGTTGCTGCCGGCATCACCGAGCGCTTTCAAGACGATCGGGATCGGAATGCCTGTTCTGTCCGATGCGGCGACCAGCACGCGCGCGAGAAAGCCTATGGGTACGTACGCCAGATCAGGCAGGAACAGGGTGCGCTCGACCTTGTGCTGTGCGCGCATATAGGCCATCGCATCCGCGAAATAGCTGGGGTGATTGACGAGCAGGAGATCCTGGTTCGTCGTATCGTCGTCGCCGAGCGCCTTAGCCCCAGTCACGCCCAGGACCTTGATGGCAAACCCCCGTGGCGAACGTACGCGATCGCTCCTGTTGAATGCGGTGGAGAGGCGGACGATGATCGGGAAGTGGCCAGCCTGCTTGAACAGGCCCTGGCGCAGGTGATCCGGCAAATCGTCGTAGACGATCAGCTCGCCGCGGAGATAACCGGCGCCCTTGGCGTGCTGCTGCCGGGTCCCATGCTTGTCGTTGTGAAAAGTGCGGGCGCTCGTCCGCGAGATCGAGGCAACGATCGCCTCGACGGCCGCAGCTTCCTCCGGCTGGATTTGTTCGACGGACGGATCGTAACGAAGATACTGACTGGCTGACATGGCGCTGATCTCCAGCCCGAAGGTCGCCTTCCCATTGCAAGCGTCGACGGCCGCAGGGCGCATCACTGTAAGCCCGTCCAGTCGGGATCGGCAATCCAAGAGCGGGCTGCGTTTGCCTGGACAAGCCGGGAATGAGGCATCCTGCTACCGACGAGATCACAGGATCGATGCTAGGCCGATGGCGGCTCGTAAGTCCTTATGAGCTCCTTATGTTGTCCTGATGTTTTCCTTAAGGCCGGTCGGACGAGGCACGAGATATCACAAGGCTCTCAAGCATCCGTGAAGCGGATGGAGCGCATTCCAACCCGACAGGACTCCGCGAAACGTTCGTTCTGCGTTTCATGCCGACGACAAAACCCGCATTGCTATTTGCACGACCTCCCTTGCGTCACGCCCGGCCCCCTCAAAAATCATCCAGACGACCACATCGGGAGACCGGCCATGGGCCTGCAAGAAACAAAAATCGAATCGCTTCCCTTCGTCACCGCTGAACTCAATTACCTCGCGCCGGTTTCGGGCAAGCCGCGCACCTATGCCTTCGATCCGCCGCCGGGTGAGCCCAAGAGCACATCATTGC
The DNA here is from genome assembly GCF_029051725.1 of Bradyrhizobium sp. CSS354. Taxonomy (GTDB): domain Bacteria; phylum Pseudomonadota; class Alphaproteobacteria; order Rhizobiales; family Xanthobacteraceae; genus Bradyrhizobium. Next base: position 142,391 of record NZ_JAACFU010000019.1, read on the forward strand.
CGGAGCCGCATCAGGTCCCGATCTTCGATGCGCGACTGATCGCCCATAATTTCTCGCTCGACCGCGAAGGCTTTGCGCTGGTGCGGCATCCGAACCAGGTGAAGGACTTCTCCAACGAGGAGGAAATCAAGGCGGTCTACTATCCCGCCGTCGAGGCCTTCCTGCGCGCAACGCTGAAAGCCGACCGCGTTGTTATCTTCGACCATACCGTGCGCAGGCGCGTCGAGGGCGCCGCGGACATTCGCGACGGCGGACCGCGTCAGCCGGCAACGCGCGTCCACGTCGACCAGACCGCCGTCTCGGGCGCCAACCGCGTGCGCGAACATCTGCCAGATGAGGCCGACGAGCTGCTGAAAGGCCGCGTCCAGGTGATCAATCTATGGCGGCCAATCCGTGGCCCGTTGCGAGATTCGCCGCTGGCGATGGCAGATGGCACGACGGTCGCGCCCGACGATCTCGTCGCCTCCGCTCTCATCTATCCCAACCGTCGCGGCGAGATTTATTCGGTGAAATACAATCCGAACCATCGCTGGTTCTATTTTCCCGAGATGACGACGGACGAAGCGCTGCTGCTCAAATGCTACGATTCTGCAACAGATGGCCGCACCCGCTTTGGGCCGCATACCGCGTTCGTCGATCCGACCACGCCAGCGGATGCGGCGCCGCGCGAAAGCATTGAGGTTCGGACGCTCGTGTTCCACAAATAGTAACAATGTGTGATGGCACTGCCGGGCGCGGCCCGGCAGTTGCTCAGGAACCTACGGGAACCAACAAACGTTTCTGCGCGGGGCAGGGCCAACCGGGAGCGGTGCCGTGCGAGCGCAGACGACGCTATTTTCTTGCCTTGCCACTTTTTCGCTTTCTGCAGTTTCCTTTGCCCAGGCCGAAAGCGGGCTTGCCTCCTATTACGGGTATGGAAAAGCCGGAAAAGGCGAGCTGACCTGCGCGCACCGGACGCGCCCCTTCGGAAGCGTGCTGAGGGTGTCCTACGGCAGCCGCTCGATTCAATGCCGCGTCAACGATCGCGGCCCCTTCATCCGCGGCCGGATCGTCGATCTCTCTGTGCCCGCCGCCAAAGCGCTGGGCATGATGAGCGCCGGCGTGGTGCGGGTCTCGGTGGAATAGAGCTGCCGGCGCGCTATAGTGCTGCCCAAAGCATGGGTCAGGGGGCGCTATGGCCAAGATCAAAGTGGGACTCGTCGGCTGCGGCTTCGTGTCGGAGCTGCATATGTATGCGTTCCGGCGCGTCTATGGCGTGGATGTCGAGGTCGCGGCGGTCGCTGCGCGCGGCGACCATGTCGTCGAATTTGCGCAGCGCCACCAGGTCCCACGGGTCCATCGCAGCTTCGCCGAGCTGATCGCAGACCGCGAGCTCGACGTCATCGATATCTGCACGCCGCCCAATCTGCATGCGGGGATGATCGTCGCCGCCATGCAGGCCGGCAAGCACGTGATCTGCGAAAAGCCGTTCGCCGGCTATTTCGGCCGCGACGGCGACCGGCAGCCGATCGGCAAGCATGTGCCGAAGGCGCTGATGTATGAGCGCGTGCTGGAAGAGATGGACGCCACGCGTGCCGCGATCGAGCGCACCGGAAAGCTCTTCATGTATGCCGAGGACTGGATCTACGCGCCGGCCGTGACCAAGACCGCGGAGATTCTGAGAGCGACCAAGGACAAAATCCTGTTCATGAAGGGCGAGGAGAGCCATTCCGGCTCGCATGCGGCCCATGCCGCGCAATGGGCGATGACCGGTGGCGGCTCGCTGATCCGGATGGGCTGCCATCCGCTTTCCGCCGTGCTGTACCTCAAGCAGGTCGAGGCCAAGGCGCGCGGCGAAACCATTCGCGTCGCCAGCGTCAGCGGTGATGTCGGCAACGTCACGGTCTGCGCGAGGTCGACGATGTGGATGTTGTTGCGAGCGCCGAAAATGAACGGCGCCATTTTCGGATTCCAGCGGTGAGACTGGTGACCAAAGTGCACGCCGGCTTCGAGGAGCTGACGCATA
>NZ_JAACFU010000001.1 GCF_029051725.1 Bradyrhizobium sp. CSS354
CCCTGATGGCCCGCTATCGAGTGCCCCCCTGCGCCGCCGCCGCCAAATCCCCCTGTGCCACCTCTGTCGTCCGCAGCGCTATGACCGCCGCCGCCGCCGAATCCGCCTTGGCCATTGCTGAATATAGGACTTCCACCGATCCCGCCGGCGCCTCCATCGCCGGCACCTCCGCCGTTAATGCCACCGGGGGAACCGCCGAAACCTTGTCCGCCACTTGCCGCGCCCACGACAATGCCCGCTCCACCTCCGACCCCTGTGTCGCCATCGGCGCCGCGTCCGACACCGCCACCGGCCCCACCCCCTGCATTGCCGCCGAGACCGCCGCCTCCGCCGCCGGCCGTTCCTGCGCCCGGCACGCCGTCACCGCCGACAGCGCCGGCGCCGCCCGTTGCGTTGTTGCCCGAAAGAACGACGTTGCTCACGGTCACATGGCCGCCGCTCGCCACGAACAGCGCGCCGCCGGCACCGAGTCCGCCAGCGCCGCCCCCGCTACCGAATCCAATGGTGCCCCCATTGCCGCCGAGCGCCTGGGTGTTCTGGATCGTCAGATTGTTGACGGCGACAGTGCCTGCGTAGACAAAGAACCCGCGCTGCACACCACCGCCGTCCAGCCTGAAGCCGCCGCCATTCACCGTGACGTTGCTGGTGGTGTTGAAGGCGCTCAGCGTGTCGGCCGCTGCGCCAGTCAGCGTTATGTTGTTCTGGAAATTGATGACATAACTCGCGCTGGCATTGCTGTCGGCCTGCGCGATCGCCGCCGACAGGCCGGCGCTGTCGGACACATTGATGACCGTCTGGGCGTGCGCACAGGTGCAACCGATCAGGGCATAAGCCGTGCCGCTCAGGAGAGCTGATCGCATTAGAAGCTCGCGGCGCTGTCGACGGGCAGGCAGATTCTTCACTTCATTGCTCCACCGCCGGCACCCTGGCCGGTGGAAGCTGCGAGTGCCGGAATAGCGCCTGAGAGGACGAAGAAAGGGTCGGGCCATCGCCTGTCCGTCCGGCCTTCGCCGGGCCATCTAAGCCGGGCGCGCCCGTCGTCGTACGCATCGCTGATCTCCCAATGTCGCTACGCTGAGAGAATCCGTCTTCCCAGTCACGCCGCCGAATATCGCGCCGCTGGATAGGTCTGAGAACTACCTAGAAAGGTGGTTCGCCGTGCTTTATGTATGCCCGCGCAGGTCGGCGACCTCTGAGGTCGGAGAAACTCTGCACGCGCACTGGGAATGACATGCTTCTCTCCACGGATCCCATCGATCCGCAAAATCAAGAAATCTATGCGCTCTGGGATCAGTTGGCCGACTTCTCGGTTGCCGATGGTGATGCGGCGCTGACCCACCTGATGTCCGCACTGCGAACCATGTTGTCGGCACGCAATGTGCTGTGGGGCGTGGTCGTGCGATTGCCTTCGCCGAAGCGGGCCGATCCCCTGCTCGGCTGGCGTCCGCGCTTCGTCAGGGTGCTGGACCCGATCCCCGCGGTCGCGGCATCCGTGCAGAAGCAGTACGATACGCTCTGGTCCGACGACGTCGACCTGTCGCAGATCCTGTCAATGTCGGGCGATGAGCCGTTCCGCGTCCGCCTGCTGTTCGAAACGCTGCCGCCGGAATGGTTCGAGGGCAAGCACTATCGGCGGCACTATCTGGATGTCGGCTTCGCCGACAGCATTTCCGTGCGCATTGCGCTCAATGACGATTTGAGGATTCGCCTGTTCGTATTTCGTGATGCGCAGCAACCCCGCTTTACGGCACAGGACGGCCAGCGTCTGGGCTTCGTGATGCGCGCCTTGAGATGGTTTCACCGTCAACAATTGCTCAGCCACGGACTGCTCATCGCCAACGCGCCCCTCACACCCGCTGAACGCCGGGTGCTGCTCGGACTGCTCGCCGGGGACACGGAAAAGCAGATCGCACAGAAGCTCGACCAAAGTCCGAACACCACGCATTTCCACGTCAAGTCGATCTACGCCAAGTTCGCTGTGCGCAGTCGCCAGTCGCTCGCCGCGCTGTGGCTCGGCAGGCTGCGATAATGGGCGAGCAAATGTATTGCTGCTCGATTGTTTCGCCGTAGGATGGGAGCACAAGCTGGAGGGGTGAAATGACTTCTTTTCGAAGGTTGGTGATGGGGATGGTCGAAGCAATGGCGGTGCTCTCGATACTTTTCGGCACGATTGTCGGAGGACTTTATGGTGCAGCGTCTGGAGCGGTTTGGTCGAGCATTTTCGGAATTTCTCCCAACGTTGACATCCGGTTGCAAGGCATGGGCCAGGTAGCGACTACTGGAGTCGTGTTCGGGGTTATCATTGGCGCTATTCTAGGATTTGTGGTCTCGTCAACATTTGGAGGCACCGTCTTCTTTTTTGCCCAAATTGAACGGAACACCCGTAGTCCATTGGAAAGAGAACGCTCTGAAGAGCCGACACAATATCGGATCGCCCCGCGCTTCTAAGCATCCGCTGACGACTCAATGTCGTAGTTGGGTCACTTGCCGATATCGGCCCAAGTCGCACGTCAGGCCTGCTCTACCTTCGCAAGCGGACACCCAGAATTCTAAGCAACCGCCCTACGCCCGCCGCATCAGCTTGAGCGAGGCCGCCAGCCGCAGGCTGCGCTTGCCGGCAAGTGCGATGCCTTCGAGCTCACCGCTGTCGGCGGTGCAGGTTCCGGAGAAGCCGATCCCGACCTCGTTGCCGCCGAACACGGGGTTCTCGCCTTTCGCCGGCGTGTGCTCCTGGTTGAGCATCTCGCCCTTCCAGCGGCCGTCCGCCGAGGAATAGGAGCCGAGGTAGTAGAAGAACGCATCTCCGCCCAGGATGCGGCCGTCCATCAGCAGCATGACGCCGGAGAGCCCGGCATCGACGCCGTCGAGCGCGCGCAGATGGATCGCATAGAGCCCGTTCACGACCCCGCCCGGACCAACCGTCCCCTGCGGCGGCAACCCCTCGTCATCGAGCCGCGTGAGATTGGCCCAGAAGCCGGCGCCCGGCATCGTGTCCGCGCTGCCCGCGAGACGGATCTGGTTGCCGACGAGCCGGCCGCGTGCGCCGATCGAGGCGACGTCAGCCCCCATCAGCGGCTGGTAGTTGGGATCGTCGTTATGCCGTTCGGTGATGACTTCGGCGATGATCTCGCCGTCGCGCTCGAAATAGCTTCCGAGATGCGCGAAGGCCGAATTGCCGCCCAGCAGCTTGCCCTCATGCATGCACATGATGCTGCGGCCGAAGGCATCGTTGACGCCGTATTCAACCTTGTAGAGCCCGTCCAGCAACGCAAGTGACCCGCAAAATCAGAAGGAAAGCACGCGCTACCTAGCACCGCCATCGCATCAAGGCCATCGGGCTTTTTCGCGCAGGGCCATTCGCGAAGCCACACCCTGCAATGATGCCATCATGCGCCTGTTTTGCCCGACGGCGCAACCGATTTCGGCATTTCCGTAGGTGGCGATTTCAACAGCATTGCAGAGCTGTGATTTCAACTACTTGGCTACTGTGCATGGGGTTGTTTTTCGACTTTTTGTTTTGGCCGGGTCGCGAACGGCCCTTAGGCACTGACCAAAGCCGGCTTCGAACCCGCCGGCTGAGGCGCACGACAAAGCAGCATGGATCAAATGGAGCCATCAGCCGAGGCGCAGATCGCAACCCTCATCGCAAGCGCGGCGAAGCTGCCGCTGCTCGATGCCGCGTTCGAGCTCTGGCTCCGACGCTATCAGCTGGACTCGATCGAGGGGCGCCCGACCGCCGCAGAGGTCCGCGTCAACCGCACCCTCACGCCGGAGCGGAGCAGCGCGAAGTACCGCCGGGATCGCGACCACGCCCATAAGGGACCGACGTTCGGTTATGTGAAGCGTGCTCATCCCGGCGCCGATGACACTGCGATCAGGCGGGCCATCATCACCGCCGTCAGGTTCGAGGACGCGACCTTCACGCATTTCAGCTGGGACGGCGATTTCTGGGACTGCGTCGTCCGCGCGGTGGCAATGGCCTCCGCGCACTATCCGGATTTTCTCGAGACGAGCTATCGCGACGCCCGCAACAACGTCGCCTACTCCTACAAGTGAAGCTAGAGCATGATCCGGAAAAGTGCGCGGCGGTTTTATAAACCTAAAGCGCGTTCATCGCGCTTTAGAAGCACAGCGTGGTGACGAGCTTGCCCTGCTTGTCCTTGATCGCATAGGGACAGCGCAGCCGCTCCAGCGCCTGCTTGGCATCCTCATCGCCGAGCGCCGCGGCGCGCTCGTAATAGGATTTCGCGGCGTCCTTGTCCTTTGGCCCGCCGCGGCCTTCCTGCGCGAAGGCGCCCATCCGCTCCAGCGCGCCGGGATGGTTTTGCGCCGCCGCCTTCTCGAACAGCGCGCGCGCCGCGGCGTCGTCCTTTGCCCCGCCCGTGCCTTCGGAGAGCATCATGCCGAGCTGATACTGCGCCTCCGCATTGGTCTCGGCGGCCTTGCCGAGCAACGCGCGCGCCTGTGCTGGATCGGCCGGCGCGGCACCGCCGGTGCCGCCGAGCGCGGCGAGATTGCTGATGCCGCGGGGATTGCCGGCCTGTGCCGCCTTCTCGAACAGTTTGCGCGCCTGCGCTTCATCTCTGGCGACGCCGGAGCCGGTGCCGTAGGCCACACCGAGCTCGACCATCGCCGCACTCGATCCCTTGTCGGCGGCCTTGCGCCAGGCAGCCATCGCTTCCGCCGTCTGCCGGTTGGCCGCATAGGCGCGGCCGAGCGCGAACATCGCGCGCCGCGATGATGGCGCAGCCTGCTTGCAGAACTTGATGGCGGTCGCAACGTCGGAGGCCGCAATCTCCGTCACGCCCCTCATATCGGCCGGCTTGTCGGGATCGCTGGGATCGGCGGCGACGCGGTCGCACAGGACGAGATCGGCCGATTGCGCATGCGCCGACAACGGCGCCGCAAGCGTGAGAAGGATGGCAACGAGGAAAGTCCGCATGGACACCACGTTGCGTTGCCGTCCCGGCGAATTCAAGGCTCGAGTCCCGATTGGCGCAGCACCGGGACGACCTCCGGCGATGCCAGATAGCGCAGCAGCCGATCCGCGGCGTCGGCGTGCTCGGCGCTTGTCATCCTGCCGGCGGAGAACACGGCCGGCGTCTGCAGATCGTGCGGAATCGGGCCGACCACCTCGATGCCTTCGACCTGCTTCAGCTCGCTGATCTGCTGCACGGCGAGGTCAGCCTCGCCGCTCACGAGCCGCTCCGCGGTAAAGCCCTGCTCGACGATGGTGGCTTTGGCGTTGATCTCTGCCGCGATCCCCATCTGCGCGATCAACCGGGCGAAATAGACCCCGCTCGCGCCCAGCCGCGAATAGGACACGGACCGCGCCGCGAGCAGCGTGTTGCGCAGCGCGGATACGGTGGCGATGTCGGGATGTGCTTGCCCTGCCCGCACCGCGATGCCGACGAAGGAGCGCGCGAGATCGGCTGCGCTCTCGGCGATCACACGGCCCTCGCCGATCATCTCGTCGAGCCCTTCGCGGGTGAGGATCACGAGATCGACAGCCTCACCGTCGTGCAACCGCTTGAGCAGTGCCAGCGTCGGCGCGAAATCGGCGTCGATGTGGACGCCGGTCGCGGTTTCGTAGGCGGAGGACAGGCTGCGCATCGCGCCCATCAGGCCGAGCGTCGAAAGCATGCGTATTTTTTCCATCAGCGATTCCCGTGGCGATCAGGCGCGGTGCATCAGCTTGAGCGCGGCGGTCAGGCGCAGACTGCGCTTGCCGGCGAGCGCCGTTGCCTCCAGCACCGCCTGCTCGGCATCATAACTGCCGGAGAAGCCGATGCCGACCTCGTGGCCGCCGAAGATCGGATCGTCCTTGGCCGGCGTGTGCTCCTGATTGAGGATCTGGCCCTTCCAGCGCCCGTTGGCGGCGGTGTAGCTGCCGAGATAATAGAACGATGCATCGCCGCCGAGGATGCGGCCCTTGTTGAGCAGCATCACGCCGGTGAGACCGCCGTCGACGCCATCGAGCATGCGCAGATGCACCGAGTAGAGCCCGTCGGCGATGCCGGCCTCGCCGACGCCGCCGGCGATAGGCATCTCGTCTTCGGTGATGGGTGTCATCAACGACTGAAAGGGTACGCCGGGCAGCTCCTTGAGCTCGCCCTTGAAGCGATAGAGATCGCCGTCGGCCCATCCCTTGGCCAGCAGGGTCGCATCGTCCGTGCCCGCCATGGCGCGATAGTTCGGATCGGGGTTGTGGCGGACGGTGTCGATCACGACATCGACGCCTCCTTCGGTCTTCGTGTAGGTGCCGATATGGGCGAAGGCCGAATTGCCGCCGAGCATCTTGCCATTGCCGGCATGCATCACGCTTCGGCCGACCACGTCGCCGAGCTGAAATCTCACCTTGTAGAAGCCTTCAAACACCAGCCGTCCCCGGCCTTGCGCGCACCCAGACGCACTCTATCCCGCTTTCGGCGGCGAAGGACAAGTTTTCCGCCATGAGGTCCGAGGAGTCTCCGCAACGGCTGTCATCAGAATGAAAAATCCGCCGAAGCCTTTCGGCTTCGGCGGATCGAAGTCCAACCCGGGCCAGCCCCCCAGCCCGGGCCGGGAGGATCTTAGGCGGCGGCCTTCTTGTCGGCCGGCACGGAGGCGATCGTCTTCAGGATCTGCGAAGCGATCTGGTATGGGTCGCCCTGCGAGTTCGGACGACGGTCTTCCAGATAGCCCTTGTAACCGTTGTTGACGAAGGAGTGCGGCACGCGGATCGAAGCACCGCGATCGGCAATGCCGTAGCTGAACTTGTTCCAGGGCGCGGTCTCGTGCTTGCCGGTCAGACGCTTGTCGTTGTCCGGGCCGTAGACGGCGATGTGGTCCATCAGGTTCTTGTCGAAGGCCGCCATCAGCGCCTCGAAGTACTCCTTGCCGCCGACCGTACGCATGTACTCGGTCGAGAAGTTGGCGTGCATGCCGGAGCCGTTCCAGTCGGTGTCGCCGAGCGGCTTGCAGTGGAACTCGATGTCGATGCCGTACTTCTCGGTCAGGCGCAGCATCAGGTAGCGGGCCATCCACATTTCGTCAGCGGCCTTCTTGGAGCCTTTGCCGAAGATCTGGAATTCCCACTGGCCCTTCGCGACTTCCGCGTTGATGCCTTCATGGTTGATGCCGGCTGCCAGGCAGAGGTCGAGATGCTCTTCGACGATCTTGCGGGCGACGTCGCCGACGTTCGAGAAGCCGACGCCGGTGTAGTACGGACCCTGCGGGGCCGGATAGCCGGAGGCCGGGAAACCGAGCGGACGGCCGTCCTTGTAGAAGAAGTATTCCTGCTCGAAGCCGAACCAGGCGCCGGAATCGTCGAGGATGGTGGCGCGCTTGTTGGTCGAGTGCGGGGTCTTCCCGTCCGGCATCATGACTTCGCACATCACGAGCACGCCCTTGGTGCGGGCGGCATCCGGGAACACCGCGACCGGCTTCAGCACGCAATCGGAGCTGTGGCCTTCAGCCTGCTGGGTGGAGGAGCCATCGAAGCCCCAGAGCGGAAGCTGCTCGAGCGTCGGGAACGACGCGAATTCCTTGATCTGAGTTTTGCCGCGCAAGTTCGGAGTCGGCGTATATCCGTCGAGCCAGATGTACTCGAGCTTATACTTGGTCATTGAGCCTCTCTGTAGATGATGCGAAAGGTGGGGGCCGCAGGCCCCCGCACGATTGTTTACCCGGCCAACATCGGCCGACCCTTTCCAAGCATTTAACGTGCCAAAAGGCCGCAGCGCGGGAGGTTTTCCACCGCAACCGGCCTCCGCTCCCACCCGGCGGGTCATCCAGTCCGCCGTGCGTCATAGCGGCGCACCTTTGCGTGAAGCTGCACCGCAAAAATCCCGCGGAAAACGCCCGATTCTGGAGCAGGCAGGCTGGCGCCTGAGGTTGCCGACTAAACGCGCATCAACGTCCGGCAATATTCGCCAAGTCTGTGCCCGTCGCCCGCAACCTTCGCAATGGCCCACGCGTTAGCCACCCGACCGCTGCCTTAGAGGAAGCAGAATGCAGTCTGCCTCCAAAATAGGCCAAGGCTGATTTCCTTTTCAGCACTTTGCATTTCGGAATGCACGGCCGATATGGGGATTCCAGTAACCACAAGCCAACGAGTCGGGCGCACCATGGAGGCCCAGCGCTGCGATCTCGGGAGATACCGCAATGATGAACAATGGACTGAGTCACGGATCTGCACAGATCTATCAATTCCCTGTCGGGGGCCGCTCGGCTCTTGGGGGGCGCCGCAACGGTGAGACCCGCCTTCCCGCCAACCACGCCTCGCTCCCCGTGAACGAGACGATTTGCAGCGGCAGCTGGTACCATCAGGAAGCAGTCGATGAAGCCAAGCCGAAATGGGATCGCTGATGCCTGCGTTCGGTTCAATACCGCCGCGCCCTCTCAAGCGTCCGGCGTCAGTTTGAAAAAGGGTCGAAACAACGAAGTTTCGGCCCTTTCTGATTTTTGTGGAAATGCCGCCGTTCAGATGCCCGCGCAGGCCGTGACCGGCCGCTTCAGATGCTTGGTGCTGCCGGTCTTGCCGATCACCAGCGTGATCCCCGCCCCCGAATAGCGCGCGCCGGAGACCGTGATCCGCTTGGCGAGCGTAACAGGCTCGCCGTCGATCTGGAGGAAGGCGCGCTTGTCGGCATCATAAAACCCAACGATGAACTGCGTACCATCGACGCACCGATAGGTCCGGAACGTCTGCGCATCGGCCTGCCGCGCTCCGATCATTGCGCCCGCCAGCATGGCGACCGTCAAAAGAATGGCCTTGTGCCGGCCCATGATCGCCCCCTGTAATAGATCTCAAGGACGCCCGTCGTGCGTCCAATGGAACCATAACGCAAGCTGATCTCATGCAAGACAAGTCCCCGCAAGACAACTCCGGACAAGACGCCCCTGCCCGCCATCTCGCCCTGCAGGGCGCCAGCAATTTTCGCGACCTCGGCGGCTATCCGACCGCAGATGGCCGTACCACGCGCTGGCGGCACATCTTCCGCTCCAACCATCTCGGCCAGCTCACTGCTGCCGATGTCGAGATCGTCCGCGCGCTGGGCGTGCGCAGCGCCTTCGATTTTCGCGGTGTCGAGGAGCGCGCGGCGGGCGTCTGCGTGATCAACGAGATCGCCGTGCATTCGCTGCCGATCGAGCCGACGGTCGTGGCTGCGCTGCGCGGCGAGCTCGCCAGGGGCAGGCTGACCGCGCCGGTCGCGCTCGAGCTCATGCGCGAGTCCTATCGCAATTATGTCCGCCACAACACAGCCAGTTTCCGCACCCTGTTCGGGCATCTCCTGGAGGACCGCGCGCCGCTGGTCATTCACTGCACCGCCGGCAAGGACCGCACCGGCTTTGCCAGCGCGTTGATCCTGCATGCGCTTGGCGTGCCGGATGACGTCATTGCCGAGGACTATCTGCTGACCAACCAGCACTACAAGCGCGATGCGACGGCTGCCACCGATCTGCCCGAAGACGTACGCAATGCCATCGGTAGCGTAGAGGCGTCGTACCTTGCCGCAGCTTTCGAAGCTGTCGGCGCCGAATATGGCGATCTCGAAACCTATCTGCGCGACGGGCTCAAGCTCGGCGCGGCCGAGCGGAGCGCGCTCAAGGAGCGCTATCTCAAGTCGTAATCAGGCATGGGCATCTTTGCGTTGCACCGGTCGCCGTTAGGATCGCCGAACGCAGAGCCCGCGCGACTTGCATGGTGCTCCAGTCGCTCTGGTGCAGCTTCAACTCGTCGTCCGGCGCGAGCAGTTGCTCAAGCGAGGCGTTGTTGTGCTCGTTCCAGTGCCGCATCAGGGCCCAGCGCTGGAACAAATTGACTTTGGCCTCTTGCGCGGCGGCCCGGATGGCCGAGACCATCTTCTCCGAGAGCTTGGCATTGTCGCCGAGCATGGCCGTGACGTATTGCGGGTTGATAAGAATGACATCTGTGGCCGGATGATCGCGCAGGCGGGCCAATCCCTCGGTGATCTTAGCCACCACCTCATCGAAGTCGAATTCGTTGCTGCGAAACACGGCGTTGGTTCCGACCTGCCAGAGCACCAGCGAAGGATTGTCGGCAAAGATGTCGTCTTTGAACCGAGCCACTTCTTGCGGCGCCTCTTCGCCGCCCTTGCCACGGTTGAGCACGTCGATCCGGATGTCCCGATGGGGATCGTCATCCTTGTAGTGCGTTCTCAAATACAACTCGAGCCGCGCAGGATATGCGACGACGTTGCCAAGTCCGGCCGTCGAAGATGACCCCATCGCCACGATGCGCACGGGCCCCCTTCCGCTCAATGCCTTCCTGAAGTTCGGCAGCGGATACTGCAAATCAACGATCGCAGCAGGAAACTCGAGGGTCGGCAAATTGTCGGTCATGAAACAGCCTCCTCCACGATCTAAAGTTGCATCTTAGCCCAATTTGGAGCCGGCCGCCATTGCAAGTCCAATTCGGGCCGCGCAATAGTCGGCGACAGGTGAAGGACGGAGAGTCTCGTGCAGGGAAAAGTCGTTGTGGTGACCGGCGCACTCGGCTCGCTCGGCAAGGTGGTCGCCGAGACCGCACTGGCACGCGGCGCGCGCGTTGCCGGCATCGACCATGCGCCGTCGCAGATCCCCGCGATGCCTGAACGCATCGAGATCGGCGGCGTCGATCTGTCCGACGCAGCACAAGCAAAGACGGCGGTCGAGGCGGCGGCGAAGCATTTCGGCCAGCTCGATGCGCTGATCAACATCGCCGGCGGCTTCGCCTTCGAGATGGTCGGCGACGGCGACGTGAAGACATGGCAGCGCATGCATGCGCTCAACCTGCTGACGGCTCTCAACGCCTCGCACGCGGCGCTGCCGCATCTGGCCGCGTCCAAGGCCGGCCGCATCGTCAATATCGGCGCCATGGGTGCGCTTCAGGCCGGCTCCGGCATGGGCCCCTATGCAGCGTCGAAAGCCGGCGTCCATCGTCTTACCGAGGCGCTGGCGAGCGAGTGGAAAGGCAAGGTGACCGTGAACGCGGTGCTGCCCTCGATCATCGACACCAAGGCCAACCGCGCCGACATGCCAAAAGCCGACTTTGCCAAATGGGTGACACCGCAGGAGCTCGCCGAAGTCATCCTGTTCCTCGCCAGCGATGCCGCCAGCGGCGTCACCGGCGCGCTGATCCCGGTCGGCGGGCGGGTGTAGTCGCATACCGGTTTGCTTGTCTCTGCGCCGGCTCCGATTCTATCGAAGCCAGGAAGGCTCTACACTGCCCGCAACTGATTCCCCGATCGGACGTAACACTCGGAAGCTTTCCTTGGAAACCACGCTCTACCTGCCTGTCAAACGGTTCCTCGAAGAGCTCGGCTTCACGGTCAAGGGCGAGATCGGCGGCTGCGATCTCGTGGGCCTCAGCGCCGGCGATCCGCCGGTGGTGGTGATCGGCGAGCTCAAGCTGAGCTTCAATCTCGAGCTGATCCTTCAGGCGGTCGATCGTGCACCGGCCGGCGACGAGGTCTGGATTGCCGCAAAGATGTCAGTGCGCGGCAAGGGACGCGAGACCGACGCGCGCTATGGCAATCTCTGTCGCCGCCTCGGCTTCGGCATGCTCGGGGTGACCGACCGCGGTCAGGTCGAGGTGCTGGTGAAGCCGCCGTCGGCAGCCCCACGCCGCGAGCCGAAGGTCCGTTCGCGCCTCGTCGCAGAGCATCAGCGCCGCCAAGGCGATCCTGTGCTGGGCGGTAGCACTCGCGCGCCGATCATGACGGCCTATCGGCAGCAGGCGCTGGCTTGCGCATCGGAACTCGCGGCGGGCCCGCGGCGGGTGAGCGAATTGCGCCAACGCTGTCCCGATGCCGGCAAGATCATGCTTAACAATGTGTATGGCTGGTTCGAACGCACCGAGCGGGGGATCTACGGGCTGACGGAAGCGGGCCATGCGGCGCTGAAACGCTGGCCACAACAGCGGGTTGAGGATGTTGCCGGTGTCCCGTCACCACCCTGACATCCAACCCGTGCATAGCTGAGATGCCACACCGATTTCATATTGCAATGCAACATAGACGGCACTAGGTATCCCGGCATCGAAACGAGGCCGTTATGAACGCAGACTGGAATACCAAATATGGCACGCGGCGCGTGCGCCACGATCCGCCGACCCTAGACGAGGCGATCTTCGCCGCCGTCGGCATCACCGACGATCAGGAGCAGCAGGCCGAGATCGCCGCAGCCCTGATGGGCATGCCGCTCGATGTCGTCCAGGCCGAGGTCAAGAAACAGGTTCGCACCAACAGCCGCATCACCTCGACCCGCGTGATCGCCGGCGAACAGGGTGCGCAGCGCTCGGTGGTGGTCGAACGCCGTGTCGTGCGCCGCTTCGGCAACGACAAGCGCACCGGCACCTGACGGCCTAGTTCCCTACATCCAATACAAAAGCGGACCGGTTTTGCCGGTCCGCTTTTTGATTCCAGTCGGCTTTTTCAGGTCAGGCGGCGCGATTGCCATAGATGCTGGAGATGATCTTCCAGCAGGTCGAGTTGAAGCTGATAAGAGCGCGGCCTGCCGTGAATGGCGAGGCCGCGAGATCAGCAAGTTCGTCCTCGGGCGCCTTGGCAAGATCAATCGTACCGGTCGATTCGCCATGACGGAATTGCAGATGCGCCCCGAATTTCCTGGCGAGCGCCCGCATTGCGTGATTCTCGGCGCCGGTGGTGATGCGCAGGCGCTTGTAGCCTTTCCAGCGCGCTTCCGCGATCAGGCGGCTGAACAGCACGGTGCCGACGTTCTGGCGCCGCGCCGAGGCTTCCACGCTGAAGGCGACCTCGGGCAGCGAATCCCCCTCGGGCGGATGCAGCTCGGCCGCACCGCGGACCACGCCGTCGACGATATAGGCGACGATCACAGTGCCGTCCTCGGCACAGCGGGCGGCGTAACGCTCGATAAAACTGTCGTCGAGAAAACCGTTGAAGCGATCGTGCCGGCTTTCGGCATCGAGCCTCAGCAGATGATCGCGCAAAAGCGGCAATTCTTCCTGCTGGCTCAAGGTGCGCACGTAGCCCTGAACGGACTTCGGGCGGTTGGTTACTTCAAGTCCCAAATCTGCTGCGAGTGACAAGTCAAAACTCCTCTTGGTGTCCCTCGAGGAGGCGTTCGAATCCCTAGGCCTCCAATATTGTGCATCGCAACAAACTTTTCAAGACGGGAACCTGCCCAAGTTTCGGGCATTGGAGGCGCCTAATTCGTTAATAAAATCAAGCCCCCGTATTCATACGAGGACCAGCTGGGTCTGCGTCACCACGGCGACCAGCTTGCCGTCCTCGGTCTCCAGCCGAGTGGTCCAGACCTGCGTCCGCCGGCCCCTGTGGATTGGGGTGGCGATCGCGATCACCGTGGTTCCCTCCTTGGCCCCGCCGATGAAGTTGGTCTTGCTCTCGAGCGTGGTCGTACCCTTGGCGTCGTCCGGCAGATTGATCACGGTGGCCGCTGCGCCGACGGAATCCGCCAGCGCCATCACCGCGCCGCCGTGGATGGTGTGATGAAGCGTGCAGAGATCGGGCCTGACCGTCATCCGCGCCACCACGCGATCTTTCCCGGCCTCGACGAACTCGACGCCCTTGAGTTCGGCAAACGGCATCTTCATCGCTTTAAGTTTCTCGAGCGGCGTCATCGGATCTCCTCCCAAATCATTCTGCTCGCAGGGTGAATTGCTCCGCGCGGCAAAGCAATGACGTCCGAGGTAATCAGTGCGAGCGCGGCGAAGCAATCCAGACTCTTTCCGCGGATACATTTCTGGATTGCTTCGCTGCGCTCGCAATGACGGGGGAGACAGCCTTCGACCTCACGTCACCGCATTCACTACCTGATACTCCGGACGCCGCCACACCTCGCCCGCAATCACCTCCTCGATGATCTCGGCTGCCTTCATCACCTCGGCCTCGCCGATATACAGCGGCGTGACGCCAAACCTCATGATGTCAGGCGCGCGGAAATCGCCGATGACGCCACGGGCGATGAGGGCCTGCATCGCGGCGTAGCCGCCGTCGAAGGCGAAGGAGACCTGAGAGCCGCGGCGCTGATGCGTGCGCGGCGTGACGAGCTTCAAGGACGGGCAGCGGCGTTCGACCTCGGCAATCAGGAGATCGCCGAGCGCCAGCGAACGCGCGCGGACTTCCCTGATATCGACGCGATCCCAGATGTCGAGCGAGGCCTCCAACGCCGCCATCGCCAGCACCGGCGGCGTTCCGACGCGCATGCGCTCGACGCCGCCGGCGGCCGCATAGGCAAGCTCGAACGCGAACGGCTTTGCGTGCCCCATCCACCCCGACAAAGCGGCGCGCACGCTGTCGGCATGGCGCGGCGCGACGTAGAGGAAGGCCGGCGCGCCAGGGCCGGCGTTGATGTATTTGTAGGTGCATCCGGCGGCGAAATCAGCGCCGGTGCCGGCAAGGTCAACCGGCAGCGCGCCGGCCGAATGCGCGAGGTCCCACACCGTGACGATGCCGAGCGCATGCGCTGTTGCAGTCAGCTTCGCCATGTCGTGGCGCCGTCCGGTGCGGTAATCGACCTCGGTGATGTAGAGCACCGCGATCTCCTCCGATAACGAAGCCTCGATCTCCTCCGGCGCCACCAGGCGCAATTGATGGCCACGGCCGAGCGTCGCGATCAGGCCTTCAGCCATGTAGAGGTCGGTCGGAAAATTGCCGGTGTCCGACAGGACGATTTTGCGCGATGCGTTCATGTCGAGCGCGGCGGCGAGCGCCTGATAGACCTTGAGCGACAGCGTATCTCCGACCATGACGGAGCCGGCTTCCGCACCGATCAGTCGCGCGATGCGATCGCCGACATGACGCGGCTGGACGTACCAGCCCGCCGTATTCCAGGCGCGGATCAACTCATCGCCCCACTCGGCGGTGATGACGCGGCTGACGCGCTCGGCGACACCAAGCGGCAACGCGCCGAGCGAATTGCCGTCGAGATAGATCACACCGTCCGGCATATGGAACAGCGCTTTGGTGTCGTCGTAGACGCGAAGCTTGGTCATGAAAATCTCTACAGGATCGTGCGCACGCGCCAGAGTTCAGGAAACAGCTCGACCTCCAGCATGCGCTTGAGATAGCTGACGCCACCGGTGCCCCCGGTGCCGCGTTTGAAACCGATGACGCGCTCGACTGTCGTCACATGGTTGAAGCGCCAGCGCCGGAAGTAATCCTCGAAATCGACCAGCTTCTCGGCGAGCTCGTAGAGCATCCAATGCGTTTCCGGCGCTTCGTAGACGATACGCCAGGCCTGCAGCACACCTTCGTTGAAACTGTGAGTCTCGCGAACATCGCGCGCCAGCACGGCCGCGGGCATCTTGAGTCCGTTGCGGTCGGCGAGCCGCAGCACCTCATCATAGAGGCTTGGCGTCGCGAGCTCGGCTTCGAGCAGTTGCGTGGTTTCCAGATCGTGCGCGTGCGGCTTGAGCATGGCGTGGTTGCGGTTGCCGAGCAGGAATTCGATGAGCCGGTATTGCCGCGACTGGAACCCCGAGGACTGGCCAAGCTGCGAGCGGAAGCGCGTATACTCGCTGGGCGTCATGGTGCGCAGCACGTCCCAGGCGCCGTTGAGCTGCTCGAAGATCCGCGACATCCGTGCCAGCATCTTCATCGCAGGCTGCACCTCATCCTTCGCGATCGAACGGCGTGCGGCGCTGAGCTCGTGGATGGCGAGCCGCATCCAGAGTTCGGTGGTCTGATGCTGGATGATGAACAGCATTTCGTCATGGGCTTCCGACAGCGGATGCTGCGCGCCGAGGATCGCGTCCAGCGCCAGATAGTTGCCATAGGACATGCGCCGGGCGAAATCGGTCTCGGCGCCTTCGCTTGCGGGATCGTACTCGCTGGACGTCATGGCAGGCCCTTTCGATCGATCGTTATGGCCTCGTCAGTCGAGGCCGATCAGGCGCGCGGTGATTGGCGACGACGGGTCCTTGAGGGCGTCGATCACGGTGAAATGGTTCAGCCCGGGATCGACGACAAGACGCGTCGGTACGTCGAAGCCAGTCCAGACATTGGCCATCAGATCGGACTGGCGGATGAATTCTGGCCGCTCATTGCCTCCGACCCAGGCGGTCACGGGGGAAGGCCCACGCGGCAGATGCAGCGCTGCGCTTTCCCGCGTCGCCTCCTCCATCGTCATGCGCAGCGTCTCGTTCATCCTGGTCTTGAGCAGCGGACGCAGATCATGCAGGCCGCTGATGGACAGCGTCCCGGCGATGCGGTTGAAGATGGCGGGATCGAGCCGGCTATCATTGCACAGCATGCGCGTGACGAGATGGCCGCCCGCGGAATGGCCGGCGAGCCGGATCGGACCCGCGACGAGAGCGGCCGCCTTGGCGATCGCTGCGGCAATTTCCGTCGTAATGTCGGAGATGCGCGCGGCCGGCGTCAGTGTGTAGCTTGGCAGTGCCACCGTCCAGCCGTGATGGCGCGCGCCTTCGGCAAGATCGGTCCATGTCGATTTGTCGAAGCGCATCCAGTAGCCGCCGTGGACGAACACGACGAGGCCTTTGCTGTCGCCGTCTGGCAGGATCAGGTCGAGGCGCTGGCGCTCGCCGGAGCCATAGGCGATGTCGGCGCGAAACTCCTTCAGCTCGGCACGATAAGCCGCCGCCCGCTCCGCCCATAACGCCGGGATCTTGTCCGAGCCTGGGATATGGGCCGAATTGGCGTAAGCGTCATCCCAATCGCGCATCGCTTCCTCGACGGACTCGGGTCTTGTGCAGCTGGCGCCAGTCTGCCACCGGCGCGGGCGGCATCCTAGTCTTTAGTTTAAGCTTAAAGGATTTGGGGCGCCGCTGGATTGGGCAGGCGGAAGATGGTTCGTTCCCCGGGCGCAGCGCGCGTGAAACGATGCGCTGCTGAACCGGGGTCCAACTGTGCGGTGACGTGGGTCCCGGCTCTGCGGCGCACCGCTTCGCGCTGCGCCGCGTCCGGGACACGAGAGCTACCCCTTCTCGACCCCGCACCAATCCGCGATGAACAGCGCCATCGCCTTGGTCGTCTTCTTCAGCGAGTCCAGATCGACAAATTCATTGAAGCCGTGCATCTCGCCGCCACTCGCGCCGAAGCACAGGCTCGGGATACCGTGATTGAGTCCGTAGAAGCGGGTGTCGGTGAGCGCGGTGAAGACGAGGTCTTCGATTTCGCCGCCATAGACGGTGTTGAAGGCCTTGCCGAACGCCGCCTCAGGCGCGGCGGCGTCGGTCAGCTCATAGCCTTCCGACAAGAAGCCCGACCATTCGACCTTCGGGGGATTGTTGGCGAGGAAGCGGTGGTTGCGCGCGGCAGCAGCAACGCAGGCCATGATCTCTTTCTGGTGATCGGCGATCGACCAGCCCGGCAACACGGCTATCCGGCAATCGACGTCGCACCAGGCCGGCACGCTGGAGGCCCAGTCGCCGCCCTTGATGATCCCGGGATTGAAGTTGATGGGATGGTTCAGCGTCTTGAAGTGACGATCGGCTTTCGCGCGCTCGTTCCACTCGATCTCAAGTTTTTGCAGCGCCTGGATCAAATGATAGGCCGCCATGATTGCGTTCGCGCCGGAGCCGGCGAAGGCGACATGGGTCGGATGGCCCTTCACGCGCAGGCGGAACCAGATCACGCCGACCTGCGAGCGCACCATCTTGCCGCCGGTCGGCTCAGGAATGAAGCAAGCATCGGCACGATAGCCGCGTTGAAGCGTCGAGAGCGCGCCGACGCCGGTGCTTTCTTCCTCGATCACGGACTGGAAGTGAATCCGCGCCGTCGGCCTGAGGCCCGCGGCCTTGATCGCATCGAGCGCAGAGAGCGCTGCGATGGTGCCCGATTTCATGTCGCAGGCGCCGCGACCGAACATCTTGCCGTCCTTGATGACGGGCGAGAATGGCGGGGTATCCCACAGTTCCAGCGGCCCCGCCGGTACCACGTCGCAGTGGCCCTGGAGTATCAGCGATTTGCCCGCCTCGGTTTTGGGCCGGTACGTGCCGACCACAGTGCGCGCCTTCGAAAAATCATGCTCGATGGGTCCGAAGCCGCGCAGATCCTTGAGGTCGTCGACATCGATGTGCCAGTCGTCGACCTCGTAGCCGCGCGCACGCAGGAGGTCGCCGATCATGTCCTGGCATGGCCCCTCCGCCCCGCGGATCGAGGGGATCGCGACGAAATCGCGTGTGGTCGCGAGCTGGGCTTCGAAGCCGGCATCGACGGCGTCAAGAATCCTCTGCTGCGTTTCGGCATTCATCAGGCAACTCCAATCGGGCATTGAGATCATCGATGGAGCGCAAGCTAGCCGATTTCAACCGTCCGGGTACTCTGCAAAATAGGCATCCCGCAATGCATCTTCGAGCAGCCGGCCCCCCGAATAGCCATTCAGTGTCGCCGGCCGGCGCACGCCGTCGAGCAGCCGCGGGCAAGGCTCCGGCGCGCCGAGCACGGTGCGCACCGGGATGCGCTCGGCATAGATCGGCAATGCATAGTCCTCGTCGTCGTCGGC
The DNA here is from genome assembly GCF_029051725.1 of Bradyrhizobium sp. CSS354. Lineage (GTDB taxonomy): Bacteria > Pseudomonadota > Alphaproteobacteria > Rhizobiales > Xanthobacteraceae > Bradyrhizobium. Next base: position 18,454 of record NZ_JAACFU010000001.1, read on the forward strand.
GACACCCTTGGCCCGGACTTTCGCGGAGGCTTCCTCGATCTCCATCGCGATAAAGGAGGTCGCCTTGATCTCCTGCGCATTGCTCGCCCGCAGGCTCGCTGTCCGATCCGGGAAGAAGCGGTCGACCATCGCGATCACCGCGCGCTCTTTCTCTTCGGGATCGGTCACGAGATAGGCGGTGCCGAACGCCATCACGGCGCGGTAATCGGCCGAGTGATTGAACCCGCAGCGCGCCAGGACCAGACTGTCGAGATGGGCGACCGTCAGGCACACACGCTCGCCCCTTGTCTGATTGCGCAGCATGCGGCTGGCGCTCGAGCCGTGCCAGTACAGCTTCGTCCCTTCGCGCCAGAAGAAGGTCGGCGTGCAATAGGGTTGGCCGTCGATCGCGTAGGAGACGTGGCAGAGCATCGAGGAATCCAGGATGCGATGAACGGTGTCGTGATCGTAAAAGCCGCGGTCGTGACGGCGCTTCACCTGGTTGCGCGCGGACGTCGGATAGGAATTTGGGTTCTCGGTCTGGCTCACGGCCGCTCCTGTCGGATTGGAACAATTCCAGGGCAGTTGTAGCCGCGGATTTGGTCTGCGATAGTGCCAATTCCATGCGAAAAATTCCGACCAATTTCGTCCCCTCGCCGGCCAAGGCCGAGCTGCCGCTCGATCTCGCAGGTCCGCACGTCACGGCTGGCGCCTCGTCGGCGCACCGGCTGTACCAGGCGCTGTGCGAGATGATCGTTGCCGGCCTCGTCAAGCCGGGCGAGCCGCTGCCGCCGTCGCGCACGCTGGCCAAACAGACCGGCTTTCGGCGCAATGCCGTCGTCACCGCCTATGAGCGGCTGATCGCCGATGGCTTCGCCGACGCCACCGTCGGCTCTGGCACCTTCGTCGCTGCGCGTATCCCCGCGCGCGCGGCCGAGCCGAAGCGACCAAAGATCAGCGTCGAAACGCCGGGGCAAGGCGCGTTTTCGCTCGGCTGTACCCATATCGACGCGCGCGCAGTACAGCGTTTCCGCGCCTTTGTCGGCCGTCGCATGCGAGCCTTCGGCGCGGAGCATCTGCACTATGGCGACCCCCGCGGCAGCCGCGAGCTGCGTGCGGCGATCGCCGATCATCTGTTGTCGGCGCGGGGCCTGCGCTGCGATCCCGATCAGATCATGCTGACGTCAGGCACGCTGCACGCGCTACGCATCGTGCTGAGCGCGATCCTGAAGCCCAACGACCAGGTCTGGTGCGAGGATCCAGGGTACCCCGCCGCGCGCAAAACCATCGCGCATTGCGGCTATCGTGCCGTGTCCGTTCCCGTCGACGCGCAAGGCATGCGTGTCGCCAGAGGCCGCGCAGCGGCGCCGTCCGCGCGCGCAGCCTATGTGACGCCGTCGCACCAGTTTCCGCTGGGTGTGCAGATGTCGATGCCGCGGCGGCTCGAGCTGCTGGACTGGGCCAGGCAGGCCGACGCCTTCGTGCTGGAAGACGATTACGACAGCGAATTCCGTTACGACGGCGCGCCGCTGATGTCGCTGGCCGGCATCGATCACCTCCAGCGCGTGATCTACATGGGCACGTTCGCCAAGACGTTGTTTCCGGGCTTGCGCATCGGCTATTGCGCCCTGCCCGAGCGCTTGATTGCGGATGTCACCGCGGCGCGGGCCGCGCTCGACCGCTTTCCCGGCACGCTGATGGAGGGTGCGGTGGCCGACATGCTCAATTCCGGCGCGTTCGCGGCGAACCTGAAGCGCGTGCGCAAGCTCTACCGCGAGGCGCGCGACGCGCTGGCCGGGACGCTCGAAGCCGCATCCCACGGCGTGCTGTCGGTGCCGGTCCCATCGCAGGGCCTGCATCTTGTCGCCCGGTTCGATTCCTCGGTCGATCTGGCTGTGGCGGCAGACGCCAAGCAGGCCGCCGGCGCCGAAGGCTGGCTATTGGCCGACACCTATTCACGCGCGCGTCCTCTGCCCGGTTTCGTGCTGGGATTTTCCGGCCACGCGATTCCGAAGCTCGTGGCATCCGCCGAGCGGCTCGCGCGGGAATCGCGAGCGGCCTTGCGTGCGAGGCGCAAGCCGGCCCGGCGGGCATGACGAACGTTCGCTATGAGAATCGGCTGCCGCTTCCTACATTGCGGCATCGATGCTGGGAGCTCACACCATGCTGCTACGCCGTGCGACTTGCCTCTCGCTCCTGATCTTCATCGCACTCGCCGCGACGGCGCGCGCAGGCACGGTCGGACGCGAACAGGACATCGTCGATCTCAAGCTCGGCCAGCGCGTGCAAGTGGACGACGGAACCTGTCCCGCCGGACAGGTCAAGGAAGTCCGCGGCGCCAAGATGACCGACAAGGGCGTCGCACGGACGAGCACCTGCGTGTCGCGGTTTGGTCCGAAATCGAAGCGATGAGCGCTACTTCGCCGGATCGAACATGCATTGCAGGGTCGGCTTGGCGATCTTGGTGAAGGTCGGGCCGATTTCGGTCTGCTTTGAGGCCGGCACCCAGTCGGTCTCGATCGTCGGCACCCCGGTCTCGCTGATGCCCCGCAGCAGGGCCTCGCGGAGATCGCGATCCTCGACGACGGCGGCAGCATGATCGTGCAGGCAGCCGCAGACCTCTTCCGGATGCTCCCATCGTCCGAGCATGCGCGGCGCGCATTGCCTCACGAACTCAGTACGGGGATCGGGTAATCTGGAGGGAGAGCGCACCTGCGCCTGAACGGCACTGATCGTCAGAAAGGATATGAACGCCGCGGCGCAAAAACGAACAAGCATGATGGCCTTTATCGGCTGATTTTTCTTGTTGACGATCAGAAGCGCGCGGCAACCACGATCGCCTGCGGCGCCGGGGTCGTGATCGGCGAGCCGCTGTACTGGAAGGTACCGATGCCCGGGACATTGCCATCCGGCGAGCCTGCGAACGAGGAGCCGGCGAGCACGAAAGCGAAAGCAAGGATGAGGCTGAGCGTGCGCATGGAGTTCTCTCTGAATTCGGTGGCCGGCGTGCGCCGTCGTCGTTGTGAGGTTGATAACCATGGGCGGTTTCGCGCGTGATGCGCCAAAGCCGGAAAATGGTTTCATCTCCGTGAGAATTGTTTCGTCCCGCTCGCGGCGACGACATATTCGACGGAAAATCTCAATCTTTTCAGATGGGTCATGCGGCCACCCAATGTGGCCTGGCAGGTTCCGTGCGAGTTCGGATGCATGCCGGAGCGCTGGCGCCGTCATGATCCCGCCTCACACCCTTCACATGCGTTTTACGTTTTTCTGCTGAAGAGAAGCCGAACGAAGGCTGGGTCCTGTCGAACCGGGGGCGCTTCGACTGCGACCCAAGCTATCGAGACCGAGACGCCCGGGCATCGCCGAGCGCGTTCATGTGAGGAACGGCCATCATGACGGCGCAGAATCGCGCAACGACGCGCGATGCGGACCAACGAACGGACCGCTGGGAGCAACGGCCAGTTCGCAGCAGCGCCAATTCGCCTGGCGAAATGACTCTGCAATCAAGTCGTGGGTTTGAGGCCACGCCGCAGTCATTCGTGCGGCTGACCGGCTCGCATCTTGCAAAACCGCGCGCCAGCCGCGCTGACATCACTGAGTGAACGCAAGCGCGTCACTGAGTGAAAAACTCTCCGCACTTCTGGATGTTGGCGTCCGCCGGTCCCCACGGCATGATCGGCACGGTCGAGGTCGAGTTCTTCGGCGAGCCCTCGATCAGCCTGTCCGAATAGACCATGTAGACCAGCACGTTGCGCTTGGCGTCACAGCCGCGCACGATCTGCATCTTCTTGAAGAACAGCGAGCGGCGCTGGCGGAACATGTCGTCGCCCTGCTCCATTTTGTTCTTGAACTTGATCGGGCCGACCTGACGGCAGGCGAGCGAAATGTCCGAGACCTCTTCGGCAAGGCCCAGCCAGCCCTTGAAGCCGCCCTTCTCCGGTACCGTGAAATGACAGGCCACGCCCTCGACTTCAGGATCGTCGAGGCCGTAGGTCGCAAGCTTGTCGTTCGGGCTCATCCATTTGAACACGGTTGAGCGGCGGAAGATCAGATCCGGCTCGTCCGCGGCGAAGGCGGACGCTGCCGGCACGGTCAGCGCCAGGAGGAATAAAGCGAGGCCTTTCAAGCGGATGCTGGAAAGACTGGGGAAACGAGATGACATGAAGTTCTCCGGTAGCAAGTCCCAGCAATGTAGGCATCGGGCGACCGATCGGGAAGACGACCGGCAAGCCGACACGGCCGCCGTTTACCGCTCCGTGAGGCTTTTTAGCTACGCTTTGGACAAAAGTTGCTGATCGCAGAACCGCCGTGCTGGTGAACGCGTATCCCCTCTGAGAGACTAACACCTGATTTGGATTGTGGATTCGATGATGAACAGCGTGAACGGGTCTGGTTTTTCTGCCAAGCCGGCGCGATTTTGGCAGGTCGCTATTTTGACGGCGGCGGGTGCGATCGGCACGGCGAGCCAGGCGGACGCAGCATTTTATTACTGGACGGATTATTCCGACGGATCGTACGGGCGCCAGGAGCGCCATCCCGAAGTCCCGCGCCAGAAGCCCCAGAAGCGCGGTGCGGCCGGCAAGAAAGACCTCGTTTCCGAAAAAGAAGCGGGCACGAAACCGCAGGGTCCCCTCGTCATCGTCGTCTCGATCGACCGGCAGAAGGTCACGGTCTACGACACCAACGGCGTGTTCGCGGAATCCCCGGTGTCAACGGGCATGAAGGGCCATTCGACGCCGATGGGTGTGTTCAGCGTCATCCAGAAGCACAAATTCCACCACTCCAACATCTATAGCGGCGCGCCGATGCCGTACATGCAGCGGATCACCTGGTCGGGCGTCGCCATGCATGCCGGCGTACTGCCGGGCTATCCGGCCTCGCACGGCTGCATCCGTATGCCGATGGCGTTCGCGGTGAAGATGTGGAACTGGACCAGGATGGGCGCGCGCGTGATCGTTTCGCCCGGTCAGATGTCGCCGCAGAACTTCTCACATCCGCTACTTGCATCGGTGCGCGTGCCGCCGCAACCCGCGGCCAGCCTCGAGCCGCAGACCAATGCCGGCGACAAGGCCGATAAGGTCGCGGCCAATACCGGAGCCGCCGAAGCAAAGCCGGTTGAAACGAAGACCGCCAGCGCGGACGGCGTGCTCGAGCTGCGCTCGTCGGTCGGCCACACCGTGATGTCGGACGTGACCACCGGATATGGCCCGGGCCGCGAGGAGTCCGCGACATCCGCCGACCAGACCGAGACAACGGCAAAGCCCGAGACCAAGACCGCTGAGGCGGCGGACGCGGCCAAGTCTCAGGCCGGAGACGCCGCGCAGCCCGCGAGCACTGAAGCGAAGCCTGTCGAGGCCGCGGAGACGCCGAAATCCGAAACGGCCAAGTCCGAACCCGCGAAGACGCCCGATGCGCCGGCCGTGGCGCCAGCGCAGGCGGCAACGCCCGACGTCAAGAAGGACGAAACCCGCGTTGCCGATCCGGCGCCCGTGGCAAAACCTGACGCGCCCAAGCGGGCGGGCCAGATCGCGGTCTTCATCAGCCGCAAGGATTCCAAGCTCTACGTGCGGCAGAACTTTGCGCCGCTGTTCGAGGTGCCTGTCACGATCGCCGCGAGCGATCGGCCGCTCGGCACGCATGTCTTCACCGCCGAAGTCGACAAGGCCGATTCCAATGCGCTGCATTGGTCGGTGGTGTCCTTGCCCGTGTCCGTCCGCTCTGCCGCGCGCCAAGATGACGGCCGCATGACAGGCCGCCAGCGTGGCGCGGCCGTGATTCCCGTCGCTGCCAAGCCTGTGGTCACGCCGGACAGCCCGGCCGAGGCCCTCGACCGCGTCACGATCCCCGCCGACACGATCGCGAAGATCAACGAAATGCTGACGTCAGGCGGCTCGATCATCGTCTCCGACCAGGGCATCAACCAGGGCGAGACCGGCGAAGGCACCGATTTCATCGTCCGGCTGTACTAACGCGCTTTATCGCGGCAGATAACGCGGTGTTGACGACGCCGCTCGCACCGGAGGGGTAACATCCGCCCGGATCATTTCGGGGGACGCCGTCATGATGAACCGCAGGACCATGCTCATCGCCGCCTTTGCAAGCACGCTGGCGCCGGCGACGCGTGCACTGGCGGATGGCGGCATGAGCCGAATCTCCGCCTACGCCTTCTCTTTCCCGGCATTGTCAGGCGACGACATCCGGCTTGCGGCCTTCACCGGCAAGCCGCTGCTGGTGGTCAACACCGCTTCGCTTTGCGGTTACACGCCGCAATATGCCGGTCTGCAAGAAATTTGGGACGAGTTTCGCGAGCGCGGTCTCACCGTCATTGGCGTGCCCTCCAACGATTTCGGCGGACAGGAGCCCGGCGGCACCAGCGAGATCTCGGAGACCGCCCACCACCAATACGGCGTTACCTTCCCTATTGCGGCCAAGGCCGTCGTCGTCGGTGCAAAGGCGCATCCGTTTTACAGATGGGCGGCAGAGGCACGCCCGCGGGAAGTTCCGCGCTGGAACTTCCACAAATATCTGATCGGCCGGGACGGCTATATTGCCGACGTCTTTACATCCACCGTGGAGCCGGCCGACACGCGGATCAAAACGGCAATCGCCAAGGCTCTGGCCGACACTTGACGCCACACGTCTCCCCAACCCGGTTGGGCACAATTGTGTTGGGGCGCCAAACAGCCGTTGCAATGGCGAGGGCCCACCATCTAGGCTAGGATCGTTAGGGGCAGGATGGTTTTGCCGGAGGCGAAAAGCCGCGGCGGAACAACGGGATCAATCTCGAGGACAACACCATGCGTGTGGCGGCAGGACTGATTTTGGCAAGTGCGATGTCTCTTGCGATGACGGGCGCGGCATGGTCGCAGACCCCGCCTGCAAAGCCCGCTGCCGCGACGCAAGCCCCTCCGGTGGCAACGCCGGCTGCGGCTGCGCCCGCTGCGGCTCCGGCACCCGCTCCTGCAGTAGCGGCCGCCGCGCCGGCGGGTTTCGTCAATCCTCCCCCGCCCAAACAAGCTCCGCAACCCGCCCGCGCAGCCTGCAACACGCCGGGCGCGCTCGGCGTCGCCCGCACTGTCGAGATCGACACCACCGGTGGTCCCGGCTTCGGCTTCGAGCATTTCAAGGAGCTCGATTTCCTGCGCGACCACGAGGTGGTGCTGACCTTCGATGACGGCCCCTGGCCTAAAAACACGCCCGCGGTGCTGAAGGCGCTCGCCGACGAGTGCACCACCGGCATCTTCTTCTCTATCGGCAAGCACGCGACCTACGAGCCGGAGATTCTCAAACAGGTTTACGCGGCCGGCCATACCGTCGGCACCCACACCTGGTCGCACGCCAACCTCAACAACAAGAAGCTCACGGAAGCGCAGCGCAAGGAAGAGATCGAGAAGGGCCTGTCTGCCGTGAAGTGGGCGCTCGGCGGCATTTCGCCCTCGCCGTTCTTCCGCTTCCCGGCGCTCCAGCATCCGCCGGAGATGGTCACCTATCTCGGCAACCGCAACACGGCGATCTTCTCCTGCGACATCGACTCCTTCGACTTCAAGGCTTCGAAACCCGAGAAGGTGGTCGAGACCGTCATGAAGAAGCTGGATACCAAGGGCAAGGGCATCATCCTGATGCACGACTTCCAGAAGCACACTGCGGAGGCCCTGCCCGAATTGCTCAAGCGCCTGAAGGCCGGCGGTTATAAGGTGGTGGCGATGCGCGCCAAGTTCCCGGCCTCGACGCTGCCGGAATACGACCAGGAGCTGCTCAAGGACGTCAAGCTGCCGACGGTGAGCACCCGGCCGGTCAACAGCGTCGTGACGACGGTTTCCGAATAGCCGCGCCGTTGTCCTTTCGGATCGAAGGCTACGTCATCGTCTCCGCGGACGGCATGCTCGCCGACGCTGACCATGTCATGCCCGACAGCCTGAAATTCGAAGGCGACAAGCTGTTCTTCGAACAGGCGCTCGATCGCGCGGCGCTGATCGTGCACGGTCGTCACTCGCACGAGCAGCAGCCGAATTCACCCAAGCGCAAGCGCCTGATCCTGACGCGCAAGATCAAGGCGCTGACCGTCGATCCCGAGATGCCGAACGCGACCTTGTGGAATCCGGATCACGCCAGCTTCGAAGACGCCTGCGCGTTCGCCGATGTCGCTTCCGGCACCGTCGCAATCATCGGCGGGCCCGTCGTGTTCGACATGTTCATGGACCGCTACGACACGTTCTGGCTGTCGGAAGCCCCGCATCTGCGGCTGCCCGGCGGCGAAGGCTGTTTTGTCGAAGTACCGTCGCGTACACCTCGGGAAGTGCTGGCCTCACACGGGATGAAGCCGGGAGCGCCGTATCTGCTCGATGCGGCGCATGACGTGACCGTCACGCCGTGGCGCAGGACGTAGTGGTTTAACCTTCACACGTCCCCGTAGGCTGCCTCCGCCGGACGCGTGACGCGGCCGTAGCCCATGATCATGAACAGCGCGCCGATGATCGACAGATTCTTGAGGGCATCGACCAGCATCTTGCCGTTGTCGGGCGGAACCTGGTTCCAGAAGTCGTAGAACAGGAAGGTCGCGACCGCGAGATAGACGATCATCAGCATCGCGAAGAAGCGCACGCCGAAATTCAGAGCGATCATCACCCCCGCGACGATCTCGAGCACGCCGACCACGATCGCCAGCAGCTGCGGCGTGGTCATGGCCGTCGCCGTCTCGATCTGCTTGGTGTAAGGCGCGATCATGTCCGGCACGACAACCTTGGCGGCGATGAAATCAACCGTCGCCTGCATGGCAAACAGTCTTGCCGCACCCGTGTAGATGAACAGCACGGCGAACAGGATCCGCCCGAAAGTCACGAACGCTGGCATGATCGGCCTCTTTGCTCAGGCTTTTTGAAACCGGATTTTTGGCGAAAGCACTAAGGGATTATGGAGAGTCATTCGCCGGTTTACAAACGGGGAAATGGAAAACTGCGAGCAATTCAAAGTTGGTGGCGCGCTATTCGCTTGGCGCTCCCTAGCGGAATCGAAAAAAGCAGCGACCGCACCGCGCTCGGCGTCATGGCCGGGCACGACGAGCCTGCGGAACGATCGCGGCTCCGAAAGACGCCCAACGTGCCGCCCCGCCTTAGGTAAACAACGTCGGCTGTTGCCGCGACGCGCGCTCCTGCGCTTCCACCACAGCCACCGCGGTCATGTTGAGGATGCCTCGCGCCGTCACCGACGGCGTCAGGATGTGGGCCGGGCGCGCCGGGCCGATCAGGATCGGACCGACCGGCAGCGCGTCCGCCAGCGACTTGATCATCTGATAGGCGACGTTGGCAGTGTCGAGGCTTGGCATGATCATGATGTTGGCCTCGCCCTCAAGGTTGGAGTGCGGCAGCACCATTTTACGCGCAGCGGCCGAGAGCGCGGTGTCGCCCTGCATCTCGCCGTCGGCCTCGAGCTCCGGATGCTTCTCCTTCAGGAGCTGGGTTGCCCGGCGCATCTTGCGCGAGGATTCGGTATCGTAGCTGCCGAAATCCGAATGCGAGACGAAGGCGATCTTCGGCTTGATGTTGAAGCGTTGGACGTGGACCGCTGCGAGCGAGGCGATCTCGGCGAGCTCTTCGGCGCTCGGATTGGGCCGCACCTGGGTATCGGCGATGAAGAAGGCGCCCTTGCTCGTGATCAGCAGCGCCAGCGCCGCATAGTCGCTGATCCCCGGCGTAAACCCGACGATCTCGCGGACATGGCGCAGATGACTCATGTAGCGGCCCTCGACGCCGCAGAGCATGGCATCCGCCTCTCCGCGCACCACTGCGAGCGCCGCGATGACGGTGTTGTTGGTGCGCACCACCGTGCGCGCCGCATCCGGCGTCACGCCGCGGCGGCCGGCGACCTCGACATAGGACTGCACGTAGGAGCGGTAGCGCGGATCGTCCTCGGGATTGACGAGGTCGAAGTCCTTGCCGGCCTTGATCGACAGGCCGAAACGCTTGATGCGCGCCTCGACCACCGAGGGACGTCCGACCAGGATGGGCGTCGCCAGCTTCTCTTCCAGCACCACCTGGGTCGCGCGCAGCACGCGCTCATCCTCGCCTTCGGCGTAGATCACGCGCACCGGCTGGGTCTTGGCCTTGGCGAACATCGGCTTCATGACGAGGCCGGAGCGGAACGCGAAGCGCTCGAGCAGCGCGGTGTACTCGTCGAAATTGGTGATGGGCCGGGTCGCAACGCCCGATTCCATCGCGGCCTTCGCCACCGCCGGCGCGATGCGCAGGATCAACCTCGGATCAAAGGGACTCGGGATCAGCGAGCCCGGGCCAAACCCTTGCGTCTCGCCGGTGTCGAAGCCTTGCGCGACCGCATCGGACGGCGCCTCGCGCGCGAGCTGCGCGATGGCCTCCACGGCCGCGTGCTTCATCTCCTCGTTGATGGCGCTGGCGCCGACGTCGAGCGCGCCGCGGAAGATGAAGGGAAAGCACAGGACATTGTTGACCTGGTTCGGAAAATCGGAGCGGCCGGTGCAGATCATGGCGTCGGGACGCACTTTGCGCGCCTCCTCCGGCATGATCTCCGGCGTCGGGTTCGCGAGCGCCATGATGAGCGGCTTGTCGCCCATCGCCTTGGCCATCTCGGGCTTGAGCACGCCCGGTGCGGACAGGCCGATGAAGATGTCCGCGCCGCCGATCACGTCGGCGAGCGTGCGCTTGTCGGTCTTCTGCGCATAGACCGCCTTCCAACGATCCATGGTGGTGTTGCGGCCTTCGTGCACGAGGCCGTCGATGTCGCAGACCCAGATGTTCTTGCGCTGCGCGCCCATCGACACCAGCAGGTTCAGTGTCGCGAGCGCTGCGGCCCCTGCCCCCGATGCCACGATCTTGACGTCCGACAGGTTCTTGCCGTTGAGGCGCAGCCCGTTGGTGATCGCGGCGGCGACGATGATCGCGGTGCCATGCTGGTCGTCATGAAAGACCGGGATCTTCATGCGCTCCTTGAGCTGCGCCTCGATCTCGAAGCATTCCGGTCCGCGGATGTCCTCGAGATTGATGCCGCCGAAGGTCGGCTCGAGCGCGGCCACCGTCTCGACCACACGCTCGATGGTGTCGGCCGCGATCTCGATGTCGAACACGTCGATGCCGGCGAATTTCTTGAAGAGGACCGCCTTGCCCTCCATCACCGGCTTCGAGGCCAGCGGGCCGATATTGCCGAGGCCGAGCACGGCGGTGCCGTTCGAAACCACGGCGACCAGATTGGAGCGGATTGTCAGCGTCGCCGCTTCCGCGGGGTTCTTGGCGATCTCCATGCAGGCGGCGGCGACGCCCGGCGAATAGGCCAGCGCGAGGTCGCGCTGGTTGGCAAGCGGCTTGCTTGCCTGGATCTCGAGCTTGCCGGGGCGCGGCAGCCGATGATAGGCCAGCGCCGCCTGGTGGAGATCATCAGAATAGGACGACATGCGGTGTCTTGCCTCGCGTTACCGGCCTCAAACTACATTGTCCTGACCGGTCCGCCTTCGGGTGGTATTTCCGGTCATGGAAACGGGATGAAGCACGCCGGGCGCCCCGGTGGCAACATCCGATTGCGGCCCCATCAACAGGGCGCGCGGTCAAATATCTGATAGCGCTAGCTTTCCATGGACCGCGCGTTGCTTTGCGAATATGGCAAGTTGCCTCGTGCAACGCGGGCAACTGGAGCTGGGAATGAAGCGAATCCTGATCGGCCTGATCGTCGTGACCGTGGTCGCCGCGAGCGGATGGTTCGGCTTCAGCTTCTACGCAAAACATCGCGTCACTGCCGAGATCGAGGCGGCGTTCGAGCAGATCCGGGCCAGTGGCGGCAAGGCGAGCCACGGCAAGGTGGCGTTCGATCTGACGAGCCGGACGTTGACGATCGAGGATATCGCGGTTGAGCCTGCCAACCAGCCACAGGCTCATGTCAAGATCGCCGCTATCAAGGGCGTGGGCATTCGTCAGGTCGAAGAGACACGCTTCGCGGCCGACAGCATCGATATCTCGGGCTTCGAGGTCGCGCTGGACGAAATCGGCCCCGCGAAGCTGAAAGTCTTCTACAAGGTGCCGCAGTTGACCATGCGGGATTACGTCGGTCCCATTCATGCTCAGAACGCGCCGACGTCAGGCTCCCTGATCGACATGTACCGTTTCGTGCTCGATCAGTACGCAAACGTGACGGCTTCTTCCATCATAGCGCCGACCCTCGCAGTCGCCTTCGATGCGGGCAAAAGCGCCGGAGGCAGTGGCGAGGTCGCCTATTCGGGTCTTGCGATCCAAAAGCTCGGCCAGGGCAAGATCGCCACGATCAAGGCGGAGCGCGCCAGTTTCACGATCAACGTGCCGCAGCCGGGCAAGGCGGACAAGCTGACCGGCGAGGTGTCCGACATCATCATCAATGATTTCGATTCTACCGCGATGGCCGCCGCGCTCGATCCCCAGAAGGCCAACGACGACAGCTATCATCGTGTCTACGGACAGATGTCCAGCGGCACTTATGTCGTGACGTCGACGCTCGGCATCCGGATGCAGGTCGATGGGATCGCCATCACCGACATCGCGGTGCAACCGTCGAAATTCCGGCCCGCCGAGATCCTGGCGCTGCTGCCGGCGGACAGCTCGGTCCCGCCGACGCCGGCGCAATCGCGCGAGATGATGGAAAAGCTCGCCGGGTTCTATGAAGGCCTTCGCGTCGGCAAGATCGAGATCGGCACCATGTCGATGACGACCCCGCAAGGAACGCCCCGGCTGAGGGCCATCAGATACCAAGAGGGCGAGTTCGCGCTCGAGGGCCTCGATGCGCCGACGCCGCAAGGTCAAATCAAGATGGAGCGCTTCGCACTCAAATCGCTCAGCATCGCGAATTTGATGCGTTGGGCGGCAAGCCTCACCACTCCCGGGCGGGCGCCCTCGCCGGATCAGATGCTCGGGCTGTTCGGCGTGCTCGCAGGCGCGGAGATCAAGGGCGTCACGGCGCCGTTCAAGACCACCAAGAAGCTGGTCACGATCGACACGCTGAGCCTGGACTGGGGGCAGCTGGTCGGCTCGATCCCGAGCAAGGCGCATGTGGTTGCCAAACTTGTCACGCCCACCGATCCTTCCGATCCGAATCAGCTTCCATTGCTAGCCGCCGGCGTCGACAAGCTCGCCATCGACCTCGATCTCGGCGCCGCCTGGACCGAACAGTCCAACAGCTTCGCCCTGACGCCCGCGACCCTCGACATCGGAGGGATCGCAAGAGCGCAACTGCGTATCGGCCTCGGCAACGTACCACGCGAGGTGTTTTCGGCCGATCCCGCCCAGCTCATGGGCCAGGCGGCCCAGATCGAGGCGGGCACGCTCGAATTTTCATTGCGCGACGGCGGCGTCGTCGATCTCGTCGCGGCACAGTTCGCGCGCATGCAGAATGTCAGCCGCGATACCGCACGCCAGGCGCTCGTCGAGAGCATCAAGGCTAAACGCGAGCAAGTTGCTTCCGCCAATCCGGATGCAAACGCGGCCGTGGACGCGATCGCCCGCTTCGTCGAGACACCGGGCCAGACGCTTTCCATCAAGCTGTCCCCGCGCGCCAAGGCACCGCTGATGCAATTGATGCAGCTCTTGCAAACCGACCCACAGAGCGCGCTTGCGCAGTTCAGGATCGAGGCGTCGACGGGGCTGTAGGGCGAGCCGGCCCGCGCACGCCTCACTTGCCGTCATGGCCGGGCTTCTCCCGGCCATCCACGTTCTCTCATGCAATCCTAAAAACGTGGATGCCCGGGACAAGCCCGGGCATGACGAATCCGTGGCCCTCTCCCGCGTGAGAGGAGAGGCGTTGCATTCACTTCTGCGGCAGATTCACCTTCACATGCAGCTCGCGGAGCTGCTTGGGGCTGGGCTCCGACGGTGCGCCCATCAAGAGGTCCATAGCCTGCTGGTTCATCGGGAACAGCGAGATCTCGCGCAGATTGTTGGTGCCGCACAAGAGCATGACGATGCGGTCGACGCCGGCGGCCATGCCGCCATGCGGCGGGGCGCCGTACTGGAAGGCGCGGTACATGCCGCCGAAGCGATCGACGACTTCCTGCTCGCCATAGCCGGCGATCTCGAACGCCTTCACCATCGCTTCCGGCACGTGGTTGCGGATTCCGCCGGAGGCGATCTCGTAGCCGTTGCAGGTGATGTCGTACTGGAACGCCTTGATGGTCAGCGGGTCCTGACCCTTCAGCGCCTCGAGGCCGCCCTGCGGCATCGAGAACGGGTTGTGCGAGAAGTCGACCTTCTTGTCTTCCTCGTTGTACTCGTACATCGGGAAGTCGACGATCCAGGCGAGCTCGAACCGCTCCTTGTCGGTGAGGTTCAACTCCTCGCCGACCTTGTTGCGGGCCAATCCTGAAAACTTCCAGAACTTGTCGGGATCGCCGGCGACGAAGAACGCGGCATCGCCTTCCTTCACGCCGATCTGCGCGCGGATCGCGGCGGTGCGCTCAGCACCGATGTTGTTGGCGAGCGGACCGGCCCCCTCGCCGCCCTCGCGCCACATGATGTAGCCGAGGCCCGGCTGTCCCTCGCCCTGCGCCCAAGAATTCATGCGGTCGCAGAAGGCGCGAGAACCGCCGCCCGGCGCCGGGATCGCCCACACCTGGTTCTTGGGGTCCTCCAACATCCGCGCGAACACCTTGAAGCCGGAGCCGCGGAAGTGTTCGGAGACGTCCTGCATCTCGATCGGGTTGCGCAAGTCCGGCTTGTCGGAGCCGTATTTGCGCAGCGCCTCGGCGAACGGAATGCGGCGCCAGCCCTTGGTCACCGGCTTGCCCTTGGCGAACTCCTCGAACACGCCGGTGATGACAGGCTCCATCGCGGCGAAGACGTCGTCCTGCGTGACAAAGCTCATCTCGACGTCGAGCTGGTAGAACTCGCCCGGCAGACGATCCGCGCGCGGATCCTCGTCGCGGAAGCAGGGCGCGATCTGGAAGTAGCGATCGAAGCCCGACATCATCAGGAGCTGCTTGTACTGCTGCGGCGCCTGCGGCAGTGCATAGAACTTCCCGGGATGAATGCGCGATGGCACCAGGAAGTCGCGCGCGCCCTCCGGCGAGGACGCGGTCAGGATCGGGGTATTGAACTCGAAGAAGCCCTGCCCCTCCATGCGCCTGCGCATCGACTTGATGATTTCGACCCGCGTCATGATGTTCTGGTGCAGCTTCTCGCGACGCAGGTCGAGGAAGCGGTACTTCAGGCGGATGTCTTCAGGGTATTCCTGGTCCCCGAACACCGGCAGCGGCAGGTCGCCGGCCGGGCCCAACACCTCGATCTCGCTGACATAGATCTCGATCTTGCCGGTGGGCAAATCGTCATTGTCGGTGCCTTCGGGACGGCGGCGGACCTTGCCGTCCATCTTGACCACGAATTCCGAGCGCAGCTTCTCGGCCTGCGCAAACGCCGGCGAGTCCGGGTCGACCACGCACTGGGTCAGGCCGTAATGGTCGCGCAGGTCGATGAACAGCACGCCGCCGTGGTCGCGAACGCGATGGACCCAGCCTGACAGGCGGACCGTCTCGCCGATGTTGCTCTCGCGGAGCGCGCCGCATGTATGTGACCGGTAGCGATGCATGGTCGTCCCAAATTCAATGTCGGAGGATCGAATCGAACCGCCGAGACGGCAGGCCCAAAGTTGCGGCAGGGTTTACCCGACGAGGCCGGGTGCGGCAACCAATGGAACGGCCCGTTTTCGGCTGGAAGTGCCCATTTTTGCCCAATCTGGGCTCAAGCCTTTGCCATCAGGCGTTCCACGCCTATCTTGAGGCCATGACAGTCCATTTCCCGTTCCAGAACTCCTATTCGGCGCTGCCCGACAGCTTTTTCGCCCGGGTCGCACCGACGCCGGTGGCGGCGCCCCGGCTGATCAAGCTGAACCGGCCGCTGGCGGTCCAGCTCGGGCTCGATCCAGATGTGCTGGAGACCCCTGAGGGCGCCGAAATCCTGGCGGGCAAGACGGTTCCCGCCGGTGCCGATCCAATCGCCATGGCCTATGCCGGCCACCAGTTCGGACAGTTCGTGCCTCAGCTCGGCGACGGACGGGCGGTGCTGCTCGGCGAAGTCATCGACAAGGATGGCATCCGCCGCGACATCCAACTCAAGGGCTCGGGACCCACCCCGTTCTCCCGCCGCGGCGATGGCCGTGCCGCGCTCGGGCCCGTGCTGCGCGAATATATCGTGAGCGAAGCGATGTTCGCACTGGGCATCCCGACCACGCGCTCACTCGCTGCCGTCGTCACCGGCGAGCACGTCATCCGCGAAACCGCGCTGCCCGGCGCGGTGCTGACCCGCGTCGCCTCGAGCCACATCCGCGTCGGCACCTTCCAGTTCTTCGCGGTCCGCCGCGACACCGACGCCATTCGCCGGCTCGCTGACCATGTGATCGCCCGCCATTATCCGGAGCTATCAGGCGCCGAGCGGCCCTATCACGCGCTGCTGTCCGGCGTGGTCGCGCGCCAGGCCGATCTGGTCGCACGCTGGCTGCTGGTCGGCTTCATCCACGGCGTGATGAACACCGACAACAGCTCCATCTCCGGCGAGACCATCGATTACGGCCCGTGCGCCTTCATGGACGCCTACAACCCTTCGCAGGTGTTTTCCTCGATCGACGAGATGGGCCGCTATGCCTATGCCAACCAGCCGCGCATCGCGCTGTGGAATCTGACGCGGCTGGCCGAATGCCTGCTGCCGCTGTTCTCCGACGATCAGGAAAAGGCGGTCGCCGAGGCCCAGGACATTCTCGGCGCCTTCTCCGACACGTTCAGCAACGCCTATCAGGCGGGCCTGCGCAAGAAAATCGGCCTGTTCACGGAGCGTGACGGCGACGACGCGCTGATCCAGGACCTGCTGGATGCCATGGCCAAGAACCAGGCCGACTTCACCCTCACCTTCCGCAAGCTTGGTGACGCCGCTCGCGATCCGGCTGCCGACGATGCGCGCGCCCAGTTCATGGACCCGGGGGCGTTCGACGAGTGGGCCAGGCGCTGGCACGAGCGCACAGCCCTGGAGCCGCAGAGCGCAGCCGAACGGCAAGCCGCCATGCACGCCGTCAACCCCATCTTCATCCCGCGCAACCACCGCGTCGAGGCCGTGATCCAGGCCGCGGTCAACAACGACGACTACACGCCGTTCGAGGAGCTGGTGAAGGTCTTGGCCAAACCGTTTGGCGACCAGCCGGACTACGCCGCCTACGCCGATCCCCCGCTGCCAGACCAGCGAGTGCTGCAGACATTTTGCGGGACGTAGCGACGAACTCGGTGGGTAGCGTGGATTAGCCGAGGCGTACCGAGCCGAGCTTGTGGACGCCTCGCGCCACCGGAACCGCTGTCATCAAACTGAAACACTCGCGCTCTAACGGCCTGTCAGGGTCGTCTTGCCGGAGGCGCCCACCCTCCAACGATCCTGACAAGCGCCATGCCCTTTAAGTTTATCCACATCACCGACACGCATCTCGCGAACCCCGGGCTGAAGCTGTATGGCCTCGATCCGCGCGCCCGGCTTGACGCTGCGATTGCCGACATCAACAAGCATCATGTCGATGCCGCCTTCGCGGTCGTGACCGGCGACCTCACCCATTGGGGCGAGGCCGAATCCTACGCCAATTTCGCCGACGCAATGGCGGCGTTGAAAATCCCCTACATCGCCATGGTCGGCAATCACGACCGCCGCGTCACCTGCCTCGATAGTCTGAAGTCCGCCCCGCGCGATTCCAACGGTTTCGTGCAGGGCACGCGCACCACCGAGCACGGCCTGTTCGTGTTTCTGGACACGCTGGACGAGACCAGCCACGCCGGTGAGATGTGCGCCAAGCGCCTGGGGTGGCTCGCAAGCACGCTGGCAGCCGCGCCGGCGGACATGCCCTTCGTCGTCTTCATGCATCATCCGCCGTTCCCGGTCGGCGTCCACGCGATGGACGAAATCTCGCTGGCACAGAGCGCCGAGTTCGCCGAGGTGATCGCGCCCTATCGTTCGCGCATCCGCCACCTCTTCTTCGGCCACGTGCACCGGCCGATCTTCGGCAGCTACGGCAAGATCCCATTCTCGACGCTTCGCGGCACCAACCACCAGGTCTGGTTCGAGCTCGACGCTGCCGCGGCCGAGCATCTCGCCAGCCATGAGCCGCCGGCCTACGGCGTGGTGCTGATCGACGGCGAGAACCTGGTCGTGCACAGCCACGACTTCCTCGACACCAGTCTGCGCTTTCCCTTCGAGCCACCGGCGGGAGTGGACGGCCGCGACTATGCGCTCAATTTCCCGGCGCGATGAAATGAGCTTCGCAGAACCCGCGGCTCTCCCGGTCGCGGCCTCGGCGCCGCCGCGCCTGCAGATCCTGAATCGGTTGTCTCACCGCTTCAAAACCTCGCTGCCGGCCTATCTCCTGCTGCTGCCCTCGCTCGTCTTCCTCGCGCTGTTCACCTACGGCGCGATGGGCCGCGTCCTCGTCGACGCGCTCTATCAGCGCGCCACGCCCAGGGCGCCGGTCCGTTTCGTCGGTCTCGACAACATCGCAGCGGTGCTGGCGGACCCCGCCTTCACCGGCGCGGTCGTCAACAATCTCGTCTATGCCGTCGGCACCGCGGTCCCGAGCATCGGACTTGCATTGCTGTTCGCGCTGGCGCTGTCGCGCACCAACGCCGTGACCAGCGTGCTGCGCGCCGCGCTGTTTCTGCCGGTGCTGATTCCGATGGTCGCGGCCTCCGCGCTGTTCCTGTTCATCTTCCTGCCCAATGTCGGACTGCTCGACTATTACATCGGCAGCCTGCTTCCGGTGCTGCCGAACTGGCTCGGCGATTCCGACATCGCGCTTTATGCGATCATGGTCATCACGATCTGGAAGAACGCCGGCTACTACATGCTGTTCTTCCTGGCCGGCCTGCAGGCGGTGCCGGAAGATGTCATGGAAGCCGCCCATCTCGACGGCGCCGGTCCGTACCAGCGGCTGCGCCACATCATCCTCCCCGAGCTCAAGCCCACCTTCCTGTTCGTCACGGTCATCGCCACGCTCAACGCGGTCACGCAGGTCGACCACGTCTTCGTCATGACCAAGGGCGGCCCGTCCAACGCGACCAATCTTGTGCTGTTCTACGTCTACCAGCAGGCGGTCGAACATTACGACATCGGCAAGGCCTCGGCAGCCACACTGCTGACGCTTGCGGCGCTGATGGGCCTCACCGCGCTCTCCTTCCGGACGATGGCAAACCGCGAGGGCGGGTCATGAGGCTGTTCGATCGTCTGTTCAAGGACGTCCCGCTCGCCACGCGCCGCGAGATCACGCCAAAGCTCGGCTTTGCGCTGACCGTGCTGCTCGCGGTGGTCTGGCTGATCCCGTTCCTGTGGATGGGCGTGGCGACGTTGCGCCCGGCATCCGACGGCATCAACCTGATGGCCGAGCTGATGCCGAGCCTGAAGCCGACGCTCGACAACGTCAGGGACGCCTGGGAGATCGGCGATTTCCCGCGCTACACCCTCAACACTATCATCATCTGCACCGGCATCCTGCTGGTGCAGGTCGTCACGATCACGTTGGCGGGCTTCGCCTTTGCCCGGCTCGACTTCGCGGGCAAGACGCTGATCTTCTATCTGTTCCTGATGCAGCTGATGCTGGTGCCTGTGCTGCTGATCGTGCCCAATTTGAGCCTGGTGGCGCAGCTCGGCCTCTACGACACGCTCACCGGCGTGATGATGCCGTTCTTCGCTTCGGCCTTCGGCACCTTCCTGATGCGGCAAGCGTTCGAGGCTATACCGACCGAGCTGGAAGACGCTGCCCTGATCGACGGCGCCAGCCTTCTCCAGCGCATCCGCCACATCTACGTGCCGCTGTCGATGCCGAGCTTTTCGGCCTTCGCCATCATCTCGGTCACCAGCCATTGGAACGACTTCCTGTGGCCTCTGATGGTGATCAACTCGCCGGACAAGCGGCCGCTCACGGTCGGGCTCTCGGTGTTCACCGCGACCGCGGAAGGCACGCAGGCCTGGGGCACCATCGCCGCCGGCACGCTGATGGTGATCGCACCGCTGCTGATCACCTTCCTGATCTTCCAGAAACGCTTCATCAGCTCTTTCGTCACCTCAGGCATCAAATAGGAGATTTCTCGATGCTGTTTTCCCGCAGGCTCATGCTTGGCCTTGCCATCGCAGGCACTTTGGCAAGCGCCCTCACCTTCCCGGCGCTGGCCGAAGGCCCGACCGAGATCGACCTGTTCTTCCCTGTCCCCGTCGACGGCAAGCTGGCCCGCGACATGGGCACCCTGATCAAGGAGTTCAACGAGACCCATCCCGCGATCAAGGCGACCGCCGTCTACACCGGCTCTTATGACGACACGCTGATCAAGACGCGCGCCTCGATCAAGGCCGGCAAGCCGCCGGCTGCCGTGATCATGTCGGCGAACTTCCTGCTCGATATGCAGATCGAGAACGAGCTCACCAATCTCGATCCCTTGATCGCCGCCGACGGCACCACCAAGGAGCAGTTTCTGGGCCAGTTCTTTCCGGCGCTGCAAGGCAACGCGGTGATCAACCGCTCGGTCTACGGCGTGCCATTTCATAATTCGACGCCGCTGCTCTACATCAACGCCGACAAGGCGAAGGATGCGGGCCTCGATCCGAGCAAGCCGCCGCAGACCTGGGCCGAATTGACCGACTGGGCCAAGAAGCTCACCAAGCGCGAGGGTGACAAGGTGACCCAATGGGGCATTGCGATCCCCTGCGCCTACGACTATTGCGGCTGGATGATGGAAACGCTCACCATGACCAATGGCGGGCGCTACTACAACGAGGAGTTCGGCGGCGAGGTCTATTACGACACGCCCTCGATGCTGGGCGCGCTGACCTGGTGGAACGACCTCGTCACCAAGCACAAGGTTCACCCGCCCGGCGCGACGCCCGGCCCTGCCGTCAGCACCTCTTTCATCTCCGGAAATGCCGCGATGATGATGCTCTCGACGGGCTCGCTCACCTATGTGCGCGACAACGCCAAGTTCGCCTACAAGGTCGCCTTCATCCCGCGCAACGTCCGCAACGCCGTGCCGATCGGCGGCGCCTCGCTGATCGTTCCGGCGGGCCAGGAAGCCGACAAGCAGAAGGCCGCCTGGACGCTGATCAAGTGGATGACCTCGCCCGAGAAGAGCGGCTGGTGGAGCCGCGCCACCGGTTATTTCGCCCCTAACATGGCCGCCTACAAGACGCCTGACATGGTCGAATTCCTGAACAAGAACCCGGACGCCAAGACCGCCGTCGAGCAGCTCGACGTCGCAAAACCGTGGTTTGCGACCTACAAGACCGTGCCGGTGCGCAAGACGCTGGAGGACGAGGTCATGCTGGTCCTCAACGGCAAGAAGCAGCCGAAGGAGGCCCTCGTCGCCGCCCAGAAGGCCGCGGACGAGACGCTGAAGCCGTACAATGCGGAGACATCGCTGAAGCTGCCGTAAGGCCGGCGACATCGGCAAGACAAGCCTCGGCGCTCCGTCATGCGGGGCGCCGAATTCGTTGGACGGCCGCCCCCGTTAACCCAGCGTTCACCATCCGGCCCACCCCGGGCGCCGGTAACCACGAGAATTAACAAACCCTCAATTCGCCCCAGACAAGTTTAGCGATGTTTCTGAGGGGTTTTGCCGTGGATCTGTTGGTTTTCGAGTTCCTGGGGCTGGCACTGGTCGCCATGTGCGTGGTCGTGGTGGCGCTGCCTTGTGCGCGCAAACCCTCCCGGCGGGTCCGCTACGAATAGGATTTTCGTCGGAAAATGCGATTCCGGCCCAAATGCAAGGCTCGAATTCGCTTCGAGCCCCTTGACATCACAGCGCTTTCGGCAGAACGGCTGATGGACTTGTCATGGGCCGTTCATGGATTTAATTACCACCACCGCTGACCTTGCGGCTGCCTGCAGCCGGCTGGCCAAGCACCCCGTCATTACCGTCGATACCGAGTTCCTTCGCGAGACCACCTATTACCCGCTGCTGTGCGTGGTGCAGATGGCCAGCGCCGAGGAAGCGATCGTCATCGACACCCTGGCCGCGGGCATCGACCTCAAGCCGTTCTTCGAGCTGATGGCCAATGAGGCCGTGCTGAAGGTGTTCCACGCTGCCCGGCAGGACATCGAGATCATCTGGCATCAGGCGGGCATCATCCCGCACCCGGTGTTCGATACCCAGGTCGCGGCCATGGTGCTCGGCTACGGCGACAGCATCGCCTACGACGCGCTGGTCGAGAAGGTCACCGGACACCGTCCGGACAAGACCCACCGCTTCACCGACTGGTCGCGCCGGCCGCTGACCAAGGAACAGATGCATTATGCGGTGTCCGACGTCACGCATCTGCGCGACGTGTTCGCCGCGCTCGATGCCGACCTCAAGAAGCGCCGCCGCAGCGAATGGGTCTCGATCGAGATGGAGGTCCTGACCTCGCCCAAGACATACGACTTCCACCCCGAGCGCGCCTGGGAACGGCTCAAGACGCGGGTGCGCAAGCCCAAGGACCTCGCGGTCCTGATGGAGGTCGCCGCCTGGCGCGAGCAGGAGGCGCAGAGCCGCGACGTGCCGCGCGGCCGCGTGCTGCGCGACGAGGCCGTCAGCGACATCGCGACCCACGCGCCGAATACGATCGAGAAGCTCGCAAACCTGCGCTCCGTGCCGAAGGGTTTTGAGAAATCCAAATGGGGCGCCGACATCGTCGCCGCCGTCGAGCGTGGTCTGGCGCGCGATCACGCCACGCTGCCGAAGCTGGAAAAGCCGCGCAACAACAACAATGGCGCCGCGATCGTCGAGCTGTTGAAGGTGCTGCTGCGCATGACCGCGGAGCGCCATGCGGTCGCCAGCAAGGTGATTGCGACCGTCGACGATCTCGAGGAGATCGCGGCCGACGACGAGGCCGACGTGCCGGCGCTACGCGGCTGGCGCCGCGAGCTGTTCGGCGAGGCCGCACTGAAACTGAAGCGCGGCGAGCTGGCGCTGGCGGTCGAGAAAGGCCGCGTGATCGGGGTCCAGCGGGCGGAATAGGCCCGATGCCTCCTTGTCGTCATGGCGAAGGCCGGGACCCATACCACGGAATCTATCGTGGCGGGCGGTGGCTGTACCGAACGACCAATCTTCGCCAAACCACTCCCTGTGGTGATGGGGTCCTGGCTTTCGCCAGGACGACACCGAGAGCGCGGCGGATCGCTCCGCCTGCACTGACGTTTCCCTTACGCCGGCGTCAGCTTCGCCACTTCGCCCTTCATGTCGTCCAGCACGCCTGATATCGCCGTAACCAGCTCGTCGATCTGGGCCTTGGTGACGATCAGCGGCGGGCAGATGGCGATGGCGTCGAGCATGTTGCGCGAGATCACGCCGCGCTCCTGCAGCATGCGGCTGGCCATGCCGCCGACGGCGCCCGGCGTTGTCGCTGCGGTCTTGCGCGCCTTGTCGAGTACCAGTTCGATCGCTGCGATCATGCCGACGCCTCGGACTTCGCCGACCAGCGGATGGCTGGTGAGTTCACGCAGCTTGCCTTGCATGTAGCCACCGAGTTCGGCGGCGTGCGCAACCAGGCCCCGCTCCTCGATGATCTTCAAATTCTCCAGCGCAATCGCCGAGCCGACCGGATGGCCGCCCGCGGTGAAACCATGGCCGAGCACGCCGATCTTGTTGCTCTCATCGGCGATCGGTTCGAACATGCGATCGTTCATCATGATGGCCGACAGCGGGAAATAGCTCGAGGTGATCTGCTTGGAGACCACGATCGCGTCGGGCTTGATGCCGTAGGTTTCGCAGCCGAACATCTTGCCGGTGCGGCCGAAGCCGCAGATGACCTCGTCGGCGACCAACAGGATGTCGTACTTGTTCAAAACCTTCTGGATCTTGTCCCAATAGGTTGCCGGCGGCACGATGACGCCGCCCGCGCCCATCACCGGCTCGCCGAAAAACGCCGCGATCGTGTCCGGGCCTTCCTTCTGGATCAGCGCATCGAGCTCTTCGGCTCGCCGCGTCGCGAAGGCTTCCTCGCTCTCGCCGGGTGCACCGTCCTTGTAGAAATGCGGCGAGCCCGTGTGCAGGATGTTCGGGAGCGGCAAGTCGAAAGAGCGGTGGTTGTTCGGCAGGCCGGTGAGGCTGGCGGACGCAATGGTGACGCCGTGATAGGCGCGCATCCGGCTGATCACCTTCTTGCGCTGTGGCTGGCCGAGCGCATTGGAGCGATAGGCAATCAACTTCAGAACGGTGTCGTTGGCCTCCGAGCCGGAATTGGTGAAGAACACCTTGCTCATCGCAACCGGCGCGAGCGCGACCAGCTTCTCGGCGAGATCGATCGAGGGCCCGTGCGATTTGGCGGAGAACGTGTGATAGAACGGCAGCGCCTGCATCTGCTTGTGCGCAGCCTCGACCAGCCGCTTCTCGTTGAAGCCGAGCCCGACGCTCCACAGGCCTGCCATCGCCTCGAAATAGCGCTTGCCCGAGGCGTCGAACACGTAAGGGCCCTCGCCGCGTTCGATCACGAGGGGACCGGCCTGCTGATGGGCGCGCGCGTTGGTATAGGGATGGAGCTGATAGGCCACATCCCGGGCCTCTTGCGAATTGGGTAGCATGGACATTTGCAGGCATCCTTGAAAGCGTCACGTCGCCGGCGCGGCCGGCGTCATCACTCGATGATCCAGCTCCTTGGCTATTGCCACCGCGCAAAACTTGCAACGTCAATCCGTGGGCGGCAAGCGCTCAGCAGCGTTGCACAAAGCCGCACATCGGGAAGCCGTCACGCCGCGCCGTCGTCATTCCCCTCATTAACGGCGGCAGCGGCCTCCCGCACCTCCACCAGTGCCATCGAGAGCAGATACACCGTCGTGGGCAGACCAAGACGGCGCGCCGCCTCGGCGGCATGCGACAGGTCGCTTGCCAGCTCCTCGAGCTGATCTCCCCGTGACAATGTCCCACTCCATCCGTCGATCGCGGCCGCCTACACCGCAACGGCGCCGCTGGTTCTGATCAGTTCGGCGCTGGACTGGATTGTAGCAAAATTCCCGATCACATTCACTACCGCATGCTTGTAGGCGGCAGCATCGCCTGTCCCCGGCTGCCGGCAGGCCACCGCGTCGGCCACTATCTGGTAGCGATGGCTGCGGTGAAACCCGTCGATAGCGGTGGCCAGAATGGTTTCATCCAGGGAAAAGCCCGCGAGCACGCAACGGACATTGCGGATATTGGACATGTAGTCCACAAACCGCGACGAGCTGTAGGCCGACGGCAGCGGGTGCTCGAACGTCATTTCTCCCGGCCGCGGCTTCGCCTCCGCGATCCAATCGGTCAGCCTGGATGCCGGATTGAACCAGGCCGCCTGCGCGATGCGCTTCAGATGCATCACCGGCCAGAGATTGACGCGCCACAGCGTCAGCATTTCCACGCAGCGCGCGGTGGCGTCATCGCCGTCGAGGATGACGTGGCGACGTCCTGGGGTCAGGTATTCGACCTGGAGATCCGCGCAGACCAGGATCGGCGGATCGTCGGTGATGGAAACCAGCATGGTTTTGCGCGCAGCTGCACCAGTTTCAGCGGCCGGCGAGCGCGACGTCCCGCAGCGGCGACGTCACGGCCCGTCCTGCCGAGGCGTCGAGCACGCCCGGCCGGTCCCAATCGCCTTCGGGGCGGATGATCACGTATGGATCGCTGTCCAGGGTAATGGCATCCGGGCCCGGCTCGATCTCCAGCAGCATTTCCGTATAGGAGAAGTCGGAGAAGGTGATCTTGCGATTGTGGCCGAGCGGCTTGGCGCCGAAATGGGCCCAGAAATCGACCAGACGGTCCTGCGCCTGGCCGTAGATCTTGCGAAAGCCCTTGCGCTTCACATAGTCGACGCTCGCCTGTACCAGCTTGAACGAGACGCGCGAGCGCCGATATTGGTGCCGCACCGCAAGCCGTTCCACCTTGGCGAAATCGCCGAAGAACCGCACCCGCAGACAGCCCGCAGGCTCGTTGCCGACATAGCCGATGAAATGCGCGGCGACCATGTCGTTGCCGTCGAACTCCTCATCGAACGGGCAATCCTGCTCGGCGAGATAGACGGCTGAGCGGATCGAGGTGACCAGCATGAGATCGCTGAGATCGCGTGCGAGGCGAACGGTGATGGCGCGGGAATCGGGCTTCGCGAGAGGAATCCTAGTACCGTGCATCTGCAAAACTCCTTGCTTGAATGATCGCGCCGGGCATGCGCATCGGCTGCCGATGCCAGGGCCGCTCGTAGCACCACAGATCGGGTTGGAAGCTTGGAACAGGCTCGAAGCCTGTCGCCTTCATGATGTCGCGTCCGGCCACGGTTGACGGCTGCGCATAGCAATCCGAGTTGCGAAACCTTAGCTGTCTCAGATGAGCCGCGGCTTTGCCGAGACCGGCGACGCCGCGCCCCGTCGCCGCGATCGCCCAGATGTAGATGGCGGAAACGTCCTCGTTCGCGGACGCGAGATGGCGCGTCTCCGGCGCGGTGAGGCAGATCTCGTCGAGCAGCAGCGCATCATGCCCGCGATCGTTGAGAAACAGGAAAGCCATTCCGCCGACGAGGTTGCCCTTCCGGCTGAAAGTCAGGATGCTGTCGGGATCGAAGGCGAAATATTTTGCAAGCTCAGCCGCCCCGATCCGAACGCCCGGCACCAGCCGGTGCGCCAACTGCGAAAGCGCGGCTATTTCGGAAAATTGGGCGCGACGGACGTCGACATCCGGACTGAGCGGCAGCGCGTCGAAATCATGCCTTGCGGCAAACGAGCCCCTTTCCATACCCATGTCACCCCTCTATCGTTCGCGGCTTTCGTGCCCCGCTATGACAAAGAGCTTAGCGGCTGGGGATCAGGCGTATGCAGCAGTTATTGCACCGGGGTGCTGCGATGATGCAGCACCGTGAAGAAGCCCTGGACATGTCCTGGGACGATTTGAAACTGTTTTTAGCTTGCGCAAAATATAAAAGTTTCCGCAACGCCGCCGAAGAGCTCGGGCTCACCTCCACCACCCTGATGCGCAGGATCGACCGGCTCGAAGAGAGCATCGATTGCAAGCTGTTCCTGCGCGACCAGAGCGGGCTCACGCTCAGCGACGAAGGCAGCGCGATGATCGCCGACGTCGCGCACATGGAGCGTCATGCCTTCAACGTGTTCCGGCGTGCCTCGCGATCGTCCAATGACATGTCAGGCACCGTACGCGTCGCGGTGACGGAAGGCCCCGGCAATTTCTGGATCCTGCCGCGACTGATCGACTTCCAAAAGACCTATCGCAAGATCACCGTCGACCTGCGCTGCGCGATGGAACAGGCCGATGTCGCGCGGCTCGAATCCGATATCGCGATCCAGCTCGAGCCACCGACCAATCCCGATCTGATCGTCGCCAAGCTCGGCCGGCTGCACATCTATCCGTTCGTCTCCAAGGAGTACGAAAACCTCTACGGCGTGCCCGCGAGCCTGGCCGAGCTGAAGAACCACCGCATCATCAAGCAGAGCGCCCCGCAGGTCGACGACGGCGCTTATGCCCGCGTACTCGGACTTAAGTCGCTCGAGGGCATCGTCGGGATCAAGACCAATTCCTCGGTCGGCGTGCTCTATGCAGTGGAGCGCGGCGCCGGCATCGGATTCCTGCCGACGGTCTCAATCGCGCTCGGCGCCCCGCTCGTTGCCGTCGATCTCGGCGTCAGCCACCATGCCGATCTCTGGCTCACCTATCACAAGGAGTTCCGCACCTCCGAGCGCCACAAGATCGTGGTCGATTGGCTGAAGAAAATCTTCGATCCCAAGACCCACCCCTGTTTCCGCGACGAGTTCATCCACCCGAACGCGCTTGCGCCGATGATGACGGCCGCGCGCGAGGGCTTTGGATTGACGGGATATGTCGCGGCAATGCCGACCTAAAGCTTGAGCGTGATCTTTTCGGAAAACCGCTTCGCGGTTTTCCGATCCTGCTCTGGGCGGACGTGGGCAGG
Organism: Bradyrhizobium sp. CSS354; assembly: GCF_029051725.1. Lineage (GTDB taxonomy): Bacteria > Pseudomonadota > Alphaproteobacteria > Rhizobiales > Xanthobacteraceae > Bradyrhizobium. Next base: position 46,338 of record NZ_JAACFU010000001.1, read on the forward strand.
CTTCGCCTCACCAACGATATTCGAAGCCGACCGTGCCCTGATGCGACGTCAGTTCGTTGCGGAACTTGCCGTCGTAATTGACGTAGAGCCGCGCCGTGTTGGTCAGGCTGAGCGAGGCCGAGGCGCCGGCATCCACGCCGTAGCGGCTCTCGCCGATGCCGGGCACGACAATGCTCTGGGTCCCGAGGCTGACCTGCACCGATCCCAGGTTCTGATGGAAATTGTCGACGAACTTGCCGTAGGCGGACAGGTCCAGGATCTTCTGGTCGAAGATGAAGTAGCGCCCGATCTCGCCCCCGATCATCACACGCGCGCGCGAGAGCGCCGTCGAGCCGACATTGAGTGGATCGAGGCCGCCAACCTCCTGGAATGCGACGCTGGTGGCGCGGACATATTCCAGTGCGCCCTTGGGCACGATGCGCATCTGGTCCTTGGTCCAGTAATAGCTGATCTCGGTCAGCGCGCCGTCGACCGCGGCGCGATAACCCGCGGTCGCAAGTCCCAGACCCGTATCCCGGCTCGAGCGGACCTTGCCGAAGCCGTGCACCAGGGCGAAGGCCCAGGTCCATGGGCCCTTGTCGACCGAGCCGCTGAACCCGAGTTGCGTCAGGTCCAGCGTCGCGGACTGAAGTGCGAGCGGCACGTCGATGTCGGTGTGGCTCTGGTCGACGGAGAAGCCGAGATTGACACCCGGCGCGAGCCGCGCGCCAAGACCTGCGACACCGCCAAACGTCTTCCGCTTGTCGCCGACAAAGTCTCCTTGCGCATCCGTCCGGACCGAGATGCCGTAGCCCTCGAACCAGGTGCGGTAGCGCGGGTCTTCCGTGCTCGCCGACGCGCCCCCGCCGCCGGGATTGGTCCGAAACGCCCGGTTGACACCCCCAGATGCCTGGTTGCCGAGCCGCTCCAGGAAATTCGAGCCGAGATTGAGCGCGCTGTTGCCGGCCGACTGGTCGTAATTGGTCGCGGTCGGCATCGGCGTCGGTGACGGCGTGGGTGTCGGGGTCGGCGTGGGCGTCGGACTTTGTGCAAAACCTGACGTCGTCGACAGCACCATGATGAGCGCAAACGCCACGGCAGCCGCGATCCGGCGGACGCGGTTCAGCCTGATCGCCTGCCGTGTCTCTGAGGGCTGCGACGTGCAGCACATGGCGACAAATCCCGAAGCAAAGGGCGGCGCGCAAAAATGCAACAGGAGCGGCGCACGCGTGCCGCGATTTGTGCCGAACTGTTACTGAGGGTCAACCGGCTGGCGCGTCAAGGCAAAGGCATTGCTTTCGATTGTGGTTCCGCGGCCACAGGTCGCAAATTGCGGACGGGCACTCCGGTCGGGCTCTTGAAATTCGCGCGCGGCTTGCTAACGGGCGATTTTCATGTTGCAATATCGGACACAATCGGAATTGGCCGCTCGACTGTGCGTTTCGCGACATTGAGACTCAAGACTCGAACAGACTACCGGAAGCCCGTTTGTGGCGTGGCACGCGAAAAGCGGCCGCGTCGTTTTTGTATCTAGCGGAGGAGACTGAGGATGCCGCAAAAGGGCACCGTCAAATGGTTCAACCCGACCAAGGGCTATGGGTTCATCAAGCCGAACGGCAGTGACAAGGACGTCTTCGTCCATATCTCCGCCGTCGAGCGCGCCGGACTCTCGACCCTCAATGAAAATCAGGTGGTTGAATACGACCTCGTGGAGAACCGCGGCAAAGCATCCGCGGAGAACCTCAAGGTCTCCTGATTTCTCTCGCGGTCTGCGCAAGAGATCATGACGTTGCCCCCGGCTCTGCCGGGGGTTTTTGTTTGGGATGAGACGTATTCCGAGTGCGATGGCGCTTCACCGCACCAACGGCGCTATCAGAAAATTCTCCGACGGCCCGCCGCCCGCGGTCTTGCAGACATCGCCCTCGATCTGGACCTTGCCGGTCGCGAGCAGGCTCAGTGCTGCGGGATAGATGCGGTGCTCGACTTCGAGGATGCGCTCCGACAGCGTGTCCGCCGTGTCGTGGTCGCTGACGGGAACCGCGCCCTGCATCACGATTGGGCCGGCGTCGGTCTCGGGGATCACGAAGTGCACCGTCGCGCCGGAGAGCTTGACGCCGGCGCGCAACGCCTGGCCGTGTGGGTCGAGACCGGGGAACGACGGCAGCAGCGAGGGATGGATGTTGAGCATCCGCCCGTACCAGGCCCTGGTGAACTCGGCCGTGAACAGCCGCATGAAGCCGCCGAGGCAGATCAGCTCGATACCGTGCTGATCGAGCGCTGCTTGCAGCACCTTCTCGAAGCCGGCGCGGTCCTTGCCGAATGGCTTGCTTTCGATCACCAGTGTCTTCACGCCGCTCGCTTTGGCCCTTTCCAGCCCCAGTGCGTCGGCCTTGTTCGAGATGACGAGCGAAATCTCCGCCGGAAAATCCGGCGCGGTCGCGCCCTTGATCAGCGCAGCCATGTTGGAGCCGCGGCCGGAAATCAGGATGGCGACGCGGCGTTTCATCACAGCGCCGGTCATTACAGCGCCAAATCGAGATGGCCGTTATAGACGACGCGGTGCTCGCCCTCGGCCGGGATCACGGTACCGAGCTGGGCCACGGTCTCACCGGCATCGGCGAAGACCTCCACGACCTCGTCGACCTTGTCCGGTTCGACGATCGCGATCATGCCGATCCCGCAATTGAAGGTCCGCAGCATTTCGAGTTCGGCGATGCCGGCCTGCGCGGCCAGCCATTTGAACACCGGCAGCACTGGCAGACGCGCCAGATCGATACCCACGCCGAGATGCTTCGGCAGCACGCGCGGAATGTTGTCGGTGAAGCCGCCGCCGGTGATATGGGCAAGCCCCTTCACCGCGCCGGTCTCGCGGATCGCGCGCAGGCAGGATTTGACGTAGAGCCGCGTCGGCGTCAGCAGCGCGCCGCCGAGCGTCATGACGGGCGCAAACGGCGCCTGCGCTCCGAAGCCGAGGCCCGATTGTTCCACGATCTTGCGCACCAGCGAGAAACCGTTGGAGTGCACCCCCGACGAAGCCAGCCCGATCACGGCATCGCCGGCGGTGATGTCCTTGCGCGGCAAGAGCGTGCCCCGCTCCGCGGCACCGACGGCAAAGCCGCCGAGGTCGTAGTCGCCGTCCTTGTAGAGGCCGGGCATCTCGGCCGTCTCGCCGCCGATCAGGGCGCAACCGGATTCGCGGCAGCCTTCGGCGACACCGGCGACGATCGACGCGGTCGCCTCCGGATCGAGCTTGCCGCAGGCAAAATAGTCCAGGAAGAACAGCGGCTCGGCGCCCTGCACCACGAGGTCGTTGACACTCATGGCGACGAGGTCGATGCCGATCCCGCCATGCAGGCCGGTCTCGATCGCGATCTTGACCTTGGTGCCGACGCCATCGGTCGCGGCCACCAGGATGGGGTCCTTGAAGCCGGCGGCCTTGAGGTCAAACAGGCCGCCAAAACCGCCGATTTCGGCGTCGGCACCAGCACGCGCGGTGGCGCGCACCATCGGTTTGATCAGGTCGACCAGGCGGTTGCCCGCGTCGATATCGACGCCTGAATCGGCGTAAGTGAGGCCGTTTTTGCGGTCGGTCATGCCCGATTTCCAGTGGGTTTGCGGCTGGTTACGTCGAATTCCGGGGACACGCAATGGCTCGCATGGCGCGCCTCCGTATACTATGTAGAGATATCAACCGGTTCAGCCTCCAAAGGGCCGAATTCGAGGTCAGGCCGGGTGCCGGGAAGCGCCGTGTGAGTATACCGAACATCATCACTCTGGGCCGCATCATGCTGGTCCCGATCATCGTCTGGGCCATCGTGTCGAGCCAAATGGAGGTGGCGTTCGCCGTCTTCCTGATCGCCGGTATCAGCGACGCGGTCGACGGCTTCCTTGCCAAGCGCTTCAACATGACCAGCGAGCTCGGCGCCCTGCTCGATCCGCTCGCCGACAAGGCGCTGCTGGTCTCGATCTACATGGCCTTGGGCATCTGGGGCGCGATTCCGCGCTGGATCGTCATCCTGGTGGTCTCGCGCGATATCATGATCGTCGCTGCCGTGATCATATCTTGGCTGTTCGACCGCCCTGTGGAGATGAAGCCCTCGAAGGTATCCAAGCTCAACACTGTGGCCCAGGTGGCGTTCGCGGCGCTGGTGCTGGCCGCCCTCGCCTTCGGCTTCAAAGCCGGTCCTTATGATATCATCCTGATGGGCCTCGTCACGGTCTTCACGCTTTCCTCCGTATCGCTCTATCTCGTCGAGTGGTTGCGGCACATGAGCACGATCGAGGCCAAATGAGTTGGGAAGCGGCCCCGCAAAGGACCAACTCCCGCTCGATTAAGTCGCATCTCTTGAAACGAAGCCGGCCCGCCGGCACGGAGCAAAGCAAGCGTGCCAGGCCGCGTTCATCCCCGACAATTGGCATTTTCGCTTCCGCATGCGGAGAGCCTGAGCCGGGACAATTTCCTCGAAGGCCCCGTCAATGCCGCCGGTCTTGCCCTCATCGACGCCTGGCCGGAATGGCCGAACCGGATCATGTGGCTGGCCGGCCCGGAAGGAAGCGGCAAGAGCCATCTCGCCGCGATCTGGGCCGAGGCCTCAGGCGCCCGCTCGACCACGGCCAATGGGCTGACCGCCGAAGCCGTCCCGGCTGCGCTCGCCACCGGCGCGCTGGTGGTCGAGGATCCCAAGGCCAGGGAATTCGACGAGCGCGCCCTGTTCCATCTGATGAATCTGGCCCGCGAGGACGGCGCCTACGTCCTCTTCATCGGACGCGAGGTGCCCGCATCTCTCGAGATCGAGCTCCCCGACCTGCGCTCGCGGCTCCGCGCCGTCCCCGTTATCTCGCTGTTGCCGCCTGACGACCAGCTCTTCCGCGGCCTGATCGTCAAATTCTGCGCCGACCGCCAGCTCGCGGTGGACGAGAGCGTGGTCAGCTACCTCGCCACGCGCCTGGAGCGGTCCTCGGCCGCCGCCCGACGGGCCGTGGACCTGCTGGACAGCGAGGCCCTGCGCCTCGGCCGCCCCGTCACCCGGGCCTTGGCCGCCGAGCTGCTCCGGGATGTCTGACAAGGCGGCTTGACGCGCCCGGACGGCGGAACATCAATGTCATCGAAACGTCATCGCTCTAACACATGCTCCCGCGGGTTTTGCGCGTAAGTCGCAAATTGGGGCGAACTGGATGGATCGACTTCTGATGGATTCTGCGCAAGCTGTTGAAGTTAAAGAAAAAGCTCCGGAAGCCGAAGGCCCGCCGGCGATCGCCTCGAACCCCGAGCGGTTCATCAATCGCGAGCTCTCCTGGCTGCACTTCAACCGCCGCGTCCTGGAGGAATCGGTCAATCCCAGCCACCCCATGCTGGAGCGGGTGCGATTCTTGTCGATTTCGGCGAATAATCTCGACGAGTTCTTCATGGTCCGCGTCGCCGGCATCAAGGCCCAGGTCCGCGAGGGCATTGCCGAGCGCAGCCCCGACGGTCTGACGCCATCCGAGCAGCTCGCGCTTATCAACCGAACCGTCTCGCAGCTTGCCTCCGACCAGCAGGCAATCTGGCGCGACCTGCGCGGCACGCTCGCCGACGAGGGCATCGTGCTGGTCGAGGGCAAGGAGGTCACCAAGGCGGAACGAACCTGGGTCGAGGACTACTTCCTCAGTAACGTGTTCCCGCTGCTGACCCCGCTCGCGATCGACCCGGCCCACCCCTTCCCGTTCATTCCGAGCCTCGGCTTCACCATCGCGCTCCAGCTCACGCGCGGCGCCGACGGCAAGCAGATGAACGCGCTGATCCGCATGCCCGGCAAGATCGACCGCTTCATCCGTCTGCCGGCTGACGGCAAGGTCGTCCGGCTTATCTCGCTGGAGCAGGCCACTGCGCTGTTCATCAACCGCCTATTCCCCGGCTACAATCTGCACGGCCAGGGCGCCTTCCGTGTGATCCGCGACTCCGAACTCGAAATCGAGGAAGAGGCCGAGGATCTCGTCCGCCTGTTCGAGACTGCGCTGAAGCGCCGCCGCCGCGGCTCGGTGATCCGGCTCGAGATCGACGCCAAGATGCCGGAGCAGCTGCGCAACTTCGTGCAGCACGCGCTGTCGACCGCCGACGACGAGGTATTCCTGGTCGACGGCGTGCTCGCCATGAACGAGCTCTCGCAGCTCACCCGCCTCGACCGGCCCGATCTGGAATTCACCCCTTATGTACCGCGCCATCCCGAGCGCGTGCGTGAGCAAGGCGGCGACATCTTCGCCGCGATCCGGCAGAAGGATCTCGTCGTCCATCACCCCTACGAATCCTTCGACGTCGTGGTGCAGTTTCTCCAGCAGGCGACGCGCGACCCCGACGTCGTCGCCATCAAGCAGACGCTCTACCGCACCTCCAGCAACTCGCCGATCGTGCGCGCGCTCGTGGAAGCCGCCGAAGCCGGCAAATCGGTCACCGCGCTGATCGAGTTGAAGGCGCGCTTCGACGAAGAGGCCAACATCCGCTGGGCACGCGACCTCGAACGCGCCGGCGTGCAGGTCGTCTACGGCTTCCTCGAACTGAAGACGCACGCGAAACTCTCGATGGTGGTGCGGCGCGAGGGCGGAAGCCTCACGACCTACGTCCACACCGGCACCGGCAATTACCACCCGGTAACCGCGCGCATCTACACCGACCTCTCCTACTTCACCTCGGATCCGACCATCGGCCGCGACGCCGCGCGCGTGTTCAACTTCATCACCGGCTACGCCGCGCCGAGCGACCTGGAAAAGATGGCGGTCTCGCCGCTGACCTTGCGCAAGCGCATCATCGAGCACATCCAGGGCGAGACTGCGCATGCGCGGCACGGCCGGCCCGGTGCGGTCTGGATGAAGATGAACGCGCTGGTCGACCCCGACATCATCGACGCGCTCTACGAGGCCTCACAGGCCGGCGTGCAGGTCGAGCTCGTGGTGCGCGGTATTTGCTGCCTCAGGCCCGGCATTCCCGGCCTGTCGGAGAACATTCGCGTCAAGTCGATCATCGGACGCTTCCTCGAACACGGCCGAATCTACTGCTTCGGCATGGGCCAGGGCCTGCCGAGCGCGAAAGCGGCTGTGTATATCTCCTCAGCCGACATGATGCCGCGCAACCTCGACCGCCGCGTCGAGGTGCTGTGTCCGCTGCAAAATCCCACGGTGCATCAGCAGGTTCTCGAACAGATCATGGTCGCCAACCTCAAGGACAACGAGCAGAGCTGGCAATTGTTGCCGGACGGGTCCTCAACGCGTATGAAGACCGCGAAGGGCGAGGAGCCTTTCAACGTCCACAACTACTTCATGACAAATCCGAGTCTGTCTGGCCGTGGTAAGTCGCTCAAGGAATCCTCGCCGCGCCGCCTCACGCGCCGTAATGAACGTCATCAATCCTGATCCGGGATCGTCGACGTGAAGCGGCCGCGCAAGCGCGGCTCGAGCGTCGCGGTCATCGACATCGGCTCCAACTCGGTCCGTCTCGTCGTCTACGAGGGACTGACGCGGAGCCTGATTCCGATCTTCAACGAGAAGACGCTGTGCGGCCTCGGGCGCGAGGTGCAGAGCACGGGACTGCTCGCGCCTGACGCCGTCGACAAGGCGCTGACCTCGCTCAAGCGCTTCCGTGCGCTGTGCCGGGTCATGCAGGTCGGGCGGGTGTTTGCGATTGCGACCGCCGCCTGCCGCGACGCCTCCAACGGCCCCGACTTCATCGCGAAAGCCGAGCGCATCTGCGCGGTGAAGATCGAGATCCTGTCGGGCCCGCGCGAGGCGCGGCTGTCGGCGCTTGGCGTGATCTCCGGCATCCATCATCCCGACGGCATCGTCGGCGACCTCGGCGGCGGCTCGCTCGAACTGATCGACGTGCGCAAAAACACCGTGCGCAGCGGCGTGACGCTGCCACTCGGCGGCCTCGCGCTGCAGGACCTCGCGCATAAATCCCTGAAACGCGCCGACCGCATCGTGCGCGAAGCGCTCGACGGGGTGCCGCAGCTCAAGGCTGGGAGCGGCCGCAGCTTCTACGCGGTCGGCGGCACCTGGCGCGCGCTTGCGCGCATCCACATCATCCAGAGTGGCTATCCGCTCCAGGTGATGCACGGCTATTCGATTTCGGCTGCCGAGGCGCTCGACTTCTCGCGTCGTCTTCGCCGGCTTGCGGCCGCGGGCATGCTCGCCGACATCGAGATCGTCGCCGATGCCCGGCGCCCGCTCCTCACCTATGCCGCACTGGTGCTCGAGCACATCATCCGGGTGGCGAAGCCGAAGACCATCGTGTTCTCGACCTTCGGCGTGCGCGAGGGCCTGCTGCACGAGAAGCTGCCGGACTCCGAACGCAACAAGGACGGACTGATCTGCGCGGCCGAAGAGCTGAACCAGCTGCTGTCGCGTTCGGCAAAGCATGCGCGCGAACTGATCGCCTGGACCGACCGCCTCGCGCGCGTGGTGAAGCTGCGCGAGACCCAGGAGGACCGCCGCCTCCGCCACGCCGCGTGCCTGCTGTCCGACATCGGCTGGCGCGTGCATCCCGACCATCGCGGCGAGCAGACGCTGAGCCTCGTCGTCAACGGCAATTTCGGCGCGATCACCCACACCGAGCGCGCCTTCGTCGGGTTGTCCGTGTTCTATCGCTATGCGGGCCTCAGCGAGGAAAACCAGCCGCCCGTCGCCATGCAGGAGCTGCTGACGCCGGCGCAGCTCGAACGCGCCCGCCTGCTGGGCGCGGCCTTCCGCGTCGCGCATCTAATCTCGGCGGCGCGTCCGGGCGTCTTACCCGCGACGCATTTCCGCAGCCTGGGCCGCAAGCTGTTGCTGGTGTTCGAGCACCGCCTCGGCGACCTCGTCGCGGATCGCGTCGGCAGCCGCTTCCGCGCGCTCGCCCGGCTGATCAACCGCGCCGGCTCGATCGTCCGGCGGTAGATCGGCTAGCCTAACCTGATCCTGCCCGGACGTTTCTTGAGCCACATGATCCCGCCGCTGATGAACAGAACGAGGGGAGCGAAGCCGGCTGCGAAGACGAACAGACGCCCGACGAGTCCGAACGTCGCACCGTTGTGGATCCAGAGCTGTTCGGCCAGATAGCGATCGCCCATCGACGTGGCGCCCGAAGTGCGATCGTGCACCACCGCGCCGCTCCATGGATCGAGCCAGATCGCCCCCCGCGCACGTACCGCGGGATCAGCGCCTTCGGCCCGGAACTGCACGCGCCAGGTGTTGCGCGTTTCGGTTGGCGGATTGAACATGGCAATCGTCGTATCCGGCCTGGCCGCTTGCACGATTCGCACGATCGCATCGGCTGAGAGCTGCGGCGTCCCTGCGGCCGGCAGTTCGATCCGCGGCGAAGGATCGGGTGTCGGTTGCGACACGAGCCCAACAATGGGACGCACTACGCCAGGAAAAATGATCCCGACACCAGTGATCGAGATCATCGTGAGCGCGAGCAGCGCCCAAAAACCAGCCATGCCGTGGACGTCGAAAACAAATCGAAGAAGCGAAACGTCCTTGCTCACCGATACCGAGCGCCAGAACCGCCCCGGTTTCGGCCACCACAAGAACAGGCCCGAGACGGCCAAGCCGAGCAGTACGAACCCGACAATGCCGACCAACTCCTTGCCCCACCACTCATGGAGCAGCAGCGTATAGTGGAGACGGTAAACCTTGAGGGCGAACGCGTTTATGTAGTCACGTCGTCCGAGAACCTTCCCGTTCGATGGATCGACCATGGTCGTCCAGCGATTGGGGTATCGACCTGTAGTGGTTTCGTGTGCGTGTATCACGACCCAGACCGGCCAAGTCCGGTCCGGAGCCAGGATTGTGGAAATCGGCGCGGTATCCGCCGCCGCGGCGGCGCGCATCACCTCGCTCAAGGTGACCTTTTGTTCGGGGCCGGCGGGGACGTAGAGCGCGGAATTCAGAGCGGCGTCGATTTCCCGATAGAAAACGATGAAGCTTCCCGTAAGGCCTATCAGCACCACGACGATGCCGCTGGTCAACCCGAGCCATCGGTGAGCCCAGAGAAGCTTGCGCTTTACGCGTCCAGGCCGCTTCAACTCAGAAATCCGTGGACATCGACAACAGCAGGGTCCGCGGAGCCCCCTGTGAGAGCGCGGAGAAGCTTGCCACGCCCGACCAGTAATTTTTATCGAACACGTTCTGGACCAGCGCCCGCAACGTGACAGGCCGGTTGTTGATGCGCGTGTTGTAGCGGGCACCGAGGTCGAGCCTCGTCCACGCCGGAACGACCTGCGTGTTTGCCGCATCCAGATACTGGTATCCCGTATAGATGGTGCTTGCGACCAGCGTCAGCCCGGGCGCGAATGGGGTGTCCCATTCGGCGGACAAATTGGCTTGCACCTGAGGCACACCGATCGGCGTCTTGCCGAGATTGGAAGGCGTGCTCGTCTTCGTCAGCTCCGGGTCGATCAGCGTCACGCCGCCAAGCACGCGAAGGCCTGTCTGCACCTCTCCGAATACCGTGAACTCCAGGCCGCGATTGCGCTGTTCGGCGTCGGCCCGGAAGACTTTGTCGACACCCAACTGCCCCGATGGCTTGGTGATCTCGAACAGGCTGATCGTGGTGGCCAGCATGCCGAAATCGATCTTGACGCCGGCTTCGTGTTGCTTGCTGAAATAAGGTGCAAGAACTTCTCCGGAATTGCTCGCCGTCGTTGGTGCGACATCCCCCTTGCTCAGTCCTTCGATGTAGTTTGCGTACAGGGAGACGTGGCTCCAGGGCTTGACGACCAGACCAACCATCGGCGTGAGCGCCGTTTGATCGTAAGCAGCGCTAACGGCACCCGTGGCGGTGTTGTAGTTGTTCGACTTCACGCCTTGTTGCCGGACGCCGACGGTCAGCTGAATGCGATCCTGAAAGACCGACAAGGTGTCGGCCAGCGCGAGGCCGGTCAATTCGGTATCGGAAAGCTTTGGAACAGTCGCGGGAGCCGGAACGAGTTGCTCCGGACGGGCGACCGGAGCATAGATGTTGGACAGCACCGGCGAGCCGGAAACAGAACCTCGCGACAATTGATCGGTGTAGTAGCTCCCCTGGAAGCTCACGGCATGATTGATCGCACCGGTCCCAAACCGGGCGCGCACGCCGGCGTCGGCGACGTTCCTGTCAATATCGAATTTGAAGCGGCCGGGTGTCGAACTGGTATTGCCGACCGAGTTCAGGATCGTCGGCGTACCAAACAGACGATCGACCTGGGTCCTGCCGCCACCGCCGTCGGCGAACACCGTCACGGAATCGGTCACGTCGTATTCGGCGCGTGCTAGCAGCGAGTTGTCATGGACCTTGGCGAACTCCCAGGCCTGCGTGACATTGCGCCTCCCGACCGGAGCGGTCGGGACAGCGACGCCTGTCGCGACCAGAAACGGCCTTGCGGGCGCGTCGAACTTTTCTTCCTGGTCGATGAAGTCGAGCGAAGCCCTGAACTTCTCGCCGCGATAGTCGAACGCCGCAGAGCCGACATGCGCCTGGCGGCTCTGGTTGTCGAGCGGCGTATCGCCGTTGTGATAACTGCCATTGACGCGAATTCCGAATTCGCGGTTCTCGCCGAACCGTCGGCTCACGTCGAGATGCGTGCCGAACTGGGAGTTCGTCGCGTAGTCGGTGGTAACCCGCGTGAGATCGACGTCACCTGCGCGTTTCGGAACGATGTTGATGGTGCCGCCGACGCTGCTGTTCGGAGCCATGCCGTAAAGCAGCGCGGTCGGGCCTTTGATGATTTCGATGCGTTCGACATAGTCGGTGAACACACGGTAGTTTGGTGCAACACCATAGACGCCATTGAAGGCAATTTCTCCGACATTCCCCTCGCCGATCGGAAAGCCGCGGATGAAGAAGGAGTCGAGAATGCCACCGGTCTGGCCCGTGAAACGGACCGAGGGATCGTTGCTGACGACGTCGGCGACCGTGGTGGCCTGTTGATCTTCGATCTTCTTCGCCGTGTAACTGGTGATGTTGAACGGGGTGTCCATGAAGTCCCTGTTGCCCAGCAAGCCAATTTGCCCTCCGCGGGCCACCTGCCCGCCTGAATAGGCCGGCGGCGGCGTGCCGGGCTTCGGGGCTGCGGGAGTTCCTTCCGCTTGCGTCGTGACCCGCCCAACTGCGGGCGAGCTACCGCGGGCTGCTCTTCGGCCGGGATTGGAACGTGCGCGTGCGCGCTGCTTCGGCACGTCTGCCGTAACGGTCACCGCCGGCAACGTTGTCGCCCGCTCCGTCTCCGGCACAGCGCTCTGCGCGTTGCTGCCGTGAAGCAAGCCGTCGCTGAACAAGGCGATGGAAATCACAGAGGCCGCGAAAGCTGTCGGTCTGGAGATCCTCGGTCGGGATCTGAAGGCAACAGCAAGAACAGCAACAGGGCGGCAAGTGACTCTCGGCGGCATCTCTTAACAGCTTCCGGTTTGATTAAATGAATACCGGAGCGACGTGCAGCGGGAACAGTCACCGAGTCAACGAAAACGGTTTTGTTTTCAGTACTTTAGAATAAGACAACGTCTAATTATGGAAGGATCGCCATGGCAATGCTGCGCCGTTCCAGTCCGGCGCGGCTTCCGTAAGCGACAACAGGCTTGGTGCGGACGGAGGCTGCCGCAGAGATCACTCCGCCGATGCCTTGGCGTGGCGTTCGGAGGACTCCAGAGCGGCCGCGCTCATGCTGCGGCGGCGCCAGATGGAGCCGACGACCAGCACGACGACGACGCCGAGAGCTGCGCAGAGATATTCGCCGCCTCCGCCGCCATGGGCGAATTGCGGCGGGATGCGCAAGGCGCCGAGCATGTTGTCCAGCGAGGCGCCGAACGGACCGTCGAACAGCGTGTGCAGCCTCGGCGCGATGCCGGGATCGGTCGCAATCACCTCGCCCGCGATCCAGCCGAGTAGCGCCGCGCCGGCCCACACCAAAACCGGCAGCTTTGCAAGTAGCGCCATGATCAGCGCCGCACCGGCGACGATCAAGGGCACGCTGATGGCAAGACCGAGCACCAGCAAGGGCGCGCTGCCATTGGCGGCCGCGGCCACAGCAATGACGTTGTCCAGGCTCATGACGATGTCGGCAACGACGACGATCTGCACGGCCTGCCAAAGATGCGAAGCCGACTCGACCCCGTCCTCGTCCTCCTGTTCCGGCACCAGCAGCTTTGCCGCAATCACGATCAGCGCTAGACCGCCGACCAGCTTGAGGTACGGTAGCTCCATCAGGCTCGCGACGATGCCCGTGAAGATGATCCGCAGCAGCACCGCGGCGCCGGCACCGAAGATCATGCCCCACAGCCGATGCCGCGGCTTGAGGCCGCGGCAGGCGAGCGCAATCACCAGCGCATTGTCGCCGGACAAGAGGATGTTGATCCAGATGATCTTGCCGACCGCGACCCAGAAGGTCGGTTCGGCCATCTCAACGCGGAACTGGGTGAAGAATGCCCCGATCGTAGCGGGATCGAAGATCTGCCAGAGCCAGTTCACACTACGTCCTTTCGCCGCGTCTCGTTAAATTATCGGCTGACGGATCAGCCGACGATCTCGTTGCCCGAAAAGAACTGTGCGATCTCGATCGCGGCGGTTTCCGGGGCATCCGAACCGTGCGCGGAGTTCTCGCCGATCGACTTTGCGTAGAGCTTGCGGATGGTGCCGTCAGCCGCCTTGGACGGATCGGTCGCACCCATCACGTCGCGATACTTGGAGACGGCACCCTCGCCTTCCAGCACCTGCACCACCACGGGGCCCGACGTCATGAAGTCCACGAGCTCGCCAAAGAAGGGGCGCGCCTTGTGGACCGAATAGAAGGTCTCGGCCTGTTCCTTGGTCATGCGGATGCGCTTCTGCGCGACGATGCGCAGGCCCGCCTTCTCGATCACGGCGTTAACCGCACCGGTGAGGTTACGCGCGGTGGCGTCGGGCTTGATGATCGAGAAGGTGCGTTCGATGGCCATGATCATGTCCTTGAAGAGAAAACGGTGGTTCGGAGTTGCCGGGCTTATATCGGCGCCTTCGCCATACGGCAAGCGACCGCCAAAACCGACTCGCGGGCGCTTCGCCGCAGGCCAGGCGCCGAATTCCAACATGGATTACAACGATTTCACCCAGATGAACCCAATCTGAAGGCCTCGTCAGGGTTTGGTTCAGCCTCGCTCGGATAACCTCAGGTCCATCGAAACCAAAGCCTCTGCCCGAGGCGGACCGTTTCGGCGGCCTTTCCATCGACGCGATAGCCCCGCGCCGGCAGTTTTGAGGAGATCACCATGTTGAGGAAACTTTCGCTCGCCGCGGTCGCCGTGGTCGCGCTCGGTGCCGCGCTGGCCCCGACCTCCGCCTCCGCGCACTGGCATGGCGGCGGCTGGCATGGCGGCGGTGGCTGGCACCACGGCCACAGTTGGGGTGGACCGCGCTTTTATGCCCGCGGCCCCGTCGTCTCCTACGGCTATGGCGGCTGCTATGTGCGCCGGCTGGTCCCGACCCCCTGGGGACCCCGCTGGCGGATGATCAACCGCTGCTACTGAGCCCGACAGCACCTTTCCAAGAGCACCAACCAAGGGTACCTGTGCCCCCCAAGGTACCTTCCGAGCGAAGCCCCGGCGTCCCCCAGCGCCGGGGCTTTGTATTCGGAGCGGAATATTGCACGGCTTCACACAATTTTTGCTAGAATACCGCGCAATCGCCGCGAGTGGCGAAACCATTTGGGGGCCAAGGACTTGGTACCGTGTCGCTTCTATGAGAACACGGAACCCTGCGATGGTTAGCCTTTTCGCCGATGACAGCGAGCAAATCGACCGGCGCACCAGCCGCTCGATCCGCGATGCGGTGGGTGAACGGCTCCAGCAGAGCCTGCGGCCCGAAGCCAGGCTGCCGACGCACCTCGAGCAACTCCTCAATGAGCTGAAGCAGCGCGACCGCGATTCGCACTGACTTCACAAGAACCGGCTTGCGGACACGGAAAAACGGGGTTGCGTTTGACCCCGGCTGCGGTGACAAGGCCGCATGCTCTCGATCACCGACCTCTCCATCCGCCTCGCCGGACGCCTTCTGATTGACCAGAGTTCCGTGCAGATCACGCCCGGATCCCGCGTCGGCATGGTCGGTCGCAACGGCACCGGCAAATCGACCCTCTTCAAGGTGATCCGCGGCGAGCTTGCGGCTGAGCACGGCACGGTGACCCTGCCGCCCCGCTGGCGCGTCGGCAGCCTGGCGCAGGAAGCACCGAACGGCCCCGAGAGCCTGATCTCGGTCGTGCTCAAGGCCGACCTCGAACGCGACGCGCTGCTCACCGAGGCCGAAAGCGCGACCGACCCGCACCGGATTGCCGAGATCCAGACCCGGCTGGTCGACATCGACGCGCATTCGGCACCGAGCCGCGCCGCAGCCATCCTCTCCGGCCTCGGCTTCTCCGCCACCGACCAGCTCCGCCCCTGCGCCGAATTTTCCGGCGGTTGGCGCATGCGCGTCGCGCTTGCCGCAACGCTGTTCGCGGCTCCCGACCTGTTGCTGCTCGACGAGCCCACCAACTATCTCGACCTCGAAGGCACGCTGTGGCTCGAGGATCACCTCGCGCATTATCCGCGCACCGTAATCGTGATCAGCCATGACCGCGACCTGCTGGAAAGCTCGGTCGACCAGATCCTGCATCTCGAACGCGGCAAGCTCACCCTCTATAAAGGCACCTACTCCTCCTTCGAGGAGCAACGCGCCATGCGCGAGATGCTCGATGCCAAAGCGGTCAAGCGCCAGGAAGCCGAACGGGCGCGCCTGCAAGCCTTCGTCGATCGCTTCAAGGCCAAGGCCTCGAAAGCCCGCCAGGCCCAATCACGCGTCAAAATGCTGGAGCGGCTGAAGCCGATCACGGCGCTGGTCACCCAGGATGTGCGCGAGATCAGCTTTCCCGCGCCCGAGAAAATCCTATCGCCGCCGATCATCGCCGCCGACAACGTCGTGGTCGGCTACGATCCGAACACGCCCGTCCTTAACCGCGTCACCTTGCGCGTCGACAATGACGACCGCATCGCGCTGCTCGGCTCTAATGGCAACGGCAAGTCGACGCTGGTGAAACTGCTCGCCGGCCGCCTCGCGCCGTTCTCGGGAAAGGTGACCCGCGCCGACAAGCTCTCGATTGCCTATTTCGCCCAGCATCAGCTCGACGAATTGAACGAGGATGCCTCGACCTACGACCACGTCCGCAAGCTGATGGGTGAAGCGCCTGAGGCAAAGGTGCGCGCACGCGCCGGCGCCATCGGATTCTCCGGCAAGGCGGCCGACACCAAGGTCGGAAAATTGTCCGGCGGCGAGAAGGCGCGGCTCCTGCTGGGGCTTGCGACCTTCTTCGGCCCCAACATGATCATCCTGGACGAGCCGACCAACCATCTCGACATCGACAGCCGCGCCGCGCTCGCGGAAGCGATCAACGAATTCCCCGGCGCCGTCATCATGGTTTCGCACGACCGCTATCTGATCGAGTCCTGCGCCGACCAACTCTGGATCGTCGCCGACCGCACCGTGACCAATTACGACGGCGACCTCGACGAATATCGCCGCCTGGTGCTGTCCGCGCGCAATGGCGAGCCCGCCCCGCGCGAGCGCAACGCGGCGAGCGAGAAGTCGCAGCGCCCGAGATCGGACAATCGCGGTTCGCTGAAGAAACGTATCGCGGAAGCCGAATCCGAGATCGCCCGCGTCAGCGAGATCATCAGCAAGATCGACACTGCGCTCGCCCTGCCCGACATCTTCACCCGCGATCCCAAGCAGGCCGCGCAACTGTCGAAAGCACGCGCGAACGCAGCCGACGCGCTCGCGCGCGCCGAGGAGCAGTGGCTCGAGGCGAGCACGCAGTTCGACGCGGCGGCGGGTTGAAGCTCCACGACCGGGCCGACATCAAAATCGCGAAAACAACCCCATGCACAGTACCGGTATTTTGCTACCCGGTAATTAGCTCTTGAATAGACAGTTCTTTACCGTGTTGGCTTAGCGCGCCCACGGAGCGATGTCGGCTCAAATTGCGCAGGAATGGCTCAGTCCGCAAACTGGCCGGCGGCCTTGATCATCGGAGCCCAACGGTCGACTTCACTCGCCAGCGTCGCGGCCAGCGCCTCCGGCGTCGCCTTCTCCTGCGGGACCGGCTCCGTGTTGATGTCGTTGAACCGGGCGATCAGCGCGGAATCCCTAAGTGCGGACTGGAGCGCCGCCGTCAGCTTCTGAACGACTGCCGGCGGTGTGCCCTTCGGCGCGTAGATGCCGTGCCACACGCCAAGTTCGAACCCTTTGAGGCCGGCCTCATCAGCCGTCGGCAAATCGGGCAAGCTCTTCAGCCGCTCCTTGGTGGTGATCGCATAGGCCTTGACCTGCTTCGACATGATCGGGCCGGTCGTGTTCGTCGCCTGGTCGCAGGTGAGATCGATCTGCTTGCCGAGAAGATCGTTCATGATGGGGCCGTTGCCCTTGTAAGGCACCGCGGTGAGCTGCTTCTGGATCGCCGTCATGAACAGCATCCCGCAGAGATGCGAGGCCGCTCCGAGTCCGGCGTTGGCGTAGGTCAACTTGTCGCCCTGCTGTTGGGCGTAGGCGACCAATTCCTTCAGTGTGTCGGCCGGGAAATCCGCACGCGCGATGATGGTCATCGGCGCATTGGTCACAAGCCCGATCGGCGCAAAGGCCGTCTTCGTGTCATAGCTGAGGTTGCGGTATAGTGTGGCGGCGGTCGAGAGGCCGACATGATGGATCAGCAGCGTGTATCCGTCGGGCTGGGCTCGCGAGGCGCGGGTCGTCGCGATGGTGCCACCGGCGCCAGGCGCGTTCTCCACGATGACCTGTTGGCCGAGCGATTTCGCCATGCCTGCCGCCGTCAGGCGAGCAATGGTGTCCGTAGGTCCGCCGGCGGCGAACGGCACCAGCATGGTGACGGGCCTGACTGGATAGTCCTGGGCGAGCGCCGCGCCAAACGGCAAGAGCAGAGCCGACACGAGGGCAATGAGCCGCATAGTTTCCTCCAAATTTTTGCTTGCTCCTATGTACGCATTCCGGGCTGCGCGGCCACACGAAAACGACTTCGTCGAGAGTGGAGCGCCCGCGGCATGGTGTAGCTGCCGAAAAGCCCGATCGGTTCTCCGGGCGCCTCGCGAAGCTTCGTCGGCAACAGGCGGGAACTATCGCTCCCGCATGATCTCGTGCCGGTAGCGCTGCAGCGGCGATAGCAGGTAGCTCAGGATGGTACGCGCACCGGTCCTGATCTCGACGGTCACCGCCATCCCCGGGGACAGGTTGACGAGGCGGTCGTCCACCTGCATCTGGGTGCGATCGAGCGAGATACGGGCGCTGTAGCTCAACTCCTGCCCGCTGGGCTCGCTGCTGTCGCGTTGCGTCGCGGGCGCACGGTCGCTCCCGCGCTCCTGCGGCCGGTCACGGACGATGGCATCCTGCGAGACGCTCAGGACCCGGCCTGCGAGAAGCCCGTAGCGAGTGAAATTGAAAGTGTCGATCTTGATGGCGGCGCCCTGCCCGGCCTCGACAAATCCGATATCGCGATTCGAGATCATCGCCTCGATCTCGAGCCGCGTATCGGTCGGCACGATCACCAGCAGCGACTGTGCGGGCGTGACCACGCCGCCTACGGTGTGGACCGCGAGCTGCTGCACGACGCCGTCGACCGGCGACGTCAGTTGCTGAAGCCTCGTCCTCTGCTGCGCCTTGATCAGATCGCGTGCGACGCCGTTGGCTTTCTGTTCGCTCTTGGCAAGCTCATCGGAGAGACTTTTCCTGTACTCGGCCAAGGCCTGGATGCGGGTCTCCCGGATCGCAGCGACGGCCGCCTCGGCCTCCTTCAGGCGGCTGCTCTGGACGCGAAGCTCCTCCTGCTGCTCGATCTGGAGCTGGAGGGTCTCATAATAGGTCAGCTTCGAGCCGATCTCCTTCTCCATCAGCGTCTTGCGGATCTCGACACGCTGCTGGGTGACCGGCAGCAACGCATCAAGCTTGTGAATCGTCGCAGCAATCGTCTGATGTTCGGCCTCCTTCTGCGCTTCTTGACGCGCCAGCGCCGCGAGCTTGGCCCTGTTCTCGCTGACCTGATTGGCGAGGAGCTGCCGTTGCGTCGCGACCAGCATGGGATCGGCGTCCTCTGGTACGACGAGATCGGCGGATACCCCTTCGCCGCCCGCCAATGCGGCGCGGAGGCGCGCAACGTTGAGCCGCTCGGCCATGAGATCGTCGTGCAGACGATCGCGCTCTGCGGCGTTCACGGTCGGATCAAGCTCGATCAGCAGGTCGCCCGATTTGACCGATTGCCCGTCCTGCACGTGAATGGCGCGCACCACGCCGGTCTCGAACGGCTGGACCACCTTGCTTCGTCCGCTCGACACGACCTTGCCGGTTGCGGACGCCACGATGTCGATCGTGCCCCAGGCCGACCAGGCCAGCGCCGCGCAGACGAGAATCATCAAGGCCATTGCGATGGCGCGGCCGATCGGCGACGGCGGTGTTTCCGTGATTTCCAGCGCCGCCGGCAGGAAGGCGACTTCCTCGGGGCTCCGGCCCTTTCCATTCCGGAACGGGATCACGGTCTGCTCCGGCCGAGCGGCCGGCACAGTGCTAGCCGACCTCATAAATGCCTCCCTGGAGACGATGCAGGGCGGCGTAGCGGCCGCCGGTCTTGATCAGCGCATCATGCGTGCCGTCCTCGACCAGACGGCCGCGTTCCAGGGTGAAGATGCGATCGGCGCCGCGGACGGTGGACAGACGGTGCGCGATGATCAGGACGGTGCGGCCTTTCGCGATCTCCTTCATGTTGTCATGGATGATCCGCTCGCTTTCATAGTCGAGCGCGCTGGTGGCTTCGTCGAAGATTAGGATCCGGGGATTGCCTACCAGCGCACGGGCGATCGCGATGCGCTGGCGCTGCCCGCCCGAGAGCGTCGAGCCGCGCTCGCCGACCACCGTATCGTAGCCCTCGGGGAGCTCCAGAATGAAACCATGCGCGCCCGCGAGCTTCGCCGCGTCGATGATGCGATCCATCGGCAGGCTCGGATCGGCCAACGCGATGTTGTCGCGCACCGACCGGTTGAACAGCATGTTGTCCTGGAGCACGATTCCAATCTGCCGACGGAGCCCTGCCGGATCGGTCGTCATCAGATCCATTCCGTCGACCAGCACGCGGCCGCCTTGCGGAACGTAGAGCCGCTGCACCAGCTTGGCGAAGGTGCTTTTGCCCGAACCGGACGATCCGACGATGCCGACGGTTTGTCCGGCTGGAATGTCGAACGAGACATCGTGCAGGATCTCCGGCCCATCGAGGCGGTAGCGGAAAGAGACGTGCTCGAAGCGGATGTTGCCCCGGATCGGCGGTAGCCCCGCGCGGGCGGCGGAGTAAGCCGGCTCCGCCGCGCTGTTGAGGATGTCGCCGAGCCGCGCGATCGACAGTCGCGCCTGATGAAAATCCTGCCAGACCTGCGCGAGCCGCAGCACCGGGGCCGACACCCGCCCCGCGAAGATGTTGAAGGCCACGAGCTCGCCGACGGTCAGGGCGTCACCGATCACCAGTCTGGCTCCGACATAGAGAATGGCGGCGGTGACGACCTTGCTGACGAGCTGCACCAGCTGGCTTGCCGTGTTGCCGAGGCTCGTGACACCGAAGCTCGCGGAGACATAACCGGCGAGCTGCTCTTCCCAGCGGCGCTGCATCTGCGGCTCGACCGCCATCGCCTTCAGCGTTTCGATGCCACTGACGCTCTCGACCAGGAAAGCCTGGTTCTCGGCGCCACGGCGGAATTTCTCGTCCAGCCTGCGGCGAAACAGCGGCGTCGCCACGGCCGAGATCGCGATGTAGAACGGGAATGATGCCAGCACGATGAAGCTCATCTGCGCCGAATAGACGAACATCACCGCCAGGAACACCGAGGTGAAGACCAGGTCGATGAGAAGCGTCAGCGACGAGCTGGTGATGAAATTGCGGATGTTCTCGAGCTCACGGACCCGGGCCACGGAATCTCCGACGCGCCTGGCCTGAAACCAGGCCATCGGCAGCGCCAGCAGATGGTGAAACAGGCGTGCCCCGAGCTCGACATCGATGCGGTTGGTCGTGTGCGCAAACAGGTAATTGCGCAGGATTCCGAGCACGGTGTCGAACAGGGAGACGACGACGAGGCCGATGACGAGAACGTCGAGCGTGGACAGCGAGCGGTGCACCAACACCTTGTCAATCACGACCTGGAAGAACAGCGGCGAGACCAGCGCAAAAAGCTGGAGGAAGAACGAAGTCGCCAGCACCTCGCCCAGCAGCCGCCGGTATTTGCCGATTGCGCCGATGAACCAGGTGATATCGAAGTGCCGTCCGAGATCGGACAGGCCGGCGCGCCGGACCATCAGGATCAAGCCGCCGTCCCAGATCGCGCACAGTTCGTCGCGATCCATCAGCACCGGGCGCTGCGCCTCCGGAGACTGCACCAGCACCTTGTCGGCGGAGGCCTTTGCGATGACCATGAAGCCGCCGTCCCGCAGCATTGCGATCGCAGGCAGCGGGGTGTCCGACAGACGGCTCCACTGCGTTCGATAGGTTCGCGCTTTAAGTCCGAGAGACCTGGCGCAGCGGACAATATCCGCTGCGCCGAAGCTTGCCGCGCCCAGCCGGTGCCTGAGCTGCGCGCGATCGGCCGCGACACCTTGCAGATGCAGCAGCGTCAGCAACGCATCGAGCCCCGTATCGGAGGAGACCGCATTCGTCATCATGAGCGTTCTCCGGGCCGATGCCGCCGGCTTCAGGCGTGCTGCGGCGATGCGAGCACCTGGCTTTGCGTCGCGTGCGGATCGGGCAGCGGCATCTCGCCGTTGCCCTCACCTGCCGGGACGAAGCTGGCCGCCATGGCCTGGTTGAGCAGCATCGCGGCCGCGAACGCTCCGCCCTGGATGACAACGTTGTTGCCGGTGCCGCCGTCCAGGATGTCGAGGCCGCCGCCGCCGATCAGCACGTCATCACCGGCACCACCGGCCAGCGTGTCGTTGCCGGGGCTTCCGATCAGCACGTCGTCGCCGTTGCCGCCATTGGCGACGAGCTGGATGCCGCCGTGCAAGCCGGAAGCCGTGATGACGTCGTCGCCATCGAGGCCGTTGATGACAATCCTGTCGCCCGCGCCGGCATCGCTGATGTTGATGTCCTGGCCAAGCCCCGACACCGTGATGATGCCGTCGTGCTCGGTCACCGTGATGACGTCGTTGCCGCCGGTCGCGTTGATGGTCACGGTATCCGCGGCGCCGTCATTGGCGCCGAGATCGAGGTCGACCTGGCTCACGCCAGTGCCGGAGAGGTCGCCGACCGTAATGTTGTCGGCACCGCCGAGGGCATTGAAGTCGACATGTTCAACCCCATTCAGGTCCATCGCAATGGCGGCAACATCTCGCGTGAACAGCACCCGGCCGCCATTGGCCGAGATGTTGATGGTCTCGCTGATATTGGCGCCGTTGAATGCCAGCGTGTCGGTGCCCTTGCCGCCTTCGACGGCGTCGCTGCCGTCGCCGGGATTCCAGACGAAAGTGTCGTCGCCCGCACCGAGATTGGCGAAATCGTTGCCGCGTCCGCCGTTCACAATGTCATTGCCGGCACTGCCGGTGATGGTGTCGTTGCCGTCGCCGCCGTTGATGTTGAGGCTGAACGACTGTCCCGCCTTGATGGAAGACGCATTGATGACGTCATTGCCTTGTCCCCCGTTGATGCCGAGTACATCACCGGCGTCCGCGTGCGCAATCGTCACCTGCGCAGCGAGGCCGTTGACCACGATCGATCCGCCGGAGGTCACGACCGATATGTTGTCGTCACCATTCGTGCCGTTCACGGTCACGCGGTCCGCCGCTCCATCGCCGCTCTGGCTGCCGGGGCCGGCACTCAGGTCGATGGCAACCTGCGTGATTCCTGTCCCGGTCAGATCGTTGACGGTGATGTTGTCGGCGCCGCCTGCTGCCGCGATCTGCACGTGCTCGACACCAGCGAGGTCCATGACGATTGCACCGACGTCACGGGTGAGTAGCGCACGGCTTCCGTTCGCCGAGATCGACATGGTCTCGGCCACATTGGCGCCGTTGAACACCAGCGTATCGGTTTCCGTGCCACCTTCGACAGTGTCGCTGCCGTCACCGGGATTCCACGTGAAGATGTCGTCGCCTGCGCCGAGAAGCGCGACGTCATTGCCGCGGCCGCCAGTGACCTTGTCGTTGCCCTCGCCGCCGATCAGGGTATCGGCTCCCTGGCTGCCGGTGATGGTGTCGTTGCCCGCACCGCCGTCGATGGTCAGCCCGATCGCCGCGCCGAGCGTGGATGCATCGATCACGTCGTTGCCGCCGAGCGCCTGCACGACCAGCCGGTCGTTGCCGGCCTCTGCATTTGCGATCGTCACGACCTCCGGCAGCCCCGTGACCGTGACCGTCGTGCCCGTGGCTGTGACCTCGATTTGCTGATTGCCGTTGCTGCCGTTGACGGTCACCGTATCAGCGGCGCCGTCGCCTTGCGTCCCTCCTGGAACGGCTCCGAGATCAACCAGCACCTGTTTGACGCCGGTCCCGGTGAGGTCGCCGACGATGATGTTGTCGGCACCACCCCGCGCATCGAATTCGATCTGCTCGACGCTGTTGAGATCCATCGTGATGTTGGCGACATCGCGAGTGAAGCGCACTCGGCCGCCATTGGCCGAGATGTTGATGGTCTCGTTGATGTTGGCGCCATTGAAAAGCAGCTTGTCGCTGCCCGATCCGCCTTCGACCGTGTCGCTGCCGTCGCCGGGATTCCAGATGAAAGTGTCGTCGCCACTCCCGAGCTGGGCGACGTCGTTGCCGCGTCCGCCGCTGACGATGTCGTCGCCGCTGCCGCCGATGATGAGGTCGTTGCCGTCGCCGCCGATGATCCTGTCGTTGCCGGCGCCGCCATCGAGCGTCAGCGAGATCAGGCTGCCGAGTCCGTTGCCCGCGGTGATGACATCGTCGCCGCCGCCGCCGTGCAGGACGAGATTTTCCGTCGTGCCGATATCGAGCGAGAACGGCGCCGCGCCCGCCCCGTCGAGCCGCACGCGGGTGCCGTTCGCCGCGATCGTGAAGGTCTCGGCGCCGTTGTTGCCGTTGACCTGAGCGGTATCGTTGCCCTCACCACCCTCGAACAGGTTGGTGCCGCCGCCGGGATTCCAGATCATGACATCGTCGCCAGCCTGACCGAACAGCTGGTTGTCGCCGCTGCCGCCATCCAGGACGTCGTTACCCGCTCCGCCGAACAGCAGATCGTTGCCGCCGCCGCCCTTGATCAAATCGTTGCCGGCCTGACCAAACAGAAGGTCGGCTCCCGAGCCGCCCGTGATCTTGTCATTGCCGTCGCCGCCGAAGATGTGCACCGCGGGCATCGGTCCGTGGCACTCGTCGACGGTGATCGTGTCGTCACCGCCTTGACCGAAGATGTCGATCGCAGTGGTGTTGTCGACCGTGGGTTCGCCACCAACCGTTTTCACGTGCCCGTTATTGACCAGGATGCGGCCGGACTTGTCGCGACTTATCACGAGGCCGTTATTCGCGCTGTCGCCGAAAATGGTGAGCTGCCCCGTAACGGGGGAAAACACAGAGGTAATGGACATCCAAATGATCCTTCCGACCTAGCCCCTCCCCTCGGTGCGTAGCATTCGCGCACATGACGTTCTTGAACCGATGCTTGAGACGCGCGTGATTATTCTGGAGATTTCCTCCAGTTTTGCTTCGGGGCAGTTTTCGACAGCGGACGTGAAGGCTCGCTGATCACGAACCGCGTGATCACGGATCACGCGTAACGCCCCCGTGATTTTCAACGCGCGCGGAAGAACGCGGCCCGAGGCAATGAAGGCGCTTTGGGCGAAGGTCGGCATCCCGCGATGTCGAAACTCGCGAACGAGATCGCCGGCGGGTGCGAGCGGAGAGATAGCGGTTCACGCCTCCGCCATCGCAATCAAGGATGCAAAGCCGCTTGACGATGGGGGCAAGCATGCGCGGCTGATCGCATCGATAGCCGCAACCAGCATCAGGGTAAAAGGCCGACCCGTGTTACGCCGCCGACTTCTTCTTCGGCTTCGGCTTGGTCGCCTTCGGCATGACCGGCGCCTCCGGCGTGCCCTCGATCGAGGACAGGCGGCCGGACGTGAAGGTGTAGATGCCGGCACGCGGACCGCTCGTCCACGTCACGACCGCAACGCGTCTGCCCGCGGCATCACCGGAGAGGTTGACGCTCGAGGGCGCGCCGATGCCGCGCACCACATCGCATTCGGTGTGACCGAGCGCGACGGTGCCGCCCATGGGCGCCGGCGCGGTCGTCGACGCATTCGCATCGGCCGGTCCGGGCGGCGGCGCCATGCCGGCACAGCCCCCGTCGGCGCTGACCAGATCCTCGGCGCGAACCGGCTTGTCGGGTGTCAGCGGCGGCGACTCGATCGAGATGCTTTTGATGAACAGGCGGCTGGGCGTGTTGAACCACTGGGCATCCCTGGACAACAGATCGGTCCCCGAACAGCCCGCGACCAGCGGTGCTACGGCCACCAACGCAACTATGAGCGAGCTGGGAAGCTTTTGATGTCGCACGATAAACTAAATTCCCCGAGTGAAGGATCGGCCCTAAGCAATTGTACCAACACCACTTTGCGGCACGAAGGTGACAAAAGCCATCATCACCCGAAAAGTGCAAATTATCATTAATTGCGAGCGACCGCTAATTCCGCTTCTGCCACCGGCCCCGCTCGTCGGCCTGCCAGTAGGTGACATCAAATCCCCGCGCCTTGCAATCCGTCCAGGCGCTGCGGGCGAAAGCAAGCGCGTCCGGATCGTCGCCATCGAACAGCAGCACCATGCGCTCATAGCCCTGCGCGTCCTGCGGCAGCGCGGCGTTGTCGACGAGGAAACGGACATTGGCACCGTTCGGATTGTCCTCCTCGACCGCCAGCACGATCGGCTGATCGGCAGCGTCGCTCACCCGCCATGTCGCGTGCGGCAGGAAGGAATCGTCGCGATAGGTCCACAAATGGGCGTCGAGCGCATCGGCGCGCTCCGGCGAATTCGACTGCACCACGACGCGCCAGCCGCGCTCGAGCGATTTCTCGAGAAGCGGCGGCAACACGTTCTCCACCGTCATGTTTTGCAGATGGTAGAAAAGGACTTCAGTCATCTCGGGTCATTTGCGCTCGTAATGGTCAGCGACCAGACGGTCCAGCAAGCGAACGCCATAGCCGCTTCCCCAGCTGTGGTTGATGTCGGTCTTCGGCGCTCCCATGGCGGTACCGGCGATGTCGAGATGCGCCCAGGGCGTGCCGTCCACGAAGCGCTGGAGGAACTGCGCCGCGGTGATCGAGCCGCCATGGCGTCCGCCGGTGTTCTTCATGTCCGCGAACTGGGAATCGATCAGCTTGTCGTATTCGGGGCCAAGCGGCAGGCGCCAGACCTTCTCGCCGCTCTCGATGCCGGCCGCCAGAAGCCGCTCGGCAAGCTCGTCATTGTTGGAGAACATGCCGGCATGCTCGGTGCCGAGCGCGACCACGATGGCGCCGGTCAACGTCGCCAGGTCCACCATGAATTTCGGCTTGGTTTTCTTGGCGACGTACCAGAGCACATCGGCAAGCACCAGACGGCCTTCCGCGTCGGTGTTGATGATCTCGATGGTCTGGCCCGACATCGAGGTGACGATGTCGCCCGGGCGCTGCGCGTTGCCGTCCGGCATGTTCTCGACGAGGCCGATGGCGCCGACGACGTTGACCTTGGCCTTGCGTGCCGCGAGCGCATGCATCAGGCCGACGACGCAGGCAGCGCCCCCCATGTCACCCTTCATGTCCTCCATGCTGCCGGCCGGCTTGATCGAAATGCCGCCGGTGTCGAAGCAGACGCCCTTGCCGACGAAGGCAACCGGCGCCTCACCCTTCTTGCCGCCGTCCCAACGCATGATCACGGTACGGCTCGGCCGCGCCGAGCCCTGGCCGACGCCGAGCAGCGCGCCCATGCTGAGCTTGTCCATCGCCTTGACGTCGAGCACCTCGATCTTGACGCCGAGCTTGCGGAGCAGGCCTGCGCGGCGCGCGAACTCCTCGGGAAAAAGCACGTTCGGCGGCTCGTTGACGAGGTCGCGCGCGATGATCACGCCGTCCACGATCGCGCCGGCCGATGCGAACGCCTTCTTCGCGGCGGCGACATCGCCGACCGCAAGCGAGATGTCGGCGCGCAAGCCGCCCTCCTCGCCGTCCTTCTTCTTGGTCTTGTAGCGGTCGAACTTGTAGGTGCGCAGCCGCAGGCCCGAGGCGATCGTGACCGCCTGCTCACTCGTCATGGCGCCATTGGGCAGTTCCGCCATAATGGTCATGGCCGCCGTCCCGACCGGAAGCTTGCTCGCCGCCACGCCGCCGAACTTGAGGAGGTCGTTAGCCTTCAGGCCGGTTGCCTTGCCGGCGCCGATCACGATCAGGCGGGTGGCCTTCACGCCCTCGGGTGCAAGGATGTCGAGCGCGGCGCCGCTTTTGCCTTTGAAGGCGGCGGCGGCCGCCGCCCGCTTCACGAGTTCGGTGGCGCCGCCGAGCGCCTTTGCGGTCGCCGGGCCGAGCTTCAGAGCGTCGTCGCAGAACACGACCATGATGCCACGGACGGCGGCAGATAATGGAACGAAGCCGACCTTGATGGCATCGGACATGAGTAACTCCTCAAAAACATTGCGCTTTTACCGATCGGCGGTCCCGGTCACGGGGGCAGAGCTGAACGGCGATTCACTGAGCGTGCCGCACTATGGGCCACCGGCCCGGCAGATGCCAAGCACCCCCCGTTGCCGGGGGGCCACAACGAGGGAAATATTAACCATATATTGAGGGTGCCACGGGGCAGCCATTTTGTTGACGGATCAAAGGGATGGTACTGAGAGAGTAAGCCGGCGGATGAGATGGTTGGCCGACCTTGGGGATCCCCTTGCGGGGATTGGTTGGACAGCCGGAATTCCGGCCGGCATTGGGGACTTGGTGGGATTCGTGCGGTAGCGCATGGGGTCAATCGATAGGTATATCTTCCGCACGACGCTTGCGTCGTTTGCGCTGGTCCTGGTCAGCCTCACGGGCGTGATCTGGATTACGCAGGCGTTGCGCGGCATCGACCTGATGACGAGCCAGGGTCAGACCATCCTGACCTTCCTCGGCATCACCAGCCTCGTCGTGCCCGCGCTGGTCCTGATCATCTCGCCGATCGCGCTGATGATCGCGATCTCGCATACGCTGAACAAGCTCGCGACCGATTCCGAGATCATCGTGATGAATGCCGCCGGCTTCTCGCCGTTCCGGCTGTTCTATCCGTTCTTCTACGCCACCTGCGTCGTGGCGCTGCTGGTCGCCTTCATCGCCGCCTATCTCGCTCCCGACGGCATGCGGCGGATCAAGCAGTGGGACGCCGAGATCACCGCCGACGTGCTCACCAACATCCTGCAGCCCGGCCGCTTCGCCCAGCTCGACAAGAACCTGACGATCCGGATTCGCGAACGCCAGCCCGGCGGCATCCTCGCCGGCATCTTCATCGACGACCGCCGCGATCCGAACGAGCGGGTCTCGATTGTCGCCGAGCACGGCGAAGTCGTGAAGAACGAGACCGGATCGTTCCTGGTGCTGGAGACCGGCAATCTCCAGCGCTTCGAGGCCGGCAAGCGCGATCCGGCGCTGGTGGCGTTCGGGCGCTACGGCTTCGACATGTCGAAGTTCTCGGGCCAGGGCCGCGACGTCACCCTCGGCATCCGCGAGCGTTATCTCTGGGAGCTGCTCTCGCCGTCCGAGGACGATCCCGTCTACAAGCAGATTCCCGGCCAGTTCCGCTCGGCCCTGCATGACAGCCTGCTGGCGCCGATCTATCCGTTCGCCTTTGCCGTGCTGACCTTCGCGTTTCTGGGTGCGCCTCGCACCACGCGCCAGAGCCGCAATTTCTCGATCGGCTCCTCGATCCTCGCCGTGTTCGGCCTGCGCATGGCCGGCTTCGCCTGCTCGGTGATGGCGGTGAAATCGCCGGGCGCGGTGCTGGTTCAATATGCGATGGTCATTGGTGCCATCGGCATCGGGCTGGCGATCATCATTGGTGGCCTCGTGGTCGAACCGCCACCGCGCCTCATGGAGGCCATCAACAGGTCGAACGCGCGCATCGCGCGGCTGTTCGGACGGCCGGCCACCGCATGAGCATGCTCACCAACACACTCGGGCGGTATTTCGCCGGCCGTTTCGTGGTCGCGGCGCTCGGCGTGTTCGCCAGCATTTTCCTGCTGCTGGTGCTGGTCGATTACATCGAGATGGTGCGCAAGACCTCAGGGCTCGCATCCGCCTCCGCGGTCATGGTGGCCGAGACCTCGCTGTTCCGCGTACCGCAGCTGTTGGAGAAGCTGACACCGTTCTGCATGCTGATCGGCGCCATGACCTGCTATCTCGCCCTCTCCCGCCGGCTCGAACTCGTGGTCGCGCGCGCCGCCGGCGTCTCCGCATGGCAATTCATCTCGCCGGCGCTCGGAAGCGCGCTCCTGATCGGCGTGATCGCGACCGTCGCCTACAATCCGATGTCGGCCAATCTGCGCGAGCTCTCCAAGCGCATGGAAGCCGAGCTGTTTGGCTCGGCGCCCGGCGGCGGCATTCAGGACGCCTCCGGCTTCTGGCTCAACCAAGTCACCAATGACGGCCAGACCATCATCAACGCAGCTCGAAGCGAACAGCAGGGCGTCCGGCTCACAGGGCTCACCCTGTTCCGGTTTGACACAGAACAGCACTTCAAGGAACGGGTCGAGGCGCGCGAGGCGACGCTCGAGGCCGGCCGTTGGCTGTTCAAGAACGTCCGCCGCTTCTCGCTGGATTCGCCGCCGGTCGATCAGGCCAGCCTGGAGATTCCGACGACGCTGACGGAGGCGCAGGTCCGCAACAGCTTTTCCACACCCGAGACTGTGTCCTTTTGGCAACTACCGAGCTACATCCGCTCTTCCGAAAGCTCGGGCTTCGCGACAGCCGGATACCGACTCCAGTATCAGAAGCTTCTGGCACAGCCGTTTTTGCTTGCGGCGATGGTGATGCTCGCGGCCTCCGTGTCGTTGCGCTTCTTCCGGATGGGCGGCGTGCAGAAGATGGTTTTGAGTGGCGTGGGCGCAGGCTTTCTGCTCTACGTTCTGTCGAAAGTGACTGAAGATTTGAGCAAGGCTGAGTTGATGCATCCGATCGCTGCGGCGTGGTTGCCCGTGGTGGTGGGCGGCCTCACCGGCTTTTTGGCCTTGCTGTATCAGGAGGACGGATAGTGACGGCCGTCCACCGAGGGCCCGTGTCTCGTTTGACGCGGCGCACATTGGTGCGCGCGAACGGGTGTGGCTTGTTCATTCGCAGGTTCCTGCTTGCTGTTGCCGCCGTGGCATCGCTCGGTGGCCTGATGGACGTTGCCGCCGTGGCACCGGCCTCCGCCCAGAGCTTCACCTACAATCCGCTGCCGCCGCGTGCGAAGCCGCCGAAGGCCGTCAACGACAACCAGATGCTGGTTCAGGCGACCGAGGTCGACTACGACTACAACAATTCGCGCGTCTCCGCGGTCGGTAACGTCCAGCTGTTCTACAACGGCACCAGCGTCGAGGCCGACAAGGTCATCTACGACCAGAAGACCAAGCGGCTCCATGCCGAAGGCAACATCCGCATGACGGATGCCGACGGCAAGATCACCTATGCCGAGATCCTGGACCTTTCCGACGACTACCGTGACGGTTTCGTCGATTCGCTGCGCGTCGACACGGCCGATCAGACCCGCATGGCGGCGAGCCGCTCCGATCGCTCCAGCGGCAACTACACGGTGTTCGAGAACGGCGTCTACACGGCCTGCGCGCCGTGCAAGGACGATCCGAAGAAGCCGCCGCTATGGCAGGTCAAGGGTGCGCGCATCATCCACGACCAGCAGGAGAAGATGCTGTATTTCGAGACGGCGCAGCTCGAATTCTTCGGCGTGCCGATCGCCTATATGCCCTATTTCTCGACGCCCGATCCGACCGTGAAGCGCAAGACCGGCTTTCTGATGCCGGGCTTCACCTCGAATACGCCGTTCGGCTATGGCGTCGAGGTTCCGTTCTACTGGGCGATCGCGCCCGACATGGACGCGACCTTCAACCCGCGCATCACGTCCAAGCAGGGCGTGCTGTTCCAGGCCGAATTCCGCCAGCGCCTGATGGACGGCGCCTATCAGATCCGCGTCTACGGCATCGACCAGCTCGATCGGAGCGCGCTCGCCGGCCAGCCCGGCGACAAGCAGTTCCGCGGCGCCGTCGACACCAAGGGTCAGTTCGCGCTGAACGACAAATGGGTCTGGGGTTGGGACGGCGTCCTGATGTCCGACTATTATTTCTTCTCGGATTATCGGTTGTCGCAATATCGCGATCCGCTGGGCTCGTTCCTGTATCTGCCGACGGATGCGCTCTCGCAGCTTTACCTGACCGGTGTCGGCAATCGCAGCTTCTTCGACGCGCGCACGATGTACTGGCTGAGTTACTCCGGCAACCAGAGCCAGGTGCCGATCGTCTACCCCGTGATCGACTACTCGAACGTGCTGAACTATCCGGTCTTCGGCGGCGAGTTCAGCTACAAGACCAATTTCGTGAACCTGTCGCGTGACACCGCGGTGTTCGATCCGATCACGACGCTCGCCAACACCAACGGCTTGTGCACGACGGTGTCGGCCGATCCGCTCGCGCGCACGCCGTCGCAGTGCCTGCTGCGCGGCTTCCCCGGCACCTACACCCGTCTGACGGCCGAAGCGCAGTGGCGCAAGTCCTTCACCGATCCGTTCGGCGAAATCTGGACGCCGTTCGCCATTCTCCGCGCCGACGCGATCAACTCCTCGGTCTCCAACCAGCCGGGCGTGTCGAACTATCTTCCTGCCGGGGACACCCAGGCGCTGCGCCTGATGCCGACCGTGGGCCTCGAATACCGCTACCCCTTCGTCAACGTTCAGCCCTGGGGCTCGACCACCATCGAGCCGATCGCGCAGATCATCATCCGGCCAAACGAGACCTATGCCGGCAAGCTCCCCAACGAGGACGCGCAGAGCATGGTGTTCGACGCCTCGAACCTGTTCAGCGTCGACAAGTTCTCCGGCTACGACCGTGTCGAGGGCGGCGGCCGCGCCAATGTCGGCGTGCAGTCCACCACGCAGTTCGACAGGGGCGGCGCGATCAAGACGCTGTTCGGACAGTCCTACCAGCTGTTCGGCATGAACTCCTTCGCGGTCCAGGACTCCATCAATACCGGCGTGGATTCCGGCCTGCAAAGGCCGCGCTCCGACTACGTGGCGAGCGCCGCCTACTCGCCCAACAGCACCTATACGTTCAGCGTTCGCTCCCGCATGGACGAGCAGACCTGGAACATCCAGCGCTTCGAGGCGGAAGGCCGCGCCAACTTCAACCGCTGGTCTGTCAGCATGCTGTACGGCAATTACGCGGCACAGCCGGAACTCGGCTATCTGACCCGCCGCGAGGGCATCCTGACGTCGGGCTCGATCAAGGTCGCGGCCAATTGGGTGGTCACGGGCTCGGCGCGCTGGGACCTGGAGGCCAACAAGATCAACCAGTATGTGCTCGGTGCCGGCTACGTCGACGATTGTTTTGTGCTCGGCTTGAACTATGTAACCGCGTATAGCTATTCCGCAGGCGCGACGCCGCCCACCCTGAACCACGCGATCATGTTCCAGATCGGCCTGCGCACGCTGGCGAACACAGCGACGACCAGCAGTTCCGGCGGCGGCCTCCAGTGAACGGTTTGAAGGTGCCGGCCGCGTGTTCCCGATCGCAGGTTCACCATGGCTGACATGCGAGCGACAAATATGACGATCCCATTGCCAGTCTTCCGACTCCTCCTCGTACTCGCCGCCCTGCTCCTGGCCGGCACGCCGTTGCGCGCGCAGAACATCGTCGTGATGGTCAACGGCGATCCCATCACCGACTTCGACATCGAGCAGCGCTCCAAGCTCGACCAGTTGACGACGCAGAAGACACCGTCCCGTCAGGAGGTCATCAATGAGCTGATCGACGACCGGGTGAAGATGAAGGAAGGCAAGAAATACGGGGTCGACCCCGGCGTCTCCGACATCAACCAGTCCTACGATGGCATGGCGCAGCGCATGCGCATCTCGTCGGACCAGCTCACCAAGACGCTCGAGGTCAAGGGCGTCCGCCCCGAAACCCTGAAGAGCCGTATGAAGGCCGAGATGGTCTGGACCAGCCTCGTGCGCGGCCGCTTCAAGGAGAAGCTGCTGGTCGGCGAGAAGGACGTCGCGCAGGCCGTACAGGCCCAGACCGGCGACAAACTGCAGATCGAGGGCACCGAATACAAGATGCAGCCGATCGTGCTGATCGTGCCGCGCGGATCGTCGCAGGCGTTCCTGGAGACGCGGCATAAGGAAGCCGAGCAATATCGCTCGCGCGTCGGAAGCTGCGAGGAAGCCAATTCGTTGTTCCGCTCGACGCCGAACGCCACCATCCGCGACACCGTCACCAAGACCACGGCGGAATTACCCGAGGCGCTGCGCAAGGTCCTCGACGACACGCCGATCGGCCACCTGACCGCGCCCGAGATGACCAAGGCGGGCATCGAGATGGTGGTGCTGTGTTCGCGTAAGCCGACCATGATCGACACGCCGAAGAAGCGCGAGGTCCGCGAGAAGATGTATCAGGAGAAGTACGAGAAGACCCAGAAGGCCTATCTCGAGGACCTCCGCAAGGCGGCGATGATCGAGTATCGCAACCGCTGATGGCCCAGCAGCCTGCCAAGCCCCTCGCCCTGACGCTGGGAGAGCCTGCCGGCATCGGCCCCGACATCACCATCGCAGCCTGGCTCAAGCGCCGCGAACTGGACCTGCCCGCCTTCTATCTGCTCGGCGACGAGGCACTGATCGCCCGCCGCGCCAAGGCGCTCGGCGCCGAAATCAGGATCGCTTCGGTGAGCGCCGGCGAGACCGAGGCTGCCTTCCCCGAGGCCCTGCCCGTGGTCGCAACCGGCGAGCCCGCGAGCGCCGAGCCCGGCAAGCCCGACGCATCGAGCGCCCCGGCCGCGCTCGCCTCGATCCGCCAGGCGGTCACGGATGTCCGCGAGGGCCGCGCCGGCGCCGTCGTGACCAATCCGATCGCCAAGAGCGTGCTCTATCGTGCCGGCTTCCGCCATCCCGGCCATACCGAATTCCTCGCCGAACTCGCCGCGGAAGACGGTCGCGCGCCGCAGCCGGTGATGATGCTGTGGTCGCCGCGGCTGTCCGTGGTGCCCGTGACCATCCACGTCTCCTTGCGCGATGCACTGGCCCAGCTCACCAGCGAGCTGATCGTCTCGACCGTGCGCATTGTCGCGAGCGAACTCAAATCCCGCTTCGGCATCGCCAATCCGCGCATCGCGATTTCCGGCCTCAATCCGCACGCGGGCGAGGACGGCTCGCTCGGCCACGAGGAGCAGACCGTGATCGCGCCGGCGATCAAGACGTTGCGCAGCGACGGCATCGAGGCGAAGGGGCCGCTCCCCGCCGACACCATGTTCCACGAAGCCGCGCGCAACAGCTATGACTGCGCCGTCTGCATGTATCACGACCAGGCGCTGATCCCGATCAAGACGGTGGCCTTCGACGACGCGGTCAACGTGACGCTCGGCCTGCCCTTCATCCGCACCTCGCCCGACCACGGCACCGCCTTCGACATCGCCGGCACCGGCAAGGCCAATCCGGCAAGCCTGATCGCCGCGTTGAGGCTTGCGAGCCGGACGGCGGCTGCGAAAACCCGATGAGCGCGATCGACGACCTCCCGCCGCTTCGCGAGGTCATTCGCCAGCACGCCTTGTCGGCCCGCAAATCACTCGGCCAGAACTTCCTCCTCGACCTCAATCTTACCGCGCGCATTGCGCGTGCGGCGGCTCCACTCGAGGACTCCACCATCATCGAGATCGGCCCCGGCCCGGGCGGGCTGACCCGCGCCTTGCTCGCGCTCGGCGCCAGACGCGTCATCGCCATCGAGCATGACGAGCGTGCGATCCCTGCCTTGCAGGATATTTCCGCGCGCTATCCCGGCCGTCTCGAGATCGTGCATGGCGACGCCATGACCTTCGATCCACGCCCGCTGCTATCGGGCGAGAGAGCAAAAATCGTCGCGAACCTGCCCTACAACATCGCGACCCACCTTCTCGTCGGCTGGCTCACCACCGAGCCCTGGCCGCCCTGGTACGACATGATGGTCCTGATGTTCCAGCGCGAGGTCGGCGAGCGCATCGTGGCGCGCGAGGACGAGGAGGCCTTCGGGCGGCTCGGCGTGCTCGCCAACTGGCGCTGCGAGACCAAGATCCTGTTCGACATTGCGCCGTCTGCCTTCGTGCCGCCGCCGAAGGTCACGTCGTCCGTTGTGCGACTGATCCCGCGCGAAAATCCTCTCGCCTGCGATCGCAAGCTGCTCGAACAGGTCGCCGCCGCCGCCTTCGGCCAGCGCCGCAAGATGCTGCGGCAAAGCCTGAAGGCGCTGGGGGCCGATCCCGCGCGGCTCGCCGCGGCTGCCGGCGTCGATGCGACGCGGCGCGCCGAGACCGTTCCGATTTCCGGCTTTGTTGCCATGGCGCGTGAATTGGCCAATATACGCGGCGAAACAGAGAGATAATTTCGGAGGAAGAAATATGGCGTTGATGCGTCGGCAGTCCCTGGTCAAGTTCGATGCGCCGCTGTGCGAGACCATCGTCGACACGCCGAAGCCGCAAGGGCGAGAGGTGCTGGTGCGCATCGAGCGCTGCGGCCTCTGCCACTCCGATCTGCACATCCAGGACGGCTACGCCGATCTCGGCGGCGGCAAGAAGCTCGACACCACGCGCGGCATGACGCTGCCCTTCACGCTCGGCCACGAGATCGCGGGCGTGGTCGATGAAGTCGGTCCCGACGTGTTCGCCGGTCTCGTCGGCAGCAAGAAGGCGGTGTTTCCGTGGATCGGTTGCGGCCAGTGCCGCGACTGCGCCAATGGCGACGAGAACCTCTGCGCCAGGCAGCGCTTTCTCGGCGTCTCCATCGACGGCGGCTTCGCCACCCACGTGCTGGTGCCCGACGCGAAATATCTGCTCGACTACGATCCGCTGCCCGTCAACCGGGCCGCGACCCTGATGTGCTCCGGGGTCACCGCCTATGGCGCGCTCAAGCGCCTGGTCGATCGGCCGCGCCAGCGCAATCTCCTGCTGATCGGCCTCGGCGGCGTCGGCATGATGGGTCTTTCCTTCGCGGCGGCCATGTTCAAACAACCGATCACGGTCGCCGATCTCAGCGGTGCCGCGCGCGAGACCGCGCTGAAGAACGGCGCCGCGGTGGCCTACGATCCTGCCGAGCCCGACGTGATCAAGCGTATCCTCAAGGAAACCGATGGCGGCTTCGACGAGATCGTCGATTTCGCGGGCAACGAGAAGTCCATGGCCTTCGCGGTCGCCGTCGCCGCGCGCGGCGGCAAGATCGTGGTCTCCGGCCTGATGGGCGGCCAGTTCACGCTGCCGATGGTGCAATGGGTCTACAAGCGCATGACCATCGAGGGCTTCATGGTCGGCACGCTCACCGAGGCTCACGAATTGATGGCACTCGCCCGCGCCGGCAAGATCAAGCCGACGCCGATGCGCGAGGAGTCAATGGGCGACGTCCAGACATGGATCGACGAGCTTCGCGCCGGCAAGGTCGTCGGCCGCATCGTGCTCAAGAACTAGGATGCGCGAGAAGCCCGAGGCGGCGGGGTCGGG
This sequence comes from Bradyrhizobium sp. CSS354, assembly GCF_029051725.1. Taxonomy (GTDB): domain Bacteria; phylum Pseudomonadota; class Alphaproteobacteria; order Rhizobiales; family Xanthobacteraceae; genus Bradyrhizobium. The sequence continues at coordinate 83,004 of NZ_JAACFU010000001.1, forward strand.
ATCTCGCCGCCGGCTTTAATGTTCGCGATTAACTCGAAATTGACGCAAGCCGGTGTTCCAAATTGGGGAACACGCTCTCTGCGGACTATGGTCCTCGCCAGCTCTCTTTTGGAATTCTGGTAAGGCCATGCAGACCATCCGCCGCTTCCTCGCCGACGAGTCCGGCGCCACCGCGATCGAGTACGGCCTGATCGCCGCCGGCATTGCGCTGGCGATCATCGCCGTCGTCAACAACCTCGGCGCGACGCTGAACAAGAAGTTCACCTCGATCAGCAGCTCGCTGAAGTAACGCGGGCACGCGCGCTAATTCACGGCATTCGTCTGTCCCGCGGAACGGCAACGGCCGCCCCGCGTTGGCAGCCATGTCCATTCGCTGCACCGTCGAGAACGCATTCTTCATCGCCTGGAGCTTCCTGGAGCAGAGCGGAGAGCTCGGCTCTCCGGACGAGACGGCGAACGTCCTGCTCGACGCCATTGAGGCCCAGCTCAGGACCGGTGAACGCCGGCAACTGATGCTCGCCAACAGGGCGATCGATGCCTATCGCGCCCACGCGGAAAAAAGCCGGCCCGCACACGATTGCGAAGCACGCTTCGGGTGACGAACTTCGGGTGATCAATATCCTCGCCGCCCTTGGGCCCGCCGGCCCGGCGGCGTTTGAGGTATAGGCCGGCGGTCCGTCGGGCAGAGCGCACGGGGTGCGGCGCTCCGCGACGAGGACGCTACGCCGATCCGCGCCCCTGCTGTGTGCACTCCTGCACAGAGCTCGTGAAGTTGAAGGCCGCTGGGTTCGGCCGCGCCATGTGCCTCGCGTGCCATGCGCCTCGCCAGTAACTTCCGGATTTCCGCAAGCGGGAGGCCACTTTTTCAACGTCTGAAAAACGCCTTGTGTGCACTTTGGAACCGTCGGCTCCGCCACGGAAACGTAGGGTTCTGGCCGGTGCCGATTCCCGGCCAGAGCAAGACATGTGACCGGTCGGCCCCAGAACGATCTTCTCCAGCGGCTCAGCCGCCCGGATTTCGAACTGCTCGCGCCGCACCTACAGCCGGTCGAACTCGAGGCGAGCCACATCCTGTATCACGCCGGCGACGAGGTCGCGGCGCTCCATTTTCCCTGCCGCTCCACGCTCGTGTCGTTCGCCGTGCCGGTCGAGGACGATCGCGAGGTCGAAAGCCTGCTGGTCGGGCGCGAGGGCGCGGTGGGCATTGCCGCCGGCCGCAGCGTCTCGCTGGCCTATTCGCGCATCGTGGTGAAGCTGGGCGGGACCCTGGTGCGGCTGCCGCTGCGCGCGCTCGAGCAGGCCCAGCAGAGGTCGGCCACGCTCCAGCAGGTGCTCTCGCGCTATGGCGACTGCCAGTTCGCGCAGCTGCTCCAGACCGCGGCCTGCAACGCCGCGCATTCGATCGAGCAGCGCGCCGCCAAGTGGATCATCTCCGCGCAGGAGCACGTCGGCGGCCCCGAGATCCCCCTCACCCACGAGCAGCTTGCCGGCATGCTCGGCGTGTCCCGCAGCTATGCCAGCCGCGTCATCCAGATGTTCAAGGCGAGGCGGATCCTCGCGACGCGCCGTGGCGCCATCCTGATCCTCGACGCCCCGGCGCTCGAAGCCAGAGCCTGCCGTTGCAACGATTGGGTGAAGAAGCATTTCGAGGAAGTGCTGGGCGCGCGGCATCTGCCAGCGGCTGACGCTTTGCGGCCTCACGCGCGCGGCGGCGACTGACGCTTGAGGTGCAGATAGCTCGGACTGAAGTTTCCGAGCCGCTGCAGATCGCGCCATTTCAGGACGATCAGCTCGCCCTCGCGCATATCCATGGTCCCGCTCCGTCTGAGGTCGGCGAGCGTCCGGTTCACCGTCGCGATCGCCATGCCCAGCGTTTCGCCGAGCTGCGCCAGGCTGATCGGCAGACGGCAGCGATTGCCGCGGACAAGCTGCGCTGCGCGGGCGCGGTAGAACAGCTCGCAGAACAGGTGTGCCATGCGCGCGTGCATCGGCCGGGCGCTGTTGTTGGTGATGGCCTCGCGAAAGATCGCGGCATCGAGCAGCGTCTCGCGCCAGACCGACAGTGCGAAGGCCGGCCGTCGCCGGAAGGCAATAAACAATTCGCGATGCGGGATGAACGCCACGGAAGCGGGCCCGAGCGCGCAGAGGCCATGGTCCATCTGGTCGATGAACAGTCCCTGGGAGTCCGGCAGGTCTCCAGACAGATGGAACGCGAGATATTGCCGCCGGCCGCTGTCGAGCAAATGGTAGCGCGCGACCATGCCGGAGACGACCAGCGCGGAATGCTCAGGTTCGTCGCCCTGACGGATGAAATCCTCGTTCGGCGCGAACTCGCGCTGCACAAAGGTCAGCCCGCGAATTTCAGCGACATCCTCGTGTGCGAGTGCGGTGTGCTCGCCCAGGTTCCGAATCAGCACGTCATGCGCTTTTTCCATGTGACCCGCCAAAAACCCTGCCGGTTCGATCAAATGATACATCTGGCCCGCATCCAGCGGACTAGAACGCTGATCGGAAGCACAGGTTGCTACCGGTCTGCGACATTGCTGGGTCGCGGCCCCCGTCCCTCGATCGCGGACTGCGCCCGCCCTTCGCATGAGCCCTACGACGATCCTGAAACGCATTCGCCACCTGTTCGCATCGGATTCGGGCGAGCACCTGGACAGTATCCGCGCTGCCTTCCTGCATGGCACGTTGAAGGAGCCGGCGCGGCCGATGTCGGACCAGGAGCTTGCGCGCGCCATCCGCGAGTTCCAGGCGGTTCCCGTCTCCGATTGGACCATCGCAAAACTCTCACGACGCCTGCTCGAGCAGGCGATGCCGCGTGACGACTGAAACACCTCTTCCTCTCCATGCCACACCCGAAGTTCATCGCACATCTCCAGGCGATCGAAGGCCTCTCCGAAGACGAACGACGCCAGGTCGCGGGTCTGCCGTCCACGCTGCGCCAGGTTTCGGATGGCGAGATCGTGCTGCGCCAGGGTGAGGATCCCTCCCGATGCGTCTTCGTCGTCAGCGGCTTCCTCTACCAGGCTCGCATCGTCGGCGATCGCAGCCAGATCCTCGCCTTCCACGTTCCCGGGGACATGCCGTGCCTGCACATGCTGGTCTCCCCGATGGATGCGGACCTCGTCGGTCTCGGACCCTCCATCGTCGGCTACGTCGCACACAGCCAACTCAAGCAGCTGCTCGACGGCTCCATTCACCTGACCCGCGCGTTCTGGCGCGAGACGCTGATCGACGCGGCGATCTCGCGACAATGGATCGCTCGCCTCGGCGCACAGGCGGCGCTGCCGAAGGTGGCGCATCTGATCTGCGAGCTCGCTGCAAGGCTGGAGGTCGTGGGCCTCGTCAAGAACGGCCGCTTCCAGATGCCGATGACGCAGCGGCATGTTGCCGATGCATGCGGACTGTCGATCGTTCATGTCAATCGCACCATCCAGGAGCTGAGAGGGCGCCGATTGATTGCCTGGGAGGGAAGCGAGATCGAGCTGCTGCAACCCGACGAACTCCGCGCACTCGCGGATTTCACGCCGGACTATCTGACCTGACAAAGACCGGTGAATGTGCCCCCTAGTCGGGGCGCCGGACGCGCTACCCGCTCCGTCGAATCTCCTCCCGCTGCGTCTCGACCTCTTCGGCGTCCTCGTCATCGACGTTCATCTGATGGGCACGGCCGCTCGCCTTGAGCAGTTCGTCGAGCTTGGCGTGAATCGCCTGAGTATCGCGATGCTCGGCGCGCTGGATCACCAGCGTCATGCCCCATGTCGCCAGCGTGGCGAACGAGTGCCATTCGAGCCCGTTGCCCAACGTGACCCAGGCAACGGCATAGGCCGCGAACACGGCAAACGCGGCGGGCCGCGACGTGGCAACGCCAATCTCGGTGAGCCAGCCTTTTGATTTGGGAAGGGACATGCGCGGCAACTCGCGCCATGGGGCGGCGTTCCAATGGAAGACGCTCGAAACCGGCACAGCGAAAGCGATCCCCGCGCGTCACGATCGCGATGACTTTATCCGCCATGATTTGAGCAACGGGCCGCCGGCACCCAGCACGGGATCTGTCTTCGGCTTGCGGGCCTTGGCGATGCGTTTGCTGGCGTCAGGACGCTCTCGCGTGTCGGTGCACTCGTCGTACGTCCCCTCCTGCGGATACGCTCCGACGACCAGGAAGTCCCGGCTGGACTCGATCAGACGGTGTCCGGTGCCTGCGGGAAGGACCAGAACGTCTCCGGCCTTCACGCTCAAGATTCGCCCCTTGATCCCGCCGCACTCAATCCTGGCCGTGCCGCGTGCCACGCCCATTACTTCGTGGATCTGCGAATGATAGTGGACAAAGTCATAGACCGTATCGCGCCAAGAGCGGCCCCAGCCATGACTATCGAACAGCGTGTCGACGATGACCTCTGGAGCAAAACGCCGGGTCTTCAGGTTCACCGCGCCGCGATAGAGCAACACGGGAAAATGCGGGTTATTCGGCACGATGCCGTCGTCCCGGAAACGGATGGCTGTCGGTTTCCGAGCCCGCACAAGCGCCCGCAGCGTTGCCGCATCGGGATGATCCTCCACGAGCTTCTTGGCGAGATTCTTGATCTGGTCCTTGATCGGCATGGCGTCTCCTCAGCCGCAATGAAACGTCTGGCGCCTGAGGAAGTTTCCGGACTCGGGATCGGCCGGCGATGAGCCGCGGAGATGTCGGCCAGCCCGACACAGGGCGTCGGGCAAACACCTAGTCAACCCCTGCTCGCAAAACCTTTTCGTTTTTCGGAATTTCGGATTTGTGGCACACAGCGCGCATCCTGGCCCTGCCAAAGGGGCGTTCGCGACCGTCACGACATGCGGGCCGGGTGGCGGTGGACGCGGCAGCGACGGCGCGGGCGGCGTGATGACAGCGCGGGAAACCGTGAGTCCTCACGCGACGCGTACGACACGGCGCTGGAGAGCGGGCTTGTCGGTCATCGGGGGTGAGCACACGCAAGCCCTCGACGATTTGGGCGAGACCGTCCGCGGACGGAGAAGTCGTGTGGTCCTGACGCCCGGGGTCTGTGCGTCAAGCCTCGCGGTGATGTAGCGGCCCAACCGGGCGCGGGCATCTGGTCTCCTCAGGCAATGTGATAGGCCAAGGCGTCACGGGTACCGTCAGCGCGAGCGGCGCGGTCAGCACGTTCGGTCAAGGCGACGGCGTGACCTTCACCGGCTCCGGCCGCCTCGGTGGACGCAGCGGCTCCGGATCCTTCCGCCGCTCGGACGGCTGCGGCGGAACCTGGACTTCGACCAAGCATAGCAGCGAAAAAGTCTGATTCCGCGGCGGAACGAACGCCGCGCAGGCCCGATTCAGGCCACATCCTCTCCGGATTTGCGGCTCATTGCCACCTAAGTCTTTGACGAGAAAGGGAAGGTAACGAGTTGCGTCGCGCGTAATCGGGAGACCAGGATGGGCAACCGCACCGCAAAGTTCTTATCCGCCCTTGTGGGCAGCATCATTGCCGGCGCGCCACTTGCCGCCGTGTCGCAGAATGCACCGACGGCACCGAGCACGGCAAATGCCGCGAGCGACTGCCTTGCCTCGCCAAAGGGCGCCGCGCCGCAGGGCCAGCATTGGCATTATCGTCTCGAGCGCGCGACCAAGCGACAGTGCTGGTATCTGCGCGCCGAAGGCGGCAAGGCCACTCAAACCGCACAGGCTGCGCCCGACACGCCTGCAGCGGATTCAGCCGTGCCGCAGCAGCACTCGGTCCAGGACGCGCGCGCCGAATATCTGACGCCGCAGAGCATCGCCACGGTGAAGACGCCTGCACAGGCGGGACCGGCGCCGACGCAACAAACTGCGAGCCCCGCCGCCGACGCCAACGCGCAGCAGCCCGCCGTCGCCGGGCGCTGGCCCGACGCCTCCACGGCGTCCGCCGCGCCCACGGAGCAGCCGTCGCCTGCACCTGTCGCGGCCGCCGCGCAGCCGACCGCGAAACCGGCGAAGTCCCCTGCTCCGTTGGCTCTGGCTTCGGCGGACAGCACCGCCGACAAGCAGACCGGCTCGCTCCAGATGCTGCTGCTCGTGATTGGCGGCGCGCTGGCGCTTGCCGGCATCCTCGCCAGCGTCGTCTACCGCTTCGCCGGTGGACGCGCCCGCGTCCAGGGTGCCGACCAGCGCCGCGTCAACTGGGACAGTTTTGAGCCGCACGATCACGACGAGGGCCGTGCGCCCTGGCTCAACGCAGCGCCGGCCGGCGCGCCGCACGCTCAGCAGCCGCGCCCGGTGGATTTCGATGCCGTGCGTCCGCAGACAGCCAAGACCGCGCAGCTCGCCGCGATCGATCGCGAGATTGATGTGATCGACGAGCGCACCCCGCAAGCGCACCAAGATGCCGCAGAGCTCGACGATGCCGATATCTTCAACGGAGAATTCCAGATCGAGGCCGCGCCGCGGCTCGCGACCGAGGACGTCAATGACGAAGAGGCGGCCGATCGAGATAAAGATGCGGGACCCGAGGACGTTATCGACATCGACGTGATCACGACGATGCTGGAACGGCTGGCCAAGGACGGGCCGCGGCTGACGCAGCCTAACCTTGAAGCTGACCTTGCAGACCTCGCACGAAGCCCACGAGGCCGGTCTGCCGCTCGCGCTTGAGGCGTTCGGCCTTCAGGATCGACTGCACCTCGGCGAAGGCCTCGTCAACGTCGTGGTTGATGACGATGTAGTCGTACTCGGCCCAGTGGCTCATCTCGTGGCTGGCGCGGCTCATGCGCTTGCGGATCACCTCGTCGGAATCCTGCGCGCGCGAATGCAGCCGCTTCTCGAGATCGGCAGCCGAGGGCGGCAGGATGAACACGCTGACGACGTCGGCGCGTGCTTTCTCTCGAAGCTGCTGCGTGCCCTGCCAGTCGATGTCGAACAGCACGTCCTGCCCAGCTGACAGCGCCGCCTCAACCGGCGCACGCGGCGTGCCGTAGCTGTTGTCGAACACGGTCGCCCATTCCAGCAGCTGGTCGGCCTTCGCCATCGCGTCGAAGGTAGCCTTGTCGACGAACGAATAATCCCTGCCGTCGACCTCGCCCGGCCGCATCGCCCGCGTGGTCGCCGACACCGACATTCGGAGGCCGGGCATACGGTCGATCAACATGCGCGACAGCGTCGTCTTGCCCGCGCCCGACGGCGAGGACAGCACGAACATCAATCCGCGCCGCTCGACACCGTCAGTTCCGTGACCGCCAATCGTCATCGATCACTCCAGATTCTGGACCTGCTCGCGGAACTGCTCGACCACGTTCTTCATGGCGAGCCCCGTGTTGGTCAGCTCGATGTCGTTCGACTTCGAGCAACAGGTGTTGACTTCGCGGTGAAACTCCTGCGCCAGGAAATCGAGCTTGCGCCCGACCGGGCCGCCCTTGCCGATCAGCTCGCGTGCCTGCGCGATGTGCGAGGCGATGCGGTCGAGCTCCTCGCGGATGTCGGCCTTGGTCGCAATCAGGATCGCTTCCTGCATCAGGCGGTCGGAATCGAAACGGTCGGAGGTGTCGAGCAGGCTCGCGATCTGCTCGGCGAGTCTCGCCTTGATCGCCTCGGGCTTGCGGCCGGGCGCGGCCTCGGCCTTCTTCGCCAGCTGCTCGACCTCGTCGACGCGCTGGATCAGGATCTGCCCGAGCGAGGTCCCCTCACGCTTGCGCATCTCGACGAGTTCGGCGAGCGCCTTGTCGAAGGCGTCCGCGGCGGCGGTGCGCGCGGCCTTGTCCTCCTCCTCGTCGCCCTCGGGCTCGGCGACCTCGATGACACCCTTGATGGCCAGAAGCCCGTCGACGCTCGGCGCGACCGCATCGACCTTGCCGGCGATCACGGCGGCGGCCTTGAGGACGGCGTTGAGCACGTCCTCGTTGACGCGGACGCTGGTGGCGGCATTGGCGCGCTTGACGGTCAGATTGGCGTAGACAGTGCCCCGCGAGAGCAGCTCGGCGGCGCGCTTCTTGGCATGAGCCTCGAGTTCGTCGAACCCCTGCGGCAGCCGCACCCTGAGATCAAAGCCCTTGGCGTTGACCGACTTCAATTCCCATTCGAACGTATACGGCCCGCTCGCGCCGTGGCTTCGGGCAAAGCCGGTCATGGACGACAACGCCATCAGGTCAATTTCTCCAAAAGCACGGGATTCGCGCGGCCATCAAGCCACGCGAATCTTAAGACTATTTTGCAGGAAAATGTAATCCGCAAAGTCCCGCGGGGCAGGTCTGCGCGCAGGCCTAGCGCTGCACCACAGGGGGCGAGGCCTGCACGGCACCTTGCCGGGCCGGCGGCGGACCCGCGGGGCGAGCCGCCGGCGGCTTTTTCTGCTGGTTGGGCCGCGCCGGCGTGGTCGCCGTCGGCGTATCGGCGGCACCCGGCGCGGCGGCGGCCGGTGGCTGCGCGTCCTCGGCCGGCTCGACCGTGTCGTTCTGGATCTGCTTTTCCATCGCGCGCAGCTTGGCGACGTTCTTCTGGTGCGCGTCGTAGGTCTCGGTGAAGGAATGCCCGCCGGTACCATCCGCGACGAAATAGAGGTCACGGGTGCGGGCCGGGTTGGCGGCAGCCTCGAGCGAGGCACGGCCGGGGTTGGAGATCGGGCCCGGCGGCAGGCCCTCGATGACATAGGTGTTGTAGGGCGAGGGCTGCGTGATCTCGCTGCGCTTGATCGGACGGCCGAGCGTGCCCTTGCCGCCGACGAGGCCATAGATGATCGTGGGATCGGACTGCAGCTTGATCCTCTGCTTCAGGCGATTGACGAACACCGCGGCGACGCGGCTGCGCTCGTCCGGCTTGCCGGTCTCCTTCTCCACGATCGAGGCCAGCGTCACCAGTTGCTCCGGACTCTTGACTGGAATGTCCTGACTGCGGCGCTCCCAGATCTCGGTCAGCACGCGCTTGTGCGCCTGCTGCATGCGCTGGATCACCTGATCACGCGGGGTGCCGCGCGGGAACTTGTAGGTCTCGGGCAGCAAGGTGCCTTCGCGCGGCAGCTCACGTACGCTGCCGGTGAAGATGTCGTTGTCGGACAGGCGCGCCACGATCTGCTCGGAGGTGAGGCCCTCCGGGATCGTCACGGCATGCTGCACCACCTTGCCCTCGACGATGGTGGCAATGACGTCGCGCAAGGACGCGTTCTTCTGGAACGAGTATTCACCGGGCTTGAGGTCCGAGCTCGCCTTCAACGCAGCGACGCTGGCAATGAACGCCCACGGATTGACGTCGGTCACGCCTTCCCGGTTCAGCGTCTCGGAGATATCGCGCTTGCCGGCGCGCTGCGGGATGTTGACGATCTTGTCTTCCTTCAGCGGTCCCGGCGCCTCGAGCACCTGTCGGCCGTAATAGTACACGCCGCCCGCACCGATCATCGCAATCAGCAGCAGGGTGATGATGGCGTTGCCGACGATCACGAAGGGATTGCGCGCGCGGTCCGATCGCTTCGGCGGCGGCGGGACCTGCTCGGGCTCGAGCGCTGCCCGCGGGCTCCGGGGCGAAATGGGCGGCCTTTCACTCATCGAAGCAACCTGAATCCTGCCGGTTCAATCGCGACCTGACAATCGCTTGCCGAGCCAAATGCACGCGCCCGCTTCCATGACTATCGCCGAATACGGCAAAACGGTGGATTCGTCGCAACAACAAACTAATGGACCAGACGCCGGAAGATGACCGACGCGTTGGTACCGCCAAAACCAAAAGAATTCGACAACGCGACGTTGACCTCGCGCTTCTTCGCCTGATGCGGCACGAGATCGATCGCAGTCTCGACTGACGGATTGTCCAGGTTGATGGTCGGCGGCACGACATTATCGCGAATCGCGAGAATGGCGAAGATCGCCTCGATCGCGCCGGCCGCACCCAGGAGATGACCGGTCGACGACTTGGTCGAGGACATCGCGACCTTGGAAGCGGCATTGCCGAGCAGGCGTTCGACCGCACCGAGCTCGATCTCGTCACCGAGCGGCGTCGAGGTGCCGTGCGCGTTGATGTAGTCGAGATCGGACGCGGTGAGGCCGGCGCGCTTGAGCGCAGCCGCCATGCTGCGGAAGCCGCCGTCGCCGTCGGGTGACGGCGAGGTGATGTGATAGGCATCGCCCGAGAGACCGTAGCCGATCACCTCGGCATAGATCTTGGCGCCGCGGCGCTTGGCGTGTTCGAGCTCTTCCAGGACGAGAACGCCGGCGCCCTCGCCCATCACGAAACCGTCCCGGTCCTTGTCGTAGGGGCGCGAGGCCTTCTCGGGCGTTTCGTTGAAGGCTGTCGAGAGCGCACGCGCGGCGTTGAAGCCGGCAATGCCGATGCGGCCGATCGGCGATTCCGCGCCGCCGGCAACCATGACGTCGGCATCGCCGAGCGCGATCAGGCGGGCGGCATCGCCGACCGCGTGAGCGCCGGTCGAACAGGCCGTGACCACCGAATGGTTCGGTCCCTTCAGCCCATGCTTGATCGAGACATAGCCGGAGGCGAGATTGATCAGGCGGCCCGGAATGAAGAACGGCGAGACCCGGCGCGGCCCGCGTTCCTTCAGCAGGACCGCGGTTTCGGCGATGCCGTTGAGCCCGCCGATGCCGGACCCAATCATGGTGCCGGTCGCGCATTTGTCCTCTTCGGTCTCGGGGTGCCAGTTGGCATCGTCGAGCGCCTGGCCGGCTGCGGCCATGCCGAAGATGATGAAGTCGTCGACCTTGCGCTGGTCCTTCGGCTCCATCCAGATGTCGGGATTGAAAGTGTCGTTGGTGCCGTCGCCGCGCACGACCGTGCAGCCGATCTTGGTCTGAAGATCGGAGACATCGAAGCTCTCGATCTTGCGTGCGCCGCTTTCGCCGTCGAGGATGCGCTTCCAGGTCGGCTCGACACCGCAGCCGAGTGGCGAAACCATGCCAAGACCCGTGACGACAACCCGCCTCATATCCGAAAACTCCGCATCGAAAGATTCACGGCCAATAACAAGAAACCGGCTGACCGCTGTTGAGCGGTCCGTCCGGTTTCAATGTTGTCCCCGCGAAAATGAAGAGCCTTAGCTCTTCGCGTTCTTCTCGAGAAACTTGGTGGCGTCGCCGACGGTGAGAATCGTCTCCGCGGCGTCGTCCGGAATCTCGCAACCGAATTCCTCTTCGAACGCCATCACCAGCTCGACGGTGTCCAGACTGTCGGCGCCGAGGTCGTCGATGAAGCTCGCAGCGTCGACAACCTTCTCGGGTTCAACACCAAGGTGTTCGACCACGATCTTCTTAACCCGCTCGCCAATCTCACTCATTGCATAACCTCGTGTTGTTCCCTGTAGACCCGACCCCCCGGGACGATACGAGCCGTCGTGGTCGTTGACTGCCTTCGCTTACGAACTTTGATCTGGCCCCATCCTAACCGATGCAGGCCCGGCGAATGACGGCCAAGGCTCCGCATCGCCAATATACAGGGTTTCAAAAACCTGCAATGGCGTTCTTTGCCCATCCGTTGAAGGTCCGGTTATCATACTTCAATTGCGTTGACTACAAGCCTCATTTCGCTCCGGAAACGGCCGTTTGCCGCATTCCGCGCCGCCAAGGGGGCAGTGCGGCATGAAGCGTCAGATCATGGCCATGCCGCCGTTGACGTGGATGGTCTGGCCGGTGACATAGGCCGCTTCGTTCGAACTCAGGTAGACGGCGGCCGCCGCGATGTCCTCTGGCGTCCCCAGGCGATTGGCCGGAACCTTGGTTAGAATCGTTTCGCGCTGCTTGTCGTTGAGCGCGTCGGTCATCGGCGTCTTGATGAAGCCTGGAGCGATGCAATTCGCGGTGACGCCGCGCTTGGCGTATTCAGCGCCCAGCGTCTTGATCATGCCGATCAGGCCCGCCTTCGACGCGGTATAATTGCCCTGCCCCGGATTGCCGGTGACGCCGACCACCGAGGTGATGGCGATGATGCGGCCGAAGCGTTTGCGCATCATCAATTTGGTGGCGGCGCGGGCAAGCCGGAAGGTCGAGGTCAAATTGATGTTGATGACCTCCTCCCAGTCCTCGTCACGGAGCTGCACGAAGAGATTGTCGCGGGTGATGCCGGCATTGGCGACGAGGATGTCGACCTGTCCCATCGCCGCTTCCGCAGCGGGCACCAGCGCTTCGACCTCGTCGGCCTTGGAGAGATTGCAGGGCAGCACATGAGTGCGCTCGCCGAGCTTGCCGGCAAGCTCATCCAGCACTTCCTTGCGCGTCCCCGATATCGCAACGGTGGCGCCCTGCGCGTGCAGCGCCTGCGCGATGGCACCGCCGATGCCGCCGGTTGCGCCGGTGACGAGCGCCTTTTTGCCAGTCAGATCGAACATCGATAACTCCTCCAAGGCACGATCCCGAAAAGTGCGCAGCTGTTTTCCGAAAGCATCGTGCGTCAACTAAAGAACTCGCGCGCGACGACGAATGATCGCGCTTCAGGCCTGCTTGGCAGCGGCCAATGCATCTTTGGCCGCAGCAATGTCGTTGGGACCACCGACCGCAACGCCGACGGCGCCGTCCGCAATGCGCTTGACGAGGCCGGTCAGCACCTTGCCGGCACCGATCTCGAAGAAACGGGTGACGCCGTGCCCCGCCATATAGGCAACCGACTCGCGCCAGCGCACGGTGCCGGTGACCTGTTCGACCAGGCGGCGGCGGATCTCGTCGGGATCGGTGATCGCGCTCGCCAGCACGTTCGACACCAGCGGGGCCGCCGGCGCCTTGATCGTTACCCTGGCCAGCGCCTCCGCCATCGCGTCCGCTGCCGGCTGCATCAGCTTGCAATGGAACGGGGCGGACACCGGCAGCAACATTGCGCGCTTGGCTCCCCTGGTTTTGGCGATCTCGACGGCGCGATCGACCGCGGCCTTGTCGCCGGAGACGACCACTTGCCCGCCGCCATTGTCGTTGGCGGCCTGGCAGACCTGCCCCTGAGCGGCCTCGTCCGCCACCGCCACGGCCGCCTCGTAGTCGAGGCCGAGCAGAGCGGCCATCGCACCGACGCCGACCGGCACGGCTTTTTGCATTGCGAGACCGCGAGTGCGAAGCAGCCGCGCGGTGTCGGAAATCGTCAGGCTGCCGGCCGCAGCCAGTGCCGAATATTCACCGAGCGAGTGGCCGGCGACGAAGGCCGCATCCCGCCCCACGGAAAACCCGGCTTCGGCCTCCAGCACGCGCAGGGTGGCGACAGACACCGCCATCAGGGCCGGCTGGGCGTTTTGGGTGAGCTGGAGGGTTTCGGCCGGACCATCCCAGATGATCGCCGTCAGCTTCTCCCCCAGCGCGGCGTCGACCTCGTCGAACACGGCACGCGCCACCGGAAAGGCATCGGCCAGGGCCTTGCCCATGCCGACCGCCTGGGAACCCTGCCCCGGAAATGTGAATGCTGCCGTCATCGGCGCTCCTGCTTGTCGGGCGTGATCCCTGCGAGAACCGGCAGCCGTTTACGCTCGGCCTCAGGACATGGTTCCGGATCATACTCCAAAGGGGGCCGTAGACACTGTCCGGGGCCGGAATGTCAAGCCAAGTTAGGAACTTCGATCGGCCTTCAAGTGGCAGCCTTCAATTGGCAGCCTTCACTGTAGAGACGGGTCGCTAGAATCCGCCGGCCGTCTGATTGGCGTCGACCTCAGACCCCGCCTGCGCGCGGCGCGCGCTGTTGACCAATTGCCCGGGCCGGTCATCGCGGTTCGGCTTCGCGGTCGCAAGCCGCAGCACCGCGGCGTAGCTCGGTTGCACCTCCATACGGCCCGCATGCCGGCTCTCGCTCAGCAGGCGATGCACTTTCGGCAGATTGTAGCAGGGCACGTAGAACAAGAGATGATGTTCGAGGTGGTAGTTCACGTAGTACGGCGCGATGAACAGACGCTCGAGGAAATTGGCGTAGGTGGTGCGGGTATTGCGCAAGGGATCGCTGCTGTCAGGCACGACCGCGTGCTCGGCGATGTTGCGGATGCGGGTGATGACCATCATCCAGGTCAGGAGCGGCACCAGCCATAGCAGCGGATAGGCCCACCATACGCCGGCCGCCGTGAGCGCGGCGAACATCGCGCCATTGACCAGACATTGCGGGCCAAGCTTCTCCCAAAAATGCGCCGCGCGCTGCCGCAACGACCAGTCCCTCAGCCCCAGCGCATTGAGCAACTGCGCCTTGCGCTGCTGGTAGCCGGTCTGCCCGGTGAGGTCGCGAATGAACTTGCGGCGATAGCTCAGCTTCGTGATCGGGAACGGCGCCGACAGCACGAGGTCAGGATCATCCTCCTGCTGGGTGCGCGCATGATGCTGAAGATGATAGCGCCGATAGCTGCGCGTCTCCGCAAACAGAGGATAGGCGCAGAACCACTGGCTCAGGGCCAGATTGGTTTTCTCGTCGGCGGAGAGGCAGCCATGCGCGCCGTCATGCATGAGGATCGCGAGCCCGAGCTGGCGCGAGCCGATGATGGCGACCGCGAACACATAGGTGATCGGGTTGGGCCACCACGCGACCAGGGCGATTGCAGCGATGATGAGCGCCCAGGCGTGCGCGATTAGCGCGACGCCTTTCCAGGTCACGCGCCGGCGCACGTCGGCAAGTTGATCGTCGGTCAGGAAATCGCGGGCACGCATGCGAAGCGCAGTCATGGCCTAACTCTCCTCATTTCGAATCACTCGATGCGTCGCGCGCGTCGACGAGGCGCAGCCGCGCGGTGTCATTGTTGGATTTCGCCTGTTCGCCCAGTACGCGCAGCATCTCGGCGCACAGCGCCTCGGGCGAACGGCCCATAGCGTAGCCCTCGAGGATGACGCCGATGGCGACGGCCCAGAACCGCCGCGAACTCTCATCGGGCGCGCGCAGGGACCGCCAGCCGTGTCGTGCGACCTGGCTCGCATAGGCCCGCGCACCTTCGCTGTGCAGGCGCTCGATCGTGCGCTCGACCAGCGGCGCGAGATCCTGGCGCCGCCGCGTCAGCGTCAGCGCCTCGGCGAAGAAGGTCACCGAATCGCTCGCCGTAACGGTCTCGGCCAGCGCGTGGGTATAATCCTGAGGCGTGCGCGCCTTCAGCGCCGCCTGCTCGGTCGCTCGCGCCAGGTACAGCAGCTCGCGGCAGGCGCACTCGACGAACAGCGCCTCCTTGGTGCGGAAGTAATAGGTGATCTGGCTCGGGAACGCGTTCGCAGCGGCTGCGATGTCGGTGATCGCCGTACCCGACAGCCCCCGCTCTCGAAACAGCGGGCTCGCGGCATCCAGGAGCAGCGAGCGCATTTTGCGGCCGGCCGACCGCGTGGCGCGGACGGCGTGCTTGGGGTCGCCTGCCGCCTCGAGCGGCTCATGGGCCGGCTTTTCTGCCATTGGGGTTCGCTCCCGTTAGACTTGTTTGTATGATATACAAACAAACAAATCAAGCCGGTGGTGGTAGCCGGCGGCGGAGTCCGCCGCCCGCATCGAAACCCTCCGCGCTGAAGACGCCCCTGCAACCTTGCCAAAAACCTTGCCAAGTCAGCCGAAATCCGTATAACGCGCCCATCCGCAGACCCCGGCCGGGAGCTGAACGGACGGTCTCAGCAAATCATTCGTGATTTTGGTGTGGCAGGGCCAGTCGGCCCGTCGTCCCGTGTTTCCGCCTTCTGAGCTTAATCCCAGAGTCCTTTCCGAAGGCCTCTTAAGGGCTTGACGCCGGGCGATGCGCCAACATGAGGAAAGGACTTCCATGGCTCTCTATGAGCATGTTTTTCTCGCGCGCCAAGACGCGAGCACGCAGCAGGTTGAAGAGCTGACTGCGCAGATGACCGGCATTGTCGAGGGTCTCGGCGGCAAGGTTGTCAAGACCGAGAATTGGGGCGTGCGCTCCCTCACCTACCGCATGAACAAGAACCGCAAGGCGCATTTCGTGCTGCTCAATATCGACGCGCCGTCCGCGGCGATCGCCGAGATCGAGCGCCAGGAGCGCATCAGCGAAGACGTGATCCGCTATCTCAGCGTCCGCGTCGAGGAGCTCGAGGAAGGTCCGTCCGCGATGATGCGCAAGGCCGACCGTGACCGCGAGCGTGACGACCGTGGCGGCGGCTTCCGTGGCGATCGCGAAGGCGGTGGCTTCCGTGGCGACCGCGAGGGTGGTTTCCGTGGTGGCGATCGTGAAGGTGGCGGCTTCCGCGGTGACCGCGGTCCGCGCCGTCCGCGCGAAGACGCTGAAACCACCACCACCACCACGACGGATGGGGAGTAAGAACAATGGCTGAAGCTGGTGCACGCCGTCCGTTTTTCCGTCGTCGCAAGAGCTGCCCGTTCACGGGCGCGAATGCTCCGAAGATCGACTACAAGGACTCCAAGCTGCTGATGCGTTACGTCTCCGAGCGCGGCAAGATCGTGCCGAGCCGCATCACCGCGGTGTCCGCGAAGAAGCAGCGTGAGCTCGCCCGCGCCATCAAGCGCGCGCGGTTCCTGGGCCTGCTGCCCTACGTCATTCGCTAAGACGAATACGGCCGGCGGCGACATCGCCGCCGGCCGTACGACCTAGTTTCTCATAAGGCTTCCGGGTCGTCCGGTCGCCGATGGTTGGGGCGAGATGCCTCTAACCGCTCGAAGGGAGCGGGACAGCTGATGATGGCCTTTGGACTGATAGCCCTGATCGCCGGCGCTGCGTCGGCCCTGATGTTCGCCTCGATCATTTCGGGCGCGCTGATCTCGCTCGTCCTGTTCTATCTCGCACCGCTGCCGCTGATGGTCGCCGCGATCGGCTGGGGACCGCTTTGCGCGAGCCTCGGCGGCATCGCCGCCGCAGTAGGCCTCGGCGCGCTGTTCGGCCTGCCCTACTGCATCGCCTTCGCCCTCACCGTCGCATTGCCGGCCTGGTGGCTCGGCCATCTCGTCCTGCTCAGCCGGCCGGTCGGACCTGCCGCGCCGGAGGCCGCCGCCGAGCCGCCCAATGAGCCTGTGCTCGAGTGGTATCCGGTCGGCCGCATCCTGCTGTGGATCGCGGGCTTCGCCACACTGACCACGATGGCCGCCCTGCTCACGCTCGGCACCGACGCCGAGACCATCACCGGAACGCTGCGCCGTGGCCTGATGCGCCTCCTCCGCGCCACCGACCCGCAGAGCTCCGGCGAGACCGACCAATTCGTCGGCGCACTGCTGCGGATCTTGCCGGCCGGCGCCACCATCGTCGCGATGATGACGCTGACCCTCAACCTCTGGCTCAGCACCAAGGTGACGGCGACGTCGGGCCGGCTGCGGCGCCCATGGCCGGACCTGATGACGGCGGAGCTGCCGCCGATGACGCTCGTGGCGCTCTGCATCGCGCTCGCCTTCTGCTTCACCGGCGGACTGCTTGCGATCGTGGCGCAGATCGCGACGGCGGCGCTGATGATGGGATATGCGCTGACCGGCTTTGCCGTACTGCATACGCTGACGCTGGCGCTGAAGAGCCGCACCTTCTGGCTCGGCTCGACCTACGCCGTCGTGGTCGTGTTCGGATGGCCCGTCATCGCGATGGTGATCCTTGGCCTCGCGGATGCCGTGTTCGGCCTCCGCGAACGCTTCCTTCGTACGCGCCAGCCGCCGCCGCTGCCGACCTCTTGAGTTTAAGTCCGAAAGTTCAAATTCGAAATTCCAACTCACCCAACACATCAAAGGAGAACGAATATGGAAGTCATTTTGCTGGAGCGCGTCAACAAGCTCGGTCACATGGGCGAAGTCGTGAAGGTTCGCGACGGCTATGCCCGCAATTTCCTGCTCAAGCGCGGCAAGGCGCTGCGCGCCACCGCCGACAACCGCGCCAAGTACGACGGCATGAAGGCCGAGCTCGAGGCTCGCAACCTTGAGTCCAAGGGCGAGGCATCCAAGGTCGCCGAGAAGATCCAGGGCAAGAACATCATCGTGATCCGTCAGGCTTCGGAAGCCGGCCAACTGTTCGGCTCGGTCAACGTGCGCGACATTGTCGTGGCGTTCGAAGCCGACGGTGTTTCGCTGTCCCGCCCGCAGGTTCAGCTCGACGCGCCGATCAAGACCATCGGCAAGCACACCATCACGGTCGCCATCCACCCCGAGGTCGAGGTCGAGATCAGTGTCACCGTGGCGCGCAGCCAGGACGAGGCAGAGCGCATCAACCGCGGCGAGGATATCTCGACCCGCAACGAAGACCGGGATGCTGCGGCCGAAGCGATCGCAGCCGCCGGCGAGTTCTTCGACCCGGAAGCACAGCAGGACGACGCCGAACCGGCGCCGGCTGCGGAAGAGACCGAGAAGTAAGCTTCGCGTCCGCGCAAGGCTTGCGAAGCCCGGCCGCCTCAGGCGGCCGGGCTTTTCGTTTTGGCGGCAACGTCCTCGCCCAGCATCGCGATCGAAGCGAGCGCCGTTGCCGTATGCTTCTCGACGCCGTCGCTGACGCAGAAAACGTCGGCTGCGACCACGGAGACCTGACGCCCCGGCTTGATCACCCTCGCCCGGCAGATCAGCTTCTCGCCGGCCGCGGGCGACAACAGATTGAGCTTGTATTCCGCCGTCAGCGCCGGCTGGCCGCGCGAAGTCGCGGCTGCGATCGTCGTGGCGTTGTCGATCAGGAACGCGGTGACGCCGCCATGGAAGAAGCCGTGCTGTTGCAACAGCTCCGGCCGGCGTTGCACCGCGATCGTGCAGGTGCCGCGCGACAATTCGGACAGCTCGGCGCCGACCAGATTCATAAAGCCCTGCCGGCCGACATTGGCGTGGATGCGCTCGGCGATTGGTCCGAATTCGGGATCTGCTTCGGGGCGCATGAGGCCTCTCCTTATTGCTTGTTGATTCGATCGAGCGGCCGTAGCGCGCGGCTGGCGCAGGCGATCAACGTGTCGGTCTCGGCGCGCGGATCGGCGCGGTCGCGTCCCGACAGGAAAGCGCGGCAAAAAATCTGCGCCGGACCGATGAGCTGGCTGACGAACATGACCGGCGTCATCGGCAAGAGCTCTCCGCGTCTGACCAGCGGCGCGCGCCAGCACTCGATGCCTTCGGCAAGGCGCGCATTCTGCGCGCGCTGGGCATCGCGAACGTTCTCGCCCCATTCGCCGCGTGAGATCTCGAAGAGATAGCGCGCCTCGCGCCGGCTGGTGACGACCCAGTCCAGATGCGCCCGGATCAAGCGATCGATGCCCTGCTCGGCATCGGGAAGAGGATCGAGTGCTGCCAGCATCGCGGCGTGATAGTGCCGCAGCACCTCCAGGAACAGCGCACCCGCCAGCTCCTTCTTCGAGCCGAAGACGTGGAAGAAGCTGCCGTTGGAAGCGCGCGCCCGGGCGCGGATCGCAGCCACCGTGGCAGCTTCGAAGCCGACGCGATCGAAGACGAAAAGCCCCGCCGCCAACAAATCCTCGCGCACACCAGCCGCCATGAACGCTCCTAGAGAGCTACTCTAGAGCAACACTCTAGATACGGTCAAGACGACGAAGGCCGCGCCAGAGCGCGGCCTTCGCATGTCTAAAAAACGTGTTCGTTTATCGCGAAATCGGCGGCGTTGGCGGACCCGACGATTCGGCTGGCGCCGGTGGCGCCGCAGCGGTCGCGGGCGGCGCCGGCTCCTGCGACTTCGCTGGCGGTTCGGACCTCGCGGCGGGCTTGGGAGCAGCCTCTTCCGTCGCCTTGGGCGCAGCCGGCTCGGCGGGCTTCGCGGCGGACGGTGCCGCCGGCGTCACCTGCGGCACCGGATCGGGCCGCAACGCCGGAGCCTCGCTGCCGCGCGGCTCAACCTTGGCGCTTTCCGGCTTGGCCTCGGCGGGCTTCTCGGACGGCTTGCTGCCGTCAGATTTGCTGCTTTCGGATTTGGCCTCGCCGGTGTCCCCCTTTGCAGTCTCGGGCTTGGGCTCGACCTTCGGCTCGCTCTTGTCGTCTGCCGCCGGCGCCGCGGCATCGACCTTCGGTGCCTCATCACTTCCCGGCTTGCCGCGCTTGCCGAGACGCTTGGCCTTGCGCCCTTCGGGTGCAGCCTGGCCCTCGGGCTTCGCGCCTTCCTTCGTTCCTTCTTCAACCGGCCGCGCCGCGCGCTTCTGACGCGCGCCCTCGGCGGCGGGAGCGGCAGCTTCGCCTTCCGGCTTGGCGGATTCCTGAGAACGTTGCCGACGGCCCTGATGTTCAGGGGGCTGCGCGGGATTGGTATTGGCTTCCTTGTCCTTGTCCCTGGCCCCGTCTTTCTTGTCCTTGCCGTCTTTGGCCTGGTAGCGGGTGTCGGTGGCTCCATTGGAGACAAGGTAGGAGGCGAGCACGCCGGCCATGTCGGAACTGGTCGTGTAATGCTGACGCAGGAAGCCCGGCAGCGAGCCCGGCGCCACCGTCTTCAACAGGCCACGCGGGCTCTTGTGACATGCATTGCAGGTCTGCGCGAAAAGCTGGGATGGGGCCTTGCCGGCCTCGAGGTTCGTCGCCTGCGCGAGAACGGTCTCGGTCGAGCCGAAGCCGATCAGAAGCAAGATCATCGCGAGGCTGAGCGCTCGGCTCGACATTCCCATCATCTCCATTGAATTCCGAGAGGTGCAGCCGGCAGGCGGCGCCACGGCGGGTCACCTTTTATCCGATTGAGCCGCGAATGGAAGCAGGCTCCGCGCGCAAGGATGTGATTAAGCGGTTTTGGAATATCCGCTTTGAGCACAGCGCAATAGCGGGCCCCGGACACCTCACTAGATTTGGATGCAAACGCATAGGAACCGCTGAGATTGCCGGGCGTAGGGTGTGAAGGCCGGGTTAGTCGCATCTCTTCGGGTTCGCTCGAGAGGATGGGTGCCGATGGACCGATTGTTGCGTCAATTCCTGTCTCAGTTCATCCGCCGCGGGTCGATGACGGTGACCACGGCGAACGGCTCGAAGTTCACCGTCGGCGACGGCTCGGGCCAACCGGTTTCGGTCCGCTTCGTCACCGCGGACGCAGAGCGGAAGATCCTCGTCAATCCCGAACTCGGGCTTGGCGAGGCCTACATGGACGGCGAGTTCATGGTCGAGCGCGGCACCATAGCTGATGCCCTCGCGATCCTGCTCGATCAACCCGACCTATTGCCGCACTGGGCAAAACCCTGGTGGCACCTGCGCTATCTGGTGCGGCACCTAAAGCAGTTCAATCCGCGCCCGCGCTCCCGCAGCAACGTCGCACATCATTACGATCTCGATGCAAGGCTCTATTCGCTCTTCCTCGACGCCGACAAGCAATATAGCTGCGCCTATTTCGAGACGCCGGAGAGCACGCTCGACGATGCGCAGCTCGCTAAGAAACGTCACGTCGCCGCAAAGCTGCTCGTCAAAGGCGGCCAGCGCGTCCTCGACATCGGCTCGGGCTGGGGCGGACTTGGGCTCTATCTCGCCGAGATCGCAGGTGCTGACGTCACCGGCATCACGTTGTCGACCGAGCAGTTGCAGATCGCCAATGCGCGCGCAGCCGAAAAGGGCCTGACCAGATCGGCCAAATTCCTGCTGCAGGACTATCGCGACATCGCCGGCCCGTTCGATCGCATCGTCTCGGTCGGCATGTTGGAGCATGTCGGCGCTCGCTTCTACGAGACCTACTTCCAGCGCTGCGCCGAGCTGTTGGACAAGGACGGCGTCATGCTGCTGCACTCGATCGGCCGTTCGCAGGGCCCGGACTCCACCAATCCATGGATCGCCAAATACATCTTTCCCGGCGGCTACATCCCTGCTCTCTCGGAGGTGCTGCCAGCCATCGAGCGCGCGGGCCTGCTGGTCTGCGACATCGAGATTCTTCGCCTGCATTACGCCGAAACGCTGAAGGCATGGCGCGAGCGCTTCATCGCGCGGCGCGAAGAAGCCGTGCAGCTGTATGACGAGCGCTTCGCGCTGATGTGGGAATTTTATCTGGCTGCCAGCGAGATGACGTTCCGCAAGCAGGATATGATGAACTTCCAGATTCAACTCACGCGGCGTCAGGGCGTCGTGCCGATGACACGCAATTACATCGCGCGTGAAGAAGCCCGGCTGCGGGCCATCGAAGCCGGCGCCAAGCCGAGGCTGAAGCTGGCTGGTGAATAAATCCTAGTGGCGCAGGGTCGAAATCGGAGCGGACCGGAAAGACGCCGTTAAGGCCAATTGCATCCGCAGCGCCTTCAGGATTTCGGGGGCGACCGGCTCCCGACGCACTTCCGGCCGCTCAGCGTGCTCCATGGCCGCGATCAGCCCCGACAGCCAAAGTCGGCTGCCTGCTTCGCTTCGCCAATTCCGGGGCTGCCGTTCTGGCCGCATCGCTTGCCTCATTCCCTGATGGCAGACGGGGAGACAACCCCCCGCCCGCTTGCCTGTTCCCGGCTCTACTCCCGAAAGAATCCGGGGAGATGTGATCTGCTTCACATAAGTCTCGTCGGCCCTGGCTTAGACCGTCGCCATGAGCAACGAGACCAAAACCTCATTCGACGTGCAGGACGACCTCCGCACCGATTACGCCCTGATCGCTACGGGCGTCGGGGCGGCCCTGGTTGCGCTGGTCTACCTCCTGCTGGTCTGAACCGAGCCGAAAGCGCCCAGCGTGCGTCATTTCGCGCGCGTCTCGATATGTCGGCCCGTCAACCTATCAGGTTCACTTCATCCGACGTTTTCCGCGGCGCGGTAGCCGCCGCTTCCAAGCTGCGACCTGGTTCCACGAAAGTCCGTCAAGCGCGGCGCATGCTGCGGCGGCCAATCATCCACCATTTTAATGATCGGTTGATAGCGGCGAGCTTTTGCTTCCGCTTTGGGCTGAGGCGGCGCTTTATCCCGGCCCCGCATCCGCCCCAGAAAATTGCTATCGCTCGACCATGGCCCTGACTGATTCGAACATTCTCAAACTCGCGCCCGAAGCCGGAACTCCCGCCTATCGAAGCGCGCCGCATAATATTGAAGCGGAACAGAGCCTTCTGGGCGCAATCCTGGTCAACAACGACGCGTTTTACCGCGTCTCCGACTTCCTGGAGCCGAAGCATTATTTCGAGCCGCTGCACCAGACCATCTTCGAGACCGCCAGCAGCCTGATCCGGATGGGCAAGATCGCGACGCCCGTCACGCTGAAGACCTTCCTGCCCGCCGACACCGATATCGGCGGCATGACCATCGGGCAGTATCTGGCACGCCTCGCCGCCGAAGCGACCACCATCATCAATGCGCAGGATTATGGGCGCACCATTTACGATCTAGCATTGCGACGCGACCTGATCGGCATCGGCGAGGACATGGTCAATGTCGCCTATGACGCCCCAGTCGACTTCGCGCCGCGGGCGCAGATCGAGGATGCCGAGCGCCGCCTCTACGAACTCGCCGAATCCGGCCGCTATGACGGCGGCTTCCAGAAATTTTCGCAGGCGCTGACGCTTGCGGTCGATCTGGCCGCGAAAGCGTTCCAGCGCGACGGAAAGCTGTCGGGCATCTCGACGGGCCTGCGCGACCTCGACACCAAGATGGGCGGGTTGCAGCACTCCGACCTCATCATCGTCGCCGGCCGTCCCGGCATGGGCAAGACGTCGCTTGCAACCAACATCGCCTACAACGTGGCCCGGGCCTATGTCGGAGAACTCCAGGCCGACGGCACCATGAAGGCCGCCCATGGCGGCGTCATCGGCTTCTTCTCCTGCGAAATGTCGGCCGACCAGCTCGCCACGCGTATCGTCGCCGAGCGCACCGGCATTCCCTCCTCGTCGATCCGCCGCGGCGGCATCTCGGAGGCCGATTTCGAGAAGATCCGCGAGGTCTCGATCGAGCTCCAGTCGCTGCCCTTCTATGTCGACGAGACCGGCGGTCTCTCGATTGCGCAGCTCATGGCGCGCGCGCGCCGGCTGAAGCGGCAGAAGGGCCTCGACCTCATCGTCATCGACTACATCCAGCTCTTGTCGGGTTCGGGCAAGCGCAGCGAAAACCGCGTGCAGGAAATCACCGAGATCACGACCAGTCTGAAAGCGCTCGCCAAGGAGCTCAGCGTGCCCGTGATTGCGCTCTCGCAGCTCTCGCGCCAGGTCGAGTCGCGCGACGACAAGCGGCCGCAGCTCTCGGACTTGCGCGAATCGGGCTCGATCGAACAGGACGCCGACGTCGTGCTGTTCGTCTATCGCGAGGAATATTACCTCGGAAACAAGGAGCCGCGCCCGGGCACGCCCGAGCACGAAAAATGGCGTCTGGACATGGATCTTGCGCATGGCAAGGCCGAAGTCATCATTGGCAAGCAGCGCCACGGCCCGACCGGCACCGTCGATGTGGCCTTCGAAGCGTCGATCACACGGTTCGGCGACCTCGCGCCGGACAGCCAGGTGCCGGACCGCAGCGGCAACGACTACTGAGTTCTCTGGGTTGAACCCGACCGGCCTCTTGCGTAAAACGGCGCCATGACAATGGCGTCCGACCCGAAAATCATTCCGCAATCCGGCCTCCTCTCCGCGGAGGCCAATCAGGCAGCCGCGCTCGCGACCTTCGGCGGCGTGCTCACCGTCGATCTCGACGCCATCATCGCCAATTGGCGCAAGCTCGAGAAGACGGCGGTGCCGGCCGAATGCTCGGCGGTGATCAAGGCAGATGCCTATGGCTGCGGCGCCGAGCAGGTCGCGCGTGCCCTGAACAAGGCCGGCTGCAAGACCTTCTTCGTCGCCACCATCGAGGAAGCGCGCAAGGTGCGCGCGGCGGTGCCGGAGCCTGCGATCTACGTGCTCGGCGGCTATTTCCAGAACACCGGCGAGCACTACGCCCAGATCAACTGCCGCCCCGTGATCGGCGATCTCAACGAACTCGCCGAATGGGACGTGTTCTGCCGCCGCACCGGCTGGACCGGTGGCGCCGCCATCCACATCGACACCGGTATGAACCGGCTCGGCCTGACGCTTGCGGAAGCGCAGGC
This sequence comes from Bradyrhizobium sp. CSS354, assembly GCF_029051725.1. GTDB lineage: Bacteria > Pseudomonadota > Alphaproteobacteria > Rhizobiales > Xanthobacteraceae > Bradyrhizobium. Next base: position 107,747 of record NZ_JAACFU010000001.1, read on the forward strand.
CATCATCCCCCGCATCAACGCCGGCGATCACGGCATCACGCTGGTGATGAGCCATCTGGTTTCGGCCGAGCAGCTCAACAACCCGGTGAACGCCAAGCAACTCGCGGCCTTCCGAGGCATCGCCAGCGAATTCTCCGGCGTGCCGGCGGCACTCGCCAATTCGTCCGGCGTCTTCCTCGGCGCGCCCTTCCAGTTCGACATGGTACGGCCGGGCGCCGCGCTCTACGGCGTGAACCCAACGCCGGAGGCCGACAATCCGATGCAGCCGGTGGCCGATCTCAAGGCCCGCATCGTGCAGATCCGCAACGTCGAGCGCGGCGAGAGCGTCGGCTATGGCGGCACCTGGACCGCACGGCGGCCGACGAAACTCGCGATCATCGCGGTCGGTTATGCCGACGGCTATTTTCGCGCCGCAAGCTCCAGTGACGGCACCCGCGGCGCCGAGGTCATCGTCGCCGGCAAGCGCTGTCCGGTCGCCGGCCGCGTCTCGATGGATCTGATCGCGATCGACATCACCGATCTGCCGCCCAACGCGGCGCGGCGCGGCCACATGGTGACGCTGCTTGGCGAGGGCATCACCGTCGACGAGCTCGCGCATCATTTCGGAACGATCGGCTACGAGGTGCTGACCAGCCTCGGCCGCCGCTACGCCCGCATCTACAAGGGGGGGAATGTTGTGGAGCCGCTGGCCAAGCCGACTCCCGCGCAGGCGGTCGAGCAGCAGACGCCCGCGCCGCCGCCGATCGAACAGCCCGCAAGCCCGCCGCCGCTGCCGGGCTGAGCGGCTCGCCGCCTACTTCTTTTTCCTGCTGTCCAGCGCCGTCTTGCAGGTCGCGCTGAGCTGATCGCGCTTGCTGTTGAGGCAAGCGACGATGCCGCCGCCCGGCGCAAGGCCGGCGCAGAATTTGTCATAGTCCGCCTTGCACGCGCCGCGCGGATCGGATGATTGTGCCGAGGCGCCCCCGGAGAACGCAACGGCGACGGCGATAGCGGCAAAGCTCAACTTGGACATTGTTTCTCCGGTAACGGAAGGCAGGAGCCGGTAGCTCTACATGAAGATCGCGACGTTCAACATCAACAACATCAATCGCCGTCTGCCCAATCTGTTGGCATGGATGCGAACGGCGAAGCCCGATGTCGTCGCACTTCAGGAGTTGAAGGCAAGTGATGGCGAATTTCCGGCAGCCGCGATCGAAAAGGCCGGTTACGGCGCAGTGTGGTGTGGACAGAAGACCTGGAACGGCGTCGCCATCCTGGCCCGCAATGCCGAGCCCATTCTCACCCGCGATCGCTTGCCGGGAAAGCCCGGCGATCACGAAGCCCGCTACATCGAGGCCGCGGTACGCGGTGTCATCGTCACCAGCATCTACCTGCCGAACGGCAATCCGCAGCCGGGACCTAAATTCGACTACAAGCTCGACTGGTTCGCGCGCCTCAAGCGCCATGCCAGAACGTTGATCAAGCAGAACCTGCCCGTGGTGCTCGCCGGCGACTACAACGTTGCGCCTGATGAGATCGACATCTATCCGACGCGCTCGTGGGACAAGGATGCCTTGATCCAGCCGAAGAGCCGTGCGGCCTTTGCCTCGCTGGTGGCACAAGGCTGGTGCGACGCGATCCGCGAACTGCATCCGGAGAAGCGCATCTACACCTTCTGGGATTACAAGCGAAACCGCTGGCCGCGCGATGCGGGCCTGCGGCTCGATCATCTCCTGCTCAGCCCTGCCCTCGCCTCACGACTGGCAAAAGCCGGCGTGGACAAGAAGGTTCGCGGCGAGGAAGGCGCGAGCGATCACGCACCGGCATGGGTCGTGCTGCGCTAGGTCAACGCCCGTAATACTCTTGCACCGTGTCCCACGCTGCTTTCTGCAGCAGCTCCACCGTCGGTGCATCGAGTCCCATCGTGTAGGAATTGCCGACCGGTGAGCGGCCCGTCAGGGCAGCGAACGTCACGCAGGTCGACAGATACGTGCCCGCGGGGCTCGGGTGCCGCTTGTCCGGCGCATACAGATTGAGCTCGGGCTGCAGCTTGCGCACGCGCGCGAAAGCAAGGCCCGCGGGGATCACCAGCGCATCGTTGGCATTGCCTGCGATCGTGTAGGCCTCGGCCAACTCTTCCGTCATCTCAGGCTTGTCGGCGTAAGCCCAGGACATGAACAGGACCGGCCGCATGCCATGGGCGCGGACGATCTCGCTATCCTTCTTTACGAACGTCGCGAACGCGTCCTTCAATTGCGGATGGATCGGGCACTGGCTGCAATCCATCATCACGACGGCGTCGTACTGCCTGCCCGGCTTGTTGAAGACGACGCTGTTCTGCTCGTCGAACGAATAGGCGCCGAGGCCGCCTGCCCGCAGCAGGTTCTCCATGTCGTGCCAATCGAGGCCGGAGCCGCCGATCGTCGCCATGGTGTTGCGATAGGCCGCCTTGTTTTCGGGATAGGCAGCCCGCTCCATGAAGGAGAGATGCCCGGGCATGCCGTTGTTGTAGTAGAAAAAGCTGTTGCCGACGAACAGCGTGGCTTTGGGGAAATCCGGTCCTGATGTGGTGACCTTGGGCTTGGTCTGCGCCTGCGCATTGAAACCGGCTACAACGGCCAGACACATCGCGAGCATCACTCGCGCGAAAAGACGCATCATCGGCATCCTCCCCGTTTTCCGTCAGGCCGGAAACAGATCAGCTTTTCAAGAGTGCCTCAAGAGCACGGACGATCAGCAGACATGCGTGAGAAGCCCATGCTCACCACAAATTCTTGCCGTCGATCATGGTCACCGGCACGGCCTCCAGATCGAACTCGTCGAACAGGCGCGCGTTGACGCCAACCCTGGGATTGTCGAAATCGGGCTTGCCGGTCGACCAGTCCGGCGACTCCGAATAGGTGCCGCAGCCGCAGCTTGCGCAGAAATGGTGTTTGACCGTGCGGCTGCCCAGAGATAGGTCGCAACGTTTTCCGGCGGCGACAGCAGCCGAAACTGCGCCGGCGTGTAATAGGCCCACAACGCGCCGCGCTTGGCGCAGAGCGAGCAGGTGCAACGGGTCACGCTCGAGGGCGCCTCCGTCACTTCGAACACCGTCTCACCGCAATGACAGCTTGCCTCGATCGGCATGATCCACTCTCCGTTTTGTCAGGAGATGGTCGTAGCCGGCCCCTGCTGCCAACATGCTGTCAGCAGCGCGCGGCCGGCCTTGTCCCAAGTGCTGCGAGCCCCGACTTTGCGCGCCAACTCACCAAAAACCTGAAAAACAACCCCATGCACAGTAGCCGACCGCTGGCGAATCAATGGGTTACGCATACTCCGAAACGCAGGTTTTCACCGGTCGAGACACTTCGCCCGACACGCAAACGGTGCGATGGGCCAGGAGCTGACCTCGTAGGCGCCTTGCATTGGCGCCTTGTCCTCAGTTGCAGGATGGCGATGGAGGACGCGTTACTGGGCCTCGGCGATCTTCGGCCCAGATGACGGCATCTGCGCGTGAGTTGCCGAGGGCCGGTTCGACGGCGATGCCGGGTCCGGTAATCGGAAAGCGGCGTCGGCCGGCGCTCCCTGGGGTGGTCGGCGGGCAACGGTCGTCGGAAGCACGATCACCTTCGCGCCGACTTTCACGCGATCATAGAGGTCAACGACGTCCTCATTGGTCAGCCGGATACAGCCGGACGAGACACGCTTCCCGATCGTATCGGGCTTGTTGGTGCCGTGAATTCTATATTCCGTTTCGCCCAGATACATCGCCCGAGCGCCAAGCGGGTTGCCGGGACCGCCTGCCATGAACCGCGGCAGATAGGGCTGACGCGAGACCATCTCCGCAGGCGGATGCCAGTCCGGCCATTCTGCCTTGCGAGCCACCGTCTGCTCACCGGACCATGTGAAACCTTCGCGGCCAACACCGATGCCGTAGCGCAGTGCTTGCGCGTCGTTCAGAACGAGATAGAGGAATGTGTTCTTGGTATCGATGATCACGGTGCCCGGAGTCTGGCGGCTGGCGTAGTCAACCACCTGCCGAACGAATGCTCCGGGAACGTCGGCCGCTTTGGGCGGTTCGACCAGAGGCGCCGGGGCCGGAAGCGGAGCCGGAGCCGGGGCTGACGGTGATGCATGAACTGGCGTTGAGACGTAAACCGGAGTTGACGACGCTTGGGCTTCGTGCGCGGACGACTTTCGTGTCGGTTGCACGTTCGCCGGCCCGGACAGCAAACCGTACCCCAAGGCGGCGACGGCCACGGCGCCAATTGCAACTCTTGCGGCCATCGGGATTGCGAACGTCTCCGCCTTTCCGCGTTTGGCCCGCTTACCCATACTCTTTCCCCCAGGTCACCATGCCCACGAGAGGTACCCAGTAAAATTTAAGAAACTTCGAAGCGATTTCGCTCAGGCTGGAACCTCAGCGATGGTTAACGCCGGCTCTCGTTCGCAAGATAGGGTTCCCTCGCCTCGCGGATCGCCCGCGCCGCTGGCCGCGGCTAAACTCTCCCGATTCGTGGAGACCGTTTTGGCTTTCCTCTTCGTCCTCATCGTCGGCCTCGTCGCAGGCACCATTTCCGGCATCGTCGGCACGGGCTCGTCGATCATGCTGATGCCGGTGCTGGTCTATGCTTACGGGCCCAAAGAGGCGGTGCCGATCATGGCGGTGGCCGCTGTCATGGCCAACTTCTCACGAATCCTGGCTTGGTGGCGCGAGGTCGACTGGCGGGCCTGCGCGGCCTATTCGGTGACAGGCATTCCGGCCGCCGTGCTCGGCGCGCGGACGCTGCTGGCCCTGCCCTCGCACGCCGTCGATCTTGCCATCGGCGTCTTCCTGATCGCGATGGTGCCGGTGCGCCACTGGCTGGCGCGGCACGATCTCAAGGCCAATCTCTGGCATCTGGCGATCGGGGGGGCCGTCATCGGTTACCTCACCGGCATCGTCGTCTCCACCGGCCCGCTCAGCGTCCCGCTATTCCTGTTCTACGGCTTGTCCCGGGGCGCCTTCCTCGCGACCGAAGCGGCTTCTTCGCTCGGGCTCTATGCCGCGAAATCCGTGACCTTCGAACGGTTCGGGGCGCTGACCGGCGACGTGTTCGTCAAAGGCCTGGTCGCAGGATCGTCGTTGATGGCGGGCGCCTTCATCGCCAAACGCTTCGTGCTGCGCCTGAAGCCGGAGATGTTCCGCGTGGTGATGGACGCGATCATGATCGTGGCCGGCCTCTCCATGCTCTGGAACGCCGCGCAGGCGTAGCCGGGCTTCGGGATGCGCCCGGGCTCACTCTCTCGACCCGTCATTCCGTGCTATCAGCAAACCTGAAACTCCCGACTCGCTGTCCCGAACTCGCTGTCCCCATGGCCAAGAACACACTTTCCTTCGTCTGCCAGAACTGCGGCGCGGCCTATAACCGCTGGCAGGGCAAGTGCGAGTCCTGCGGCGAGTGGAATACGCTCGCGGAGGAGGACACGACCGGCAGCGTGCCGGTGTCGATCCGCTCCAAGCGAAAGGGGCGGACCTTCGCGCTGGAGAGCCTGTCCGGAAAAACCCAGGACGCCCCGCGTCTGTCCTCGGGCATGACGGAGCTCGATCGCGTCACCGGCGGCGGCTTCGTCCGCGGCTCGGTGCTTCTGGTCGGCGGCGATCCCGGCATCGGCAAGTCGACGCTGCTGACGCAGGCCACAAGCCTGCTCGCGCGCGCCGGGCACCGCGTCGTCTATATCTCCGGCGAAGAGGCGGTCGCGCAGGTTCGGCTGCGCGCCGAACGGCTCGGGCTGTCGGATGCGCCGGTGCAGCTCGCCGCCGAAACGTCTGTTGAGGACATCGTCTCGACGCTGTCTGAGGGCGCGGTGCCCCGGCTGATCGTGATCGATTCGATCCAGACGATGTGGACCGACACGGTGGAATCGGCGCCCGGCACGGTGACGCAGGTGCGCGCCTCGGCGCAGGCCCTGATTCGTTTTGCCAAGAGGACCGGCGCGGCCATCATCCTGGTCGGCCATGTCACCAAGGACGGCCAGATCGCCGGCCCCCGCGTGGTCGAGCACATGGTCGATGCGGTATTGTCGTTCGAGGGCGAAGGCTCGCAGCAATTTCGCATCCTGCGCGCCGTGAAGAACCGTTTCGGGCCGACCGACGAGATCGGCGTGTTTGAGATGACCGGGCTTGGCCTGCGTGAAGTCACCAATCCCTCCGAGCTGTTCTTGTCGGAGCGCGATCTCGGCACGCCCGGCACCGCAGTCTTCGCGGGCATCGAGGGCACAAGGCCCGTTCTGGTCGAATTGCAGGCGCTGGTGGCGCCCACTTCGCTCGGCACCCCGCGCCGGGCCGTGGTCGGCTGGGATCCGAGCCGGCTGTCGATGGTGCTGGCGGTGCTGGAAGCCCATTGCGGGGTCAAGCTGTCCGGCCACGACGTCTATCTGAACGTCGCGGGCGGCCTGCGCATCCACGAGCCCGCGGCCGATCTGGCCGCCGCCGCGGCGCTGGTGTCCTCGCTGGTTAATGCGCAGTTACCCACCGATGCGGTCTATTTCGGCGAGATCTCGCTGTCCGGCGTGGTGCGCCCGGTGGCGCAGACCCCGGCCCGGCTGAAAGAAGCGGCAAAACTCGGCTTTCAGCGTGCCGTGCTGCCCGAATCGGCCCGGGGCGAAGCCGGCGGCGATGCCGGCCTGTCGCTGAACGCGATCAACAGCCTGACGACATTGGTCGCCGAGATCGCCGCACGCGGCTCCCGGCGGGGCGACTCAAGTGCGCCGGCAGAGAAAAATGCCACACCGGCAAGATTCCGCCGTGGAGAGGGTTAGCCGGTGGTGACGTCTCCCGCCCCCGCCGCTATACAGCCGTCACAAAAGCAGCATGGGATTGCGTGGTTGCGGCCTTGCCGGGAACGTCGTCTGGCCTTCACTTAGGGCGGCGGCCAAGCACCGATTCGCTGAGCACCTTGAAGTACGAGCGGACCAGACCAGCCGATGCCAGTAACCATCCTCGACCTGATCCTGCTCGGTGTGATGCTGATTTCGGGCCTGCTCGCCATGGTTCGCGGCTTCATGCGCGAAATCCTGTCGATCGCGGCCTGGGGCACGGCGGCAATCGTCACCCTTTATTCATTCTCGAAGCTGCTGCCGACCGCAAAGACCTATTTCAACAACGATACCGTCGCGAGCGTGGTCGTGGTCGCCGGCGTGTTCGTGGGCACTTTGGTCGTGGTCTCCGTGATCACGGTCCGGATCTCCGACATGATCCTGGATTCGCGCATCGGCGCGCTGGACCGCACCCTCGGCTTTCTGTTCGGGCTCGCGCGCGGGCTTTTGATCGTCGTGGTCGCGTTCCTGTTCTTCACCTGGCTGGTGCCGGACAAGCAGCGCCCGGACTGGGTCACGGGGGCCAAATCCCGCGTGGTGCTGCAGGGAACCGGCGATTGGCTGATGGCCCTCTTGCCTGACGACCCCGAGAACACCATCTTGAAGAGATTCAAGAAAAACAAACCAGATGAAGAGCAAACTGATTCCGAGCAGCAGCCTTCGGGCAGTGGCGACGGATACAGCAAACCGGCTCGTGACAGCCTTAAAAAGCTGATCGAGAAACCCGCGGCGCGTTGATAAGCCCTAACGAGAGGCTCGGACGAGATGCGAAATCCTGACCAGGACGCCCTACTTGATCTCGGCCCGGCCGCGCTGGAACTTCAAGACGATCTGGAGGGGGATACGCTGCGCGAGGAATGCGGCGTCTTTGGCATCTACGGCCACCCCGATGCCGCCGCCATCACGGCGCTCGGCCTCCACGCCCTTCAGCACCGCGGCCAGGAAGCCGCCGGCATCGTCTCCTATGACGGCGGCCGCTTTCATTCCGAACGCCGCCTCGGTCTCGTCGGCGACACCTTCTCCCGCCGCGAGGTGATCGACCGCCTGCCCGGCACAATGGCAGTCGGCCATGTCCGCTATTCCACCACGGGCGCGACCATCCTGCGCAACGTGCAGCCGCTGTTCGCCGAACTGAATGCCGGCGGCCTTGCTGTCGCCCACAACGGCAACCTCACCAACGGCCTGACGCTGCGCCGCGAGCTCGTGAAGAACGGCGCGATGATGCAGTCGACCACCGACACCGAGGTGATCCTGCATCTGGTCGCGCGCTCCAGGCGCAGCCGCTTCATCGAGCGCTATATCGACGCGCTGCGCGAGATCGAGGGCGCCTATGCGCTGGTGTCGCTGACCAACAAGAAGCTGGTCGGCGCGCGCGATCCGCGCGGCATCCGCCCGCTGGTGCTCGGCGAACTCGATGGTTGCCCGATCCTGACCTCCGAGACCTGCGCCCTCGACATCATCGGCGCACGCTTCGTCCGCGACATCGAGCCCGGCGAGGTGATCGTGTTCGACGAGAACGGTCAGGACATTCACAAGCCGTTCCCGCCGATCGCGCCGCGGCCCTGCATCTTCGAGTACATCTACTTCTCCCGTCCGGACTCCATCGTCCACGGACGCTCGGTCTACGAGGTGCGCAAGGCCTTCGGTGCCCAGCTCGCGCGCGAGAGCCACGTGCCGGTCGACGTCGTGGTGCCGGTGCCGGATTCCGGCGTGCCCGCGGCGGTCGGCTACAGCCAGCATTCCGGCATCCCGTTCGAACTCGGCATCATCCGCAACCATTATGTCGGCCGCACCTTCATCCAGCCGACGCAGGCGATCCGCGAATCCGGCGTACGCATGAAGCATTCGGCCAACCGCGCCGCGATCGAAGGCAAGCGCATCATCCTGATCGACGATTCGCTGGTGCGCGGCACCACCTCGAAGAAGATCGTGCGCATGATGCGCGATGCCGGCGCCAAGGAAGTGCATTTCCGCCTCGCCTCGCCGCCGATCCTCTATCCCGACTATTACGGCATCGACCTACCGGACCGCGGTGGTCTTCTTGCGGCGACACATTCGCTCGAAGAGATGCGCGAGATCATCGGCGCCGACTCGCTCGCCTTCCTGTCGATCGACGGCATGTACCGCGCCATGGGCGAGCCCGGCCGCGACCCCGCCAATCCGAAATTCTCGGATCATTGTTTCACCGGGGCCTATCCGACCCACCTCACCGACCAGACCCAGACCGAGCAGCAGCCCCGGCAATTGTCGCTGCTGGCAGAGGCGAGCTGACGGCGCAGCCGTCATCCCGGGCGGTCCGCAGGATTGTCTTGCAACCTCTGGATTGCGGGTTCGATGCTTCGCATCACCCCGGAATGACGGCGTATTGGGGGCTTGTCCCGGCCATCTACGCCTGTAAAACCCCGCCATGACAAATCCCCTCGCCAACCGCATCGCTCTCGTCACCGGCGCCTCGCGCGGCATCGGTTTTGCCACGGCCAAGGCGCTGGCCAAGGCCGGCGCGCATATCGTCGCCGTGGCGCGCACGCAGGGCGGGCTGGAAGAGCTCGACGACGAGATCCGCAAGGACGGCGGCACCGCAACCCTCGTGCCGCTCAACCTCACCGATTCCGACGGCATCGCGCGGCTCGGTGCTGGCCTGCACGAACGCTACGGCAAGCTCGACATCCTCGTCGGCAATGCCGGCGTGCTTGGCCCCTCCTCGCCGATCGGCCATATCGAGCTGAAGGCCTTCACCGATGTGATGGCGGTCAACGTTTCCGCGAACTTCCAGCTGATCCGCTGCATGGAGCCGCTGCTGAAGCAGTCCGACGCGGGCCGGGCCGTGTTCGTCACTTCAGGCGCTGCCAACAAAGCCACCGCCTATGTCAGCCCCTACGCCGCCTCCAAGGCGGCGCTGGAAACGCTGGCGCGCGCCTGGGCGCAGGAGACCGCGAATACCAAGCTGCGCGTCAACCTGTTCAATCCCGGCCCCGTCCGCACCCGCATGCGCGCGACGCTGATGCCGGGCGAGGATCCGGCGACGCTGGATACAGCCGAGCAGGTCGCCGAATTGATCGTGCCGATGTGCGCGCCTGATTGGACCGAGACCGGCAAGTTCTACGACTACGAGAGCCGCAGCCTGATGAGCTTCCGCTCGCCGGCCTGATTGACTTGACGGCCTCCCCGCGATTGACTGCCCGCGCTCAAGCGGCAGCAAGCTGCAGGCCAAAAAGGGAGGTTGCCATGGCGTCATGGCGGAATCGCGCAGGCTCAACGAATGCGCTCGCAAATGTCTCTCGCGTCCTCTCCGTCCTGATCGCGGCTATCGCGTTTGCGCTTCCGGGCGCGGCTATCGCCAGCGATGTCCCGACCTTCGCGGTCGATGCTTCCTGGCCGAAGCCGTTGCCGAACAACTGGATCCTCGGTCAGGTCGGCGGCATCACCGTCGACTGGCAGGGCCACATCTGGGTGATCCATCGGCCGCGCTCGCTCACCGACGACGAGAAAGGCGCGAGCCTCACCCCGCCGCGCTCGAAATGCTGCGTCTCGGCGCCGCCGGTGCTCGAATTCGACAGCGACGGCAATCTGCTGCGATCGTGGGGCGGCGCGGGCGAAGGCTATGAATGGGTCGGCCGCGAGCACGGCATCGAGGTCGACGAGCGCGGCTTCGTCTGGGTCGGCGGCAATGCCGACAACGACAACGCTATCCTGAAATTCACGCTCGACGGCAAGTTCGTCGCCCAGATCGGCAAGATCGCGCCGAGCCTCGGCAGCAGCGACACGACGCAGCTCGGCAAGCCCGCCGAGACCGCGATCGACAAGGCTGCCAACGAAATCTACGTCGCCGACGGCTACGGCAACCGCCGCGTCATCGTCTTCGACGCGACCACTCTCGCCTACAAGCGGCATTGGGGCGCCTACGGCAACAAGCCCGACGACACCAAGCAGGCGGCGTACGATCCCAAAGCGCCGGTGTCGCAGCAGTTCGGCAATCCCGTCCATTGCGTAAAGCTCGCCAATGACGGTCTCGTCTACGTCTGCGACCGCATCAACAACCGCATCCAGGTGTTCAGGAAGGACGGCACCTTCGTGAAGGAGTTCTTTTTCGAGAAGAACACGCTTGGCAACGGCGCGGTGTGGGACATCGCGATCTGGCCCGATCCGAAGCAGACCTGGCTGCTCAGCGCGGACGGCGAAAACAACGAGATCAGGGTCATCAAGCGCGAGGACGGCAGCGTGGCCGGAAGCTTCGGGCACAGCGGCCGCAACGCCGGACAATTCCACTGGGTGCATGCCATGGCGATCGACGCCAAGGGTAACGTCTATACCGCCGAGGTCGACACCGGAAAGCGCATCCAGAAATTCAAGCTGACGTCGGACGCGCTGAAATAGCGTCTCGACGCATTTTGCCCAAAAGTTAACGGAGGGATGACGCTCCGACTCAGCGTCATCCGGCTTTAGGCGCATTGCCGCCGGCCGTGGGACACGGTAGAGCCATCAGCCGGAACAAGGCTCCCATCCAAGAGAGCTGTCCGCATGTTTGACAATGGAGGAAACCTTTTATGACGACGACGTTCGCGCGCCGCTCCGCGGCCCTTCTGGCCTGTGCCGCCTTCGGTTTTGCCACATCCGCCTACGCCCAGGACAAGACCGTCAAGATCGGCGTGCTCAACGACATGTCCAGCCTCTATGCCGACATCGGCGGCCCGAACTCCGTGGTCGCGATCAAGATGGCGGTCGAGGATTCCGGCCTGCTCAAGAAGGGCTGGAAGATCGACGTGCTGAGCGGCGACCACCAGAACAAGCCCGACATCGGCGTTAACATCGCCCGGCAATGGATCGACAACGACAAGGTCGATGCGATCGCGGACACGCCGAGCTCCGGCGTGGCGCTCGCGGTGAGCAACCTCGTCAAGGAGAAGAATGCGGTGCTGCTCAATTCGGGCGCCGCCACCGCGGACCTCACGGGTAAGGCCTGCACACCGAACACGGTCTCCTATACTTACGACACCTACATGCTCGCCAACGGCACCGGCAAGGCGTTGACCAAGGCCGGCGGCGACAGCTGGTTCTTCCTCACCGCCGACTACGCGTTCGGACATGCGTTGGAGCGCGATACCAGCGCCGTCGTGACCGCCAATGGCGGCAAGGTGCTCGGTGGTGTCAAGCATCCGCTCAACACCGCAGACTTCTCCTCCTTCCTGCTGCAGGCCCAGTCGTCGAAATCAAAGATCGTCGGTCTCGCCAACGCCGGCGGCGACACCACCAATGCGATCAAGCAGGCCGCCGAGTTCGGCATTGTGCAGGGCGGGCAGAAGCTCGCGGCGCTGCTGCTGTTCATCAACGACGTGCATTCGCTGGGTCTGAAGACCGCCCAGGGCCTGACCTTCACGGAATCCTTCTACTGGGACATGAACGACCAGACCCGCGCCTGGTCGAAGCGCTTCTCGGCGCTGGCCAGCAAGAATGCGATGCCCTCCATGACCCAGGCCGGCAATTACGCGATGGTGCTGCATTATCTGAAGGCGATGGACGCGCTCGGCGGCAACCCGCATGACGGTGCCAAGGTCGTCGCCAAGATGAAGGAGCTGCCGACCGACGACCCGCTGTTCGGCAACGGCCCGCTGCGCGCGGACGGGCGCCGCCTCATCCCGGCCTATCTGTTCGAGGTGAAGAAGCCCGAAGAATCGAAGGGACCGTGGGACTACTACAAGCAGATCGCCACGATCGCGGCGGAAGACGCGGCCAAGCCGCTCAAGGACAGCGAGTGCCCGCTGGTGAAGAAGTAAGAAGTCGTAGGGTGGGTTAGCTCTGCGGCTGCGCAAAGCGCAGTCCGCAGGGCGTAACCCACCTCTTCTCGCGCGTCGGACAAGGTGGCGGATTACGCTTCGCTAATCCGCCCTACGGTTCTGATCTCGCCGCTCCCAGCGCCCGCACCGCGATCGCCACGCACGCCACCATCAGGACCGCCGCGAGCAGGAACGGCGCCCCGGGCAGCTGCCATGGCGCGCTGGCGCCGATGAAGTATGAAAACGTCAGCGTGAACAGGAACGGGCCGACGAGCTGCGACACGCTCTGCACGCTCGCGGTCGCGCCCTGCAACTGGCCCTGCTGATCGGGCGCGACCAGGCGCGTCATCAGTGATTGCATGGCGGCGCCGGAGATGCCCCACAGCGACATCACGGGAATGCCGATCCAGAACAGCGGCCCGGTCGGCGCCGCGCCGAAGATCACGAAGCCGATCGCGCCACAGCATAGGCCCATCAACAAGGCGTTGCGCTCGCCGAGCACGCGCACGATCGGGCCGATCGCGAGCCCCTGCACCACCATGGCGCAGATGCCGACCATCGCCAGCGTCAACCCCACGGTTTTCGAATCCCAGCCGTAGCGATAGGTGGCGTAGAGCACGAAGGTCGAGGGAAGCACGACATGCGCGACCTGCGCGATGAAGTTGACGACGGACAACGCAGCGAGCACCGCGTTGGAACGCAGCAGGCGGAGCGCACCGAGCGGATTGGCGCTCCTCCAGCGGAACGGCGCACGCTTGTCCGGCGCCAGCGATTCCGGCAGGACGAAGAGCCCATAGAGCGCGTTGGCAAAGCTCAGGGCCGCCGAGGCCCAGAATGGCAGGCGCGGATCGATATCACCGAGCAGGCCGCCCAGCGCCGGGCCCAGCACGAAGCCGGCGCCGAACGCAGCCCCAATCCGGCCGAACACCGCCGCGCGCCGCTCCGGCGGAGTGATGTCGGCGATATAGGCAAAGGCGGTCGAGATGCTCGCCGAGGTAATGCCCGAGATGACGCGGCCGATGAACAGCCAGAGCAGCGACGGCGCCAGCGCCATCAGCACGTAGTCGGCCGCGAGCCCGAAATTCGACAGCAGCACCACCGGCCGCCGCCCGAAGCGATCCGACAGCGCGCCGAGCACCGGCGAGAACACGAACTGCATCAGCGCCCAGGCGGTGCCGAACAGGCCGAAGATGCGGGCCGCATGCGCCGTGTCGTTGTCGACGAAGCTCTCGATCAGTTTTGGCAGGATCGGCATGATCACGCCGAGCGCGAGCATGTCGAGCAGGATGGTGACGAAGATGAAGGCGACCGCACCGCGCCGGACCGGCGCTGCGCCCTGCGCCATCGCCTCGCCGGCATCGTTGCTCACGACGGCCGCTTGCGCTTATGGGCGAACGGATTGGCCTTCTCGCGCAGGGTGATGCGCACCGGCGTACCCGGTAGCTCGAAGGCCTCACGCAGCGAATTGGTGAGATATCGCAGATAGGACTGCGGCACCGCGTCTGCGCGCGAGCAGAACAGCACGAAGCTCGGCGGGCGCGCCTTGGTCTGCGTGATGTAATTCAGCTTGAGGCGTCGGCCGGACACGGCCGGCGGCGGATTGGCCTGGACCGCCTCCTCGAACCAGCGGTTCAGCGCCGCCGTCGACACACGCCTGTTCCAAAGCGCATAGGCATCCTGGATCGCCTGCATCAATCGATCGATGCCCTCGCCCATCAAGCCGGAGACGGCGACGATCGGCACGCCCTTGATCTGCGGCAGCAAGTGATCGGCATCGCGGCGCAGGTTCGAGATCGCACCGCCGCCCTTGCTCTCCATCAGGTCCCATTTGTTGACGGCGAGCACGACGGCGCGACCCTCGCGCTCGATCAGGTCGGCGATGCGAAGATCCTGCTCTTCGAAGCGGTTCTGCGCATCCATCATCACCACGACGACTTCGGCAAAGCGCACCGCGCGCAGTGCGTCGGCGACCGAGAGCTTCTCGAGCTTCTCCTCGATCCGCGAGCGCCGGCGCAGACCTGCGGTGTCGAACACGCGAAACTCGCGGCCCTTCCAGTTGATTTCGACTGCGATGGAATCCCGCGTGGTGCCGGCCTCCGGGCTCGTCAGCAGACGCTCCTCGCCCAGCAGATGATTGATCATCGTCGACTTGCCGGCGTTGGGCCGGCCGACGATCGCGACCCGGATCGGACGCGTGGCGGCCTCTTCCTCGGTCAGCGGCTCGTCATCTTCGAACTCATCCTCCTCCACCGGCTCCGGCATCAGCACCCTAAGAGCGTCGTAGAGCTCACCCATGCCCTCGCCGTGCTCGGCCGAGATCTGGATGGGATCGCCGAGGCCGAGCGCGAAAGCCTCCATCGCGCCGGCATCGCCATGCTTGCCTTCGCTCTTGTTGGCGACGAGCAGCACCGGCTTGTTGGCCTTGCGGGCGAAATCGGCGAAGGCGCGATCGTTGGGCGTGAGGCCCATACGGGCATCGATCACGAAGAACAGCGCGTCGGCCTGTGCGATCGCGGCCTCCGTCTGCTCCTGCATGCGGGCGGTCAGCGAACCCTTGGCACCTTCATCGAGGCCGGCGGTGTCGATGATCGTGAAGTCGAGATCGCCGAGCCTGGCCTCGCCCTCGCGGCGGTCGCGGGTGACGCCGGGCAGATCATCGACAAGCGCGAGCTTCTGCCCGACGAGGCGGTTGAACAGCGTCGACTTGCCGACATTGGGCCGGCCGATAATGGCAATCTTAAAGGACATGGGTCATTCGTGCGCTGCCGGAGCCGCGCCTGTCAATGAAATGAAAAATCAGCGCGAGAAGCTGCCGCTCGGCATCGGCGCCGGGAAGGCGCCCTGCGTTTGCTGCTGGGTGGTCTGGGTCGGCTGCGCCTGCTGGACAGGCTGATCGGGCGGCGGCGCGGTGGTGCGCTTGCGCACGATCTTCTGCCTGGGCGGCGGAGTGGCCGCGGGCGGTGCGGCCTCGGGCTGGGCCTCGCCATCGACTTCGCCGGCGGGCGCCTCAGATGGCGCGACGGCCGCGCTGGCCGGCTGCCTGGTCTTTTTCGCCTTGGCGCCCTTCGCCGGCTTCGGCTCGGGCTGGGGCTCCACAGGCAAGGCCACGACGGCGGGTCCGTTCGGATCGGGCTGTTGCTGCGCGCCCTTGTACATATCCTTGGGCACACCCTGCTCGAGGCCCGGCACGCCTTCCGGGAACACCGGCTTACGGTCGCCCGGCAGCTTCTTCTTGGTATCGAGGAAGTCGAGCATGTCGCTCGGATCGAAGCTGGAGCAACCGCCCAGCACGCCCGTGAAGGCGATCAGGACGGCGGCTGCGATCAAGCGTGGCGTGCGGCGCATATCGGTATCTCGTCTCAGCTCTCGGCTCAGCTCTTCGCGACGGGCGGCAGCAGGGCCTGCAGCGCCTCGGCGCGTGAGCGCAAGCCGGGCGGCGTTTCGCCATCCTCGGCAATTGCGTCGAGCCATTTGCGGGCGGCAGTCATGTCGTTGTTGCGCCAGGCCGACAGCGCCAGCATTTCGCGGGCGGTATGACGGAAGGTCGATTTGGGCGCGGTGGAGGCTTCCAGCCGCTGCTGCATGTCGGCATAGCCGGCGCTGTCGAGCAGGAGACCGGCCGCGCGAATCTTTGCCAGATCCTGCCACTCGCCGCCCACGCTGCGGTCGGCGGCGATGTCGTCATACAGCTTGGCGCCTGCCTTGGGATCGCGGGCTGCCGCCTCGGCCGCGGCACGCAGCCGCGCCAGGGTGCGATAGCCCGAGGGAGCCTTGGCTGCGAGCTCGGTGAAGGCCGCCTCGGCCTCCGCATGCTTGTCCTGCTCGGACAGCTCGGCGGCCTTTTCGAAGGCGGCGCCGGCCTCGGCAGCCTTCTTGGCCTCCACATACTGGTAAGCGCGCCAGCCACCCAGGGCGGCGACGATCAGCACCATCAGGGCGATGAAGACAATCGAATACTTGTCCCACAGCTTCTTGAGCTGTTCGCGACGTACTTCCTCGTCGACTTCGTCAAATAATTCAGACACTTATGCTAATCCCATGCCCGTCCGGGTGCGCGCGCCAAAGCGTTCGCGTCAGGAATCCCGTCCCCCACGTGGCGGCGGGGTACCCTAACGATATGGCGGTGGCAAGGCAAAGCGAGCCCGATCAAGGCGTTAACCACCGGGACAGCCCGGAGAGACGCCTCGCCGGGTCAGGCTCCCAACAGCTCCCGCAGCCGCCGCTTCAGCACCTTGCCATTGGCATTGCGCGGCAGCGGCTCCGCGGTGATCACCATCGTTTCCGGGACCTTGTAGTCGGACAACCGCTCCGCGCACCAGGCGCGCAAGGCCTCGCTGTCCACCGGCGCGCGCGTCACCACCACGGCGTGGACGCGCTCGCCCAGCACCGGGCACGCCTTGGCGACGATCGCGCTCTCGACCACGGCGGGATGGCCGGCCAGCACGGATTCGACCTCGGCCGAATAGATCTTCAGGCCACCGCGATTGATCATGTCCTTCTGCCGGTCGAACACCCGGACATATCCTTCCGTGTCGACCGAGCCGAGATCGCCGGAATGCCAGAACCCGCTGGTGAAGCTTTCGGCCGTTGCTTTTGGATTATTCCAATAGCCCTTGATCACGGAGGCACTCTGGATCCAGAGCTCACCGATTTCGCCAGGCGGCAGCTCACGCCCGTCCGCCCCCATTGCCAGGATGCGCGCACCCGGACACGGCAGGCCGACGCTGTCGATATGGCTCGCCGTCAACTCGCCCGGCATGATCGTGGACGGCGACGTGGTCTCGGTCGCGCCGTAGCAGTTCGCAAGCTGGAGGCCGGGAATGATCGCCTTGAGCTTCTCGATGGTGGCGACCGGCATTGGGGCACCGCCAAAGCCTCCGATACGCCAGCTCGACAGATCGTAGCTCTCGAAATCGGGCTGGAGCAGGCAGAGATTGTACATCGCCGGCACCATCACCGTATAGGTGACGCGCTCGCGCGCGGCGAGCTTGAGATATTCGCCGGCCTTGAACTCCGGCATGATGATCAGCGCGCCGCCGCAGCAGATCATCGTCGTGATGTTGGCGACGACGCCCGTGACGTGGCCGAGCGGCACTGCCGCGATCGAAAGGTCGGCTTGCGTCAATTGCAGGCAGGACACGAAGATCATCGAGGAATGGACGATGTTGCAATGGGCCAGCATCGCGCCTTTCGGCTTGCCGGTCGTCCCCGAGGTGTAGAGGATCATCGCGGTGTCCTCCTCGCTCGTCTCGACCGGCGCCGCGGCCGGCGCGTTGTCGACGAGCACAGCGAAATGCGACAGAGCCGGATCGTAATCGACGGCGATGCGATGGACCATTTCGGGCACATCCCGTGCATCCGGCAGCCGCTCCGCAAGTGCCGCCTCGTGGATCAGGATTTTGGCACCGCAGTCGGCGAGCACATAGGCGATTTCCGGCTTCTGCTGCCGCGTGCTGAGCAGCACCGTGACAAGCCCCTCATGCGCGGCAGCGAACAGCAGCAGCGGAAATTCGACGCGGTTGCCGAGCAGGATCGCGACACGATCGCCCCGCTGCAATCCGAGCTTGCGAAATCCCGCCGCGATCCGCGCAGCCTGCTCCGCGGCCTGCCGCCAGCTCAGCCGGACATCGCCCGAGATCAGCGCTTCGCCGTCGGGATTGCGCGCGCAGGCATCTGCGATCATGGCCCATATGCTCACGGGGCGGTCGGCGAAGGCCGGCACCACGCGATCGCCAAAGCGCGTCTCGAGCCGCATCGGCGGGATCTGAGAATGCGACCAGTCCATCGGGATGCCCTCGGCTTGTTGCTCTTGTTACCTTCCGCGCATGGGCATGCCGGTGCTGTCTTGTGCTGATCGGCTAGCCGCCGATCACGGGAACACCGATCACGACCGGATGGAACGCAAACGCCAGCGCCAGATATGCGACGATTCCAACCACGATCGCGATCAGATCGTTGGTGACCCCGCCCACCGGAATCGGCGGACCGCCACCATCGGTGCGACGCTTCAGCGTGATGCGATCATATACCGCCCAGCCGAGGAAGGAGCCGAACAGGATGATGGAGCCGAGGTCACCATTGGCCAGAAGATGCGCCGCCGCCCACAGCTTGATGCCGGCCAGCATCGGATGCTTCAGCGTCGCATAGATGCGGCCGCGCAGATAGGACGCAACCACCAGGATGACCGCGGGCAGCATCAGCGCGAGCGTGATGTGCTTCAGCGCCTTCGGCGGATACCAGACGTCGATCCAGCCCGTCGCACGATAATGCGCGAAGCCCCAGATGATCAACGCGAGCCCCGCGAGCGAGGCAAGCGAATAGAGGATCTTGTAGGTCCCCTCGCCCAGCCTCGCGATGGCCTGCGCGCGCGCCTCGCGTTTCGTCGTGAACACATGCGCCGTAAAAAACAGCGCAAGCCCCAGGATCATGACCAGCAGACCCACGAGATTCTCCCCTCAACCAGCGCCCCAGCCCATGGCGTATCATCGATTGGCCGCGGGTCGCAACTGATGGGCTACTTGCCGATCTGGCGATTGTCGACATACCGGATCGCGATCGGCCGCCCGGCGAGGGCGCCGCCAAGACTGCCGGTGAATTTCAGCGGCAGGCAGGCTTTCAGCGATGAATTGATCGCATTGAGATAGGTGGTTCTCGTCTCGGCGGGCACGCCCGCGGTCGCAAAGGTCAGGCGCGGCGGGCCGATCAGGCCGCCCGACTTGTTGAAGCTGAAACGCACGGCCATCTGCATGCCCGCGCGCGCATTGTCCGATGGCGGCGACCAGCAGCTGCGCAGCTCGGCGAAGAGGTCGCCGATCGTATCGAGATCGTGATCCGGCTTTTGATATTTGCCGCGATCCGCCTCCGGTGGCACGCTTTGGATCGTGAGCTGGAGGTTCTGGCCGTAGGGATAGTCGATCTCGGGAATACAGGGACCAGGCTCGAGCGGGCTGCAATAGGACGGCGTGCAGGGCCTGCCGTCGAGCACGCTGCACGGCTCGTGCGAAAACGGAATCGGGTTGATTTGCCGCGGCCGCGCGTCGGCGGCGATCGTCGAGATCGCCAGCAGGAGGAAAACAAGGATGCCGCGCCACATGACCAGAACGTGGCATCGCCGGAGAAGCCGTCAAGCCCGCAAGCGTTCACATGCTCGCGCGTACACGCGGTGTCGTCGTCCGACTTGACCGGACGACCCAGTATTCCAGAGGCGTTTGTGATTGAGCCGAGAGGCTGCGGCGTGCTGGATGCCCCGCTTTCGCGGAGCATGACAGCGGGGGGAGTGGCTGCAGAACGGGCGAAGCCCCACCCTACCCCTTCTTCTTGACGTCCTTGACGTTGGTGAACTCGATGCCCTCGGCCCGTTCCCTGGTGTAGCCGAGATAGAACTCGTTCCGCGCCAGATAGACGGGATCCCCGTCGACATCATCGGCGATGCTGGAGGTGTTGGCCGCGATGAAGGTATCGAGCTTCTTGCGGTCGTCCGAAGAGACCCAGCGCGCAAGCTGGAACTCGCTGATCTCGAATTCGACCGGCAGGGAATATTCCGCATCCAGCCGCGCCTTGAGCACGTCGAGCTGGAGTGCGCCGACGACGCCAACCAGCGCGGGCGCGCCGTCGCGCGGGCGGAACACCTGCACAACGCCCTCTTCCGACATCTGCTGAAGCGCTTCCTTCAGCTTCTTCGCCTTCATCGCATCGGTGAGACGCACGCGGCGGACGATTTCCGGCGCGAAGCTCGGCACGCCAACGAAGTTGAAATCCTCACCGTCGGTCAGTGTATCGCCGATGCGAAGCGTGCCGTGATTGGGAATGCCGACGACGTCGCCGGCATAGGCTTCGTCCGCGACCGAACGGTCCTGCGCGAAGAAGAATTGCGGGCTGGACAGCGGCATGCTCTTGCCGGTGCGCACCAGCTTCGCCTTCATGCCGCGGCTCAGCTTGCCGGAGCACAGCCGCGCGAAGGCGATGCGGTCGCGGTGGTTGGGATCCATGTTGGCCTGGATCTTGAACACGAAGGCGCTCATGCGCGGGTCGGTGGCTTCGACCTTGCGCTGGTCGCTCTCCTGCGCGCGCGGCTCGGGCGCGAACTTGCCGAGCCCCTGCAGCAGGTCGCCGACGCCGAAATTGCGTAGCGCGCTGCCGAAATAAACCGGCGTCAGATGGCCCTCGCGAAACGCTTCGAGCTCGAACGGTTTTGAAGCCGCGGTGACGAGCTCGAGCTCGTCCTTGACCGCCGACACGTCGAGATTGGCGTTGAGCTTTCCGAGCTCGGCGATCTCGATCTGCTGCGCCGCGCCGGTCTTGGCGCCGCCGCCTTCGAGCAGGCGCACGCCGCCATTGACGACGTCGTAGGTCCCGAGGAAATCGCGGCCGCGGCCGACAGGCCAGGTCATTGGCGTGGTATCGAGCGCCAGCGTCTTCTCGATCTCGTCGAGGAGCTCGAACACGTCGCGGCTCTCGCGGTCCATCTTGTTGATGAAGGTGATGATCGGGATGTCGCGAAGACGACACACCTCGAACAGCTTTCGCGTCCGCGCCTCGATGCCCTTGGCGGCGTCGATCACCATGACGGCGGAATCGACCGCCGTGAGCGTGCGATAGGTGTCTTCCGAAAAGTCCTCGTGGCCCGGCGTGTCCAGCAGGTTGAACACGAGGCCCTCGAACTCGAAGGTCATGACCGAGGTCACGACAGAGATGCCGCGCTCGCGCTCGATCTTCATCCAGTCCGAACGCGTATTGCGCCGCTCGCCCTTGGCCTTGACTTGGCCGGCCAGATTGATGGCGCCACCGAACAGCAGCAGCTTTTCGGTCAGCGTGGTCTTGCCGGCGTCCGGATGCGAGATGATCGCAAAGGTACGCCGCCGCGACACTTCAGCGGCAAGCGAGGAACGGGCCGTCGATTCGGCTGTGGTGGCGATGTCGGACATTGCGGCAGCGTTTGGCAGGGAAAATGAGCCTGATCAAGCCTCATCTGGTGATTGCGGAGCCTTCCGGCCAGCCCCATATCGGGCTTGGGTTGGGAGGACGGCCTTCCCCTCCCACAGCACACCAGTCGCGGGGACGACCCTGCCTTGAATGGAGGGTCGTCATGGCCTGGAGCATCCTGTTCGTCGCCGGTCTGCTGGAGATCTCCTGGGCGATCGGCCTCAAATATACCGAGGGGTTCTCCAAGCTCGTTCCGTCAGTCCTCACGCTCGGCGCCATGGCCGGCAGCATCATCCTGCTCGGGCTCGCCCTCAAATCGCTGCCGATTGGAACCGCTTATGCAGTCTGGACCGGCATCGGCGCGGTCGGTACCGCGACGCTCGGCATCGTCCTGTTCGGCGAGCCGGCCACCGCGTTCCGCCTCGCTAGCATCGGGCTGATCGTCGCCGGGATTGTCGGACTGAAGCTGGTTACCTGACGAAGAGCTTGACCGCCCACCAGCTCAGCGCGGCGACGATGGCCGAGGCCGGCATCGTGATCACCCAGGCATAGACGATCGAGCTGGCGACGTTCCAGCGCACCGCCGAGAGGCGGCGGGCGGCGCCGACGCCGACGATGGCGCCGGTGATGGTGTGGGTGGTCGAGACGGGAACGCCGAGAAAGGTCGCCATGAACAGGGTCGCGGCACCGCCTGTCTCGGCGCAAAAGCCCTGCATCGGGGTCAGCTTGGTGATGCGCAGGCCCATGGTGCGAACGATGCGCCAGCCGCCCATCAACGTCCCCATCGCCATCGCGGCCTGGCAGGAGAGCACCACCCAGAAGGGGACGAAGAATTCGCCGCCGAGCTGGCCCTGCGAATAGAGCAGCACGGCGATGATGCCCATGGTCTTCTGCGCGTCGTTGCCGCCATGGCCGAGCGAATAGAGCGAAGCGGAGGCGAATTGCAGGATGCGGAAGGCGCGATCCACGGCAAAGGGCGTGGAGCGCACCGAGGCCCAGGACACGATCGCAACCAGCACCATCGCGAGCAGGAAGCCGACCAGCGGAGACAGCACGATGGCGATCACCGTCTTGGACAATCCGCTCCAGACCGCCGCCGAAAGGCCGGCTTTGGCCACGCCGGCACCAAACAAGCCGCCGATCAATGCATGAGACGAGGACGATGGGATGCCGAGCGCCCATGTCACCAGGTTCCAGACGATGGCGCCGACGAGCGCGGCGAAGATCACCTGAGCATCTACGATCGCGGGATCGATGATGCCGGTGCCGATGGTCTGGGCGACGTGCAGCCCGAACACCAAGAAGGCGACGAAATTGAAGAACGCGGCCCAGAACACCGCGTATTGCGGCCGCAGCACGCGGGTGGAGACGATGGTCGCGATCGAATTGGCGGCGTCGTGCAGGCCGTTCAGGAAGTCGAACAGCAGCGCGACGGCGATCAATCCGACCAGGACGGGAAGACCCAACGCAACATCCACGGCGTGGCCCCTGCCCTAAACTTGCTCGATGACGATGCTGTTGATCTCGTTGGCGACGTCGTCGAAGCGGTCGGCGACTTTCTCGAGATGGTCGTAGATCTCTGCGCCGACGATGAAATCCATCGCGTTGCCGTCGCGATGCTTGAGGAAGAGTTCCTTCAGCCCGATATCATGGAGATCGTCGACGCGGCCTTCCAGCTTGCCCAGCTCTTCGGTGATCGCGGTCAGCATCGCCACGTTCTGACCGATCTTCTGCATCAACGGCAGCGCACGGCCGACCAGATTGGCGCATTCGATCAGGAGCCCGCCGATCTCCCGCATCGGCGGCTCGAAGCTGCGGACCTCGAACAGCATCACGGCCTTGGCGGTCTGCTGCATCTGGTCGATGGCGTCGTCCATCGAGGTGATCAGGTTCTTGATGTCGCCACGGTCGAACGGGGTGATGAAGGTACGGCGCACCGCCGTCAGCACCTCACGGGTGATGTTGTCGGCATCGTTCTCGAACTGGTTGACGCGCTGGCAATAGACCGGCGTCTCCTCGCCCCCGTTGAGCATGCTCTGGAGCGCGATCGAGCCCTGGATCACGGTCTGGGCGTGGCGGTCGAACAGGTCGAAGAACCGTTCTTCCTTGGGCAGGAAAGCGCGAAACAATCGCATCATGGGGGAGAGACTACCGGTTGGATTATGGCCTGGCCCAAGCGGGCCGTCATGAAACTGTCATAGACCATTTTCGATCCACGCGCGTGCCACCTCACGCCCGTGGAGCCGGATCATCCACCGCTGTCGCGTGTCAACACATCTTACATTATATCAATAACTTACAGCGACCGCCGGAAGTAATGCGCGATTTCACCGATGACGCCGCGGCGGAAGGTGAGCACGCAGATCACGAAGATCGAGCCCTGGATCACGGTCACCCACTGGCCGAACCCCGCCAGATATTGCTGCATGGCGATGATCACGAAGGCACCGACCACGGGACCGAACACGGTTCCGAGTCCGCCGACCAGCGTCATCAGCACGACTTCGCCCGACATCGACCAGTGCACGTCGGTGAGCGAGGCATTTTGCGCCACGAAGACTTTCAGCGCACCGGCAAAGCCGGCCAGCGTGCCCGACAGGACGAAAGCCAGGAACTTGTACTGATCGGTCCGGTAACCCAGCGAGATCGCCCGCGGCTCGTTCTCGCGGATCGCCTTCAGGACTTCGCCGAACGGCGAGTTGATGATGCGGAAGATCAGCAGGAAGCCGGCGAGGAAGCCGACCAGAACCACGTAGTAGAGCACGGTCGGCTTGGTCAGATCGAACAGGCCAAACATACGTCCCTGCGGGATACCCTGGATGCCGTCTTCGCCATGGGTGAACGGCGCCTGGAGGTAGATGAAGTACAAGAGCTGCGACAGCGCCAGCGTGATCATCGAGAAATAGATGCCCTGGCGGCGGATCGAGATATAGCCCGTGATGAGCGAGAGCACGAAGGCACCGGCGACGCCGACGAGGATGCCGAGTTCCGGCGGCAGCGCCCAGACCTTCAGCGCATGCGCGCTGCAATAGCCGGCGGTACCTAAGAACATCGCATGGCCGAAGGACAGCAAGCCGCCATAGCCGATCAGCAGGTTGAAGGCGCAGGCGAGCAGCGCGAAGCACAGCGCCTGCATCACGAAGAACGGGTAGACTCCGGTGAATGGCACCGAAGCCAGCAGCAGCGCCATCACCACGAACACGATCATCTCGTCGCGGATCGAGCGCGGGGTTGCCGGCAGCGTGTCGTCCGTCAAGGCTGTCATATCAGGCCGCCCTTCCCGTCAATCCCGTTGGCTTCACCAAGAGCACCAGCACCATGAGCACGAACACGACGGTGTTGGAGGCCTCGGGGTAGAAATACTTGGTCAGGCCCTCGATCACACCGAGCGCGAAGCCGGTGATGATGGAGCCCATGATCGATCCCATGCCGCCGATCACGACCACCGCGAACACCACGATGATGAGGTCGGCGCCCATCAGCGGCCGCACCTGGTTGATCGGCGCCGACAGCACGCCGGCGAGCGCGGCAAGGCCGACACCGAGGCCGTAGGTCAGCGTGATCATGCGCGGCACGTTGACGCCGAAGGCGCGCACCAGCGTCGGGTTTTCGGTGGCGGCGCGCAAATAGGCGCCGAGCCGGGTCTTCTCGATCAGAAACCAGGTCGCGATGCAGACCACCAGCGAGAAGATGACGACCCAGCCGCGATAGACCGGCAGGAACATGAAGCCGAGATTCATGCCGCCCTTGAGCTGATCCGGAATGGCGTAAGGCAGGCCGGAGGAGCCGAAGTAGTTCTGGAACACGCCCTGCACGATCAGCGCAATGCCGAAGGTCAGGAGCAGACCGTAGAGATGATCGAGCCCGGTCAGCCATTGCAGCATGGTCCGTTCCAGGATCATGCCGAAGATGCCGACAATGATCGGCGCAAGCAGCAACGCCCACCAATAGTTGATGCCGCCGAGGTTCAGCAGGAAATAGGCGACGAACGCGCCCATCATGTAAAGCGCACCGTGGGCGAAATTGATGATGTTGAGCATGCCGAAGATCACGGCAAGCCCGAGACTGAGCAGCGCGTAGAACGAGCCGTTGATCAGTCCCACCAGTAGCTGAGCGTAAAGAGCCTGCATCGATCCCGCACCCGGTCCCTTCGGCGTTACCTGAAAGTCGCCCGCAGTCCTGATGGCCTGCGGGCGGTTATCTTACTTCTTCAAGAGAGCGCACTTGCTCTCGGACAGCGGCGTGAAGGCCTGGTCGCCCGGCACCGTGCCGACCAGCTTGTAGAAGTCCCACGGTCCCTTGGACTCCGAGGGCTTCTTCACCTCGAACAGATAGGCATTGTGGATGGTGCGGCCGTTGGGCTGGATCTCGCCCTTGCCGAACAGATCGTCTTCCGTCGGCATCGACTTCATCTTTTCGACGACCTTGGCGCCGTCATGCGGGTTGCCGCCGAGCGCTTCCAGTGCCTTGAAATAGTGACGCACGCCCGCATACACGCCCGCCTGCACCATGGTGGGCGGCGCGTTGTTCTTCATCTTCTCGGCGAAGCGTTTGGAGAACGCCCGGGTCTGGTCGTTCATGTCCCAGTAGAAGGTCTCGGTGAAGTTGAGGCCCTGTGCGGTCTCGAGGCCGATCGCCTTGACGTCGGTGAGGAACAGCAGCAGCGCCGCGAGCTTCTGGCCGCCCTTGACGATGCCGAATTCGGCCGCCTGCTTGATCGTGTTGGTGGTGTCGCCGCCGGCATTGGCAAGGCCGATGATCTTGGCCTTGGAGGCCTGCGCCTGCAGCAGGAAGGACGAGAAGTCCGGCGTGTTCAGCGGGTGCTTGACGCCGCCGACCACCTTGCCGCCATTTGCGGTAACGACAGCGGTGGTGTCGCGCTCCAGCGCCGCGCCGAAGGCGTAATCCGCGGTCAGGAAGAACCAGGTGTCGCCGCCGGCCTTCACCAGCGCCTGGCCGGTGGTGTGGGCCAGCATGTAGGTGTCGTAGGTCCAGTGCACCGTGTTGGGCGAGCACTGCGCGTTGGTCAAATCCGAGGTCGCCGCGCCCGAGTTGATATAGACGCCGTTCTTTTCCTTGATGACGTTGTTGACCGCAAGCGCCACGCCGGAATTCGGCACGTCGACGATGAGGTCGACCTTGTCGACGTCGAACCACTGCCGCGCGATCGCGGTGCCGATGTCGGGCTTGTTCTGGTGATCACCCGAGATGATATCTATCTTCCAGCCCTTCGCGACCAGGCCGGAATCTTCAATGGCCAGCTGCGCGGCGAGCGTCGAGCCGGGTCCGCCGAGGTCGGCATAGAGCCCGGACTGATCGGACAGCGCGCCGATCTTGACGGTCTTGTCCTGCGCGAAGGCTGCACCGGTGGCAGTCACGGCCAGCGCCGTGCCGAGCAGAAACGACGCAATCGACTTTGTGATCATGCTACTTCCCTGTGAATCTTTTTGTTCTAGACGCCGAGATAGGTGTGGAGCTTGTCCATGTTGGCGGCAAGCTCCGCATTGGCAAATCCGTCGATGATCTTGCCGTGCTCGACCACGTAATAGCGGTCGGCGACGGTGGATGCGAACCGGAAGTTCTGCTCGACCAGGAGGATCGTAAAACCCTCCTTCTTGAGCCGCGCAATGGTGTGGCCGATCTGCTGGATGATGACGGGCGCGAGACCCTCGGTCGGCTCGTCCAGCATCAGGAAGTTCGCGCCGGTGCGCAGGATGCGCGCGATCGCGAGCATCTGCTGCTCGCCGCCGGAGAGTTTGGTTCCCTGGCTGTTGAGCCGTTCCTTCAGGTTCGGAAACAGATCGAAGATCTGTTCGAGCGGCAATCCGCCGGGACGCACCACCGGTGGCAACAGCAGGTTCTCCCGGACATCGAGGCTGGCGAAAATTCCCCGCTCTTCCGGGCAGAATGCGATTCCCATCCGCGCGATCTTGTCCGAGGTCGTGCGGATGATGTCCTGGTTGTTGAACTTCACCGAGCCGGTGCGCTTGCCGATGATGCCCATGATCGACTTCAGCGTGGTGGTCTTGCCGGCGCCGTTGCGCCCGAGCAGGGTGACGACCTCGCCCGCGTTCACGTCGAAGTTGATCCCGTGCAGGATGTGGGACTCGCCGTACCAGGCTTCGAGGTTGCGGACCTGGAGGAGGTTGCCGCCGCTCGCGGCCTTTGCGGGAGCTTCCGCCGATGCAGTCTCAGCCATGACCGGCTCCCAGATAGGCTTCCTTGACGCGTTCGTCCTTGGTGAGCTCGCTGTAATGGCCCTGCGCGAGCACCTGCCCGCGCGTCAACACGGTGATGATGTCAGAGAGATTGGCCACGACGCTCAGATTATGCTCGACCATCAGGATGGTATATTTCGCGGAGATGCGCTTGATCAGCGCCGCGATCTTGTCGATGTCCTCGTGGCCCATGCCGGCCATCGGCTCGTCCAGCAGCATCATCTCTGGGTCGAGCGCGAGCGTGGTTGCGATCTCCAGTGCGCGCTTGCGCCCGTAGGGCATCTCGACCGCGGGCGTATTGGAAAACTCGCTGAGGCCGACATCGTTCAACAGCTCGCGCGCGCGATCGTTGAATTGGTTGAGCACGGATTTGGAGCGCCAAAAATCGAAGGAGCTACCGTGCTGGCGCTGAAGCGCGACGCGGACGTTTTCCAGCGCGGTGAGATGGGGAAATACCGCCGAGATCTGGAACGAGCGAACCAGCCCCAGGCGGGCCACGTCGGCGGGCGCCATCGCGGTGATGTCCTGTCCCTTGTACAGGATTTTTCCGGCAGACGGTTTGAGGAACTTGGTCAAAAGATTGAAGCACGTCGTCTTGCCGGCGCCGTTCGGGCCGATCAACGCGTGAATGCTCCCACGGCGAACCTTGAGCGCAACGTCGCGGACGGCGAAGAAGCCCGCGAACTCCTTGGTCAAGCCTTCCGTTTCGAGAATGAACTCATCGGCCAAACAGTTTTCCCCCTGCCCGCACAACGCGCGTGGCTATCCTTGTTGCTTCGGCTTTCCGGAGGCCTTGGAGCCACTCCTTGGAGCCCATCCGGAACGCCGCCTCCGGGCGCGGAATATGCCGGAGGTGACGGGGGTTAGGCAAGGCGGAAAGCTGAGCAGGTCAGGCCTCCGGCCGGGAGACTTATGCTCCCTTAGTCGGACGTGTTTTGATGTCGCGCCTGCCCGGCCTCCCGGTTCGCAAAGCGCCGGTCATCAAGCCGTCGTTAACGGTCTTTCGTTCCCTACGCCAGCCTTCATAGAAAATTTTCCCGCAGCGAGGATCATGCGCGGGTTTCATGCGTCCGGAATTTCTATTCGCCGGGAATATTGTCTTGGATTTTGCAAGCGCGGCTCCTTCCGTGGTCAAGTCGATCAGGCAGCGTGATCTCCTGAACACGTGGCTGCGGCTTTATGCGCGCCAGCAGACGGCCCCGGCGATCTGGGAGTACCAGCCTGCGCGGCTCGAGGAAGAGCTCTCCGATCTGATCTATTATACGGTGGATGCGTCGACGCCGACGCCGCGTCTGACCATCCAGAGCGAAGGTACGCGAATCTCTCGCGCCTATGGGCACACCGGCAAGGGCGTTCTGCTCGACGAGTATATCGGGCCGCGTCTCGTGCCTTTGGTGATGCCGGTCTATCATGAATGCGTGGCGCGCGGGCTGCCTGTCTACAGCGTTGCCGACATCGATGACATCTACGGCCGCATCGTCGCCTATGAGCGCCTGCTGCTGCCTTTCCAGACCGACGGCAAGGTCTGTCACATCATCGCATCGCTCAAGACCTTCTGCGAGGACGGCGGCTTCGAGATCAAGAATCTGATGCGCGGAAATGACGCGCTGCCGCGCCCGAGATTGCGCGCGGTGATCGACCGCGACCTGTTCCATCGCACCCCCGGCCGCATCGCGCCCGCCGAGCCGATCGAGTTCGCGGACCAGCAGGGCTCCGGTGTTCCCACCGAGATCATCGAGCTGAACTAGCGGTCAGCGCGATTTGGCGCCGCCTTCCTTGGTCGTGACTTCCTTGGCATAAATGTCCGGCTTGAAGCCGACCAGCAGCTTGCCGCCAACTTCAAGCACCGGCCGCTTGATCATCGATGGTTGCGCTAGCATCAACGCCAGCGCCTTTTTCTCGGAGAGGCCTTCCTTGTCGGCATCGGGCAGCTTCTTGAAGGTCGTCCCGGCGCGGTTGAGCAGCGTCTCCCAACCGACCTTGTCGCTCCACTGCTTGAGCTTGTCCTTCTCCACGCCCGCCGTCTTGTAGTCGTGAAACGCGTAGGCGACGCCATGGGTGTCGAGCCAGGCGCGCGCCTTCTTCATGGTGTCGCAGTTCTTGATGCCGTAGATGATATTGGGCAAGACAGTCCTCGCGCATGCGTCGTATCGTGATGCTTCGGCGTTGTACGCAACTCCGGTTCGCGCGACAATGTTACGAACGACGCCAGCTCCCCGAACGGACACTCCATGCACGTCACCCACGATCCAGCCGCGACCGCGTCGCCGACCATCGACTTCAACGCCTTCCTCGCGGTCGATATCCGTGTCGGCACCATCATCGATGCAAAGCCGTTCCCGGAAGCGCGCAAGCCGGCCTGGCGGCTGTGGATCGACTTCGGTCCCGCGATCGGCGTCCGCAAGAGCTCGGCCCAGATCACCGAAAATCATCCGCTTGAAACGCTGGTCGGCCAACAGGTAGCTGCGGTCGTGAATTTCCCGCCGCGCCAGATCGGCCCTGTTGTCTCGGAGGTGCTGACCCTCGGTTTCCCCGATGCCGAAGGCAAGGTCGTGCTGGTGCAGCCGAGCAAGCCGGTGCCGAACGGCGGACGGCTGTTCTAGCCTCAAGCCGCTTCGAACCTCACGGCCGCTTCGGAATGTTCAGCCCGCGCTCGACCGCCGGACGCGCCAGCCCGCGTTCGAGCCAGGCCGCGACGGATTGGAACTGGCTGAACTCGACGAGATCGCCTGCGCCGTAGAAACCGATGAGGTTGCGCACCCAGCCGAGCATGGAGATGTCGGCGATGGTGTAATCGTCGTCCATGAACCATTGCCGGCCGGCAAGATGCATCTCCATCACCCCGAGCAGCCGCTTGGCCTCGCCCACGTAGCGCTCGAGCGGCCGCTTGTCCTCGAAATCCTTGCCGGCGAATTTGTGGAAAAAGCCGACCTGGCCGAACATCGGCCCGATGCCGCCCATCTGGAAATGCAGCCACTGGATGGTCTGGTAACGGCGCGCGGCATCCTGCGGCAGCAGCTTGCCGGTCTTCTCCGCGAGGTATTGCAGGATCGCCCCGGATTCGAACAGCGGCAGCGGCCTGCCGCCAGGACCATCGGGATCGAGGATCGCCGGGATCTTGCCGTTCGGATTGAGCGAGAGGAATTCCGGCGTCTTCTGGTCGTCCTTGCCGAAATCGACGAGATGGACTTCGTAGGGAAGCCCGATCTCCTCCAGCATGATCGAGACCTTGACGCCGTTCGGCGTCGGCAGCGAATAGAGCTGGAGCAGCTCCGGGTGCTTGGCCGGCCAGCGCTTGGTGATGGGAAAGGCGGACAGATCGGACATCAGGACCCCGGCTTCGTTCACGAGATGCCGCCTAGTCTAGGCGAGCGAACGAACGACGCAAGGTCGAGTGGTCAGATCATTTTCCCGCGCAGGTCACAACGGCCGCAGCAAATGGTTGGTGGCGTGCATCACATCGCGCTGTGCGCGTTGCTCGATGAAGAGCTGGCCGGTGACGAGCAGTGCTCCGGTGAAGACGAGCGCAAGCATCGCGGTCGCGAATTGACTGGCATCCCTCATCGGACGAGCTTCTCCCTGGTCGGTTCGCAGGGGAACGCGGGCCGGCCGTCGTCAGTTCCTGCAAGCTTCAAATAATTGCAGCTTTTTCCCGAACCGCCACACAGACGGCCTCAATAATTGATCTCCATCCGCAAGCCCCGCGGATCGGCCTCCTCCCCGCCGACACATTGCGTGCTGTCGCGCGCTGCGACGGCGCAGGCACAGGCATCGATGAGATCGTCACGGCCGATGCCGGTGCCATGTCGCTGAGTCAGCCATTTTGGCAAGCGCGCGAAGCCGCGCTGCTCCAGGAGCGCGATACGCTGCTCGCGGCCCTCCGCCGATGTCTTCTTTGCAAGCCGGACCTGCCCAGCCAGATTCCAGAAAATCAATTCCGGATGCGCTTCGCCGAAGGTCGCCTGCCGCGTCGGCGTCATGATCTCGTCGACCTCCCTGATCTTGTCCCTGATGTTCCAGAGCTGCGCCGACACGCCCCTGCCCTTGCCCTCGCGCTCCCAGTAGTGGCGATTGGCTGCCGGCATATCGGCGAATGTCCAGAGATCACGGCGCGCGCCGAGAAACACGGCGGGACCGACCAGCTCGCGCGCGCGCAAATCGCAGATGCGATAGCCGCTCGGCTTCAAGCC
This sequence comes from Bradyrhizobium sp. CSS354, assembly GCF_029051725.1. Lineage (GTDB taxonomy): Bacteria > Pseudomonadota > Alphaproteobacteria > Rhizobiales > Xanthobacteraceae > Bradyrhizobium. The sequence continues at coordinate 139,667 of NZ_JAACFU010000001.1, forward strand.
GACCGGCATGTCGATCATCGCGCGCGCATGCGGCAGCGCGAGCAGCCGCGCGAGACCCGGCGAATAGTCGAAGCCATGATCGCCGCACTCGTCGATCCATGCGGCGACCCAGCCGAAGTGAAATCCGTCAAGGCCGAGATAGTTTGGCAAGCTCCTGATCCCTGACGGGCATCCGCCCGCTCCTCTATCCCAGTTCCTCGCCCCGATGCCGCTCGAACAGGCGCTGTGCCAGCAACGCATGGCCGAGCGTACCGCCGGCGCGGACCGCCGCCGCGATCAGCGCGGCTTCCGCGATTTCTTCGCGCGTTACACCGGCCTTCGCCGCCTGCGCCGTGTGCACATCGAGGCAATAGGCGCACTGCGTGGTGAGCGCGACCGCGAGCGAGATCAGCTCGCGATATTTTGGCGAGATCAATCCGTCCTTGCGCTCGACCGCGTGGTTGAACGCAAGGAACGCGTTGGCCTCGACCGGCGCCAGCGCCACGAAGGCCGGGATGGATTTCAGATCGTCAGGGCTTTGATAATCGGTCACGGCTCATCTCGTCAGGTATTCGCGCATCAGCGCGCGGGCGCGATGCAGGCGGGCCTTCACAGTCTGCCGGGTCGCGCCGAGTGCGACGGCAATCTCGTCGATGGTCATTTCCTTGACGTCGCGCATCAGCGCGACATCGCGGTAGTGCGACGGCAGCGCCTCGAAGGCCGCTGCGACGTCGAGCCGCAAATCGGCTTCAGGACGCGACAGCAACAGCGCCTCCGCCTCTGCGTCTTCGATCGCCGGCGCGAGGCCTGCCTTACGGGCGAGCCGCAGGCATTCGCGGCGGACAACACTGAACAGCCAGGCCGAAAACGCGAGCCATGAGCGGATCGTGCCGACATGGCGAAACAGGATCCACAGCGCCTCCTGCGTCGCATCCTCGGCATCCGCCGAGCTGCGACAGGTGGCGCGGGCATAGCGGCGGATGTTCGGCTGCGCCGTCTCGAGCAGAGACGCGATCGCCTGGGCATCGCCGAGGCGCGCGGCCTCGAACAGGTCCGGCGAGATCACAGCGGCGCTCACGAGACGCCTCCTCTTCCGATGCCGGCCATCGCGCACATCGGACAATAGCCGACGAGGCCCGTCAGCGCGAAGCCGCCACCGCCGAGCGCCACCAGCCATGCCGCGGCGCCGGTGAAATAGACGAATGCCGCGACGGCCACCGCGGCGCCCAAGGCGATCCGCACGGCCTGATGCAGGCCCCCGATGTTCTTCCTGTAAAATGCCATCCCATCCTCCGACATAAGCCGAAGCAAAATGCCTCGGCCGTCAAGAGAGGGCGCGACGACCGGAAAGGATTCGCGGGAACGTGCAATTTTTTTCGCGATCAGCCTCCGACAGCCTGATAGGCCAGACGCTTGAATTCGAAGAAGAACGGATTCCAGAAGCCCATGTAGCGCTGCGCCATCAGCACACCGGCGGTATTGGCCTGCGGGCAGATCCACCAATGGGTGCCGGCAAGGCCGCCCCACTGGAATTCGCCGGTCGAGTTGGGAGGATCGAACGGCATCGGCGCGAAGGTGACGGCGCCGCCGAGGCCAAAGCCCTTGCCGGGGATCGGGCCGAGATTGGCGAAGCGGATGTTCTCGCCGGCGGGCAGCTGGTTCGTCATCATCTGCCGCAGCGTCTCCGGCTTCAGTAGCGCATCCGAGCCGGGGAGCAGCGCCCGTATCAAAGCGAGCATGTCGGGCAAGGTCGAGACCAGTCCGCCGCCGCCCGACAGCCGCGGGAATTGCCGCCGATAGGCCTGCGGATAAGGCAGGTCGTCGGCCCGGGTGAGGCCGGGCTTCATGGGATCGAGCACATCCGTGCCGTTGTAGAGCGCGACCAGCCTGCCCTGCTGCTCGTCCGGCACGTGGAAGCCAGTGTCGGTCATGCCGAGCGGATCGAAGATGCGCGCCTTGACGACGGCGTCGAGCGGCTTGCCGGAGACGAGCTCCACGACACGCCCAAGCACGTCGGTCGCCACCGAATATTCCCAGGACGCGCCGGGATGAAAGGACAGCGGCAGATCGGCGAGTTGATCGATCATGGCCGCCAGCGGCGTCGACGGATTGAGAACGCGCGCCTCATTATAGCCTTTGAACAGCACCATACCGGGATCGAAGATGCCGTAGCTGAGGCCGGAGGTGTGGGTCAGAAGCTGCCGGATCGTGATCGGGCTCTTCGCCGGCTCGACGTCGGCAAGGCTCAAAGCACCCGGCTTCAGAACCTTGCGATTGCCGAGTTGCGGCAGGAATTTCGCGACAACGTCATCGAGCCCGATCCGGCCGTCCTCGACCAGCAGCATGATCGCGCAGGTGACGAAGATCTTGGTATTGGAGAACGCGCGAAAAATGTGATCGGGCCGCAGCGCGGTGCCCGCCTCGCGATCGGCGAAACCGACGCATTGCTGATCGACCACCTCGCGGCCCCGCAGCACCGCCCAGGATGCACCTGGAATGATCTCCTGATCGACGTAACGCTGCATTGCTGTCCGCGTGGCGGAAACATCAGGTGTTCTGGCGTCCATGTGTTTCCCCAATGATGGCCGGGATCGATATAGCGTGAATTCGCCAGATGAGAAGCCTGTCCGGACGGCGCAGCTCATTCCTGCTTCATGAACGCAGTCACGTGCAGGCTGCGCCGAATCCACATCCCCTGCCGCTCGTACAGCGCGATGGCCGAGGAGTTGCTCGAGAACACGTGCAGGAACGGAATTTCGCCGCGCGCCTCGATCTGGCGCGCGACCGCCGCCAGCAGCGCCTGCGCGTAGCCCCGCCCGCGATGGTCGGGGCGGACGCAGACAGCCGTCATCTCGACGAAATTGCCGGGCCTCATACGCTCGCCGGCCATCGCGACCAATTCGCCGCCGGCGCGGATGCCGAGAAACGTTCCGAGCTCGTGCGTGCGCCGCGCAAATGGACCGGGCTTCGTCAACTCCGTCAATGCCATCATGGCGGGAACGTCGGCCGCACCCAGCTGGACGATCTCGGCATCGCGAAGCGGACTGTCGGCCGGAGCACCGATCATCTGCTCGCAGGGTCCGGCCAGCACGACCTTGAAACCTGCGGGAACATCGACGGCCTCCGGTGTGAACAGTGCGGCGACCTGCGAGCCCGACAGGAGATCACGGAGCGCGGCAAAGCTCGCCTCGGACATGTCGACCATGTCAGCAAAGGGCGTCACGTCCACCGGATAGCGCAACGCTCGCGGGCCACCTTCGGCCAGATGTTTGTGGCTGGTCGTCAGCGCGCTCCAGATCGGGCGATCCAGCAGCGTCACGTCACTGTTGGACACCGGCCTAGTCCTTTTCGAAGCTGACGATGACGGCGGCATTGGCGATGAGGATGGGGTCGTTGCCCTGTTCCGGGGCCGAGGGAATCTCCAGTCCGCCCTTCACCGCGTTGACGGTGACCGTGCCGTAAGGCAGCTCCTTCGCGACCGCATCCTTGTCGACGGCTTCGGGATTCGGCACCGCGATCGTGACGTCCACGAACATGTCGTTCGCAGTCTTGTCAATCATCCGGAAGAAGCCGAGGCTCGAATGCCTGATGGCATCAGAGACGGCACGCTTCGCCGCCTTGGTGGCGTCCCTGCCATGGACGTCGACACCCATGCCCATCTCGGTGATACAGCGAACGCGAGCCATGTCTTTGTCCTGTGATTGATTAGATTGGTTGATGCAAGTTGTTATCGCATTTTGGTTGATCGTCATACTCCGTCATTGCGAGGAGCGAAGCGAGGAAGCAATCCAGACTGCCCCTGCGGAAAAAGTCTGGATTGCTTCGCTTCGCTCGCAATGACGACGGAGGCAACCGCATCGCACAAACTCACGCCTTCGACTTCTCCCGCGCCCGCAGTTCGTCGACGAGCACCCGCACATTCTCCGAATAATCGATTGGGATCACGACCAGATGCACGCCGCCCTCCTTGAAGGCGGCATCCAGCGTCGGGCCAAAAGTGTCGATGCTCTCGATGCGATGTCCCTTCGCTCCATAGGCCCTCGCGTACAGGACGAAATCGGGATTGCCAAAGGTCATGCCAAAATCGGCGAAGTGATCGACGGCCTGTTTCCAGCGGATCATGCCGTAGGCGTTGTCCTCGAGCACCAGCACGACCAGATTGAGCTTGAGGCGGACGGCGGTCTCCATCTCCTGGCTGTTCATCATGAAGCCGCCGTCGCCGGCGACCGCGAGCACGCGGCGCTCCGGATAGAGCATCGCGGCCATCATCGCCGACGGCAGGCCGGCGCCCATCGTCGCCAGCGCATTGTCGAGTAGCAGCGTGTTGGCGACGCGGGTGCGATAGTTGCGCGCGAACCAGATCTTGTACATGCCGTTGTCGAGCGCGACGATGCCGTTCTCCGGAATGACCTGCCGGATGTCGTGCACGATGCGTTGCGGCGTCGGCGGCCAGCGCGCTTCGGTGGCGCGGTCGGCGATCTGCGAGAGAATCTTTTCGCGCAGTGGCAGTAGCGCGGCGGCTTGCGGCAGCTTGCCTTCGAGCCGGTCGGCGAGCAGCTCCAGGCTCGGGCCGACATCGCCGACGACTTCCGCATCGGGAAAGTAGACAAGCTCGACGCTGGCCGGCGTGTAGCTAACGTGAATCACCTTCGGGCCCGACGGCCCCATGATGAAGGGCGGCTTCTCGATCGGGTCGTGGCCGATCGCGACGATCAGATCGGCGGCGTCGATCGCGTCATGAACGTAGTCGCGCTCGGACAGCGCGGCGGTGCCCATGTAGAGATTGGTGCCGCCGGGCACCGTGCCCTTCCCCATCTGCGTGGTGAAGAAGGGAATGCCGGTCCGCCGCACGAAGCTGGCGATGCCGTGGGTCGCGCGCGGCCGGCTGGTCGCGGCGCCCATCATCACCAGCGGGTGCTTCGCGGCCAAAATCATCTCGGCGGCGCGGTCGAGCGCGGCGCGATGGGCGACCGGGATCTCGATCGGATGAACCGGGATTATCGGGACATCAGGCACTTCATCGCCTGCGATGTCCTCAGGCAGTTCGAGATGCACCGGCCCCGGTCGCTCCTCCATCGCCACGCGAAACGCGTCGCGGACCACGGTCGGGATGCTGGAGGCGCTGATGATCTGCCGTGACAGTTTCGTCAGCGGCTTCATGGTGGCGACCACATCGACGATCTGGAAACGCGCCTGCCGGCTGCTCATGATCGGCTTCTGGCCGGTGATCAAAATCATCGGCATCGCGCCAAGATGCGCATACGCCGCGCCCGTCGACAGATTGAGAGCGCCCGGGCCGAGCGTCGAAAGACATACTCCGGGCTTGCCGGTCAGCCGTCCGTGCGTCGCGGCCATGAAGGCGGCGGCCTGCTCGTGACGGGTCAGGATCAGTTCGATTTTGGAGGTGCGGAGCGATTCCACCAGATCGAGATTCTCCTCGCCGGGCACGCCGAAGATGCGGTCGACACCTTCGTTCTCCAACGCGGCGACAAACAGGTCGGATCCTTTTGCTTTGCGTTCCTGCCCACTCATGTCGCCTCCCGGTCACAATGTCGGCTCCCGTGTTCCACGGCAGCCGGTGCATGGTAACGGTCCGCGGCGCGGGCACAACTCACAAAGAGGCGCGCAGCTGCATCATCCCCGTGGCGACAAGCTCATCCCTTCGTGTCCTTGCAAGCCCCATGCGCTGTGCTATCGCTCAGGCGATGACTCCCAAAACTTTCGAAACCCGCTGCCTGCGCCTGCCCGCCGTCACCAAGGTGGTGCAGTGGGAGGGCACCTCCGTGTTCAAGGTCGGCGGCAAGATGTTCGCACTCGGCGGCGGCTTTGCCGCGCGCTCCGGCGGCTACATGTTCAAGGTCTCGAACATGGCCTATGCCATGCTGATCGAGCACGGCCTCGCGCGGCCGGCGCCGTATCTAGCGCGCGCCAAATGGGTGCAGCTCGTCGGCAACAACGCACTGCCGGACGCCGAGCTCACGGGCTATCTGGCGCAGGCGCACGCGCTGATCGCGGCGAAACTCACGCGGAAGTCCCGCAAGGCGCTGGGCCTCGACTGAAGCGCAGCCGCAGCTGAAGCGAAAGCCTGCACAGATTGACTCCGATGATATGCCTGACTAAAGTCAGACATCATGCTCGACCCTGTTTCCCGCGTCCGCCGCTTCAACCGCGCCGTCACGTCCGCTGTCGGCGCGCTCGACACGTCGTTCCTGGGACGCGGACGGCCATTGGGGGCGGCGCGCGTGCTCAACTCGATCGGGCATGGACGTTCGGACGTGGCCGAGATCCGCGACTATCTGGCACTCGATTCCGGCCTGATGAGCCGTCTGCTCCGCAGCCTCGAGGATGAAGGGCTGGTCGAGACCAACGCGCATGACGACGATGCCCGCCGCCGCGTGGTATCGTTGACGCGTGCGGGCCGGCGCGAGTTCGCGGCCTATGAGGCGCTGTCGAACACGCAGGCCGAGGGCTTCCTCGCACAACATTCGCAACGCGAGGCGCTGCTGGCGGCGATGGATTTGATTGCTTCCGCATTGACGCGCGAGCGCGTCGCGCTGGAGGAGATGGATCCGCGCAGCGAACAGGCCCGTTATTGTCTCGGCGAATATTATGGCGAGCTCGGCCGCCGCTTCAAGCAGGGGTTCGACGTCTCGCTGTCGCGCGATCCTGACGCCAAGGACATGCGCCGCCCGCGCGGCACCTTCATCGTGGCGATGTCGGACACGCTGCCGGTCGGCTGCGTCGGGCTGAAGGGCACGGATCACGGCTATGCCGAGATCAAGCGGCTGTGGGTCGCACCGGCGGCGCGCGGATTGCGGCTCGGCCGGCGCCTGATGGACGCGACCGAGGATGCCGCGCGCGGGCTCGGCATCAAGCTGCTGCGGCTTGACACCAACAGCGCGCTGGCGGAGGCCGGCCAGCTCTACCGGCGAAGCGGCTGGAGCGAGATCGCCCGCTTCAATGACGATCCCTACCCGGACCTGTTCTTCGAAAAACGTCTGTGAGCGCCGGCGCCGATCGCAGCGTTGCCGCGTTATGGTCGGAGCCGCAGGAGCAACGCCATGACCAGGTCAGACCTCGCCGACATCTTCCGCAACTACATCGCCTGCCTGAACCGGCAGGATTGGCCCGCCCTCGGACAGTTCGTCCACGATGACGTCGTCCACAATGCGCGACCGTTCGGACTGTCCGGCTATCGAGCCATGCTGGAGCAGGATTTTCGCGAAATTCCGGATCTGCATTTCAACGTCGAGCTGCTGGTCTGCGATCCGCCCCACATCGCGTCCCGGCTGACGTTCGATTGCACGCCGGCTGGAACGTTTCTGGGGCTGGATGTGAACGGCAGGCGCGTGTCCTTCTGCGAAAACGTGTTCTATCAATTTCGCGACGGAAAAATACGGCAGGTGTGGTCCATCGTCGACAAGCCCGCGATCGAGGCGCAGCTCTAGCGCTGCGCCTCGATGAACCTGCTTAGGCCGCCGCGGGCGCCAATTCCGCTCGCGGCTTCGGGAACGGCTTGAAATTCATCGCCATCAGGAAGGCGCCGAGGCCCATCGCCCAGGAGGCGATATAGAGCCAGACGTAGCTCGAGAACGCATCGTAGATCAGGCCGCCGGCGAGCGGGCCCGTGGCCATGCCGAGACTGCCGGCCATCGCGGTGCCGCCGATCACCGTCCCCATCATCTTGAGCGGAAAGTTTTCGCGGATCAGCACCGCGTAGAGCGGCATGGTGCCGGCATAGATGAAACCGAAGACGGCCCCGACCGCATAAAATGTCGTGAGCTGGTGCGCGAAGACATAGGCGAGTGCGCCAAACGCCTGCAGCAGCAGGCCCGAGACGAGCACGCGCTTGGCGCCGAAGCGGTCACCCATCAGGCCGAAGGCGATGCGTCCGCCGAGGCCGGCAAAGCCCTCGATGCTGTAGATCGTCACCGCCGCGACCAGCGGGATGCCGCAGCTCACGGCATAGGAGACGGTGTGGATGATCGGGCCGGAATGGGTGGCGCAGCAGAAGAAGTTGGTCGCGAGCAGGATCAGGAATTGCGGTGAGCGCAGCGCCTCTCCCATCGACATCTCACCTTGCACGGCGCTCTCGCCCGCTGGCGCGACGGCGGCGTGCGCGAGCGCCGGCGGGCGGCGCACCAGGAACGAGACCGGGATCATGATGGCGCCGACCACCAGCGCCACGATCTGCATCGAGGTGCGCCAGTCGTGGCCGGAGACGAGCCAGGCCGCGAGCGGCGCCATCGTCATCGGCGCCATGCCCATGCCGGCCGAAACCAGCGAGACCGCAAGGCTGCGATGGGTGTCGAACCAGCCGGTCACGGTCGCCATCATCGGCGCGAAGATCGCGGCACAGGACGCCCCGACCAGAAGGCCAAAGACGAACTGAAACGCCAACAGCGAGGTGGCATGGCTCGCCGCGAACAGGCTCACGGTCAGCGCCGTGGATCCCGTCAGCACCACCGGCCGCGGCCCGAACCGATCCGTCAACGTGCCCCAGGCCATGCTGGTGCAGGCCATCGCCAGAAAGCCGATCGTCATCGCGCTCGAGATGCCGGTCACGGACCAGCCGGTATCCTTTGCGATCGGCTGCAGGAACACCGGCAGCGAAAACATGCCGCCGATGGCGACGCAGCCGAGCAAGCCGCCCGCGGCGACGATCACCCAGCGATAGGAGGAAGAGTTCATTTTGGTTTCCCGTCAGGTCTGTCTGGGTGGAAGACGAATGGGAACATGGTGGACCGGCAGCCCGGCGCAAGTTTTTGCGGCACGCTTTTGCGACCTGCCAAACAAAAAATGCGAAAACAACCCCATGCACAGTAGCCGGACGCTTTGGGATCAAGGACTTACAGCGCAGCTCTTTGGGGTGCGAGGAACCGGCGTTTGACTCGTCGGGCAAAACACCTGCATGATGGCAGCATCCCGCAAATCCTATAGCAAGGCTTCAAAGCGCAAGGCTTCAAACAGCCTCGCTGCGCCGCCACTCGCCGACCGTGAGCCAGATCGCCGAGACCAGGAAGTAGAGCGCACCAACGCCGGCATATCCCGCGACAGTCGCGATCGAGGGAACCGCAGGCGTCGTCGCCTGAACGATGAAGAAGCCGCCTGCAAGCGCCGACTGGCCACCGCTGAGCACCATGGCCCATTGCGCGCCAAAACTCCGCCAGCGGCGGATGGCCGTCCCCAACTGCAGCAGTCCAGACACAATCGCCCACGCCCCGAAGATTCCGAGCACCCAGTTCATGCTCGACTGGAGGGCGACGACGACCGCGATGGTTGCCGCAACGCTTGCCATAGCGTTGAAAACCTGGGTGCGATTCTGATCGAAGCCGCCGCTGCGCAAGGCGTCCGCGAAGTTGGCCGCGGCGTCCCATGCCGGATAGAGGACCAGCAAGGCGCCGGCGATGACTGGAGAAGAAGCCCCGGCGGCAAACGCAGCAGCAACCCAGGCGACCGAGAACGCCGCTCGCACGAAGTAGTATTGCTTCAGCCATCGCGCACGATCGGCACGAACCAGATCCAATTGATATTGCGCCACTGCAGTCTCTCCTATACCTACTAGTTGGTAGTCTCGCACGCAGCGAAGCCGACTTCGCTCCAGCCCACCTGCGAGCTGCGTTCGTTCGCTGATGTCTCTCAGTGCTTGTTGGACAGCCGGTCCAGCAACGGGGTGGTGATCACACCGAACATTTTTGGATCGCCATAGGCACGCGCCGACAGCATCGCGCCGTGAATGGTCGCCATGAATCCTTCCGCCTCGACCCGGGCTGTGCCGGAGAGCTTGAGTTGCCCCTTCCGCTTGCCACGCTCCATGACGGCCGTCAGCCAGGAAGCCAGTGAGCGGAAGTGCGCACGGACTTCGAGCGCGACCTCCTCCGGCAAGATCGGGAGCTCGCTCGCCAGCAGCGCGCAGACGCAGAACGGCGCCGTCGCATCATTGATGCACGCCTTCCAATACGCGACATAGTTTTCGAGCTGGTCGCGCGGATCAGGGACATTGCGCTCGAGCGCGGACAGTCCGGCCTCGGCTTCGGCGCGGTAGCGCGACACGAGGGTGCGGACCAGATCGACCTTGCTGGCGAAATGGTGGTGGATGCTTGGCTTGCGGATGCCGACCACATCGGCCACGTCGGCGTAGCTGAAACCATTATAGCCGCCCGCGATGATCAAGCTGCGCGCGCAGGCCAGGATGTCGTCGGCAGTCGAGGAAACATTAGTCATGACCTTAAGCTACCTTCCAGTTGGTAGGGCGTCAAGAACAGGATGCTTCAACCATCCGTGAGTGCTAGGAGCCTGCATGACCATCCGCCCGATCGTCGGCTATCCCGACCGCCGCCTCGCGATGCCGGCCCGCCCCGTCACCGCATTCGATGCAACGCTGCGCGAGCTTGCAGCGGATCTGCTCGAGACCATGCGCGCCGCGCCCGGCATCGGCATCACGGCGCCGCATATCGGCGTGCCCTTGCGCGTCGTCGTGCTTGAGCTCGACGCCAAGGAGGGTGCGCTGACCTTGGTCAATCCGGAGATCGAATGGGCCTCACCCGAGATGATCCTGCATCGCGAAGGCAGCGTCTCGATGCCCGGCGTCAACGACGAGGTGCAGCGCCACGCCCGCGTGCGGATCAGCTATCAAGATGTCGACGGCAACGTGCACAGCGAGGAGTCGGAAGCCTTGCGGGCCGTCTGCCACCAGCACGAGATCGACCAGCTCGATGGCATGTTCTGGATCCAGCGGCTGTCGCGGCTCAAGCGCGAACGGCTGGTGAAGAAGTTCGAGAAGATGTCGCGCGGGTGAGCGCGCCGGCGAAGATCGGACTTGTGTGAAATCGCGCCGCCTGTTCGATGTGGAGAAATCAAACCAGCCTGATATGATCAGACCGGTCGGCCCCGTCGGGAGCGAGACGAATGACATATTCAGGTCGTTGCGCCTGCGGCGCGGTTTATTACACCATTGCGTCCGCGCCGATCCGCGGCTTCCAATGTCAGTGCTGCGACTGTCAGCGCGATACCGGCAGCGGCCACAGCTCCATCTTCGTGTTCGCGCGCAGCGCAGTCTCGGTGACAGGCGAGGTGCGCGAAATCGAGCGCATTGCCGACCGCGGCGCAGTCAAGCGCAAGGGGTTCTGTCCGAACTGCGGCTCGCCGATCTACAACAAGCCGGACGAGAAGCCGGAGTTCATCGGCATCTATGTCGGCACGCTGGACGATGCCAGCACGTTCAAACCGTCCGTCGTGCTGTTCTGCTCGCGCGGATATGCCCGGGATCACCTCGATCCCGAGATCTCCAAACTCCCGGAATGGCACTCGGGATCGCGCTGATTTCTTGCAGATTGGGGGACAGCCAATGGCGATGAGCTTCGAGCTATCGATGCTGGCCGCCGCAATCGTCTGGGGCTTCGTACAGCTTGTCGCGGCCGCGCAAGCCGCAAACCTGCAGTACGGCCTCAGATGGGCTGCGAGCCCGCGCGACACCGAGATGCCGCCGCTCAAGCCCATACCCGGCCGGCTCAACCGAAATTTCCGCAACTACATGGAGACGTTTCCGTTCTTTGCCGCCGCGATCCTCATCTCTCATTCCGCAGGCGTTCACAATGAGCTGACTTATTGGGGATCGATCGCCTATCTCGGCGGACGCATCGCCTACACCGCGCTTTACTTATCCGGCATACCGCTCGTCCGCTCGCTGTTCTGGAATATCGCCAGCTTTGGCATGCTTGCAGTTTTGGCCGCGGCTTTCGTGCCTCACTGAAGCGGCGCCATAGCGACTTTGCCGTTGCCGCGATGCCTTCACGCCCGCTTGCCGCTCCGCTTGGTCATTGGCGCGTTACGACGCTCGCGTTTGCCGCGTGCGATCTCCGTCGCCAAGGCGTCCAGCTTCGGCTCCCAGAAGTTCCTGAACTGGCCGATCCACGCGTCGACCGCGCGAAGCCCCGCGACGTCGACCGAATAGAGCCGTCGTTGCGCCTCCGCCCGAACGGTCGCGAAGCCGCTCTCGCGCAGCACCTTGAGGTGCTGCGACACGGCGGCCTGCGTGATCCCGAACTCCGCCCCGATCGCCTCGACGACCTCACCGGACGCCATCTCGCAGTGCGCAAGCAGTTCGAGGATGCGACGGCGGACGGGGTCAGCGAGGACCTCGAAGATTTGCATCAGCTTCCTGTGCCCGGATGCGCGACGTCGGGCAGCGTCTCGCCGCGATAGAAAGCGATGGTGCGGTCGGACCGCTGCTTCGCGGAGGCAGGATCCACGCCGCTAGCGACATGCGCCGCGCGCCAATACTCGCCGCTGCTCGTCATGAATTCCTTACCCGCGGGAGAGCCCATCCATGCCTCGGCCGTCTCATGGTCGACCGATGTCCCGGTCGCAACATATCGCTCTAGCCCCGCAATTGCGAGATCCCAGCCGATGCCTACCGCCCCTGGACCGAACTGCTCCCAATGATCCTCGATGATCGCGGTGTGCTCAAGCGTCAACCGCGCCTGGTTTCGTTCTGCCGTCAGCTTGACATCGATCCAGCTCATCGCACCGCCGAATTCCCACGTCGCCGCAAAATGGGTCGGCGGCGTACACGTCGTGATGGTCCCGGCTGCATTCCCCTTGAGCTGGTACTTTCCGCCGAGCCGGAGGTCTCCCTCGACCGGCAGAAACCAGCGCGGAATGCGTTGCTCGCTGGTCACTGCGTCCCAGAGATCGTCGACGCTGGTCTCGTAAAGCCGCGTCAGTGTCACCGCACTGGCCGCTTTCCCGTCCTTCTCGAAATTCCTCACCGACCGCGTAACCAGCCCCAATACCCTGACGACGTCGATCTCCATGGCGCTCCTCCTTGTCGTTTCGTGCCAGGATGAATATCGGTCGACGCTAATATAAATCAACTCTTATATTTTGGGAAGATACCGCTCAGATATTTCCCCGGCGGTTTCCCGAGCGCCTTCTTGAACATGGTGATGAAAGCCGCGACGGAGTCGTAGCCGAGACCCGAACGGATCGGGCCTGCCACCCTGGCCCGCCTATGACGAGAACGACGTCGTGCAGATCCTTGGCACACCGATCGAAGCCCGCCCCAATCCGCAAGCCGCCCGCTTCCGCTTCCTCGACAGTTTCAGGCAGGATGGCATTTTGCCGATGCGCTGGCGGGAGCTGCCGTAGGCGCGCTCACCCGCCCGCCATCAGCTCCTTCGCCAGCGCCATGTAGGCCGGCAGCGTCACGGGGTCGTTGGCGGCGTTGCCCGCTGCGGGGTGCGAGGCGTAGCGCGCGATCACCATCTCGGCCCTGGGATCGACGTAGATGCCCTGGCCGTGAACGCCGCGCGCCACGTAGGCGCCGTGGGCGTTGTGCGTGACCCACCATTGATTGCGATAGGACGCACCGGGCAACGTAGTGTAGCCGGCCGGCTTAAATTTTTCGGGATCGCCGCCGCGCGCGATGTCCTCGACGACAGATGAAGGCACGATCTGCCTCCCGTTGAAGCGGCCGTGATTGCGCATGGTCTCGCCGAAGCGGGCGAGATCGCGCAAGGTGGTGGAGAGGCCGCCGCCGCCGCTTTCGGTGCCGATGCGATCGACGTGGTAATGCGCGTCCTCCTCCGCGCCGATACGGGTCCAGATCCGTTCCGAGAGAAAATCGGACAGCGTCATGCCGCTGGCGCGCCGGATGATCCAGGCCAGCACATCAGAATTAACGGTCTTGTAGGCGAAGACCTTGCCGTGCTCACCCTGCTTCTTCTGACCGACGAGGAAATCGAAAATGTTGGTCGCGCCGTCATAGCCCGGTTCGATCGGCGCCATGCCGTTCGCCCGCCGCAATCCCCACACCGCGGAATTCCTGTCGGTGTAGACTTCGGTGTAGGCGAGCCCGGTTGTCATATCCATGGCCTCGTGCACGCGCGCATCGCCGAACGCGCTGGCCTTCAGCTCCGGCACATACTCAGTGACAGGCGCCTGCGGATCGATCTTGCCTTCGGCGACCAGAATGCCGGCGAGCACGCCCGTGAACGACTTCGTCACCGACATCGCGATATGCGGCTTGTGTGGCTTCAACGCGCCGAAATAGCGCTCATAGATCAGCCTGCCCCGATGCAGCACGACGATGCCGTCGGCATAGGTTTCCTCGAGCATCTTCGCGAACGTCATGGGCCGGCCGTCCATCGTGGTCGACGCGGAGGCGCCGATGTCATGGTCTTGGCGCGGCAGCACCGATGCAGGCTCCGCCCCACGCCAGACGTTCACGGTCGGCACCAGCTGGCGGATGTTGCTCCAGGCCCAGCGCAGCTCGGGGAAGCTACGGAACGACCCGTTCTGGAAGCTGATGGTGCGGTTTTCCGGTGGCGGGAAGCCCTTCATCCAGCCGACTGTTTCCGGATCGGTTTCGGCGGCGGTTGCGGGCGGCTGACTCGGGGCGGTGGCGGCGGACATGAATATTGGGCTCCGGAAGCGAACGACGGGGATCTCGTATCATGGCGATCGGTGGCGAACATCCAGTGTTTACGCCGAGGTGACCGTCGCCGCGCGCTGGGCACCAACCGTCTCCTGCGCTCCACCATCGTCCGCGCCATCTGCGTCAAACCGCCCCGCAAGGCGCGTTGAACAACACTTGCCTGGTGCTTCTATCGTCCTCAACCCTCCAACTTTGAAAAGATGGAAGACATCTCATGCAAGTTCGCAAGTTTGCCATCTCGGACGCAACGCTTGAGCGTTCGCCGGGACAGGACGGCGACATATTCGTCGGCAATGTGATCGACCAGCGTCACGACGCGCCGATCACCATCGGCTACGGCCGCTACGCGCCGAACCAGATCCTCGACGAGAAAATCGCTGTCGACGACGTCATGGTCGTGCTCGAAGGGAAGCTCTCGGTGTCAAGCAACGCCGGCACCGTGACCGCCGGTCCGGGCGAGATCGTCCACATGCCCAAGGGTGCGCAGGTCACCATCCGCTCGCATGAGCAAGGCGCCGTCACCGCCTATGTCACCTATCCGCACTGGCAGGAGCCGCGCGGGTGAGGCAGGCCCTCGCGCACCGCACCCCGTCATGAACTGGTCTGATCGACGGCGCAGAGCCCCGTCTATCAAGCCCCAGCGGGTTCGTCGTCACGTCAGGCGCACCGACATGCCGCCGTCAACCGTCATGGGGCTGCCCGTCATGAACGATGCCCGGTCGCTCAGGAGAAAAACGGCTGCCTGCGCGATCTCCTTGGGAGTGGCCATCCGCTTCATCGGATGAAGCCCGGCGATGAAATTCAGGGCGTCGGGATTTCCTGCGCCTGCCGCCGGGGTGATGGTCCCTCCAGGCAGAAGCGCGTTGACGCGAATGCCTTCGGCCGCATGCTCGGCGCCCAGCGATTGAGCCAGGCCGATCAGTCCTGCCTTTGAGGCTGCGTACGCCGCCATTCCCGGCATGCCCCCGTTGCTGAAGCCAACGAAGGACGAGGTGAAAACGATCGAACCGCCGCCCTGCTTGCGCAGCGCCGGGATCTGCGCCTTCGCGCCGAGGAATGCCGAGGTGAGATTCACCGCAAGCACATCGGTCCAGTTTTCGACGCTCATCTCGGGGACCGGCGTCATGTCGCCGACGATGCCGGCATTGTCGAAAGCGCCGTCAAGTTTTCCGAAGGTCTTGACGGCGTGCTCGACAAGGCGGGCGGCATAGCCGGTGTCCCGAACGTCGCCCGGGAGAAAAGTCGCGCGCCCTCCGGCGCTCTTGATGCTTGCAACAACGGTCTGCAGCTCGGGGGCGCGACGAGCCCCGAGCACCACATCGGCGCCTTCGGACGCGAACAGCGACGCCGCGGCAGCACCGATACCGCTGCTGGCGCCGGTTATGATGATCGTTTTGTTTGCCAGTTCCACCGCGAAACTCTCCTGATGTCAAAAGTAGCCGAACAAGACATCAGGCACCTGCGAGCCGCCACCCGTTTTCCGAGTTGAACGCGGGATCACGTCGTGGCGGTATTGATCGGGAATGGTGGCCTGCCGGCTGCTTGCGACCGAAAGGCCACGCCGCCTCCAGGGCTATTTCAGCGGCAGAAAGAGCTCCGCGACCGTCTCGTGCTCCGGCACCTCCGGGAAAAAGCTCAGCCGCTGGCAATAGATCGGGAAGTCACGTGCTTCCTCGCCGCTAGCCGGAAGCCAGTCGCGATAAAGGAAGAGCGCGGCCGGCTCGAGGTTGTCGGTGTAGCCGATAACGCGCAGCACCGCGCAGCGTCCGCCGGGGATGTCGCCGGCCTTGATTTCTTCGCCGTTCGCCACGATCGGCTGGTCGGTCCCGACGCAGAGGTCGACGCTGTAATCGGCGGGTGACGCAGGCCGCCGCTCGGAGCGCCAGACCGTGAAGGTCGGACTTGTCCTGGGGTGCAGGTTCGCCGCCTTGCGCCACGCGATGAAGCGCTGGATCGTGGCGGGAAGCGTCGCCGGGTCGCCGCGATGCTCCATGATCGCCACCTTGGTGGGTTGCACATCGCGGATCGTCACGTCTTCGTTGGTAAAGGTCTTCTGCATGAGCTTGCTCCTCGCATTGTCGAGAGGCCCGAAGGCCGCAAGCCACGGCTCCCAGTCGGGAGACTTCCGGAACGACGACGGCGATTGCCAGAACCGTTGCCGAAAGGCGCGGGCGAAGGCATCCGGTGCCTCGTAACCGGCATCCATCGCAATCTCCGTGACATCAAGGGCGTCCAAGTAGGCCAGCTGGTGCGACGCGCGCTTCATGCGGGCCAGCTGGACATAGCGATGCACTGATAATCCGACGGTTGCGGAGAACTGCCGGTGGAAATGAAATTTTGAGAAAGCCGCAACAGCACTCACCGTGTCCAGATCCAGATCATCGTCGAGATGCCGGTCGATATGATCAAGCACCCGTCGCATCCGGTCCTGATAGTTTCGCAGTGCCGCCTTCATCGTCCCTCCTCCGTGGCGGCTCCATCTAGTCGCTGACGGCCATGACACGCTCGACCGATCTTGCGGTTTGGCATTGAGCCGACCTTGATCCCCGCGGCTCGTACGGGACGAAGCTACAGCCCCCTACGCCTTCATTGCTTGAAGCAATGCTCGCGGTGCCACTTCAAAAAATGGGGGTGAGGCCGATCTGATAATCGCTTTGGCTCAAGCGCGCGACTAGTCTTGTTGATGACTGCTCGGACTCCGTCAAGATCGTTTGTCTGACGCGAGATCAGTATGCCCAGATCATCAGCCAAGCTGATCAAACCACGATCGAACATCCAATGAGCGGTACCCGACAAAGCGATCCCACTGCTTACAATGTCCGGTCCATTCGCCTCCACAGACCGTATATGCGCCGCCGCGACCTCCGCGCGTCCCATTCCGTTTATGAGCTTCAGCCCGGTAATGGCGCAACGTTCGTCGTAGGCGCGCACTACAATCCGACGAAAAACCCGATCACGTAGTACTCTCGATACCGTAAGGCTCACACGATCTCGCTGCTGCTCGAATTTGAAGGGCGCCTGCTCTTTTTCAGCGAGTTGAAATTGAACATCAGCATCAACGCGCGGCAGCACCGGCGCGCCCTCCGCGAATCCAAGCTCGAATATTCGATTGAAATCGTCGGGTGAGATTGGGCGAACCGCCGACTGAGCACGCCCTGAAATTCGTCCCTGCTCGTTCAGCAGGCCCCGTTCCAGAAGACCGGTCGGCCCGTTGAAAGCCACCGGATTGGCAAAATCGAGATAGCTTCCGGGTTCCATCAAAGCGAGATACATCCCGGAAGTACCGGGATCGGGAATGACCTGCTGAACCCGAGCAATTGCAAAGTAACCGCGCGTTTCAGCAACCTTGCTCGGTTCGTAATATACTATCCAATCGCCGATGCAGGCTTCAACGCGATGAAGATATTGACTGGGAAATTGATATTGTTCAGCGGGGCTGTCATCGTAGATCGAGTCCAATCGATGGATGAATACCCCAAATCCCATGACCTAAGCGGCGCTGCCTCTCCAGGAAACAACACCCAGCAACGCTGGTTCAATAGCAGTCACAACCCTACTCTCACTCGATTGTTCTGAAGCACGATAACGCATTGATCTGTCGAGGCAACCTTTACGCCCGTGACCCGCCGCGCGTCAGTCGCGCCCCCGCCAGCCCCGCGAGCAGCGGAGCGTACGCGGCGAGCCGGCGGGATACGAACTCGGTGAAGAGCCGCACGCGCTTGGTTTTGCGTGTCTCCCCCTGTGTGAGAAGCCAAACCGTTCCGTACATGTGCAACTCGGTCCCCGGCACCCGCACCAGCAGCGGGTCCGCATCGCCGACGAAGCACGGCAGTGTGGTGATCCCCAGACCTTGCCGGACGGCAGCGATCTGCCCCCCGGCGTCGCTGGTCCTGAATGGAACGCCCGTGGTGCGAACCTCGCCCGCGCTGGCCCAGTCCGGGATGCCATGCATGCTGATGACGATCCACCGGATGGGATCAGGCGCGCCGGCACGCCACGCGGCCAGCCGATCCCTGGACATGTAGACGGCGCCGAACAGCTCCGGTCCCTTCATGCCGTGAAGATTGAGCGGCAGGGTTTTGCGGTCGTAGACGACGCGGATCGCGACGTCGGCCTCACGGTTGGTCAGGTTGGCCAGCTCGCCAAACGACAGGATATCCATCTCGATATCAGGATGCAGACGCGCGAAATCGGCGAAATCGGGCATGAGCAAATGTGTCGCCATCGGCGGCGCCAGCGTCACCCGCAGACGCCCGCGCACGCCCTGGTCGCGCCCGAACACGCGCGTCTCCAGCTGATGCGACGACGCTTCCATCTGGTCCGCGAATTCGAGGACCTCCTCGCCCGCAGCCGTCAGGCGGTAGCCCGAAGGCAGCTTTTCGAACATCTGGACCCCGAGGCGTTCCTCGAGCTGGGCGATGCGTCGCAGCACGGTCGCATGGTTCACATCGAGGCGCTCGGCGGCAGCCCGCACCGAGCCTCCGCGCGCGACGGCTAGAAAGTAGCGAACGTCGTCCCAGTCGATCATGGTGCGATCCCGCACCGCGCGGTGCGCCTTCCAAAGCTCGTACCTGAGGCATCTAACAGCAGTCCGGCGGTGATCATAGCCTCTGCCGGCAAGAACGGCACAATTGCGAACGGCGGACGCCGATGGTGACCGCTGGTGTCAGCCGTCGGGCCGGATCGATTTCGCACCACCGATGTGCGCGCTTCCGCACTCAATGCCTGACGCCGGCGGACCTATGTCGGGGACGTCGGGGGCAGATGCTGTCCCGACACCACGACAGGAGAACTTATGGGAAAGCTCGACGGCAAGGTTGCGGTCATCACGGGTGGCGCGACCGGCATCGGCCGCGCCGCGGCAAAGCGTTTCATCGAGGACGGCGCCTTCGTCTTCATCTTCGGACGCCGACAGCAAGCGCTCGACGCAGCTGTCGCCGCCCTCGGGCCCAACGCCCGCGCGGTGAAGGGCTCGGTCTCGGATGAGGCCGACCTCGACCGGCTCTTCGCGGCGGTGAAGGCCGAGCGCGGAAGGCTCGACATCGTCTTCGCCAATGCCGGAGCGGGAAGCCAGCTTGCGCTCGGCAAGATCACGGCCGCGCACATCGACGAAACCTTCGACACCAATGTGAAGGGTACGATCTTCACGGTGCAGAAGGCGCTGCCGCTGATGCGCCGGGGCGGTTCGATCATCCTGACCGGATCGAGCGCCGGCACCACGGGCGCGCCGGCCATGAGCGCCTACAGCGCCAGCAAGGCGGCCGTGCGCAACCTCGCGCGGACCTGGGCGGAGGACCTGAAGGGCAGCGGCATCCGCGTCAACGTGCTGTCGCCGGGGGCGACCGCGACCGAACTCGCGAAGGAAGCGCTGGGCGAAGAGGGACAGAAGGTCTTCGCCGCGATGACCCCGCTGCAGCGCATGGCCGATCCCTCGGAAATTGGTGCCGTGGCGGCCTTTCTCGCCTCATCGGACAGCAGCTTCATGACCGCCAGCGAAGTCGCCGTCGACGGCGGACTTGCGCAACTCTGACTCCCGGCGCGGTCCCGCGCCAGGCTCACACATAACGAAAGAGAAACGACATGAAAAAACTAGAAGGCAAGATCGCAGTCGTCACCGGCGGAAGCAGCGGGATCGGGTTGGCCACAGCCAAGCGCTTCGTGGACGAAGGTGCGCACGTGGTGATCACCGGGCGACGCGAGAAAGAGCTGAAGGAGGCCGCAGCGTTCATCAAGACAAACGTGACGACGGTCGTGAGCGACGTCTCTCGCTTGGAAGACCTGGACCGGCTCTATGCCATCGTGAAAGAGAAACATGGTCACATCGACATTCTCTTCGCGAACGCGGGCGCGGGGACGATCGCGCCGCTCGCGCTAGCGACCGAGGCCCATTTCGACCAGACCTTCGATGTGAACGTGAAGGGGCTGTTCTTTACGGTGCAGAAGGCCCTCCCCCTTTTCAAGGACGGCGGTTCGATCATCCTGAACTCATCGGTCTCGAACGTGTTGGGGCTGCCGGGATTCAGCGTCTACGCCGCGAGCAAGGCGGCTGTGCGCAACTTCTCGCGCGCTTGGACGCTGGAGCTGAAAGACCGAAAAATCCGCGTCAATACGATGAGCCCCGGACCGACCGAGACCCCTGCCCTGGAGACGACGACGGGCCTGACCCGCGAGCAAGCCGAGCAAGCGGCCGCTCAGTTTGCTTCACAGACCCCCATGGGTCGCAGGGGCAAGCCGGAGGAAATCGCGGCTGCCGTCACGTTCCTCGCCTCCGATGAAAGTTCTTACATCACCGGCGTGGATCTCGCCGTCGATGGCGGCATGGCGCAGGTCTGACCGCGGCATCAACACAAAATCAGAGAAACATCATGAGCTACGCAATTATCGGCTTCGGCCATATCGGCCAGGCGCTGGCCAGGGCGTTTGCCCGCAATGGCATCGAAGTCTCCGTCGCAACCACGCGCGATCCGGAAAGCTTCGCAGCCGATGCGGCCGCGATCGGACCCACGATCATTCCCAAAACACTGTCGAGCGCGGTCAAGACGGACATCATCTTTTTGGCGGTCCGTTTCGAGTCGCACCAGGATGTCGCGAAGGCGCTGCCGACGTGGCAGGGCAAGACGATCGTCGATGTGACCAATGCCTACGGCGTGCCCCCGGAGAAACTGGGGGGACAACCTTCGTCCAGGGCCGTCGCGCAAGCTTTCACTGGCGCTCGGCTGGTCAAGGGCTTCAACCATCTGGGTGCTGCCGTGCTTGGCCAGCATCCGGCCGTCCATGGTGGCAGGAGAGTCGTGTTCCTGGCGAGCGACGATGACGCTGCCACAGGCGGAGATTGGCACGCTTACCGAAAAGCTCGGCTTCGCGCCGATCAAACTCGGCGGGCTTTCGGAAGGTGGACTGCTCGTGCAGGCGCGCGGAAACAGCTGGGGTCACCTGATCTTCAAGGATCTGGTCAAGTTCGGCTGACGAACACGACGTCCCCACCCTTGGGGAGACGACGCACGGGATCGGATCGCGCGCGATCCGATCCGAGTGAAATGGAGAGATTCACATGAGCATCGAGACAAACATCCAGATCGTGAAGGACTTCTTCGCCGCGATCGGCCGCGGCGACAGCGAGGCTCTGCTGGCGCTGGTCACCGTGGACATCGAGTGGATCATTCCGGGTGAGGACTGGCCGCTGGCCGGCACGCATCGCGGGCACGACGGGGTGACGGATCTGCTGGAGACGGCATCCAGATCGATCGAAACGTCCACCGAACCCCGGGAGTTCGTCGCGCAAGGCGACCGGGTTCTGGTCGCCGGCTTCGCGAAGGGAAAGATCAAAGCCACGAACAAGATTTTCGAGGACGACTGGGTCTTCGCCATCACCGTTCGAAACGGCAACCTGACGAACATCCGGGAGTACATCGACACGCAGGCACTGGCACGAGCCGCGCGCGTGTCGAATGCCCGAGCTTAAAGGAGATCCAGATGTACGACCAATCCAAGCTGTCCGAGTTGATCCGGTTCGCACGCATCGATGCGGGCGCCACCGTCATCGACGTTTACCCGGGCGATGGCGACTGGACGCGTCTCTTCTCCGAGATCGTGGGACCCGAAGGACGGGTTGACAGCTTCGTGCCGGCCGAAGTCGCGCACTTCAAGAACGATCCGCTCGGTCGCATGCGCACGCTTGCGAAGGCGCCGGGCCGAGAGAACGTCGAAGCCATCTCGGCGGACCTGGTGGCGATGCCGCAGGCCACGCAACCAGCGGACGTCCTGTGGTTGCACCTGTTCTACCACGATCTCCACACCGCGCTGATCCAGGCCCGGGGCGCGACCGCTGCCGACTTCAATCGCGCCGTCTACGAGCGGCTGAAGCCCGGCGGGTGCTACGTCATCGTCGACCACGCCGCCGCGCTCGGCGCGGGCACCAGCGACGCCCAGTCGCTGCATCGAATCGAGCCTGCCTCCGTTCGCGAGGAGGTGGAGGCGGCCGGCTTCGTGCTGGACGCGCAAAGCACCCTGCTCGCGAACAAGGACGACCCGCACACGATCAAGGTGTTCGATCCCGCGATCAAGGGCAAGACCGATCGCTTCGCCTATCGGTTCGTGAAGCCGTGAGAGAGATCGTAGGGCGGATTAGCGAAGCGTAATCCGCCATCTTGAGCGCGACTCGGCGAGAGTGGGCGGATTGCGCAGCCGGATCACTTTTTAGTCGTGCCCTCAGATGGCTGCGCTGCCGACCCGCCGATTTTCGTCGAGACCACGTAGACGTCGACGGCGCTCATCGAGCATTCCTCGCTTGATGCCTGGTTTTTCGTGATGACCTCGATCGTCCTGCCATCCTTGGTGTGAAACGTGATGTCGTAAACCTGCTGGTGGAGGTCCTTGCCGATCTTTTCGGACGCGAGACGAACGGCCTTGGTCTGCGCCTCGATCACTGATGGGATATCAATCAGGCCGGCGTTCTTGAGGTGCACGAGGGCCATGTTCCTGGGCCAACTCGCGCAGTCCGGAGACTTCGCCAGAGCCACCGCAGCCGGCATGGCAAATATTGCGGCCATCACCACTTTCAACGCGGCGCGCATCAATGCAACACCTTGATGGTGTGGTCACCACTTTCACATATCTGCTTGCGCCTATCGATCGGCAGGACGGCAATGGACATGCCGTCGCGGTCGCCGTGCTTGCAAAGCTTCTTGCCAGGTTTAAGGTTCTGCTGGACTGCACTCACAGTAACACCAGCGCCCCTTGCACCGCCACGCGGGTTGGGCATCATATACCCCTTATCGAATAGCTCAGGCTCGGGATGAAGGAGATATTCCAAATTCGTTCGATCATTGCTTGTGCCGTTTTCAATGCAAGCTGAGTGTCCGTTGCGTTCGGCGAATATTTCAACTTATGGACGACCTTATTCCGAAACCCTCGAACGGTGTCTATGTCTTTGAATAAAGAGTTTGGCAGCACATCCCAAAGCTCAAGCAGATTGGAGACCATGCTAATGGTGAAATCGCGGCCAACTAGAAAATCATGCCTCTCACGATTGATCTTCTTTTGGCCATTCTCAAATTCACGATTGAGGCTAGCGAGGTGACGCTCCCACAAGTGGGCAATGCTCCCCTCAGTGATGAACCATGCGAGAATTAAGGACGTCTCGTAGTTTCCAATTTTGTACTCGCTTAGCCCCTTCGCGAAGGATGCCAAGTCTTTTTCGGAACCTGGAGAACTAATGACTGAAGCAAACACAGTCGAGGCATGCTGAATGACGTCCATAGAGACGACATGCCGCATCATAATCCTTGAGTCGTACTCGATTGCCACTCCATGCGAGTAGTTTGAAAGGTACCGGCCCATTTGGAAGACAGATGCAACGCTTTCCATTGCTATGTTTTCGCCGACACTCTTACCGTCTTCGTAGCGGACACGGAATGCATCTCGGTTGGCGATCTCATGGAGATCAAAATAGGCAAAATTGGCGACTTCCAGCATCGCCGAGTCGAGCAGCAGATAGAAAGCGTTCAGGAAATCGAGATAGTCGCCCCACCTCCTTACGATGTCTTCAATCCTCCCAGGTTGGTCCTGTTCCTGACCTCCTTCCAAAGCCTCAATGCGGAGCATGATCCGACCGTCCCTGCAAATCTTTATCGTGTAGGAATCCGTCTCACACGAAAAGACTTCCTCTGCCATTTGGTCATGAAACCAGCCTTCGCGCTCCCGGCTTGAGAAGTCGAGTTTACTGCACGCCCAAAATGGCCTTGATGGGTAGAAGGCAGTGAATTGGCCGATTGGCACGGAGTGGCACTCCTTGATGATGGTCAGCGCGTCGTAGGAGGGGTGGAGCAATGCGACACCGGTCCTAGGCGCTGGGTGAACGATTTCCCGTTGTCGCGCCGCCAGAAACCCCACCAACGTGGTTCACTCTGGGACCAGGCATAGAGGTCAGCCGCCAACTGACGTACGGCTGGCTTGAACGTTTCGTCGTCCCGAATCGCAGCTAAAATCTTTGGGCTATCTTGATGTCCACCCAAGAGAGGCATCAAGCTGTAACCAAAGCTCGGACGTTCAAAATCACTGTCCGGCAACATCGACAAAAGCTTACCAATATCTTTTGGTCCAAAGGCTAGGACTTTTGCGACGGCCGGCCGGCGAATCTCTGGAGGAATCTGACCGGAGTAATAACCGATGTCGTCGTGTCCAAGCAGCTTAGCCAGCCCCAGGGGGAGATTAAGAGTTAGTTGATCCACAGGCCTCGAGCGAAACGCGTCAATGAGACAGTCCCAAGCAGAGGCTTCACAGTAGTACCGCGCCGGAATTGTACGAACACCGATGTCGTGAGTTTCAATATCGTTGGAGACAACCCAGTCGCACAATCTTTCAAGCGGAACATTTGGCGCTTCTCCCAAGAGGGTCGGAACCAGGATTGCGGCAAAATCAGTATCGTCGAACCTATTCCAGAGCGCCTTCGTAAAATTGAATGTCGTGCCCGACTTTAGACTCGATCTCCGAAACTCGGTCGAGATCGCTTGCAGATTCACCCACCAAGCAGCCATTTCAGTAGGATCATAGACGACCCCCAATGTGAGAAGGTCATGCTCTGCCCGAAAGCGGATATGGGCAGCCGTCGCCGGTAAATGACAGCGATCAGGTGAAACGTAGCTCGCGCCGGACTTGATCTGGAAAGCGACTTCCCGAGGCCGAACATGACCATCCACAACCAACACCATTGTGGCGTCTTGTCCAAAGTCATGCTGAAGATTGATTTCTTTGAATAGACTTCCCGCCCCTTCCACAACGCCGCGCACAAAATTCACGCCCGCGCGTTCTGTGACGACGTTTCCGCGCGTCTTCATCAAATGACCGCCACGATGCTGCGACCCGTTCTCCGACGTAGAGCCACCCGGCATTTTGGGTGGCAGCTTCAATCTACTCCCACTCAATCGTCCCAGGCGGCTTGCTCGTCACGTCGTACACCACCCGGTTCACGCCCTTCACCTCGTTGATGATGCGCGTGGCGGTCTCGCCCAGAAACTTCATGTCGAACTGGTAGAAGTCCGCGGTCATGCCGTCGGTGGAGGTGACGGCGCGCAGGCCGACGACAAAGTCGTAGGTGCGGCCGTCGCCCATGACGCCCACGGTCTTCACCGGAAGCAGCACGGCAAAGGCCTGCCAGATGTCGTCGTAGAGGCCGTGCTTGCGGATCTGGTCGATGTAGACGGCATCGGCCTTGCGCAGGATGTCGAGTTTTTCGCGCGTGATCTCGCCGGGGCAGCGGATGGCGAGGCCGGGGCCCGGGAACGGGTGGCGGCCGACGAAGATTTCGGGCAGGCCGAGCTCGCGGCCTAACTTGCGGACCTCGTCCTTGAACAGCTCGCGCAGGGGCTCGACGAGCTTCATGTTCATGCGTTCAGGGAGACCGCCGACATTGTGGTGCGACTTGATCGTCACCGAGGGGCCGCCGGTGAAGGAGACGCTCTCGATCACATCAGGATAGAGCGTGCCTTGCGCGAGGAAGTCGGCGCCGCCGATCTTCTGGGCCTCCGCCTCGAACACCTCGATGAAGAGACGGCCGATGGTCTTGCGCTTGGTCTCGGGGTCGGTGACGCCTTCGAGCTCGCCCAAGAACTGCTTCGAGGCATCCACGTGCACGAGCGGGATGTTGTAGTGGTGGCGGAACAGGTCGACCACGGTCTTGGCTTCGTCGAGACGCAGCATGCCGTGATCGACGAACACGCAGGTGAGCTGCTCGCCGATCGCTTCGTGGATCAGCACGGCCGCGACCGCGGAATCGACTCCGCCGGAGAGGCCGCAGAGCACCCTGCCCTTGCCGACCTGGGCGCGGATCTTGGCGATCTCCTCCTCGCGGAACGCGCGCATGGTCCAGTCGCCGGAGAGGCCTGCGATCTTGCGAACGAAATTGCGGATCAGTTTTGCACCGTCGGGCGTGTGCACCACTTCCGGGTGGAACATCAGGCCGTAATATTTGCGCGTCTCGTCCTGGATGATCGCGAACGGCGCGTTCGGCGAGGTGCCGGCGACCGAGAAGCCCGGCGGCATCTTGGTGATGCGGTCGCCATGGCTCATCCAGACCTGGTTCTTGCCGCCTGGTGACCAGACATCCTCGAACAGCTTGCTCGGCGCCTTCACCTCGACATCGGCGCGGCCGAATTCGCGGTGATGGCCGCCCTCGACCGTGCCGCCGAGTTGCTCCGCCATCGCCATCTGGCCGTAGCAGATGCCCATCACGGGCACACCGGAATCGAAGATCGCTTGCGGCGCGCGGGGCGAGCCCGCCTCATGCACCGACTCAGGGCCGCCGGAGAGAATAACCGCCTTCGGCTTCATCTCGTTGAAGGCTTGTTCGGCCTTGTTGAACGGGACGATCTCGCAATAGACGCCGTCCTCGCGCACGCGACGCGCAATGAGCTGCGTCACCTGGCTGCCGAAGTCGACGATGAGAATCTTGTCATGCGCCGAGGCCACCGAGGGCGTCGACGCGGAGCGGTCGGTCTGTGCTGCTGTCATGGCAAGCAAATACGCGACGGGGGCTTTTCCCGCAACCGCGCGGGCCGCGCGCCCACATTCTTCTTTGGGCATGACAAATCAATATAGGTAAGTATTATTGACCTAATCGCCCCATCCTCAAACAGGGGCCAATCAGGGAGAACGCTCGTGTCAAAACACCATCAGCCATCACAGCTCGCCGCGCTCGGCCGGACCTGGGTCGAGGCCTGGAACACGCGCGATCTCGAGCGCGTGCTCACGCTCTATGACGAGGATGCCGTGATGACGTCGGACCGCATCCCCATGTTGGGATTCGATGAAAGCGGCACCGTGCGCGGCAAGGATGCATTGCGCGCCTATTGGGGCAAGGCGCTCGCCCTGGTGCCGAACCTGCATTTCTCGCTGATCGAATTGTTTGTCAGCCCTGATAGCGTGGTGGTGTTCTACGAGAACGAGCGGAGAAAGCGGATCTGCGAATATCTGCGGGTGAATGCGGCCGGAAAGATCGTGCAGGGATCGGCGAATCATCCGGTGCATTGACGCTCGCTGGGTTGGACGACGCGCCCTCACCCACCGCTGGATTCCCCGCGAAGGCGGGGAATCCAGCGGTGCCGCGGCTTTTCCATATCACGGCACGGCCTCTGGAATACTGGATCGCCCGGTCGAGCCGGGCGATGACACCGAGAGTGAGGCGCGAGCGTGCCTCAAGCTCGTCATTGCGAGCGCAGCGCGCAGCCAAGCAATCCAGGCTGCCGCTGCAGATGCATCACTGGATTGCTTCGCTGCGCTCGCAATGACGGAGACTGCTGGACGAGCGTACGCTAACAACGGCACTGCCGGCACCGAGACAGGACACTCCATGAAGCTCCCCACCTCCCCCTTCACCGTCACCGACTGGAGCAAGGTCGAGCCGACCATCCATCCCGGCGAGACCGGGCAGGCCCAGTGGCGCACGCTCAACATCGGCGATCTCCGGGTGCGGATGGTCGAGTATACGCCGGGCTATCTCGCCGACCATTGGTGCGACCGCGGCCACGTGCTCTACGTGTTGCAAGGCGAGCTCGACAGCGAGTTGCGCGACGGGCGCAAGTTCAAGCTCACGGCGGGGATGAGCTACCAGGTCTCGGATTTCGGCGACGCCGCGCACCGGTCCTCGACGGCGACCGGGGCGACGCTGTTTATCGTCGATTGAGCGCCCTGGACGGGTTAATTTGCACCGCAAAATAGCAAAATACGGGGACATCCCGAGCGGCGGGTGGTGCCTTGAAGTGGCCCCAAAATCTCGCTATATTGTGATCATCGATACTTGGCCGAACGACTGGGCCGCTTCGCTTCGTTGCTGACGGGCGCGCACGCTTCAGATGATTTCTCCAACATCGACTGATCAGGACTATGGGCGCAATAATGCGTACCGGTCCGCGTGTTAACTTCTTAAGCAAAGGAAATTCCCATGGCTATGGGCACCGTGAAGTGGTTCAACAATCAAAAGGGTTTTGGTTTCATTCAGCCGGATGACGGCGACAAGGACGTGTTCGTGCACATCAGCGCCGTCGAGCGCGCCGGCCTCTCGACCCTCAACGAAGGTCAGAAGGTCTCGTTCGACATCGTCGCCGATCGTCGCAGCGGCAAGTCCTCGGCTGACAATCTCCGCGTCGGCTAACGCCAGCGCACCGTTCTGACCACGGACGTACCGGCAGAACGTACAGCTAGAAAACCCCGCGACCGGGTTCCGGTTCGCGGGGTTTTTGTTTTGGGGGCCGCCGCACCCGCGGTGACGGGGGGTGGGTTATGCCTTCTTCAAGACCGAGACGAAGAACCCGTCCGTCCCCGTCCGCCGCGGCGTCATCAGCCACCCTTCGGCGGATCGTAGCGCGGCTTGCTCAAACTCCTCCGCCTTGTCCCAGAGCACGCTCGCGGTCTGCTCGGGCGGCACCACCGCGAACTCGGGATGGCGGGCGGTGAACGCCCTCACCTGCTCGCCGTTCTCCTCTGAAAGCACCGAGCAGGTGATGTAGGCGATGCGGCCGCCGGCCTTGACCAGCGGAACCGCGCGGTCGAGCACCTCGGTCTGGTCCCGCAAGCGAATCTCCAGCGCGCCCGGGCGCATGCGCCATTTGGCATCTGGGTTGCGGCGCCAGGTTCCGGTTCCCGTGCAGGGCGCGTCGATCACGACGAGGTCGGCGGTGGCGCTGATCTCGGCCAGCGGATCGGCGTCGCCCTTCGGCGTGCGCACATCGGCATTGTGGACGCCGGCGCGCGACAGGCGTTCGTGGATGGGCGCGAGTTGCCGCTTGTCGCTGTCGGTCGCGATCAGCCGGCCCTTGCCCTGCATCATCGCGGCGAGCGCCAGCGTCTTGCCGCCGGCTCCCGCACAGAGATCGATCACCTGCTCGCCGGGTTTTGCCGCGGTCAAGGCAGCCGCAAGCTGCGACCCCTCATCCTGGACTTCAATGGCGCCCTTGATGAAATCCTCCTCGGCCTGGATGCCGGGGTTGCGCGCATCGGCCGAAAGCTCGATGCGCAGCCCGGTTGCGGACCACTGCGTTGGTTTCGCATGAAGATGAGCAAGCGCGCCCAGCACCTTGTCGCGATTGGATTTTAGCGTGTTGACGCGCAGGTCGAGCGGCGCCCGGCTCGCCATCGCGGCCGCCTCCGCGACACGCTCGTCGCCGAACGCCTTTGCCAAATACGGATCCAGCCATTCTGGATAGTCGCCGGCGATCGCGGCCGGGGCCCCTTCAAGCGACCGCGAGGCGAGCGCGGTCTGCTCGGCCTCGGTCAACGGCGCGGGAGCAAAGCGGCTGCCGTCGAACAGCGCGGCCATCGTCGCCGCATCCATGTTGCGCTCGAGGCGAAGCATGCCGATCAGCCGCGACCGCGCGGTGTCCGAATCCATCAGGTAGGCGCTCGAGGCATAGCGGCGCAGCACGTCCCAGACGAGGCCGGCAATGGCGGCGCGGTCGCCGGATCCGGCGAAGCGGTGCGCGGTGCCCCACTCCTTCAGCGCCTTGGCCGCGGGCACGCGGTCTTTCTCGATGGTGTCGATCAGTTCGATGGCTGCGGACAGCCGGGCAGCGGGAGTCATTTGAATCTTTCAGATCAAATCCGACGGCTAACCGTCAGATCAACAAGAGCATCTTCAGTGCGAAGTAGATCCACATCGCGAGCAGCACGAGCACGCCGGCGAGCCAGATCGTGGAGCGGCGTCCGAGATTGTTGGAGGAGACGAAAATTCCGGCATGGACGAAGCGCGTCACCACGAACACCCAGGACATCAGCACGATGAACAGATCGGCATGGCGCAACGGGAGCGCCAGCGCGATCAGGGCGTAGAACAGCACCGGCAGTTCGAACTGATTGCGGTAGCAATTGGCGAATTGTGTGGCCCCCTTCGGCCAGTTGGGCTCGCCCAGCGCAATGTCACGGCTCTTGGTCTCGCCGGACACGAGCGCGCGCCGGCGTCCCATCGCCATGGCGATCAGGAGCGCGAAGGTGAGACCGACCTGCACGAAAACCGGCAGCAAAACCATTTGAACGGACATCGGAATTTCCCGGGATTTCCCAACCGGCGGAAGCCGCAGCTAGCGTCCATTAGCGGTCACCGCTGGTCCTGACAATCAACGAGTTGAACCGGCGTTCCCGATGAGGCGACCAACTGTCGACAGTTAAAGCGATTTTGCCCCTTGGGGCGCGCAAGGCGAGAGACCGCCATGAACACCCTCTTCAGCCAGATCGGCAGCCTGACCGGTGCTTTGACCGAGTCCGCCGACGGCCAGTTCGGCATCCTGATGTCGGCACTGGCCGGCATCGCGACGGCGCTTGCGGTGGCGCTGGCGATGACGGTCTACTTCCGAATGAGCTATCGGACCTGGCGTGATGTCCTCAGGCACGGCCTCGCTGCGCTCGCCGCCCTCGCTCTGTTCGCGTTTGCCGCCTACGACATGCGCCATGCCGCGCTCGCCTATCTCGGCCTCAATCCCTCGAAACCCGCGATCGAGTTCGAGATCCGCATGCCGAGAGAGACCTTGGCGGCCGTGTCCGACACCCAGATCGAGCTGCATACCGACCGCAACCAGACGCTGGCGCTGGTCGACGGCGTGCGGGAGCTCGGTGATGGCCGCTCCGTGCTGCGTGGCGTGGTGGCGCTCAACCATCGCACCGCAGACCGCGTGCTGATCGTGAATCTGCCCGGCAAGGGCACCTTCGAATTCCGCCTCCGCCTGCCGGCCGAGCCGCATCGCTCCGAGCAGTCCGGCACCCAGTTCGGCCCTCAGTTCGGTCCCTGGCACCTCGCCGACCGCATCGCCTCGCCGCTGGCAAGCCCGGTCGCGCCGCAGGACGCCTACACGATCCGCTACCGCGTGCTTTAAACATTGTTCGATCGCGGACCGCGGACGCGCCGTCATCGTTCCGACGTCGGGCGGGGCCTATGATCGATCCATGTCCGAATTTCGCCTGACGCAGATCTCCGACACCCATCTTGGCCGGCGCTTCCCTGGCCTGATCGCCAACTTCCAGGCGCTCAGCGAGCATATCGACACCGATAGGCCCGATCTCGTCGTCAACACCGGCGACGTCTCGTTCGACGGACCGACCAGCCGCGACGATGTCGAATTCGCCAAGGGCCTGCACGACGCCCTGCCTGTCGCCTGCCGCTACATTCCCGGCAATCACGACATCGGCGACAATCCGACCGCGATCGGCCCTGCGCCGAAGCCGCCGGTCGCGGAAGCGCACCGTCAGCAATTCCGCGGGATCATCGGCGAGGACCATTGGTCGTTCGAGGCCGCGGGCTGGTGCTTCATCGGCCTCAAC
Organism: Bradyrhizobium sp. CSS354; assembly: GCF_029051725.1. Lineage (GTDB taxonomy): Bacteria > Pseudomonadota > Alphaproteobacteria > Rhizobiales > Xanthobacteraceae > Bradyrhizobium. Next base: position 171,384 of record NZ_JAACFU010000001.1, read on the forward strand.
TCGCTGGTGATGAACTCAGGGCTCGCCTTCGAGGCCGAGCAGTTCGTTTGGCTCGCCTCCGAAGTGTCGCGCACGAACGGCAAGCCGGTCGCGCTGTTCGTGCACAAGCCGGTATTTCTCAACCTGCCCGACGACCCTGAAACACCGGAGACGTCGATCCGCTACGTGCCGCAGCCGGCCCGTGCGCGACTGATCGAGATGTTTGCACATGTCGACCTGCGCCTCATCGCCAGCGGTCACGTGCACCAGCGGCGCGACTTCACCTGGCGCCACACCCGCCACGTCTGGGCGCCGTCGGCGGGCTTCAAGATCAACGATGCGCGCCAGGACCGGATCGCGATCAAGGAGGTCGGGCTCGTGGAGTACCGCTTCCAGCCCGACGGCTTCGAGCTTCGCCACGTCAGGGCCGCGGGCCAGGTCGATATCGATATCGAGGAGCTGCTCGCCCAGATGGGCGGCGAGCATTAGCGCTGCCCATCGCTGCTCAAGCGACGCTCTTGAGATCCTGCTGGATCGCGGCAAGCAAGAACTGCAGAGCGTCGCTGTTCACCGGCTTGGCCCCGGTATTGGCGGGCTGAACATTGGCAGGCCGCGCGGCTTTGACCGGACGCTTGGGGAATGGCGGCGTGGGTATGCTCATCGCGGATTGCGCGAACACGTCCTCGGTGTGAACGAACTTGCCATGAATGACGTCGTCGCGACGGCCCATGACAAACATCGTCGCCCAATAACCGGCAGCCAGCAGGATTACGCAGAAAACAACAAGCTCTAACATCATCGCACCTGAAATATGCGCAATGATTCAATGCCTTCGCCTGCCCGTCAATGAACCGACGGTCACATCTGCGGCTTTTACGGGCAGGTGTGGCCGATCGGTCACTCTTTGTTAACGATACCCGGCCCCGAGGGGGCCGAGAGCAGCGGATCAAGCCTTATCCGGCCCGACCCGCACCAGCTGCTTGCCGAAATTGGCCCCCTTCAGAAGCCCCATGAAGGCCTCGGGCGCGCTCTCCAGGCCCTCGGTGACGAACTCCTTGTACTTGACCTTGCCCTCACGGACCCAGCCGGACATGTCGCGCAGGAAGTCGCCATGGCGTGAGGCGAAGTCGGAGACGATGAAGCCGCGGAAGGTCAGCCGCTTGGTCAGGGTCGCGCGCATCATGCTGGCGGCCCATTTCGGCGGCTTCGCTTCGGTGTCGTTGTAGTGGGCGATGAGGCCGCAGACGGGTACGCGCGCAAACGCATTGAGCAGCGGGAACACCGCCTCGAACACCGCGCCACCGACATTCTCGAAATAGACGTCGATGCCCTTCGGGCAGGCATCCTTCAGCTTCGCCGCCAGATCGGGATCGCGGTGATCGATGCAGGCATCGAAGCCGAGCTCCTCCACGACGTACTCGCATTTGTCCTTGCCGCCGGCGATGCCGACCGCGCGTGCGCCCTTGATCTTCGCGATCTGTCCCACGGCCGAACCGACCGCACCGGAGGCACCGGCGACGACGACGGTCTCGCCTGCTTGCGGCTTGCCGATGTCGAGCAGGCCCGTGTAGGCGGTCATGCCGGGCATGCCGAGCACGCCGACGGCCGTCGAGATCGGCGCGAGCTTCGGGTCGATCTTGTTCAGCCCCTTGCCGTCGGAGATCGCGTGCGTCTGCCAGCCCGCGCGCGAAAGCACGATATCGCCCTTGGCGAAGTTCGGATTGTTGGAGGCTGCGACCTCGCAGACCGTGCCGGCTTCCATCACGCCGCCGACGGGTACCGGCGTCGCGTAGGACGGACCGTCGCTCATGCGCCCGCGCATATAGGGATCGAGCGAGAGCCAGATGGTGCGCAGCAGGACTTCACCTGCCGCAGGCGTCGGCACGGCGAATTCCTCGATGCGGAAATCGGACGACTTTGGCTCGCCGACGGGACGCGCGGCGAGAACGATGCGTTTGCCTTGGGACATGATGGCTTCCTCCTGAGTTTTCTTCGTCGCGAACGGAAGCGGAGCGAGCGGAGCACGTCAATACAAAAGCGACGGAGCGTAGTTGCAGGACAGCGCCGCAAATGGAGTTTAGTACACGCCAACCACGCCCTCGCTGTCATCGCCCGACTTGATCGGGCGATCCAGTATTCCAGAGGCGGTCGTGGTCGAGCCGAGAAGCCGCGGCGTACTGGATGCCCCGGTCAAGCCGGGGCATGACAGCGGAATGTGGAGCGCCTAACCCCCACCCGGATAGTTCGGCGCCTCGCGCGTGATGGTGACGTCGTGGACGTGGCTTTCGCGCAGGCCCGCTCCGGTGATGCGCACGAACTGCGCCTTGTTGTGCAAGTCCTGGAGCGTCCCTGCACCGACATAGCCCATCGCAGCGCGCAGGCCGCCCGCGAGCTGGTGCATGACATTGCCGACCGGGCCCTTGTAAGGCACCTGCCCTTCGATGCCTTCGGGCACGAGCTTGAGCGTGTCCTTGATGTCCTGCTGGAAGTAGCGGTCGGCTGAGCCGCGCGCCATCGCGCCGACCGAGCCCATGCCGCGATAGGCCTTGTAAGAGCGGCCCTGCCACAAGAACACTTCGCCGGGCGTCTCGTCGGTGCCGGCGAGCAGCGAGCCGACCATCGCGATGTCGGCACCGGCAGCGAGCGCCTTGGCAAGGTCGCCGGAGAACTTGATACCGCCGTCGGCGATGACGGGGATGTCGGACTTCTTCGCCGCCTCGACCGCATCCATGATCGCGGTGAGCTGCGGCACGCCGACGCCGGCGACGATGCGCGTGGTGCAGATCGAGCCCGGGCCTATGCCGACCTTGATGCAGTCCGCGCCCGCATCGATCAGCGCCTGCGCGCCCTCCGAAGTCGCGACGTTGCCGGCAACGACCTGCACGGAGTTGGACAGGCGCTTGATGCGGTTGACCGCATGGAGCACGTGACGGGAATGGCCGTGCGCGGTGTCGACCACGACGAGATCGACGCCGGCATCGATCAGCCGCTCGGTGCGCTCGAAGCCGCTATCACCGACCGTGGTGGCGGCGGCGACGCGCAGGCGGCCCTGCGCGTCCTTGCAGGCCAGCGGATGCGCGACCGCTTTCTCCATGTCCTTCACGGTGATCAGGCCGACGCAGCGATATTGCTCGTCGACCACGAGCAGCTTCTCGATGCGGTGCTGATGCAGCATCCGCCGTGCCTCGTCCTGGCTGACATTCTCCCGCACCGTGACGAGACCTTCGTGCGTCATCAGTTCGGAGATTTTTTGCTGGCGGTCGGTGGCGAAGCGGACGTCGCGGTTGGTGAGAATGCCGACCAGCTTGCCCGGCGTGGACTTGCCCGCACCGGTGACGACGGGAATGCCCGAGATGCCGTGATCGCTCATCAGCTTGAGCGCGTCGTCCAGCGTGGCGTCGGGGCTGATGGTGAGCGGGTTCACCACCATGCCCGACTCGTAGCGCTTGACCTGCCGCACCTGGGCGGCCTGCCCTTCCGGATCGAAATTGCGATGGATGACGCCGATGCCGCCGGCCTGCGCCATGGCGATCGCCATGCGGGCTTCGGTGACCGTGTCCATGGCGGAAGCCATGATCGGGATGTTGAGCGGAATGGCGCGGGTGACGCGGGAGCGGATGTCGACCTCGCCCGGCATGACGTCCGACAGGCCCGGCTTCAGCAGCACGTCGTCGAACGTGAGGGCTTCGCGAATGCCTTGTTGCACCGTGGCCATGTGCCAACTCCTTCCGCGGCCCTGCCGCAAATAGCTATGGATGAGCGCCGCCCTCGGCGTACCTTGCGGCAACGCCGGAGAATCGGAGCCCATCGGTGGGGTTGACGCGGGTCGATAGCACGGGCGGGCGACGAATCAAAGCAATTCGGACCGCCGGCCAGCCATGCACAGGCTATTTTGGGCAGGTTCGGCGGCGGCTCGTGCTGGCGGATGGCGTCCGCGACCTCCGGTGCCGATAGATCATCGCCATCTCCGGCACGGGGCGCGCACCCACCTGGGCTCACGCAGGATTTAGGTGCCATGCGTCGATCCGCAATGGTCGCGGCCCAGCGGCGGTGATAAGCCGCAATTCGCGCCCTCCTTCCGATTTCCCTTACCAATCCGTCATGGTCGACAAGCAACGCGTCATCCCGCTGATCGTGGCCACTGCTCTCTTCATGGAGAACATGGACTCGACGGTGATCGCCACGTCGCTGCCCGCGATCGCGGCCGACATTGGCACCAGCCCACTGACGCTCAAGCTCGCGATCACCTCCTATCTGCTGTCGCTTGCGGTGTTCATCCCGGCGAGCGGCTGGACCGCCGACCGGTTCGGCGCGCGCATGGTGTTTGCGATTGCCGTCGGCGTGTTCATGGTCGGCTCGGTCGGCTGCGCCCTCTCGACTTCGGTCACCGACTTCGTGTTCGCGCGCATCCTGCAAGGCATGGGCGGGGCGATGATGACGCCGGTCGGGCGCCTCGTGCTGTTGCGGTCGGTCGACAAGAGCGCGCTGGTCAATGCCATGGCGTGGGTGACGGTCCCTGCCCTGATCGGCCCCGTGATCGGGCCCCCGCTCGGCGGCTTCATCACCACCTATGCGTCGTGGCACTGGATCTTCCTGATCAACATCCCGATCGGGTTGCTCGGCATCTTCATGGCCTTGCGCTTCATCGATCCCATCAAGAGCGAGGAGCGGGAGCCGTTCGACCTCTACGGCATGGTGCTCGCCGGCCTCGGGCTCGCCGGCATCGCCTTCGGGCTGTCGGTTGCCGGCCTCAATCTGCTGCCATGGAGCACGGTTGCCGCCCTGGTCGTCGGCGGATCGATCTCGATGACGCTGTATGTCCTCCACGCGCGGCGAACGGGGTCGCCGGTGCTGGACTTCACGCTGCTAAGGCTGCCGACGCTGCGCGCGGCCGTTCTCGGCGGCTTCATGTTCCGGCTCGGCATCGGCGCGCTGCCGTTCCTGTTGCCGCTGCTGATGCAGATCGGCTTCGGCCTCTCGCCGTTCAAGTCCGGCCTCGTCACGTTTGGCTCCTCGCTGGGCGCCATGGGCATGAAGGCGCTGGCCGCACGCATCATCCGCGCTTTCGGCTTTCGCAACCTGATGACGGTGAACGCGATCATCAGTGCGGTCTTCCTCGCCGCCTGTGCGCTCTTCACCGTGACGACGCCGCTGCTGATCATCATGATCATCCTGGTGGTCGGCGGCTTCTTCCGTTCGCTCGAGTTCACCGCGATCAACACCGTCGCCTATGCCGAGGTCGAGCACGCGCAGATGAGCCGCGCAACCACGCTCGTCAGTGTCAACCAGCAGCTCGCGGTATCAGCCGGCGTCGCGGTCGGCGCCGCGTCGGTCGAGACGACGATGTGGCTCAGCCACGCCAGCGAGCTCAACGCCACGGTGTTCGCGCCGGCCTTCCTCGTGGTCGCCCTGACCTCGGCGGCCTCGAGCTGGTTCTTCTGGCAGATGCCGGCTGATGCCGGCCACGAAGTCTCCGGCCGCAAGGCGGTGGAGATCGCGAGCCGCAAAGGTGCCGGCAAGGGCGCGGAGAAGGCGGCCGTGAAGGCCGCAACCGAGGATACGCAGGACGTGCGGGATCAGCGGCTGGGGTAGCCCAACTCGTCATTTCGAGCGAAGCGAAGCAATCCAGAATCCCTCCGCGGAGACAGTCTGGATTGCTTCGTCGCAAGAGCTCCTCGCAATGACGGAGTTTGTTGCTATTCCGTCGCCCCGCCCCGAAACCCCGTCGCCAGCACGTAGCGCTCCGAGGAATCCGCACGGCTTGCGGCCGGCTTGACGTGACGCACCGTCGCGAAATCGCGCTTGAGCTGGGCGAGCAGCTCGGCGTCGGCCCCGCTCTGGAACGCCTTGGCGAGGAAGGTCCCGCCCGGCTTCAGCACATCGCAGGCGAACGCCGCAGCGGTCTCGATCAGGCCGACGATGCGAAGCTGGTCGGTCTTGCGATGACCGGTGGTGTTGGCAGCCATATCGGACATCACGATGTCGGCGCCGCCATCGAGCATGGCCTTGAGCTTGTCCGGCGCGTCATTGTCCATGAAGTCGAGCTGTGCGAACTCTACCCCGGCAATCTCGGGGATTTCCAGCAGGTCGATCGCGATGACCTTCCCCTTGCCGTCGACCGAGCCGACGCGCTTGGCGGCGATCTGGCTCCAGCCGCCCGGCGCCGCGCCGAGATCGACAACCGCCATGCCGTGCTTGAGCAGCCGGTATTTGTCGTCGATCTCGAGCAACTTGAACGCGGCGCGCGAGCGATAGCCCAGCGCCTTCGCCTTCACCACATAGGGATCGTTGAGCTGCCGCTCCAGCCACAGCTTGGACGACAATTTGCGCTTGCCGTGGGTCTTGACCTGGACGTGCAAGCGGCCGGTGGTGTCCTTGGCCATCTCACCAGCTCCTGAGCGCGCCGTCTTCGCGCATCATCTCGACCAGCATGCCTTCGCGCAGGCCCCGGTCGGCGACGCGCAGGCGTGGCAGCGGAAAGGCGCGGCGGATCGCGTCGAGGATGGCGCAGCCGGCCAGGACGAGATCGGCGCGCTCGATGCTGATGCAGCTGTTGCCGGCGCGCTCCTCGTAGCTCATGCCGAGCAGCTTGTTGATGGTCGCGGTGACGTCGGTATCGTTCATCCAGACGCTGTCGATCCGGCGGCGGTCGTAGCGGGCGAGGTTGAGATGGATGCCGGCGAGGGTCGTCACAGTGCCTGACGTGCCGAGCAGATGCATGTCGGCGAGATCGCCGCCATGCTGTTCGGCGAACGGCTTGATGTGGTGGGCGACCTCGCGCTCCATCGCGGCGTAGATGTCCGGTGTCACGTCGCGCCCGCCGAACTGCTCGGCAAGGGTGACCACACCGAACGGAATCGACATCCAGGCTATGATGCGCGGCTCCGGATTTGCGGCGTCGCGCTCGATCCGCACCAGCTCGGTCGAGCCGCCGCCGATGTCGAACAGGATCGCGCCGCGGCCCCTGGGATCGACCAGCGGCGAGCAGCCGAGCACGGCGAGCGCCGCCTCGGTTTCGCGGTCGATCACCTCGAGCTCGATCCCGGTCTCCGCCGCGACGCGGCTGCGAAAGCCTTCGGCGTTCGAGGCGGCGCGGCAGGCTTCGGTGGCGATCAGCCGCAGCCGCCGCGCTTTGCGCAGATTGATCTTGTCGCGGCAAATGCCGAGCGCCACGATGGCGCGCTCGATCGCGGCCTCGCTGATGCACCCCGTTGCCGAGACGCCCTCGCCGAGCCGGATGATGCGCGAAAAAGAATCGACCACGCGAAAGCCGTCGTGGGTCGGACAGGCGATCAGGAGCCTGCAATTGTTGGTGCCGAGGTCGAGCGCCGCGTAGACGCCGGTTCCCGGCGCTTGCGCGCCGACGGCCGGTTCAGTGGCGAACGCCGCCGCCATCGACCCCAGCTCACCGTGCGGCGCAAGGCCGTCGCGGAGCCGCGTGTGGTCATTCATACAAACTGTCTTTCCGCGGCCGGTTGGGCCGATCTGGAATTGCTTTTTCGCCTGAAACATTAGCAGCGCGCCAATCCTGCGCAACAACGCATCACATGGGACCATGCCCATTCGTGCGTTGTCGTGAACGGGCCGGTAGGTTATTTTTGAAGGGTCCGGTCCCCCAGGCGCCCCCCAAACCGCGCAATTGCCGGCTTTTCAGGTCCATTCCATGCAAGAACACACCAAATCCTCCACGCTCGAAAACGCGATTGCACTGCAAAAATATGGCGTCGGGCAGCCGGTCCGCCGCAAGGAGGACGATACCCTGGTGCGCGGCAAGGGCCGCTACACCGACGATTTCAACCTGCCCGGCCAGGCCCATGCCATGATCGTCCGCTCGACCCATGCCCACGGCGTCATTCGCGGCATCAACATCGATGCCGCCAGGGCGATGCCGGGCGTGCTGGGGGTCTGGACCGGCAAAGACCTCGATGCGGCCGGCTACGGCCCCTTCACCTGCGGCCTGCCGCTGAAGAGCCGTGACGGCTCTCCCCTGCTCCAGACCAACCGCCAGCCGCTCGCAACCGACAAGGTCCGCTTCGTCGGCGATCCCGTCGCCTTCGTGGTGGCAGAGACGCTGGCCCAGGCGCGCGACGCGGCCGAGGCGGTCGAACTCGATATCGATCCGTTGCCGGCGGCGACCGATCCCGAGCAAGCCGCAAAACCCGGCGCCCCGCAACTCTACGACCACATCCCGAACAATGTCGCGCTCGACTACCACTACGGCGACATCGAGAAGGTCAATGCGGCCTTCGCCAGCGCCGCTCACGTGACCAAGGTCGACATCGAGAACACCCGCGTCGCAGTTGTCTCGATGGAGCCGCGCGTGGGGCTCGCCTCCTTCGACAAGAAGACCGAGCGTTACACACTTCAGGTGCCAACGCAGGGGGTGGCGGGTAACCGCGCCAATCTCGCCAAAAACCTGAAAGTGCCGACCGAGAACGTGCGTATTCTCACCGCGAACGTCGGCGGTTCGTTCGGCATGAAGAACATCAACTACCCCGAATACATGTGCATCCTGTACGCGGCCAAGGAATTGGCACGGCCGGTGAAATGGCTGGACGAACGCTCGACCAGCTTTCTCTCCGACAGCCACGGCCGCGCGCAGAGGATCCATGCCGAACTGGCGCTCGACCCCGAGGGCCATTTCCTCGCGGCAAAGCTCGAAGGCTACGGCAATCTCGGCGCCTACATCACCGGCGTTGCGCCCGGCCCGCTTTCGCTCAACACTGGCAAGAATTTTTCCAGCGTCTACCGTACTCCGCTGATGGCGGTGGACATCAAGGTGGTGCTGACCAACACCACGTTGATGGGCGCCTATCGCGGCGCCGGCCGGCCCGAGGCCAACTACTACATGGAACGGCTGATCGACCGCGCCGCCGACGAGATGGGCATCAACCGCCTGACCTTGCGCAAGCGCAACTTCATCAAGCAGAACCAGATGCCGTTCGCCGCGTCCTCCGGCGTCACCTATGACAGCGGCGACTTCCAGGCTGTCTTCAACAAGGCGCTCGAAATCTCCGATCACGAGAATTTCGCCAAGCGCAAGAAGGAGAGCAAGAAGTCCGGCAAGCTGCGCGGCATCGCCGTCGGCTCCTATCTGGAGGTGACCGCACCTCCCGGCGTCGAACTCGGCAAGATCGTGTTCGATCCCGATGGCTCGGTGCAGCTCATCACCGGTACGCTCGATTACGGCCAGGGCCACGCATCCGCATTCGCGCAGGTGCTCTGCCAGCAGCTCGGGGTGCCCTTCGACAGCGTCAAGCTGGTACAGGGCGATAGCGATATCGTCCACACCGGCAATGGCACCGGCGGCTCGCGCTCGATCACTGCGACCGGCATGGCGATCGTGGGCGCCGCCAAGCTCGTGATCGAAAAGGGCAAGCGCGCCGCAGCGCACATGCTGGAGGCATCGGAGGCCGACATCGAATTCGAAGGCGGCAACTTTACGATCGCCGGCACCGACCGCAGCATCGACATCATGGAACTCGCCAAGCGCCTGCACGACGGCAAGGCGCCGGAGGGCGTGCCCGACAGCCTCGACGTCGATCACACCAGCGAACCGGTGCCGTCGGCCTTCCCGAACGGCTGCCATGTCGCCGAGGTCGAGATCGACCCTGAGACCGGCGTGGTTCAGATCGTGCGCTACAGCGCGGTCAACGATTTCGGCACGGTGATCAATCCGCTGCTGGTCGCGGGCCAACTCCATGGCGGCGTCGTCCAGGGGATCGGCCAGGCTCTCATGGAGCACGTTCGCTACGACGAGAGCGGCCAGCCGATCACGGGCTCGCTGATGGACTACGCTCTGCCGCGCGCCGAGGACGTTCCGAACATGACGGTCGGCGACCACCCGGTACCGGCCACGACCAATCCGCTCGGCAGCAAGGGCTGCGGCGAAGCCGGCTGCGCCGGCAGCCTGTCGACAGTGGTGAACGCGGTGATCGACGCGCTCTCCGACTACGGCATCAAGCACATCGACATGCCGCTGACCCCGGAACGTGTGTGGCGCGCGATCCAGGATGCGAAGGGGAAAGCGGCGTAAGTCACGCTCTCTCCTTCGTCATGGCCGGGCTTGACCCGGCCATCCACGCCGTGAGGCATCAAGAACGTGGCTGCCCGGGACAAGCCCGGGCATGACGGTGTTGTGGCGATGTGCCTTTTGCGCGCCTACGCCGCCGCCTGCTCGCGCGGCTGGTAGATCGCGGTGTGCTGGCAGTGCGCCAGCGGTGTCGTGCCGTTGGCGACCACCAGCGCATCGAGCTCGACGAAGCGGTGGCCCTTCTTCTCGTAGTTCGCAGTGACTTTGGCCCGCGCGGTGATCTCGTCACCGGCGCGTGCGGCTGACAGCAATTGCATGCGGCTGCCGACATGGATCCACGGGCCGAGGATCGTGTTGTCCACCAGCACGCGGTTCATGACGCGCTGGATCAGGCCGGGGTGGCCGAGCCCCTCGCGCGTGAAGATCGGATCGGCCTCGCGGATGTCGGCGAGATAGTCCGCCGCATCCTGCCCGGCCCAGCGGCGCGGCGTCGTGCCCAGCCATTTTCCGGTCTCGAAGGTTGCCGGGTTGACCGGTTTGCGCTCGGCAACCGCGGGGACCTCAACGTAGTCGCTCAACGACACCGCAGTCGCAGTCGCCGGCAGCGACGCCGTCCCCGTCGCGCAGAGCTCGGTGCGGCTGAACACCTCGATCGTGAGCAGGCCGTTGTGCTCGGTCGCATCGACGTCTGCGATCTCGCCGTCATAGACCGGCTTGATGAAACGGGCCTCGATTAGCCCACGCGACAGGAAATCGCGGCCCCAACGCGCCACCGGCACATGCATCATGTAGGCGAAGACGTCGACGCCGGGGACCAGCCCGCCGGAGAACCCGAAGCGGCGCGCCACATTGTCGTCATGCATCTTGTTTTCGGATTGCTTGGCCGTGTTGTAGGCCTCGACGCGATAGGTTTCGAGTCGGTTCGGCATGGCTTGGCTTTCCCCAAATTCTTGTTGTTTCGGGCCGATCGTAGGCCCTGAGGAACCGGGGTCAATCCCCTCGCCTTTGCGGCCCGAATGGGGTACCACGCGGCTGCTGCGGAACCGCTTCGCAAGCCCCATCTACGGACCATGACGAACCCTCAAAACACCACCCGCATCTATGTCGACGCCGACGCCTGTCCGGTGAAGGACGAGATCTATCGCGTCGCCGGCAGGCACGGCCTGCCCGTGAGCGTGGTCGCGGGCAATTTCATCCGCGTGCCCCAGGATCCGCTGATCGAGCGGGTCGCCGCGGGTGCCGGCATGGACGCAGCCGATGACTGGATCGCGGAACGCGCCGGGCCCGGCGATATCGTCATTACCTCGGATATTCCGCTCGCGAGCCGCTGCGTGAAGGCCGGCGCCGATGTGATCGCGTCCAACGGCAAGGCGTTCACCGAGGAATCGATCGGGATGACGCTTGCGGTCCGCAACCTGATGACCGATTTGCGCTCGGCCGGCGAAGTCACCGGCGGGCCGAAATCGTATTCGCCGCGCGACCGCTCGACGTTTCTGTCGACGCTCGACCAGACCATCCGCCGCATCCAGCGCCGCCGCGCCGACCAGGCCGCAACAAGACAGGACTGAGACACCGCATGGCGCCACCGCTGATTCAACTGCGCGATATCAAGCTGACCTTCGGCGGCACACCGCTGCTGGCGGGCGTCGAGCTGTCGGTTTCGACCGGCGAGCGCGTCTGCCTGATCGGCCGCAACGGTTCCGGCAAATCGACGCTGCTCAAGATCGCCGCCGGCCTGGTCGAACCGGATGGCGGCAGCCGTTTCGTGCAGCCCGGCGCCACCATCCGTTACCTGCCGCAGGAGCCGGATTTTTCCGGTTTCTCCACTACGCTTGCCTATGTCGAGGCCGGCCTCAATGCCGGCGACGACCACTATCAGGCGCGCTATCTGGTCGAGCAGCTCGGTCTCAGCGGCGAAGAAGATCCGGCGCATGTCTCCGGTGGCGAAGCGCGCCGCGCCGCGCTGGCGCGCGTGCTGGCGCCCTCGCCCGATATCCTGCTGCTGGACGAGCCGACCAACCATCTGGATCTTCCGACCATCGAATGGCTGGAGGGCGAACTGGAGAGCCGCCGCTGCGCGCTGGTGATCATCAGCCACGATCGGCGCTTCCTGGGCAATCTCTCGCGCAGCACCGCCTGGCTCGACCGCGGGCAGATCCGGCAGATCGACCGCGGCTTCAGTGCCTTCGAGGCCTGGCGCGATGAGGTCCTCGCGGAGGAAGAGCGCGACCAGCACAAGCTCGACCGCAAGATCGTCAACGAAGAGCACTGGTTGCGCTACGGCGTCTCGGGCCGCCGCAAGCGCAACGTCAAGCGGCTCGGCAATCTCCACGCACTACGCGACCAGCGCCGCACCCATCGCGGCGCGACGGGCAACGCCAACCTCGCGGCTGCCGAAGCCGACAAATCCGGCAAGCTCGTCATCGAGGCCAAGAATATCAGCCGGTCCTATGGCGAGCGAAAGATCGTCGACGGCTTCTCGATCCGCGTCCAGCGCGGCGACCGCATCGGCATCGTCGGCCCGAACGGCGCCGGCAAGACCACGCTGATCGAGATGCTGACCGGCGGCAGCGCACCGGACAGCGGCAGCATACGGCTCGGTGCCAACATCGAGATGGCGACGCTCGACCAGCATCGTGAAAGTCTCGATCCGAAGACGACGCTGGCCGAAGCGCTCACCGGCGGCCGCGGCGACCATGTCATGGTCGGCGGCAAGCCGAAGCATGTCGTCAGCTACATGAAGGACTTCCTGTTCGCCCAGGAACAGATGCGCACGCCGCTGGAGGTACTGTCGGGCGGTGAACGCGGCCGGCTGATGCTGGCGCGCGCGCTGGCGAAGCCCTCCAACCTCCTGGTACTGGACGAGCCGACCAACGACCTCGACCTCGAGACCCTCGACGTCCTCGAGGAAATGCTCAGCGACTACGAGGGCACCGTGATCCTGATCAGCCACGATCGCGATTTTCTCGACCGCGTAGTGACGTCCGTGATCGTCCCCGAGGGCAATGGACGCTGGCTCGAATATGCCGGCGGCTATACCGACATGCTGGCCCAGCGCGGCGCCGACGTGAAGCGCGCGACAGCGAAGGCCGTCGAAGAGACGAGAGAACAGCGATCAGCCGCGCCTTCCGGCGTCGCGAGACGACGGCTGACCTTCAACGAACAACACGCGCTGGAGACGCTGCCCAAGACCATCGCCAAGCTGCAGGCCGAGATCGCCAAGCAGCAGCGCTTCCTTGACGACCCCGATCTCTTCCGCAAGGATCGCAAGCGCTTCGATCAGGCCTCCGACGCCCTGACGAAGGCGCAAAAGGAATTGGCCGAGGCCGAAAACAAATGGCTGGAGCTCGAAGTGCGGCGCGAAGAGATTGAACAGGCCTAGCGTGCATTTCGCAAAAGTGGGCACCGCTTTTGCAAACAGATTGCGCGCCAACTCAGAGACTTCCATGACAACGACCCTTGCCGCCAAGATCGCCCGCGAATACGGCACGCCCTGCGCCGTCATCGACATGGACAAGGTCGAGCGCAACATCGCCAGGATTCAGAAGGCTTGCGACGACGCTGGGATCGCCAACCGTCCTCACATCAAGACGCACAAGAACCCGACGATCGCCAAGATGCAGATCGCGGCCGGTGCCAAGGGCATCACCTGCCAGAAGCTCGGTGAAGCCGAGATCATGGCCAATGCCGGTGTCGACGACATTCTGATCAGCTACAATTTGCTCGGCGATGAGAAGATGGCGCGCTTAGGGGCGCTGCAGGCAAAGGCCAACATGACCGTCGCCGCTGACAATTCGACCGTCGTTGCCGGCCTGCCCAAGGCCGCCGCGGCCTCAGGCCGATCGCTGTCGGTCGTGGTCGAATGCGATACCGGCCGCAAGCGCGCCGGCGTTGAGACCCCCGCCGAAGCAATCGCGTTGGCGCAGGAGATTGCTGCATCCAAGGGGCTCGAGTTTGCCGGCTTCATGATGTATCCGACCGAGACTGGCTGGGCGGATGCGCAAAAATTCTACGACGAAGCTCTCGCTGGCGTGCGCGCGCACGGGCTGGATGCAAAAATCGTCTCGACCGGCGGAACGCCGAATCTGAAGAATCTCGGCAAGCTCAAGGGTGGCACCGAGCACCGCTTCGGCACCTATATCTACAACGACCGCATGCAGGTCGCCGCCGGCTCCGCCACCTGGGACGATTGCGCGCTGCACATCTATTCGACCGTGGTCAGCCGCGCCGCGCCTGAGCGCGGCATCCTCGACGCCGGCTCGAAGACGCTGACGACGGACACAGGCGGCCTCGATGGCCACGGCCTGATCCTGGAGCACCCCGAAGCCAAGATCGCGCGCTTTGCCGAGGAGCACGGCTTCCTCGACCTCTCCCGCAGCAACACCCGGCCTAACGTCGGCGACGTTGTCCGCATCGTGCCCAATCATGTCTGCGTCGTCGTCAACATGATGGACGAAGTCGTGATGGTGCGCGGCGAGGAGATCATCGGCACGCTGCCGGTGGCGGCACGGGGGAAGCTGCGGTAGGGCTCCGTGGGATGAGTAGAGCGCAGCGAAACCCATCGAGCCTACCTGAATGATGGGTTTCGCTGCGCTCTACCCATCCTCCAGGGCGAGCCGTCGCAACACACTCCTGCCCGCCACAGCCCCCGTCGCAAACGAAGCCTGGAGCAAATAGCCACCGGTCGGCGCCTCCCAGTCCAGCATCTCACCGGCTGCGAACACGCCCGGCAGCTTGCGGATCATGAAGTCGGTGTCGAGCTCGTCGAACGAAATCCCGCCGGCGCTGGAGATCGCGCGCGCGATCGGCGCGACGCCCATGAGCTTGACCGGCACGGCGTTGATGAGCTCCGCCAATTGTTCAGCCGACATTGCCGACAACGAGTGGCCAGCACCGATGGCGGCTTCCTGCAACAGCCCGCCCGCGACCGGAGACAGCTGCGCAGCCTTGCGCAGGAAGTTGGAGAATGATTGCTTGCCGCGCGGGACGGATAGGCGCTTGACGAGCTCGCCATGATCGACATCCGGGCGCAAGGCGACGTGCAGGACCGCTTCGCCGTTCGCCGCGATGGCGTCGCGCAGTTCGGCCGACAACGCATAGATCGCCCCGCCCTCGATCCCGGTGCTTGTGATCATGGCCTCACCACGCGCGCGGTGCGGACTGAAGGACAGCGTAATACCCTTGAGCGGCTCGCCTTCGAAGCGCGTGCGGAAGATTTCGGACCATGTGACGGTGAAGCCGCAGTTCGCCGGCCGCAGCGGCGAGATCGCAATGCCTTTGTCCGCCAGGATCGCGGTCCAACTGCCATCGGAGCCTAGTCGCGGCCAGCTTGCGCCGCCGAGCGCAAGCACCGTAGCGTCCGCGGCGACGGTGGCGCCGCCGCCGGGTGCGCCAAAGACCAGTCGTCCCTCCCCGTCCCAGCCAATCCAGCGCTGGCGAAAGGCAAAGCGCACGCCGGCAGCATCGAGGCGTCGCAGCCAGGCCCGCAGCAAGGGCGAGGCCTTGAACGCTTTCGGAAACACACGGCCGCTGGAGCCGACAAAAGTCGGCTCGCCCAGCGCCTCGCTCCAGGCGCGCAGCGCGTCGGGCGGATAGGCGTCGATCGCCGCTGTTAGCTTCGGCGCCGCCTCACGATAGCGCGCCAAAAACTGCGGCAGCGGCTCGCTGTGGGTGAGATTGAGTCCGCCGCGGCCGGCCATCAGGAATTTGCGGCCTGCGGACGGCATCGCGTCGTAGACGGTGACGCGAGCACCGCCCTGCACGAGCACCTCCGCCGCCATCAGCCCGGCAGGGCCGGCGCCGATGACGGCGACGGCTGTCAGAGTTTAACTCCGGCACGCGCCGCCGCCTGCGCCACATACTTCTGCGTCTGCTCGAAAGCCCCCTGCAGCGCCTTCGCCTTCGACATGTCGCTGATCTCGGCGAAATGCGCCGCGATCGCGTCCGGGGTCCACTCGGACTCCGGCAGGTTGATGCCTTCGCTCTCGACGATCTTGATCACCGCGAACGAGCCGGCACCGGCGCCCATGATGGTGCGGGTCGGCGCGTCCTCGCTCAGCATGTACTCGACCGCGGGCGTGATCGCGTTCGGCTTCATCAACTGCAGCGCCTGCGGCGGCAGCAGCTCTTCCGTCATGCGGGTTGCCGCAGTTGGCGAGATGATGTTGACGCGGATGTCGGACTTGCGGCCCTCCTCCGCCAGCACGTTCATCAGGCCAACCATGCCGGACTTGGCCGCTCCATAATTGGCTTGGCCGAAATTGCCGTAGAGGCCGGAGGACGACGTCGTCAGCACGATACGGCCGTAGTTGCGATCGCGCATGCCGGCCCAGGCCGCCTTGCAGCAATAGAAGGTGCCGACGAGGTGTACGTCGAGCACCTTCTGAAAATCGGCCGCTTCCATCTTGCCGAACGACTTGTCGCGCAAAATGCCGGCATTGGCACACAAGAGGTCCACGCTGCCCCACTCCTTGGTGGCGCGCTCGACCATCGCGGTGACTTGCTCGAAATTGGAGACGTCGGCGCCGTCGGCCATCGCGGTGCCGCCGGCCTTGCGGATCTCCTCGACGACGGTCTCCGCAGGCGACAGCGAGCCGCCAGTGCCGTCGCGCGCGCCGCCGAAATCGTTGACCACGACTTTGGCGCCGCGGCTGGCCAATCCCAGCGCATGCGCCTTGCCGAGACCATTGCCCGCACCGGTGACGATGGCGACGCGCCCGTCGAACCTGATTGCCATTGTGCTTCCTTGTGCTGTCTTCCCTTCTCCCCTTGCGGGAGAAGGTGGCATAGGCGGCCAACGGCCGCCGTTCCTAGTTAAAACGCCAACGCGTAGCGTTGGCTACGGCGCCGGATGAGGGGTCTGTCTCGGCAGATGAGCGTGTGGAGAGATACCCCTCACCCGGCTTCATCTCGCTCCGCTCGATTTCGCCACCCTCTCCCGCAAGGGGAGAGGGTGCACCGAGCGCGATTTGGACAACTTTTGAGCAGCGATGGGCTGCCGGGTCAAGCCCGGCAGCGACGGCCCAATCAGGCGAAATAGATCAACCCCAGCCAGTCCGCGACCAGCGCGGGCTTGTCCTCGCCTTCGATCTCCACGGTGACGTTGGTGTGCGACTGCAATTCATTCGGCTTGCGCAGCTTGGCTTCCGCCAGCACGAAACGGCCGCGGACGCGTTTTCCGGATCGTACCGGCGAGATGAAACGCAGCTTGTCGAAACCGTAATTGACGCCCATCGTGGTGCCCGCGATGACGGGCATCACCTCGTAGGACATGATCGACAGCAGCGACATCGTCAGGAAGCCGTGTGCGATAGTGGTGCCGAACGCCGTTTCCTTCTTCGCACGCTCCGGATCGACATGGATGAACTGGTGATCCTCGATCACGTCGGCATAGGTGTCAATGCGGGGCTGATCGACCAGGTGCCACGACGACACCCCGATCTCCTTGCCGACCATGGCTTGATAGGCCTGAAGCGTAATCGGCGGCTTCTTCCAGACTTCGTTCACTTAGGTCTCACTCCGTGTTTTCGGCAGCTCCGGAAAATCCTCTTCGCGGAATTCCCGGCCGCGCAGAGGATCGTTGCGGTCGTCGTCGCGCTCGAGACGTCTGAGCTGGACGCGGCGGATCTTTCCCGAGATCGTCTTCGGCAGCTCCGTGACGATCTCGAGGCGACGGATGCGCTTGAACGGCGCAAGGCGCGTGTGCAGATGCCTGAAGATGGAGAGCGCAGTTTCCGGCGAGCGCTCCGCGCCGGATGTCAGCAGCACAAAAGCCTTGGGAATCGCGAGCCGGATCGGATCCGGGCTCGGCACCACGGCGGCTTCTGCGACGAGCTCGTGCTCGAGCAACACGCTCTCGAGCTCGAACGGGCTGATGCGGTAGTCGGAGGATTTGAACACGTCGTCGGAGCGGCCGACGAAGGTGAGATAGCCATCGTCGTCCTCGAACACGACGTCGCCGCTGCGATAAAGCTCGCCTTCGGCGCCGGACAGCCCTCCGTTGTCGCCCTGATAGCCCTGCATCAGGCCGGCGGGGCGGTTTTCGCCGAGCACCAGAGCCACCTCGCCCTCCTTGGCCGGATGACCATCGGCGTCACTGACCTGCACGCGATAGCCCGGCAGCGGCCGGCCCATCGAGCCAACCTTGATCTTTTGACCCGGCGAGTTGCCGGCGAGCGCCGTCGTTTCGGTCTGGCCGTACCCGTCGCGGATGGTGAGGCCCCAGGCGGCCTGCACCTGGTCGATCACTTCCGGGTTGAGCGGCTCGCCGGCGCCGCAGACCTCGCGCAAGGCGACCTTGAACGACGCAAGGTTCTCCTGGACGAACAGCCGCCACACCGTCGGCGGCGCGCACAGCGTGGTGACGCCGCAGCGGCCGATGGTGGCAAGCAGGCCCTTGGCATCGAAGCGCGGCTGGTTAAGCACGAACACGGTCGCGCCCGCATTCCACGGCGCGAAGAAGCAGCTCCAGGCATGCTTGGCCCAGCCGGGCGAGGAGATATTGAGATGGACGTCGCCCGGCTTCAGCCCGATCCAGTACATGGTCGAGAGATGGCCGACGGGATAACTGCGCTGGCTGTGCCGCACCAGCTTCGGCTTCGCGGTCGTGCCCGAGGTGAAATAGAGCAGCATCGGGTCATCGGCGTTGGTCGGGCCGTCGGCTCTAAAGCTGTCCGACGCCTTTGCCGCGTCATCATAGGTAAGCCAACCGTCGGAGGGCTCGCCCACGACGATGCGGACGATATTTTCGGCGCCAAGACTTGCGAACTTCGCAACCTGGTCCTGCGCTGCCACCACCGCCTTTGCCTGGCCGCGATCGAGCCGGTCGCGCAGCTCGTCGGCGGTGAGCAGCGTCGTCGCGGGAATCACGACCACGCCAAGCTTGATCGCGGCCAGCATTGTCTCCCATAGCGGAACGACGTTGCCGAGCAGCAGCAGGAGATGATCGCCGCGCCTCAAGCCCTGCGCGCGGAGGAAATTCGCGACCTGGTTGGAGCGGCGCGACAGGGCCCCGAACGAGAGCTTGGTCTGCCGGTCCTGCGCCGCATCGACGATCCAGAGCGCAGGACGATCCTTGCTGTCCGCATTCGCCGCCAGCTCGGCGTCGAACCAGTCGAGTGCCCAGTTGAAGGGAACCGGATCCGGCCAGCGGAAGCCGTTGACGGCTGTCTCGTAGTCCGTGCGGTTGTGAAGCAGAAACGCGCGCGCTTCCTGAAATGTCGTCATCAGGCTTTCCCGGCTAGACTCCTAACGTGCTTGATAATTCCGGAAAAATCCACCCCGCCGTGGCCGGCTGCGTCGAATGACTGATAGATCTCCTGCGCATGCTTGCCGAGCGGTGTTGCCGCGCCGGCGGCCTTGGCGGCGTCCTGCGCCAGCGTCAGATCCTTCACCATCAGCGCCGAAGCAAAGCCCGGCTTGTAGTCGTTGTTGGCGGGCGAGGTCGGCACCGGCCCGGGCACCGGGCAATAGGTCGTCAGCGACCAGCACTGGCCCGACGAGGTCGAGGCGACGTCGAACAGCGCCTGATGCGAGAGCCCGAGCTTCTCAGCCAACGCGAACGCCTCGCTCACCGCGATCATGGAAATGCCGAGGATCATGTTGTTGCAGATTTTTGCCGCCTGGCCCGCGCCGGCACCGCCGCAATGCACGATCTTCTTGCCCATGTTCTCCAGCACGGGCTTTGCCGCTGCAAACGCGTTGTCCTCGCCGCCGCACATGAAGGTGAGCGTCGCACCCTTGGCGCCGCCGGTGCCGCCGGAGACCGGCGCGTCGACCGAAAGCACCCCGTGCTTGGCCGCCAGCGCATGCGCCTGGCGCGCGCTCTCGACGTCGATGGTGGAGGAGTCGATGATCAACGCGCCCTTGGCCATGGCGGGAACGACCTCGCCCCACACGCCGAGCACATGCTTGCCGGCCGGCAGCATGGTGACGACCACGTCGGCGCCTTTCACGGCGGCCGCAGCGCTCTCGGCGATGCCGGCACCGTCGGCCTTGGCCTGGTTGCGGGAGGCCTCGGCGAGATCGAAAGCGACGACCTTGTGGCCGGCCTTGACCAGATTGGCGGCCATGGGGCCGCCCATGTTGCCGAGACCGATGAATGCGATCGTGGCCATCGTGATTTCCTCCGCTGAACGTTTCGTTGATTAGTTGAGCTTCAATTCGTCTGGGCCGATCTCGGCGAGATAGTGCGCAAGCATGTCGGGCGTGACGTCCTCGATCCGCGACGGCGACCAGGTCGGATTGCGATCCTTGTCGATCACGGCGGCGCGCACGCCTTCGCGAAAGTCGTCGCTGCGGAAGACTTCCAGCGCAGCGCGATATTCGCGCACCAGGCATTCTTCCAGGCTCGACGCGGTGCGCGCGAGCCGGAGCAGCTTGAGCGTCACCACCATGCCGCGCGGCGATTTTTCGTTGAGCGTCTTCAATGTCCCCAGCGCGAACTCGGAGCCGTCGCGCCTGAGCGCGGCAAAGATGTCTTCCATGCGGTCGAAGCCGAACAATGCGTCGATCGCCGGCTCCTTTGCGGCGACCGGCCCCGCGGTCTCCCCGGTCGCAAAACCGTTAATCAACTTGCTCACATCGGCCGCGGAGACGCCTTGGCGAACCTTGGTCAGCGCGTCGCGTAATTCCGGCCATTTGGCTGCCTGCACCACCGCGTCGGCAAACCTGGCGTGGATCGCATCGGGGCCGTTCATGGTCTGGCCGGTCAGGCCGAAATAAGTGCCGATCTCGCCCGGCGCGCGTGACAACAGCCAGGTGCCACCGACATCTGGGAAGAAACCAAGCCCGACCTCGGGCATCGCGAGCCTGGTGCGGTCGGTCACGATTCGATGGCTCGCATGCGCCGAGAGTCCGACGCCGCCGCCCATCACGATGCCGTCCATGAAGGCGACATAGGGTTTTGGGAATTTCTTGATCCGGGCGTTGAGGATGTACTCTTCCCGCCACAAAAGCTTGCCGAGGTCACCGTCGACCTTCGAGCTCTCCCAGAGCGCGCGGATGTCGCCGCCGGCACACAGGCCGCGCTCGCCGGCACCTTCCAGCACGATCAAGGCAACGGCTGGATCGGCCTCAAAACGGTCGAGCGCCTTGTCGATGTCGCGAAACATCTCCAGCGTCACGGCGTTGATGGCCTTCGGACGGTTGAGCCTGACAATGCCGGCCGAGCCCTCGACCCGTGCGACGAGATCGCCCTCCTCCGTTCCACTCATCGGGCGCCCTCGATCAATTTGCGCGCCACGATCAGCCGCATGATTTCATTGGTGCCTTCGAGAATCTGGTGCACGCGCAAATCGCGCACGATCTTCTCGATGCCGTATTCGCTGAGATAGCCGTAGCCGCCATGAAGCTGGAGCGCCTGGTTGGCAACCTCGAAGCCGGCATCGGTGCCAAAACGCTTGGCCATCGCACAGAGCATGGTGGCGTCCGGATCCTTGCGATCCAGCGCGGCTGCGGCACGCCAGAGGAAGGTGCGCGCTGCCTCGAGCTCGATCGCCATGTCGGCAAGCTTGAATTGCAGCGCCTGGAATTCGTCGAGACGTTTTCCGAAGGCCTTGCGCTCCTTCATGTAGGCGCGCGCCTTGTCGAGCGCGGTCTGCGCGCCGCCGAGCGAGCAGGCCGTGATGTTGAGACGGCCGCCGTCGAGGCCCGCCATCGCGATCTTGAAGCCGACGCCCTCCTCGCTCAAGCGATTGGCGACCGGAACGCGCGCATTCTCGAAGATCACGGCGCGAGTCGGCTGCGCGTTCCAGCCCATCTTGCGCTCGTTGGCGCCGAACGAGACGCCCGGCGTCTTGCCGTCGATCACGAGGGTCGAGATGCCGCCGGGACCGTCGCCGCCAGTGCGCACCATCGCGACCAAAAGGTCCGTGCCGCCGGCGCCAGAGATGAACTGCTTCTGGCCGTTGAGGACATAATGATCGCCGTCGCGCACGGCACGGGTGCGGAGCGCCGCCGCATCCGAGCCGGCGCCGGGCTCGGTCAGGCAGTAGCTCGCGATCAGCTCCATGGTGCAGAGCTTGGGCAGCCATTTGTGGCGTTGGGTATCGCTGCCGTAGGCATCGATCATCCAGGACGCCATGTTGTGGATGGAGATGAAGGCCGAGGTGGTCGGACAACCCGTCGCCAGCGCCTCGAAGATCAGCGCGGCATCGAACCGCGTCATGGCGGAGCCGCCGACATCCTCGCGGATGTAGATGCCGCCCATGCCGAGCGTGGCGGCCTCGCGCATGACCTCGACGGGAAAATGTTTCTCCTCGTCCCAGCGCAGCGCGTGCGGCGCGATCTTCTCCGCCGCAAACGCCAACGCCATGTCGCGAACCGCGATCTGATCCTCGTTCAGAGCGAACTGCATGATGGGCTGCTCACTGTTCTCGTCATTGCGAGGAGCGAAGCGAAGCAAATCCAGTGTGTCCGAGGAGAAAGTCTGGATTGCTTCGCTACGCTCGCAATGACGGGCTGGGCTACAGCCTTACTTCATCAGCGGGATCGAGAACTCCGCGCCTTCCTTGACGCCGGACGGCCAGCGCGAGGTCACCGTTTTGGTTTTGGTGTAGAAGCGCACCGAATCCGGGCCGTGCTGGTTGAGATCGCCGAAACCGGATTTCTTCCAGCCGCCGAAGGTGTAATAGGCGATCGGCACCGGGATCGGCACGTTGATGCCGACCATGCCGACATTGACCTTGGCCGCGAAGTCGCGCGCAGCATCGCCGTCGCGGGTGAAGATCGCAACGCCGTTGCCGTAATCATGCTCCGACGGCAGCGCCAGCGCTTCCTTGTAATCGTGCGCGCGCACGACCGAGAGCACGGGGCCAAAAATCTCTTCCTTGTAGATCCGCATGTCCTTGGTGACGTTGTCGAACAGCGAACCGCCGAGATAGAAGCCGTTTTCGTAGCCCTGCATCTTGAAGCCGCGGCCGTCGACGGCGAGCGTCGCGCCTTCCTTGATGCCGATGTCGATATAGCCTTTGACCTTCTCGACCGCCTCGCGCGTCACGAGCGGACCGTAATCGGCGGACGGATCGATCGAGGTGCCGATCTTGAGGCTCTCGACGCGCGGGACCAGCTTTTCCATTAGGCGGTCGGCAGTGGACTTGCCGACGGGAACGGCGACCGAAACCGCCATGCAGCGTTCGCCGGCCGAACCGTAGCCGGCGCCGATCAGTGCGTCGACCGCCTGGTCCATGTCGGCGTCTGGCATGATGATGGCGTGGTTCTTGGCGCCGCCAAAACACTGGCAGCGCTTGCCGGTCTGGGCTGCGCGCTCGTAGATATATTGCGCGATCGGCGTGGAGCCGACGAAGCCGACGGCCTTGATATCGGGATCGTCGAGGATGGCGTCGACCGCTTCCTTGTCACCGTTGACGACATTGAGGATGCCGGCGGGCAGGCCCGCCTCGATCATCAGCTCGGCAAGCATCATCGGCACGCCGGGATCGCGCTCCGACGGCTTCAGGATGAAGGCGTTGCCGCAGGCAATTGCGGGAGCGAATTTCCACATCGGGATCATCGCCGGGAAATTGAACGGCGTGATGCCGGCGACGACGCCGAGCGCCTGACGCATGGAATAGATGTCGATGCCGGGGCCGGCGCCTTCGGTGTATTCGCCCTTCATCAGATGCGGAATGCCGCAGGCGAATTCCGCGACTTCGAGGCCGCGCTGGATGTCGCCCTTGGCGTCCGGGACGGTCTTGCCGTGCTCGCGGGCGAGCAGTTCGGCGAGCTTGTCGTAGTCGCGCTGCACCAGTTCGACGAACTTCATCATGACGCGGGCGCGGCGCTGCGGGTTGGTCGCAGCCCATTCCGGCTGCGCGGCGCGGGCGTTCTCCACGGCGGCGCGGACCTCGGCCTTGGACGCCAGCGCCACCTTGGCCTGGACGTCACCGGTCATCGGCTCGAATACGTCGGCGGTGCGGCCCGAGGTGCCCTTGACCTCCTTGCCACCAATGAAATGTCCGACTGAACGCATGGAATGGTCTCCTTGAGGCGAGCTTGAACACTTTGACAAATCCTATCGACCTGCATTTTATAGGATTCAAGTCTGAGATAATGCACCATAGATGTGCGAAAATGCTGGATCAAGGCGCTATCGACTGGGACGACTTCCGCTTCGTGCTGGCCATCGTGCGGGGCGGCTCGGTTTCGGCTGCGGCAAAACAGCTCGGCGTCGACCATGCCACCGTGATCCGCCGTGTCGACCGGCTGGAGAAGCACCTGTCGGCCAAGCTGTTCGACCGTCGCAAGACCGGCTACCTGCTGACAGAGGCTGGCCAGCGCGTCGCAGACAGCGCGGAAGCCATGGAATCGACCATCGTCGCCAACCAGGAGCAGGTCGGCGGGTCGGTGGCGCGGTTGACCGGCACGGTGCGGATCGGCGCCCCCGACGGCTTCGGGACCGCGTTCCTAGCGCCGCGGCTCGGAGCCTTCGCCGACCGGTATCCCGATCTCGATTTGCAACTCGTGGCCACCGCGCGGCTGTTCAGCCTCTCCAAGCGCGAGGCCGATATCGCGATCAGCCTGACCATGCCGAAGGAAGGCCGCATCGTCGGCCGCAAGCTGCTCGACTACCGCCTCGGGCTCTATGCCGCGCCCGCCTATCTCGACCGCTTCCCGAAAATCACCTCGCGCGAGGTCCTGCCGCAGCATCGCTTCGTCGGCTATATCGAGGAGCTCTTGTTCACGCCCGAGCTCGACTATCTGCCGCAGGTGTCGCCGAAGATCTCCGCACGCTTGCGCAGCGCCAATCTGATCGCGCAACTCAACGCCACGCTCGCCGGCTTCGGTATCGCCGTGCTGCCGCATTTCATGGCGGGCGACTATCCGCAGCTGATTGCGGTGCTGGCGGAAGAGGTGTCGATCACCCGCACCTTCTGGATGCTGATGCACGCCGACAGCAAGGATCTCGCGCGAATTCGCGCGGTGGCGGATTATATTTCCGAGATTGTAGAATGCGAGCGCGCGCTGTTTGCGGGGCGGACTTCGTAGGGTGGGTTAGCCCTGCAGATGCGCAAAGCGCATCTGCTCGGCGTAACCCACCAACTTCGTCCAGCGCTCAGTGAAGCATGGTGGGTTACGCCTTCGGCTAGCCCACCCTACGCATTCAACGGCACCTACTCGCTAACTCTGCTTCGCCTTCTTCGCAACCGCAGCCTTCGGCTCGCGGCGGCCGCCATCGAGCGCACTGTCCTTACCCGTCTTCAACACCTCGTCCGACAGCTCGCTCGAGCCGGCGATGCGCGCCAGCAGCATGGTGCCGGCCATGGTCGCCAGCGTCGCGATCGCCTGCTTGCGCGCGGCCTTGCGCGGCAGATTCGGGATGAAGTCTGTCATCATCTCGATCATCTCGTCGAGCTTGCCGGCAAACGCCTTTCGCGTCTTCGGGCTCTCGCGGGCGATCTCGGCGCCGAGCGCGGGGATCGAGCAACCGTGACCGGGGTTGTCGCGATGCACCGTCGAGAGATAGGTCTCGACGATCTGACTGAGCTGCTTTTCCGGCGCGACCTGATCGGACTGCTTGCGCCAGTGCTCCATCGAGCGATTCATGGCGTAGTCGAACGCCTCGATCACCAGCGCCTCGCGGGAATCGAAATGGGCGTAGAAGCCGCCGTGGGTCAGGCCCGCTTCCTTCATGAGGTCGGCGACACCGATGCCGTGGGCGCCTTTTTCGCGCAGCCGCACGGATGCCTTCTTCACGATGCGGTCGTGGGTTTCCTGCTTGTGTTCCCGGGAATAGCGCATGCGGATCTCATTGGATGTCGAAGGTCATCTAATAACACGGATATCGGCCGGACGGCGCATTAATTCCCGGTAAAATTGTTGCCGATCATGGAAAAGGTCGCCGTTGCGTGCACCGCAAGTGCCCCCTTACCGTCGCGGACGAATCCCTCGGTGTAGCTGCTCTGGCGTCCCAGCTTGATCACCTTGCCTTCGGCGGAGATCAACCCGGACCGGACCGAGAGCGGACGCAGGAAGGTCATTTTCAGATCGAGGGTGACGGAGCCCTGCCCGGACTCCAGCCTGGTCGAGATCGCACACCCCATGGCGGTGTCGATCAGCGCGGCGGCTGTGGCTCCGTGCAGGAGGCCGATGGTATTCTCGAGATCCTCACGCGGCTCGAGTTCCATGACGATCCGGCCCGGCTCGACCACGGCCATGACGAAGCCGATCAGCTTGGCAAAGGGCGGCGGCGGCAGCCTTCCGTCGCGGATGCCCAGCATCGCATCCATGCCTGACAGGCCCATCGCGACTTTCGCAATTGGCGCAGGCACCTGCCACTCCACCACCCGCTCGCGCCGCTGCGCGGGCGAAAACAGGTCGAGTTGATCGTTGCTGGTCATCATGGCCCCTTTGTATGATTTTCATCATACTATGCTGCGGACTTCGCGCTGGCAACTCCCGCCCGCCCGCTTGACAAGCACTGCGTTTCGGCCCGGAAGTGATCCCGACCGGCGTACCCTTGCGCGCGTCCACAAAACTCAGAGATCCCATCATGGAAATGCTCAACCACCACTGCGGCGTGACCCGCGATGCGCGCGGCGTCGTTCATGTCGCCATCTGCAACGCCGGCTCGCTGAACATTTTGGGCTCGCCCGTCACCGATGCGGTGCGCGAAGGCTTGCAGCAGCTCTCGTCCGACCGCAGCATCCGGGTTGTGGTGCTGCGCGGCCAGAGCGAGAAGAGCATGATCGGCGGCGCCGACATCAAGGAGATGGCCAGCCTCGACCAGAAGTCCGCCGAGGCCTTCATCAGCCGCCTGCGCGACCTCTGCGAGGCAGTGCGCCAATTCCCGGCCCCGATGATCGCGCGCATGCCCGGCTGGTGCCTCGGCGGCGGGCTCGAAGTGGCTGCCGCCTGCGATTTCCGCATCGCAGCGCATGATGCGCATTTCGGCATGCCGGAGGTGCGCGTCGGCATTCCCTCGGTGATCCATGCCGCGCTGCTGCCGCGCCTGATCGGCTGGGCCCGCGCGCGCTGGCTGGTGATGACCGCCGAGAACATCGACGCGCCGACGGCGCTGGCCTGGGGGTTGGTCGACAAGGTCGCGCCGGAGGGCGGGCTCGACGCCGAGGTCGAGCACCTCGTGACGGCCCTGCTCGAATGCGGCCCCGAGGCGCTGCGCTCGCAGAAGGCACTGCTGCGGCAATGGGAGGAGCTGCCGCTGACCGAGTCGGTGAATTTGAGCGTCAAAGTCTTCGGCGAGTCGTTCCTGACGGACGAGCCGACGCGGCTGATGGGCGCGTTTGTGAATCGGAAGCGGTAGGCGCTCTCCGCCTCGTCCGTCCGAACGAGCAAATCTCATCTGACCCACGACAATTTCTCATGCCGGACGCGGTTGCATTTTTTGCGCCGCATCATATGATGATCATAATCTTAAATATCCGACATCTGAGGGAGTCTCCCCATGGCCGAAGCCGCCGATCCCGTCGTCATCGTCTCCGCCGTCCGAAGCCCGCTCGGCCGCTTCATGGGCGAGTTGTCGCCGCTCTCCGCACACAAGCTCGGTTCACACGTGATCGGCGCGGCACTGGAGCGTGCCAAGCTTGCGCCGGAGAAGGTCGACGAAGTCTTCATGGGCTGCGTCCTTCCCGCCGGCCAGGGCCAGGCCCCGGCGCGCCAGGCTGCGCGTGCCGCCGGCCTGCCCGACGCCACCGGCGCCACCACCGTCAACAAAGTCTGCGGCTCCGGCATGAAGGCGACCATGCTGGCGCACGACATCATCCGCGCCGGCTCGGCCGAGATCGTCGTCTCCGGCGGCACGGAGAGCATGAGCAACGCGCCATATCTCCTCGCCAGGGCCCGTGGCGGCTATCGCGCCGGCCACGACCGCATCATCGACCACATGATGATGGATGGCCTCGAAGACGCCTACGAGACCGGCCGCTCCATGGGCGATTTCGGCGAGGCCACGGCAGAGGCCTATCAATTCACCCGCAAGGACCAGGACGCCTATGCGATGGAAACGCTCAGCCGGGCGCGCAAGGCGGTCGAGGGCGGCGCGTTCAAGGCCGAGATTGCGCCGATCACGCTGAGCGAGAAGGCAGGCCCTCGCATCGTCGCCGATGACGAGCATCCGCTGAAGGTCGATCCCGCAAAAATCCCCGGGCTGAAGCCGGCGTTCCGCGCCAACGGCACCATCACGCCGGCGGCCTCCTCCGCCAATGCCGACGGCGCCGCTGCGCTGGTGTTGACGAAGCGGTCGCTCGCCGATCGCAGCGGCCTGCCGGCTCTCGCCGTGATCAAGGGCCACGCCACCCACAGCCAGGAACCGCAATGGTTCACCACGGCGCCGATCCCGGCGATCCGCAAGCTCTTGGACAAAGTCGGCTGGAGCGCCGCCGACGTCGATCTGTTCGAGATCAACGAAGCCTTCGCCGTGGTGGCGATGGCGGCGCAGCGCGACCTCGGCATTCCCCGCGAGAAGCTCAACATCAACGGCGGCGCCTGCGCGCTCGGCCATCCCATCGGCGCCACCGGCGCACGGCTGATCGTTACGCTGCTCCATGCGCTTGAGGCGCGAAACCTCAAGCGCGGCGTGGCGGCGCTCTGCATCGGCGGCGGCGAAGCCACCGCGATCGCGGTGGAGCGCTTGACGCACTGACGTGAAAGTCCGGAAGTGAGGGAACTCTGTCATTTTCGACAGACGCGTCCCGTGCCATTCTGCAAACTTGCGCAGGCCTCTCGCCTGCCCATTAAGATTGAGGCCCAATGATCTCGAACTGGCTCGCGGCAACGCTCGGCCGCCGCAATATCCACTACGGCTGGGTGATGGTCGGCGTGACCTTCCTCACCGCGCTGATCAGCGCCGGCACGGTCGGCGCGCCCGGCGTGTTCATCGTTCCGCTTCAGCAGGAATTCGGCTGGAGCACGGCGGAGATCTCCTCCGCACTGTCGATCCGCTTCATCCTGTTCGGGCTGATGGCGCCGTTCGCGGCTGCCCTGCTCAACCGCTACGGCCTGCGCAACGTCACGCTGACCGCACAGCTCATCGTGGTCTCGGCCCTGGTGCTCTCGCTCGGCATGACAGAGGTCTGGCAGCTCGTCGCGCTGTGGGGTGTGGTGATCGGGATCGGCACCGGCATGACCGCGCTGGTGCTGGGCGCCACCATCGCGACGCGCTGGTTCGCGGCGCGGCGCGGCCTCGTCGTCGGCATCATGACCGCGAGCGTCGCCACCGGTCAGCTCGTGTTCCTGCCGCTGCTGGCGAGCCTCACCGAACGTTTCGGCTGGCGGCTGGCGCTCGGCTTCGTCTGCATCGCGCTTGGTGTTTCGGCCCTCGCGGTCCTGCTCGCGATGCGCGACCGTCCGAGCGATCTGGGCCTGCGCCCGTTCGGCGACGAAGGCACCACACCCCTGCCCGCGCCGCCCGTCAGCCACGGCTCGATCACCGGCGTTGCGCTCGGCACGCTGCGCGACGCCTCGAAGAGCAGCGCGTTCTGGATCCTGTTCGCGACGTTCTTCGTCTGCGGCGCATCCACCAATGGCCTCGTGCAGGTGCACCTGATTCCGATGTGCCTCGATTTCGGCATCCCGCAGGTGCAGGCCGCGGGCTTGCTGGCCGCGATGGGCATCTTCGACTTCTTCGGCACCATCATGTCGGGCTGGCTGTCGGACCGCTACGACAACCGCTACCTGCTGTTCTGGTATTACGGCCTGCGCGGGCTCTCGCTGATCTTCCTCCCGTTCAGCGATTTCTCGTTCTATGGGCTCTCGATCTTCGCGATGTTCTACGGGCTCGACTGGATCGCAACCGTGCCGCCCACGGTGCGGCTCACCGCGCAGAAATTCGGGCCCGAGCGCGCCAATCTGGTGTTCGGCTGGATCTTTGCCGGCCACCAGCTCGGCGCGGGCACCGCCGCCTTCGGCGCCGGCTTCTCGCGGACGGTCTATCAGAGCTACCTGCCCGCCTTCTTCATCGCCGGCGCGCTCTGCGTGTTCGCCGCGCTGATCGTGCTGACGCTGTCGCGACAACCGAAGCCGAAGCCGCAAGCCGCGATGGCTTAGGACCTGATCGTGGTGGTGACGCCGAAGACCGCGGCGTCACCGATCCGCGCGATACCGGCTTCTTCGGGTTCGGGATGCCGCGCGCTGGGCGGAAGACGTACTGGAAGGCGCGACCAGCGCTCAAACAAAAAGTGCGAAAACAACCCCATGCACAGTAGCCGGGGCGTGGCGGATCAATGACTTACGCCTTTCCGAAAACGATTTGACTCGTCGGGCAAAACAGGAGCAGGATGTCATCGTTGGGCATCTGCGTCGTCATCGCCTTCAACCTGCAAAATGGTCTCCGACAGCAGAGCGGCAGCCTTTTGCAGCGGGCCTATGAACCGGTCCAACTCGACGAAGCTGACGCGTGCCACCGGCACGGAGACGCCCAGGCAAGCGATCAGCTCTCGATCCGGGGACAGGATGGGCACGGCACACCCCACCACGCCTTTCACGTACTCTTCGTTCGTTTTGGCCCAGCCGCGCTGCCGCGTCTCTTCGAGCACCTTCATCAGCGCGTGGACATCGACAATCGTCGTTTCCGTGAATTTGATCAGAGCGAGTGCGCGGCAGAGCTTCGCCCGGGTCCGCTCGGGCAATCCGCTCATGTAGATCTTTCCGGTGGACGTGCAGTGTAGCGGCGCCGCTTCTCCCGGATTGAACTGAAGACCTTGCGGCTCCGAAACGCGAACGCTGTCCACATACGCGACGGAATTATCGCGCACGACGCCGATTTCGCATTGTTCGCCGATTTCTGCCGCGACAGCTCGAAGTACCGCGTGCCGCCGCGCTGTGCGGAAGGCCGCTCCGATCACCGTCGCGGACAGCGTGACGAGTTGATTACCGACAACGTAACGCTTGGTCCCCAACGCCTTCTGAAGCAGTCCGCGACCTTCAAGATTTCCGACCAACCTGTGCGCCGTTGGAAGAGGCAGCGAGAGAGCCTTCGCGATCTCTGCCGCTGAGACGGCTTTGCGTTGGTCAGCAACATGCCGAACGATCGCGAGGGCGCGGTCCAAGGGTCCATCCCTCTCAACTTGCTTCGTCATTTCCCTACCGGTTGGGAGGCAGCAGAATATACAACAATGACAGTAATTATCATTTTTCGGAATAAAATCTATTGATATTCGACAATTCTATTTGTCCCGATCCGGAAAGCTCATATTCTTGGCGCTGCGGGCGATTGACCAAAAGTTGTGCAACGCAGTCTCGCCGTTTCGAAATGTCGCTCCGTCGCTTGGCCGACTGCCAAGTCCGACGGCGCGCTCAACAGGAGATGTGCATGTCTCGTCACTACGACGTGGACGCCGTGAGGAAGGAATTCCCTGCCGTTGAACGGATGGTTTATCTGGACTCGGGATTTCAAACGCCGCTCGCGCGCCCGGTGAAAGCCGCGATCGAGCTCTTCCTCCGCGAGGGCTTCGAGACGGCTGGCCCGAAAAGCGCATGGCTCGACCGGGTGGAGCAGACCCGCGCCAAGGTCGCTCGCTTTCTCGGCGTGACAGCGGACGAGATCGCCTTCACGAAAAACACGTCGGAAAGCATGAACATCGCGGCAAACGCACTGCCGCTCCAGGCCGGTGACAATGTTCTGATGATCCATGGCGATCATCCGAACAACGCCTACGCGTTCCTCAATCTGCAGCGGAAGGGCGTAGAAATCCGCTTCGTTCCGATGACGGATATCGTCGACGGCGACAGCTTTGCTGGCTTCATTGACGACAAGACGCGTGCGATTTCGATGTCGCATGTGACCTTCCATGCCGGTCACTGCTTTGACATCGAGAGCGTCGGCGCGATGTGCGCCAGGAAGAAGCTCTACTTCGTCGTCGATGTGATGCAGGCGATCGGCGTCGTACCTGTTGACGCGAAGGCGATCGGCGCCAGCTTCATCGGCTCCGGCAGCCACAAGGGACTGCTCGTTCCGCAAGGGCTCGGGCTTCTCTATTGGGACAAATCCCTTGGAGAGCTGGAACCGACCTATATGGCGGCCGCGAGCCTCGCCGACATGCCCAGCGACCTCATCGCGCGTCCCGACAAAATGGCGCTCTCTCCGACCGCCAGGCGCTTTGAACTTGGCAACTTCAATCTGCCCGCGATCCATGCTCTGGGTGCTTCCCTCGACATGATCGAGCAGATCGGGGTGCAGAACATCCAGAACCACTGCTTCGACCTCGGCGATCACCTGATCGCGCGCCTGGACGAACTGGACGTCCGCCTGGTTGGCCCACGCGAGCGACAACACCGCGCTCCGCACATTTACGTCATCGCCCTGCCCGCAGCGGACTGGCTCGGGCATTTCGAGGAGAACGGCGTGCGCGTTTCGCCCGAACGTGACGGCATCCGCGTCTCGCTCGGCATGTTCAACACCGCGACGGATATCGATCGCCTGATCGACGTCATTCGCCGGCGAGGGCTCGGACGCCCTTCGGTTGCAGCTTGAATTTGACAAACGATGGGATGGCAAAAACCATGAAACAGCTCGTTCAGGTATTGGGACTTCTCCCGGCGCTCTTAGCTATCAACGCAAGCCCATCCGCGGCGGCGGATAGCCCGACGCTGGACAAGATCAAATCCAGCGGTTCGATTACGATCGGCCACCGTGAGGCCTCGATACCGTTCTCGTACCTCGGGCCCGACCAGAAGCCCGTCGGTTTCTCGCTCGATCTCTGCGCGGCGATCGTCGATCGCGTCAAGGAGGAGCTGAGATTGCCCAATCTCAAGGTCAGCTTCACCCCGGTGAACTCGTCGAACCGGATACCGCTGATCCAGAGCGGGACCGTCGACATCGAATGCGGCGGCACCGCGAATGACAAGAAGCGGCAGGAACAGGTCTCGTTTTCGGTCGCCACGTTCGTCAGCCAGCCGCGATGGCTGGTCAAGGCCGCCAGTGGCGTCAAGACCGCCGGCGACCTGAAAGGCAAGACGATCGTCGTCACCCAAGGCTCCAACGCGGTCGGCTTCGCGCAGGGCGTCAACGCCAAAGAACAGCTCGGGCTCAACATCGTCCAAGCCAAGGACCATGCGGAATCCTTCCTCATGTTGAACACCGGCCGTGCGGCCGCCTTCATGGAGGACGATATTCTCCTCGCCGGGCTCAAGGCTGCGGCGCCTAATCCGGACGCACTCCTGTTCCTTCCCGAGGGTTACGCGAAGATCTACTACGGGCTGATGTTCACGAAGGGCGATGCCGGCTTCAAGGCACTCATCGACGACGTTCTCTCCAAGCAAATGGCATCAGGCCAATTCGAGAAGACCTACGCAAAATGGTTTACCAAGCCGATCCCGCCAAAGGGTGAGAATCTCGCATTTCCGCTCACCGACGAGTTGATGGGCCGGATCGCGCATCCCAGCGATGCTGTCGACTGACTGACGGAGCCGATCGTCTCGCTAGATCATCCTCGTCCGCACCTGCAACTTTGAGGACTCGCGATGTTCGGAGTGCTTTTTGAACAGACGGCGGACGGCCAGCGCTATATCGACTGGCTGCTGTCGGGCCTCGGCTGGACACTCGCTCTCGCCTTCTTCGGCTGGTGGATCGCCTTCGGCATCGGGGTGATCGTCGGCGTGGGCCGCACGGTGCAAAATCGCGTCTTCGCGATACCGGCCCGGCTCTATGTCGAGATATTCCGGAACATCCCTGTCCTTGTGCAGATGTTCCTCTGGTATTTTGTTTTCCCAGAGGTGGTGCCAAGCGCAATCGGAGATGCAATCAAGCAGATCCCGCCGCCATGGGCATCGTTCTTCCCGGCACTTCTTTGCCTCGGGCTCTACACGGCTTCCCGCATAGCCGAGCAGGTCCGGGCCGGCATCGAGGCGCTCCCAAAGGGACAGCTCGAAGCCGCCAACGCTCTCGGCCTCAGCAGTTACCTCACCTATCGACACGTCATCGTGCCGCAGGCCTTGCGCCTCATCGTGCCGAGCCTCACCAGCGAGGTGATGGGCATCTACAAGAACACCTCCGTCGCACTCACGATCGGCTTGATGGAACTGACCGCCCAGGCACGCCAGATCAGTGAAGCGACGTTCCAGACATTCACTGCCTTTGGCGCGGCGACCGTCGTCTATCTCTGTCTGGCACTGATTGCCTATCAAGCCATGGCGCTGATCGACAGAGCGGTCCGGATTCCGGGTAGCGCGCCCGCCACGCTCCCAGCTGACCAGGATCTCGCCAGCGAAGTGCAGCAAGGCGGCTTGCCCCACGTCATGGAGGCCGCGAAATGAACGCCCTCGATTTCTCGATCGTCGCGCAATCATGGCCCTATCTCTGGTCGGGCCTGCTGTTCTCACTGTCGCTCACGGCCGCCGCGTTCGCCATCGGCATGATTCTCGGAACCTGCCTTGCGCTGGCGCAGCACTTCGAGATTCCCGTGGTTGCCCAGATCATCCGCGGCTACGTTGCGATCATCCGGTCGATCCCGCTGATCCTCGTTCTGTTCTGGTTTTTCTTTCTGGTGCCGATCGTGCTTGGGCACCTTAGCGGCAACGGCCGCCCGATCCCGATCGGCGCCACCTATACCGCCTTCATCACTTTCGGCTTGTTTGAGGCGGCCTACTATTCCGAGATCATCCGCGTTGGACTGCGTGCCGTGAACAAGGGCCAGTTTGAGGCCTGCCAGGCCCTCGCGCTGTCCACCTACGACACCTACCGCCACATTGTCCTCCCGCAGGTCCTGCGGGTGGCAAGCCCGATTATCCTGAGCCAGACGATCATTCTGTTTCAGGACACGTCTCTCGTCTATGTCCTGTCGTTGACGGATCTTCTCGGTGCCGCCTCCAAGCTCGCGCAGCTCAACGGCCGCCTCGTCGAAATGTACCTCGTCATAGCTGTAGCCTATCTCGTCATCAGCTCTGCGACGTCCCAGTGCGTCGCCATCCTTCGCAAGCGATATGCTGTTGCCGCTGCCCGCTGACCATCGGGGTACCGAACGGCCTCGCATTTGGGAGACGAACATGCCTCGAGCGACTGTCAGCAATGCCACACGACCCGCCGAGATCGTCGTCGTCGAGAACGTAGTGAAGCGGTTCGGCGCGTTCACCGCGCTGAACGACGTTACCCTCAAGGTCGACAAGGGCGAGAAGATCGTGCTCTGCGGACCATCAGGCTCCGGCAAGTCCACCCTCATCCGGTGCATCAACCATATCGAGAAGCACGATGCAGGCAGGATCATCGTCGATGGTGTCGAACTGACCAACCGCATCGCCGACATCAACAGCGTACGTTGTGAAGTCGGGATGGTATTTCAGAGCTTCAACCTTTTTCCGCACCTCACCGTCGCGGAGAACTGCATGCTGGCTCCGATCAGGGTTCGCGGGATTTCGCAGTCCGAGGCGCGCGATCGCGCACTCGGCCTGCTGCGGAAGGTCCGCATTCAGGATCAGGCCGGCAAGTATCCCGCGCAATTGTCGGGCGGTCAGCAGCAACGTGTCGCCATCGCGCGAGCGCTGTGCATGCAGCCCAAGATCATGCTGTTCGACGAACCGACATCGGCTCTCGACCCCGAGATGGTCAAGGAGGTACTGGAAACCATGGTCGAGCTGGCGAAAGAGGGAATGACGATGGTGTGCGTGACGCACGAGATGGGATTCGCCCGGGAGGTCGCCGACCGGGTGGTCTTCATGGATCGTGGCAGCATCATCGAAGAGGCCGAGCCCGAAACGTTCTTCAAAGCCCCTCGCACGGAACGGGCGAAGGCTTTTCTGAACCAGATCATTCACTAGCTGAATCGGCAGCGCCCGATAGAGTGCGGCTTGTCGAGGCGGTGCCACAGCCCCGTTCACGACGCCCCGGAGCGCTTGGTTTCCGCGCCGATTCGAAAGTCCGATTTTGCAGCGGTGAGCGCTGCGGCGAGCTCGTCGATGTGGTAGGGTTTCGACAGGATCCGGATCCCGGCCATTTCGGCCTCGTGAACCGCGGCTTCGGCGTATCCGCTCGTCAGCAGGACCGGGATGTCGCTTCGCCTTCTCCTGATCTCGCGCGCGAGTTCGACACCGTTCATGCCGCCCGGCATCATGATGTCGGAAAACACCAGATCGACAGAGCGGCCGTCCGCTAGGGCACCGAGAGCCGCCGCAGCGCTGGCCGCGCGCGTGACCTGGTAACCAAGCTGCGCAAGCATTTCGCTGACCAGCGCGGCGACCTCGTCGTCGTCTTCGACGAGGAGAACCCGGCCGTGATTGGCCTTCTTGGGACGCGCCCTGTTCAGGTCGATGAGATGCCGTTCACCCGAAGGAATATTCCTGGATCGCGGCAAATAGAGCTCGATGCTGGTGCCCTCGTCGACGATCGATTTTATTCGAACCATCCCGCGTGATTGCGTCGCAAATCCGTGGACCTGCGCAAGCCCCAGGCCCGAGCCTTTCCCGACATCCTTGGTCGTGAAGAACGGTTCGAAGACCCGCGCCAGGATCTCGGGGCTCATTCCAACACCTCTATCGATCACGGACAGACGAACGTAATCGCCCGCGATCTCGTCCTCGGCCAGGCCGGCCAGGTTCTCGCCGCGGACAACGATCGTGCCACCGTTTGGCATCGCATCGCGGGCATTGACCGCCAGGTTGAGAATGACCAGTTCGAGCTCTCCCGGATCGACCTCCACCGGCCAAAGCCCCTCCGGAAAATCGAACTCGACGTGAACGTCGCCTCTCAGGCTCCGATCGAGCAATTCGCGCATGCCGCCGATTTGCGCCGGGATGTCGACGGCCTCGGGCCGGAGCTTCTGCCGCCGTGAAAAAGCCAGAAGCTGCCTGGTCAGGCCGGCACCACGCTGCGCCGCCTGAACCATTCCTTCCAACAGACGACGCCGCCGATCAGGATCCGTCTGCCTGTCGAGCATGTCCAATCCACCGGAGATCACCATCAGCAGATTATTGAAGTCGTGAGCTACTCCGCCGGTCAATTGCCCGATGGCTTCGATCTTCTGGGCCTGACGAAGGGTCTCCTCGACGCGGGCACGCTCTTCCATTTCGGCCCGCAGATGCTTGTTGGCCTCCTCGAGCGCGCGCGTGCGCTCGACCACGAGCTTCTCGAGCTCCTGGGCCGTCCGCTCGCGCGCCTGCAGCAAGGTCCGAATTTCATATTGCCGCCGGCGGGCCCGCATTGCGGATTGAATTGCGCTCGTCAGCGTGATCGGCTGAACCGGGCGCTCGAGCAGGGAAACGTTGCGGAGTGTCTCGATGATGCCGCGGCGCCAGGCAACCACCGCCGGCTGCTCGCGGTGGCTGGTGAGAATGACAAAGGGCAGGTCGGACCAGGGCGGCTGCCGCTCGATCCAATGTGCCAGCGGCTGGGTATCCTTCCCGAACAAGCCCTCCTCGGCGAGAAGCACCGCGCCCACGCCGGCCGACATCTCGCTGACCAGTTCAGGCAGACCACGACAATTGATTGCCAGGAGATTCGAATTACGGAAAAGCTCGACCGATGCCGGTCCGTCGCGGCCGATCGGAGCAAACACCAGGACGCAATGATCGCGGTCGGCGCTCATTCCGACAGCCCTTCCGGCATCTCCGTGCCCGAGTATCGCGGATTCCCGGAAAAGATGCCGCTGAATCCGGTCAGCGGAGGACCGACCGTGATGCCGGCACTGCCAAGACGAAACTCGCGAATGGAATTTTCATGATTGCCGCTGCGCTTCTTCACGACCGAGAGGGCACGCCGCACCGTTCCGCCGACTTCGAAATAGCGCAGCATCAGCACGGCATCGCTCAAATAGCTGATATCGAGTGCCGTTTCCATCGGACCGACCAGCCCATGCTGAGCGAGGATCAGGACGGTCAGCACGCCTTTCTGTCCGAGATAGCTCAGGAGCTCATGCATCTGGAGGATGAGAAATCGCTCATCCGGCATTGCGTTGAGGTAGCCGTTCAGACTGTCGATGATAACAATTCGGGCGTTATCCTTTTCGACGCTGTTGCGCACATTGGCGGCGAATTCGCCGGGGGACATCTCGGCGGGATCGATCTGTTTAAATCGGATGAGTCCCGATTGCAGATGGCTTTCAAGGGGCAGGCCCAGCGTTCGAGCCCGGGCCTCCACCGTACCGCGACCTTCATCGAAGGCAAAGAACACCGTATGCTCACCGCGATCTGCTGCCGCGATCGCGTAGGTCAGCGCGAGAGAAGACTTGCCGACACCGGCGGCGCCCAAAAGCAGCGCACTGGTGCCGCGCTCGAGCCCTCCTCCCAGGAGCTGGTCGAGTTGCACATTGCCGCTGGGCGTCAACTCACCGATAAACGAGGTGTGATGTTCCGCCGCTACCAGACGGGGGAATATCCGCACCCCTCCCGCTTCGATCGTAAAATCGTGGAAGCCGCCGCGAAATCGAATGCCGCGCATCTTGATCACGCGAAGCCGCCGGCGCTCCGCTCCATAATCAATGGCGAGCTGTTCGAGCATCACGACGCCATGCGCGATCGAATGGAGTTGCAGATCGTCCTGGGACGATGAGAGATCGTCGAGGAGGATGACGGTGCAATTGCGGTTGGTGAAAAAGTGCTTCAGGGCCAGAACCTGGCGCCGGTACCGCAGCGGGTTCTGCGCAAGGAGGCGCAGTTCGGACAGGCTGTCCAGCACCACGCGCGCGGGATTGATCCGTTCGACCTCCTTGAATATCAGGCCGGTGGTTTCGCTCAGCTCCATTTCGGCGGGGTGGAAGACGGTGAGCTCGCGCTCCGGATCGAGCGTCGTCTCCGGCGGCACCAGTTCGAAGATGTCGACGCCTTGCAGCGACCAGCCGTGCCGCTGTGCAACCAGCGTCAGCTCACGCTTGGTTTCCGACAGGGAGATATAGAGCACGCGTTCACCGCAGCGCGCGCCCTCGAGAAGGAATTGAAGCGCCATCGTGGTCTTGCCCGAGCCGGGCCGACCCTCGTAGAGGTACATGCGATTGGGATCGAGCCCGCCGTACAGGATATCGTCGAGGCCGTCACTGCCGGTCGAAATCCTGGGCAACTCTCCGGGGTCGCTGGTTTGCGCCCGGCTTGATGAATTGGTCATTGAACCCCCGTGAAGCTCCATCGCCGACAGTGCGCTCCGGCCCCGAGAAGGGACGCGCGGTCAGCGGCCCGGTCCCAGCCGTAAGGCGAAATCTGGCAAAGAACGCCTAAGCCGGGTTCCAAGTTCCGCCCCCGGACGCATGTCCGCCAGACCGCCTGCCGCGGAACCGTTCCGGGCGCCCACTTCACCTTTTGCGGTCTGACTGGCGGTCCTAGACGGTCATCGACAAGGCAGTTCGCCAGCCCAAAAGCCGCACGGGCTCACTGCATCATCGCGGCCGCGATCTTCTCCGCCGACATCAGGACCGGAAAATTGGTGTTGGCGCACGGCACCACCGGGAAGATCGAGGCATCGACGACGCGCAGGCCCTGCACGCCCTTGACGCGCCCCTCCGGATCGACCACCGCCATCGGATCGTCCGCCCGGCCCATGCGGCACGAGCACGAGGCGTGCCACACGCCGATGGTGGCCTTGCGCACGAAGGCTTCCAGGGCCTCGTCATCGTTGATGACGTCGTCGAAGGTGAAGCCCTCGACCACGAAATTGTCGATCATGTAGTGGCGCAGCACTGCCGGTCCGTCCATCAGGGCTGCGGCGATCTTGGTCAGAATCCGATTCCTGGTGTTGACCACGCCGATCTTGCGCACGCGGTCGGTATAGGAGGCCGGGAACGGCTTGTCCGTCACGGCCCTGACGACGTCACTCATCTGCACGGCCGCCATCTTGCGGAAACCGCTCATCAGGCGATCGAGGTCGCGCCGGTCGGACAACAGGTTGAACTCGACGATCG
This sequence comes from Bradyrhizobium sp. CSS354, assembly GCF_029051725.1. GTDB lineage: Bacteria > Pseudomonadota > Alphaproteobacteria > Rhizobiales > Xanthobacteraceae > Bradyrhizobium. The sequence continues at coordinate 211,164 of NZ_JAACFU010000001.1, forward strand.
GCTCGGCTGCCGGATCACGCGAGGCAAGCTTGACCTGTCCGGTCTCGGAAAAGGTCTTGTTGACGAACGTCAGCAGCGATCCGATCTGCTCACCGACCGCGTGCCAGGCCGATTTGCTGAGCAGGACGACGAACATGTCGCCTTTCGGTACGCCTTCGAGCCCGGAAGAGTAACGCAGGCCAAGCTGCATGTGGCGCCTGGTGTGCTCGTTCATCCGCGCGCCGCGGCGGACAAAGGACGACAGCGAGATCGAGGGATGATCCATCAGGCGCTGGCCGACGCCCTGCAGTCCCATCAGCACGGGAATGCCCATATCCTTGAGGTGACCGACCGGGCCGATGCCGGCGCGCAACAGATGCGCCGGCGAATGGATGGCGCCGCTGGAGAGAATGATCTCGCGGGCGCGGAATTCCTGCTCGCGCCCGTCGACGACAGCCTTCACGCCGACGCACCGCGTGCCTTCGAACAGCAATTCCCTGACTTGCGTGTTGGTGGAGATCGTCAGGTTGGCGCGCTTGCGCGTGTCGCGATCAAGATAGCCCATGGCAGCCGAGACGCGTTGCTCGGCCTGGTTCGAGTGCGTCACCGGGAAAAACCCGTCGACGAACTCGCCATTCTGGTCGGCCACGAACTGATGTCCTGCCTGCTGGAAGGCTTGCGCGAACGCCTGCGAATGCCGGGTCCAGTGCTCCCTGGGGATTCGGCGGACGGGAATGCGGCCGTCCTTGCCGTGGTAGGGCCCGTCGAAATCGAGGTCGCGCTCGACCTTCTTGAAGAAGGGCAGCACATCGTTCCAGTTCCACCCCGCAGCGCCGCGCGCGTCCCATTCGTCGTAGTCGGTCGGCGCGCCGCGGTTGGCCATCTGGCCATTGATCGAGGAGCCGCCCCCAAGCACGCGTGCCTGCTCGTATTTGCGTAAGGGCGGACGCCCTTCGTTCGGATTGTTGTGGCTGACGATCTGCGTCGTGACCTTGAGCTCGGTCCAGTGGAAGCGCGGATCGAAATAGGCCGTCCCCGGATAGCTGTCCCTGATCTCGGCCGGCTCGTCTCCGGGTGGTGTGTCCTGTCCGGCCTCGCAGAGCAGGACCTTGTTGGCGCTCTTCGCGGAGAGCCGGTGGGCCAGCACGGACCCCGCCGAGCCGCCGCCCACGATAATGAAGTCATACACGATTAGCGCTTCCTCTTGTTCTTGCCCGGGAAGCGTAGCGCGTTATTGTTTTGAGGTCACGTCATCGCAGCCGCGACAAAGCGCGAGCTCAGCCCACGATGGCTTTGCCTATCGCCTGGTCGCGATGCTCGCGGGCTCTACCGCTTGCTCGTTAAACTCGCCCGCAATCGCTCGGCGAACCAAACGGCAAAAATCGCAGCGAACGACAGACCGAAATAGATGGCTGTCCAAAGCAGCGCGTTTCCCGCGTTTGTCATGGCGTTCCTCCCCTTGTTATCGGCGAGAGGCTTGCAGACAATGGGGCGCGAGGCTTTGCGCTAGATCAATTTTGCCCGATTGTATCGGGCTGAGGGCAGGCCGACCCTACGGCCTGATCGAGAAATTCCCCGGCGGCCCTACCTTTCGCAGCGGCTCCGCCAGCCGCGCGAACTCGCACAGCAGCGACCGCGTCTTCCTGGGATCGATGATCTCCTCCACCCAGAACTTTTCAGCGGAGCGGAATGGCGAGCGCAGTCTGTTGAGGCGGTCCTCGATCTCTTTCAGTTTCTCCGCCTTGTCCTCAGCCGCGTCGATGTCCGCGCGATAGGCGGCTTCGATGCCGCCTTCAAGCGGGAGCGAGCCCCAATAAGCCGACGGCCATGCGTAGCGGATCGAGAAGCGATCGGCCGGCTGATGCACCACGCCGGCGACGCCGAAGGCATTGCGCAGAATCACCGTGCACCAGGGCACCGTGGTCTGGTTGACCGCGGCCATGGCGCGAACGCCATGGCGGATGGTGCCCGCCTTCTCCGCATCCAGGCCGATCATGAAGCCGGGGCAGTCCATGAGATAGACGATCGGCAAATGGAAGGTCTCGGCGAAGTCGACCCAGCGGACCACCTTCTGGCAGGCATCCGCGGTCCAGGAGCCGCCATAGTGAAAGCTGTCGCTGGCAAGCACCATCACCGCTCTGCCCTCGAGCCGCGCGAGGCCGACAATGATCGGCTTGCCGAAATTCTTGGCGACCTCGAAGAACGAACCCTTGTCCACGACCTGTTCGACGATCGGCCGTATCTTGTAGACCTGCTTGCGGTTGCGTGGCACCGCGCTCATCAGCGCCTCTTCGGTGCGCTCCGGATTGTCGGTGCAGGGCAAGGTCGGCGGCAGCCCGTCAACCGACGACGGCAGATAGGACAGGAATCGCCGCGCGCAGGCAAAGGCCTCCTCCTCGGTGTCGACGGCATGATCGACCGCGCCGGCGCGGGTCTGGATGTCGGCGCCTCCGAGCTCTTCCTTCGAGAGGTCCTGCCCCAGCGCCTTCACCACCGGCGGCCCCGCGACGAACATCGCGGACTTCCGGGTCATGATGGAATAGTGGCTGGCGGCAAGACGCGCGGCACCGAGCCCTGCGACCGAGCCGAGGCCGAGCGCGACCACGGGCACGCGCGACAAATTCTCCGTGGTGAAGCGATACCAGCGTGTGCCGCCGATGCCGCCCGGCAGATTCGCCGCGCCCTTGGTCTCGATGGTCTTGACCGAGCCGCCGCCGCCGGAGCCTTCGATGATGCGGACGATGGGCAGGCGGAGATCATGCGCCATCTCCTCCGCCATCAGCGGTTTTGCGGAGATGGACGCGTCCGCCGAGCCGCCGCGCACGGTGAAATCGTCGCCGACCACGACGACGGTGCGGCCCTCGACGCGCGCGCGGCCGAACACGCAGTTCGCCGGCGTCAATTTCTGCAACTCGCCGCTGGAATCGTATTCGCCGACGCCGGAGACGGCGCCGATCTCGTGAAAGCTGCCCTTGTCGGTCAGTCTGTCGATACGTTCCCGAACAGTCAGTCGGCCCTGATCATGCTGACGCTTGACCTTGTCAACGCCGCCCATCTCCCGCGCGAAGGCTTCGCGCCGGGCGAGCTCGTCGAGTTCCGGCTTCCAGTTCATTCACTCCCTCCGAATTGATCGGCTTGTTATTGTTGTGCACGGCCATGGCGACCGGTTTGCGCGAGATGCGATTGTTGAAGACGTCGCCTTCCGCGCCGTCCATCAGGCTGCCAAGCGAGCGGCCAAGCGCGAGCATCAACGGGGCGACCTCGGCATGCAGGCGCTGCTCGTCATACATCGACGACAGAAGACCGATCGTGATGACGACGAAGGTCTGGTATTGCGGCGACCAGATCGGCACCGCGAGCCCATTGATATGCGGGCTCCACAGGCCGCAGGCCACGACATAGCCGCGCTCGTGGAGCGACTGCCGGTTGGCCTCGATGCGGGGCCGCAGGATCTTCGCAGCCTCGGGAGCTTCCCGCTCCATGTCCGCGATGAAGGCGTCGCCGACCTCGGGCGCCAATGCCGCGGTGTAGGCTGCGCCCGCAGCCGTCGAGGCCATCGAGATGCGGCTGCCGGTGCCCTCGTGCAGGCCGAGTGCCGAGGCCGAGCGCGCGAACTGGAGATAGACCAGATGGAAACGATCGGGGACCACGAAGCCGACCGTGCCCGGCAGTTGCTCGGCGACTTCCTGGAGCCGCTGGCGGATCATGCTGCGCAGCTGCGCGCCCTTCATCATCGAGGCGCTCATCGCCACCGCGCTCGGGCCGATGCGATACTTCTGATCGCGCGGCAGATAGACCAGCTGACCCATTCGGGTCAGCGTGTGCGTCAGCCGCGATACCGTCGAGCGCGGCAGGCCGCAGCGATTTGAAATCTCGAGATTGCCGAGCCTGCTATCGTGGCCCTCGAAGCATCGCAACACGTCGAACGCGCGCGACACCACCTGGATGACATCACCCTCACCGGCTTCGCCAGCGAGCGCACCTTGCCTACTCAACCGCTCCGAACGTCGTCCCATGTTCCCTACCGCTTGTTCCGCTGTGCGGAATTAAATTCCGCTTGCAGAAGAAACTACCTCAGGCATTTTGCGACCACAACAAAAAGGCGATGGCATGCCAGAAATTAAGATCGTCACCGAAATCGCCGGCCGCGTCTGCGCAACTCCCGTGCAAGTTGGAGGAACCGTTGTAGATGGTGATGAGATTGTGGTGGTCGAAGCGATGAAGATGGAGATCCCTGTGCTTTCTCCTGTGAGCGGCGAGATCACGTCACTTCTAGTGAAGCTCGACGACGTCGTTGCCGAGGGACAGGCGATCGCGATCGTCGTGAACTGACTGCATTATCCCGTCGTTTCCGCGACAATCTGTCAGCCTCGTTGCTGGGTTCGCGGTACGGCGTTGCCATCGCTTGATGGCGATGACATGATCCGTTTCAAACAAAACCTGTTTCAAACAAAGAAAGAAAATCGTCGCGGCAAACGCGAGGATCATTGGAGGGAAACATGCTTCGTGGGCTGATCATGCTCGCGCCTGCCTTGGTGGCGGGCATTTCTTTTGCGTCTACACGCTATGCGTCCGCCGAAGACATCAAGCTGCCGGCGACATTGACGTTCACCGCCTATGACACCGGCACCGCCGGCTTCAACATCGCGGTCGGCGTCGGCAAGATGATGAAGGACAAATACTCGAGCGACGTGCGCGTGCTCCCCGCGGGCAACGACGTCGCGCGTCTCGCGCCGCTGCGCGCCAAGCGTGCGGTCTCCGCGGCGATGGGATCGGGTACCTATTTCGCGCAGGAAGGCGTGTTCGAATTCGGCTCCAGGGAATGGGGCCCGCAACCGCTCCAGATCCTGCTCTCATCCGTCGACTGCAATTGCGGCACGCTCGGCGTGGCTGCGGATACAGGCGTGAAGGAGCTCAAGGACCTCAAGGGAAAGCGTGTCGGATTCGTCGTCGGCTCGCCGGCGCTGAACCAGAACTCGCTCGCGGTGCTCGCCTTCGCCGGCCTGACTCAGAAGGACGTCAAGGTCGTCGAGTTCGCAAGCTACGGCGCGATGTGGAAGGGCCTGATCAACAACGACACCGACGCGGCGTTCGGCACTACCATCACCGGCCCCGCCAAGGAAGCCGAGACCTCGCCGCGCGGCCTGATCTGGCCGCCGCTGCCCGCCAAGGACAAGGAAGGCTGGGCGCGGATGCAGAAGGTCGGCTCGTTCTTTTTCCCGCAGACCGCGACCTGCGGCGCCGGGATCTCGCCGGACAAGCCGATCGAGCTCGGCAACTACCCCTACCCGATCTTCGTCGCCTACGCCTCGCAACCGGCCGACCAGGTCTATGCGATCACCAAGGCGATGATCGTGAACTACGATTCCTACAAGGATTCCGCGCCTGGCGCGGGCGGGCTTGCGGCCGACCGCCAGACCAAGAACTGGGTGGTGCCGGTGCACCCCGGCGCGGTGAAGGCGCTGAAGGAAGCCGGGCAATGGAGCGACGCGCAGGACGCGCACAACCACAGGCTGATCAAGCGCCAGGAGGTGCTTGGCGCCGCGTGGACCGATTACGGAAAATCCAATCCGCCCGCGGATGACAAGGCGTTCCTCGACGGCTGGATGAAGGCGCGTGCCGCGGCGCTTGCGAAGGCCGACATGCCGAACGGGTTCGAGGATTAGTTCTCAGCGGTAATTGCCCACGCGCGGGGTCGATCATGTCGTCTGCTTCAGTCTCCACCGCCCCGCAGGACGAGGCCAAGCGGATCGTGTTCGACGATCCGCATGGCGCGGCCGGCAACATGCAGGAGGCGGAGGTCACGCGCGTGCGAAGCTTGCTTGGGGCCTGGCGCTGGACGCTCGTCGTCGCGACCGCAGCGACCATCCTGCTCTGCATCAACCAGCAATTCTCGCTGCGCTTCTTCGTCGGCTACACCCAGCTCAACACGGAGTACTTTTATCTCCTGATCGCCCTGATGCTGCCGTTCACGTTCCTGATCTTCCCGGGGACCCCGCGCGCGCCGCTTAACCGCATTCCCTGGTATGACCTTCTCTGCTTTGTCGTGACTTTTGCCGCGGCGCTCGTGTTGATGTCGAACGTCCGCAAGGCCGCGGAGGCCGGCTGGGAATTCGGCGGCGCGCCGAACAGCGTGACCGCCGCGGGTCTCGTGATGTGGGTGATGCTGATGGAGGCGCTGCGCCGGACCGGCGGCTGGAGCCTGCTTCTGAGCGTGCTTCCCTTCACCGTTTATCCGCTGTTCGCGGAATCCAGCTGGTTAGGTCCGTTCCGCGGCACGCAGTCGACGCTGGAGCAGGCGACGGCCTATCACGTGCTGTCGGGCGAGAGCCTGCTCGGCATTCCCATCCAGGCGTTTGCCGACACCGTAATCGGCTTCCTGGTATTCGGCACCGCGTTGATGATGACCGGTGCCGGAAAGTTCTTCATCAATCTCGCCTTCGCACTGTGCGGCACCTTCCGCGGCGGCGCGGCCAAGGTCTGCATCTTCGCCAGCGGCCTGCTCGGCATGATGTCCGGCTCGATCATCTCCAACGTGCTGACCGCCGGCACCATGACCATTCCGGTGATGAAGAAGAGCGGCTTTCGCGCGTCCTATGCCGGCGCGATCGAGGCCTGTGCCTCGACCGGCGCGGTGCTGGCGCCGCCGGTGATGGGCGCGACCGCCTTCGTGATCGCGCAATTCCTCAATGTCAGCTACGCCGATGTCGCGATCGCGGCGATCATTCCGGCGGTGCTCTATTACATCGGCCTGTTCATGCAGGTCGATTCCTACGCCGCGCGACACGGGCTGAAGGGCATTCCGCGCGCCGAACTGCCGCGGGTCATGGATACGATCAAGGACGGCTGGTACTACGTCTTCGTGATCGCGCTGCTGATCGTGATGCTGCTCTACTTCAAGCGCGAGAGCCATGCGCCATTCTACGCCACCGCCCTGCTTCTGGTCCTCAACCAGCTGTTCTCGAAGGACACGCGCTGGACTGTCGCGACCATCGGCAAATTCCTCGAGGTCAACGGCCGCACCTTCGTCGAGCTCGTCGGCATTCTCGCCGGCTGCGGCCTGCTGATCGGCGCCTTCTCGATGACCGGCGTGGTGTCGAGCCTCGCCAACGACCTGCTGCGCATCGCCGGCGACAATCCGTTCCTCCTGCTCGGCATGTGCGCCCTCACCAGCCTGATCCTTGGGCTCGGGCTGACCACGACGGCCTGCTACATCTTCCTCGCCATCCTGGTCGCGCCGGCGCTGGAGAAGCTCGGGCTGAACAGGATGGCCGTGCACATGTTCATCTTCTACTGGGGCATGCTGTCATCGATCACCCCGCCGGTCGCGATCGCCTCGTTCGCGGCCGCAGGCATTGCCGGCTCGCCGGCGATGAAGACGGGCTGGGAATCGATGTGGGTCGGCAGCATCATCTATTTCATCCCGTTCTTCTTCGTGCTCAATCCGGCGCTGGTGCTGCAGGGGCCGAGCCCCTATCTTGCCGGTCTCGGGCTGATGGCGCTTGCGGCGTTCGGCACGCTCTTCATCTGCGGCGGCATCCAAGGCTACCAGCCCTTCGTCGGCGATCTCCGCGGCGCCGGCGCGCTGGAATGGCCGATCCGCGTGCTGCTGGTGATCGGCGGGTTCGTGGTGGCCACCCCCGGCGGCGGCATCATGCCGCTGTCGCAGATGCAGGTGACGCTGCTCGGCCTCGCCATCCTCGTCCCCACGGTTTTGCTCGCCCTGCTGCTGGTCCGGCGGCAGACCATGGTGCCGGACGGGTTGCGCGTGCCCTGATTGCGTTGCACAAAGAGAGGCGATGAAACCGCTTTCGCCTCTCGCCACCGCCTGGACCCGTTCGAAGCCGCCTTTGCTGCGGTTTCTGGACAATTGCCTCAACCAATTCTCGGCGGAGACCTCGGGCGCGGTCGCCGACTACATTCCCGAGCTCGGCAAGGCCGATCCTGCCTGTTTCGGCATCAGCCTCGCGACCCTGGACGGTCATGTCTACGAGGTCGGCGACTCCAGGGCGCCCTTCACCATCCAGTCGATGTCCAAGCCGTTCGTGTTCGCACTGGCGCTGGACCTGCTCGGCGCAAACAGGGTGGAGAGCGCGATCGGCGTCGAACCTTCAGGCGATCCCTTCAACTCGATCCGGCTCAATTCGGAGAACCATCCATTCAACCCGATGGTCAATGCCGGCGCGATCGCCTGCACCGGGCTGATCCACGACAGCAAGGGTCCGGATGCCTTCGAGCAAATTTGCCTCGCGCTCAGTCGTTTTGCCGGCCGCGATCTCGCCGTCGACGAGGCCGTCTACGCTTCCGAAAGCCAGACCGGCGACCGCAACCGTGCCATCGGCTATCTCCTCAAGACCAATGCGGTGATCTCGGACAATGTCGCTGCCGTGCTCGACGTCTATTTCCGGCAATGCGCGGTGCTAGTCACCGCGCGCGACATCGCGGTGATGGCGGCAACGCTCGCCAACCGCGGTCTCAACCCGGTCACGGGCGAGCAGGTGCTGAGCGCTTACGCGATCTCGCGCACGCTGTCAGTGATGACGTCGTCGGGCATGTACGATTATGCCGGCGAATGGATCTACCGGATCGGCATCCCTGCCAAGAGCGGCGTCGGCGGCGGAATTCTCGCTGCCCTCCCCGCCCGCCTCGGGCTCGGCAGCTACTCGCCAAGGCTCGACAAGCACGGCAACAGCGTGCGCGGCATCAAGGTGTGCGAGGCTCTGTCCTCGCATTACGATCTGCACATGCTCAACCGCAGCGACGATGCACGCAACGCCGTCATCGCCGATTACGACATCGGCAAGAGCCCGTCGCGGCGCGTGCGCCGCCCACAGGAGCGCGATATTCTCGCAGCCCACGAGCAGGACGTGCGGATCATCGAGCTGGTCGGCACGCTGTCGCTGTCGGCGGTCGACTATGTCTCGCGCCGGCTTGCGGGCCAGCCGCGACCGCAATTCGTGATCTTCGATCTCCACCGCGTCACCTCCACCACGCGCGCCGGGGCGCGGCTGGTGGCCGAAGCATTCGAGGAGCTGGCGGCGCTGAATGTGACCGTCGTCCTGTCAGGCGTCAGGCGCGCCTCCAAGGAATGGGACAGCCTGCGGGAATGGACCGCGGAGCTCAAGAACGTCCGCGATTTCTACCTGCTCGACACCGCAATCGAATGGGCCGAAGACCAGATCGTCTACCGCTACGGCGGCTCGATCGACTTCCATGAGACCACCGAGCTCGCCGAACAGCCGCTGCTGGCCGGTATGAGCGAGGAAGAGCTGACCGACCTCGCCTCGATCTGCACGATCCGGACCTATCAAGCCGGGACAAAGATCCTCACCACCGGCGATCCTGCCGATGCCCTGTTCTTCCTGCGCAGCGGCGCGGTGCATGTCACCCTGCCCGACGGAGTGCGGCTCGCAACACTCACAGCCGGCATGGCCTTCGGCGAAATGGCCCTGATCGAGACCACTCGCTCCGCCGACGTCTTCGCGGATATGGCTGCGACGGCGTTCGAGGCGCCACTGAAAGCGTTCGAGCGCTTCCGCAAGCAGCACCCGCACGCCAGCGAACGCATCATGCGCAATCTTGCGCAGCTTCTCGCCGACCGCTTGATCGTCGCCAACGCCAGGGTGGATATCTTGACCTCGACCTGAGCGGCCTAGCGGCTCGCCGCCTCGCTGATCCGCCGCTTGATCTTGGCGGCGCTGGTCTTGAGCAGCTCGGATGGCTGCTGGCCGGTGGCCACGCACAGGCAGGCCCAGTAGTAGATGACATCGCCCAGTTCATCGACGAGGCCGGCCTGGTCGAGCCAGTCATCGCGGAGCAGCTTCTTGATGTGCTCGGCCACCTCGCCGGATTCCCCGGCGAGTCCGAGGCCCAGATAGGCCAGCCGTTCGTTGGACGGACGCTCATCGACTTTCGCAATCGTTGCAGCCCAGGCGGCATATTCATCGATCGTCATGAGCATCCCTCACAGCAATGCCTCGATCAGCCTACCACTTCGGTGACCGGCTGAAGGTCGATCTCAAAGGTCTCCAGAAATTTCGACGTCATGATGTAGAAGCCGACAGAGAGCTGCAGCTCGACGAGCGCGGCCGGCGTCAGTTTCGATGAGATCGCCTTGAAGGTCGCATCGGTCGGCTTGTTCAGCTTGACGATCTCGTCGGTGAAGGCGAGCGCGGCGCGTTGCGTCTCGTCGAAACAGCTCGCGGCCTGCCAGTTCTCGAGCGCCTCATTCTGCTCGTCGGTGACGCCAACATTCTTGCCGATGCGCTTGTGCGCGACGATCTCATACGGCGCCTCGCACAGGATGCCGGTGCGGGTGATCGCGAGCTCGCGCACGATCGGATCGAGCTCGCCCTTGTGCCGGATGGCGCCGCCGAGCCGGCAGTACTGCTCGAAATAGCTCGGCGAATGCGACATCATCCGGAAGATATTGGCATTACGGTTCTTGTCGAGGATTTCGCGGGTGCGGTCGGATGCCTTGGACGGGTCGCTGTAGTTGATGCGGGCCATGATTTTCCTGAAGTTTTCCCTAAGCCTTTGATGTTTTTTGTCGTTAGCGGCGATAGTTCCACGAAACTGTATTCTTGCGCGTCCGCAGGAGCAACAACATCGAGTCAAAATGCCGCCGCATTGCTGAACGACCTTGGCACAGTCGATATTCGCCGCGTGGGGACTTGATCGCGGCGGATACTCGCAAGGGGTGTTCCGAGTAAAAACAATTGGCCGTCGGGCGCTAACCGCGCATCGATGAGTCACGCCCAAGTCTAGGGAGAAAATGGCATGAAGGAAGCCACCAAGGGGGCGGCCTCGGAAGCGTTCGCGCATATGCTGGCGGTGATGGCGATGCTCGTCATCGCCAGCATCTTGTTCTACGGGCGCTAGTTAAGAGTCGGGTGAGAGCTTTCGTCATTCCGGGGTGGCCCTCGCACAGGTCAGGCCCAGAATTCCCGTTCCAGGCTCGGTCTCTCAGGACCGCCCCCGAATGACGAATCCTACTATGATCTCTTCGTGAAAAACGGCACAATCTTCCCAGCGAACAGTTTGAAGCTCGCACTGACCTCATCGCCGATGGCGAGATTATTCTCACCATGCGCCATCATGCGAAAACCCTCGGCGCAATCGACCAGCAGGATGTTGTAGGGCACGTGGGACCGCGTCTCAGGCGTCGCGGCGCGGCAGACCAGCGAGGCCGCGTAGACCCTGCCTTTGCCGCTGGCGCGTTGCTCGCGCGGATCGGACGCGCCGCAGGCCATGCAGAAGGCGCGTCGAAAATACTGCACATGGCCGCATGCGCCGCAGGTCTGATAGGTGACGGGGTGTTCGCCATTGGTCCAGTCGCCCAGACGCTCGCTCATCGCATCCGCTCCAGGAACATGGTCACGTGAGACGACAGCACGCCGCCGTCGCCGTGCAGCAGCGCGATCGAGGCGTCGCGCACCTGACGATTCGCCGCCCGCCCCGTCATCTGCAGATGCGTTTCGACAAGATGCGCCATGGCGCCACCGACGCCGCAATGACCGTAGCTGAGCAGGCCGCCATGGGTGTTCAGCGGCATCGCGCCGTCACGGCTGAAATGGCCGGCGCGCACGCGCGCGGCTGCCTCGCCCCGGCCAGCAAGGCCGAGGTCTTCCAGCAGCATCGCGAGCGTGATCGTAAAGCTGTCGTAGATCGCGGCGTAGCGCACGTCGGAAATCGCGAGGCCGGTGGCCTCCCTGGCGCGGGCGACGGAGATCTCGGCGCCGAGCTCACTCAGGGCGGGCGCTGCAGTGACGTGCTGATGGGTATGAGCCTGGGCACAGCCGCGAATGCGCACGCCGGCCTCTCCGGTCCGCTCGCGGCTGACGACGAAGGCGGCGCCTCCGTCGGACACCGGACAGCAATCGAGCAGCTTCAGCGGCATCGCCACCGGCTTCGAGGCCATGACGTCGGCGACCTCGATGGGATCTTGGAATTGCGCACCGGGATGATTGCAGGCGTGGGCGCGCATCAGCACCGCGAATTCGGCGAGGTCTTCTTCGGTCACGCCGTATTCGTGCATGTATCTGTTAGCGACCAGGCCGTAATAGGCGGGAATGGTCGGGCCGAGCGGCACCTCGTAGTCGGGATGGCCGACCTGCGCCAACGCCTGGATCGAGGCATCGCGGCTCTGCCCGGTGAGGCGGTTCTCGCCGGCGACGACGAGCACATTGCGGGCGACGCCCGCTTCGACGAGATGATGCGCGAGCATGGTCATCGCGAGCCCGGTCGCGCCGCCGACTTGGACGGCGTGGGCGTAATTGGGGCGGATGCCAAAATGCTCGGCAAAGACGGTCGCCAGCATGATGTGCGGCGACACGGTAGAGTAGCCGCAGAGGATGCCGTCGACGTCGGCGCGGTTGAGCCCGGCATCGTCGAGCGCGGTTTGCGCGGCCCTGCTCATCAGGTCGAGCGAGGACGAACCTTCGTGCTTGCCGAAAGGCGTGAGGCCGACGCCGGTGATGAAGCTCACGGACGCACCTGTGCATCGTCATTCCGGGGCGGCGAACGGGTAACGCCATCGCGCACCATGGCGTCGATCTCGTCGGCGAAATAGCCGATCTCACGCAGGATTTCCGCGCCGTGCTCGTTGAGCTGCGGCGCAAGCCGCACCGGTTCGGCCTCGGTCTCGGACCAGGTCGCCGTCACCCTCATACTCCGGATCGGCCCTTCGGTTGGATGGTTCACCACCGGAAAGAAGTTGGTCGCCTCCAGATGCTCATCGTGCAGCATCGACGCGAGGTCGTGCATCGGCATCACAGGCACGTCCGCCCTGGTGAGCAGGTCGATCCATTCCTCGGTGCTGCGCGTCTCGAAGATGCGCGCGAGTTCGGCATAGACGACGTCGATATTGGCGGCGCGGCCGGCGAATGTCGCGAACATCGCGTCGGCGCGCAGGTCGTCGCGCCCCGTCGCCTTGAAGAAATTCTCCCACTGCTTGTCGTTGTAGACGATGACGCTGAGATAGCCGTCCGAGGTCTTGTAGGGCCTGCGGTCGCGCGAGAGGTGTCGGGCGTAACCGCCCTTGTCGAGCGGGGGCTCGTAGGTGAGACCGCCCATGTGGTCGCCCATGACGAAGCCGGCCATGGTCTCGAACATCGGGATGTCGACGCGCTGGCCTTGCCCGGTCCGGTCGCGGTGGACGAGGCTGGCGCAGATCGCGCCGACAGCGGTCAAGCCAACGATGCGATCGACCAGTGCGTTCGGCACATAGCGCGGCACGCCGTCACCGGTCTGCGCCATCAAGGCCGGCAGCGCGGTGGCGCCCTGGATCAGATCGTCATAGGCGGGCTTTGCGGCATACGGCCCGTCCTGGCCGAAGCCGAACACGCCGGCATAGACCAGCCGCGGATTGATCTTGCAAACAACGTCATAGTCCAGTTGAAGCCGCGCCATCGCCTGCGGGCGAACGTTGTAGACGAGCACGTCGGCGTCCTTCAGCAAGCGCAGCACGGCCTCGCGGCCGGCGGGCTTCTTCAGGTCGAGGCAGATCGAGCGCTTGCTGCGGTTGGTATTGAGGAACACCGGGCCCATGCCGGCGTGCCGCATCGGACCAATCAGGCGGGTGACGTCGCCGTCCAGAGACTCCACCTTGATGACGTCTGCGCCGTAGTCGCCGAGCATCTGGGTCGCATAGGGACCCATCAGCACGGTGGTCATGTCGACGACCTTGATGCCCTTCAGCGGCCCCATCGTTCACTCCCGATTGCGCGGGCTCAGATGAGCCCTGCGATTTCGGTCCAGCTAACGGCAGCGGCGGCGCGCGCGCAAGGGCGGCCGGCGTATGGCCGCATGCGCCGGCGAAGAAAGTCGGCTATTTCTTCTGACGGGATTCGCGCACTTTGAGGAGACGGTCGAGCTCCTCATTCTGCTGGTTGATGCGATCCGCGATCCGCGACTCGTTCTGCTCACCCGAGGCGGCCGCGGCCTGCTCGATGAGCTGGCGGATATTGTCCTCGAGAATCGCGATGCGATCGTTGAGTGCGTCCATCGACAGCGAATCTTCGTAGTCATTGCTCATGATGCATCCCCTGCAAATCGATCATGAGCTTTAAGGGCCCCGGGGGAGCCCACCATGATCTAGCGCAAGATAAGAAGGTGGGCACGGCGCTTGCGCGCCTTTGCCCACCCTACAAGGTCGGAGCTTACTTCAGCGGCTCCAGTACGGAGACGTAGTTGGCGACCGCCGCACCGCCCATGTTGAAGATGCCACCGAGTTTTGCGTTCTTGAGCTGCATGCCCTCGGGCGCTTGGCCGGCGAGCTGCATCGCGGTCATCACGTGCATGGAGACGCCGGTGGCGCCGATCGGATGGCCCTTGGCCTTCAGGCCGCCGGACGGATTGACCGGCAGCTTGCCGTCCTTGAGCGTCCAGCCTTCCTTGATGGCGCGGGCACCCTGCCCCCTCGGCGTCAGGCCCATCGCCTCGTACTCGATCAGCTCGGCGACGGTGAAGCAGTCATGGGTCTCGACGAAAGAGAGATCGGTGAGCGCAACACCCGCCTTCTCCAGCGCGCGCTGCCAGGCGACCGTGCAGCCCTCGAACTGGAGGATGTCGCGCTTGGACATCGGCAGAAAATCCTGGGCGTGCGCGGTGGCGCGGAAGCCGATCGACTTGCTCATGCCCTTGGCGGTTTCCGCGTCGGCCAGCACCAGGGCAGCGGCACCGTCCGAGACCAGCGAGCAGTCGGTGCGCTTCAGGGGGCCGGCAACGTAGGGGTTCTTCTCGCTCTCGGCGCGGCAGAACTCGAAGCCAAAGTCCTTGCGCATCTGGGCGAAGGGATTGGCAACACCGTTCTTGTGGTTCTTGGCCGCGATCAGCGCCAGTGCATCGGACTGATCGCCGTATTTCTGGAAATAGGAGCTGGCGATCTTGCCGAACACGCCGGCGAAGCCGCCGACGGTGTCGCCGTCCTCGGGCAGATAGGACGCCTTGAGCAGGTTCTTGCCGATCTCCGGCCCCGGCGTGCGCGTCATCTGTTCGACGCCGACAACGAGGACAATCCTGGCCGCGCCGGCCGCGATCGCGCGCACGCCCTGATGGACGGCGGCGGAGCCGGTGGCGCAGGCGTTCTCGACCCGGGTCGCCGGCTTGAAGCGCAGCTCCGGGTCGGCCTGAAGCACCAGTGAGGCGGTAAAATCCTGGGGCGAGAAGCCGGCGTTGAAATGGCCGAGCACGATCTCGTCGACATCGCCGGCCGAAATGCCGGCATCCGCCAGCGCCTCATTGGCGACCTTCACCACAAGGCTTTCCACGGTCTCGGTGTCGAACTTGCCGAATGGCGTATGCGCCCATCCGACGATGCTGGCGGTCATGATCTTTCTCCCTGGCGGTCTCTTGCTGACCTAAGTCTTAGCCCAGGGATGGCAAGACTTCACGCGGGTTTAAGGGCCTGGAGGGTGCGCTGGCAGATGGCAGTTATGCCGGCCCAGTTCCCGGCCCTGATCTCCGCCGTCGGGCACAGCCAGGAACCGCCGACCGCGACCACATTGGGCTCCGCGAGCCAGGTCGCCGCATTGGCCTCGCCGACCCCGCCGGTCGGGCAGAACCGCACGTTCGGGAACGGCCCACCCAGCGAACGCAGCCCCTTGATGCCGCCGGCCTGCTCGGCCGGGAAAAATTTTGCTACGTCGAAGCCGTAGGACAGCGCCATCATCAGCTCGGACGCGGTGGCGATGCCCGGCGCAAACGGCAAGGAGCTATGGGTGGCGGCCTTCAAGAGGTCCGGGGTCAAGCCCGGGCTGATGCCGAACGCAACGCCGAGCTTCTCGACACGCGTAAAGTCCGCCGGATTCAGAATCGTGCCGATGCCGACCACCGCCTCGGGCACCTCGGCCATCATCGCCCTCGCCGCCTCGATCGCAACGGGGGTCCGCATGGTCACCTCCAGCGTGCGGACGCCGCCGGCCACCAGCGCACGCGCCAGCGGCACAGCATCCTGAATCCGCTCGATGGTGAGGACGGGAATGACGGTCGCGGCCTTGAACAGCGCGACGAGGTGGTTCTGCTGGGCAGTGGTGGTCATCTTGGCTTTCGTTTCACTTGGTCGCTTGACGCGTCGTCGCCGGCCGGTGCCGTTTCTTCGGCGGCATGGCATAACCCGGAATGATGGCGCCGGAATAGCAGATCACGAGGCTGGCGAGGCGGTGCCCGGCCTGGGCGGCCTCGACCGGGTCGGAACCGGCGAGCCGCGCCGCGATATAGGCCGCGGCAAAACTGTCGCCGGCCGCGGTGGTGTCGACCACGGGTTTAGTCATGGGCTCGGCGCGAACCTCGTAGGGCCCCCCGGGAAAACGCAGCAGGCTGACCGGATCGGCGAGCCGGAACACCAGCTCGGGGCTCGGGATGCGCGCCATCAACTGCTCGTGGCTCTCGCCGGGATAAAGGGCGAGCAGATCCTCGGTCGAGGTCAGCACGATGTCGGCAGCCGCGAAGGCGGCTGAAAACACCTCGCGCGCGACGTCGCGATCCGGCCATCCCCGCGCGCGGAAATTGGTGTCGAACACGAAACGGGTGCCGAGCAGGCGCGCGCGCTTGATCGCCGCGAACAGGCGCTCGCGCCCGGCCGCGTCGTAGATCGAGAGCGTGATCGCAGAGAGATAGACGATGTCGTAGCTCATCAGGGAGTTGAGGAGATCGTCCGTCTCCGGCAGATTCATTAGCTGGCGCGCCGCCGCACTGTCGCGCCAGTGGAAGAACTGGCGCTCGCCCTTCGCATCGAGCTGGATCATGTAGAGGCCCGGCAGCTTGCCCGGCAGCCGCACGACGCGCCTGGTGCCGACGCCCTCCGCAGTCCAGGCCGCGATCATCTCATCGCTCAGGGCATCGTCGCCAAGCGCGGTGAGATAATCGACTTTGACCTCGAGCCGCGCGAGGTACACGGCCGTGTTGAGAGTGTCGCCGCCGAATCCGCGCGAGTAGAGGCCGCCGCCCTGCCCGCTGGAATGTCCGGCGGATTGTCCACCCTGGGCCTGCCGGAGCTCGACCATGCATTCGCCGATGCAAGCAACGCTCGCCATCACTTTACCCGCTCAGTCAGAGATCAGGCGACGAAATCGCCGCCGAGCTCGTCTTCGATGTGAATGCGGATGATGTCGTCGAAAGTCTTCTCGGCGGTGGTGAAGCCGAGCTCGAGCGACCGCTTTGCATTGAAGTTGCGCGGCCAGCCGCCGACGATGCCGACGATGAAGGGATCGGGCTCCCGCTTGATGCGGGCGGCGACCTTGTCGCCGGCGACGCGTTTCAGCGCAGCGATCTGCTCGCCAACCGTCGCCGACAGGCCCGGCATGGTCAAGTTGCGGCGCGGCCCCACCGCTGCGAGGTCCATGGTGGCGGCATGCAGCAGGAAGCCGACGGCGGAGCGCGGCGTGGCATGCCAGTGGCGGACGTCTTCGGATACCGGAAGGACCACTTCCTTGCCGGCCAGCGGCTCGCGCAGGATGTTGGAGAAGAAGCCCGATGCCGCCTTATTGGGCAGGCCGGGCCGAATGCAGATGGTCGGCAGGCGGATGCCGATGCCGTCGAGGAAGCCGCGGCGGGAATAGTCGGCCAGCAGCAATTCGCCGATCGCCTTCTGCGTACCGTAGCTCAGAAGCGGCGTGTGGAAGAACTCGTCGCCGATCGCATCGGGGAACGGCGCGCCGAACACTGCGATCGAGGACGTGAAGACCACGCGCGGCTTGTAGCCGCCGCCTGCGAGCCTGACGGCATCGAGCAGCATCCGCGTGCCGTCGAGATTGATGCGGTAGCCCTTGTCGAAATCGAGCTCGGCTTCGCCCGAGACGATCGCGGCGAGATGAAAGATCACGTCCGGACGGCCGGCGATCAGCTTTTCGGCCGCACCCGGCACGGCGAAATCGCTCGACACGGTCTCGACGGCAAAGCCGGCTTTTTCCGGCGCCTTCGGCTCGACCACGTCATGCATGGTCAGCTTGGTGATGTCGCTCTTGCCGAGCCGGCCGTCGCGCAACAACCGTTCGCACAATTTGCGGCCGACCATGCCGGCGGCGCCCAGAACCAGAATGTGCAAGAGCCTACTCCTTTTTATTGGCCGGAACGCGCCGGTTTCGGCGATTCGTCCTGGCGCGCGCTCAAGGCAGGCCCCGCGATCATTCCTTCACGGCGCCGGTCATCGCCGACACATAATACTCCACGAAGAAGGAATAAAGGATAACTACGGGAACCGAGCCAGTCAGAGCCGCCGCCATCAGCGCGCCCCAGTGGTAGACGTCGCCATTGACGAGCTCGGTGATCGCGCCGACGGGGATCGTCTTGTTCTCGGACGAGGAAATGAAGGTCAGCGCGTAGATGAACTCGTTCCAGGACAACGTGAAAGCGAAGATGCCCGCCGAGATCACTCCGGGCAGCGACAGCGGCAGCGTGATCTTCATCAGAATCTGCAGCCGCGTCGCCCCGTCAATCAGCGCACACTCCTCCAGCTCATAGGGGATGGTGCGGAAATAGCCCATCAGGAGCCAGGTGCAGAACGGGATCAGGAAGGTCGGATAGGTCAGGATCAGCGCCAGATTGCCGTCGAACAGGCCGAGCTGAAACACGATCGCCGCCAGCGGAATGAACAGGATCGAGGGCGGCACGAGATAGCCGAGGAAGATCGCAAGGCCGACATAGCGCGAGCCCTTGTAGCGCAGGCGCTCGATCGCGTAGGCGGCGCAGACGCTGGCGAACAGCGAGATGAAAGTCGAGGACACCGAGACGATCACGGTGTTCCACATCCAGAGCGGATAGTCTGTGTCGAAGAACAGCTTCTTGATGTGCTCCAGCGTCGGATGCACGATCCAGAACGGATTGTACTTTTCGTAATCGTACATTTCCGCGTCCGGCTTGAACGTCGCGACCGCCATCCAGTAGAACGGGAACAGCAGGAAGAAGATGATCAGGCCGAGCGGAAGGTAGACGCGGAAGAACTTCCGCGGGAAGCTCTCGAGGTAGTCCATTCCGACGCTTTGGTCATCTGCCGTGGTCATGGTCAGTCCCTCCCGCCCTGCTGCCAGCGGGAACGCTGAAGCCCAAAGAAGCTGAGCAGGATCGCCGCGACCAGGAACGGAATCATCGCGTTCGAGATCGCCGCGCCCTCGCCCAGATTGCCGCCGGTGATCGCGCGCTGGAACGACAGCGTCGCCATCAGATGGGTGGAGTTGATCGGCCCACCCCGCGTGATGGTGTAGATGAGCTGGAAGTCGGTGAAGGTCATCAGCACCGAGAACGTCATCACGACCGCGATGATCGGCGACAGCATCGGTAGCGTGATGTGGCGGAAGCGCTGCAGATTGGTGGCGCCGTCGAGATTGGCGGCCTCATAGAGCGAGGGCGAGATGGTCTGAAGTCCCGCCAGCAACGTGATCGCCACGAAAGGCACGCCGCGCCAGATATTGGCGGCGACGACCGACCAGCGCGCATTCCAGGGATCGCCGAGGAAATCGATATAGCGTGTGATCAGGCCGGCCTTGATCAACACCCAGGAGATGATCGAGAACTGGCTGTCATAGATCCACCAGAACGCGATTGCAGAAAGCACCGTGGGCACGACGAAGGGCAACAGGACGATGGCGCGGACCATCGACTTGAACGGCAGCCGCTCGTTGAGCAGCAGCGCCAAATAGAGGCCGATGGCGAATTTCACCGCGCTGGCCGCGACCGTGTAGAAGATCGTGTTGAACACCGACAGCCAGAACACCGAGTCCTTCGACAGCGAGACGAAGTTCTGGAAGCCGATGTAGCGCCCGGCTCCGCCGATCTTGGTATCGGTCATGCCGAGCCAGAAGCCCAGCGCCAGCGGGTAGGCCAGAAACAGGATGAGGATGGCGATTGCCGGCACCATGAACATCGCGCCGAGGAAATTCCGGCTCTCGAATGCTCTGGTCCACAAGCTGCTGCGCTTGACCTGCGCGACTGCGGACTCGGCCATAACTGCCATGTCGGATTCCCCTCGACGAAAAGTCGCGGCGTCCGGCGAACCGGACGCCGCGTAGATTGGAGCTGATCAGACCTGATAGTAGCGCTTGGCGCGTTCGGCCGCGCGTGCGGCTGCCGCCTTCGGCGTCACGGAGCCCGACGCCGCCTCGGCGAACATGTCGACGACGACGAAGTCGCCCATCACGGCGGCAGAGGCATAGCCGAGATCGCCGGCAAAGCCGTTGTCGCGGCAGCGCTTCAGGCAGTCGCGATACGGCGTGATCTTCGGATCCGACGTCCACACCGGGTTGTCGTTGTAGGCCGGCAGCGGCGGCGACACGTAGCCGTTGGAGGAGACCTCCCAGGCGTCGTAGTTCGCCTTGTCCATCATGAACTTGATGTACTCCTTGACCGCCTTGGGATACTTCGAGTGCTTGTAGCCGTAATAGACGAGCACGTTCTGCTGCTCGGTCGACACGCCCACGGGACCGATCGGCATCGGCGCGTGGTTCATGTCCTTGGCAATTTCCTGCTGCTTCGGATCGGTGGAGTTCTTGCCGACGGTCCAGATCGAGATACCGTTCAGCGTCAGGCTGAGCTCGCCGTTGAGGAACGCCTTGTTGTTGTTCGAGTCATTCCACGACAGCACGCCGGGGATGAAGGTCTCGTAGAGCTGCTTGACGTATTCGAGCGCGGCGATCGTCTCCGGCGAGTCGATCACGACCTCGTTCTTGTCGTTGACGACCTTGCCGCCGAAGGCCCACAGCGCCCACTGGCACCAGCCGTTGGCGTCGCCCGTGGCGTGGCCGAGCGCGAAACCGGCCGGCGTGTTGTTCTTCTTCAGCGCCTGGCAGAGCTTGAGGAAGCCGGCGGTGTCCTTCGGAAATTCATCGAAGCCGGCGGCCTTCACGTGGCTGACGCGGTAGTTCAGGCAGCCGCCGGTTGCGCCCTGCGGAATGGCGATCCAGCTGTTGCCCTTCTTGCCGTAGCGTTCGGCAACCGGGTACCAGCCGCCATACTGCGCGCCGAGATAGTCGGCGACGTCAGTCATGTCGATCAGCTTTTCCGGGAATTTATGGGGATCATCAAGCGTGCCGATGATCAGGTCGGGACCGGCGCCGACATTGGCGGCGACTGCGGCTTTCGGGCGGATGTCTTCCCAGCTCTCGGCCTCGAGCTTGACCTTGACGCCGGTCTTCTCGGAGAACGCCTTGGTCTGTTCGGCGAATTTGTCGAACTCGGCCTGAATGAACTGCTTCCAGCGCAGCACGCGGATGGAGGCGTTCGGCTCGGGCGTGTTGGTCCACTCCGCCGCGCGCACCGGGACAATGCCCGGGCCGGCCAGCAGCGCCGCGCCGCCCAGACCGACTTTAAGCACACTTCGCCTGTCGAAATCGCTCATCGTTCTCTCCCTAAATTTTATACTTGTATTGGGTCGTCTTGTATTGGTCGTCTTTGGCCGTTCTTCGGCCTCGCTACACTCGCTTGCCCGTCGCCTCGTCGAACAGATGAATCACGGAAGGATCGGGCTTCAGCTTGACCTTGTCACCCGGGTTGAACTGGTGACGTTCGCGGAAGACCGCGACGACCTGCTCACCACCGAGCTTCGCAAACACCTGCGTTTCCGAGCCGGTCGGCTCGACCACGACGATCTCGGCATCGGCGCCGTCGTCAGCGATGGTGAAATGCTCGGGACGTACGCCGTAAACGACAGGACGGCCATCGGACGCCGCCGGCGCGTTCTGGAGCGGCAGCTTGACGCCGTTCGGGCCCTCGAAGGTCGCGACGCCGTTGACGCGCACATGACCCTTCAGGAAGTTCATGGACGGCGAGCCGATGAAGCCAGCGACGAACTGGTTGTCGGGCTTGTCGTAGAGCTCGAGCGGCGTCCCCATCTGCTCGACGATGCCGTCATGCATGACGACGATCTTGTCGGCCATGGTCATGGCCTCGATCTGATCGTGGGTGACGTAGACGGTCGTGGTCTTCAGCCGCTGGTGCAGCTCCTTGATCTCGGTGCGCATCGCGACGCGCAGCTTGGCGTCGAGGTTCGACAAGGGCTCGTCGAACAGGAACACCTGCGGATCGCGCACGATGGCGCGGCCCATGGCGACGCGCTGGCGCTGGCCGCCGGAGAGCTGGCGCGGATAGCGTTCGAGCAGCGGCGACAACGCCAGGATCTCGGCGGCGCGCTTGACGCGTTTGTTGATCTCTTCGGTGCTCTCGCCCCGCAGCTTCATCGAGAAGCCCATGTTCTCGCCGACCGTCATGTGCGGATAAAGCGCGTAGTTCTGGAACACCATCGCAATGTCCCGCTCCTTGGGCTGGACATTGTTGACGACGCGGTCGCCGATCGAGATCGTGCCGGAGGTGATGTTCTCGAGACCGGCGAGCATGCGCAGAAGCGTCGACTTGCCGCAGCCGGAGGGGCCAACCAGGACGACGAACTGGCCGTCCTCGATCGGAATCGAAACGCCGTGCAGGACTTCAAAATTGCCGAACGATTTCCGCACGTCGCGGATTTGCACAGACGACATCTAGCTCCCTCCTCGAAAGTCCACGACGCATCTTGCGCCGCGACCGTCTTGTTTTTTCAGACTTCACCGAACGAAGCCCAACCTTAGCGGGCGACATTGTCGGCAGTTTGTGCGGTTTTGGCAATTTGTCTTTGGTTAGTCTGTGCTGGTAGCGCTGTCAACGTTCCTTTGTTTGCGACAGTGAGTGTGTTATGAGCAGCAAATGGGTCGAAACCGCACCAAGTCAGGCAAAATCCGGCTGGCGGAAGTCGCCGAGCTTGCCGGCGTCAGCCCGATCACGGCGTCCCGCTTCTTCCGCAATCCCGAGGCGCTGTCGCTCGCCAAACGGACCCGGGTCGAGAGCGCGGCCAGGGAGCTCGGCTATGTGCCGAATCTGGCGGCGCGCGCGTTGGCCTCGCAGCGCACCGAGGTGATCGGTGTCTTGATTCCGTCACTGACCAATAACGTGTTCTCCGACGTGCTGCGCGGCATCTACGACGCCTCCGAAAACAGCCGTTACTCGATCCAGTTATCCAACACACGCTACAGTATTCTCCAGGAGGAGAAGCTGCTGCGGCTGTTTCTTGCGCAGAAGCCGGCCGGGCTGATCGTCACCGGCATCGACCAGACCACCGAATCCCGCGCGATGCTCGATGCTGCCGACTGCCCGATCGTGCAAATCATGGAGATCGGACCCGATCCGATCGACATGATGATCGGCTTTTCGCACTATGACGCAGCCCGTGCGGCGGTTGCGCATCTGTTCGCGCAAGGTCACCGCAAGATCGGCTTCGTCGGCGCGCGGATGGATCCGCGGGTGCAGCGGCGGCTCGACGGATACGTCTCGGCCATGAAGGACGCCGGACTGTTCGAGCAACGCCTCGTCGTCACGACGGCGACACCGACGTCGGTGACGCTCGGAGGCGCCCTGTTCACCGATCTCCTGACGCGGGAGCCCGGCATGGACGCGGTGTTCTGCGCCAATGACGACCTCGCGCTGGGAGTGCTGTTCGAATGCAGGCGCCGCGAGATCGCGATCCCCGAACAGATCGCGATCGTCGGCTTCAACGATCTCGAATTCATGGCCTCCGCCGTCCCGACTCTCACGAGCGTACGCACCAACCGCTACGAGATGGGGAACACGGCAGCCAGCATGCTGATCGACGCGATCGACGGACGGCGTCCGGAGCATCCGGTGCTCGATCTCGGCTTCAAGGTGATCGAGCGGCAAAGCTCGTCGGCCCGGCGTTCCGACAACCGGCCAGCCGTTTCAGGCGCAGGCGCTGCGAACAAAATGGTAGCGTTACCAAGTGGCCATGACTAGTATCGGATTTGTGAGGAAACGACCCGCCAGCGGGCAGGCAAATCGTCGCTCGCGCCGTTGGGCATCGCACAAGCCGATACCATAGAACGGACGCCAGTGCGTTTGCATTGCAGGAGAAACCAATGACAAAAAAACCAACCAATGGGCATGCCCCCGCCGGCAACGGCGCTCGCCGCCACCTCCGCTCGCAGGAATGGTTCAACAATCCGCATAATCCGGGCATGACCGCGCTCTATCTGGAGCGCTATCTGAACTACGGTCTCACCCGCGCCGAGCTTCAGTCCGGCAAGCCGATCATCGGCATCGCGCAGACCGGCAACGACCTCTCCCCCTGCAACCGCCACCACATCGAGCTTGCCCATCGCGTCCGCGAAGGCATTCGCGAGGCCGGCGGCATTGCGATGGAATTCCCGACCCATCCGATCCAGGAGACCGGCAAGCGCCCTACCGCGGCGCTCGACCGCAACCTCGCTTATCTCGGCCTGGTCGAGATCCTTTACGGCTATCCCCTCGACGGCGTGGTGCTGACCACCGGCTGCGACAAGACCACGCCGGCCTGCATGATGGCGGCGGCAACCGTCAACCTGCCCGCGATCGTGCTGTCGGGCGGGCCGATGCTAAACGGCTGGCACAATGGCGAGCGCACCGGCTCCGGCACCATCGTCTGGAAATCGCGCGAGCGGCTCGCCGCCGGCGAGATCGACTATGAAGAATTCATGGAGATCGTGGCGTCCTCGGCGCCCTCGGTCGGTCATTGCAACACCATGGGCACCGCCTCGACCATGAACGGGCTTGCTGAAGCGCTCGGCTTCTCGCTGCCGGGCTGTGCGGCGATCCCCGCTCCCTATCGCGAGCGCGGCCAGATCGCCTATGAGACAGGGAAGCGCGCCGTCGAGATGGTCTGGGAGGATCTAAAGCCCTCGGACATCCTCACCCGCGAGGCGTTCGAGAACTGCATCGTGATCAACTCGGCAATCGGCGGCTCGACCAACGCGCCGATCCACATCAACGCGCTGGCGCGCCACATCGGCGTCGAGCTCTCCATCGACGACTGGCAGAAGGTCGGCCACGACGTGCCGCTCCTGGTCAACATGCAGCCGGCCGGCTTCTATCTCGGCGAGGAATTCCACCGCGCCGGCGGCGTGCCGGCGGTGGTGCGCGAATTGATGAAGCACAAGCGGATCCACGAGAACGCGGTCACCGTGAACGGCCGCGGCATCGGCGAGAACTGCGCCAATGCGCCAAAACCCGACAACGACGTGATCTGGGCTTACGACAAGCCGCTGGTGAAGGACGCCGGGTTCCTGGTGCTGCGCGGCAATCTGTTCGATTCCGCGATCATGAAGACCAGCGTGATCTCCAAGGAATTCCGCGATCGCTATCTCAGCAACCCGACCGATCTCAATGCTTTCGAGGGCCGCGCCGTCGTGTTCGAGGGTCCCGAGGACTATCACGAGCGGATCGACGATCCCTCGCTCGAGATCGACGAGCGCTGCGTGCTGTTCATCCGCGGCACCGGCCCGATCGGCTATCCCGGCGGCGCCGAGGTCGTGAACATGCAGCCGCCTGCCGCGCTGATCAAACGTGGCATCATGTCCCTGCCCTGCATCGGCGACGGCCGCCAGTCGGGCACCTCGGGTTCGCCTTCGATCCTCAATGCTTCGCCGGAAGCCGCCGCCAATGGCGGGCTCGCGATCCTCAGGAACGGCGACAAGGTGCGCGTCGATCTGAACAAGGGCAGCGCCAACATTCTCATCTCCGACGACGAGGTGAAGAAGCGCCACGCCGAGCTGAAGGCCAGTGGCGGCTTCAAGCATCCGCCGAACCAGACGCCGTGGCAGGAGCTTTATCGCAACACCGTCGGCCAGCAGTCGACCGGCGCTTGCATAGAACTCGCCACGCGCTATCAGAACGTCGCCGGCACCTTTGGTGTGGCGCGGGATAATCACTGACCACTCGTCATTGCGAGGAGCGAAGCGACGAAGCAATCCAGGCTGGCCTCCGCGGCGGGACTCTGGATTGCTTCGCTTCGCTCGCAATGACGATCCGATAGAACTTTCAGGCAAGGGAGAAGAAAATGGCAGACCGCCTCAAGGGAAAGCGCGCCGTCATCACGGCTGCAGCGGCAGGCATCGGACGCGCATGCGCCATCGCATTCGCGCGTGAAGGCGCAACCGTCATCGCCACCGACATCAACGAGAGCGGCATCGCGAGCCTGACCAAGGAAGGCGTCGCCGAAACCGCGAAGCTCGACGTGCGCAGCACCGCCGACGTCAACGCCTTCGCCAAGCGCGTCGGCAAGGTTGACATCCTGCTCAATGCCGCCGGCTTCGTGCACCACGGCACCATCCTGGAGTGCTCGGAAGAGGATTTTGATTTCTCGTTCGACCTCAATGTCAAGTCGATGCACCGGACCATCAGGGCCTTCCTGCCGGACATGCTCGCGGGCGGCGGCGGCAGCATCGTCAACATCTCCTCCTGCGCGGCGCTGCGGCCGCCGGCCAACCGCTACGTCTACAGCTCGTCGAAGGCCGCGGTGTCGCTGCTGACGCGCGCGGTCGCGCTCGACTTCATCACCAAGGGTATCCGCTGCAACAGCATCTGCCCGGGCACCGTTGAGACGCCCTCGATGCTCGACCGCGCCGCCGCGCAAGGCCCGCAGGGCAAGGAGATGTTCGTCTCCCGCCAGAAGATGGGCCGGCTCGGCACCGCCGACGAGATCGCGTCCATGGCGGTTTATCTCGGCAGTGACGAGAGCGCCTTCACCACCGGCGTCGACCTCGTCGTCGACGGCGGCTACATGCTCTGACGCCAAGGCATCCAGAAGGCATCCAGCATGAACAAGATCGATCTCAACGACCGTGTCGCCATCGTCACCGGCGGGGCGCAGGGCTTCGGCCGCGCCATCGTTCAGCGCTTCGTCGCCTCCGGCGCCAAGGTCGCGATCTGGGATTTCGACGCCGCGCTGGCCGAGAAGACGGCGAAGGAAATCGGCGACAACGCCCGCGTCTTCAAAGTCGACGTAACCGATACCGCGGCCGTCGAGCAGGCTCGCGACGCGACGCTTGCCGCCTTCGGCAAGATCGACATCCTCGTCAACAATGCCGGCATTGCCGGGGTCAACAAGCCGGTCTGGGAGACCGATCTCGAGGAATGGCGGAAGGTTCTGCGCATCAACCTGGACGGCCCCTTCATCTGCTGCAAGGCGGTCGTGCCCGCGATGCTCAAGCAGAAATACGGGCGCATCGTCAACATCGCCTCGATCGCCGGCAAGGAAGGCAATCCGAACGCCTCGCACTACTCGGCGTCCAAGGCCGGCCTGATCGCGCTGACGAAGTCGCTCGGCAAGGAATTGGCGGCACATGACATCCTCGTCAATGCGGTGACGCCCGCGGCTGCAAAGACCGCGATCTTCGACCAAATGACGCAGCAGCATATCGACTTCATGCTGTCGAAGATTCCGAAAGGCCGCTTCGTGCTGGTGGAGGAGCTAGCCGCGATGGCGGCCTGGCTCGCATCCGAGGACTGCGCGTTTTCGACCGGCGCGGTGTTCGACATCTCTGGCGGGCGCGCAACTTACTGAGGACGTCATGATCAGAGAGGGCGGATGTCTGTGCGGCGCGGTGCGGTTCAAGGCGGAGGGCGAGCCGCTCAACGTCCGCATCTGCCATTGTCGCATCTGTCAGAAGGCGATGGGCTCGCCCTACTTCGCCCGCGCGCAGTTCGACCAGCGCGCGCTGACCGTCGAGGGCGACACTGCCCGCTATGGGTCGTCCGAGAACATCGACCGCGTGTTCTGCAAACGCTGCGGCACGCGCCTGTTCGCCTGGCGGCGCAACGGCACGCTGGCGGGCGTCGCGCTGGCGACCTTCGACGATCGCAACGCCTTTGCGCCGACCGAGCACATCTGGGTCAGCGAAAAAATGGGCTGGGTGACGATCGAGGACGGCATGATCCGATATGAGGGGACGATCCCGACGTAGCTCATCCGGCGGCAAGGCTCGGTACCAAGACCGCCGGTCTCGCCGATCAATTGCAGCGTGGCATTTCGGAACCGGTCACCCTATGTTGAGGTGAAGCGTTGCTGCACCACCGGTTGGCTGGGTCGGCTGCAAGACCGCAGGTAAACCGGGACGGACGAGCCGTGAACATTTCTTTGTATGACCTCTCGGTGTGGGTGCTGCCGCTGGTGCTCGCCATCACCTTCCACGAGGCTGCGCACGCCTTCGTGGCATATCGTCTCGGTGACGATACGGCCTCGCAGCTCGGCCGTGTCAGCTTCAATCCGCTCCGCCACATCGACCCGTTCGGCACGGTGATCCTGCCGGCGATGCTGCTGTTCGCGCATTCGCCGTTCCTGTTCGGCTACGCCAAGCCTGTGCCGGTGAATTTCCGCAAGCTCAACGACCCCAGGCTCGGCATGGTGTGGGTGGCGCTGGCCGGGCCTGCCACCAACATCCTGCTGGCGCTGGCCGCAGCTCTTGCCCTGCACGCCCTGCCTTGGGCTCCGGCCAACTCGGCGCAATGGATCTTCGACAATCTCAAGAACGCGCTGCTGATCAACGCGGTGCTGGCGGTGTTCAACATGATGCCGATCCCGCCGCTCGACGGCGGGCGCGTCGCGGTCGGGCTGCTGCCCCGGCCGCTCGCCCTGCCGCTTGCGCGGCTCGAGCCGTTCGGGATGCTGATCCTGATCGGCTTGCTGATCCTGCTACCGCTGGCAGGCTCCCAGTTCGGTCTAAATCTTGATGTTATTTCAGCAATACTGCGAACGTTGACCGGTTATGTGATTCAGGCTGTTCTCATTCTGACCGGCAATGCGTAGTTGAACAGCGACACACCCGAACACAAGCCGAAGGGCTCGAGGCCGACTTGGTCAAAGCTGCCGATATGCTGATCGCGCGACGCGCCGATACCCGCGCCCGCGCCGATTTCGCCACCTGGAAGATGATGGCCAAGCTCAACGGGTCGTCCGCGCTGCCGCCGGGGGCGCAGGAATTCCTCGCGAGCTACAAGAACCTGCAGGCGCAGATGAACGAGGGTGAGGCTACCGAGGCCACCATCGGCGCCATCTACAAGGCCTACTATGCCGAGATGGGCGGCGCGGGAACCCCGCCTGACGTCCGCCCCAGGGCGGCCGAACCGGCGGCGGACAATGTTACCGCTTTCCGCCGCCCCGAACCGAAGCCGAAGAAGGCCAATTTCTTCGGGGCAGCGACCGCGGGCGCGACCCAGAAACGGCCGCTCCCGGTGGCCCTGATCTTCGCCTGCCTGGTCGTGGTCTATGTCGGGATCAGGCTCTACTGGCGCTGAGCCGACTTCTTCTTTTTCTTTGCGTCCGGCGGCGTGAAGATGATGTCGACGGTGCGCTCGAACCGGTCGTCGGTCAGGCTGGCAGGCGGCTGCGGGATGGGATCGGACTTGCGCACAATCGAGATCGCCGCCGCATCATAAGCTGCATCCCCGGATGACTCGGCAACGTCGACTGAAAGCACGTTGCCCCGCCGATTGATCGCGAAGGAGACCTTGACCTTCTGATTGTTGGGCTCCTTGCCCTCCGGGTTGACCTTGTGGGCGGTAAGATGCGCGCTGATCTTGCGGTTCCAGTCCGCCGTCAGCTTCAGAATATCCTTGCCGATGCCCAGCACAGGCGCCAGCGCCTTCTCGGCCTCGCGCGCGTCCTCATCAAGCGTCTGCCGCGCCGTCGCAACGGACTTCGGCGAGGCCTCCGCAGCGGGCGTCTCGACCGCCGCGATCTTCGGATCCTCGTCCTGCGGCTTCTTCGAGATGTTCTCGGTGACGACCCGATCGGGATCGTCGACCTGTTGCGACTGATCCTTTGGAAGCTCGGTTTCCTTGGTCTCGGCTTTTTGCTCGGGAAGCGCCTGCTGCTCCTGCATCGCTTCGCTATCCGGTCCCGGCGGAAGGTCGGTGTCAGGCGCCTTCGGCGAGGCCATCTCGACAGCGAACTCCGCGCCGGCCGCGCCGAGGCCGTCATCGCCGTCATCGGCGCGCAGGTGCGCCAGCGCGAGCGCGGCACCACCCAGATGCAGCGCGAGCGCCGCCACCGCTGCCAAAATCCAAAGCGTCCGGGCTGGTTTGGACTCGTCCGACATCGCGGCCTCTAAGGCTGAGCGGCGCCTGCCGCAGGCGCCCCCGGAGCGCCTTCCAGCGCAACCAGTTTCACCCGCGAATAGCCGCCTGAGCGCAACAGCTCCATGACCCCCATCAACTCGCCATACGGCACCGAGCGATCGGCGCGCAGAAAGACATACTTGTCCTTGCTCATGTCGGAGAGGCCGTCGAGGGTGCCGATCAACTCGGCGCGGTGGACCGGGTTCTCTCCGATGGCAAGCGTCAAATCGGGCTTGATGCTGAGATAGGTCGGCTTGTCCGGCTTCTTCTGCGGCGTCGCGCTCGACGTCGGCAGATCGATCGGCAGGTCGACGGTCGAGAGCGGCGCTGCGACCATGAAGATGATCAGCAGCACCAGGATGACATCGATGAACGGCGTGACGTTGATTTCATGCGTTTCGCCGAAATCGTCGTCGTCATCATTGTCTGCGAGCGAAACGCCCATGGATCACTCCGCCGCGCGCGAATGCACGCTGCCGTGGCTGCGGTCGAGATCGCGCGAGAGCAACCGCCCCGCCGCGCCCGAGGCACGGCTGACGAGCTCGAGATAGCTCTTCGTCACGCGCGAGAAGTAGTTGTAGATGATGACGGCGGGAATGGCGGCGACCAGACCGATCGCGGTGGCGAGCAGCGCCTCGGCGATGCCGGGCGCGACGACGGCGAGGTTCGTGGTCTGCGACTTCGAGATGCCGATGAAGCTGTTCATGATGCCCCACACCGTGCCGAACAGGCCGACGAAGGGCGAGGTCGAGCCGATGGTCGCGAGCACGCCCATGCCGACGCGGATGCGCCGCGCCTCCGCGCGCATGATCTCGGAGAAGCTCGAAGCCGCGCGCTCCTTGATGCCGGTGTCGCTGGAGAGGCCGGCCGACATCCGCGCCTCCCGCAGCGCCGCCGCCAGGAAGGACGGCAGGATGCCCTCCTTGGCGCCGAGCGCCATCTGCGCTTCGGCGAGCGAGCGGGCCTCCGCGATCTTCTTCAGCGCCGAACGAAGCTTGGTTGCGGCGATCGACAATTCGATCGACTTGGCGATCAGCACCGTCCACGTCATCAGCGATGCGAAGGCGAGCCCGATCATCACCGCTTTCACGATGATATCCGCCGACTGGAACATCACCCAGGGCGACAATTCCTTCATGGCGGGCGCGATGCCGGCATCGGACTTTGCCGCCGCGGGCGCGGCAGCTTGGGGCGCCGCAGGCGGAGCGACAACCGGGGCCGGACTGACCGCGGACGGCTGAGCCGTCGACTGGGCCGGAGCCGCGGGCGCGGCTTGTGTCTGGGCAGAAACAGGGGACGCAAGCCAGGCGGCCGCCAGCACCAGAGCTGCGGCAAGGCTTGCTTGGAAGGATATGATCTTCATACTTCGGCCCAGTAGCGAATGAGGTTGTGATAGATACCCGTCAATTTGACCGTTTCGGGATCGTCACGCCCGAGCCGTTCCACCAGCGCCTGTATCGCGGTGTCGAGGTCAAAGATCATGCTCCGGGCTTGATCGTCCCGTATCATGCTCTGAAGCCAGAAGAAAGACGCAACCCGCGTTCCCCTGGTCACCGGGGTCACCAGATGGAGGCTGGTCGAGGGATAGAGCACGCAGTCCCCGGCTTGCAACTTGACTTCGTGCGAACCGTAGCTGTCCTCGATCACAAGTTCGCCACCGTCGTACTCCTCCGGCTCGGCCAGGAACAGCGTCACCGACAGGTCTGTGCGGATGCGAAGGCCGGTCAGGCGGTCGCCGCGGATGGCATTGTCGACGTGCAGGCCAAAATGGTGGCCGCTGCTGGCTGCATAGCGGTTGAACAGCGGCGGGAAGATCTGGAGCGGGATCGCCGCCGCGATGAAGCGCGGGTTCGACGTCAGCGCCGAAATGATGCGGTTGCCGAGCTTGCGCGCGACCTCGCTGTCCGGCGGCAATTGCTCGTTGCGCTTGACCATCGCCGACTGCGCGCCGGCGGTGGAGCGCCCGTCTTCCCATTCGCTGGCGTCCATGATGCGGCGGAAATCCGCCACATCATCCTTGCTCAGAACGCCAGGCAGGCCCGTCAACATGATCAGAACTTCGCCGTCGTCACGAGATAGAACGCCCGCCCCGGCGCGACCGCCACGAAGGGTACGGCACTGCGATAGAACGAGTCGTAATAGAGCTTGTTCGTAAGGTTCTGAGCGTAGAACTTCATGGTCCAGTTCTGGTCGATCTTCTTCTCGATGAACGCGTCGAAACGCCAATAGCTCGGCAACTCGTTGGTGTTGGCCGCGAACGTGCCGCCATAGACCTTCGAGCGGTACACCGCCTGCCCGCCGAGTTCCCAGCCGCCATCGAACTTGTACTTGGTCAGCATGCTGAACGACTGGTGGGCAATGTTGGCAAGCTGCAGACCCAAATTCGACGCAACGCCGCTCTGCGTGACCTTCGACTGCATCAGCACCAGGCCGCCAAAAATGCTCCAGCGGTCGGTGAGCTTGCCCTCGGCCTCGATGTCGATGCCCTGGATCCTGTAGGCGGCCCCCGAAGTCAGCACGCTGTTGACGGTCTCGCGCGCATTGTCCTTGGTCGTCTGAAACAGCGCACCAGTCACCAGCAGGTGACGGTCGGCGAGCTCCCATTTGGTGCCGAGTTCGATCGCCTTGTTACGCTCGGGTCCGAGCAAAACGGCCGTGTTGGGCGGAACACCACCGTAATCGGTCGCGGTCGCATCAAGCTCCGACCCGAACGGATTGGCCGAGGTGGCATAGGCCGCATAGACGCTGCCGATCGACATCGGCTTGTAAACCAGGCCGACGTTGTAATTCACAAGGTCGGCGTTCTGCTTCAGATAGGCCGCGTTGGTCGACGAGCTCTGGCTATAGCCGTCGTAGCGCACGCCGCCGTTGACGATGATCGTGTCCTGCCAGTTGGCGGTATCCATGGCATACACGCTGGTGGTGTTGACGCCATATCGCGTCGGATTCCCGACGATCCCGGGAATGCTGAAGGGGATGTTGGTGAATTGCGGAGAATAGAGATTGACCCCCGTCACCGCGCCGTTGCTCGTGAAGGCGGAACCGGACAGCTCCGACGCGAGGCCCGCATAGCGGTCGATCGAGATGTTCTCGTTCGCATACTCGACGCCGAACACCGTGGTGTGCTTGACCCCGCCGGTGTCGAGCTTGAACGTGGCCTCGTTCTGGTTGGCCCACACGTCCACGCTTTGCAAGCGGCTCTGCGCGCTTGCCGTCGTGGTCCAGAGCAGCGGATTCGGGCTGGTCGTGTTCGGGTTCTGCGGCAGCGTGCCGATGTAGTTCAGCACCGAGTGCTCGCCGCGCACCTTGCTGGTCAGCGTAATGGCGTCGTTGACCTTGTACTCGATCGTGCCGGTGCCGAAATCCTGCCGCGCCGTCTGGAAGTCGCGGTTGAGGAAGCCGTACCAGCTTCCGCGCGGAATGCCCGCCGACGTCACCGGCACGTTGCCCTGCCTGTAAAAGGGCACGCCGAAATCCGGGTAGCCGCTGAGGTCGGTGTGGACGTAGTTCGTCGTGATCTTGATGTCGTTGGTCGGGGTGTACTTGGTCGAGATGAACGAACCCCAGCGATCGTCGGTGATGTAGTTGCGGCCGGCGACGTTGGCGTCCTGGAACAGGCCGCCAACGCGCACCGAGAAGGTGGGATCGATGACCTGGTTGACGTCGAGCGTGACCCGCTTGGTCCGGTCGGTGCCGAACTCGGTATCCATCCGCTTGAAATTGACGTCGCCCGCCTGCTTGGTGACGATGTTGATGGCGCCGCCAGCGGTGCCGCGGCCGGCGTAGGACGAGGCCGGGCCGCGCAGAATCTCGATCTGCTCGGTGAAGAAATTCTCGCGGATCGAGACCGCGGGATCGCGGATACCGTCGATGAAGACGTCGTTGCGCGCGTCGAAGCCGCGGATGAAGAAGCGGTCGCCGAAGGCGTTGCCGCCCTCGCCCGATCCCAGCGTCACACCCGCGGTGGAGCGTCCGATCTCCTTCAGCGTCGTGGCGTTCTTGTCCTCGAGCACTTCCTTGCTGAGCACGGTGATGCTCTTCGGCGTGTTCAGCATCTTTTCGGGAAACTTGCCGGAGGCCTGGACGTGGTCGACCTTGTAGGGCGCTGCCGGATCGGAATACGGATTACGGTCGGCTTCGCCGGCCGGAACGGTAGGAGCCGTCTGCTGCGCGGGCTGCTGCCGCTGCGCGGCGCGGCGAAGCGCATTGCGCGCGCGGACCTGGTCCGCCGTCGGCTTCGAAGCCACCGGGCGCGGACGCGCGACCGGAGCATCGACCGTCACCGGCGGCAGATTCGACTGCTGCGCTTCCGCGCCGCTCGACACCGATGCTGCCGCGATCAGGCCCGCGACAGCGGAGACCTTCTTGCCGGAAACGCTCGTGAACTTTTCATCGAATGCTGCGACCGAACGCAACGACTTCGGTGCGACCACCTGCCCCATTACCAAACACGCCCCATATTCCTGTTCGCCCATTCACTTCGATGAACGATTGGTGTGTTGGTATCGGCGGCAAAATAGCGGGTCAATGCGAGCAAGCCGCGAGAACGCTTGAATAAGTCCAGATCAAAACGATTCTAAACTACAGTTTGAAATCGTTCTAAAACAAGATTGGAGTCGTTCTAAAGAGAGCGCGAGTTCGGCGGTCGCGCGCGCATCGTCAATCGCTGCTTGGCGGCTTCATCAGCGAGAACAATTCATCGACGGTCTTCTGCGCCACCGCGCGCACGCGATCGCTGTTGTCCATGCCGGCGATGTTGACACCGTTGACGACGGCTCTGATCTCGTCGCGGAAGTCCGTGAGAAAGCGCAAGGGATCGCGCTGCTCGTTGGCGACGCGTGCGATCAATCCCGTGATCAGGATCTGACACGCGATCAGCTTGCCGTTCAGTTCGTCCATGCTGCGCTCCCGTTGTGGCGCGCCGATATGACCGATGCCAGTTTTCCTGACAACCGAAACGGCCTCCTCACGATTTAGAACCGTTCTTGCGAGCCGTCGCCTTGCGGCCCATGCGCGGCGCCGCTCGGTGCGGAGCACACCGCTTTCGAGCATTGCACAAAGTTTGCACGCTGATCGTTCCTGACGGGACAATCCAGCACTGCACACCGTAGTGACACGGAGCTGCCTAAGCGGTGCAAAGCTTTCCAATTGTTTAGGATTCTCAACGGATAGTGCTGTTTACACTGGAACTTGGCGTGTATTATACAAGCGCCCTGGAACCCTATGATTGCCTCATAATTCGTAGTTTAGGGCACAAGAGCCGACACGAGACGAAATGAAAAAGTCCCGGCCGATCCTCTGGATTCTGATCATCGCGGCCGTGGCCTCCGCGGGTTACTATGGTTGGCAGAAATTCGGCGCGCCCGAGGCCGGAAAAATCCAGACCGCACAGAAGGGGCCGCAGCGCCCGCCCGCCGTCCCCGTGAGCGTTTCGCCGGTCCAGAAGGTGGACTTTCCGGTTTACCTGACCGGTCTCGGCACGGTTGCGGGCTTCAACACCGTCCAAGTCCGGACCAGGGTGGATGGCCAGATCGACAAGATCGCCTTCACCGAAGGCCAGATCGTCAAGGAGGGCGAGCTCCTCGCCTCGATCGATCCCCGCCCCTATCGGGCCACGCTCGACCAGGCCAAGGCCAAGAAGGCGCAGGACGAGGCAAATCTGGCCAACGCCAATCTCGAGCTCCAGCGCGCCATGAAGCTCGGCGAATTCGCCACCGCCCAGCGGGTCGACACCCAGCGCTCGACGGTCGCCCAGCTCACCGCGCAGATCGCCGCCGACGATGCCGCGATCTCCAACGCGCAGACCCAGCTCGATTACACCCAGGTCAAGGCGCCGATCACCGGCGTCGCGGGCCTGCGCCAGGTCGACATCGGCAACATCGTCAATTCCTCGACGCAGACCGGCATCGTTACAATCTCGCAGGTCGAGCCGATCTCGGTGATCTTTACCGCGCCGGAAGATCAGCTGCCCTATATCAGCGAGGGCCAGAAGGCCGGCGCGCTCAAGGTGATCGCTTTCACCACCGACGGCAAGAAGACGCTGGCCGAGGGCAAGCTCGCGGTCATCAACAACCAGGTCGACACCAGCAGCGGCACGATCCGACTCAAGGCGGTGTTCGACAACAAGGACCACGCGCTGTGGCCTGGGCAGTCGGTGTCGACACGCCTGCTGGTGCGCACCCTGAAGGATGCGACCGTTGTCCCGGATGACGCGGTCCAGCATTCCACCAACGGCCTCTACGCCTATACGGTCAATCAGGACAACAAGGCCGAACTGCACAAGATCAAGGTCAGCTACGCCATCGACGGACGTTCGGTCGTCGACGAAGGGCTGACGCCCGGGCAGCAGGTGATCACCGGCGGCCAATTCAAGGTTCAGCCGGGAAGCCTCGTCTCGACGGCCGTGGCGAGTACGGATCCGGCCCAGAACAAGGTTCGACAGGAATGAACGCGGGCGGGATTTCGGCACCTTTCATCCGTTATCCCATCGGCACATCGCTGCTGATGGCCGGCATTCTCTTCGTCGGTCTGGTCGCCTATCCCCTGCTGCCGGTCGCGCCATTGCCGCAGGTGGACTTCCCGACCATCCAGATCACCGCCAATCTGCCGGGCGGCAGCCCCGAGACCATGGCCTCGTCGGTGGCCCAGCCGCTCGAACGGCAATTCGCCCAGATCCCGGGCATCGCCCAGATGACCTCGACGAGCTATCTGGGCACCGCGTCGATCACCATCCAGTTCGACCTCAACCGCAGCATCGACGGCGCCGCCAACGACGTGCAGGGCGCCATCAACGCCGCGAGCGGTCAGCTACCGAAGAACCTGCCCTCGCCACCGACCTATCGCAAGGTCAACCCGGCCGACGCTCCGATCCTGCTGTTGTCGGCGACCTCCGACACGTTGCCGCTGACCAGTGTCAGCGACGCGGTCGACGCCCAGCTCGCCCAGCAGATCAGCCAGCTCTCCGGCGTCGCGCAGGTCTTCATCGGCGGCCAGCAGAAACCGTCCATTCGCATCCAGATCGACCCGGCGAAACTCGTCGCCAAGGGCCTCTCGATGGAGGACGTACGCAGCCAGATCGCGATCACCACGGTCGACAGCCCGAAGGGCAACATCGACGGTCCGAAGCGCGCCTACACGATCTACGCCAACGACCAGCTCACGCAGGCCAAGGACTGGAACGACGTCATCATCGCTTATCGCAATGGAGGTCCCTTGCGAATCCGCGATGTCGGCCAGGCGGTCAGCGGCGCCGAGGACGCCAAGCAGGCGGCCTGGGCCAACGGCAAGCGCGGCGTGTTCCTGGTGATATTCAAGCAGCCGGGCGCCAACGTCATCGAGACCGTCGACCGGATCAAGGCCACCCTGCCTCGCCTCGTCGCAGCGATCCCGCCCGCGATCAAGATCGAGCTCATCAGCGACCGCACCACGACGATCCGCGCCGCGGTCGAGGACGTCCAGTTCACGCTGCTGCTGACCATTGCGCTGGTGGTCATGGTCATCTTCATTTTCCTGCGCAGTTTCTGGGCGACCGTCATACCCACCATCACGGTGCCGCTGGCGCTGCTGGGCGCGTGCGCCTTGATGTGGGTCGTCGGCTATTCGCTCGACAATCTGTCGCTGATGGCTCTCACCATCGCGGTCGGATTCGTCGTCGACGACGCCATCGTGATGCTCGAGAACATCACCCGTTACATCGAGGAAGGCGAATCGCCGATGGCGGCCGCCTTCAAGGGCTCCAAGGAAATCGGCTTCACCATCGTCTCGATCAGCATCTCGCTGGTCGCGGTGCTGATTCCGCTGCTGCTGATGGGCGGCATCATCGGACGCCTGTTCCGCGAATTCGCCGTCGTGCTGGCGATGACCATCTTCGTCTCGATGTTCGTGTCGCTGACCCTGACGCCGATGATGGCCTCGCGCTTCCTGCGCGCGCATGGGGAGGTGACCCACGGCAAGTTCTATCAATGGAGCGAGCGCGGTTTTGATGCGATGCTGCGCGGCTACGAATGGGTGCTCGACCATGCCCTGGCCTGGCGTCGCACGACCCTCACGATCTTCTTCGCGACCCTTGCCCTGTCGATCTATCTGTTCGTCCTGATCCCGAAGGGGTTCTTCCCGCAGCAGGACGTCGGGCTGATCACCGCGACCTCCGAAGCCTCCCAGGACATCTCGTTCGCGGAGATGCAGCGCCGCCAGGTCGAGCTCGGCAAGATCGTGATGGACGATCCCGACGTCGCAACAATCGCGATGAACATCGGCGGGAGCGGCCGCGCCGGCAACAACGGCAACATGTTCATCACGCTGAAGCCGCGCAGCGTCCGCAATGCCTCCGCGCAGCAGATCATCGCGCGGCTGCGTCCCAAGCTCGAGAAGGTGTCCGGCGCCCGCCTCTATATGCAGGCGGCGCAGGACGTCCGGCTCGGCGGCAGGCCAACGCGCACGCAGTTCGAGTTCACCCTGCAGGACGCCGATCTCGCCGAGCTCAACGACTGGGCGCCGAAGATCCTCGCCAGGATGCAGACGTTGCCGCAACTGCGCGACGTCGCGACCGACCAGCAGACCCAGGGCACCACGGTTCAGCTCAAAATCAATCGCGATACCGCAGCGCGTTACGGAATCCAGCCGCAGCTGATCGACGACACGTTGTACGACGCCTTCGGCCAGCGCCAGGTCACGCAGTATTTCACCCAGCTCAACACCTACAAGGTGATCCTCGAGATCCTGCCGGAGATGCAGGGCAGCCTCGAGAGTCTGAACAAGCTCTACCTGAAATCTCCGCTGACCGGTGACCAGGTGCCGCT
This sequence comes from Bradyrhizobium sp. CSS354, assembly GCF_029051725.1. Lineage (GTDB taxonomy): Bacteria > Pseudomonadota > Alphaproteobacteria > Rhizobiales > Xanthobacteraceae > Bradyrhizobium. The sequence goes on from NZ_JAACFU010000001.1 coordinate 249,842, forward strand.
GTCGACCTTCGCGACCTGGAGCACCGATCCGGTCCGCCCGCTCTCGATCAGCCACCAGGGCCAGTTCCCGGCGATCACGATCAGCTTCAACCTCGCCCAGGGCGTCGCGCTCGGCCAGGCCACCGAGGCCGTGCAAAAGGCGATGGCCGATCTCGGCGCGCCGCCGACGCTCAATTCGAGTTTCCAGGGCACGGCACAGGCGTTCCAGCAGTCGCTCGGCACTGTGCCGCTCCTCATTCTCGCCGCGCTGGTCGTGGTCTATCTGATCCTCGGCATCCTCTACGAGAGCTACATCCATCCGATCACGATTCTGTCGACCCTGCCCTCGGCCGGCGTCGGCGCACTCGCGATCCTGATGGCGGCCGGCTTCGAGTTCAGCCTGATTGCTTTGATCGGAGTCATTCTGCTGATCGGCATCGTGAAGAAGAACGGCATCATGATGGTGGACTTCGCCATCGCCGCGGAGCGCGATGAGCACAAGACGCCGGCGGAATCGATCCGGCAGGCAGCGCTATTGCGCTTCCGTCCGATCATGATGACGACGATGGCTGCCCTGCTCGGCGGCGTGCCGCTGATGCTCGGCCACGGCACGGGCGCCGAAATTCGCCAGCCGCTCGGCTACGCCATGGTCGGCGGTCTGATCGTCAGCCAGGCGCTGACGCTTTTCACCACTCCGGTCGTCTATCTCTATCTCGACGAGCTCAACAACTGGTTCTCGGGCTGGGGCCGTAAGGGTGACGGCGAAGGTGACGAGACGGTCGAGCACGGCACCGTTAAGGAAGCTGCCGAGTAGCAGCTTGCACCGCGCGCCTCACGACGTTACAGCGAGGCCCTCGGTTCACGTAAACGCGGTTTTGCCATGCTCATGCAATCCAGACTTGTCGCCCTTGTCGCCGCCATCCTGTTGTCGGCGGGTGTCGCGCATGCCCAGCAAGGCGCCAAGAAGAACGCGGCTCCCTCTGCCCCGGCGGCACAGCCCGCACCGGCTCCGACGCAGCCGCAGGCTGACGGCGCTCCGGCGCAGCCGCCCGGCTGGGTCGTGCGCTGCACCAGCGTCAGCCGCGACGCACCGCTCGAATGCGCGATGGAGCAGAACGCGGTGCTGACCAAGACCGGGCAGACCATCGTCCTGATCAACATCCGCATCGCGCCCGACACCCGCACACCAGTGGCGCTGTTGCAATTGCCGCTCGGCCTCAACCTTCCCATCGGCGCCAAGCTACAGGTCGACGAGGGCAAGACGGTCGATCTCCAGATCCAGACCTGCGAGAACCGCGGCTGCTACGCTTCGACGCCGATCGCACCGGACCTGCTTGCGACCTTGCGGTCGGGCAAGCAGCTCAAGGTCTCCTTCCAGAACATGGCGAAGGAAACGATCGCGATCCCGATGCCGCTCGGCGATTTCGCGGTGGCCTACGACAAGATCAAGTAAGTCGCCTCGCTCCTATTGCCGCGCCATCTGCGCGTTGCCGACGGCATCGCCGTCGAGCTTCTGGTCGTTGTGCATGGTGACGCTGACGTGCGAGAGCCGTCCGGTGAATTGGAACGGCGCCTCGTAATGCGAGACCGGACTGCCGCGGTCGCGGCCGATGTCGAGGCCCGACCACGAGATCAGCGTGTGGAATCCGAGCTGGGTCTGCAGCGACCCCGCCTTCTCACCATCAATCAGTAGCGTGTAGTCGGTGATGCCAGTGCGCGAGCCCTTCGCCGGCGGCTCCTTGCGCACGAGACGCTCGACATGCACGCCCAGCCGCCGCGCGCCCGACGGCACCTTGCGGTCCGAGCGGATGATCTGGTGACTGCCTCCGATGTTGAGGTCATGCACGAGGTGGCCATCCTTGACGTAAAGGCTGTAGCCGGACGTCGCGTCGCCGTGTGAGATCAGCACGCCATCGGCGCTCGCCTCGTCGATCTCAACATGCGCCTCGATCGTATAGCTGCGACTGCGCACGTCGGGTGCGACATCGGTCGGCACATGGCCCATGCCAGCATGGAAGACGAAATGGTGGCGAGCACCGTGGAAGCGCGCAGCATTCTCGGCAAAGCGTGGCCCGAAGCGATCATCGAGCGGCAACACCTTGTGCTTCTCGGCTTCCTCCCACCGTGTCGCGATCATCCGGCCAAGCCGCTCCGGCTCTTTCGCCGCGAGATCGTCGGTCTCGGAGAAATCCTCATCGAGATGGAACAGCTCCCATTTGTCGCTCTCGAAGGGCGTGCCCGATGGATGGAAAGCGACCGCCTTCCACCCTGCCTGCCAGAGGCCGCGATGGCCGAACATCTCGAAATATTGCGGCGAGCTCTTTGAAGGAGCAGACGCGTCCGTGATCGAACGCGCGAAGCTCTCGCCTTCCAGCGGCATCTGCCGGCAGCCTGCGATCTCGGCGGGCGCCTCGATGCCGATCAGCTCCAGCAGCGTCGGCGTGAGGTCGCAGGCGTGCACGAACTGGTGCCGCAGCTCGCCCGTGCCCGCGATCTTCTTCGGCCAATTGATGACGAAGGGATCGCGGATGCCGCCGCCATGGGTGTTCTGCTTGTAGCGGCGCAGCGGCGTGTTCGAAGCCATCGCCCAGCCATGCGGAAAATTGCTGTGGGTGTCCGGCCCGCCGATGTCGTCGATGCGGCTCAGCTTCTCCGCGATCGGCTCCGGCTCGAAATTGAATGGGCCCATCGCGTTGACGAAGCCGAGCGGCCCGCCCTCCTGGCTCGCGCCATTGTCGGACATCACGATGATCATGGTGTTGTCGCGGATGTCGGCCTTATCCAGAAATGAGACGAGGCGTGCGAGATGACGATCGGAATGGTCCAGCATTCCGGCAAAAGCCGCCTGCAGGCGCGTGAAGACGCGACGCTCGTCGGCCGAATGATCTTCCCAGGCCTTCACGCCGTCATTGCGCGCCGGCATCCGCGTTCGCTCCGGCACCAGTCCCATCGCCTTCTGACGCGAGAGCCGCTGCTCGCGTTCGACGTCCCAGCCGTGCGCGAACGAGGCGTCGTAGCTCCTGATGATATCCATCGGTGCCTGGTGCGGCGCGTGGCAGGCCCCCAGCGCGACCCAGGTCAGCCACGGGACGTCAGGACGATCGGCGACGTGATCTCCGATGAAGCGGATCGACTGGTCGATCAGATCCTCGGTCAGATGATAGCCGTCGGCATAGGTGCCCGGAGGATCGATATGCGTGTTGTCGGAGACGAGCTCCGGCGCGTACTGGTCGGTCTCGGCGTCGAGAAAGCCGTAGAAGCGATCGAAGCCGCGGCCGAGCGGCCAGCCGTCGAACGGGCCGGTGGCGCCGCTCTCGGTGAGCGGCGTCACATGCCATTTGCCGACCATGTAGTTGCGATAGCCGTGGTGCGCAGCATCTCGGCGAGCGTCCCCGCCTCGCGCGCGATCTTGCCGCGGTAGCCTGGATACCCGGAATCGAAATTGGCAAGGCACCCGACGCCGACCGAGTGATGGTTGCGCCCCGTCAGCAGCGCAGCCCGCGTCGTCGAGCACATCGCTGTGGTATGGAAGCCGGAATAGCGCAAGCCTTCGGCGGCGAGCCGGTCGATTGTCGGCGTCCGGATCGCCGAGCCGTAGCAGCCGAAATCGGAGAAGCCGACGTCGTCGAATAGCACCACCAGGATGTTCGGCGCGCCCTCGGGCGGCCTTGGCGAATCCGGCCACCAGGGTTTTGAGTCCGCAACCGTCTTGCCGACTGTGCCGCGAAACGGCGTGTCGCTGCGTGCACTCATCTGATCCTCCCTGTTCGGCCGGCCTGGGTGCCCGCCGACGGCCACGGTTGACCCGCAGCTCGTCCCCACCTAAATGTAATAAGAGTTATGATTATCATTTAGCCGCGATGCAAGCACGGAAGCAGCCACGTTCCGAAGACCCCGGGGTTCGCGATTTCGACCTGCCCGGCGTCGCCCCGTCGCGCCAGAAGCGCAGCCGGGAGACGACGCTGGCGCTGCTGCGCGCGGGCGCCGAGATGCTGCGGACGCGCAGCCTCGCCGAGCTCTCGATCGAAGCACTCTGCACCGAGGTCGGCGCCACCGTTGGCGCCTTCTACAGCCGCTTCGAGAGCAAGGAGGCCTATTTCAACGCCTTGATGGCGCTGGCCGCGCGCGACGGCGAGCACCGACTGGGCGAGATCAGGCAGCCGTCGCCCGAGACAGGCCTCAGCGAGCTCTGCCAAATCGTTGTCAAAGGCATCATCGCCTGGATGCGCAACCACGAGGGCGTGCTGCGCGCCGCGCTCCAGCATGACGACACCCGCCCGGACAAATGGACAGCGTTCAAGGCGCTGGCGAAAGCCACCACGATGGACGCCACCCCTCTCCTGCTGCCGGCCATGGGCAAGGGACGCAAGGCGGCCAAGACCCGCACCATCGCGTTCGGTTTCCAGGTCGTGCTGGGAACGCTGGTGAATGCGATCCTCAACGATCCCGGGCCGCTGTCGCTTTCGTCGAAAGAGATGGAGACGCGGCTGGCCGGCTGCCTGTTGCTGCTGCTTCAGGCGGAGCTATGACAATCCTTCGTCGCGAAGGATCTGTTTCGCCTTCTCGTCCCGGATCGCCTCGGCCTTTCTTACCCAGTAGATAGCCCGCTCGCTGTCTTTCGGGGCGCCGTTAAGGCCGTGAAAATAGTTGGCGATCATTTCTTGAATGGCCAGCAAATGGCCGGACTCGGCCACCCGCTCCTTCAGATTGAAGGACCTGAAGTACCGCTCCTGGGCCGTCCCTGCCCCTAGCCCCCGTCGCAAGGCCCCGGCGAGATAGAGCCAAGACTCGCAATCGTCGTCGGCGATCGATGCCTCGGCTCGCGCCATCAACGCCAGGCTGGCAGGCTGATCGCCCTTATCATCCAGATATTCAGCCATCTCGATCATGGCCATGACAGAGCCTTTCGCGATGAACGCCTCCAGATAGGCGGCGCCTTCGCCGTCCCCGCCTTCTTTCAAAAGTTGTCGGGCGACCCCAACATCGAATCCAAGCCCGTCTGAGAACACGATCCAATCTCCCGGCAGTCTCGCAAACAGCGAAAGCATAACATCATGCGCTGACATCGCCGCGGTTACCGCGAGCGGACGTCGATCAGTCCACGCCGAGATAAGCCTTCTGGACCTGCGGGTCCTCCGCGAGCGCCGCCGCCGTGCCTGACAACACGCTCTTGCCGACCTGGAGCACCGTGGCGAAATCCGAGACCTCGAGTGCGAGCTCGATCGACTGTTCGGCGAGCAGGATGGTCAGGCCCCCGCGATGCAGGCGGCCAAAGGTCTCGTACATGGATTCGACCACCGCCGGCGCGAGACCGAGCGAGGGTTCATCCAGCATCAACAGCTTCGGATCGCTCATCAGCGCGCGACCGACCGCGAGCATCTGCCGCTCGCCGCCGGACATGGTGCCGGCGCGCTGGTTGCGGCGCTCCTTCAGACGCGGAAAGATCTCGTAGACCCGTTCGAGCAGCGTGGCCTGGCGCGACTTGTCGTGCAGCGGCGTTGCGCCGAGTAGCAAATTGTTCTCGACGCTCTGCTGCACGAACAGCCGCCAGCCTTCCGGCGACAGCGCCAGCCCCTTGCGCACGATCGCAAACGCCCTCTCGCCGGCAATGTCCTCGCCGCGAAAGTGGATCGATCCGGAATGCACGGGAATGAGGCCGGCGATCGCGTTCAGCGTCGTGGTCTTGCCGCCGCCATTGGAGCCGAGCAGCGCGACGACGCTGCCTTCGGGAACCTCCAGCGAGACGTCGGACACGCCGATGAGATCGCCGTAGCGCACCTCGAGGTGCTCGATCCGCAGCAACGGCCCGCTCATAGGTCCGGCCCGCCCATCAGTTCGACCGGCGTGTGGCCGGCGGCCGCCTTGGCTGCGCGCTTGCCGAGATAGGCCTCGATCACCGCCGGGTTGGAGGTGACCTCGCGCGGCGAGCCGCGGGCGATCTCCTTGCCTTGGTGGAACACCATCACGCGGCTGGCGAGCGACATGATCACTTCCATGATGTGCTCGACGATCACGAGCGTGATGCCGGAACGATGAATGTCGCGCACGAGGTCGATGGCGAGCCTCACCTCATGGGCGTTGAGGCCGGCCATGGCTTCGTCGAGCAGAAGCACCTTCGGCTCGGTCGCCAGCGCCCGCGCGATCTCCAGCCGCTTGCGACCGGGCGTGCCGAGGGAACGCGCCGGCGCATCCGCAAGCCTGATCATGCCGACGCGCTCGAGCACCGCGCGCGCCCTGGTCTCGGCGTCCTTGCGATGCGAGGTGCGCAGGAACGCGCCGATCATGACGTTCTCCAGCACCGTCATGCCCTCAAAAGTCTGCGGCACCTGGAAGGTGCGGGCAAGCCCAAGCCCGGCGCGCAGCTCCGGCGTGAAGTCGGTGATGTCGCGGCCCTCGAACAGGACGCGGCCTGAAGTGGTCTTGAGATCGCCAGTCAGGCAATTGAAGAACGTAGACTTGCCCGCGCCGTTCGGGCCGATCAGGCCGAGGATGTCGCCCTGCTCCAAAGTCACGGAGGCGTCGTCCACCGCCTTGAAGCTGCCGAACGCCTTCGTAATTTCGCGTGCCTCAAGGAGCATGGCCAGCTCCGGTGTCCTTGGTCGGCTTACTGCGCCGCGTGAACAGGCTGAGCAAGCCACCCGGTTGGAAACGCGCGATCACGACGATGATCGCGCCATAGAGCACGAAGGTGAGCCCGGCGCCCTTGCCGCCGAGCCAGCTGTTGGAAATCTCTTCCAGCGGCACCAGGATCGCGGCACCGACGAGTGGCCCGAACAGCAGCCCTGCCCCGCCCAGCGCCGCCATGATCAGGATCTTCACCGAAATCAGGATGCCGAATCCGGACTCGGGATCGACGAAGCCGAACATCATGGCATAGAGCGCGCCGGCGACGCTCGTCAGCGCTGCGCTCAGCATGTAGGCGTAGAGCTTGGTGCGGCTGGCGGGGGCGCCGAGCGAGCGCGCCGCGCGCTCGGAATCCTTGATCGCACGCAGGTAAAATCCCATGCGGCTGTTGGTCATCCACCAGGTGATCAACAGCGTGATCGCGAGGATTGCAAGGAAGAGATAATAATACGGCAGCGACGACAGAAACGAGAGATCGAAGATGTTGCGCGGCACGGTCGGCCCGGAGAGCCCGACCGCGGCACCGAGCCAATCGGTGTTGGTCACGATCAGCCGCATCGTCTCGGCGACCGCGATGGTCGCCATGCTGAAATAATGACCGGACAGCCGCAGCGTCGGCACGCCGATGATCGCGGCCAGGCCCACGGCGAGCACGATCCCGCCGGGGATGCCGAACAGGGGCGACAGGCCGAACTTTGCGTAGGATCCCATCGCGGCATAAGCACCGCAGCCGAAGAACACGACGTGGCCGACCGAGACCTGGCCGGCATAGCCGCCGACGATATTCCACGCGGACGCCGCAATCGCATAAAGCAGCACCAGCGCGCCCAGGCGCTGCTGGAACGGCGAGGACAGCAGCAGCGGATAGGCGATCGCAATCGCTGCGACGACCGAGAGCCAGATCAAGCGCCGCATCACATCTTTCTCATCAGGTCTTGCTCATCACATCTTCCCCATCAAGCCCTGTGGCCGGAACCAGAGGAAGAGCAGGAACAGGACATAGACGACGATGTCCTTGTAGATCGCTCCGATCAGATAGCCCGACAGCGACTCGATCACGCCGATCAGCAGGCCTGCGACAAGGGCGCCCGGCACACTGCCAAAACCGCCGAGCGACACCGTGACGAAGGCGACGATGCCGAGCGTCTCGCCGACGGTCGGAACGATGTAGAAGAAGTTCGCGATCAGCGCGCCGGCGAGCCCGGTGGCGCCGGCCGCAATCGCCCAGGCGATCGCCTGCATGGTATCGGGACGGATGCCCATCAGTTGCGCCGCTGTTTGATCCTCCGCCACCGCCAGCATCTTCGAGCCGAGCGAGGTCCGCGTCAGCAGCAGATGCAGCCCGAGCGTGACGAGCAGCGCGACCACGCCGGCAAGCAGCCGCGAGGCCTCGATACGCAGGCCCGCGAACGCATAGGTGCCGCCCACGATGTTCGGAGGCATCGATAGGAAGTTGGCGCCGAACCACCAGAACACGGAATAGCGCAGCAATAGCGCAAGCCCGAACGTGCCGAGGATTTGCGCCAGCATCGGTCCCTTCATGATGTCGCGGATCAGGGCGAAATAGACGACGACGCCGACGGTCGCGAGCACCAGCGTCGCCAGCGGCGCGCCGAGGATCGGCCCTCCCCCCATCAGCGTGTACACGACGTAGGCCACGTACATGCCGAGCATGACAAAATCGCCATGCGCGAAATTGACGATGTTCATCATGCCCCACACCAACGTGAGGCCAGAGGAAAACAGGGCATAGACAGCGCCAAGCAGAAGCCCGCCGACGATCACCTGCACCAGTACAAAGGACATGAGCCAGCGTTGCTCTGATCAAATCATTTCGGGAATGGCGGGGCGCGCAGCCCCGCCTTCAAATCTCACCAGCCCTTGTAGGGCAGCACCGGCGCCTTCGCAGCATTGGCCTTCGGCCACACCGCGGTGTAGTTCTCGCCGTCCTGAAGCTGGATGATGAGCCCGGAGGCGAGAATATTCTGGCCCTTGTCGTCGAACTTCACGCCCTTGTAGCCCATCATCAATTGCTCGGGCTTCAGATCGGTCGCCTTCAACGCGGCCTGGATCTTCGCCGGGTCGGTCGAGCCGGCGCGGTCGATTGCGTCGGCCAGCACGAAGAAGCCCTGCATCTGGCGGCCGACGGTGTCGTCCATCTCCTCGCCGCTCTTCTTCTTGTACATGTCGGCGATGATGGCCGATGGTGAGCCGGCCGGCCCCACCGACCATGACGAACGGTTGAAGACGCCTTGCGATATCTTGCCGACCGCCTTGATGAAGGAGGGATCGGAATAGCCGGCGTCGTCGGCCAAAAGCACCGCCGGCTTGTAGTCAAGCGACTGCATAGTCTTGGCGAACAGGATCGCATCCGACGTGTAGCTGATCATGATGATCACGTCGGGCTTTTTGTCCTTGAGCTGGAGCACCTGGCCCTGCACATCGGTCGCGTTGACGGGATAGGCAACGTCAACTGCGATGGCCTGGCCCTTCTCCTTGAAGGCGGCGCTGATCGTGTTGGCGACCGAGGTGCCGTATTCGGTGTTGTCGTGAACCAGCGCGATTGCATCGGTCTTGGCGCCTTGCGCCTTGATGTCGGCGAGGAAATCGACATACGCCTTGGCGAAGTCGGTGGCGATCGGCGTGGTGCGGAAGAACCATTTGAAGCCGCGCTCGGTGAGATTGGCGGCGACCGACTCGGAGTTAAGAAAGGGAATGCCGTATTTCTCGGCGATTGCGCTCGAGGTCAGCGTGACGCCGGACTGATAGGAGCCGAACACGGCGGCCACCTTTTCTTCCGTGATCAGGCGCAACGCCTGGTTCTGGCCTGTCGCCGGGTTGCCCTGGTTGTCGGCGAACACGATCTCGATCTTGGCACCGCCGAGGCCCGCAAGGCCTGCGTTCTTGGCCAGCGGCAGAGTGCCGAGCTCGGGATGAGGGTTGTTGATGATGTCCATGGCGACTTCGAGCGCCGCCTTGGCGTGCGCGCCGATCGAGGCGGTGCCGCCTGACATCGGCAGGATCGCGCCGATCTTGACGACCTTGTCCTGGGCCTGCGCGGCTGAAGCGAGCGCAAGGGACATCGCAGCCGCGCAAAGCAGCCCGGTGACGTGCTTCAATCTCATGAAATCAGACCTCCCAAGGGGTTTCCCCAACCAGGATTTTTTGGAAGCTCGGCTAAGCGCCCGCTTCCGTTTGTTTATGCCTGGCGATGAGAGGATGGCATGCTGGCCCTGTACCGGCAAGTGAAACGGCTTGCCACGATGCTGCATGGACAAGCACCGGTGTGGGCTGGGTCAGCGCCCTCACCCCACGGGATCGCTCGCGCTCAGCAGCGTCGTGAAGCCGCCATAGATCATGCGCTTTCCGTCGAACGGCATGCCGTCCAACTTCAGCCGCGGGTCCGACATCACCTTCTTGTTGACGGCATCACGGGTCTCCCGGTCGCGATAGACGATCCAGGAGAACACCACGATCTCGTCCTCCTTCGCCATCACCGCGCGCGGAAACGAGGTGAGCTCGCCATAGGGCACGTCGTCGCCGATGCATTCGACATAGTCGAGCGCGCCGTGCTCCATCCAGATCGCGCAGGCCGATTGCGCCAGCGCCTTGTAGGCCTCGATTTTGTCCTTCGGCACGGCCAGCACGAAACCATCGACATAGGGCATCACGGATCTCCTTGGGCTGTGTATCCGAAGGACGATGCGGCGCCTGACGATCCGACCAGGAAACGTGATTTTCGGATGAGGCAAACGGTCGCGCGCCGCCGTGGCGCGCCGCCGGAGCCTGCGATCCCACGGCCCGCACGTCCCAAGTGGACCGCAAAACACCCCTGCGTCGCAGCGCTTGCCAGCCCACAGCCGAGCGGGTAGAAACCCTCCACGCCTGAGCCGTGATTTGCGCGACAGCGCCATCGGCCACAGCCGGACAAATCAACAAGTCATTGAATTTGTTCGGCTATTCCGTTGGGGAATGGTGTAACGGTAGCACAACAGACTCTGACTCTGTTTGTCTAGGTTCGAATCCTAGTTCCCCAGCCACTCCGGGTAACCAGCTCACAATCAGACCGTCAGAGGTTGCGCTCTCTTGGAGCGGTACCGCTAAATCACGATGCGATCGAAGTCGGCGGCAATTCGCGTGTTCGGAAAAATCATCGTCGCTTCGGCCAAAATCTCTTCGTCCCGATAGCGCCCCGACATGTGATTGAGCACGAGTTGTCCGACGTTGTTCGCGGCGGCAAATGAAGCCGCCTCGCGCGCGGTGAGATGGCCATAGTCCCGTGCGGTCGCGGCGTCACGATCGAGGAAGGTCGCCTCGATCACCAGTAGATCGGCGTCGGCCACACGTTTGCACAGCCCGTCGGTGGTTTCGGTGTCGCCGATCACCACGAGCTTCCTGCCGCCGCTCGGCGGCCCCAGCACGTCTTCCGGATCGATCGTGCGGCCGGCGATCACGACTGGTCGCCCCGCAGCCAATTCTCCGCGCAGCGGCCCATCGGGAACGCCGAGTTCGGCGAGGCGCTCCCGCTCAAGATGGCGACGTGCGGGACTCTGGAAGCAAAAACCAAAGCTGTCGGTGTCGCGGTGGCGGACCGGAAAGCAATCGACGGTGAAGTCGCCGGCGTCGATAACCAGTCCTTCGATCAGCGGCGCGAACTCCACAGGGATCGGCGCCCTGCCCGCGCCCCACAGGCCGGCAAGCATGCGGATGACGACGTCGAGCGTACCCTTCCCTCCATGGAGGGTCATCACGTCCGATTGCTGGCGCAACCCCAGCGTCGAGAAGAGACCGGGGATGCCGAGCACATGATCGAGATGGGCATGCGTCAGCAGAATGCGGTCAAGCCGCCGAAAGCCCGCACCGCTGCGCAGCAACTGGCGCTGCGTGCCCTCGCCGCAATCGATGAGGACGCGCTTGCCCGCTGCCTCCACCAGGAGAGCCGGATGGTTGCGCTCCGCCGACGGAACGCTGGCCGAAGTCCCAAGGAATGTCAGGGCGAACATGCTCGTCAGTGTCCAAGCTTCACCGCCCCCAATGCCACGTGAGCAGCAGCGCGTACAGAGCCCATCGATCCCGCATAGAGTGCGGCAAGAAATGCGTATCCCGCGATCTGGCGGCCAGCCGCCGCCTTCGGCCCCCGATCGGCGGACAGATCTGGTTCCCGTTGCGCGACCTCCTCATCCCATCTGCCAAATTGCATGCTCGATACTCGGATCGATTTGCAGCCGAGCGACATCGACGCGGCGCTGCAAGACAATGGAGATCGTGATGCAGTCCGGATTGACCGCCGCTGACTGGGACTACGGCTCGATCAGCACCCTGCTGAGCGCCCTGCACGCGCGCAAGGTTTCTGCGTCGGAGTTGATCGAGCATACGATCGCGCGCATCGAGGCGCTGGACGGACGGATCAATGCCGTCATCGTTCGCGATTTCGATCGCGCAAGAGACGCCGCGCGCGCCGCCGATGCCGCGCTTGGCCGCGGCGAGCGGCAGCCATTGCTCGGCATCCCCGTGACGTTGAAAGAACCGTTCAACGCCGCCGGCCTGCCGACGACATGGGGCTTTCCGCATTTCAGGGATTTCCAACCGGCGGAGGACGCCCTTGTCGTCTCGCGGTTGAAGGCGGCGGGCGCTGTCATCATCGGCAAGACCAACATCCCGATCGGTCTGCGGGATTTTCAGAGCTACAATGAGATCTACGGAACGACAAACAATCCGTGGGATCTCGGCCGATCGCCCGGCGGCTCCTCAGGCGGATCGGGCGCGGCGCTGGCCGCGGGGTTCGGTCCGCTCTCGATCGGTTCGGATATCGGCGGCTCGATCCGGGTGCCCGCGCATTTCTGCGGTGTGTTTGGACAACAAGCCGAGCCTCGGCCTGGTGCCGCTGCGCGGATACAGCCTGCCGCCGGCGCCGCCCGTGCCTGGCCAGGGCGATCTGGCCGTCGTCGGGCCGATGACGCGCACCGCCCCGGATCTTGCGCTCGCCCTCGACGTAATCGCCGGCCCCGACGAGACACGCGACGGGATTGGCTATCGTCTCGCGCTGCCGTTCCCGCGACACGACCAGCTCAGGGATTTCAGAATCCTCGTGATCGATACGCATCCGTTGATGCCGACAGGCGATGCCGTGCGTTCCGCCATCGGGCGATTGGCGGAACGGCTCGAACGATCAGGTGCGCGGGTCGCACGCTCGAGTGCGGCGCTGCCCGATCTCGCAGAATCCGCGCGGCTCTACATGAAGCTGCTGAACGCGGCGCGAAGTCCACGCCTGACACCGGCCGCCCTCGCAGAGGCGCAAGGAGTTGCCGCGGCACTCTCGCCCGACGACCGCAGCCTGCAGGCAGAGCGGGCGCGCGGCTGGGCGATGGTCCATCGTGAATGGCTGGCGACCGATGCGGCGCGCCTGCAGCTGCAGCAACGATGGCAGGAGCTATTCCGCGATTTCGACGCAGTGATCTACCCGGCCGCCGCCGTGCCGGCCTTTCCACAGGACCAGTCCGAGCCGTTCGACGCGCGGCAACTGGATATCGATGGACAGCTCTATCCCTACGCTGATGCATGCTTCATCTGGGCAGACCCCGCTTCGACCTGCGGACTGCCTGCGACCGCCGTTCCGATCGAGCGCACGCCATCGGGCCTGCCAATTGGCGTCCAGATCATCGGGCCTTATCTCGAGGACCGCACCACGATTGCGCTCGCCGGACTGATGGAACGCGAGTTCGGCGGCTTCGTCCCGCCGCCGTCGCTGGCTGCCAAGTAATGGCGAGCTGATCGAGGGCGATTAAGTTCTGTTGGCCGACTGCGCTTCGACCGCCTGCACGGCGACACTCGCGACCTGCTGCAACGCTTCGCGGTCCGAGCCCGAAGACGCCATCACGCCCATACCGACAGATACCGCTGAGACATAGCGTGCGAGTGCCGCGGGATCGGCGCTCTCCTTGAGATCGCCTTCGGCCTTTGCGCGAATGAAGCGATCGCGGAGCTGATCTTCGTTCTCGGCGCGGCGGGCGGCGAGTTCAAAAGGGACGCTCTCTGATCCGGTGCCGCACGCAATGCCGCCCTGCACGAGCAGGCAGCCGGGCGGGTTGGCCGGATCGGTTTGCTTGTCGGCGATGCCCATCAGCATCCGCTCGGCGACGTCGCGGGCGGTGGGCGCGGCCACCACCTCGTCCATCCAGACGTTGCGCAGCTTTGTATAGCGGTCGAGCGCGGCCTTCAGCAGCCCTTCCTTGTTACCGAAACAGGCATAGAGGCTGGGCGGATTGATCCCCATGGCCTCGGTCAACTGAGCGATCGTGGCACCCTCATAGCCATGGCGCCAAAACACTTCCATCGCCTGGTCCAACGCCGTTTCGGCGTCGAATTCGCGGGGGCGTCCCATGCCCATGTACCTGTTCTCCTCGAAACCGACGTCGTCCCTCAGCCTAACGCCTGATCCTATCTATTTGTTCTCGCTTTATTTTCTCTTCCGCTTGCCAACGCTTGCGGTAAGGGGCTACAATTTTCTTAGTGAATGGTACATAAGTATCTTGCGCTGCGGTATCCAGCTCCACATCTGTAGTGAACACTACATATCTGGAACGCGCAAATGCATCCCTCCCAAAATACTGCCCAAAATGCTCGCCGCACCGGCCGTTTCCGCCGCCTCCTTGGCGGCGTGGCCATCGTGGGCGCCCTCGCCGTGGCCGGTTCGATCGCGACCGGCCATTACTTTCGTGCCGCCCAAGCGACCGCGACGGCCGCCGCGGCCGAGCAAGCCGTCCCTGTCACGGTCGCGCTGATCGAACCAAAGCAGACCGTGCTATGGGACGACTTCTCCGGCCGGCTGGAAGCCATCAATCGCGTCGAGCTTCGTCCGCGCGTCGCGGGGGCGATCCTTGCGACCAACTTCACCGAAGGCGCGCTGGTGAAGGCCGGCGACGTCCTGTTCAAGATCGACCCGGCGCCCTACGTGGCCGAGGTCGACAAGGCCGCGGCCCAGCTCGAAGCTGCGAAAGCGCGCGTCGTGTTCACGCAGAATGAGCTCGAGCGCGGCGCGCAACTGGTCGGCAACGCCGTGGTCACGCGGCGCGACTACGACCAGCGCGACAACGCCAACCGCGAGGCCATCGCCAACGTGAAGGCAGCCGAGGCGACGCTCCAGACCGCAAAGCTCAATCTCGATTACACCGAGGTGCGTGCGCCCGTGGACGGCCGCGTTGGCAAGATCGAAATCACCGTCGGCAATCTCGTCGCCGCCGGCACCGCCTCTCCGGTGCTGACTTCGCTGGTCTCGGTCAACCCGATCTATGCGTCATTCGATGCGGATGAAGAGCTGGTGGTGCGGGCGTTGAACTCGATTTCCGAGGTCTCCGGCAAGCGCGGCAATCTCGATCAGATCCCGGTCGCGATGGCGACCTCCGGCGGCCTCTCGGCAAAGGGCCACATCCAGCTCATCGACAACCAGGTCAACGGCCAGAGCGGCACCATCCGTGTCCGCGCGGTGTTCGATAACGAGGACGGGCGTCTCATTCCCGGCCAGTTCGCCCGTGTGCGCATGGGCCAGCCCAAGCAGCAGTCGCTGGTCATGATCGACGAGCGCGCGATCGGAACCGATCAGGACAAGAAGTTCGTGATGGCAGTCGGCGACGACAGCCGTGCGGTCTATCGGCCGATCACGCTCGGCGGTTCGGTCGACGGGTTGCGTATCGTGACGGCGGGGCTGAAGACCGGCGACCGCATCATCGTCAACGGCCTCCAGCGCGTGCGCCCGGGTGCCCTGCTCAAGACGGAAATCGCGGCAATGGGCGCGCGCGGGCCGCAGCAGGCATCCAACCACAGCAATCAGGACGTCGTGCAGCGTTAGCGTCTCCGCCATGCCGGACCGCGCGGGCAGCGCGAGCCGGAATGTGAAAATCGTTGAACTGCCTAGACATCACTTCTGGATTCCGGTCGCGGGTTTTATCCGCGCCCCGGAATGACGGGAGAGTCGTCTCTCGCGCAGGGGCAAGGCCATGAATCTCTCGAAATTCTTCATCGATCGTCCGATTTTCGCCGGCGTGCTGTCGGTCCTGATCTTTCTCGCCGGCCTGATCTCGCTGTTCGCGATGCCGATCTCGGAATATCCCGACGTCGTGCCGCCCTCGGTGGTGGTGCGCGCGACCTATCCCGGCGCCAATCCCAAGGTGATCGCGGAAACGGTGGCGACGCCGATCGAGGAGCAGATCAACGGCGTCGAAAACATGCTGTACATGTCGAGCCAGGCGACCACCGACGGTGCGATGACGCTGACGGTGACATTCAGGCTCGGCACCGATCCTGACAAGGCGACGCAGCTGGTGCAGAACCGTGTGCAGCAGGCCGAGCCGCGCCTGCCCGCGGTGGTGCGTCAGCTCGGCATCATCACCAAGAAGTCCTCGCCCGACCTCACCATGGTCGTGCATCTGCTGTCGCCGAACAACCGCTACGACATGACGTATTTGCGCAACTACGCCGTGCTCAACGTCAAGGACCGGCTGGCGCGGATCGACGGCGTCGGCGACGTCCAACTCTATGGCGCCGGCGACTATTCGATGCGGGTGTGGGTCGATCCGCAGAAGGCCGCCGAGCACGGCCTCACCGCAAGCGATATCGTCAAGTCGATCCAGGCGCAGAACGTCGAGGCCGCCGCCGGCGTGGTCGGCTCCTCCCCGAACGTCAAGGGCATCGACCTGCAGCTGTCCGTCAACGCCGAGGGACGGCTTGCGAACGAGGAGCAGTTCGGCGATATCGTGGTCAAGACCGGCACGCGTGGCGAGGTGGTGCGGCTACGCGACGTCGCACGCATCGAGCTCGGCGCCTCCCAATACGGCCTGCGTTCGCTGCTCGACAACAAGCAGGCGGTGGCGATCCCGATTTTCCAGGCGCCCGGCTCCAATGCGCTCGAGATTTCCGACCACGTTCGCGCCACCATGGCCGAGATCAAGAAGAACATGCCGGAAGGCGTGTCCTACCAGATCGTCTACGACCCGACCCAATTCGTCCGTTCGTCGATCGAGGCTGTGATCCACACGCTGCTGGAGGCCATCGCGCTGGTTGTGCTGGTGGTGATCCTGTTCCTCCAGACATGGCGCGCTTCGATCATTCCGTTGCTGGCGGTGCCCGTATCGATCGTCGGTACCTTCGCGGTGATGCACGTCTTCGGCTTCTCCATCAACGCGCTCAGCCTGTTCGGCCTGGTGCTTGCGATCGGCATCGTGGTCGACGACGCCATCGTCGTGGTCGAGAATGTCGAACGCAACATCGAGGGCGGGCTGTCGCCGCGCGACGCCACCTACCAGGCGATGCGCGAGGTGTCGGGGCCGATCATCGCGATTGCGATGGTGCTGATCGCGGTGTTCGTGCCACTCGCCTTCATCTCCGGCCTTACCGGGCAATTCTACAAGCAGTTCGCGCTGACGATCGCGATCTCGACCGTGATCTCGGCCGTCAACTCGCTGACGCTATCGCCGGCGCTGTCGGCCCTGCTGCTCAAGGGACACAACGAGCCGAAGGACCGGCTGACGATCATCATGGAAAAGGGCCTCGGCTGGTTCTTCCGGGGCTTCAACAAGGTGTTCACACGGTCGTCGGAGAATTACAGCGGCACCGTCACCAAGGTGATCTCGGGCAAGGCGGCCGTCATGGGCCTCTATGTGGTCCTGGTCGGCCTCACCGCCTTCCTGTTCCAGCAGGTCCCGAGCGGCTTCGTGCCGGGTCAGGACAAGCAATATCTGGTCGGCTTCTCGCGACTGCCTGATGGAGCAACGCTGGACCGCACCGAAGACGTGATCCGCAAGATGAGCGACATCGCCCTGACCCAGCCCGGCGTTGAGAGCTCGGTAGCATTCCCGGGCCTGTCGATCTCGGGCTTCACCAACTCCTCCAACGCCGGCATCGTGTTCTCGACGCTGAAGCCGTTCGACGAGCGCAAGGGCCCCGCAATGAGCGGGAATGCCATCGCGGCCGACCTCAACAAGAAATACTCCGGGATTCAGGAGGCCTTCATCGCCATGTTCCCGCCGCCGCCGGTTAACGGTCTCGGCACCATCGGCGGCTTCAAGCTGCAGATCGAGGATCGCGCCGGCCTCGGCTATGAGGCGCTGAACGAGGCGACGAATGCGTTCATGGCGGCGATGCAAAAGGCGCCGGAGATCGCCGGCGTGTTCTCGAGCTTCCAGGTCAACGTGCCCCAGCTCTTTGCCGACATCGACCGCACCAAGGCGCTTCAGCTCGGCGTCCCCGTGACCGAGGTGTTCAACACGCTCCAGATCTACCTCGGTTCCTACTACGTCAACGACTTCAACAAGTTTGGCCGCACCTACTCCGTCTACGTGCAGGCCGACGCGCCGTTCCGCGCGCGTGCCGACGACATCAGGCAGTTGAAGGTGCGCTCGTCCTCCGGCGACATGGTGCCGCTGTCGGCATTGCTCACGATCCGCCAGAGCGCGGGCCCCGAGCGCGCGATCCGCTACAACGGCTTCCTGTCCTCCGACATCAACGCGGCGGCTGCGCCCGGCTTTTCCTCCGGCCAGGCACAGGGGGTGGCGACGCGGATCGCGGCGGAGACATTGCCGCCCGGCTTCGCCTTCGAATGGACCGACCTGACCTATCAGGAGTTCATCGCCGGCAATTCCGGCCTCTGGGTGTTCCCGCTGGCGATCCTGCTGGTGTTTTTGGTGCTGGCCGCCCTCTATGAAAGCCTGACCTTGCCGCTCTCGATCCTCATGATCGTGCCGATGGGTCTGCTGGCTGCGATGTTCGGCGTCTGGATCTCCAAGGGCGACAACAACGTCTTCACCCAGATCGGCTTGATCGTGCTGGTGGGACTCTCGGCCAAGAACGCGATCCTGATCGTCGAATTCGCGCGCGAGCTCGAATTCGCAGGCCGCACGCCGATCCGGGCCGCGATCGAGGCGAGCCGGCTGCGGTTGCGCCCAATCCTGATGACGTCGATGGCGTTCATCATGGGCGTCTTGCCGCTGGTGCTGTCCACCGGCGCCGGCTCGGAGATGCGGCGCGCGATGGGCGTCGCCGTGTTCTCCGGCATGATCGGCGTCACCATATTCGGCCTGTTCCTGACGCCAGTGTTCTATGTGCTGCTGCGGACCGTCAGCGGCATGAAGCCGCTAACGCATCACGGCAGCGACACCAGCGCGGCGCCGGTGCAAACCGTCGGGCATTAAATCAGGGAAATCCCCGACAGCAACAACAGAACGAGCACGGTCTTGCGAAAGACCGTCTCGTTGACCCTGTGGAAGGCGATCACGCCGAGCGCGGAGCCTACGAACAACGCCGGCAGGCTGACTGCGAGATCGATGAAGACTTTCGACGACAGATCCTGATGTCCAACCAGCAGCGCGATCGCGAACAGCTGCATCGCGGCGATGAACGGCTGCACCAGGCCGCGCTGCTCGCTCTTGGGCATGCCGCGCATGTCGCACCAGATGGTCGGGATCGCGCCGGGCATCGCCGTCAGCCCGCCCACCAGTCCTCCCCCGAACCCGATCAACGCGACCCAGTGCCGCCCGACCGCCTCGCCGGCCGTCACCAGCGTCGGCCGCAGCAGCATATAGGCCGCATAGAGGGCAACGACGATGCCGAAGCCGCGCCGGAGCAGATGCGTATCGGTGCTCTGGAGCAGAGATACCGCGATGGGAACTCCGATCAAGCCACCGACAATCAACAGCAAACTGCCTTCCCAGCGAATATTGCGCCGAAGCGCCCAAAGATTGGTGGCCTGCACGCCGATGCTGCACGCCATCATCAGCGGCACGGCTTCCAGCGGCTGAAACACCCGGAGCAGAATGGCGCCCGCCACTGCCGAGAAGGCAAATCCCGAGAGCCCGGAGACGAAGGCGCCGGCGAACACGGCAACGCTGAGCAGCATCAGAGTCGTGACATCAGGCACAATCCGCCCTCCGGTCAATCGTAAGGAATTTGCGGGACGGGGACCTCGGCGCTCTCGGTGCAAAGCGCCGGCCCGAGTGGAACCGACGGATTTGCGTAAGCATGAGATCGCTCCAGCATCGTGAGGCCGACCAGTTGGAGCGCGACGAGCGCCGCGGTCAGCGCGAATGCGGCGATGCTGACATTACGCACGCTCGAATTTGGGGTGGCCGGTCGTGCGCTCCCGCGGATCAACTCCGTTGGCATTTTCTAAAGTATCCTCTTCACGGGAGACGGGAATAATTTCATTCAAACACGGCGCGTCGTGCGGCTGGTCCAGCAGGTGGCGGTAGCGCCGCAACACACGCTCCGAGTCGATTTCCCGCTGCGCGCGGAGTGCCGCGCCAATGCGGGCCACGATATCGCGGAACCTGCCTGCCGAAACCGGTGACGCCGTTCGCATGTCAATCTCCTCTCAACCTGCACGAGAGGTTGACGGAATTCACTTCCGCTCGCAGTGAGTTGCTTCACACAAATGTCTGATAGGTCGAACAACAGATCGTGTGACGTCTATTAGAAGACAACGCGAAGAATCGCGTCATTCGATCGAACGACGTGCGATAACTTTCTAATGATGCTTCTGATTGAACCTATTGCGAGCTGCAGCGACTCGCGTGCGTTTTTGAACGCGTCTCAGTGCACAAGCGGATTGGAGAATCCAGCTGCGAGCTTGACGAGATCGGCTTGACGAGAAACGCCGGTCTTGGCGAACACGCGATGCAGATGCGTCTTCACCGTCGTCTCCGCGATGCCGAGCGCCACCGCCGTCTCCGGCACACCGCCGACATCGACGATCGATTGCAAGACCCTTAGTTCCGCAGGCGTGAGTTCGAAGGTGCGGTCAATGAGACCGGCACTGGAGCGACCGTCGAGTTCCGCTTTCCAGATGAACAAGGCTCCGACGGCCGAACTGCGCTCGGCCGTACCCTCGCGCAGCAATGATGGCGCGATTACGTGCGCGACGTAGTGGGAACCGTCACGTGACATCAGCGGAATTTTCCGCCCCGAAGATGCAGCCAACGCGACCTCGCCTGCGCCACGGAAAATATCGCGCAGAGCCGAATTTACAGCGGGCGAGCTTGCCACCAACCGGCCCGAGACAGATCGCAGAACATCCTCGACGGCCAGGATCGTCTCCGCGGCCGGATTGCTGTGGACGATATGACAGGTCGAGTCGAGCAGGATGACACCGGCATTCAGTCGGTCCACAACGTCGGCGAGCGCGATCGCGCGCTGCTGCTTCCGCTCGATAGCCCGGTTGATCAACAGCGCCCGGCTCGCATGCGGAGCCAGAAACTGCATTCGCGCCCGCTGCTCGGCGTCGAGCATCTCCCTGCCCGGGATCACGGTCAGCAGCATCGGACAGGGCGACTTCGACTGCTCCAGCACCACATTGGCGACGTCGACGCAACCCTGGGGGCGCAGCCATTCCTGGTAGAATCGGCCGCGGCGATATTCGTCGAAATCCACGAGATCGGGGATGTTGCGCACCTCGCCATAGCGCGGAAGCCGAGCAAGCGGGTCGTACCGGGAGTAAGTCTCCGCATAGAGCTGAATGTAGTGCGGATCGACCCCGCAATAATAATGCGTCGCGCCTGATTTTCTGACCGGGTCCTTCGAAATCAGACCACAGGCTTGGCTGCCGATGAAGGCATTGAGCTTGACGACGACCTCACTCCACAACTCCGGGCGGAGACCCGCGTCATAGATAGTCTCGATCAACTCGGACGGTTTTGGAAGTCGGGGCATCGGAAGAGCCAGTAGTGACACATGGAGGTGGCGACATGTTCTTCATGCCCGGCGGCTCCTGTGAGTCTGGCGAGGGAGCGAAAGGTTCAATCCTGAGGGCACAATTCGCCGCCTAGTTGATCAGCGGATTGGAGAATCCTGCCGCGAGCTTGACGAGATCGGCTTGACGCGAAACGCCCGTCTTGGCGAACACGCGATGCAGATGCGTCTTCGCCGTCGTTTCTGCGATACCGAGCGCGACCGCCGTCTCTGGGACGCCGCCAACTTCGACGATCGACAGCAACACGCGCAGCTCGGCCGGTGTAAGGTCGAAGGTCCGCGCGATCAATTCGCCGTAGGACTGTCCGCCGAGCGACACCTTGCGCAGCAGCAGCGCACCGACGGCATCATCGACCACCCTCTCGTTGCCGTGCCGCAGGACGGACGACAGCGGCAGGATATGCGCGACGTAGCGCTCGCCCGAGGGCGAAAGCAGCGAAAACGCCTGCCCCTTTGCGGCAAGCAGGGCAATTTCATTGCGGGTCGCGAACGCTTCCCGCAGCGTCTGATTGGCCTCCGCGCTGCTGGTCACCAATTGCCCCGCAACGGACCGAACCAGATCGTCGGCCGCAAGCAGGTCGTGCCCCGCGGAATTCGCGTGCACCACCCGGCAGAAGCCATCGAGCAGGAAGATGCCGCAGGCAAGATTGTCCAGGATCTCCGCCAGCGCCGTCGCCAGCGTCAGTTGCGAGGTCATGGCGCGGTTGATCAGCAACGCGCGGCTGGCGTGCCGGACGATCAGCGAGAGACGGTGCTTCATCACCGGATCCACCATCCGGCGGCCCGACAGCACCGTCATCATCACGGGGCAGCTCGCATTCGAATTCTCGAGCACGACGTTGGCCGCATCGCTGCAACCCTGCGGCCGCATCCATTCCTGGTAAAAGCGTCCTCGCCGATATTCATCGAAATTGACGAGATCCGGAATGCTGACGATCTGGCCGTGCGGTGGCAGGACCGTCAGGGGATCGAATTTCGAATGCGTCTCGGAATAGAGCTGGATGTAGTGCGGGTCCGCCCCGCAATAATAGTGCGTGACGCCGAATTTGCTGATCGAGTCCTTGGAAAACAGCCCGCAGGCCTGGCCGCCGACGAAGTCGCGGATGCCGGTGACGACGTTATTCCACAGCGAGGGATCGAGCCCGGCATCGTAGATGGCCTCGACCAGGTCGGGCAGTTTCCGCGGTCCGTGCATGGCTATAAATGGCCTGGGTGTTCAATATCACCGAGCATACCACAACCACAGCATGCGGCATCCTCCGATCGGAGGAGGCGCCGGCCAGGCAACGAACGGATATCCGCTTCGGGGGCCACTGATGCAGAGTCGCGATACCGCACCTGGAGGCTCAGATCTCGTCCCAGCCGACCTTCTCCACATTTTCCGACCAGACGGCAGCGCGATAGATCTCGCGCCCGTCGGCATTTCTGACCCGGATGCAGGCATCGCGGTCGCGCAAATCGTCGCGCCAGACGAACAGATGGCTTGCCATCTCGTTGGCCACCACGAATGTCGCTTCGGGGCATTCGAACACCATGCCGCCCGGATCGATCTTCACGATATTGCCGATCATAAGATCAAAGAAAAAACGGCGCATGCAATACTCCAACTGCGGGCGGCGCGCGCCCGTGCCGTCTCCAAGCGGCATCTGACCTGAAATTCAATCGCGCGCGGTCACGACATCTCGCCGCTCCTGACGTCACTGGGTGTGGCGCCATAAGTTCGACGGAAGCAGCGGTTGAAGTATGAGAGATCGCCGAAGCCGACATCGTAGGCGATCGAGCTGACCGTCCGCTCGGCGTACCCTGGTTCACGCAACATGCGATGCGCGCGCTTGACCCGTTGCTCGATCAGGAACGACGAGAACGTCTTGCCGTCGGCCTCAAACAGGCGCTGGAGATAACGTGGCGTCACGCCGAGCTCCTGGGCGACCGTGGCCACCGACAGATCCTGCCGACAGCAATTGTTGGCGATGGAAACTTTGGCCTTCTGCATCCGTGCCGCCTTGACGCCGCGCCGCCCGGCCAGTTCCCGCGGCTCATTGGTGGCACCGAGGACGATTGCCAGAAGATCGTGCAGATGCCCAACCCCGAGCTGGCGCAAGTTGGGCATCGCGAACGCCTTCTCCCGCACCAGCGTCACCGCGTAATCGACCAGCAATCGAAGTCCCGTTGAGCTCTCCGGCATGACACGCATCACGGCGTCATCGACATCCACGATCATCGGCGCCAGCACGCGTCTCGGCACGCGCAGCGAGAAGCAGCTGCCCAGCGACAATCGCTCGAACGTCGTGACGTCCTCCGCGCTCGTCAAGACTGCCTCTCCTGCACGAAGGCTCAGATCGTGTCCCCGCTCGGATATCCCAAGCACGCCAGATCGATTCACGATCAGGGCCAGGCTGTCGTCGCCATCGGCAACCAGGTGCTTGGTGCGAATGACCCGCGCTCCGCACAATCCTCCGATCAGCAATTGGGCTTCCGGCAAGACGTGGGACGTGAAGCTCGCCGCGGCCGGCTTTCCATCCCTGGCCTCGACCTCCGCCTTCAACACCCCGCGGCAGTAGAAATCGCGAAGCAGCGGGATACGCTCGTTTTCGGGAATTTCATTCGTTGAAACATTGAGAACGGAAAAATCAAACTGGCTCACTGCAATCCTCCAACCGACGAGCAGGTCCGGCCACGCGCTGTCGTTTCCTCACACTCGCGTTCGATGCCATCGCGGCATCTCCTCACGGCGCTCGCTGCTCTTCACTTTTCTGCAACGCAATATACGAAAGTATCAAACGACTCGCGTCCTGCATTCGGAGGACACGGGAGCTCGGCTCATCACAATGGATTGAGATCACGGCAGATACCGGCGAACCATGTGAAATGGATCACACGACGTCACCACCGTTCGTTCGACGCGCGAATGGAACGGCAAAGCCGGCGGCGATCTTGACCAGGTCGGCCTGCCTGCCGGCGCCGGTCTTCTCGAACAGGCGGCCGAGATGCGTCTTCACTGTCGTTTCGGCGATGCCGAGCTTTGCCGCAATGTCTGGAACGCCGCCAATCTCGATAATGGCCATCAAAACGCGCAATTCGGACGGTGTCAGTCTGAAGGCCACAGCGATCGCATCGGCTGCGAGCCATGTCGCCGCCGATGCCTTCTGAACGAAGAGCACCGTGGCTGCAGCATCTCGCGATGGAGTGCGATCGCGCTTCAGGGAAAAGGCGTGAAGCAGATAGTGCTGCCCATCAACTGATGTCGCAAGCTCGATCCGACGGCGAGCAGCGGAACGAGTTTCGCTGCGTGAATCTGTTTCGCACAGACCGCGGAATATTTTGTCGGTCTGGGTGTTGCGGGCCACGATCCGGTCGCCGACCATGGCGAGCAGGCTCGCATCGGCGAACAGCTCGCGGCATGCTGCGTTGGCATGCACGACCCGGCCGTCTGCGTCGAGCAGGCAGATCGCCGTGCTCAGTCTATCCAGGACTTCGGCAAGGTCGTCCACGGTATGCGAGCGTGCCCTGATCTGCCGGCCCATGATCCTGGAGCGCTGGAGGTGCGGAGCAAGCAGCCGCATGCGCTCACGCATCGGCTCGTCAACGATACCGCGCGAGCGGTGGCGCAACACCTGCAGGATCGTGGCGCGCGTGTCCGACTTCTCAAGCGCAACGGTTGCAAGGTCTATCGCTCCTTGCGGTTCCACCCACTCGCGATAGAAGCTCGTTGCCAGGAAATCGGCCTGAGGCATGATGTCGGCTACGCCGATCGTCTGCTCCGCCGCGAGCGTGAGATGACGATCGAGCAGAGGGTCCAGCTCCACATATCGGTCGCGATAAAGCTGGCGGAAGCGGGATTCGGTGCCGAAATGCTCGTGGATCTCGATCGAGAGCTTGGCTCTGTCCCTGGACAGGATGGTCGCGGCGCATCCGCCGACGAAATGCGAAACCTGTTCCAGCACCCCGTTGCGCAGCGCGGGATCGACCGCCGCGTCGTAGATCTCGCCGACGAGGGACGAGAATCGATTTGCGTGGAGGATTGTCATCGGCCGGACGACGCAATCTGCGTATGGCTCGCCCGCGCGAGATAGATGGCGATCCGGGGACTGGCGAAGGAGACGGACCGGTCAATCGCCGCCTTCGACGCGGAGAAAACGTTGCAACGAAATGCTGGAATATCGAACATCGTCCTTGCGTAACGTCAACCGCAGGATGCGGCTTGGACGTTTTCGCCAAAGACTAGGATATATGCGAACAGCGCGCCGACTGTGTGCGATCAGTCACGCGAGCGATGCGTCAGACGCCGCGCGCGCTGCAAAATCCTGCCGCCACCGATCCCGCCGGCGTCGCATCCGGCTCCGGCAATTTACTTGCGATTCTCTTCGCAGAATTTCAGCGCCGCCAGCGCTTCACCGGCACGCGGCACCTGCATCTCGATGCTGTCGTCGTCATCGTCCTCGAAATCGAGCGAGAGACGCTTGGCTTTGGACAGCCGGTCCATCATGGACTGATCGTATTCGAAGATGCCGCGAACGGTGGTCTTGTCCATGACCTCCCACTTCGCCTTCCTCATGATATCGGCGTCATCGGTGCCGACATCGGCCCGGAGGATCTCGCCGACCTTGTCCCACTCCCAACCGTCATAGATCATCACGATCACGATCGCCTTCTCGGAATAGGTGATGACGATGACGTAGTCCCGGTTCTCGTCTTGCTTGTCCTTGTAGCCGCGGCTCGCATTGCAATGTGCGTCCTGCGTGCGCTTCTCGATGGTCCAGTCGCCGACCTTGGATTGTTGCGCCTGCACCGGCCTTGCGGTCAAAGCGGCTGCGCTCAAGGCGCCGGCCAGCAACCCGACGGCGAGAAGAGATCGTTTCATGTCAGCCTCCAGCGTGTTCCCCGGACCGAGATGACCACCTCTGCCGGCGGCTCGCAAGGGCTTCCCCCGGTTTGCGTAGGACGCCGACCTCGCCCTACTCCCGCCGCGGCACGATCGCGATCGGGGTGAAGGTGTAAACCTCCTCGCCGTTCTGGTTGAACATCGTCCATTTCACCAGCGCGATGCCCTGCGGCCTCGACTTCGACGGCGTCAGGCTCATGACCTCCCCGACCAGATGCAGGCGGTCATCGGGCCGTACCGGGATGGTCCAGCGCAGCCCGTCGACGCCGGCGCCGATCAGCGGATGCGGGCCGAAGGGGCGGGTCTGGATCGCGAGGCTCATGGCAATCGCGGCGGTGTGCCATCCCGAGGCAGCGAGACCCCTGAACAGCGTCTGCTTGGCGGCTTCGTGGTCGAGATGCATCGGCTGTGGGTCGAACTCTGCCGCGAACCGCTTGATGTCGGCCTCGGTGACGTGAACTTCAGGGGATTTGAACTGCATTCCAATGGTGAGATCGTCGAACCACTCGACCCGCGCCATGATTTCGCCTCGCAATGTGATGCGCCGCCTCGCGCTAACAGAATTGAGCAAGAGCGGGATGTAGCGGCTCCGCAGCGCACAAACCAGCCCCGGGGTTCCCCAAGAAACCCGTTTCCAGATGCGACGAAACACGCCTGAAACAGATGGCCGGTTATCTGGTTGTCAAAATCATACAGGGACGGCCACCATGCAATTCTTCCTCGACCTAATCTGGGATTACTCCTGCTGTCAGCACCTCGTTGCCCTGCCACCGCAGGAGGACGAGCTATGATCGAGCTGATCTCGGCCTTGCTCGCGCTTTGCAGCGTCGGCGTTTTTGCAGCGCACGCGGTGGATGCCTATCGCACCACACATCACTGATAGCCGTGCACTGATAGCCTTGCCCTAGAACGGCCGCCGGTAGAAATGCTCCGAATGAGTTGCCGGCGGAAACCTGTTGGCGAGCGCGAGAGCTCCCCTTTCGTCCGTCTCGAGCGCGATCTTCTGTGCGAGCATCACGTCGCCGGGAACGAGAAAGCCTGACGGGACGAAGCACCACCCCATCGTCGCATTTCCGGCCGCATCGATCTCATGGACATTGGCCGCAGTGCCATAATGGATGCGATAGGTATTGCCGGTATCGCAGCCGACGACATCGAAATGCCGGTGCTGCTCGAATTGCGCGCGCTGCGCCGGCGACAGCCAATCGGCCAGAAGCCGGCGGCCGCGGGCATCCGGCGTGTTCTCGCCGAAGAAGCGCCGATAGAGTTCGCGTAGCGCATGCAGACGCGCACGCGCCGGCGCGCGGAGCCAGACTGCCGCGATCATGAGCAGCTCAGATCAACCGCCGACCAGGCGGGGATAGAACAGCGTTTCCTGCACGGTCGGGTCGAACGATCGGATCCGGGTGACTTCGCCAGGTCCGGTTCGCAGCGCGGCGGTGAAGCCCGCTCCGGTCAGCTCCCGAAAGCGCCGTTCGGCCCGCGCCAGCGCTTCGGCATTGCCAGGATCAAACTCGTGGCGCGTGTCGCCAGTCTGGTCCATCACGATCTGGGTTGCCATGTTGAGTCTCCTCATGCCCAGCCCTGTTCGATCTAAGCAAACCTCGTGCCGTCGGTTCCTGATGGCAACAACTTTCTCTTGTCGGCGCATCACGCCTTGCTGAGCTGCTCAGCGCGAGGCGGCCGTTCCTCCGCCCTCGTCGATCTGCCGTCCCATCAGGGCGATCGCCTTCTGATAAACGCCGGCGGCATTCCAGGCCTCGATGGCGACGAAATTCGGCTCGCCCGGCTGGTAACCGGCTCCTGCACGCCAGCCATGGGCCTTGAGGAAATTCGCCGTCGAGTTCAGCGCATTGGCGGCAACTTCGAGATTACCGGTGCCATAGGCCAGGATGTTCTTGGGCATGAACTGGGTCTGGCCGACCTCACCGTGCATCGAGCCGCGGGTTGCACCCGACAACGTGCCGCGATCGATCAGCTTCAGCGCCGCATAGAGCTGCTCGGTAAAGAATTCGGGACGGCGGCAGTCATAGGCGAGCGTCGCAATCGAGGAGAGCATGTTCTGGTTGCCGCGCTGGCTGCCGAACCCGGTCTCCATGCCCCAGATCGCGATCAGCGGCCCCGGCGGGACGCCATAGCGCTGCTGGATCGAGGCGAACAAGGCGGCCTGCGACTGCTTCAGCTGGCGACCCTTGGCGACGATGGTGGTGGCGCCGCGCTTGGCGAGGAACTGGTCGAGCGTCAGCGAGAAACTGCGCTGGCCGCGGTCGGCCGCGATGGTGGCACTGGCGTAATTGGTCTGCATCAGCGCCGAGAGCGCGGTCTGGCCGACGCCCTTGCCCTGCGCTTCCGCACTGAATTCGCGCTTCCAGGCCTCGAAGCCGGCCGACGAACTGCCGCATTGCGCGGCGTGGGCCGCGGACGCCAGGCAGCCGAGCAGCGTCATCGCCCCAAAAACCGCCCCAGCTACAGTTCTGCCCCTGATCATATCCGATGTCCTCTCTCTGGCGCGATCCAATGGCCGAGCTTACCCGGACGAAGGCGCCGACTCCATGGCGTGATCATACGACAGTTCCAGTCCATCCAAATTGCCCTCCTTGCGCCACTTGTCGAGCAGCCGCAGGAATGCCACCGGCCCGCGCCAATACTGGCTGTTTCTCGCCGCGATCGGATCAAACACGCCTTCATTGTTGTAGTAGCCGGGCGTGCATTCGGCGAGATAGGTCTGGCGGCCGAGCGCGGCTTTGACCACCTCCTCGACCCAGGCGTCCTCGGCCTCGAGCGTCGGCTCCAGCGTCCGGGCTTTGCGCTTACGCGCCTCGGCGATCACATAGGCGATGTGCTGGGACTGCGCGTCGATGATGTGTGGGAAGTTGGCGCTCTGGCCGGCCTGCACCGTGACGATCTGGAAACAATTCGGGAAGCCGCGACTGTAGAAGCCGTGCAATGTCTTGACGCCATCGCGCCAGCGCGCGGACAAGCTGATGCCGTCGCGACCATAGACCTCAAAGCCCATGCGGCGGGCATAGTCGGTGCCGACCTCGAAGCCGCTGGCATAGATCAGGCAGTCGAGCTCATAAGCCTTGCCGTCGACCACGACCGCGTTCTCGGTGATGCGCTCGACGCCCTGTCCCCTGGTGTCGACGAGTTGCACGTCGGGCCGATTGAAGGTGTCGAGATATTCGTCGTGGAAACACGGCCGCTTGCAGAAGGCCTTGTACCAGGGCTTTAACGCCGAAGCCGTCGCCTCGTCCTTGACGATCGCATCGACGCGCGCCCGGATCTCTTCCATCTTGCGATAATCGGCCTGCTCGATAACCTTGAGCGCCTCCTCGATCGAGGTCACCGGCTGGGGCTGGCGGCGCGGCGCCAGCAGGATCTCCCCGAGCAGGCCGGTCCAGCCGTCCTGCACCAGATCCTGTTCGAAGGGCTCGCCCGAGATCACCGCGGTGAAATTATCCATGCGTTCGCGCTGCCAACCAGGCCTGAGCCCCTGCGCCCAGCTCTGATCCGTGGGGCGGTCGTCGCGCACGCCGATCGCCGACGGCGTACGCTGGAAGACGTAGAGCTCCTTGGCCGAGCGGCCGAGATGCGGCACGCATTGCACGGCGGTGGCGCCGGTGCCGATGATGCCGACGCGTTTGTCGCCAAGACCGGTCAGACCACCTTCGGCCGTGCCTCCGGTGTAGGCGTAATCCCAGCGGCTGGTATGGAAGCTGTGTCCCTTGAAGCTTTCGATTCCGGGAATGCCCGGCAGCTTCGGACGGCTCAGCGGGCCTCCGGCAAGGATGACGAAGCGCGCGCGGATGCAATCACCGCGATCGGTCTCGACCAGCCAAATTGCCTCCTGCTCCTGCCATTCCATGCGCGTGATGACGGTCTGAAACAGCGCGCGCTCATAGAGACCGAAGTGACGGCCGATGCGGCGCGAATGTTCGTAGATCTCGGGTGCTCGCGCATATTTGCGCACCGGCATGTAGCCGGTCTCTTCCAGCAACGGCAGGTAGATGTAGCTCTCGGTATCGCAGGCCGCGCCAGGGTACCGATTCCAGTACCAGGTGCCGCCGAAATCGGCGGCCTTTTCCACGACCCGGAAATCATCGATGCCGGCTTCGCGCAGTCGCGCGCCGCACAGAAGGCCGCCGAAGCCGCCGCCGACGATGAGCACCTCGGTCTGTTCGCTGACAGCCTCGCGCGCAAATCCGGAATTGGCCCAGGGATCGTCGAGATAGCGCCCGAACTCGCCGGTCACCTCGACATATTGCGCCTTGCCCTCGGTGCGCAGGCGGCGATCGCGCTCATCGCGATAGCGCGCGCGGAGTGCGTCAATGTCGATTGTAGATTCGCTGGCTGCACCGGTCTTGTGTCTTTGCGCTGACATCCGTTTCCTCCCCGGCGGACACTGCTTCGCCGGCAGCTCGCATCACTTAGCCCTGAAAAAGAGACGCGTGCAATCACGTCCCTCGCTTTTTGCGTGAACGTCGCGTGGCGTTCCGCTAACCTCAAGCGCACATCACAAGCGTACGCCATGCAACGACGTGGCGGTCCGGAGGACACGATGCAGGGATTGATGATGGACATGCCGCTCCTGATCAGCGGCCTGATCCAGTATGCCGCCGATTATCACGGCGAGGCCGAGGTCGTCGCCCGCGAGATCGAGGGCGACATCCATCGCTACACCTATGCCGACGCCCATCCGCGCATCAAGCGCATGGCATTGGCGCTCAAGAGGCTCGGCATGATGCCCGGCGACCGCGTCGGCACGCTGGCCTGGAATACGCACCGGCATTTCGAGATGTTCTACGCCGCGCCGGGCATGGGCTATGTGCTGCACACCATCAACCCGCGGCTGTTCCCTGAACAGCTCGTCTACATCGTCAATCATGCCGAGGACCGGCTGCTGTTCATCGACCGCGCCACACTGCCGATTGTCGAGGCGATCGCGCCGCAGCTGAAGACGATCGAGGCGTTCGTCGTGATGTCCTCCCGCGAGCGGATGCCGGAGACGAAGCTGGCGAATGTTCATTGCTACGAGGAGCTGCTGGACAAGGAGAACGACGCCGGCTTCGCATGGCCGGAGTTCGACGAAAAATCGGCATCGACCATCTGCTACACCTCCGGCACGACGGGCAATCCGAAGGGCGTGATCTATTCGCACCGCGCCGCGATCCTGCAGACCATGGTCTCCTGCAATTTCGACTTCCTGCCCGGGCACCTGGAAGGCGTGCGCGAGGTGATGATGCCGATGGCGCCGCTGTTCCACGGCAACGGCTGGAACATGCCGTTCACCGCGCCCTATACTGGCTCGAAGCTGGTTCTGCCTGGCCGCAACTACGAGCCCGACAAGCTTTATGAACTGCTCGAAGGCGAGAAGGTGACGCTGTCGGCGGGCGTGCCGAGCTTCTGGTTGATCCTGCTCGACTGGCTCGGACGCACCGGCAACAGGTTCTCGACGCTTCGTGCAACATTGTCGTCAGGCTCGGCGCCGCCGCGCGCGATGGTCGAGAAGCTCAAGCGTGAGTATGACATCGATTACATCCAGGCCTGGGGCATGACCGAAGCCTTGGGCTGCTCGATGCCGGGCCTGCGGCCGGGCTCCGAACATCTCGACGACAAGGAGAAGTTCGACCGCCGCCAGGTATCCGGCCGCGCCTGTTTCGGCACCGCCTTGCGCATCGTCGATGACGTCGGCAACGCGCTGCCGCGCGACGGCAAGAGCGTTGGCCATCTGCGCGCGCGGGGACCGTGGGTTGCGTCCGGCTACATGAAACTTGATGAAGGCCTCGACCGCGACGGCTGGCTGATCACCGGCGACATGGCGGTGATCGACCCTCAGGGCCACGTCACGCTGACCGACCGCTCCAAGGACGTGATCAAGTCCGGCGGCGAATGGATCTCCTCGATCCAGCTCGAGGACGTCGCCTTGTCTCATCCCGATGTGCTGCAAGCTGCCGTGGTCGCGATCAGCCACGAGAAATGGCAGGAGCGGCCTCTGCTCCTCGTCGTCCGCAAGAAGGGCGCGACCGTCGACGGCAAGACGCTGCTCGACCACATGCGCCCCAAGATCGCGAGCTGGTGGATGCCCGACGCGGTCGAGTTCATGGACGAGTTCCCGATGACCGGCACCGGCAAGGTGCTCAAATCGGCGCTGCGCGAGAAATTCAAAGAGTATCGCGCCCCTTGAGCCGATCGCGCGCCGGCCTGTCCATCGATCAAGGAGACCAAAGATGCTCTACCCGATGTCCCCCAAAGTCGTCGAGCTCAAGCGCAGGCTCGAAAGTTTCATGGACCGGCACATCTATCCGAACGAGGAGCGCTTTTATCGCGAGGCGGAGGAACTGGGGCCCTGGAAGGTCTATCCGGTCGTCGAGGAGCTGAAGCCGCTGGCGCGCGCCGAAGGCCTCTGGAATCTGTTCCTGCCGGACTCCAGCCACGGTGCAGGCCTGACCAATCTCGAATATGCCCCGCTCTGCGAGGTCATGGGCCGCTCGCATCTCGCGCCCGAAGTCTTCAACTGTTCGGCGCCCGACACCGGCAACATGGAGGTGCTGGAGCGCTATGGCACGGACAAGGACAAGGAGCGCTGGCTGAATCCGCTGCTCGCGGGCGAAATCCGCTCCTGCTTTGCCATGACCGAGCCTGCCGTCGCCTCATCCGATGCGACCAACATCGAAAGCTCGATCGTCCGCGACGGCGACCATTACGTCATCAACGGCCGCAAATGGTACACGACGAACGCAACCGACCCGCGCTGCAAGATCTGCATCTTCATGGGCAAGACCGATCCCGACAATGCGGACCGCCACAAGCAGCAATCCATGATCCTGGTGCCGATGGACACAGCGGGCGTCGAGGTCAAGCGTCCCCTGCCCGTGTTCGGCTTCTACGGCGTGCCCGACCGTGCCTCCGAGGTCGTCTTCACCAATGTGCGGGTCCCCAAGGAGAACATGCTGCTCGGCGAGGGCCGCGGTTTCGAGATCGCGCAGGGACGCCTCGGTCCCGGCCGTATCCACCACTGCATGCGGCTGATCGGGCTCTCCGAACGCACGCTGGAGAAGATGTGCCGCCGGGTGCGCAGCCGCGTCGCCTTCGGCAAGCCGGTTTCCGAGCAGACGGTGACGCAGGAGCGCATCGCAGAAGCCCGCATCATGATCGAACAGGCCCGGCTGCTGACGCTCAACGCCGCCTACGCGATGGATACCGTCGGCAACAAGGTGGCGAAAGCCGAGATCGCGATGATCAAGGTCGCTGTGCCCAACATGGCCTGCCAGATCATCGACTGGGCGATCCAGGCCCATGGCGGCGGCGGCACGTCGAACGATTTCGGATTGACGCAAGCCTATGCGACCGCGCGTTTGCTGCGTCTAGCCGACGGCCCAGACGAAGTGCACAGGAACCAGATCGCGCGGTTCGAGCTGAAGAAATATTCGAACGCCTAGCGTCCCACACTGGCCGATGAGCACAGTGCCCTGTTCCTTCTCCCCTTGCGGGAGAAGGTGGCGCGAAGCGCCGGATGAAGGGTCTCTCTCAGCGAAGACAACCCCCTCATCCGAGGGTGTCTGCATCAACCAGCGGAGCTGCCCTCTCCCGCAAGGGGCGAGGGCACAATGACACGCAGCCCGATTGCAACCAGCGCCTTGGCGCCCTCGCCTCAATTCACGACGTACACATCCGGATCGAAGCTGGAGCTCGGCTTCTTGAAGGCGTTGCGCAAGGCGCCCGACATGGGGACGTTGTAGTTGAGGCCGTTCGGCGGCGTCGGCGATTGCAGCCACCTCTTGTAGAGGACCTCGATCTCCTGGCTCGCGTATAGCTCCGCGGTCGCGCGATCGGCGAGCGCTTTGAACGGCGCGTCCTCCCGCCGCAGCATGATCCCGTAAGGCTCAGGCTTCGAGAACGTCTCCTCGCTGATCATGAAGAGCTGTGGTTCCTTCGAGCGCGCGATCGCGACCGCGAGCTGCACGTCGTCAAGCGCGTAGGCCTGGGCGCGGTCAGTTTCCAGCAGCAGGAAGGCTTCGGCCTGGTCCTTGGCGGGCATCACATTGATGCCGAGATTGCGCTCGGTGTTGACCTTGGCGAGCTGCGTCAGGTTGACCGAGCCGGCCACCGCCGTCACCGCCTTGCCCTTGAGATCGTCGATGGTGTTGATCTTTGCGGCTTTCTTGGCCGCAAATCGCGTTGCGCTGAGGAAGTGCGTGTTGGTGAATGCGACCTGCTTCTGGCGATCGGCATTGTTGGTGGTCGCCGAGCAATGCAGGTCGAGCGTCCCGTTGACCATCAGCGGAATCCGGTTCGACGACGTCACGGCGAGGGTGTCGACGGCGATATCGGCCATGCCGAGCTGCTTCTTCACGGCATCCACGATCTTGAGGCAGATATCCATGGCAAAGCCGACCGGCTTCTGGTTGCCGTCGAGATAGCTGAACGGGACCGAGGCCTCCTGATAGCCCAGCGTGATCTTCTTGGTCTCTTTGACCTTCTGAAGCGTACCCGACAGGTCTTCGGCTGAGGCGGCAGTTGCAAGGCATGTGAGGGCCAGGACAACAGTGGGAAGACGCATCGGGAGCTCCTCAGGGATCAGCGGCTTGCGCCGGCGCGCAGCCGCGGATGGTGTAACCCATGGCAGGACCAACCGCCAGACGAGGTTGTACCTATCAGCCATCGCGGTTTTATATCGACGCCAGCCAAGGTGTATTCGTGCCCGTCTATTCGCAAGTGAGCTGCTGCTCGAACCAGCCAGATAGCAGATTTGACAGCGGCGGCCACATCCGCTGGAAGCTCGCGAACTTGCCGACATTGGCGCGATACATCGCGCGTAACTCCTGCTCGATGGCCGGCAGGTCAACGCCAATACAAGCCCCGTCCTTGGCAATCGTTTTCCCCGCAACGACGACTTCCTTGACCATGGACGCATTGCCGCGGGCGAACAGTAACGCCATGGAATCAACCGGCATGATCTGGTCACGGTCGAGCCGGTCGAGATCAATCACGGCGAAGTCCGCGGGATTGCCGGGCGCGAGCTCGCCCGTCCCCGGCGCGCCGGTAGCGCGCCGGCCGTTGTGGACGGCGAGCGCGAACAGTTCGGCCGGCGTCCATGTCTGCCTGAAGCCGAGGCCGCCATGGACCATCTGAACCAGCCGCATCTCGCGCAGGACGTCGTCATCCTCGTCGAGCGCCAGCCCGTCGACGCCGACGGCGATGGCACAACCGCATTTGTGCGCGGCGGCGATCGGGGCGAGCCCTGAGCGCAGATGCATGTTAGAGCTGAAGTTGGTAACGATGCGCGTGCCAGAGGCCGCGATCATCTCGAGCTCATCCGGGCGGGCGTGGATGCAATGCGCGAGCGTCAGCCGCTCGGAGAGGAAGCCGATGTCGCGCAGCCATCGCACCATGTCGGGAAAGTTCTGGTCCGCCCAGGCGCGCTGATACACGGTCTCCAGCAGGTGCATGTGGATGCGGCGGCCGGTCCGCACCGAGTTCTCGGCAACGGCTTCAAGGAGCGGCTTCGAGCACCATTGCACGCCGGCGGGCCCAAGCTGCACATCGACCATGGGGCCAGTGATCGCCGCGGCAATGGCGTCGGTCATTTCGATATAGGCGTTGGGCGACATCGGTACGCGCACAAAGAGGTCCTCGATGGTCTTGCGATCATCGCGGGAGAGCCCAGTGAGGACCGGTTCGGCATCACCATAGACGATTGGATTCTGGTCTCGCACGGCCAGCGCGAAGGCGATGCGGATGCCGACGTCGGATGCAGCCCTCGCGATCGCCTTGGCTTCATCGAGCATGGGCATCGTCCCGCTCGGCCGCGTGTAGTGAACCATCATCGCCGCGCAGCCGGTCTTGGCCGAGCGCGCCAGCGCGGAGGCCGCGGTCAGATAGGGATCGACCGGCGTACCCAGTGCGGTCCGCAGGATCCAGCTCTCCAGGGGCATGCCGACCGCACCAAAGGACGACGCGGTCGCGCGGGCATGGTCATGGGCGTTGACGAACGCTGGAATGACAAAGGAGCGAGGACCGCTGGTTGGCCCCGCTCCTTCAAAAACATCGGTGATGACACCGCCGTCGTGCCGCAGCACGACATTGTCGAAGACACCACGATCGATGCCACGGAACAGGCTGGTCGCCGCAATCTCCGTGACCATGACCACCCCTCCCAATCAGTTGGCCGTATACACCAACTCCCGCTCCGCGCGCGGCGGCAGGAATTCGCGCGAGAAGACTTCCGCCGGGGTCGGCGCCCGGGCGAGCTGATAGCCCTCAACCACGATGCCGATAGCCCGCGTCATGCGGTCGTCCTTGATGTCACCGATCCCGATTTCTTTCATCTCAGCCGAGACGATCAGCTTGTCGAAGGAATATTGCAGCCGACGCTTCTCGACTGCGACGTCGATCAGATTGTCGTAGTTCAGCGCGGCTTTCATGCCGGCGTTCTGGTCCTTGGCGACGGCAATCGCGCCCTTGTTGATGGCACGCACCAAGCCCGCTACCGCCTTCGGGTTCGACGCGATCAGCTTCTTGGAGACCATCACGCCGTTGGAATAGAGATCGAGGCCGTATTCACCGAAAGAGAACCATTTGAAATCCTTGTCGGGATCCTGGCGGTTGAGCACGAGATTGAAGTAGCTGGTGATATTGAACACGAGAGCAGCATCGATGTCGCCCTTGATCAGCATCGGCTCCTGCAGGTTCGGCGCCATGTTGGAGATCTTGATCTTGTCGCCGTCGAGGCCGTTCTTGCGCGTGAACACCGGCAGCAGCCGCGTCGTCGGCGTGCCCTGCGCGCCCCCGAGCGTGTGCCCTTCAAAATCCTTGATCGTGTTGATGCCGCTGGTCTTCTTGGCAACAATCGCGAACGGCGGCTGGTTCCACATCATGTAGACCATGACGGGGGCGTCCTGCGGTTTGGTCGAGGCGTTCTGGATGATGGCGTTGACGTCGCCGAACCCTGCGTCATAGGCGCCTGACATGACGCGCGTGACGGTGGCACCTGATCCCTCGCCCTGGTCGATGACAACGTTAAGGCCTTCCTCTTTGAAGAAACCGTTGTCCTTGGCATAGAAGAACGCGGCATCGCTACCCTGCGTCTTCCAGCCCAGCGTGAACTTGATCGTGGTGTCCTCGGCCGCGGCGACGCCCGTGGACAGGGCCAATCCCAGCACTGCGGCAGTTACTTTTCTCAACATCGAGACCTCCTCAGCTTCGTTGCGTGACGTTTGAAAAAATCAGGTGGCGATGACGTCGTTCTTGCGCGTGGCCCAACCGGTGACACGCCCCTCGATCAGCGAGAACACGACGTAAAGCGCGACGCCGAGGGCGGCGAGCACGAACAGGCTGGCGAACACCAGCGGCACGTTGAAATTCGATGACGCGGTCATCATGACGTTACCGAGGCCGCGGTTGGAGGCGACCGTCTCCGACAACACCGCGCCGACGAAGGCGTAGGAGATCGCGACCTTCAGAGAGGCGAAGAAGAACGGCATCGTCCTGGGCAGGCCGACATTCCAGAGGATGTCGAACTTGCTGGCGCCGAGCGCCTTCAGCACGTCTTCGAGTTCGGGCTCGGTGGTCGCAAGTCCCGTCGCGATATTCACGACGATCGGGAAAAAACAGATCGAGAGCGCCGTCAGGACCGCGGGCACCGTGCCGGAGCCGAACCACAGCACGAAGATCGGAACCACCGCGACCTTGGGGATCGAGGAGAAGCCGATCAAGAGAGGATAGCAGGTGTCATAGGCCGTCTTGGAGACGCCGATGGTGGCGCCGAGCGCGACACCGAGCGCGACGCCGAGCACGAAGCCGAACATTGTGGTGGCAAGCGTCTGCACGATGTGGGGCCACAACACCGGAAAGCGCTGGTACAAGGTCACGAATACTTGCGACGGCCGCGGTAGCACGAGATCCGACATTCCGGTCGCGAGACAAAACAGTTCCCACGCGACGAAGAACAGCACGATCAGTCCCGCCGACCACGCCTTCTGCCTGATATAGATTGCGGACATCTCAGCCTGCCCTCTGTTGGGCCGCGCCGCGCGCATCCTCGATGAAGGCGCGCAGCTTCTGGTTCAGCGCGACAAATTCCGGCTCGAAGGTCATGGCAACGGTGCGCGGCCGCGCGAACTCCACACGACTGTCGTCGAGAATGCGGCCGGGACGCGCGCTCATTACGCAAATGCGGCTGGCAAGGAAGCCGGCTTCGCGCAGGTCATGGGTGACGAGCAGCACCGTCGGCTTATGCGTCATCCAGAGGTTCTGGAGGATCGTCCACAGCTCCTCTCGGGTGAACTGGTCGAGAGCGCCGAATGGCTCATCCAGCAGCAGCATGCGCGGCTCGTGGATCAGCGCGCGGCAGAGGTTGGCGCGCTGGAGCATGCCGCCGGAGAGCTGCCAGGGAAAGTGGCTGCCAAAGCCCTTGAGGCCGACCTGCTCCAGCAGCGCGTTGGCCTTGTCGCGGAACGCTGTCTTGCGCAGCTTGCGGAAATTGGAGCGGAACGGCTCGACGATCTTGAGCGGCAGCATGATGTTCCGCTCGATCGTCATCCACGGCAGCATGGTCGGGTTCTGGAAGGCCATGCCGACCCGCAGCGCGCGCGCCGCGACCTCCCGGCCGCCGACGATGACGACCCCGCTGGTGGGCTGCACCAGGCCGCTGACGAGACGCAGAATGGTCGATTTGCCGCATCCGGACGGGCCGACCAATGCAACAAACTCGCCGTCGGCGATCTTCAGGCTGGTCTTGGACAGAGCGGGCACGGCGCGGTCGCCGCGTCCGAAGGTCACTGACGCCTCGGACAGCTCTATCGCTGTCGCGGCGGCCTCTTCGGAAACGGGCTGACCGTCAAATTGAGCGTTGGGTTGCATGCGCATCACAGCCAAAGTGCATGCAAGGTGGATGCCAGCGGGCAAAGCTCGTAAAATCAATGTCCTGAGAGAATTCCGTGCCTGCGAAGCGGATTCGATTTAGGCAATCGGACCGTCAAACTGCATGCAATTGGGGCGCTAAATTGCCGGAACGCCGTGCTAAACAGAGGTGACACCCACCCAAGGAATCGCCGATGCCGGCGCGCGCCACCAGGAAGACTTCCGAATCGTCAGACAAGGTCAGCATGATCTGCCGCGCGCTCAGGCGCGCGATCATTGAGCAGGCGCTGGAGCCCGGCGCAAAGCTGCCCGAGGATTCACTCGGCGAGCGCTTCGGCGTCAGCCGCACCATTGCCCGCCACGCGCTAGGGCAACTGGCGGCGGAAGGCCTGGTCGAGCTCCGCCGCAACCGGATCGCAGTGGTGGCGACGCCGAGCTGGCAGGAGGCGCGCGACGCCTTCGATATCCGCATCGAGCTCGAGCGGCTCGTGGTGCGCCAGCTCGCGGGCAAACTAACCAAGAGCCAGATCAGCGAGCTGACCGACCACGTCGATGCGGAAGACCGTGCGCGTGGCGGCACGGACGCAGCCTCGATCCGGCTGGCCACCGAATTCCATATCCTGCTCGCCCAGATGACGAATAGCCCGATCCTGGTGCGCTATGTCAGCGAGGTTGCCTACCGTTGCTGCCTGACGCTGTCGCTGTACAGCCGACCGCACTCGACCGAATGCGCGATCAACGAGCATCGCGCCATCATCGCCGCGCTCGCCAAGGGCGACGAGGCCAAGGTGATGGAATTGATGCACCATCATCTGGATTCTGTGGCCAATCGCGCATTGGTCGCCCCGACTCCGCAGCGCGGCCGCGATCTGCTCGATGTTCTCGCGCCCTACGCCGATGAGGTCACGAGTGACCGCGTCGTCAAACTGCCTAAAGTCGCTCGGCGCGGTTAGGCTTCGATCCCGCGTTGAACCAAAATGCGCTCCGCGCTGTCGTTCCAGACATCCATTTTCACGATCTGGCCGCCTCTGACGACGAAACGATCGACATAACGATTACCCTCGAACGGCGTGCCGTCGATCCACTCGCCATAGAGCGTGCCTACGCTGTAGACGACGGTCTCGTCCGCGCCCGGGCAGACGTCGAACCGATCCATCTTCTTCTTGACCCAGCGATAGCGCTTTGCGTTGAAGCCGGTCGGCCCGCGCGGGTGACCGAATTCGCGCCCGCCTGTAAACGTGATCACCGTCCCCGGCTTCATATAGGCTGCGGCTGCATCGGGATCGGGTATCATCGAGGCCGTGAGATAAGCTTCGACGATCTCAGCGTCGGTTGTCGGACGTTGGGCTGTTGCAGGAGCGGACATGACGGGTTCTCCGGGGCCGACACATTCTACAATTCACTCCTCGAATTGCATGCACGTTTTTTGAACAATTCGCCTGCGGAACTGCACACAATCTAGAGCTGCCCACCTCCTCCGCTTCCGTTAGGCTATCCACCTGAATCAGACGCCATGACCAGCCAAACCGCCCTCGACCTGATCTTCCGCAACACGCTGTTGCGATCATCCGCCGCACCGGTCGATATCGGCGTGAAGGCCGGCCGCATCGCCGCGATCGAGCCGAAGCTCGCCTGCGAAGCCGTCGAAGTCGATGTCGGCGGGCGCCTCGCCCTGCCCGGCTTCGTCGACAGCCACATCCATCTCGACAAGGCCTGCCTGCTTGGCCGCTGCGGGCATGATCACGGCAGCGTCTCGGAAGCGATCCGCGCCGTCGCCGGGATGAAGAAGGATTTCTCGGTCGAGGACGTCTACGCGCGCGGCGCCCGGGTGCTCGAACGCGCCATCGCCCACGGCACCACGCGCATGCGAACCCACGTCGAAATCGATCCGCGCATCGGCTTGCGCGGCTTCGAGGCGGTGAAGGCGCTGAAGCGTGACTATGCCTGGGCGATCGACCTGTCGCTCTGTGTCTTTCCGCAGGAAGGCCTCACCAACGATCCCGGCAGCGAGGAGCTTCTGATCCAGGCGCTGCGCGACGGCGGCGAGGTGATCGGCGGCTGTCCCTACACGGACACCGACCCGAACGCCCATCTCGCACGCATCTTCGACCTCGCCGAGGCGTTCGACGTGGATGTCGACCTCCATCTCGATTTCGATCTCGATCCCTCCTGGTGGCACCTCGACGAGGTCTGCCGGCAGACCGAGCGGCGCAACTACGGGGGCCGCGTGGCGATCGGCCATGCGACGAAACTCTCCGCACTGCCACCGGAGCGGCTGAAGGCCGCCACAGCGCAACTGGCGAAGGCCGGCGTTGCCGTCACCGTGCTGCCGGCAACCGATCTCTATTTGATGGGGCGCGAAGCGACCCACAACGCGCCACGCGGGCTGACGCTCGCCCACAAGCTCTCCGGCGACGGCGTGGTGTGCTCGATCGCGACCAACAACGTGCTCAATCCCTTCACGCCGTTCGGCGATGCCTCCCTGCTCCGAATGGCGAACTTCTACGCCAACGTCGCGCATGCCTCGGTGAACGACTTCGATGCGTGCCTCGATCTCGTAACCGAGCTGCCGGCGCGGCTGATGAACCTACGGAATTACGGCATCAGGGTCGGAAACCCCGCCGATCTCGTCGTGCTCGATACGCAAGACAGCCGCTTCGCGATCGCCGAGCTGCCGGATATCGTGATGGGCTTCAAGAACGGCCGGCAGACTTTTGCGCGGCAACGACCCATTCTGTTTCGCCCCGGCTCCTGAGCCGCTCTGGACGCATATCTGCATTGAAGCGAGGCGGATGCCGCGTTATTTCCGTTCGATGTTACCGCCGATCGTTCTCATATTCCGAATCCGGTAGAATACCGGATAGTCGATCCGCGCTGATTGCCGATAGCTGAGCGTATTGCCAGTCCCGCGGTGCCGTTCAAAGCAGAACCTGCACTGATGTCTGCATTCATCGGGGAAGCATCGACATGTTCAGCGCATTCAGCAGCATCGACCATCACGCCATTCGAGCGAGAACGCCCGGCGATGCCGCGATAAAACGGCTCGACGGCATCGGGCATGTCCTGTCAAACCTCGATCTGGCGAGCATCCGGACCCAGGATGACTTGACGCGCATGCTCCTGACGCTCGACACCGCCGACAAGTGCATTCGGGTGATCCGCGCGGAATTCCGGACCCAAGTCGCGAACGATCGGCTGGCCCGCAAGACCGAAGACCTGATGGCGTTGATCGAACGCGTCCGGGACGAGCTCACGGGCTGTTGCGCGGTAAAGTCCTGAGCAAGAGCCGCCCTATTTCTCGCGATTGATCTTCGCCAGGATTCGGTCCGCCTCGGTGCGCCAGTCAGCGCTGCGGGCGAACTCCTTGGTGCCCTTCGTTCCGAACAGGCCCTCATCGGCGAGGTCCGCCACCCAGGCCTGCCGCTCGGCGGTGCCCTGCGCGGACCACGGCGTCAGTCCGGCTTCACGCACGGTTTCGGCGACTTCGCGTACTTCCTCGGCGCGGCGGCGGCCATGCTCGATCACGCGCTGGAAGCAATAAGCACCCTGCTTCTCCCAATCGATCGTGGGGAAGGTTTCCGCCAGCGAAGCCAACACCGCATCCTCGATGCCATAGGCGCGCGCGGTGGTGAAGCTTTCGATCACCATGGCCTCCAGGCCCTTGATCATGATGCTGCGGCACATCTTCACCGCCGATGACACACCGAGCTTGTCGCTCGCAACCTTGGCCGCAAAACCGATCGCGTTCAAAAGCGGCTGCAGCTCCCTTGCGCCGGGACCGCCGAGCAGCAGCGGCACCTTGATCCGATAAGGCGGCACCGACGTCATAACCGCGCCCTCGACATAGCGTCCGGCGGCGCCATCGATCAGGGCGGCGGCACGCTGCTTGGCGCCGGGAGAGGCCGAATTGAAATCCAGGAACCAGGTGCCCTGATTGATTGCGGCCGCGCAGGCCTCTGCCACCGGCACGGCCTGGCTCGCCGTGACCGCGGAGATGATGAAATCGGACTTCGCGGCCAGCTCAGCGTGAGACGCCGCCAGCGCCACACCGAATTTCGCCGCATGCTCGAGCAGCGTTGCGCCCTGCTCGCCACCGAGCTTGATGTCATAAGCGGCAACCTTGATGTCCTGCTGGCGCAAATCCTCGGCCAGGATCCTGCCGACTTCGCCATAACCGATCAGCCCGATCTGCCATCGCTTGGGATCGCCCGCCATCAGTTCAGTCCTCGCGTGGTCTCGTCGAACAGCTCTTCGACCGCATAGCGGCGCGGGATCAGCGCCTGCTGAAATGCATAGTCGATGATCAGCTCCAGCGGCTTCCTGTTCGCCTCCACTCCGAACGGAACGAGATCGGGCGTCTCCGCAGGCCCCATCTGGGTCTTATTCCGCTTGAGCAGATCATAGACGCCCGAAACCACGTCAGGACGCGATTTCGTCAGCTGCTCGGTCACGACCACGAGATGGTTGACCGGCACGACGCCGCGACGCGCGTACCATTTGGCGGCTTCCGCGGCCGGATCGGGGAATAGCGTCTTCAGCTTGGGATCGTTCGAGGGCTCACCAAGGACGGCATCGAGCTCGCCGTCGAGCAGCATCTGCAAGATCTTCTTGCCCTTCGACGCGCGCTCGGTGGTGTCGACATATTCGGCGACGTGCGGATCCTCGAACGTGACCCAGCGGATGTTGTCGAGATTGACGCCGCAGTCATTGGCGAGGATGCCCCTGATCCAGGCGCCGGTGGTGGTCGTGAACGAGCGGATACCGACGCGCTTGCCTTCGAGATCGGACGGCCCGAGGGTTCCGTGCGCGGGATTATAGAGCGCGTAAGAATGCTGGAAGCGGCCGAGCATGGTGGCAGGCAGCAGCACCAGCGGCTTGCCATGCGCCTTTGCCATCAGATAGGTGACGATCGCCATCTCGCAGACGTCGAAGGCCCGCTCGCGCACCATCGGTTTGAACGCGGTGTTGGTCGGCGTGTACTCGACGAAATCGAGATCGAACAGGTCGGAGCGGAGTTCGCCGCTCTTCACCGCCTGGACATGGGGGTGACTGCCGAGCACGGCCTTCAGCTTGAGACGATCCATCGGCCCGCTCCGCTTCTCTTCAGACATCCTCGGGATTGTCGACATAGACGAGCCCCGCCTTCGCCAAGGCCTCACGCATGCTGTACATGTCGAGGCCCAGCTCGCCCGAAGCCAGCCGCTTGCGTTTGCCGCCTTCGTCCGCGTTGCGCTTCTTCGCCTTCTCGGCGACCTCGGCTGCGTAGCGCTTCGGCACAACCACGACGCCGTCGTCATCGGCCACGATGATGTCGCCGGGGTCGACGTTGACGCCGGCGCAGACCACGGGGACGTTGACCGAGCCGAGCGTGGCCTTCACTGTGCCCTTGGCCGAGACCGCGCGCGACCACACCGGAAACTTCATCTCGTGCAGTGCCCTGACGTCGCGGCAGCCGGCATCGATGATCAACCCCTGCACGCCGCGCGCCTGCAGCGAGGTGGCGAGCAACTCGCCGAACATGCCGTCGGTGTTGTCGGTGGTGCAACCGACGACGAGAACGTCGGCCTTTTTGCACTGCTCGACCGCGACATGGATCATCCAGTTGTCGCCGGGCTGCGCCAGCACGGTGACGGCAGGACCGGCGATCGC
Source organism: Bradyrhizobium sp. CSS354 (assembly GCF_029051725.1). GTDB lineage: Bacteria > Pseudomonadota > Alphaproteobacteria > Rhizobiales > Xanthobacteraceae > Bradyrhizobium. Next base: position 294,570 of record NZ_JAACFU010000001.1, read on the forward strand.
CGCGCCCGGCCACACCGGCCGCAGATAAGGCTTCATCAGGCCGATGCGGCCATAGGCCTCGTGCACGGTCGAGACGCCGTACTCCGCCATGGCGGCGGGATCGGCACGCTCAATGTTGCGAACGACGACCGGCCTCATGCCAGCTCCTCCGCTACCGTCGGGAACAAGCGCTGATAGGCCTCGCCATAGGTCATCGGCACACCGGTGTTGCGGCTGCCCTGGATGCCGCGATTGAGCGCAACGCGCTCGTAATAGCCCCAGAGATGCTTCTGCGCGGCAAGGATCTGGAATGCCTCATACTTATCCTCCCAGACCTCGTCGATCTTGAGGAGCAGGTCCGGCTTGTAATTGCACTGCTCGGGCTGGTGCGGCTCGAACAGAAACACCGGCGGCGCGGAGTATTTGTACTGCGCGCCGGGCTTGTGGCCCATCGCCTGCGCGACCACACGGGTCTCCTGGGCGAAATGCGCCGCGTTCGGATGATCGAAATTATAGGGATCTTCCAGTGCGTGCGTCAGCACGAAGCTTGGATTGAGCTCGCGGTAGATGTCGACCATGCGGTCGAAATGCGCTTCCGTCAGCTTCAGCGGATAGTCGCCGCAGTCGAAGAACTCGATCTCGGCGCCGAGCAGTTTGGCAGCGCGCTCCGCCTCATCCTTGCGGCCGCCTTTGACCGATTCCAGCGTCGCGCCCTTCTCCTTCCAGGCGAACTGGCTCTCGCCGCGCTCGCCGAAGGACAAGCAGACGATCTTCATGCGATAGCCCTTCTTCGCATGCAGAGCGATGGCGCCGCCGGCGCGCCAGACGAAATCGCCCGGATGGGCCGTGATCACGAGACCTGCTTTCATGGGCTTATTCCCCTCTTTCCTTGATGAGCAATTTATCGATCACGGACACCGTCATTCCTCGAACTCGAACAGGCGGGCTGGATTATCGACGAGGATCTTCTGCTGATACTCCGGCTCCGGCGCGAACAGCGGGATCAGGTCGACGAGATCGCCGTCGTTCGGCATCGCCTTGACGTTGGGATGTGGCCAATCGGTGCCCCAGATGATCCGGTCGGGCGCGGTCTCGACGATCTTTCGCGCGAACGGCACCGCGTCGGTGAACGGCGGACCCGCCGATGACACCCGCTCCGAACCGCAGATCTTGACCCAACATTTCTCGTCGCGCTGCATCAGCTCGATCAGGATCTTGAACGGAAGCTGATCGAGCCCTTCGGACGCCTTCACCCGTCCCATATGGTCGATCGTGTAGCTAAGCGGCAGCCTTGTCAGCATGTCGGCATATTCAGGCAGGTCGATCGCGTCGAAATGCAGGTCGATGTGCCAGCCGAGCGGCGCAACCATCGCGACGATACGGTCGAACACCCGCTTGTCGGGAACGCCGCCGAGATGGCGAACGAAATTGAAGCGGCAGCCGCGGAAACCACCCTCATGCAGCACGCGAAGTCCGCGCTCGGTGATGGTGTCGTCGATATTGGCGACCGCACGGTAGGCCCCGTTGCTCTGCGCGATGGCGTCCAGCGCCACCGTGTTATCGGTGCCATGCACACTGGCATTGACGATGACGGCACGCTCGACCCCGAGCTTGGCATGCATCGCGCGAAAATCGGCGAGCGGCGCATCCGGCGGCGTGTAGGAACGGTCCAGCGCGTAAGGGTATTCCGCGCCGGGCCCGAAGATGTGGCAATGCGCGTCGCAGGACAGTTTCGGCAGCCTGAACTTCGGCGTGCGCGTGTCCGGATCGGGCGGCGGAATGGTCGGCGTGTACATGATGGCCATCAGATAAACCGCCGAACGAAACTGCGTGTTCAAGTCTTGCTGCTGACGACCGGTCGTCGCCGTGCGGGCGCAGCCTGATCGAGCGCCGGCGCCTGGAACGCGGCCACGGTGGCTTGCACCAATTGCTCGATGGCGCTTGCGGCATCGTTGCCGTCGGCCTCGCCGCGCGACAGGCGCGAGACGCGATCCGGCGTCACCAGCGAATAATAGAGCGCGCCAAGCAGAAAGTGGCTGCGCCAGACGATGTCGGTGCGGGGAACGTGCGGCAGGCTGTCGTGGATCGCGTCAATGAAGGCGTGGCTGGTATCGTCAAAAGTCTGCGCGATGATTTTCCGCGCGACCTCATTGCCCTCCGCGGACATCACCGCGCGCAGCCGTGTGAACCGCGCCCCGCCCCCGGCAAGATCGCTGCCCGAGGTGAAGGCCGGCGCGACATAGGCCCGCACCACCGCTTCGAGCCGGTCCTGGAGATCGCGCACGCGCTTGGCGGCCGCGAGCAACTCGGAACGGCGCAAATTCATTGGCCCGCAATGGCGGCGGTAGATCTCCAGCAGCAGGCCGTCCTTGGTCTTGAAATGATAGGTGACGCTGCCGGGATTGGCGCCCGCGGCCTGTGCGATATCGCGCACCGACACGGCGTTGAAGCCGTTGGTGGCGAACAGCTCCTCGGCCGCGGCGAGAATTGCCTCGCGCATGTTCGGCTTGCGGGCCGTTTCCTTGCTGGCGGCGTTGCGTATCATGTGATTTGTACTATCGTACAAAAAATCAGGTCTCGTCAACAAAAACCATGGGCGGCGTCCGGACGGCTCGAGGCGGTCCGCGCACAACGCCCGCAAGGAGTGCTGGAAAATGCTGGATTTGAACAAGAAGATCGGCAGCTTAATGCTAGGTGCCGGTCTGCTGCTGGCGGGCGGCGCCGCACAGGCCGCCGACAATTATCCGAGCAAACCGGTTCACATCCTGGTGCCCTACACCGCCGGCGGCGCGGTCGACGTGCTCGCGCGCACGCTTGGACAGGCATTGGCGAAGACCTGGGGCCAGCAACCAGTGGTCGACAATCGCCCCGGCGCCGGCGGCATCGTCGCCTCGCAGGCACTGACGCAGGCCGCCCCCGACGGCTACACGCTGATTCTGGTCGCGAGCGGTCATCCCCTCAATCAGTTCATTTATCCGAGCGTGCCCTACGACACGTTCAGGGATTTTACCGCGATCACCGAAGTCGCCTCCTCGCCGCTCGCGATCGTGGTGGCCAAGGACAGCCCTTACAAGACGCTCGGCGATCTCCTCGCTGCGGCGAGGAAGGAGCCGGACAAGCTTTCCTACGGTATGTCCGGCAACGGCACCTCGGCGCACCTCGCCGGTGAGCTGTTGAAATACATGTCCGGCACCAAGATCGTCGCGATCCCTTACAAGGGCGGCGCGCCCGCGCTGACCGCCGTGATGGCCGGCGACATCCCGCTCAGCATCAATCCGCTTGCGGAGGCCATCGGCCAGATCGAAGGCGGGCCGGTGCGCGCGCTCGCGGTGACCTCGGCCGAACGCTCCAAGGCACTGCCCAATGTTCCGACTGTCGCCGAGTCGGGCGTGTCGGGTTACGACGTCTCCGTCTGGTGGGGCGTTCTCGGTCCGGCTAAAATGCCGCCGGAGATCGTGGCGAAGCTCGAAGCCGATCTGAAGGCGGCGCTGCAGGACCCGAACGTGCTGTCGACGCTCGGCAAGATCGGCGCAGCCCCGGTCGGTTCTTCGTCCAAGGAATTCGACGCCTACATGCACGCCGAGGCGATCAAATGGGAGCCAGTGCTGAAGGCCGCCGACATCCGAGCGCAATGAGGCACTTCACATGAGAACCGGCGCGCTCGACACGATCCAGTAGCGGGCAGGCTTGCGTGGCGCCACGAACGCGACGCGCGAGCAGGTCAATTGCGTGCGCTCGCCCGCCTCTTCTCCGGCGGCGCGGGACGCCGCGCGAAATCGGCATCGTCATCGCCTCCTCCCGACGGGATCAGGATTGCGCGCTCGCGCGGCAGCGCTTCCGGCATCTCGTCGCGGATGAAGGCGATGAGCTTCTCTCTCATTTCGCAGCGCAAATCCCAGGACTGCGGCGCGTTCCTGGCGCTGACGAGGGCGCGAAGTTCGATGGTGCGAGAATCCGCGTCGATCACCTGCAGATTGACCACCTCGCCGTCCCAGAGCTTGGACTCCTTCACAGCTTCTTCCAGCCAGCGCCGGATCCGCGGCACGTCGGCGCGATAATCGACGTGGAGCGCGATCACGCCGATCAGGGACGCGGTGTCGCGGGTCCAGTTCTGGAATGGCTTTTCGATGAAATAGGACAGCGGCACCACCATGCGGCGCCAATCCCACAGCCGGATCACCACATAGGTCGAGGCGATGTCCTCCACCCAGCCCCACTCGTTTTCGATGATCACGGCGTCCTCGATGCGGATCGGCTGGGTGATCGCAATCTGCAAGCCCGCGATCAGGTTGCTCAGCAGCGGACGGGCGGCAAGACCAACGATGATACCGGCTGCGCCGGCCGAGGCGAACAGGCTGACGCCGTATTGCTTCACCGAATCGAACGTCATCAGCGCAGTCGACACCGTGATGACGACGATGATGGTGTCTGTGACCCGCTTGAACACCCGCACCTGCGTGACGTGCTTGCGCGCAACGAGATTCTCGGTGACGTCACGAAAGTTCTGGAGATAGCGCGCCGCGCTCATGTCGACGATCCGGATCGATATCCAGCCGATCAGGGCGATGAAAGCCACGACGAACACGCGCATCAGCGGCGTGCGGATGATGTCGTCGAGCGGCGCAAGCGGCAGAACCAGCGCGACCGCAGCAAGACACAGGGCTAACCTGGTCGGACCGGCGGTACGCTCGATGAACACAGCCAGCAAAGGGAGGCGGGTTCCGAAGGCACGATTGAGGAGCCATACCGCGACCCGATACAGGAACAAAGCAAGCAGGATCGCGATGACGATCAAGCTGAGACCGACGAACCAGGAAGGCACCCAGCCAAGCATCTCGTCGAGGTCGGCCATAATTGCTTGCAGATTCATGCGTGTCCCCGCGTTGCATTAGCGTCCGCGCTCAACGCATTTAGAGCGGCTTCGCTCCCGCACTCGGTGCAATGCAGCATCCCCTTGGTGCATCCGTCGTCGAATTGCGCTATTTCTGAGCAATCATGACTCGACGGACCGGCAGCGCCGACCTTCCTCTTCACACCGGCCGGGTTCCACCCTGGCTGGCGACCCGCATGTCTTCGCTCGGCGCGATCGTCACGCAGGCGATCGTGCATCACTACGGACGCGATGCATTCCTCCAGCGGCTCTCGCACCCGTTCTGGTTCCAGTCGTTCGGCGCCGTGATGGGGATGGACTGGCACTCCTCGGGCATCACGACCTCAGTGATAGGCGCGCTGAAGCGAGGTCTAGGCCCCCTCCAGGATGAGCTCGGAATCTATGTCTGCGGCGGGCGTGGCCAGCACTCGCGCAAGACCCCCGACGAACTGATGCAGCTCGGCGACCGCGTCGGCTTCGACGGCGCAAAGCTCACGCGTGCGAGTCGCCTCGTGGCGAAGGTGGACAGCGCCGCGGTCCAGGACGGTTTCGACCTTTATCTGCACGGCTTCTTCGTCACCGCCGACGCCAAATGGACTGTGGTGCAGCAGGGCATGAACGGCGACAAGCGACAGGCTCGCCGCTATCACTGGCATTCCGAGGCGCTGAAGAGTTTTGTCGATACGCCGCACAGCGCGATCGACGGGCCGCTGCAGGGCGAGATCGTCAACCTCACCGACCATCGCGCCGATATCTCGCGCACCGCACAGCTCGAGCTGCTGAGCGATCTCGGCCCGGATGGCATTCTTTCCGAATTCGAGCGGCTCACCGGGACTGCGCCCGAGCCGGCTCAGGCGATGCTGCCGCACCTGATCATGCCCGCGCATCACGACGTCCGGCCGAAAGATGTGTTCGCGCGCCGCCTGCACGGCACACTCGCGGCCGCGGCCGAGCGCGGCCCGATCGATTTTCCGGAGCTGCTGCTGACGCCCGGCGTTGGCGCGCGTACCGTGCGCTCGCTGGCAATGGTGGCCGAAGTGGTGCACGGCGCGCCCTATCGCTTCAACGATCCCGCCCGGTTCTCGCTCGCCCACGGCGGCAAGGACCGGCATCCCTACCCTGTTCCAATTAAGGTCTATGACGAAACCATTCGCGTGCTGAAGGGGGCGATTCAGAACGCAAAGCTCGGACGCGAGGAAGAGATGCAGGCGATCAAGCGCCTCGACGACCAGGCGCGGCGGCTGGAGCGCACCGCGCGCGGGCCGTCGGTCGAATCCTATATCGCCGGAGAGCGTGCGGCCTCGCCCGATCTCGACGGCCGCTCCGTGTTCGGCTGGGAGCGTGATCTCGGGCCGACAAAAAAGCGGACCGGCTGAAGACCGGTCCGCAAGTTTAGCGGGAGGAGCGCCTCTCTCAGGTATCGTCGTCCTTGGATTCCTCATCGAGCCGGTTAGCCGAGTGATCCTGGTATTGATCCGTCTGGATCGCCTTGCCGTCCATGCCGCGAATGTCCGAATGCTGCTTCTTGTCGCGGTTCGACAGGACCATATTGTCGCCGATCTTCTCCTTGGGCACGTCGGTCATGGCGCCGGTGCCGTCGCCCTTGCCGTGCATGCCCGATCTGAAATGCGTCTTGCTGCCATGACCACCTGGCATCTTTTTCTCCTCTTGCTTTGATCGCCCGTGAGGCTCAGTGCTTCTGCTGTGCCGGCGTTGGTTTCGGCGGCTTGTGGCCGCTCTGGCCGGTATCGTTGTGCTTGTTGTGGTCGCTTTCCTGGTTGAGGCCGCCCCGGCTCACCGGAAATTCACTCTGCCGCGCCTCAGGTCGCGCTCGGTGAACCGCCGTGTCCTCGGGATTGTGGCCAAGGGCCTGTTCAAGCTCTCGCGCGTCTGGAACATCCGGCTTGCGCTCGAGGATGCGAACCTGTTGCTCGTGGGTCTTCTTGCCTTGCATGCTTGTCCTCCAGAGCTAGCGGCCTCTTCGGTGGGCGCCACTGCGTGCGACGTCCTTGTCGATACCGCCAGCGGCGTTCACGTCGTTCTCGACGTCGCCTTCGATCGTGTTCTCGCCCAGGGCGTCCTCGAGGTCCTCAGGCGAGATACCGGCCATTGTTGCGCCTTTCGATCCACCGATCATGGGGTTGTCGTGCAGATCCTTTTCGGTCGGTGCATAGAGTTTGGGTTGCTTACTGGTCATGTCTCACCTGCCTCCGCCTTTTCCGGCCTCGTCATGCCTGTGGTGTGAATCGTGCTCGCCACCTCCGCCGGAGACGCGGCTGTGCTTGCGCTGCGGGTCGTCCGCCGGTGGCTTCTTCACTTCGAGCGGTGTCTTCGCATTCTCATGCGATGCGCCAGGTCCGCCCTGACGGATGCTGTTCTGTGTCTTGGTGGATGTCGACATGAAGGTCCGCTCCTCAGCGATCTTGCTGATAGCCTTGGTTGGTGGTGTTCTGCTTGATGTTGCCCTGCTGCCCTTGCTGATCCGGATTTTGCGCACGCTGCTGGCCGCGCGGGGCAGTCGAGGACACTTGCTTGGCGTCGCCGGTTCCCTTCGGGCTTTGGTTCTCGGCGGGAACAGGTGGCATCTTGCCAGTCATGATGCTGTCTCCTGTTGTTGGTTCTGCGACATCGACCGGAGGAACTCGTCCGGCTTCCGATGTCCCAAAAACAACTAAAGCAGCGACATGCCGTTCCTAGCGACCGGGTACAGAAAAATTTTCGAGGGCGTGTAAGTCTCAGCACGCCGTTGGCTGGGAACGAACCATCATCGATTCAGCTGACGCTGTCGCCTGTGCTCTGTAGCCGTCCGGCACGACAGGGAGGTTCGCGATCGCACGCATGCCGGGTCGCTTGCGCCAGTGGATCTGAGACACGTCCACAGCAAAGCCAAGTTTCGGCCATCGCACGAACAGCGCTTCCAGGGCACACGCTGCCTCGATCCGGGCCAGCTGATGGCCAAGGCAGAAATGGATTCCCGTTCCGAAGGAGATGTGACGGTTCGGCTTGCGCGCGAGATCGAGGCTCTCGGGACGATCATGCATCGCCGGGTCCATGTTCGCGGCGGCGAGCATCACCATGACGCGATCGCCCTTCTTCAGACGCACGCCCGCGAGCTCGATATCCCGCCTCACATAGCGCGGCTTCGAGAACTGCACCGGCGACACGAAGCGCAGGAATTCCTCCACCGCAAGTCCGACGCGGCTCCAGTCCTGTGCCAGCCAGTCGCGGACGCCAGGATTTCTGAGGAGCTCGTAGACCGAACCGCTGATGAGATGCGTGGTGGTCTCCGAGCCCGCCGCGAGCAGCAGGAACACCATCGAGACCATTTCGTCCGGCGTGATCTGGCCGCCCTCACGCTCGACCCGGACCAGCTCAGCGATCAGGCCCTCGCCGCCCCGCACGCGGGCAATCTGCAACTGCCGTTCGAGGTAGGCTCGCATCTTGCGGAACGCGAACAGCATGCGGAAAAAGCTGGCGACGTTCGTGAGCGAGGACATCGTATTAGCCCAAGCGATGAAGCGAGAGCGATCGGCCAATGGCAATCCCAACAGCTCGGAGATCACCGCGAGCGGCAGGATGCGGGCATAGCGCTGGACGAGATCGGCCGGGCTTCCCGCCAAGAACAGCTCGTCGGCGAGACCATCCGCGACGGCGCGGATACGCGGCTCCATCGCGACGATCGCGCGGCGGCGGAAGGCCTCGTCCACGATGCTGCGCAGCCTCGTGTGGTCCGGTTCGTCCATCGTCAGCATGTTGCTGGCGATGGTTCTGACGTAGTTCGGCATCCACCAGCGCAAACCTGCGACGTCGCCATCCTCCTTGCGCAGCGTGAAATCGGTGCCGTCTTTCAGGACTTGCGCCGTGGCCTCATGGGTCGTGGTGATCCAGACGTCGCTGACGAAAGGAAATCGCGCCGCGACCACAGGACCGGACATGCGCAACGTTGCGATCGCCTTGGGCGGATCGCGAAAGAAGGCCTCGCTGGTGAAATCGAGGCGTGGTGCCATGTGATCACCGGAGCGGTTGATGGCGTCTCAGCGAGATGGTGCGTGTCATTGCCCACGCAAGGGGTGCGGAACCTCCGCTTCGGCATCGCTGCAGGCGCAAGAGTCCAGTCTCACCCCCGCCCGGGCGAACGCGGGCCGATCTTGCGCTGCTGCTGATTGGTGTAGGCGTCCCAATTGCTCCAGCTGCCCTTGCTGAGGCTTTGCAGGTCGGTGGTGAGCGGACGGCGCGTGCGCTTGTCGTGATCGGCGATCACGCGCTCGGATTGCAAGATCTTGCGCTTGAGTTCCCCGACCGCCTTCTGGGTCTGGCCGTTCCGCTTCGAAGACGCGATCTCGCCCATCGTGAAGCGCGCGGTCTCAAGTGCCTTCAACTCGGCGCGGTTCTTCTTCAACTGAACCCGGTGCCAGGCGATGTTGCTGTCGCTGTCCGCAACCATGGGGGAACTCCGCTGATTCGCTCCCGCAGTGTATCGCGTGCCGAATCGGCGCCGCAACGGGCACCCGGCGGCGAAAATACGGTCTTCTTGCGCGGGAGTTCCGAGCCTAGCGCTCGGCGAACGCCTTTTCGACCACGAATTGGGCCGGCTCGCCGTGATTGCCCTCGATCAGCCCCCGCTCGCCAAGGAGCACGCGGGTATCCGCCACCAGCGCCGGGCTGCCGCAGATCATGACGCGGTCGTGGGCGGCTTCCAAGGCCGGCAGGCCGATATCGGAAAACAGCTTGCCCGAGGTGATGAGGTCGGTGATGCGGCCGCGATTGCGGAAGGGATCGCGCGTCACGGTCGGATAGTAGATCAACTGGTTGCGGATGTACTCGCCGATCAGCTCGTCCTTCGGCAGCGTCTCGGTGATCATCTCGCCATAGGCGAGCTCCTTCACGTGCCGGCAACCGTGCAGCAGCACGACTTTCTCAAAGCGCTCGTAGGTTTCGGGGTCCTTGATCACGCTCAGGAACGGCGCAAGGCCCGTGCCGGTGCCGATGAGGTAGAGGTTGCGGCCGTCCTCCAGATTGTCGATGACCAGCGTGCCGGTGGCCTTGCGGCTGACGATGATCTCGTCGCCTTCCTTCAGATGCTGGAGCCGCGAGGTGAGCGGGCCGTCCGGCACCTTGATCGAGAAGAACTCCAGCGTGTCCTCGTAATTGGCGCTAGCGACGCTGTAGGCCCGCAGCAGCGGCTTCTCGCCGACCTTGAGGCCGATCATGGTGAATTCGCCGTTGCGAAAGCGGAAGGTCGGGCTGCGGGTGGTCTTGAAGGAGAACAGCGTGTCGGTCCAGTGGTGGACGCTCAAAACGGCTTCCTGATTGAAATTGCTCATCTCACCCTTCCGTGGCGCGTCGTGGCGGTTCTCAAGGCGGCAGCTATGCGTCGTTTGTACACGATCATTTGTATACTAATGAATAATCCGGCTTGATCCCGCGGTCAAGGCTGCCCAAGATCGGAAGCGTTGCAGTTAAGGACAAGGACCCATTCCATGGCGCATGACGCACCCCAGGCCACCGGACCCTCGAAGCTCGTGATCCGCAATATCGGCCTGATCCTGTCCGGCGCGCTGGAAAAGCCGATCCTGGACGGCGACACCATCGTCGCCGAGAACGGCAAGATCACCGCGATCGGCCGCTTCAAGGACCTCAACACCGAAGGCGCGACCGCCATCGTCGAGGCCAACGGCACCACGGTGGCGCCCGGCCTGATCGACAGCCATGTCCACCCTGTTGCAGGCGACTGGACGCCTCGCCAGAACCAGATCGGCTGGATCGACAGCAATTTGCATGGCGGCGTCACCACGATGATTTCCGCCGGCGAGGTGCATATGCCCGGCCGCCCGCGCGACGTCGTCGGGTTGAAGGCGATGGCGATCTTCGCACAGCGCGCATTCTGGAATCTGCGGCCTGGCGGCGTGAAGGTTCACGCCGGCGCGCCTGTGATCGAATGCGAGATGGTCGAGGAGGACTTCAAGGAGTTGGCCGCAGCCGGCGTCAAGCTGCTCGGCGAAGTTGGCCTGGGCGGCGTCAAGGACGGCCCCACCGCGCGAAAAATGGTCGGTTGGGCCCGCAAATACGGCATCCAGAGCACGATCCACACCGGCGGTCCCTCGATTCCCGGCTCCGGCCTGATCGACAAGGACGTGGTGCTGGAGGCCGACACCGATGTGGTTGGCCACATCAATGGCGGCCACACGGCCCTTCCCGACGACCAGATCCGCTGCATCTGCGAGGGCTGCAAGCGTGGCCTCGAGCTCGTGCACAACGGCAATGAGCGCTCGGCGCTGTTCACGTTGCGCATCGCGCGCGAGATGGGCGATCTGCATCGCGTCATCCTCGGCACCGACGCGCCGGCCGGCTCCGGCGTACAGCCGCTCGGCATTCTCCGGATGGTCTCGATGCTGTCCTCGCTTGGCGACCTGCCGGCCGAGGTCGCGTTTTGCCTAGCCACCGGCAACACGGCGCGGATGCGCGAATTGGATTGCGGCCTGATCGAAGTTGGCCGTTCCGCCGACTTCGTCATCATGGACAAGGCGCAGCACTCGGCCGGCAAGAACATTTTGGACAGCGTGCAGCTCGGCGACCTCCCGGGCATCGGCATGACCATTATCGACGGTATCGTGCGCACCCAGCGCAGCCGCAACACCCCACCGGCCGGCAGGGTACCCGAGGTGGTGGCGAAGTGACGCAGCCGGAGCGGCTCGCCGCTCCGCGCGGTCCCCTGAAAGCATTGAACAAGTCACCAGCCTGCTGCGTCTAACGCAGGCAGTTCATTGCTGGACGTCGAGGCAGACATGAAGAATTCGTCGCGGATTGCTGCCGGCGTTGCCGGTGCGGTCGGAGGTTATGTCGCGACCTTTGTGCTGTTTTCACTGCTCGATCTGGGCAACCGGGCGGACCCGATCACGTCTGGTCTGTTGGCACTGTTCGTCTACTCACCCATCGGCGCGATCGCTGGCGTGGTGCTTGCCAGCTGGCTGGTGACGCGTTCCGGCGCGGATGCAAGCAATAGCGGTCTCGCGCGCAACAGCCTGAAGTCGCTCGGCGTTGTCGCCCTGCTCTGCGTTGCCGTTGCGGCCACTTACATGGGCGTCGCGTACATGACGGCCACACCCTGGCTCAACCGGAACGGCGCCACTCCCCTGCTCGTGTTCGAGGTTCGCCTTCCGGCCGGCGCAACGGTGCCGAAATCACCGCAAGACATCACTATCGAATTGCAGACCGACCTCAACACCATGCCGGGCGAATTGAACCCGGCCGGCTTCCATCGTGACGGCGATCAGCCCGTTATCGCAGGCGAAGTCGAACTGGCGTTCCGAACCTTGCACCGGCAGCTCGCCGTCAACATCCAGGGACAGCCCAGCCGAGTGTACCCGATCGGACTGACGGCCTGGGCTCCGCATACGCCGGAGTTCGGAACGTGGCGACGGCTCGCCGACGGCAGCGAAATCCGCTATCGCGCCAAATGGCCAGGGAAGACGTAAGGGCCTCACCGCGGTTTTGCGATTTCACAACGCACGTAGGTCTGGCGATTGCCTGGCCCGACCGGGCTGTTGTCCATCACCAGCTTGCCATCCGCGGCAATGGAGACCCGGGGACTGGAGCGATACTTCTCGCCCTCGCCTTCGCAGGCGAGCTTCATTTTCCAGGCGAGCTTCCCGTCGGCAGTGATCTCACTGGCGCGGCACCGGGTCTCGTACCAATAGAGGCGGTTGCCGCCCTCGATGCTCATGCGGTTGGCGCTGTCCTGGTCGCGGCAATCCTTTTTGGTTGACGCCCAGAACCCCTCATAGGCTTGCGCCGCCAGGGCGGGAGCACACTGGCTTGCCAGCACCGCACTCGTACTCAGAGCCATCGCAAAGCGGGTCGCCGCTCTCATATCAAAACCTCGACAAGACCTTCACCGAGGTTAGTCGCGCCTCAGCGCAGCTTGTTCAACAGGGCCATCAGCATCTCGCGCTCCTTTGCCTCGAGCGGCGCCAGTGTCTCCCGTGTGATCGCGAGCGCATTCGGCGCCACCTTTTCCGCCAGCTGCTGCCCGGCGCGCGTCAGGCTGACCAAAAGCCGCCGTCCGTCCTCGGGATCCTGGCTGGTCTCGGTGAGGCCGCGCGCCGTTAAACGATCGATCACGCCCTTGATCGTCGCCACATCCATCGCCGTGAGGCGCCCGAGCTGGTTCTGCGAGCATGGCCCGGCCTCGGCGAGCTTCGACAGTGCCGCCCATTGCGTCGGCGTAATATTGGTGCCTATCTCGCGAGAGAAGATCGCGCTGTGGCGCTGCCAGACCTGGCGAAGGATGAAGCCAACCTGCTCATCGAGCACGTAAGGCGGCTTTGCCGGTTTGACGCTTTTCTTCGCCGCGACGCTTCTCGCCATTCGCTGGATGCCCTTGCCCTTTGCCTTCACAACGACAGATGCGCGTCGCGGATATCCGGACGCGCGTCGAGCTCGGCCATGGTGCCGCCGAAACAGATGCGGCCACGCTCGATGATATAGGCGCGATCGGAGATCAGCCGCGCAAAGTGCAGATTCTGCTCGGAGACGACGATGCTGACGCCCTCCTTCTTCATGGTCAGGATGGCATCAACCATCTGCTCCACGATCTTCGGCGACAGGCCTTCCGAGGGCTCGTCCAGCAGCACCAGCGACGGATTGCCCATCAACGTGCGTGCGATGGTGAGCATCTGCTGCTCACCGCCGCTCATGCGGCCGCCCGGGCGATTTTTCATCTCGCCCAGGTTTGGGAACAGCGAAAACAGCTTGTCGCGGGTCCAGTGCGGCGCGTTCGGGCGCTTCGGCTGGCGGCCGACTTCGAGATTTTCTTCTACCGTCAGGTCGGTGAAGATACGCCGCTCCTCCGGCACGTAGCCAAGCCCGTCCCGCACAATCCCATGTGTGGGACGTGCCGAGACATCCTTGCCTTCGAACATGATCCGGCCCGAGCGCTGCGCGACGAGCCCGACGATCGAGCGAAACGTCGTCGACTTGCCGGCGCCGTTGCGGCCGAGCAGCGCCACCACTTCCCCCTCGCCGACCTCGAAACCGATGTCGAACAGGATATGGGCCGGCCCGTAATGACTATTGAGCCCCTCGACCGTGAGCTTCATGCCGATGCTCCCTCGCGATGCCCGGCCTCGTAAAGGAGGCCTTCGCCGAGGTAGACCGCCTGCACCTGCGGATTGCCCCGGACTTCGGCCGGCGAGCCCTCGGCGATCAGCGTGCCGCGGTTGAGCACGATGATGCGATCGGCGTGCTCGAACACCACGTCCATGTCGTGCTCGGTGAAGAGAACGCCGATCGATTTTTCCCGGGCGATCTGCGCGGTCAGCCGCATCAAATCGACACGCTCGCGCGGTGCCATGCCGGCGGTCGGCTCGTCCATCAGCAGGAGCTTTGGCTGGTTGGCGAGCGCGACGGCGAGCTCGAGCCGCTTGAGATCGCCATAGGCAAGCTCACCGCAGGGACGATCCGCATAGCCGCCCATGCCGACCAGTTCCAGCAGTCGCCCGGCTTCGCCGCGGTCGAAGTTCGGCGCCGAGCCCCAGAGATTGAACAGCTGCTTGCCGTGCGAGACCAGCGCGACCTGAACGTTCTCGCGCACCGTCATGGTCGCGAAGGTCGCGGTGATCTGGAAGGTGCGGCCCACGCCCATCCGCCAGATCTCGCGCGGCTTCCTGCCGGTCGTGTCTTCGCCGAGCAGGCGGACGTGGCCGCTATCAGGCTTGTTCTGTCCGTTGAGCATGTCGAAACAGGTGCTCTTGCCCGCGCCGTTCGGTCCTATCAACGCCAGGATTTCGCCGGCGCGTAGCGAGAACGAGACGCCGCGCACGGCGTGGACGCCGCCATAGGATTTGGTCAGTCCTTCGACCGCGAGAAGTGGGGGGGCGAGGCTCATTCGGCGGACTCGATCGGCTTGGCAAGCAAGGGTGACCCCGGCGGCGATGCCTTCCTGCGACGCTGCGCCAGCATCTCCAGCATGCCGACGATGCCCTTGGGGAAGACGACGACGATCAGAACGATGAAGCCGCCGAGCACGAGTTTTGACAGGTCGGTCTGGCTGACCAGCCAGATGTTCAAAGCCTTGTAGACGATGGCGCCGATCACTGCGCCCGACACGGTCTCGACGCCGCCGAGCAGCACCATGACGAGGGCATCGACCGAGAGCGAGATGCCGAGATTGTCCGGGAAGACGCTGCCCTTGAGGTAGGCGAACAGCGCGCCGCCGATGCCGGCGGTCGTGCCCGCGATCACGAAGGCCGTCCATTGGATCCGCTTGGCGTTGATGCCGACCGCTTCGCTGCGCAGCACCGAGTCGCGCGTCGCCCTCAGCGCATAGCCGAACGGCGAGAACACCATCGCCCGCAACGCGATCGTCACGAGTGCCGCAATGCCGAGCGACAGCCAGTAGAAATGCGATGGGCTCGCCGCCCAGCTCGCCGGCCAGACGCCCAGGATGCCGTTATCGCCGCCGGTGACGCTCACCCATTGGAACGCGATCGACCAGACGATCTGCGCGAAGGCGAGCGTCAGCATCGCAAAATAGACGCCGGAGAGCTGCACCGCGAAGAAGCCGAACACGGCAGCCCCCATGCAGCCGAGCAGCGGACCGAGCAACAGGCAGACGATCATCGGCAGTCCCGCCATCTTGGCCAGGAAAGCAACGCCGTAAGCGCCGAGGCCGAAATAGGCGGCGTGGCCAAAGGAGGCGAGTCCTCCGACCGACATCAGGAAGTGCAGGCTGACGGCGAAGATCACTGAGATCGCGATCTCCGAGCCGACGGTCAGTGCATAATTGCCGGCAAACAGCGGCAGCGTCGCCGCGATGACGAGCGTTGCAAGCGCAGCCAGCCGCTCGTTCGACGTCAGCGGTCGCCAGGGATTGACGGTGAGACCCGGCGTCTTGCGCGCGGGGGCCTCGGGCCTGCCGAACAGGCCCCAGGGCCGCACGATCAGCACCGCCGCCATCACCAGGAAGACCAGGATGATGGAGATTTTTGGAAAGATCAGGATGCCGAAGGCGTTGAGCTCGGAGACCAGCACCGCCGCGACGAAAGCGCCGATGATGCTGCCGAGGCCGCCGATCACCACGACGACGAAAACCTCGACGATGATACGCAAATCCATCGCATGATGCACGGCATCGCGCGGAATCTGGAGCGCGCCGCCGAGCGCGGCCAGGAAAACGCCGACCGCAAACACGGATGTAAACAGCCATTTCTGGTTGACGCCGAGCGCTGCGACCATGTCGCGGTCCTGCGTCGCTGCGCGCACCAGAACGCCCCAGCGCGTGCGCTGAAACAAAAGCCAGAGAATGCCGAGCACGACCGGGCTGAGCACGATCAAGAATAAATCATAGCTCGGGATGTTTTGGCCGAAGAAGTCGATCGCCCCCTTGAAGCCGGGTGCACGGCGTCCCACGAGATCGTCTGGGCCCCAGATCAGGACGACGAGGTCCTCAACCATCAAGGTCAGGCCGAAGGTCGCGAGCAGTTGGAACAGCTCGGGCGCGTGATAAATGCGCCGGAGCAGCACCATCTCGACAATGACGCCGATCACCGCCACGGCAAGCGCTGCGATGACGATCCCGCCCCAGAATCCGAACGTCCCCGATAGGCGCTCCGTCAGTGTGAAGGCGATATAGGCGCCGATCATGTAGAAGGCACCGTGCGCGAAATTCACGATCCGCGTTACGCCAAAGATGATCGACAGGCCCGACGCCACCAGAAACAGCGACGCTGCGCTGGCGAGACCGGTCAGAAACTGTACGACGTAAAAGGCCATCGGCGGTCCGGGTTGGTGTTGCATCACCTCTCCCCGCTTGCGGGGAGAGAGAGCTTCGTAGGGTGGGTTAGCGCAGCGTAACCCACCTCTTGTGGTCCTGCGGGTACAGACCGTGGTGGGTTATGCCTGCGGCTAACCCACCCTACGGCAGCGGAGATCAATCCTTCGGACGCAGCTTCTCGACTTCGGCATCACTTGGCAGATAGTCCGCGCCCTTCTTGTAAGACGAGTCCACCATCACGCCCTTGCCGTCCTTCAGCGCGGTCTTGCCGACATAGGCACCGAGCGTCGACTGGTGATCGATCTTGCGGAAGGTGATCTCGCCCAGCGGCGACGGCATCGACAGTCCTTCCGCCGCAGCGATCAGCTTCTCTGGATCGGTCGAATTGGCCTTCGCCAGGATCGCCGCCGCAGACTTGATGGTCTGGTAGCCGACGATGGAGCCGAGACGCGGATAGTCGTTGTACTTGGCCTGATACGCCTTCAGGAACGCGTCGTGCTCGGGCGTCTTGATCGAGTACCAGGGATAGCCGGTGACGATCCAGCCCTCGGGCGTCTCCTCCTTGAGCGGGTCGAGATATTCGGGCTCGCCGGTCAGGAAGGACACAACTTCGCGTCCCTTGAACAGGCCGCGGGTGTTGCCTTCACGCACGAGCTTGACGAGATCGGCTCCGAAGGTGACGTTGAGGATCGCTTCCGGATTGGCCGCGGCAACCGCCTGCACCACCGGACCCGCGTCGATCTTGCCCTGCGGCGGCCACTGCTCGTCGACCCACTGGATGTCCGGCCGCTTCTCCGACATCAGCTTCTTGAACACCGCGACCGCGGATTGGCCGTATTCATAGTTCGGCGCAATCGTCGCCCAGCGCTTTGCCGGCAGCTTGCTGGCTGCTTCCACCAGCATCGCCGCCTGCATGTAGTTGGAAGGACGCAGTCGGAACGTGTATTTGTTGCCCTTGGACCAGGTGATGGCGTCCGTCAGCGGCTCGGCCGCCAGGAAGAACACCTTCTTCTGGTTGGCGAAGTCGCTGACCGCAAGACCAATGTTCGACAGGAACGTACCCGTCAGCATCGCCACGCCCTCGCTCGACACCAGCTCGTTTGCCGCGGTCTGCGCATCTGCCGGCTTGCCGCTATCGTCCTTGGAGATGACGACCAGCTTCTTGCCGTTGATGCCGCCGGCCGCGTTGATCTCTTCGACCGCGAGCTGCCACCCCTTGCGATAGGGCTCGGTGAACGCCGGCAGCAACGAATAACTGTTGATCTCGCCGATCTTGATGTCCTGCGCCAGGGCCGAATGAGCCATGCCGCTTGCCAACAGCGCGAACGCCGCGCCGACAAAATAGTTCTTTGCTCGCATCCCAACCTCCACTTTTCTGAAAAGATTAACGCAGTCCGTCTTCGCCCTTGATCTCCGCAGCCGTCAGCCCGCCGACGCGCGGCAAAGGACGGCCGCTGTCGGTGACGGCGACCGCGACCATGATCTCATTGGCGCGCGGCGCATCGTTGATCTGCACTTCCATGCCGTCGAAATGACTGCGCACGAAGGCTGCATCCTTGTGGCCCAGCGGAATGTCCAGCGTCGTGCCGGGTCCACCGCGCTTCTTCGACGACGGGATCAGCGCAGCGCCCTTGCCTAGCACTTTGCGCACCGGCGCGCCCATTTTCGGGTGAAGGATGGCGGCTGCATGCTCCAACTCGCCGTTCTCGCCGACGGCCGCGGCCTTGCCATAGCTCTGCGCCTTAGTACCGTCGATGCCGAGCGCCGCCACCGCGCGCTTCGACAGCAGTTCGCCGAGCTCTTCGCCAATCGCGATCAGCGGCGAGAGATCCTCGACATACTTTCCAGCAAACGGGTTCTCGATCACGGCGATTGCCGCCGCACGCCGCGTCGGCGGCGAGACCTGGCGGCCCATCTCCATCTGCGTCTCTTCGACGACGGTGACGATCTTGCGGATGATCGCGCTCATGATTGTTTCCTCAAGCCGCTTCCCTGTTCAGGCATGAACCGCGTTCTCTTGTACAAGCGGGCGCGGTCGTTGCCGTTCAATATCCTTGGTCCCGATGACAAGCATATCACCACAAAGCTGCAACACGGCACCCTCGATCAATCCGCGATCGAATAATTGCCGTGCACATTCCGCGCCAGATTCGAGCGCGGTGGTGATCTCGTTATGCGACAATTCACTGACGTCACGGGTCACGAGCCGCCCGCCGAGATCGCTGTCTGGCTGAAGTTCGTTCGCAGGTTTTCGGATGACCGCGGGATGCCCCGGCAGATCGACGGCGTTTGCAATGATCGTCGCGGCGGCATCGGCTTGCGACGCCGTTCCGGCCAATACGGTCACCGCATCGGCGATTCCGAGCGAAAAGCTGCGGCCGTGCCGTCCGCTGGTCGCAATGCCGCGCACGGGATCATCGGCGTCCACCCTGATTGTCCGCATCACGCCGTCGCGATCGGGCCGGTCCATCAGGCCCACCGAAAAATGCGCGCCCTCACCGAGATGCAGGGCGATGTCACCGCCATTGTTGACATAGGTCCGATCGAGCGATGCCGCGCCCAGCATCGCGCCCAACACCTCCTCCGCCACGCTGCCGGCCACAGCGGCCATCGGCGTGATGAAGCCATCAGCGGCATAGGGCGCCACCGCGGCGTGCATGCGACGCGCCACAACGCCTCTCAACGAGGTCCGCGCCTCGACAGCGCTCCGCAGCTCCGGCAGTTCCGCGCAGAGCTCGTCGAGAAGCCCGGTGAACCGTTCGGCCGCAGCCTCGTAGGCTGCACGCACTGCGTCGGAGGCACCCCTCGCCTCGACGACCAAATCAATCGGTCCATCCTGCAAATGCAGACGCCGGCCATCAGACAGCAACGCGATTTGCGGGAGCCTTGTCATGCCCGAGGTCCCGGAATCGGGTTTTGCCAGGGCAATTGTCGGACATCGTCGCCGCCCTGAACTTCGGAGAGCGGTTTCACATAATCCATGTGCCCGCCGAGCGCTGCATAGTCCGACAGCTTCATCGTGAATTCGATCGGCGCGACCAGCGCGGGCGTCGGCACGTAACCGAATGCCCCCGCCGGCATCTGGGTCACATCGACCATGTAGGTGATGCCGCCGCCGGGCCAGACATAGACCGGCGCGCCGCCGCTGGTGACGCGTGTCAGCGCGTCCTTCACCGAGCGCGTCAGCCGCACCGGATTATCGGTCACGCCCGCCCGCAAGGAACCACCGGCTCCCGCCATGAACAGCACCGTACACAGCGCCGGCTCGCAATTCTCCTGAATGCGCTCGACCGAGAACTTCAAATCATCAGGCATCTCGGTCTCGACCGGCTTCAAGGCCTCGTCGAGCACATAGTAAGAGGAGTGCTCGCCCGTCGTGGAGACCATCAGCATGGAGAGGCCAGGCTTGGCCTCCTTCGCGTCGAACGGTCCCAGGATTGCGAGCGGATCAGAGATGTTGGTGCCGCCCCACCCCGTGCCGGGATCGGCGACCTGGAAATAGCGGCCGGGCGTCGAGCGGCGCCCTTTCATCTTGATGCCGGTGTCGGCGATGTCGAGCAGCTTGCCGGCCTGGTGCTCCGAGAGCACGCCGGTGATATGGTCGTCGACCACGACAACTTCATCGACCTTGCCGTGCCATTGCTTGGCGAACATGCCGATCGTCGCCGAGCCGCAGCCAACGCGCATGCGCTCTTCTTTCATGCCGTTGACGATCGGCGGCTGGCCCGCCTGCACCACCACGCTCGCGCCGCCGTCGATGGTGAGTTCGACCGCCTTGCAATTGGCGAGGTCCATCAACGTGTCGCAGGTGACGCGGCCTTCTTTCTTGGAGCCGCCGGTCAGATGATGCACGCCGCCGAGCGACAGCATCTGCGAACCGTATTCGCTGGTGGTGACATGGCCGACCGCCTCGCCTTGCGCACGGACGGTCGCCGTCTCCGGCCCGAGATAACGGTCGGTGTCGATCTTCACCTTGATGCCGCAATAGGAAAAGATGCCCTCGGTGACGACAGTCACCATGTCGACGCCGTCGACCTCCGCCGAGACGATGAACGGCGCCGGTTTGTAGTCGGGATAGGTCGTACCCGCCCCGATCGCGGTTACAAAGGTGGAAGGCTCGTGGACGATCTTGCCGTCCCAATCTTCGGTGCGGCTGAACGGAACGAGCTTGCCGCCATGCGACACGGTGCGCTCCAGGATCACATGCGGATCGACGCGGACGAGCTTGCCCTCGTGATTGGCATAGCGGTCGCAGGCGCCCGCCGCGCCCGGCTTGATGTAGCACATCACCGGACACGCATCGCAGCGGATCTTGTCGATGGCGGCGCTCGTAGGTTCAGTCACCATGTCAAAGCCAGCCGACAGTGCAGTTATCATTTGTACACGAACGATGTTGCGCGCCCTCCCGATGGCTGTCAAGCGGCGGTGCGGCTCAAAACATACGCCTGCCGCATAAAACCTCATTTGCCTATCCGCTCTGTCCACAAAGAAGGCATTCGCGCTGCACTGCGGCATGCACGGCTTGCACGTTTGTGTACAAACGGTATCGTCGCAACGTAGATTTTGAGCGAGCTTGGAATTTTCGCGAAGCTTTGGCCGCGGCGCTCGACGAGTCGACTTGGGAACGAGGATGACGCAGACACCGATCCGCATCACCGTGAACGGCAGAATCCGCGAGATCACTGCGGCGCGAGACACGCCGCTGCTCTACGTGCTGCGCAACGATCTCGCGCTCAACGGTCCGAAATACGGTTGCGGCCTCGGTGAATGCGGCACCTGCACCGTCCTGATCGATGGCGCGGCGGCGCGCTCCTGCGTGATTCCGATCAGTGGCTGCGCCGGCCGCGACATCGTGACGCTCGAAGGGCTTGGTACGCGCGACAAGCCGGATGTGGTGCAGCAGGCCTTCATCGACGAACAGGCCGCGCAATGCGGCTACTGTCTCAACGGCATGATCATGACCACCAAGGCGCTGCTTGCGATCAACCCGAGGCCTACCGAGCAGGAGGCGCTGGCGGCGCTGCGCTACAATCTCTGTCGCTGCGGAACGCATATCGAGATCCTTCGCGCAGTGATGCGTGCGTCCGGCCAGTTCGCCGAGGCCGGTGATTGATGGCCTCCCCGCATCCGAACGGAGCTGAGCTGCAATCCGGCTCGCTCGTCGTCGTCCGCACCGTGGACGAGTGCACCTCCGAGACCTTCGTCCGCATCACCGCGAACGGTTCGGTCACAGCCTACAACGGTCATGTCGATCTCGGCACCGGCATCCGCACGGCGCTTGGGCAGATCGTGGCTGAAGAGCTCGACGTCTCCTTTGCCCGCGTCATCGTGGTGCTCGGCGATACCGCAACGGTGCCGAACCAGGGCGCCACGATCGCGAGCGAGACTATCCAGATCACCGCCGTTCCCCTGCGCAAAGCCGCCGCGCAGGCGCGACACTTCCTGATCGCACGTGCGGCCGAGCGCCTCGAGTTGCCGGCAGCCGATCTCAGGATCGAAGACGGCCTTGTGCGCGGGCGCGACAATCGCAGCGTCAGCTATGGCGAGTTGATCGGCGGAGAGACGATTCGTCTCGAGCTTGCCGACGATGTCGCCGTCAAGCAGGTCGGCGATTACGCCATTGTCGGCCAATCGATGCCCCGCGTCGACCTGCCGGCCAAGGCCACGGGCGAGCTGACCTTCGTGCACGACATCCGTGTATCAGGCATGCTGCACGGCCGCGTGGTGCGCCCGCCCTATGCCGGCGTCGACGCCGGCCCGTTCGTCGGCACCAGCCTGATTTCGGTCGACGAATCCTCGGTGCGCGACATTCCCGGCATCATAGCCGTCGTGCGGATCGGCGATTTCGTCGGAATCGTCACGGAGCGCGAGGAGAACGCGATCCGTGCGGCCGAGCAGCTTGCGGTGAGCTGGCGACCGACGCCTGAACTGACCGATCTCGCCGACGTCGAGACGGCGCTGCGAGCCAACCCGTCGACGCCGCGCACGCTGATCGACAAGGGCGACGTCGATGCAGCCATTGCCGGTGCCGCCAAGCCGATGCAGCGCACTTACGTCTGGCCATATCAGATGCATGCCTCGATCGGCCCGTCCTGCGCGGTCGCCGACTTCCAGGACGGCAACATCCGCGTCTGGTCGGGCACGCAAAATCCGCACGTGCTGCGCGGCGACCTGTCGCTGCTGATCGAGCGTCCCGAGAGCGAGATCGAGGTCATCAGGCTGGAGGCGGCCGGCTGCTACGGCCGCAACTGCGCCGACGATGTTACCGCGGACGCGCTGTTGCTCTCGCGCGCGGTCGGCCGGCCGGTGCGCGTGCAGCTCACGCGCGAGCAGGAACACGCCTGGGAGCCCAAAGGCACCGCACAGCTCATCGACGTCAAGGGCGGCCTGAACGCGGAGGGTGACGTCGCTGCTTACGATCTCGCCACGCGCTATCCCTCGAATGCCGCGCCGACGTTGGCGCTGTTGCTGACGGGGCGGATATCGCCGAAGCCGGACGTCCTCCAGATGGGCGACCGCACAGCGATCCCGCCTTACGATTACGACCACATGCGCGTCGTCGCCCACGACATGGCGCCGATCGTGCGCGCGTCCTGGTTTCGCGGCGTCTCGGCCCTGCCGAACACCTTTGCGCATGAATCCTATATCGACGAGGCCGCGACCGAGGCCGGCGTCGACCCGATCGAATATCGCCTGCGTTATCTGAAGGAGCAGCGCGCGGTCGATCTCGTCAATGCGGTCGCCGAGCGCGCGGGCTGGACGCCGCGGCCGGTGCGCGAAGAGAAAGACGGCGAGATCGTGCATGGGCGCGGCTTTGCCTATGCGCTCTACGTCCACAGCAAATTTCCCGGCTATGGCGCGGCGTGGTCGGCCTGGGTCACCGACGTTGCCGTCAACAAGTCGACCGGCGAGGTCAGCGTCACGCGAGTCGTCGCGGGGCAGGACTCCGGCTTGATGATCAACCCGGACGGTGTGCGCCACCAGATCCATGGCAACGTCATCCAGTCCACCAGCCGCGCGCTGATGGAGGAGGTCTCGTTCGAGCGCGGCGCAGTCGCGGCGCGGGAATGGGGCGCCTATCCGATCATCCCCTTCCCTGACGTGCCCAAGATCGACGTGTTGCTGCTGCCGCGGCCGGACCAGCCGCCGCTCGGCGTCGGCGAATCCGCCTCGGTCCCGAGTGCGGCCGCGATTGCGAACGCGATCTTCGATGCCACCGGCGTGCGCTTTCGCGAGCCGCCGTTCACGCCTGAACGTATCCTCAACGGGCTGCACGGCGGCGCCCCAGCCACGCCGCAGGCGCTGCCAGCTCCCGCTACGCCACAGCCATCCCGCGTCTGGGAAAACCCCTTCGCCAAACGCGCCGGCATCTTCGCCACGATCGCGGCCGTCTGCACCGCGGCGATTGGCATCGGTGCGGCTGTTTTGCCCGGCCGCGCCATCGCGCCGATCGCGCGGCCCGACCCATCGGTCTATTCCGCAGCGACGATCGCGCGCGGGCAACAACTGGCCGCACTCGGCAATTGCGCGGAGTGCCACACCACGATCGGCGGTGCGCTCAACGCCGGCGGCCGCGCCCTGGAGACGCCGTTCGGCACGATCTACGCGACCAACATCACGCCAGATGTCGAGACCGGAATCGGCGCTTGGTCCTATCCCGCGTTCGAGCGCGCGATGCGCGACGGGCTGCATCGTGACGGACGGCAGCTCTATCCCGCCTTCCCCTATACGCATTTTGCCAAGACCAGCGAAGCCGACATGCAGGCGCTCTACGCCTACCTGATGGCGCAGCCGGCGGTGCGCGCGACGCAGCCTGCGAATACGCTCGCCTTCCCGTTCAATCTCCGCCCGCTACTTGCCGGATGGAATGCGCTGTTCCACCAGACGCGCGAATTCAAGCCCGATCCTGCCAAATCCGAGGTCTGGAATCGCGGCGCTTATCTCGTCGAGGGTCTCGGCCATTGCAGCGCCTGCCATTCGCCGCGCAACGCGCTCGGCGCCGAGCAGCGTGGCGCCTATCTTGCCGGCGGCTTTGCCGAGGGCTGGGAGGCGCCGCCGCTGACCTCACTCTCGCACGCGCCGATCCCATGGAGCGAAGACGAGCTTTTCGTCTATTTGCGCACCGGCCACTCGCGATATCATGGCGTCGCCGCCGGGCCGATGGCGCCTGTCGTCAGGGACCTCAAAGCCCTGCCCGACCAGGACATCCGCGCCATGGCCGTCTATCTCAACTCGTTCAATGACACCGCGACCGGGACGCCGACGCAGGACGCACTCGCGACCAGGCTTGAAGCGTCAACGCTGGTCACGCTTGCTTCCTCCACAGGCGCGCGGCTCTATCAGGGCGCCTGCGCCGTCTGCCATGAGGTCGGCGGCCTGCCGCTGTTCGGCAGCCGGCCCTCGCTGGCACTCAACAGCAATCTGCACAGCGCCGCATCGGACAATCTCGTGCAAATCATCCTGCACGGCATCGCCGAGCCGGTTTCGAGCGATCTCGGCTACATGCCCGCATTCAAGAACAGCATGAGCGATACGCAGGTCGAGGAACTGGTCACCTTTCTACGCAAGCAGTTTGCACCGGACAGGCCGGCGTGGACCGGCGTGAAGGAGACGATTGCGCGTGTGAGAGCCGCCGCGAACTAAGCGCTACTTCTTGTGCTCCACCGGCGGCGTGCCATGCGTATGGAACGACTCGATCGTCTTCAGGCCCCACGCCTGCCCCTTCTTGCGCTCCTCCTCCGTCCACACGATTGGCTTCCAGTCGGGCGCGAGGATGAGGCGCGCGCCGGCATTGGCGACTTCGACGCGATTGCCGCCGGGCTCGTAGACGTAGAGGAAGAAGGTCTGCTGGATAGCGTGCTTGTGCGGGCCGGTCTCGATGTGGATGCCGTTCTCCAGGAAGATGTCGGCGGCGCGCAAAATCTCTTCGCGGCTGTCGAGCGCGTAGGTGACGTGGTGGAAGCGGCCGGGCGTGCCGGAATGGTCGAGCGAATAGGCGAAATCGTAGCTCTTGTTCGACATCGTCAGCCACATTGCCGCTTCGCGGCCGTCGTTCAGCACGATCTGCTCGGTGAGGCGGCAGCCGAGATAATTCTCGAAGAACTCGCGGTTCGCCTTGATGTCCACGGCGAGGCAATTGAGGTGGTCCAGGCGGCGGACATTGACGCCGCGAGCGGGAAAGCGCTGCGCCTGGTTCTTCAGTGCGGGTTTCAGCTCGGGCGGCGCTTGATACCATTCGGTCTCGTAATAGAGCTCGACGATGTGTCCATCGGGATCGCGGCAGCGGAAGGTCGGCCCCTGCCCCATGTCGCCGTCGATCCAGCCGATGTCGAACCCGGACCCTTTCAGCGCCGCGACTCGGCGCTCCAGCGCCTGCTGGCTGCGCGCGCGTAACGCCATGTGCTCCATGCCCGATGTCTTCGACGCCGTCAGTTTGAGCGAATAGCGCTCATAGTCGTCCCAGCCGCGCAAATAGACCGACTCGCCCTTTTGCCCGCTGACGGTCATGCCCATCACGTCGACGAAGAATTTCAGGCTCTCGTCCGGCTTCGGTGTCAGCAGCTCCATGTGGCCGAGATGAGCGAGATCGAGGATCGGTTCGGGCTGCATGATGTCCTCCAAGGCGTGGCTTGCGATCCGCTGGATCGGATCCCTCGAGCTGGCGCCGGCGGCAATCCGCTCATGCGCCGGTGGGCGGCACTGAGGCTGCCGGTTCATTTGCACCAATGTACAAATGATTAGGTCCCGTCAACAAATCAAAAGTCGTCACTGCGAGCGAATGACGGCCCATCCAAGATGACGACCCGTCCCCCAAGGCGACCGACTGCCCGAATGGTAAAATCTTCCTTAAACCCTGTCGGTGTCGACGGCCGGGAAAAAGCAGCATTTCTCGGCCGCTTCTGCCAGGAAGTATGCATTGGGAACAAACCTCGCACCCGAATTGTCGCGGATTTAACGAAGCGCCGGCCCCTGCCGCTTAACCGTTTGTCCAGCGACGGCCGTGCATAGTCCGGGTCAACCCGTTGCTCTTGCCAGGTTCATTCATTGTGACATCTTTTGGACGCGTGATTTCGGTTCGCGGATCGCTCGCCCGGGTCGGGCTGCTGGCCGAAAGCCGCATGCCGGTCTCGGAAGTGCGGGCCACTGTCGGCCGGTTCGTCAGTATCCGCTGCGCCAGCTCGGTCATCGTCGCGATGATCACCGAGGTGTCCTGCGAAAACCTGTCGAGCAACGACAATTTGATCGCCATCGCCTCGGTCGACCTGCTGGGCGAAATCCTCAACGCGACCGGCAAGGCCAAATTCCAGCGCGGCGTCACCAACTATCCGACAATCGGCGATTCCGTCGATCTGATCACGAGCCAGGAGCTGCGCACGATCTACGCGCCGACCGGCTCCGACCAGATCAATGTCGGCTTCCTCCAGCAGGACAGCTCCGTCGTCGCCTATGTCGACATCGAGGAAATGCTCTCCAAGCACTTTGCAGTGCTGGGATCGACCGGCGTCGGCAAATCGACCGGTGTGTCGCTGTTGCTCAACGAGATCCTTAAGGCGCGCCCGAACCTGCGCATCTTCCTGCTCGATGTGCACAACGAATATGGCCGCTGCTTCGGGGACCGCGCGCTGGTGCTCAATCCGCGCAATTTGAAACTGCCATTCTGGCTGTTCAATTTCGAGGAAATCGTCGACGTGCTGTTCGGCGGCCGCGCCGGCGTGCCCGAGGAGCTCGACGTCCTCGCAGAAGTCATTCCGCTCGCCAAGGGCGTCTATACCCAGTACCAGAACGCCGATCGCATTGGCCTGAAGCGCATCGATCCCAAGCAGATCGGCTACACCGTCGATACGCCGGTGCCCTATCGCCTGGTCGATCTGATGTCGCTGATCGATGAGCGCATGGGCAAACTCGAGAACCGCTCCTCGCGCATCATCTATCACAAGCTGATCTCCCGCATCGAGGCGGTCCGCAACGACCCGCGCTACGCCTTCATGTTCGACAACGCCAACGTCGGCGGTGACACCATGGCCGAGGTGATCAGTCATCTGTTTCGCCTGCCGGCGAACGGCAAGCCGATGACCGTGATGCAGCTCGCCGGCTTCCCGGCCGAAGTCATCGATTCCGTCGTCTCGGTGCTTTGCCGCATGGCCTTCGACTTCGGCCTGTGGAGCGACGGCGTTTCGCCAATGCTGTTCGTCTGCGAAGAGGCTCACCGCTACGCCTCCGCCGATCGTAATGTGGGCTTCGGGCCGACCCGCAAGGCGGTGTCGCGCATCGCCAAGGAAGGCCGCAAATACGGCGTTTATCTCGGCCTCATCACCCAGCGTCCGGCCGAGCTCGACGCCACTATCATCTCCCAGTGCAACACGCTGTTCACGATGCGTCTTGCCAACGAGCGCGACCAGGCGCTGCTGCGCGCCGCGGTGTCGGATGCCGCCGCCAACCTGCTTTCGTTCGTGCCGTCGCTCGGCACCCGCGAAGTGCTGGCATTCGGCGAAGGTGTCGCGCTGCCGACGCGGCTGCGCTTCAAGGAGGTGCCGCCGCATCAATTGCCGCGCGGCGAAGCCACCATCAGCAGCGTACCATCCGTCACCTCCGGTCACGACATGCATTTCGTCGGCGCCGTGCTCGAGCGCTGGCGCGGTGCCACCTCGCAGCGCGACGTGCCGAACGATCCGGTGTTCTCGGCGCCGCCCGCGAAGACGCTCTCCAACGTCGAAGCCCCGATGCTGCAACCGTCGATGGGGCTGGATCCGGACCGCTTCTCGCTGCTGAAGAAGCCGCTGCGGTAAAGCAACGCTCGTTTTCCAGCTCCGGCATTGCGAGCCTGGCGTCACGTTGAGCATAGCGCCGGCATCGACTATGGTTGCCGGCCCCAAGCCGGAATCCATGCCCATGACAAAGCCCGCGCAACGCTTCTCCGCTCCCGCCCTCGATGCGCTGCCTGACGACATCCGCACGCGTCTCCTCGGCGTGCAGGAGAAGAGCGGCTTCGTGCCGAACGTGTTCTTGACGCTGGCCTACCGCCCGGACGAGTTCCGCGCCTTCTTCGCCTACCACGACGCGCTGATGGAGAAGGACGGCGGCCTCACCAAAGCCGAACGCGAGATGATCGTGGTCGCGACCTCGGCGGCGAATCAGTGCCAATATTGCGTGATTGCGCATGGCGCGATCCTGCGTATCCGCGCGAAGAACCCGCTGATCGCCGACCAGATCGCCACGAACTACCGCAAGGCCGACATCACGCCGCGGCAAAAGGCGATGCTCGACTTCGCGATGAAGGTCTCGGCCGATGCGCAGCGGATTTCCGAGGATGATTTCACCGCGCTCGCGCCGCATGGCTTCAGCGACGACGACATCTGGGATATCGCCGCAATCTCCGCCTTCTTTGCGTTATCGAACCGGCTGGCGAATTTCACCGGCATGCGGCCGAATGACGAATTCTATTTGATGGGACGGCTGCCGAAGAAATGAGTGACCGCCGCGACTGCGGAAGGATCGCCGGCAGTCCAGCGGATGAGTTCCCGTTTGACGGGAACTCTGCGTTTTCGCAATCGCACACGTTTAATTAAGAATCTCACCCTCAACTAGCACAAACGCTTTGGCACAACTTGCGCAGTTTCCGTCACCGGAGACGCTGATGAGTCGTGCCTGTTGGGGGCTTCTCATGAACGTGCGGGCATTTGTTATCGCGACCTGTATTGGCACGGCATTCTTCGCGGCCGGATACGCATGGAACTATCAGCCCGACTTCATCGACGCGAGCGAGATATGGAGCATGTTCGAATCGGAGCATGGCAAGGCGCGGGCTGCCGTCTTACGCGTCCTCATTGCGCCGAATTCAGCTCACTTCAACGGCCTGCGAACGATCGATGCAGACAGGGGAAGATACGTATGCGGCTCCGTAAAGGCGATGGATAAAGAGAGGCAGTATGTCGAGGTCGCGTTCGTTTACACCGTCGCGATCGATTTTGCCCGTATCGACGACGACGGGCGGATGACGTCGCAGCGCTCTGCTTACAAGCCCTGCCCAGCCGCGGCCGATGACAAAATTGCCGACCAGAACACGCTGATATCGCCAGGCGCGCTGTCGATGATCAAGACCGTCGAAAAAATCATCCCCAAGTCCAACGGCGGAACGATGGAACAACAGCTTGGCCAGCTGGCCGGACAGACAGCGGCGGTCGCGCCAGGTTTGGCGGCCCCGCAGAGATCGGCCGGCTCATCGGGTTCGGCAGCGTTTGCAGGGGCAGGACGGGCGCCAGTAGCACAGCATTCAAGTTCGGGCGTGGAGGGGCGACAAGCAGATGAATTGACGTGGCGTGTCGATCAGCCGCCGGCCGCATGGCCGACCTTCCCCTCGGACCATCCGCTGGCGAAATCGGTGCAGAAGCGGACGGGCGCCGAGGCCCTGGCTTTCGCGAAAGATATCGAGGCTCGCTGGGAGGAAGCCAAATCCTCCGGGGTTCTGGCCAAGCGTCCTTCGACTGAGGAGATCAAGGAAGCATGCCGCGCGCTACTTGCGATTGATCCCACGGACAAGGATTATCCGCGGGCCTGGGCCGCCTTTGTCCGCTTGCGCAAAATCGATCGCGACGCTGCTGGTTGAAGGCCTCGCTCAGGCCTTTCGCCGCAGGCTCCAAAGGCTCCCGAGAGCCACGACGGCGGTCATGAGCAGGATGGCGACGAAGGTTTGGATGATCGTGAAGTTCAGGGCGTCACGCGCGACGAACAGCGCGGTGACG
The DNA here is from genome assembly GCF_029051725.1 of Bradyrhizobium sp. CSS354. Taxonomy (GTDB): domain Bacteria; phylum Pseudomonadota; class Alphaproteobacteria; order Rhizobiales; family Xanthobacteraceae; genus Bradyrhizobium. The sequence goes on from NZ_JAACFU010000001.1 coordinate 324,931, forward strand.
GCTCCGGCAAACACAAACAGAATGCGAAGAATCAGACTCATCATCATGTCTCCAGACGGCATGATCCGGAGCCACCCGGCGACGCGGATGCGCAAGGCTGGTTCGGCGGTCATGCCGGCGGACCTTACCGGCCGGCATCAAAGCCTGTTTGCGATACGTCAAGCGCGCTTCGCCGCTACGCAAGCGGGCTCGGACCGCCCCTCGCACGCTGTGGCGGCATCGCAACTGCGCTGCCTGCGGCTGCGCAGCACTGGGCGCCGGACTAGCGCTTCGCCATCAACTCGAGCGCCGGGGCAAAGCGCTCGGAAAATGTCAACGTCTTGGCATGGTGTACTGCGGCAAACGATGCCGAGATCCCGGCTGAAGCGACCACGAGCAGGGCAACGGCGAAAACCAGACGGCGCATTTCGGCCTCCTGTATGACCTCGACGACACCAACAGATGACACGGCTTTGTTTCAGCACCGCTTCGCGCGGACAGAGGGATGGTTTCGCTCAAGAGACTGTGATCGGATCCGGTCTGTGGCGCCGCATGCCGTTCCGATGTGAGCGTTGCGCCTAATCATCCTCCGCCGGTCCGCACCAGCCGGGCAGATAGATCGCATCCTTGCTCTTGGCTGAGGACATCGCCTTCTCGAGCGCCTTGTCAAAATTGGCGTCCACAGCCTTGCGCGACAGCTTTCTGCGCAGATAATCGGCCCACAGGAATTCGGAGAACGGCGTGGTGTCCTTGGCGAAGCCGCCCATGCGGCGCAGCTCGCCGGCAAGGCTCCGGAAGGGATCGTCCTTGAGATCGACGACGGATTTCGGCAAATCGCGGAACGGCCGCCGTTCGCCCTTGGCGTCGTAGGGATAGACCCAGCGCTTATTGTCCATCACGCCCCAGAACGCTTCGCGCTCGACCATCCTGAGGTCGCCGATGATGGTAACCAGCACCTCCTTGACGCCCTCGTCGTGCAGCGCGCGACCGAGATGATGATGGTCGATCACGTAGTAGCGCTCCTCGGGGCCGTGCACGACGGGGATCATATGCTTGCCGAGCAGATCGGCCTGCTTCTTCTTGTCGTGCTCGCGCCAGCGCTTGCGCTTCTCCTTGACCTCGCGCATCCCGACCGTCATCTGCGTCGGCCGCAGCGACAGGATCGACACCGGATGTACTCTCGGTTCGCGCGTATTGGTCATGGTCGAAAGGCCCTTAACATGGTTGCAGCTGCGTGATCAGGTTCCCTGAACTATGGCATGGCCCTCGCGCCGGCAAATGCATTCAGCTGGGCGGAGGTTTTTGCATCGCACCCTCTGCATGTCCGGGACGACGGTTCCGCGGTCATTCGTTCGCAGCCCCTGCAGGATAGTGCGAACGCGCAATGCACGTGCGCGTTGAGAAGATTTTCTGCAACGCGTTCACCACCTATGCTATCTAAAAATCGCTGCTTCGGAGTGATCCCTGCACCATGACAACCCAGCGGCCCATAAGCTCGGATGACGAGCACCGGGTGCTCCAGTTCAGGCCGCGCACCTCGCCTTCCCCGACGGGCTACCGCGGCAATGCTACCGTGCAGAAATTGCGCGTCGCGCCCGAGCCGCTCGACCTGTCGCGCTATGAGCAGCCCCGCACTGCACCGGACGATTTCCGCCATCGCATGCTCGCCAACATCGCGGCGCTGGCTTTCACCATCGCACTGACCGCGATCGGGATCTGGCTTGCGGTCAGCATCGCCGACCTGCGCCGGACTCAGGATTGCGTGCTGATGGGCCGCCGCGACTGCGTCAAGATCACGACGCCGCACATCTAGGCGACGGTCCTTAGGCCGGAGCGGCTCAGCCGGGGCGTCCCCAGTCCAGTCCCCACACCCGTCCGGCTCCATTGAACTCAGGGCGGCGCTCCGATATACGGGCTTTCGACCCGGCCAGAGGGGGGTTGAGGGCGTCATCGGGGCGCGATGCCCACCCACCGTTCCACTCTGGACAATCTGACAAATATCTGCAATATATCAAAGGCTTAGTGATGTCCTCCACATTCGATCAGGTCGCTACGATCATCGCTGAAACCTGCGACATCCCGCGCGACACGATCACGCCGGATAGCCACGCCATCGATGACCTCGGCATCGACAGCCTCGATTTCCTGGACATCGCGTTCGCGATCGACAAGCAGTTCGGTATCAAGCTGCCGCTGGAAAAGTGGACCCAGGAGGTCAACGACGGCAAAGCGACCACCGAGCAGTATTTCGTGCTGAAAAACCTGTGCGCCCGCATCGACGAACTGGTTGCGGCCAAGGGCGCGAGCGCCTAAGCGCGCGGTCATGCAACTCGAATACTTCCACATGATAGATCGCGTCGTCGACCTCAACGTCGACGCGAAGACGATTGTCGTCGAGGCTCAGGTCCCGATGGAGAGCACCATCTTCGAGGGGCACTTCCCGGGCTATCCCCTGATGCCCGGCGTGCTCCTGATCGAATCGATGGCGCAGGCCTCGGGCTGGCTTCAGCTTGGCGTGCTCAAATTCGAGCGCATGCCGATCTTGGCCGCTGTCAAGGAGGCCAAGGTCCGCGGCTCGGTCTTCCCCGGCGATCTCATGAGCATCGAGGCGAGCCTTGCCCATCAGGGCTCGGGCTACGCCGTGACCGAAGCCAAGATCAAGGTTGGCGGCAAGCTGCGCGCGAATTCGACGCTGACCTTCACGCAGATTCCCTTTCCCCATGCGGATATGCGCGCCCACATGGACGCGGTCGCCAAACGCGTCGGCTTTCCGCAACAGGCCGTATCGCCATGACCGAGACTGCTTCGAAGCCCGCCCAGACGGAAGTCTGGATCACCGGCATTGGCCTGGCCACCTCGCTCGGCGAGGGCCTGGACGCCAACTGGGCCGCGCTTCAGGAGAAGCGCATCAATGTCGATGAGAAGGGCTTTGCACCCTATATCGTGCACCCCCTGATGCCTGTGACCTTCGACAGCCAGATCCCGAAGAAGGGCGACCAGCGCCAGATGGAAGCCTGGCAGCGCATCGGCACCTATGCGGCCGGGCTTGCGCTCGACTCCGCCGGGATCAAGGGCAACAAGGACATCCTGTCGAAGATCGACATGGTGGTCGCCGCTGGCGGCGGCGAGCGCGATCTCAACGTCGACACCGGCGTGCTCACGGCCGAGGCCAAGGGCGCCAATGCGCCCGGCTTCCTCAACGAGCGGCTGATGAGCGACCTCAGGCCGACGCTGTTCCTGGCCCAGCTCTCCAACCTGCTCGCCGGCAACATCGCTATCGTGCACGGCATTGGCGGCACCTCACGCACCTTCATGGGTGAAGAGGTTGCCGGCGCCGATGCCGCCCGTATTGCATTGTCGCGCATCGCCTCCGGCGAGAGCGACATCGCGCTGATCGGCGGCTCGCACAATGGCGAGCGCAAGGACCTGATGGTCCTCTACGAATTCGGCGACTTCAATCTCAAGCACAAGTTCGCACCCGTGTGGGCGCGCAAGGACCACGCCGGCTTCGCGCTCGGCTCGGCCGGCGCGTTCCTGGTGCTGGAATCGAAGGCGCATGCGGAAGCGCGCGGCGCAAAGCCATTCGCGAAGCTGTCGAGCGTCGTTGCCGACCTCGCCCGGCGCAAGACCCCCGGCGACATGGCCGCGACGCTGGAGAAGCTTTGGGCAAAGTTGCCGAAGCGCGACGGCAAGGGCGCGATCATATCCGGTGCGACCGGCGCTGAGCCGGCGACATCAGAAGAGCACGGCTTCCTGAAGGGCCACGCCGAGTTCCCGGTGCGCTCGACCGGCACGATGTTCGGCCACACCATGGAGACGCAATTCCCGCTCGGCATCGCGCTCGCCGCGCTGTCGATCTCTCGTGGCGCGCTGTTTCCGCCGAACGATTCCACGGGCACCGAGATTGAAATGCAGGGAGCGCCCACCCAGATTGTGGTGGTGGGGGCCGGACACTGGCGCGGCGAAGGCATGGCGCTGGTCGAGGCAGTAAGCTAAAGCGCATTGCGCTTTTGGCAGGTTATTGATTGGGCATGATCTTCTCGGAAAACCGCGTCACGCTTTTTCGGATCATGCTCCAGCTCAAGCGGGGATCGACATGACTGCACCACGCGACAAACTCGGGCGCCCCGTCGTCGTCGTCACCGGCATGGGCATTATGACCTCGCTGGGCAACGGCAAGACCGACAATTGGGCGAAGCTCGTCGCCGGCGAATCCGGCATCCGCACCATCACGCGCTTTCCGGTGGACGGCCTGAAAACGACGATGGCCGGCACGGTGGATTTCGTCAGCGTCGATCCGTTCTCCTCCACCGGGCTGTCCGAGCGGATGGCCGAACTGGTGACGCAGGAGGCGCTGGACCAGGCCGGCATCGGCGCCAAGGCGGATTTCCCGGGTCCTCTCTTCCTTGCGGTCGCACCTGTGGAAGTCGAATGGCCGCAGCGCCGCGAGCTCGGCCGCGCCGTTGGTAAGCTCGACTTCAATTACGACGATCTGCTGCGCATCTCTGGCGGCGGCAAGTACAGCGCCTATCACCACCGCTTCATGTTCGGCTCGGTCGCGGCCTACCTCGCGGAGACCTTCGGCACCAAGGGCTCGCCGATCTCGTTGTCGACGGCCTGCGCTTCGGGCGCGACCTCGATCCAGCTCGGCGTCGAGGCGATCCGCCGCGGCGAAACCGATGCCGCCCTGTGCGTGGCGACCGACGGCACCGTCAATCCGGAGGCGCTGGTGCGCTTCTCGCTGCTCTCGGCGCTGTCGACCCAGAACGATCCTCCGCAGGCGGCCTCCCGTCCCTTCTCCAAGAACCGCGACGGTTTTGTCATGGCCGAAGGCGCAGGTGCGCTGGTGCTCGAAAGCTATGAAGCGGCCACCGCGCGCGGCGCAAAAATCCTCGGCGTGATCGCCGGCTGCGGCGAACTCACCGATTCCTTCCATCGCACCCGCTCGTCGCCCGACGGCAAGCCGATCATCGGCTGCATGAACAAGACGCTGGCCGACGCCGGCATGACGCCGGACCAGATCGACCACATCAACGCGCACGGCACCGCGACGCCCGAGAACGACAAGATGGAGTACAATACGACATCGGCCGTGTTCGGCGATCTCGTCTCGAAGATTCCGGTCACCTCCAACAAGTCGATGGTCGGCCACACCATCTCGGCCGCCGGCGCGGTCGAGGCGATCTTCTCGCTGCTGACGCTGGAGCATCAGCGCATCCCGCCGACGATCAACTACGACAATCCGGATCCCACGATCCTGTTCGACGTCGTCGGCAACAAGGCACGCGATGCCCGCGTCACCGCAGTGATGTCGAACTCGTTTGGCTTCGGCGGCCAGAACGCCTCGCTGATCCTGACCCGCGAACCGGCCTGACCGGACGCATGGCGCTGCTTCCTGCGAGGACGAAGGCCCGCGCGCGGGAGACGGCCAAATCGATCGGTGGAGGCCTGATCGGCGCTGCCACCGTCGGCATGTTGCGCACCACGCGTTATTTCGATCCGGCCAAGACCTCGGAGTTTTTCGCACGCGTCACCAGGCTGATCGGGCCGCGCCTGCGCGAGCACCGCATCGGCCGCGCCAATCTCGCCGCCGCGTTTCCGGACAAGCCGCCCGAGGAAATCGAATCCATCCTGATGGGCGTCTGGGACAATCTCGGTCGCGTCGGCGCCGAATTCGCCCATATGGACCACGTCTGGGATTATGACCGCGATCATCCGGAAAACAGTCGGATCGAACTGCCCAGCCGCAGCATCGAGCTGTTCGATCAAATCCGCGACGACGGCAAGCCGGCGCTGATCTTCGCCGCGCATCTGGCCAATTGGGAATTGCCGGCGCTCGCCGCGGTCGCACACGGGCTCGATGCGGCAATCCTCTACCGCCGCCCGAATATCGCCTCCGCCGACCGCATCATCCAGGAGATGCGCCAAGTCAACATGGGCACGCTGATCCCGGCGGGGCGCGACGCGCCGCTGCGGCTTGCGCAGGCGCTCAAGGACGGCAAGCACGTCGCGATGCTGATCGACCAGTATCTGACCGGCGGCGTCGAGGTCACCTTCTTCGGCCGCAAGACCCGCGCCAATCCGATGCTGGCGCGCCTGTTGCGCCAGGTCGAATGCCCGATCCACGGCGTCCGCGTCATCCGCCTTCCCGGCGGCCGCTTCACCGCCGAGATCACCGAAGAGGTCCAGCCGGTGCGCGACGCCGACGGCAGGATCGACATCCAGGGCACCACCCAGGCGATCACCAGCGTGGTGGAAGGTTGGGTCCGCGAGCATCCCGAGCAGTGGCTGTGGCTACACCGACGTTGGCGGTGATCCTGTTTCGTCATTGCGAGCGACTTGTCCGCCGTAGCTCGAAGAGCGAAGGCGGAAGCGAAGCTCCAGACTCCCTCTGCGGAAAGATTCTGGATTGCTTCGTCGCTTCGCTCCTCGCAATGACGGGCGCGATTACCGTCCCGTCTTCACCCTGGTCCAGAGCCTATTGATGACCCGCTGGGTCGCCGGCTCGCGGGCCGTGATGACGAACAGCTTTGCGAGCGTTGCCTCGTCCGGATAGATATTCTTGTCGTTCAATATTTTCGGATCGACCAGCTTCTGGCTGGCGAGGTTGCCGTTGGCGTAGGACAGGAAGTCCGTATTCTTGGCGGCCACGTCCGGACGGTAGAGATAGTTGATCAGCTCGTAGGCTTCCGCGACGTTCTTCGCATCGGCGGGGATCGCGAGATTGTCGAAGAACATCTGCGCGCCCTCCTTCGGGATGGCGTAGCCGATCTCGATGCCGCTCTTGACTTCGGCAGCGCGGGCGCGGGCCTGCATGATGTCGCCGGACCAGCCGGCCACGAAGCAGATCTCGCCGGTGGCGAGCGCGCTTAGATATTCGGACGAATGAAACTTGCGCACGGAGGGCCGCACCTTGGCGACGACATCGGCGGCCTTCTCGAGTTCGGCCTGCTTGGTCGAGTTCGGATCGAGCCCAAGATAATTCAACGCCGCCGGAAAGATGTCGTCGGCGGAATCGAGCATGTGCACGCCGCAGTCTTTGAATTTTGCGAGGTTCTCCGGCTTGAACACGATGTCCCAGCTATCGATCTTCGCATCCGCTCCGAGAATCTGCTTCAGCTTGGCGACGTTGTAGCCGATGCCCGTCGTGCCCCACATGTAATTGGCGGCGTAGACATTGCCGGGGTCGTAGATCGCGAGACGTTCGGTCACCACCGGCCAGGCATTGGCCAGGTTCGGCAGCTTCGACTTGTCGAGCTTCTGGAAGATGTTGGCCTTGATCTGGCGCTGGAGGAAATAGGCGGTGGGCACCACGACGTCATAGCCGGACTTGCCGGCCATCAAGCGCGTCTCCAGGGTCTCGTTGGCGTCAAAAGTGTCGTAGACCACCTTGATGCCGGTCTCCTTGGTGAAGGCCTCGAGGACATCGGGGGCCACGTAGTTCGACCAGTTGTAGAAGTTGACGACCCGCTCCTCGGCCCCTGCGGGGGCGGAGAGCAACGTCAGCGCGGCGGCGATCGCGAGGCCAAAACCAAAGCGGCTGACGATCGTCATCTCCTACCTCTTGCGCCCGCGCACCGCGTCCGACAGCCGCTCCAGCGCGGTATCGAGCGTCTCGTCCTTCTTGGCAAAGCAGAAGCGCACCACCGAGGTCACAGGATCCTGCTCGTAGAAGGCCGACACCGGGATTGCCGCGACCTTGTAGTCCTTCACAATCCGCCAGCAGAACTCGGTGTCGCTCTCGTTCAGCCCCAGCGGCGACAGGTCAACGGTGAGGAAGTAGGTGCCCTGCGACTTCAGCACCGGGAAGCCGAGGCTCTCCAGTCCCTTGGCGAGACGGTCCCTGCTCCGCGCCAGGTCCTTGCGCATCGACAGGAAATACTCGTCCGGCTTGCCGAGGCCGTAGGCGACGGCGGCCTGGAGGTTCGGCGCGGTGGTGAAGGTCAGGAACTGGTGCACCTTGGCGGCAACGCGCAGCAGCGGCGGCGCGGCGCAGACGAAGCCGATCTTCCAGCCCGTCAGCGAAAAAATCTTGCCGGCCGAACCGACCTTGATGGTGCGGTCGCGCATGCCGGGGATGGTGATCAGCGGGATGTGCTTGTGCTCGTCGAAGGTGACGTGCTCCCAGACCTCGTCGCAGATCGCGATGACGTCGAACTCCTGGCAGTAGCGCGCCAGCAGCTCGAGGTCCTCGCGCGGAAACACCACCGCGGACGGATTCAGGGGGTTGTTGAAGAGCACCGCCTTGGTCTTTGAATTGAAGACGCTTTTCAGCATGTCCTCATTCAGCCGCCAATGCGGCGGCTCAAGCCGGACCAGGCGCGGAATGCCGCCGGCCTGGCGAATGATCGGCAGATAGGAATCGTACACCGGCTGGAAGCACACCACTTCGTCACCGGGCTGGACCACGGCGAGGATGGCCGAGGTCAGGGCCTCGGTGCCGCCGGAGGTCACCATCACCTCGCTCATCGGATCGAGCTTGAGGCCGTGCCAGTGGCCGTAATGGGTCGCGATCGCCTGGCGCAGTTCCGGCAGGCCCATCATCGACGGGTACTGGTTGTAGCCGTTCAGCGAGGCATCGGCCGCGGCGCGGCGGATGTCCTCGGGGCCGGGATCATCGGGGAAGCCCTGCCCGAGATTGATGGCGGCATTGTCGCGCGCGGCTTGCGACATTGCCTCGAAGATGGTGACGGGAAGGTCCGCGAAGACCTTGTTGAGGGACGAGCTCTTGGACATCGGCGGGGTCAGCCGCCGACCTTGCTGGGAAGACCCGCCGCCTTCCAGCCGAGCATGCCTCCGGCCAGATGCTTGTCGTAAGGCAGGCCCGCGGCCTGCGCCGCCAGCGAGGCCGTCACCGAACGCTTGCCCGAGCGGCAGGCGAACACGACCTCCTTACCCTCGGGATCGGGGATCGCTTTGGGATCGAAGGTCGAGAGCGGCACGACCACGCCGTAGGGATAAGCCTCGGCCTCGACCTCGTTCGGCTCGCGCACGTCGACGAGGAGATAGCGCCCTTCCGCGACACCCTTGGAGACCTCGTCCGGGGTCAGATCCTGTACTTGATTTGCCACATCATCCTCCAACGTCGCGGGCCGCTGCCGGGGCGATCCCGGCGGCCGGCAACCTCGCCTCTCGGCCGGTGAAAATCAAGCGCTACAAAGGCTTGAGCTGCCTTGCGCAAGTTAAAGCTAAATCGCAGCGACTTGAAGCGCGACCTTCAGGATGCCTGAAGCTCCTGCTTCACACCCTCACCGCTAACTCGGTGTCATTCCCCGCGAAAGCGGGGAATCCAGTACGCCGCGGCCTCCCCGTATCTACGCACGTTCTCTGGATACTGGATCGCCCGGTCAAGCCGGGCGATGACAGCGGCGGAGCTAAATGGTGACCTGGGTGCCGACCTCAACGACGCGACCGGAGGGGATCTGGAAATAGTCGGTGGCGTCGTTGGCGGAACGGCTGAGCGAGATGAACAGCCGGTCCTGCCAGCGCGGCATGCCGGAATGGGCGGCCGGCTTGAGCGCCCTCCGCGACAGGAAGAACGAGGTCGACATGATGTCGAACTGCCAGCCGAGCTTGCGGGCGATCGCCAGCGCCTTCGGCACGTTGGGCGATTCCATGAAGCCGAACTTCAGCGTCACCTTGGAGAAGGTCGGCGAGATCTGCTCCAGCTTCACCCGCTCGGCCGGATCGATGCGCGGGGTCTGTGCGGTCTCGATGGTGAGAATGACGTTCTTCTCGTGCAGCACCTTGTAGTGCTTCAGACTGTGCATCAGCGCGGTCGGGGCGCTGAGGGGATCGCTGGTCAGGAACACGGCGGTGCCGGGCACGCGTTGCGGCGGCCGCTTCTCGAGCATCGCCACGAGGTCGGCGAGCGGGAATTCGAGCTTGCGCGACTTCTCGAACAGCAGCCGACTGCCGCGCCGCCACGTGTACATCAGGATGATCATGAGCGCGCCGAGCGCCAGCGGCACCCAGCCCCCCTCGAATACCTTGAGCAGATTGGCGGCTAGGAAGGTGAGGTCGAGGAACAGGAACGGCGCGATCAGGGCGGCAGCCGTGAACGGCGACCACCGCCAGACCTTCCAGATCACCACGAAGCCCATCATCGCCGTGACGACCATGGTCCCGGTGACGGAGATGCCGTAGGCCGAGGCCAGCGCGCTGGAGGAGCGGAACAAGAGCACCAGCAGGACCACCGCGACCAGCAGGAGCTGGTTGATGCGCGGGATGAAGATCTGGCCCGAATGGGCTTCGGACGTATGGCGAATTTCAAACCGCGGCAACAGACCGAGCTGGATCGCCTGACGCGTCAGCGAATAGGCACCGGTGATGACCGCTTGGCTCGCGATGACAGTTGCGGCGGTCGCCAGCACGACCATGCAGCCGCGGAAAAAACCTTGCGGAAAGAGCTGGAAGAACGGGCTGACGATCGCGCCGGGGTCGCCGAGCACGAGGGCGCCCTGCCCCAGATAGTTCAATGCCAGCGACGGCACCACGATGAACAGCCAGGCGGTCTGGATCGGTCGCTTGCCGAAATGGCCGAGGTCGGCATAGAGCGCCTCGGCACCGGTGACCGCCAGGAACACCGCGCCGAGCGTCACAAAGCCTATGATGCCGTGGTGGATCATGAAGGACACGGCGTAGAGCGGGTTCAGCGCGAACAGCACCTGCGGCTGCTCGATGATCGGATGGATCGCCGCAATCGCGATCACAGCGAACCAGACGCACATGATCGGCCCGAAGAAGGCGGCGACGCGAGCGGTCCCGCGGGATTGCACGGCAAACAGACCGACCAGGATGATCACGGTCAGCGGTACGATGTAGGGCTCGAAGTGCAGCGTGATGTCCTTCATGCCTTCGATCGCCGACAGCACCGAGAGCGCCGGCGTGATCACGGCGTCGCCGTAGAACAGGGCGCCGGAAATGATGCCGAGCAGGACGATGGTGGCTCCGCGGGTGCCGACTGCGCGCTGGGCCAGCGCCATCAGCGCCAACGTGCCGCCCTCGCCGTTGTTGTCGGCACGGAGCAGGATCACGACGTATTTGAGCGTCACCACGACGATGAGCGCCCACAGGATCAGGGAGAGCACGCCGAGCACGGCTGCCGGCGTCGGCACCCCCTCCGCGCCAGAGGCCGCCATGACGGCTTCGCGGAACGCGTAGAGCGGGCTGGTGCCGATATCGCCATAGACGACGCCGATGCTGCCGAGTGTCAGCGCACCGAAACGGGCGGTGGTGTGGGCATCGCCATGCCCATTGGCCGCCGCCGTTTCCGGGGCGGAAATCGCTACATCACTTGTCATGGGAGAGCCTGATGGCCTCTAAAATGCTTCACTGCACAACGGCAGAAGGGCGCGCGGCTTATAGGCCTGCGCTACCGGCATAGCCTAGCCCGATTTCGGGGCTTAGGCATGCAATTTCGCATAGCTTCGCCGGCCGCCTCTTAGATGGTGACCTGGGTTCCGACTTCAACCACCCGTCCGGTGGGAATCTGGAAATAGTCGGTGGCGTCGTTGGCGGACCGGCTCAGCGCGATGAACAAATGGTCCTGCCAAAGCGGCATGCCGGACTGCGCCGACGCCTTCAGTGAGCGCCGGGACACGAAGAACGACGTCGACATGATGTCGAACTGCCAGCCCTGCTTGCGCGCGATCGCAAGCGCCTTGGGCACATTCGGCTGCTCCATGTAACCGAAGCGCAGGCGGACCTTGAAGAACTTGTCGCTGATCTTCTCCATCCGGAAACGCTCCGACAGATCAACCCGCGGCGTATGCGCGGTCTCGATCGTCAGGACCACGTTATACTCGTGCAGCACCTTGTTGTGCTTGAGATTGTGCAGCAGCGCGGTCGGCACAAAAGAGGGATCGCTGGTCAGGAACACCGCGGTGCCCTTGACGATATGCGGCGGCCGCTTCTCCAGGCTCCGGATCAGATCGTCCAGCGGCACCTCGATGCGGCGTGTTTTCTGGATCAGGATCCCCGACCCTCGCCGCCAGGTCCAGATTGTCCCGGCCATGATGACGCCGAACAGCAGCGGCACCCAGGCGCCTTCCAGCAGCTTCAGAAGGTTCGCGCTGAAGAAGCTGATGTCGACCACGACGAAGGGCAGGATCACGGCTGCGGCCGTCGCGGCGCGCCAGTTCCACAATTTCCAGATCACGATGAAGCCCATGATGCCGTCGGCAACCATGGTGGTGGAGACCGCGATGCCGTAGGCGGATGCCAGGTTGCTGGGGGTGTGGAACAACAGCACCAGCAGCATCACACCAATGAGGAGCAGCCGGTTTACCCGCGGCAGATAGATCTGGCCGGCGTGGGTTTCCGAGGTGAAGCGCACCTCGAAGCGCGGCAGGAGGCCGAGTTGCACAGCCTGATAGACCAGCGAATAGGCTCCGGTGATCACCGCCTGGCTCGCGATCACGGTCGCGGCGGTCGCAAGCCCGACCAGCGGCAGCACGAAGTGCTCGGGCACCATGCGGTAGAAGGAATGTTCGATCGCGCTGGGATCGGACAGCACCAGTGCGCCCTGCCCGAAATAGTTGATCAGGAGCGAGGGCAGCACGAAGAACATCCAGGCCGACTGGATCGGCTTGCGGCCGAAATGGCCAAGATCTGCGTAAAGCGCCTCGCCGCCGGTCACCGCCAGGAACACCGCGCCCAGCGTCACCAGGCCGATGGTGCCGTGCGACAGCAGGAATTGCAGCGCGTAATAGGGATTGATCGCAGCGAGTACCGACGGATCGTCGGCGATGTGAATGGCGCCCAGCACGGCAAGAACTGTGAACCAGACGACCATCACCGGCCCGAAGGCCGAGGCCACCAGCGCCGTCCCCTTGCTCTGGACCGCGAACAGCAGCGCCAGGATGAGAACGGTCAGGGGAACGACATAGTGCTCGAAGGCAGGAGTTGCGAGTTTCAGACCCTCGACCGCCGACAGCACCGAGATCGCCGGCGTGATCATGGAATCGCCGATGAACATGGAGGCGCCGACGACGCCGAGCGCCGTCAGGAACCAGCTCCGCCGCCCGAGCGCGCGCTGGCCGAGCGCCATGAGGGAAAGCGTGCCGCCCTCCCCGTTGTTGTCGGCGCGCAGCAGCAGCAGAACGTATTTGGCGGTGACGACGATCAGCAGCGCCCACAGGATCAGCGAGAGCACGCCGAGCACCATGACCCGCGAGACCGGCTGGCCATGAGCCGCGCCCCTGACCGCCTCGTGAAATGCGTAAAGTGGCGACGTGCCGATGTCGCCGAAGACGACGCCGATGCTCCCGAGCGTCAGGCCCCAGAAACCAGAGGTGACCGGCCCGTCCTGAGCTTCGGTCGATGTGATGCTCGCCGTCATATGAAACTGGAACGCTTCTGCCCGAGAATTGATCCGGCGCCTTTTGACGGTTCCGGCGCCCCTGTCAATCGGCACATCACCATAGCAGGCGCCGGGGCAGATGCTGTGACGCCGCAGCAACGGTCGTCGCCCACGCGACGACATGCCTCAGGTACGATGGTGGCACAAGAGCCCTGAGCCTTTCCGTCCCGATTGAAGCGGAACGGGCTCTACATCCTTGTTTTGTCGCGTTTTCTTCAGACGAAGCGGCGTCCGCCTCGCTCGGAGACGTCCTAAGGCTTCAGATTCGGCGGCAGCGGCGGATCTTCACGCATCAGGGTGATGGTCACCCGCCGGTTGGCGGCAAGCGACGGATCGTCCGGGAACAGCGGCTGGGTGTCCGCCTTGCCGGAGACGGCAAAGACATGGGCGCCCGGCAGGCCCTCGCGTTCGAGGATCTGACGGACGGCATTGGCGCGGTCGGCCGACAGGTCGAAGGCACCGTAGTCGCTGCGGGTCGGCACAAATCCAGCCGCGGTGTGGCCGGCGATGGAGACGCGCAGCGGCGTCGCCTTGAGCGGAACAGCGAGCTTCTCGATCAAGCGGCGGGTGCGGTCATAGGGCACTTTGGAGCCGTCGGCGAACATCGAGCGGCCGTCCTGGTCCACGATCTCGAGGTTGAGGCCCTGCTTGGTCTCCTCGAACATGATGTGCTTGGACATCTCGGTCAGTTCCGGCATGTCCTGCAACGCCTGGCGCAGCGAGGCCGCCGCCAGCGCAAAATTGCGGTCGACCTTGATCTTGGCGCCCGACGTGCGGTCACGATCCTCCTGGTCCGGCGTCGGCGTGTTGGAGGAGTCCTCGGGCTGAATGTGATCGACGTTCTTCAGCCGAGGGCGGGTCGGCAGGCCGTCGGACTCGACAATACCGGAATAGCGCGCTTCGGTCTGGACACCAAAGGCGTCGCGCATTGAGCCTGCGACGACCTTCAGCTTGTTGGCATCCTGGGTCGAAAACGCGACAAGCATCACGAAGAAGCTCATCATCAGGCCCATCAGGTCGGCGAAGGTCACGAACCAGCCGTGACCGCCTCCGTGTGAATCGCCGCGCTTCTTCTTGGCCATATCTCAAATCCCGGCGGGCAGAATCAGGCCGGAACCGGCTCGCCTTCGGCGTGGCGGTGCTTCTCGGGCAGATAGGCCAGCAGCATTTCGCGGACCAACGTCGGACTCTTGGAGTCGCGGATCATCAGGATGCCGTCGATGATCAGCGTGCGGTTGGTCTCTTCGTCCAGGAGCTTGCCATGCAGCTTGTCCGCGATCGGGGTACAGAACAGGTTGGCGACCAGCGCGCCGTAGAGAGTCGCGAGCAGCGCGGTCGCCATGAACGGGCCGAGCTTTGACGGGTCGGTCATGTTGGCGAACATCTGCACCATGCCGATCAGCGTGCCGACCATGCCAAAGGCCGGGGCGCAGTCGCCGATGGCGCGGTAGATCTTGCTGCCTTCGTCCAGATGCATCAAGAAATTGTCGCGGTCGCGCTCGAGATTGTCGCGAATGAAATCGAGGTCGTAGCCGTCGGCGACGTAGCGGATGCCCTTGGCCAGGAACGGCTCGTCGGTCTCTACTTTTTCCAGCCCCACCGGGCCCTGCTTGCGGGCGATCTCGGCGATGCGGGCGAGCTCGTCGACCAGATCGTGCGCCGACAGACGGCTCATTGTGAAGGCAAATTTGGCGCCGAGCGGCAGGCCATGGATCAGCGTCGAGAGCGGAAAGCGGATCATGGTCGCAGCCGTCGAGCCGCCGAAGATGATGATCATCGCATGCTCGGAGACGAACATGTGGAGATCGCCGCCCAGCAGCATCATCGTCGCGATGACGATAATGCCCGCCACGAGCCCGATGCTCGTCATGATATCCATGGGAGACTCCAACGCGAACGCAACAACGGCCGTCCTGGCCGATGGCGCGGCCCAACCCCGAACCGCATCGGAGACCCTAGTGAGCCGCGATTAAAGACGCGTAAAGGTTAAGTTGAGCCGTCGCGCCTGGCGGCCGCAGCGCGCTGAAAGGCGCCGGCTTTTGCCGACTGCCGACAGGGATTTCAACATTTTGCTAACCATACGGCGCCGCGCACCCATCACCGTGCGTGCGCGAAACCTTCGGCTGCGGCCCTGCGCCACATCGGGCGCGACCGATCAGTTGGTATTCTGGACCGGACCGGCACCTCATGGCGGAAGGCATCGCAATGGTGACGCTGTTCAGTCTTCTCACCGCGCTTCCCGCAGTGCTGGCGCTCCACATGCTCGAACCCGAGCTCGTCTTGCCGGCGTTCAGCGTGCTGCTCTTTGTCGAGGCGGCCCTGGCCGTGATCGCAGCGCGCCTGATCCAGATGCCGGACAATGCGGAAGATATCACCCTGTGGGATTTTGCCGGCGGCTTCACCTTGATCGGATGCGCTGCCGCGGTATTCGGCGAGCCAGATCAAGCCGCCCTGTTCCTGACGGACCAGGGCGGCCTGCGAGCAACGTCGCAGCCGTAGATCGTTCCGGTCCGGCCGTTAGTGGATCTCCGCCGACCGCTTCAGTGCGGCCTTCAGCTTCTCCAGCGAGAAGTCGGGGCTGCGGGCGATTTCGAGGATCGGCGTCTCGCGGCGGCCGCAGAGCTCGGCGGCCTCGGGCAGCTTTGCGGCGATGTCGCGCGGGATCACGATGGCGCCGTGCAGATCGGCGTGGATCAGGTCGTCCGACTTCACGGTCATGCCCGCAACGCGCACCTCGCCGCCAAAGCTCTCGGCATGCACCCACGCATGCGACGGTCCGATCGAGCCGGCCAGCGCCTGGAATCCAGGTGCCCATTGCGGGATGTCGCGGATCGAGCCGTCAGTGATCACGCCGAGACAGCCGAGCGCCTTGTGCACGTTGCTCTGGACCTCGCCCCAGAACGCACCGTAGCCGACGTCGGGACCGTCGATGTCCTGGATCACCGAGATGCGCGGACCATGGCCGGTCCCGACATATTCGTAATATTCGATGCGGCGCTTGGACTGCTCTTCCGGCGGTAGCGAATTTTTCAGCACCGAGCGGATCGCGACCGTGCGGGCGTAGCCGACGATCGGCGGCAGATCGGGGAATGGGCAGACCAGTGGCTTGGTGGTGTAGCCGATCAGCCGCCGCTCGGGCGCCACGATCTCCATGGCATTGCAGATCGTCGGGGTGTCATAGCGGCCCAGCGCTTCGAGGACGGAAGCGGGCAGCGGCCCGGTCGCAGTATTCGTCACGGCGTTCTCTCCCAGATTGGCGGCCGCTGTTGGCGCGGTGTCGCCGGCACCTGGCGATATAGCCGAGATCGGGTCTCAACCCAACTCGGGGCGCCTCATGGCAGATATCCAAGTCTTGTTGATCAGTGGCTTGCTGCTCAGCGCCTTGCTGCTTAGTGCCCTGCCGCTCAGTGCAAGCGGTCGGGCCGATCGTCGCCGCGCGGCGGCTCCGACAGGTTTGTCAGCGTCGGTGCCGACGGCGGCGACGAGACTTCGCCTCCTGCCGACCCGGTGGCTTCCAACGCGCGCGCCTGATCGCGATAGGATTTGTAGCCGAGCGGCAAAGCGAGGAGATACAGCACCGTGCCGATCGACAGCACGTGCCAGGGATAGGCGATCAGCAGCGCGATGAAGACGATGACTGCGACGAACGCAGGCAGCACCAGTTCGGGCGGCACCCGCATGCGCTTGGTCTTGCCGGAGAACACCGGTAGGCGCGACACCATCAGGAAGGCGATCAGCAGCGTATACGCAGCCGTCACCGCCGCAGGCAGCCGGCCGAGATCGAGGAACGCGACATAGATCGGCAGCAGTACCGTGATCGCGCCGGCCGGCGCCGGGACGCCGGTGAAGAAATTGGCGGCGAAGGCCGGCTTGTTGGGATCGTCCATGGTGGCATTGAAGCGCGCCAGGCGGAGGCCACCGGAGATCGCAAACACCATGGCGGCGATCCAGCCGGCATTGCCGAGCTCGTGCAGCTGCCAGAAATACAGCATCAGGCCGGGCGCCACGCCGAAATTGACGAAGTCGGCGAGGCTGTCGAGTTCGGCGCCGAACTTGGACTGCCCCTTGATCATGCGCGCGATGCGGCCGTCGATGCCGTCGAGCGCCGCCGCGAACACGATGGCGTAGACCGCGAGCGACATCCGCCCCTCGATCGAGAGCCGGATCGAGGTCAGGCCGGCGCAGATCGCCAGCAGCGTGATGACGTTGGGCACCAGCATGCGCACCGGGATCGGGCGGAACCGCCGCCGGCGTACGTCTGGATCTCTAGAGTCGTAGGGCGTCATGGCTCGTCCTCACCTTGAGGCGAGATATAGCAAGCCGCGTTCCCCTCCGCCATTGCGGCGGAAGGCCCCTCAGGCCGACTTATTGGTTAATTGGCGCGATAGGCGCGGCTCGGGTCGTCTCCGGCGAGATCGGCCAGAATCGTCTCGCCGGCGATCGCCGTCTGCCCTTCCGAGACCAGCGCCTTGGTGCCCAGCGGCAGATAGACGTCGAGCCGCGAGCCGAAGCGGATCAGGCCGAAACGCTCGCCGGCGCCGATCGCCTGCCCCTCTTTGACGAAGCAGACGATGCGCTTGGCGACCAGGCCCGCGATCTGGATCACGCCGATCCGCGCCGTTGGCGTCGTGATCACCAGCGAGTTGCGCTCATTGTCCTCGCTCGCCTTGTCCAGCTCGGCATTGATGAACAGGCCGGGGCGGTAGGCAATACGGTCCACCCGGCCCGCGATCGGGCTGCGGTTCACGTGGCAGTTGAACACGCTCATGAACACCGAGACGCGCGGCAGCGGCCGGTCGCCGAGCCCAAGCTCGGCCGGCGGCAGCGCCATGGTGATCATCGAGACCCGGCCGTCGGCCGGCGACACCACGAGCCCCTCGCGCACCGGCGTCACCCTGACGGGGTCGCGGAAGAACAGCGCGCACCACACGGTCAGGATGGTGCCGATCCACCCCAAAGGCGACCACAGCCAGAACAGGACGAGGCTTGCCAGCGCAAAGCCACCGATGAAGGGATAACCCTCCTTGTGGATCGGCGGGATCTGACGCTGGATCGAATCGAGAATGGACATCGCTATTGCCGCTCAGGGTTGATGGCGCAGGTCGTCCCGCGCGGTGGTGTTGTTTAGGCCAGAGTTGGGACCGGAGACAAGGTCACTCCGCCGCGGCAGGCGTCGTCAGGACATCGGCGACCGGCGGTGGCTCCCGGTTGGGTGCCTCGCCGGAATCGGCCATTCTGGCCAGTTTCTCGCGCGCCGCCTCGGCCTCGCGCTGCCTGTTCCACATGCTGGCGTAAAGTCCCTCCTCCGCGAGCAGTTTCGCGTGGGTGCCGCGTTCGGCGATGCGGCCTTGGTCCAGCACGATGATCTCGTCGGCGCCGACGATGGTCGAAAGCCGATGGGCGATCACCAGCGAGGTGCGGTTCTTCGCCACGCGCTCGAGCGCGCCCTGGATCTCGTGCTCGGTGTGGGTGTCCAGCGCGGAGGTCGCCTCGTCCAGCACCAGGATCGGCGGCGCCTTCAACACGGTGCGCGCGATCGCGACCCGCTGTTTTTCACCACCGGACAGTTTCAGACCGCGCTCGCCGACCTGGGTCTCGTAGCCTTTAGGCGCCATCCGGATGAAACGATCGATCTGCGCCAGCTGCGCTGCCTGCTCGACCTCGGCATCGCTGGCGTCCCAGCGACCGTAGCGGATGTTGTAGCGGATGGTGTCGTTGAACAGCACGGTGTCCTGCGGCACCATGCCGATGGACGCGCGCAAGCTCGCCTGCGTGACTTCGCGAATGTCCTGGCCATCGATCAGGATCTTGCCGCCGGAAATGTCGTAGAGGCGAAACAACAGGCGTGAGATGGTCGACTTGCCCGCACCGGACGGTCCGACGATCGCGACCGTCTTGCCGGCCGGCACCTCGAAGCTGATGCCCTTGAGGATCGGACGGGACGGCTCATAGGCAAAGCGCACGTCCTCGAAACGCACATTGCCCGCGGAGACCACCAGCGGCTTCGCGCCCGGCGCATCCTTGATCTCGGCCTCGCGCCCCAGCACGTTGAACATCTTCTCGATATCGATGATCGCCTGCTTGATCTCGCGATAGACCATGCCCATGAAGTTCAAGGGCTGGTAAAGCTGGATCATCATGGCATTGACCAGCACGAAATCGCCGACCGTGTTGGTGCCGTTGCGCACACCGATCGCGCACATCAGCATGGTCGCGGTCAGCCCCAGCGTGAAGATCACGGCTTGCCCGGTGTTGAGCACGGCAAGCGAAGTGTAAGCCTGGACGCTCGACTCCTCGTAACGCGCGACCGATCGGTCATAGCGCTGCGACTCACGGGTCTCGGCGCTGAAATATTTGACGGTCTCGTAGTTCAACAGCGAGTCGATCGCCTTGGTGTTCGCCTCAGTGTCGGCATCGTTCATCTTGCGGCGGATGCCGATCCGCCACTCGGTCGCGATGTAGGTATAGTACATGTAGACCGCGACAGTGACGAGGGTCGCGAGCACGTAGCGCCAATCGAACTGCCACAGCAGCACGGCCATCAGCAGCGAGACCTCGACGATGGTCGGGATCAACTGCAGGATCACCATGCGCACGATGACCTCGATACCCTCGCGGCCGCGCTCGAGCACGCGCGTCAGGCCGCCGGTCTTGCGCTCCAGGTGGAAGCGCAGCGACAGCTCGTGCATGTGGATGAAGGTGATGGTGGCGAGCTTGCGCACCGCATGCATGGCAACGCGCGCGAAAATGCCGTCGCGCCATTGCGTCAGCACCGCCATCACGATGCGCATCACGCCGTAGCTCGCTGTCAGCAGCAGCGGCGAGGCAATCACCCAAAGGTGCCAATTGTCGGCCTGAACCGGCGCGGTATTGGCGCCGGTCAGCGCGTCGGTCGCCCATTTGAAACTGAAAGGAACCGTCAGCGTGATCAGCTTGGCGGCGAGCAGCAGCACCATCGACCAGACCACGCGCATCTTCAGGTCGAAACGGTCGCCCGGCCAGATATAGGGCCACAGATGCGCCAGCGTGCCCATCAGCGTGGCCCGCTCCAGCGGCCCCCCGGCGGGATCAGGAACGTTGGGGCCGGCGGGCGATTGAGCTTGGTCCATCAAGAAGCCTGAAAAGCCCGTCAGATGCGGGCTGCGTTGCCATTAAGGATTTTCGTTTGTCATATAGAGCCTTACCGATGCCCATGCACCCCGCCAGATGGCGAATCTTCGATTGTTCTTCGTCGTTTACCGGTAGATTTCCGGAAGTCCCGAATCACCGATTGGGCTTGACGCCTCTTCGCTGCAATGCATCATGGCACCAATGAGCACGATCAAAACCGTCTGTGTCTATTGCGGCTCCGGCCCAGGAACAAATCCCCGTTTCACCGAAGGCGCCAAGGCGTTCGGCAAGGCGCTCGCCGAGAACAACATCCGCCTCGTCTACGGCGGCGGCTCGCTCGGCCTGATGGGCTCGGTCGCGACCTCCGTGCTCGATCACGGCGGCACCGTCACCGGCATCATCCCCGACTTCCTGCGGATGCGCGAAAACGCGCTGACCCGCGTGCAGGAGATGATCGTCACCCCCGACATGCACGAGCGCAAGCGGCTGATGTTCGAACGCTCCGACGCTTTCGTGGCCTTGCCTGGCGGCGTCGGCACGCTGGAGGAGTTGGTTGAGCAATTGACCTGGAAGCAGTTGGGACGTCATGCCAAGCCGGTGCTGCTTGCCAACATCGATAATTTCTGGGAGCCGCTGTTCTCGCTGCTGTCGCACATGCGTCAGACCGAGTTCATCCGCGCCGGGCTTTCGGTCGACATCCTCA
This sequence comes from Bradyrhizobium sp. CSS354, assembly GCF_029051725.1. Classification (GTDB taxonomy): domain Bacteria; phylum Pseudomonadota; class Alphaproteobacteria; order Rhizobiales; family Xanthobacteraceae; genus Bradyrhizobium. The sequence goes on from NZ_JAACFU010000001.1 coordinate 346,086, forward strand.
AGGCCGATCGGATCGAAGAGATTTTGCCGAAGCTGAAGGCGGCTGCGGCACAGATCGACGATGCCGAAAAGCAGCTCGCCCCGGAAATGGCGCGCAAACTTTAGTCCGCAGGAAACGTCACCGCCTCGATCCGGTTACCATCGGGGTCGACGACAAAGGCTGCGTAATAACGCACGCGGTCGTGCGGGCGGATACCCGGCGCGCCGTCGGACGCGCCGCCGGCGGACAGCGCGGCAGCGTGAAATGCATCGACCTCGGCGGTCGTCTTGGCCCGCAGGCAGATATGCACGCCGCTCTCCGGCGGCACGTGCGGCATGCCCTCGCGCAGATTGATCCAGACTTCGGGATAGGCCTTGCCAAAGCCGATCGTCCGCGGCCGCGTGACGACGCGCGTGAGCCCGATGGCCCCGAGCGTTGCTTCGTAAAATGTCGCCGAGCGTTGCAGATCGCTGACGCCGACGGAGATGTGGTCGATCATGGGTCGCGCTCCCCTCTCTCCTCGTCATTGCGAGCGAAGCGAAGCAATCCAGACTGGCTCTGCGGAAGCACTCTGGATTGCTTCGTCGCTTCACTCCTCGCAATGACGGCATTGATGGCGCCGCCATAGCTCACGTCACTATTCCCTACGCCGGCGCCCCCGACTTCACCAGCTTGTAGATCACCGAATCCATTAGCGCCTGGAACGAGGCGTCGATGATGTTGGGGGAGACGCCGACCGTGGTCCAGCTGTCGCCGTTCTCGTCCTCGCTCTCGATCAGGACGCGCGTGACCGCGCCGGTGCCGCCGTTGAGGATACGCACGCGATAGTCGATCAGCGTCAGGCCTTCGATATATTTCTGGTACTTGCCGAGATCCTTGCGCAAGGCAACGTCGAGCGCGTTGACGGGACCGTTGCCTTCGGCTGCCGAGATCAGATGCTCGCCCGCGACGTCGACCTTGACCACCGCCAGCGCCACGGTGACGCGCTCGCCATGCGAATTGTAACGCTGCTCGACATTGACGTCGAACTGTTCGACCTCGAAATAGTGCGGCACCTTGCCGAGGGTGCGCCGCGCCAGCAGCTCGAACGAGGCGTTGGCGGATTCATAGGCGTAGCCTTGCGCCTCGCGCTCCTTCAACTCCTCGACCAGCCGCGACAGCTTCGGATCGCTCTTCTCGTAGGCGATACCGGCGCGATCGAGCTCCGCAATGACGTTGGAACGGCCGGCCTGATCGGACACCAGCACCTTGCGGTGATTGCCGACCAGCTCCGGCAAGACATGCTCGTAGGTCTGCGGATCCTTCAGCACGGCGGAGGCATGGATGCCGGTCTTGGTGACGAAGGCGCTCTCGCCGACATAGGCTGCATGACGGTTCGGCACCCGGTTGAGCATGTCGTCGAGCGTGCGCGATACCTTGACCAGAGTTGCGAGCTTCTCCGCCGTGACGCCGATCTCGAAGGCGTCACCATACTCGGCCTTCAGCTTCAAGGTCGGGATCAGCGAGCAGAGATTGGCGTTGCCGCAGCGCTCGCCGAGGCCGTTCAGCGTGCCCTGGATCTGCCGCGCGCCGGCGCGCACCGCGGCCAGCGAATTCGCCACCGCCTGCTCGGTGTCGTTATGGGCGTGGATGCCGAGATGATCGCCGGGGATGTGCTTGGTCACCTCGGTAACGATGGCTTCCACCTCGTTCGGCAGGGTGCCGCCGTTGGTGTCGCACAGCACCACCCAGCGCGCCCCGGCTTCATAAGCAGCTTTGGCGCAGGCGAGAGCGAAACTGGAATCCTCCTTGTAACCGTCGAAGAAATGCTCGCAGTCGAGCATCACCTCGCGGCCGGCGGCCTTTGCTGCTGCGACACTGTCGCGGATCGAGGCGAGGTTTTCCTCCTTCGTCGTCTCCAGCGCAACGCGCACCTGATAGGCCGACGCCTTCGCCACGAAGCAGATCGCGTCGGCTTTGGCTTCCAGCAGCCCGGCCACGCCCGGATCGTTGGACACCGACCGGCCAGCTCGCCGCGTCATGCCGAACGCCGTGAAGCGCGCATGCGAAAACTTCGGCTTGGTGCCGAAGAACTCGGTGTCGGTCGGATTGGCGCCCGGATAGCCGCCCTCGACATAGTCGATGCCGAGTTCATCGAGCATCTGGGCGATGATTTGCTTGTCGGTCAGCGTGAAGTCGACGCCATTGGTCTGCGCACCGTCGCGCAGCGTGGTGTCGAACAGATAGAGGCGCTCTTTGCTCATTGCAGTGCTCCCGATGCGGGTCCGCTGCCGAGCGTCTTTTGCATGGTGGTGTTGGCCAGCCATTCGTCGTTGACGGTGATGCTGTTGCGCTGCATGGCGACATAGCCGCGCTTGGCGAAAAAGCCCTGTACGTTGTCGCTGGCGTCGACCGTCAGCTTGTCGGCACCGCGGCCGCCCGCAAGCTTTTCCAGCGCATCGACCAGCATCGTCGCGAGGCCCTGCCCGGCCACGGCCGGATGCACATAGAGCATGCGGATATGATCCTTGCCGCGCAGCGACGCAAAGCCCACGGGCGATCCCTCCAGCGTTGCGATCAGCGTCAGGTCGGAGGCGAGCCGATTGCCGAACTCTTCGTCCTCCGCCGCCGCCATCCAGGCCTGCTGCTGCGCTTCGTTATAGTCGTCGCCGGTCAGCTCTTCGATGCTGGCCGTGAAGATCGCGGCGAGAACCGGCACGTCTTCCGGCAGGAAGGGCCGCAGGCCGGGCTTTGGGAGTGCTTGTGCCATCGTCTTCACCACATCCCATAGAGTTTCAGCGCCAGCGCCACGGCAGCGCCGAGCAGTAGGATTTTCAGCGCGATGTAATAGAACCAGTGCCGCGGAAAAGGCGTGTCGGGCCGCTTCATCGCGCGACCTCCCAAGTCGTCCCTTCCTTGGAATCCTTGATCGCAACGCCCATCGCGGCAAGCAGATCGCGGATACGATCGGATTCCGCAAAGTCCTTGCGCGCACGCGCCGCCGTTCGCTCAGAGATCAGGCGCTCGACTTCCTTGGCATCGACGCCGCTCGCCTGCTGCTTGCGCCCTTCCCACTGCGCGGCACTCTCGGAGAGAAAGCCGAGCAGACGCAACGAACCCGCGAGCGCACCAACATCGCTGCCGCGCAGGCCATGCAGCGCCGCGATCGCCAGCGGGGTGTTGAGGTCGTCGAGCAGCGGCTCGACCACTGACGGGGCGGGCTTGCCGGGTACGACGTCAGCCGCAACCCGATACCAGTCGTCGAGCGTCTTGGCGCTCTCCTCAAGCGACTTCATCGTCCAGTCGATCGGCGAGCGGTAATGCGTCTTGAGCATATTCAGGCGCAACACTTCGCCCGGCCAATCCGCGAGCAGCTCGTGAATCGTGACGAAATTGCCGAGCGATTTCGACATCTTCTCGCTCTCGACCTGCAGGAAACCGTTATGCATCCAGTAATTCGCCATCCGCTCCCGGTGGAAGGCGCAGCAGGTCTGCGCGACCTCGTTCTCGTGATGCGGAAACACGAGATCGATGCCGCCGCCATGGATGTCGAAGTGCTCGCCGAGATGCTTCCAGGCCATGGCCGAGCACTCGACGTGCCAGCCCGGGCGCCCCTGCGCGGTTATGCCGGCCGGTGACGGCCATGACGGCTCGCCGGGCTTGGACGGCTTCCACAGCACGAAGTCGGTGTTGCCCTTCTTGTAGGGCGCGACATCGACGCGGGCGCCGGCAACCATCTCGTCCAGCGAGCGGTTGGACAGCGCGCCATAGCGCGGCAGCCCGGAATTGGCCGCGTTCATCGCCTGCGGCGAGAACAGCACGTGATCCTCGGCAGCATAAGCAAAGCCGCCGGCGACCAGCCGCTCGATGATCTCGCGCATTTCGCCGATATGCTCGGTGGCGCGCGGCTCGACGCTGGGCCGGAGCGCGCCGAGCGCGTCGACGTCGGCGTGAAACTGTCTGCCGGTCTGCTCGGTGACTTTTCGAATCGCCTCGTTCAGCGGCAGGCCGGGGAAATCCCGCGCCGCGCGGTCGTTGATCTTGTCGTCGACGTCGGTGATGTTGCGGACATATTTGACGTGCGCCTCACCGTAGAGATGGCGCAGCAGCCGGAACAGCACGTCGAACACGATCACGGGCCGGGCGTTGCCGATATGGGCGAAGTCATAGACGGTCGGTCCGCAGACATACATGCGGACCTCCTTGGCATCGAGCGGCACGAAGGTGCGCTTTTCTCGGCTCAGCGTATCGTAGAGGCGCAATTCCATAAGGATACCCGTCGGCTGTTGGCCGGGCGTCCAGTGCTCTCAATGGTTTTGAGAAAAGACGGCTCCAGCCAGCGAATCGCTAGCTCGTAATCTCGCGGCAAATGGCGCAAATGACGAGGAGACCGTTCATGATGGAACATATGGGCTATGAGGCGGCCCCGCGTCAAGAGAGCCGCGAAAATGCCGTTTCATCTCCGCCATGCGCAGCCGCCAAGCATAGATGGTTCATCTCCTTAACCATTTGAGCCCATTCTGGAACTGGCAGTTCCCATTTTTTTGCCCCCGGTGTTTTCATGCGATCATTGCTCGCGCTCATTTCCTGCGCCTCCATCCTTGTCGTTTCCAGCGCTTGCGCCGAGACCCGCGTCTTCATCATCCCCAACCAGGCGGATGGTTACGGCGTCGATCAGTGCCTGGCCAAGAGCGACAAATGCGGCGCGCAGGTCGCGCGCACCTACTGCCAGTCACGCGATTTTGCCCAGGCTTCGGCCTATCGCCGGGTCGATCCCGACGAAATTACCGGCTCTGTCCCCAAATCCGGCGCAAACTGCTCCCATGGCCATTGCGACGAATATGTCGCAATCACCTGCCAGCGCTGAATTCGCTCGGAACTGGCGTACTTTAGGCCCAATCGCTGGCCTCTGAAACGACGTGACGATGCCGCAGGAAGCGGCTATGGGAGGGCGCGCTTCGGCCCCCCACATCACGCGTGGCCGTGACCTCGCTAGAATGGCGGATATGCCTGAATTTTTGTCTCTCTCCCGTGCTCGCTCGATCCTTGCCTGCGCCGTGCTCTTGAGCACGGTCATGCTCGTCAATAACGCGTTCGCACAGGCCGGACCGCCGGGACCGCCGCCTCAGCCCGGCCAGAACGGGCTCGGACCCAACCCTATGTGCGCGCGCCTGGAAGGCCAGCTCGCCGGTCTCGATCGTGGCGGCGGCGGTGATCCCGCGCGCGAAGACCAGATCCGCCGCTATCAGGAGTCCCAGACCAAGCAGCAGGCCGAGCTCGACCGCGTCACCATGCAGGCCAAGCGCATGGGCTGCGATTCCTCCGGCTTCTTCTCGCTGTTCAGCGGCCAGTCGGCGCAATGCGGTCCGGTCAACACCCAGATCCAGCAGATGCGCGCCAATCTGGACCAGATCACCGGCAATCTCGAACGCCTGCGCGGCGGCGGGCCCGGCGGCTTCAGTCCCGAGCGTGACAATCAACGCCGCTCCGTGCTGGCAGCGCTGGCACAGAACAATTGCGGCCCGCAATATGCCAACGCCGCGCAGTCGCAAGGCGGCGGCAACTTCTTGAGCAATCTGTTCGGCGGCAACAACCCCAACAATCCGCAAGGCGTGCCGCCGTCCGATCTCGGCCCGCAATCAGGCACCTATCGCACCGTGTGCGTGCGCACCTGCGACGGCGCTTACTTCCCGGTCTCGTTTGCGACCGTGCCGGCGCGCTTCCCCGACGACGAGAAGACCTGCAAGGCGCTGTGCCCGGCCGCGGAAGCCGTGCTCTATACCCATCGCAATCCCGGCGAGGACATGAACTCCGCGGTCTCCACCAGCGGCCAGCCCTACACGGCCCTGCCGACCGCGTTCAAATTCCGCAGCGAGTTCAACCCGTCCTGCTCCTGCAAGGCCGCTGGTCAGACCTGGGCCGACGCGCTCAAATCCGCCGACGACAAGGCATCGGCCGAACAGCAGGGTGACATCATCGTCACCGAGGAGAGCGCCAAGAAGATGCAGCAGCGGCAGCTCAACAAGGGCACGCCTGCGAATGCAAAGAAGGGCGCGGCTCCGGCACCGACGACTGCTGGCGCGCCGGCAGCAACGCCGCCGGCGGAAGCCGGCACCCCTGCAAACTCCGATAACAAGCCGATCCGCTCGGTCGGGCCGAGCTTCCTGCCGCAGCAGCAGAAGTAGGTCACCACGCACAACTGTCATGCCCCGTGAAGGCGGGCATCCAGTACTCCGTGTCATCACTTGGGTTTCGACAACGCCCGCCGCGGCGTACTGGATCATCCGCCTTCGCGGATGATGACGGCGTCGTACGTGGCGACAGCGTCCATCCACGAACTTCGGCCAGCCTCACCCTTCGAACGCGTCGATCGAGGCTTTGCTCCCGCGCGATACCAGCGTCTCGTCCGGGGCGGCGAGCTGCTCGCCTTTGTCGCGAAAACGGTTGGTGATGGGATAGCGGCGGTCGCGGCCGAAATTCCTGGCCGTGACCTTGACGCCGGGGGCGGCCTGGCGGCGCTTGTATTCGGCGACATTGAGGAGATGATCGATGCGGATGACCGTCTCGCGGTCGAAGCCGGCGGCGATGATCTGGTCGAGCGGCTCTTCGCGCTCGATGAGACGCTCCAGGATGGCATCGAGCACGTCGTAAGCCGGCAACGAATCCTGGTCGGTCTGGTTCTCGCGCAGCTCCGCGGTCGGTGGACGCGTGATGATGTCGGGCGGGATCACCTCACCGGCCGGCCCCAGCGCCCCCTCGGGTTTCCACGAATTGCGCAAGCTTGCCAGCCGAAACACCTGCGTCTTGTAGATGTCCTTGATCGGATTGAAGCCGCCGTTCATGTCGCCGTAGAGCGTGGCGTAGCCGACCGACATTTCCGACTTGTTGCCGGTTGTCACCACCATCAGTCCGGTCTTGTTGGAGATCGCCATCAGCAGCGTGCCGCGGGTGCGGGCCTGGAGATTTTCCTCGGTGACATCGGGCGGCAGATTCTTGAAGACGCCGGACAGGATGGTCTCGAACCCGGTCACCGCTTCCGCGATCGGCAGCACCTCGTAGCGGATGCCGAGATGGCCGGCGAGCTCGCCGGCATCCGCAATCGAGCTTGCCGCAGTGTAGCGATAAGGCAGCATCACGCCGTGCACCTGATCGGCACCCAGTGCATCGACCGCGATCGCTGCGCACAGCGCGGAGTCGATGCCGCCGGAAATCCCGAGCAGCACGCCCGGAAAGCCATTCTTGGCGACGTAGTCGCGCAAGCCCAGCACGCAGGCCGCGTAGTCGGCGTAGTCGCCCTCGGGCTGCGCGGCGATCGAACCGGTGCAACGCCAATCGTCGCCGCTTCTCGCGAAGCGCAGTGTGGTGATACTTTCCGCGAAGGCCGGCAATTGCGCCGCGAGCGAAAGGTCGCCGTTGAGCGCGAAGGAAGCACCGTCGAACACCAGCTCGTCCTGGCCGCACACCTGGTTGAGATAGACCAGCGGCAGGCCGCTCTCGGTGACGCGCGCGACCGCGACCGACAAACGCACGTCAGCCTTGTTGCGGGCGTAAGGCGAGCCGTTCGGCACAAGGATGATCTCGGCGCCAGTCTCGGCCAGCGTCTCGACCACGTTCTCGTAGTCCTCGGACTCCTCCAGCCAGATGTCCTCGCAGATCGGCACACCGATGCGCACGCCGCGCACGGTGACGGGACCGGCCGCAGGGCCGCGCGAAAACAGCCGCTTCTCGTCGAACACGCCGTAGTTCGGCAGATTGCATTTGAAGCGCAAGCCAGCGATACGGCCGCCATCGAGCAGCGCGCAGGCATTGTAGAGCCTGCCCTCCTCGACCCAGGGCGTGCCGATCAGCATGGCCGGCCCGCCATCGGCGGTCTCGCGCGCGAGCGCTTCGATCGCAGCGCGGCAGGCGGCCTGAAAGGAGGGCTTCTGCACGAGGTCTTCCGGCGGGTAACCGGCGATGAACAATTCCGGGAGCAGCACGAGATCGGCGCCGTCAGCGGCTGCCCGCAGGCGAGCCGCGCGCGCTTTCGCGGCATTGCCGTCGATGTCGCCCATGGTCGGATTGAGCTGGGCGACCGTGACCGCGAATGCGTTGAGACGTTCGGTCATGGCCGCCGCGCTCCGATCACGGCATGATCCGGAAAAGTGTGAAGCGGTTTTCCGAAAAGATCATGCTCAAAAAACAGCCTAGAGCGCGATACGCGCTTTAGAGAAATCCCAAACGCTCGATGATGGCGATGATCCAGAACGCGCCGGCCATCAGGAGCGCAATACCGACCGCGGCCGAGCCCATGTCCTTGACCCGTCCGATCTGCTTGTCGTGATCCATGGTCAGCCGGTCGGCAAGCTTCTCGATCGCAGTATTGAGCAGCTCGACCACCAGCACGAACGCGACCGCGCAGATCAGCTCGACCGCGCGCATCGCGGTCGCGCCGACGAACCATGCGAGCGGCAGCGACAACAGGAGCGCAACGATCTCCTCGCGGACGGCCTGCTCCGAGCGGAACGCAAAGGCCAGACCGTTACGGGAATTGATCGTGGCCTTCCAGATTCGCAGCAAGGTCTTAGAGCCCCGCCGCGGCCGGCATCGGCCTGACCTTGCCTGCGCGTTCCTGCTTGAGCAGTTCTGCGACCAGGAAAGCCATGTCGATGGATTGCTCGGCGTTGAGCCGGGGATCACAGACCGTGTGATAGCGGTCGTTGAGATCCTCGTCGGTGATCGCGCGGGCGCCGCCGAGGCACTCGGTGACGTCCTGACCGGTCATCTCCAGATGCACGCCGCCGGCATGGGTGCCTTCCGCGGCGTGGATCGCGAAGAACGACTTCACCTCGGACAGGATGCGGTCGAAAGGCCGCGTCTTGTAGCCTGACGTCGAGGTGATGGTGTTGCCGTGCATGGGATCGCACGACCAGACAACCACCTTGCCCTCGCGCTTCACGGCGCGGATCATGTTGGGCAGGTGCTCGCCGATCTTGTCGGAGCCGAAGCGGCCGATCAGCGTCAGCCGGCCCGGTTCGTTGTCGGGATTGAGCACGTCGATCAGCTTCAGCAGCTCGTCGGGCTTGAGCGACGGGCCGCATTTGAGCCCGATCGGATTCTTGATGCCGCGGAAATATTCGATATGGCCGTGGTCGAGCTGGCGGGTGCGGTCGCCGATCCAGATCATGTGACCCGAGGTCGCGTACCAGTCGCCAGTGGTGGAATCGACACGGGTCATGGCCTGCTCGTAGCCGAGCAGCAGGGCCTCGTGGCTGGTGTAGAAATCGGTGGCGCGCAGCTCGGGATGGGCCTCGAGATCGAGGCCGCAGGCGCGCATGAAATTGAGCGCATCGGAGATCCGGTCGGCCAATTCCTTGTAGCGGCGGGACTGCGGACTATCCTTGAGGAAGCCGAGCATCCACTGATGCACGCTGCCGAGATTGGCGTAGCCGCCGGTCGCGAACGCGCGCAACAAATTTAGGGTTGCCGCCGACTGGCGATAGGCCATCAGCTGGCGCTGCGGATCGGGGACGCGCGCTTGCTTGGTGAAGGCGATGTCGTTGACGATATCGCCGCGATAGCTCGGCAGCTCGACGCCGTCGATCTTCTCCATCGGCGAGGACCGGGGTTTTGCGAACTGGCCGGCGACGCGCCCGACCTTCACCACCGGGACGGCGCCGGCATAAGTCAGCACCACCGCCATCTGGAGCAGCACGCGAAAGAAGTCGCGGATGTTATTGGCGCCGTGCTCGGCAAAACTCTCGGCGCAATCGCCGCCCTGCAGCAGGAAGGCCTCTCCGGCCGCGACCCGCGCCAGCGCCTTCTTCAGATTGCGCGCCTCGCCCGCGAACACCAGCGGCGGAAAGGTCGCAAGCTGCGCCTCGACGTCGGCCAGGGCCTTGGCGTCGGGATAATCGGGCACCTGTAGCACCGGCTTGCTGCGCCAGGACTCGGGCGTCCACCGCTCGGACATCGCAATCTCTCCGTGAAGCAAAAAGCACAACCTGATCTGTGGGTTGCGAGGGTCGCCTTATACACAGGCTGGCCACCGGCCGCCAGTTGTAAATCCGTCTGGCACTGCAAAGCCTTGCGGGGAAAGCCAAATTCGCATTTGCTGGGAAACGGCTCGGAACTGGCAAGATACCTTCGGCCCATGGACGTGGCACTGGACGACGTTTTCATCGACGAGATCAGCTTCCCGGCGACCGACGGGTATGCGCTGAGCGGTACGCTATTCTTGCCGCGCGGCACCAAACGTCATGCCGTGTTGGTCAATTCGGCGACCGCCGTCCCGCGAAAAATCTATCGCGGCTTTGCCTCCTATCTCGCCCATCGCGGCTGCGCGGTCCTGACCTACGACTATCGCGGCATCGGCGACTCCCGGCTGCCGGCGATGGTCGGCTACAACCAGCCGAAATCGCTGGTCGGCTTCAAGGCCTCGATGTCGGACTGGGCCGCGCTCGACGTCACCGCCGCAGTGCACTGGATGCGCCAGCGCTACAATACCCTGCCCTTGACCTATGTCGGGCACTCCTTCGGCGGCCAGGCGCTCGGGCTGATCGCCAACAACACGGACATTTCGCGCGCCGCGTTCGTGGCCTCGCAGGCGGCGACCTGGCGGCTGATGACGTCGCCGGAAAAATACCGCGTCTTCGCCTTCATGAATTTTGTCGGCGTGCCGCTCGTCCACGCGCTCGGTTATGCGCCGGGCTGGGCCGGCATCGGTGAGGATTTGCCCAAGGGCGTCTTCCTGCAATGGGCCGATTGGGTCTCGAGCCCGCGCTATCTCTTCGATTCAAAGCTGCCGGAGCTGGAGAATTTCGCCAAGTTCAAGGGCGAGCTGCGCACACTCTGCTTTTCCGACGATCCCTGGGCGACGCGGCCCGCTGTCGAGCTGCTTGCGAGCGGATTCACCGCAATCAAGCCGGAGGTAATTAACGTGAAGCCGTCCGACGTCGGCGCCAAGGCGATCGGCCATTTCGGCTTCTTCCGCCCCGACCACCGGGACACATTGTGGCGTGGCGTCGCGGAATGGATTCAGGGAGAGTAGACGGCGCTTACCGGAGGATCGTCGTCAGCGACGAGTAGCGCTTGTTCGGCTTGGCCTCGCCCGGCGCGAATTGCGCAAATGCCTCGCTGACGCGGACGGCCGGCGGCGTATCGCCGGCGAAACGAAACTCCTTCGGCCGCGGCGCGTAGAAGCTGGCGCTGTAATAGGCTTCGTCGAAGCGCGCCTCGCCGATCCCGAACATTGCGTCGCACGCGAACAGAAGTGCGTACACTCCCGCGATCGCGACGACGACCTCCCTGAGAACTGACATGCTGATGCCCCACCCTGTTGCAGGCAGAATGCACGTCGGTTCCAAAGCCGGGGTTTAAGGCCGCACAGTTCTTGTTCGCAGGGTTTGCCGCCGCTGAGCGGAATGCAGACAATTTTATCGATCTCGAAAAAAGAGCCCGCCTGCACGGGTGGTCAGGCGGGCTCCAGGCTTGGCCGCTCGGGAGGTATCAAACGGCCAAATTCATCCACACAGCCTTGGGCTCGGTGAAATTGTCGAGCGCGGCGGAACCGTGCTCGCGGCCAAGGCCGGAGTCGCGCTCGCCGCCCCAGGGCAGGCGCACGTCGGTGTAGCCATAGGTGTTCATCCACACCGTGCCCGCGCGCGCCCGCTTGGCGAAGCGCTGCAGCCTGCCGATGTCGCGGCTCCAGACGCCGGCGGCGAGGCTGTAAGCCGTGCCGTTGGCAATCCGCAAAGCGTCGGCCTCATCCTTGAACTTGATGACGCTGACGACGGGGCCAAAGATCTCCTCCTGCGAGATCCGCATCTCGTGCGCGACATTCGCGAACACCGCGGGGCTGATGAAGTAGCCGCGATCGCCGACCTTCTCACCACCGGTGACGAGGGTCGCACCCTCCTTGCGGCCGATCTCGACATAGTCGAGGACCGACTTCATCTGCTTCTCGGAAATGACAGGGCCGAGCGTCGTCTTGCGGTCGAGCGGGTCGCCGATCCTGAGCGACTTTGCGCGCGCCGCCAGTCGTTCGACGACCTCGTCATAGGCCTTCTCCTGCACCAGCACGCGCGAGCCGGCCGAGCAGACCTGGCCGGCATTGAAGAAGATGCCGGAAGCCGCAGCTTTCGATGCGGCTTCGAGATCGGCATCGTCGAAAATGACGTTGGCCGACTTGCCGCCCAGCTCGAGCGAGACGCGCTTGAAATTGCTTGCGGCGCCCTTCATGATTCCCCGCCCCACACCGGGAGAGCCGGTGAAGGTGACCTTGTCGACGTCGGGGTGATTGACCAGCGCGTCGCCGACGACGCGGCCGGGGCCAGTGACCACGTTGAAGACGCCCGCCGGCAGGCCGGCTTCGAGCGCGAGCTCGGCGATGCGCAGCGCCGACAGCGAGGTCAGCTCGGCCGGCTTCATCACGATGGTGCAGCCGCAGGCCAGCGCCGGCGCGAGCTTCCACATCCCGATCATCAGCGGGAAATTCCAGGGCACGATCGCCGCGACCACGCCGACCGGTTCGCGCACGGTGTAAGTCAGGGCATCGTCGCGCACGGGCACGACGTCGCCGCTGATCTTGTCGGCCCAACCCGCATAGTAGATCAGCGTGTCGACGGCGGCCGGAAAATCCTGCCGCGATGTCGCGGCGATCGGCTTGCCCGCATCGATCGACTCGAGCTCGATGATCTCCTCGGCGTGAGCCTTGAGCAGGTCTGCCCAGCGCAGCAGGATCTGGCCGCGCTCGGACGCCCGCATTGTGCGCCAGGAGCCTTCGAAAGCCCGGCGCGCGGCGGCGACCGCATGCTCCACATCGGCCTCGTTGCCTTCGGCGACGACGGCGATGACCTGCCCGGTGGCCGGATTGAGCGACTTGAAGGTGCGACCGGAGCTTGCGGGGACGCGGCGGCCGTCGATCAGCAGATGCTGTGGCCGGGACATGAACTCGCTCGCAGGCGAATGTGCAAAGTCATATGCAACAGACATCATATTTCCTCCAGTTCTGGTATTCCAAACTAGACGCCGCCAAGCCCGAGTAAATATGATATGAATTGCAAATGGATCGCCGTCATATGAAGTGTAGTTCATAAGGAGGACCAATGCTTCAGATCGAGATCGAGGCCGTCTGGCGGTTTCGCCGCGAGGGCAATCCGCGCACCGCCATCGTCATGCTCGGCGTCCTCAACGAGATCAGGAGAACCGGGAAGATCACCAGCGCGGCCAAGGACGCGCACCTCTCCTATCGCCACGTCTGGAATCTGATCGAGCAATGGTCGGAGTTCTTCGGCACGCCGCTGGTGGAAACCCAGCGCGGCAAGGGCTCAAAACTCACGCCATTCGGCGAGCGGCTGGTGTGGGCGGGCGAGCGCATGCAGGCCCGGCTCGGACCTCAGCTTGAGAATCTGGCGCAGGAGTTGGCGAGCGAGATCAAGCCGTTCCTCGAGCAGCGCCCGTCGGTGATCCGCGTGCACGCCAGCCACGGTTTTGCGGTCGCAAAACTGCGCGAATTCCTCGACCGCGAGCCCGGCATCGGCGTCGATCTGCGCTATGTCAGCAACCAGCATTCACTGGTCTCTCTGGCGCAGGGGGCCTGCGATCTCTCGGGCCTGCATCTGCCGCACGGCGCCCTACGCGCCCAGGGCATCAAGGCTGCGCGCGAATGGCTCGATCCGCGCGAGGATCGCATCATCAGCTTCGTCACACGCGAAATGGGATTGATGGTCGCACGCGGCAATCCGCTGCGCATCGCTTCGCTTGATGATCTCACCGGACCAAAAGTCCGCTTCGTCAATCGCGACCACGATTCCGGCACGCGGCTTCTGTTCGACCAACTGCTCGCGGCAAGCGGAATTGACGAGAGCCGCATCAACGGCGCGCAGCAGATCGAGTTCACCCACGCCGCGGTCGCAGCCTATGTCGCGAGCGGCATGGCTGATGCGAGTTTCGGGGTTGAAGCCGCCGCCCGGCATTTCGGCCTCGATTTCATCCGGCTCCTGACCGAGGATTATTTCTTCGTCTGCAAGCGCGCGTTCCTGGACACCGGGCCGATGCAGCGCATCCTGGAGATCATCCGCAGCGCCGATTTTCGCGCGGCCGTCGCCACCCTGCCGGGTTATGTGCCGTCGGACACCGGCACCGTCACCGGCGTGAAGGCGTTTCTGGAGATGCACGCCGTGCGATGATGCCGACGGATTCCATCGCCTGTCCGCGCCGGTCAGATCGCCGGCTCGTCCTTCAGCGCTGACATGACCTGCTCGCCCTGCGCGGTCAGGCGATACGTCACCAGCGGACGGCTCGACGGAGGCTTTCGCGCGAGCTCGACGATGTAGCCGCGCACCATCAGGGCTTCGAAGCTGCCGTAATAGCCGAACATGCTGATCTGGTTCTGCCTGAGCAGCTTGAACTCGCGCAGGAGACGTATCTCGTTGCCCGACAGCAGCGACCGGCGCACGCGCTGAACGAACCGTGCGCGCTGCTCAAACCAGGCCTGGTCCGGCAGTTCGTACGAGACTGGTGCCGGGGCCCGTTCGCAGGGACGCGCGTCCTGCGCAATCTCGGCCGTCACCTGCGGCAGGCATGGTATGCTGCTGCTGACAACCGCGTCCTTCGCCACGTCGAGCAACACGAGCGGCCAGCGCCGCTTGTTGTCCACCATGACCGGCGGTGGCACGACGCTGTCGCGCACCAGCTGCTCGAAGCGTCCGGCGGTCACGCCGACATAGGCAGCCGCGCGACGGCGATCGACCAGACGCGTGTCCGGCGCGACCTCGCAAACAATGTTCTCGTCCACCCCGGATCCCCTCGCGCCTCGTTGCGCATGGCATGACGGTCCGGCGGGACCGGCCAAGCCGGCGGCGAACCTAGGTGGGAGAAGCGCGCTCGAAAAGCAGAGAATTTCGTACATGTTGATGCCGTTTCGGCAACAGTTATAGTCAGACCCGGGGGTCCCATGCGCTTTCACTCACCGGCCATCCAGTACTTCCACGCCGTCCGCCGCACCGGTTCGATCCGGGCCGCGGCGCGCGTGCTGAACGTTGCCTCGTCGGCTGTAAGCCGCCAGATTCTCAAGCTTGAACAGGAGGTTGGGTCACCGTTGTTTGAGCGCAATGCGCGCGGCCTGACGCTGACGACGGTCGGCGAGATGTTGGCCCGGCACGTCATGAACGTGCTCCAGGACCTCGATCGCTTCCGCTCGGACGTCGCGTCCCTGTCGGGGACCTGGCATGGCACCGTCAGCATTGCCTGCATCGAGTCGCTCACGGAATCGGTGCTGCCAGACCTGATCGCCTCCCATCGCGGCCGGGCCCGGCGCGTCAGCTTCACCGCCGAGGTGAAGGGATCGTCGGATGTGCTGGAGGCACTGAGCCGGGGCGAGGCCGACATCGGCATCGCCATGGCGCTGCGCCATCCGCCGGACCTGCGCCAGGTCGCCTTGAAACGGTTTCGCCTGGGTGCAGTCGTCGCGCGCGAGCATCCGCTGGCGCGCGGCAAGACGGTCACGCTGACCCAATGTCTCGCCTTTCCCGTCATCCACGCGCTGCCGGAGCTGTCGATCTACCATCTGCTCCAGCCGCTGATCGCTCAGCTGTCCGAGACGCCGGAGCCGGCGATCCAGGCCAACTCGATCGACCTGATGCGCGAGCTCGCCGCGCGCGGCGTCGGCGTCGCCTTCCAGACCCAGCTCGGCATCGGCAGGCTGTCACGCGACAGCCGGCTCGTCTTCCTGCCGCTCGACAATGCCGGCAGCCCGGTCTGGTCCGACCTCGGCATCTACGTTCGCGCCGAGCGCACCCTGCCCGCCTACACGGAATCCTTCCTCCAAGAGCTGGTGCGCGAATTGGGCGAGCGCGAGCGGCAGGAAAACGCGGCCTACCCGCAGATCGCCTGATCAAGCGCGCCGGTCGAGTGCTCAGCCGTGGCCGGCTCCCTTGCGCTGGCCGCTCTCGCTGAGGCGGTCGACCCAGGCGATGCCGATCGCGGAGATGATGAAGGTCAGATGGATCAGCACCTGCCACATCACGCCGCTCTCGGTGAAATTGCTACGCGTCGTGCCGAGATTGCCCGCCTCGATGAAGGTCCTGAGCAGCGAGATCGACGAGATGCCGATGATCGCCATCGCAAGCTTGATCTTGAGCACGCTGGCGTTGACGTGGCTGAGCCATTCCGGCTCGTCCGGATGACCGCTGAGGTTCAGGCGCGAGACGAAGGTCTCGTAACCGCCGACGATCACCATCACCAGCAGGTTCGAGATCATCACGACGTCGATCAGCCCGAGCACGACCAGCATGATCTGTTGCTCGCTGGCGTCGAACGAGTGCACGACCAGGTGCCAGAGCTCCTTCAGGAACAGCAGCACATAGACGGCCTGCGCAACGATCAGGCCGACATAAAGCGGAACTTGCAGCCAGCGCGAGCCAAAGATGAGTTGGGCGAACGCGCCGATTTGCGGCGCCGGCACGGAAACCGCCGAAGGTGCTTTGGGTTCGGACGTCATTGATCACTCCGGATGATAGACAGACGTTGCCTCAGAGACTCGCGATCACAGGCGCGAGCTCGAGCGACCCGCGATAGATCATCTCGAAGGCGACGTAAACGATGATGGCGAGGCCGACATAGCCGATCCAGCGCTGCTTCTGGAGCACGCGGCCGAGCAAATCGGCGGCGACGCCCATCAGCGCGACCGACAATAACAGGCCGAAGGCGAGGATGTAGGGATGCTCGCGCGCAGCGCCCGCGACCGCGAGCACGTTGTCGAGCGACATCGAGACGTCGGCGGCGACGATCTGCACGGCCGCCTGTCTGAAGGTCTTGCGGGAGGCAGGAGCAGCGCTGCTGCCGCCGTGGCTGAACGCGAACTCGTTCGCATGCGCGGACTGCTCGCGCAGCTCCCGCCACATCTTCCAGCATACCCAGAGCAGCAGCACGCCACCGGCGAGCAATAGCCCGATCACTTGCAGAAGCTGGGTCGCGACGCCGGCAAAGACGATGCGCAGGGCGGTGGCGGCGATGATGCCGACGACGATTGCGCGCCGCCGCTGCTCGGCCGGCAGGCCCGCTGCGGCAAGGCCAATGACGACGGCATTGTCGCCGGCGAGCACGAGGTCGATCAGGACGACCTGAAACAGCGCGGTCAGCGCTTCGGTTGTGATGAATTCAGTCATGATTGGTCATTTTTCGGTGCGGACGAATCGAGCCAGTGCGGCTTCTTCCGCTCGACCCAATCCAAAACCTTGGCGCGCGAGGATCGCAGCGCGGGCACGTCTTCAGCGAGCAAAGCCAGGCCGAGCGGGAGCATCCAGACGCCGAGCACCGGCAGGAAGGAGAGCACGCCGCCGACAATGAGCAGCGCGCCCGAGGGAATTCTCACCCAGCGGCTGGACGGCTTGAGCAGATAGGTGACGGTGTCGCCCATGCGCGGCGGCAGGCGAAGGACAAGCTTGTCGAGGCGCGGGTCGCCGCCGGCCATCTGGCCGGTAGCGCCCGCAGTCCCTGTCTTATCCTCGTCCGAAACTGCGCTCATGCTTATTCCTCGGCGGCGATGCGCTGATCGGCACGCACTGCACCCGGCGCCACCTGCTTTGCGCGCGGCAGCACCAGCGTCAGCAAGCGCAACAGCTTGATCGCCTGCACTTCATGGGGATGCACGTCCTCGTCCGCGGCCGCGACGCGCTCCGACAGTTCCATCAAATGAGCCGACAGCGGCAGGTCCGAAACCGGACGCAAATTGTCGATCACCACATTGGCGAAATCCGGTTCTTCGAGACGTTCGGCAAGCTCGTCGAACATCGCGTAGAGCCGGTCGTCAGACATGTGCGGTGCCAGCTTGCGATCCCGGATGAAACGGACGACCTCGTCGCGTTCGACCGGCGAAACTTGCCGGTCGGCGACCGCAACCAGCGCGCCGACGATCACCAGCGCTACCGCAGCCTGCTCGTTCAGGCTGGACGGCTCCGTGATCTCGATTTCGATCGGATTTGAATGCTTGGCGTCGGACATCGTTGCTCCCGTATCTTGCGAAATGACCGCACGGGGCTGCGATGGGGACGATTGGTCGGAGAGACTCTCAAGAAGGCCCGACGATCGGCCGATCCATCGCATTCGCGCGGGACAGGTCATCCGACATCGCGAGGTTTTGCCGACAACGTCGACTTCCTCGCCAGAGGGGCCCGGATTCTTGTTCCTTTCACACATAAAGGTGGGGCCGTCGGAATCAAGACGACGCGACTGCGACCAGCCGCCGCATCGGTTCCGTGTTGCCACATTGGCTAAGCAGTTCTCGTGCTCCGCCTGCGATCATGTCTTTTGCTGTCATCGCCCGCGCAGGCGGGCGATCCAGTACTCCGAGACGTCCGTAGTTTGTCGAGAAGCCGCAGCGTACTGGATTCCCCGCCTGCGCGGGGAATGACAGCGGAGTGCGGAGCGCTCAGCCTACCCCGTCCGCTTGACAAGATTCGCCCGCGAGGGCGACGGCTCGAACCTGTCGCCGAAATATTGCGTCTCGTGCGCCACCAGGCCGTCGCGGAATTCCATGATGCTCACGACGTAAGACGGCACCCCGTCATAGGTCAGCACGAACTCGCTCACCCAGAGATCGTTAGCGCCGACCATTCGCCGAACCGTGAAGCGCTTCTTGTTCGGCTGCACGAACCGGCTCTGCTGGATGTTGCTGCGACCGCGGATCCGCTCGCCGGACTGCGGATAGTCGAGCACCGCGTCCTCGCGATAGATGTCGTGCTCGGCCTCGAAATCGTTCGCATCCGAAGCGATCCAATGGCGCTGAAGCGCGGCCAGCTTGCCCTGATCATCCATCGTGATCTCCCGTTGTCCCGACTGCGTCCTCGTTACGCCATTACAGATTGGCGCGCAGGGAGCCGGTGACAAGACTTGCTCGCAACCTCTAACAACGACTAACGAGCCAAAAAGGCCCTCCGGATGCAAGGATGATGGCAGAGCCCGCAGTGATTGGGGAACCCGCAATGGCACGTCTGCTTTCGGTCAATGTCGGTCTGCCGCGTGACGTCGCCTGGCAGGGTCGGACCGTCCACACCGGCATCTGGAAGGCGCAGGTCACAGGCCCGCGCAGGGTGCGCCGGCTCAACATCGATGGCGACGGTCAGGGCGATACGGCCGGTCATGGCGGCGAACATCGTGCTGTATTCGTCTATCAGGACGAATCCTATCGGTACTGGCAGGAGCATCTGGGTCGATCGAACCTCGTTCATGGCCAGTTCGGTGAGAACTTTACGGTTAAGGGCCTCGCCGACACCAACGTGTGCATCGGAGACCGCTACAGGATCGGCTCCGCGCTATTCGAAGTGACGCAACCGCGCGTCACCTGCTACCGGCTCGGCATTCGCATGGACGAGCCGGACATGGCCGCGCTGCTGGTCAGGCACGGCCGGCCCGGGTTCTATTTCCGTGTGATCGAGGAAGGCGACGTCGAAGCCGGCGACGAGATCACGCAGATCGCCGTGGGACCCGAGCGCATGAGCGTGTTCGAGATCAATGCACTGCTCTACATGCCGCCGCATCCGCGCGAACGCCTGGAGCGCGCGCTGCGGATTCCCGCGCTGAGCCGCGGCTGGCAGCGTTCCTTCGAGGCGCTGCTCGAGCAGCAGAAGGACAACAAGACCGCGGGAAACGCCGGGCTTGGGCCGGCGGCGAGCCCACTACCGGCCTGGCGCGGATTCCGCTCCTTTCGCGTGGCGCGCAAGATCGCGGAAAGCGGCAACGTGACGTCGCTGATCCTCGAACCCGTCGACGGACTTCCCGTAGCGGCTGCCCTGCCCGGTCAATACGTCGTCATCAGGCTCGAGCCTTCCGCTGCGCAGGCGATGACACGCAGCTATTCGCTGTCGAGCGGCTCCGATGCCGCGTCCTATCGCATCAGCATCAAGCGCGAAGCGCACGGCGCCGCCAGCCGCTACATCGCCGACGAGCTGCTGGCCGGCGCTGCCGTGCAGCTCGGTGCGCCGCGCGGCAGTTTCACGCTTCGACCAGGGGCCCGGCCCGTCGTCCTGCTGAGCGCCGGCATCGGCGTCACCCCGGTGCTCGCAATGCTCCACGCGCTCGCGGCGGAAGCGACGACGCGGGACGTGTGGTGGCTGCATGGCGCCCGCAACGGCCGCGAACAGGCGTTCGCCGCCGAGGCGCGCGAATTGCTAAGTGGGCTCTCTCATCACCGTAGCCACGTCTGCTACAGCGCGCCTGACCCGGGCGATCGTCTCAATGTGGAGTTCGATACAGCCGGACATCTCGACGCACGCCTGCTCCAGAGTCTGAGCGTGCCGCGTGACGGCGATTTCTATCTGTGCGGACCGGCAGCTTTCATGAGCGATCTGAAAGCTGGCCTCACCACGTTGGGCATCGCACCGGATCGCATCCACACCGAATTGTTCGGCGCCGGACCATCCTTGACGCCCGGCATAGTGTCCTCCCCGCAGAAGCGAGTGCACCCGCCGGTCGGCGCTCCCGGCCCCGGCCCTGTGGTTTCGTTCGCCCGCAGCGGCCTCAATGTCTGCTGGGGGCCATCCTACGCCAGCCTGCTGGAGCTGGCCGAAGCCTGCGATGTCCCCGTGCGCTGGTCGTGCCGGACCGGCGTCTGCCACAATTGCGAGAGCGGATTGATCGCGGGGACGGTCGACTATGCGCCGGATCCGCTCGATCCGCCGGCGGACGGCAATGTCCTGATCTGCTGCTCACACCCCCGCAACGACCTCGTGATTGATCTATAAAAGTGGAGACCTGTTATGCGAGGTGGCGCCCCGGCCTCCTTGCGTTGTGGGACCAGGGCCGCAAGGAGCATTTTCATCCCTACGGCAAGGCTTACGTCGAAACTCTCGGCGAACGGGATTAGAACCACATTCCGACATGGTCCGCTCGGGCGAATGCCGGCTTGGAATGTGGATGATCCAGATGAAGACCAAACCCGCCCCCCGTGCCGACCGCATGGGCGCGCGCCAGATCTACGAGGCCCTGAGAGATCAGATCGTGGCGCAGGTGTACGGGATCAACGGGTTGCTGCCGTCCTCCCGCGCGCTGGCCGGCGAGATGGGCGTGGCGCGCTCGACCGTCACGGTCGCCTACGAACAGCTCGCCGCCGAAGGCTTCATCGAGACACGCCATGGTGCGCGGCCGCGTGTGGCCCGCGCCGTCGTCGAACGGGGACGCACGCGCGTAGTGTCGCAGCCATCGGCGCGGAAGGTGCGGCTGTCTGCGTTCGGTGAGCGATTGCTTCAGGACCCGCCGCGCTGGACCGAGGCGCCGCGCGGGCTCGTCGCGAACTTCCGCTATGGCGAGCTCGCGCCGTCGGATTTCCCGGTGCTGGCATGGAAGAAGGCCGTGACTGCCGCGATGGCGCGCAAGCCCGAGCGGCTGGCCTATGACGATCCCTGCGGCGCGCTGCGGCTGCGGACCGCGCTTCAGGGTTATCTGTGGCGGTCGCGCAGCGTCCGCTGCGAGGTCGATCAGATCGTCGTCGTGAACGGCTCGCAGCAGGGCCTCGACATCTGCGCCCGCCTGCTGCTCGACGCCGGCGACCGCTTCGTGATGGAGGATCCCGGCTATCAGATGGCGCGGCATACTTTCGCAGCGACGGGCGCCGAGACGATCCCGATCCCGGTCGACGCGGATGGACTGGAGACCACGCGGCTCGATGGCGTCGAAGCCCGCCTCGCCTATGTCACGCCGTCGCACCAATATCCGCTCGGCGGCGTCATGCCGATCGGACGCCGGCACCAATTGCTCGCCTGGGCCAGGGCAAACGACGCCTACGTGATCGAGGACGATTACGACAGCGAGTTTCGCTACGACACCAAGCCGATCCCGCCGCTGCATACGCTGGAGGGCGGCGACAACGTGATCTATCTCGGCACCGTCTCCAAGACGCTCTCCCCCACCTTGCGGATCGGCTATCTGGTGGTGCCCACCGCCCTGCGATCCCTGTTGGCCGTCGCCAAGCAGATCATGGACCGGCACACGCCGCTGATCGAACAGGACGCTCTCGCTTCGATGCTCGAAAGCGGCGCCTATGACGGCCACATCAGGCGCGTGCGCCGGCGCAACGCCGAACGCCAGGGGGCGCTGCTCGACGCGCTCCGCCGCCGCTTCGGGGATCGCGTCCGGATCGAGGGCACGGCCGCAGGCCTGCACATCGTGGCGTGGTTCGATGATCTGCCGCAGAAGCGTGAGGACGCGTTGATCAAGGCGGCCCATGCAAAGGGCCTCGGCATCTATCCCGTCTCGGCACTGTTCGTCGGACCTCGCCGACCGCGGAAGACAGTCGGCCTCGTCATGGGCTATTCGGCGCTGGAGGTCGCACAGATCGAGCGCGGCTGCAGGCTTCTTGCACAGGCCGTCGCCGAACTGGACTGATCAAACAGACGATAACTGGCAGTTTCTTATAGGCCAGATTCCGGCTATCTCCAGATCAACACCGGAGATAGACCATGTACATCCCTCCCGCCTTCAAAGACGACATCGAGAGCATCCGGGCGACCATTCGCGGCGCCCGGCTCGCCAGTCTGGTCACGGCCACCAGCGAAGGCCCGGTCGCCACGCCGCTGCCGCTCTTTCTCGACGAGAGCGAAGGCGAGCACGGCGTGCTGTACGGACATTTGGCGAAAGCCAACCCGCAATGGAAACTGCCGCCGATCGGAGATGCGCTGGCAATCTTCAGCGGTCCCGACGCCTATGTGACGCCGTCCTGGTACGCGACCAAGCAGGAGACCGAAAAGGTCGTGCCGACCTGGAACTACGTCGCGGTCCATGCTTACGGCCCGGTTGAATTCTTCCAGGAGCCTGAGCGCCTGCTCGATGCCGTGACGCGGCTCACGAACAGGCATGAAGGATCGCGCGCCAAGCCGTGGGCCGTTACCGATGCCCCCGAAGATTTCATCGCAGCGCAGCTGCGCGGAATCGTCGGCGTGCGCATTCCCGTCGTGCGGTTCGAAGGCAAGCGCAAGATGAGCCAGAACCGTCCCGAGGCCGACCGTGTCGGCGTCGCACAAGGTCTCGCAGCAAGCGAGAGCGTACACGATCGGGAAGTTGCGCCATTGATTCCGGTTCCGGTGTAGTGACCACTTGGTTTCCGACATTCGCGTCGGGAACCATCGTCCTGTCAGGTTGGTTGATACATTTCAGCAAGCATCTCCTGACAGGATTCCTATGTGCCGCTGGATCGCATACCGGGGCGAGACGACGTCCTTCGAACCCTACGTCACCGAGCCCGAGCATTCGCTGATTGCGCAAAGCATCCGCTCGCTTCAGTCGACGGCCGGCTCGAATGGCGACGGCTTTGGTCTCGGCTGGTACGGCGAGCATCCGGAGCCTGGTCTTTATCGTGAAACACGCCCCGCCTGGTCGGACGAGAATCTCCGCTACCTCTGCCGACATCTCCGCTCGCATCTGTTCTTCGCCCACGTGCGTGCCGCCACCGGCACGGCGGTCACCCGGCAGAACTGTCATCCCTTTGCCTGCGGCCAGTGGATGTTCATGCACAACGGCTTCGTCGGAAGCTGGAATCGCCTGCGGCATAAGGTCGAGGCGCTGATCCCCGACGCCTACTACCCCTCACGGACAGGCACGACGGATTCGGAAGCTGTCTTTCTCGCCATGATGGGCGCGGGTCTCGACGCCGATCCGCTCGGCGCAACGCGTCGCGTGCTTCAAGCCCTCGTCGGCTTGGTCAACGAAGGCGAGCTTCGTGAGCGGCTACGCTTCACCAGCGCCATCGCCAACGGCCGGGATCTCTATGCCTTCCGGGTTGCGGTCAACGATGCCGCCAACACGCTGTATTTCCGCGAGGCTGGCGGCCAGGTCATCGTCGTGTCCGAGCCGTTCGACCAGGAAACGGACTGGACGGAAGTGCCCGCGAATCACGCTGTGGTCGCGCGCGCGTCAGAGAGCGTGAAAATAGTTCCGTTCGATCTTGCAATTTCCGGTGAGGCCGACGCGGAACCCGCCCCGGTCAGAAGGATTATCGCCCGCAGGTAAATACCTTGGCCGGGTGGCACGATGACATTTGCTTCAGACGTTTTGAAACTGCTGCGGCTTGATTCATCGGAAGACAAGCAGCACCTCGTCATTCGCTCGGCTGGAGGACGCGGCAAGGCCGCGGAATATTCGTTCGGTATCGAGGAGGAATACTTCCTCGCCGATCGCCGCAGCCTGGAGGTCGCGATCCAGACCCCGAATGAGCTTTTCGAATCTGCGAACTGGTCGACAGGCGGTCAGGCGATGCGGGAGATGTTGCAGTCCCAGCTCGAGGTCGCCACCAACGTTCATGTCGACGTCGCCGATGCGCGCGAAGAGCTTCGCTTCCTGCGTCGCGAAGTCGCGAACGTCGCGGCACAATACGGTTTCGTGATCATGGCCTGCGGCACGCATCCGACCGCGGTGTGGCGCATGTCGCAGCCGAGCCCGAAGCCGCGCTACGAGGAGATGATCGAAGATCTGCGCAGCATCGGCCACCGCAACCTGATGTGCGGCATGCATGTGCACGTCCAACTGCCCGATCCGGAAAAGCGCATGGCGGTGATGCGAGCGATGCTGCCGCAGCTGCCGCTGTTCATTGCCCTATCTGCCTCCTCTCCGTTCTGGAATTCACACAAGACCGGACTGAAGGGCTACCGGCTCGCCGCCTATTCCGAGCTGCCGCGCACCGGCCTGCCCGAATTGTTCGAGAGCAGGCGGGACTACGACGAGTATGTCGGCGCGTTGCAGCGCTCCGGCGTGATCCCCGATGAAAGCCACATCTGGTGGGCCATGCGCCCTTCCATGAAGCACCCGACCCTCGAGCTGCGTGCGCCCGATACCTGCACCTTCGTCGACGACGCCGTTGCCATTGCCTCGCTCTATCGCTGCCTGACCCGCTATCTCTATCTACGGCCTCATCTGTCGAAAGAGGTCACCGCGGTCGAACGCGCAATCGCGGTGGAGAACAAATGGCGGGCCCAGCGCTACGGCACCGATTGCATCTTTGCCTCCAAGGACGGGCCGGTCGAGATCTCGGAGCTGCTCTCCCGCGTGATCGAGGACATCGCCGAAGACGCCGCTGCGCTGAACTGCGCCGCCGAGGTCGAACACTGCCGCACCATCGTGGAACGAGGCAGCTCGGCTGAATTCCAACTTCGCGCCTTCCGCGACAACGCGGAGGACATCGCCGCCGTGTCGCGCTGGATCGCAGACGCGACGATCTCGGGGACGAGCACCCCGGCCGCAGGCGTCGCCGCGCCCTCATAGCGTCCGCGCAAGCTTCGGGAGCGACAATGTCGGTCCTGAATCCGGAAGGTCGCGGAGAGAACCATGAATCGCGTCAAATGTTGCGCCGGCTGCGGCCATGGTCTCATTCCGATGCTCTCTGCCAAAGGGCTCGCGGAGCTCAGCTGCCTGTGGTGCGAGCTCATCGAGGCGCGTGCAGTGGACATGGCGAAGTGGGCTGACAGCCCATACGGCAAGCCCGAGCGGATCGTCCGTCGATCTTTCGAATGAACGGCTTCAGACACCCGGCCGCCGGCAGCTACTGATCGGCGCGGCTGCACGACCGCGCCAGAATGCCGACAAATTAGACAGGACACCTCTCGTCGCCGGGTTTGCAGACGGGGCGAACATGGCCATGCAGGCTGACGAAGCTTGTCATCTAACCTCAGGTGCAACCTCGATTTTTCTTCGCGTGGCGGCGGGTGGCAAAGCCTCGGTGCCGCGCGGCGCCTCGACTGGCCCAAAATTCGCAAGGCAGCATCAGGCCTGATCCCCTGCTCTCCCGATTGGAGCAGCGAGATGCGTGCGCCGAGAGACCGGGTGAGCGGCCTAGAATCGGAGAATGCCATGAACGTGCATGCCGCCGGCGATCTCAAAATCACCGGCCTCACCCGCCCGGACGGCGCGCCCCTTCGCCTCAACGCTCAGGATTTCGTGGCGATCGACCGCGACCGGAATGCGAAGTTCGAGGCGACGTACCGGCCGCAAGCCCTCTACAATCGCGCCAACGAGGGCTTTCACGCCAACAACGAAACCTTCTTGCTGCACGAAGTCGCGACCAATCTGCCGATCTATCTGCCCGACACCGGTCCGACCGATTTCCATCTTCATCTGCCGCCAGGCGGCTTTCAGCTCGTGCTGGTCACCTCGGGCGCATTCACCTTCGACTATGACGGACGCTTCTACAATGTCGGCCCCGGCGCGGTGATGCTGCAAAGCGCGATCGTGCACCGCCAGCTGTTCTACACCTGGTCGGGATTGTCGACCGAAGAGAATTTGAAGACGCCACAAACGGTGGCGCCGGATCCGATTTCCATGGGCTATTCCGGCAAATTCCTCGAAGCCTTCATCACCGATCCGACGACCTTTCCAAATCCGACCATTGTCGGCCCGGATCAGATCAACGAAGACGAGACGCCACGGGTCGCATGGAGCCACTCCCTGCATGATCGCCCTGCGGACGCAGGCTTCTGGCTTCAGGACCCGCTGGCGCTGGATGCGCTGTTCAAGCCGCTCACCGACAACCCGGTCAAATCATCCATGCCGGTCTATGTGCGCGACATCGGCATCGAAGTGCCGAGCGGCCATCTCGTCACCGGCCACATCATCGCAACCGATCCGCGCGGCCAATCGCTCTTGCCCAAGAGCACGTCGGCAGCGGCTGACATCACATGCTTCGCCAAGGGCGAGGTCGTGATCTACCGCGTCATCCGCGGCACGGCCGAATTCAGGAACAAGACTGGCGAGAGCTTTGAGCTCACGGCCGGCGACGTGGTGACGGCGGGGAAGAACGCCACAAGCCTCGTCGGTGTCGGCGAGAACACCCAGGTCCTTCGGCTCGGCCTTCTCAAGGGCATGAACGACCTCCGCAGCTGGACGCCGACACAGCGCGACGAGATCGACGGCCTCGCCGGTCAGATCATCACGCAGAGGGACATCCGTCCTCTGCGGACCGAGGGCAAGCCGGTGGGCTACCTCTACGGCTGAGCGGGCTACTCCGCCGCCTGGCGTACGTGGCGTGCGGTCGGGGTGCGCATGGTGACGAGCTCTTCGGCCGCGGTCGGATGCAGCGCGATCGTCGCATCGAAATCGGCCTTGGTGGCCTTCATCTTCACCGCAATCGCGACCGCCTGCGTGATCTCCGCCGCGGCATCGCCGACGATGTGACAGCCGAGCACGCGGTCGGTTGAACCGTCGACGACGAGCTTCATCAACACGCGGGTATCGCGGCCCGACATTGTCGCCTTGATGGGGCGGAACGTGGTCTTGTAGATGTCGACATGGCTGAATTGCGCCCGGGCCTCGGTCTCGGTGAGGCCGACGGTGCCGACCTCCGGCTGCGAGAACACGGCGGTCGGGATGTTGGCGTGATCCACCTGCACCTCGCGCTTGCCGAACACGGTGTCGGCGAACGCATGGCCCTCGCGGATGGCGACCGGCGTCAGGTTGAAGCGGTGGGTGACGTCGCCGATCGCATAGATGCTGTCGACCGAGCTCTTCGAGAAATGGTCGACGGCGATGCCGCCGTTCCGCGGGTTGATGGCGACGCCGGCCTTCTCCAGGCCGAGATTGGCCACCGCCGGATGGCGGCCGATCGCGAACATCACCTGGTCGGAGGCGAGGCTCGATCCGTTCGACAGATGCGTGGTGAATTCCTCGCCGTGCCGATCGACCTTCGCCACCGTGCAGCCGGTGAGGATGGTGATGCCCTGCTTCTCCATCTCGGCGCGGACGTGGGCGCGAACATCCTCGTCAAATCCGCGAAGAATGTTGTCGCCGCGATAGATCACTGTGACGTCGGAGCCGAAGCCGGCGAAGATGCCGGCGAACTCCAGCGCGATGTAGCCGCCGCCCTGGATCACGATCCGCTTCGGCAGCTTCGTCAGGTGAAACGCCTCGTTGGAGGAGATCACGTGCTCGATGCCGGGAATCGGAGCGCCGTGATTGGGCGCGCCGCCGGTGGCGATCAAAATGTATTTTGCGGTGATCTTCCGGTCGTTCTCGAGCAGGCGGACGGTGTGCTTGTCCTCGATCACCGCGCGGCTCTTGACGATTTGCGCGCCCGACTTTTCGACATTGGCGGTGTAAGCCGCCTCCAGACGCGCGATCTCCTTGTCCTTGTTGGCGATCAGCGTCGGCCAGTCGAAGGTCGCAGGTGGAACGGTCCAGCCGAAACCGGCGGCGTCCTCGATCTCATGGCGGAAATGCGAGCCGATGACGAACAGCTTCTTCGGCACGCAGCCGCGGATCACGCAGGTCCCGCCCATGCGGTACTCTTCCGCGATCATCACGCGAGCGCCGTAACCGGCCGCGATGCGGGCGGCACGCACGCCGCCCGAACCGCCACCGATGACAAAGAGGTCGACGTCGAATTCAGCCATTGTCCACTCCGACCTCTTTCAGAACATGATCCGGATTCTGATCAGATAGGAACTGTCATATCTCCTTGCCACGCTTGCGCATCTCGGCGCGGAAGTTGCCCATCACGGTCTCGGAGAAGTTCTGGGCCCAGGAGTTCATGAAGGCCATGCTCAGCCCGATGGCGCGCGGCTCGGCCTCGATCAGCTTCTTGCCCAGCGGCGACTTGTAGAAGGTGACGAGATCCTTCAACTCCTGCTCGGTGAACTCGCTGGCATAGACCTGCGCCATGCCTTCGCCGATTTCGTTCTCGCGGCCCTTGAGCTGCTGGGCGACGACCTGGGCGACCTCGGTGAGGTCCTTCTGGTAGTTGAGGTTCTGCTGGATCAGCGCGATCTTGGTCTTCTCGACCAGGCCGGGCACGGCGTTCGCGTACATCGCACTGGCGTTCTTGATCGCCAGGATTTCCTTGGCGGCCGCGATGGCCGCCGGCGACGATTTCGGCGCCGCTGGCTGCTGGGCCCCGGCCGGGGCGACCGAGAGAGCCAGTCCCACAGCGAGGGTCGCGACGGGCAACAATTTCCAAACGCTCTTCATTCCTAGTCTCCCTTCGGCTTTCGCCGTTCAATCACGCGAATTCCCTCGCCACCCGCCAAAACAGCCGAGCTGGCCAAGCCGATGAACAAACCATGTTCGACGACGCCGGGGATCGCGCTCAACGCCGTGGCGAGGCGCGCGGGATCCTCAATCATTTCGAGCTGGGCATCGACGATCCAGTGGCCGCCATCGGTGACGAAAACGTGGCCGTCCTTGCCGTTGCGGACCGCCATCTGCCCGGAAACGCCGCATTCCGCAAACGCCTTCTCTATCGCGCGTCGCGTTGCGCCGAGCCCGAACGGGATGACTTCGACCGGCAGCGGAAAGCGGCCGAGTGTCGGCACCCATTTGGTGTCGTCGGCAATCACGATCATGCGATCCGAGGCGGCCGCCACGATCTTCTCGCGCAACAGCGCGCCGCCGCCGCCCTTGATCAGATTGAGTTCGGGGTCGATCTCGTCGGCGCCGTCGACCGTGATGTCGAGATGGTCGATCTCGTCCAGCGTGGTCAGCGGCACGCCGCATCGCAGCGCATCGAGGCGCGTCGCCTCGGAGGTCGGCACGCCGATCACTTTCAGTCCGGCGCGGACCCGCTCGCCGAGCAGTTCGACGAAATGTTTTGCGGTCGAGCCGGTGCCGAGCCCGAGTTGCATGCCGTCACGGACGTCCTCGAGGGCGCGCGCCGCAGCCTGCCGCTTCAATTGGTCCATGTTCACGTTTGCGCCGTCCCTGAATGACGAGTGTGCTGCCGGATAGGCTCGCGGCGGCCTGTGTAGCCTCGTTTTCCCTCGGAGAACAGGGTCTGGGGGAACAGGCCTCAGGGGTCCACCTTATAAGGTGATCTTATGGCTTCGGCCCTTGCGCGGGCGGGGCCGGGCCGGTAGCGCTGGACCATGACCCCCTCCTACACCATCGTCTTCGATCTCGACGGCACGCTTGTGGATACGGCGCCCGACCTGATCACCGCGCTCAATTACGTGCTCGACCGCGAAGGGCTGCCGCCCGTGCCGATGGCCTCGGCCCGCAACATGATCGGCGCCGGCGCCCGCAAGCTGATCGAGCGGGGGCTGGAGGCCGAGGGCCGCAGCGTCACGGTTGCCGACATGGACCGTATGACGGCCGATTTCATCGCCTATTATGCCGACAATATCGCCGTCGAATCCCGGCCCTTCGAGGGGCTGGAGACCGCACTCGACCATTTTGCGGCCCAGGGCCATCGCCTCGCGGTCTGCACCAACAAGCTGGAATGGCTGTCGAAACGCCTGCTGGACCAACTCGACCTGAGCCGGCGCTTCGCCGCGATCTGCGGCGCCGACACTTTTGGCGTCCAAAAGCCCGATCCGACCATTTTCCGCGAAACGGTGGCGCAGGCCGGCGGCGAGGTCAAAGCCAGCATCATGGTCGGCGACGCCGGACCCGATGTCGGCGTGGCCCGGCGCGCCAGAGTTCCCGTCATCGGAGTGAGCTTCGGCTATACGGACGTGCCGATCGCCGAGCTGAAGCCGGACCGGCTGATCCATCACATGCGCGACCTGCCGGCCGCCGCCAGCAGCCTGATGACTGCGCACGCAGATCTCAAGTAATTGACATCGCTTGGTTATTCCGCGGAATCCCGCGTTAACCATCTGCTAACTATGCGCGGCCCGCCGGTTGCTCGTTCGGAACGACGCTCCTAAGTTCGTCCGGGGATGTGGCGGTTCGTCGCACTAGGTGGATGTCATGCGTCGTGTCATCTCGTTTGCGTTAGCTCGAGTAAGTGTCCTCGGGGCAACAAGCCTTGCCGGCTGCTCCTCGATGTCTTCGGTTTCCTGGGACATGTTCAAATCGGCCCCGCCGACCGTCCAGGTCCGGCTCGAATCCAATCCCCCGGGTGCGGACGCCACGACCTCACTCGGAGCGGGCTGCAAGACCCCCTGCTCCGTCTCGGTTCCCGCGCCCGACGCCCCCTTCACGGTCGCTTTCGCATTGCCAAAACACCAGCCGGTAAGCGTGCCGGTGAACGTCATCAGGAATCCCGGCGACTTCACGACGCCCGCCTCGGTCACCACCGACCCCAACCCGGTTTTCGCGGAGCTCCAGCCGGCCATTCCACCGAAACCGGTGCGCAAGCCGCACCGGCCGAAGAAGCCGAAATCGGCGGCGCCCGTCGCTGCCCCGGCTGCTGCTGCCGCGCCGGCCGCGGCCTCGCCGTTCCCCGATCCAAACACGGGCAAGCGCTGACCTCCGTCATCCCCCCAATTGTCTCTGACGCGTTCGATGCTTAGATTGCTTCCAGGACACCGCTGAAGCAAAACTGCTCGCGTTGCCGCAAGTGACAAGGCATTTTGGTATGAACGGACTTTCCGCGAGCCCCCGCACCGCGCTGTCGAGCGCGATGACCGATCCGTTCGGACGGACCATCTCGTATTTGCGCGTCTCCGTCACCGACCGCTGCGACCTGCGCTGCTTCTACTGCATGTCGGAAGACATGACGTTCCTGCCCAAGGCGGATCTGCTGACACTGGAGGAACTCGATCGGTTGTGCTCGGCCTTCATCGCCAAGGGCGTGAAGAAGCTGCGCCTCACCGGCGGCGAACCGCTGGTCCGCCGCAACGTGATGACGCTGGTGCGCTCGCTGTCGCGGCATCTCAAGAGCGGCGCCCTGAGCGAGCTGACGCTGACCACCAACGGCACCCAGCTTGCGAAACACGCAAGCGAACTCGCCGATTGCGGCGTCCGCCGCATCAACGTCTCGCTCGACACGCTCGACCCGCAAAAGTTTCGCGAGATCACCCGCTGGGGCGAGATCGACAAGGTGCTGGAAGGCATCGACGCGGCACGCGCTGCGGGCCTCGCGGTCAAGATCAACGCGGTGGCGCTGAAGAACCTCAACGAGGACGAACTTCCCGACCTGATGCGCTGGGCCCACGGCAAGGGCATGGGGCTGACGCTGATCGAGGTCATGCCGATGGGCGAGATCGGATCGGGTCGAATCGATCAATACCTGCCGCTGTCGCTGGTGCGCGCGCGCCTCGCCCAGCAGTTCACGCTGACGGATCTGGCCGAGAGCACCGGCGGGCCGGCGCGCTATGTCAGCGTCGCCGAGACCGGCGGCAAGCTCGGCTTCATCACCCCGATGACCCATAATTTCTGCGAATCCTGCAACCGCGTACGCGTCACCTGCACGGGAACGTTGCACACCTGCCTCGGCCACGAGGATGCCTCCGATTTGCGCAAACCTCTGCGTGCATCGGACGACGATTCGCTGCTTGCGGATGCGATCGACCGCGCCATTGGCCTGAAGCCCAAGGGCCACGATTTCATCATCGACCGCCGCCACGACCGCCCCAGCGTCAGCAGGCACATGAGCGTCACGGGCGGCTAGCGCCGGCTACCCGGCCGCGGCTTATTCCCCTTAACTATCAACAAACTTCCGATTGACTGGCGGCAAACTCGCTGGTTTGGTGCGGCTGCCTCATGCCTGCGCGGCGAGACAAGCCAACGCGCCACTCGGCGCAGTCAAGACGGCCGGGGCAAATCGGGGAGGACCAATCTTGCAAGCGCTCCTGAAGCTGAGCAATGGAATTGACGCGTTCACACGTTGGACCGGCAAGCGTCTGGCGTGGCTGATCCTGGTCGCAGTCGTCATCTCGGCGGTCAATGCGATCATCCGAAAGACGTTGGACACGTCCTCCAACTCGTGGCTCGAGCTGCAATGGGTGCTTTTCAGCATCGTGTTCCTGCTGTGCGCGTCCTGGACGCTGCTCGACAACGAGCACATCCGGATCGACATCTTCAACAGCATGATGCCGAAGCGGGCTCGCAACATCATCGACATCATCGGGCACATCTTCTTCCTGATCCCGCTGACCGTTGTCATGATCGTGACCGGGATACCGTTCTTCCTGCGCTCGCTCCAGATCAACGAGCAATCCGGCAATGCGGGCGGCCTGCCGCAATGGCCGGCAAAAGCCCTGATCATGATCGGCTTCGCCCTCCTGCTCGTCCAAGGCATCTCCGAGCTGATCAAACGAATTGCAATCATGCGCGGCATGATCCCGGACCCTCACGAGTCGCAGGTATCCGCACTAGAGGCCGAGGTCGAGCACCTCGTTGAAGCGATCGAAAAGAAGTAGCCGTTGGCGACGGTTTAGGGGGAAGTCATGACTGCGTTTATCATCGCCAATCTGGCGCCCATCATGTTCGGGACGCTCGTCGTCGTGCTGCTGCTCGGCTATCCGGCGGCATTTTCGCTCGGCGCCGTCGGCCTCTTCTTCGCAATCATCGGCGTCGAGCTCGGGCAATTCCACCCGGACTTTCTCCAGGCCCTGCCCGAGCGCGTCTATGGCGTCATGAACAACGACACCCTGCTCGCCATTCCCTTCTTCACCTTCATGGGACTGGTGCTCGAGCGCTCCGGCATGGCCGAGGATCTGCTCGACACCATCGGCCAGTTGTTCGGCACCATCCGCGGCGGCCTCGCCTACGCGGTGGTGTTCGTCGGCGCCCTGCTTGCGGCGACGACCGGCGTCGTGGCGGCCTCGGTGATCTCGATGGGCTTGATCTCGCTGCCGATCATGCTGCGTTACGGCTACGACCGCCGCGTGGCGACCGGCATCATCGCGGCCTCCGGCACGCTGGCGCAGATCATTCCGCCCTCGCTCGTCCTGATCGTGATGGCCGACCAGCTCGGCAAGTCGGTCGGCGACATGTACGAGGGCGCGTTCATTCCGGGCCTGGTGCTCGCTGGCCTCTATGCAGGTTACGCGTTCCTCGTGACCATGATTTTCCCGAACGCCGCCCCGGGCCTGCCCAAGGAAGCCATCGGTTTCCGCGAGGAGAGCGGCGACCGCGGCCTCAGATCGCTCGGCGTGCTGTTCCTGGCGAGCTGCGTGTTCGGCTGGTTCATGATGCGGAATTCGGAGACACACGGCGCCGACTTCGTCGTGCTCAGCATGTTCTTCGGCATCCTCTTCGCGTTCTTCGTCGCCATCGCGAACTGGGTCCTCGACAAGCTGACGGGCTTCCGTTTCCTCTCGAAGATGGCGCAACAGACCACCTTCGTCATGGTGCCGCCGCTGTTCCTGATCTTCCTGGTGCTGGGCACGATCTTCATCGGTGTCGCGACGCCCACCGAAGGCGGCGCCATGGGTGCAGCCGGCGCCCTCATTCTCGGAGCCGCGAAGCGGCGGCTGACCTGGGACCTGATCCGTCAGGCCACCGAATCGACGGCGAAGCTGTCCGCGTTCGTCGTCTTCATCCTGGTCGGGGCACGCGTGTTCTCGCTCACCTTCTACGGTGTCAGCGGCCACGTCTGGGTCGAGCACCTGCTGACCTCCCTGCCCGGCGGCCAGGTCGGCTTCCTGATCTTCGTCAACGCCTTCGTGTTCGTGCTGGCGTTCTTCCTCGACTTCTTCGAACTCGCTTTCATCGTGATCCCGTTGCTCGGGCCGGCTGCCGAGCATCTCGGCATCGACCTGATCTGGTTCGGCGTCATCCTCGGCGTCAACATGCAGACGTCGTTCATGCACCCGCCATTCGGATTTGCGCTGTTCTATTTGCGCTCGGTTGCGCCTAAGGAACGTTATACCGATCGCGTCACGGGCAAGCGCATGGAGCCGGTCACGACGGGACAGATCTATTGGGGTGCGGTGCCGTTCGTCGTGATCCAGATGATCATGGTGCTGCTCGTGATCATGTTCCCGTCGATGGTGATGCACTACAAGGGCGTGCAGTCCACCGTCGATCCCAACAGCATCAAGATCGACATTCCCCAGATCGATCTGCCGCCGCTCGACTTCGGCCAGCCGAAGCAATAGCGCCCGGCCCGCCCGCAAAAAAGAACCCGGAGCTTTCGCTCCGGGTTCTTTCGTTTGGGCCGATCGTGGCTCGCAATCAGCTCTGCGAGTTGCGCGCCATGAAGTTGTCGTAGCCGACTTCGGCGACCTGGAACCACTGATATCCGTTGTTCGAGAACGCGGTCAGCGATTCGTAGACCTTCTTGAAGTCCGGATTGCTGGCCGAGACTTCGGTGTGCAGCTCCTTTGACGCCTTGAAGCAGGCCTGCATGACCTCGGGCGAGAACGGATGCAGCTTGGCGCCGGCCGCGAGCAGGCGCCGCAACGCCGGTGGATTGGCCTGGTCGTACTTCGCCATCATCCAGTTGTTGGCATAGTGCCCCGCCTGCTCGAGGATGCTCTGATAGTGCTTCGGCAGCGCATTCCACTTGTCCTGGTTGACGAAGGCGAGAAGCATTGGCCCGCCTTCCCACCAGCCCGGGAAGTAATAATGCGGCGCGACCTTGACGAAGCCGAGCTTCTCGTCGTCATAAGGTCCGACCCATTCGGCAGCGTCGATGGTGCCCTTCTCCAGCGCCGGATAAATGTCGCCTCCGGCGATCTGCTGCGGCACGGCGCCGAGTTTGGCCATCACTTTTCCGGCGAAGCCCCCGATGCGGAATTTCAATCCGCTGAAGTCCTGGGGAGTCTTGACCTCCTTGCGGAACCAGCCACCCATCTGACAGCCGGTATTGCCGGCAAGCAGCGAGACGACGTTGTACTTCTTGTAGAACTCGTTGAGGATGTCCCTGCCGCCGCCGAGTGTGTACCAGGCCTGGTTGATGCGCATGTTCGGTCCGAACGGCACCGCCGATCCGAAGGTGAAGGTCGGGTCCTTGCCAAAATAATAGTAGGACGCGGTGTGGCCGATTTCGCAGGTACCGTTCTGCACGGCGTCGAGCACCTGAAGGCCCGGCACGATCTCGCCGCCCGCAAATGTCTGAATCTGGAATTTGTTGTCGGTTGCTTCCGCGACCATCTTGGCCATCATCTCGGCGCCGCCATAGAGCGTATCGAGTGATTTCGGCCAGCTCGTCGGCATGCGCCATTTGATCTCGGGCGTCGTCTGCGCGATCGCTGGAGCGGCGAGCGTGGCGACACCCGCCGCACCAAGCCCGGTGACCTTGATGAAGTCTCGTCTTTTCATGATTTCCTACCCTGATGGATTGTGACGGTGGGCCTTCTTGCCGAGGCTTGGAGGCCAGCATGGAACATGTCTCGTCCGATTTCCATCCCTCACGATGTCAGGGATGAAAATGCTCAGCTCCCGCGCCATCGGGTCCTACGACTTTAGGCTTAGATCGATAGCCGGTGATCGGAAGACGGAGCACGAAGTGGTGCAGACCCGTTGGACGCCTGGCGACCACACGCCGCCATCGAGACGGCGCAGGTTCAACCTGCCGCCGCTCCGGCCGCCGAATTGGGGCCGGCTGGCTGCACGCCATCCGCCAGCCTGAACCGCAGCGTGAACTGCGCGCCACCGCCCGGAAGATTCGCCACCGCAACCGTCGCCGCGTGATCATCCGCGACGGCGCGCACGATTGACAGCCCGAGCCCGGCGCCGTCGCTGCGCTGGCGGTCGGCGCGCCAGAACCGGTGGAAGATCAATTCGCGCTCGGCTTCCGCAATTCCCGGGCCGCAATCGCGCACGTGCACCGCACCGTCCTCGCTCACATCGACATCGACCGACGTGTCCTTTGCCGTGAACTTGATGGCGTTCTCGGCGAGGTTGAAGATCGCGCGCTGGAGCATCACGGAATTGCCGTGGATCAGCACCGGCGCCTCGGTGCCCCTCAGCGCGATATCCTTGTGCTGCGCGATCGCGAGCGGCGCGATCGAACCGACCACCTCGGCGCAGACCACGCGCAAATCCGCGGTCTCGCCGGGATCGAGCACCAGCGTGTCGAGTTCAGCGATCTCCAGCAGCTGCACAACGATGCGGCTCATGCCCTCGATGTCGGCATGCAGCGCCTGCCTCGCGGCGCCGTCGCCGAGCGTCTCGATCCGCGTGCGCAGGATCGCGAGCGGCGTGCGCAACTGATGCGCGGCGTCGGCGGTGAACTGCCGCTGCACCCGAAAGCCATCCTCGAGTCGGTCGAGCGCCTGGTTGACGGCGATGACGAGCGGCATGATTTCGCGTGGGATCTGCTCCGTCGGCAGGCGGATGTCGGTGCGCGCCGGGCCGATATTGCTCGCCTCCTCGGAGGCCTTCCACAGCGGCGCGACAGCGCGGCGAAAGATGATGATGTCGATGGCGAGCAGGACCAGCAGGATCGGAATGGTGATCCACCCGACCCGCCGGAAGAAGTTCGACACGATATCGTCGATGATGACGTCGCGGTGCCCGAGGTCCTCCGCGACGCGAATGCGTATCACCTTGCCGTCAATGGTGCGGGTGACACCGGCGCCGGAAATCGTCTCGGAGAGCGGCGGTGCGGCCGTGGCAGTGCCGGTCTTGCGCCGCGACGAGAACAGCAGATGTCCCTCGGCATCGCGAATGTCGTACTGGTAGCGGCCATAGGCTTCCGAATAAAGGCCCTTGAGACTGTCCGGCAGGTTGAACGTCAACAGACCGTCGGGCTGGGCGACGATGCGCTCGGCCAACACCTCGGCCTGCGCGCGCATGGCATCGCGATGCAGCTGGTCGATCTCGGAATTGAGCAGCCAGAACAGCACCAGCGGCAGGAAAATCGCGACCACCGCGACCGCCACGATGTGCAGGAACACGATGCGCCAGATCAGCGATTTGAACGTCGGCGACCTCGCACGGACCCCGGCGCGTAATCCGGCGTGAGGTGCGATCCGGGCCACGCTATTTCTCCTCGGCCATGAGATAGCCGACGCCACGGATGGTGTGGATCACGACCTTGGCACCATGCTCGGCGAGCTGCTTGCGCAGCCGCGAGACGTAGACCTCGACCGCGTTGGAGGCGACCTCGCCGTCGAGTCCGAAGATGTGGTCCTCGACGTTCTTCTTCGGCACCACCCGCCCCTGCCGGCGCAGCAGGATCTCAAGCACCGAGGTCTCGCGCGCGGAGATGATGCGCGGCTGGTCGTCGACGAAGATCTGGCGGCTTTCGGTGTCATAGACGAGGTTGGCGAGGCTCAGCGAGCGGCCGAGCAACTGGCCCGGACGGCGCAGGATCGCCTCCAGCCGCGCCACCAGCTCCTCCATCGCGAACGGTTTTGCGAGATAGTCGTCGGCGCCGCTGCGCAGGCCGCTGACGCGATCCTGCAAGCCGCCGCGCGCGGTCAGCACCAGAACCGGCAAGGGCTCCATCTGCCGGCGCAGCTCGCGCAGCACCGACAGGCCATCGCCGTCGGGTAGTCCGAGGTCCAGGATCATCGCGGCATAGCTGACGCTGCTCACGGCTTCGCGCGCCTCGGCGGCGCTGCCGACGATGTCGCTCTCATAGCCGGCCGCCGACAGCCCGCCGGCAACCAGCCGCGACAGCTCGGCATTGTCTTCGACGATCAGAAGGCGCATCGCATTTTCCCGCGGGATGTTCCGGTATCACCGCACGGCTCGCGCCGCATCTTCGATCTCTTCCACCATCCGGGGCATCTCGGCCAGCGAAAAAGCAGCAGGCCGGGCCGGCCGCTCCCTTCCGTCAGGTTCCTGTAAGCCAATCAGGGCACGTGCGGATGAGGTCGCGTATGGCGGACGTTTGCCTCCTTGGGCCTCGCCGCCGGCGCCGCATCGATCCTGCCAAGGAACGAACACCCCGGCGAACCGTTTAACTCAGCTGCAACATTTCTCATTTGATGGGGCGTCGTGCAGACCACCTAAGGTAATGCACATGCGGGTTGCACGACGAACACGTTCCAGCTCCCTTCTATCCGATTGCTTGACCGCTATCACGCGACATCCGGGCGGCGCCGCGTTTGCTGCAGCAGGTACCCTCATTGCGGCTACCGCAATCATGAACCGGCGGCTCGCGAACAAAGCGCAACGCGATAATCCTCCGCAGGGGCGGTTCATCGACGTCGAGGGCGTTCGCCTGCACTATTTGGAACGCGGCAGGGGCAAGCCGCTGGCTTTGTTTCACGGCAATGGCAGCATGGTCCAGGATTTCGACTCGAGTGGATTGATTGATCTCGCAGCCGAGAACTACAGGGTCTTGGTGTTCGATCGTCCCGGTTTTGGGCACAGCTCGCGGTCGAGGCACGTCGTCTGGACCCCGGAGGCCCAAGCGGACCTGTTCAAGAACGCGTTCGATCAGCTCGGCGTCTCTCAAGCGATTGTCCTTGGCCATTCGTGGGGAGCGTCGGTTGCGGTTGCGCTGGCGACAAGACATCCTTCGTTCGTGCAGGCTCTCGTGCTGGCGTCGGGTTATTATTTCCCGACTCCCCGCTCGGACAGCGCCGCGTCGGTGCTGTCCGCCATACCGGTGCTCGGGGACATCATCAGCTCCACGATTTCGCCGCTAGCCGGTCGGATGATGTGGCCCGCGATCTTGCGCAAGCTGTTTGGCCCCCGCCCGGTCCCGAGCAAGTTCGCGGGCTTTCCGAAAGAAATGGCGGTCCGCCCATCACAGATGCGGGCCACAGCGGCCGAAGCGACGATGTTGATCCCCGCCGCATTCTCAGGTTCGAAGACTTATGCAGAACTCAAGATGCCCACGATCATTATCGCGGGCCAGGACGATCGCCTGATCGATATCAAGCAGTCGGTTAGGCTGCATGGCGAGATCAAGCAGAGCAAATTGCGCCGGATCGACCGAGCGGGACACATGATCCATCATTCCGCAACCGCTGAGGTGATGGCGGCCATCGACGAAGCTGCTGCCGAGGCCGTGTTGACTCATGGACGGGAAGGTCCGGGCGTACAGCAGCCCCGAGAGACTTCCGGCGCCTGACGAGCGCGAGGAGCCACCCAAGCCAACAATTTCGGATTTTGCGATAATGCCTTTATGCCACTGTTTTGCCCGACGAGTCAAACGGTCTCGCTGAAGCACGCGCGCCTGCCCCGCTTTGGCGCCCAAAATGCGAAGTTGCCATCGACCGTGCGATGCTCGGGCCTGCCCCCAATTAGCTCCATCGCATCAAGCGTTTGGCTGCACTCGCAACGCGTTGTCCGCTCACCCCTCGTCTACTGTGCATGGGGTTGTTTTTCAGATTTTTTGTTGGACGCCCCGCCCGGCCCCCGGCGACACCGCCGCTCGGCGGCTTCCGCCTCGCCTTTTCCGATCGCGTCGCCCCAAAGAAAAAGCCCGGCCTCGCGAACGAGACCGGGCGCGTCGTCTTGTGACTGGTTCGAAGATCAGCCGCGGGTGCGCGAGCGGATCATGAAGCTGTCGTAGGTGTATTCGGCGACCTGCCACCAAAGATATTCGTCGGAGCGGTAGGCCTGCATGGCATCGATCGACTTCTTGAAGTCGGGATTCTTGGCCGAGATCTCGCCCCACAATTCGTTGGTCGCCTTGAGACAGGCTTCCAGAACTTCGTTGGTGAAGGGGCGAAGCTGCGTTCCGCCGGCGACCAGACGCTTCAGGGCGCCGGGGTTCACCATGTCGTAGCGCGCGGCCATCCAGGTGTTGGTGTTGACGGTCGCGTTGGTGAGGATCGCCTGATAGTTCTTCGGCAGTTCGTTCCACTTATCGATGTTGGCGAAGGCGTGAACGGTCGGACCACCTTCCCAGAAACCCGGGTAGTAGTAGTACTTGGCGACCTTGGCGAAGCCGAGCTTCTCGTCATCGTAGGGACCGACCCATTCGGCGGCGTCGATGGTGCCCTTTTCGAGCGACGGATAGATGTCGCCGCCGGCGAGCTGCTGCGGCACCACGCCGACCTTCTGGAGCACCTGACCGGCGATGCCGCCGATGCGCATCTTGAGGCCCGAGAGGTCGGCAACGGTCTTGATCTCCTTGCGGAACCAGCCGCCCATCTGGGTGCCGGTGTTGCCGCAGGGGAAGCCGACCACGTTCGACTTCTTGAAAAACTCGTTGGCGAGTTCGTTGCCGCCGCCCTGGTACAGCCAGGAATTCTGCTGGCGTGCGTTCAGGCCGAAAGGCACCGATGCGAAGATCGCGAAGGTCGGGTCTTTGCCGACGTAATAATACGACACCGTATGGCACATCTCGACGGTGCCCTTCTGCGTCGCATCCAGCGCCTGCAGGCCCGGAACGATTTCACCCGCCTGGAAGACTTGGATCTGAAACTTGTTGTCGGTCATCTCGGCGACGTACTTCGCCATCTGCTCGGCACCGCCATAGATGGTGTCGAGCGACTTCGGGAAGCTCGACGTCAGGCGCCACTTGATCTCGGGCGAGGACTGCGCGATCGCCGGCGAGGCCACCGCGGCGGTCGCCGCCGCGCCGGCTGCCGACACTTTCAGAAAATCACGACGCTTCATCTTTAGTCTCTCCTTGTTGGGGCGTTTCCCCTAACTTCCTCTTTGCTGCCGCTCATTCCGGCGACGCGTTCTTGGGCCGCGTCGAACCGAAGGGGCTTGACTGCCGTGGGCCTTTAACACGGAAGCCCCGCTTTCGAAACGCGACATTGGCATGACAGGGCTCTACGAAAGTCGCATGTCCCCATTATTGATTTTGGTTTGGATCCGCTCAGGCCGCGGCGATGACGCCCTTGAGCTGGTCCCGCACCTGTCCCGCAATGGCGCGGTAGATCGCCGCATGAGGACCATCCGGTTCGCTGTCCACCACGGGCGTGCCGGCATCCGAGGTGGCGCGAATCGCCATGTGCAGGGGGATCTCGCCCAGGAACGGCACCCCGAGCTTCTCGGCCTCGTGGCGCGCGCCGCCATGGCCGAAAATGTCGGATTTCGTGCCGCATTGCGGGCATTGGAAATAGCTCATGTTCTCGACGATGCCGAGCACGGGCACGTTGACCTTCTTGAACATCGCAAGCCCCCGCCTCGCGTCGATCAGGGACAGGTCCTGCGGAGTCGAGACGATCACGGCGCCCTTCAAGGGGACGTTCTGCGCCAGCGTGAGCTGGGCATCACCGGTGCCTGGCGGCATGTCCACGACGAGGACGTCGAGCTGGCCCCATGCGACGTCGCGCAGCATCTGCGTCACCGCCGACATCACCATCGGTCCGCGCCAGATCATCGCGGTCTCTTCCTCCACCAGGAAGCCGATCGACATGATGGCCAAGCCAAAGCGCCTGAGCGGAATCATCTTGCGCTCGCCATCCAGCTCCGGCTTCTCATGCAATCCCGTCAGCCGCGGCACCGAGGGACCGTAGATGTCGGCATCGAGCAGCCCGACCTTGAGGCCGAGATCGCGCAGGCCCAGCGCAAGATTGAGCGCGGTGGTGGACTTGCCGACGCCGCCCTTGCCCGAGGCGACCGCGATCACGGCCGCGACGCCCGGAATCTCGGACTGCCGCGCCATCGGCGATTGGGCGCCGCCCTGTGGCGGCGGCTTGTGGGCGTGGACCGGCTGCACGCCCGGCGTGCCGCGGCTGGGAGTTGGCGGCGGTGGCGGCGTCGCGCCGGCCTTGCGCTCGGCGGTCAGCGCCACCATGACGGTGGTGACGCCGGGAATGGCGCGCACCGCGGCCTCGGCCTCGGCCCGGACGGATTCCCAGGCGCGCGCCTCGGCGGCATCGACATTGATCGAGAAGAACACCTTGCCGTCGGCCGCGCTGATCGCGCTCAGCACGTTGGCATTGGTGAGCGCGACCCCGCGGGGCGACTTGATCCTGGCGAGGCTGTCGAGAACCTGTTGCTGCGTCACGCTCAAAGCGCATCTCCTAGAATTCAAGATGCCCCATTAGAGCGGAAACGCCCAAAAGGCTACTGCCTGCCGATATCGTCAGCCATCTCGGCGGGCGCCGCGCCCTGCTCCAGCGCCGCCTCGTAATTCAGCTCGATCATGACCCCGTTGGGGTCGTGAACGAAGATCTGCCAGAGTTCGCCGCCGGGCACCTGGCGGGAGTCGAACGTCATCCCCTTTGAGGCCAGCCGCTGCTTCATGCCGTCAAACCCGCGGCTGGCGAAGGCGACATGGTGGACAACGCCGGAATCCGGCTTTTGTGGCTCGGCAGTCGGAGAAATATCGACGAGGTGCACCACCGGCTTACCCTCGCTGTACATCCAGGCGCCGGGGAAGGCGAAATTCGGCCGGGCGCCTTTTTCCAGGCCCAGCACGTCCTCATAGAAGCGGACGGTCTCGGCCAGATTCCGGGTCCGGATGTTGAAATGATCGAGCACGCCCACGCTTACGCCGCCCATGCCTTTGCTCCCTTTTTTTGAAGTCCTTAGGTCCGCCATCCTAGCACAGGCGGGGGCCAAACGAAGCCGTTGCCCTCCGGCCTCAAGGGTTTATGGTGCGCCCGATCTGCCGCAATGGCGGAACCGGGCGCCCCTTGCCCGGCAAGAACCGTAAAACCCAAACTACGGACAAGGTACCACAGATGGCTAAAGTCGCTTTCCTCGGTCTCGGCGTGATGGGCTTCCCAATGGCCGGACACCTCGTGAAAAAAGGGGGCCATGAGGTCACCGTCTATAACCGCACCGCGGCCAAGGCGAAGGAGTGGGCCGACAAGTTCGCCGGCAAGACCGCGGCGACCCCGAAAGCCGCGGCCGAGGGCCAGGATTTCGTGATGTGCTGCGTCGGCAACGACAACGATCTGCGCGCGGTCACGATCGGGGCCGACGGAGCGTTTGCCGGCATGAAGAAGGGTGCGACCTTCGTCGACCACACCACCGCTTCCGCCGAGGTCGCCCGTGAGCTCGATGCGGCCGCCACCAAGGCGGGCTTCAAGTTCATTGACGCACCCGTGTCCGGCGGCCAGGCCGGTGCCGAGAACGGCGTGCTGACGGTGATGTGCGGCGGCGCGCAGGACGCCTATGCCGGCGCCGAGCCGATCATCACAGGCGCCTATGCGCGGATGTGCAAATTGCTCGGGCCCGCCGGCTCCGGCCAGCTGACCAAAATGGTCAACCAGATCTGCATCGCCGGCCTCGTCCAGGGCCTCTCCGAGGGTATTCACTTCGCCAAGAAAAGCGGCCTTGACGTCGCGGCCGTGATCGAAACCATCTCAAAGGGCGCCGCGCAGTCCTGGCAGATGGAGAACCGCTACAAGACCATGAACGACGACAAATACGATTTCGGCTTCGCGGTCGAATGGATGCGCAAGGATCTCTCGATCTCGCTCGCCGAAGCCCGCCGCAATGGCGCCAATTTGCCGGTGACCGCGCTGGTCGACCAGTTCTACTCCGAGGTCGAGAAGATGGGCGGCAAGCGCTGGGATACGTCGAGCCTGCTCGCGCGCCTCAATCGCTGACACCTGACGAAGTGATCCTGCCTTGCTGATCGCACTCGCCGCAATCTTCGTCCTCGCCTATGCGGCGATCGCGCTTGAGCATCCTATCGGGGTGAACAAGAGCGCGTCTGCGCTACTCGGCGCAGGCGTGCTCTGGACAATCTATGCGCTCGCGACGGGAGACCACACGCTGGTCGGTCGTCAGCTCGATGAGTCCGTCGCCGCCACCGCGCAGATCGTGTTCTTCTTGATTGGCGCGATGACCATCGTCGAGGTCATCGACGCCCATGACGGTTTCGAGGTCATCACCTCCCGCATCAGCACGACCAGCCAGGTCCGTCTGATATGGCTGATTGGCTTCGTGACCTTCTTCCTCAGTGCCATTCTCGACAATCTGACCACCACCATTGTCATGGTCTCGCTGATCCAGCGGTTGATCGCCAAGCGCGACGACCGCCTGCTGTTTGCCTCGCTCATCGTCATCGCCGCAAATGCCGGCGGTGCATGGACCGTGATTGGCGACGTCACCACGACCATGCTGTGGATCGGCGGACAGATTTCGCCGGTGAATATCATGGGCGCGGTGTTCCTGCCCTCGCTGCTCAACCTGCTGGTGCCGCTCGCATTCATCAGCTTTTCGCTCAAGGGCAAGACCATCGCACCGCCGCCGAAAGAGGACGGATTGCAGAGTGTCGATCCGTTCGAGCGGAATGTGATGTTCTATCTCGGACTCGGCGTACTGATCGCGGTGCCCGCCTTCAAGACGATCACGCACCTGCCGCCCTTCATGGGTGTCCTGCTCGGGCTCGGCATCGTGTGGTTGGTC
This sequence comes from Bradyrhizobium sp. CSS354, assembly GCF_029051725.1. GTDB lineage: Bacteria > Pseudomonadota > Alphaproteobacteria > Rhizobiales > Xanthobacteraceae > Bradyrhizobium. Next base: position 390,837 of record NZ_JAACFU010000001.1, read on the forward strand.
GGCGAGATCGTTCATCGCAACAAGGATGAGCATGTCCGTGGTCCGCTTACGCTTGCGAATGCGCTGACACGGATCGACATGGGCTCGATCGTGTTCTTCCTCGGCATTTTGCTCGCGGTCGCCAGCCTCGAACATGCCGGCGTGCTCTCTATGGTGGCCAAATGGCTGGACAGCGCGATCGGCCGACAGGACATCATCGTGATCGTGCTCGGGCTGCTCAGCGCCGTCATCGACAACGTGCCGCTGGTCGCCGCGACCATGGGCATGTACGACCTGGCGCGTTATCCACCCGACAGCTTCCTCTGGGAGTTCATCGCCTATTGCGCCGGCACCGGCGGTTCGATCCTGATCATCGGTTCGGCCGCGGGCGTCGCGGCCATGGGGCTCGAGCGCATCGAGTTCCTCTGGTACGCCCGCCGCATCGCCGTTCCCGCGCTCGCCGGCTATCTGGCGGGCGCCGTGGTGTACATCGCGCAGCACGCGGCGCTGCATTGAGCGGCTCACGCCGGATCCAAAATTAACGCCGGGTTAACGTAATTCTTTAGCTCCTTAAGTCACCTCTTAAGGATTTCTTGCCAGAGATAGACAATGCAGAAGGCCCGTCCCGCGCGGGCAGGAATTGTTGTTGTGCGATGAGTAAACCCGCTGAAAAGCCCGAGGTTGTGCAGCTTCCGGCCGAGCCGGTGAGCGTGCCGTCGGCGAGCCATCGCCGGGCTGCGGCACAGCGGGTGCGCGAGGCGCGCGACAAGTTAACGTCGACCAGTGGAACCCGGCCGGCTTTCGACGCCGAGATGCTGCGCCATTACGCTCAGACGCGACTGTCGGCCTCCTATGTCGTAATGCTGCTTGTGGTCGCGACGGGCGTCCTGTTTGGGCTGTGGATGCAGCCGATCCCGGCCGCGGCCTGGACCGCCGGCATGCTTTGTATCCATGCCGCGATGATCCGCAGCTGCCACCGCTTCCTGGCCGAGCCCGCCTCGCCCGCGGCAACGCGCACATGGCAGACGCGCTTCGTCGTGCTCGACCTGCTCTATGGCCTTTGCTGGATGGCGATCCTGATCCATCCCGTGCTCGACATGATCACGGAATCGCTGATGATGTTCCTGATGCTGCTGGTGATCGCAGTATCGAGCATGCTGGCCGCCAATCTGCCGATCGCCGCCCTTGCCGCCACCGCGCCGGTCGCGGTCGCGATGGCGCTGAGCTTCGTGATGACCGGCTCGCTGGACAATTACATCCTGGCCGCGCTCGCCGTCGCCGCCGAAGGCTATTTCGTGCTGTTGGCTCACCGCCTGCATTCTTCGACCTTCGCCACGCTCGAGGCGCGGGCCGAGAAGGACGCGCTGATCGGCGAGCTCGAACAAGCCAAGGCGATCTCGGACGAAGCGCGCCACCGCGCCGAATCCGCCAATGTCGCGAAGTCGCGCTTTCTGGCGCAGATGAGCCACGAACTGCGGACGCCGCTGAACGCGATCCTCGGCTTCTCCGAGGTGATGAAGAGCGAGATTTTCGGCGCGCATGCCGTACCGGTCTACAAGGAGTACTCGGCCGACATCCACAATTCCGGCGTCCACCTGCTCAACCTCATCAACGAAATCCTCGATCTGTCGCGGATCGAGGCCGGCCGTTACGAGCTCAACGAGGAAGCGGTCTCGCTGGTCGGCATTGTCGCCGATTGTCATCATCTGATGAAGCTGCGCGCCTCGAGCCGCGGCATCACCATCCACGAGGTGTTCGAGCAGGCGATGCCGCGGCTGTGGGCCGACGAGCGCGCGATCCGCCAGGTCGTGCTCAATCTGCTCTCCAACTCGATCAAGTTTACCCCACAAGGCGGCGAGATCTGGCTCAAGGCGGGCTGGACGGCCTCAGGCGGACAATATCTCTCGGTGAAGGATACCGGCTCCGGAATCCCCGAAGACGAGATCCCGGTCGTGCTGGCCTCGTTCGGCCAAGGCTCCAACTCGATCAAGTCGGCCGAACAGGGCGCCGGTCTCGGCCTGCCGATCGCCAAGAATCTGATCGACCTGCATGGCGGTACGTTCACGCTGAAATCGAAGCTGCGCATCGGCACCGAAGTGATCGTCACCTTCCCGCCCGAGCGCGTGATGAGCGCGCTGGCGCCGATGTCGGATGATTCTCCGCCGCTCCAACCCGAGAGTTCCGCGGTAGCGGACGAGAAGCGCCGGCCCCGTCGCAAGCCGATCATGAGCGCAGGTACGGGCTCGTAACGAGATGCTTGCAGACATGCCCGACCATCCGCCACTATGTCCGAATGAGCAAAGAAACGCCGTGCGTGGCCGTCTGCATGATCGATCCCAAGACCAGGCTGTGCTTCGGCTGCGGACGTACATTGCCGGAGATCGCGCGCTGGCACGCCATGGAGAGCGCGGAACGGCTCGCGGTCATGGCGCTGTTGCCGGCGCGCATGAATCAGGCTGGACTTGCGCCCATCGCGGGATCGCCGGAACGCACCTGACCGGCCTGAGCGCATCGGGAGGTGCGCAATGATCCGGTTCCTGCTCGTTCTCATCATGCTCGCCTGCACGGCCGGTGCCGTCGTCGCCTACGGCGATTCCGACCAGATCGCGCGCGCGAGCAGCAAGGTCTCGCATATTTTTCGCACGCAGACCGCAGCGCCCGCCCCCGCCGTGCAGATCCAGCGCGGCCAGGGCGGCGAATTCGCGCTGCGCGCGAAGATCAACGGCGTGGCCGCACCGATGGTCATCGACACCGGCGCGACTTCGGTGGTGCTGACCTGGGAGACTGCGAAAGCGATCGGGCTGCCGCTCGAGATGCTCGAATACGACGTCGATCTCGAAACCGCGGGCGGTCGCACCAAGGCGGCCCGCCTCACGATCGACCGCCTCTCGGTCGGCCACCTCGTCGAGAAATCGGTCCCCGCCCTCGTCGTGCCGCGCGGTCAGATGAAGACCAACCTGCTCGGCATGAGCTTCCTCGATCGCCTGGAGAGCTGGGGCGTGCGTGCCGACAAGCTGATGCTCACCGGTTATCCGGAGCTCCAGACCAGTCACCGCCGCTCTCGACTCGCGGTCGACTAGACTCTTGCAATCCGGCTCTTCGTGTGACTACGGCTAGGCCGCCGCCTCGGCCGGCGCGCGGGCACCGACACGCGCAATCGCATCGCGCAGCACCTCGAGGCCAGCGCCCGGCTTCACACCCTGCTCGGCAAGATGGCGGCGGAAGGCGCGCGCACCGGGCACGGCGTGGAATGCGCCGACGAAATGCCTCGTCATGGAGTGCAGCCTCGTGCCGCGCGCGAGCTGCTGCTCGATATAGGGCATCATCGCCTCGAGCGCATCCTGCATCGAGGCATGCGGCGCCGCGTGGCCGAAAATGTCGGTATCGACCGAGAGCAGCCGCCACGGCTCCTGATAGGCGGCCCGTCCGAGCATCGCACCGTCAACTTGATCGAGATGTGCTTTGGCCTCGTCGACACCGGGGATGCCGCCGTTGATGATGACAGGTACATCGGGCATCGCGCGCTTGAGGCGATAGACGCGATCATAGTCGAGTGGCGGGATGTCGCGATTCTCCTTCGGTGACAAACCGCTGAGCCAGGCTTTCCGGGCATGCACGATCAGCGCATCGCAGCCGGAGGCGACGACCGCGCGCGCAAGGTTGTCGAGCGCGACTTCCGGATCCTGGTCGTCGATGCCGATGCGGCACTTCACGGTGACGGGCACGGCAACCGCACCCTTCATCGCCTCGACGCACCTCGCCACGAGATCAGGCTCTGCCATGAGGCAAGCGCCGAAACGGCCGTCCTTCACGCGGTCGGAGGGGCAGCCGACATTGAGGTTGATCTCGTCATAACCGAACTCCTCGCCGATCCGCGCCGCCAGCGCCAGGTCGCGCGGATCCGACCCGCCGAGCTGAAGCGCGACCGGGTGCTCGACCAAGTCGAACCCAAGCAGCCGCCCCCGGTCACCATGAATGATGGCACCAGTGGTCAGCATCTCCGTATAGAGCAGCGCCCGCTTCGTCAGGTGACGGTGGAACACCCGGCAATGCCGGTCGGTCCAGTCCATCATAGGGGCCACGGAAAAGCGATAGCTTTGCGCTTTCAATGATTTACCTTATCGTGTCAATAGGATGAAACACGAACCCGTGCACTCCAATCTAGCCGAAATTGCACACGTTTGTACCCGTCTCGACCTCTCGGTGCACGTCGCGTCCACGAATTAGGAACTGGCGCGTCCAGGTCCGTCGCAGAGCCGCTATGTGTCAGAGACCTTCCGCCGTCGCAAGGACGGTGAAGATTGGCCGCTCGACATGGAGCGCAACATCGACCGCCGCAAAGCCCTCGATCGGCGAGTTCGCCAAAGGGTCCAAGCCGTTCCGTTCGCTGCCGGCAGCCTACTGTATTCGATCGTCAAGCCGTCATTGAGCATGCTGCTCGCAGCACTAATTTTTCGCTCGCGCTCGGCGCAAAAGTTCCCAAGCCTCAACGAGGTCCTTTGATCCGAAGCCCTCGCTGAACTCTTCATAGATCGGGCTGAGCAACTGGGCAGCCTTGCGCCTGCGACCAAGTGCGATCCAGTGCCTCGCAAGATCGGTGCCGATACGCAACTGGAACGTCAGTGCGCCGATGGACCGCGCTTCGGCGAGAGCCTCCTGCAGCCGCTTTTCAGCCAGCGGAGCCTCACCTGCGCGAAGCAGCACCGATGCATCGATCCGCAGCAACTCCGACCGGCACCAGCGTTCGCCCTGGCGTTCCTGATGCGCGAGAGCCCGGGTAATGGCTGCGCGCGCTTCGTCGATACGTCCCTGTCTCAGCAGCGCGCGGGCGAGGACCGCGAGATAGCTGCCAATTCGCATGAGAAAGCGGCATTCGATGAGTTCGTCGATCGCCGCTCGGATGTCCTCCACCGCGCGCGGGTCGCCGCGCAGGTCGCGAAGGCACGCGGAGAAGTAGCGCTCGACCGGGACCCAGCGCGAGATGCGCTCCCGCTCGAGATTGGCGCGCATCCTTTCCGTGTAGCTTTCAAGGGCTTCCAGATTTCCCGTTTCGAGCGACACCGGTAGCGCAGCAAGGCCGAGCGCATTCGACTGGGACACCCATTGGCCACTGCGGCCTGCGGCCTCGACCGCGTCGCTGGCCAGTCTGGACGCGTAGTCCGGCTGTCCCTGCATCCAGGCAACGAATGGCAGATTGAAGCGGACCGTGATGTAGCGATAGACCTCGTTCGCGTCCTTGCGCGAACGGCTATCGGCCAGCGAATAGGTCGCAGCGAGGCGATCGAGAACCGGGCGACTTCGGCTCAACTCGCCGGCGAAGGCTCGGGCCCAGGCAAGTGCCCGATCGGCTTCGGACGTTGCCGTCAGGTCGCGGTCGCGCTCAGCGAGCTCGGTGGCTTCCTCGAGATAGGTTATGGCACGCGGGACATGTCCGATCTGAAGCAGATAAAATGCAAACCCCACCAGCGCGCGCTGCTGATATTCGCAATCCCGCGCGCGCCTTGCAAATTCGATGGCATCGAGCCAGGCAACTTCGTTCTCGTTCGACAATTTACGGGCGTAGAACAGGCTCCATCCGAGCGCACAGGCAAGTTTTGCCCGCAGCAGATCATCGCATTCGACGGTCCTGGCCAGAGCAAGCGCCGTTTCCAGCCGCGCTTGAGCCTCCGACAGGATCGAGGTCTCCGACCACAAAGTGATCCCGGCGACCGTCAGTCTGATTCCGAGGATAGGATCACCATGCTTGCCAAATGCCCACGATAGCGCAGCCCTCAGATCGGCGATGCGGCCGAGATAGCGATTCGTCCAATCAGCCGGCTCGCGCCAGTTCCATTCATCTTCAGACTGTTCGAACAGCGCCAGGACGCGCTACGCATGGTGGCGTAGCGCCTGATGGCAAGCACGATCCCTCTCCCGCCGCTCGGCTGCATATCGCCGCGTGCTGTCGAGCAGTCGGTAGCGCAAGCTCGGCCCGTCGGACTCTGCGCTCAGAAGGGATTTGGCGACCAAACTGCCGAGCCCGGTCGCGACGTCAACCGGATTCAGCCCGGCGCCCTCAGCGACAAAAGCCGCATCTTCGGATTCGAACGCATCGTTGAACACGGACAGCAAGGCAAACAGCCTTGCGTCCTTGTGCGAGAGGAGCCTGAAGCTCCAGTCGATCGTCGCCATGAGGGTTTCATGACGCGGAGGCGTGACTTCGGCGCCTGCTGCACGAAAACCCAGGTTCCCGTCCATCGCCGCCACCAATTCGAGAGGAGCGAATGTGCCGATCTGGGCCGCCGCCAGCTCGATAGCCAGAGGAAGGCCATCGAGCGCATGGCATATCGAAACAATGGCCGGGCAATCCTCGTCCTTAAACTGGTAGTCCGACCATTCGGCCGCACGGCAAACGAACAATTGCACCGCCGGGAATTTCAGCGCCTGCACAGCTGTTGTGGTCTCGCCCACTCTGGGCGCGGCAAGCGAGCCAAGCCGCACGACATGCTCGGTCGCGGTACCAAGCGCCTCCCGGCTCGTCGCGAGCAGAACCGACGGCGACGTGTCGTCCGCGAAGCTCCCGGCGAAGATGGTCGCCGCAGGCAGCACGTGCTCACAGTTGTCGAGGATGATCAGCATCTGGCGCGACCTAAGATACTCCAGCACGACGGCCAGGCTGTTGTCCGAGTTGCCCCGGATCCCAAGCGCCGTCACCAGCGCGGGGCCGAAAAGCATCGGATCGGAGATTGTGGTGAGATCGACGAGGCACGTGCCATCGCGGCATTGGGGGGCGAAGACTTGCGCCACGGCGACGGCAAGCGTCGTCTTGCCGACGCCACCGGGCCCAACAAGGGTGACATGCCTCTTCCGGGCCAACAGCTCGGCAATCTCCGCCATGTCCGACTCGCGGCCAACGATGCCACGCAAGGAAGGCGGCCGTGACGGGACGACGGGATCAGCGCGCGCCGGATCGTCGGTGATGTCGGTGGCAATGGCCTGCACATCGGCGATGAACCTATAGCCTCGACGGGCGACCGTCGCGATATACACAGGCTCGATCTGCGTATCGCCCAGCGAACGCCGCAAGCTCCACATGTTGACCTTGAGGTTGCTGTCGTGGAGGAACGTGCCCGGCCAAGCCGCCGCCATCAACTCATTCTTGCTGACGAGGTCGCCAGAGCGCTGCACCAGCAGGTGCAGGAGCTCGAATGCACGCCCTCCCAACTTCACCGGGCGCCCATCCAGAAGCAGCAACTGGCGCCGAGGAATCAGTCGAAATGGGCCGAAAGAGAACGCCGATTCCTGCGGGCGCCCGCTCCGTTGTCGTGTCTCCGTGACAGCCAGCATCGATACTTGCCGCTCGATCTAATAGATCAAGCGGAATTATCATGCATTGCGAAGAGGTTGAATAGCGCGCTTCCGAATTAGCACGATTGCGAAGAGCAATTTGCCGCAGGAACGTCATAGCGCAGATTGCGTATCCAGCGGCCGGTGCACCCGCTCAGATAGTGCTTGTTCACATGCGAGCCGCCGATTGAGTGCTCGATCGGAATCCGGCTATTTTTCCGGCGTGGCAAGGATTGCCATATGCATGACTTCGACGCCGCCCTCGGCAAGCTCCGGCAGCTTGGCAAACCATTCCTGGACAGAGGGCATGGCATTATGTGCGTCAAAATCGGCCTTGCTGGCGAAGACCTCGTAGAAGATGAAGTGGCCTGGCTTTGTCCGATCTTCCGCGAGAAAATAGACCAGATTCCTGGGATCGCTCCGAACCTTGGCAATGAGCGGCAACGTGGCTGCGCGCAGCGCATCTTCCTTACCCGGCTTGGCTCGCACCTGCGCCACCACCGAATAGGCGCCTTCCGGAATTTCCTGGTAGCGGATTCGCGGCGCTTCTTCGGCGACCGCCAAAGACGCGGCTCCGGTGATCGAGACGGCGAACAGCAGGGCGGCAAGCGAGTTACGGACGAGAATTGGCATCATGAGTATCTTGAATTGTCAGTCACGAACGCTTCGCAGGGCCAAGCTGGCAACCGGCTGGAGATCGGATGTCCGTCGCCCGTGATCTGTGGATCAGCGTGTGATCGCCTGCTGCCGTTTCGCGAGGGCTTCGCTGAAACGCTTCTTCACCGGGCCCAGCGCCTTGACGAATTCAAGTTGCTCGCCTTCCGGACCCTTGCAATAGATCAGTTCCCAGCCGTTCGAGGGCTCCTCGGTGACCCGGTTCGTATTGGCGCTCTGCGGCGCGGCTTTCCTTTCCGCCTCGGTCGTGACCCGGACCGTCCGGTTTGCCCTCACCCGCGTCAGGCCGCGGCGAGCGGATTCGGCTTCGAGGTCGGTGATGAACTTGTTGAAATCGACATCGTCGCGAACATAGAAGCAGATATGCATCATGCGCGGAAACGCGGGACTCATGTGCTCCACCGGTTCGGCAAAGCTCTTCGAAGTGCCCATCGGCTGATCGGACTCGCGATACTGCAGCAGCTCAAGCACCATGTTGTCGAATTGAATGAAGCGGACATCCAGCCGCTGCGCGCCGCTCCGCAAATCGGGGACCCCGATGGTACGGGGATTGACCCCACGAGCGTTCGCCTCAATCTCCTAGTCGGCCAGCAGGTGTTATGCACTCCGTCACCTTTGAAATCGCCGTGACGGAAAACTTCGGTACCGCCCAGTACGTCAGTATAGAACTGATAGGCCCGCTCCATGTTCTGCACCGTAAGTCCGAAGTGCTGGACACCCTGGAGTCGCGCGCCAAGCGGCGCCTGGTTGCGTTCGACAGCCGACATTGCATCCGTGCCCTGAGCTGCGGCGACTGCGGCGGGGCGCGTGCTGGCGGCAACACCGGTCACCACGGCAGCACCGACCGCTCGAAGCACGCTACGGCGCCCCGTTCCCGTCGCGTTGTCCCGGTTGTCCGTCATGTCCGTCTCCTTGGCCGTTGTTTGATTCACGAGCAGTTCCTGTCGGTCGACGCGCAGCCGAGCCGAAAAGTCGGAGCGCCGATTGCGCCGTTCAATCGGCGGGAAGCGGCGCGGCGGGATTGACCAGACCTGCCGAACGGAGTTCGTGCCAGAAATCGGCAGGGATGGATTCGAGGAGAGCTGCGCGATCCTCAGCGATGCGGCTCGGACGGCTCGCGCCCGGAATGACGGCCTGAACCACCGGATTCGCCAGCGCAAACTGCAAGCCCGCTGCTTTCATGCTGATGCCGTAGCGGTCAGCGATCGCCTTGATCCGCGCCACCTTGCCGAGGATCTCGGGAGCCGCCGGAGCATACTCGAAATTCGGGCCGCCGACGAGTGCCCCGGAACTGTAGGGACCGCCGACGACGATTGCGAGCTCGTGCTCTGCGACCATCGGCATCACCCTCTGAAGCGCCCGGGCGTGGTCGAGGAGCGTGTAACGGCCCGCGAGAAGAAAACCGTCAGGACGCGGGCCTTCCAGCCCAAGCAGCAGTTCGATCGGTTCAACGCGGTTGACGCCGAGCCCCCATCCCTTGATCACACCCTCATCGCGGAGCCGGTCAAGCGCCTTGAAGGCGCCCTTGCGAAGACCGACAGCCACTCGTCGCCGTAGAAATCCTGCGCGACGTCATGCACGAAAACGATATCGATACGGTCGGTGCCTAGCCGCTTCAGGCTGTCCTCGATCGAGCGCAACGTGGCATCGCGTGAGTAGTCGTTCACAATCTTGTTGGGGCGTCCATATCTGAAGACGCCGTCCTTCTCGCCGAGGTCGCGGGCACCGACATCCTCGATCTCGTCCTGAATCAGACGACCGATCTTGGTGCTGATCACGTAGTCCCCGCGCGGCTTGGCCGCCAGGGCAGCGCCCATGCGGATTTCTGCAAGACCTGCGCCGTAAAAGGGGGCAGTGTCGAAATAACGGATGCCATCGTCCCAAGCCGCGTTCACCGTCGCGAGCGCTTCCTGCTCCGGAATGGCGCGAAACATGTTGCCGAGTGGCGCCGCACCGAAGCCAAGCCTGCTGGACAGAATATCCCTTAGGGCCATAGCGCATGTCCTTCGTTGTGGCAGGCGAAGCCATCCGTCGAGGGATGATCGCGAGAACGTCGACTGCAGTAATCGCAGTTAGATGAGCCATGACTAGATCGCGCGCCCATTGTGGTATTTCCGATTCTTGCGAGATGACGGACGCATCTTGCTCATTCGGCGCGAGATCAGCTTTCGAAACTGGCGGGCGCATTGCCAAAGCCCCTGCTCTGCTTGCCTTTTACCTCTTTTAACCGCCCCGCCTCTGGACACCCGTGCGGCGGTTTGTGAGAAATCCCTGAGCGGGCAGCGATCGAGACTGCGACTGTCCGCTGGATGAAATCATCGCTCGCGTAGGGGGCCGGGACGGAGGTCATGATGGCGCTCGTCACGCACGGAGATCAAAAATATCGGAACAGCGAGAAGCTCGTGAAGACCAGCGAGTGGCCTGCGCTGAGCATTGAACACCGGAAATTCGAGGCGGGCCACCAAGCAACCCCCGCCCCCATTTGCACCGAGCTCGTCATGCTGCTGTCAGGCGGCGGGATGGTCCACCGGATCGGCAATGGCGAAGTCCAGAAGAGCCTGGCCCGGCCGGGCATGAGCTACCTCGTACCGGCGGGTACGCAGGAGAGCCATCTCGAGCTTTCGGACCGGATGGAATGTCTCCATCTCTACCTTCCGCCGGCGCTGCTGGACCAAAGTGCCCTCGCCGACTTCGATATCGATCCGGCGAAGGTCGAGATCGCCTATGCCCACGGCCTGCCCGACCAGGTTCTCTTCCACGTCTGCTCGCCCTTGCGTGACCTGCTCCATCGTCCGCGCCAGCCGACAGATGCGTTGTTTGTGGAAGGCATCCAGGTCGCGCTCGCTGCACATCTTCTGGCGCACTACACGATCGACCGGTGGCGGCCGCCCGAGAAATCATCGTCGCTCGATGCGCGACGGCTCCAACGCGTGCTCGACCATATCGAGGCCTCGCTCGGCCTTGACATCAGGCTTGAAGACCTGGCGGCGCAGGCCTGCCTCAGTCCCTATCATTTTTCGAGGCTCTTTCGCGAGGCGACAGGCCTCTCGCCACACCGCTACGTGACCGATCGGCGCGTCCAGGCCGCGCGGCAAGAACTGGCACGCAACCATTCGTCCCTGGTCGACATTGCGCTGGAGTTCGGTTTCGGGTCCCAAGCCAATTTCACGCGCGTGTTCCGCAAGGCCACCACCCTCACACCGGGGCAATACCGCGAGCTGTGCTGCGGCCCGCTCGACGTCAGGACCGACCGCATCGCTGCGGGACTCCGCAGAGATTGCGCATGAAAGCGCAGGATTCGGCAATACCGCTCGGCACGCATGAGACAGTGCTGTTGGGGCGAACAAATGGATGTCCCGATCGCAAGCGGCCACATGTCGATTGGCGTGAGGGAAGCAAGATGTCAGGACACCAGTTCCAACACGACCGCATCAACAATCCGCCAAGGACGTAGCGACATGATCGAACTCACGGTCAATGGGATCAAGCGCCAGGTTGACGTCGTACCCGAAATGCCCCTGCTCTGGGTGTTGCGCGACGAACTCGGCATTACAAGCCCGAAGTACGGTTGCGGTGTCGCACAATGCGGCGCCTGCACTGTGCATATTGATGGAAAGGCCGTTCGATCCTGTCAGTCCCGCATCGGCGAAGTCGCGGGCAAGTCGGTGGTCACGATCGAAGGATTGGAGAACAGGGATCAGAATCCGGTTCTTCAAGCTTGGATCGACCATCAGGTCCCACAATGCGGCTACTGCCAGACCGGCCAGATCATGCAGGCCATCTCGTTGCTTGAACGCGCTTCCAAGCCGACGGACGAGCTTATCGACCAGGTGATGTCCGGCAATCTGTGCCGGTGCGGCACCTACCCGCGTATCCGCGCTGCGATCCACGCGGCTGCCGCAATGAAAATGGCGGAGAAGTGAGATGGAGGACATCAAGAATATTTCCCGTCGCGCTTTCGTTTTCGGCTCCGCCGCGATAGCGGGCGGAATAGCTTTCGGCTCCTACGGCGATGCGGCCATGGCTGCTACGGCAACGAACGGCAATCCCCTGGCCGCAGAACTCGGGCCGAACTCAGTCACCTTCAATCCCTGGGTCGAGATCAGCCCGGACAAGATAACGCTCATTGCCCAACACGCTGATATTGGTCAGGGCGTCGGCTCGGCGCAGCCGATCCTGATTGCAGAAGAAATGGACCTCGACCCTGGGCAATTCGAGGTCCGCTTTGCCGGACCGAGTCCCGCTTACTTCAACACCGGGTTTGCCAATGAGAATGCGCCGTTCCTGTCGGCGGACCATAGCCCGGCGGCGGAGGCCGCGCGTGCCGATGCGCTCGAAGCTTTGCGAAAGTCGGGCCTGCAAATGACTGGCGGGTCAAGCTCGATTCCGGACACCTACGAAAAGTTGCGTATCGCCGGCGCGGTCGCGCGCGAAACGCTCAAGGCTGCAGCGGCCAAGCGTTCCGGTGTCGCGCTGGCCGACATCAGCACGCAGTCTGGCCACGTCATCCTGCCCAACGGCACCAAGATTCCCTACGTGGAACTTGCAGCGGAAGCCGCCCGGATCGCGCCGGTGCTCGATGCGAAGCCGCGTGATCCGTCGAAATGGCGAATGGTCGGCAAGCCGATGATGCGCCTCGACGTCCGATCGAAGGTCATGGGCGAGCTGAAGTTCGGTATCGACAAGAAGATGGCCGGCATGATGTATGCCGCCGTCAAATTGAACCCCAACAAGGGCCAGCCGCTGAAATCTTACGAGGCAGGCAAGGCGCAGTCGATGCCGGGGGTCAAGAAGATCCTTAAATTGAAGAACGGCGTCGCTGTGATCGCAACCAACAGCTGGTACGCCATGAAGGCGGTCGATGCGATCCAATGCGTGTGGGCGCCCTCGACCTACCCTGCCGAACAGGCTGGCCATTGGAAGGTCCTTGAAGGATCGTTCAAACCGCAATTCCTGGGCAAGGAATGGCGGAAAGTTGGGGACATAGAGGCTGGGCTGAAACAGGGCACGCTCTTCAAAGCCGAGTATCGCGCGCCTTATGTCGGGCATCAGCCTCTGGAGCCACTCAATGGGCTCGCCATTGTCTCCGATTCCGGCATGGAAATCTGGGTCGGCCATCAGAGTCCTCAGGCCGTCCAAAGCATCGCGGCAGCTGCCATCGGCCTCAAGCCGGAACAGGTGACGTTCCACAATCAGTGGACCGGTGGAAGCTTCGGTCACCGTCTGGAATTCGAGAATATCCGCGTCCTGGCCGAGATCGCCAATCAGATGCGGGGAACGCCGATCAAGCTGGTCTTTTCGCGCGAGCAGGACTTCCTGCAGGACATCCCGAGGCAGATTGCAATCGCCCGCCACAGAGGCAGTGTCGACAAGGGGAAGATCGTCGCGGCCGATCTGCAATTGGCATCGACGGCTCCGCTGAAAGGGTTGCTCGAACGGATGGGAGCGCCGTCGAAGGACCCCGACCCGCAGTTAGCCGCCGGTCTGTGGAATGTCTATTACGACCTGCCCCATTTCCGAGCCACGAGCTATGAAGCGCAAGGGCTGTCGCCAAGCACCACATGGCGATCGGTCGGAGCCTCGACGGCCGGCTTTTTTACCGAGAGCTTCATCGACGAGCTGATCCATGCGGCGGGGCTTGATCCGTTGAAGGCGCGCATCGCGATGTGTTCCGTTCCAACCTACCGCAAGGTGCTGGAGACGGTTGCGGAGATGTCAAACTGGAACGGGCCTCTCGGCAACGGCAAGGGGCGAGGCGTCGCGTTCGTGGAATCCTTCGGGACACCCACGGCCGAGGTCATCGAGATCACAATGACCGACCGAGGCGTCAGGATCGACAAAGTCTGGGTCGCCGTCGATGTCGGCAAGGTCGTCGATCCCGTGAATCTGGAAAGCCAGGTGCAGGGAGGTGTGGTCTGGGGACTCGGCCATGCCATGAACTGCCAGCTCACCTACGCCAAGGGCGCGGTCCAGCAAACCAACTACAACCACCACGAAGCGATGCGAATCTATCAATGTCCGGTCATCGAAGTCCGCGCACTCGAGAACGACCCGAAAGTACGCGGTATCGGCGAGCCTCCCGTTCCTCCGGCCGCGCCCGCGCTCGCCAATGCGATATTCGCAGCGACAGGCAAGCGCATCCGCGAAATGCCGTTCAACAAGTTTATTGATTTCGTGTGAGGCAGAGCCATGAAAATATCGCTGATTGCGCTCGTCATCGCTGCTTCATCCGTCGCGGTCCTCACAGGCATTGTCGCGGCGAAGGAGGTTGCCAAAGATGTGCTGCGGCCGGGTAGCGTCAGCCGCAGCGAGGGTTTGAAGGCCTGGAATCGGATTGAAGCGGTGGTGACACATCCCCGCTGCGCGAACTGCCACGTTGACGCCAAGGCGATTCCGATCTGGACGCCGGCTGGCGAAACCAAACCTCGCGTGCATGGTATGAACATCCACGGCGGAGAAAGCCGCAAGGGCGAGGAGGCGGTCCCTTGCTCGACCTGTCACATGACTTCCACGCAAGCAAACGAGCCGGCTCCCGCTCCGCCCCGCGCCGGGATCGATTGGCAACTCGCTCCCGTTGCTTTCATCTGGTTCGGAAAGAGCGGCGCCGAGATCTGCGCGCAAATGAAGGACCCCAAGCGCAATGGCGGCCGCGACGCCGCCGGGCTGGTGGAGCATCTGCGGCATGACGCGTCATTGAGCGGCTTCATTCCGCGCGGTTGGGCGCCCGGCGCGGGCCGGACGACGCCTCCAGGCAGCTTCGAGGAACATGTCAAGGACGTCGCCTTGTGGGGGGCGGCCGGGCAACCTTGTCCGAATTGAGCGATCGGTTTTGCCGCATGCGAGGGCTGGATACGAACATATGACCGGCATTGTCTGTGGACTTGAGACGGCCATCGCCCGCGCGCACGGCCGGCACAGTTGCGCAGCAGCGTGTTGAGCCCGATCAGATCAGGCTCGACCTGCCGCGGCTGAGAACCTCGCCTGCGCCTTTGGCGCCGACGATCCTGCCGTATTCGTACACCACCCGGCCACGGGCGATCGTCGTTACCGGCCATCCCGTGACGTCGAAGCCTTCCCATGGCGTGTAGTCCGAGCCGTGATGCAGATCGGCCTGCCGAATAGATTTCTTCAATTTGGGGTCCCACAGCACGATATCCGCATCGAAGCCGACGCCGATCGAGCCCTTGCGCGGATAGAGGCCGTAGATGCGTGCATGGTTAGTCGCCGTCAGCTCGACGAATTTTTGCAGGCTGATCCGTCCCTTCGATACGCCTTCGGAGAACAGGATGGGCAGTCGGGTCTCGACACCCGGAATGCCGTTCGGCACCCAGCGGAACGAGGTGCGGCCGTTCGGCGTCAGCTTGCCCTTGGGATCGTCGTAGCGGAACGGGCAGTGATCGGACGAGAAGGTCTGGAACACGCCCGTGGTGATGCCCTCCCAGATCGCCTGCTGGCTTTCGGCATCGCGGGGCGGCGGCGAACAGACATATTTCGCACCTGACATGTCCATGTTCAGGCCTTTCATGTCGTCGGCCGTGAGCGTGATATATTGCGGGCATGTCTCGGCATGCACCGGCAATCCGCGCTGCTGGGCCCAGCGCACCTGCTCCATCGCCTCACGACCGGAGACGTGGACGATCATGATGGGGACACCGACGATCTCGGCATGGCTGATGGCGCGATGCGCCGCCTCGCGCTCGACGGCCTGCGGCCGGGACACGCCATGGAAATACGGGGCGATATGCCCCTCTCGCTCGAGTTTTGAGGTGAGAAAACGGATGGCGTCGTACCCCTCGCAATGGACCATCACCAGCGCTTCCTCGCGGCGCGCGACCTCGAACACCTCGAGCAGCTGCTTGTCGCTCAGCACGAGGTCGTCATAGGTCATGAACACCTTGAACGAGGTGTAGCCGTCCTTCACCAGCGCCGGCAGCTCCTGCCCGAGCACGACCGCGGTCGGATCGGAGATGATGAGGTGGAACGCCGTGTCGATATAGCATTCGCCTTCGGCGAGTTTGCGGTAGTTCTCGACGCAGGTTCGGAGCGACGTGCCCTTCACTTGAAGCGCGAAGGGCAACACCATGGTGTTGCCGCCGGCGGCTGCCGAGCGCGTCGCCGACGCGAAATCATCGGCCATCACCACGTCGGGCCCGGACGGTTGCGAGATGTGGACATGGCTGTCGATCCCACCCGGCAGCGCCAGCAGACCGGTTGCGTCGATCTCGCGCGCTGCGCCCTCGACGCTCTCGGCGATGCTGACGATGCGGCCGTCGCGAATGCCGATATCGGCGCGGAACTCGTCGCCGGCCGTCACGATGGTGCCGCCGCGAACGGCGAGATCGAGCTGCGCCACAGGAGTCTCCATCACTTGATGACCGGAATGGTCTGGAATATCCGGCCCGATTTCGCAAGAGCCGCAACGTCGCCGCCGGAGAGGCTCAGGCTCCGCCACAGCGTGACCGCGACGGAATCCAGCACGGCGATATCCAATTCCCGTTCGAGCGAAGCGGCCAGCGCGGCGCCGTCGAGATTGGTGCAGAGGATGACGATCGCGTCGGCGCCTTCCGCAGCCACGGCACGGATCATGTCCGCGATCGTTGCAGGCGCGACCTCGCCGAAAGAAAAATTGTCGCGCAAGCCCAGATGCCGCTCCGCATGCGAGGTGATGCCCTCCTGAGCCCACACGTCCGCGATCCGCCGCTGCACGTCGTCCGTATAGGGTGAGACCAGGCCGACACGCTTGGCGCCGAGCGCGCGGGCGGCATCGATGCAGGCGAGTGTGGAGGTCGTTGCCGGCACGCTCGCGCGCGCCGTGATCGCCTCGCAAAGGCTCCGGTCGCGGTCGATGCCGAGCCAGCTCGCGGACGTGCCGTTCCAGGCGATGGCATCGACTTTTGCATCGGCGAGCAGATCCGCTGCGGGCAGCATCACCGAGGCGTCGAACTGGTTCAGCGCGGCGGCGTCGAGCGCAATCTCGGTAACGCGGAAGCGTGAGAAATGCGCGGTGACATCACCAACACCATGCAGCATGGCGTTAGTGACGGGCTCGAGCACCGAATTGGAGGATGGCGTGATCATGCCGAGACGCTTGCGCAGTACTAACATCGATCGCGTTCGCTCCATTTGCGGCGAAGCGCGACTGCGCTCCTCAGCAGGATCATCCGCATCCCTCGCACCCGCGCAACCGCAATCTGCATACTGCATGCAATTTATTCGATATGCTTTTATTTTGAGCTACATACGTCTCCTATTTGAGCACGGGTCTGACAGAGATTGGATTAGATTACGCGCAGCAGCGAGGCTTGCGTGCAGCAAAAATCCGAACCGAACCAGGGCCGAAAGTCGCCCAAACTCAAGCGGATGGGCCTGCATGAGCGCGCCGCTGCGCGGATGCGGACGATGATCATTCGCGGCGAGCTGGCGCCGGGATCGCAGACCCAGGAGACCAAGCTCTCGAAGGAGCTTGGCGTATCGCGCACCCCGCTACGCGAGGCGATGAAGGTACTCGCGGCCGAAGGACTGATCGAGCTGCGCCCCAACCGCAGCCCGCGCATTGCCAGCATCGCGGTCGCCGGCATCTCGGAATTGTTCGAGGCGCTGGCCGGCATCGAACGTCTGGCCGCCGAGCTCGCCGCGGAGCGCGCCACCGAGCGCGATCTCGCCCGGCTACGCACGCTTCAGACCCGCATGGAAGGCCATCATCGCAACGGCAAGCTCGACGAGTACTTCGCCATCAACGGCGAGATCCACAACACCATCGTCCGCATGGCGCGCAACACGCCGCTGCGCGAGGCGCACGAGACGCTGATCTCCCGCGCCGAACGCGCGCGTTACCTCGCGCTCGGCGCCGACCGCCGCTGGAGCAATTCGGTCGACGAGCACGCCGGTATCCTGGCGGCTATCGAGGCGCGCGACAGCGAAGCGGCCGGCCGCCTGCTCGGCGCCCATGTCCGCCGCACCGGCACTGCGCTGCTCGAAGTCATCGCGGCCTCTCAAGCCAACCGGACGGCGGCGTAATCATGAAGCTGCTGCTGCTCAACCCGAACACCAGCACCGAAGTCACGCAACTGATGACGGGAGTCGGGCAGCGCGCGGCTGCGCCCGGGACCGAGCTGATCCCCTGCACCGCGACCCGCGGCGTGCCCTACATCTCGACGCGCACCGAAGCGCAGATCGGCGGCGCCATTGCGCTTGAGATGCTGGCCGAGCAGCATCGCAATGTCGACGCCGCGATCATCGCCGCCTTCGGCGACCCCGGCCTGTTCGCCGCGCGCGAAACTTTTGACATTCCCGTGGTCGGCATGGCGGAAGCAGCGATGCTGACCGCCTGCATGGCCGGGCGCCGCTTCGCCATCGTCACCTTCGCCCAGGCGCTTGGCCCCTGGTACGAGGAATGCGTCCGCGCCCACGGGCTATGGGAGCGTTGTGCCGGCATCCGCATGCTCGACACGCCGTTCCAGGCGATCTCCGAGGTCGGCACCGAGAAGGAGGATGTGCTGGTCGGTCTCGCCCGGCGCGCGATCGTGGAAGACGATGCGGACGTGCTGATTTTTGCAGGTGCGCCGCTCTCGGGCCTCGCTGAGCGCGTCGCCGACCGGATCCCCGTCCCGGTCGTCGATCAAGTCATCGCCTCGGTGAAGCAGGCCGAGGCCCTGGTGACGCTGCGCCTGCGCAAGGCAATTGCTGGCACGTACCGCCGTCCCGCCGCCAAACCCACGCTTGGCCTTGCCGATGCGCTCGCCGCCCGGCTTGAGCATCGCGACAGCTAGGGAGCTTCGGCCAGCGATGCGAAAAACCAAGTTCGTTCTGGATGGCACGGCCGAAGGCAAACAGACGGGATTCGCATCCCGGTGGTGCGATGATCTGGATGCCGAACGGCAACTCGTTCTCCCCTCGCGGCGCCGGCATGGTCAGGACCGGGAAACCGACCAGCGACACGATGAAGGTGACGGCGAGATAGTCGATCGGCGTCTCCAGCGCCGCGCCATCGATCGCGGTGACGTCGCTGATCTCATTTGGCCAGGGCAAAACGGACGCCGCCGGCGCGACCAGGAAATCGGCACGGCTGAACAGCTCGCGAAAGCTGCGGTAGATCGCGGTGCGGCGCCGTTCGGCGTTGAGATAGTCCTCCGCGGAGAGCTTTGCGCCCGCCTCGATGTTCCAGATCACGGTCGGCGTGAGCTCGGCGCGGCGCGTCCGCAGCAGCTCGCCATAGCTGTTGGCGATGTGCGCGGCGCGCAGCGCCCGAAATGTCTCGATCGCACCGCCGCAATCGGGTGCGGACGGCACGACATCGGCCGCGGCCGCGAGCGCCTCGCAGGCGGCAGCAAAACGCGCGCGGACGTCGCGCGCCACCGGCGCGACGCCGAAATCGGGCGTCACTGCAATTCTGGGACGTCTTGCGACCGGCCGATCGTCGGTGACGACGCCGACCGAAAGCGGATCATTCGGGTCACCTGCCCCACAGACCGACAGCACGAGTTCGAGATCGTCGACATCGCGGGCGAGGAAGCCATGGGTGGCGAGCATGTCCCAGCCGAGGGGGCGATACGGCGACGGGATGCGGCCGGGCGTCGGCCGGATCGAAACGACGTCGCAGAAGCTCGCGGGTGTACGCACAGAGCCGCCGAAATCGGTGCCATGCGCCAGCGGCACCATGCCGGCCGCGACCGCAACAGCGGAGCCGCCGGACGAACCGCCCGAGGTCAGCGCGGAATCGAACGGATTGCGGGTCGGGCCGCACAATTTATTGGTGCAGACCGCGCCGAAGCCGAATTCCGGCGTGTTGGTCTTGCCCAGAATGATCGCACCAGCGCGCCGCAGCCGCGCGACCACGAGATCGTCCTCAGCCGGAACGTGATCACGAAACAGAACCGACCCATAGGTGGTCGCGAGCCCCGCCGTGTCCGTGAGGTCCTTGATCCCTACGGGCACCCCATGCAGCAGGCCGATCGGCGCGGGCGCAGCATCGCAGATTTGCGCGGCACGGCGGGCGCCCTCCGCATTCACAGTCATGAATGCCGCCAATTGCGCGTCTCGGTGCGCAATCCGTTCGAGATGCGCCTCGACAACCTCGCGCGACGACAGCTCGCCCTTCGCAATGGCGCGCGCAAGGACCGTGGCAGTGAGGTCGCAAACCGATCGATCCGATGTCATTGCGCCACAATGCCAAAACTCGCAGCGAAAAGCGACCGTCGCGGGCACGAGACTTGCTTTCTTCCTCGGGTGAACGGGAGGCAACATCATGGCTGATGCGCAAGGCGGCCGATCGCTCGTCGTCGACGCCGTCACCCACCGCTATCCGAGCGGTGCGCTCGCAGTCGAGAACATCAATCTCGACATCAAGGGCGGCGAGATCATCGCCCTGCTCGGCCCCTCCGGCTGCGGCAAGACTACCCTGCTGCGCATCATCGCCGGCTTCATCGCGCAGACGCAGGGACGGATCATCATCGGCGACGACATCGTCGATGCGCTGCCGCCGAACCGCCGCGCGGTCGGCATCGTGTTCCAGAACTACGCACTGTTCCCCCATCTCAGCATCAGCGAGAATGTCGCTTACGGGCTTGCCGCGCGCGGCATCGACAAAGCGACCCGCCAGCGCGAAGCGCAGCGCCTGCTGGATCTGGTGCAGCTGCCGACCATGTCGGAACGGTTGCCACGTCAGCTCTCCGGCGGCCAGCAGCAGCGCGTGGCGCTCGCTCGCGCGCTGGCGATCAAGCCGTCGATCCTGCTGCTCGACGAGCCCTTTGCCGCGCTCGACAAGAATTTGCGGCTCGACATGCAGATCGAAGTCAAGCGGCTCCAGCGCGTCTCCGGCATCACCACGCTGATCGTGACCCACGACCAGGAAGAGGCGCTGTCGATGGCTGATCGCGTCGCCGTGCTCAGCCACGGCAAGCTCGAACAATTCGGATCGCCGTCCGACGTCTATGACCGGCCGCAAACGCTGTTCGTGAACACTTTCGTCGGCGCCAGCAATCGCATGCCCGGCGTCGTCGTCTCGGCGGATCGGACGGCGGCAAAAGTCCGCCTCGACGCCGGCGCGGAAATCATCGCGCGTCCCGCCGGCGGCGCCCTCGCCGAAGGCGGCCGCGTCACCGTGTGCATACGCCCCGAGCATCTGCAGTTCGTCGGTGACGAGACCGGCTTTGCCGGCGTGGTCGGCATGTCGCTGCCGCTCGGGGCCACGGTCGTGCACGAGGTCACCACCGCCGACGGCTCCGGCGTCAAGATCTCCCAGGCGCGCATCGGCGAGACGCGCACGCTGGAGAGCGGCGCCGCGGTGCGCCTTGCCCCGCTCGCTCCGTCGCTCGCCAACGCCTTTCCTGCAACGCTTTAGATCCAATCTTTGTCCAGAGGGAGTTCGACCATGATCATGAACCGCCGAAGCCTGATGACGACCGCACTCACACTCGGCGCCATGAAGGCGTTTCCCGGATTGAGCTACGCCCAGGCCCGCCCGCTGGTGTTCGCGACCTTCACCGGAAGCTGGGAGGAGGCGCACAAGGCCGTGCTGGTGCCGGCCTTCCGCAAGGCCAACGCGGACGCCGCGATGGTGCTCGACCCCATGCTCTCGGTTGACCAGATCGCCAAGGTGAACGCCGCCAAGGCCAATCCGCCGATCGACGTCATGCTGCACGATCCCGGTCCGGCGCTGGTCGCGATCGGCCAGGATCTCGTCGAGCCATACCCCGTCGAGAAGAGCGCCTATTACAAGGACCTGATCGCCGAGGCGCAGGAGCCGATGGGCCCTGCCCCGTTCTTCCAGGTCGTCGGCCTTACCTACAATCCGGAAGCCGTCAAGACGCCGCCGACCTCCTGGGCCGATCTGTGGAAGCCCGAGTTCAAGGGCCGCGTCGGCATCACCAACCTCAACTCGACGCTCGGCACCGGTTGGCTCGTCGAGATTGCCAAGATGCGCGGCGGCTCGGAGGCCAATGTCGATCCCGGCTTCAAGGCGATCGAGGAGCTGAAGCCCAATCTCGCCGCGGTCGCCGCCAACCCCGGCGCGCTCGCCACCCTGTTCCAGCAGGGCCAGATCGATATCTCGCCCGGCAATTTCAACGCCATCCAGATCCTGAAAGCGCGCGGCGTGCCGGTCGAGTTCGTGGCTCCGAAGGAAGGCGCCATCGCCTTCAAGACCACGATCCACATCGTCAAGAATTCGCCCAACCGCGAGCTCGCCTTCAAGCTGATCGAGGCGTCGTTGACGCCGGAGGTACAGACCACGCTGATGAACCCGCCCTATCTGATCGTGCCGACCAATTCCAAGGTGACGATGGGCGGCGAGATCGCGCGCGTGCTCGCCAAGGACACTGCGGAGCTGAAGCAGAAATTCGTGTTCCAGGACTGGAAGAAGATCAACGAGCAGCGCTCGGCCTGGATCGAGCGCTTCAACCGCGAGATCAAGATCTAACACCATGGGCGCAGCACCGGCATCACGAGACGTCACCTCCTATCGGATGGGATTGGCAGCGCCGCTGGCGCTGTTCTTCCTGGTCTTCTTCGTGGCGCCGCTGCTGCAACTGCTCTGGCTCTCGCTGCACAACGACACGGCCGCGGTCCATTGGGGGCTCGGCCAATATCTGCAGTTCCTCACCGATCCCTTCAGCCTCAGCGTGCTCGGCTCGACGCTCCTGCTGGGGGCGGAGGTGACGGCCGTCTGCCTCGTGCTCGGCTTTCCCATTGCCTGGTTCTATCAGAGAGTTGGTCCGCGACTTCAGACCATCATCATCCTGATCGTGCTGCTCCCGCTTTTAACCAGCGTCGTGGTCCGGACCTTCGCTTGGATCGTCATCCTGGGCCGCCAGGGCATCATCAACGCCACGCTGCAATCGCTCGGCATCATCGATACGCCCATAAAGCTGCTCTACACCCAGTTCGGCGTGGTGATCGCGCTGGCGCAGGTGCAGATGCCGCTGATGACGTTGCCGCTGATCACCGCGCTCGGCCGGATCGATTCCAATCTCGACGATGCCTCCTGCTCGCTCGGCGCCGGAAGCTGGCGCACCTTCTTCAAGATCGTGCTGCCGCTGTCGCTGCCCGGCGTGATTGCCGGGTGCACACTGACCTACGCCGCGGCGATCACGGCCTTCATCACCCAGTCGCTGATCGGCGGCGGCCAGATGCTGTTCATGCCGATGTATCTCTACCAGCAGGCTTCAACGCTGCAAAACTGGCCGTTCGCATCGGCGATCTCGATTATCTTCCTGCTGGCCGTTCTCGCGGTCGTCTCCGTCTTCACCACGCTCGGCCGCCTGTCGCGCGGCTATGGAGGCGCGTGATGAGCGGACGCAAGCGTACCCTGGAGGCGTTCAGCTTCGAGCTGGTCATGACCGTGATCGCGATCGTCGCGCTGATCATCATCATCGCGCCGTCGCTGGTGGTGCTGATCGTCTCCTTCACCAGCGGCTTCTCGCTGCGTTTTCCGCCGCCGGGCTATTCGCTGCGCTGGTACGCCGAATTATGGAACGCCTGGCAGCTGCACTTCGCAGCCAAGAACAGCCTCCTCGTGGCGCTATGGGCGACGGGCCTGTCCGTGGTGCTCGGCGTTGCCGCCGCGCTGGCGATCTCGCGCTCGCCGACGCTGTCGGCGCGGCTGCTCGATTCCCTGTTCATGTCGCCGCTGGTGCTGCCGGCGCTGGCCTTCGGCCTTGCCGCCTTGATGCTGTTCTCGCTGGTCGGACTGCCGGTGTCGACGCTGACATTGGTGATCGGCCATACCGTAGTCTGCGTCCCCTATGTCGTGCGCAACACGATTGCGGCGCTCGCCCAGCTGGAGCCCACCCTGCTCGAAAGCTCGGCGGTCCTTGGCGCCAGCCGCATCTACACCTTCCGGCGCATCGTGCTGCCGCTGATCCGGCCGGGCATCATCGCAGGCGCCTTCATCGCCTTCATGTCGTCCTTCGACAACGTGCCGGTGTCGCTGTTCCTGCGTGATGCCGCAACCGACATGCTGCCGATCCGGATGTGGCAAGACCTAGAGGGCAAGCTCGACGTCACCATCGCCGCGCTGTCGGGCGTGCTAATCATTGCGACCGTCGCGCTGGTCGCGATCATGGAGCGCGTCACGGGATTGTCGCGGCGGCTGACCAACTGATCAGGCGCCGCGGAACAGCGAATAGCCCCAGCGCGTGAATTTCAGCGGCAAATGAAAATGCCCGTTGACATCCTTGATGCGAAAGCGGAACGGCGTCACCGTGAGAAAACCGTCGCGCTCGCCAAAGAACTCGCCGAGATGAAACAGGACCTCGTACTCGCCTGCCGTCACGCCCGCGCCCTGCGCAACGGGATGATCGAGCACGCCATTGGCACCAAGCTGTCCGTCGGCGATACGGAGCGAGTCCGGATCAATCCGCCAGATCTCGACGCGCAGGCCCTGCGCCGGCCGGCCGCTCGCCACATCGACCGCGTGAATGGAAATGCCGCCTGCCACAATGTTCCTCCAATGAACGCAGCGCCATGGTAGACGCAAACACGGCCGTTCGGCCAGCGCCCGCATTGTTGCCGGCGCTTGGCGCCATGACCTCACTGCAGGCGCTGGTGGCGCTGGCTCTGTTCGCGCCGGGCGTGGTGGCACCGCGCGCCCATATCGAGGTCTGGCAGCTCTCGATGTTCTCCTGCGCCGTGTTCGCGGTCGGCATTCCCGCCTCGTTCTGGGGCGGCGGGTTCATCGCTCGCCTGGGCTCGCTGCGGATCGCGAGCCTCTGCGCGGCTGCGATCATCGCCAGCATGGTACTGGCTTCGCTCGGCTCGACGGCGGCCCTGCTCGCAGCCGGCCTCTGTCTTGGCCTCGCCTTCGGACCTGAGACGCCCGCAAGCGCGGCGCTGCTGGCGCGGCTCGTGACGACCGAGCGGCGCGCGTTCGTGTTCTCGGTTCGCCAGACCGGAAACCAGATCGGCGCCGTCTGCGGCTCGCTGGTTCTGCCCGCGATCGCAATCTCGCTAGGGCCCGCCTGGTGCTATGCCGCCGTTGGCGCCTGTGCGCTGCTGGCGATAGCGTGGTTCGAGCGCCTGCGGCCGGCCTACGTCGCCAAGGTCGCTCCACTGCCGGAGCTTGGCCTTCGCACGCGGCTGGCACTGGTGACCGCGGACCGGCGCATCGCAATGCTGGCGCTGGCCTCGATGCCGTTCAGCGCGATGCAGGTGTCGCTCAATACGGTTTTCGTTACGCTTGGCACCCGCGAGCTCGGCCTCAGCCATGTCGAGGCCGGCATGGCGCTTGCCTGCGCCCAGTCCGGCGGCCTGATCGGCCGCCTCGGCTGGGGCTTCGTCGCGACGCGCCTCAATGCTTCGCGAGGAGTTCTCGTCGTCATCGGCCTCGGCATGACTATCTGCGCCGCGCTGCTGGGCCTCGACGGCGCATCGCTCGGACGGACCGGCCAGTTCGCGATTGCAGCTCTGTTCGGGCTGACAGCCTCGGGCTGGAACGGTGTCTTCATCGCCGAGATCGCGCGCCTCACCCCGCAGGACAGGATTGGCGAGACCACCGGCGCGGTGCTGACCGCATCCTATGCCGGCCTCTTGGCAGCACCGGCCCTGGTGTCGCTCCTGGACGGCGCAGCCAGTCTCGGGGCCGCCTTCTTCGCCTTGGCGTGCCTCACCCTCTGCGGCACGTTGGCACTGATCTGGGGAGGCGATGAAGAAGCAAGAAAGTAGCGCTTGCGAGATTGCGGCCGACGTCTCCGCCGGACGAACGGGTGCGGTCGAGACCGCCAAGGCCGCGCTTGCGCGCATCGAGGCCGCCAAGGCGCTGAACGCGGTGGTGACGACCGCTCCCGCGCGTACGCTTGCCGACGCCGCAGCGATCGACGATCGCCTGCGAGCCGGCGAGACGATGCCGCTCGCCGGTGTCCCCGTCATCGTCAAGGACAACATCTGGGTCGGCGACTGGCGTGTGACACAGGGATCGCGCCTGTTCGCCGAATTCGTTGCGCCGCGGGATGCGATTGCGATTGAGCGGCTGCGCAAGGCCGGCGCCGTCGTCGTCGGCATCGGCGCAACGTCGGAATTCGCCTGCAAGGGCGTGACCACCTCGCCCCTGTATGGGCCAACGCGGCATCCACTCGATCCCACGCTGACCCCCGGTGGCTCGTCGGGCGGCCCGGCCGCCGCGGTTGCGGCCGGCCTCGTGCCGCTAGCGATCGGCACCGATGCGGGTGGCTCGAGCCGCAGGCCGCCGGCTCACGTCGGCGTCGCCGGGTTCAAGCCGTCCTATGGCGCGATCCCCTATGGGCCCGGCTTCGCCGAGCCGTTCTTCGGCCTCTCCGTCATCGCGCCGATCGCCACTTACATTGCTGATATCGCGCTGGCGTTCGAGGCCATGGCCGGCGTCGATCCGCGCGATCCGGATTCAGTCGGCATCGATCGAGAGGCC
Source organism: Bradyrhizobium sp. CSS354 (assembly GCF_029051725.1). GTDB lineage: Bacteria > Pseudomonadota > Alphaproteobacteria > Rhizobiales > Xanthobacteraceae > Bradyrhizobium. The sequence goes on from NZ_JAACFU010000001.1 coordinate 417,193, forward strand.
AAAAATACCGCCAGTCTGCGCATCGCGTTCTCGCCACGCCTTGGGCTCGACGTCGCGGTCGACGACGTTGTCGCTGACGGGCTCGTTTTCGCCATCGCGCGTCTCTCCGCCGCAGGCCTCAGCATCGCCCAGCGCGATCCCGTCTGGCCGGCGGGCGCGACGGAAGAGGCCATCATGCCGCTTCAGCACGCCGGTCTCGCCGCACTCTATCGAGACGCCTTCCGCGCGGATCCGAGCGTCTTCGATCCTGACATCGCCAAGCAGATCGAGCGAGGGCTGTCATGGTCTGGCGCCGACGTTGCCGGTGCGCTGGTGGCAAGCGCCGCGATCGCCAATGCTTTCGCGGCATTCTTCACCGAGGTCGATCTGCTGCTGGCGCCAACCGTCCCCTGTGTCGCTTGGCCATTCACCCAGCTCGGACCCGACATGATCGGTGGCCGCGCGGCGAGCCCGCGCGCGCACGCGGCGTTAACTCCCTTTGTCAATCATGCCCGGCTGCCGGCGATTTCGATACCGTGCGGAACAGACGGGTGCGGACTTCCATTTGGCCTTCAGGTCATCGCCGCGCGCGGACAGGACCGCACGCTGCTTCAAGCAGCGCAAGAGATCGAGGCCATGCTGCGAACATAAATCCTGCCGGTAGATGTCTCTGCCGGAACACGCCGATCGCCCTATGGGCTTTCAACGGGCGCGGGGACGAGTAAGATGCTGTCTCGTGGGCCCGGAGGCGGCATGAGCCAGCGCAAGTTCATGGGACTTGTCGGCGGTGCGACAGCATCAGGGTCGGGTATTGCGCTAGCGAGCCAGCGATCAGCCAACGCGGCCGCCGAGCCTGCTCATGACGATGAGCAAGAATTCCCATTGATCATCGCAAACATACCCGCAACCCCTCGTCAAAAGGCCTGGGCGGTGAGTGTCGCCGTCTTGCTCATCGTCCTTGCAGCCGTCATCGCGCCGTTCGCTCGGATCCAATTGGGCCAGATTAATGGTTTCGTTCCGACATTGCAGACCACATTGGCTCTGGCCGAGTTCATCACGGCAGCCCTGCTGTTTGCTCAATTTGCGATCCAGCCCCAACGGGCACTTCTCGCACTGGCAAGCGGATACGTTTTCAGCGGATCGTTCGCATTCCTGCAAACGCTCGCCTTTCCGAACGGATACGCTCCCGCTGGTGTCATTGGAAATGGACTGGATAGCCCCGCTTGGCTTTACGTGCTTTGGCACACGGCTTTTCCCGCAGCGATCCTGGTGTACGGATTCACAAAGGGTTATTCCACCGCCGGCAGACCAGGCAGACCTGCGCTAACCGCGATCATGCTAGCTCTCGGCTGCATCGCCGCTACGGTGACGGGATTGACGTGGATGGTGACCGCGAAAGCCGAACTTCTCCCTAGCTTCTACATGATCGACGTAAAGCATCAGACGCCCCTCGGTAATCAGGTCAACCTCATACTACTGCTATGGAATGTGACTGCTCTGACCGTCATGTTTGCACGCATGCGCACCATTCTTGACCTTTGGCTGATGGTGACTTTACTCGCCTACTTGCCCAATTTCCTGGTGGCGATCATCGGCAGCTCGGTACGGTTCACCATCGGTTGGTATGCAGCACGCGGTTTCGTTCTGGTCGGCAGTTGCATGTTGCTGACGGTATTGCTCATCGAAACGATGTTTCTCTATTCACGCCTCGCCAGCGTCATCGCCCTGCAGCGGCGCGAACGAGCGAACCGGCTTCTCAGCATCGACGCGGTCACTGGCGCGATCGCCCATGAGTTGAGATCGCCATTGGGAGCCATCTCGCTCAATGCTGCGACGGGCCTCAGTCACTTGCGAGCTGCATCCCCTGAACTTGCGGAACTCGAGAACATCCTCTGTGACATCGAAGCCGACGGCGGCCGGGCCGCTGACATCATATCGAGCATTCGCGAGATGACAATCAAAACGGCACACGGCGGCGCTTCGGCAAACGTCGAGGAGATCGCCGAGCTTACGCTGAGACTTTTGAAGCACGATCTCCTGACCAATGGTGTATCAGTAGCGACGGAGCTTCAGGGCAACATACCTCCAGTCGCCCTGGACGGCACTGAGCTTCAGCAGATTGTCCTGAACCTCTGCAAGAACGCGATTGACGCAATGAGTTCTGTCCCCGCCGATCAACGGCAGCTCCGTCTGAAAACCGCCCTCGATGGTAGCACAACCGTCCATTTGTCCGTCGAGGACTCCGGCACCGGCATCACACCGCGTCATCAAGAGCGCATCTTCGACCCTTTCTTCACGACGAAGCAAGGCGGTATGGGGTTGGGACTGGCGATCTCCTCCAACCTGGTCGCAAGATGCGGAGGAAGGCTGAGGCTGGTCAAGTCGGACGTCAGGGGCTCCGTTTTCGAGTTGGAGATTCCAATCTCCGCTCAGTCTTCTGCGCAATAGCGGTACGAGGCGTCACCATCGTTCCGCCTTTCGCTCACTTCAGAGAGATCATGATCGTGCTGAGGTTGGCGACCGACACGAGGATGCCAGACGCACTATCTACGTGCGTCGCTCAGGGTTTTGCACTATCGACCTTCTTCCAGGTCTGGTCCGGATCGAATGCAGTCATGCGAGGAGCGAGGACCTTGGTCCGAGGCCCGAGATCCTTCTGGTAGACAACGCCCGCATGATTGACCAGGAAGGTCATGACGCCGGAATTGCCGTACTCGGCGGGCCAGGCGACCAGCGCAAAACCTCCGATCATCTTGCCTTTGACGACGTAGTTGAGCGCGCCGCCTGGCGCGTTCGAGCCCTGCCCTTTCAGGATGCGGAAATAGTAGCCGTGATAGGGCTCCGGGCCATCCCCGGCCTGGTACCCTTCAGCCGAAGCCTGCGCTACCAGTGCGCCGAGCGGGCTCTGGTCGCTGTCGTCGCGCCAGAACAACCCGTCCTTCTTGCCCGCGCTGCTGACGATGCGCTGTGCGTACACGCCGGCCCCTTCGCCGCGATCCTTGTTAGCGTAGTCGTTCTCGGCATCGACAAAGGCAAGACTGGTCTGGATCGCGTCGAGCTCATTGCGGCCGATGCGGCGATACAGCACTTCGATGCGGCCTTCGGCGGCATCGAATTCCCAGCCGGTCTTGGTGTTGACGAGCGGGATCGGGAACGGGAAGTCGTCCGGACCCAACATCAGCATCGCCTTCTTGTTACCCTCTGTCTTGACCGAATGCTTAGCATCATACATCGAGACGAAGCGTTTCCGGATGTCGACGTCGGCAACCTCATCACCGGACGAGACGATGTCCTCGGCAGCGCTGCCGAGCACTTTCAGGATGGCCCGGTCCGGCCCGCTTTTGACGGCGGCAGCGAGCGCCGCTGCCGCATCCTCCGGTGTCGGATAGGATTGCTGCGCCAGGGATGGCCAGCTCAGGAGCGCCAGCGCCATGATGGCCGGCAACGCCGCACGAAGAAGCGACTTCAAACTCATCATGGCGTCACCCCCGCAGGAATCCGCGCGCCGCTCTCGAGCCAATCGCGATAGGTACGGAATTTCAGACCGAGCTTTTCGTAATAGACCCGGAGATAGCCGTCGGCTCCGCGGGTGACGGCTACCGGCTTCACTTCCTCGACTTCCTGCGCAATGACGCCGACATAGGCCTTGTCGCTGCCGATATAGCTGAAGCGGTAGTAACCAAGGCCGCTTGCGAGATGGCCGAGCAGAACGACATCGTGCTTCAGCCCGATATCGGAACGTCGTCCGCCGCCACCACCGCGGCCACCGCCACCGCCACCCTGGAAGCCTCCGCCGCCGCCTCGGCCGGCGAAGCTCGCACCTCCGCCGCCGCCACCGCGCGGTCCCATGCTCGCCATGCTCGCCTGGCCACGGGCCGATGCTGCAGCCGCCGAGCGGCCCGACGACACGTTCAGGGCACCGCCACCACCGCGGTTCGCGGCCTTGGCGCCACCGCCGCTCTTGGCACCGCCCGCTTTAGGGCTGGCACTTTTTGCGCCGGCATTCTTGGCACCACCACCCTTGGCAGCGCGATCGCCACCACCTTTGGCACGATCCCCCGCGCCTTGTCGGTCACCGCCTCGATCACCTGCGCGGTCGCCGGCACGATCTCCTGCGCGATCTCCCGCACCTGGCCGATCCTGCCCCGGCTTCTGCTGTCCGTCGCGGCCGCGGAAATCCATCCGGTCGGCGGCGCCGGCCTTCAGGTTGCTGTTGCCAAAGCGCTGCTGAACGTTGGCGTTGTTGTACCGCACCCCTTGGCGATGCGAAGGATTGTGCTGCCAGCCATTTCCGATGTTCGTGGTTCGGTGATTGATATAGACGTTGCGGTTGCCCCAGTTGCAGCCGCCGCCCCAATAATTGCCCCAGCGGCCGATGGCCCAGGCCGTGCCGAAGGCGAGACCCGCCGCGACGACGCCTGCGCCGATGTAGGACGGGTAGCCGAAGTAATATGGTGGATACTCGGTGTAGGGCCACGCGCCGTAGACTGTCGCAGGCTCGTAGTACGGCACGTACATCGTATCGGGAACCGCCGGCTCGATCACGACCACCTGCCCGCTTTCCTCGGTCTTGACGCTCACCTTCTGCTGCTTGGTGGTCACCAACTTTTTATTGTCATAAGCCTTGGTCCGCAACCGCTGGACCGCATCCATCACATCCGGTTGCTGCGCGAGCACGGCGTCGCCCAGCGCCTTGGTCCAGTCGAGCTTGTCGCTCATCATGGCTAGGACCTCAGCAGTCGAGGCCAGCGCCTTGATGCTGTCATCCCACGGCTGCTTCTCGACTTCAGTCTTCAGGGCATCACCCTTCAGAGTCTTGCGCTCTTTCAGCCAGCGATCGGCCTGAACGACTTCCAGAGGATAGGTGGAAGCCGCCAGCACGTTGGCAAGCAATTCGTCGGGATAGAGCGCTATCGGCGCGACCAGAGCTTCGAGCTGCTCCGGTTTCAGAAGCTCTGCGGCTTGCGCGGGGGGATTTGCCTGCTGCGGGCTGGAGGCCGGCGCCTTATCTGCAGTCTGCGCCGCCGCCGCCAGCGGAATCGCGATCACGAGCGCAACCGCCATCAAGATCCTGCCGCAGCGAAACATCAGATCCTCCATGCACATTCCCGGCGATCATCAGACCGGAGAGCTGACATTTGTTGATCGAGATCAACGAAACGCTGCCTCATCTCCCGGGACGCCCGAGCAAGCTAGTCGATCAGCTCAGCCTCCATCAGCAATCGTTCCGGGACCGCCAGTCCGAGGGCGTGGACGGCTCTCATGTTGATGACGAGGTCAAACCTTGTGGCGAATTGCACCGGAAGACTGCGGACCTCGGCGCCGCGAAGGATGCGAGCGACATAGCCAGCGCCGTCGCGAAACTGTTGCGTCAGGTCGGCGCCATAAGACATCAGCCCGCCATTCACAGTATAGAAGCGCACGGCGAAGATCGCCGGCACGCGGCGCTGAGCGAGCAACGGGATTGCCATGGCGCTCTGAGTACTGAAGAAGCCGCCATCCGGCAGCACGACGACCCCGCTGCCATTCCGCGCCGCAGTATCGATGGCCACGGCGATATCGGCGCTGCTGCGGACGGCGGCGCCAGTAACCGTCATGCGCAGGCGACTTTCCACCTGGTGTGCGGCCTGAAGGTATAGGGGCGCATATGGCGCGGTCTCGGGATTGTACAGAAGCACCGCACTGCTCATGCTGGGCACCATGTCCTTCAACAGGCTCAGCCATTTCCCGCTCATGGCATGCTCGTAAAGCGAGAAGCCTGTAAGATTGCTGGTCGGCCTTGCCAGATCGACGACGAGGCCTGTCCCGACCGGGTCCGAGAGCCCGACAAAGATGATCGGAATGATCTGCGTTGCAGCCCGCAGCGCCCGTGTCGTCGCCGTGCTGGTCGCAAACAGCACGTCGGGTCTGGTGGCAACAAGTTCGCGAGCTTCACGTTCCTGCCATGTCGGATTGGAGCCCGGCCAGCGCACATCGAGTCGGTAGTTCTGATTGGCGATCCAGCCGAGATCGGCGAGACCCTGCTGAAGGGCATTGACGCGCATCTGAGCGCCGCCATCGCCCACCACATTGCCAGTCAGCACGCCGACCGACGGCATCGGCCGCGGTGCCCCGTCCTGAGCGTGCGCGAAGACCGGACAAGCGGCTGCAGCCCCGACCAAGGCCATGAACTCACGACGCTTCATCGCCCGTCCGTTATCCCCCGAATGTCCCGCACCCCTCGCATGACGCGATTGCTGAAGGAAACGGGGTTGGCGGCCGGAGGGTTTGATCAAGATCAAGGTAGCTGAGCTTGGGTTCGGCCGTGGTGTGACTTGATTTGGAGTGACCACCGTCAGGTGCGGTCAACTGGCTGACCGAGCGCTTGCTCATGTCCGTGCGCGGACAGCAGGATCCGACGGTCGTGAATCAGGCTCTGAAGACGATGCGCAGCGACATTCAATGTCGTGACATCGAGCGCATTCTCGTCTCCTGCAGTGGCCTTGGCGCGCTGGCCCTGGAGCACCCGGTCGATCTCCACCTCGATATCGGACAGTTCGGCCTCCGCCTCCGTCCTGCGTATCCGCGCGCCCAGCGCATACAGCAAGTCCAGGCCCCGTTCGTCTTTAGAGGGATCACGCACCTGAAGGAATTTCCAAGCCGCCGCCAATACGGAGATGAGGCCGCCGAAAATCATGGGCGCGAGGAAGATCGCGTTTCCCCATTCGTCCAGAAAGCTCTGCTGCGTTCCGTTGTAGAATGCTGCGGCGCCAGGATGGACCGGGAGGAAGGCGTCCGAATCCGTGCTCGGCGTGGTCATTTGCGAGAGGATGGGCAATTCGCCGAGCAGGTCCCTGCGCGCCTTCATCAGCGCGTCGGCCAGGCTACCCGCCACCTCTGCGCTGAGGTGCTTTTGCGCGACCACATAGAACGAAACCCGCAGCGTGGTGAGATCCTCGCTCGGGACAGGCGGCGAACCGCGCAGCGTGCCCTTCGGGACATCGAAGCTTTCATAGGCGCGCTGCTTTTCCGCGATGGCACCAGCCGCCTCGACGGGAAGAAGGACCGGCGCGGTCTTCGGCGTCTGCAGAAAGAGGCCGCGCAAGAGAGCGAGATACTTTTCGGCAAGGGGAACGACGACCAGAATCGCCCGTACCTCCTTGGCGTCGAGTGCCCGCCGCGCGTCTGCCGGCTGGAGATTGCGGAATGTCACGTTGGCGCGCCCCAGGCCGTATTCCTCACTGAGGACGTTGACGATGTTGCGATTTATCTCGCCGCCGATCACGCCGACACTGGCGCGTTTCAACCCGGCGATATCGGTAATTGCCGAGCCCGGCGGCGCAACCAAGAGGACAACGGCATGGGCGAGAACCACGATGGCCTGCGCTTGCGATAGGTCGCCGACGTCACCGCGGACGACAGCAAGCTCGACCTTCTCGGCCGCAAACTGCTCGGCAGCATCAACCGCGTTGGTGGTTTCCACCAGCTTGAGCCGGACCGGGGCGTTCACGACGGCAAGCCGGCTTGCCAACGCCGCTACCAGACGCGCGGCCTCCCCGTCCAAGGATCCAACCGCGATGGTCAACGTCGTCGGGCGGGAATACCAGCGGTATCCGACCAGGCCGGCCCCAAGCACGAGAACGACAGCGCTGGAGACAATGACGGAACGAAGCCAGATCGGCATTTTCGCAGGGACCATATGGCGCTCACGGTGAATCGGAGATCCGGCGGCCGCACGGGCTCATTGACACCCGTCCGGCTCAGCTGCGGCTTATTGCTCAACCGGTGCGATTCAAGCCAAGAGCGGACCCGTTCAGTGCCCGCTCAGCACCAGCGTCTTGATCGGCAGCAGCAGCGCCTGAATTCGCAACAGCATGGCGTGCACGAGCCCGACGCCATCGACGACATGCAGAGCGACGGCCCGAGCCGTGCCCGTCTCCTTCGCAGTGATCTCCTCGTGATTGCTGGTATAGGCATTGACGATGCAGCTGCTGCCCGGCGTCAAGCCTTCAAGTCCGCCCTTGTAGAGCGGCTCCAGGAAGGCGAGTATCGAACCCGGCTTGCGTGCATTCTGAAGTTCAATCAATTCCTGGCCAGCCTGGACCTGGCCGGCGGCGATGTAGTCCTGCACATCGGTGACAACGAGCGGAATGATCACCCACGGCTTGGAGATGCAGGTCGCTTCCGCGACCATCCCTACCTTCATCACCCCCGCTTCAATCTGTCCAAACCCGGCCTGCAGCCTACCCCTGCCGGCATCCGCCGGTATCAACACGCCGGCTGGTCGCATGATCTGGGCGACGAGATCGCCAGGTCGAACGAAGAACTGTTCGACCCGCCCGTCGACGCCGGCGCGAACGAAGGTCTTGTCGAGATCGACCTGCGCTTCAGCCAACGCCGCCTGGCCGCTCGCTTTTTCAGCCGGCAACAGCGTTGAAAGCCGCAACATCGCCGACGTCTTGGACGCGGTGGCCGAGTCCACACCAGCCTGCCGCTGGTTGACCACGACCTGTAGTTTCTCGATATCGCGTTGCGGGACGATACCGGGATTGCGGCGCTGCAGCTCCGTCTTGACGTCCAGCTCGTCCTTGGCCTGCTGAAGGCTGGCCTTGGCTTCCTGGATCTGCGCTTCGGCCTTGACCACGTCGTTTTCGGCGCTTGTCATCGCGGCGTCGACCTCGGCGATCTTGCGCGTGGCCGTCTCCAAGGCGGCCTTCTGCTTCGAACTGTCCAACCTGAACAGCACATCGCCTTTCTTCACTGCCTCGCTGTAGCCGACATTGACTTCCGCGACGCGGCCGGAGCCTTCAGGAAGGATGGGGACCGTCCGAAAATAGAGCGCGGCCGAGGTCGTTGACGGGTGAAAGTAGAAGATCATCGTGATCAGCGAAATCGTCAGCATCAGGCAGCCGGTGATGCCCCATCGCAATTCATACCAGATGGAAAAGAAAGTGATCTCCTTGCCGAAACGTTTGCCCTGGGCATAGCGGCGGTAGAGGTAGTCCGGCAGGATGGTCAGGAGGGAGCAGAACATGAGCTCAAACATGGCTGTGCTCCTTCCCCTTGACGATCGGCTTCTCAACCGGCGGCAAGCCGGGGAGTTCGGGCTCCCGACCCTCGCCGGGCGCGGCGTCGGCGATCCTCTCGACCGAGCCTGCGATACTCCGCAGCGGCGTGCCGAAATCCGGCAAGTCGATCATCGCGAGCAGAAGGCCAGCCACCCAGAAAATGTGCATGTGCGTAAAGAGCGAGATGATGCCCAGCACGGCCACGATCTCGAACTGAAGCTTCTGCGACTTGTGGGCCATTCGTTCCGGCAGGCTGTGCAGCTTCCAATACAGCGTCCCAACCCAGAGCACACTGCCGACCAGAAAGATCCCCATCACCACCATCAGCACGTCCGTCCCGCTTCCCGGCGCGAGATAGAACGGCAGATGATGCGGGGCCATTGGATGAAGTTGCTCGCTCAATGGTCGCCTCCACAGAAGGGATCAGGGCGGTCTGCGCGCCGGTTAGTTACCCTGGCCGCGCAGGTGAGAAAATTGCTTGATATGAATCAAGGGTCCGAACGGCGCGAAACCTAGCCTAGCCCTGACTCCAATCCCACAGCAAGCCAGGAACGCACAATCATGCCCGGCATCGATGAGCTCATTCCCAACGCACTGCAAATCCGCAAGGAAGCCGCGCTCGAGGAAGCCAGAAAGGCTGAGGAATATGTTCGCCTCGCCGCCGCGGCCGAAGCCGAGAAACGCGCTCTGATCGAACGGCTGAGCAAACCGTCCGGCAAGTCCGAGGAGGAGAAGATCAAGCTCGCCTCGACCATCATCCAGCGCGCGGTTCGCAACGGCCTGACCGAAGTGCAGGTCTATCGCTTCCCGAACACGCTGTGCACCGACAAGGGCCGCGCGATCAACCAGATGGAAGCGGGCTGGGAGACAACGCTGACTGGAATTCCAAAGGAGATCTTCGAGCTCTGGACCGAATACCTCAAGCCGCGCGGCTATCGCATCGGCTATCAGGTCATCGACTTCCCGGACGGCGTGCCCGGCGACATCGGGGTCACCATCTCGTGGGGCGACTGATCACGGTTTGGCCGAGTTGAGAGAAGGCGGAGCGGCATGGCAAAGGACGAAGCCTCAGAGCGGATGAAGCGCAAGGACTACGAGAAGGAGCTCGAAAAGCTCCAGATCGAGCTTTGCCATCTCCAGGATTATGTAAGGGAAAACAAGCTTCGAGTCATCGTTCTGTTCGAAGGCCGCGACGCGGCCGGCAAAGGCGGCACGATCAAGGCGATCACAGAAAAGGTCAGCCCGCGCGTGTTCCGGGTGGTGGCGCTGCCGGCGCCATCGGATCGCGAAAAGACGCAGCTTTTCTTCCAGCGCTACATGAAACAGTTTCCGGCCGGGGGCGAGATCGTGATCTTCGACCGGAGCTGGTACAATCGCGCCGGCGTCGAATACGTCATGGGATTCTGCTCGCCCGCCGAGCACGATCGTTTCCTGTCGCTCTGCCCGCAAATGGAAAAGTACGCCATCGACGGCGGCATCATTCTGATCAAGATCTGGCTCGAGGTCGGGATGGACGAGCAGGAGCGCCGCTTCAACGCCCGCATCGACGATCCGGTGCGGCAATGGAAGTTGAGTCCGATGGACCTCGAATCCTTCAAGCGCTGGTATGATTATTCGCGCGCGCGCGACCTGATGCTCAAGAAGACGAGCACGAAGGACGCTCCTTGGTACATCATACGCTCCGACGACAAGCGGCGGGCGCGGCTGAACTGTATCGCGCACATCCTGGAGGCTATCCCCCACAAGCGGATCAAGAAGGACAAGGTGAAGCTACCGAAGCGTTCCGACAAAGGGCGCTACAATGACCAGGCCAGCCTGCGCGGGATGAACTTCGTCACCGAGCGATATTGACGAGGTGATCGGGCCGCACGGCCAGTGCGGTCAGATCTTTGACGGTCAGATCGATGCTGCCGACGGACTTCGCTGGCCCGTCAGCAGCGCTTTCCCTCAATACGGATACTGGTTGGGGCAGACCCAGTTGCCGTACGTGTCCTGATAACAACCGTTACTGTAGTTGTTATTGTAGTATCCGTAGGCGCCCGCGGCGGCCGCACCGACGGCAGCAGCACCGTAAGCCGCGCCTCGATAGCCATATCGCGGATAGCCTCCGGGATAACCGGCGACGGGACGGCCGGGACGGCCCGCAACGGGGTAACCTGGACGGCCAGGACGACCAGCAATCGGATGGCTTGGCCGCGGACCTCCTGCGTAGTGGCGTCCGCCTCCGCCATGGATGCGTCCGGCATGAACCCCGCCGCCATGAAAACCTCCGGCGCGCATGCCCCCTCCACCTCCGCGATAGCCACCACCGCCACCTCCGCGGCGGGCATAGGCATCATCGGGAATGAGCGTGGCCGTGAGAAGAACGACGGCCGCAACAAAAGCTAGTAGATATCGAAGCATGGCATGTCCTCCCTCGATATGGGTGCCGTGATCCGCTTCGACGATGCCTCGCGAAACGCGGTTGGCACCCGACCCGGCGCTGATCTGCGGGCGCTTCCCCGACCTACGTGCATGAGAAAAGCAGCCGCCATTCAGCTAGAGCGCCGCGACCGCCGAAGCGGCGCGAGACTACCGCTCTACCGCTTCAAAGCTATCGTCACGCCCCCCACAGCGGCTGACAGCTCCGCACCGACCTTCGGCCCGCTAAGCTGCAGAATCACGCCGTTGCCGTTTTGTAGCTGAACGGCACCTGCGCCGGCAGCGATAGCACCGCCCGCACCGCCGACAGCGTAGGAGCCTTCGATCGACTCCGGTCCCCTCAGGTTGAGGGCGCGACCGACCAGCTTGGTGGTCGAGGCGCCGATCGTGAAGCCGACGCTCATACCCGAGACGGTGAAGGGATATTTGTGGCCGCGATACAGCAGAACGCCCTCGCCCCCACCGACGCCAACGATGAATCCGCCCTTGGTGAAGACAACGGCAACTTGGCCGGTCTCTGCCCGCGATGGCGTGCTGAATCCGGTGACGCCTGCCAGCGAGGCGACCAGGGCGGCATAGATAGCGACTTTTCTCATGACTTTTCTTTCCTCTGGTTTTGACGCCGAGCTATTGAGCCAGGATCATTGCGAAGTAGCCGAACACGGTGAGCAGAATGCCCGATACGGCGTAGCCGACCGGGAACCCAATCCAGGGCACGGAGCTCTGGATCTCCACCGCGGCTTCGCGGCAAGGGCCGGAGTGCGACCGCGCACCTGCAACGCCGCCCATCAGCACGGCCGGGTTGATCTTGAAGACGTGGAAGCCGATCGCCCAGACGATGAACGGCGGAATCGTGCAGGCAATGAAGCCGGCAACGAAGATCTTCAGTGCCACGGCCCCGGTCAGCTGCGCCAGTAGTCCCGCGCCGGCATTGATGCCGACGATGGCGACGAAGACCACGAGACCGAGATCCTCGAGCACATTGCGTGCCGCGTTCGGCGTATTGCCGAAGAAGCGCAGCCGTGAGACCAGCGATGAGACGATCACGCCCGACAGCAACAGACCGCCGGCGTTGCCGAGGCCGATCTTGGCACCAAAGGCCGGGAATTCGATCATCCCGATCAGGAAGCCGATGATCATGCCGGCGGCGAGCGTCAACAGATCGGTCGAGGTGTTGGTCCGTGCAATGCGGCCCCACATCTCGCCGAGCTCGTTGACGGCCGACTTGATGCCGACCACCGAGACGATGTCCATCCGCTGCAACTCGGTCTTGAGACCGGCCGGAATCTGCACACCGCCACGTTCGACCTTGGTGACCTGCAACTGACCGGCAATGGCCGTCTCGCGGAAGGATTCAAAGGTCCGTCCCGCCATCGCCTTGTTTGTGACGAGGATGTCCGCCTGATCCATGGGAATGCCGAGCGCCTTGGCGTCGGCAACTTCCGGCCCGATCAGGCCCATCTTGTCGGTGAGATGCTCAGTCGAGCCGCCGAGCGCGACGACGTCGCCCTTTTCCAGAACGAGTTCGGGGTCGGCACCCAGCGGTTCTCCTCGGCGCGCCACATTGACGATGCGGTATTCGGGATTCATCGTGCGGAATTTGGCAATGCTCATGCCAACCTGGGCTGGATTATCGAGCCGGTAGGCACGGAGGCCGAACTGCCGGTAACCGGTCAGGCCGCCACCCTCGAGGTCCTTGACGCCAAACTCCTGCTCGTACTGCTTGGCTGCGGCCTTGGCGTCGACGCCCCACCAGCGCGGCAGGTATTTGCAGATCAGGATGATGCCGACGGTGCCCCAGATATACGTGATGCCGTAAGACAGTGCGATCATGCCCGACGCATCCTCGGGCTTCATGCCTTCAGGGAGCTTCACCACACCCGAGGTGATAGCCTGCTCGGCCGAACCGATCGCGGCAGACATGGTCTGAGATCCCGCCAGCATGCCGCCGGCAGCACCAATTGGCAGCGCAAACAGCTTGGCGCAAATCACGACCAGCGCAAGTCCGACAACACTGGACACGAGCGCAAGGATGCAGAACTTGAGGCCGTCGCCTTTCAGGCTGTTGATGAAAGAGGGCCCGACACGAAGGCCAACCCCATACATGAACAGGTAATAGAAGAGGCTCTTGGCAAAGTTGTTCAACTCGAGCTTCACGCCATAGACCGACGCCCACACAGATAGGCCGGCGCCCACCACGATGGCGCCGGCAACCATGCCTAGGCCGTAACCCTTGATGCTGGCCCGGCCGATCCAGACGGCGACGCCAACGACGAAGAACAGCAACAGAAACGGGTTCTGCTGCAAGAACGTGAAAAAGCTCTGCATGTCCGTCCCCTTTTATTACGATGCAGCCTTCAGCTTCGGCGTCGCACCGGGCTTGGGCCGGCCGATCTTCGCCAGGGCTTCGGCGCGTACGAGCTTCAGCCCTTCCTTGGCGTCGTAGCCGTGGATTTCCTTCACATCGAGCTTTCGCATGAAGTCGATGGTCTCCTGCGTGATCACCTGTCCCGGCACCATGATCGGAAAGCCCGGCGGATACGGGATCACGAAACTCGCGGAGACGAGGTCCGGCCCGGCCTTGAGGCGGCGGTCGATCTCGGAATCGCCGAGCCGGATATATTCGCACCCCGCTGCGTCATAGGCCGAGTAGAAGCCGCTACGGATGTCGCCCTCGTTGGTCTTGGTGCCGGCATCGCCACGGAAACTGTCGTGGAAGTGCGAGAAATTCGGCAGGTCGGGCACATCGGTCATCAGGCTCTTGACCCGCGCGTCGAAGGTCTTCTTCGCGTTGGCGCCGCCCTGAACCAGGCCACGGTCGACCTCGCCCGCGATCTCGGCCAGCACCCTCACCAGATGGGCGACGTCGCTGCGGGTGTTGTTGATGTTCGATTGAAACAACACCGAGTTGCGCGATGTCTTGTTGATCTGGATATTGTAGTCATTGGCGAGGATGCCCTTGAACTGCGTGCCGTCGTAGCCCGCGGTGCCGCACACCAAGGTCATGCGGGTCGGATCGAGGCAGAACTCGTCATCGTCCAGGCTCTTCAGGACGTTCGCCCAGTTCATGCCTGTTGCGAGATAGTCGGTGAAGCCGCTCTGGCGATATTGCGCCGGCACCATCGCGTCGGCACCGAGAATCCGGAAGTATTTGGAGATCAGCGGATTGCTGTTGACCGCCTTGCGGATCGCGAACGCAATTTCGATCGCGTTGGCCACCAGACCGTAGCCTTCGAGCTCCATCTGGCGCCGTGAGACGTCGAGGCTAGCGATGAGCTGCTGGTTCGGGCTGGTCGACGCGTGCGTGAACACCGCTTCCTTGAACTGCTGCTCGACGGTGTGGAATTCGACATCCTTGACCGACAGCATCGAGCCCTGTCGGATCGCCGACATCGACTTGTGGGTCGAGTTGGTTTGGTAGACGCGCAAGCGGATCTGACGCGGATCGGGGATCAGCCGGGTCTTGAGCAACGTTTCGTCGGAAGGCGACTTGCCGAGCTCGGCCTGCTGCTTCTCGTAAGCCGCGACCGATTTCGGATCATGCATCCAAGCCTCGATCTCGTTGGCGGCGCCCATCGCGGTCCGTCGCCGCAGGAACGGCGAGAAGCGCGCGAAGCCGAACCAGGCTTCGTCCCACAGGAAGATCAAGTCCGGCTTGATCGCGAGACATTCCTCCATCACCCGGCGGGTGTTGTAGATGTGGCCGTCGAAGGTGCAGTTGGTCAGGTCGAGCATCTTGACGCGGTCCAGCCGGCCATCGGCCCGCGCATTCAACAGCGCCTGCTTGATGGTCTTCAGCGGCACCGCGCCGTACATCGAATACTCGGTCATCGGGAACGCTTCGACATAGATCGGCTGGGCGCCGGCCAGCACCATGCCGTAGTGGTGCGACTTGTGACAGTTGCGATCGACGATCGCGATGTCGCCCGGCCCGAGCAGCGCCTGCACTGCCATCTTGTTCGAGGTCGAGGTGCCGTTGGTCACGAAGAACACGCGATCTGCGCCGAGCGCCCGCGCCGCCTTGTCCTGCGCTTTCTTGATGGTGCCGGTCGGCTCCAACAAGCTGTCGAGGCCGCCGGTCGTCGCGCTGCTCTCGGCCAGGAACAGGTTCAAGCCGTAGAATTCCCCCATGTCGCGGATCCAGTCGGACCTGAACACAGACTTGCCGCGCGCGATTGGCAGCGCATGGAACGTTCCGATCGGGCGTTGTGCGTATTTCTTGAGATTGTCGAAAAACGGGGTGTCGAAGCGATCCTGGATACCTTCGAGGATGGAGAGATGGAGCTCGAGAAGCTCTTCGATGGAGTAGAATATCCGCCGAACCACGTTGGCCTCGGGGTCTCCAGCCATTTTCTCGACGTCGCGGTTGGACATCAGATAGATGTCAAGCTCCGGACGTACCCGCTTGATGATGTGCGCAAGCCGGAGCGCGGACGCGTCGGCCTCGTCATTGAGGCCCGCGCCGGCTGTCATGGTCCGCAGGATCGGCGCGTCGTGACGCGAACGCAGCCCGAACCCTTCGTTGATGACGACGGCCGCGATGTCGGGATTGAGCATCGTTGCGCAGAAGGCATCCTCGAGGCTGCCGACGATCACCGGCTCATATACGAAGGAGTCAACCGGGCGGCGCAGCTTGCGCCATTCGGCGGCGAGCGCCGGCCAGTGGCTGGAAGAGACGCCGGTGACAATCAGTGTTTCGAAATAGGGCCGATGGCCCCCATGCGATCCGAAGGTCGAGGGCACCAGCTCGGGCGAGGCATCGGCGCCGTCGTCCTTGGGATCCCAGTCGCCGGCGTGCTGGCGGAAGGATCGTGTCATCAAGGCCTGCGTGATGCGCGTCGTAAGGCCAAGTGACTCCGCCGCATCCCCGGCCGTTGCCGCTTCCCGCAAGGCCGCCATCAATTGCAGGCCGGGATAGCCGTGAAACTCCTCTATGACGGAAAGATCAGCCAGCGCCGCATCGTACTTCGTGCGGTCGCCGCCGCGCGACCATGCCTTCGCTGCCTCGACCAGATCGCGCCAATCATCCGCCCGTCCGCCGGGCCCGGAAATGAACTGATCGATGCGCTTTTCTGCAGCCTTGGCGTCCTTGGACATGTCTCTCTCCGGATCTTTGCGACGTCTCGGCCGGGATCGTGATGCCCGCTCACCTCGGTCCATTGATCCAAGTCAAGGGTCGTGCACCTTGCAGAGGCCCGGAACAATTTGCGATGCGGACATCGTCCAAGGCGGTACCGCGTGATCGATTGAGGACGATGGTGAGATCGCATCAGGGCCGGCCCGCCCATAAGTCGGGTGTATCTTTTGGATTGGGATCAGATGATTGCCCGGTCGTGCTCTCCCCGAGTACGCTGTCAACCGAACGAAGCCACGCTCCGCTGTCGGTCTTTTCCGCCAGGCCTTCAGCCCGCAGCAAATCGCGCAATTGTGCGTGCGCGCCGACGATTCGGAACGTGATATTCCGGGAGGCGAGTTCGTCATAGAGATCGTGCAACATGCGCGCGCCGGCCAGATCGATGTAGGGGGATGCCGATAGATCGCAGACAACCAGTTTGGCGCCGACCGACAGCGGCAAGGTGCCTAACACTGTTTCCAGGATCGTTTCAGCATTGATGTAGAGCAGCGAGGCTTCGGGTCGAAACGCGATGATGCCCACCAACGGCTCGACGCCTTCATGCCTCGCATTATCGGAGTAACGGCCGGTACCGGGGAGCCGGCCGAGGAAAGCAACATTCGGACGCGAGGCCCGCGCCAGGAGCAGGAAGATCGACGCGACGGCCGCCAGCAAAACGCCCTGCAGGATGCCCAGGAGCAACACTGACAGAAGGGCAATCGCCGCGGCATAAAAGTCGATGCGGCTGACTTGCCACATCCGCAACAGCGCGCGGATGTCCACCAGCCTGTAGACGGCGGCAAGGACGATCGCCGCCAGCACTGCCTTCGGCAAGTTTGTCAACAGACCCGTGAAGAACAGCAGGCACAGCGCAAGCGTCGCCGAGCAGATCACCAGGGCCAGCGGCGTGCGCGCCCCGGCATTGTCGTTGACCGCAGATTGCGACAGCCCGCCGGCCACGGGGTAGCCGTGGCCGAAGGCGGTGACGAGGTTCGCCGCGCCAAGCCCCAAGAACTCCTGCCGGACATCGAGGGCATAGCCGTGCTTGGCAGCAAAGCTGCGGGCGGCGGAGACGCCTTCGATATAGGCCAGCAGTACGCATCCCGCAGCCAGCGGGAAGAGCTCGTCGGGCTCCAACAAACCAAAACTCGGCAACCCGATAGCCGGCAATCCCTCTGGGATTTGCCCGGTGACTGGTACGCCAAGCGACGGAAGGCCAAGCAGTGTTGCCAAGACAATCGACAGCGCCATGATCGTGAGCCCGACCGGCCTTCCCGGCAGCCGCCGCTCTCCCACCAGCAGGAACAAGAGCGCGATGGCTCCGGTCGCCAGAACCAGCCAATTGATGCCGCCGAGCTGGCCGGCGAGCTTGATGGCGCGATCGAAGAAATTGTGACCGCCTCCGGCGACGCCGAACAGGCTCGGCAACTGGCTCATCATGATGGTAAGTCCCGCGCCGGCCTTGAAGCCGACCAGGATACTGTCGCTCACCAGGCGGACGAGAACGCTGAGCTTGAACAACCACGCGATCAGACAGAGCAACGCCACCGCGCATGCGGCCAGGCTTGCGATCTCGGCGTATTTCGCCGCATCTCCGCCGGACAGCGTCCCGACCGTCGCCGCAATCATCAACGAGATCGCGGAGGTCGGACCGACCGCAAGCTGGCGAGACGACCCGAGCAGCGCATAGCCGAGGCCGCCGAGCATGTAGCCGTAGATGCCGATCTGGGGCGGCAGGCCCGCCAGGGTCGCGTAGGCCAGCGACACGGGGATGGCGTAAGCCGCGAGGGTGATTCCGGCGATTGCGTCCGAACGCAGCCAGGCACTGTGATACTGCGCCAGCCAGATTGCGGGCGGAAACAGGAAGGTCCAGCGCGATCTGCGGTCAGATGAGGTCATGGGCTGGCCTCGTCGCCCGCGCTTTCGCAACGCAACAGCACGACCAGGAGCGCGATCACGGGAACGCCGAGCGCCAGATCCGGGATCTGCTTGGTCGCGAAGGCACCAAGCGCGGCGCCGAGGCCGAACGTGATGCACAAAACAGCGAAAACGCCAGAGGGCCGCAGCGCCCCATCGCCAGAAGCTACAGCAAACACCCCTTCAATTGCCTGCCGCATGTTGCCCGTGATCATGACGGAGCTGTAAGGCACGCCCTCAACTCTCGTGAAGACGGCGCTCTGTACGGCGGCGACGAACGAAATGCCAAGTGTACCCGCGAGATCCGGCAGGCGGTTGTGCAGGACGGCGATAACGACCAGCAGGAGGATTTCCAGCAGTATGCTGATGGCAATGGCGCGCTCTCCCGCCGCGCGGCGCAACCATGACGCCACGACGATACCCACCGCGAACGCAAGGATTGGTGGGACGAAGTGGAGCGCTTTCGCCCAGTCGCCGACGGAGCCATGGACCCACAGCAGGACGAGATTGGCCGTCTGGGCGTTGGCCATGACGCCGTGGACGATCCACGTATAGGCATCGAGATAGCCGCCGGTGAAGGCCAGCAACAGCGCGACAGGCACCGTCTCGTCGCGGCGTATCGACGAAGCGGCGGTGGTATCCATCGTACTCATGCCCCAACGTCGGGTTTTGAAATCCTGCAACTCAACAGGGAGCGTCTGGCCGACCGCGAGGTTGATCTGGATCAAGCATCGGCGGCTATCACCAACCAGATTGGCGCAAATGGCTGGAGGGCCCGCCCATGAGCACGGTCAGATGGATCATATCCGCCGCGCCGGAAATTTTCCTGCTGCTGTCCGTCGCGCTCGGCACCATTCTTGGTCGCGTCAGAATCCGCGGCTTTTCGATAGGCACCACCGCGTGCACGCTCATCGTTGCCGTCCTGATCGGGCAGCTTGGCACCTTCACGTTTCCTTCCCTGCTCAGGATTATTCTCTTCAGCCTGTTCGTGTTCACGATCGGCTACCGATCCGGACCCGAGTTCTTTGCCTCGCTGAGCATCCGGACCCTGGCTCAGGTCGCGCTCGCGCTCGTGCTTGGTGGTACCGGCCTCGTCATCGTTCTCATATTTGCCCATGTGTTCGCGCTCGGTCCCGGCACCGCTTCCGGTCTTGCTGCGGGAGCCCTGACACAATCGTCGGTCATCGGCACCGCATCTGGCGCACTATCCCAGCTCGGACTGACCAAAGAGGTGCTGCAGCAACAGGACGCCAATATCGCCGCCGGCTACGCCGTCACCTACGTACTCGGCTATATCCTCACGCTCCTGTACGTGCCGTTTGTCGCGCCGAAATTGATGCGGATCGATCTGAAAGCGGAAGCTGCAAAGCTCGAGGCGGAGCTTTCGGGCGGCAACCCGCCACAAACTGAAAATCTGCATTATCGAAAATTCCAGGCCCGCGCGTACCGGGTGTCGGCAGCGGCGGGACGGACCGTCGGCGCCGTCGAAGACCAGATCGGCAGCCGCAGCGTGATCGAGCGGATCGTGCGCCAGGGCGCTGACGTCGAACCGCATCGCGATACTGTTCTTGAAGCGAACGACGACATCGTTATCGCAGGCCGCACCGCCGCCATCGTCGCTGCAAAGCCGATTGTTGGCACCGAGATCGACGCTGACGAGATCCTGAAGGCGCTTCCCGGCAACCTGGTCGAGGTCCTCGTCGACAATGGCAAGCTCCATGGCCGCTCAGTCAAGGAGGTGGCTGAACGCGTTGGCGACGCTGCGCGCGGCGTGTTCCTGCGCACCTTGACGCGGATGGGACGCGAGGTCCCCCTGAGCGCCGATACCCGCGTCTATGTCGGTGACGTCATGACGCTGGTCGGCAGCACCCGCAACATCGAGCGCGCCGCCTCGCAGGTTGGACAGATCCTGAGCTCCGACGACCGTACCGACATTGCATTCCTTGCCGCAGGCATTGCCGTAGGTCTTCTCGCCGGTCTCGCGAGCGTCAAGATCGGTTCAGTGCCCCTGACTCTGGGCGGCGGCGGCGGTGCCTTGATAGCGGGACTTTTCTGCGGCTGGCTGCGCTCGCGCCGGCCGACCATGGGTGCAATGCCGCCCGCCGCGCAGCAAACGCTGAGCGACCTCGGGCTCGGCGGCTTCATCGCGGCGATCGGACTCGGCAACGGCCACGCAGCCTGGGTCGCGATCCAGTCGCACGGTATGCTGCTGGTCGGCATGGGCCTGGTCGTCACACTGGTGCCGCTGATTGTGACCACCCTATTCGCGCATCGCGTGCTTCGCATGAACCCGGTCATCATTTGTGGAGCGCTCGCCGGCGCCATGACGGTCGATGCCGCCGTGACCGGCGCCTGCGAAGTTGCAGAAAGCCAGACGCCGGTGCTCGGCGTCGCGGTGCCCTATGCTGTCGGAAACGTTGTGCTGACCGTGCTTGGACCGATCATCGTGGCCAGCACTTTCGCCGGTTGAAGGAGGCGCGCGTGAATCTCCGCCATGCTTCAACAGTGACTTACCTGGCGGCAGCATTGAGTATCCTGGCCTGCATTATTGCTCCAGCACGTGCCGACGACAATGTCCGCATCCAGGAGGAGGTCTGGGCTCTGCCGCTACCGCTGCCGATGTTCGCCTATGTAGTGCGGCCCGTCGGCGACGGCCCCTTCCCGCTGGCGATCATGAACCACGGCGTGTCGCTCAAGCCCGTCGATCGCAGCTTCTTCCCGTTGGTGGAGTTCCGTGGCGCCGCCAAATGGTTTGCCAAGCGCGGCTACCTCGTGGTTGCACCAGTCGGCACCGGCTATGGGGCAGCCGCGATCGATATTCCCGAGCATGGTCTCTACGGACCGTTCTTCTCCAAGGTCGGAAATTGCACCAATCCGAACTTCCACGACGCCGGGCGTGCCGTTGCACAAGCCGATCTCTGGATCATCGACTACATGGTGGCCGAGAAGCGCGTTCTGCCGAAGGACGTGATCGTCATTGGACAGTCCGCGGGCGGCTGGGCTTCCATTGCGCTCTCGAGTGCAAACCCGCCGCAGGTCAAGGCAATCATCACCTTCGCGGCTGGACGCGGCGGCCGTGTCGACGGCAAACCCAATAACAATTGCGCGCCGGACAAGCTCGTCGAAGCGACTGCCGATTTCGGCCGAACCTCGCGCGTTCCAATGCTGTGGTTCTATATCGAGAACGACACGTTTTTCGGTCCCGCCTTGTCGAAGCGCATGCACGAGGCCTTCACCGCTGCCGGCGGTAGGGCCGAATATCATCTGATGCCGCCCTTCGGCAACGAGGGACATTTCTTCGTCGGCTCGCCTGACACGATCGCGACGTGGGCACCACTCGTCGAGAAATTCCTCGACGAACAGAAGTAGGCGCGGAGGACGCGCGGCTGGAGGCACTGACATGATCAACCCAGCTTCGACACCATGGCTCAAGCAGGCGCGCGCTTACCTATCCCTTTTGTTAGCAGCGACCGTTGTCGGACCGGCTTCAGCCCAGAACTCGGCAGCGCAGGAGCATGCGCGCGAGGCAAAGCCCGCCGAAATTGCGCCTCGCGGACAGCGCGAAGCCAAGGACATCACCTATGGCGACTGGCGGAAGCTTTGCGTAAAGCCCGGCGGCGCGCCGATGCTGTGCCGGACCTCGATCACCGGCAAGTTTGCAACGGGCCAGATGGCGGTGCGCCTGGACCTGATCGAGCGTGACGGCGACCGCACTGCCCGGCTCCAAGTGTTTGTCCCCGTCGGGATGTATCTGCAACGGCCTGCCAAGCTGACCGTCGATCAGGGAAATTCCAGATCGTTGCCCTACACCTGGTGCCTGACCAACACCTGTATCGCCGCCGACGCCGCCGATCCTGGGTTCGTCAAGGACATGGAAGCCGGCAAAGCTTTGGTGCTCGAGGTCACCGATTCCAACCTTTTGTCTCTGGCGACATCGTTACCGCTGGCGCAGTTCGCTTCGGTACACAACGGCGCGCCCACACAGACCCTGGAGCAGGACATCGAGGAGTGAGCAGCGGCGGCTTCAGCCATGCTCGGCGCAGGCGCGTTCAATGGAGTCGATGAGTGCGCTTGCTGCGAAGGGCTTGGCCAGATAGGCGGCGCACCCAGACTCAATCGCGGCGACCTGATTCGCCCGACAGTCGTTGCCGGTAATGTAGATGACCGGGACCGTGGCACCCTCGCTGGCGAGCCTGCGGCGGAGTGAGATACCCGACTCTCCGTTCAGATTGATATCCAGAACGATGCAGCACGCCTCTTCGATGCACCCATGACGAAGCAACGCACCCGCGGAATCAAAAGCAACCGCATCAAAGCCGTGCTTCCGAAGCAGCCGCTCCAAGCTTCGGCGCATTGATAAATCATCATCCACGACGTAAATCGGCTTACGTGCAAACAATGGACCCGTCTTTCTGATTGCAAACCTGGCACTCGCGTCGCAACGACGCTACGCGGCAAAGGTTCCTGCGCTAATCCGACGGCTAACGACGCCGGTATGTAGGCGGCCCAGGGCGAATTATGTCAATAACTTTTCATATTGTCCCATCGTACAGGTCTGATCACCGACCTGACGAAGCCACGAAAACGGCCTGCATCACATCTTTGCCGAATCCAGAAGGCCGAGCCGCTCTGCAGCGGACACCAGTTCGGCAAACGATAATACCTGCATCTTTGTCATCACTTGGTGGCGGTGCGCCTTCACCGTGCGTTCGGTCGTTCCAAGCTCATAGGCGATCTGCTTGTTGATTTTACCGCGTACGATCAGGTCGAACACCTGTCGTTCGCGCCGCGATAGAGACCTCAAGCGAGAACGTAGCGAATCGAGCTTGCTGTGTTGACTCCGGGCCGCCTCCTGTTGAGCCATTGCCCGCTCAATCGCATCGATCAACTGTTCCGACGACACCGGCTTGGTCAGAAAATCCTCCGCGCCGGCCTTGATCGCACGGACCGTCGTCGCGGTATCCGCATGTCCGGTCAGAAAGACGATGGGCAGCGGCGAATGGCATTGGACGAGGGAGGCTTGCAACTCCGGCCCGCTCAGGCCCGGAAGCTGCACATCGAGCAAGATACATCCCGGATCGTCGGACCCTGGCGGATCATCCAGTAACTGCTGGGCGGACGCGTAGGTCACAACTTCATACCCAGCCAGTTTAAGCCGACGCTGGATCGCCGTCCGAAAGGATGCGTCGTCGTCCACGACATAAACGAAGCCGGGCAAGTTTTTTCCTCGCTAGGTACTTCAAATGCAGAAAGACCAGACGCGCCTTAGTACCTGAGCAAAGCAGCACAATTGGAATGCCACAACCGCGAATGGAGCGTCTGTTTTCGGCATATTGCCGCACCATCTGACAGACACTCTGACGGGTTCTCATCAAGCGCATCGAACCCTTCCTGTACCTTGGTACAATGCACCTACAGACAATGGTTGAAAACCCCACTTATGGCCTAAACAACCTTCGCGGGAAGCGGATTTTCGGCGGCTCCTCATTCCCGACGATGGAAATACCGCGTCACCATCAGTTCGGGAGTTGGCCATGTTCGTTCGCACCGCTGCCGACGCCGCCTCGCGGCTTCATTCGCTCCGCGAGCTAGGGTTAAACACCGATTCAAACCCGATCATTAGTTTGAACGAATTTACCTACAAGAAAGGCTCGGAAGTCTACGGCGAAAAGGAGCCTGCGGAATACGTTTATCAGGTGAAGAGGGGCGCGGTGCGAAGCTATAAGCTGCTGTCCGACGGCCGGCGCCAAATCGGCGCATTTCACCTGGCCGGCGATATTTTCGGGCTCGAGAACGGCGGCGTGCACCGATTCACGACTGAAGCGATCGTCGACACCACGGTTCGTCTGGTCAGGCGCCAAAGCCTCGAGCTGGTTGCTCAGGGCGACCCCATGGTTGCCCGCAACCTGCTGAGCATGACCACCAAGAACCTTCAGCATGCGGAAGACCACATGCTGCTGCTTGGCCGCAAGACGTCGCTGGAGCGAGTCGCAGCCTTCCTGATCGAGATGGACAAGCGGCTGACGGCTGCTGGCATCATGGCGCTGCCGATGTCGCGGCGCGATATCGCCGACTATCTCGGATTGACGCTGGAAACCGTCTCCCGCGCACTATCGCGGTTGCATGAGCTCGGGATCCTCGGCTTCATCGGAAATACCCAGCGCCAGATCGTGCTGCTGGACAGGCTGAAGCTCGCTAGCCTCGATCTCCAGAACTAGACTTAGGTGCCGCAATCGCGGCGAGATGCTCGACCGTCTTGCGCAGAACCTCAAACAGGACCGCAGTCGACCATCCGAACATCAGGATTCCGTTCATCGCTGTCATGGGTCCCGTCAATCGCCACCCCGCCACGGGCGTAATGTCCCCATAGCCAAGCGTGGTGTAGTTCACGAACGTGAAATATAGCAGATCGCTGCCCGGAGGCGCCGCGCCGACTGCCGCATAGGCGAGCGCCCAAATGAGAACCTCGACAGTGTGCGCGACCATCAAAATGACAGCAGTGGTGACCATCACGGCCATCAGGTGCGACCGGGGCCGCGCCGTGTGCCTTAATCCGGCGGTACGAGCGATATCGATGGCCGCAACGGTCACCAGCGCGTGAATCATGATGTTGATCACGCTGATCAAGGTACCGAGCAGGAATTGGACCGCCATTACACACTCCTGGTGCCGGCATCGAAGAAGCCGTCCGATAATCCCGCAAGCGCCGACCACGCCCCCCTCAACGCCTGACCGCAACCCGGATCAAGGAGAACGTATCACGATGCCCCGTTTGGAGCTGTCGAGCTACGGTTCATCAGCAGCGCCAACGTGTGTCTCGCGATCATGAGATCCTCGTCGGACGGCACGACGTAAACTGGAATGCGGCTGGCGGAAGACGATATCAGCTGCGATTGCCGCGCATTCTGCGCCATATCAAGCTTGACACCGAGCCATGCGAGCCGCTCCGCCACGCGCGAACGGATCGACGCGGAGCTTTCGCCGATCTCGGCGGTAAAGACAAAGGCATCGAGCCCTTGCAACGCAGCTGCGAGCATACCGGCGTTAAGGCCGACCCAATGAACGAAATAGTCGATCGCAACTTTTGCGTCGACATCCTCACTTGCCTCAAGCTGACGCATATCGCCGCTGAGGCCCGAGAGGCCGTTCAACCCGTAATCTCCGAGGAGAAACTCCTGCACCCTGGACGCTGCCATTCCCTTCTCCGAAATGAGATAAAGCACAACTCCGGCGTCGATCTGCCCTGGTGGCGCTTCCATCGGCAGTCCGTCTATCGGGGTGAATCCCATGGTGCTCTCGACGCTCCGTCCTTCATGGAGCGCGCACATTGATGCCCCACGCCCGAGATGCGCGACAATCACCCGCCCCATCGCGATTTCTGGCGCAACCTTCAGCAAAGTCTTCGCGATATATTCGTAGGAGAGGCCATGAAATCCATTGCGCCGTACGCCTTCGGCATGAAGCCAACGCGGGATCGCGCAGTGGTCGGCCACCTCAGCATGGGTTCGATGAAATGCGGTCTCGAAGCAGGCGACCTGCGGGAGCGTTGGGAAGTCAGACAGGATCAAACGTATTGGAGCCAGATTGTGCGGCAGATGAAGCGGCGCCAATTCCGTCAGTCCATCCAGGCGAGTCAGGACCTCCTGATCAATCAGGACCGGGCGGTCATGCTCCGCACCGCCGTGAACGACGCGATGCCCGACAGCAATGGGGCTGATATGAAGCTCATCCCGCAACCAAGCGACTGCAATGTTCAGTGCGGCCGAAATATCCAGCACCGCTTCGATCGGATAGGCGCGATTGGCAAGCGGATCACCGCCGGCACTGCTCGCTTGCAGTCGCGGGCAACGCCCGATGCCGTCGATCCGCCCCTTGATCTGCCGTCGTAGGATTCCTTCTCCTTCGACCGAATAGATCCGGAACCTGAGGTGAGAAGAGCCGGCATTGATGACAAGGATGGTATCCATGGCACTCACGTCGCACTCGTTTAGGCATGTCGAAGCCCTGCATCAACACCGGCAATCACAGCAACGGCACCAAGCGAGCCAGACAGTCAACGCTCGATCGCCAGTTTCGCCGGCACAGCACGTTCGGTACGAATCCAGGCCACCGTCAGCTCCCAGACCACAGATAGAATGATAGGTCCGATGAAGAGGCCGATGATCCCGTGGAAGAGGGTTCCTCCGATCACCCCGATCAGGATGACGAGTGCTGGCGTGGTCAGGCCGCGGCCCATGACAAGCGGTTTCAGGATGTTGTCGAGAACCGATACGATCACGAAAAACACCGTCAGCAGGAGGGCGATCGGAAATTCCTTGTCGGTCCAGATCCAGATGATGACCGGCAGGATGACGATGGCCCCGCCGATCTGCACGATCGACAGCAACAACACCACAAAAGCCAGCAGCCCCGCGCTGGCGATGCCGGCCAGCTTGAAGCCGATACCCGCCAGCAACGCCTGGATGATGGCGACGCCAATCACGCCCTGGGCCACCGCGCGGATCGTGGCACCTGCTAGATCCAGAAAGTGCTCACTCTGGTCCGGCACGACGCGCGACAGAAAGCTGCGCCCCGCAGCCACGAGCTGAGGTCCATACGGAAACAGCACCCCGGCCACCGCCACCGACAGCAGAAACTTGACCGTTCCCACCCCGGCATTGCCGGCAAATCCGAGCAAGGTCGCCGCGAATGGCTTCAGGTAGGGCACCACTGCGCGCAAGAGCGACCGGAGATTGGTCGTCGCCTGATCCCAGAGATCGAAAAGCTGAGGACCGATGAGCGGCCAATCCTTGAGAGACTGCGGCGGCGAAGGCACGTGCAGTTCGCCAGCCGTCACTTGGGCGGCAAGATCGGTGATCCCGTCGACAGCGCCCATGCCCAGCCACGTCGCGGGCCCGATCACCACAGCAAGATTGACGAGAGTGAGGATCGTCGCCGCAAGCTTCGGTCGACCGCCCAGAAGGTCGGAGAGGCGCCGAAATACCGGGTTCAGCGCAGCGGCGAGCACGACACTCCAGGCCAATATGGGCACGAATGGACGGACCAGGAGAAGGGCCCAGATGAGCAACAGCCCCAGCAATCCCAGCCGGATCAGAAGCTGGATGATCTCGTCTCCTGAGAATATCTGGCGGAGTGTTTTCACGGACGCGCCTTCAGCTCATGCCCCGCATGCTGAGGCGAACTAGCCAGTCCCCTCGCTCAGCTGGCTTGATCCAGATCAACGAGCGCGCGCTCTTCTAGGGCTGAGGTCCGGACAGGTTCAGCTCACGCTCGGCCCGAAACACGTTACCGTAGAGACTCGCTATCCATTGCCGACCGCGGGACGTCACGTTGAGATAGCGTATCGCCGGCTGAATCTGAGGGGCGACGTTGCTCCAATAGAATTGCGGATATTTGTAGACGATATCTGCCGGCGTCGCGTAGCCCAGGGTCTTGTTGAGTCCGATCTCTTCGAACTCGTAGAACAGCGCGTTCGACTTCTTCAGATAGTTGGGATCACCGAGCTGACCGATAAGATCGGCGGCGCGCAGCAGCAATCCCTCCTCTTCGATGAGGCTGTCATTGGAGGACATTGTATAGGGAAATCGGGTATATTCGATCGCCTGAGCAACCCGGCCCGCATCCAGCTGCTCGACGGAATCCAGCCGTTCCAGCACGAACAACTTCGACCGATCTACGTGGTATGGCGCCAATGCCGCATCGGACGATCCTCGCGGCAGCCGAACGGCGCCGCCTTTCACGTCGGCTATGAATAGCTCGTCCTCATCGCCTTGAACGACACCGCGCACGTATCCGATGTCATGAGCAAGGCACGCGAGGATGAAATTCGCATAGTCATTTGCTGTGGTGGGCCGCAGCAACGCACGTCCCGTCAAGATATCGTGCCCGGCCAAGGTTACGAGCAACGTATGCTCGATATTGTGATACAGAGCATCGCTATTGCCGATGCACTCCATCGTGAGCTTGGCCGCGAACGGAAGCAGTTCGGTCAGACCGGCATGGGAGGCACCGAACCGGTCCTTGGTTTCCGTCGTCAGAAACGCGCCCAAAGCTTGCGACACCAGTTCCGGAACTGTGAT
Organism: Bradyrhizobium sp. CSS354; assembly: GCF_029051725.1. GTDB lineage: Bacteria > Pseudomonadota > Alphaproteobacteria > Rhizobiales > Xanthobacteraceae > Bradyrhizobium. The sequence continues at coordinate 445,749 of NZ_JAACFU010000001.1, forward strand.
CATCAGGTCTCTCCGCCATGGTATTGTCGACGATGCAGATCAAGCCATGTCTCTCTGCGATCAATGCTGGCGATATTCGCAGATTCTTCAAGCCGGCCGCGCTCCGCGACCTTAAAGACGATCCATCTGGTGCCGCGCCTCGGGCAAGCGGACCCGTGACCGGCCGGAGCCGCTCACGGTCTCCAACCTCTCTCGTTGATTCAAATCAAGGCCAAGCCGGTAACGAAGGCAAACATTTCATGTGCACGGCCATGCCGCCGGCGCGACGGAATTCTTCTCTTGCCGGTCAGTCGAGATTTAAACCAGTGGAGGACATTATGAGGTTCATCAAAGGGGCATTTGCAGCAATTCTTACTGTCGCGAGCGCCATGATTTCTGTACCCGGAAGCGAAGCAGCGCCATTGCTCACCAACGTCGGCGTGATGAGAGCAGCGCTCGATAACGACGTAGTAGATAACGACGTAGTAAACGTGCGCTACGGAGGCTGGGGTTATCGCGGCGGATGGGCTGGAGGCTACCGCGGAGCGGGATTGGGCTATCGTGGTTTGGGATATCGCGGCGCCGGATATGGCTACAGAGGTTACGGATATAGAGGCTACCGTGGCTGGGGCGCCGGCGCGGTGGTCGCGGGCGCCGTCGTCGGTGGCGCGATCGCAAGCTCCGGCTACTATGGTGCATATCCCTCCGACGGCGGCGGATACTCCTCTTACGGCGGAGGATACGGCTATGATTATTGTCCGCCCAGTGCCTACAGCGCCTACGGAAGCTATGGCGGTTATGGCGGCTACTACGCGAGACGGAGCTACTATTCCGGCTGGTAGAATCTGCCTCGGATTCTCCTGAGCACGCGCTCTTGGTGCCAGGGCTCGTCTTCGCGAGCCATGAAAGCGCCAACGCCGTCGTATACCGCCACTACGTGGACTACCCCGCGCATTGCGTCACAAAACCGCGGCGGTCCGGTCGATCGCGCCGGCAGACGCTGACTGGCTTGCACGATAAGACCACAAAAATGAGGGCCGGCGTTGCTGCCGGCCCCCTGAAGACATCAGACCGTGAGAGTTCAGTACCTCGCGACGACGGGGTTGGCCCCTCCGAAGCGGTAATTGAAGCGCACGGTGAGCATATCCACGTCCTGGGTGATCCGGTCGTTTACAAAAGCGGCAAGGCGCGGATCGGCGACCGTGAACGAATTATTCCGGTGCCCCATGAACAGATGATCGTATTCGAGTCCCACCGACCAATTCGGGGTGAAGCCATACTCAAATCCGACACCGATGACACCGCCCCAGCGGGTTGCGCTTTGCGCCGCGAGCTCGGCGCCGGTCGCAGTATCAAGCACGCTGAGACGATTGTCTGTTACCGCAGCGCCGCCTTTCACGTAGAACAGTGACGCGTTCCAGGCGTAGCCGATCTGGCCGGTGAAGAGGCCGATGGCGCTCGTTTTGGCGCGCGTGGAGAGCGTCGGATCGAACAGGCTGACGCGCTGGTTGCTGAGATCCGCCCAATCGCCTTGAGCCTCCAGACCAAACACCCACTGGCTGGCCTGCCAGCGATAACCGAGCTGGCCACCGATGACGCCACCGGATCGATCGCGGCAGCCGGAAGCGACGGCGACGCCAGCCGCGTCAAGGAAATCCACGCAGTTGTGGTTCTGCGCCCAGCCACCATTGCCGCCGATATAGAACCCGGTCCAATTGTAGATTGGAATAATCGGTGCCGGTGGCGGCGCCTTCACGGCCATGTCGGCAGCCATGGCGCTCCCCGCCGTGCACAGCGCCACCAGACCAACGGTTGTCAGCAAAAGTCTTTTCATCATGCTCTCTCCTTGCCGGCCGCTTTTTGATTGCTCGAACGGCGGCTTGTTGCACTGCAATCATCCCCCAACTTCCAGCTGAAACTCTACGGGCGAGGGTACAAACTCCCCGTGCCAAAATGGCAACACTCAAGACATTTCGAACCAGACTCCGGGTTGCGTCGCCAGCAGAGTCGAACGACCGGCGCCAGTATGCGAAAGCACCAAAAGGCAGCCGCCCGCTCCGAGCCGCCTCCGGTCATCAGCATCAGTCACCATGATGGACCGCTTATTTCTCCGGGTCGCGCTTGGCGTCCTGGCCGGCAACCTCGTCGCCTTGGTCTTGCTCTATCCAGGACGGAATGTCGCTCGAGGGGATCAGCCGTCGCGGCAAAAAGGGATTGAGCGTGCCTGCAAACACGATCAATCCCTCATTGAACTTCTCTCGCGCGAAAGCCCGCGCCTCGGCTTCGCTCTCGAATGTGCGTGTCTCCCGTGGGCTTCGCCTCTTCGGCAAGGTCCCACGCTTCTGCACCTCGAATGTTACGTACCAGGTCTGCGGCATCCGCCAGCTTCCGGATCGCGATCAAGCAGACATATGCCGGTGAACGATGATCGGTGAGATCATGTCGGCGTCCTAGTTGCGCCGCTCTTCACGGCGCTCCGTGCGCCCTGTACGCCTTTCCAGGCGGCGTTCAGTCCGGCCCGTGCGCCGTTCCTGACGCCGCTCGTGGCGGGCTCCCCGCCTCTCCTGGCGTCGCTCCATGCCGATCGTCTGAGCCGGCACTTCTGTTCCTAACAGCACCGTGCCGGATGTCGCCAATCCGAGCACAGCGGGCCATCCGAGCAATGAAAGAGCCTCGCGACGATCGAGTCGTTGAAACCTTGGCGTTTCACTCATGTCAGTTACTCCCGATCTTGAGGACGTTTGATTAGGCGACGCTTCGACGTGCATTCGTTGATCAGTATCAACGGCGGGCGCCCCACTCCGCAGCGACGAACGGAGACGCTCACCAGACCTGGTTGCCAAACCAGCCGTACTGCGGAGGTCGCGAGACGAGCCGGATATTTCTTTCAATGTGCCTCCTCACAATTTTGTTTTGACGCTGCGGCTTCGCATCAGCCTTTGCCGACGGACGCGCTGGCGGTCGTTCGATATCGAGCGGTCCAAGCCGAGCAAATGCCTCGCGCGCGCGCGTCTGTGGCAGGTCGGCGCCCGGCGGGGCGGCGAGCTCGACCTTGGGGACGTCGACCGCCATGATCGTGGGCCGGCTAGTGTCGAGAACGATCCGTTCGGGCAACCTCAAATCAGAGTGGATGCGGATAGTGGAGGAGCGCGCAACGCCATCGTGTATAGCGGGCCGGATCGGGACAAAGGCATCCGCAACGAAGAGCATCGCGAGCAACGCACCGCCGACATAGAACAAATATCGTGAGATAGGCATTGTCGGCGCCATCGCCGCCGCAGATTTTCGTCTGGCAAGCAACGGGCCACGGCGGCAGAATTGGCGAAGCAATGCAACATGCATGGGCGTAGTTGCCTAAATCGAGCCGCCGCTGCTTCCGCCGCGGCGCGCCCCTGGTGAAACACTTGCTGAGGCATGGGCGGCGCTTCGTGGTAAGCGCACGCACGCTGCAGCGGACTAATGTTCACCGCGCCCGACGCGGTTTCGCTTGAGCCAGATCAACGAATTGAATTATCGCAACACCGCCTCGCGTTAGTGCCGCATGGCATATCAGTGTCAGTGACATGCCCCTTGGTACAATGGCCGGAAGGGCAATTGCAGAGATGTGGCACGCAACGCAGAATTCTCACCGCGTACATCGAGCTTCTGGCAGGGAGGGCCGATGATGAGTCAATTCGAGCTGAGTTCGCGCGCAGCACTTTGCCGGCAGCTTGCAAGCCAGGATCCGGCAAACCAAATAGTCTGGATGGCCGAGGCAAGGAGCTGGTCACGCCAGGCCGCCGAGGCGCTTCATGATGAGCACCAATTAAAAGGTGGCATCACCGCCCGATTGTTCTTCGCGTTCAGCAAATTGGTCGAGGCGCAACACGAGCCTACAAACGAAACAGCAGACATGATGAAGAGCAGGTCGAGAGGCGTCATGCCGTCTCGGAGCTTGTCGCCGACTGCCTGACGCATTCCAGAAAAAGCGCTCGCACGATTGCATACTTCGCTCCAGTGTGGAGAAGCCGTCCCACGTGACAGCGCGCTTTCCGATGCGACCCGGCGGGCTGCACTTTTCAGACGTCGGAGCGTCCTCCTCCAGATTCACTTAACTCGCTCCGAACTGGATCCGGCGAATTCGAAGAGGAAGCGGACTCGATTTATTTCAATCCCTTGATCTAAAGCAAGTCGGCGGCCCAGTGCCGGGATGGTGTTGCAGCGTTGAACTTCATTTTTGGAGAACGTCCATGAAGTCGATAAGCGCAAGGAAAATTGCCGTTGCCGTCGCCGCGCTCGTATGCGGCACGACGCTGTCCATAGGCTGGACCGACCAAGGCGGAGTTTCGCTGAAGGTCGACAAGGCGCAAGCGGCGACGCGATTGTACGTCACTCCCTCTTATCGCGGACACTACTACACTAACGAGAGTCTGCCCTGGTACGCTGTTCGGGCCTATTACTTCGGCGGACCGTGGAGCTACGGCTATAGCGGCTGGACCGACTATGCGGCGCGCAACGGCATCGGTTGCGTCCCAGGCTCGTTGGTGAAGGGCGGTGACGGCATCATGTATGTCTGCCAATAGAGCTTGATAGCGGCGCGATGGACGGCGCTCATCAAGCCGCCTGTCGCGCTAAGCTGCGTTCCGAGATCGGCGACTGAGGGGGGAGGATACCATGACCTATGTTCTGGTCGTCATCAGCTGGCTCGGCGTCGCGAACGGCGCCGTAGTCTCGACGCAAGAATTTTCAAGCGCAGAGCGTTGCGAAGCAGCCCGGATAGCGCTGATGGAATACGCAAAAGCGCGCAGTACCGACGAGACGCTCAGGCCACTCTGCATACAGAAGTAAAAAAGCGACGAAAAGTGTGACGCATGCACCCGACCCCGACTGAAATCGTTCTGGTGTTTCGCCTTTGCTAACAGCTTCACGATTTCCACGGTTCTTTGATCTTGATCAATGGTCCGAGCGCCAGTCCATGGAGCGATCCAAATTCACTCTCACAGGCGGAGACTATCATGAAGCGTGGTTTGGTCACAAAGCTATCACTCGCGGCTGCCGTGGTCGCCCTTGGAGTGTCCGGCTCGATCGACTGGTCGGTCGACGAAGGCCTTTCGCTCTCGCTCGGCCGGGCTGAAGCACGGGTCGGGCGGCCCTTGACACCTGTATCAGTCGCTGGCGTAGCACGGCGCACCACCAGGCGCGCGGTCGTCGGCGGCGCGGCAGTCGGTGCAGCCGCTGTCGGCACGGCATGTGTCCGCGTTCTGGTCAATGGCAGCTACGTCTGCCGCTGATAGCCGTCGTTGCCGGCTCTGAACACCGCATCCTGCCGGATAATTTTTCTGCAGGATGTGCGGTTTCGGGTTTCGGAGCGCGATTGACGTGGCCGGATGCGAGCGGCAATGCACCGACCAAATCCTCGTTGGGCCACTGCAGATTTTTCAGTCTCCCAGCGGCCCTTTGGCGTCCCCGTCGCTTCCCTTCAGCAACTCGTATTTGATCCGCCGCATGCGTGCCTGGGCTTCGAGCGGCTTGCAATAGGCAGTTGACGCTGCGAGCAGGTCGATGGTGGCGAGAAACGCATAGCGCGACGCCGTAGGCTTGAGCGCGTCGGGCGCTTCGGGCACGTGCACGCCAAGCGCAATATCGGCGATTGAGGCCAGCCTGCTTTGCGGCTTGGTGATTGCCACGACCAAGGCGCCGTATTGCTTGGCGATACTGGCTGCGTCGATCACTTCGTTCGCCGCACCGGTGGTCGAGATGGCAACGACGACGTCATCCCGCCCGAGGGTCGCCGCGATCATGCGCATCAAGCTCGGGTCAGAGGCATGCGAGACGGCAATCCCAAGACGAAAGAACCGGTTCTGAACTTCCGCCGCCGCAAGAGTGGAACCGCCCCCCACCCCGAACGCTGCAAGCTTCGAACAGCCGGAGATAGCCTCGGCAGCCCTCTCGATGTCCTCCTTGCGAAGTCCCTCCTCGGCAGCGGCAATTGCACGACGAATTTCCTGAAACACCGACCGCCACAGCGCGGGGCGCGCCAGATCGGTCCCGACATGCGGGGGAAGCTCAACGTAGATCCGCCCAACCGCCATTGCTTGAGCCAGCCTCACCTTGAGGTCCCGGACGCCCCGGCAACCGACGGAGCGGCTGAACCGGGTGACCGTCGGCTCGCTCACGCGCGCCCGACGGGCCAGCTCGGAATTGCTGGCGTGAACGGCAAACTCCATATCGGCCAGCAGCACCGTGGCAACGCGTTGCTCGGACGGGCTGAGGCTTGGAGCGCTCTGCCTGATGAGGGAGATGATGTCGCCGACCACGACATTGTCGTCGCCCGACGGCTTCGAGATCGCTGCATCAACGGCTCTCGTCGGATGATTTCGCTTTGCACGCGCCATTGCCGCCCTTCCCCAGGTCAGATCCACCTGCGCCCTTGGCAAGAAGCTGCCGTAAGAAACCTTCAGCATCCGACCAAACGTATATCGGCATGCCCCATCAATAACAGCATTTTCCGCTTGATAATTGCCAAATTGTGTATGTAACTTTCGAACAAGCAATAGCGTGCCATCAGCCCAACAGCTGAAAGGCACATCCCCTGCACCGGGAAGCAGGCGGTTCAACAAGGCGGGAGGGCGATCATGAGATACGGTCCAAGTGTCTTGATGCGTGGCGTCGTGGGGCTGGTTACCGCGTCATTCTTGATTGCGCAGGCTAATGCCGCCACCCTGCTGCGCGAAGCCACCATCGGAGAACCGCCGCCGCTCGATGTCATGCTGACGACAGCCGATGTGGCATCGGTCATCGGCCGCCACATCTTCGAGACCCTGTATGCGCTGGACTCAACCTATACGCCGCGTCCGATGCTGGCCGAGAACGATCGGACGGAAGACGGCGGTCGGACCATCGTCATCGAGCTCCGCGAGGGTGTCCTCTTCCACACCGGCAAGGAGATGACCGCCAAGGACGTGGTCGCCTCGATGACGCGATGGGGCAGTTTCGGTGCGCGCGGCAAGCTCCTGATGGCGGCGGCTACGTCGGTCGAGGCGACCGGAAAGTATGAAGTCACGCTGAAATTGTCCGCGCCGAACGGCGCCTGGAAGGCTCTCATTGCGGACGTCAATGGCGGTCTTGCGATCTATCCGGAAGACATTGCCACCAAAGCGGGAAACCGGCCGATCGAGCAAAAGGACTATATCGGCACCGGGCCTTACAAGTTCGTGGAGTGGCGGCCGAACCGCTACGTCGAGGTGGAAAAGTTCGACGGCTACAAGCCGTTGAAGGAAAAGGGTGACGGCTTCGCCGGCGCCCGCCTTGCGAGCTTCGACAAGATCCGGTTCATTCCGGTGCCTGACGTCGGCACGCGCGTGAGCGGCGTGCAGGCGGGCGACTACGACTATGCGGAAATGATCTCCGGCGATCTGTACGAGTCCCTGAGCAAAGATCCATCGGTTCAGGTGCAGCGTACCAACGCGCCGATCTTCGGCCTTTTTTTCATGAACTCGAAGCAAGGAATCCTGAAGGACAATTACAAGCTCCGCCGCGCCATCCAGACCGCGTTGGACAAGTCGCAGGCGCTGCGCGTCGCCTTCGGTCCCAAGGACCTGTGGAATGCCGAAGGATCGATCTTTCCCAACGGCACACCCTGGTACTCGACGGACGGCGCCTCAAATTATAGTGCGCACGATCCGAAGAAGGCCAAGGAGCTCGCAAAGGAGGCGGACTACACGGGGGCGCCGATCCGCCTGCTGGTCTCGACGAACTATCAGGCACACTATGACGAAGCCTCCGTCTTCACCCGCCAGCTGGCCGATGCCGGCATCAATGTTCAGATGATGGTCGTCGATTGGGCGACTCTTCTGAAGATGCGCGGCCAGCCGGAACAGTGGGACATCTTCGTCACCCACCATTCCTTCGCGCCCGACCCGCTGCTGCTCACGTTCCTGAATGCGAGCTATCCCGGATGGTGGGACAGCCCCGAGATCGGCTCGCTTCGGGCTGAGTTGATCAACACGACCGATCCAGCCGCGCGCAAGTCGACATGGGACAAGATCCAGTCGCTGATCTATGAGCAGGTACCCGTGATGAAAGTAGGCGATGCCTACACCTATGACATTGCGTCTCCCAAGCTCAAGGGGCTCAACCCAAACGGTCCCGTGTTCTGGAATGTGTCAACGAAGTAAGGACGGGCAATGAGGCCGCGAGGACTGTCGAGCGCCGGCGCCAGCGCGCATCGTTGCCGCTGAGCAGGCGCACAATCACATGTGGTCTTACGCATTCAAGCGCGCAGGAACGACGGCGGTGACGCTGCTGGCGGCGTCCATCATCATCTTCGCGTTCATCCATATCGTGCCGGGTGACCCGATCTATGTTTTGCTCGGTGACACCGCGACTCCCGACCAGATCGACGCCTTGAGACACCAACTCGGTCTCGACCAACCGATCATCCTGCAATATCTCACTTGGGCCGGCCATGTGCTCGAGGGCGACCTCGGGCGGTCGATCTTCTTCCAGGCGCCCGTGCTGTCGGTGATTGCCGATGGCGCCGAGACCAGCACCTTGCTCGCCACGATGACGATGATCTGGGTTGCGGTCATCGGCGTGCCGATCGGAATGATTGCGGCGGTCCGGCACGGCACGTGGCTCGATCAGGGATTGTCCGGCGGGGCGATGCTGATGGCCTCGATACCCACGTTCTGGGTCGGGCTCTATCTGATCCTGATCTTTGCGGCCTGGCTCGGTTGGTTTCCGAGCTCCGGTTATCCGTCGATCTTCGAAGGTGGCGTCGTCAATCTCCGCTATCTCGTCCTCCCCAGCCTGGCGCTAGCGGCTCCGAATGCCGCCTTGATCCTGCGGCTGACGCGCGCCAGCATGCTCGACGTCTCCCGGGAGGACTACGTGCGCACGGCGCGTGCAAAGGGAATCCGGCCGTGGCAGGTGGTGCGCCGCCACATTTGGCGTAATGCACTCCTGGCGGTCGTCTCGGCCTTCGGCTTCACCTTCGCCGCACTGCTGTCCGAAGCGGTGGTGACCGAAACCGTGTTTGCCCTGCCCGGCATCGGCCGCCTCGTCGTTCAGTCGATCCTTCGTCGAGACTACCCTGTGATCCAGGGCGTCATCCTGGTCATCGTGGTGGTTTATCTCCTGATCAATCTGATCGTCGATCTGAGCTATCGTCTGCTCGATCCGCGGGTCGAGCTCCAATGAGCAGCAATAGCGTGACCTTGTGGCTCAGGCCGTTCACCGCCCGCCCGATCGCGCTGGCCGGGCTCGGGGTCCTTGTGGCGACTGTGCTCGCCGCGGTCTTCGCGCCCTGGCTGTCGCCTTACGATCCGTATGCCATCGATCCCCTGATCCGTCTGACGCCCCCGAACGTGACCCACTGGTTCGGCACCGACCAATTCGGCCGGGATACCCTGTCGCGCACCATTCATTCATCACGCATGGCACTTCTGATCGGCTCTGGCGTGGTCGTCTTCGCCCTCGCGACGGGCGTTCCGGCCGGCGTACTTTCCGCTCTGTTTCCGCGGCTGGGTCACCTGCTGATGCGCATGGTCGACGTGCTGATGGCCTTTCCGACTCTGCTTCTCGCACTTGGCCTGATTGTCATCTTGAGCCCGAGTGTGGGCACCGTCATTCTGGCCATCGGGCTCGGTTACATGACGACGACGACCCGCATCGTCTACGGACTGACACTGCGCTTGCGCGCGGAAACCTATGTCGAGGCATCCCGCAGCATGGGTGCCGGAACGGCATGGCTCATCAGCAGGCACATCTTGCCGAACCTTGTCTCCCCGCTTCTCGTACAGGCCAGCTTCGTCTTCGCGTTCGCGCAGCTCGGCGCGGCTTCACTCGATTTCCTGGGCCTCGGCGCGCCGCCGGACATTCCGAGCTGGGGCAATATGCTGGCGGAATCGCGCACCTTCATCACGCGCGCTCCGTGGCTGCTCTTCTTTCCGGGTATGATGATCGTGGCGACGGCATTTTCTCTGAACCTGGTCGGCGATGCATTGCGCGATAGACTCGATCCGCGGTTCCGTCAGGTCTTTGGTGAGAAGGGTTAGGCCGTGCTGACAGTTCGCGACCTTACGGTGTCAGTGGGGCCGGAGACCGCGCCGGTCGACATCGTCGCGGGCGTGTCCTTCGGCTTGGCCAAGGGCGAGATCCTCGGTCTCGTCGGCGAGTCCGGTTGTGGAAAGAGCATGACCTCGCTTGCAGTCATGGGATTGCTGCCGCAGCCCGGTCCCCGGGTCCGGGCCGGGCGGGTCCTGTTGGAGGGCTGCGACGTAACGCAGCTGCAGCCCTGGCAACGTGTCGAAGCGGGCCACGGCCGCATGGCAATGATCTTTCAGGAGCCGATGACCTCACTGAACCCGGTTCGCCGGATCGGCGATCAGATCGCGGAAGCCGTGCGCGTGCATGAGGGAATTCCGGGTGCAGCGGCGCTCGTCCGGGCGCGCGAACTGCTCGAACTGGTGCGTTTGCCTGACCCCAAAATGCAGCTGTCCGCGTATCCGCACCAGTTGTCCGGAGGCCAACGCCAGCGGGTCATGATCGCGATTGCACTGGCCTGCAGGCCACAGGTGCTGGTCGCCGATGAACCGACCACCGCTCTGGATGTCACCATACAGGTTCAGATTCTCGGGCTCTTGCGCGAGCTCTGCAACCGGCTGGATATGGCGATATTGTTCATCACCCACGACATGGGAGTCATTGCGCAGCTCGCCGATCGCGTCGCCGTCATGTACGCCGGCCGAATCGTGGAAACTGCGGCAGTCGATGGGCTGTTCGGCGCACCGCGTCACCATTACACCCGCGGACTGATGGATTGCATGCCGTCGCGAAATTCCGGTGCGCGCCGGCTGCCTACCATTTCTGGTCAGCCGCCGCTGCCAGGTTCGGTCGCTGCTGGCTGCGTGTTTGCCCTGCGTTGCGCAGCGGTGCGCGATGAGTGCCGCGTGGCGACCCCGCCCCGCCTGGAGGCCTCCCAAGGACACGAGGTGCTCTGCGCATTTCCGCTTGCCCGCGGGGAGCTGCCATGAGCGGCAATGTCATCCTCGACGTCCGGGACATGATGGTCTCGTTCAGTGCCAGGCGAGCCGGTCGGAAATACCGGGTGCAGGCGGTGGATGGTGTATCGCTGTCGCTGGCCGAAGGCGAGGTCCTCGGGATCGTCGGCGAGTCCGGTTGCGGCAAGACCACGCTGGGCCGAACCCTGGTCGGGCTGGTCCAGCCCGACAGCGGCAACATCAATTTGAAGGGAACCGAAGTGATCGGAGCCGGCGGCTCCGGCCTCCGCGAGATGCGTCTGAACGTCCGAATGGTTTTCCAGGATCCCAATGCATCGCTCAACCCGCGGCGCACAATTGGAGATTCGGTGGCGGAGGCGGCCGACATCAGCGGCTTCTTCAAGAGCCGCGCCGAGCGCAGCGCGGCCATAGCTGCCACCTTGACAGCCGTCGGGTTGAACCCGTCTTTCGCCGCTCGCTATCCCTACGAACTGAGTGGCGGGCAGCGGCAACGGGTCGGAATCGCGCGCGCCATTCTTCCTACGCCGTCCATCTTCGTCGCCGACGAGCCGGTCTCGGCCCTCGACGTTTCCGTGCAGGCGCAGGTGCTCAATCTGATGATGGATCTGCGTGACCAGTTGAGACTGGCGATGCTCTTCATCTCGCACGACCTTGGCGTGATCAGACAGATCAGCAGCCGCGTTGCTGTCATGTATATGGGCCGGATCGTGGAGCAGGCCGGGACGCGGACGGTGCTGGATCATCCGCTCCATCCCTATACGCGCGCGTTGGTGGCAGCAATTCCGAAGCCGGATCCATCGAGGCGGATCCTGGGCGCGATCGAAATGGGTGAACCGCCGAGCCTCTTCACACGACCGCACGGTTGTGCATATGCGCCCCGCTGTCTAATGGCCAGCGATCGCTGTCTCGTCGATGTGCCACAACTTCGATCTGTCGGTGCGGACGGTCGGACAATCGCCTGCCACAACGTATAACCATCGAATGTCGCTGAGCGAAACGAGCCGCGCGAGGCACTGAGCCGGCAACGCTTGGGATTGATTTCTCCTCTATTCGAGCGTTCCCATTCACGCGGCGGCAGTCCGCGACCGCCATGCGGCAGGCACATGCAAATTCGGGAAGCCCGACGCCTGTTGCACCGCGATGTTAATCGCGACGCAGCATTCAAAATGAGACTGCCCGTTAAGCCGCGCACAGCTCCGATACGTGCGCTGCATCGGAGTTCGGTTAGCCTCCACTTCAAGAACCGTCGGCCCTGCCCGAACGCCGCACGACGCAGCGGACGCGCCAGGGCGCGGTGAAAAACAGCGACAAGAACGCCAAGGGAGGAGAGCAATGTTGAAAGGCAGTCTAGGACTGATCGCGTTGAGCAGCCTGTTACTTTCGGGCACAGCCTTCGCACAGGAGAAGATCAAGGTCGGCGTCACCGCGACGCTCGAAGGCACCTACACCGTGCTCGGCGAGGACGGCATCCGCGGCTTCCAGACGGCCCTCAACGTGCTCGGCAAGAAGGTCGGCGACAAGGAACTCGAATTTGTCATCGCCTCGACCGACGCGACGCCGGACTCCGCCGTACGAGCCGTGCGCAAGCTGATCGAACAGGACAAGGTGCAGATTCTGCTGTCGCCGCTCTCCGGCGACGAAGGCATCGCGGTCAAGAATTTTGCAAAGACCCATCCCGAACTGACCTTCATCAACGCCGCCTCGGGGGCCCAGGAAACGACCTATGTCGATCCCGCTCCGAACTTTTTCCGCTACAACATGGACGGTGCGCAGTGGCAGGTCGGCCTCGGCAAATACGCTTATGACGAAAAGAAGTATCGCAAGATCGCGACCGTCGGCGAAGACTACTCCTTCATCTATACGCAGGTATTCGGCCTCGTGCTCGAGTTCTGCGGTGCCGGCGGACAGGTCACCAACCGGCAATGGGTACCGCTCGGCACCAAGGACTTTGCCTCGGTTATCGCCGCACTGCCCGACGACGTCGACGCGATCTATCTCGGCCTCGGCGGGGCCGACGCCGTCAACTTCCTGAACCAGTACCAGCAGGCCGGCGGCAAGGCGCATCTGATGGGCGGCTCGATCATGATCGACCAGACCATCCTGTCGTCCAAGGGCAACGCCAAGAATGCCCTGATCGGCACGCTGGCCGCGAGCGGCCAGGCCGACACCTGGGAGAACCCGAGTTGGCAGAAGTTCGTGAAGGACTATCAGGACGCCTTCCCGGCCAACAAGCGCTTCCCGAGCCCATCGCTGCTCGCCACCAACTATTACGACTCGACCATGGCGCTGATCCTGGCGCTGCGTCAGGTCAATGGCGATCTCTCCAACAACCAGGCCAAGTATAAGGAAGCCCTCGCCAAGATCGAGATCGACGCACCCAATGGCAAGATCAAGCTGGACTCCAACCGCCAGGCGATCGGCACCAACTTCGTCACCGAGGTCGTCGACGACGGCAAGGGCGCGCTGTTCTCAAAGGTCGTGAAGGTGATCCCAAACGTCAACCAGACGCTGGGCTACGATCCCGCAGTGTTCGCCAAAATCGGTTTGCCGAGCCGCACAGTACCGGAATGTAAGAAATACTGACCTAGTCTCGTTCGCGAGCGATGATCGACCGGGGAGAGATTTGCCAGGACGCGACACGTGCGCCCTTGCATTCTCTCCCCGGTTGTTGAACGCTACCAAAAAATACCAAGAGCTTTTGGGAGGAGAGGCATGAGCCGGGCGCTCGCCGTCTTCCACGGCCGCTTTGGTCGGGCGACGGTCTATCAGTTGAACCGCCCTTTCAACATCCACGCACATCGCGAAGGTCATTTGATCTTCCATGTCGGCGGACGTTCCGCATGCATCGATGTCAGCGACGGACGTTACGAGCTCACAGAAGGTTCCGTCGTCGCGGTCAATCCGTGGGAGCCGCATAATTTCCTGCCATCCGATCTCGAAGGCGGCGCCGTTTTCTTCGTGCTCTACGTCAATGCAGAGTGGTTCGCGCCCGACGCGCCCGGCGCCGACCGCCTGCGCTTCGGCCGTACCCAGTTCACGCGGTCGGTTGCGCTCGACAAGCATATCAGGCACGCAGCCGCCCTCGTGTGCGGCGCCCCCTCTCTCAACAGCCTCGATGGCGAGCTGAGAAGTCTCATCGACATCTGTTATGACGAAAGCTGGCAACAGGCCGCGACCGCGCGCGATCCGCGCGCAAACGGTTCCGTCACGGATTTTCGTGTGCGCAAGTGCATCAAGATGATGTCGGAGAGTCCCGGCGCCGAGATCGAACTCGACACCATCGCGCGCGAATCCGGCCTGTCGCGGCCGCATTTCTACCGGCTGTTCCGCACCCAGACCGGCGTCACGCCACACCTCTATCTCAACACGCTGATGATGGAGCAGGCGCTGGAGGCGCTGGTGGCGAGCGAAGCGCCGATCGCCGATATCGGCTTCGATCTCGGTTTCTCGTCGCAGAGCGGATTCACCCGCTTCTTCGCCGCCAATGTCGGCATGGCGCCGACCGATTATCGCCGCGCGGCCAAGGTTTTGCGCGCCTGACCGCACGCGAAAAGATACTCACGATCAAACGCCTCCCTTTCAGCCGCATTAGGATAGGCCAAATGCGGTCCCGAAAAGAGGATCGCGCGCGATAGGGAGCGCATGTTCATGGCAGGGCTTGCGGCCGGCAACGGTCTGCGTGCCCCTCCGTCCTGCTTGCGGGATGAGAGATGGGGTGACGTGAAGACGGAGCGGCGATCATGACCCGCTTTGTCGAACGCCATCCCGCCTGGGCATTGATCGTCATTATCGCGATCGCGGTGGCGCTTTGGCTGATTTTCGCGGTGTGGCCGCAGGGCCTTGAAGATGCGGTCGGCCGCAAGCGGGTCTTTCTCAACGCGCTCTTCAACGGCATCACGCTCGGCGGTCTGTATTTCCTGGTCGCCAGCGGTTTTACGCTGATCTTCGGCCTGATGCGTAACGTCAACCTCGCACACGGCTCGCTCTATTTGTTCGGCGGCTATGTCGGCTACGCCATCAGCGCCGCGACCGGCTCATGGGTCCTCAGCTTCATCGTCGCTTTCATCCTGACGGCACTGGTCGGCGTCCTGCTCCAGGTCCTCGTCTTCCGCCGCATGGAAGGCCAGGACTTGCGCCAGACCATGGTGACGATCGGACTCTCGATCGTATTCGCCGATTTGATGCTGTGGGCCTGCGGCGGCGATTTCTATCAGATCCAGACCCCGAACTGGCTGATCGGACCTGTGGAGCTGCCGCTGGTCACCGCGGTCAAATCCTCAGGCGAGCCGGTCTATCTCCGCTATCCCCTGGTCCGGCTCGTGATCTTCGCCGCCTCCGTCGTAATCGGCGTGGCGATGTGGCTCGCGCTCAACCGCACGCGCATCGGCATGATCATCCGCGCCGGCGTCGACGATCGTGACATCCTGGCTGCGACCGGTGTGCGGATCCAACTCGTTTTCGTCGTGGTGTTTGCGCTCGGCGCCGGCCTCGCCGGCGTCGCCGGTGTCGTCGGCGGAACGTTCCAGTCGCTCTCGCCCGGCGAGGATATCCGCTTCCTGCTCGCCTCCCTCGTCGTCGTGATCGTCGGTGGCATGGGCTCGATCCCGGGTGCCGCGCTGGGCGCGCTCATCATCGGCCTCGCCGAACAGCTCGGCTCGGTCTACATCCCGACCTACGCCATCGTCGTGACCTTCCTGATCATGGTTCTGGTGCTGGCAATTCGGCCGCAGGGCCTGTTGGCGAGGCGCTGACATGTCCCTCGCTCACGACACCCGCGTCACGGTTCGTCCCACTGCTGCGGTGCAGCGCTCCAGATTGCGCGGATGGCCGGAGATCGACAATCCGGCGGCCTGGGCCGTCGCGGCTATCCTCCTGATCATGCCGCTGATCGCCAACGGCTTCTTCCTGATCGAGATCTTCGCGACCACGCTGATCCTCGGACTCATGGCGCTGAGTCTGATGTTTCTTGCCGGCTATGGCGGCATGGTGAGCCTGATGCAGCTCACCATCGCGGGTTTCTCCGCCTATATGGTCGCGGTGTTTGGCGCCAGCGGCAACGCCAATATCAGCCTGGGCTGGCCGTGGTGGCTTGCGGTCCCGATGGCGCTTGCGCTCGCGACCATCTTCGGCACCCTCGGGGGCGCGCTGGCGGTGCGCACCGAAGGCATCTACACCATCATGATCACGCTCGCGATCGGCGCGGCGTTCTATTATTTCACCAACCAGAACTGGGCGATCTTCAACGGCCATACCGGCATCAATACCGTTGCCACACCGCATTTCTGGGGCGTCAACTGGCGCGCCGACATTCCCTTCTACTATATCGTGCTCGCGGTAGCCGCGCTGTGCTACTTCGCCGTCGACTACATCTCCCGCGCACCATTCGGCCTCGCGCTGCAAGGTGTACGCGATAATCCCCGCCGCATGGCGGCACTCGGCTTCAACGTCAATGCGCATCGCGTCGCGGCCTACGCCTTCGCGTCCTTCGTCGCAGCGTTGGCGGGAGTGCTCCAGGTCTGGAATTATCGGCAGATTTCGCCGGGATCGGTGAGCGTCGGAGCCTGCATCGATATCCTCATCATCGCAGTCGTCGGCGGCATCACGCGCCCTATCGGACCCTTTATCGGCGCGCTGATCTTCGTGCTGCTGCGCACTTTCGCACTCGACTTTCTGGTCAAGCTGGGGCTCGACGGCAACCGCTTTCGCCTCCTGATCGGCCTCGGTTTCCTCGCGATCGTGTTCTGGTCCTCGGACGGCGTCATCGGGCTCTGGCAGAGCTGGCGGCGCCGCCAACGCTCCGGCGCGGCAAGTTCAAGCGGGCGTCATGGCCGGGAAGCTGGTCGAGAATCTGGCCAAGGATCCACCCAAGGATCCCGCCATGGATAGCGTCGCGCAACGCCTCTCTGTCGTGGGCGCAGGCGCGGCGCTGGAGCTGCGCGGCGTGACGCGTCTGTTCGGCGCGCTCGCGGCACTCACCGACATCACCATTACCGTCCGCCCCGGCGAACGGCGCGCCGTGCTTGGCTCCAACGGCGCCGGCAAGACCACGCTGTTCAACTGCATCACCGGCGACTTCCCACCTTCTTCCGGCACCATCCGCTTCTTCGGCGAGGACGTCACGCACTTCCCGCCCTATGAGCGCATCCGCCGCGGCCTGCGCCGGACTTACCAGATCTCAGCGCTGTTTCCCGGCCTCACCGTCCAGGACAATGTCTATCTCGCCTGCCGTGGCGTCTCACGGGGGCGCTTCTCGTTCCTCCGCCCCGGTCAGAACGATGCGTTGATGCACGCGGCCGAAAATCTCGTGCAGGCCGTCCATCTCTCGGGTGTGAAGGATCAGCGCGTTGCCGAGCTCGCGCATGGCCAGCAGCGCCAGCTCGAGATCGCACTTGCGCTTGCCGGCGCGCCGCGATTCGTCCTGTTCGATGAACCGGCCGCGGGACTGTCGCCGACCGAGCGTGCCGAGCTGATCGAGATATTGACGTCCCTGCCCGCGCATATCGGCTACATCATCATCGAGCACGACATGGACGTGGCCCTGCGGGTCGTCGAGAGCGTCACGATGATGCACAATGGGCGGATCTTCAAGGAAGGCCGTCCGCAGGAGATCGAGTCAGATCCCGAAGTGCAGGAGCTTTACCTCGGAGGCGGCCATGAATGAGGTCCGCCGTACCGCCGCCGCGCTCGAAGTCCGTGGGCTGGACGTCTATTACGGCCATTCGCATGCGCTGCAGGGCGTAGATCTGACGCTCGAGGCCGGCGTGTTCTCGGTCGTCGGCCGCAACGGCATGGGCAAGACCACACTGTGCAAGGCCATCATGGGGCTGGTGCCGGTCAGCGGCGGCTCGATCCGCATCCGCGGCGATGACATCACCCGGCAGCCGCCCGCCCACATAGCCCGGCTCGGCGTCGGCTACGTTCCGCAGGGACGCCGGCTGTGGCGCTCACTCAGCGTCGACGAGCATCTGCAGCTTGCCGCCGGCTTGCGCCGCGGCGCCTGGACGGTCGAGCGCATCTACAAGACGTTTCCGCGGTTAGCCGAACGCAAGGATCACGGCGGCGCTCAGCTCTCCGGCGGCGAGCAACAGATGCTTGCGATCTCCCGCGCGTTGCTCACCAACCCGCGGCTCCTGATCATGGACGAGCCCACCGAGGGGCTCGCGCCCGTGATCGTGGCCCAGGTCGAGGAGATGCTGCTACAGCTTGGCGAGGACGGCGACATGTCCGTGCTCGTGATCGAGCAGAATATCGGCGTGGCTACCGCCGTGTCGCGCAACGTCGCGATCATGGTCAATGGTCGCGTCAACCGCATCATCGATTCGGTGCGGCTTGCCGCCGATCGCGAAATGCAGCAGCGCCTGCTCGGTGTCGGAATGCACGCCGGACTCGAGCTCGACCTCGACGTGCCGCCAGCGGATACGGAAGCGAAGCCTTCTCCGCAGCAGACACGTCCAGGCGGCGCAACCCGCATCTACCTGTCCAACCCGACGCCGCCGACACGCTGGTCGCAGCCCGTGCCGATCGCCCGCATCGAGGCTGCGGCCCGCACGTTCTCGACACAGGTGATGCGTCTCGACGAGACGGCACGGCGCAAGCGCGAACCGGCCGCGACGCAAACGCAGGCCTCCCCGGTCGTGCTCGTCGTCGGTACGCTCGACACCAAGGGCACGGAGCTCCGCTTCATCCGCGACATCATCGCCGGGACCGGCCTGCGAACCCGATTGGTCGATGTCTCCACCAGCGGCAGGCACGCGGCCAGCGACGTCTCTGCCCAGGAGATCGCCTTGAACCATGGTCGCGGCGGATCGGCGGTATTCGGACCCGACCGCGGCGCCGCCGTCACCGCGATGGCCGACGCCTTCGTCAGCTGGCTGCGGCGCCAGAACAATGTTGCCGGCGTGATTTCGGCGGGCGGCTCGGGCGCAGCGTCGCTGGTCGCGCCCGGGATGCGGATGCTTCCTGTCGGAGTGCCGAAGCTCATCGTCTCGTCCGTCGCCTCCGGCGACGTCGGGCCCTACGTCGGCCCCGCGGACATCACCATGATGCATTCGGTCGCCGACGTGCAGGGCCTCAATTCGATCTCACGCGCTGTGCTGGCCAACGGCGCCAATGCGCTGGCCGGCATGGTCAAGGCGCGCCTTGATCAGCCTGCACGGAAGGATCGCGGCGACAGCGGATTGCCGGCGGTCGGCATCACCATGTTTGGTGTCACCACGCCGGCGGTGCAGAAGATCGCGGCCGACTTGCGCGAGGATTTCGAGTGCCTGGTCTTCCACGCCACCGGCGTCGGAGGACGGTCAATGGAGAAGCTCGTTGATTCCGGGCAGCTCGCAGGCATCATCGACCTCACGACCACGGAGGTCGGCGATCTCCTGATGGGCGGTGTATTCCCGGCCACCGACGATCGCTTTGGCGCCATCATCCGCAGCCGAGTGCCTTATGTCGGCTCGGTGGGCGCGCTGGACATGGTGAATTTCGGTGCCCCCCAGACCATCCCGGAACACTACCGCGGCAGGAAGTTCCACATCCACAACCCGCAGGTCACCTTGATGCGGACCACGGCGGAGGAAAACGAGCGCATGGGGCACTGGATTTCCGATCGGCTCAATCGGATGGACGGCCCGGTGCGCTTCTTCCTGCCCGAGGGCGGCGTCTCTGCGCTCGACGCGCGAGGACAGCCATTCTGGGATCCGGACGCGGATGCGGCGCTGTTCCGAACGCTGGAGCGCAACGTGCGGCAGACCGCCAACCGTCAGCTCATCCGCGTTCCCAAGAACATCAATGATCCCGAGTTCGCCTCCACCATTGTCAGCGCGTTCCGAACATTGTTCGGCCGCACCGGGGCGCGCCGGAGACTAGCGAGGTGACCGATGGCCCGGTTTGAACGCGCTGCACTGTTGAAGCGCTTCCGCGACATGGCAAGGCGCGGCGAGCCCATCGTCGGCGGCGGGGCCGGCACCGGCTTGTCGGCCAAATGCGAAGAGGCCGGCGGTGTCGACCTCATCGTCATCTACAATTCCGGCCGCTACCGCATGGCCGGCCGAGGCTCGCTCGCGGGATTGATGGCTTACGGCGACGCCAACGCGATCGTGCTGGAGATGGCCGGCGAAGTGCTGCCCGTCGTCACCAGAACGCCAGTGCTCGCCGGCGTCAATGGCACGGATCCGTTCCGCGACATGGATCTTTTCCTGGACCAGTTGAAGGCGCTCGGCTTCGCCGGCGTGCAGAACTTTCCAACCGTCGGCCTTATCGACGGCGTCTTCCGTGCCAATCTCGAAGAGACCGGCATGTCCTACGCGCTCGAGATCGACATGATCGCAAAGGCGCGCGAGAAGGACCTGCTGACGACGCCCTACGTCTTTAGCGAGAAGGAGGCCGCCGCGATGGCGATCGCGGGCGCGGATATTATCGTCTGTCATCTGGGCCTGACGACGGGGGGGACCATCGGCGCGCAGACCGCACACAAGCTGACTGATTGCCCAGCGCACATCGACACCTGGGCCTCCGCCGCGCTCGGCGTCAACCCGGACATTCTGGTGCTCGCTCATGGCGGACCGATCTCCGATCCTGACGATGCCGATTTCATCATGAGGAACACACGCAATTGCCACGGCTTCTACGGCGCCTCCTCGATGGAGCGGCTGCCGGTCGAGCGGGCGCTGACGGATCAGGTTCGCAAATTCAAGGCGATCGGCGCGCGATAACGCCGAAAGGTCGAGGGAGAGAAACATGTCAGGGACTCTGGTCGGTGAATTGATCCTCTGGTTGATCGTCGCCGTCGTGGTGATCGTGGTCGGCGTCTACATCGTGAACTGGCTCTATCATCGCTCGTCCAAGGAGACATCATTCGTTCGCACCGGCCTGCTCGGCGAGCGCGTTGTGATCAACGGCGGCGCCTTCGTGCTGCCGTTCATCCACGACTACACGCCGGTCAACATGAACGTGCAGCCGATGGGCATCGTTCGCTCCCGCCAGGACGCCGTGATCACCCGAGACCGCATGCGCGTCGACATCGAGGCTGACTTTTATGTCCGGGTCCAGGCGACCCGCGAAGCCGTGTCTATCGCGGCCGCCACGCTCGGCCGCCGCACCATGGAGCCCGAGCAGCTCCACGCCCTCCTCGCCGGCAAATTCATCTCAGCCATTCGTTCCGTTGCCTCGGAGATGACCCTCGAGCAGATGCACGAGCAGCGTGGTGAGTACGTCGCCCGCCTCAAAGCCAACGCGGCAGAAGCACTCGCCCAGAACGGACTCGAGCTGGAGTCAGTCGCGATCACCGATCTCGACCAGACCGATCTCGAATTCTTCAATCCCTCGAACCGCTTCGACGCCGAAGGTCTGACCCGCCTGATGGAGGACATCGAGGCCAAGCGCAAGCTGCGCAACGACATCGAGCAGGATTCGATGATCAAGATCCGCTCCCGCAACCTGGAGGCCGAGCGGCAGGCGCTCGAGATCGAACGCGAAAGCGAGACGGCGCGCCTCGAACAGGAGCGTGACATCGAGATGCGCCGCGCCCTGCAACGCACCGAAGTCGCACGTGAGCGGGCCCTGCGCGAGACCGAAGCCGAGCAGGCGCAGATTTCCGCCCGTGAAACCATCGAGAAGGCGCGAATCGCCAACGACCAGGCGATCGCCGAAGCCCGCATCGCTTCGGAGCGTGAGACCCGTCAGCGGGAGATCGAGCGCACCCGCACCATCGAGGAGAAGGAACTGCTCGCACGGGAGGATATCGAGAAGGCCCGGATCGCCAACCAGCGCTCGATCGATACCAGCCGCATCGCCTCCGAGCGCGAGGTGCGCCAGCGCGAAATCGAGCGGATGCAGACCGTCGAGGAAGCCGAGATCACCGCCCGCGAGGCGATCGAGAAAGCGCGTATCCAGCAAGACCGCGTCGTGACCGACGCCCGCATCGCCAACGAAGAGGAGACCCGACGCCGCGAGATCGACCGGACCCGCGCCGTGGACGAAGCCGAGATCGCCGCCCGCGAGACCACCGAAATGGCCCGCATCGCCCAGACCATGATCGTCAATGTCGAGCGCATCGCATCCGATGAGCGCACCCGAGCGCTGGAGATCCAGCAGGTGCGTAACATCCAGGAAGCCGAGATTGAGGCGCAACGCGCGGTCGAGGCGGCGCGCATCGCCCGCGAGCACAGGCTCGCGGTCGAGCGCATCGCGGTCGAGCAGAATACCCGGCAGTTGGAGATCGAACGCAATCAGACGCTGGAAGTCGCAGAGGTCACGGCGCGCGAAGCCACGGAAGCTGCCCGCATCACCCAGCAAGAACGCGTTCGCTCCTTGGAAATCGCCCGCAACCGCGCCGTCGAGGAAGCCGACATTGCCTCACGCGAAGCCATCGAAGCCGCCCGGATCGCGCAGGAAAAGTCCGTTGCAGCCGAGCGTATCCAGGCCGAGCGTGACACACGCGCGCTCGAGATCGAGCGCAGCGCCGTGCTCGAGGCGGCCGAGTTGAAGCGGCGCGACGCCATCGAGCGCCAGCGCATCGGCGTCGATCTCGCGCTCGAAGCCGAGCGGATCACGTCCTCCAAGAAGCGCGAAGTCCTCAACATCGAGCACAAGAAGGCGATCGAGATCGCGGACGAGGACCGCGTCATTGCGCTCTCGACCAAGAAGTCCGAGCGCATCGACGCCGACCGCCAGGTCAGGCAGGCCGAGATTGTCGCGCGCAAGGAGGTCGAGACCACCGACGTCTCGCGCGAGCATGCGCTGGAGGCGGCGCGGATCGAACGCCGACGTTCCATCGAACAACTCGAAGTCGCCCGTGTCCAGTCTCTCCAGGAAGCCGAGATTGCCGCGCGCGAGGAGGTCGAGCGCTCCCGCATCGCGTCCGATCGTGGCCTCGACGAGGCCCGCATCGGCCGCGAGCGCGAGCTGCGCAAGCTCGAAATCAATCGCGAGAAGGAGGTCGAGACCGTTCTGATGGAGAAGGCAATTGCCATACACCTGAAGTCGTTGGAGGAATCTGCGGCCAAGGCCTCGGCCGAGGAAGCGCGGGTGCATGCCACTGAAGCGACCGAGCGTGTCATTACCGCGCGCGAGAGCGAGATTGCGAAGCGCCGTAAGACCGTGGAGATCCTGATCGCCGAGAAGCAGGCGGAGGAGACGCGAATTGCCGCGGAAGCCGAACGGATCCGCGCTGCGGTCGAGGCCGAGGCGCAGCGTATGCTCAACGAGGCCGAGAACGTGCTGACCGACCAGGCGCGCTACTCGCTGTTCCGGCGAAAGCTGCTCGACCGCATCGAGGGCATCGTCCGTGAGAGCGTCAAGCCGATGGAGAAGATCGAGGGCATCCGCATCCTCCAGGTCGACGGCCTCAACGGCAACGGCCATGGCGGCAATGGCGGCCGTAGCGCGACCGACGAGGTGATCGACTCGGCGCTGCGCTACCGCGTCCAGGCGCCGCTGATCGACTCGCTTCTGGCGGACATCGGCGTCGAAGGCGGCAGCCTCGCCAAGATGCCAGGCCTGATCCGGGAGGCTCGCGACATGCAGGGCATCAAGGACTCCGCACGCAAGGGCGGCGGCGGCGGCGAGAAGCCAGCCGCCGCGCCCTCGCCTTCGGCCGAGGGTGAGCCGCCCGCCGAGCGCAGCCCACGGAAGAAGAGCTGAGGTCGCACCATGGCCCGCGTCTACGTCTCGACCGTCGTCAACGCGCGCAACGACCGCGTCTGGGCGCGGGTGCGCGACTTCAACGGTCTGCCGAACTGGCATCCCGCGATTGCGGAAAGCCGCATCGAAGGCGGCGAGCCCTCCGACAAGATCGGCTGCGTCAGGGATTTTCGCCTGCGCAACGGCGATCGTATCCGGGAGAAGCTGCTCGGCCTGTCCGATTACGACATGTTCTGCACCTACTCGATCCTCGAATCCCCGATGGGGGTCGAGGACTACGTCGCCACGCTTCGGCTGACGCCGGTCACGGATGGCGACCAGACCTTCATGGAATGGACCGCCGAGTTCGACTGCGCGCCCGAGCGGGAGGCGGAGCTCGTCGCAAATATCGGCGGCGGCGTGTTCCAGGGCGGCTTCGACGCTCTCAAACGCCGGTTCGGAGGCTGAGCGCCGTGCCGCACATCATCAAGAGCACGATCGTGGATGCGCCGACCGGCTCCCTGTGGGCCGTGCTGCGCGATTTCAACGGGCACGATCGTTGGCATCCGGCGGTCGCGACCTCCACGATCGAGCGCGCCCAAGCCTCGGACAAGATCGGCTGTGTCAGGCGGTTCAAGCTCCAGGACGGCTCCGAGCTGCGCGAGCAATTGCTGACGCTATCGGATCTGGAGCAGACCTTCAGCTATTGCCTGCTCGATACGCCGGTCCCGATGTTCAACTACGTGGCCCACGTCCGCCTGCTGCCCGTGACGGACGGCGACCGCACCTTCTGGCACTGGGAATCCCGCTTCTCGACGCGGCCGGAGGACAAGGACCATATCACCCACATGGTCGCGGAAGATATCTACCAAGCGGGGTTCGACGCGATCCGCCGGCACCTCAAGGAGGCTGTGTCAACATGACTGTGACGGTGAAGACCTTCACGAGTTCGAGTGAGGCCGCCGCAGCGCTGTCGTCCGATCGCAATGCGCGCTATCTCGGCGGCGGCACGCTCGTGATGCGCGCACTGAACGAAGGCGACATCTCCATCTCGACCGTCGTGCGCGCCAATGACCATGCCTTGACGCGCATCGACCCCTCAGGCCCGCGGATCACACTGGGTGCCGGCGTAACTTTCGCGCGGATTCTGGGCGAGCGCGACCTCGCTTTCCTGCACGCTCCTGCCCGCTCGATTGGTGGCCCGGCGGTGCGCAACATGGGTACGGTGGGCGGCAATCTGTTTGCGCCCAATCCCTATGGCGATTTCACCGTCGCCCTGCTTGCGCTCGATGCCACCGTGGCCCTGCAAGGCGGCTTTGGATCGCGCGACATTCCGATTGAGGAGTTTTTGCAGTCACGTGAAAGGCAGGCGGGCACGCTCGTGCTGTCGGTGTCCTGCACGCGGCCGGCAAGCGCGGAGGCTTTCCGCTACCGCAAGATCGCACGAATCAAGCCCAAAGGCGGCTCGGTCATCACGCTCGCCGCACATCTGCCTATCAGTGGCGGGCGGGTCGCCGGGGCACGCATTGCATTGGGATCGATGGCGCCGACGCAAATACGTGCGCGGGCGGCCGAACGCGCGCTGGAAGGCCGCTCGCTCGATGCCGCGACCATTGCGGCCGCAGGCTCTGCAGCCGTGGAAGGAACATCGCCGTCCGACAACGCGCTCGGCAGCGCCTGGTATCGCCGCGAGATCGTCGGCGTACATCTGCGTCGTCTTCTCTTGGGTCAGGAATAGATCGTATGGCCAAGACTGCCCTGCAATTTCGTCACAACGGCAGCGATGTCGCCATTTTCGTCGATGGCGGCACCAACCTGCTCGTCGCGCTTCGCGAATTGATCGGCGACATGACGCCGAAGTTCGGTTGCGGCCAGGGGGGCTGCGGCACCTGCAGCGTCCTGATCGACGGCGAGCTTCATCTCTCCTGTCTGACGCTGGCCGAGACCGTCGCCGGCCGCTCCGTCGAGACGCTGGATAGCCTGAAGCAAGGACCAAACCTGCATGCGCTGCAACGCGCCTTCGCCGAGAATTTTGCTGCCCAGTGCGGCTATTGCACGCCGGGCATGCTGATGGCGGCCAAGGCGCTGCTCGACCGCAATCCCTCCCCGAGCCGCGCCGAGATCGTCGAGGCGATCTCCGGCAACATCTGCCGCTGCACCGGCTACGAGCCGATCATCAACGCCATCCTCGCCGCCTCCGGCGGCCGGGTGAGCGCCTGAAGGACCAGACCATGCTGGAACTGCGCAAAGACATTTTCGCGGACGAGCGCGACGATAATCTCAACGAGATCGGCAAGGGCACACAGCGCCAGGACATGCTCGGCCATGTCACGGGCACATCGAGCTATTTCAACGACCACAAGCTCCAGGGCATGCTGCACCTGAAAGTCGTCCGCTCGACCCATTCTCATGCAAGGATCCGACGGATCGACACCGCGGAGGCCGAGCGCTCCGCCGGCGTGCGCCGGATCATCCGCGGCTCCGACGTGCCCCGCAATCTCAACACGCTCTTGAGCCTGATCAATTTCGGCAAGGACGACGAGCCGTCGCTGGCCGTCGACAAGGTCCGCTACAAGGGTGAGCCGATCCTGGCCATCGTCGCCGACAGCGAGCGGGAGGCCTTTGAGACGATTGCGAAGGTGCGGATCGACTATGAGCCGTTGCCTGCCGTGTTCGACGTGGAAGATGCGTTGAAGGCCGGTGCACCCGTCGTCAACGATACCTATCCGAAGAATGCCTTCATTTATCACGACACATATGACCACCAAAAACTCCGCTTCGGCGACGCCGATGCCGCGCTCGCGACCGCCGATCACGTGCTCGAACAGCGTTACCAGATGTCGCCCATCGAGCACGCGCCAACCGAAACCAACGGGTCGATCGCGGCGCCCGACACCAACGGGCGTTATGTCGTCTATACCTCGACGCAGGCGCTGTTCTTCTCGGTCGACACCTGCGCCAAGATTCTCGACGTCCCCTCCAATACCTTCCATTTCATCGGCGGCACCGTCGGCGGCGGCTTTGGCGGCAAGGTGGACACGCTGACCGAACCTTTATGCATCCTGGGTGCGATGCTGACGGGACGTCCCGTGCGCTACGTATTCGGACGCGAAGAAGAGATGCAATACGGCCCGCCGCGCGGCGCAGAGCGCATCTACATCAAGGACGGTGTGATGCGCGACGGCCGGGTCGTCGCGCGAAAGATCCGCGCATATTTCGACAGCGGCGCATATACACGGCTCTCCAGTTATGCCGCGGTGAAATGCGCAGCCCATCTGCCGGGACCCTACACTATCCCGAACGTCTATGGCGATGTCTACTGCGTCTTCACCAACCGTACGCCGGCAACCGCGATGCGCGGATTCGGCGTCACCGCAATGGATTTTGCGATCGAGTGCCAGATGGACAAGCTCGCGAACCTCGTCGGGATGGATCCGATGGAGTTCCGTATCCTCAATGCCTATCGCGACGGCGACATGAAGGCGCATCGGCGCGAGGCCAAGAACACGGCATTGATCGAGTGCGTCCAGGTCGCTGCCGAGAAAGCCAAATGGCCGATCCGCGACGAGTTCAAGCGCGCCTCCTCCCGCAAGGACGGTGGCGGCAACCGCGCCGCAATCCCGCGGACGCCGACTGACACCCACGGAGGATCAACTGCGCCAACGCAGCAGCGCACAACCTATGACCGCTTGCCGGCGGCGGCGTTGCGCGAACCACCGCGCGAGCCCCCACCGCCCGCGCCGCCACCGCCGCAGCCACCGCGACCAGCATCGCCCTCGCATGGGGCGGGCCGCTTCTCATCCGTGTTCGGCACCAGGAGGCGTTGAGATGACCCGACATCGCGGACGCGGCATCGCGTCGGTCAATTATCCCATCGGCATGAACCTCGGCGGCGATCCCAGCCAGGCCCTAGTTCATTCCAATCCAAGCGGTAAATTCACTGTGGCGCTATCCTCGATTGACCTTGGCCAGGGCATGAAGTCGGTAACGCGGCAGATCTGCGCTGAGACGCTCGGCGTACCGGTCGAGGATGTTTATGTCGACACCGCCGATTCCGACACCGGTCCGCATTGCATGGGCTCGTTCGCCTCCCGCGGCACCCATCGCGTCGGCAATGCCGTGATGGCGGCGGCGCGTGAGGCGCGTGGCGTGATGATGGAAGCCGCCGCAGAGGAACTCGAGGTCAACGCCGCCGATCTCGAAACCGACGGGCGTGGCAACATCCACGTCAAGGGCGCGCCGCACCGCTCGATCTCCACCAAGGACGTCGCCATCGCCGCGCAATTCAAACAGGGCAAGACCATCTCGGGCCGCGGCATCTTCCTGGTGCCGCTATCCAATGTCGATCCGGAAACCGGCGAGATGTCGCCGGCAACCTGCTACGCTCATGCCTGTCTTGTCGCCGAGGTCGAGGTCGACGACGAGACCGGCGAGGTCACGATGATCCGCATGGACTCTGCCTACGAGCTCGGCCGTGCGCTCAACCCGCGCCTGGTCGAGCAACAGCTCGTCGGCGGCGCGTGGATGGGCGTCAGTCACGCGCTCTACGAGACGCCTGAACCCTATTATCCCGACCCTGTCCACGGCCCTCGCGACTTTGTCGAATATGTCATGCCTGGTCCTGGCGACATCTGCCCGCACGACATCGCCGTGTTGGAACGCCCCGCTCCCGATGGCCCCTTCGGCGCCAAGGGTCCGGGCGAAATGTGCGCGAATCCCGTATTGCCGGCGGTTGCGAATGCCATCTTCAACGCCGTCGGCGTCCGCATCGACGATCTGCCGATTACGCCGGAGAAGGTGCTGCGCGCGATCAAGGCCGAGGGCGGCGCGCGCCCTCAGGCGCGGCGCTGAGGTCTCGATGGCCGTCCGCAGCAACATCGTCGGCATCGACAGCCCCGAGGCACTGGAGAAGGCATTACGGGCGGCCTATTACCTCGCCGACGAGGGACTGGCGACCGCAGCCTATCTCGGGCTGGCACTCGGCAAGCCATTGCTGCTCGAGGGCGCGCCGGGCGTCGGCAAGACCGAGGCCGCCAAAGCTATTGCCGCCGTCCTCGGCCGCCGCCTGATCCGCCTGCAATGCTACGAAGGCATCGACGCGTCCGCCGCACTCTATGAATGGAACTATCCGCGCCAGATGCTCGCCATCCGTCAGGCCGGTGATGAGAGCATCGACATCTATGGCGAAACGTTTCTGATCGAGCGACCCATGCTGGCGACGCTGCGCGCGCCTGACTCGACTGTGCTGTTGATCGACGAAATCGATCGCGCCGACCAGGAATTCGAGGCCTTCCTCCTCGAATTCCTGTCCGACTTCCAGATCTCGATTCCAGAACGCGGTACGGTGCGCGCCTCCGAGCGCCCGGTCGTCGTCCTGACCTCAAACCGCACGCGGGATCTTCATGAAGCGTTGCGGAGACGCTGCGTCTATCACTGGATCGACTATCCCACCGCTGAGCGCGAAGCGCGCATCGTGATGATGCGGGCCTCCAGCGTCGCCGAAGGGACCGCGCGGGCCGTCGTCGCGGCCGTCGAGAAACTGCGGCACGAGCCGCTCAGCAAGGCGCCCGGAATCGCCGAGGCCGTCGATTGGGCTGAGGCCGCCACGCTGTTGCACAAGGGCGGCGCGCGGTGGCCCGATGCCTTCAAGCGCTCGATCGGCGTAGCCCTGAAAGACGAGGAGGATCTGCACTTCATCTCGCCGCGCCTCGATGCCCTGCTGGCGGAGGCCTCTGCATGAGCGCCGAACCCGAACTGCCGCGCGCTGCGCGTGTCTTCATCACCTTCGTCGGGCTGTTGCGAACGAACAGGTTTGCCGTCGCACCGGAACAGACGACCTCGTTCCTGGCCGGAATCCAGTTGCTCGGTCCCCGCAGCCTGGAGGACATTCGGCAGGCAGCCCTCGCAACACTGGGCCCTCCACCGGAGCGTCGCGCAACGTTCGACCGGCTGTTCGATCTGCACTTTCGTGGAAACGAGGCAATCGAGCGCGTCGATGACGGTGAGGACGACGAGACGGTTCGGCTGCAAGAGGAGGCCCGCGGAAACAATGAGCCGCTGTTGTCGGACGAGGCCAATGAGTCCGGTCTCGCAGCGGCGCGCGCCGAAGCCCTCGTCGAGCGCCGGTTTGCGCAGCTCTCGACCACCGATGCGCTGCGCCGGCTGTTCCGCGAGGCGCCCAGACGCCTACCGAAGCGGCGCGGCCATCGCCGCATGCGGGCACGCAGCGGGCCCTACGCGGATTTGCGCCGCACCCTGCGCGACTCCGTTCGCAGCGACGGCGAAATCCTCCGGCTGGGACGTTTGAAGCGGCGGCAGCGCCCACGCAAGGTGTTGCTTCTGATTGACGTCTCCGGCTCGATGAAGACCCGCACCGAGGAGAATATGAAGTTTGCGCACACGCTGGTACAGGCGGCGCCCAACGTCGAGGTCTTCACCTTGGGCACACGGCTGACCCGTATCACCCGGCCGTTGCGTCTCAAGCGGCGCGAGCAAGCGCTCAACGCCGCGGCCTACGTGGTGAGCGACTGGGACGGCGGCACCCGAATCGGCGATGCGCTTCAGGCCTTTCTCGCGGTGCCCCGCTTCGGCGGATACGCGCGCGGCGCCGCCGTGATCATCGTTTCCGACGGCCTGGAGCGAGGCGAACCCGATGCGCTACGCGATGCGGTCGCGAAACTGTCGCG
The DNA here is from genome assembly GCF_029051725.1 of Bradyrhizobium sp. CSS354. Lineage (GTDB taxonomy): Bacteria > Pseudomonadota > Alphaproteobacteria > Rhizobiales > Xanthobacteraceae > Bradyrhizobium. Next base: position 476,029 of record NZ_JAACFU010000001.1, read on the forward strand.
CCGTGCGTGGCGCGTGAGCTGGCTGACGCCGCTCGCGTCTGGTCCCGGCTTTCGCCCGCAGACCGAAGCGCTGGTCGCGATCGAACGCTTCGTCGACGACCTCGTCGATGGTGGATCGAGCGCGTCGATCGTCGCGCACGTGCTGGCGCTGGGACAAAGGAGAGTTGCGTGACCGACATCGTCGATGGGCACCATCATATCTGGCGCCAGGCCGACCTGCCCTGGCTGGTGGGTCCGCTGCAGCCGCGCATCTTCGGTCCGTACGAGCCGATCCGGCGCGATTACCCGATCGAGGAATATCTCGGCGACCTCGAAGGCAGCGGCGTCACCCGCTCGGTCTATGTCCAGACCAACTGGGCCAATGACCGCTTCGAGGACGAGGCGGCTTGGGTGCAGCAGACCGCCGAGGCGCACGGCTGGCCGCATGCCATCGTGGCTTACGCCGACTTTTCAGTGGATGACGTGCGTCCACAACTCGACCGCCTGAAGCGCTATGCCCTGCTACGCGGCGTTCGCATGCAACTGCATTGGCACGAGAACCCGCTTTATCGCTTTGCCGCGCGGCCCGATCTCTGCACCGATCCCGTGATCCAGCGCAATATCGCTCGCCTTGCGGACTATGGCTGGAGCTTTGACCTTCAGGTGTTCACGCCGCAGATGCCGGACGCCGCACACCTTGCGGAATCCTGTCCCAAGGTGACCTTCATCCTCCAGCACGCCGGCATGCTCGAGGACCTTTCACCCTCAGGCCGCGCCGCGTGGCGTGCCGGGATGGCCCGCCTCGCCGCCTGCCCGAACGTCGTGTCGAAACTGTCAGGGCTCGGAACCTTCATCCAACGCAACGACCCCGCGCATATCGCATCCGTCCTGACGGACACGATTGCGATCTTTGGCGCCGAACGCTGCTTGTTCGGCTCTAATTTTCCAATCGAGAAATTGTGGACCAGCTATCGCGAATTGATCGATGCGTTCCGTGACGCTGCAGCGCCGCTACGAGATGATCAGCGCGAAGCTATTTTCAGAACGACAGCCATGCGCGTCTATCGGCTCTGAGCGCCGAGGAAACCAATAAGAACGGACACAGGGAGGGACGGAATGCCGCTGGAAATCAAAATCCTGGACTATGGCGATATCGAGCTGGAATCGAGCTTTCTGGTTCTCGGCCACGACTGCGGCCGCACCCGCCGTGTCCTCACCCTCGGCTTCCTGATCCTCGGCGGCAAATACCCGGTCGTGGTCGATACGGGTTACCGCTCCAACCAGATCATGGAAACGCTGGGGATGCGCGGCCTGCAGTATCACGAGCACATGATCGAGAACCAGCTTGCGCGGCACGGCGTGCGGATGGGCGATGTGCGTTTCGTCTGCCACACCCATCTGCATATCGACCACGCTGGCAAGGACGATCTGTTTCCGATGAACACGACCGTCGTCCTCAACCGCCGCGAGCTCGAGTATTCCGTGTCCGGCCTGATGCATCCGCAATATCCGGCGCCGGATATCAAGCATCTGATCGACCGTCTGCACACCAAGAGCGCGCTGCGCTTTCTCGACCTCGAAATCACGGGTCCCATCGAGCTGATGCCGGGCGTCTACTGCGACGCCGCGAATGCGCATACCGAGGGGTCGATGAACATCATCGTAGAAACCGCCGACGGCATCGCCACCATCTGCGGTGACGTCATCTATGATTTCAACGACCAGATCGTGACGCCCTTCAACGAGATCCACGACTGGGAGCCACGCACCACGGGCAACCACGGCACCACCAAGCGGGCCGAGAAGGCCGCCATCAAGAAGCTGCTCAGCAATTCGCGCTATCTGCTGCCGGTCCACGACCGTCCCGCCAAGATCGAGGGCGGCAACGTCGTCGGCCGGCTGCACGACCAGGTCCCTGGACCGGTCGTGCAATCCCTGCCCCAGCGCAACTGGTTTCCGGCCTAGACGCCAGAGGATGGACGATGACGCACGTCACCTTGCGCTCCGAATTCGAGACCCTGATCGATCCTTACGCACCGGTCGCGCAGATCGGCACCGGTTTTGACTTCACGGAGGGACCGATCTGGCATCCGGTCGATCATTATCTGCTGTTCTCGGACATGCCGGGCGACGTGCGCCGGCGCTGGGATGGGCGGCGCGGCATCGCCGAGGTCAAACGTCCGTCGAACAAGTGCAACGGCATGACCTATGACGCCGAGCTCAATTTGATCGTTTGCGAGCACGCGACATCGTCGTTGATCCGCGAGCGGCCGGACGGGCGGCGCGAGGTGCTAGCCTCGCACTTTGGGGGGCAGGAGCTTAACAGCCCCAACGACGTCTGCGTGCACTCCTCCGGCGCGATCTATTTCTCGGATCCCTGGTACGGCCGCATGCCAGTCTATGGCGTCGAGCGGCCAAGGCAGCTCGGTTTCCAGGGCGTCTATCGCGTCGTGCCCGGCGCCGAGCCGAAGCTGGTAGTTGACCGCAATCTGTTCGACCAGCCGAACGGGCTGTGCTTTTCGCCGGACGAGAAACTGCTCTATGTCAACGACACCGTGCAGGCACTGATCCGCGTGTTCGACGTCAACGGCGACGGCTCGCTGTCGAGTGCGCGTGTATTCGCGAGCGGCATCCGCTCCGAGCTCGAGCCCGGCTTGCCGGACGGCATGAAGTGCGACCAGCACGGCAACGTCTGGGTTACGGCACCCGGCGGGGTCTGGGTCTATTCGCCCCGGAGCGAGCTGCTCGGCAAGCTCCGCCTGCCCGAGCTCGTCGCCAACCTTACCTGGGGCGGGCCGGATTTCCGCACGCTGTACCTGACTTCGACGCACTCGGTCTATGCCATTCCCACCAAAGTCGGACCGCGCCACGAGCCCTATATGAGCGGCAAGCGAGGCGGCGGCACAGCGGCCGCCGGCTCTGCTTCCGCTGCCCCCGTCCTCGCCGACGGCGAAATGCAGCTCGACCCGCGACGATGTGCCATGATCATCCAGGATCTCCAGAACGACGTTATCATGGACGGTGGCGCCTTTGCCGATTCCGGCGCACCCGGGCATGCGCGCCAGCAGCATGTTGTCGAGAATGTTCGCCGCCTGGCGGAAACGGCGCGGGCGCGCGGCGTCGCCATCATTCATGTCTGGTTCGTCGTCGAGTCCGGCGCGCCCGGCGTGACCTTGAATGCGCCCCTGTTCGAGGGTCTCGTCGACAGCAAGGCGATGGTGCGCGGAAGCTGGGGCGCGGCACCGGTGTCAGGTCTCGAACCACGGCCCGGCGACTTCGTGGTCGAGAAGGTGCGCATGAGCGCCTGGGAAGGCACGAGGCTCGAAATAATTCTGAAAGCAACCGGCCGCGACATGATCATCAACACCGGCGCCTGGACCAACATGTCGGTCGAGCACACGGCGCGGACCGGTGCCGACAAGGGCTACTTCATGGTTGTTCCTGAGGATTGCTGCTCGACCATGAACGCCGATTGGCACGCTGCGTCGATCAACTTTGCCATGCAAAACGTCGCCGTCGTGACCAAGGCCGATGCGGTCATCAAAGCGCTGGGATGAGCGGTGGCGAAGCTCCTGCACCTGTCCTGCTCGCCCCGCGACGACTCTTGGTCAAGCGCCGGCGCCCGCGTTTTCCTTGACGGCTTTCGCCGAGCTCGGCCCGATTGGGACGTGGACGTCATGAATCTCTGGCGCGAGCGCCTGCCGGAGTTTTCAGGCCCCATTGTCGAAGCCAAGTATGCACGGATGAAGGCGCAAGCCTTCAACGACGCGCAGCGGGATAGCTTCGCTGAAGCCGAGCGGATGGCGGTGCGCTTGGCGCTTGCCGATCGTGTGCTGATCTCAACTCCCATGTGGAACTTCAGCATTCCCTATAAGCTTAAGCAATGGTTCGACGTCATCGTCCAACCCGGGCTTACCTTCCGGTTCGACCCGTCCCTGGGATATATCCCGCTGCTGAAGGACCGGCCGACCATCGTCATCATCGCCAGTGGCAGCGATTTCGCGACCGGAATGAACCGCGGGCGCATCGACATGGCAACGCCTTACCTGCGCGAAATTTTGCGTTTTGTCGGGATCAGCAATGTCCGCTTTATTCCGATTGGGCCAACCACCGGACCGCAACAGCCCATCGAAGCGGCCCGCGAAAGAGCCCACCAACGTCTGGCCGAAATGGCCGCGAGCTTCTGATGCGCCTCGCAGGCCAGTCGAGGTTACGGCAGATTGTCCCGCAGAAAAATGTCAATGCGGATGCGCTCCTGGTCGGGGCTGATGGGCTCACCCGAACAATGCGCGAGCAGAACTCTCGCCGCAGACCGTGCCTCGTGGCCGGGATCCTGGTTGATGATTGCATCGAGCGCGCCGCGCACCAGGAAACGCCGTGTATATTGAGTGAGCTCATGGGCAATCCAGACCACCTCACGCGCGCGGCCCGAGGCCTCGAGTGCGTCGGCGATGCCACGGTTGCCGGCGCCGCAGCAGTAGATGCCGCGAAGATCGGGTTGGCGCGCGAGCAGTGCCGCAGTGAGCTCCCGCGTCCGCCCGCTGTCGTCGCGGCCCTCGACCACCGGCAGCGCGAGCAGGTTCGGATACTCGCTGGACAGGATCTGGTGGAAGCCGAATTGCCGTTCGGTGTGATCGCGCAGCGACAACGATCCCGCGATCACGGCCACCGTCCCCTTGCGACCAGTGAGGAACCGTCCCATCAGCGTTGCAGCGGTGCGGCCTGCCGCCGGATTGTCGATGCCGACATAGTGCAGGCGACGCGAGCTCGGCGCGTCCGACACAAGCGTCACCACAGCGACCCCGCGCGCGGTGAGTTCGTCGATCGCCGCGCGTACCCTGGGATGGTCGAGCGCGATGACGGCGACGCCCTGATACGCCGGCGAGAGATTTTCCAGCGCGACGGCGAGTACATCCGGATCGAACACGTCAACATGGAGGATATCAATGAAGCCGCGCTGGCCGGCGAGCCAGTCCGCGGTGCGCTGGACCTGCTCGGTCAGGTTGGTCATGAAGCTGTTGCTGCCGGTCGGCAGCACGAAGGCAAAGCGGAACGTCTGCCCGCGGGCAAGCCGAGCGGCCGCGACGTCGGCGCGATAGCCGAGTTTTGCCACCGCGGCCTCGACTCGCGCGACGGTCTTGGCGCGCACGCCCTCGCGCCGGTTGACGACGCGGTCGACCGTGGCGAGAGAAACACCCGCCGTGCGCGCGACGTCCTCAAGCGTGGCACGAATCACCGGCTGAGTCGCACCAGCGTTCATTCGCGCGCGGCCCACAGCATGCCACGGGTCATCAACGTTCGGATCTCCGGTACGTCGAGCTCGTAGGCGCGGTGGCCGAGCGAGGAATAGAACACCCTGCCCGCGCCGTATCGCTTCTTCCAGACCACGGGCATCACCACGCCCTCGATCCAGGGCGCGTGCTCGCCGGTGAAGGTCGTCGTCGCCAACACCTCGTTGGCGGGGTCGACATGCATGTAGTATTGCTCGGAACGGTGCTCGAAACTCTTCAGGCCCTTCATGATGGGATCATCCGGCTTCGTCAAGTCGACCTTGTAGTCGATGATGTTGCCGGGATGCGCAACCCACTGCCCTCCGCACAGGAACTGGTAGTCGACGGAATCGCGGAACGCGTCCCCCATGCCCCCATGATGGCCGGCGAGCCCGACGCCGCTGCGGACCGCAGCGCAGAGATTGAGCGCTTCCGCCTTCTCGATCTTCGCCATGGTATAGATCGGGATGATCAGTGACAGGTCGTGAATCGCGGGATCGGCGAACGCGGCGGTGGTGGTTTCGGTCCGCACCTCGAAGCCTTCCGCTTTCAGCCAGCCGCGGATCATCGACGCACAGAGATCGGGATCGTGCCCCGGCCAGCCGCCCCATACAATCATTGCCTTGCGCATGTTTCTGTCCTTAGTCGATCTGTCCGGTTTCACGCCCGGCCGGCAGCATCGCAGGCCGCTCGACGTAGCTCTCGATCTTGACGCGTCGCCCTTCGTCGGCAGAGGTCTGGAACGCCTCCATCACCTCCAGCACGTGGAAAGCGAGCGCGCCGCTGGCACGATGCGGCCGGTTGTTCAGGATCGCAGAGGCCATGTCGGCGACGCCAATGGAACGGAACTCGCCATCGACATGACCATGAGTCAGCGGCACCGGCTCCCAGTCGCCGCCGGTCTTGGCGACCTGCACCTCGCCGCCGAAGCGGTTCGGATCGGGCACCAGCATGCTGCCCTTGTCGCCATAAATCTCGATTGGCGCGTGCCGGTGCTTCGGCACATCAAAGCTCATCACGATCGAGACGACCGCTCCGCTCTCGAATTCGAGCGTGCCGGCGACATGGGTCGCAACTTCGACCGGGATCAGCGTTCCGTTCATTGGCTGGCTGGTGACCAGCCGCTCGGATTTCGGACGCGCGGTCGAGCCCATCACGCTCGCCACCGGGCCGAGCAGCTGCACGAGATCGGTGATGTAGTACGGCCCCATGTCAAGCATCGGCCCGCCGCCGCGCAAATAGTAGAAACCCGGCGCCGGATGCCAGCGCTCGTGGCCGGGGCAGCCGAAGAACGCGCTACCGGCTACAGGCGTGCCGATCGCACCATCGTCGATCAGCTTGCGCGCGGTCTGGTGTCCGCCGCCAAGGAACGTATCGGGCGCGCAGCCGACGCGAAGACCCTTTTGCGCGGCGAGATCCATCACCTTGCGGGCTTCCGTGACGTTGATGCCGAGCGGCTTCTCGGAATGAACGTGCTTGCCGGCGTTTAGCACTGCGAGGCTGACGTCAGTGTGGGCGAGTGGCACGGTGAGATTGATGACGATCTCAATATCGTCCCGCTTGAGCAGTTGATCGACCCGCATCGCCGGCAGTCCGAAGGCGGAGCCCTGCCGCTCCGCGACGTCGCTGCGCATATCGGCGAGCGCCTTGATTTCCATGACCGGGAATCGCTGGGCCGCCTTCAGATAAGCGGTGCTGATATTGCCGCAGCCGATGATGCCGATGCCGACTTTTCTCATTGTGATCTCCGTGAGGTACCGTTCACCCCTTGACCGCGCCTGCGGTGAGGCCAGCGACGATGTGTTTCTGCGCCAGAAGAAAGAGAACGATCGTCGGCAGAATGGTCAGCGTGATGAAGGCGAGGATCAGATGCCACTCGGACGAATACTCGCCCTGATAAACCATGATCCCGAGCGGCCAGGGATAGAGCGCGTCGGTGTTGAGCATCACCAGTGGCAACAGATAGGCATTCCAGCTGTTGACGAAGGTGATGGTACCGACGGTTGTCAGGATCGGCCGCGATAAGGGCAACGTCACATAGCGGAAGAATTTGATATAGCTGCAGCCGTCGACCAGCGCGGCCTCCAGCAGTTCGTAGGGGATGTCCTTGAAGAAACGCCGCAGCAGCAGCACGCTCATCGCAAGACTGAAGGCCGTCTGCGGCAGGGCAACGCCAAAATATGTATCGAGCAATCCGAGATCGCGCACTTTGATGAAGAGCGGCAGCACCGCTGTCGCGGCCGGAAACAGCAGGCCCAGCGTCAGATAGCTCAGCAGCATCGAGCTGCCGTAGAACCTGATATGGGCGAAGGTGAACGCCGCCATCGAGGCTACGATCAGGGTCAGTGCAACCGTGAGGGTCGAGATGATCAGCGAGTTGCGCAAGAGCTGCCAGTAGCGCGCCGAGAACAGGATGTCGGCATAGTTCTGCCACTCCCAGTGACGTGGCAAGCCGAACGGATTGACGCGCAGTTCGCCGAGCGATTTGAAGCCACCGAACAAGGTCGCGAGCAGCGGTACTACTACGATGATGGCAACGACGGCGAGGAACACCATCTTGAATAGCATTGAGGGATCAAACGGCGCGCGGATAGCCTTGGCGTTACTCATCGCGCATGAACCATCGCTTGTACGTGAAGGCAAAGGTCACGCAGATCGCGAACAGAATGACACCGATAGCGCTCCCGTAGCCGACCCGCATGCGCGAGATGCCGTTGTTGTAGAGAAAGCTCACCATCGTGTTCGAGGAATCCGCGGGCCCGCCGCGCGTCAGCGGCATGACGAGGTCGAACAGCTGCAGCGAGCCGACGATGGCGAAGAACACGGAGAGCCGAATCGTCGGATAGAGCAACGGGATGACCACATGTCGCAAGGCTTGCGATGGGGTCGCGCCGTCAATGCGTGCCGCCTCGACCAGGCTCTTGTCGAGGCTCTGGAGCGCTGCGATGAACAGCATCATGTGGAAGCCAAAGTACTTCCAGACGATCACGATCAGCACCGCCAGCATGGCCGTATCCGTCGAGGCAAGCAGATGTGGGGGCTCGGCGCCGAAGGTGCGCCAGATCGAAGCTACAAGGCCGTAGTCGCCATCATAGACGAAGCTGAAGATCAGCCCGGTCGCGATCTCCGCCAGGATATAAGGCATGAAGAACAGCATGCGCAGCGCCACCGCCCCTCGAAAGCGTTCGGCGAGCATCAAGGCCAGCGTGAGCGCAAGCGGCAGCTGGATGGCGAGCGAAACTCCGATAATCAGGCCGTTGTTGCGCAGCGCGAGCCAGAAGGCGCGGGTCTCCGGCACAAAGCGGTAATTGTCCAGGCCGATCCAATTGGTCGGCCTGCCGAACCCGTTCCAATTGAAGGCCGAATACCAGGCTGCTTCGCCGATCGGCAGCACAACGAACAACGTGAACAATAGCAGCGCCGGTGGCAGGAACAGGATGAGCACCGTCAGCCTGCCGTCCCAACTTGGGCCGCGGATCGAGACCTGTGGCACCATCTCGCCAGCAGCGCCGATCGCCGACACCCTCGCGGTCCGCCGCGCCACCGTCAGTTGCCCTGCTTCCACGCCGCCTCGATCGCCTTGGCAGCCTCTTGCGGGCTCATGCTGCCGCCGGCGATCTCGGCTGTGACGTCGTTGACGACGCGGCCGACCGACGGACCGAGGCTCTGGTCATAGAAATTCTGGTGGTAGTTCGACTTCGCCAGATTGGCGGCAATCAGCTTCATGAAGGAGTTGTTGAGGCCGACATCTGCGCCCTGCACCACCGGGATGATGAAGTTGCCGGCGGCAAGCCGCGTCTGCACCTCTTTGGAGACGAAATATTTCAGGAAATCGACAGCCTCCTTCGGCGAGCCTTTCGTAATCAGCCAACCGGTGATGCCGCCGAGCGTATCGGTGGGCGCGCCCTTGCCGCCGGTCACGACCGGGAAGTCGAACCAGCACATCTTGTCCTCGGTCAATCCGGCCTTGTCGGCGGCGAGAGCGCGCTGCAGATGATAGACCGTGCTGATCGCCAGCGTCATCGCCGCCTTGCCGTCCCCGAAATAGCCGACGGCTTGCGGATTCTTGAAACCCAGGAAGCCATTCTGGAACGGCTGGAGATCGACGAGCTGCTTGAACAGCTCGCCGGATTTCTGGAAGGTTTCGCCGGCAAAGCCGCCGTTCTCGCCGCGCAGCGCCGCATCGAACGCCGCCTTGCCGCCGATGCGCACAGCAAGATGCGTCCAGTAGAAGTGCAGCGGCCATTTGTCGGCGCCGCCGACGACGATCGGGGTCACGCCGGCGGATTTCAACGTCTTCACGGCTGCAAGCAGATCGTCCCAGCTCTTAATCCCGGCAGGATCGACCTTCGCCTTGGCCATCAGCTCCTTGTTGCAGAGGAAGCCGACCTGCGAGAGCGCCGTGGGCAGACCATAAACGCGGCCGTTGCTGGTGAAGGCGGCGAGCGCCGCGGGCGTGAGACTGTCGCTGTAACCCTTCACAGAATCGGTGATGTCGTCGAGCACACCGGCCTCGATCTGCGTCTTCAGGACACCGCCCGCCCAGCTGTAGATGATGTTGGGCCGGTCTTTGGATTGCAGGATGGTCGGCAGCTTGGCCTTGTAGGCCTCGTTCTCGAGGAACTGCATCTCGACCTTCACGCCCGGATGCGACCCCTCATAGGCGCGCGCAACCTCCTCCCAGATTTTGACCTGGGCCGGGTTGGCCTCGATGTGCAGCCACTTGACCGTCGTTTCGGCCGCAGCGAGTTTCGCTCCGAACAGGCATGCGACTACGGCCAGTCCCAGTTTCCCGAGCAGTCTCATCACATTCCTCCCAACGGCTTTTATTCTTTGGTGCAATCCTGCCCTCGATTTTTGAGGTACGCAACTGAAATTCTGATCTATGCACCTCACGAGCGCAGTAGCTAAGGTGAGCGGGAGAGTCGGCGGCGCGTTGCGCTGCCCCAACGCAAATCGAGGGATATCCATGGCTGCCGTTTATTCCGACCTCGCCGGCAAGGTCGTTCTCGTCACCGGGGGCGCATCCGGAATTGGCGCTGCGATCGTGCGGCGCTTCGCACAGCAGAAATCCAATGTCGTGTTCTTCGACATCAAAGTTGACGAGGGCCAATCCCTGGCACGCGAGCTTTCGGACCAAGGTCTTGGCGCGCATTTCATGCGTGCCGACTTGACCGATATCGCCGCATTACGTGCCGGTGTCGCGGAGGCGCGCAACGTGCACGGCGCGATCAACATCCTCGTCAACAATGCCGCGCATGACGAGCGGCACAGCACCGAGGAAATGACACCGGAATATTGGGACGACCGTATCGCGGTCAACTTGAAGCACCAGTTCTTTGCTGCGCAGGCCGTGTTGCCGGACATGAAGGCGGCGAACGCCGGCGCCATCATCAATTTCGGCTCGGTGTCGTGGATCGCCGGACAAGGCGGCATGGCCGCCTACACCGCCAGCAAATCAGGCGTGATCGGTCTCACACGCTCTCTGGCGCGCGATTACGGCTCCTACAACATCCGCGTGAACGCGATAGCGCCGGGATGGATCATGACCGAGCGCCAGCTCGATAAATGGATGACGCCCGATGGCGAGGTCGAGCTAATGCAACGACAATGCCTGAAGCGCAAGCTCGTGCCGGACGAGGTCGCGAAGTTCACCATCTTCCTCGCTTCAGACGAAGCCTCCGCCTGCACAGCCCAGCACTACATCGTCGATGGCGGCTGGGTCTGAGGCGGACCAGACCGGATCGTGCATTACTTGCGAGCGGCTCGGAACCTCGTCAACCAAGCTCCTGCCGAACCTTGGCGGCCGCATCGCACATCGCCTTCAATTTCCCGAACGCGACAGCACGTGGCATGTATTTCATGCCGCAGTCGGGCGCCGGAACGAGACGATCAGGCGACACATATTTCAGGCCGTTGCGAATGCGGTCGGCGACCGTGTCGACGCTCTCGATCTGGGGGTCTGCGAGGTCGAGCACACCAAGCATGATTTTCTTTGAGGAGAGGTCCTTCAGAACGCCGAGGTCGAGTTTTGGCTGCGCCGCCTCGATCGAGATCTGGTCGGCAGTCGTATCGTCGAGCTCGGCGAGGAACGAATAGCCGGCCGGCTTGTTCGAGCCCGGCACGACCGCCGCATAGCCGAAACAGAGATGCACGACGGTCGGCACTGTGATGCCCCTCAGCGCGCGGTTGATTGCCTTGACGGCGTAGCGCTTGGCAGAATCCGGATTGTTCCGCACCCAGGGCTCGTCGAGCTGGATCACGTCTGCGCCCGCTCTTTGCAGGTCGAGCGCTTCGGCATTGACGGCCTCCGCCAGGGCCATCGCGAGCTCTTCGTCGTCCTTGTAGAACTCGTTCTTGGCCTGCTGGCTCATGGTGAACGGACCCGGCAGGGTGATCTTCGCTGCACGATCGGTATTCCTGCGCAGGAACTGCATGTCGTGCAGCTCGACCGGTCCCTTGCGTTTCACCGGGCCGACGACGCGCGGCACCGGGGTCTGGGTGTTACCAGTGCGCGCAACGATCATCGCGGGATTGTCTCCGTCGATCCCGTCGAGCGCCGTGGCGAAGCGGTTGGAGTAGCTTTCGCGGCGGATTTCGCCATCGGTCACGATGTCGATGCCGGCGCGCTCCATGTCGCGGATCGCGACGATCGTCGCATCGTCCTGGGCCTCCTCCAGATGTTCCGCTGGCAGCCGCCACATGTCGTGCAGGCGGGTGCGCGGCACCACTTTCGACAGCATGGCGCGATTCACGAGCCATTCCGGCTGCGGATAACTTCCGACCACCGTGGTCGGGAGGATATGCGTTGGCATCGGCATGACGGTCTCCTTGTTATTGCTGTGGAGCGCGGCCAATCAGGCCGCGCGCGTCGCCTTGGCCGGCACTTCGTCCTTGACGGGATTGCTGAGGACCCCGATCCCGGAGATCTCGATCTCCACGACGTCGCCGCTCTTCATCCACAGCGGCGGATTACGATAAGCGCCGACACCGCCGGTCGTGCCTGTGACGATGACGTCGCCTGGCGCGAGCTCGGTGAAGGTGGAGCAATAAGCAATCAGGGCCGGCACGTCGAAGACGAGATCGGAGATCGGGGCCTTCTGCACCTCGACCCCGTTGAGCCGCGTGATCAGCGTCTGCTTGCTGACGTCGGTCAATTCGTCGGTCGTGACCATCCAGGGCCCAAAGCCGCCCGTGCCGGCGAAATTCTTGCCGGGGGCGAATTGCGAGGTGTGGCGCTGCCAGTCGCGGATGCTGCCATCATTGTAGCAGGCATAACCGGCGACATGGTTCAATGCGGCTTCGCGCGAGATGCGGCGGCCGGCCTTACCGATGACAACCGCCATCTCGCCCTCATAGTCGAAGCGCTCGGATTCGAGCGGCCGGATCATCGGCTGGCCATGTCCGACCTGGCTGTTGGCGAAGCGGGTGAAGATCATCGGGTGTGGCGGGGTGGGATGGCCGCTCTCGGCCAGATGGGTGGCGTAATTGACGCCGATGCAGAAGATCTTGTCGGGATCGGGGACCGTCGGCAGCAGTGTGACGTCCTGCAGCGCGTGGTCGGGCTTCTCGCCGGCAAGCTTCTTCAATTCGTCGAGCGATCCCTTGGCAAGCAGCGTCTTCAGCGTCGGATAGGCCTTGAGACGCTTGCCGGCATCGATGACGCCGTTGTCGGTGACAATGCCAAAGCTCGCGCTGCCGGCGATCGTGAAACTTGCGATTTTCATCAGTCAAACGCTCTCTTCGATGGAGGAAACATAGTCGTTGATCGGAAGTGCGATCGCGCCATTGCGGATCGGAACGCATTGTGGAGGGAAATCCTGGCGGAAACGGGCGCCGGCCGCCTCGGCGCGGTCGAGGAACCGCTCCAGATGGTTCATCGCCCCGGTCGGAAGATCGTGCAGAACCATCAGCGTCCAAGGCTGCTGGCCGCACTGGACAAGGGCGCGCTCGGTCCAGCCGTCGGGATCGTCCCAGTCGCGAGGGATCGCGTTCCAGAGCACACAGCTATGCTTGTGTCCGGCGAGATAGTCGACGACGGATGGCTTCAGCAGCCGCGTATCAAGATTGCCGCCGCCACCGAACGGCCGGAACCAGCGCTGCGGATGGGCGAGATCACCGATCGCGGCTTGCGTGCGGCCAATTTCGTTCTTCGCGGTCGCGCGATCCGGCTGCTCGCCGAGCGGGACGCTGTGGGTGAAGGTGTGATTGCCGATCCAGTGCCCCTCCCCGTGCACCCGGATTGCAAGGCCATGCCGCGCGGGATCGGCGAGCTTCTCGCCGATGACGAAGAACGTGGTCTTGATGCCGCGCTCTCCGAGAATGTCGAGCACGCGCGGCGTCACGTTGGGATCGGGGCCGTTGTCGAATGTCAGGGTCAGATCAAACACGCGGAATTTCCTCAGGTCGCTGGCTGCATCGCGCCCGATGCGATGTCATCGTTGGCCTGACCAGCGCGCGTGCCGGTCTGCCAGATCGCCGCCTTGCGTTCGATCCACCGGATCGCGGCGTTGAAGGCGATCGCCATGAACAGCACGAGGAGGACGCCGGCGAACACGTGCGGACTATCGAGGATCGTGCGGTAGCGCGAGATCAGATAACCGATGCCGGCCGAGGAGATCAGCATCTCCGAGACGACGACGCCAACGATCACCAGTGCGCCTCCCACGCGGAGCCCCGACAGCACTGTCGGAATCGCCGCGGGAATGATGACGCGAACCAGCCGCTGGCTCAGCGTGGCGCCCATGCTGCGTGCCGCGAGCAGGAGTTGAGGGTCGATGGTCTGGATGCCGGCGGCGGTGGCCAGCATCGTTGGCAGGAAGCCGTAAATCGAGGCGAAGGCGATCTTGGATTCCGAGCCAATGCCGAGCCACACCGTGAAGACGGGATAGAGGATCACGAGCGGCACGGCATAGAGGCTCGACACCATCGGCATGATCAGGACGCGCGGACGCGGCAGGCTGCCGACGATAGCGCCAAGCAGGATGCCGCCGCCGCAGGCGAAGGCCATGGAGATCAGCACCTCATAAAGCGTCACTGCGAGCGCGTGACCGTATTCGGCCGCGTCGGTCCATCCGGCCATCAGCGTCGACGAAAGCGACGGCAAGAACAGCTCGGGAATGAGACCGGTTTGCGGCAACAGCTCCCACAGCGCGATCAAGCCGATCACGATCAGACGTCGCAGCGTCTTCGCACTTATTTTGGCGCTCATCTCCGCCTCAGGCCGATTTGCGGATATGCCGCCAGATGCGGTCGCGCAAGCTCCCGAAGGCATCGCCGCTCAGCATCTCATAGGTGCGGGGCCGCGGCAGCTGGACCTGGAGATGATCGACGATGCGGCCGGGCCGCGCCGACATCACGATCACCTCGTCGGCGAGATAGACCGCTTCGGTGAGGCTGTGTGTGACGAAGACGACGGTCTTGCCGGTCGCCGCCCAGATGCGCAGCAGTTCGTCACCCATGGTCATGCGGGTCTGCTCGTCGAGGGCAGCAAACGGCTCGTCCATCAGCAGCACCGGCGGGTCCTGCACCAGCCCGCGCGCGATCGAGACGCGCTGCTTCATGCCGCCTGACAACTCGTGCGGATGGCGCTTGCCGAAGCCGTCGAGGCCGACCAGCGTGAGCGCATCCTGCGCCTTGGCGCGGCGCTCCGCCTTGGGCACGCCACGCAGCGCCAGCGGAAACTCGACATTGTCTTCGGCCGTCAGCCAGGGAAACAGGCTCGCCTCCTGGAACACCACGCCGACCCTGTCCGGGTCGGGCTGCAGAATCGGCGCGCCACTGATGGTGATCGAGCCCGAGGTCTGCTGGCGCAGGCCCGCCATCATCATCAGAAGGGTCGACTTGCCGCAACCGCTCGGGCCGACCAGCACGACGAAGCGACCCGGCTTGATATCGAGCGAGACGTCTTCCAGGGCGACGACGTCCTGAGACCTGGTCTTGAAGACCTGCCCAACATTCTTCACCTCGATCGCGCCGGCGCGCGCGGGAGGCTTCAACGGGGTCACGTTCGCCAATGGCTGCATCGCGTTTCCACCCATCTGACAAGTTCGTTGAAGGTCATGGCGATCGCGGCGACCATCACGACCCCGGCGAGGAGTTGCTTCATCTGGAAGTTCTCGCCCCAGGTCGCGATCTGGTGGCCGATGCCGTCGCGCGAGGCGTACATCTCGGCAAGGATCACGCCGGTGAGGTTGAAGATCATGGAGATTCGCAGGGCCTCGAGCAGCACCGGCAGCATGCTCGGCAGATAGACCCGGAACGCGGTCTGCATCGGAGTTGCGCCATAGGAGCGCGCCACCGTGAGATGCTCGACCTTGACCGACTCCACCGCCGTGGTCGTCGACATGATCACGATGAAGATCGTGGAGAAGAAGCCAAAGCCGACCTTCTGGGCGAACCCGACGCCGAATACGAGGATGAACATCGGCAGGAAGATCGACTTCGGGATGCTGAAGGCGAAGAACAGCAGCGGCTTGGCCACCTCAGCGAAGTAGCGGTTCTCCGCAAGCAGGAAGCCGATCGCGGCGCCGAAGGGGACGGCTAACGCGAACGCGGCCAGTACTTCGGTCGCAGTCACCATCAGGTCTTTCCGCACGGCCGCGCGCTGCAGGAGGTCGCCGAGCGTCGCGAACGTGTCGGACGCCGAGGGCAGCAGGCGCGGATTGACGATGCCGGTGCGCGACAGCACCTCCCACAGCGCCAGGACCGCGATGACGATCGCGATCCGTGCAAGCTTGATGGCGAGTGAGTTCTGCATCGTCACGGCTTGGTCGGAACCGGCTTGAACCTGGTCGAGATCACTTCCTCGACCGGTACGATGTCCTTGAGCCCGCCGAGCTTGGCGAGGTCCAGCGACAGCTGCACGGCCGCGTTCACGTCGGGCGCGCCCATGTCGCCGCTGGTCTCGAGCTTCATGATCGTGTTGTCGTATTCCAGGGCGGCGATCTCGGCCGGCATTTCGTAGAGCTCGGCGATCAGCTTGACGGTCACGTCCCGATTGGCGCGCATGAACGCAACTGCGCCATAGAGGGCGTTCACCGCCTTCTGAACCAACTGAGGCTTTGTCTCCGCCAATTTGTCGAGCACGATCCAGCCTGCCGTGAGGTTCGGCGGCACCGCCGTGGCGTAATCGAGGATCGACTTCGCTTCGCCCGATTTCGAGATCTGGAAGCTCAGCGGCGAATAGACCACAGCGGCCTCGACGTTGCCTGCCAGGAGGTTCGGCACCAGACCGCCGCCACCAACCGGAACGCGCGTGAAATCGATCTTCTTGTCCTGGAGTGTCCATAGTGCGAGCAGGTCGGAACCTGAGCCGGCGGCGGTGATTGCGACCTTCTTGCCGTTGAGGCCCTTGACGTCGAGCGTCGACTTGGCCGGGACCATCAACTGCCAGCCGAAATTTCCCATCGCGGCATTGGCCACGATCCGTGACATCACACCCTTCTTTCGTCCCGCGGAGACCAGCGAGGGCGGATCGAGGATGATATCGGCCGCGCCCGCAGCCATGCCTTCGAACGTCTCTGCACCGCTGCGGTAGATCGTCAGCTCGGCCTGGATGCCTTCCTTCTCGAACAATTTCTGCCGCACGGCCGTCTCGGCGATCGTCGTCGGCCAGTACGTCTTGGTCGGCAGGCCGACGCGAATGGTTTCGGCCGCGGCGACAGGGCCGGCGAGCACGCCGGCTGCGAAGAGCGACGCCAATAGCGCCTTGCGGCGAGTTATTTTCATGATCTGTTTCCTCCCGGTCTCTGTTTTTCTTTGCCGGATTTGTCCGGATCGTCAGTTTGCGCCGTTCACCTCCGCAATGCGAGGCGCGGCGAGCTCGACAAACTCTTTGGTGATGCCGAAGTGCTTTGACAATGCGCGAACCGCCGCGTCCGCGTCGCGTTTGACGACGGCAGCGACAATCGCCCTGTGTTCAGCCTCAACGTCGCGCGGCTTGCCGACTTCCCTGCGGATCGAGAGGCGGCGATATCGCTCGCTTTGTTCGTGCAGCACGTCGCGGAAGCCGAGCAGCCACGGTGAGCCGCAGGCATTGACCAGCGCACGATGGAAGATGCGATGGCGCACCACCCACTCTTCATAATGCACCGTCGGATCGTCGGGGTAGCGATAGGGAACCGCCTTCAGGTCCGCCCAGGCGGATTTCACCGAGACAAGCCAGGCATCGTCGCCCCGCTCGATCGAGCGACGGAGCGCAAGGCCTTCGATATCGATCCGGGTCTGCGTCACGTCGGCGAGATCAGCGAGCGACACCGGGCTCACCCGGAAGCCACGCTGGTCGGACGCCAGCACGAGCCCGTCGGCGACCAGCCGGGAAAGTGCCTCACGTACGGCGGCAAGGCTCACGGAAAACTGCTTGGCGAGGCCGGAGATATGCAGCTTCTGGCCCGGAAGCAGCCGCGTCGCCAGGATGTCGGCGCGCAAGCGCTCGTGCAACGCCGATGTCAGGCTGCGCGGACCGTCCCCGGGGCCTCCGGTCATATGAAACTGAAGCGGACCCATGGGTGGAATGATGGCAAGGCAATGGGAAAGGGTCAATAGAAAATCGAAAATCGATTTTTCTTGTTCATCTCACGCCGCGTTGGACGCCCGGGAATGGAGAGCGCCCCCATCCCCGACAGCCATCTCTGGATCCCCAAAACGGACCACCGGACCAGATCGGCGCAGGCATGGTGTCCCGCCACCCGCTCGTACAAAACTGATTGGCGCCCCGCTACTTTGCGAGGCGGAACTTCCCGCCTTCGACCTTGATCAGAAAGGCCGAGCGCTCATCATAGCCGTTGTGATCGGCCTTGCTCATGTTCGACAGCCCATTGTTGAGATAGATGTTCTGCCCACGCTCGAGTGCGTCGCGCAGAGCCGCGCGAAATTCGGCTGTGCCAGGCTTTGCCGTCTTCAGCGCATCCGGTGCAGCTTTTCCTATCAGCGCGACGACATCCCAGAGGTGAGCAGCGAACATGTTGGGCTTTTGCCCGTTCGCCGCTTCATACGCGGTCACGAACTCCTCCGTCGAGCGACGGAACGGATCTCCCGTGGGAAGATCGGCGGCAATGGTGAAAGCCTCGCCCGCGAATACGGCGCCTTCGACGTTCGCGCCACCGAGCTTGATGAACTCCTCACTGGCCACGCCGTGTGTTTGAAATATCTTCCCGGCGTATCCGCGCTCGCGGAGCGCCTGCTGCGGCAAGACCGCCGGGGTTCCTGCGGAGGCGATGAAGACGGCATCGGGATTGGTCGACATCACCTTCAGCGCCTGACCGGTGACGCTGGTGTCGGCTCGCGCATAGACCTCATGTGTGGTTACGGTCAGCCCCAACGTGGGCGCGAGGCGGCTCACCTCCTTGTAGTAGCCCTCGCCGTAGCCATCCGAAACGCCGATATAGCCCAGCGTCTTCACGCCTGATTTCGCGATATGCTTGAGGATGGCGGCCGCCATGAGGTCGTCATTGGGAACGACCTTGAAAGCCCAGGCGCGTTTCTCATCCATCGGTTGAACGATGGCGGTAGCGGCAGCGAGCGACAGCAGCGGCGTCTTCGATTCGAGCGCGACATCCAGCATCGGCATGGTCACCGGGGTCAGAGAGGAGCCGACCAGCACATCGACCTTGTCCTGGATCACCAGCCGGCGTGCGTTCTGGACCCCTTTGGTCGAATCCGACTCGTCGTCCAGGACGATGTAGGTGACCTTCTCTCCACCGATTTCTTTCGGAAGAGCTGCAACCGTCTTGAGCTGCGGTTGGCCCAAAGCGGATCCCGGGCCGCTTGCTGAAATCACAATTCCAATTTTGATGTCCGCGTGAGCAGCAGTTCCATAAAGGACGCATGCCACAAGAAGCGAGGCTCGCGCGAAACCGATCTTCATATCCTGTTCCTCCTTGTCCGCCTTGATGACTCCGCCGGCTGCATCGGGCGCCCGGCTCGAGGTTGCACTGCTCCCCAGGGGCACCGTCGTTGCTCAGAAGGCATGTCGTCCGATATACGCGTTTCCTCCCGCGGTCCCGAGCAACCGGGCGGACCATGCTAAGCGGATCGCAGCAACGCGTCTGTCCCTAGCGTTAGGGACAAGCCATCGGTAGGGACAAGGCATCGGTGCCCGAACCGGACTCTCTGGGTAGGCGGACGCACAGTCGCGTTCTCGCGGCGCATTTCGCCCGAGCTTTGCTTCGTCACTCCACCCTCTTATCCAAGAGGGCGCAGGGAAGGCCGGGTGCCGGCTGGCACCCGCGGTCCGCTGCGCGAAAAGCACACGCAGGAAAACCGCACAGCAGCATACAGGTGTAGCCAATCACTCGGCCTTCCCTGCGCGATGGTTGGACGGCTTATGCCGTGCTCTCCCGGGAGCCGAGTTCCTGCTGGCCTCCCTCGTCCCAGCGAAATTCACCGACATCGCGCCGGTTGACGCAGATGCCGCATTCGCCAGGGCTTGACCGTAGCAACGACGGCCAGGACCACACGGTTTTGCCGTACGCACGGTTCGCCATTTCGCCACCGGTTTCGACGGCGTTGTGCACGTTGCCGCCGACCTGATGACGAGACGAACCTAACAGCGCCGCTCGTCGGAACGAAGTTTTGGGCTCACGGAGAGCAATCCGCCCTGCCCACACCTCTCGCACCCGAACACTGCCGCGTCCACCGCAAGCCCGGCTTGCGAACGTGACGACCACAAGATCGCCCCTCAAGAACGAGCCGGGATGAGCGACACATACGCCGTTTCCGAATTTCGGTAAAGTGGAATATATTTGAAAAGAGGGGTTGACGCGGTCGTGGCTGTTTCGGCCGACGCGTCTCAGCCTGAGACCTGTAAGCGCAGACGCGGCTGCGCGCTCCCGGGTTCCACGGAGTCCACCTCCGTCTGACTTTCCTTAAGCGCGGCCTGTAATTTCTCTCATAGGTCAACCTCCATGCCGCGAGGCCGCTCGATCAGGAAATTAACGGTTTGGTAACCATACGAGCCTTGCTCGAAGGATTAATGCAAATCACACGCCGCCGGTGTCTCCCCCGCAACGACCCTGCTATAGAGCGTAGATCCGGCTCCATCGACCACCCCGAGCCATCTGTTTTCTTGGTTGCACATGAACAGACCTAGCAACAAATTCAACATCGCCATCGAGCAGGGATTCGACTTCCTGTCGCCCGACTACGCGGAGCTGTTTGACAACTCGGCCGCCACCGCGTTCCAGCATCCGCTCTGGCTGGACACCCTCTACACCAGGCTCGCGTCTCATGCGGGGGCAACTCCTCTGGTTGTTGTGGTCCGCCACCGCGCGACGGGCGCCCTTGCGATGGTGCTGCCCTTGCTACGGATCCGGCGCGGCCCGATACGGACGGTCGAATTCGCCGACCTCCGCGTCTCCGACTATCTGGCGCCGGTGTGCAGCCCGCAGGTATTTTCCGAGCTGCTCAAGGACGAGAGTGCGTGCGCAGAAATTCGATGCCTCGTCCGCCCGTTCGATCTGCTCCGGATGACCAAGCTGCCGGATGGACGGCTTCCGATCGAGAACCTTCTGGCTGCGCCCCGCCGCATAGCGATGGACACCAATGCCTACGCCACCGTTCTCGTCACGCCATTCGAACAATGGCGCGCCAGTGCGTTGGATCGTTCCTACCAGAAGGAGCTCGCAAAGAAAGCCCGGCAGCTCCAGAAGAAGGGCGACGTAATTTTTTCATGCTGCAGCGACAGCGCCTCCGTCCTGGAGGTGTTGGACGTGATGAAGAAATTTCGCGGGCCGCGCTTTCAGGCACATGGCGACGGAGATCTGCTCCAGCGCCCCGAATATTACGGCTTCTATTCCGAGATAGCGCACCGCGGTCTCGGCTCCTTTGTCCGGCTCTATGCCATGAAGATGAACGGCGAGGTGATTGCGGCCGTGCTCGGTCTCTGCCATCGCGGTAGATTCCTCGTGATCATGGGCGCCTTCGACATTGCCGGATACAAGAGCCAGTCCCTGGGCGCACTGATGTTCGAGCAGGTGGCGAAGGATTGCATCGAGCGTGGGGATCAGATGCTCGATTTCACCATCGGCGACGAGCCTTACAAGAAGCAGTTCGGCGCGGAGCCTTCGCCGATGTGGACCGTCACGCAGGCCGGCAGCACCACGGGCGCCTTCTCCCTGTTCGCACTCAAACAGGCGCCTTGGCTCAAACTGGCCGCCAAGCGAATGTCGGAGTTCAGGCTTCTGCCAACCCGCACCTCAACGCCGACGCGCTGACCGGCGCGAGGCGCCGACGGGCGCGGCTCTCAGGCGCGTAGCGCGCTTCGAACATGCGCGAGCCAGCCCGGACGCATCTGATCGACCCGGTGGGTGATACTGCGTCGCAGAAAGTGCAGCCGCCGCCGCACGTCCCAGCCGATATCGTTGCGGGACGTCAGGGCCTGCCGGAAGCGCGCCATCTTCAGTGATTGCTGGTCCGACGCGACCTTGTCGGGATCGGAATAGAATTCCGAAATCTTCTCCTGGCTCATGCCCTCGGTCCCGAGCCAACGCGGCGCATATTCGGTGCAGAGGCGCTCGACGTCGACCAGCAGGCGGGCAACGCCGGTGCCAGCGGCCGGACAATTGGTCTGGAAGGCGTCGCCGATGAGCACGACGCCGGGCTGAAGGTGTCCCTCCACGACGGACAGGTCCATCACCCAATTCTGCACCCGGTCGATCACGCGGAAATCGCCGAGGTAGGCGCGCAATCCCGGCAGCAGGCGCAAAACCGTCGCTTCCGGTTCGCGGCGCAACTCGCGCATGATCGGATCGGTCGGGTCGCGGAACATGAAGAGATTTGCCCGCACGCCAGCACGGACGGGAAACAGGCTGAGATAATCGATGCCGTCCGCCGTGCGCTCGCCGTAACAGGTCAGCGCCTCGAAGTCGAACGGCGCATCATCCCGGCGGGCGATCGTGAAGCCGAACGAGACCGAATGACGCTCGGCCAGCACGCGCCGCTTGATGCCGAGCTTGTAGCCGAGAACGCCCGCCATGCCCGTGGCCAGAACGACGAGGCGCGCTGTCAAGCGCCTCCCGGACGCGAGCTCGATATGCTGGATATCGTCGCTGCATTTGACGGCGGTGACCTCGTCGACGATCAGGCTCGACGGATCAGGCAGTTGGCTGCGCGCCATGGCGACGAGATCCGCATATGGAAGTCCGTAAGCCCGGCCGACGCTGACATCGACCACCTTGCCTTCCCTGATATTGAGCACCTGGTCATACCGGCAGGCCACGTTTTCGAGCGCGTCGAGGAAGCCAAGCTTGCGCAACATCTCCAGCTGATGGCCGCCGATTTTCTCGACCCGGAACTCGTCCGGATAGACCGCGCGCTTGTCGACGAGAGCGACACGATGCCCCGACCGCGCGAGCACGGCCGCCGCGAGCGAGCCCGCAAGGCCGCCGCCAACGATCGCGATGTCGGCGGCGATCGTCGAAGTGCCGGCTGCGGCAATCGGCTCGGGCACGTTGCTATCCGCCGTCATGGTGCAGGCTCCCACGGTCAATGATGATTGCCTGAGCAATTCTCACGCCTGATGTCGCATCGCAGGACCAAACGCGATCATTTCTCGATATCTCGGTTAATGCAGCGGAGACCTGCCCGGCCCGATGAGGTCCGGCACGCGCCTTGCTCGGGACGGCTATTCCCGGCGAGCTGGTCCGCATTCCAGCGGCTCATCTCGCCTCATCGGCCGTCGATGCGGCGCTATGCCGCCACGCGATTGGGCTGCACTTTGCTCTATCCGGGACAGTGGGGTCAGCGATGTTCCATAGTGAAGCACCAGGCATGACCGCGACGTCGCCGCGGTCGGCAGGATCACGGAGACCGTCCATTAACACTCGCGATTTTTCGGCATGCTAGGCTTTTGGAGGTAATCGGAAAATGTCTCTTCAGGGGAAGTTGCCTCTTAAATTTCCATGATCGAATCCATCGTCCAGTTCATGCGGCGCGACGTGACTCGCGGTGTTGCCGGAACCATCCTTCTCAAGGTTGGTAGCGGCGCGCTTGCGTTCGCGTTGTTCTCGCTTGCGGCACGAACGATGTCGCCCGATGGGTTCGGCATCTTTGCGACCTGGCTTTCGGTGGCCCAGATGGCTGCGGTCGTCGGTCTGGTGGGCCAGGAATCGCTGCTGGTGCGATTTCTGAACGAGTATCGGGCTGGAAATCAGCCCGATCTCACCAAAGGCGTGCTGCTATCGAGCTTCAAGATTTCCTCCGTCGCGATGCTGATTGCGATCGGCGCAATCGCGATCGGCGCCAACATCAAAGGCGCCTCGTGGCTGCTGGTTGTCGCGGTGTCGGCCTACACGGCCGTGAATGCGGGGCTGATGCTTGGCAGCCAGATCGCACGCTCGCTGGTCAGCATTCTCATGGGAGAAGGAAACAGGGAGTTCTTCTGGCGAGTCAGCGTCGTGCTGTTTCTGCTCGCAATCATGTCCGGCCATCGGCTGCTCGATCCCGCCGAATTGATCGCCGTGATGACGCTTGCCATGTCCGTCGGGCTGGTTGCACAGATCATCGCGATTGCGCGAGTTCTGCCGGATTTCCGCGGCACGACGGTGCGTTCCGAGCCGTCGCGCTGGAGATCGAGCGCGCTTCATTTCTGGGCCGCATCCATCCTCGAAGCCGCGAACCAATATTTCGACGTCATTCTGGTCTACTGGATGCTGGACCCGGCAACCGCCGGAATTTACTTTGCCGCTTCGCGCCTCGCCAACATCTTCGCCATGCTGTCGGCCGCATTGTACAGTTTTGGCGCACGTCGGCTCCCCTCGCTGTACTTCAGCAAGAACCATCAGGAATTCGAGCGAACGTTGCGGCTCATGGCGGAAGTGACCGCGGTGTGCGTAGTCAGCGGACTACTCCTGATCTGGGTTGGCGGTCCCCATCTGCTCAACCTGTTCGGGCCGCATTTCGCTGCGCAGCACTGGGTTCTGATCGTGCTCGCCATCGGAACGGCGTTCCAGGCGGCGGGCGGTCCGTCTGCGGCGATATTGCAGCTGACTGGCTATGAGCGCGAGTATGTCCCCGTGATTGCCGGGAACGTAGCGCTGCGGCTAATCGGATTTCTCGTCCTCATTCCCTGGCTCGGCGTTCTTGGCGCAGCAATCTCGGCCACTGTATCGCTGGCGCTCGCGACCATCGCCCTCAACATCATCTGTCGCCGGCGAACCGGCGTCGACCCCTCGATTTTGGGGCTTCTGCGTTTCTCGGCGTCGAAGCCTAGCGCCTACGCGGTCCGTGCCGCGGATGGTGAATAGAGCGTCAGAATACGTCGGGCGTGTCCCGCATGAAGGAGCGCACCGGCGACCGTCAGCGCACCGGCAGAGTCGTTTTCGCACGCTCTCAGTGGCCCGCTCCAACCTGAACATCGATGGCTGGTCGGCAGTTACCCACGTCCTCTTCGCTTCGTCGGGAACCGCCGGAATACCCTGGTGAACGACGCCCTTGCGGCAGGGCGCATTAACTCCGTTTCTTGCTAGTCGGTGTCCGCGCGATGCCCGCATGGTAGATAGGCGGTTAAGAAGGTGAAAAATTCGTTTCTTCAATGGGTCGGGATCCGTGCTCCATTATCAGCCAAACAGGGCGTTGGGCGAGACGACTGCGACAGCACTTCCGCCGTCCAACGGTAGCGGACGAAAGCTGCACGTCCTCCTCGTACAGACCCAGGCCGAGAACGCCGGTGCGCAGGAGATCTCGCGCCTGCTTGGCGCCGGGCTGACCGCCCGCGGCTATCGGGTCACCAATCTGTTCTTCTTCCGCAAGTCGGAATCGTTCGATGAGCCGCCGGACACGATCTATTGCGCGTCGAGCCGGCCGGGAAATCCGCTGGCGCTGCTGCAAATGCTGTGGACGCTCGGCGGCCACATCAAGGCCACCAGGCCCGACGCCGTTCTGACGTTTCAGCACTTCGGCAATGTCATCGGCGCCGGCGTGGCGCGCTTGATCTGCCGCGCGCCTGTCATCGCCAATCAGGTTTCCTCCGCGCTGTCGATGAGCTGGCCGGTCCGTATCGCCGACATCGCCATGGGCAGCCTCGGCTTCTTCGACCGCATCACGCTCAATTCGCTGGACATGCAGCGCGAGTATTCGCGCTACCCCAGGGCTTATCGCGCGCGCATGGTGCATGTCCCGCACGGCTTCGACAACAAGGCCCTCACGCTGACGAAGCAAGCTGCGCGACAGAACTTCAATCTGCCGCCGGATCGCACCGTGCTCGGCTGCGCAGCAAGATTGCACCCGCACAAGCGGCTCGATGCGGCGATACGTCTGTTGCCGGATCAACCGTCCTGGCATCTCGCACTGGCCGGTCAGGGAGCCGACGAGGCCCGGCTGCGGCAGTTGGCAGCTGAGTTGAGAGTATCGGACAGGCTGCATCTGCTCGGCGAAATCACCCCGCACCAGATGGCGGAGTTTCTCGCCGCTCTCGACGTGTTCGTATTTCCGACACAGGCGGAAACCTTCGGCCTCGCCGCCGTGGAGGCCGCAAACGCCGGCGTTCCCTCCGTCGTCACCGATCTTCCGGTCTTGCGCGAGGTGTTGTCCGTCGAAGGCAAACCGACAGCGCTGTTCGTCGATGCCACCGATCGTACCAAGCTGTCCGCGGCCGTCTCCAGGCTCCTGACGGACCAAAAACTGAGCGACGAACTGCGGCAAAACGCCAAAGGCCTGAAGCTGCGCTATTCAGTGGATGCCATGGTGGAGGAATACGTTCGAATTCTCGGCCAGGTCATTTGATCGGGACGCATTGAAACGGATCGGCTCGACATGACCATCGAGTTTCGCTGTGAAATTGAGCATGCGCGGCAGTGGATGGGCCGCGAGACGCTGTCGGTCGACGGCCGGGATGTCCCGGTCCAGATCATATGGACGGCAACGACAGAGCCGCGCCCCACAGGTCTCGACGCGCTGTTCGAGCTCGAACGTTTGGTGTTGCACAAAGGCAAGCACAGCGGCACCGACAGGCTGATGATCAGTCCCGAACGAATGCAGGCTCGCGCCGGGACGGCAGATGTCATCGTCGATTTCACC
The DNA here is from genome assembly GCF_029051725.1 of Bradyrhizobium sp. CSS354. Classification (GTDB taxonomy): domain Bacteria; phylum Pseudomonadota; class Alphaproteobacteria; order Rhizobiales; family Xanthobacteraceae; genus Bradyrhizobium. Next base: position 502,293 of record NZ_JAACFU010000001.1, read on the forward strand.
AGTGCCACGCGGGGTCCGAACTGCTCCGCCCGGCAGTATCTCCGCCCGCTGTTCAATGGAGCCGCAGGCGAAAACGCCGCCCTTGCAGCCATTCTCGCCGGCGATTTGCCCGTGATCGAAATCATCGACGAGGTCGACGGTGCAGTCCTCGATCGCGGCCACCCCTCCGGAGAAATCGCAGCCGGCTTGAGCGGCGCGCTCGACACGGTCATGGCGCGAACCCTGACCATGCTGGCGGCCATCCTGTCGGGACGGCCACGCATCGTGCCGCAGCTGGCACGCCCCGCCCGAATTGGTAACGGCCGCCCGCCGGCGGCGTACGTCGCGCGCGGGCTCGCCATATCGATCGCCAAGGAGATCTATCGGCTCTGCTGCTATGCCCCGCATTGGCATGTCGGATGGCGCATCAACAAGGGCGCAGGCGTCTGGCAGACCGGAGATCTGTCAGGGCCTTCGTGGAACGTCCTTGCCGATCCGGGAAACCACTTCTACGCCGATCCTTTCCCCATCACCTGGCAGGGAAGAGCATTCGTCTTCTTTGAAGACCTTGATCACCGGGTTGGAAAAGGCATCATTTCCGCGATCGAGTTCAACGACGCCGGCCCGATCGGAGCGGTCGTCCCCGTTCTGGAGGAGCCTTGGCACCTCTCCTATCCGTTCCTCATCGAGGACGATGGCGCGTTGTGGATGATCCCGGAGAGCTCGATCAATGGGGACGTCGCCCTCTATAAATGCGTTCGGTTTCCGGACAAATGGGAGCGGCACGCAACGCTGCTTTCGGGCGTCGAGCTGGCCGATGCCACGATCACCCGGCACAACGGCCTGAATTATCTGTTCGGAGCCTGGCGCGACGGCACCGGCGGCTATTCGGATTCGCTGGCGATCTATTATGCCGAGCACCTCATGGGCCCCTGGTTGCCGCACGCCAGCAACCCGGTCCTGATCGATCGCGCGAGCACGCGACCTGCGGGGAGTTTCGTCACCATCAATGACAAATTGTGGCGACCGGTCCAGGATTGTGCCGACGGCTACGGCGCAGCGCTCGCGCTGGCGGAAATCGTCGAACTATCGCCGACGACGTTCAAGCAGATCGTCCGTCACTCTCTGAGGCCCGGACCGGTATGGCCCGGCAGGAAGTTGCACACCTTGAACCGCTGCGGACAGCTCGAGGTGATCGACGGATCGCGTGTTCAACCCAAGACCCGCGCCTTTGGGGGCAAATTTCCATCGGCCGTTCTGTCGCCGCGAACCAGTCCCTCTACCGCCAGCTAACGCGGATGGCTGAACAGGTCCGTCGTGGCGTCATCGACGGCGATATCGACCAGCGCCGGGCCGCTCGATGCCAACGCTTCGGTCAAGGCGTAGTCGACATCCCCGGCATCGGTCACGCGCCGCCCCGGACAACCCATTCCCCTTGCGAGCGCCACGAAGTCGAGCCCGGGCAAGTCAATTCCGGGCGGGCGATGCGCCTGCATCAGCTGGCTGAAGGCGCGCATCGCGCCATAGCCTGAATTGTTCATGACCACGAAGGCGATCGGCAGGCGGCGTTGCACCGCGGTCCAGATCGCCTGGATGCAATACATCGCCGATCCGTCGCCGATCAGGGCGACGATGCGGCGGCCCGGCCGCGCCAGCGCCACGCCGACGGAGGCTGGCAGGCTGTAACCAAGTCCGCCGCTCGTCATCGTGTAGAAGCTGTCCGCGCCCGGCCGCGGCAGGAATTGTTGAATGGCAGGACGATGCGACGGCGCCTCCTCGACCACGATCGCATCGCTCGGCATCAACGCCGAGAGCCGGGCGAGCGCATGGCTCGGCGGAATCGGATTTTGCGCGGCAGGAGCGGAAGGCCGCATGCGCGGGGCCGGCACCTCGCGCTCAGCGATATCTGGCATCGCCGACAGCAGCCCAGCCAGTGCTTTCGGGAGCGTGCTGATGATGGTGTCACCGACAGAAGCGGATGCGGCTTCCGTCGGATCATCCGTGATCTGCCAGACCGGCGTTCCGTCGTCGAGCAATTCGCATTGTCCTTCGACATGGAAAGTAAACACCGGCGCGCCGACCACGATGATCAGATCGGCGCCGCGCAGGGCGCGGGCGAGACCTCCTGGTGCTGCCGGAAGGAAGCCGGCGAACAGCGGATGCAATTCCGGAAAGCTCGAACGGCTGGACATCGGGCTTGCCCAAACGGCCGCGCTCGCCTGTTCGGCCACAGCGACCATCGCGTCGACGCAGCCGCCGCGATCGATGTCGGGCCCGACAACGAAGATAGGCCTTTTGGCAGCTCGGATCGCCGCGCCGAGCCGAACGATCGCCGCCGGATCGGGCGCAAACTCCGTCGCGATGTGGCGGACCGGCGGAGCGATTGCGGGCCGCGCCCAATCATCCGACGGGACCGACACGAATGTCGGACCGCGCGGATGCTGCATGGCGGTGAGAAAGGCCTGCGCAATCGCCGCTGGAACATCTTCGGCGCGCGCCGGTTCGGCGCTCCATTTCACATAGGGCTTTGGAAACTGTGCGGCGTCCTCGGCGAAGAGATAGGGTCGCATCCGCAACAGGCTGCGCGCCTGCTGCCCGGCTGTCACGACCATCGGCGTCTTGTTGCGGAACGCGGTGAAGAGATTGCCGAGGGCATGACCGAGTCCGGCCGCCGAGTGCAAATTGACGAACGCCGGACGCCCCGTCGCCTGCGCATAGCCATCCGCCATGCCGACAACGCAGGCTTCCTGCAAACCGAGCACGTATTCGATGTCGTCGGGCCAGTCGCCGAGGAAGGCAAGCTCGGTCGAGCCGGGATTGCCGAAAACGCGATCAACGCCAAAGGAGCGAAGCACACCGAGGGTCGCTTCCCGAACCGTGAGAACTTTCGTATTCATGAATGGACGTCCTGGTGGGCTTCGCTTGCGGCGCGCTTAGAAGGGATAGTGCTGCGGCTGGGTCTCGATGGTGATCCAACGCAGATCGGTGAACTCGGCGATGCCGGCCTGGCCGCCGAAGCGGCCGTAGCCCGATCCCTTCAAGCCGCCGAACGGCATCTGCGCCTCGTCATGCACGGTCGGGCCGTTGACGTGGCAGATGCCGCTCTCGATCCGCTGCGCCACCGTCAGCGCACGCGCGACGTCACGGCCGAACACGGCGGCCGAGAGGCCGTACTCGGTATCGTTGGCGAGCCGCACGGCATCGTCCACGCCACTTGCACGGATCACCGAGACGACGGGACCAAAGCTCTCCTCGGTGTAGATGCGCATGCCGGGCACCACGCGGTCGAGCACGGTGGCCGGAACGACTGTGCCAACCCGGTCGCCGCCCGCGAGCTTGACGGCGCCTTTGGCGGTCGCGTCATCGATCAGTGCAACCACATGCTTGGCCGGCGCCTCGTCGATCATCGAGCCGACCACCACCGGACCGCGGCGCGGGTCGCCGGCCGGAAGCGCAGCCGTTTTCTTCGCGAGCTTCTCGACAAAGGACGCCGCCACCGCCTCGTCGACGATCACCCGCTCGGTCGACATGCAGACCTGGCCCTGATTGATAAAGGCGCCGAACGCCACGGCCGCGACGGCGGCGTCGAGGTCGGCATCGTCGAGCACGACCAGAGGCGCCTTGCCGCCAAGCTCGAGCAGCACCGGCTTGAGGTGGCGCCCGGCGAGCTCGGCGATGACGCGACCGACGCGGGTCGAGCCGGTGAAATTGATCCGCCGCACGGCTGGATTGGCGATCAGGCGTTCGAGCAGAGCGGGCGCATCGGCCGGTGCGTTGGTCAGGACATTCACGACACCGGGCGGAAAGCCTGCGTCCTTGAAGACCTCGCCGATCAACCTGTGCGTTCCCGGGCAGATTTCGGACGCCTTGAGCACGACCGTATTGCCGCAGGCGAGCGCCGTCGCCACGGCGCGAACGCCGAGAATGATCGGCGCATTCCACGGCGCGATGCCGAGGCAGACGCCGGCCGGCTGGCGAACGGACATCGCGAGACATCCCGGCTTGTCCGACGGGATCACCTCGCCGGCGATCTGCGTGGTGAGCGACGCCGCTTCGCGCAGCATGCCGGTCGCGAGCTTGACGTTGAAGGCCGACCAGATCTCTGTCGTGCCGATCTCGGCGATCATGATCTTGACGAAGGCATCGCGCTTGGCGTCGAGGGCATCTGCGGCCTTCAGCAACAGAGCGCGCCTCGCATTCGGGCCAAGTGCCGACCATCCTGGCAATGCGGCGGAGGCCGCCGCCACCGAGGCGTCGGCATCGGAAGCGGTCGCGGCGGCCGCGCGGCTTGCGACCTCCTGCGACAGCGGATTGCGCCGCTCGAACATCTTGCCGCTGGAAGCGGCCTGTTCCTGCCCGTTGATGAGAAGACTGACGTCCATGAAAACCTCCCTGATGTTGGTAATGGCGCTCGTCCTAGCCGAGAAGCCGCGACTTGCCGGTTTCGCGCGCGAAGCCGAGCGCGATCATCGCCGCGAGCGCGAGCGCGACGTAGTATCCTGTGATCGCGTAGGTGGAGCCCGTCTGCGCAAACAGGCTGGTGGCGACCAGCGGCGCAATGCCGCCGCCCAGCACCGTCCCAAGCTGCTTTCCGATCGAGACGCCGGTGAAGCGGATGCGGGTCGGAAAAAGTTCGGGGAAATAGCTTCCTTCGCTCCCGAACATCAGCGGATGGATCACCCCCGCGGCGAGGATCACCGCGCACGTCACGAGCATCGTGTCACGGCTCGCGACCACACCGTAGAATGCAAACATCGAGATGGCTGCGAGCACCACGCCGGCCAGGAACAGACGCTTTCGTCCGATGCGGTCGGACCAGGCGCCGATGAGGGGCATCGCTACGAGCCCGACGAGATTGGCGAACAGCACGGCCTGCGTGATGACGTCCTTCTGGACGCCGAGCTGACGGGTCGCGAAGGAGATGGTGAAGATGGCCGTCAGATAGAAATAGGATGTCTGCGCCATCTCGGCGAAGAACACGATGAGGATCGGCCGCCAGTGCTCCCGCACTGCTTCGACCACAGGCGCTGCTTCAGTCGTCTTCGCCTTTCGGAACGTCGCGCTCTCCTCGATGCGCAGGCGCATGTAGACGCCGAGCGCGACCAGCACCGCGCTGATCAGGAACGGAACGCGCCAGCCCCATGACAGCAGGTCCGCTTCCGGCAGCCGCGAGATCGTGAGCGCCGCAAACGAGGCGAGCACGACGCCGACAGGTCCTGCGGCCTGGATCACCGCGGCCGAGAACCCGCGCTGGTGGCCGGGCGCCGTCTCGATCGCCATCAGGATCGCCGCGGTCGACTCGCCGCCGAGCGCAAAACCCTGGAGGAAGCGTAGCATGACGAGCGCGACCGTCGCGGCCACACCCACACTGGCGTAGGTCGGCAACAGACCGATCGACATGGTCGCAAGTCCCATCATGAGGAGCGTACACAGCAAGACGGACTTTCGGCCGAGGCGGTCGCCGAAATGACCGAACACCAGTCCGCCGAGCGGACGCGCCAAGAAACCGACTGAGAACGTCGCGAACACCGCGATAGTCGCCGTGAGTTGATCGAACTTCGGAAAGAACAGCTGATCGAACACCAGCGGCGCGACCAGGCCGTAGATGAAGAAGTCGTACCATTCGATCGCGGTGCCGATGGTGCCGGCGATCAGGATACGCCGGCGGCTGCTCGCCGTCTGCTCGGCGGTGGCGGTGGCGGTGGCGGCATGATCGTCGTAGTCCTCCAATGCTCTTGTCGTCACGGTTTCCTCCTCCGGTGTGATTTTTCGATTTGTTGTCTTGTTGTTATTGGCCGCGCAGCCGCTGATCGGATGCGGCGGCAGGATCGATCAGCTGGCCAGGCGCGCGACGTCGCTCGCGCTGTGTCCAAGTGCGCGGGCGAGGACGCCTCCGATCATCCCGGCCTGTGACGCGCTGCCGCGCCAGGCCACGATCTGGTCGGGGCGTATCAAAGCGAGATCGGCGTCGTAGAGATCGCGCAGGGATTTCGGCAGCGTGACGAGTGTCACATCGACCCCGATCGCGCGGATGGTCTCGGCAACTGACGCATGCGCGGACATGACCTCGCCGAACTGGAGCAGCGTCCACTCGAACCCGAACAGGTCGTACAGGGAGACGCCGTCGTCCAACCACGCATGCGGGGCGCGGCCGCCGGGACAGGCGCTCGGAACGTAGACGTTCGCGGCGTCCGGCGGCGGCTGGCTGCCATCGGAAACGATGATCGGCGAGCCGTCGTAACGCCCCCCGAAGGTGACGCCGGGGATGTTGAATTCGGCGCGGGCGTGCTGTTCGAGATAGACGCCCGCCGTCCGCCGCGCCTCGTCGCCGGCGTCGGTGGCATCCTCGATGTCAGGCGCGGGAGCGAACAGACCGAGCGAGTCGGCAAAGCGACGCGCATAATCGGTGTTGCGCAGCGCCACCGGACGCCGCTCGACCTCATAGCTGTCGAGCAGCCCCGCCGGGCTCACCCCCTTGACGACGCTTGCGAGCTTCCAGCCGAGATTGACCGCATCCTCGATCGCCGTGTTGTAGCCAAGCCCGCCGGTCGGCGTGAACAGATGCGCCGCGTCGCCGCCGAGGAACACCCTGCCCCGCTGCATTCCATTCGCGACCAGCGCGTGACCGGCGGTCCAGGTCAGGAACGAGAGCACCTCGCAATCGATCGGTGCGCCGCAGGCGCGCTGGAACGCTGCTTTGGCTTCATCGATCGTGATCGCAGTTTCGTCCTCATCGGACCGAAGCTGCGTATGAAACGCAAACTCGTCGCGACCGTTCACGGATGCCATGAAGGCGCGACGGTCGCCGTTGAAGCAATTGTACATCCACGCCTTGGCGTGCGGGACGCTCGCGTAGAATCGGGGCGAACGGAGATAGACCGCCAGCATGCGGCCGCCCATGAAATCACGCTGCATTCCGGTTTCACCGCCGTAGGCAATCCCGAGCGACTGCCGGACCATCGAACGCGGCCCGTCCGCTCCGACCAGGAAGTCGGCCCGGATCTGAAATCGGCTGCCATCATCGAGACATTCGACGTCGGCGACGATGCCGTCGCCGCTCTCTAAGTAGCCGATCAGCCTGTGGCCGTAGTTGAGCTTTACTCCGGGGATTCTCTCGGCATGGCGGCGCAGCACCGCCTCGACATATTTTTGCGAGACCCGATGCGGCAGTTCGGCCGCGCTCCAGGAGCCCGACATGCCCTTGACGAGCTCGCCCGCGCGTGACGATGACGGCAACTGAAATCGGGCCAGCTCGTAACCGGTGTAGCGCGTGAAGTACGCAACGTCGGTCGGATAATCCGCTGGCAGACCTTCGCGTCGGATTTCGTCGGCAAAACCCAGCCGCCGATAGTGCTCCATCGAGCGCGCCTGCGTCGCATTGGCTTGCGGATTGAATGCCGTGCCCGGCTTTTCATCGACCAGGATCGCGGACACGCCGCGCCGGCCGAGCTCGTTGGCGAGCATCAGGCCGCACGGCCCCCCGCCCACGATGAGCACCGAGGCCGTCAGACATGTTTCCAAGACGCTTCTCCCTACCAGCATTATGCTGCATGGTAAGGTAGCCTAATCCACGTCGTCGAGCGTGTCGAACGTCGCGCCATAGACCGCCAAACCTTTCAGGATCGCATCCATCGTGGCCTTGCCGAGCTCCGCGCGCATCTCCTGCTCGGCGACATCGACCGCATCGCGAAACGCATCGAGCCATTTGCGGCCGGCTGGCGTAAACATGACGATGCGCGCGCGCCGATCGGTCGGATCGGCGATGCGATCGACCAGGCCGAGCTCGGCGCATTGATCGACCAGCTCGCCCATCGCCTGCTTGCTCATGGAAGCGCGGCGGGCGAGCTCCGTCAGTCTGGTCCCCTCCACGTCGAGATTGCGTGTGAGGCCGACATGCGCGATCCGCGTTTCGCCATGCCCCTTCTCGCTCATCAGCTCGAGCACACGACTTTCGAAGCGCCGCACCGCGTTGTTGAGCAGCCGACCGATGTTGGCATGCCGCCATGCGGTACCGGATGTCCTGGCTTTCAATGGATGTGCCTTCTGCAAAGCCGCCTGAATTCGAAAATGTCGCTCACTTCGCCGCGTCGATCCAGATCCCCGGCTGCGAATGCTCGCGGATGTGGCTGACCAGGAAGTCTGAAAAGACCCTGATCTTGGCGGGCAGTCCGGCACGGTTCTGGTATGCGATGTTCATCGTCAGCAGCGGCAGCTCCCACTCCAACAGGACCGGGACGAGACGGCCCGCCGCGATATCGCTTTGCACGATGTACAGCGGCTGGATGAGAATGCCGAGCCCCGCCAGTGCGGCACCGCGGATGACCTGGCCGTCATTGCTGTCGAGCGTCGGCGTGATGCGGACAGTCTGCGCGCCGTTGCCTTTGCTTAGGCGCAGCGAATAGGGATCGTTGGCGAGATTGTAGACCAGCATGTTATGGCGCGCGAGATCGACGGGCTGTTCCGGCTCGCCGCAGCTTGCGAGATATGAGGGCGCAGCAGCGAGCACACGCCGCATCTGGCCGATGCGGCGGACGATGATGTTCGAATCCGGCTCCTGCTCGCGCGTCCTGATCGCCACGTCGATGCCGGCCTCGATGAAATCGGAGTACCGGTTGGCGGTGGTGATCTGCATGTTGAGCTTCGGATAGCGCGCGCGGAAGGCCGGCAGCATCGGCGCCAGATAGATCACCGCAAAGGACAGCGAACTCGTGACCCGCAACGTGCCCTGCGGCGACAGCGCGCGATCGCTGACGATGTCCTCTGCTTCCGCCAGTTCGCTCAAAACCCGGCTCGAGCGCTCCAGCAGCTCTTGCCCCGCCTCCGTCAACCACAGCCGACGGGTGTTGCGCTCGATCAGCCGGACCGCAAGGCGCTCCTCGAGCGCGCTGAGATGGCGGCTCGCGGCAGCATTCGACATGCGCAGGGCTTCGGCAGCTTTGGACAGGCTGCCGAGCTCGGCCGTCTTGGCGAACACTTCCAACTGGAGCAGGCGGTCCATTTTTTCGCAAATAGGAAAAGAGACTTACGATTATTGATCTTTATTTCCGCATCCCGCAAGTCAAAATAGCCTAAACACAAGCAAGATAGCAGGCGAGGAAACAGGGAAATGTCGGGCCCGATCAGGCACATCGTGATGTGGCGGCTGCGCGGGGAGACGCCAGCCGAGCGTTCCGCCGCCCGGGTCAAGGTCAAGACCCTGTTCGAGGGGCTGCGCGGCCGGATCGACGGCCTCACCCATATCGAGGTCGGCCTCGATGTCAGCGATGTCGACTACGCCTGCGACGTCGTTCTGTTCTCCGAATTCACCGACCACGCTGCGCTCGCGGCCTATGCCACCCACCCGGAACATTTGCGCGTGCGCGAGGCGCTGGGCGACTTGCGGATCGGACGCTTCCAGGTCGATTATCCCATCAAAGAGACCGGCGCATGATCGGTACGTTCACCTTTGAAAACCTGCCCTGCCGCGTCGTGTTCGGCAGCGGAACGCTTGCCTCGGCCAAGGCCGAGGTCGAGCGTCTCGGCGGCAAGCGCGCGCTGGTGCTGACGACGCCGCATCAGGAGGCGCAGGGCAAAAGCTTGGGCGCGGCGCTCGGTCCGCTTTACGCCGGCATCTTTCCGGGCGCGACCATGCACACGCCGGTCGAGGTCACGGAGCGGGCGCTCGCGGCGATGAAGGCCTGCGAGGCCGACTGCGTCATTTCCCTCGGTGGCGGATCCACGACCGGACTTGGCAAGGCGCTGGCCCTGCGCACCGGAATCAACCAGCTCTGCATTCCCACCACTTATGCCGGCTCGGAGATGACGCCGATCGTAGGCCAGACCGAGAACGGCCTGAAGACAACGGTACGCGACGCCGCCATCCTGCCGGAGACCGTGATCTACGATGTCGAGCTCACTTTGAGTCTGCCGGCGAGCCTGGCCGCGACATCAGGCATCAACGCAATCGCGCATGCGGCCGAAGCGCTCTACGCGCGCGACACCAATCCGGTCACGTCGCTGATGGCGGAAGAAGGCATTCGCGCGTTGGCACGTGCCCTGCCCGCCATCGCCGCCAAGGGTGACGATCGCGAGGCTCGCACCGAAGCGCTCTATGGCGCCTGGCTGTGCGGCGTCTGCCTCGGCACCGTCGGCATGGCGCTGCATCATAAGCTCTGCCACACGCTCGGCGGCACCTTCGACCTGCCGCATGCCGAGACCCATACCATCGTGCTGCCGCATGCGCTGGCCTACAACGCCCCGGCCGTGCCCGATGCGATGGCGCGGATCTCACGCGCAATCGGCGCCGCCGATGCATCGCAAGGACTTTTCGAGCTCGCGAAGCGGCTGGGTGCGAAGGTCGCATTGCGCGACATCGGCATGCCCGAAAGCGGTATCGACAAGGCCGCGGATCTCGCGGTCACCAACGCCTACTGGAACCCGCGCCCGCTGGAACGCAACGCCATCCGCGACCTGATCGCGCACGCCTGGGCCGGCGAGCCGCCCGACGCTATCAAAGCGGCGGTCTGATTCGATGCGGCGCACGCTGATCAAATCCGCGGTCGTCATCAGCATGGATGACGCGATCGGCGATCTGCCTGACAGCGATGTGCTGATCGAGGGGAGCCGCATCGTTGACGTGCGCCCATCGATAGATCTTGGCAGCGGCGCGACTGAGGCCGAGATCATCGACGGCACCGGGCGCATCGTCATCCCCGGCCTGATCAACGCCCATATGCACACCTGGCAGACGGGCTTACGCGGCTATGCTGCCAACTGGACGCTGCTGGAATATTTCCGCCGCATGCATGCTGGGCTCGCAACGGTCTTCCGGCCCGAGGACATCCATATCGCCACCTTGGTGGGCGCGCTGAACCAGATCAACCACGGCACCACCACGCTGGTCGACTGGTGCCACAACAATCCGACGCCCGATCATACCGACGCCGCCGTCCGCGGCCTGATCGAGAGCGGTATCCGCGCGGCCTTCTTCCACGGCTCGCCCAAGCCCGAGCCGAAACCGGGCGAACCGCACTTCTCGGAGATCCCGCATCCACGCCGTGAGGTCGAGCGACTGCTGGCGGGGCCCCTCGCCGACCGCGACGGCCTCGTCACGCTTGGGCTCGCGATCCTTGGCCCGCACTATTCGACGCTCGACGTCGCCATGCACGATTTCCGCATGGCGCGCGAGCTCAAGCTGATCGCCTCGATGCATCAGGGCGGTGGTCCCGCCAAGACGCCTGGCGGCTGGGAGAAGCTGATCGGGGCCGGCCTCGTCGGCTCCGGCGTCAACATCGTCCACGGCAATGACCTGCCTGATGATCTCCTCGAACGGATGGTCGATCTCGGCGTCTCCTTCTCGGTGACGCCGGAGAACGAAATGATCCAGGGCCACGGCTTTCCGATCACCGGACGGCTGCTCAAGCGGGGCGTGCGGCCGACCATCGGCATCGATCTGGAATCCGTGCTCGCCGGCGACCTCCTCTCCGCCGCGCGCGTTGCGCTCTCGATGCAGCGGGCACTCGACAACGCCGAGTCGCGCAAGGCCAGCGGCGCCATTCCGGCGACGACCACGATCCCCGTCCGCGAGGCGCTGCGCTGGATCACAGCGGAAGGCGCCCGCATGCTCGGTCGCGAGGGCCAGATCGGCTCGCTGACGCCGGGCAAGCTCGCCGACCTCGTCATCATCGATTGCTCCGATCTCAACCTCGTCCCGGTGCACGATCCCGTTTCCACCGTGGTGATGCAGACGAGCCTTGCCAATATCGAGGCCGTCATGATCGGCGGCGTCTGGAAGAAGCGGAATGGTTGGCTGCTGGCCGACGGTCTGGAGGCAAAAAAGCAACTGCTCGTGCAATCCGGCCGGCGGCTGGTGCAGGACATCGAACGACAGGGACACGCCGCCTGAGGGCGTCAAGGACAACAACAATGACAGCTTTTTCGAAGAACATCGCTTTCATCGGGATCGGCAAGATGGGCCTGCCGATGTCGGTGCTCGTCGCCAAGGCCGGTTATGCTGTGACCGCGTTCGACCGGAGCGCCGCACGGCTCGACGAGGCGCGCGCGCAGGGCATTTCGATTGCCGCTTCACCGGCCCAGGCCGTCGACGGCAAGGCCACGATCGTCACGTCCTTGCCCGATGACGCGGCCTTGCGCGGCGCATTGCTCGGCCCCACCGGCCTCATCGCCGCGATGGCTGCTGGATCTGTCCTGATCGAGACCAGCACCGTGAGCATCGAGGCTTCCGCAGAGGTCGACGCCGCCGCCCAGGCGCGCGGTGTCCTCTACCTGCGTGCGCCGGTCTCGGGCAATGCCAGCATCGTCCACACCGGCGCCCTGAGCTGCTTCGTCTCGGGCCCGAAGGACGCCTACGAAAACGCAAAGCCGCTGTTCGCCGCCTTCACCCGCGCCCAGACCTATCTCGGACCTGGCGAGGAAGCGCGATATGCGAAGCTTGCGGTCAATCTGATGATCGCGGTATCGGCCGCCATGATGGCGGAGAGCCTGGCGCTGGCGCGCAAGGGCGGCATCGGCTGGCAGGATATTCTGAAAGTTCTCGACGATAGCGCGGTCGCCTCACCGATGGTGAAATACAAGACCGCGCCGCTGCGCAACCGCGATTTCGAATCGACCTTCTCCTGCAGGCAGATGGCCAAGGATCTCGATCTGATCCTCGGCGCCGGCCACACCGTCGGCGTGCCGCTTCAGCTCGCAGCCCAAGTGCGGGAGACCTATGGCTCGCTGGTCGCGCAGGGCGACGGCGACGCCGATTTCATCGCGACTGTTAAGCACATCGAGCGGCTGTCCGGCCTCGGCGAGCCCAAACTCTGATTCACGGAGGCATCTATGCGTAACTTCAACGAGAACACCATCACCGACGCCGTGCTGGAGCGGATCGCGGGCGCAACCGATCAGCGGATCAAGCAGGTCAGCGAAGCGCTGGTGCGCCACCTTCATGCCTTCGTCCGCGAGGTGCGACCGACCCAGAAGGAATGGGAATACGGCATCGACTTCCTGACCCGCACCGGCCACATGTGCGACGACAAGCGCCAGGAGTTTATCCTGCTGTCGGACGCGCTCGGCGTCTCCATGCTGGTCGACGCGATCAACCATCCGGTGCCGGAAGGCGCGACCGAGACCACAGTGCTCGGTCCGTTCTTCGTGCAGGCGTCGCCCGAGAAAGACAACGGCGCTGACATCTCCGGTCCCAAGGAAGGCGATCCGATGCTCGTCACCGGATCGGTGTCGACCGTCGACGGACGGCCGCTCGCCGGCGCCGTCGTGGATGTCTGGCATTCCGACGATGATGGCTATTACGACGTGCAGCAACTCGACAAGATCGGCGATCTTGCGATGCGCGCGCGTTTCCACACCGACCAGAACGGCCGCTTCAATTTCTGGTCGATCAAGCCGGCTGCCTATCCGATCCCGCATGACGGCACGGTCGGCGACATGCTGGCGGTCCAGGGCCGCCATCCATGGCGCCCGGCGCACGTGCATTTCATGATTTCAGCGCCTGGCTTCGAGCAACTCGTGACCCATGTGTTCGTGGCCGGCGACCAGTATCTCGACAGCGATGTGGTGTTCGGCGTCAAGGACAGCTTGATTCGAGAATTTGTGCGGTGCCCGCCAGGCCGTGCGCCCGATGGTCGCATGGTGGACAGCGAATATTATCATCTCAACTATGATTTCGGCCTGAAGCAGGTCGCGAGCAACGCAAGAGCCGCATAAGCTGAACGACAAACGAGAGTCCGACGACAAGGCAGACAGGGAGCAAGGATGGGACCGCGGGTCAGCACGAGCATATTGGCCGATCGCCTCACAGGCATGATCGGCCCGCGCGCGAGCGTCGCGCGTAGCGTGCTCGATCAGCATGGGCAGAGCGAGTCGCATTATCGCAACCTGCCGCCCGACATCGTCGTCTTCCCTGAAACCACGCAGGAGGTCGCGGAGATCGTCAGGCTGTGCGCGGGCGCGAATATGCCCATCGTGCCGTTCGGCGCCGGGACCTCGCTCGAAGGCAATGCGGCCGCGGTCGCGGGCGGCGTCTGCTTCGACTTCGCACGTATGAACAAGGTGCTGACGGTGCACGACAGCGATATGGATGTCGTCGTGCAGCCCGGGATCACGCGAAAGCAGCTCAATGCGGAGCTGCGAGGCACCGGACTTTTCTTTCCGATCGATCCCGGCGCCGACGCCTCGATCGGCGGCATGACGTCCACGCGCGCCTCCGGCACCATGGCGGTGCGCTACGGCACCATGAAGGACAACGTCATGGCGCTGGAGGTGGTGCTGGCCGACGGCCGCGTGATCCGGACCGCCAGGCGCGCGCGCAAGTCAGCCGCCGGTTACGATCTGACCCGCATGTTCGTCGGCGCCGAGGGCACGCTCGGTGTCATCACCGAGATCACGCTGAAGGTGCATCCCGTCCCGCAGGCCATCTCGGCCGCGGTTTGCAGCTTCGACAGCCTGCACAACGCCGTGGACACCGCGATCTCCGTGATCCAATCCGCGATCCCCGTGGCGCGAATCGAGTTGCTCGACGACGTCATGATGCGCGGCATCAACGCCTATGCGAAGCTCGGCTATCGCGAAGCCCCGACCCTGTTCTTCGAATTCCATGGCTCCGAGAGCTCCGTCGCCGAGCAGGCCGAGGCCGCAGAGGCAATCGCCGCCGACCATGGCGGTCACGGCTTTGCCTGGGCCAAGGCACCGGAGGATCGCAGCCGGCTCTGGCACGCCCGCGACAACACGCTCTATGCGGGCCTGGGCCTCCGCCCCGGCGCGCGCGCCGTGATCACCGATGTCTGCGTGCCGATCTCGCGGCTGGCGGAATGCCTCACGGAGACCCGGCGCGACGCGGACGAGCACGGTTTTACGGCGCCTATCGTCGGCCATGTCGGCGACGGCAATTTCCACATGCTGATCCTGATCGATCCCGCCAGGCCGGAGGAAGTCGAAGGCGCCAAGGCGCTTCAGGCCCGGATGGTCGCCCGCGCCATTGCCATGGACGGCACCTGCACCGGCGAGCACGGCATCGGGCTCGGCAAGATCGACTATCTCACCGACGAGCTCGGCGAGGCCGTCGATGTGATGCGGTCGATCAAGACTGCGCTCGACCCTGACGGACTGATGAATCCCGGGAAGATCTTTGCAAGCGGAGCGCGCGCATGAGCACCGCCGCATTGGCCGTCGAGCCCGCCGTCTCCACGCCGCTGCTGGAGCTGCGCGGCATCAGCAAGGAGTTTCCCGGTGTAAAGGCGCTGGACGATGTGTCCTTTGCCGTCTTCCCCGGCGAAGTCCACATGTTGCTGGGCGAGAACGGCGCCGGCAAGTCGAGCCTGATGAAGGTGCTGTGCGGCGCCTATCGCGCCGATGCAGGCGAATTCTACTACAAGGGCGAGCCGGTCGCGATCAACTCGGCCGCGGACGCGCAGAAGCTCGGCATTGCCGTGATCTTCCAGGAATTCTCGCTCGTGCCCCATCTCGATATCGCCCAGAACATTTTCCTCGGCCGCGAGCCGAAGGGCCGCATCCCTGGCACGATCGACCGCAGCAAGATTCTCGCCGACGCCAGGCGTGTGCTTGGCATGATCGGGTTCGAGATCGATCCCTCCACCGTCGTCGACAAGCTGGGGGTGGCGCAGCAGCAGATGGTCGAGATCGCCAAAGCGATCAGCCAGAACGCCCGCATCCTCGTGATGGACGAACCGACCGCGGCGCTGTCCGATCGCGAGACTGAGCTGCTGTTCGCGCTGATCGCGCGGCTGAAGGCCGACGGCGTTTCCATCGTCTACATCTCGCACCGCATGGCGGAGGTGTTCGCGCTCGGCGACCGCATCACCGTGCTGCGCGACGGTCGTCGCATCGACGGCGTTCGCCCGGCCGACGTCACGCCGGACCAGCTCGTCCGCATGATGGTCGGTCGCAACGTCGACATGACCTATCCGCGCAATTTTGCCGACAAGCCCGGCGAAGTCCTGCTCGAGGTCAAGGGCCTGAGCGCCTCCACCGGAATCTCGGACATCAACATCGAGGTGCGCCGCGGCGAGATCGTCGGCCTGTGTGGCCTGGTCGGCTCGGGTCGTAGCGAGGTCGCGCGTGCGATCTTCGGCGCGGATCCCGTGACCTCAGGCGAGATTGTCTTCGACGGCAAGACCATCTCCGGCGAGCCTGATCTTGCCGCCCGCCGCGGCATCGCGCTGATCCCGGAGAGCCGCAAGAGCGAGGGTCTCGCGCTGTTGCGGTCGGTGGGGGACAATCTGGTGGTGTCGGCGTTGCGAAAGCTGTTCCCGAGCGGTCTGTTCGACCAGCGCCGGGCACAGCGCACTGCCGACGGCCTGATCCGGCAGTTGCGCATTGCGACGCCGGGCGCACGCCAGACCGTCGGCCTGCTTTCGGGCGGCAATCAGCAGAAGGTCGTGATCGGCAAGTGGCTCGCCGCCGGCTCAAAACTCTTTATCTTCGATGAACCGACCCGGGGCATCGACATCGGCGCCAAGGCAGAAATCTTTGCCCTCATTGATCGCCTTGTCGCGGAGGGCGCGGCGGCGCTGATGATCTCGTCCGAACAGGTCGAGATCTGCCATGTCTGCGACCGCGCCTATGTGATGCGCGAGGGGCGCATCGCCGGGCACCTCGCGCGCAACGAGCTGACAGAGGAGAACATCGTGCGACTGGGGATGCATCATGCGTGAGGCCACGGTCGTTTCACAACCGAATCCGCTGCAACGCATTCCCGGCGTTGCCATCGTGCTGGTGCTGCTGATCGCGCTGTTCAGCACGATCGCGCCCGGCTTCCTGTCGGTCGCCAACCTCTCCAACGTGCTGGTGCAGTCGACGATCCTGACCATGCTCGCGCTGCCGATGACCTTGATCATCATGACCGAGGGGCTCGACCTGTCGATGGGCGCGGTGCTGACGCTGACCTCGCTCTGCGTCGCGATTATCTCGCTCGCCACCCACTCGATGTTGCTCGGCCTCGGTGCCGGGCTCCTCGTCGGCACGGCCTTCGGCTTCGCCAACGGCTGGCTGGTTGCCATCGTGGGCATCCCGCCCTTTGTCGCCACGCTCGGCACGCTCGGCATGGCGCAGGGCCTTTCGCTGATCGTCAGCGACGGCCAGAGCGTGGTCGGCATCCCCCACAGCGTGCGCGACATCTATTCGGCGACGCTTCTTGGTGTCCCAGTGCCGATCGTGATGGCGCTGGTGACCTATGCAGCGTTTCACGGCCTGCTCTATCACACCCGATTCGGCACCTACATCTTCGCGCTCGGCGGCAACCGGGAGGCGCTGCGCTATGCCGGCCTGTCACCCAACCGGCTGCTGATCGCGGTCTATGCGATCGGTGGCGCCATGGCCGGCATCGCGGGCCTGCTGATGACGGCGCGCATGAATTCCGGGCATCCAACCGCGGGCCTCGGTCTCGAATTCGATGCGATCGCGGCCGTTGCCGTCGGCGGCACGTCGTTCGAGCGCGGCAATGGCTGGTTGCTCGGCACGGTGCTCGGCGTGCTATCCGTGGGCGTGCTGCGCAACGGACTGAACCTGATCTCGCTGCCGTCCTCGGTGCAAGTCGCAAGCGTCGGTGTCCTCGTCATCGTCGCGCTGTTCCTCGATGGTCTCAGGAGCCGCGCATGACCGACATCAGCAAAGAGGCCGTCGCGCCGCCCCGCTCGTTCCTGTCGCAGGACGCGATCCAATTGTTCTATCGGCTGCTTGCGGCGCTGCTGATCTGTGCGGTGCTCGCCGTGCTCAGCGATTCCTTCCTGAGCCTCGGCAACATCCTCAATGTGCTCAGGCAGGCGAGCCTGACCTTCTTCATCGCCTCCGGCCTGACCCTGGTGGTGCTGACCGCGGGCCTCGATCTCTCCGTCGGCGCCAATGTCGCGCTGTCGGCCTGCATCGCCGGGACCGTGATCCACAAGACCGGCTCGCCGGCGCTCGGCATCCTCACCGGACTTGCCTGCGGCGGCATCGTTGGCCTCCTCAACGGCATCATGGTCACCGCGCTTCGCATCCCCTCCTTCATCGCCACCTACGGCATGCTCTGGGTGCTGAACGGCCTCACCTATTGGTACATGGCGGGCGAAACGCTTCACGGCTTCCCGGCCGGCTTCCGCCAGATCGGCAGCGGCTATCTGTTCGGCCTGCCGATCCCGGTCTACCTGCTGCTGGTGTTCCTCGGGATCGGAACGCTGTTTGCGCAACGAACGATCTGGGGCCAGGAAATCTATGCGATCGGCGCCAATCCGGTCGCGGCACGGCTCTCCGGCATTCCAGTCGCGCGCCGCCTGCTGCTGGTCTACGCCGTCTCCGGCACCATGGCCGGGCTCGCCTCGATCATCTTCCTGTCGCGGCTCAATTCGGCCGAGGCCGACATCGGCGAAAGCCTGACGCTGCCCGCGATCGCCGCCGTGCTGATCGGCGGCACCTCGCTGTTCGGCGGCGTCGGTACTGTCTTCGGCACCTTCATCGGCGCGCTGATCCTGACGCTGGTGCTGAACGGCATGAACCTCTTGTCGGTCAGCGCCAACTGGCAGCCGCTGGTCACCGGCATCATCGTCATTCTCGCGGTCTGGCTCGACGTGAAGACCCGGCGCCGCGCGCAATGAGTTCTTGAACGACCAACAAGCAAAACGAGGGATGGAGGCAACATGAAACAGAAACTGGGTTATTTGGCGCTGCCGCTGCTGATGGCGGCCGCGCTCACCACGCAAGCGCGAGCCGACGGCGAGACTATCGCCGTCTTTACCAAGAACCAGACCAATCCGTTCTTCCAGACGGTGCGGGTCGGCGCGGACAACATGGCGAAGACGCTGAACGCGAAGACGCTGCAGTATATCCCGACCAAGCCCGACAGCATTCCCGAGCAGCTCAGCCAGATCGAGGACGTCGTGGTGAAGAAGCCGAGCGCCATCGTCTTCACGCCGGTCGACTACAAGGCGATGGTACCGGGTGTCGAGAAGATCAACGACGCCAAGATCCCCGTCGTCAACATCACTGATCGCTCCGCCGGCGGCAAGTTCCTGTCCTTCGTCGGCGCCGACGATTACAGCCTCGGGCTCGAGACCGCGCGCTTCCTGCTCAAGACGCTGGGCGGCAAGGGCAACATCGTCATCATCGAGGGCGTCAAGGGCTCGCTGACCAATGTCGACCGGGTCCGCGGCTTCAACGACGCGCTGAAGGAAAATGCCGGTGCGAAACTGCTGGCCTCGCAGCCCGGCAACTATCAACGGCTCCAGGCGCTCCAGGTGATGGAGAATCTGATGCAGTCGAACGCTCAGATCGACGGGGTGCTCGCCTCTAACGACGCCATGGCCGTCGGCGCGATCGAGGCGCTCGACGGCGCCAACCGCAAGGCGCAGGTAATCGGCATCAATGGCACCAAGGAAGCGATCGACGCGATCAAGTCCGGCAAGCTGCTCGCGAGCGGTGACTACAACGGATTTTTCCAAGGCTGCCTTGGCACCATGATGGCGATCCGCTCCTTGCGTAACCAGCCCGTCATCGCAGAGATCGTGCTGAGGCCAACCGTCATCACCAAGGACAATTACCAGCCGTTCGACGTGCCGCTGGAGCAACGCAGCTGCCCGACTTTCGAGGAAGCCAGCAAGCTTGGCGGCAAGTAACCAAGCGCACCCATCACGACAAGCCCGGACGGCCGCAGCCGCGGCCGTCCCAAGAAAACGAGACATAAACGGAGACCATCATGCTGTTCGCCATTCACGCCCTCGACCGCGCCGGCGCACTGCCGACCCGGCTCGCCAATTACGACGCCCACAAGGCTTTCCTGAGCGACACCTCGCGCTTCGGCGTCAAGATCGTGATGTCGGGGCCGTTGGTCTCCGACGACGGCGAGAGGATGATCGGCAGCCTGTTCCTGATCGAAGCCCAAAGCCGCGCTGAAGTGGAAGCCTTCAACCGAGCCGATCCGTTTGCCGCGGCCGACATCTGGGACAAGGTCACGATCACGGGCTTCCTGCGCCGCCAAGGTTGAAGGCGGCTAACAAAAACGCGAAAACAACCCCATGCACAGTAGAATGAGGTTGTTTTTACACATGAATTTTCGTCGCAAACGCTTTTGACTCGTCGGGCAAAACAGGAGCAGAGTGGCATCCTCGCCCGAGTGTCGCCCCTGCACCTCAATCCAGAGCTTTGCCGCCCGCCCAACGGCTAGCCGCTCGCCACCGCCGCAGCTTCTTCGAGATGACAGGCCACCCACTGCTCGGGTCCAGCCGCGCGCAATGTCGGCTCCTCGGTCCGGCAGCGATCGAACACGAGCGGGCAACGGGTGTGGAAGCGGCATCCGCTCGGCGGGTTAATCGGGCTCGGCACGTCGCCCTTGAGGATGATCGGATTGCGCTGGGCACCCGGCTCCGGCAGTGGCACCGCCGAAAGCAACGCCTTGGTGTAGGGATGCTTTGGCGCGGCGAAGATCTCGTAGCGCGGCGCCACCTCGACGATCTTGCCGAGATACATCACGGCGACGCGATGGGTCATGTGCTCGACGATCGCGAGGTCGTGGCTGATGAACAGCAGCGCCAGGCCGAACTCGCGCTGGAGATCCTGCAGCAGATTGACGATCTGTGCCTTGACCGAGACGTCGAGCGCCGAGACTGCCTCGTCGCAGACGATCAGCTCGGGCTCGGCCGCGAGTGCGCGTGCGATGCCGATGCGCTGGCGCTGGCCGCCGGAGAATTCGTGCGGCCTGCGATTCAGCGCCTCGCGCGGCAGGCGCACGGTGTCCATCAGCGCCGTCACGCGGGTTTCGAGGTCGATCGCGGATTTGGCGAGGCCGAAATTGCGGATCGGCTCCGCCAGGATGTCGCGCACGCGCATGCGCGGATTGAGGCTCGAGAACGGGTCCTGGAACACCACCTGCACGCGGCGGCGCATCTGGCGCATCGTGCTCGGATGGGCGTCGTCGATGCGCTGGCCGTCGAGGATGACCTGCCCTGACGTGATGTCGAACAGTCGCAGGATCGCACGGCCGACCGTCGATTTACCGCAGCCGGACTCGCCGACCAGCGACAGCGTCTCGCCGCGCGCGATTTCGAACGACACGCCGTCCACCGCATAGACCCATTCGGACTTGCGGCTGAACATGCCCTTTTTGACCGGAAAGTGTTTCTTGAGGTCGTTGACCTGGAGCAGCGGGGGGCTCATGCCGCGACCGCTCCCTTGGCCGCATAGTGGCAGGCCGCGACGTGACGTGGCCCCTTCTCTTCGAGCCCCGGCGCGTACTGCCGGCAAAGATCGGTCGCGAGCGCGCAACGTCCGGCGAAGACGCAACCGACAATGGGCTTGCGCAGATCAGGTACCTGCCCCGGGATCTCTGCAAGCCGCCTCGCGGTGCCCGTCAGCGACGAGCCGAGCCGCGGCACTGCGCCGAGCAGGCCCTGCGTATAGGGATGACGCGGCGAACGGAACAGGTCCGCCACCGGCGCTTCCTCGACTTTGCGGCCCGCGTACATGACCATGACGCGTTCGGCGATCTCGGCGACCACGCCGAGATCGTGGGTGATCAGGATGATCGCCGCGCCAACCCGGTGCTTGAGATCCAGCATCAATTTCAGGATCTGCGCCTGGATCGTCACGTCGAGCGCGGTGGTCGGCTCGTCGGCAATCAGAAGCTTTGGATTGCAGGCGAGTGCAATGGCGATCATGACGCGCTGGCGCATGCCGCCGGAGAGCTGATGCGGATATTCGCGCACACGCCGCTTCGGCTCGGGAATGCCGACCAGAATCAACATCTCGATCGCGTGCGCCTCCGCGGCCTGCTTGTCCAGGCCCTGGTGGATCATCAGCGTTTCCCGGATCTGGCGGCCGACAGTCAGGACCGGGTTGAGGCTGGTCATCGGCTCCTGAAAAATCATCGAGATGTCGTTGCCGCGGATCGCGCGCATCTCGCGATCCGACATTCGCAGCAGGTCCTTGCCCGCGAAGCGGATGCTGCCGGCGATCCTGCCCGGCGGTTCCGGGATCAGCCGCATCAGCGACATCGATGTCACCGACTTGCCGCAGCCGGACTCGCCGACGATGGCGAGCGTCTCGCCCTCGTTGACATGGAACGACACGCCGTCCACCGCGCGGTTGATGCCGCTGGGCGTGCGGAAGTGTGTTTGCAAATTCTCGACTTCGAGCAGTGCCATCGCGATCAGCCCCTCACTATCAGAGGCTCTTGGCCATGCGCGGATCGAGCGCATCGCGAAGGCCATCGCCGAGCAGGTTGACGGCGAGCACGGTGACGGACAGGAAGGCCGCCGGAAAGAACACGATGTATGGCTTGACCTGCCAAAGCGCCCGCCCCTCGGCCATGATGTTGCCCCAGGACGGAATGGTCGGTGGCGTTCCCGCGCCGATGAAGGACAGGATCGCCTCCGTGATCATCGCACTGGCACAAATGTAAGTCGCCTGCACCAGCATCGGCGCCACCGTATTGGGCAGGATGTGGCGCAGGATGATCATCGGTGTGCGCGTGCCGCAGGCCACCGCCGCATCCACGTAAGGCTGCTCGCGCAGCGACAGCACGACACTACGGACAAGACGGGAAACCCGCGGAATCTCGGCGACGGTGATCGCCAGGATGACGTTGCCGACGCTGCCGCGTGTCAACGCCATCAGCGCGATCGCCAGCAGGATCGGCGGGATCGACATCAGGCCGTCCATGAAGCGCATCAAGATGCCGTCGGCCCAACGGATGAAACCGGAGACGATGCCGATGGCAAGACCGACCGCGGAGGCGAAGATCGCAACCGAGAGCCCGACGGTGAGCGAGACGCGCGCGCCGAACAGCACGCGTGAATAGATGTCGCGGCCGAGGACGTCGGTGCCAAACCAGTAAAGGGCCGACGGTGCGCGGGTGCGCTTGGCCGGCGCAAGTGCGGTCGGATCCACCGTTCCAAGATAAGGCGCAAAGATCGCGATCAGGACGAGGATCAGCAGCAACGTGCCGCCGATGGCAACGGTGGGATGGCCGCGCAGCAGCCCGATGAAGCCGCGCCGAATCGTGACCGGCCGGAGGATCTCAGGCAGTTGCGGCGCGAGGACGAAGCCCGCCGGCAGCGCTTGCGGATTGACGGCCGTGTCGGTCAATAGCGGATCCTCGGGTCAACGAGCGTATAGGTGACGTCGATCATCAGATTGACGAGGACGTAGACGAAGCTGAACAGCAGCACGATGCCCTGGATGACGGGATAATCGCGGCGCAGGATCGCGTCGATCGTGAGCCGGCCGAGGCCGGGAATCGCGAACACGCTTTCGGTGACGACCGCGCCACCGATCAGGAGCGCGATGCCGATCCCGATCACCGTGACGATCGGCACCGCCGCGTTCTTCAGCGCGTGGACGAACAGGATGCCACCCTGCCCGAGGCCCTTGGCGCGCGCGGTGCGGATATAATCCTGCTGCAGCACTTCGAGCATGGTGGCGCGCGTGATACGCGCGATCAGCGCGATGTAGACACAGCCGAGCGCGATCGCCGGCAGGATCAGGTTTTGAAGCCAGGGCCAGAAGCCCTGGGCGAGCGGCGTATAGCCTTGCACCGGAAGCCATTCGAGCTCCAGCGCGAAGACGTAAGCGAGGACATAGCCGACGACGAAGACCGGGAGCGAGAAGCCGAACACGGCAAAGGCCATGATCGCCCGGTCGATCAGGCTTCCCGCCTTCCACGCCGCCAGCACGCCGAGCGGCACCGCGACCACGATAGTGAGCAGGAGCGTGACCATCATCAGCGACAGCGTCGGCCCGAGACGCTGCCCGATCATGGTCGAGACCGGCAGATTGGTGAAGATCGAGGTGCCGAGATCGCCGTGCAGAATGCGCCAGACCCAGCTGCCGAACTGGATCAGGAAGGGTCGATCGAGGCCGAGGCTCTGACGGATGCGCTCCACATCCTCCGGACTTGCCTGATCGCCCGCGATCACCACGGCGGGATCCCCCGGCGCGATGTAGAGCAGGCTGAACACGAACAGCGCGACGATCGCCATCACTGGCAAGGTCGAGGCGATACGCCGGAGGATGTAGGAGAGCATCTGGCTTCAGCGCAAGGTCATGCGGATTTCGACACGCCCCAGAAGAACGGCAGCGGCCCTTTCGTGATGCCGGAGACGTTCTTGCGCCAGGCCGTGTAGCTGAGGAAGAAGCCGGTCGGCGCGTAGACGACGTCCTCGAGCGCGACCTTGTTGAGGCGAGCGACCGCGGCCTTCTCCTCGTCGAGGTTCTTGGCCTCGAACCAGGACGTGACCTCCTTCTCGGTGCCGGGGCTGTTCGGCCAGCCGAACCAGGCCTTGTCGCCGTTGGCGCGAATGGCGGTATAGGGCGCCGGATTGATGCAGTCCGAACCCGCATGCCAGGTGTGGAACATGTTCCAGCCCCCCTGTCCAGGCGGCGTCTTCTGCGCGCGGCGGGAGCCGACCGTACCCCAATCGGTCGCGACGAAGTCGACATTCATACCGAGCTTCTTCAAGAGATCGGCGGTCACATCGCCGAACGCCTTGGTGATCGGCTGATCCTGCGCCACCAGACACGTCACCGGCTGGCCGGAATAACCGCTCTCGGCGAGCAGCTTCTTGGCAGCGTCGAGATCGCGCTTGCCCTTGAGGACCTCGCCGCCCGCCTCGGTGTAGAGCGGCGTATCCGGCGTGAAGAAGCCGGGGAGCGGCTTCCACAGCGAATTATCGTCGCCGACGAGCGCACGCATATAGTCTTCCTGGCTCATCGCCATCAGCACTGCGCGCCGCGCCCGCACGTCGTTGAAGGGCGGATACAGGAAGTTCATGCGGAACGAGCCGACATTGCCGAGGGGGTCGCCGATGTCGACGCTGACGTTCTTGTTCTTCTTCAGGACCGGGACGAGGTCCGCGATCGGGTTCTCCCACCAGTCGATCTCGCCGTTCTGCAACGCGGCCGCAGCGGTCGCCGGATCCGGCATCACGATCCATTCGACGCGGTCGATCAGCATCTGCTTGCCGCCAGCGAGCCACGACGACTTTTCCTGCCGCGGCAAATAGTCGGCGAACTTCTCGAACACGGCTTTCGCGCCGGGGACCCATTCGCCCTTGGCGAACTTCATCGGCCCCGAGCCGACATAATCGCCGATCTGCTTGAACGGGTCGGTCTGCGCAATGCGCTCCGGCATGATGAAGGCGCAAGGCGAGTTGTTCTTGCCAAGCGCATAGAGCATTTTCGGGAACGGCTGCTTCAGCACCCATTTGAAAGTGCGATCGTCGACAGCGGTGAGCTCCTGCTGCAGCGCCTTGAGCATCAGCCCCATCGGATCGCGCGCTGCCCAGCGGGTGAGACTCGCAACGACGTCCTTGCTCCGCACCGGCTCGCCATCATGGAATTTGAGTCCCGGCCGCAATTTGAACGTCCAGGTGGTGCCATCGTCGGTCACTTCCTCGGATTCGACCATCTGCCGCTGGGGCTGGAGCGCAGAATCGACGCCGTAGAGCGTATCCCAGACCAGCGCGGCGGCATTGCGCACGACATATTGCGTGCCCCAGATCGGGTCGAAATTGGCGAGATTTGCTTGCGGCACGAAGCGCAGGGTGCGCGCGGAGGCGCCTTGTGCGATCGCCGGGGCCGAAAGGCCGCTCAATGCCAGACCGCCCGCGCCGGCCAGTCCCTTCAATACGGTCCTGCGATCCATGTAATCCTCCCAATAGTGCCGTGATGCCGGCCATCGTTGGCCAAGAACAGGTGAAACCAGAGCTCATTGGCGTGCAAATGGTATGCCACTAACCGGGCCTTCGCCAGCGGGAGATCCGCACCATTTGGACCGGTCGAGACCTCAAAGCGCGGCCGCCAGTACCGGGCCGGTCTCGATATGCGGGATCGCCTCGACCAGCTTGCGCGTGTAATCGGTCTTGGGATTGTCGAACAGCGCCCGGCTCTCGCCTTGCTCCACGATGCCGCCATTGCGCAGCACGATGGTGCGGTCGCAGAGCATGCGCACCACGTTGAGGTCGTGGCTGACGAACAGCAGCGCGATGTCGTTCTCGCGCCGCAGGCGGTCGAGCAGTTGCAGCACCACCGCCTGCACGGAGACGTCGAGCGCGGCGGTCGGCTCGTCCAGCACCAGGAGCCGCGGCCGGCAGGCGATGGCGCG
Source organism: Bradyrhizobium sp. CSS354 (assembly GCF_029051725.1). Taxonomy (GTDB): domain Bacteria; phylum Pseudomonadota; class Alphaproteobacteria; order Rhizobiales; family Xanthobacteraceae; genus Bradyrhizobium. The sequence continues at coordinate 528,361 of NZ_JAACFU010000001.1, forward strand.
AGCGATTCCGACGCGCGCCTTCTGGCCGCCGGAGAGCTGATGCGGAAAGCGCGGCAACAGATCCAGCGGCAGCCCCACACGATCGGCGCAGTCTTCCACCCGCTTGCGCAGCGCATCGCCCCCACGCATGCCGTCGAGCCGCATCAAGGGATGGGCGATGCAATCGAAGGCGGTGAAGCGCGGGTTGAGGCTCTCGTTCGGATCCTGGAACACCATCTGGATGTCTTTGCGGAAGCGCGAGCGATGGAAGTCGCGCGACGCCACGTGGCCGATCGACTGCCCGTCGAACACGATCTCGCCTTCGCTCGGGTCGATCAGGCGGCAGATCATCCGCGACGTCGTGCTCTTGCCGGAGCCGGATTCGCCGACGAGGCCGACGCTCTCGCCGCCGGCCATCGTCATCGAGAAGTCCGCCACCGCCGCAGCGCCCTCGTCGAAGCGTTTTGCGAGCTTGCGCACTTCCAGCAGCGGCGGAGTTCCGTGGGCGAGCTCCTGCCTGGGCCTGCTGACGACAGCCGCATGGCGCTCCCGCTCCTCTTCCGTCACGAGGTCCTCGATTTGGGAGGTCGCAGTCGGCGACGCCGCCACCAGACGCCTGGTATAGGCGTGCTGCGGCGCGCCGAACAGCGTCCTGGGACTTGCCTCTTCGACGATGCGGCCGCGCTCCATCACCGCGATACCACGACAATATCGCGCCGCTAACCCGAGATCGTGCGTGATCAGGATCGTGGCCATGCCGCGCGCGGCGGCAATCTCCGCCAGGAGATCCATCACCACTTTCTGCGTGGTGACGTCGAGGCCGGTCGTCGGCTCATCGGCGATCAACAGCGCGGGATTGCAGGAAATCGCAATCGCGATCATGACGCGTTGACACATGCCGCCGGAGAGTTCGTGCGGATAGGCGTTCATCCGCGTTTCCGGATCGCGGATCTGGACGGCGCGCAACAGCTCCCGCGCCTCGGCGCGGGCGGCATCCTTCGATATCCGCTTGTGCGTGAGGATCGCGTCGGCAATCTGCAGGCCGATCGCGCGGATCGGATTGAGCGCCGCCCGCGGGTTCTGGAAGATCATCGACATCGCGGCGCCCTGGAGCTGACGGAGATCGTCGCCCCTGAGTTTTGTCACATCCTGCCCGCGAAACAGGATTCTTCCGCGAGTGACGCGCCCGGCTGAATCCAGGAGTCGCGTTGTGGCAAATCCGGTAACCGACTTGCCCGATCCGCTCTCGCCGACGAGGCCGAGCATTTCGCCGGCCTCGACCGCGAGCGTGACGCCGCGCACGGCCTCGACCAGTCCACGCCGTGTCGAGAACGAGACGTGGAGATCGTCAATCTCGAGGAGCATCTCGCTCATGTGCGCATGCGCGGATCGAGAATGTCCCGCATCCCGTCACCGAGGAGGTTGAAGCACAGCACGGCCATCATCAGCGCGAGGCCCGGAAAGGCCACCAGCCACCACCGCCCCGTCGAGATGAAGCGCGCCCCCTCCGCGACCATGATGCCCCATTCCGGCGTCGGCGGCTTGACGCCGAGGCCGATGAACGACAGGCCGGCCGCATTGAGAATGGCCCAGCCGAGGTTGAGCGAGATCTGCACCGCCATCGCCGGCAGGATGTTCGGCAGCAGGAAGCGCAGCACCACCGAGAAATGGCTCTCGCCGCAGGATCGCGCCGCCTCCACCCAGCCGACATTGCGCCGGACGTTGACCTCGGCGCGCGCGAAGCGGATGTAGAAGGGAAGATTGATGATCGCGGTCGCGATCACGATGTTCTCGATCCGGTTGCCGAGCGCCGCAACCATCGCCATGGCCAGCACGAACAGCGGAAAGGCCATCATGACGTCGACGAAACGGCCCACCGAACGGTCGAGCCTGCCGCCGGCATAGCCGCAGAAAGAGCCTACGACGGCGCCGATCACGAAGGAGATTCCGACCGCCGAGACCGCGATGGCAAGGTCGAGGCGGGCCGCAACGACGAGGCGGCTGAACACGTCGCGCCCGAGCTGGTCGGTGCCGGCTAGATGCGCCGCGCTCGGCGGCTGCAGGGCCTCCGAGACATTGGAGACGACGGGATCATAGGGCACCAGCCACGGTCCGAAGATCGCGACCAGGACAAACAGCAGGACACCCGCCGCGGCGACACCGGTCAGCGGGTTGCCGCGCAAAATCCAGACCGAATGGCGGAGGGTTGCGCTCGTCATCCGATCGACACCCTGGGATCGGCGATGCCGTAGCAGATGTCGACCACGAGATTGACCAGCACGAAGATGCCAGCCATCAGCAACACGAAACCCTGGACCGGCGCATAGTCGGACGACAGCAGCGCATCGAGCGCGTAGGAGGCGACGCCCGGCCAGGAGAACACCTTCTCCACCAGGACGTTCGCGCCAAGCATGGTCGAGAACACGATGCCGGCAATGGTGATGACGGGAAGGATCGCATTGCGCAGCGCATAGGTGACGACGACCTTCTGCCAGGATAATCCGACCGAGCGCGCGGTGCGCACGAAATCGCTGCCGAGCGAGACCAGCATCGAAGCACGCGTGATTCGCGCCAACGGCGCGATCACGAACAGGGCCATGCTCACCGCTGGCAGGATCAATTGCTTGCAGGCCGCCCACCAGCCCTCGATGTCGCCCGCGAGCAGGAAATCGATCGACAGGAACCCGGTGCGCTGCGGCGGCAGCGAGGTGAAGACGTCAATCCGCCCGGTCGGATCAGGCGCAAGACCGAGCAGATAGTAGAACACATAGATCAGCAGCAGGCCCGAGACGAAGGTCGGCACGCAGACGCCGAGCGCACAGAACAGTCGCACGCCGTGATCGACCAGCGATCCCGGCTTCAAGGCTGCGATCACGCCGAGCGGCACCGCCGCGATCAGCGCGATCAGGAGCGCCGTGAAAGTGAGTTCGAGCGAGGCCGGCAAACGCTCGCGCAAATCTTTGAGCACCGGCTGCCCCGTCATCATGGAGCGGCCCAGATTGCCGCGGCCGATGTCGGACAGATAGAACACGAGCTGCTCCGGCACCGACTTGTCGAGCCCCATCTGTTTGCGGATCTGCTCGATCTCCTCCTTGCCGGCATTGGGCCCCGAGGCGAAGAACACCGCGGGATCTCCGGGGAGGACCCGCATCAGCAGAAAGGTGAAGACCAGCACGCCGAACAACGCCGGCAGCGACGACAGAAGCCGCCTCCCCGCCCGCGCCACCGTGGCACCAAGTCCGGTCATCACCTTTCAGAGCCTCTGGCTTGCGGACATCACTTGCGGCTGACGTCGCGATAGTCGACCTGACGATGGAACTCGTAGGTATAGCCCTCGATCGACGATGCCATCACGGCGTCCTGGTTCGGCTGCCACAGCGGGATCTGCGGCATCTCGCTGAAGTGGATCGCGTTGAGCTTGCGGCCATCCTCCTCGTATTTGGCCTTGTCGGGCTCGAAGCGGGCCTCCTGCGCGATCGCGGCCAGCTCGGGATTGTTGATCGAGCTGTAATTCCAGCGCTGATTGCCGGTGTAAAAGTTGCGGTAGAAGTAATCGGTCGAGGGCAGCCAGGCGACGATGCCTTCCGTGAACAAAGGCAGCTTCTTCTCGTTGATCTGCGTCGACATCTGCGCATCCGGTAGCTTCTGGATGTCGACCTTGATCCCGATCTTGGCGAGCGATTCCTTCACGAGAGCCGCCATCGGCTCCGCGGTCGAGGCCTGACCGACGTTGAAGCTGAAGGTGGTCGAAAACCCCTCCGGGAGTCCTGCGGCTTTCAGATATTCCCTCGCCTTGTCGAGATCGGTCTTCACCGGCGCCTGGAACGGATAGATGCCGTTCAGCGGCTTGCCATCCGGCCATGTCGCACCGAACAGCGGGGCCCCGCGGCCGAACAGGGCCGCCTTGAACATGTCCTCATAGGGCAGCGCGAAGGCGATGGCTCGACGGACATTGACGTTGTCGAAAGGCGGGATCTGGTTGTTCATCGAGACGAAGGTGATCGAATTGTATTGCGGCGTCGAGACCACCTTGAGCTTGCCCTTGGCCTCGAGCGACTGCACGTCGCTGGCCTGGAGATCGACGACGAGATCGGCGTCGCCGCGCTCGACCAGATTGGCGCGGGTCGCGGGCTCCGGCACGGACTGCACGATCACGCGCTTGAAAAACGCCGGCTTGTCGGGCGAGCCGCGGTTCCAGGCCTCGTTGCGCTTGATGATCACCTGCTCGCCGGGCTTGAAGCTCTCGATCACGTAAGCGCCGCTGCCGGCAGTGTGCTCCTTCAGCCAGGCGGTGGCCCAGGGATCCTCAGGGGTCGCATGCTCCTTGGCTACCTTCGAGTTGATGATCAGCGGGTAGACCGTAGCGAGATTCGGCAGCGCGAGCTTGTCGGGTTTCGGCAGCGTCACTTCGATGGTAAGGGGATCGATCACCTTGAACTGGTCGGCGGACGTCAGCGATCCCGTCAGCAATTGTGCTTTGCCGAGGATGGGCGCGGTGACGCAACGATCGAGTGACCATTTCACATCCTCGGCGGTCACGGGCGAGCCGTCCTGGAACTTGGCATCCTTGCGCAGACGGAATGTCAGCTTCAGTCCGTCCGGGCTGACGTCGTAGGATTCGGCGAGTTCGCCGGTGATCTTGTCGAGATCGAACACCCATTTGCCGTTGAGCTGCTTGCGGCCGAACGCCACAAGGCGGTCGTAAGTGCTCATGCTCAGCGCGAAGGATTCGCGCGTCGAGCCCGGAATGTTGGGATCGAGCGCGTTGACGGATGCGCCGGTGACATAGCGCAGCGTCTCGGCCCTGGTTTGCGCTTGCGAAGGCGCGGTGGCGATGAGCAACAACGCGGTGGTGGCGAGCACGGAGGATGCCGACCTGAAAGACACAAAACGCATTTGTTTTCCCCAAAAATCTCGACAAGAACGCCAGCAAGGCAGGTTAAGAAACAAGCAAGTTGCGCGCCAGTCTTATGATGCGCGCTTGTGGACGCTTTGTCGCGGCGGCGCATGCACGATCATCGCGATTCCTCCATGTTTCGCGCTGGCCGCGTGACCACGGCCTGTGGCACGTCATAGGCGCGGAGCGAGGCCCAGTGCCGTTCGACATCGGCACGAAACAGGCCGCGAGTCAGGCCATTGATCAGCTTCGGCACCGCGGTCGTCATCGCGTTGATCGACGATCCCGACGGACCAAAACTCATGGTGGAGGCGATGGCGAAGAGATGGATGTCTGAAATCCACGGCGTCTCGCCCGCGACACGTTCGGTGAAGGCGTAATCGTCGGCGAGATAGGGAAAGCGGCCAAGCCGCGCGTTGCGCTCGCTTTCCGGGGGCTGGTAGCGGTCGGCCCAGGTTGCGATATTGCCTGCGAATGTGGCGAGCTCGGCGCGCTCGGCAAAGTTCATGTCGATGCCGGTGCCGCAGATGACGAAATCCGCCGTGATGGAGCCGCGCGGCGTCTGCAGTTCCACACCGTGATCGGTCTCGCGGGCCGCCTCGATTGGCGCGGCCTCGTGCAATGTGAAACTGGCGTGACGTGCGCAGCGATCGTAGGTTGGCTGCGGAAAGCCTTCGCGCATGTCGAGGATGGTGCGCATGAAGCGCCAGCGCCAGGCATCGTCGAGATCGCTGAGATGGCGCAGAAAGCCGCGGAAGGTCAGCCAGCGATAGGGCTGGATCAGCTGGATCTGTGCCCTCCGACACAGCAGATGCACTTCCGCCGCGCCCGCTTCCAGCGCGGTTGCAGCATTGTCGAAGGCAGATGCGCCGGCGCCGATCACGGCGACGCGCTTGCCGCGAAGCTTTTCGAAGTCAATGTCGTCGGCGACAGTTGCGACCGAGCCCACGGGCAGATGGCTCAGCGGCGCGGGGATCATCCAGTTCCCCATCCCCTCCTGCCCGGTCGACAGCACGATCTTGCGCGCATGGAGCGTCTCGACGCCATCGCCATGGTTCACGCGTGCAGCCAGTAAACCACCTGCCGCCGGTCGGATTTCCAGAAGCTCGCTCCCGTTGCGCACGGGCAAGCCGATCGTGCGCCGCAGCCAGAGCAGATACTCAGCCCAATGCTCCCTCAGGATCAGGTTCAGCGTCTGCCAGCTGTCCTTGCCGAAACGGGCCTCATGCCAGGACTGGTAGGTCAGGCTGGGGATGTCGAGGTCGGGTCCCGTATAGTCTTTCGGGCTCCGCAGCGTCGGCATGCGGGCATAGGTGAGCCATGGCCCCTCCTTCCCCTCCTCGGCCTTGTCCAGCAGCAGGATGTTGCTGACGCGGGAGCGCATCAGGCCGAAGCCGATGGCGATGCCGGATTGGCCGGCGCCGATCACGAGTACATCCAGCGCCGGCTTGCCGTCCGGCCCCGTCTTCGGTTCGAGCCAGGCGGCACCGGGATGCGCGATCCGCGCGAGATCGGCGCAAACGTTCATTTCGAGCTCTGTCAGCGCATCACTCATGCCGCGAGCCAGCCTCCGTCGACCACCATCACGGTGCCGGTCGTGAACGAGGACGCATCGCTGGCGAGATGCAGCGCCGCCTGCGCGATCTCCTCGGCCTGGCCGAACCGTTTCATGGCATGGCGATTACGGGAGGTTTCGCGCACCTCGTCCGCATTGGCGTGACGGGCAAAGCTGCGGCGAAGCATCGGCGTGTCGATCGCACCGGGCGCAATCGCGTTGACGCGAATGCCGTCGGTCGCAAAATCCACCGCCATCGTCCGCGTCAGGCTGACGATCGCGCCCTTGGCCGCGATATAGGCGCTGTTGCCCTTGCCGCCGGCAATCGCAAGCTGCGATGCCAGCGTAATGATCGAGCCGCTGTTCTGCCGCTGCATCTGCGGCACGGCCGCCCGCGCCCACAGCCAAGTGCCGCCGACATTAGTGCGGAACACCGCGTCCCAATCGGCAGGGTCCGTCGTCAACACGGTGCCGCCGCAGGAGAATCCGGCCCCGGTCATGAGAATGTCGAGCCGGCCGTGCCGTGCCACGACGTCGTTTGCAACGGCCTCGGCGAAATCGGCATCGCCGACATCGCCAACATGCGTCACGGCCTCGCCAACCAGGATCAGCGTCTCCTCAAGCCCTGCGGCATCGCGATCCACCAGAGCGAGATGCGCGCCCTCCTCCGCGAACAGCTTCGCGCTGGCACGGCCGATGCCGGAGCCGGCTCCAGTGATGATGGCCGTGCGCCCCTGCAGCCGCATGTCAGATCCACTCCTTGTGCTGCGTCAGCCAGGCGCTCATCGCGGCCGCCGACTCGGCGCAGCCGAACCGCGCCCGCCAGCCAAATTCATCCGCCATCCGCGTCACCGACAGCGGCGCGCGATAGGGTCCATGCCGCTTGATGACGGTTTTCTCCCCAGGCGCCGCGAGCCGGCATTGCAGGCCGGGATGCAACGCTGCATAGGCCTCGCCCCACTGCAGCGCAGGCCATAGCCCACCGCTGGAGATGTTGTAGAGCTGGTGGCGCGGCCGATCGGCTTCAATCAGCAGTGCCACTGCCTCGGCCGCATCCGGCGCGTAGATCCAGTCCCTCATGCCCGCTTCGGGCATGATCGCCGCCTCCCCGCGCGCGAACGCAGCCAAAATCTGGAACTGAAGGCTTGGCGTGTCGCGCACGGAGCTCGGTCGCTCCCACGGTCCGAACAGGGCGCTCAGCCGTACGCTCAGGAAATCGCCGCCAAAGAGTTCGGCATGGCGCGCGACAGATCGCTCCGACGTGAACTTGCTGATGGCATAGAACGAGACTGGATCGCAAGGCGTGTCCTCGTCCAGAATCTCGGCCCGCCCGCCCGTGGCGCCATAGGCCGATGCCGAGGAGAGATTGACGACCCGGCGCACGCCATGACGGATCGCGGCGAGCAGGATCGGGATCTGCGCCATCACGTTGATCTCGAGAACGCGCGCGGTCGATGCTCTCTCCAGTTCATCACCGGCTGTGATCGCCGCGCCGAGCACGATCGCATCAACGCCTTCGGCGATGAGGGCATCGATTGCATCTGCGTCGGTGATATCGCCCTGCACGGCTTTGAGCCGTGCGCCGTAGTCGGCAAGAGATCGCCGCGCGGAGGGCGGCAACTCTGCACGATCATACAGCGTCACGTCATGCCCGCGCGCGAGCAGCGCCTCCGCAACGTTGAGGCCGACAAAGCCGGTACCGCCGAAGATGACGATCTTCATCGCGCGCGATCCACCGTCACAGCAGCTTCGCCCCGAAATTCCGCTCCGGATCCATGTCGGCGACGAGCCGGCCGGTGGGCTTGGCCGCCTCGCCGCCGCTGCGTGCCAGGAACTGTCCGCTGCCAGCGCTCGCGAGGCGCTTGTTGCCGTCGATGATCACCCGGCCGCGCGACAGCACCGACACCGGCCATCCCTTCAACTTGCGTCCCGCAAACGGCGTATAACCGGCGAGGTCGTGCATCATCTCGTCGGCGATCACGGTCTCGCGATTGGGATCCCAGATCGCGATATCGGCATCGGCGCCGATTGCGATCGAGCCCTTGCGCGGATGCAGATTGTAGATCTTGGCCGGCGCCGTCGAAGTCAGCTCGACGAACTTTTCCAGGCCCAACCGCCCCTTCGACACCATTGCGTCGAACAGTAGCGGCAGCCGCAATTCCAATCCCGGCAGGCCATTGGCGACCTGCTTGAAGTTCGGATTGGGGCCGGCGCGCAGCTTGCCGGTCTCGTCGTAGCGATACGGCGCGTGATCCGACGAGATGGTCTGGAGATCGCCGAGCGACAGCGCCTGCCACAACGCCTCCTGATCAGAATGCGCACGGGGCGGCGGGCTGCACATCCATTTGGCGCCCTCTGCGCCGGGTTTGTCGAGATCCGCTGCGGTCAGGAACAGATATTGCGGGCAGGTCTCGGCAAAGACCTTCAGCCCCTGCCCCCGGGAATCGCGGATGACCTTGGCGCCCTCGGCGGTCGAGACATGGAAGATCATGATGGGCTGATCGATCAGCGCCGCCATGCCGATCAGCCGGGTAAAGGCCTCCGCCTCCGACACGCGGGCGTGGCTGACGGCGTGGTATTTCGGCATGGTGTAGCCGCGCGCAAGCAGGCGCTTCACCATCCAGGCAATGATGCCGTGGTTTTCGGCATGGGCACACAACATCGCGCCGGACTGGCGCGCGGCAAGAAGGATGTCGAGCAACGGCTCGTCATCGACCTTGAGCCGGTCATAGGTCATGAAAATCTTGATGGAGGCGTGGCCCTGCTTCACCAGCGCCGGAATATGCTCCTCGACCGTTTCCTTGGTCGCATCGGCGATGATCATGTGAAAGGCGTAGTCGATCACGGCGCCCTTCTTGGCGAGGGCGTGATAATCCTCCACCACCTGCGGCAGCTTCATGCCGACATGCTGGGCGGCAAACGGGATCACCGTGGTCGTACCGCCAAAAGCGGCCGAGACGGTCGCGCTCTCGAACGTGTCGGCGTTCATGATGCCGGCAGCGGACAATTGCTCGATGTGGGCGTGGCTGTCGACGCCGCCGGGCAGAACGAGCTTGCCGCGCGCGTCGATTTCGCGCTTCGCGGACGGAAGCCCGCGCCCGATAGCGGCGATGGTCTCGCCGGAGATGGCGACATCGGCTTCAAAGACGTCCGTTGTCGTCGCGACGCGCCCACCGCGAATGATCAGGTCGTAAGCGGGTTCAGTCATGAGGCACTCCATGATAGGCTCAAGCCAAGTGATCGAAATTTTGCAGGAAGACCAGCATGTCCCGACCGCGCATTCTCGTCATCAATCCAAATTCCAACCCTGCGGTGACGCAGGGGCTGGAGGACGCGCTGAAGCCGCTCGGCTTCGAGGGCGGCCCCGAACTGGTCTGCCAGACGCTGGCCGAGGGGCCGTTCGGCATTGAAAGCCAGGCCGATGTCGATGGCGTCGCCATGCCGCTGCGCCGGCTGGTCGAGGGCGACAACAGCTCGGCTGCCTTTGTCATTGCCTGTTACAGCGATCCCGGGCTTCAGGTCTGCCGCGAAGGCACCGACCGCCCCGTGTTCGGCATCGCCGAATGCGGCGTGCTGACCGCGCTGGCCCGCGCCGAGACCTTTGGCGTCATCGCGATCGCCCAGCGCTCGATCCCGCGTCACATGCGCTATCTCAGACAGATGGGACTGACCGACCGCCTTGCCGGCGAGCGGCCGCTCAACATGAGCGTCGCGGAAACCGCCTCGGGCGAAGGCACGCTGGCCAGGATGATCGACGTCGGCCGCGCGCTGCGCGACGAGGACGGCGCCCGCGCCATCGTGATGGGCTGCGCCGGCATGGCGCGCCATCGCCGTCCCCTGGAAGACGCGCTCGGCATCCCCGTGATCGACCCGACACAGGCGGCTGTCACGATGGCGCTGGGTACGGTGCAGTTCTCGAATCACTAGGCGTCCTTCAGCTCTTTGGCGTCCTGCCGCGCGAGCCATTGCGCGTGGCTCTCGCGGACAAGCGCGAACGTGTCCCGCTGCGTCGTGTAGAGATTGCCGAACATGCGACCGATCGGCCGGTAGGCGTCGAGGTCGACATACATGTTGGCCTCGTCGACGAGTCCCTCGCGGGCGTGAATCCGGAGCACCTCGCCGACCAGCAGTTCCCGATCGGGCGAGAAGGTCAGCGCGACATGGCGCCGGCATTCGAGCGCGAAGGGTGCTGCGGCGAGGCGCGGCACCTTCACGTCGATTGAGGGAAGGGTCGCGAGTCCTGCCGCAGCGACCTCGCTGTCGCCGGACGGAAAATCGACCGCGCAGTCGTTCATCGCCACCGACAGCGCCTCGTCCACCATGTGAACGACGAATTCGCCGTCGCGATGGATGTTGCGGGTGGTGTCCTTCGGGCTGTGATCCGGCTTGTGCTGGAGGCCGAGCACGATCAGCGCGGGGCTCTCCGAAAACACGTTGAAGAAACTGAAGGGCGCGGCGTTGACTGCCCCGTTCGCATCCAGCGTCGTCACCAGCGCAATCGGCCGTGGCACCACCACGCCGCAGAGCAGCTTGTAGCGATCGCGTGGATCGAGCTCGCGCAGGGGAATACCTGATGTGCCCTTGTCCGCCATCGACATCACTTCTCCGGCGGCGGCACCGCGCCGGTCTGGCTCGTGATCAGACCGTAATGCTCGATGCGGCGATGCTGCGCGAAATCAAAGATCGTGGTCTTGCCGAATGTGGTGGCATCGAGATCGCAGGGGTGGACCAGCAGCTCGTCCTCGTCCGTCTTCGCTTCGGCGACGATTTCGCCATTGGGATCGACGATCAGGCTGCCGCCAAACAGCGGGTGTCCGTCCTCATTGCCGGCCTTCGCCACTGCAACCACCCAGGTCGCGTTCTGATAGGCGCCGGCCTGCGCGGAGAGACGGTTGTGGAACAGGCGTTTCTCGACCCCCTCATCGCTCCTCTCCGCATTCACGGACGGCGTGTTGTAGCCGATCAGCACCATCTCGACGCCCTGCAAGCCCATCACGCGATAGGTCTCGGGCCAGCGCCGGTCATTGCAGATGGCCATGCCGATGATGCCGCCCAGCTCGCGCCAGACGTTGAAGCCGAGATCGCCCGGCTCGAAATAGCGCTTCTCCAGATGCTGGTGCGAACGCTTGGTGTCGTATTCCACATGGCCCGGCAGATGGATCTTGCGATACTTGCCAACGATCTTGCCCGCCTTGTCGCTGAGGATTGCAGTGTTGAAATGATGGCCGTCGGGCGTCAGCTCCGCATAACCAAAATTCATCGCCATCTGGTGCTGCGCCGCGCGCTCGAACAACGGCCGGGTCGCCGCATTCGGCATCTCGCGCTCGAACCAATTGTCGAACTCGGCCCGGTCCTCGACGTACCAGCGTGGGAAGAAGGTCGTGAGCGCCAGTTCCGGATAGACGATCAGGTCGGCGCCCTTGCTCTTGGCCTCCTCCATCAGCGCAATCATGCGCTTGACCACGGCCTCGCGGCTGTCGGCTTTCTGGATCGGGCCCATCTGGGCGGCGGCAACATTGACGATACGCATCAGCGATTTCCTGGTGATGTCTTGGGCCAAGCTAAAATTTCAATAATGTGCCGGCGCGCGGCAGCATAACGCAGCATCGCCCGGACTTTCCAGCCGGCGCCTGTACATCGGCATCGTGTGCGCTGCACCCTCATGTCTGTTCCGCATCGGCAACATCGAGACCGTGGTCCAGCGCGTCCAGAAGCTGCCCAGCCTCATGCTCGGAGATCACGAGCGGCGGCGCCAGGAACAGCGAAGTCTGCTCGCCGCTGGTCCCGATCACGGCACCGGCCTCCAGCGCCCGCTCCGCGACGCGCGAGGCGATCGGCACCTCGGTGGTGTCGGCATGCCAGGAGCGCCAGTCCGGGCCGTGCAGCTCCACGGTCCAGTGCAGCCCCTGCCCCGCCACGCGCTGCACGCTTGGATGTTTCTGCGCGACGGCGAGCAGGCGGCGGGCGAACAGCTTTTCGAGGCTCTTCACGTGCTCGAGAATTTCCTCTTCGCTGACGACCTTCAGGTAAGCGCTGACGGCGGCCATGCTGATCGGATGGCCGCGCAGCGTGCCGTAATTCTGCCAGCTCGTGCCCTTGAGCCGTTCGACGATGTCTTTCGACACCACGACCGCGGCAACCGCCGCCGCGCCGCCACCGAGCGATTTTCCCAGCGTCACGATGTCAGGACGGCTTTCGGCGCCCTGGAACGCGAACCAGCGACCGGCGCGGCCTGCGCCAGTCACCACTTCGTCGGCGATCCAGTAGGAGCCAGCCTGCCGCGCGCACCGCGCCACCTCGTCCTGATAGGCGCCGTCGTAATAGATGCCGCCCTGCGTGTAGTCGATGATCGTCGCCGCCGTGTCCGAAAGCAGGCGCGTGGCATCGGCCAGATATTCGCTGGGCCGGATGTTGTTGGCCTGCGCGCCGTAGATCGCGCCATCCGGCGCCGGCAATATCCGCACCGACGCCATCGGTGCCGGCAGCTTCGAGCCGCCCGAGTGCACCGCGAGGCCGCCATGCCATTGCGGCTGCACCGTCATGCTGCGCGACAGGCCGGTGATGCCGTGATAGGCGCGCTCGCGCGTTGCCAGCGCGGACCGCTGCGTCAGCGCCTGACAAAGCGACAGCGCCATATCGTTGGCCTCGCTGCCGCTGATGCAGAAGCGCACCGCACCGACCCAATCCTCCTCACCCTTGAACGCGATGGCCATTAAATCGTCCGCAGCCTGCTCGCGGCCGACCCAGGTCCACCCCTCGTTCACGACGGGCGTATCCGCGGCGCGGCGGATCGCCTCCACCATCGCGGGATGACGATGTCCGAGGCCGCCGCCGGTGTTGCTGCCGTCGATGAGCTTGCGACCATCCGACAGATGAAAATAGACGCCCTCGCCGCCGACCACGGCCATGGGCGCACTGTCGCCCGCGTTGAGCCCGGTTCGCAACAATCTGCTCATCGCAATCCCTTCATTGCGCGGCCTCGGCGCCGTAGCCACCGCCGCCGCAGGTCTCGATCGTGACGAGATCGCCTTGCTGCAGCACCAGGTTCGACTTGCCGTCGATCGCGACGTTGGCGCCCTGCCGGATCAGCGAGATGCGGCAGGCCTTGCCGGGCTCGCCGCCCTGCATGCCGAACGGCGCTATCACCATGCGCTCGATGCAGGTGGTCAGATGCATCGACGGCGCCAGGATGCGATAGGTGCGCACGACTCCGTCCCCACCGCGATGCGCGCCGGCGCCGCCGGACTGCCAGCGAATGGCCTGTTGCTCGACTTGGATCGCGTAATTCGCCTCGATCACCTCGACCGGCGTGTTCGATGTGTTAGACAGATGCACCCGCGTCGCGGAGATGCCGGCGCGATCGTGCCGCGCGCCCTCGCCACCTCCGTGGACCTCGTAGAGCATCTTCCATGAACCGTTCTGCCGCGGCTCGGCAAAAAACAAGACGCCGGCCGTTGTCGCCCCGCCCGCCGACAGACGTTCGGGAATAGTGTCCTGCATGGCGCGGAAGATCGCATCGACGATGCGCATGGAGGTCTCGTGATTGCCGGCCGCAACCGAGGCATTCCATCCCGGCTCCAGGATCGAGCCCGGGCGCGTGATGATGGTCAGCGGCCGCAGCGCGCCCGCGTTCTGGTGCATGTCGCGCCCGCTCATGATGCGCGCGGCATAGGCCACCGCAGAGCGCGCCATGAACGGTGTCGTGTTGCAGAAATTCGAGACGCGGTCGCAGCTACCCGAGAGGTCGAAGATTGCTTCGTCGCCCGCAATGGTGATCTTGACATGAATGCGCGCGGGCGCGTCGTCGACGCCGCCGTCGTCCAGATAATCCTCGCCCTCGTAGACACCGTCAGGCAAATCGCGCAACGCCTCGCGCATCTCGATTTCGGAGAGATCATGCAGGCGCGCCTGCGCCGCCGTGAAGACCGCCTTGCCGTGCTCGCGGCAGAGCTCGACGATGCGCTTCTCGCCGGCTTTCGTTGCGGCGATCTGGGCGAGAAGATCGCCCTCGCAGGATTCGGGATCGCGAACATTGGCCTTGAGCAGCTGCACGATCGGCGTATTGACGCCGGCTGCCGTGGCGATCAGAACCGGCGGAATTCGCATCGCCTCCTGGAAGGTGTCGATGGCTTTCGCAAAATAGCTGCCGGGCCATGTTCCCCCGATATCCGGCCAGTGCGCGAGGCTGACCGCGAACGCCACGATCTCGCCGTCGACGAAGACGGGGCGCACGACCTTGACGTCGTTGAGATGATTGCCGCCGAGCGGGCCGACATTGTAGATCAGTGCATCGCCTTCGTTCAGGCTGTCCCGCGGCACCACCTTCAGCAATTCGAGGACCGTATAGGCCATTGCGCCGAGATGAATCGGGATGTCGCGGCCCTGCCCGACCAGGTCGCCGCGGCCGTCCGTGATCGCCGACGAAAGATCGCCGGCCTCGCGCAGCAGCGGCGAACGGGCCGAGCGCGTCATCACCAGGCTCATCTCTTCGGCCGCGGCCGAGAGCCCGTGCCTGATGACCTCGACGACGAACGGATCGAGCTTCATGCGGCCCTCCGCGTCAGGAACAGATTGCCTGAAACATCCGGCCTTGCCTGCCAGCCGGGCGGGACCACCACGGTCGACCATGCGTCTTCAATGATGGCCGGGCCGCTGACGATCTCGGTCAGCGAAGCGCGATCGATGATGCTTGTCGCGACGTCGTGAAAGCCGTCGAACGAGCAGCTGCGCTCGCCGGTGGATACCGTCCTGACCGCGGTGGCCGGCCGGCTCACGACGGTGCTCGAGGGACGGCGTGCCTGCACCCGCACGGATTCGATGACGCAGCTCTCGCTCGTCGCATAGCCGAACAGCTCATGGTGCCGGGCCAGAAAATCCTTCTTCAGCCTGATAACATCGAGCGGTCGCGCGAACGGCACCGGAATAGCGTCGTTCTGCGCCGCGTAGCGCATCAAGGCCACCAGCTCGATCTGAATCTCGGTCGCGGCAACGCCGTTGGCAATCAGCGGTGCCGAGGCATCGTCGATCAGCACCCCGATCCGCTGGGACACACGGGCGACGTCGATGCCGTCGAGCGCCGCGCGCAAGGTTTGCTGCTGGAGGAAGCTGAAGTCGGCGGTGAGGCAGCCCAGCGCCGAAAACGCACTCGATGCGCTGGGAACGACGACCTCGGCAATCCCGTAGAGCTCGGCAAGGCCCGCGGCGTGCATCGGGCCGCCACCGCCAAAGGCGAGCAGCGTGCAGTCGCGACCGTCGATACCGCGCTCGACGGTGACGCGGCGGAGCGCACGGGCCATTGTCGCATTCGCGACCTTGATGATGCCGAGCGCCGTTTCGGTCAGGCTCAGCCCCAGAGTGCGCGCGATCGGCGCGATGACATCATTAGCCGCCTTGATATCGATTCCGATCCGGTCGCCGAGCCTGGTTTCGGGATTGAGATAGCCGAGCACGGCGTTGGCATCGGTGATGGTCGGCTCGGCACCACCGCGGCCGTAGCAGGCCGGTCCCGGCTCGGAGCCGGCGCTTTCCGGCCCGACGGTCAGGCCACCGGGACCATTGCGCACGATCGATCCGCCGCCCGCACCGATCGAGTGAACCGCGAGCATCGGCTGGCGCAGCGGCTTGTCGCCGAGCATGCGGCCGTCTGTCATCTCGGCCTGGCCGTCGACGATCAGACACACGTCGGTGGTGGTGCCGCCCATGTCGAACGTCAGCATCCGCGATGTGCCGAGTTGGCGTGCGATGCTGACCGATGCCGAGACGCCGGCCGCGGGGCCCGACATCGCCATCACCAGCGGCCGCCGCTTCACGGCCGAGATCGGGACCATGGCACCGGCCGAATGAAACACCTGCAGGCCGGGGCCGATCGGGAGGCGCTGCTCCAGTTCGCTGAGATATTCGACCGCGATCGGCATCGCGGCCGCGTTGAACACGGTCGCCGAAGTCCGCTCGTATTCGCGCGCCTCGGGATTGACCTCGTGCGACAGCGAGACGTAGGCGACGACGCCCTTGAGCCGCTCGCCGAGCATTTTCTCGTGCACCGGATTGGCATAGGCATGCAGCAGCGCGACCGCGACGCTCTGCACGCCGGTCCCCTTCAGCCAGGCGACCAGGCGCTCGATCTCCGCTTCATCCAGCGCCTTCAGCACCGTTCCCTCGTGGTCGAGGCGCTCGGCAAGGCCAAAACATCGTTCCGGCGGCACCAGCGGCGGCGATTTCGGCGGGACATCGAGACGATAAAGATCGCGGCGGCGATAGCGCGCGATCTCCAGCACGTCGGCAAAGCCTTCGGTCGCCACCAGCGCCACTTTCGGCAGCCGTCCCTCGACGATGGCGTTGGTCACACGCGTGGTGCCGTGGACGAAGCGCTTGACCTCGCTCTTGCGCAGGCCGACCGCCTCAATGGCCTCCAGCATCGCCTGAACCGGAGCCTGAGGTCGCGACGGCACTTTCGCGATCCGCGCCTCCGCGGGGGAGTGCCGGATTGCGATGATGTCGGTGAAGGTGCCGCCGATGTCGGTGCCGACCTCCCAGTGATTTTCGTCAGTGCTCATGTGTGGGTCAGCTGCGAACGACGTTCGAACCGGACGCCGGGTCCTTCCCGTCCATCGCCAGGTTCAATCGCAAACCGAGAGCGCTCATCATCATCCCCTGTCATGCCACCGCTTGCGAGCGTGCGACAGAGCGATGGGCTCGGGATAGGGCCAGAGTTGTCGCAACGCATTGGACCAGCCCGCGACGGGCAGGACGCGCGGAGGCACATTTTAGTGCAGCGCTGCCCGCAGGGAGTGCACGCCGGTGTGGATCGTTCCACGCGAGAAAAGTGCGGCGCACCACGCATTTTCGCGGACGAAACGCCACATCCGCTGCAGTGCAATCCACGCGCCGCGCACGGACTGTCTAATTTGCAGGCGATAGACCGGCGCTAAGGGCCCTGCGAGTGCTCATGAGCTATGCATGCCAGTCGGCTCAGCCTCTCTTTATTGTACGATCAGTAAGCGGTGGTTTTGCCCGCTCAACGCATCGCGACCTCACTCCAGGCCTCAGGCTGCAAACGAGGGACGCAGGCGGCGCCAGCCGATGACAATGCCCGTGATGGAGAACAGAAAGCCGAGGGCGCAGAGCCCGACGACCAAGCCGTCACGCAGCAACGGATGCGCGACCAGGACCGGAAAATCCAGCGTGTGCAGTGCGCCGTAGAACCAGCGATAGACCCGCCGCGACGAATCCAGCCTTTGCAGCAAATTGCCGTCCGCGCCGTCGATGTCGAACCAGAGGTCGCCGCAGCAGGAGCGGTAGACCGGGGCACCCGGGACGGTGGACTGCGCGGGATAGTTGTCGTTGTCGGCAAGCACGGACGGTACTGCGCAGCCGGCTGCGAGGCGCGTTGTCAGCCTCTCGACCTCGTGCACATCCAGAGATCCCGTTGGTCGATCGCGGGGCGCATCCCCTGCCTTGATCAAGGTCTGAGCGGCAAGGCCCGTCCGATCCCGCCGATAGAGAGTGCCGTTGAATGCAAACCATTCGGTCTCACGGGCCGACGGCGCTCCAGGCTGCCGATCGATCGATGGGGCAGCCGTCCAGTTCGGTGCGGCGTTCATCACGCTGGATTCGGCCGAGGTCAATTGCCCACGCGAGAATAGTCGCCCGTGATCCATGGAGAGCCAGCCGCTGAAAATCCAGGTCAGCACGAAGACCATCGCCGCGAGGCCGATGAGATGATGCAGCGCATGCCAGCCACGATAGGGCGAGCCGATCTGGCCACCTCGAGGTTTGATCCGCGCAAGCCCGAGCACGGCGCCCAGCAATGCTGCGATCAGGGCCAGCAGCGACAAGGTCCAGACCACGCGATCCCACAGTGGCCAGTTGCTTCGCAGCACCGTTGGATAGATCCAGTGCAGCACGCTCCCGACGAGATTCCAGGTCCGCTCGCTGCGCGTCGTATCCAGGACGATCTCGCCGGTGAGCGAGGAGACATAGACCTCCGTTCCGGCGGCGTCGCCGAGGGCAACCCGAAACAAGGGACGATGGCGGTCGAAGCCGTTCGGCACGCTCCATTGATCATAGTCCGAGCGCGCAACGATCGTGGCCCGCGCAGCATCGAGCCCACGGCTGCGGGCGTGATCTCGCGCGATGGCCAGCACGACGTCGAATGATTTGACCGACGCGTCGGCCCCATCGGAGGCGCGGACTGCACCCGCGCGCGACGGCCCCGCGACGATATAGACCGGTCCGTCGCTGCGCTGGATCAGGCGAACGCGCGTCGCATCCGCGATGCCGCTTGCGGCCACGGCATCGGCGACCGCAATCCTCGTCTCAGCGCTAGCCAGCGGTACGAGCCCGGCAAAACGTTCCGTTTCCGTCAGAGATGGGAACGGAACGAAGTGCATCACGATTCCCGTCGCGAACCACATCGCGAACAGCAGGCAGAACGCGATCCCGAGCCATCGATGCAGCAGGACGATCGCGCGCATCATCGATCAGCGTCCTACCATTTGAATGCGGCCGAGATTTCGTAGGTGCGCGGCGCGCCAAGCAGGATCTGGTCGGGATAGAACGGATCGCCCCAGATCGCGTAGCGCTTGTCGGTGATGTTGCGCACCCGGAAAGTCAGGCGGGCCTGGTCGACCGCATTGAACACCGTCTTAGGGATATCGACGAAGGCGTAGACGTCGGCGACGGTGTAGGCCTTCAGCGTTACGACATTGGCATCGGTGTTGTAGCGGTCGCCGACATGGCGGCCGGTGATGCCCAGTTCGACCGCCCAGGGCGTGAAGAACCGGTAGGACGCGCCGGCATTGGCGACGACGCGCGGCACGTTCGGCGGCGTGTTGCCGGAGAACGAGCCGCCGACAAAATCGTAGTCGGCGTAGCGCGCATCGACATAGGCGATGTTGCCCCAGAGGCGCAGGGGCTCGATCGGGCGGACCGAGGCGGCCAGCTCGACGCCCTTCGACTCCTGCCGTCCGGCGAGGTTGAGCTGCATGCCGCCGGCCGCGGCATAGACGTTCTTGCGCAGGATGTCATAGGCCGAGAACGACCACTCCGCCCGGTTGTCCCAGAACAGGTGCTTGACGCCGGTCTCGTAGGTGCGCGCGGTGGTCAGGTTGAGCGGATCGGTCGGATTGAGCAGGAAGATGTTGTTGGCCGCGATGTCGGCGCCGGTCGCATATTGGCTGAAGAAGGTCAGGCCCGGAACCGCTTCCCACGTGTAGCCGATGCGGCCCGTGGTCGGGACCCAGGATTGCGAGAACGGGAAGTTCGCCTTCTCCAGACCGAACTTGTCGGTCGAATTGCGGTCGAGCCCGATATGCTCGACACGCAGGCCGCCAACCAGCGCGAAGCTGCGCGTGAGCTTCAGCCGGTCCTCGAATGACAGCGCCTCGTTATCGATGCGCGCGGTCTGCTGCTGGATGGTGAGCAGGCCGTAATAGCCGCGTGGTGGGTCGACCAGCGGAACGGAATCGCCGGGGAAATTTGCGGCGCCTGGCCTCACGAAATCAAGGTAGCTCGAGGACAGCGTCGTGACCAGGCGATTGTCAAAGCCGGCGATATTCGCATCCCAGATCAGGTCGGTGATGTTGCCGACCAGGCGTTGGCTGTGCGCGACATAGAAGCGCTCACGGTCAACCATGTTGGTACCGGAATTGAACGCCTCGATCTCGTTGTTGAACCATATTCGCTCTGCGCCGTAACCATAGGCCTGGCTCTTCAGCGTCAGGTCGGGCGCGAGTTTCAGCTCGAAACCGCCGCGCAGCCAGACCTCCTTCGCCACGTTCTTGTTGTCGAGGACGTTGTAGTTGGTGTTGAAGGTGCGATCGTCGATCGTGACCGCACCGAGATTGGTTTTGTTGTAGTTCGAGACGTAATTGCCGGACACGATCCCCGTCGTCGCATGCGAGCCGCTGAAGGCGATCGGCACCAGCGGCGCACCCCAATAGGCTTTCGAGCGATCTTCCCGATACTCGATCGCACCCCAGACCTTGAGGCTGTCGGAGATGCGGTAGTTGAGCTGGCCCGACACGTCGAGCGTCTTGGTGTTGGTGTCGTCGGCAAAGCCGTTGAGCGAGGAACGGCTGACGTCGAAGCGGTAGTCCAGCCCCTGCACATTGGTGCTGCCGCCCGAGCCGTAATGCGCCCGGAACGAGTTCAGCGAATCCCAGGAGAAATCCGCCTCGTTCCGGATCGCTCCGGTGTGCGGCTGCTTGGTGACGAAGTTGATCGCGCCGCCGGCGGCGCCCTCGCCCGACATCAGTGACGCCGGACCCTTCAGGAATTCGACAGCCTCCAGATTGGCCGTGTCGGTGATCCGCGAGGTCATGTTCTGCGGACCGATCTTGATGCCGTTGTAGAGCGTGTTGATCTGGCTGTTGGTGAAGCCGCGCATGGAGAAAGCCGAAGGCTCGGCCGGATTGTCGCCGGATGTGACGCCCACCGCGCCCTGCGCGACGTCGGACACGGTGCGATAGCCCTGCTCGCGCATGGTTGCGGCCGAGATCACCTCCACGGTCGCGGGCGTTTCGCGCACGGTCAGGCCGAGGCGCGAGGCGCTTTCGGCGACGGCATTGGTATTGAGCGGCGTCTGTGCTGCCGCGATCGGCACGACAGGCCTGGGCGGTACAGATGCGGCCTCTGGCGGGCGCGCTGCTGCGCGGCGTGGGCCCTGCGCCTCCCGCGCGGCGGGCTTGGCCTGCTTGCGGGATTGGGCGGGCGTTACTTCGACCGGCGGCAGAGGTTCGCGAGCCTGCTGCGCCAGCGCGGCGGAGGGATCAAGAACGGCAAAGGATGTGAGTGCGGCGGATGCAAGCAGGAACGCGCGCGGTCGTACAATGCGAACAGGAGACACGGTCTCGGACCTCGGTATGACGTCAGTGGCACGTCACAGCGAACCAAGGTCCCATCTTCCGGCTCCCAACCTTCCGATGAAGCCGAATGTCTGTACTCCCCGACCGACATCTTCGCGTGTGACCACGGCTGACGGCAGGTCTCCTGGCTCGCGGGTCAGTACCTTGCGTCGCCTTCCCGGGACCGAGATACCCAGTGGCATGTGACGCAAGATTCGCCGCTTACAGTTGCGGGGGCAGCCACGGCATTGGGGACAAGGTCCCCGCACCGCATTCCCTTTTCATCCCCTCTCGGGGAAACCGTCGCAAGCATCTAGGATTACGATCCAGACAGAGTCAATGTGCCAGTTGCGGCGTTATTGCCACAACGACCAGTTTCCTTGGAGATAAGCATGGAAGGCGAGACCTTCCTCTGGCTGATACGGCACGCGCCCGTCGATGGCGTCACGGGGACGATCCATGCAGCCGAAGCGCCAGCGGATCTCGGCGCTCGCGCGCAGCTGGAGGCGCTGCGCCAGCGCCTGCCGCGGGACGCCGCGAGCTATGCGAGCCCGTCGCGGCGCACGGTCGAGACGGCCCGCGCGCTGGGTCTCGAGCCGCTGCAGCTGGACGAATTCCGCGAGCAAAATTTTGGTGACTGGACCGGCCGTCGGCATGACGAACTCGCCGCGACCGGTGGCGAGGCCTATGCACGGTTCTGGAGCGATGCGGCGCGCGGACGGCCGCCGGGCGGCGAGAGCTTTGAGGAACAGGTCGCGCGCGTCCGGCTGGGGCTGTCAAAGATCGGCGCCGGGGCCGCAACGCTCGTCGTGCATTCCGGCACGATCCGCGCGGCGCTGTGCGTCGCGCTGGATCTGACGCCACAAGCGGCCCTGCGCTTTGTGATCGATCCGCTGTCGCTGACCCGGATCGACCGGCTCGCGACCGGTTGGCGCGTCGGCTCCGTCAATCAGCCGATGATTTGATCAGGCCGGACGATCCGGCACATTGGCCTGCGCAAAGGTCGCCATGCCGTTGTGGAGCGCACACGCCGACCGCACCAGCGGCAGCGCGATGGCCGCGCCCGATCCTTCGCCGAGCCTGAGATCGAGGCTGATCAACGGCTGCACATTCAGCGCGCGAAGCACCAGCCGATGCCCCTGCTCGGCGGACTGGTGCGAGGCCAGCAGGAACGGCTGGCACGACGGGTTGAGCCGCGCCGCCGCCAGCGCCGCCACCGACACGATGAAGCCGTCGATCAGCACGGGGATGCGGGCTTGCGCGGCGGCAATGATGGCGCCGCAGATGACCGCGATCTCGAGACCGCCGACGGCGCACAGGATCTTTTCGGGCGAAGCGCCTGCAATGGCATGGCGTGCGATTGCAGCATCGATCACCCGCGCCTTGTGCGCACGGCCGGCCGCGTCGATGCCGGTGCCGCTGCCCGCGATCTCCGCGGCGCTCACGCCGAGCAAGCCGGCCGCGATCGCCGCCGATGTCGTGGTGTTGCCGATGCCCATCTCGCCGAAGATCAGAAGATCGGGCTGCCCGGCCTGTGCGCGCGTCACCGCACGTCTGCCGGCTTCGAAGGCGAATGCCAGCTCTGCGGGGGTGAGCGCAGCTTCGATGCTGAAATCGCGCGTGCCGCTGCGCGGCTTGTCGGTCACGATTCCGGCCATCTCCTGCTGCGCCAGCGTGCCGGCATCGACGACCTCCAGGCTGGACCCCAGCTCACGCGCGAGCACCGAGATCGCGGCGCCGCCGGAGGCGAAATTCGCCAGCATCGCGATGGTCACTTCTTGCGGATAGGCCGAGACGCCCTGCGCGACGATGCCGTGATCGCCGGCAAAGATGATGATCGGCACCCGCGCCGCGCGCGGCTGCTCGGTTGCTTGCAGGCCGGCAAGCTCGATCGCGAGCTGCTCGAGCCGGCCGAGCGCGCCGGTCGGTTTCGTCAGTTGCGCCTGCCGCGCCACCGCCGCCTCGCGGTGGACTGCGGAGATATCCGGGCATTGTTGGGTGACCCATTCGGGGAGCATGCTGCCTCGCTTGCCTCACGGCCTGCGCTTGAGGATGTAATTGTCCATGATCCAGCCGTGCCGTTCGCGCGCCTCTTGCCGCACCGCGACGATACGCGGGCCGATCTCGGCCAGCGCGCCGGACATGACGATCTGATCGGGCATGCCGAGATAGGCACCCCACCAGATCTGCAGGCCCGCCGGATCGAGCGACTGGAACGCCGTGCCGCCGTCGAGCATCACCACCACAGTATCGACACCTTGGGGCCAACCGCCATCGCGCAAGCGGCGGCCAGTCGTGACCAGGAAGGGCTCGCCGATGTCGTTGAGCGGCAGCGCATGCGCCGCGCACAGCGCCTGGATCGAGGTGATCCCGGGCACGACCTCGATCTTTGGCGAGGGATTGAGCCGCCGCGCAATGCGCAGCGAGGAATCATAAAGCGAGGGATCGCCCCAGATCAGCAGCGCGACCTTGCCCTCGCCTTCGAGACGATCTGCGATCGTCTGCGACCAGGCCGCGGCGACGGCATCGTGCCAATCGTCCACGCCCTTGCGATAATCCGCTTCAGCGGCGTCGCGCACGGGCAGATCGAACTCGGCAACGCGCGTCTTATCGCTAGTGAGCACATCTGCGCAGATCGTCCGCCTGAGATCGGCGAGGTCGGACTTGGCCGTCCCCTTGCGCGGGATCAGGACGAGGTCAGCCGCGTTGATGGCAGTAATCGCGGCGCGCGTGAGCTGCTCGGGATTGCCGCAACCGATGCCTATCAGGGAGAGCGTGAACATCGTGCCCGCGAAGGGCGGCCATAGCGACCGCCCATTCGCTTGTCTCTAGGCCGCGTTGTGCAAACGCGGCGTGACGAGGCCGGACGCGGTGACGCCGCGCAATGACTTCGCCAGCGCCAGCACGCCGAGATCGGCGAGCGGCTCGATCACGATGACCAGCGCATAGGACACCGCGAACGTCGCGATGTTGGCGAGGTTGGTCGCACCGAAGCCCGATCCATAAAGCGCCCAGAACGCCACCCAGGCGATGACGCCGGCCTGGTACGTCGTCGAAAGTGCCAGCGCCTGGCGGTACTTCAGATCGACATAGGCGGTGTTGCTCGAGATGATCCGCGTGGCGATCGCCTGGATCCCGAATAGCGGCACCAGCAGCGTGGTGACGTTCATGCCGTATTGCGGCAGGTCGGGCGGCTCGAAGAAGACGCCCTGGAATAGCAGGCCGAACGCGAGGCCGAAGGCCGCGGGCGCCGCGCCAAACAGCAGGAACAAGGTCGAGCCGAGGATGAAGTGCACTTCGGACACGCCGACCGGGAAGTGCGGCAGGATCTCGAAGAAGACGAATACGAGAGCCGTGGTGGCGAGCGTGCGCGCCGCGAACGACGTGATGCCCTGCTCGCGCACGGTCTCGACCGCGAGCTTCAAGGCAACGCCGCCAACGGCGATGCCGGTTGCGTAACTCAGCACGAGCTTGGCGTCCGAGACTAGTCCGGGTTCGATATGCATGGCTCAGATCCTTCTTGCCGTCACACCCGACGGCCTTGGCCTCAAAACGTACACGGCCGGTCTCCTGGCTCGCGGTTCACTGGGAATCTCCGGCCTTCCCGAACCTTGCGGCCCAGTGGCTGATCGAAGTCCCTCACCGCTTACAGTCGCGGGGGCGGCTGGGGTTTGGGCGCCGCAACTGGGTCCGCCCATCCCCATTCCCGATTATGCTCCGGCGCTTTGCGCCGCGTCGAGCACCATGCCTCTCCTGTGTGCCCCTTTCGCCAGCCGGGCGTCAAGGGGTGAAGGGCGGCCGAGAGCGTCATGACGGATAATCCCCCGCCAGCGCGCCGAACAGGATGACGGCCGCCGTGGAGGCCGCTCCGCCCCGCGCAAGCTGCTCGGCAAGTTCCGAAATGGTGGTGCGAACCAACCGCTCGTCGGGACGGCCGAGCGATTCGGCAAACAGCGCCGGCGTGGTTGGGGCGAGGCCGTGCTCGATCAATTTGGCGACCAACGCCGGAAACGTCCGCCGGCCCATATAGACCACGGTCGTCGCCTCGGGATCGGCCAGCGCTGCCCAATTGAGGTCTGGCGGCAGCTCGCCGGTGACGTCCGCGCCCGTGATGAACTGCACCCGCCGCGAGGTATGGCGCCGGGTCAGTGGAATGCCGGCCTGGGCCGCAGCGACACAGGCCGTGGTGACGCCCGGAATGATCTCATAGCCAATGCCCGCTTCACGCAGCGTCTCGAGCTCCTCCTCGAGCCGGCCAAAGATGCCGGCATCGCCCGACTTCAATCGCACCACGCGCGCGCCTGTTACGGCATAGTCGACCAGCAGGCGGTTGACATGGTGCTGCTTGGTCGAGGCCCGTCCCGCCCGCTTTCCCACTGCAACAAGATTGGCGCCCGGCCGGGCCAGATCGAGGATCGCGCCCGAAGCAAGATCGTCATAGAGCACGACGTCGGCCTCGCGCAGCCGCGCGGCACCCTTGAGCGTGAGGAGCTCGGGATCGCCGGGGCCGGCGGAGACGAAGGACACAAAACCGCTCACCGGTCCTCCGCGATCAGATGGAAGAACGTGCCAGTGGCTTGTCCCCGCCGCGAGCCGGTCTCGGCGATGACCGCGCCTGTCGCGTCGTGCACGACCGCCAGCGGCGTGTCGGGCTGCGCGAGGATCGTCGAATAGTGGAATTCGTGGCCACGCAGGCGTGCACCGGCTTGATGACCCGGCATCGGCGTGGCGAGTTCGGCTAGACGATAGCCCAGATGCATGCGGCGCTTGGCAAAGCTCGTCTCCAGGCCGAGCAGGCCCGTCATCTCGTGGCGGATGCCGTCGGCGTCGGTCAACGCGGTGCCCAGTACCATATAGCCTCCGCATTCGCCGTGCACCGGGCGCGTTTCGGCGAAGCCGCGCAATCCGCTGTGGAAGCGCGCATTGGCCGCGATCTTGCCGGCATGCAGCTCGGGATAGCCGCCCGGCAGCCAGCACACATCGGCGCCCGGATCAGGGCTCTCGTCAGCCAGCGGCGAGAATGTCGATATCTCCGCACCCGCCGCGCGCCACGCTTCCAGCATATGCGGATAAACGAAGGAGAACGCGGCGTCACGGGCGAGCGCAATGCGCTGGCCGGGCGGCGTCACGTTGACGTGGCTCGCGGCAGGTTGCGGCGACCAGGTGGCAGCCGATTGCAGCACCGCATCGAGATCGACATGTTCGGCGACGAAGCGCGCGGCCTCGTCAATCAGCTTGCCGATCTCCGCCTGCTCCTCGGCCTGGACCAGCCCGAGATGCCGCTTCGGCAGGCTGATCTCGGCATGGCGCGGCAGCGCGCCGAACACGGCGATGCCGGCATCCAGCAGCGCACGCCGCACGAGAGCTTCGTGGCGCGGGCTCGCAACGCGATTGAGCACGACGCCTGCAAGGCGGACGCCGGGACGGTAGTCGCGCAGGCCCGCGGCGATCGCCGCCGCCGTTTGTGCCTGTCCCGAGGGATCGATCACCAGCAGCACCGGCCAGTCCAGCATCTCTGCAATGTCGGCGGTCGCCCCGGTGCCGCAGACGCCTCGCGCGGCCACGCCGTCGAACAAGCCCATCGAGCCTTCGGCCAGCACGACATCGGCGTCAATGCCGCGACTGACGAGATGCGAGATTGTCCCGCGATCCATCGCCCAGCTGTCGACGTTGACCGAGGCGCGTCCGGTCGCGGCTGCATGAAACGCGGGATCGATGTAATCGGGGCCGCTCTTGAAGCACTGCACCCGCAATCCGCTGTTGCGCCAGGCGCGGGCGAGCGCCAGCGTCAGCGTGGTCTTGCCGACGCCGGAGGCCGGCGCGGAGATGACGAGCCCTGCCGCCATCACGACACCTCCGGAAAGCGCGGCTCGGCGCCGACCGGCCGATAGCGGCGGTCATAGTCGGCGGCATAGAGACGGCTCTCGGAAAAATCCGCCGCGCTCAGAGTCTTGCCGACCAGGATAAGCGCGGTGCGCTCCATCTCGGCTCCGACAGCAGCGTCGAGTGTTGCGAGCGTGGCGCGGACGATGCGCTGCTCAGGCCAGCTCGCACGCCAGACGACCGCAACCGGGCAGTCCGCGCCGTAATGCGGCGTCAGCTCGGCGACGATCTTCTCGAGCAGATGGATCGACAGATGGATCGCGAGCACCGCGCCGGTGGCAGCGAAGGCGGCGAGCTTCTCGCCTTCCGGCATCGCGCTGGCGCGGCCCGGCGTGCGCGTCAGCACCACCGTCTGGGCAAGGCCGGGCAGCGTCAGCTCGGCCTCCAGCGCAGCCGCGGCGGCCGAGAAGGAGGGAACGCCCGGCGTGACCGTGTAGGGAATGTCGAGCGCGCGCAGGCGGCGGAGCTGCTCACCCATCGCCGACCAGATCGAGAGATCGCCGGAATGCAGCCGCGCGACGTCCTTGCCGCCGGCATGCGCGGCGGCGATCTCCGCGACGATTTCGTCGAGCGACAGCGGCGCGGTGTTGACGATCCGCGCACCGGGCGGGCAATGCGCCAGCGCGCCTTCGGGGACAAGCGAGCCGGCATAGAGACAGACCGGACAGGCGGCGATCAGGTCGCGGCCGCGCAATGTCAGCAAGTCAGGGGCACCGGGCCCTGCGCCGATGAAATGCACCGTCATGCGCCGTCCCCTTCCGCAATTGCCGCGGTCGCGGTGCGATCCTGCGAGACCACCCGCGTCGCAATCAATCGCGCGCGCGATCCAGCTGCCGCGAGCGCCGCCGCTTCGGCGACCGATCCCGTCCCGAATTTTTCCGCGACGAATTTTGACTGGGTCGGCGTGTCGATGCCGGCCAGCATTTCGGCGGGGACCGCCTTGATCGGCACGCCGCATTCGCGCGCAAGCTGCTTCAGCACTTCCGCGTCCGCCTTGTCGCTGACCGTCGCCACCGCTGCAAGGCCTTCGGGACCACCGGCTGCCAGAAGCGCCTCACGCAGCGAGGCCAGCGTGACATCCTTTTTGAATCCAAGTCCGGCGACCTTCATCGGACCGCGCTCCATTGCACCACCGGCCGCGCCGCCTGCCAGGAGCGGTAGCGGCCGAGCGGAGTGGCATGTGCAATCTCGACCCGCATCAGTTCGCCGCCATGGTGCTGGTGCAGCTCGCCAAGCAGCGCTTCCGTCTCCAGCGTCACCGCATGCGCTACGAGTCGCGTTCCGGATGCGAGCCGCGACCAGATGGCGTCGAACATCGCGATGTCGAGACCGCCGCCGATGAAGACGGCGTCAGGTGCGCCCAGCGCAGCAAGGACTTCAGGCGCTTCACCTGTAATGATGGTGATCCGATGTGCCAACCCGAACGCAGCCGCGTTGCTGCGGATATTCGCGGCGCGATCCTCGCGCGCTTCGATAGCGATCGCCGTCCCGCCGCACAGCGCCCACTCAACCGAGATCGAGCCCGAGCCCGCGCCGATGTCCCACAGCCGTTCACCGGGACGCGGCCCCAGCGCCGAGAGCGCGAGCGCACGGACCGGACGCTTGGTGATCTGGCCGTCATGGACGAAGAGATCGTCTGATAGTCCCGAGCTGCGGGGAAGACCCTGCGTTCCTCTCGCCTCCACGGCCACCGCGACCAGACTTCCGGCAAGATCGCCTGCGAAGCTGTCGGCGCGATGCGCGTTGATACTCTCGCGCGGCCCGCCAAGCGCGGTGAGCGTCCAGAGTGCCGAAGCGCCCCAACCGCGCGCCGTCAGCCATTTCGCGAGATCGCCTGCCGCCTTCGCGTCGCGCACGAGGCAAATGATGCGTGCACCTTGCGCCAGATGCGGCACGAGACGCTCGAATGGCGCGGCATGGAGACCAAGACAGCTAATTGCTTCGAGGCGCCAGCCTAGTCGTGCGGCGGCAAGCGAGAAGGTCGACGGCGCGGAATGCGCAATCCACTCGCCGGCGTCCAGCTTCTCGGCGAGGCTCGCGCCGGCGCCAAACCAGAACGGATCGCCGGAGGCGAGCACCGCCGTCGGACGGCCGCGGCGGCTTAGCACGATCTCCGCATCGAACGGCACCGGCCAGGGGCGGCCGCGCCCGGTTACTCCGGCAAGTGCAAGATGCCGTTCACCGCCAAAAACAGTTTCGGCGTCGTCGAGCGCCTTTCGACTTGCTTCCGACAGGCCGGCGAGGCCATCTTCGCCGATACCGATGATGGTCAGCCAGGGATCAGCCATGACGCGCGCCCTCATTCTGGGCGGAACGGCCGACGCGAGCCTGCTCGCGGCGGAGATCGCGCGTGCCGGCATTGACGCCATCTATTCCTATGGCGGCCGCACCCGCGCGCCCGCCGGTCAGCCGTTGCCGACGCGGATCGGCGGTTTTGGCGGCGTCAGCGGCCTTGCCGATTACATCCGCCGCGAAGAGATCACCCATGTGATCGATGCGACGCATCCCTTTGCCGCCGAGATGAGCCGCAATGCGGTCGCGGCATGCGCGGAAACCGGCACGCCGCTGATCGCGCTGGAGCGCGCGCCGTGGGTGCAAGTGCTCGGCGACAACTGGATCGAAATTCCAGACGTCAACGCCGCGGTCGCCGCACTGCCCGAGGCGCCGGCAAATGTGTTCCTCGCCATCGGCCGCCAGCACGTCGCACCGTTCGCGACCAAGCCGCAGCACGCCTACACGCTGAGATTCGTCGATCCGCCGGATGCGCCCCTGCCCTTTGCCGCGGACGTCATCGTGTCGCGTGGGCCCTTCACGCTTGAGGGCGAATTGGAGATGATACGCAAACGCAGCATCACCTGGATCGTCGCCCGCAATTCGGGCGGCGACGGCGCGCGCGCCAAGATCGACGCAGCCCGCAGGCTCGGCCTGCCCGTGGTCATGATCGCGCGACCGCAACTGCCGGAACGATTGCGGGTCGAGAGCGCGGCCGAGATCATGCAGTGGCTCGGTCATCGGGCCTGCCTCGGCGCATAGACCCAGCGGCCGACGCGGCGTGTCTGCGAGTTGCCGACGATCACCAGCGTGCGCATGTCGGCCATCTCGGGCGTCGCCTCGTTCAGCCTGACGGTTTCGATCTTTTCATCAGCGGCGCTGATCGCGCGCGCGAAGATCACGAGGCGCTCGCCGCAGCCGGCCTCGTTCAGCACTGCGAGCGCACGGCCAAATCCTTCCGGCCGGCTCACTGAGCGCGGATTGTACATCGCAATGGCAAAATCGGCTTCCGCGGCGAGCCGCAGGCGCTTCTCGATCACCGCCCACGGCTTGAGATTGTCGGAGAGATTGATCGCACAGAAATCATGGCCGAGCGGCGCGCCGGCGCGCGCGGCAGCCGCCAGCATCGCAGTGACGCCGGGCAGCACGCGGATCGGCAGCTCCTGCCATTGCGGCGCCTGTTCGAGCGCCTCGAACACGGCGGAGGCCATCGCGAAGACGCCGGGGTCGCCGGAGGACACGATGACGACTTGCCCGCCTTCGGCCGCGAGCCGCAGCGCCTCGTTCGCGCGCTGCAGCTCTTCGCGATTGTCGGAGGGATGCAGCTTGAGTCCTGATCGCGGCGGCACGCGCGCGACATAGGGCGCGTAGCCCAGAATGTCGGTGGCGGCGGCAAGCGCGGCGGAGACCTCGGGCGTCACCAGCGCATCGCTGCCCGGCCCGAGGCCCGCGATGGTCAGCGTGCCCCTCATTCGGCGGCGTCCGGATGCCGGCCCTTGCCGTGCACGAGCACGATCGCGAAATAGGGACAGTCGGCGGCATCGATCTCCGCGAGCCGCACCACGCGCTCGCCAGGCATGGTGCCGCGCTCGACCAGCCATGCGTCGTCCAACCGTCCGGCGGACGCGAGCGCACGGCGCACCTTTGCGAGATTGCGCCCGGTCTTCATGATCACGAGCGCATCGGAATCGCGCATGCGGCGTTCGAGCTCTGCTTCGGCGAGCGTGCCCATGAGCACCGTCGTCACGTCATCACCGAGCGCGATCGGCTGTCCCACGCCGTTCCAGCAGCCGACCATGCCGGGAATGCCGGCGATCACCTCGATCTCGACGCGGCCCTGCAGGCGCGTGTGCAGATGCATGAAGGAGCCGTAGAAATATGGATCGCCCTCGCAGAGCACGACAACGTCGACCGCGCGCGCCAGCCGCGCCAGTCGTTCAGCCCATTCATCGTAGAAGCCGGCCAACAGCTGGACGTATTCAGGACTGTCGAAGGCGATTTCCGTGGTGACCGGATACTCCATGGGATATTCGGTGACGTCGGCTGCCAGCATGCCCTCGACGATGCGGCGTGCCTGGCCGGGCCGTCCCTTCTTGCGGAAATAGGCGACATGCCTCGCGCCGCGTACCGTGCGATCGGCGCGCACGCTCATCATATCGGGATCGCCGGGGCCGAGACCGCAGCAGATGATTCGTCCCATCGCTATTCGCTCCGGCTCGCCAGCGCGTTCACGGCGGCGACCGTGATCGCGGAACCGCCGAGGCGGCCCTCAATCGTCAGTGCCGGCACCGGGGGATTGGCCATCAGCGCAGCCTTGGATTCGGCCGCGCCGACAAAGCCGACGGGACAGCCGATGATCGCCGCGGGCCGCGGGCAGTCCCGGTCCTCCAGCATGTTGAGGAGATGAAACAACGCGGTCGGCGCATTGCCGATCGCCACGATCGCGCCGTCGAGATGCGGCCGCCATAGCTCCAAAGCCGCAGCCGAACGGGTGTTGCGCATGGACTGCGCGAGCGCGGGAACAGTCTCGTCGCCCAGCGTGCAGATGACGGCATTGGCGGCGGGAAGCCGCGCGCGCGTAATTCCTTCGGAGACCATGCGCGCGTCGCACAGGATCGGTGCGCCCTTCCGCAGGGCCGTGCGCGCGGCGACCGCCATGCCTGATGTGAAGCGGATATGCGCTTCGAGGCCGACCATGCCCGCGGCATGGATCATCCGCACCACTACCTGCTCCTCGTCCGGCGTGAAGCGCGCAAGATCGGCTTCGGCCCGGATGGTCGCAAAGGACTGCCGGTAGATCGCCGCGCCGTCGGTCTCGTAAGTGTACGGCATCAGTGCCCTCCCATCAGGATGGAGGGATCTCGGACAATGTCTTCGCGGTTCAATCCCCGCAGGATGGGCTCATCGCGTGTCGACCCACCGCGCACGAGATCGAAGCCTGCGCCGGTCGCGACCAGAGTGATGGCGGCCGCACCGGAATGGGCGCAGCCCTTGGCACAGCCGGAGACGTGGAGCCGTGCGGCCGCGCCGATGTTCGGCGCCAGGGCCGCGGCAAGGCCGCGGGTATCGGCATGCGCCTCGCGACAGCGTGGCGCACCGCTACAGGCGATGACGCGCAGCGCAGGGTCGTAGGCCTCGGTGATCAGGCCAGTCGCATTCGGCATCGCGCGCTTGCCTTCGCTCAAAACCATCCGCCATGGCGTCATGCGCAGCGCATGTCCGCAACCGGCGAACTGGTCGAGTGTCGCATGCGCCATCTGTCCGAAGGCGACCCCGACCATCGCGCCTTGCGCATAGAGGCCGGGACGTGCCGCCGCCATGATCGGCGCCGGCTCGGCCTCCCCGCGCAATGCCTCCGGCAGGATTGCACCGGCGGCAAGATGCGCCGCCATCCGCCCCCGCCCGCCCCTGGCGCCGCCTGAGATCACGAACCAGTCGGCGAATGCGAGCGCGGTGGTCACAGCCTCGCCGCGTGCGACGGAGCGGCCGAGTTTGTCGCCATCGGCCCGCACCAGCAGTCCGCCGGAACGATCGCGTTCGATCCGCACGTCCGCGGAATCGCCCGCAAGCACGCGTGAGGTGCCGTCATCGATGGCGAAGCCGAACTTGGTTGGAAGTTCGAGCGTGCTGTCGGCGAGCGCCTCCTCGAGTTCGGCAGCGAGCGATTGTGTTGCGTCTCCGGCACGCCAGAACGGCGTCACAAGGATGTTGCGACGGGATTCGGTGTCGGCGTCGGGGTCGAGCAGCGCCAGTTGCGCAAGGCCATCGAGCAACAGCCCGTGGCTGGTCTCGTTGACGCCCCTGATCTGGAGATTGGCTCTGCTGGTCACGTCGATCAGGCCGTTGCCATGGCGTTCGGCGAGATGGGCCAATCCGGAGATTTGTGCCGCTTCGAGCCGTCCGCCGAACGGACGCACGCGGACCACGAGCCCGTCGCCCGATTGCATCGGGCGCAGCGCGCCGGGACACCAGCCCTTGACCACGGAAGCGCTCATGACGCCTCCCGCAGCGCAGCCGCAATCGAATTGCGGCGCGTTCGCCAGAGCGAAGCTTCATGCAGGCGGGTGAAACAGGTCTCCATCGCGGCGAGCGCCGCCGGATTTTCGCGGGCCATGAAGTCGCGGACGTCGTCATGGCCGAGGGTGGCATCGTAGTAGAGGTCGAACAGATGCGGCGGCACGGCGCCGGCCAGATGCGCGAAGGCGGCCATGTGCTCGAGCGTCGCGGTGATCTCGGCCGCCCCGCGAAAACCGTGGCGCATCATGCCGGCGATCCAGGCCGGGTTGGCCGCGCGCGCGCGGACGACACGGGAGATTTCCTCGGTCAGCGTACGCGCATGCGGCTGCTCGGGCCGCGTCGCATCGAGATGATAGAGCGATGGTCCTGCCGCGCCGAGATGGGCTGCGGCGGCCGCAATGCCGGCCTCATGCGCGGCATAGTCGGCCGCGAGCAGAAGATCGGTTTCCGGCAAATCCTGCACGTGAACAAAAGCATCGGCGGATGCGAGCCGCTTCTCGATACCGGCACGATCGAGCGTGATCTCGCCATCGGCCGAGAACGCCCATGACGATGCCGAGAGCCACGCTTCGCCGGCGGCGTGGCGCGTCTCGGGCGTGAAGGCGTCCGGGATTGCCGAGAGGCCGACGCCGTATTGTCCGGGACGCGGCGCGAACACGCGCGATGTACGATGGCGATAAGGATTCTCGTCGCCCTCGTCCTCGCGGGCGGACAGCGCCTCGGCTGCCGCCTCGAACAATTGCGCGAGGCCTGAGAAGACGTCGCGAAACAGGCCCGAGACACGCAGCGTGACGTCGATGCGGGGCCGGCTAAGCTCGGCAGGCGCGATGATGTCGTAGCCGGTCACACGGCCGGATGCGTGATCCCAGCGCGGCGCGAGGCCGGCCAGATGCAGCGCCAAGGCAAACTCCTCGCCTGCGGTGCGCATCGTCGCCGAGCCCCAGAGGTCGACGACAAGGCCCTTCGGCCAGTCGCCGTGATCCTGCAAATGACGACGTAGCAATTCTTCCGCGAGCTTGACGCCTTGCGCATGCGCCGACGGCGTCGGCACCGCGCGCGGATCGACGGCAAAGAGATTGCGTCCCGTGGGCAGCACGTCCTGGCGGCCGCGATAGGGTGAACCTGACGGCCCCGGCGCGACGCGCTGTCCTGCGAGCGCGGTCCGCAAAGCGTCGCGTTCCGCGTCGCCGCAGGCGCCACGGCCGAACACGTGCAGGCCGTCACCGAACTGGCTTTCCTTGAGATCACAGACGAAGCGGTCGATCCGCGGGATCGCTTCGGCCGGTGCGGCCGTTGCCTCGAGGCCAAGATCGTCTTCGAGGCCTGCCGCGCGTGCCTCGTCGCGGATCGCGGCGATCAGACGCTGGCGGCGGGCGGGATCGAGGCCATCGGCCGTCGAGTACTCGTCGAGGAGCTGTTCGAGCCTGCGCAGCCCGTCCGGCACCGCTGATGCTGCGAGCTGCGGCGGCAGATGGCCGATCGTGACCGCACCCACGCGCCGCTTGGCCTGCGCGGCCTCGCCGGGATCGTTGACAATGAAGGGATAGATCACAGGCAAATCGCCGATCAGGGCTTCCGGCCAGCACGCCTGCGACAGCGCCACGGATTTTCCGGGCAGCCATTCCAGCGTGCCGTGGGCGCCCATGTGCACGACGGCATCACAGCCCTGCTCCCGGAGCCAGAGATAGAACGCGACATAGGCGTGGCGCGGCGTGCGGGCGAGATCGTGATAGTCGGCATCGCGCGTGGTCGAATCGCCACGCTCCGGCTGAACCGCGATGATCGACCGGCCGCATTGAATCGCGGCGAAATGGAGCGCGCCGTCGCGACACCCCGGATCGGTTTCCGGCGCGCCCCAGGCTTGCGCGAGGTCATCCTGCAACACTTGCGGAACGTGCGAGAGCGCAGCGCGGTAATCGGCAACGCTCCAGCTCAAGGTCCGCTTGAGCAGCGTCTCGCCAAGCGCATGGACCGGATCGACATCGAAGCCGGCCTCCGCGAGGTCGGACACCAAAGCCTCCACCGAGGCCAGCGCATCGAGACCCACCGAATGCGCGATCTGATGCGGGCGGCCCGGATAGTTGGAGAGCACGACTGCCATGCGCTTGTCGGCGGCCGGCTTCTCGGCGAGGCGACGCCAGGCCGCAACGCGCGCCACGACGGCATTCACGCGCTCCTCGTCGGGCCTGTGTGCCAGATGCGTAAATTGCAGATCGGGATCGCGCTCAGCCGCAGACTTGAAGCTCACGACGCCCGCAAACAGGCGGCCGTCGACTTCGGGCAGCACCACATGCATCGCGAGGTCGCCGGGCGACAGGCCGCGGAGCGAGCTCGCCCAGTCCTCGCGCTGTGCCGTGGAGAGCGCGACCTGGAACACCGGGCAGGATGCGGCATCGAACGGCGTCGTGCCGTCGTCGCCCATCGCCGAGAACGCCGTCGCATTGACGATCGCGGCCGGAGGATTTTGCGCAAGATACGTGCGCAACCAATCCGCAACGCCCGGGGCCTTCAGCGAGGTGACGAACACACCATGCGCGTCAAAGCCGCGCTCGCGCAGCGTCGCGATCAGCGCATCGATGGGGCCGGTATCCGCGGCGGTGAGGTAGGAGCGATAGAAGGTCACGAGCGCTCGCGGCCTGCCCTCACCCGACGCCGGCGCGGCAATGACGCCGCGCGCCGGATCATAAAAGCCCATCTCGGGGACGGTCATCTCGCCGATGACCGGGCCGGCATAAAGGCCAGAGGCCAGCGCAAGCTGCGCGATCGCGGCTTGCGCTGCGACGGGGCCGCCGGTGTCGCAGAGCACCTTGAGCCGCCGCAGGGTCGAGACCGGCAGGGTCGAGTAGGCATCCAGCCGCGTATCGTCGCGGCCATCGGCCGGCAGCACGGCCAGCACGATGCCGCGCTCCTTCGCCAGCTGCTGCAGGGCCGCGAGCCCATACGACCAATAGGACTCACCGCCGATCAGCCGTACGAGGATGCCGCGCGCCTGCGCCAGAGTGCGCTCGATATAGGTGTCGACCGAGAGCGGATGGCGGAGTTCTGCGAGATTGACAAGCCGAAGCGACGGCAGGCTGTCGCGGCCACGGCGCCAGCCGGCCGCGAACGCCGCCAGATCGGAATCCGAATACGAGAGCACCACGAGATCGGCCGGGTCCTGGCCGATGTCCCTTGGTATCGCGGTCTCCTCGAGACCGCGGCTCTCGCGGAAGACGACGTGCATCAGATTCCAGTTCCTGAAAGACCAAGTCCTGAAATACCAAGTCCTGCCCTGATCGCGGCCTCGTCGATATCGCCATGCTCGCCGATCACGACGAGCTTTGATTGCCTCGCACCTGCGCCCCAGGGCTTGTCGAACTGGTGGCGCACGCGCTCGCCGACCGCTTGCAGCAAGAGGCGCATCGGCTTGCCTTCCACCGCGATGTAACCCTTGACGCGCAGCACATTCTGCTCCCGCGCCAGACGCTGGACGGATGCAACCAGCGTGTCGATATCGGTGACCTCAGGAAGATCAATCACGACGGAGGCAAAATCGTCGTGGTCGTGATCCTCCTCGCCGTCATGATGCGAGGGACGCGCGGCGAGATCGTTCTCGGCGGCAGCACCGAGGCCGAGGATGAGGCGCGCGTCGATCGCACCGTCGGTGATCGCCAGCATCGGCACGCGGCGCGACATCTCGGCGGTGATCGCCGCCTTGGCCGCTTCGAGGCCTGCCGCGCCCGCAAGATCCGCCTTCGTCAGCAGCACGATGTCGGCGCAGGCAATCTGGTCCTCGAACACTTCCGACAGCGGGGTCTCGTGATCAAGATTTTCATCGGCCGCGCGCTGCGCCTCGACGGCGTCAGGGTCGGGCGCGAAACGGCCGGCGGCGACAGCTTCGGCGTCGGCCAGCGCGATGACGCCATCGACCGTGATGCGCGAACGGATCTCCGGCCAGTCGAACGCCTTCAGCAGCGGCTTGGGCAGCGCCAGGCCCGAGGTCTCGATCAGGATATGATCGGGCCGCACCGGCCGCGACAGCAGCTTCTCCATGGTCGGAATGAAATCGTCGGCGACGGTGCAGCAGATGCAGCCATTGGCGAGCTCGATGATGTTCTCTTCTGGGCAATTCGCATCGGCGCAGGATTTCAGAATCTCGCCATCGACGCCCTCGCTGCCGAACTCGTTGACGAGCACCGCGAGCTTCTTGCCGTTGGCATTGGCAAGCAGATGCTGGATCAGCGTGGTCTTGCCTGAGCCGAGAAAGCCGGTGACGACCGTGACCGGGACTTTTGCGAGCGAATTCATTCGGCGGCCTCCGGCACGACGGCCAAGGGGAGAATGGGGGGAATGCGGGCAAGCGACTGCTTGCGGAAGATCTCCGGGCGGCTGCGCCAGGGCACGAGGCCGTCGGACGCGGCCGCATAGGCCGCGGCGCCCGCGACCACGTCGCTCGCATTCGCATCCGACAGACGGCCATAGACATAGGACCAGCGGCCGGGCGCGCTGAGCGCGACCGAGCAACCCTGGTTGCATGCAGACAGGCATTCGACGGGAACCACGCTGACACCGTCGGGCACGCCGGCCTCGAGGATCGCACCATGCAGGCGCTTGCCGGGCGTCGTCTCGCCCTCGCCAAGCGTCTGGCCGGCGCGGCAGGTGATGCAGACATGAAGTGTGACGGTCATCGCTTCTTCCAGAATAAACAGCGGGAAGCGAAGAGGCCCACGAACCGTTCTTGCGAAGGCCCGTTTCCCCGTCGCGGAACACCCCGTCCGCCGGTCCAAAATCGTCCGCGTTGGCAGGTCTCCCGGCTTGCGGAGCAGGGTTTCCCCTTCGATCCCCGCCTTCCCGATCCCCAGGGGATCAGTGGCTTCGGGCATCTCTCCGGTCACGGTCGCGGGGGCGGCTGCATTTTGGAACCAAATCTTGCCGATTCGGACCCTATCGCATTCCCTCTTCGCCTGTCGTAGGACAGGAACCAACGCCGGGCCACCATTTGCCCCCGACCGCCTCTTGTCAAGCCGAAGGACCCCGTCCGATGACGTCAGAACCGGATACCCAGACGGCCGACGAAACCGACGCCCGCCACGCCTCCAAAATGGCGAAGAAGAAGGTCGCCCGCGACAAGATCATGGCGACCAAGAGCGGCGAAAAGGGCCTCATCATCGTCCACACCGGCGCCGGCAAGGGCAAGTCCTCCTCAGCCTTCGGCATGATCGTCCGCTGTGTCGCCCACGGCTTCCCCTGCGCCGTCGTGCAGTTCATCAAGGGTGCCTGGGATACCGGCGAGCGCCGCATGCTGACCGGCCATTTCGGCGACCTCTGCCAGTTCCACGCCATGGGCGAAGGCTTTACCTGGGAGACGCAGGACCGCGCCCGCGATATCGC
Organism: Bradyrhizobium sp. CSS354; assembly: GCF_029051725.1. Classification (GTDB taxonomy): domain Bacteria; phylum Pseudomonadota; class Alphaproteobacteria; order Rhizobiales; family Xanthobacteraceae; genus Bradyrhizobium. The sequence continues at coordinate 567,176 of NZ_JAACFU010000001.1, forward strand.
CGCCGCGCGCGCCGGCTGGGAGAAGTCCAAGGAGCTGATCCTCGACCAGAATCTCCGCATGGTCGTGCTCGACGAGATCAACATCGCGCTGCGCTACGACTATCTAGACATCGCGGAGGTCGTCGAATTCCTGACGACCTCGAAGCCGCCGATGACGCATGTCGTGCTCACCGGACGCAACGCCAAGGACGAGCTGATCGAGGTCGCTGATCTCGTCACCGAGATGACGCTGGTCAAGCATCCCTTCCGCTCCGGCATCAAGGCGCAAGCCGGCGTCGAGTTCTAAGAAACTCGCGATGGCGCGCGCATTGATGATCCAGGGGGCCGGCTCGGACGTGGGCAAATCGCTCATCGTCGCCGGCCTCGCGCGCGCCTTTGTGCGTCGCGGCTTGCGCGTGCTCCCGTTCAAGCCGCAGAATATGTCGAACAACGCGGCCGTCACCGTCGACGGCGGCGAGATCGGCCGCGCCCAGGCGCTCCAGGCGCTCGCCGCGCGCGTCGAGCCGCATACCGACATGAACCCGGTGCTGCTGAAGCCGGAGACGGATGTTGGCGCGCAGGTGATCGTGCACGGAAAGCGCATTGCGACCGCGCGTGCGCGTGAATATGCGGCGATGAAGCCGTCATTGATGGCTGCGGTGCTGGAGAGCTTCGAACGGCTGAAGGCGCGTGCCGATCTCGTGCTGGTGGAAGGCGCCGGCAGCCCGGCCGAGGTGAACCTGCGCAAGGCCGACATCGCCAATATGGGGTTTGCGCGCAAAGCCGATGTGCCGGTCGTGCTGGTCGGCGACATCGACCGCGGCGGGGTCATCGCGCAACTCGTCGGCATCCAGACGGTGATCGACCCCGATGATGCCGCGATGATCCAGGGATTTGTCATCAACAAGTTCCGTGGCGATCCCACGCTGTTCGACGACGGCTACAGACTGATCGAAGAGAAGACCGCATGGCGCGGCTTTGGCGTGCTGCCCTGGTTCGGGCGCGCCGGCGAGTTGCCGGCTGAGGATGCGCTGGGCCTGAGCGATGCGCGCAAGCCCGGCCAATGCAAGATCGCCTGTCTCGCGCTGTCGCGGATCGCCAATTTCGACGATCTCGATCCACTCAAACTCGAGCCCGGCATCGATCTCGTGATGGTGCGGCCGGGCGAAGCCATTCCCGGCGACGTGCGCCTCGTCATCATCCCCGGCTCGAAATCCACCCGCGGCGATCTTGCCTTTCTGCGCGCGCAAGGCTGGGACATCGATCTCCTGGCGCATCACCGCAGAGGCGGCCATGTGCTCGGCCTCTGCGGCGGTTATCAGATGCTCGGACGCAGCGTCACGGATCCCGATGGGATCGAGGGCCTCGCGGGCGACACAGCGGGCCTCGGGCTTCTGGACGTCGAGACGGTGATGAGCCCGCAAAAGACGCTGACGCGCGTTGCGGCCGTGCATGCCGCAACAGAACAGCCGATTGAGGCCTATGAAATCCACATCGGCCGCACCGATGGGCCGGATCGCGCGCGGCCATTCGCAAGGCTGAACGGCGAACCGGAAGGCGCGATCTCGCGCGACGGGCGCGTGCAAGGCAGCTATCTGCACGGCCTCTTCACGTCGGATGATTTCCGCAAGGCGTTCTTGGCAAAGCTCGACATTCCCGCGGGCAACGAGCCCTATCACGCAAGGGTCGAGAGCGCTCTCGATGCGCTCGCCGATCACATCGAAGTCCATCTCGACGTCGAAGGCCTGCTCGCGCTAGCGCGCTAGAGCCTCGGCGAGGCGCGACCATTCGGATTCGCCGCCCGGAAGCCCGAGGCGCAGCCATGTCGGCTCTCGCGCGAACACGCGCGACCAGATATGGTGACGCGCCAGCTTCTCCTGCGCAACAAGCGCGTCGGGCGTCTCGTAGAGACGAAACAGCCGCGTCCCGCCAACGAGCGTCCAGCCTTGCGACTGCACCATGCCCTCAAGGCGACCGCAGTCTCGCACGAGCCGCGCGGACGTGGCCTCGGCCCAGGCATCGTCACCCAAAGCGCGGCAACCGATCGCGATCGCCGCTCCCGAGACCGGCCAAGGCCCCGACATCGATGCGAGCCTGGCGACGTCGGACGAATTGCCGAGCGCGAAACCGAGCCGCAGGCCGGCAAGGCCGTAAAACTTTCCGAAGGAGCGCAAAATCAGCAGACCCGGCCGGTCCTCGGATGCAAGTGAAAGCTGCGGGGCCACATCGGCAAAACTCTCGTCGATGACGAGACGGCCGACGCGTGGCAGCAGCGCCAGCAAATCCTTTGGCGTATGACATCGGCCGTCGGGATTGTTGGGATTGACGACGATGGCGAGGTCGGCGCCGACCAGCGCGTCGAGCTCCCCGACCTCCTGGACCTCCCAGCCCGCGGCCGAGAGGACCCCAGCATATTCGTTGTAGGTCGGCGCGAGGATGCGCGCGTGGCCGGACGGCGCGAGTTGCGGCAGCAGTTGGATCGCGGCTTGTGCGCCGCCGAGCGCGACAACCGCCGCGCTCGTGCGGTAAGCGTGCCGCGCCGCCTGATGCAGCGCCTCGATTTCGCCGCGCGACGGCAACGCGCTCCATGCGCGCGAGCTCACCTCGCCCACGGGAAAAGGCAGGCGGTTGATCCCGGTCGACAGATCGATCCAGTGCTCCGCGCGACCGCCGAACCGCTGCTGGGCCTGATCGAGATTTCCACCGTGCTCGCGCATGCGCTGTTCTTTCACGCGAAGGCCAGGATCGCAAGGACACCGGCGAGCAGCAGCATAGCGCGGCGGTAGACCGTCAATCCCCGATCGATGTCGGCGGCAAGCGGATCGCGCGCAGCTTCATTCAACCATGGCTCGTTGGTGGTGCTGCCGTGATAGATTCGCGGACCGCTGAGCCGCACACCAAGCGCACCCGCCATGGCGGCTTCCGGCCAGCCGGCATTGGGCGATCGATGTCGGCGTGCATCCCGCATCATGCAAGACAGCGCCTCCGATCGCCGTGGCGCCAGCAGCACGAACAGAAATCCGGTCAGCCGCGCCGGAATGAAATTGGCGACATCGTCGATGCGCGCCGCGGCCCAGCCAAAGGCTTCGTGCCGTTCGTTGCGGTGACCGATCATGGAGTCCAGCGTGTTGATCGCCTTGTAGCCGACGATACCCGGCAAGCCGAACAGCGCGCCCCAGAACACCGGTGCGACGATGCCGTCGGATGCATTCTCGGCGAGGCTCTCGATCGCCGCGCGAGCGATGCCGGCCTCCTCGAGCGCCAGGGGATCGCGGCCGACGATGCGCGAGACCGCGTCGCGTGCGGCCGCGATGTCACCGGCCCGCATGGGATTTGCGACGGCAGCAACGTGGTCGTGCAGCGAACGCAAGGCGACCAGCGGCCAGCCCAGGACGCCGACCAGTACGATCTGAATCCAGCCCAAGGGAAGCAGGGACTGCAGCGCCCAGCCGAGCGCGACGGAGAGCGCGATCACGACGAGTGCTCCGGCGAGACCAGCGGCGCGGCGAAATGCCTGCGGATCGGACGGTCGATTCCAGGCGCTATCGATGGCAGAGATCAGCCGGCCCAGCCAGGTGACGGGATGGCCGATCCGCGCGAACAACCACGACGGCCAGCCCAACAGGGCATCCACCGCCATCGCAACCGCCATCGCACCCGCAAAACCCACGCCCGCCTCCTGTCCCCGCCCCTGTTGCGCAAAGCGAAGGCCGAACGCAAGCCCCCGACTGGCGGATTTCGGCTTTGTCTTTGGCCGCGTTTGGTGATTAGTCAGGCCCACAGGAGACCTTTATGGCCGTCATCTTGATCACGGGCGGAGCGCGATCGGGCAAGAGCGCCCATGCGGAAAAACGCGCACGCAGCTTTCCGGGCCGACCCGTCTACATCGCGACGGCCGAGGCGCTCGACGCGGAAATGGAAGCACGCATCGAAAAGCATCGCAGACGGCGCTCGACCGATTGGATCGAGCGGGAGGTACCGCTCGATCTTCTGCAGGTGCTGATGGAAACCGATGGCGGCGGGCCTAGACTGGTGGACTGCCTGACCCTGTGGCTCTCCAACATGATGCATGCGCAGCGCAACTGGGATCACGAAGTCATGAAGCTCGCCGTCTTCCTGCGCGCCCAGAAGAGCCCCGTCGTCTTCGTCACCAACGAAGTCGGCCTCGGCATCGTCCCCGACAATGCGCTGGCGCGGAGCTTCCGCGACGCGGCCGGATTCATGAACCAGGCCATCGCGGCCGTTGCCGACGAGGCCGAGTTCGTCGTCGCCGGCCTGCCGATGAAGCTGAAATGATGCCGCGCGACGAATTCTTGCGGAACGTCATCGCCGATCTCAGGATGGCGGTATCGTTCGTGACGATCCTTCCCGTCGCCTCGTCGAAGCCAGCCGGCGACGGGGCCATCGCGCGCGCGGCATGGGCGCTTCCCGTTGCAGGGCTGGCGGTCGGCCTTGCCGGTGCCTTGGTCTACAAGCTCGCCAGCCGGTTCGGTCTGGCACCGAACCTTGCCGCCCTGCTCGCGCTGGCCGCGACCGCCCTCGTGACCGGCGCGCTGCACGAGGACGGCCTTGCCGATACTGCCGACGGGCTCGGCGGCGGCCGCACGCGCGAGCGCAAGCTCGAGATCATGCGCGACAGCCGGATCGGCACTTATGGCGTCTGCGCGCTGATCCTGTCGTTCGGCCTGCGCTGGAGCGCGCTCGCGGCGATCGCCAATCCGTGGGCCGTCGCGCTCGCGCTGTGCGCTGCGCATACTGCTGCCCGCGCGGGCTTGCCGGCCTTCATGTCGCAGGTTTCACCTGCGCGACCTGACGGCTTGTCGGCGAGTGCGGGATCACCGCCAGGCCGCAGCATCGTCATCGCCTTCGCTGTTGGGATCCTCGCGCTCGTGCTCGCGCTTGGGCCGGGCAAGGCGCTGGTAAGCCTGATCCTGCTCTCGCTCGCCGGCCTGATGCTGGCGCGACTTGCCATCCGCCAGATCGGCGGGCAGACCGGCGACATTCTCGGCGCGTTCGAGCAGAGCGGCGAGATCCTGATCCTGCTGGTTGCCGCAGCCTTCCAGATCGGACACTGACGTCATGGTCGAGTTCGACGAGACCTTCCGCCAACACTTGCGCGAGCTTTTCGTGTGGCGCCGTGACGTGCGCCGCTTTCGCACCGACCCGTTGCCGGACGGCGCCATCGATCGCCTGATCGAGACGGCCTGTCTCTCACCCTCGGTCGGCCTCAGCCAGCCCTGGCGCTTCGTCATCGTTGATGACGCTGCACGGCGTCGCGCCGTGATCGACGACTTCAAAGCGTGCAACGCCGACGCACTGAATGCCTATGCCGGTGAGCGCGCGGCGCGCTATGCCACGCTGAAACTGTCGGGTCTCGAACAGGCCCCCGGCCACCTCGCCGTGTTCGCCGACAAGGCCAGCGATGTCGGTCACGGCCTCGGCCGTGCGACGATGCCGGAGACGACGGAATATTCCGTGGTCGCGGCGATCACCGCGATGTGGCTCGCCGCGCGCGCCGAGGGCATCGGGCTTGGCTGGGTATCGATCCTCCATCCGGATCGCATCCACGCCATTCTCGACGTGCCGGACACCTGGAAATTCATCGCCTATCTCTGCATCGGCTATCCGGAAATCGAATGCGACCGGCCCGAGCTGGAACAGGCGAAGTGGGAGCAGCGCCGCGGCGCGGATGAGTTCACGCTGCGGCGGTAAGCGCGTGCCCCATACGTCCTACGACCTGCTCCTGCCGGCAACCGCCGCCACAGGCGCAGGAGTTTCCTGCTTCTGGAACATCAGCAACGGCCGGAAAATGACCCGGCCGTAGGCCTCGTAGTGGTGCTGGGTCGAGACCGCCATCTTCAGCGGCGTCGCGTAATTCGCCTCGAACGTCATGAACGAGGCATAGGTCCAGGAGAAGCCGACGCCGACCGAGCCCAGTTCGGTGATCCCGGGGAACGTCGAATACACCGCGCCCCAGTCAGTGAAGATGTAGGTGTCGAAACCCCTGAGCCATTGCGACCAATTGTAGTGCAGCTCGGCGTTGAAGTAGTAGCCGCTGTCACCGGACGCCGAGTTCGAGGGATAACCGCGCACGGTGGTGGGACCGCCGATCGAGAAGATCTGGTCGCCCGGCAGCAGCTTTTCTTGCGTGTACTGCCAGCTCGCCAGCACATTGGTGCTGAAATTCGCCGGGCCCGCCGCGCTGGTCGCGAACATCGAACCGGTATAGGTGTTGAACGTGCGATTATTGCCGAGCACGTGGTCTTGCCATGTGATGTAGTTCACCGCCGGCGAAACCGTGATCGAATAGGTGTTGCCGGAATTGGTCACCGAGAGGCCCGCCGTGGCCTTGTCGTAATGATCATGGGTCACGGCGACCGTGGCGAAGCGGCTGACCGTCTTGCCCTCGGTCTCCGCGGCGTTGAGCAGCACTAGCCAGTTCTGCGTGACCCAGATCGGCTGGCTGAAATTGACCGCGGCCTGGCTCGAGCGTCCGGTGACGTCGAGCGCGACGAACGGCCCCTGGATGATCTTGATCTTGCCTTCGGTATAGCTGACGCCGGCGCGGCCGCCCCAAGGATTGACCGGAATGCTGTAGGCGACGTTGCCGTTGAGATTACCGTCGGAACGGACGCCGTAGAAGGTCAGGCGGTCGTCGACACCGAACAGGCCGTGGCGCTTGTAGAAGGCCCCACCCTCCCAACGCCCGGTGTTTTCCGCGCCCTGGTTGTCGGTGAAGAGCTGCAGGGTGTCGACCGGCGGCTCGATCACGGCGAACTGGAGATCGGTCAGGCCGAAGCTCGTTCCGGGCTGCAGCAGCGCCTTGATCTGCACGTCGTTGGTTCGATTGAACCAGATCACGTCGCGATTGAGTTTTGGAACGTCGAGGACCTCGCCTTCGGGCTCCTTCACGCGCTGAAGGATGTATTCGGTGCGGGTCTGCTTGTTGCCCTCGATGGTCGTCTTCTGGAGCCGGCCTTCGGTCAGCTTGACGCGGACGATGCCGCCCTTGGCATCCTGCTCGGGCAGCGTCGCGATGCCCGTGACGATGCCGCGCTCGGTATAGATGGCGTTGATGTCGGCGACGAGCTGCAGCAGCGAGGCGATGTCGACGTTCTTGCCGATGTACTTCTTCGCGATCTCGGCGAGCTCGGCCGGCGTGATGAACTTGGAGGCGTCGAACTCGACGTTGCGCAGGCGGAACTTGGGACCGCCCGGCTTCAGGAGCTGGGACTTCTCCCGCTCGCCACCAATCACCGCCGGCCCGTTGAGCTTCGGCGGCGCGCTCTGCTGTTCGAGCTGCCTTCGTTGCCGGTCGACGTCGTTCTGGATCACGCCGGGATTGATCGACGGAATCTGCGCCCGCGCGGAAGCGATGCACGACGCTGCGAGCCCAACTCCTAATGCCGCCCCCAGAATCCGCATCCCTGATCCCGTTACCATGCCTGTGCGAGACGGCCGATAGCCGGCTTCACCGCCTCGATCGCCGCGTCCTTCCAGCCGGCGCGTCCCACGCGCTGGCCCTGCCGGCGCAGCTTGCGCATGTCGCTCAGCCCCTCGACGTTGACGGCGGGACCAGAACCGATGGTCTCGACCGGCCGCGGCATCAGCAGTGCATCGAGCCGCGCCTTGCCGGAGAGACCGAGCAGGTAGAAGGTCCCCCCGTCCTTCTTCGCGAGCCAGGTCTCTATGCTCTCGGTGCCCTCGCCATCGACAGAGATGTTGCGCACCATGCTCGCGCCGGTGAAGTCGTTGCAGCAGGTGTGGGTCGGCCCATAGTTGGTGACCGTCGCGGAGACGTTGCCGGTGTAGAACACCACATAGGCGTTGCTGACATTGGCATTCCCGACCTGGTTCATCGTGAACACGCCACCCGGCTGGTAGAGCTGGAGCGACGGCCAGTTGGACGGGGCCGGCGTACGGTTGTTGAGCAGCACCTGCTGGGTTGCCGTGGTCAGCATCAACTGGCCCGGCACATAGCCGTTCAGGATCGCAACTGCGTGCGCATCGCTCCAGAAGTTGGCGTCCACGACCCTGAACTGGTTGATGATGATGCTGTCCGGATCGATCGAGACGTTGGCCGAGGTTGCGGTGCCGCCGTTGTAGCCGGTGATGTTCATGATCAGCGGAACCGACGGGTTCGAGCGAACCTGCTCGCCCTTGACGTTGATGGTATCGGCGGCGAGGTCGAGCTCCTTGACCACGCTGACCCAATCGATGGTCAGGTCGCCCGATGAAGTCAGCTTGATCACATTGCCGCTGACCCGGTCCAGCGAGACCGATCCGGCCACATCGAAATGCGTATCGCCGCTGGCCGAGATCGATCCGCCGCGGAGCGAGCCGGTGTCGGACTTGACGTTGAGGTCGCCGGCATCGCCCGGGATGCCTGTCGTGGTGAGCTGGCTGAAGACGATGTCGTTGACGGCATGCAGGGTCTGTGTGCCGCCGCTGATCGCGGTGCCAACGGTGATCCCCCCGGCAGTCGCGGTGACGTCGAGCGTGCCGCGGGTCGTGAGATTATCCCAATGAACGACAGTGCCGCTCAAGGCCGCGGTGCCGGTCGTGGCCGTGAGGTTATGACCGGTGTTGCTGCCTGCCGCGATCAGCCTTGCCGAGCCGTTGGCGGAGACCGAGCCGAGCGTCGGCACGCCGCCCGACATCACCGTCTGCGCCAGGATGAAGCCGTTGTCGGCGGTGACGTTGATGTTGCCGACGTCGCCGCTGTAGCCGGTGGCCGCGAGGGACTTGAACGTCACGTTCTGGGTGGCGTGGACCGTCTGCGACCCGCTGCTGTCGGCGGTGCCGATGACGATGCTGCCATTGCTCGCAAGGGCGCTGAAGGTGCCGCTCGCACCCGCCGCCGTACCCGCCAGCACCTGATCGAGCGTCAGCCCACCGGTGCCGAGGATGTCCACGCTGCCCTTCACTGCCGAGAGCAGGCTCGCCTCGGTGTCGGTCAGAGACTTCAAATAGATGTCGCCGGCACTCGTGCTTGCCGACAGCCGCGCGGCGCTGAGGATGAACCGGCTCGTCGCGTTGCCGATGCCGTTGGATGCGCTCAGCGAAACTTCGGCACCCGAGCCGGACGCGACGAATTTGGTCTGGCCGTCGCCATTGTCGATGATGGCTCCGAGCGAGGCGACGCCGCCGGAGGTGACGATGATCGAAGGCGTGTTCGAGGCCGCGGTATAGGAGAGCGATGAATTCAGCTGGCCGATGCTCGCGTCGCCGGTGGTGGTCACGGAGATCGCGCCGGCCGCGTTGATGGCGGAGTAAGCTCCCATCGACAGTGTCGCGGCTACCAGCGTCACCCCGCCGACGCTGCTGGTCGCTGTCACGGGGGCCGTGCCGATGCCGACCGCGAAGGTCATGCCACGGTTGGCGAGGAGCTGCATCAAGCCGCCGCTGGCGAGGTCGGCATTGATGGTGAGCGCGCCGCGCGCAACGTTCAGCGTCTGTGCGCCGCCGGATGTCAGCGTCCCATAGGCGCCGTTGGTGCCGACCACGAGATCGCCGGTGACCGCGAGGATGCTGAGATCGCCGACCGCCGAGCCGGTCACGGCGCCGGAGATATTCACCTGCACCGGCTGGAAGGTCGAGCCGTTGAAGCCGATGCTGCCGCCGGCGCGCAGATCGAGGTCGGTGCCGAGAATATGGATCGCGGTACGGTCCGTGAAGCCGGACTCGGCGTAGATGCTGCCGGTCGCCGCGAGCTGGATTGCATTGCCGGCGGCGATGTTGCCGAGAATGAGATCGCCGGTGGTCTGCTTCACATAGATGCCCTGCGCCGACGAAACCTGGTCGAGCTGGTCGTTGGCCGGGTCGGCGAAGGCGATCTGGATCGCGTTCGCGTTGGTCGCGGGATTGCTTCCGGCAGCCCCGGGGGCGCCGACATTGCCGTGCTCGGCGATCAGGGTGAGGTTGCCGATATCGCCGGAGATCACCGGCGTACCGGTCACGCCCGCGGCGGCGGTGATGCTGGTGACGGCGTCGAGCTTGACGTCGCCGCGGCCGGTCACCTCGATGCCGTTGGCCTGCGCGGCCGCGATCGGGCCGTAATTCGCGGTGATGCCGCCGAGCGTGAGGCTGTTCTTGCTGCCGAGATAGATGTTGGTCAGCGCCTTGGCCGAGATCGCGATCGGGTTGTCGACAACGACGAGGTTCTGCTGCGACAGGCTGACCGTATACGTCACGACGTGGGTGGTCGGATCCGTGACCGCGCCGACGGTGAGCTGACCCGGACCGGCCGTCGCGAGCAATCCCCTTTGCGCCGGCGTCAGCGACGAGGAATCGACGCTGGTGAAGGTGAACGTCTGGGGCGCAGCCGAATTGCCGACCGAGCCGTGCGGCGCGTAGAGCATGATCTGGTTGGCGCTGACATTGGCCACGACGTTCTCGTCGATCGGCGGCGGTGCCGCGCCGACGGCCGACGACGAGACGGTGTAGGCGAGCTGGCTCTGCGTCCACTGCGCGCCCGCGGTGATGATGCCGTAGACCCGCTCGGTCGACGCGAGCGTATAGGCGTAGTTCGCATTGTAGGTGTTCAGTGCCGTTTGCAGCGCCGTATTGCTCGGCAGACGCTGATTGGCTGTCGTTACGCCGTCGAACAGCTTCGTGAACAGCGTCGACGACAACGAGCTGCCGAACACGGTCCCCAGCGGATCTGCCGGTGCGGTGCCGAGCAATGTCGTCAGTGAGGTCTTGAGCTCATCGGTCGTGATCTTGCCGAGCAGGAACTGGTCCCTCAGGAACCGCGTCGTGGCCTCGACCTTCATGTCCGTCGTCGAGACGTTCGCGGGATCGATGCCGAGCTTGGCCGCCACCTGCGCCCGCAGCACGGTCAATCCCACCGAAGTCGGGTTGTAGGTGCTGCCGTTCGCGAAGGCGATGTTCTTGAGCTGGAAGTAGTCGTTATAGGCCGACGTCACCATCGACTGGTAGCTGTTGACGGCGTTGGTCGCGGCGTTGCCGCTGAGCAGGTCGAGGCTGGTCCAGACATCCTGGAGATGCTGGCTCTGGGCCTGGGTGAGACCAACCGCCGCCCTTCCGTTCAGGATACTGGCCTGGTTGCCGTCGGAGCCGGCCGCCTCCAGGAACACCGGGCCGCCGCTCGACTGGACCGTGCCGAGGCGCAGATCGCCCTTGGACTGCACGATGTAGGTGCCGGTCGCCGAGGCGCTGTCGAGAACCCCGCCATCGACATTGCCGCCGGCCTGCGTCGTGCCCGTCGCCTGGATCACCAGCGGATTGATGTTGGTCAGCGTGCTCGCGCCATTGATGACGGCGCTCGTCGCCCCGATCGCGCCGGCGGTGGAGTTGATCTCGACGTTCTTGCCGATCACGACGGGGTTGGCGACGTCGTAGGGCGAGGCCGAGTTGATGTCGCCGGTCGCCGAGATAAAGACGCTGCCCTGCGGCGTGCTGCCTGCCGAATTCACCTTCACCTGATTGATCGAAAGCGAGCCGACGGCCGCGATCGCTATGTCGTGGTCGATTGAACTGGCCGTCAGGCTGCCGCCATAGACCTGCACCTGGACGGGAGCACCGTTCGCGCCGATCGTGCCGATGCCGCCATCCGCCGAGAGAATGACGCTCCGTCCCGATATCACCGGGTTGTTCGCGTTCGTGCCGCTGGTGATAGCCGAATTGGCCCCCGTGGCGCTGACCGTCGTCGTACCCGAGAGGTTGTTGATCGGACCGTTGACGACGATGCCGGAGTTGGACGTGACCAGAACCGTGCTGTTGCCGCCGCCGCTGAACGAGATGTTGATCGGGTTCGACGCCTTCACCGTATTGGTCAGCGTCAGGGTCAGGTGATCATAGATATTCTGGTACCAGTTGTATTGGTTGTCCGTGCCGCAGCACTTCTCGGGATGGGTGTTGCCGCCACCGGTGTGATAGGAACCGGTCGCGGTGACGACTTCCTGGAAGTTCGATGTCTGTGGGCCAGTGCTGCCGCCGCCGCCCTGGGCCTGTTGCACGTCCGAAACCAGGCTGATGGTGCGGGTCCAGTTCTGCCCGGTGGCCGAGTTGGGCGTATAGTGCCATCCGTAGTCGAACTGCGTCGAGCTCGTCGGACGATCCAGCGTAGCCGTATCGACCCACTGGTAGAACATGTTTGCCTTGGTCGCGTACTGGATACCTGCCGTGCCGCTGAGGCTCGTCAACATCGTGTCCGTGTACTGGCTCGCATTGACGCCGCTCGTCTGATACGTCGACACCTGCTGGCCGCCCGCAGCGGACGGATTGTAGACGTACCACGTCGTCTGCTGCTTGAGCTGATCGACGATCTCGATCACGCTCGGCGCGCTGACGCCGGTATTGATGGTGTTGGTGACGAGCTGCAGGCCGGTTGTGTTGTTGACCGTGATCGAGCCGGCGCCACCTTTGACCGCGATAGTGCCTTGGGAGACACCGTCCTGGGTCGAGGTCGAGATGATCCTGCCGTTCAGATAGACGTAGCCGCCCGAGCCCTGCACCACGCCGTTCACGAGGATCTGGTCGGTGAGAGCGTTGTACTTCACCCCGATCTTGATGTCGCCGGCGGCCTCCGTCGTCGCAGACGCCGTGATGTCGTAATAGCTGCCGTTCCGTGCGTTGACCTGGGCCTGGGCAAAGTCCGCGCCCGCATTGCGGCTCTTGAGGTCGTTGATGGCGGTCAACGTGGAGCCGCCGATGTCGACCGAGTAATCGCTGCTCGTGCCGCTCTGGATGGTGCCGTTGATGTTGATGACCCCCGCCGAGATGATGATCGCCTTGCCGAAGATGAAGGGCGCGTTAGCCGGCGGGTTGGTCCCCGTGCTCGAGTTCGCGGCTGAGTTCGAAGAAGCAGTCTTCGGCGTGATCACGTCCGGCTGGATATTGACGACTTGGAAGTAGGCAGAGCACCCCGCGCAATTGAATGGCGAGTAATACGTAGCCGTGTGGTTGGCGGTGGTGGTGTTGCCCTGTGCATCTGTCGAGGTCGTGGTGTAGTCGTAGGTCGAGTTGCTGTAGACGCCTTGGCCGGTATAGGTATTTCGCTCCCACGGCGCGGTGGAGATGGTCTGAGCCGTCGGCCCCTCCATGATCGCGAGCGTAGCAGCGTTCGGCACGCTGCCAACGTTCGGGTTACCGTTGCCGGGCGCACCCTGGCCCATCGGCAGGAAGATCGCCGAATAGAGCGACAGGCCGTCGTAATATAGATCCAGCATGCGCGCGGTGAAGATGGTGCTGTTGCTCGCCGTCTGCTGAACGCCGTTATTGCCGTCGACGCAGCAATAGTACGAATACGGGTGGCCGCCGCCCGCGCCGATGTGCGGGCTGTTCGCGTAATCGCCATAGGCGCCGAGATAGGTCGCCGCCGCCATCACCGCCGTCAGCGTGTCGTCGTCACCCGGCTTGAACTCGACACCCGACCATTGCGAGAGAACATCGTGGTTGGAGGTGTAGAAGCTGCCGATGCCGCCGAGGAAGACGAACGAGCCGTTGGGCGCCACCATCTGGACGGTCGCCGCGTTGAGCGACTGCGACGCGACGATGCTGCCGAGATTGTTGGTGATCTTGAGCAGGCCGTTCTCGTTGTTGACGACGCCATCGAAATAGATGTCGGGCGTGCGGGTCAGCTGGTTGCCGTTCTGGTCGACGCCGAGTCCGCTGGAGGGATCCAGGCGGTTGTAGGTGGCCGAAATGTCGATGATCGGCGTCGCGCTCGGCGTGGCGGTGAAGGTCACATTGGAGTGCGAATCCGGATCGACATGGTCGATCTGGCGATAGGTGATGTTTCCTCCGGTGATATTGGTGACCGTGAGGTTGGCCAGGTCCATGAAGTCGAGACCCCTGTTCTCGATCTTGATCATCGGCGAGCTGCGCGCGATGACCGCCGGCGCAATCGGATTCGTGCCGCTGTTTCCGGTCAGCTTCTGCGCCAGGATCGACACGTTGCCGGCGGACACCAGCATATCGCCGAATGCGAAGGCATTGCCGGCGGCGTCGGAGGTATACGGCGCCTGCTGGATCAGCGCGTTGATCTGGCGCTGGAAGTCGCCGGTCGGATCGGTGCCGGATGGCGACATCGTGGTGGGGGCCGCGGGCGTCGCCGCCGCGAGCTGTGTGCGGATCTGCGTCGCGGTCAGGCCGGTCAGCGCGGCGAGCTGGTTGACGACGCTCTGATAGGGATTGAAGCCGCCGACGATGGTGTACTGGACCACCTGGTGGTTCCAGCTCATCATCGTGTTGAAGTGATCGACGTCGGCGACATATTCGAGCGTGGGGGTCGACGAACCGCCGGACAGCAGTGACGAGTAAGGACTCGTCGTGCTCGCGGTCGGCGCGCCCGCACCGATGTCGATCGTAATGGTGATATCGTTGTTGATGCCCGCGACCACCAGGCCATTGAGCGCGACATCGCCGGTTCCGCTGGTGTGGCTGTGATTGTCGCTGTTCTTGGCGCTGAAGATGTCCAGATACGGATTGTAGTTGCTGCCGTTGCCGGAGGCCGTGACCTGACCCTGGGTCGCTCCCAGGGAAATGTTCTGGACGCCGAGCACGCTCGAGGTATTGGCGAGCGTCAGGCTCGTCGTGTCATCGGCATTGGCCGTGCCGCGGTAGAGCGTGGAGATCGGAATGGCGGTGTTGTTGTAGACGACCGTCGTCGCGCTTGCCTGTACGCTGCTGAAGATGATGGTGTCGCCCGACATGCCGGCATAGATGTTGATCTGGCCCCAGGCCTCGACCTTGGCGTTGTTGCCGACGGTGACGGCCTGGTTGGCGTGAACCCAGCTGTTGGTGCTGGCGCCGACGCCGGCGATCGCGCCGTAGAGACTGGCGTTGGCATTGTTGGCCGCCGCCATCTTCGCAGCCGTGCCGATATAGATCTTGCCGGCGCTGAAGAGTTCGCGGGCATTGATGTGGACCGCGAGCGTGGCGTTCGCCGTCATGTTGGATTCGGCGCCGCCGCCGGCGAAGAAGGCGGCTGTGGCCAGGCTCGCCGTGTCGTTGGTATTCAGCGTGTTGTAGGCCTCGATGTTGATCACCGCCGCCGATGTCCGCGGATCGCCGTTGAGGCTCAGCACCGTCCCGGCGCCGATGTTGGTGGTGACGGTCTGGGTGACATGCGTGTTGCTCAGTGCCGCTGCACCAGCGAACACGCCACCGGAGCCCGACCGCGCGCCGCCACCAGCCTGGTTGACGATGTCGTTGGCGATGACGACCATGTCGCCGCCGGCCGAGTTGATGATCAGATGAGGTCCAATGTCGACGGTCGTGGTCGCGTTGACGTCGTTCTGCGCGCTGCCACCGGAGACGCCGGCCGTGGACGCCTGGTAGGCGTCGCCGCTGGCGGCATAGTTCGTGGTGTGCTTGGCCTGGATGTTGAGGCCGCCAAAGAACAGCGTGTCATCCGTCGTGCCGCCGTCGAACCGCGCATTGGTCACGGCGGTCGAGCTGGTCGTTGCGACCGCGGCGGCGCCGGCATAAGTGCCGCCCGCGCCGACCGTCGCGTTGGAGACGTTGATGTCCTTGCCGTTTGCGGTGATCTGGAGGATGCCGGTGTAGCCGGTGTGATTCAGATGGGTCGCGTCCATATCGTCGGGGGCACCCAGATAAGCGTAGGTGTGCGCGCTCGAGGACGTCTGGGCGACCGTCGCACCCACTGCCAGGAAGCCGGTCGAAAGTCCGGTGGCCTGGGCGTATTGGCTGCTGTCGTTCTGGGCCGTAATGACCACGTCGGCGTTGGGAAGCGTAATCCCGGTGCCGCCATACGCACTCACCGTCGCGTTCTCGGACGCCCTGGCGTAGCTGCCTTGTGCACCGATCAGCGAACCGCCGCCGCCCGCGAGCGACCAGGCGTAGGTCGTCGTGCCGTTCGTCGGAACCAGCGCCATCGCGGTTACGGCGAGCGCACCGCCCGAGAAGCTGGTGTTGTCGCCGACATCGGCCGTGACGGTGGCCGTCACCATGGATTCCGCGACGGACACGCCGATGGCGCCGCCGCCGACCGCGACGCCGATCGCTTCGCTCGAAAGATTGGGGGTGAGCGATGCCGACACCAGCGTGCCGACGCCGCCCGCGGAGGTGGTGATCGAGGCGCTGGAACCGATCTCGGCCAGAACAGTCGAATTTTCCTTTGCGGTCGCGACTGCCCCGTCACCGGCGACGATGCCGCCGGCGACCGCGGTCGCGGAGGCCGACATTGCGCCGGCCTCGCCTGCGCCAACCGCAAGGGTTGAGCTGTTCACCGTCGCGTTCGGCAGCACCTTTGCCGCGACCGAACTGGATCGTCCCGTGGTCGCGATCGACACCCCGATGGCCGCAAGGCCGCCGGTGCCGCCACCCGCGGTCACGCTCTGGGTCGAGCTGTCCATCGCCATGACGGCGACGCCGGTGCCGCCCATGCCGGTCACGGAGCCGCCGAGCTGCGCCGTGACGGTGTTGGCGACGTTGCCGACTGCCACGGCCGCATCCGCGCCGAAGTAGAGCGCTGCACCGCCGGCGATCGCCTCGCTGTCAACGGTCTTGCCCGCATAAGGTCCGGTGTCGGCGTCCTTGACCCGCGCGGCGACGGTCACGGAAGGCGCCGCAACGATTGCACTCAGATTCGCGAGCACGCTGCTGTTGACACTGGTGTAGCCGATGCCGGCACCGATCCCGATATTCTTGCCAAAGCCGGCGCCGAGCAGGAACATCTTGGTCGCGTTGGCGCTGGTGGCGCCGACGTTGACCTGCGTGCCGGTGACATTGCCACCCGCGATCTGGGCGGTGACACCGTCATTGCCGCCGGTCAGCACGGTGCTGACGTCGTAGGTCGAGGTTGCGTTGGCGTTGCTTGGATTGCCCGATGTGCCACTCGCGACCGCGTCGCTGCCGTGCGAGGAATTGGTGCCGGCGTTCACCGACGCGATGGTGCCGTTGTTGCCCTGGTTGAGCTGGCCGGTCTGCTCGCCCTGCGTATCCGGATCGGCGGTGTTGGTGCCGATGATGATGACGCCGACGGTCGCGCCGATGCCAACGCTGCCGCCGATGCCGGCGGTGACGGCGTAGGACAGCACTTCCTTGGTGCTGAGCGCGCCGACATTGATCGCACCGGACGAATTGAGGTTGCTGTTGCGGCTTTCCGCAATGGTCTGGCTCTTGAAGACGATGACGTTCGCCGCCGCGCCGACACCGACGCCGGACCCGCTGGCTGCAATCGAAAGTGCGCCGGCGACCTCCTTGATCGCCACGTCCTCGGTGGCGTTGATGGTGACGGCTCCGGCAGCACCGCCCGTGGGGGACTGCAGCGTGGTGTCGTAAACGCCCGCGATGGTGGTGTTGTTGGCGATCTCGATGTTGGCCATGCCGGCGATCGCCGCCGTGCCGGTCGAAAGCGCGCCGCCGATCGAATAGGCATGGAAGCGGTTTTTCGTCGTTGCCGTGACGTCGAGCGCGCCGCTCAGATTGACCGCGGTCGTGTGCGCCGCGCCGTTGCCCTGGTAGTGGAACTCGTCTCCGACGTAGGCCTCGGTCCGGTTCGCCGAGACCTGAACCAGGAAGGCCGCGCCGATCGCGGCCTGGCTGCCATAGGCGCCCGAGCCGTTCGCCGACGCGATACCGGTAGCGTCGTAGGCATTGACCGTGAGCGAGGACGCCGTGAGGGAGCCGCCGTCGACATAGGCCTCGGTGGTTGCGACGAAGACGTTCAGCCCGACCGAGCCGGTGCCGAAACCGACCGCGATCGATGACGCGTCCTGCTCGGCATTGGCTTTCACGGTGACGGCGCCCACTGTTGCGCTCGCCGACTGCACACCGCCCACGGTCGCATTGGTGATGTAGGCCTCGGTGTCACGCGACATCGTCGTGCTGAGAATGGTCGCACCGCCGCCCCCGCTCCCGGTTGGCGGTACCACGCCGGCGCCGAACGCGCCGGAATAGGAGAAGCTGCTGGCGGCCACGTCGATCTGCGGGTCGAGCGTCGAACTTGCCAGCCGCGTGTCGATCGCCGCGCCGTCGATATAGGCCTTGGTGGATCCGCTCATCACATTGGTGATCGGATTGATCATGATGGAGATGCCCGAGCCTGCAGACAGCGTCGCGACGTTGGTGACGACAGCCTGGTGCGAACTGGCGACGACGGCGAGGCCGCGTACGCTCTCCTGGGTCTCGCTGAGATCGGGCGTGGTGTCGGTGGGCGCGCTGAAGCCGCCGAGATCGATCGCATGCGCGAGCGTGCCGCTGTTGACCGAAAGCACGTCGCTCGTGCTGGTTCCGAGCGCATCCACCTTCGTCGTCGTCCCGCTGATATAGGCCGCGGTGGTGCCGGTGATCTTGTTCGTGACCATCGAGCCCGCACCGCCGGCCGCGCCCTTGCTGATCGACACGGCGCCGGCGAAAACGCCCGCTTTGTCATTATTGCCGGCAATCACGGCAACGTTGTTGTTCGCGGTGACGTCGGCCCCGCCGGTGATGCTGGCGGTGACGTTGGTTCCCATCAGATTGGTGGCGACCGAACCCGCAAGGCCGATCTGCGAAGAAATCGCAATACCGACGGCAACCGTCGAGATGCCAGCGTTCGAGTTCGCGTTGACGGCGACGTTGCCCGAGGCGGTCAGCTTGGAGCCGGTGACACCGGCACTGACATTGTTGCCAATGCTGCTGTAGACGAGTGCCAGGCCCGCGGCGCTGCCTTGCGTCGAGGCGCCAGCGACTGCGGCGGCTCCGGTGATGCTCGAATTGTCGCTCGCGGTGACGGAGATGTTGGAAGCCGTGACGGTTGATTGTGTCGTGTCGGACTGGTTATTGCCGATCGCCGCCGAAACGGTATTGGCGATCGAGCTGATCGTCATGCCGCCGACGCCGGCAAACTGGCCGCTCGCCAGGCCGAACCCGATCGTGACCGATTGGATCTTCGTGATGTCGACCGCATTCACACTGACACTGCCGAGGGCCGACATCCGGACGTTGGCGATATAGGCCGAATGCGTCGTTGCGATGGTATCGTACACCATCGAGGCGCCGACATTGTTCTTGCCGGCCTGGATGGTGCCTGCAACGGAGATGATGCTGGCACCCGGACCGTTACCCGTGCCACCGTTGAGCGCCGCCGCGCTGAAATCGATGCAGTTCTGCGTGCCATTGCCGGCGGCGGCAGTGCACGTGTCGGACGCGAGATGATTGTTGTTCGACTTCCTGACGAGATTGCCGAGCGCCGTATCGAGGTCCGACACGGCGCCGCTGTCAGCAAGCACTGTCACGCGCCCGACGTTGATGTTCACCGTCGCGCTGCTGCTGATATAGGCCGTGGTCGTGGGCGTAATCTCGTCGACGACGATCGCCCCGGCAAGTCCGTTGGCGTTGCTCCCTGCCCCGCCCGAGGCCGCACCGGCCGCAATCACGCTGGCGCTGTCGGCCAGCACCAGCAGGCTGTCATAGTTCGAGATCGACGTGTTGCGGATATGCGCGTCGGTGGCGTTGCCGCCCGAGGGATCGGCAATCGACGCATAGGTCAGCGCGATGCCGACACCGGCCTTGCCGCCCGACAGATAGAGCGAACCGCCGCCGATTGCGATGTTCGTGGTCTGATAGGCATCCACCTCGATCGCGCGATTGGTCCCCGTCGCGACGCCCGTGATCGTCGAGTTCTCGATATATGCATTGGCACTGTCGGTGACGATGCCGACAGATCCCGACAGAGCGAGCGCATTGGCCGACGTTCCGCCGGCCACGCCGAGTGCGACGACGGTCTCCGACCCGCCATTGAGCGCCTGCACCGTCACAGACATCTGGTTCTGCATCGTGGTGCCGGAGATATAGGCGAGCGTGGCATTGTTGGATATCGCCGCCGCGATGGCGGCGCCGATCGCTGCTCCCTGAGACGACCCGCCGGACATATTGGCCGCGGCGGAGCCGGAGCCGTTGCTGAGGATCGTGTCGTTGAGCGCCTGCACGATCGTATTCGTGTTCACCGCGGTCGCCGTGGTGAATTTGTTGACCGACGTATTCTTTATATAAGCGCTGGTCCCGAGCGAGACGTCGCTCACGGACGAGCTGCCCGCAAGGTCCATGGTGAAACCGCTCGTGCTCGATCCCGAGCCCGAGCTGATCTTGTTTGCAGCCAGCGCGATCCCGGCCGGCCCGCCGGTCGCGGCGGCACCGGCGGCGTTCGCCTTGTCGGCGAAGCTGGACAATGACGGCTCGCTAATCGAAGCCGCGACGGCCGCAGACGTGATCCGGCCAGAGGTGGTGGCGCTGATCGTGAGGTTGTCGGCGTTGACCAAGCCGCTTCCGCCGCCGTTGCCGGCAAACGGATCGTTGCTGCTGAACGGCCCCGGCCGGATGTCGGAATGGTTGTCGCCGATATAGGCGGACGTATCCATATTCGCGCCCAGATAGGCAACGGACAATCCAACCGCCGAACCGCCGCCGACATTGACCGCGCCGGCGATCGTCACGACGGACAGATCCTGCTGCGCCAGGACGCCGAGCGTCGGAGAAAAGACGCTGGCCTGGCTGGAGATCGAGGCGTGCGTCGTGTTGTTGAGGAAGCCGAGCGAGGTGATGCCGTTCAGCGCCAGCGCGCCACCGGCCTTTCCGGACGACGGCGCGACCGCGACGAACTGGTCCGAGGTGATCGCATTGACGGCGATATCGTCCGCCGCCCGCAGCGATGCACTCTCCGAAACGCCGGCAATCGTGCTGCTGTTGAACTGGACGAAATTGAGCGAGCCGCCCACCGAGGAGCCGCCGGACGTGTTGCCGGGCAGGAAGCCGAGTGTACCGACATTGCCGGCGGCGTCGATCGACGCCGTCGTCGTCGTTGCCGCGATCTGGATGCTGGCGTCGTAAGTGTGGACGTCGCCGTTGTTCACCGTCCCGGACCAGCTGCTGCCGCAAGCCGCCGTGCATGTCGCGGTCAGGCTGGCGCTGCTGGCCACCCACGCCGTCGTATCGTTGTTCACGACAAAATGGTTCACCGAGCCGGCCACGGCGGCGGTATCGCCCGCGTCGGCGGTGGCGTTGGCATAGCTGGTCAGGATGTTGCCGCCGACGCCGAGATTGCCGTTGAGGTGGCTGAGAACCTCGGTCAATCCGTCCCACTTCAGCCAGGTATTGGTGATCGGCATCCACGTGCTGGCGTCGACGGCGATGTTGGCCGCATTGATCACGGTGCCGCCGCCGACATAGGCGTTCGAATTGTGATTGAAATTGCCCCATGCGACCGCGGCGCTGATTGCGACTCCCTCGCCGCTCGTCGGGTCCGAGGCGATCGCAGACGCTGTGGCGTTGCTGCGCACGCCCCGGTCGACGAGGGTGCTGACGACGGCGACATTGCCACTGACATAGAGGTTCGGTGCGCCGCCATTCGGATTCTGGCCGATCGACGCGGTGGCGTTTTCGGTGCTGTTGGCCAGCGACAGCGCGGCGGCAGCCTTCAGATTGAAATTCACCGGCATCAGCGGGATCATATGCTGGGCGATGATCGAACCCGGGCTGGCCGTGGAGACCATGAAATCCTGGATCGCGCCGATCACGGCCGGCGTACCGACGATGGTCGAAGCCATGGTCGAGTTGCTCGTGGTGTTCGACGTCGCCTCGACCATCACGGAGCCGTTCATCCGGGACGACGTGCTGGTGCCCAGTGACGCGCCGAGCTTTGCGGTGGCCGACGTGGTGACGTCGCTGATGGCGAGCGCCCCGCCGATGCCGCCGCTCGCGTTCGGTGTGCTCAGCGCGACCGCGGTGGCACTGGTCGAGAACGAATTGTTGTTGATCGCACGCACCGTCAGCGAATTGCCGGATGCAATCACGTTGCCGACGGAGAGGTTCGCGCCGGTCGCGACATTGGCCGTGGTCGAGACCGAGCCGGTGGAATAGGCAACGGTCGCGACGAATTGCGCGCTGGACGTCGCCGCGACCGCAGTCACGTTCAACGTGGCGTCATTGGTGGCGTGGATGTTGAGGTTGCCGCCCGCGCTGATCGTGGCGCCGGAGGCCACGTTGGTGGTGACGTTGCCGTCGAGCTTGCCGACGACGGCGGCGGCGCCGATCGGCGAGCCACCGAGCAAGGTGCTCGCCAGCGCCGGGTCCTGCGCCGTTTCCGAGCCGTGCGACTTGATGTCGACGTTGCCGACGCCGTTGATGTTGGCGTGGCCGTTGATGTTGACCGTCGCCGTGGCGCTCGCGGCCACATAGCCGCCGTTCAGGCCGAGCAGCGAGGCCGCAAGCGTGGTGCCGACCAGCGTGAAGAGGCCGGGGACCGAGCTCGTGAAGCTCGATGTCGCCGTCGAGGTCGCACCGATCGAAATGTCGCCGCCAGTGATCTGGCCATCGATTGTGATCCCCGTGGTGGCGGTGGCCTGGCCCGACAGCTTGGTGTCGCTCGCCGTCGCGGTCAGCGTGACACTGCCGCTGGCGTAGTTCGTTCCACCAACATTGATCGCCTGGGCGAGAATCTTCGCCCCGTTGACCATGCTGATGGTCGGCGCGTCGATCTCGACATTGATGGCGTTGCCGACGGAATGAGTCTTGGTGGCGTCGAGGTTGCGGGCATCGATCACCGCATGCGCGGCCAGCGTGATCGAGTTGTCGGCCTGAACCACATAGGTGCCACCAGCGCTCAGCGCCGCGATGGCGTTGGCGACGGACGTGTTGCCGAGGGTTACGCCGACGTCGCCCTGGCTGGTGTCGCCGATCACCACATCGGTCGGGTCGATCAGCAGCGTGCCGGCCCGGCCGCTGGGGGCGGCAAGGTTGATCGTAACGCCGCTGCCCACGTCGATGACGCCGTTTCCGCTCAGCTCGACCAGGCCCGCATTGGCAGTCTTCGAGCTGGCATTGATCTTCGCGCCGGTCTTCACGGTCACGTCGTTGCCGGCCTTGACGAGGACGCCGCCGGCATCCGCAGTCCGGCTCGCCGTGCTCAACCGCGCATTCTTGCCGAGTTCGGCCTGGTTGCCGGCCACGACCGTGATGTTGCTCGGCGTCGTGGTCTTGCTTCGCACGCTCAGCCGTCCGTTGACACTGACGTTGTTGACGGCGCCAATGTGGATGGAGCCGTTGCGCACGGAGATCGCGGCGGCGCTGCGCAGCCCCTTGGAATTCACCGAGGCTGCGAACTTCGCGGCGTGATCGAGATTGGCGATGTCTCGCTGGCTGGCACCGCCGACAAGAACGTTCTGCCCGGTCAGGCGCACGCCGTCGATGGCATTGACCCGGCCGTAGATCCGGATGTTGCCGTCCGGCGAGACCGGGAACGAGCCCGCCATCAGATTGGCGACGGCGGAGCCGTTGATCTGCCCCTGCGCGCCGATCAGGCTGTCCGTGAACTCGCGCGTCGGCGTCGAAACGTTGAGGCTACCGACATTGACCGTGCCGCTGCGGCCGACCACGAAGCCCTTGGGATCGGCGAAATAGACGTTACCGCCGATCGCGCCATTCATGTAGGAGTTCAGCGTGCCGTTGACGTAGACCGGTGCGTCGCGAACGATGTTGACGAGATTTTGTGTGCCGGTCGGCAGTTGCAAATTGACGGTGTTGCCCTGCCCGACGCTGAACCGTGAGAACGAGTTGAAGGCACTGTTGCCGGAGACGGTCGACGTCGTGACGTTGGTTACGCTGCCGGACGTCTGAAGGCTGGTCCCGGTGCGGCCGTCCGGCGTAATCACGTTCGCCGTCTGCGCCTGCAGACGGACGCTGAACACCGGCAGGAAGACCATCTGCATCGCGCAGAGCAGTGACATCGAACGGAAACGCGCAAGCCCCCGTAGCGTCAGCTCGTCATTCTCACGCCTTGCAGATGGTCGGCGCATTTCAGATCCTCTTCATCGGCACTGGCGCCGATCCACAACCGGGTGGGAGAATGTCGTCGAAGCGCGGCATCAGAACTGGCCGGGCGGCAGCTTGAAGATGTCGGGGCTCTTGGCGTCGGCCACGTAGAACAACAGCAGGCTGGTCGGCGTCAGCACTCGCTGGTTGTTGTCCTTGTTCTCGAACGTGCCTTGGAGCAGCAGGATGACCGAGCGATCCTTGGCGTCGCTGCCGCGGAACATCACGATGCCGCCGTTGACGGGCATGTTGACCGCGATGGAGTCGGGCTTGAAGCCTTCGCTGAGGAAATGGGCGCGCAGGATGTTGGCGTTGGAGAACAGCTTCTCCGGCGTGATCGCCGTGTCGGTGCCCTTCGACCAGACCGCGCCGATCTGGATCAGCGACTTCGACTTGTAGCCGAACACGTAGGATAGCTCCGCGGTGCCGCCGTTCGGCAGCAGCTCGGGCGCCGAATAGAGCAGGCTGTGCGTCAGCTCGGACGCATTGTCCTGCGCCCTGATAGCGTCGGGCTTTGCGCTGAAATCCTTGGCTATCGCCGCGCGCACGTCGGCCTCGTTCATCCCGAATTTGGCGGAGCGGAAGCCGTCGATCGCCTTGGAGTCGACCGCTTTGGACTTGTCGTCCGGGGCCGCTGTCTCGGCGGCGGCTGCCGACGTCGCGCCAGCGGCGACCGGCGTACCGGCTGCTGCGGGGGCAGCACCGGCGGCTCTCGGTGCCGGCGCAGCTTTCTGCTTTGGCACGGCGCCCTGGGCCGCAAGGGGCCCCGCTGCAACGGTGGTGAGCAGGCCAACGAGGGCCGGAACGAGATAGATTTTGCGCATCGAAAACCTTCGAAAAAATTTGAAACAACGCTTCAAAAATCGGCAGCTACGAAATCGGTCTCCCCGAACCGTCATCACGACCGAGACGGAAAATGTTGCAACGCCGCAGTGCGTTACAAGGCGTCACGGAGGAGGCAAGGTTCGAAACAGCGACTCTTTGGCGGCGTAGGAATACGGTATCGGGCTGCCAAACGCTGCGAATGAGCAGTCACAAACGCATTTTTTCATCAATTGTGGATGCCGGCTGTTCGCGCTAAGCATCGGGCTGGGGCAAACCATCATGCAAAGACATCCATGACCGATCGGCCTTCCGCTCTCGCGGTCGATCGCCGCGGGTTCATTCGCCTTGCGGGCACGACCGCTGCGGGATGGCTGGCGCTTGGCGCAACATCTGATCGCATGCGCGTCGTCGCATCGCTGACCGCATTGCGGCTCGACGACGAATTGACCAGAAGAAGCATGATCGACAGCCCGACCTCTCGCCTGGGTGGTCTCATCGTGGGCTTGAGGCAGCGAGGTTGGGTCGAAGGCGTCAATTTCCGATTCGAGCTCCGTTCGACCTTCGGCGCGCCGGATAGACTGAAAACCGCGGTTCAGGAATTGCTGGCGCTCAAGCCAGACGTGATCCTGACCGGCTCGACGGTCGAAACCGCGGCCGTCCTGGAAGCCACCAAAACCATCCCGATCGTGTTCGCGACCGCCAACGATCCCGTCGGCAACGGCTTCGTCGAAAGCCTTGCCCATCCCGGCGGCAACGTGACCGGCTTCACCAACAGCACCGCCGAGATGGGCGGCAAATGGCTTCAGCTCATCCGGGAGGCCGTGCCGGATCTTGCGCGCGTCGGCATCCTGTTCAACCCGGCGACCACACCTCGCGGCGGCCGCTTCTTCCTCGATTCCATCGAGCAAGAGGCAGCACTGTCCGGCGTGTCCGTGGTCCCCGCCCCGGTCAGCGCGCCAACGGACATCGACGAAGCCGTCAGGCGCTTTACCGAACCGCCCAGGGCGGCGATGATCGCGCTCGTCGACAGCTTTCTGGTGGTCAACCGGCAGGCGATCATCGCGGCGACCGCCAAATATCGCGTGCCCACGATTTACCCCTTCCATTATTTCATGGATGCGGGCGGGCTGATGAGCTACGGGCCGACGCTCGAAGTGCGCTCGGCTGACTATGTCGATCTCATCCTGCGCGGCACCAAGGCCGGCGATCTGCCGGTGCAATCGCCGCGCAAATACGAACTCCTGATCAACCGCACGGTCGCCCGCACGCTGGATTTGACGATACCATTCACGCTGCTCGCGCGCGCCGACGAGATCCGCGAGTGAACGAGACGATCGACCAGGAAGATTTGCGGCCACCTCCCGGCCGGCTGTTCCGCAAATACCTCTACTCGATCGTCGCGCTCGCTTTTGCCGCGCTAGCCATCAACACCGGCTTCGACGTCTGGTTCTCCTATCGCGAGCAGAAACAGCTACTGGCGGCGACCCAGCGCGAGCAGGCAGCAAGCGCTGCCATCCAGATCGGCCAGTTCATTGGCCAGATCGAAAGCCAGATCAGATGGCTCTCGCGCCTGCCCCCGGAGCTGTCCACGAACGAGGACCAGCGTCTGAACGCCATCCGCCTCCTGCGCCTCTCGCCTGCGATCGCCGAAATCGCCGAGCTCGACGCGCAGGGTCTCGAGCAGGTGCGCGTGTCGCGCCGTGTCGCGGACAGGATCGGCAGCAAGGCCGACCTCTCCACCTCGCAGGCCTTCCGCGGCGCCAATGAAAGCCGCGCCTATTACGGGCCGGTCTACTTCCTCGGCGACACCGAGCCGTTCATGACGCTCGCCACGCGCGGAACCGGCCTGACGCCCGATGTGATTGTCGCCGAGGTCAATCTTCGCTTCATCTGGGACCTCGTCGCCGGGATCAGGGTGGGCAACACCGGCAAGGCCTATGTGGTCGATCGGATGGGGTTGTTGATCGCGCATCCCGATTTGTGGCCGGCGTTGCGTCGCAGCGATCTCTCCGGCCATGCCGACGTCCGCGCCGCGCTCGATGGCGTCGGGCCGCCCTCCGGCGGCCTGGTCAAGGAGGATCTGTCCGGTCAACGCGTGCTGTCGACCTATGCGACGGTCCCCTCGCTGGGCTGGCTGGTGTTCGTCGAGCTGCCGCTCACCGAAGCCTATGCGCCGATCTACGCGTCGATCGGACGCTCGACTTTTCTCCTGATCATCCTGCTGGCATGTGCGGTGCTGGTCTCTCTGTTTCTAAGCCGGCGCATGACCGTGCCGATCCAGATCCTGACGCAGGGCGCCCGGCGGATCGGCAGCGGCGACCTCGGCCTGCGGCTCGCAATCAAGACCGGTGACGAGCTGGAGGCGCTCGGCGACCAGTTCAACCGGATGGCCGCTCATTTGCGCGAATCCTATGCGACGCTCGAGCGCAAGGTAATCGAACGCACCTCCGAGCTTGAAAGGACCCGCGACCAGGCCCTTGCCGAGCACGATGCCGCCGAGCGCGCGCGCAGCGCGGCGGTGGCGGCCAATGAGACCAAATCGCGCTTTCTCGCGGTCGTCAGCCACGAGCTGCGCACGCCGCTGAACGGCGTCATGGGCGTGCTGCAACTGCTCGACGACGGCAGCCTCGGCGAAGCGCAGCGGCGCCACCTCACGACCGCCGCCGCGTCGGGCGAAACGCTGATCGCGCTGGTCGACGGCATCCTCGAATATGCGCGCCTGGAGGCCAGCGCCGAGACTCTGGAGACCCGCGATTTCCGCCTCGACCAGCTCATCGAAACGGCCGCCGATCTGATGCGTCCGCAGGCCGTTGGCAAGGGCCTGACCTTCGATCTCGCCTGCGATGCGACGGTCAATATCTCCGTGCACGGCGATCCGGTGCGGCTCAATCGCATTCTGCTCAATCTGATCGGCAACGCGATCAAGTTCACCCCGCGCGGGGGCATCGGCTTGAGCGCGGCCGCCGAGGGACATGACGATCATGTCCTGCTGCGCATCACCGTTCGCGATACCGGCATCGGCATCGCGCCCGACATGCACGAGCGGATTTTCGAGGATTTCGTCCAGGCCGACGACAGCATCGCCCGGCGATTCGGCGGCACCGGCCTTGGACTGGCGATCGCGCGGCGCCTCACCCGCCTGATGCGCGGCGAGTTGACGGTGGCGAGCACGCCGGGTACGGGCAGCTCGTTCATGCTTGAGGTACCGCTTGGCCTTGCCGCGAGCGACATCGCGCAAGGCGCGGTCCAGCCGCCATCGCGGCAGCTTCGCGTGCTGCTGGTCGACGACGACCCCGTCAATTGCGAGGTCGGCGAAGCGATGTTGAAGAGGCTTGGCCACCACGCCACCATCGCCACGAACGGCGCGTCGGCTATCGCACTCGCCCGCGATCAGGCGTTCGATATCATCCTGATGGATCTGCACATGCCCGACATGGACGGGGTCGAGGCGGCATCGCGGATCCGCAAGCTCGGTCTGCCGACGATGCCGCGCATCATCGCGGTGACCGCCGACATGTCGCGCCGCGCCCGCGAACGGCTCGCGGACGCAGGCATTGCCAGGATCGTCAGCAAGCCGATCCTGATCAATGCGCTGCGCGAGGCGATCGAGGATGATGCCCAGAACCAGCCAGCCGCGGCGCAACTCGCCGCAGGCGCATTGATCGACCGGCATTTCCTCGATGACCAGAAGGAGCTGCTGGGCGCGGCGCAGATCGCAAAACTCCACCGCCTACTGGAACAGACGAGCAAAAAGCTGGTCGAGGACATCGCCAAGGCAGCAGTGATTGGCGATCCCACGCAGCTCGCACGCTGCGCGCATCAACTCGGGAGCGCCGCGAGTGCACTCGGCCTCGTCCGCCTGTTCGAATTCTGCCATGAGATCGAGCTGGCGGCAGTCACGATGTCCCCGCCCGAATCCCACAGCGCCGCCCGCGAGCTCGCCGCGCTTCGGAAGGCCTCGATGAGCGCGCTGGACGATCTGCTTCGGCCGGCCTAAGAGCCTTCGGTCACTGACTGAAATACAAGATGATCGGAGGCGCCGGTGCGCGCAAGATATCTCGCCATTGTTCTCACGCTGCTCGCCCCTGCCGCGCGCGCCGAGGTCGAACAGTTCCCGTCCGGCTTCAAGACCAGAACCATCGCGGCCAACGGCACCCAGATTCATGTTCGCATCGGCGGTCAGGGGCCTGCCGTGATCCTGATCCACGGTTTCGGTGATACCGGCGACATGTGGGTCAAGCTCGCCGCTGACCTCGTGCGCGACCACACCGTTGTCGTGCCCGATCTGCGTGGTATGGGCCTCTCGAGCAAGCCCGACAATGGCTACGACAAATGGACCCAGGCGGCCGACATGCGGGCCGTTCTCGCAGCGCTCGGCATCGAAAAGACCGCCGTCGTCGGCCACGACATCGGAACCATGGTGGCCTATGCCTACGCGGCCCGGTATCGCGACCTGACCGAGAAGCTGATCGTCATGGATGCCCCGGTGCCCGGGGTGCCGCCGTGGGACGAGGTCGTTCGCAGCCCGCAGCTTTGGCATTTTGATCTCGGAGGCCTGGACATGGAGCGGCTGGTCAAGGGTCGCGAGCGCATCTACCTCGACCGCTTCTGGAATGACTTCGCGGGCACGCCTTCCAGGATCGCGGAAGCGACACGCCGTCATTACGCAGCGCTCTATGCGCGGCCGGGCGCCATGCGTGCTGCGTTCGCCCAGTTCAGGTCGATCCGAACCGACGCCGAGGACAACAAGAAGGCGATCGCGACCAAGTTGACCATTCCCGTGCTGGCTGTCGGGGGCGAAAAATCCTTCGGTGCGACAGAGGCCGTCGTGATGCGAAACGCCGCGACTGACGTCACCGAATTGGTCATTCCGGACGCCGGTCATTGGCTGATGGAAGAGCAACCGGCGGCGACCGTGAAGGCGATACGCCAATTCCTCGATACCAAAAAATAGAGCAGCGCGCCGCGCGGAGCCGACATATCTCGGCTCGGGCCTTCCGCGCGGGTCATTTTAATCGGCCCGACGCTTCATCCTCCCGGCCAAACCGCTCCACCAGGAAATCAATGAACAGCCGCACCTTCACCGACAGATGCCGGGTCGGCGGATAGACCGCATAAAGCGCGAGCGGCGGCGCCGAATACTCGTCCAGCACAGTCCGCAGCTCGCCTTTCCTCAAGGCGTCGGCGGCGATGAACTCCGGGAGCAGCGCGAGCCCCCTGCTCTTGATCGCGACATCACGCAGCACTTCGGCATTGTTGACGCAGAGCGACCAGGCCGGCTGGATCCAGTGATCGCCGTCGGTGCCGGTGAGCTTCCACTGATTGCCCGTAAGCAGGAAGCCGTAGGTCAGCGAGGTGTGCCCGCGGAGATCCTGCGGGTGTTTTGGTGTGCCGTGACGTGCGAGATAATCGGGTGAAGCGCAGATCATGCGCGCCACCGGCATGATTTTTCGCGCGATCAAACTCGACGATTCCAATTCCGCGATGCGCAAGGTCACGTCAAAACCGTCCTGGACGGGATCGAGCAGGTCGTCGCTGAGCACGAGCTGGAGCTGCAGCTCCGGATATCGCGCCATGAAATCGGCAAGCACCGGCCCGAGCCGCAGGGTGCCGAACGACATCGGCGCGTTGACGCGCAACAGGCCGCGAGGCGCCGATTGCGCCTGCGTCACGGCCTGGTCGGCCGCCTCGATCTCCGACAGGATCACGACCGCGCGCTCGAAATAGCGCTGGCCGTTCTCGGTCGGGCTCGCATGGCGCGTGGTCCGGTTCAGGAGCTGAACGCCGAGGCTTTCTTCGAGATCGGCGATGTATTTGCTGATCGCCGAGCGTGACAGCCGCAACTGCCGGCCCGCCTCGGCAAAACTGCCGCTTTCGACCACCTTTGTGAAGGCCCGGAGACTGGCGACCTTATCCACGGACCGGCGCCGGCGATTGTTTCCAAATCGTAGACATAGACGTCATATTTGCATGGATTGTCTCCAATCCAAAGCGGAACGATATTTCCGGTCAGAGCAAGACCGCTCCCCGAGCTTTGGAGGACGACAATGTCTGGACTGCACCACGTGACCGCGATCGCCGGCGACCCGATCAGGAATTTCGGCTTCTACACCCGTGATCTCGGCCTGCGCTTCGTCAAGAAGACGGTCAATTTCGACGATCCCGGCACCTATCACTTCTACTATGGCGACCAGACCGGCCGCCCCGGCACCATCCTGACCTTCTTTCCGTGGGCCGGCGTGCCGGCTGGACGCCGCGGTGTTGGCGAGACCCACCAGACCGCCTTCCGCGTGCCGCAACGTTCGCTCGGCTATTGGACGCAGCGCTTCGTCGAGAAGGGCATCGCTTACGAGGCGCTGGAGAAGCGCTTTGGCGAGTCCGTGCTGCCGTTCACAGACCCTGATGGCATGGCGCTCGCGCTCGTCGGCATTCCCGGTGCCGAGAGCGAGCCCGGCTGGAGCAACGGCGACGTGCCGGCCGAGCATGCGATCCGCGGCTTCCATGGCGTGACCTTGCTGCTCGACAGCGCGGCAAAGACGGCTGCCGTCCTCACCGACGTGTTCGGCTTCAAGGAGATGGCGCGCGAAGGCTCGGTGATCCGCTTCAAGGCACCGGGCGATGTCGAAGGCAGCGTCGTCGACATCTACGAGGCCAAGGGCTTCCTGCGCGGGCACCAGGGTGGCGGCTCCGTGCATCACATCGCCTTCCGCGCAGCCGACGACGCCGAGCAAGGCAGGATGGCGCAGAGGCTCGTGAGCAATCACGGCCTGCACCCGACCGAACAAAGGGACCGCAACTACTTCCGCTCGATCTACTTCCGCGAGCCCGGGGGGGTGCTGTTCGAGATCGCGACCGATATCCCCGGCTTCGCCGTCGACGAGCCCGTGGCGACGCTGGGACGCGACCTCAAGCTCCCGAGCTTCCTCGAAGCGCAGCGCAAGCAGATCGAGGCTGTGTTGCCGAATTTGGCAGAGAGCGTGTCATGACCGAGAGTTCATTCGTCCATCGTTTCGAGCCCGCGACCAGCACGGGCTCTCCTCCGGTGCTGCTGCTGCACGGCACTGGTGGCGACGAGAACGATCTGCTCGGGCTTGGCAAGATGATCTCGCCTGGCTCGGCCCTGCTCTCGCCGCGCGGCCGCGTGCTCGAGCATGGCATGCCGCGTTTCTTCCGCCGCCTTGCCGAGGGCGTGTTCGACGAGGACGATGTGCGGCGGCGCGCGCGCGAGCTCGGCGACTTCGTCAGCGAGGCACGGCAGCGCTACGGCCTCGCCGCACCGGTCGCGGTCGGCTTCTCCAACGGCGCCAACATCGCGGCCGCGCTGTTGCTGCTGGAGCCGGACGTGTTGGCAGGCGCGATCCTGCTCCGCGCCATGGTGCCGCTGTCGGATCCGCCGAAGGTTGAGCTCGGCGGCAAGCCCGTCCTGCTTCTGTCAGGGCAGGCTGATCCGATCGTTCCGGCGAGCAATTCGGGGAAGCTTGCCTCGCTGTTGTCGGAAGCCGGAGCCCGGGTCGAACACAAGGTTTTGCCGGCGGGCCATCAATTGTCGCAAGCCGATTTGACGCTCGCCCGCGACTGGGTCGGCAAATTCGCCGCCGAAGTCGCCTGATCCCGAAAAGCGGCGCATCGTCTTCGAGCGGTGCGCCGCGGCTTTACTCGAACCAGCCGCGGCGCTTGAACCAGATCAGCGGCAGCACGCCGCTGGCAATGATGGCGAGCCACGCCAGCGGATAGCCGAACGTCCAGTCCAGCTCCGGCATGTGCTTGAAGTTCATGCCCCAGATGCCGACCATGATCGTGGGCGGTACGCCGACGACCGAAACGATTGTCAGGATCTTGAACAGCTCGTTCTGCTGGATGTTGATGAAGCCGAGCACGGCATCGAGCAAAAGCTGGATCTTGTCCGACAATCGCGTCTCGTAGTCGCCGAGCGAAGCGACATCCTTCGAGACGGCCTCGAGGCGCTTCTTCGACGCGGCCGTGATCCATTCACTCCCGACATCGCCGGCAAACGAGGCGACGCGGCCGACACCAAGCAGGACATCGCGCGCCTTGGCGAGCCGATCAGCCAACTCTCCGATGTTCTCCAGCGCCTCGCGCATCCGCCGGCTGGAGCGGACCGGCCGCTGGGTGCGGACGAGCCCGCCTTTGAAGACGCCCCGCGAGAGCCTGTCGACCTTCGCGCCGAGATGCTCAAGAACATCGGCCCCACGGTCGACCATGGCCTCGACCAGACTGGTGAACACGCACATGCCGTTCTCCAGGCTGTCATCGGAACCGATACGCTTGCCGATGTCGTCGAAGATCGGCAGCTGCGCGAAGCGTACCGTCACCAGCACGCGCGGGCCGATGACGAATCCCACCGGCGTGATCTCGGCCTCGTCGTCCTCGTTGAGCCGGACCGCCGGCGAGCTGAGATAGAGCGTGCCGTTGTCGACGATCAGGCGGCTCGACGCTTCGATCTCGCTGAGCGAATCCTCGGACGGAACGCGGATCCCGAGCAATCGTTCGACGAACTGCTTTTCTTCTGCGGTCGCGTCCAAAAGATCCGCCCAGATGATCTCGGACGGCATTTCCGCGCCGATCTTTTGCCAGTCGTCGGATGGCCACCTGTACAGTTTAAGCAAGAACCGAACTCCGCATACCCTCGCGCCGGATCGCACGGCCTGCGGCCATCCTGCGCCGAACTAACGCATCAGGGTTCCGAACGTTCAAAGTCGGGGAGCATCGGGCCGGCGCAATCAAACCAAGCGGGCGCGCCTCCTTCGATGAGGCCATCATGCCAGTGTTTTGCCCGACGGGTCAACGGCATCGCGCAACGCAAACCATTCAATTGCGTGACGCGCAAGTCATTGAAATGACTATCCCCGGCTACTGTGCATGGGGTTGTTTTTCAGGTTTTTGTTTGGACCGGTCTCGTGACGATCTCTTCCGTTGGGAGAGATCGTCACCGAAATCACTCAATCGACCTCCGCGACCCTACTCCCACGCCCACGTCGAGAAGTCGTTCTCGTACTGGGGCACGTCCTTCCAGACGCCCTTCAGCTTCTTGTTGGTGATGGTGATCAGCTGCGGCTGGTACAAATAGCCCGAGACCGCATCGGTTGCCAGCATGCGCTGGGCGTCGCCGAGAAGCTTGGCACGGGCAGCTTCATCCGGCGTCGACACGATCTGCTTGTAGAGCGCGTTGAACGCTTCGTTGTTGTAGCCAAGATAGTAGTCCGGCTCGGTGATCTTGACGAGATCGAACGGCTCGACATGGCTGACGATGGTGAGGTCGAAATTGTGCGGACCATTGCCGGCGAACACCTGCGACAGCCATTGCGCCCATTCGACGTTCTCGATCTTGGCGATGATGCCGACCTTGGCGAGCTGGGCCGCGAGGATCTCGCCGCCCTGCCGCGCATAAGACGGCGGCGGCAGCTTCAGCGAGAGTTCGAGCGGCGTGGTGATGCCGGCCTCGGCGAGCAGCTTTTTTGCCTTCTCGGGATCGAACGGGTTGATGCCGGTCGTGTCGACATAACCGAACGCGCTCGGCACGTAGAAGCTGCCGATCGGCGTGCCGAAACCATCGACCGCGCCGTCGATCATCGCCTTGCGATCGATCGCGGCGAGAATCGCACGGCGCACGCGAACATCGTCGAGCGGCTTCTTGCGATGGTTGATGCCGACGATGGTCTTCGCCCTGGAGCCGCCGACCATAACGTTGAAGCGCGGATCGGCCTTGAACTGCGCGATGGTGCGCTGGGCCGACACGCGGGGAAACGCGTCGACATCGCCCGACAGCAGCGCCGCAGTCTGCGCGGACGGATCGGAGATGAAGCGGATCGTCACCTTCGAGAGCTTGATCGCGGCGGCGTTGCGGTAGTTGGCCCATTTGGTCAGGGTCATCGAGGAGCCCTTGGCCCAGGCGCCCAGCTGATAGGGCCCGGTCCCGACCGGCTGCGTGATGTTCGTCGGCGCGCTCTTCGGTTCGACGATCGAGCCGCTCGCCTGCCCCAGCAGGAACGGCAGGTTCGGCTCCGAATTTTTCAGGCTGATCACGACCGTGTCGGCATCGGGCGCGTCGACCTTCTCGAAGCTCTGGAACAGGCTCTTGTCCTTGTTGGTGCTGGTGGCGACAGCATTGCGCTCGAACGAGAACTTCACGGCCGCGGAGTCGAACGGCTCGCCGTTGTGGAACTTGACGCCCTTGCGCAGCTTGAAGGTGTAGGTCTTCAGGTCGGGGGACGCTGTCCAGCTCTCGGCGAGCAGCGGCGAAGTGGTGCCGTCCTCGTTGATCTTGGTCAGGGTCTCATAGATGTTGTAGAGCGTGACCTCGGCGATCGCGGCGGCGGCGGCGTTGGTGGGATCGAGCCCCGGCGGCTCCAGCGCCATCGCCATGACGACGCTGTCCTTCTTGCTCTGCGCCAGCACCGGCAACGGTGCCGCGGCAAGCGCGGCGGCGAATGCGACGATCGATAGTTTCCTGAACATGCCTAACTCCCCGGCCTTCTCTCATCCCAGCCTACGCCAATCCCGCCTCGGACGCTAACCTTCCACGGGCAATTGCGGCAACACCATCACGGCTTCCGCCTTGTGGCAGGCGGCCAGATGCGTCTCGCCCACCTTGCGTAGCTCAGGCAGAACCTCGCGGCAATGCTGGTCGGCGAGCGCGCACCGCGAGACATAGGGACACCCGGTCGCGGCCGCCGATTGCGAGGCGATTGCCTGGGCCCCGCGCCGGCGCCGGCCGCCGCCGGCGCGCACCCGCGGCACGGCATCCAGCAGCGCTCGCGTGTAGGGATGGGCGCAGCGCTCGAACAAATCTTCCGGACGGCCCTGCTCGACGATGCGGCCGAGATACATCACCGCGACCTCGTCGCAGAGATAGTCGACGACGGCGAGATCGTGACTGATCAGGACGTAACTGAGGCCGAACTGCTCCTGGAGGTCCTGCATCAGATTCAAGACTTGCGCCTGCACGGAGACGTCGAGCGCGGAGACCGGCTCGTCGGCGACGATCAGCTTCGGTTGGGTGATCAGCGCGCGCGCGATGGCGATGCGCTGGCGCTGGCCGCCGGAAAATTCGTGCGGATATTTCTCCATGTCGGCACTACGCAGACCCACCTGCTGCAGCACCGCGGAGACGCGGGCACGAAGCGTCGTGCGATCAATCCCCTCCAGCACCGTCAGCGGCTCGGCGACGATCCGCGCGATGGTCTGGCGCGGGTCGAGCGATCCGTAGGGATCCTGGAACACCATCTGGAAATCGCGGCGGGCGCGGCGCAGCTCGTCCGCAGAGATGCGGTTGAGGTCGCGGCCGAGCAGCGCGACCTGCCCCGATGTCGGCCGCTCCAGCGCCATCACCACCCGCGCGAAAGTCGACTTGCCCGAGCCGGACTCGCCGACGATGCCGAGGCTCTTGCCGGCGTCGACCCGCACGCTCACACCGTTGAGCGCGCGCACCTGCCCCGGCGGGCGGAACACGCTTTCGCGCGGCAGCGTGTAGCGCTGCTCGAGATCCTTCACGTCGAGAAGAGGCGCCGTGCTCATACGGTCAGCGCTCCGACGCGTTCGGCCATGGAGACGTCGGTCCGGATGCAGCGCACGAAATGGCCGGGTCCAACGTCCACCATCGGTGGAAGCGCGGCCCGGCACTGCTCGATCACGAGCGGACACCGGTCGGCGAAGGTGCAACCGAAAGGCAGATCGGCGAGCTCCGGGACCGTGCCCGATATCGTCGTCAGCCGCGTCCCCTTGCGCGCGCCGAGCTTCGGCCGGGCGCGGAACAGGCCCTGCGTGTAGGGATGTCCCATCCGGCGGAACACCTCGTCGGTCGGTCCGCTCTCGATGATCGTGCCGCCGTACATCACCATCATGCGTTGCACGTTCTCGGCGATGACGCCGAGATCGTGCGAGATCAGGATCATCGACATGCCGCGCTCTTCGACGAGATCGGCGATGAGGTCTAGGATCTGGCCCTGAATGGTGACGTCGAGCGCCGTGGTCGGCTCGTCCGCGATCAGCAGGTCGGGCTCGCAGGCGAGCGCCATCGCGATCGTGACGCGCTGACGCTGGCCGCCGGAAAACTGGTGCGGATAGGCATTGACGCGTCTCGCCGGATCAGGCAGCCCGACGCGGTCGAGCAAGGCGATCGCTTCCTTGCGCGCCTGCGATGCCGAATATTTCCTGTGACGCCGCAGCGGCTCGGCGACCTGGTGGCCGATCGTGTGCATCGGGTTGAGCGCGGTCATCGGCTCCTGGAAGATCATGCTGATGCGATTGCCGCGCAACCGACAATACTCCGCGTCCGACAAACCAGCGAGTTCGCCGCCATCCAGCTTGATGCTGCCGGTGACGACCGCGCTGTCCGGCGGCAGTCCCATCAGCGACAACGCCGTCACCGACTTGCCGCAGCCGGATTCGCCGACGAGCCCGAGCGTCTCGCCGCGCTTCAGGGCAAAGCTGACGCCGCGCACGGCCTGTGCAGGCCCGCGGCTGGTATTGAGGCGCACGCCGAGATTTTCGACCTCGATCAGCGGCATGGTCGAGCGCTCGCCCATCCTCATCGCTCCCGCGCCAGTCGAGGATCGAGCAGATCGCGCAGCCCGTCGCCGAGCAGATTGAGGCCGAGCACCGCGATTGCGATCGCAGCGCCCGGATAGACCGCGAGCATCGGCGACTGGAACAGCAGCGTCTGCGCGTCGTTCAGCATCCGTCCCCAGGACGGCTGCGGCGGCTGCGTGCCGAGACCGAGATAGGACAAGGCGGCTTCGGCTAGAATCGCAAGCGCGAACTGGATGGTCGCCTGCACGATCAGGATCGAGAGGATGTTGGGCAGCACGTGCTCGATGGTGATGCGAAACTTGCCCTTCCCCGCCGCGCGCGCGGCCAGCACGAATTCGCGCGCCCAGATCGCGTTGGCCGAGCCGCGCGTCAGCCGGATCAGCGTCGGGATCTGGAAGATGCCGATGGCGACGATCGAGGTCACCATGCCCGGCCCCACGACTGCGGCGAGCATGATGGCGGAGAGCACGGCCGGAAAGGCGAAGGTGAAATCGGAGAAGCGCATGATGATCTCCTCGGTCCAACCGCGCCTGGCCGACGCGATCAGGCCGAGACAGACGCCGAAGGTGAGGCCGATGCTGACCGCGATGATGCCGACCATGATGGTGGAGCGGGCGCCGGCGAGCAGCAGCGAGACGATGTCGCGGCCGAAGACGTCGGTGCCGAGCCAGTGCGCGGCCGAGGGCGGCCGGAGCTTTGAGGCGATGTCGATCTCATAGGGCGACCAGGGCGTCCACACCAGCGACAGCAGCGCAGAGGCGAGCACCAGCAGGCTCAGCGCGCCGCCGAGCACGAAGCTGCGATGACGCAGTGCGCGGCGCCAGAAGGTCCGGGCCGGCAGAGGGCGCGCTAATGCCGGCGCATCGACGAGGGTGACGAGCGGATCACTCACAGATCGTGGACCTTGATGCGGGGATCGACGAAGGCATAGAGCACGTCGACCACGAAATTGACGATGACCACCATGGTCGCGAGCAGCATCACGCAATTGCGCACCACGATGAGGTCGCGGTTGGCGATCGACTGGAAGATTAGCCGGCCTAGGCCGGGCAGATAGAACACGTTCTCGATCACGATGGTGCCGGCCAGCAGATTGGCGAATTGCAGGCCCATCACGGTCATCACGGGGATCATGGCGTTGCGCAGCACGTGGCTCCACAGCACCTCGCGCTTGCCGAGGCCTTTTGCGCGCGCCGTGCGGACGAAGTCTTCACGCAGCACTTCCAGCACCGCGGAACGCGTGACGCGCGCGAGGATCGCGGCCTGCACCACCGCGAGCGAGATCGCCGGCAGCAGCAGCGACTTGATGCCGGGCCAGATGCCGTCCTCCCAACCGGGAAAGCCGCCCGCGGACAGCCATTGCAGCCGCACCGAGAACAACAGCACCAGCAGGATCGCGAACCAGAAATTCGGCAGCGCGATGCCCACCTGCGTCAGCGACATCACGCCGACGTCGCCGAGCTTGTTGTGGTTGGCGGCGGTGTAGATGCCGGCCGACAGCGCCAGCGTCACCGTGATCAACATGGACATCATCGCGAGCGGAATGGTCAGCACCAGCCGCTCCGCGATCAAGGCGGCAACCGGGGTGCCGTAGACATAGGAGTTGCCGAGATCGCCGACGAGCAGCCCCTTGATCCATTGCAAATAGCGAACCGCCAGCGGCTGATCGAGCCCGAGCTTGACGGTGAGCGCACGCACCGCGTCCGGCGACGCGTCAGCGCCCATCAGCATCTGCGCGGCGTTACCCGGAAGAGCATCCAGTACCAGGAAGATGATCACGGATGCGCCGACCAGCGTCGCTAGCAAGGTCAGCACACGTCGGAGGACAAATACGCTCATGCGTTCACGAGCTCCGACGTCGTCCTGGCGAAGGCCAGGACCCATAACCCCAAGCAGCAGTTTGGCGAAGACTCGTCCTTCGGTACTGGCACTGCCCGTCACCGATCAATTCCGCGGTATGGGTCCTGGCTTTCGCCAGGACGACACCGAGGGGGATGCGGGCGTCATGCCGCATGGGGACAAATACGCTCATGGGCGTTCGGATTCAGGGGGCATCCGCGGCACGAT
The DNA here is from genome assembly GCF_029051725.1 of Bradyrhizobium sp. CSS354. Lineage (GTDB taxonomy): Bacteria > Pseudomonadota > Alphaproteobacteria > Rhizobiales > Xanthobacteraceae > Bradyrhizobium. The sequence goes on from NZ_JAACFU010000001.1 coordinate 606,374, forward strand.
CAACATGTCCGAGGGCCGGAGGCAAGTGCTTTGCTGCATGCCCATCAATTCGGCCAACGGGACAGAAGGCCTTGCGACGCCTCGAACAGCGCGCTCACGCGCAGCAAGTCCGCATCGGCGCGGAAGCGGCCCACGAGTTGCAATCCGATCGGCAGGCCATCGCGGCCGAAGCCGCAGGGCAGACTGATCGCGGGGTGTCCGGTCATGTTGAACGGCATGGTCCAGGGGAACCAGTGCGGCCGGACGCTGTCAAAGTGCTTGCCGTCGATCTCGATGGTGCCGAACAGGTCCTGATCGATGTGCAGCGCGGTGCGGGTGATGGTCGGCATCGCCAGCAGATGCCCGCGCGCAAGCAGGGATTGCACCCGGCGGAACAGCGCCGTGCGCGCGAACATCGCCTCTTGATAGGCGACGCCGCTGACGTCGGTGGCAAGCGCAAGCTGCTTGAGGAAGGCCTCGCTCAGCGCGTCCCCATGCTCGGCTGCGAGTCTTGCAAAGCGCGTCCGCCAGACCGTGTGATTGATGGCGCGCCAGATCGGCTCGATGTCGAACCCCTCGCCCGAAAACTCCTCGAGCTCGGCACCCAGGCCCGCGAGCCGATCGAGGCTCGCCTTGAAGCCGGCCTCGACATCGGCAGAGACGGGGCGTCCGGGCGGCGAGAGGCAGTACAGGATTTTCTGCCCACGCAGATCGCCGCGCGGGGTGGCCGTGCCGACGAAGTCGGTCACAGGAATGCCGATCGACCAGGGATCGCAGGAATCCTCGCCGGCCATCGCCTGCATCATCAGCGCGGTGTCGGCGACGGTCCGCGTCATCGGCGTGACATAGGTCTGGTTGCCGAACACGTCCAGCGCCTGGCTGTGCGGGATGACGCCGTTGCTCTGCTTCAGCCCGACCACCCCGTTGCAGGCGGCGGGAATTCGCGTCGAGCCGCCGCCATCGGTCGCGATCGCAAGCGGCGCGATGCCGCTCGCCACGGCCACCGCCGCGCCGCCGCTGGAGCCGCCGGAGGAGCGCTCGGCGCTCCACGCATTGCGGGTGCGGCCGAACAGCGGCGAGTCGGTCAGGCACTTGCTGCCGAATTCGGGCGTCGTGGTCTTGCCGATCAGGATCGCGCCTTGCGCGCGGAGCCGCGCGACCGCGACGGCGTCCTCGGCCGGCACGTTGTCCTTGTAGGGAACGGCACCGAAGGTGGTCTTGACGCCCTTGGTGTTGACGATGTCCTTGACGGTGACGGGAATGCCGTGCAGCAGGCCGAGCGGCTCGCCGGCCATCACCTTGCGCTCGGCCTCGCGCGCAGCCGCAAGCGCCTCGTCGCCGCAGATCGTGATGAAGCAGTTCAGCTCGGGCTGGAGCGCCTCGGCACGGGCGAGCACCGCGAGGGTGAGCTCGACGGGCGATATCTGCTTTGTCGCGATGAGGCCGCGCAGCACGGTTGCGGATAGCTGGCAAGGATCGCCGTTCATCGTCACATCGCTCCGAAGCCGGCCGCCGGTGGCCGATAGCATTGACAGCCAGGATGACAGTTTTGTTAACTCGCCGCCAATACGATTTTGAACACCAACCCATACGTTTTCGGTATGCCAATGGATCTTCGCCGGCTCCGCTATTTCGTCGCCGTCGCCGAGGCGCGCAGTGTCGGCAAGGCTGCCGAGCGGCTGCGGATGGCGCAGCCGCCGCTCTCGGTCCAGATCCGCAAGCTGGAGGCCGAGGTCGGTGCACCGCTGTTCCGCCGCGGCACGCGCGGCATGGATTTGACCGACGCGGGCCAGGCACTGCTGGCGCGCGCCGGCGAGGCGCTGGCGCTGGCGGCGGACGGCATCGAAGCCGCACGCGCGGTCGCGGCCGGCAGCCGTGGTCGGCTGTCCGTCGGTTACATGTTCGTGCTGGCGAACGCGATGCTGCCGCGTCTCATCCCCGAACTGCGGCGATCCATTCCTGGCGTCGATCTCGATTTCGCCGAGCTCAGTGCCTCGACGCGCGAGGCCCGGCTGCTCGATCGCAGCGTCACGGTCGCGTTGTGCATGCCGGCGATCCACCATCCCGAGATCCAGGTGGCCGGGATCGGCGCGCAGCCGTTCATGCTGGCGATGCCAAACCGTTCGCCGCTTGCGCGCCTGAGCGCGGTGCCAATGATACGACTCCAGGGCCGTCCGCTGATCGCGCTGCCGCCGCCGGAGCGAGACCCCTCCTCCTCCGCGGTCGCGGCCCTGCTGCGGCGGCATCAGATCGTGATGCCGATTGCGAGCCGGGTGGAGACGGTGCATTCGGCGATGAGCCTGGTTCTCGCCGGTGAAGGCCTCGCCATCCTGCCCGCCTGCGCGCAGCTCGGGGCGCCGCGCGGGGTCGTGTTCCGGCCGCTGCGGGACGCCACCGACTCCATCGATATCGCGGTCTGTTGGCGGCGGGACTCCCAGAGTCCGCTGATCCGCACCTTCCTGAAATGCGCCGAGAAGGCGGTCGCGCGGCTGTGAGGCGGCCTACGAGCTCCAACTGATCTCGTGACTCCAGGGCGGATCGGCGCCCGGACGGGTGCAGGTTAGCCCGGCGCAATTGGCGGCAAAGGACAGTGCACGGCGAAGCTCGTCCGCGCCGATATCCTTCAGTTGCTGTCGGGCGAGCCGTCCCTGCTTGTGCAGGGCGAACAACAACGCCGCCTGAAAACTGTCACCCGCGCCGATGGTGTCGGCGACCACGACCTCGGGGGCGGCGACCTCGATCTGCCCTGCCCCCGCATGCCACGCGATCGCACCGTTGTCACCACGGGTGATGACGACGAGGCTCGCGCCGCGTGCGAGCAGCGTGCTCGCACGCTGGTGATACGGCTCGTCGGCGAACAGATAGGTAAAATCGACGTCCGACATCTTGATGAGATCGGCGCTGGCCGCAAACTCGGCCATGCGCGCGAGATAAGCCGGCTTGTCCTTCACGAGGTTGGGCCGGCAGTTCGGATCAAAGGAGATTGTCGAGGACGCCCGTGCGTCCGCGATCAGGGCCTTGGTCTCGGTCGCGCCTTGGTCGTTACCGAGTGTGGTCGAGCCGACATGGAGGGCTTCAACCGTATCGAACGCAATGGAGCCGCGCCGGTAGGTCCAGTTCCGCGTGGCGGTCTCGGCATCGTAGAAAGCATAATGCGACTCGCCGGCGACGATGCGAACGAAGGCAAGCGTGGTCTGGTGATCGCTGTTTGTGGCGAGGGCGAGCTCGACATTGGATGCAGCGGCGTGGTCGGCGATCATGCGCCCGAACATGTCCGTCGAGATGCCGCCGACAAAGCCGGTCGGCGCGCCGAGCCGCGCCATGCCGATTGCGACGTTGAGGCAGGAGCCGCCGACCGCCGGCATCACCGCTTCGCGCCCGTCGGTGTTTCGCGTCGGGACGAAATCGATCAGCGCATCGCCGCAGGAAATCAACATCCGTTTCAACCCCCGGCCATTCCACGCATCGCGGCGCGGCTGCCGCGATCGACCTCGCGCAGCAACTTGTACACGTCGCGCTTGCGGGCGTGAAAGGCGGCGATGTCAGGCGTGGTCGGCTCGCTCTTGCGTCCCAGCGCCGACATCTTTGCCATGGTCTCCCCGATCGAGGCATAGGCGCCACCAGCGACCGCGCCGAGCATGGCAGCCCCGAGCAGCACCGGCTCCCTGGTCTGCGGCAGCGCCACGGTGAGGCCAGTCGTGTCGGCCATGATCTGCCGCACCAGCGGACTGCGGCTGGCGCCGCCGCCCATAATCATGATGCTGGAGTGGACGCCATGCGCGGCAAAGGCCTCGATCACCTCGGCAAGTCCATAGGCGAGCCCGCACAGACCGGCGACGAACAGCCGTTCCATCGAGGCGATGTCGGTGTCGAGATCGAGGCCCGCGATCACCGCGCGCGTGTCAGGATCGGCGTAGGGCGAGCGGTTGCCAATGAACTCGGGCAGCACATGGACGTCGCGGGCCAGCAGCGCGACACGGCTGGCGCCGCCTGCGCGTGCGAGGATGCGGCGCTCGAGAAACTCGATAAGGTCGAGGCCCTCGTTGCGCGCGGCCGCGCTCGCTTCGGCGTGGCCGGGATGCGACTTGAGAAGATGGTCGATCGCAGCGCCCGCAGCCGACTGCCCGCCCTCGTTGAGCCAGAAATTTGGCACCATGCCGGAGTAGTACGGACCCCACACGCCCGGCACAAAGCACGGTTGTTTCGTCGTCGCCATGATGCAGGCCGACGTTCCCATGATGTAGGCAAGGCGGTCGGAGACATCTGTCGCGCCGTCCGATTCATCGCGGCCGCCGATTGCGCCGATGCCGCCGGCATGGGCATCGATGAGGGACGCTCCGACCGGCGTGCCCGGCGACAAGCCAAGATCGGCAGCGGCCGCACTGGTAAGACCGGCGCCGAGCCGCGTGCCGGGCGCGACGATCTCGGTGCCGATGCGGGCGTATTTCTCGTTGACGAAGTCCGACAGGCCGATGCGCTTGAAGAATGGCGCGCTCCACCCACCGCCGTCATGCGCGAGGTAGTTCCATTTGCAGGTGACCGTGCAGGTCGAGCGCTGCAACGAGCGGGTGGCTCGCCAGGTCAGATAATCCGCGAGATCGAAGAAGTGTCCTGCAGCGTCGAAGCTCGCGCGCAGATGCCGCTTCAACCACAGCAGTTTCGGCATCTCCATCTCGGGCGAGATCGAGCCGCCAACATAACGCAGCACGGCGTCACCGGTCTCGTTGATCAGCCGCGCCTCGGCCGTGGCGCGGTGATCCATCCAGACGATGACGTTGCGCTGCCGGTCGCCGGAAGCGCTGACGGTGAGCGGCTCGCCTTGCCGGTCGAGCACCACGAGAGAGCAAGTGGCGTCGAAACCGATACCGCCGACGCTATCGGGCGCGATTGCAGCTTCCGCCATCGCGGCCCGCACCGACGCCGTGCAAGCGTCCCAGATATCCTGGGACGACTGTTCGACGATGTCACCGGCCTCGTTCCAAATCCTGATCGGATGCCGTGCGATCGCAAGCAAAGCGCCGGCCTCGTCGAACACCCCTGCTCGCGTGCTCGTGGTCCCTACATCGACGCCGATATACGCTCGCGGCATTGTCGCCCCCGGAAGCTCTCGTCAGTTTTGACGCAAGCCTACCAGCAAGTGTAGCCGCCATCCACCACCACGACACTGCCGGTCATCAGGCTCGCGGCCTCGGACGAGAGGAACAACACCACGGAGGCGATCTCCTCGACCTGCCCCATCCGCGCCATCGGGGTTCCACCGATCCAGGCGTCGTACATTCTCGGATTGCTCTTCACGAAGGCGTTGAGCGGCGTCTCGATATAGGTCGGCGCCACCGCGTTGACGCGGATGCCGCGCGCGCCCCATTCGGCGGCCAGCGATTTCGTGAGATGGTGCACGCCGGCCTTGGAGGCATTGTAGAAGCACTGCTCCTGCGGCTTGTTGACGATGAAGCCGGACATCGATCCGACATTGACGATGGCGCCGCTCTTCGCTTTCAACATGTGCTTGCCGAATTCGCGGCAGCACCAGAAGGTGCCGTTGAGATTGACGTCGATGACGTTGAGCCAGTGCTCGTCGGTCACGGTCTCCGCCGGCGTCTCGCTGCGCGCAATGCCGGCGTTGTTGACGAGGATGTCAACCTTGCCGTGGCGCGCGACGAGGTCGTTCGCGACCTCCGCCACGCGCTTGGTGTCGGTGACGTCCATGATCGCCGTCTCGGCGTCGAAGCCCTTCGCCTTCAGGCTGGCTTTCGCACTGTCGGCGACCTTGCCGTCACGATCGCCGATGACGACCCTGGCGCCAGCTTCAGCCAGCGCTTCGGCGCAGGCGAGCCCGATGCCCTGCCCGCCGCCGGTGATGAACGCGGTCTTGCCGTTCAGCTTGAATTTTTCCAGGTACATGTTGCTGTTTCCGATTCTTGTCGTTTCTTGCCGTTTCTTGTCAGGCCCTGATGGCGTTGCCGCTTGCGTCGAAGCGATGGATGCGCGCGGGCTCCGGCACCAGCGATACATGGTCGCCGGCGTGCAGGCTCAATTCACCGATGTAGCGCGCCGTCAGCATGCCGAGCGGACCGGCATCGACATAGAGGAAGGTGTCACTGCCGAGATGCTCGGCCACCGCGATCGTTCCCTGCCAACCGCCGGAGCCGTCGCGTTCGATCTTGAGATGCTCCGGCCGTACGCCAATCGTTGCCGCGCCCTTCTGCAAGGCGTGCTCGCCGGTCACGAAATTCATCTTGGGCGAGCCGATGAAGCCGGCGACGAACAGGTTGGCCGGCTTCTCGTAGAGATCCAGCGGCGAGCCGTATTGCTCGATCTTGCCGCCGTTGAGCACGACGATCTTGTCGGCCATGGTCATGGCCTCAACCTGGTCGTGGGTGACATAGATCGCGGTGGTGCCGAGCTGCTTCTGGAGCCGCGTCACCTCGATCCGCATCTGCACGCGCAGCGCTGCGTCGAGGTTGGAGAGTGGCTCGTCGAACAGAAACGCCTTGGGCTCGCGGACAATGGCACGGCCGATCGCGACGCGCTGGCGCTGGCCGCCGGAGAGCTCGCGCGGCTTGCGATCGAGATAAGGCGTGAGGTTCAGCGTTGCGGCGGCCGCCTCGACCTTGCGGTTGGTCTCATCCTTGGAAAGGCCCGCCATCTTCAGGCCGAAGCCGATGTTGCCGCGCACGCTCATATGCGGATATAGCGCGTAGGACTGGAACACCATCGAGAGCCCGCGCTTGGCGGGCGGCGTGTCGACCACGTTCTTGCCATCGATCAGGATCTTGCCGCCGGAGACGTCCTCGAGCCCCGCGATCAGCCGCAACAGCGTGGTCTTGCCGCAGCCCGATGGCCCCACGAACACCACGAACGACCCGTCGGAAATCTCCAGGTCCGCGCCCTTGATGATGTGCACGGGGCCGAAGGATTTCTGCACGTCCTGAAGTGTGATCTGACCCATGATCCGGCAGCCCTTCTTACTTTACCGCGCCAAAGGTGAGCCCGCGAACGAGCTGCTTCTGGCTGAACCAACCGAGGACGAGAATAGGCGCGATCGCCAGCGTGGAAGCCGCCGACAGCTTTGCCCAGAACAGCCCTTCCGGGCTCGAATAGGAGGCGATGAACGTGGTGAGCGGCGCAGCGTTCGAGGTCGACAGATTGAGCGTCCAGAACGCCTCGTTCCAGGCCAGGATCAGGTTCAGCAGCATGGTCGATGCGAGCCCCGGGATCGCCATCGGCGTCAGGACATAGACCAACTCGCGGCCGATGGTGGCGCCGTCCATGCGCGCGGCTTCCAGGATGTCGCGCGGGATCTCCTTGAAATAGGTGAAGAGCATCCAGATCACGATCGGCAAGTTTCCCAGGCACAGGATGAAGACGAGGCCAATGCGGGAATCGAGCAGGCCGAAGGACTTGTAGATCAGGTAGATCGGCACCAGCACGCCGACCGGCGGCATCATCTTAGTGGAGAGCATCCAGAGCAGGATGTCCTTGGTTCGCTTGGTCGGCGAGAACGCCATCGACCAGGCTGCGGGAATGGCGATCAAAAGCGCAATGAGCGTCGAACCGCCGGCGATGATGATCGAGTTCAGCGCGTGGTGGAAATAGTCACTACGCTCCTGCACCGTTGCGTAGTTCTCGGTGGTCCAGTGGAAGAACAGGAAGGACGGTGGAATCGCGAAGGCCTCAAGTTCGGTCTTGAAACTCGCCAGCACCATCCAGAGGATCGGGAAGAAGATCAGGAAGCCGAAGAACCACGCCCCGATGGTCGAGACCACCACCCGCCGCGTCGTCGCCATCCGCGCCATGTCTCATGCCTCCAGGTTGCGGCCGACGATACGGACGAGGAAAAATGCAACAATGTTGGCGATCACGACGGCGACGAGGCCGCCCGCCGAGGCGGTGCCGACATCGTACTGGATCAGTGCCTGCGAATAGATCAGGAAGGCGATGTTGGTGGTCGACAGTCCCGGGCCGCCGCCCGTGGTAACGTAGATTTCGGCGAAGACGGTGAGCAGAAAGATCGTCTCGATCAGGATCACCACCGTGATGGGGCGCGCGAGGTGCGGCAGCGTGATGTAGATAAAGGTCGAGACCGCGCTGGCGCCGTCCACTTCGGCGGCTTCCTTCTGCTCCTCATCGAGCGACTGCATCGCAGTGAGCAAAATCAACGTCGCAAACGGCAGCCATTGCCAGGACACGATCAGGATCACGGCGAGCAGCGGGGCGTCGGTGAACCAGTCGATCGGCGTCAACCCGAACACCGACGCGATCCAGGCAAACAGCCCGGACACCGGATGCATCAACAGGTTCTTCCAGACCAGCGCGCTCACTGTCGGCATGACGAAGAACGGCGCGATCACCATCAGCCGCACGATGTTGAGGCCGATCACGGGCTGGTCGAGCAACAGCGCCAGCGGAATTCCGAGCAGGACGGTCAGCGCCAGCACCGAGCCGACCAGCACCAGCGTATTCTGGAGCGACGCGAGGAACGCGGGATCGGTGAGGAAGTAGCGGAAATTTTCCAGCCCAACGAACGCTTCCGAGCCGGGATCCAGCAGACTGTAATGCAGCGTCGAGAAATAGAGCGTCAGCGCGAGCGGGACGATCATCCAGATGAACAGCAGTCCGACGGCCGGCGTCAGGAGCGTCCGTGCGAGAAGCTGCGTCTGCCGGGTTGCCATTCTTGACTTGTCCGCTTGCGGGAAGAAGGCGGCCATCCATCTGGAGCAGTGGATGGCCGCAAGTCCGAGCTCAGGAGGGGGAGCTCGCGTTCACTTGATGTAACCCGCGCGCTTCATCTCGCGCTCGGTTGAAGATTGCGCCGCGGTGAGCGCGGCATCGACCGTCATCGATCCCGCAAGCGCGGCCGAGAACTGCTGGCCCACCTGCGTGCCGATGCCCTGGAATTCGGGGATCGCCGCATATTGCACGCCGACGTAGGGCACCGGCTTCACCGTCGGCTTGTTCGGATCGGCGGCATCGATCGAGGCCAGCGTCAGCTTCGCAAACGGGGCGACCTTCAGATATTCAGGGTTCTGGTAGAGCGAGGTTCGGGTGCCCGGCGGCACGTTGGCCCAACCCTCCTTCGCGGCGACGGTCTTGGTGTAGTCCTTGCTCGTTGCCCATGCGATGAACTTCTCGGCCGCCTCCGTCTTCTTGGAGCCGGCGGGGATCGCGAGATTCCAGGCCCACAGCCAGTTGGCGTTTTTGCCGAGCCCGGTGTTGGGCGCCAGCGCGAAGCCGACCTTGTCGGCGACCTTGGAGTCCTTCGGATTGGTGACGAAGGACGCCGCGACGGTGGCATCGATCCACATCGCGCACTTGCCGGCATTGAACAGTGCGAGGTTCTCGTTGAAGCCGTTCGAGCTCGCACCCGGAGGTCCGGCCTGCTTCATCAGGTCGACATAGGTCGTGAGCGTCGCCTTCCATTCCGGCGTGTTGAACTGCGGCTGCCACTTCTCGTCGAACCAGCGTGCGCCATAGGAGTTGGCCATGGCGGAGAGGAAGGCCATGTTCTCGCCCCAGCCGGCCTTGCCGCGCAGGCAGATGCCGTAGACGCCGGCGCTCTTGTCGGTGAGCTTCTTGGCGGCGTCGACGACGAAATCCCAGGTCGGCTTTTCCGGCATCTTGAGGCCGGCCTTGTCGAACAGGTCGGTGCGGTACATCACCATGGAGCTCTCGCCGTAGAACGGCGCGGCGTAGAGCTTGCCGTCAACGGAGACCGCATCCTTGATCTTGGGCAGGAGGTCGGCGACGTCGTAGTCGGCGCCGAGATTGGCGAGCGGCACCAGCCAGCCCTTCTTGGCCCAGATCGGCACCTCATAGGTGCCGATGGTGAGGACGTCGAACTGGCCGCCCTTGGTAGCGATGTCGGTGGTGACGCGCTGGCGCAGCACATTCTCCTCAAGCGTCACCCATTTGACCGATATATCGGGGTTCTTCTTGGTGAATTCGGCCGTCAGCCCCTGCATGCGGATCATGTCGCCGTTGTTCACGGTGGCGATCGTCAGGGTCGTTTCGGCCATCGCGGGGACGGCCAGCAACAGGCAAGACGCGCCGCAGACGGCGCCGAGGACGTGTTTCACGGTGACCTCCCTAGGATCGCGCTTTTGAGCATATGCCCACGCGTTGGGCGTATGTTCGACTGAGGGCGGGCCATTGTCAAGCAGGCGCGCGGGCGTTTCGGCAACTTATGAGTGCTGCGATGCGGGGAGCTGGTGCATCGCCCTCCCCGTCATGCCCCCGCGAAGGCGGGGCATCCAGTACTCCGTGCCGTCTGTGGGTTTGCCTCAAGCGGCGCTGCGGCGTACTGGATCGTCCGCCTTCGCGGACGATGACTGCGGCGGGGCCGGCGAAATCCCTGCCTCGCACCCGCGCAGAAACGACAAACCGCCTCAGCGCTCCAGAATCGCCCTCGCTGTCGCCTCGTCCGTGATCAGCCCGTTGATCAACCGTCCATTCAAAGCCGCCGCGATCGCCGGCACCTTGGCCGCACCGACCGCTGCGCCGATCGTCGTGGTCTTCGCCGGGACCTCCGGCGGGATGCTGGTCAGGCGCCTGTTGGTTCCGGCCTTCAGCAGACGGCCCTTGGAATCGTAGGCCCAGCCGGTGATCTCGCCAATCGCCCCTTGCCGCATCATCTCGAACAGTTCGTCGCGGGTGACGAAGCCGTCGACATGGACCTGCGCCTTCTGATCCATCTGGCCGATGCCGACGAGGCGCAAATCCGCCTTGGCCGCGACCGCCTTCACCTTTGCGATCGGCTCGATCCGGACCATCTTGTTGCGCTCGTCCTCGGACGACATCAGGAACGGCAGCGGCATCGGATAGTGCCGCGCACCGGTGCGGTCGGCGAGCCGGCCGACGGTGTCGTAGAAGCTCGCCGAACCGTCGGCGGAGATATTGCCGACCAGCGAGACGATCTGGTGGTTGGGCCGGTCGATCGGCGTGACGCGCTCGACCGCGGCACGCACCGCCCGTCCCGTGCCGAGCGCGACGATGACGGGCGTTTCTGAACGCAGGGTGGAATCGAGCAGATTGGCGCAGCGTTCGGCAATGCCCGCTGTGGCCTGCGGCGCGGCGGAATCCGCCGGCACCACCTCGCAATGGGTAAGCTCGAAACGCTCCTTCAGACGCGCCGCCAATTCCATGCATGCGGCGATGGGATGTTCGAGCCGGAAGGTGATGAGCCGTTCGGCGAGACACAGCGACACCAGCCGCTGCGCCGACGCGCGCGACACCTGGAGCATCTTCGCGATCTCATCCTGGGTGTGACCGGCAATGAAATAGAGCCAGCCGGCACGCGCGGCGTCATCGAGCCTGGACTTTTCGTTCTCAGCAGCCATGAGGGGCGTCAGGCGTCCTTCCAAAAATCGATCATGCGCGCGAAGACCCGGTCGGCACCCGCACCCGACAGTATAGCCTGCCCATCCCGTCCGCGATAATGGCTGCCGCCGACAAATCCCCAGACCGTCATGCCGGCCGCCTTCCCCGCCTGCACGCCGCTCGCACTGTCCTCGATCACCAGCGTGCGCGCAGGTTGCGCGCCCATCTGCTCGGCCGCGTGGAGAAAGAGATCGGGCGCCGGCTTGCCGTGCCTGACCATCTGCGCAGTGTAGATCCGGTCGCCGAAATGTGGCGCGAGGCCGGTCACGTCAAGGGAGAGCGCGACACGGTCGATGTCGCTGGACGAAGCCACGCAGAATGGTGCCCGCAATTCCGATATCACGACGGCAACACCGGCGATCGGCTGGAGTGATCCGGCGAACGTGCTCAACACATGCGACTTCAAGCGCGGCAGAAAGCCGTCCGGCACGACCTGTCCGAGATCCCGATAATGCTGCTCGACCGCTTTGGTGCTGCGTCCGACAAAAAGTTCGAGCGCCTGCTCCGGGCTCAGCGCGATGCCACATTCGGCCAGCGCGTCGGACAGGCACCGACAGCTCAACAGCTCACTGTCCACCAGCACGCCGTCGCAGTCGAAGATGATCAGATCGGGTTTCAGCCGGCCCTGGTTCATCCCGCCATTCGATCATATACCCACTACATGGGCAATAGCTTACCCGAGACCGGAACGCCGCACCCTTTCCTGAATCAGTGCGCCACCTGCCGGTAAATCGCCGGCAGCGCCGCGGGCAGTCGGCGGATATTGCCGACGATGGCGTAGCCGCCACGCCCGAACAGCGTCGGGAAATAGCATTGCGCGGTTGCGTCCACCGTCACGCCGAAGGCGGCAATGCCGAGCCGGCGCGCCTCCTGCACCGATTTGCGGGTGTCCTCGACCGCGAAACGGCCTTCGTAATGATCGACATCGTTCGGCTTGCCGTCGGTGAGGACGAGCAGCAGCTTCTTGCGCTGCGGTTGACGCGCGAGCTCGGCCGAGGCGTGGCGCACCGCCGCGCCGATCCGCGTGTAGTAGCCAGGCTTCAGCGCGCCGATACGACGCTCCACTGCCCCGCTCATCGGCTCGCCGAAGGCCTTGACGGTTTCGAGCCGCACCCAGGACCGCCGGCGCGACGTGAAGGTCAGGATGCTGTGGTGGTCGCCGCAGGCCGACAGGCCATGCGCGAGCGCGAGCAGCGCCTCCTTCTCGACATCGAGCACGCGATGACCGTCGACCCAGGCGTCCGTCGAGAGCGAGACGTCGACAAGCAGCGTGACGGCGAGATCGTGCCCCTGCGGACGCATCGCGACATGGATACGATCAAGACCACCTCCGCTGCCAGCGCGAAGATCGCACCGCGCGCGCACGAGCGCGTCGAGGTCGAGGTCGTGCCCGTCGGCCTGGGCGCGCATCAATTCGTGGCGCGGCCGCAAGATCTCGAAGCGCCGCCGCACCTGACGGATATGCCGGCGCATGGACTCGTCGGGCGACCAGGTCTCGCCGGTCTCGGATGCGGCGGCCGCGAGCACGCGGCAGTGATCGGGCAGGTAGGAGCTGCTGCGGTAGTCCCATTCGGGATAGGTGAGGTCTGCGTTCAGCGGCGACGCATCGAGGGCTTCCGGCGGCAGGTCGAGATCGAATTTGAGCCGGCTCGCCGGCTTGCCGCTGCGCCGGCTCAGCGTCATCTCCTCGAGATCGTCGGCGGCCTTCTGCGCATCCTCGTCCTCGCTGTCGTCAGCCGGACGGTCGACATTGACCATCTCGGCCATTGCGAGAATCTTTTCGAAGCGGTTGAGCACGAAGGGATCGCGGCGGTTGGCGTTGTCCCCGCGCTCGCGCACGGCAAAGCGCTTGCGGCTGTCCTCGGCGGCGGCCCCCGCGCCCGGCGCGCACGCGTCGTCGCCCGCATGCGCCGGCGAGAGCTCGCGCGTCCAGCAATCGCCCCAGAGCGGACACGGCAGGACCGAGCGATAGCCCGGCGGCGCCTTGTCCGGCAGCGGACCTGTCCCCATCATCGCCGGCCACAGCTGGCCTGCGGGCGCCTTTCCGGTCCCGAGCAAGGCCAGCACGATCCGCTCGATCTCCTGCTCGAGACGCGGCAAGGGACGTCGCGGCCGGGCTTCGGCAGTTGCGGCGGCGAGCTGCGCGTAATCGGCGGCGAGACCGGGAAATTGCGTGAGCACGAAGACCGCCATCTCGCTCGCCCGGCGCAAGAGCAGAAGGTCCCGCCGCAGCGGATCATCCTCCGTGATCGTCTCGATCGGCGCGACCGCGAACCACGCCGCAAGCCAGCGATAGAGGCTTGCGTTGAGGTCGCGGTCGGCAAATATCGCAATGCGGTCGGGGAGGAAGATGGTCGTAGCGTCGCGGCCCGGCTGTTCGAGACGTTCGTCTCCAAGGCCGATGCGTTGCCGCCAGCCGAGCCGATGGCCCGCCCTGCGTGCGCCTGCGCTCGCGATCTGAACGCCCGTCTCGCCCCCAAGCGCACGGAACATCACCGCCAGCCGGCCTCCCACCTCCGCAAGCGCAACCGCGTGATCATCATGAACCGGATAGCTCGCGGTGCCGCCGACCATGCGGTGCCAGGCACGGCCGACCGTCTCCTCCAGTTCGAGGAAGTCGAGCATGGAACCTGCCTCACCCAATCACGGCGCGCGCGGCATCCAGCAGCGCCGCCTTGACATCGGAATCGTCGGTCAGCGGCTCGATCATGCCGGCGAGCACCGCATCGGCGATCGAGACTCCCGCCGCAATCAAGGTCGCGCAATACACCACGAGGCGGGTCGAGACGCCCTCCTCCAGATCATGCCCCTTCAGCGCCCGCAGACGCCCGGCAAGCGCGACCAGCGGCCGTACGCGATCCGGCGGCAGCCCACTCTCGGCCGACACCACCGCAATCTCCTGCTCGGCCGGCAGGAAGCCGAACTCGATGGCGACGAAGCGCTGCCGCGTCGAGGGCTTCAGCGCCTTGAGCAGGGTCTGGTAACCGGGATTGTAGGAGACAACGAGCATGAAGCTCGCGGGAGCAACGAGCTCCTCGCCGGTTCGCTCCAGCGGCAGGATACGGCGGTCATCGGTGAGCGGATGCAGCACGACGGTGACGTCCTTGCGGGCTTCCACCACCTCGTCGAGATAGCAGATGCCGCCCTCGCGGACCGCGCGTGTCAACGGACCGTCGGTCCACACGGTGTCGCCGCCTCTCAGCAGATAGCGCCCCGTGAGATCCGCGGCGGTGAGATCGTCGTGGCAGGCGACGGTGTGCAGCGGCAAGCCCAGCCGCGCCGCCATATGCGCGACGAAACGCGTCTTGCCGCAACCGGTCGGCCCCTTCAGCAGAACCGGAAGCCGGTGCCGCCAGGCATGCTCGAACAGCGCGCATTCGTTGCCGCTTGCGACATAGGCCGGTAGCGCGGGTGCCGGCGCGGCGAAGGCGTGAAGGGCTGCTTTCATGATCTCTCTCCGTAGATTTCTGAAGCGGCGGCCGCGATGAAACGCGGCCGCCGTCACGCTTACTCGGCCGGCTGCAGCGCGGCGGGAATGGTCGCCTGCTTTTCGCGGCCGGGCACCAGCACCGCCCAGACGAACATCAGCGCCGAGATGGCGACGAACACGCCGGAGCCGAGCCGCACCCAGTAGAAGAAGGCGAGCTGGTCCTGCACGTCCATGTAGCCCTGGCCGAGCACGCGCTGGAGATGGACCTGGATCACGCCGGCAAAGGTCAGCGCGAACGTCATGGTCATCATGGCCGTGCACATGATCCAGAAGCTCGTCATGCTGAGCCACTGGTTATAGGGCGCGCGTCCCTTGATCTGCGGGATGGCGTAGGCCATCACGGCAAGATTGAGCATCACATAGGCGCCGAAGAAGGCGAGATGGCCGTGCGCAGCGGTGACCTGGGTGCCGTGGGTGTAGTAGTTCACCGAGGACAGCGTGTGCAGGAAACCCCAGACGCCGGCGCCCAGGAACGCCATCACCGAACAGCCGACCGACCACAGCAGCGCGGCGCGGTTCGGATGCTTGCGGCCGGCCTTCCAGGTCATCTGCACCGTGAAGATCACCATCGTGAAGAACGGCGCGACCTCGAGCGTCGAGAACAGCGAGCCGATCCACTGCCAGTAGCCGGGCGCGCCGATCCAGTAGAAATGGTGGCCGGTGCCGAGAATCCCCGAGAATAGCGCAAGGCCGATGATGACGTAGAGCCACTTCTCGACCACCTCGCGGTCGATGCCATTGAGCTTGATCATGAGATAGGCGAGCACGGAAGCCATGACCAGCTCCCAGACGCCCTCGACCCAGAGATGGACGACGTACCACCAGTACATCTTGTCGACGGCGAGGTTCGCCGGATTGTAGAAAGCGAACAGGAAGAAAATCGCAACGCCCCACAGGCCAAACAGCAGGATGTTGGTGACCGTGGTCTTGCGCCCTTTGAGCGCGGTCATGGTCACGTTGAACAGGAACATCAGGCAGACGACGACGATGCCGACCTTGATGATGAAGGGCTGCTCGAGGAACTCGCGACCCTCGTGGTAGTGGAAGAGATAGCCGACCACCGCTACGCCAGCTGCGCCGAAGAACATCCAGAACTGGATCTTTGCGAGCAGCGGGCTGTACAGCTCGGTCTCGGTTTCCTCAGGCAGCAGGAAGTAGGTCGCGCCCATGAAGCCGATCAACGACCACACGATCAGCGCATTGGTGTGGATCATCCTGACGATATTGAACGGCAGCAGCACCGACAGCGTGTTGGGCAGAACGTAGATTGTCCCGGCGAGGAGACCGAACAGGACCTGGGCCAGGAACAGGGTCAGCGCGCCGTAGAAATACAGCATCGCGACTTTCTGGGTTTGATATTTCATCTCGGATTCTCTCTGTCTGGAAAGAGGAAAGCGGCGGGCTCAGCCGGCCTTGTTCGGCGGCCAATCCTGGCGCTTGATCGTGCTCACCCATTGCAGGAAATCGGCGAGATCATTGAGCTCCTGGTCGGTGAGGTTGAACTGCGGCATCTGCCGCCGGCCCTCCGCGCCCGAGGGCTGCGACTGCATCCAGGCCTTCAGCGTCTCTCGCGCGCCGGCCGGATCCTCCTTGCCGCCCCATCGATCCCAGACGTTGCCGACTTCGGGCGCGAAATAGGCGCCTTCGCCGAGCAACGTGTGGCAGTTGATGCAGGAGTTCTTCTCCCAGACATGCTTGCCGCGGGCGACCGACGACGTCAGCGTCGCCGCGTCCGTCGAGGTCGTGGCCATGTAGTAGTGGCTGTGCGCCGTCAGCCCGATGAAGATGGCGAAGAAAAAGGCCGAGCCGCCGTAGAAGACATTTCGAGCGGCCGACTTGGTCAGGCGTTCAGCCATTGCCAATCCTTTCAATTGAGTCCTGTCGGCTAAATCGGTGATGCGATTTATTGCCGATTGGCCCGGCCCGTTCTTTGTCAGGGCGCAAGGAGTGAGTCAGATCAGGGCGACGACGGCGGATGTGAGCCAGGCAAACAGCACCACGACGAGGATCCAGGCGCTGACGAGGCCGCGCCAGAGCGCCGGCACGGCGCGAAGATCGAGGAAATCGAGCGCTATCCGGCGCCCCTTGACGGCGGCCAGAACCAGCAGCAGGGCGTTGCCGAGCAGCGGCCGCGGCACCAGCGGCGGCACCAGGATGGTCGCGACTGCGAGGCCGATCAGCGCGATCCAGGTGAAGTCCAGGCGATCCGGCATCGTCACCGCACCAGATAAAGAATCGGGAACATGACGATCCAGACCAGATCGACCATGTGCCAGAAGGCCGTTCCCGTCTCGACGCCGAACGACTCGGCGCGGCGGCAGACCAATGCGAGGATGATGATGCCGAGGCAGACGTGCAGGAGATGGAAGCCGGTCAGGAGGAAATAGAGTGTGAAGAACGGACTGGTTTCAAGTCCGATGCCGCGTCCGATCTCTTCGGCATATTCGCCGAGCTTGATCGCCACGAACAGGCCGCCAAGCCCCATGGCCGTGAGGAGCCAGTAACGTGTCGCCCGCCTCTCGCTGGCCCGCGCGGCCTTCGTAGCCCGGGCTGCGGCCCAACCGCTCGTCACCAGCACGACAGTGTTCAAGCCAGCGAGATCCGGATCGAGCGCCGCCTGCCCCGCCGCAAACACGGCCGGGTGGATCGCGCGGGCGACCGTAAACGTACCGAGAAACAGACCGAAGGCGGCGAGCTCGCTGAAGATCAGCACCCAGATCATGGGATCGCCGGGAAGATCGTCCAGAATTCCCCAGCCGTTTCCCTGTGGTTCGCAATCGGCTGCCGACATCTGCTCTTCCGGATCAGGACACCGGCCAGACTTAGCTCAGCCGCGCCGATCCGAGTTTGTTGCCGGACAAACTTGGGGAATGCCGATCTATTTGTTTGCGCCGTCGCAACGTCCGATCGGCCGGGTCGCGGTACGAGCACTCCAAGGTTCCATGGAGCTGCGAGCGCTGACATGAGCGATGCACAAATCGGGCTGATGACCGCGACGCCCATCATCATTGTCTTCGCCGTCGCACTCCGGCGAATGGGCGTGCTATCGACCGTGGCAACCGTCTCGGCGGTGAGCCTCTCCGTCGCGATAGCGGCGGTGCTCTTCACGACGCAGTAACGGCTGCCGTAGCCGCATGGAGCGGAGCGGAATGCGGGTAAGTGGCCCCGGATTGCGCTTCGCTACGCAGCCTCATCTCCGCTGATTATACACGTCGATGCATACCGCCCCGAGCAGGACCAGGCCCTTGATGACCTGCTGATAGTCGATGCCGATGCCGAGGATGGACATGCCGTTGTTCATCACACCCATGATCATGGCGCCGACCACGGCGCCGCCGACGCGGCCGACACCGCCATAGGCTGAGGCGCCGCCGATGAAGCAGGCGGCGATGACGTCGAGCTCGAAGCCGAGACCCGCCTTCGGCGTTGCGGTGTTGAGGCGCGCAGCGAAGACGAGGCCGGCGAGCGCAGCGAGCACGCCCATATTCACGAAGGTGAGGAAGGTCAACCGTTCCGTCTTGATGCCCGACAGGCTTGCGGCCTTGGCGTTGCCGCCGACCGCATAGATTTGCCGGCCGATCACGGTGCGGCGGGTGACGAAGCCGTAGAGTGCGATCAACGCACCCATGATCACCAGCACGTTCGGCAGGCCGCGATGCGAGGCGATCAGATAGGTGAAATAGAGCACGGCGCAGGCGAGCAGGATGCTCTTGCCGAGGAAGAACGCGTAGGGTTCGACCTCGATGCCGTGCAACTGCTCGCGCGACCTTCCCCTGGCGCTGGCGTATACGAGGCCAAGCGCGAGCACCGCACCGATCAGCATGGATGTCGGATGCAGGGTGCCGGCCTCCGGCAAGAGCTCGGGAATGAAGCCGGAGGACAGTTTCTGGAAGGTCACCGGGAACGGCCCGAGCGACTGGCCCTGCAATACCGCGAGTGCGAGGCCCTTGAACACCAGCATGCCGGCCAGCGTCACGATGAAGGACGGAATCTTGAAATAGGCCACCCAATAGCCCTGCGCGGCGCCGATCGCCGCGCCCAGCAGCAGACAGGCGATGAAGGCGAGCGTGTAGTCGACCTTGTATGTCACCATCAGCACGGCGGCCACCGCGCCGACGAAGCCCGCGACCGAGCCGACCGAGAGGTCGATATGGCCGGTGACGATGACAAGCAGCATGCCAAGCGCCATGATGACGATATAGCTGTTCTGGAGCACCAGATTGGTCAGGTTGAGCGGCTGCAGCAGTGTGCCACCGGTCATGACCTGGAAGAACAGCATGATCGCGATCAGCGACATTAGCATGCCGTAGTTGCGTAGATTGTTTTTGATGAAGCTGCCGTTCCGGCGCTCCTCGGGCAGCGAAACCGTCTTGTCGGTCATGGCTGCGATCCTCCCATCTCGGCACCCGCCAGGGCGCGGCTTCCATAATTTCTGTCGTTGCGCATGATGGCGCGCATGATCTTTTCCTGCGTCGCTTCGGTGCCGGGGAACTCGCCGACGAAGGCGCCGTCGTTCATGACACAGATGCGGTCGCAGATGCCGAGCAGCTCGGGCATCTCCGAGGAGATCACCACCACGCCGCGGCCGGCTTCCGCAAGCTCGTTGATGATACAGTAGATCTCGTATTTGGCACCGACGTCGATGCCCCGGGTCGGCTCGTCCAGGATCAAGACCTTGGGGTCGGTCATCAGCCATTTCGACAGCACGACCTTTTGCTGGTTGCCGCCGGAGAGCTGGCCGGTCTCCTGATAGACGTCGGAGCAGCGGATGCGCATCCGGTTGCGGTAGTCGCTGGCGACCTTCAGCTCGGCGATGTCGTCGATGACGCGGTTCGGCGCGACCTGGTCGAGGCTTGCGAGCGTGATGTTCTTGCGGACGTCGTCGGCGAGGATAAGTCCGAGCTGCTTGCGGTCCTCGGTGACATAGGCAAGGCCGGCGTCGATCGCGGCCGCGACGTTCGGCAGCACGACCTCATGGCCCTCGAGCCGGATGCGGCCGCTGATCGTGGTGCCCCAGGAACGGCCGAACAGGCTCATGGCGAATTCGGTGCGGCCAGCGCCCATCAATCCGGCAATGCCGACGACCTCGCCGCGTTTCACGCTGAAATCAACGTTCTTGATCACCTGCCGCTCGGGATGGATGGGATGGTACACCGACCAGTTCTCGACGGTGAGGACGGGCTCGCCGATCTTTGCGCTGCGCTCCGGAAAGCGATGGGCGAGATCGCGGTTGACCATGCTGCGGATGATGCGGTCTTCCTGGATCGGCTCGGCGTGGCAATCAATGCTGTCCACGGTGCGGCCGTCGCGCAGCACGGTGATGTGGTCGGCGACCTTGGCGACCTCGTTGAGCTTGTGCGAGATCAGGATCGAGCCGATGCCCTGCGCGCGGAAGGCCATGAGGCGCTCGAGCAGCGCGGCACTGTCGGCCTCGTTGAGGCTGGCGGTCGGCTCGTCCAGGATCAGCATCCGCACCCGCTTGGACAGCGCCTTGGCGATCTCGACCAGCTGTTGCTTGCCGACGCCGAGATCGGTGATCAGCGTATCCGGCGATTCCTTGAGGCCGACCTGCGCCAGGAGTTCCCGCGTGCGCCGATAAACCTCGTCGCGATCGATCACCCCGAGCCTGGACGGCGGATGCGACAGGAAGATGTTCTCGGCAATCGACATCAGCGGGATCAGCGCCAGCTCCTGATGGATGATGATGATACCGAGCGCCTCGGAATCGTTGATATCGCGGAAGCGGCGCTCCTCGCCATCGAAGATGATGGTGCCCTCATAGCTACCGGCGGGATAGACGCCGCTGAGCACCTTCATCAGCGTGGACTTGCCGGCACCGTTCTCGCCGACGAGGGCGTGGATCTGCCCGGCTTCAACCGAGAAGTTGACGTCGCGCAGCGCCTGCACGCCGGAAAAGCTCTTGCTGACGTTGCGCATCTCCAGCATTGCGGTCATCGGATCATTCTCCCGGACTTTTCCACGTCGTCATGGCCGGGCTTGTCCCGGCCATGACGAGTATGTGGACACGCATTTCATCCCCATCGGGAAAAGAAAGAGGCCTTACTGGAACTGCGACTTCTTGTAGTAGCCGCTCTCGACCAGGACCTTCTCCCAATTGTCCTTGTAGACCACGACCGGCTTGAGCAGATAGGACGGCACGGTCTTGGCGCCGTTCTCGTAGGTCTTGGTGTCGTTGACGGTGACCTGCTTGCCGGCAAGCGCAGCGTCGACCATGTCGGCGGTCACCTTGGCGAGATCGCGGGTGTCCTTGAAGATGGTCGAATACTGATCGCCGCGCAGCATCGCCTTGATCGAGGGCACCTCGGCATCCTGGCCCGAGATGACAGGCATCGGCTGGCCGGCGCTGCCATAACCGACGCCTTTCAGCGAGGAGATGATGCCGATCGACAGGCCGTCATAGGGCGACAGCACTGCGTTGACCTTCTTGTTGCCGTAGTAGGCGCTGAGCAGATTGTCCATGCGGGCCTGCGCGGTGGCGCCGTCCCAGCGCAAGGTCGCGACCTTGTCCATGCCCATCTGGCCGGAGACGACGACGAGCTTGCCGCTGTCGATGTACGGCTTCAGCACGCTCATCGCGCCGTTGTAGAAGAAGTAGGCATTGTTGTCGTCGGGCGAGCCGCCGAACAGCTCGATGTTGAACGGACCCTTGCCATCCTTGAGGCCGAGGCCCTGCACGATCGACTCGGCCTGGAGCACGCCGACCTGGAAATTGTCGAAGGTCGCGTAATAGTCCACGTTGGGCGTGCCGCGGATCAGGCGGTCATAGGCGATCACGGTGATGCCCTTTGCTTTCGCCTGCTTGAGCACGTCGGAGAGCGTGGTGCCGTCGATCGCGGCGATCACCAGCGCTTTCGCGCCCTTGGTCACCATGTTCTCGACCTGCGAGAGCTGGTTCGGAATGTCGTCCTCGGCATATTGCAGGTCGGTATTGTAGCCGCGCTCTTTCAGCACCTTGACCATGTTGTTGCCGTCGTCGATCCAGCGCGCCGACGATTTAGTCGGCATGGCGATGCCGACTGTTGCTTTGTCCTGGGCTGAGGCGGTGACGCCCGCGGCCATCGTCGCAGCGCCGGCCAGCGCCAGCGCGAGGAAGGTCGTCTTCAGTTTCAACATGTTTCGCTCCCTTGGATGTCAGACTGTTTTTTCGTGTCGTCGAGAAATTTGGCGGTGTGTGGCTTCGAGCCTCCTATGCGAGCTTGACGTCAGGCTCCGCGCGACCGCGCGCGGAGGCCTCCAACAGGAAGGTGCGGCCTGCTTGCGGATCGGCGGCACGTGCCGCCGCATCCATGTCCTGCCAGGCCGAGGTGACGAGAAGACGCGACAGATCGGGGCCGACAAAAGCGGGGCAGCTCGCCTGCTTTGCCGGCACGCTCATCGAGCGCAGGCGCTCGCCTTGCGGAGAGTAGACGTCGATACGGCTCGCGCCCCAGCAGGCGTTCCAGATGTTTCCGTCGGCGTCGCACACCGAACCATCGAGGCCGCCGCTACCGGTGTGGCGCAGCAGCACTTCCGGCTCGCCGCGCGGCAGGCCGGTCGTGGGATTGAGCGGCACCGCGTAGAGCACCGCGCGCGCGGTGTCGGCGAAGTAGCCGGTGGCGCCATCGGGCGAGAAGCAGATCGAGTTGGGAATGCTGATGCGCGGAAACAGGATCGATATCTCGCCGTGATGGAACGCGTAGATCGCCCCTGCCCCTGCTTCCGCCTTTCGGCCCATGGTGCCGATCCAGAACGTGCCGGAGGGATGCACGCGGGCATCGTTGGAGCGGGTCGCGTGATTGTCGGCTTCGAGCGGACAGAACAGCGTCATCGCGCCGTCGGCGATTATGCGGATATAGAGGCCGTCTTCCGCGACGATCAACTGCCGTTCGGCGTCGATCCGCCCAAGTGCGCTGGCCATCCGGCCCAGCGCATGAACGCGAATGCTGCCGGTGCCGAGCTGCGCCTCGAACAATCGCCCCTCACGGATATCGAACCACCAGGCCGTGTCCGTGGTCACATCATAGGTTGGCCCCTCGCCGAGATGGCAGGGATCGTCTGAAAGAACCGAGGTCGCCACCTGTTCCATCAGGACCTCCTCACCGCAAAGCGATAGACCGTATGATGGCGGTAGACCTCGCCGGGCGCTAGGCGCGGGCTCGGGAAATCCGGCCGGTTCGGTGCATCCGGCCAGATATGCGGCTCCAGGCACATGGCGTCCGACTGCCGGTACAGCTTGCCACCCTTGCCCGAGATCGTGCCGTCAAGATAATTACCCGAATAGACCTGCAGACCGGGCTGATCGGTGAACAGCTCCATGATGCGCCCCGAGCGCGGCGCCTCCAGTCGCGCCGCGAGCGCAAGCTTGCCGTCGCGCGCGAGACAGTAGGTATGGTCGTAGCCCCTGCCGTTGCGCAATTGCTGGTCGCTCTCGCGGATGCGCTCGCCGACGGGCCGCGGCTCGCGGAAGTCGAACGGCGTGCTGGCAACGCTGCGCGGCGGCTCGGGCAACGGAATGGCGGTGGGATCGATCGCCAGGAAATGCCCGGCCGCGACCGTCAGCTGATGATCGAGAATTGGCGTGCCTGATGTCGCGCCTTCCAGATTGAAGAAGCTGTGGTTGGTCAGGTTGACGATGGTCGGCCGGTCGGTCCGCGCCTCCATACGAAGCGACAACTCAGTCGGGCCGGTGACGCGATAGGTCAGGCGAACGTCGAGACGACCGGGATAGTTCTCTTCGCCGTGCGGGCTGACATAGGTCAGCGTGACCGCAGGTTCGGCGCCGCCGTCGATCTCCGCAATGTCCCAGAGCTTGCGATCGAAGCCGTCGAGACCACCATGCAGCGCGTTCGGACCGTTGTTGACGGGAAGCTGCACCGCCTCGCCGTCCAACGAAAATTGCCCGTTGGCGATGCGATTGGCGTAGCGGCCGACGGTGGCACCGAAGAACTTTCGCTCGGCGAGATAGCCGGCGAATGTGTCATGGCCGAGCACGATGTCCTCGTAGCTCCCCTTGGCATCCGGCGCGATCAGCGCCTGGATCACCGCGCCATGGGTGATGATGCGCGCCTCGAACCCGCCCTCTCCGCGCAGCACGATGCGCTCCACCTTGCGGCCGTCCGGCAGCGTTCCGAAGATGTCTTTTTCTGTTTTCGATCCAGCCATGATCAATCCACAAACGGTTCGACGATCGTGCGCCTGCCGAGCAGGAAGGCGTCCGCAACGAGACGAAGCGGCGCCAGATCGACGTCGCTCGCGCCCGTCGCGGCGAGCGTGACGAAGCGCCGGTAAAGCTCCCGATATTCCTCATCGGGCGCCTCGGCAACGGTCCTGCCATCGATCGCCATGATCCGGCCGCCGCGGGATAGCGTCATCCGGCCCTCGTCGGTTTCGACGAGGATATCCCAGCTCTGCGGTCCGGTCTGGCGGAAATCGAACTCGGCGGTCACAGGCAGGCCGCCAAGGTCGGTCAGCGTCAGCTTCGCGGCGATCGGCGCCTGGCGATTGGCGGGGAAGGCGAGCTCGGCCGAGGTGACGAACACGGGCTTCGGCAGGATCCTGGTCAAAATCGACAGCGCATTGATGCCGGGATCGAACACCCCGAGCCCGCCCGGCTCCCAGATCCACGCCTGCCCGGGATGCCAGACGCGGACGTCCTCCTTCCAATTGATATGGACGGAGGTGATCCGCCGCGCGGCGAGCCACTCGCGCGCCGGCTCGACCGCCGGTGCATGGCGCGAATGCCAAGTCGCGAATAACGTTCGCTTGGCCTCACCCGCCATCGCGATCAACGGATCGAGCTCGGCAACACCGGCGCCGGGCGGCTTCTCCAGCATCACATGCTTGCCGGCCCTGAGGGCTGCGACGGCCTGGGCGCGGCGCACTTGAGGCGGCGTGCAGAGCGACACCGCGTCGATCGGCGGACCTTTTTCCAGCAGCTCTTCGATGGTCGCGAAATGCGGCAGATCGGGCAGCGAGGCATTGCGGCTGGCGATGGCGGCCAGCGTCGCGCCGGGAACTGCTGCGATGGCGCCGACATGCTGGTCCCGCGCGATCTTGCCGAAGCCGACGATGGCGATGCGAAGTTCAGTCACGATCTTTCTCCAGCTTCCGCGGACGGCAGCGCTTCGGCCGGTACAGTCTCGATCACTGCCCCCTCATGGCGGCGCATGCCGTTGTGAATGACGTAGACCATCGCCTCCGACGCCGTCGCGGCATCACCGGCGGCGATGGCATCGACGATCTTCTGATGCCAGAGCAGAACGGTGTCGCGGTCTTCCGGTTCGACCGGTGCGCTGAGCAGGAATGAGGCGCGCAGCGCAGCCTCGATGACGTGCCCGATCGAGCGCATGAACAGATTTCCGGACGCCCGCGCTACACCGACATGAAGCGCTAGGTCGGCATCGGCAAAGCCGACGGAGTCGGAAGCTTCAAGTCGCATCCGCTCCATGCAGCGGTGCAACTCGGCGACATCCTGCTCCGACCGCTGCGCGGCCGCCAGCATCGCCGCGCGCGGCTCGACCGCCAGACGGATCTCGGCGAGGTCGTTGAGGAAGCGCTTGTCGATCCCGGCGTCCAGGTGCCAGGCCAGCACGTCGGCGTCGAACATGTTCCAGGCAGCGCGCTCGCGCACCACAGTGCCGACTCGCGCCTTGGTGGTGAGCAGGCCCTTGGCCACCAGTGTCTTCACGCTCTCGCGCAGCACCGGCCGCGACACGCCGAACATCGCGATCATCTCGGCATCGCCGGGCAGCCGCGTCCCCTCCGCGTAACGGCCGGCGATGATGTCAACGCCGATCGAACGGGCCACCTCCGCGTGATTGGAGTGCGCCCGGCGCGTCGGGATGACGAGGATGCGCGAGGTGGTCATGAGACTGCTCCCGCGCGCTTTGCCACGGGCCGGCGCGCGAGCGCGACCAATCCCTGCTGCAAGGCGATGAAGGCGAACAGCAGCACGCCGGTCGCGATCTTGGTCCACCAGCTCGACAGCGTCCCGTCGAAATTGATGTAGGTCTGAATCATGCCCTGGATCAGCACGCCAAGGAAGGTGCCGATCACCGAGCCCTGCCCGCCCGTGAGCAGCGTGCCGCCGATCACGACGGCCGCGATGGTGTCGAGCTCGACGCCGACGGCGGAGAGCGAGTAGCCGGCGCTGGTGTAGAAGGAGAAGACGATGCCGGCGATGCCGGCGAGCAGACTCGACAGCATATAGATCTTCACCGTCATCCTGCCGACGGCAACGCCCATCAGGCTCGCGGTCGCCCGGCTGCCGCCGAGCGCATAGACATTGGCGCCGAACCGGGTGAGCTGCAGCAGCAAAGCGCCGCCGATCACGATCGCAAGCATGATGATCGCGACCGCCGTCAGCCGTCCACCGCCGGGCAGTCGCAGTGCAAAGTCCGACACGGTCGAATAGACCGGTGCCGTGATCGGCACCGATTCCGTCGAGAGCAGGAAGCTGGCACCCCGGGCGAGGAACATGCCGGCGAGCGTCACGATGAAAGGCGGCAGATCGAAGACATGGATGACCGCGCCCATCGCCGCGCCGAAGGCTGCCGAGAGCGCGAGGATGGCGACGAAGGCGACCAGGGGCGGCATTCCCCAGCGCTCGATCGCCAGCGCGACGAACACCGTGGTAAAGCCGATCACCGAGCCGACCGAGAGATCGATGCCGCCGGAAATGATGACGAAGGTCATGCCGGTCGCGACGATGCCGAGAAAGGCGTTGTCGGTCAGGAGATTGCCGACCACGCGGGTGGACGCGATGTTGGGAAACTGCATCGCGCAGAGCGCGAATCCCGCGACGAGCACGATCGCCGTGATGAGGACGGGCGGCAGGCCTTTCATGCCTTGGTCCTCCGCAGCCGCGTCACCACGTCGGCAAAGCCGGACAGCTTCGGCGATTGCAGCAGCAGCACGGCGAGCACCACCACCGCCTTGACCAGCAAATTGAACTCCGGCGGATAGCCCGACAGCAGAATCCCGGTGTTCATGGTCTGGATGATCAGCGCGCCGAGTACGGCCAGCACGAGGCTGAAGCGGCCGCCGAACAGCGAGGTGCCGCCGATCACCACCGCGAGGATGGCATCGAGCTCGAGCCAGAGGCCGGCATTGTTGGCATCCGCGCCCATGATGTCGGCCGCAGCGATCACGCCGGCAAGCGCAGCGCAAACGCCGCACCAGACATAGACCGCCAAGATCATCGCGCGCGTACCGACGCCGGCAAGCTCGCTCGCCCGCGCATTGCCGCCGGTTGCCTCGATCAGCAATCCGAGTGCCGAGCCGCGCACCACCGCGCCGGTGAGAATCAACATGCCCAGCGCAATCGCGACCGACACCGGCAGGCCGAGAATAGAGCCATTGCCGAACCAGACCAGATCGGGCGAGGAGAAGGTCACGATGCGGCCTTCGGTAATGAGCTGGGCGATGCCGCGTCCCGCCACCATCAGGATCAGGGTCGCCACGATCGGCTGCATGCCGAGCACCGCGACCAGAAATCCGTTCCACAATCCGCAGATCAGGCCCGCGCCGAGCGCAGCCGCCAGCACCACGGCCAGACTGTGGCTGTCGGCGAGGCTCGCCGCGATCGCGCCCGAGATCGCCATCACAGCGCCGACCGACAGATCGATGCCGCGCGTCGCGATCACCAGGACCATGCCCAGCGAGAGCAGCGCCACCGGCGTGCCGCGGTTGAGCACGTCGATCAGGCTGCCGAACAGACGGCCGTCCTGGAGGCGCAGATCGAAGAATTGCGGCGACACCACGCGATCGACCGCCAGGATGACGATCAACGCGAGGATCTGGGCAAGGCCGCGGCGCGGCAACAGCGCGGTCATGCACGGCCCTCATGCGCGACACTGGCGCCATCGGCGGCGATGGCGGCGAGAATGCTGCCGACGTCGATGGCCTCGCCGGCGAGCTCCTCGACATGAGCGCGATCACGCAGCACCACCACACGATCGGAATACGTCACGATCTCGTCGAGTTCGGAGGAGATCACGAGCAGCGCAAGTCCGTCGTCGCAGAGCTCGCGTATCAGGCGGATGATCTCGGCGTGCGCGCCGACGTCGATGCCGCGGGTCGGCTCGTCCAGCACGAGCAGCCGCGGCGAGGTCGCAAGCCACCGTGCCAGCAGCACCTTCTGCTGATTGCCGCCGGACAGCAGGCCGACGGGACGGTCCGGATCGGGCGGGCGAATGTCGAGCATCTTGACGTAACGGCTTGCGATCTCGTCCTGCTCGCGTCGCGACAGCGGCCGATGCAGACCGCGCTTGGCCTGGAGCGCCAGCACGATGTTCTCGCGCACGGTGAGCTCGGCGACGATGCCGTCGGTCTTGCGCTCCTCCGGGCAATAGCCAAAGCCGTGGCGCACGCCGTCGCGCGGCGACTGAAGCCGGACAGGCGCGCCTTCCACCCTCGCCTGTCCGCGATCGGGGCGCTCGGCGCCGAACACCAGCCGCGCCGTCTCGGTCCGGCCCGAGCCGAGTAAGCCGGCGAGACCGACGACCTCGCCATGGCGCAGCTCGAGATTGAACGGCGCGACATAGCCGGCCTTGCCGTAACCCTCGAAGCTCGCACAGACTTCACGCGCCGTCTGTGCACCTGCCGATGCCCGCGCGCTGGTGGTCTCGGCCAACTCGCGGCCGAGCATCATCCGGATCAGCTCGAGCCGCGACAGCGACGCGGTCTCCCGCTCGCCGACCAGGCGACCATTTCGCAAAACGGTGATGCGATCGGATATCTCGTAGACCTGGTCGAGGAAATGGCTGACGAAGACGATGCCAATGCCGCGCTTGGCGAGCTGGCGCATGATACCGAACAGGATCTCGACCTCATGGCGATCGAGGCTCGCGGTCGGCTCGTCCAGGATCAGCACGCGCGCCGAGAGATCGACGGCGCGCGCAATCGCGGTGACGTGCTGGATCGCCACCGAATAATTGCCAAGCGGCGCTGATACGTCGATGTCGAGGCCGAAATCCGCGAGCAGCGCTTTGGCGCGGCGGCGCATCTCGCCCTCCCGCACGACGCCGAAGCGCATCGGTTGCCGGTCGAGGAACAGGTTCTGGGCCACCGAGAGATTCGGCAGCAGATTGACCTCCTGGTAGACCGTGGCGATGCCGGCCTGAAGCGCCGCCTTGGCCGAGCGCGGCGCGACCTCTTCGCCGCCGATCCTGACGATGCCGGCATCGCGCTGGAACACGCCGGTGATCACCTTGATCAGCGTGGACTTGCCGGCGCCGTTCTCACCGAGCAGCGCATGGATCTCGCCGGCGCGAAGCGTGAAGTCGACCTCCTGCAACGCACGCACAGCACCAAAGCTCTTGCTGATCCCGCGCACCTCCAGCAGGGAAGCAGCGGAATCCGGGCTGTTCTCCATGACAAATTCACTCCCAGCGGCGCCCGCTGTCGATGCGGACACGGAACCTGTTCGTACGCAGCAGTTTCGAAGGGGATCGCCGGACTGCCGAAACACGGCGGCCCGGCGACGTCCTCGCCTCAGTAACCGAGGCCCTTCTTGCTGTCGTAGATCTTCTGCGGATCATCGGTGGCGGTGTAGAGCTTGGATTCCGTCTGGATCCATTTCGGCGGAACAGTGCCCTTGGCCTTGAAGGCCGCGATGGCATCGAGCGCGGGACCCGCCATGTTCGGAGTCAGCTCGACCGTGGCATTGGCTTCGCCGGCCACCATCGCCTTGAAGATGTCGGGGACCGCGTCGATCGAGACGGTGAGGATCTCCTTGCCCGGCTTGAGGCCGGCTTCCTTCATCGCCTGGATCGCGCCGACCATCATGTCGTCGTTGTGCGCATAGACCGCGCAGATCGACTTGCCGCCGCCTTCGGCCTTGATGAAGCTTTCCATCACTTCCTTGCCCTTGGCGCGGGTGAAGTCGCCGGTCTGGCTGCGCACCACCTTCAGGTTCGCATGCTTGGCGATGGCGGCGTCAAAACCCTTCTTGCGGTTGGCGGCGACGCTCGCGCCGACCGTGCCCTGCAATTCGACGATGTTGCAGACCTTGGCTCCGACGGTCTTCGCCAGCCAGTCGCCGGCGACCTCGCCTTCGTGCACGCTGTCGGAGGTCACGGCGGTGAGATAGAGCTCCTTGCCGGACGGATCGATGTCGCGGTCGAGCAGCACGACCGGGATCTTGGCCTCCTTGGCTTCCTTCAGCACCGAGTCCCAGCCGGTCGAGACGACGGGCGCGAGGAAGATCGCATCGACATTCTGCGCGATGAAGGAGCGGATCGCCTTGATCTGGTTCTCCTGCTTCTGCTGCGCGTCGGCGATCTTGAGATTGACCTTGCGCTTGGTGGCCTCCTGCTTGGAGACCGAGGTCTCGGCCGCGCGCCAGCCGGATTCCGATCCGATCTGCGAGAAGCCGATGGTGAGCTCGGCGGCGTTCGCCGGCAGCGCGAGCAGCAACGCGGCCGTGGCGCTGGCCGCAAAGAGGGCTTTGAGGATCATCAGGCGTATCTCCCAAAATGTTATCCGGGGCGCCAGTTGGTAGCATCGCACCCGCAGGCCGACCTTTGAGGCGGCGGGAGGGACTATTTCACGGAAGTTTGGTTCCGACTAGTCATATTATCTGACTATTCGCTCGGGACATCGCAGTTGGCAGGGCGGTCATCGTATGACACGCCAAGCGCGATTTTGTTCCGCGGATGCAACGGGAAGATGAACGAGATGATGTGGCTTCGCCAGCGCCACATCGTCATGGCCGGGCTTGTCCCGGCCATCCACGGCTTTGCCATGCAGGACCAAGAACGTCGATGCCCGGGACAAGCCCGGGCATGACGACCTTCTCCTGATTTCGATGTGCAATCGCCCGCTGTCGGCGGGGCAACATGCTGGCCGCTAGATCAGCTTCCGCTGCGCCAGATTCTTCATCAGCGCACCGATGCCGAACGTCCAGGGCTCGCACTCGTCGCTGGTCCGCATGCGGTTGACGAGTTTACCGAGCTGGGGCGCCGCAATGGTGACGATGTCGTCGCGCTTGTGGGTGAACCCCTGCCCCGGCGCGTCGCGATCCTTGACCGGCGCGAACATCGTGCCAAGGAACAGCACGAAGCCGTCGGGATATTGATGCACCTTGCCGATGGTCTGCTCGACCAGATCGGTCGGATCGCGGCTGATCATGCTGATCGAGGAATGGCCGTCGAGGACGAAACCGTCCTGCCCCCTCACGTTCAGGCTGATGTCGAGCTTGCGGGCGTCGTCGAGGGTAAAGCTGTCGTCGAACAAACGCAGCAGCGGACCGATGGAGCACGAGGCGTTGTTGTCTTTGGCCTTCGACAACAGCAGCGCCGAACGGCCCTCGAAGTCGCGCAGATTGACGTCGTTGCCGAGCGCGCCGCCG
The DNA here is from genome assembly GCF_029051725.1 of Bradyrhizobium sp. CSS354. GTDB lineage: Bacteria > Pseudomonadota > Alphaproteobacteria > Rhizobiales > Xanthobacteraceae > Bradyrhizobium. Next base: position 637,570 of record NZ_JAACFU010000001.1, read on the forward strand.
ACGATCTTGCCGCGGCTCGAGACGAACAGCACCAGCTCCGGCTCAGGGTTGTTCCAGGTCGACTTCGGATGCAGCCCCGCATCCATGCCGGTGCCGACCGACGACAAGGTCGGCGCCTTGGTGAAGACCTCGGCATCGGGGCCAATGCCGACCTCGAGATACTGGCTCCAGGCGTTCTGGTCGATGAGCACCTGCTTCAGGTGCATCGCCTGGTCCGAGCCGGGCTTGAGCTTCGACAGATCGTCGCCGATCAGCCGCGTCACTTCCTTACGGATCGCTTCGGCCGAGGCTGGATTGCCTTTCGCCCGCTCCTCGATCACGCGCTCCAGCATCGAGACGGCGAAGGTCACCCCGGCCGCCTTCAGCGTCTGGAGATCGACCGGCGGGAGCAACCACGGCTTCTTGGGATCGCGCTGATCGGGCGGCGTGTTGGCGACGATGGCCTCGAGATCGCCGATGCGCTCGCCCTTGGTGGCGGCAAGCGCCTTCGCCGGATCGCCCTCCTCGCAGAGTGCGCTGACGGTCGGGAATGTTGCGGTGACGTCCAACACACCATCGCCGCGCACGGCGACCACGGCCGGACCATTCGCCTGCGGCAGCCAGACGCGGCCGACAAGCGTTCCGCGCGTGCCGTCCTCGGGGAGAAGGTCCTTAACCGTCAATGTCGTCATGGGCGCATCCTCGCTCTTTTCGGATCGACCTCCGCTCGCGGAGGCCTATCACATTGGCGAAGACCAATAAACGTCTGGGACGGGAAGTCCAGCGCCGCAGCCCGCCGCGCTTCTATGCCCCCGCCCGCGCTTTTCGGGCCGCGATCTGCTGAAGCGCCCAGCGCGCGTTCTTGCGCACCTCGGGATCGGGATCGTCGGCGATGACGGCAAGGAACGCTTCGCCGTCATGGTGGGCGATCTCGCCGAGCGCAGCAGCGGCTTCCTTCCGCAAATTCGCCTGCTCATGGTTGACGCAATTGCCGATCGGGCGCACCGCGCGCTCGATCGTCATCCGGCCAAGGCTGCGGATTGCCTTCAGCCGCACCTGCCAGAACTCGTCACCGAGCGAAGCGATGAGCTGGTCGGCGGCGATCGAGCCGTTGACGTTGAGGCCCAGCGTTTCCGCGGCCATCTCCCGCACCATCCAGTCCGAATCCTTCAACGCGCGCGTGATCATCTCGGCTGCGGGCTTCATCTGCGAGAAGGCGAGCGCGCTGACGGCGGCACGGCGCACATGCGCGTCTGGATCGTTGATCAGCGCGGTCAGCGCCGGAATTGATTCCTCCAGCTTGAGGAACCCGATCACGCCGATCGCCTGCACCCGCACGGCGGCATCGGAATCCTGGAGCGCTTCCAGCGCGGGTTTCAAGGTGTCCTTGCAACGCAGTTCCTTGAGCGCACGCAACGCGCCCATGCGGACGAAGGCGTGGGCATGCTTGACCAGCGGCAGGATGATTTCGGCGCAGGCTGGATCCTTGAACTCCGCCATGCTGTCGGCCGCGGCGGCCGCAACGATTCTCTCGGGATCGACCAGCAGCTTCACCAGCGCGCTGGCGGCCTCCGGCCCGTCGAACTCGCCGAGCGCCATCGCGACCTGCTGGCGCACGCCGGCATCGGGATCGGCGACCATTTTGGCGAGATGGCCGACCGCTGCGGGATCGCCGGAATGGCCGAGCGCGATGATCGCGACGCGGCGCTCCCCTGGATCGGCGGCCTGGAGCCGCTCGTCGGCATCTTCGAGATCGTCGTAGGATTCGAACGGGCTCGACATGGCTACCTCAGCAGATAGGGAATGTTGACGGTGACGGCGCCGGTCGGGCAATCCGCCTCGCAGGGCATGCAGTACCAGCATTCGTCATAGGCCATGTAGGCCTTGTTGGTCATATCGCTGATACGCAGTACGTCGAGCGGACAGACGTCAACGCACACGGTGCAGCCCTTGTCCGCGATGCATTTGGCGTCGTCGACGACCACCGGAACCGATGTCTGATAGGAAGCGAGAGGCATCGTATGTCTCCTGTTATTTGTGCGGCGGGTCAGGCTGTCGCGCGGATGCGCTGCTTGTCGTAGAGATCCTTCTCGTCGTCGGCGATCGGCACGACATAGGGCTCCACGGCGCGCTTCTCGCTGCTCATCTTGCCGTCCCGCTTGCTCAGAAGCGTGTGGCAGAACCAGTTCTCGTTGTCCTTCTCCGGGAAATCGGTCCGCCAGTGATAGAGGCCCCAGCGGCTTTCCTCGCGGTAGAGCGAGGCATGCACCGCCATGTCCGCGCAGTCCATGATCGACTGGACTTCGAGCGCGCGGAGCAGTTCGTGCGCATTGCGCGCGATCATCCGCTCCTCCATGTCTTCCCTCGCTTCGGCGAGCCGACGCATGCCGAGCTCGTATTTGCGCGTGACTTTCGGCGGCTGCAGATAGTCATTGACGAGACGCCGGGTCTTGTACTCGATCTGGTTCGGTGGAATCCCGTCCTCGCGTTTGGTCGGCGCCATCACGCGGTCACGCTCCCTGGCGACATCGGCCGCGTCGAATTCCGCGAAATCGTGATTGTCCGCGAATTCCATCGCGTCGACGCCGGCGACCGAACCGTTGGTGAAGGCACCGAGCATGTAGTTGTGCGGAACGCTCGCCATGTCGCCGGCGGCATAGAGGCCCGGCACGGTGGTGCGCGCGTTGTCGTCGACGAACACGCCGGACGCGCTGTGACCGGAGCAGAAGCCGATCTCGGAAATATGCATCTCAATCGACTCGCTGCGGTAGTCGACCCCGCGCCCCTGCTGGAACAGGCCGCGCGTGGGACGTTCGACCTTGTGCAGCGTCGATTCGATTTCCGAGATCGTGTCGGGGTGAAGATGCTTGAGCTGGAGAAACACCGGGCCCTTGCCGGACAGCAGCTCGTTGTAGAATTCCAGCATCATCTGGCCCGACCAGTAATCGCATTCGATGAAGCGCGATCCCTCGTTGTTGGCGGTGAAGGCGCCGAAGGGACCGGCGACATAGGCGCAGGCCGGGCCGTTGTAGTCCTTGATCAACGGATTGATCTGGTAGCATTCGAGGTTCGCCAGGGCCGCACCGGCATGATAGGCCATGGAATAGCCGTCACCGGAATTGGCCGCGTTCTCGTAGGTGCCGAACATGTAGCCGGAGGTCGGCAGGCCGAGACGGCCGGCGGCGCCCATGCACAGGATGACGGCCTTGGCCTTGATCACCAGCATCTCGGCGGTCCGGGTATTAACGCTGATCGCACCGGCAATGCGTCCGTCGGCAGATTTGAGCAGCCGCGTCGCCATGTAACGGTTGGAGATCAGGATGCGGGCACGCCGCAGCTGGCGATACAGCGCCTTCTTCACGGTCTCGCCGTTCGGCATAGGCAGCACATAGGTGCCGATGTGGTGCACCTTCTTGACGGCGTAGTCGCCGTTCTCGTTCTTCAGGAAGCGGATGCCGAAACTGTCGAGTTCCTCGATGATCGAATAGCAATTTTGCGCGTATTTGTAGACCGCCTTCTGATCGACGATGCCGTCATTGGCGATGGTGATTTCCTTGGTGTACTGCTCCGGCGTCGCGTAGCCGGGAATGACGGCGTTGTTCAAGCCGTCCATGCCCATCGAGATCGCTCCGGAGCGCTTGACGTTGGCCTTTTCGAGCAGGACGACGTTGGCCTTCGGATTCTTCAGCTTCGCCTTCAACGCCGCCATCGGGCCGGCAGTGCCGCCGCCGATGACGAGCACGTCGCAGGAAACCTCCGAAAGTCCGTCGACGATCTGATCTAGTGACATCGCTTGCTCCTGGTTCGCCGGCAGGTCCGGCGCCTTTGCATCAGATTTGTTCAGCAGGCGTCCCGGCGATAGCAATTAGTTGTCGCCGAGGTGCGATTTGCGCCTCAGCGCTCGACAAAGGCCTTTTCGATCACGAAATGGCCGGGGCGGCTGTGATTGCCCTCGACAAAGCCACGCGCGGAAAGCATCGCGGGAAGTTCCTCCAGCATCGCAGGGCTCCCGCACAGCATGATGCGGTCGGTCTCGATATCGAGTCCCGACTGCCCGATATCGTCGAACAGCTGGTTCGACGCGATCAGGTCGGAGATACGACCGCGATTCCTGAACGGCTCGCGGGTAACGGTCGGGTAGTAGACGAGCTTGTCGCGGATCAGCGGCCCGAAGAACTCGTGATCGCGCAGGCCTTCGACGAGGTGCTCGCCATAGGAGAGCTCGGAGACCTGGCGGCAACCGTGGGCGAGCACGATGGTCTCGTAATTCTCGTAGACGTCGGGGTCCTTGATCAGGCTGGCGAACGGCGCGAGCCCCGTTCCGGTCGAGAGCAGCAACAGGCGTTTGCCGGGAATGAGATTGCCCGTGATCAGCGTGCCCGTGGCCTTGCGGCCGACCAGGATGATGTCCCCCTCCCTGATCTTCTGAAGGCGCGAGGTCAGCGGACCATCCTGCACCTTGATCGAGAAGAACTCGAGCGCCTCCTCGTGATTGGCGCTCGCCATGCTGTAGGCCCGCAGCAACGGCTTGCCCTCGACTTCCAGCCCGATCATCGCGAACTGGCCGTTCTGGAAGCGGAAGCCCGGATCGCGCGTCGCGGTGAAGCTGAACAGGCTATCGGTCCAGTGCCTGACCGACAGGACCGTTTCCTTCTGAAATGCGCTCATTGTCTCTCCTGACCTCGATTCCGCACAAGGTTTCGGAGAGACAGGAATCCGGCAACGCCGAACTGAAATTCCCGGTCGATTAGTTTCACATTTCGTGGACGATGATCGAAGAGCAGGCAGCGAAGATCAGCGTCGCGCACCTGTGCATGGCAATTAGTTGCTATCGCAGCAGCGCTGCGACAACGTAGACAAGGGTCGGAGACACGTCATGACCTTGGTGGCACCGACCGTGGCAGACTACGAAGCAAGCGCCGATCTCGCGACGCTCCGCGTCCGCACCGCTAAGGACGACACGCTGGACTTGCCGGCGGAAACGCTCCGCCTCTCCTGCAAATGTGCGCACTGCACCCGCGCCCGCTTTGACGGCCGCTTCCCCGAGCGGTTTCCAGGCATCGCGATCACTGAGATCGGCGATCTCGGTTACGGGCTGAACATCTCGTTTTCGGATGGGCATAACCGGGGGATTTACCCGAAGCCGTATTTGTTGAGCTTGGCCGGGCGCTAGGGATAGGATTCCTTCCTGCGTTCCGTTGTGTTTCCCCGCGCAGGCGGGAATCCAGTACGCCGCGGCCCCTCCGTATCCCATTGCTTTCCCTGGAATACTGGCTCGCCCGGTCTTCGCCGGGCGATGACAGGTGAGTGATTGGCACGGACATTGCTCCTCTTTAGAACGGTTTGAACGTTCCGGAGGCAGACGATGTTGCAGGCGGCCAATGTGGTTCGCGGGACCGGCCCCGCAACGGTCCGGCCTGCTGGCGGTTCCTCGCTGCTACTCACCGAGAACCAGCAATGGATCGGCGGACCGCCGGCATTGATGGACAAGCTCAGCCAGCGCGAGCGGGAGCTGGTGCTGAAGCAGGGCCGCCGAAAAGTGCTCAACCGTGGCCAGACGCTGTTCAGCCAGGGCGGCAAGCACGACGGTATCTGGCTGATCGAAAGCGGCCGTATCCGGGTGTTCTACACCTCCCCGCTCGGCCGCGAGATCACGCTGGCCTATTGGCATGTCGGCAATTTTGTCGGCGGGCCGGAAGTGTTTGAAGGCACTGTGCATCAATGGTCCGGCGTTGCATCCAGCAATTGCAGCGTGGTGCATCTGCCCGGAAAGGAACTGCGATCCCTTGCCGTCGAGATTCCGAACCTCGCGATCGGCCTGATTGAAGGCCTGACCTTCAAGGGCAAGTGCTATTCGGCGCTGGCCCAGATGCTGGGAACGCGCTCGATCACACAGCGCCTTGCGCATCTGTTGCTGCATCTCGTCGACCTCTATGGCGTCGATGACGCCGACGGCCGGGTGATCGCGGCCGCCTTCACCCATGCCGATATTGCCCACATGGTCGGCGCCACCAGGCAATGGGTCACGATCAGCCTGAAGCGCATGCAGGAGAAGGGAATCGTGCTGACCAAGCGCTCCCAGATCGTGGTCTGCCGGCCCGACGTGCTGGAAGAAATGCGAGGGCAAGCGTCTGACTAGGGCTGGTGCCCACGCAAGCGGCTTTATATTGCAGGACTGCCCAAGGAGTATGCAATCGACTTTTCCCGGCAACTAATCGACTGTGGCGCTCATTCCGGATTTGCCCTGCCCACGCCCTCACCCAATCATGGCAACCACAGCACATCCAACCGAATGAGGATGAGAATGGTCCGCCATCTTCCCACGCTCTCGATCGCGATGTCGGTGACGTCGCTGGCGCTTCTCCTCGCGCAGCCGGCCGCGGCGGAAACCGTCACGCTCGGCATCGGAACGCAGGACACCACCACCAACACGGTGACCGCCGGCGTCGTCATCCGCCAGCTCCATCTCCTCGAAAAATATCTGCCGAAGGAGGGCAAATACGCCAACATCAAGTTCGAGCTGGAGTGGCAGAACTTCACATCCGGTCCGCCCGTCACCAATGCGATGATGGCGAACAAGCTGCAGATCGGCATGATGGGCGACTATCCGTTGATCGTGAACGGTTTCACTTTCGACAGCAATCCGGAGAGCAAGAGCCGGCTGATCGGCATCGCCGCCTACAGCCTGTCGGGCTCCGGCAACGGCATCGTCGTGCACAAGGATTCGCCCTACTACGATCTCGCCGATCTCAAGGGCAAGCTCGTCAGCGTGCCGTTCGGCTCTGCCGCGCACGGCATGGTATTGAAGGCGATGCAGGACCGCGGCTACGCGTCGGATTTCTTCCAGCTGGTCAGCCAGAGTCCGGAGGTCGGCTCGACCAATCTCCAGGAGAAGAAGATCGACGCGCATGCCGACTTCGTTCCGTTCGCCGAGCTGCTGCCGTTCCGCGGCTTTGCCCGAAAGATCTTTGACGGCGTCGAGACCAATCTCCCGACTTTCCACGGCATCGTCGTGCGCACCGATTTCGCCGAGAAATACCCCGAAGTCGTTGTTGCCTACTTCAAGGCGCTGATCGCCGCCAATCAGTGGCTGCGCGACGATCCCAAGCTCGCCGCGGAGAAAATCCAGGAATGGACCGGCATCAACAAGGAGGTCGTCTACATCTTCCTCGGCCCCAGCGGCAACATGACCACCGATCCCTCGATCAAGCCGGCGCTGATCGACGCCGCAGCGGCCGACGTCAAGGTGCTGCAGAACCTCGGCCGGATGAAGGAGTTCGATCCCAAGAAATGGGTCGACGACAGCTACATCCGCAAGGCCTATGCCGAGATGAAGCTCGACTATGACGCGCGGCTCGCCAGCGCCAGTAACTACGAGATCTCCGGCGAAGATTCCTTCTGCAAGAAGCCGATCGCAGATCCGCGCAAGGCCGGCGAGGTCTGGGTCGACCAGGCAGGCATCATGCCCTTCTCGTCGGCGAGCTGCACGCTCGGCGCCTATGCCGACTACAAAGCCAAGGGCAAGAAGATCAACGTCACCTACGTCTTCGATACCACGCGCGGCATCAAGCTGTTCGCCGACCAGGCCTTCTTCGCGGTCGGCAATGGCGAGGTTGCGCCGTTCCTGTTGAAGAAGGACGCTGAAGCCTATGCCGCCAAGATCAGCGGCAAGGTGCTCGGCTTCGACGACGCGGTGAAGGCGGCGGTCGGCGGGGGCAAGACGTGAGCAGTCCCGCCCTCCTCAGACATTCCGAGGACAGCATGCCGGCAAGCGCAATCGCGGAGGCCAGCGCCATGCCCGCCTCCACTCCACCCGCATCACCGCCCTCTTTCAGCACGCTCACGTTACGCTGGTACCGGCTCAACCGCGGTGGGCTGCGTGCGACCGCGATCGGCATTATCTCGCTGCTCGCCTTCCTGCTGGTCTGGCACCTGCTGACGACCTATCGCGTCGTGTTCTTCGTGCGCTTCACCAACGTGCCCTCGCCGCTCGCGGTCTATGCGAGCTTCACCAAGGCGATCCACGATCCGAAATTCCTGCTGCACGTCCTCCTGAGCTGCCGGCGCATCTTCTTCGGCTTCTCGCTCGCGGCGATCGTCGCCGTGCCGCTCGGCCTGATCATGGGCCGCTTCAAGGTCGTCCACGAGATCATCTTCCCCGTGGCGGAGGTGCTGCGGCCGATCCCGGCGATCGCCTGGGTGCCGATGGCCATCATGCTGTGGCCGACCAACGAGCAGAGCATCGTCTACATCACGTTCCTCGGCTCGTTCTTCCCGATCCTGGTCAACACGCTGCACGGCATGTCGCTGGTCGATCCCGTGCTGGTGCGCGCCGCGCAATGTCTCGGCGCGCGGGAGCGCTCGATCTTCCGCGACGTGTATTTTCCAGCCTCGCTCCCGCACATCTTCACCGGCCTCACGGTCGGCATGGGCGTGGCCTGGGTGTCGTTGATCGCCGCCGAGATGATCTCGGGGCAGTACGGCATCGGCTATTTCACCTGGGAGGCCTATTCGCTGGTTCAGTATGCCGACATCGCGCTCGGCATGATCGCGATCGGCGTGCTCGGCCTCGGATCCAGCATGCTGATCCGGGGGGCCGGACAATTGGTGATGCCGTGGAGGCTGAAATGAGCGAGGTCGTTGTCAAGGCACCGCAGGGCCATATCGAGGTCAAAAACTTCTCCCTCAGCTACGACAGCATCGAGGGGCCGGTCGAAGCCGTCACCGATACGCAGATACATGTGAAGCCTGGCGAGTTCGTCTCGATCGTCGGTCCCTCCGGGTGCGGAAAGTCGACGCTGCTCAACGCGGTCGCCGGCTTCCTCAAGCCGACGACGGGCATCGTCACCGTCGACGGCGAGAAGGTGAACGGCCCCAGCGCCGAGCGCGGCATGGTGTTCCAGCAATATTCGCTGTTTCCCTGGAAGACGGTGCGGGAGAACGTCGAGTTCGGCCTGAAGATGCGCGGCATGCCGCGCTCGCAGCGCGAGCGCGCCGCGCGCACGCTGCTGGGACTCGCGGGCCTCGAAGCCTTCGAAAAGCATTATCCCGAGAAACTCTCAGGTGGCATGAAGCAGCGCGTGGGCATCGTGCGTGCGCTCGCGACGGGACCCAAAGTGTTGTTGCTGGACGAGCCCTTCGGCGCGCTCGATGCGCAGACCCGGGTCATCATGCAGCAGATCCTCACCAACATGTGGCAGCGGCTGAAGATCTCGGTGCTGTTCGTCACCCACGACATCGACGAGGCGATCTTCCTCTCCGACCGCGTCTACTGCATGACCGCACGCCCCGGCTCGATCAAGGCGGAGATTCCGATCCCGCTGGAGCGGCCGCGGCAGCAGTCGATGATGATGTCGTCGGAGTTCCTGGGGTTGCGCCGGGGACTGATGTCGCTGATCCGCGAGGAAAGCATCAAGGCGATGGGCGGCGAGCTCAACGACATGGGCATGCAGGGCCTGAACATCGAACTGCACGGGCATTCGCTCGCGGATGTGATTTGATTTCATCGCTCCCGCTTACGGGATGACGGTCTCGTAGGGTGGGCAAAGCGAAGCGTGCCCACCACTTTTGTACGCGCGACGAGATGGTGGGCACGGCGCTTCTCGCCTTTGCCCACCCTACGGCACCTAGCTTCGATCACTTGAACCAGTGCACCAGTGCGATGCTGATGCCGAGCAGCAGCAGCAGCGACAGCGTCACGGCCGCCGTCACCCGTCCGCCGACATTGGCAAGCACCTTCACATCGACGCCGAGGCCAAGCGCGGCCATCGACACCACTGTGAGAAAACCCGTGATCCGCGTGATCGGGGCAACCACCGTGGACGGCACGATCTCGAGCGAGCGCAGAGTCGCCAGCGCAAGGAAGCCGAGGATAAACCACGGGACCAGGCGAAAGAAGCCGACATTGGTCTTCTTGGCTTCGCTGTGCCAGCGCGAGGCCGTCAGCGAGAGGCCGACGACCACCGGCCCGAGCATCAGCACGCGCATCAGCTTGACCAGCGTGCCGATCTGCGTCGAGACGAGCCCAGCCGGCACCGTCGCGGCCAGCACCTGAGGCACGGCATAGACGGTGAGGCCTGCGAGGATCCCGTATTGCGTGGCCGATAGCTGCAGCAACGGAATCAGCAGCGGCAGGCCGAGCACCATCATCACGCCGAGGATCGCGGTGAAGGAGATCGAGGATGCGATCTCGTCATTGTTGGCGCCGATGATCGGCGCCACCGCCGCAATTGCCGAATTGCCGCAGATCGAGTTGCCGCAGGCGATCAGGATCGAGAGCCGCGTCGACAGACCAAGCAGGCGGCTGATGCCGAAGGAGACGCTGAGCGCGATCACGACGACCGCTGCGATCGAGGCCAACAGCGCGACGCCCGACGCCGCGATCGCGGCAAAGCTGATCGAGGCCCCCAGCAGCATGACGGCGACTTCGAGCAGTTGCTTGGCGCTGAAGGCGATGCCGGACTGCCAGCGCGGCGCGGGTTTCCAGAAGCTGCGCACGGCCATGCCAAGCAAGATAGCCATCACCAGCGCCTCGACATAGGGATGTTCGAAGACGCCCAATTCCGCCCGTTCAAGCAGGGCCGAAACGCCGGCCACGGCGATGCAGAGGAGGATGCCGGGAATCAGCGCGACGATGCGGCTGGTGGCCGTGGTCGGCTTAGCGTCGGCCGGGCTGGATGCTTGATTCTGCGACACAAATCTCTCCCAGAGGAGAAGGATTTATACGCAGCGCCAGCCGATTGGGAAATAAGTTTTCGCATATCAGAGCCGAGGGAAGTTCTATCCTCAGCCCGGAATAATCCGGCTCGGAAGGTCAGGCGCCCTTTAGAAGATCAGGCGCGCCTTAGAAGATCAAGCTCTTGGCCAGTGAGGCAACGCGGCTGAAGCCGTCATAGACGCCGGGCTCGAAGAAGGCCGCGCGCGCCAGCACGATACCGGCGACCAGCGACCAGAACAGGCCGGTGCCGAGCCGCAACAGCAGCTTCGACCCGCGCGAGCGCGGCTGCGTGTCCGTTGCGGACACCAATTGCTCGCCGAAAGGCTCAAACCTGGTGCGTTCCATAGCAGTCAATCCATCAAATTCTGAATGGAATGTCGTCGTTTCAGCCCGAAACGGCAATGGAAGCGATTGGCGTATTTGCCCCTCGACGGGGAAACTCCTTCCGTCCATTAGACCCGGGGCAACAGTTTTCTTCTTTTGGCCTATTTGGACACTGGCGGCTCCGCCTAGAGGGCCAGATAACGTCGCCGGATCGTCTCGTTGGCCTTCAGCTCGTCGATCGCGGCGGCATAGACGATCTGGCCCTTGTCGATGACAGTGGCATGGCTCGCCAGCCCCAGGCAGAAATGCATGTTCTGCTCGGCGATCAGCACGGTCGATCCGAGCTTCCGGAGTTGCCGCAACAACTCGCCGATCCGCTGCACGATGATTGGCGCGAGACCCTCGCTCGGCTCGTCCAGCAGCAGCAGTGCAGGATTGCCCATCAGCGTACGCGCGATCGCGAGCATCTGCTGCTCGCCGCCTGACAGGCGCCCGGCGATGCGGTGGCGCAGCGGCTCCAGCAGCGGGAAGACTTCGTAGATGCGCTTGATGGGCCATTCGTCCTGGCCCTCCGGTCCGCGCTTCCGGCCGATGACGAGGTTGTCCTCGACCGTATGCTCCGGAAAGATCTGGCGGTCCTCCGGCACAAAGCCGAGGCCGGCGCGCGCGATATGGTGCGGCTTGCGGCCGGAGATCACCGCGCCGCGCAGGCTGATTTGACCCCGTCGCGGCGGCGCCAAGCCCATGATCGCCTTCATGGTCGTCGACTTGCCTGCGCCGTTGCGGCCGAGCAGTGCCATGGTCTCGCCCTGCCGCACCGCGAGCGCGACGCCGAACAGGATCTGGCTTGTGCCGTAGTAGACATCGAGATCGGCGACTTCGATCACAGCGCTCATGCGGCGGCTCCCGCATGCTCGGTGCCGAGATAGGCCTCGATCACGGCACTGTCATTGCGGATCTCGTCGGGCCTACCGTTCGCGAGAATGCGGCCGTAGCAGAGCACCACGATTTTCGGTGCGATCTTGAACACGATGTCCATGTCGTGCTCGATGAAGACCACGGTGATCTTTTGCGTCTCCCAGAGCTCACGCACCTTGTCAATCATGCGCCAGCGCTCTTCCGGGCCCATGCCGGCGGTCGGCTCGTCCAGCAGCAGCACTTTCGGTTCGAGCACCAGCGCCAGCGCGATGTCGAGCAGCTTCTGGTCGCCATGCGACAGGGTCGCAGCGGTGCGATTGCGTTTGCCGGCGAGACCCAGCAGCTCCATCACGTGCTCGGCGCGATCGCGCGTCTCGGGCAACGGAAAGCGCTTGTGCAGCACCGCGGAGGTGCGCTGGTCGGCGCTGACCGCGGCGAGCATGGTCTCCTGCACCGTCAGCGATTTGAAGATGCTGGCGACCTGAAACGCCCGGCCGATGCCATGGCGGACGATCTCCGGCGGCGAGCGGCCGGCGAGATCAACGCCGTCGAGCAGCACCTCTCCGGAATCCGGCTTCAGCGCCCCGGTGATCAAATTGAAGAAGGTGCTCTTGCCCGCGCCGTTCGGGCCGATCACGGCCGTGAGCGAGCCGTCGGGAAAGTCGAGAGAGACGTCGTTGGTCGCTTTCACACCGCCAAAGGATTTTGCGAGGTTGCGGATTTCAAGCATGGCTAGCGCCCCTCGCCCGCATCGCGCCGGTGCGTGTACCATTCGGCGACGAAATCCAGCAGGCCTTTGCGCAGGCCCAGCGCGAAGAACAGGATGACGACGCCGAGCACGATGCCGTGGTATTCGGTGAATCGCGTGACTGTGTCGTTGAGCAGCAGCAGCAGTACGGTCCCGACCATCGGCCCGAGGAAGGTCGAGACGCCGCCGAGCATGTTGATGAAAATGCCCTCGCCCGAGATGGTCCAATAGGCGAATTCGGGATAGGCGCCGGAGACGAACAGCGCCATCACCATGCCGCCCATCGAGGCAAACAGCGCCGCCAGCACGAACACGGTGAGCTTTGCGCGCCAGACGTCGATGCCGAGGAAGCTGGCGCGCGCAGCGTTGTCCCGGATCATGCGCAGCGTGTAGCCGAAGGGGGATTGCGCGATCTGGCGCATTGCCAGCAGGCCGAGGACAAGGAGCGCACAGCTCACGACATAGAGATCGACATGATTGGCGAGATTGATGCCGAGGAAAGCGGGACGCGGAATGCCGCCGCGCAGGCCCTGGTCGCCGCCGGTGAAGGAGGCCCAGGACAGGATGGTCGAGTGGATCAGCATCTGGAACGCCAGCGTGACGAAGGCGAAGTAGATCTCCTTCAGCCGGACGCAGATCGCGCCGATAACAGCTGCGACGAGCGCAGTGATCGCCAGCGTCGCGACGAACGCGACCGGAATGGGTACACCGAGCTTCTGCATGATCAGGCCAAAACTGTAGGCGCCGAGGCCGAAGAACATGCCGTGACCGAACGAGGTCAGCCCGGTGTAGCCGACCAGCAGGTTGAGCGAGGTCGCGAACAGGCCATAGGCGGAGCAGCGAATGACGAAATCGAGCAGCGCCTTGCTGTCAGTCAACAGCGGCAAAGTGGCCAGCACGGCGAAGGCGATCAGCGCGATCAGGACATCGCGATAGCGTTGAAGCGCGGAGACGCTGCGCACCGGCGCCAGCCTGTCGGCGCGCCCGGCCTCCAGCTCGGTCATGCCGCCTCCTTGCCGAACAGGCCGGTGGGCTTCGAGACCAGCACGATCACCATGAACAGATACATCAGGCCTTCCGTGAACAGGGGAAAGCCGAGCGAGCCGAACGAACGGATCAGGCCGAGCAGCAACGCACCAACCAGCGCGCCCACAATCGAGCCCATGCCGCCGATCACGGTGACGATGAAGGATTCGATCAGCACCGAGAATCCCATGCCCGGGGTCAGCGAACGCACTGGTGCGGCGAGCGCGCCGGCGAGGCCGGCCAGCATCCCGCCAAGCGCGAACACGCCGCCGTAGATCAGACCGGTGTTGATTCCGAGCGCGGATACCATGCCGGGATTGTGCGCGGCGGCGCGGATCACCTTGCCGATGCGGCTGCGCGAGAGCCCAATACCGAGCACGATCGCCGCGACCAGCGCCACGCCGATCAGCAGCAGATAATAAGGCGGCACGACGCCACCCGCGATGAACAACGGCATCACCTGGAACGCCGCGGGCATGCCCATCGACCTGAATTCCGGCCCCCAGATCAGCCGCACCACATCATCGAAGATCAGCACGAAGGCGTAGCAGACGAGCAGCTGCATCAGCACATCGGCACCATAGACGCGGCTCATGAAGACGCGCTCGAAGATCAACCCAAGGACCGCGGTACCAGCTGCACCGGCAAGCATCGCGAGTGCAAAGCTGCCCGTGAGCTGATAGGCCGTCATCGCGAAATAAGCGCCGAACATGTAGAAGGCGCCGTGGCTGAAATTGACGATCTTGAGCACGCCAAAAATTAGTGTCAGCCCAACCGCGACCAGGAACAGTAGCATGCCGATGATGAGGCCGCTGGTGGTTTGCGTCACCAGGCAAGCGGAGCTGGAGAGGCAGCCGGCAAGCGCGTCGAGATCCACGGGGGCACTTTCATTGTCGTGCGCCGATCCCGGCGCGGAGAGCTAAACGGAGACGGAGGCGATCGCTCGCCTCCGTCGCGCGGGCGATCAGGTGTAGCCCTTGCTCTTCTTCCACTCGGCCTCGAGCTCGAAGATGGTCTTCCAGTCGCCGGCCTTGACCTCGGGGACATAGGGCTCCTGCGGGATCGTGGTCCCCCAGCCGATGGCGTAGCCAACGAGGGTGTGATCGTCGCCGCGCATGGTCACGGTGCCGTCGGCGCCGAACGGGCACTTGATGGTGAGGCCCTTCAAGACCTCGGCGATCTTCTTGCCATCGGTTGAATTGGCCTTCTTCGCGGCTTCGGCGAGGAACATCACCGCGGTGGCGTTCTGCCACGACCAGTTGGTCGGATATTCGTTGTACTTGGCCTTGTAGGCGTCGCCCCAAGCCGCATTTTCCGGCGTGGTCGGGAACGACTTGATGTAGCGGTTGCCGGAATGGATGCCCTTGGGCAGGTTCTTCACCACGGTGAGCGCGGTGTAGTCGGCCATGTTGACCGCGAACACCTCCATCTGGCCGAACATCGCGTAGATGTTAGCCTGGTCGATATAGGAGGTCAGATCGCCGCCCCATAGGCAGGAATACAGCGCCTGCGGCTTGGCCTGCAAAATCTTGGTCACCACTTCGGTGTAGTCGGGCTGGAACAGTTTGGGCCAGGACTCGCTGATGATCTCGACATCCGGCGCGAAGCGCTTCAGGTACAGCGTGAACTCGCCCGTGGTGTCGCGGCCATAGGCATAGTCGGGCGAGCAGGTCGCCCATTTTTTCAGGCCCTTGGCTTTCGAGATCGCAGCCGCATAGCTGCCGCCGACGATGGAATCGTGGATGCCCTGGCGCACGCAGCGGAACGCGTTCGGGACGTGCTGCTTCGGATCGGCCGTCAGCGACGACGCTTCCGAGCAGGTGTGGACACAGAGCACGCCGAGATCGCGCGCCACCTCGTGCACCGCGAACGATCCGGACGAAGCCTCGCCGTCGATCAGCCACTCGCAGCCGTCAGTGTTGACGAGTTCGCGCGCGACGCGGGCAGCTTCCTGCGGCTGGCCCTTGGAGTCGCGGATCACCATTTCGATCTGCCGCCCAGCGAGCCCGCCGGCTGCGTTGACCTTGTCGACCTCGAGCATCACCGCGTTGCGGGACGACGTGCCGAGCTGCGCGACCCGGCCCGACAAGATCGTCGGCATGCCGATCTTGATGGTCTTGGCTTGTGCGCGCGCCACCCACGGCGCGGCAACACTCATCGCACCGGCGCCCATCAGCGCCAATGTTGAACGGCGGCTGATGCCCGGCGTGCGGGTTCTCGTCATTTTTCCCTCCCTCTGTCGGGTCGGCGTGTCCTGATCCCAGCCGGAGATCTCTCGTCTCCGTGTTCCCAAGGATTTCAGAGGCAGGGGGTGACGTCAAGCCGAATATGAATTATGAGTCAGAATTCATTATACAGGAAACGGCGCCGGCATCGGCCCAAAGCCCGCAAAATGATCAACCTGTCGAGCTTCGTTGCCTTTCATGCCCGGCGCACGCCGGACCGGCCTGCGCTGAAATATCGCGGCGAGGAGATCTCCTATGCGGTCCTCGACGCGCGCGTGTGGAAGGTGGCCGGCTGGCTCGCGGCACAAGGCATCGGCGCCGGCGACGTCGTAGCCGTGCTGATGAAGAACAGTGCAGCCTTCCTGGAACTCGTCTTTGCCACAAGCCATCTCGGCGCGGTGTTTTTACCGATCAACTTCCGCCTCTCGCGCGATGAGGTCGGCTACATCACTGGCGATGCCGGTGCTCGCCTGTTGATCGCCGATGAAGAATTGGCTGTGAATGCCGCTGGAGCGCGAATTGTCATACTCGACGAGGCAGCACAGCAGAGCGTGACGTGCCTCGCCGGCGACTCTGCGGCCGCGCCGATGAACGTCCGCCAGCCGTCCGACCTGATGCGTCTGATGTACACCTCGGGCACCACCGACCGCCCTAAGGGGGTGATGCTCAGTTACGATAATTTCTACTGGAAGTCGGCGGACCAGACGATCGCACTGGGCTTGAGCGCGGAGACGCGCCTTCTCGTCGTCGGCCCGCTCTATCACGTCGGCGCGCTCGATTTGCCCGGCATCGCCGTGCTCTGGCATGGCGGCTTCATCCATATCGAGCGCTCTTTCGAACCGGAGAGCGCGCTTGCGGCAATCGCGGAAGACAAGCTCAATGCCGCATGGTTCGCGCCTGTCATGACCACGGCGATGCTCACCTGCACGACGCGTAACCGCTACGACGTGTCGAGCCTGAAATGGGCGATCGGCGGCGGCGAGAAGACGCCTGAACTGCGTATCCGCGCCTTCTCCGATTATTTTCGCAATGCGCGCTACATCGACGCCTACGGCCTAACCGAGACCGTCGGCGGCGACACCTTCATGGACGCCGGCCGCGAAATCAAGAAGATCGGGTCCACCGGGCGCGCCATTGCTCACGTCGAGATCGAGATCCGCGACGAGGACGGCAACAAGCTGCCGCCGAACGTCAATGGCGAGATCTGCCTGCGCGGGCCGAAGATCATGCGCGGCTATTGGAAGGATCCGGAGAAGACTGCGTCAGCCTTCTTCGGCGAGTGGTTTCGCAGCGGCGACGTCGGCTATCTCGACGACGACGGCTTCCTGTATTTGACCGACCGCAAGAAGGACATGATCATCTCCGGCGGCGAGAACATCGCATCCTCCGAGGTCGAGCGTGTCATCTACGATTTGCCCGAGGTGCGCGAGGTCGCGGTGATCGGCCTGCGCGATCCGCGCTGGGGTGAGCGGCCGGTCGCGATCGTCGTGCTGGCCGAAGGCGCGAGCCTCGAGCTCGCGGCCCTCATCGAGCATTGCCAGTTACGGCTGGCGAGCTTCAAGGTACCAAAACAGCTCATCATCCGCACCAGCCTGCCGCGCAATCCGTCCGGAAAAATTCTCAAGCGCGTGCTGCGCGCTGAACTGGAGACCGTGGCATGACGCGAGGCCCCGCCACCGAGAAAGTCACAAAGCTTAACCGCGTCGAGCGCAACGCCTGGACCAAGCAGAAGATCTTCGAGGCCGCCACGAAAATCGTCGGCAAGCACGGCTATGCCGAGGCCTCCGTTGCGCGCATCACCGAGGAGGCTGGCGTCGCGCAAGGTACCTTCTACAATCATTTCGAGAACCGTCAGGAGCTGCTCGACCAGCTGCTGCCGAAGATCGGCTTCGACATGGTCGAGTTCATCCGCGCCCGCACCGGCACGGCGGATGCAGCACGGCAGGAGATCGCGCGCTTCTCCGCCTTCTTCGACTTCATCCGCGAGGTCCCGGAATTTCTGCGCATCCTCAACGAGGCCGAATTCTTCGCACCCCACGGTTACCAGAAGCATCTCGACAACATCTCGGTCGCCTATGTCCGCATTTTGCGTCGCGCGCGACGTTCAGGCGCGATCGAGAATTACAGCGACGAGGAGTTCGAGGCCATCGTCCACATGCTGATGGGCTCGCGCGGCTATCTCAGCCGCCGCTACTCCTATTCCGCCGATGGTGTCACCGCTGTTCCCGACCACGTCATCTCCGCCTATCGCAAGCTGATGACGCGCGGCCTCTTCACTGCATCCGGAGATCAAGACACGCCATGAACATCGAATCTCCGCACAAGGCGATCGACCTCACCTCGGCGATTGCAGAAGGCGACATCCGCTGCCTGCTGATGGTGCTGGTGCACATGACCGGCGACGAGCGGTGGCTGGAGCCGCCCTATCTGCCCAAGCGCGACATCCGCCTCATTCCGGATCCCGAAGCCGGCGTGCCCCGGGAAATCCAGGATGAGATCCGCGCCGCGGTGGTCAAGCTCTTTGCCGACGGCACGCCCAAGCCCGTGATCACCGATCCCGGCGAGGAGCTATTGCTGAAGATGATGCGCGCCTGTCTCGGCGAGAATGTCTCGCCGGAATATGCGCCCCTGATGCGCGAGGAGATGGGTTTCGTGCCGCGCGAAACGCGCTGGACCAAGCGCCCTTCAGACCAACAACTCGCCGAGCAGCATGTGCTGATCGTGGGTGCCGGCGTCTGTGCCATCGCGCTCGCCGTCGCACTCGGCCATGTCGGCATTCCCTACACCATCGTCGAGAAGAATCAGGAGCTCGGCGGCACCTGGTGGATCAACCGCTATCCAGGTTGCGGCGTCGACACCCCAAACCACTCCTATTCCTACTCCTTCGGCCCGGGCAATGCATGGACCCGTTACTTCTGTCAGCGCGAGGAGTTGCATGGATATCTGGTCAAGGTCGCCAACGAATACGGCATCCGCAAGCATCTGCGCGTCAACACCGAGCTGACCTCGTCGCATTGGGACGAAGGCAAGCGGCGCTGGATCTCGACGCTCAGGACCGAGAATGGCGAGGAAACGTTCGAATCCGCCGCGCTGGTCTCGGCGATCGGCCAGCTCAACGATCCCTCTCGTGCCCGCTTCAGGGGCGAGGAAGATTTCAAGGGAACGATCCTGCACTCCGCGCTGTGGTCCGATGACATCAAACTCGACGGCAAGCATGTCGCCGTGATCGGCACCGGCGCGACATCGATGCAGCTCGTGCCGGCGATTGCCGACCGTATCGCCTCGGTCACGATCTATCAGCGCAGCGCGCAATGGGCGCGGCCGGTGAAAGGGTACGCCGACCCCATCAGCGAAGGCGCGCGCTGGCTGCTCGCACATCTGCCCTTCTATGTGCAATGGTATCGCTTCAACATGTTCTGGCGCTATGGCGACGGGCTATTGCCCTTCCTGCGCAAGGACCCGGCCTGGCCGCATCCGGAACGCGCCGTCAACAAGGGCAACGACCGGCATCGTCAGGAACTGACCGATTTCATTCGATCGGAATTGAAGGACCGACCGGACCTGATCGAAAAATGCGTCCCGACCTATCCGCCCTATGGCAAGCGCATTTTGCTCGACAACAACTGGTTCAAAACCCTGACGCGCCCGAATGTCGAGCTCGTCACCGAGGCGATTCATCATTTTGAACAGAGCGGCATCGTCACCGCGGACGGCAAGCATCGCTCCGCCGACACGATCGTGGTCGCCACCGGCTTCAAGGTCACGGAGATGGCCGCGCGCCTCAACATCAGCGGCCGCGACGGCAAGGATTTGCGCGAGGCCTGGGGCAACGACAATCCGACCGCGTTTCTCGGCCTTACCGTCCCCGGTTTTCCCAATTTCTTCTGCATGCTCGGCCCCAATTCCGGTCCCGCGCATGGGGGCAGCGTCATCTTCCAGTCGGAATGCCAAAGCCGCTACATCTCCGCCTGCCTCGCCGCCATGATCGAGCACGACGTCGCCGCGATCGATCTCCGCAAGGAAGTACTGGACGACTACGTCCAGAAGGTCGATGCCGAGCACGAGGCAATGATCTGGACTCATCCCGGCATGAGCACGTACTATCGCAATTCGAGCGGCCGCGTGTTTTCCGCGATGCCCTGGCGATTCGTGGATTACTGGCGCATGACGCATGATCCGGATCTGCGGCAGTACAAGCTGACGAAGGCGTGAGCTAGGGAGGGAGCTGTCATGCCGAAGCCCCACGTGCGCATCTACACTGACTACAAGAGCCCCTACGCATTCGTCGCCAATAAGCGTCTGTTCGAACTCGAGGAGACGCACGGCGTCGAGCTCGAATGGCTGCCCTATACGCTGCGCGTTGCCGAATTCATGGGGACCGTGGAAGAGCGCACGCCGCATTTCTGGCGCAAGGTCCGCTACGCCTATATGGACGCCCGGCGCTATGCCAATGCGCAAGGGCTCGTCATGAAAGGGCCCCGGCGGATCTACAACGCGTTCTATTCCAGCGTCGGCATGCTGTTCGCCCAACAGCACGGCTTCTTCCGGCCTTATCACGACACGGTGTTTCGTCGGTTCTGGAGCCATGAGCTCGAGATCGACGATCTCGCCGCAATCACCGACGTCATCACGTCCTGCGGTGGCTCAGCCGGTGAGTTCGAAGCCTACGTCCACGGCCCTGCCCGCGCCGAACACGACCGCATCATCGACGAGGCCGAAGCGCTCGGCGTGTTCGGCGTCCCGAGCATGGTGTTCAACGGCGAGCTGTTCTGGGGTGGCGACCGCATCGACATGCTGATCGAACGCATCAAACATCCCGAGACGATCGAGGCCGCGCTCGGCAGCCGCCATCGCAAGCCGGTGTGAGCAGCAACACTACGCCGCCAGCCCACTCTCGACCGGAGCAAACTCCAGCCCGAGGCTTTCGGCCACCGCCTTGTTGGCGATGCGGCCGCGATACACATTCAGCCCGTTGCGCAGATGTGGATTTTCCAACACCGCGGCAAAACCCTTGTTCGCGAGCATCAAGCCGAACGGCAGCGTCGCGTTGTTCAGCGCCTGACTCGACGTCACCGGCACCGCGCCGGGCATGTTAGCCACGCAATAATGCACGATGCCGTCAACCAGATAGGTCGGATCGGCATGCGTGGTCGGGTGCGAGGTCTCGAAGCAGCCGCCCTGATCGATCGCGACGTCGACCAGCACGGCGCCCGGTCGCATCGATGTCAACATCGCGCGCGTGACGAGCTTGGGCGCACTCGCGCCCGGCACCAGCACCGCGCCGATCACGACGTCGGCAGCGAACACCTCCTCCTCGACCGACTCGATGGTGGAGAAGCGGGTGCGCACGCGCCCGGCAAAGAGATCGTCAAGCTCCCGCAACCGAGGAATCGAACGGTCGATCACGGTGACTTCGGCGCCAAGGCCCGCGGCCATGCGGGCGGCTTGCGTTCCCACCACGCCGCCGCCGAGCACGACGACCCGCGCCGGCTGCACGCCGGGAACGCCGCCCAGCAGCAGCCCGCGGCCGCCAGCCGAGCGCTTGAGCGCGGCGCCGGCAGCCTCGATGGCAAGGCGGCCGGCGACTTCGCTCATCGGCGCAAGCAGGGGGAGGTGACCGGCCGCGTCGGTGACGGTTTCATAGGCGATCGCAGTGCAGCCGGAGGCAAGCAAACCCCGGGCCTGTTCGGGATCCGGCGCGAGATGGAGATAAGTGAACAGGATCTGGTTTTCGCGGAGCTGGGCCCACTCGCTTTTCTGGGGCTCCTTCACCTTCACGATCATGTCGGACTTCGCGAAGATGTCGCGAGCGTTTTCGGCTATGATGGCCCCTGCCCGCCGGTAGACTTCGTCGGAGGCGCCGATGCCGCCGCCCGCACCGGTCTCAACCGTTACCTCGTGCCCAGCCGCGACATATTCGCGGACCGCACCGGGGGTGAGCCCGACGCGATATTCCTGCACTTTGATCTCCTTGGGCACACCGACGCGCATCCTGGGCTCCTTTTGATTCACCTCATGATTGTAGCGGGGTGCCCGGTTTGGTTTCGTGCAAATATCCGCTAGCTTTGGCCTCACTGCGCCGGCTTCCGGCGCGCAAACGCCCTTTCACGCTGGAAACGAAACTTTGGCCCTCGACCGGAAAGATCTCGCCATCCTCGCGGAACTCACGACCAATGCGCGGGCCAGCCACACCGAGCTCGCCAACAAGGTTGGCCTGTCCAGCACCGCGCTCGGGCGGCGGCAGAAGGCGCTGGAAGACGACGGCTACATCCAGGGCTATCAGGCTACGCTCGACCTCGCGCAATTCGGCCTCACTACCACGGTGCTGGTCCGTATCGCGCTGGAAAGCCAAAGCGACGAGGCGTTAAAGGCGTTCGAGGCGGAGGTGGTGAAATGCCCGTCCGTCGTGCGCTGCTTCCTGATGTCGGGGACCGACGACTACATCCTGATCGTGCTCGCCCGCGACATCCAGGATTTCGAGCGCATCCACCGCATGGAGCTGTCGCGCCTGCCGCGCGTTGCGCGGGTACAATCGAGCTTCGCGCTCCGCGAGGTTGTCAACCGCGCCGTACCGAATGTGGTGTTTGGCGAAGCAAAGCGCTGATCGCAACCTCTCGGAAAGGCGAACTACCGGCAAGTGGACTCAAAAGGAACCAACCGGCCGGTGGTCCGTTGGGCGCTATTGGCCGGCGGAGGCGTGCCCCCGCGTCAACACGGCTGACGTCCGGCACGGTCGCCGTCGCAGGGAGCAGGACATGGGCGATGTCACGCATCAGATTTCCGAACGAATCCCGATCCATCTTGTCGTCAACGGCGTCAGTCACACGCTCGATCTCGTGCCATGGACCACGCTGCTCGACGCCTTGCGGGACCATCTTGCGCTGAGCGGCACCAAGAAGGGCTGCGACCATGGTCAGTGCGGCGCCTGCACGGTGCTGGTGGATGGCCGGCGCGTCAATTCCTGCCTCACGCTCGCCGTCATGAAGGACGGCGCCGAGATCACGACCGTCGAAGGTCTTGCCAAAGACGGCGCGCTGCATCCCCTCCAACAGGCTTTCATCGACCATGACGCCTTCCAGTGCGGCTATTGCACGCCGGGACAAATATGCTCGGCGGCCGGACTGCTCGTCGAAGGCCATGCCCACGATGCCGACGAGATCCGGGAGCTGATGAGCGGAAACCTCTGCCGCTGCGGCGCCTATCCGAACATCGTCGCCGCCATCCAGCAGGCAATGGGCCAGCCATGAACAACTTTCAGTACGCCCGAGCCACTGATGTCGCCGACGCGATCCGCCTGCTCGCCGCCGATCCCGGCGCCAAACTGATTGCCGGGGGCACCAATCTGATCGACCTGATGAAGGAGAATGTCGAGCGCCCCACCCGGCTGATCGACATTTCCCGCCTGCCGCTCCGCAAGGTCGAGGAGACCCCCGACGGGTCCTTGCGCATCGGCGCCCTGGTGCCGAACTCGGACCTCGCCTACCATCCATTGATCGAGCAGCGCTATCCCCTGCTCGCCAGCGCCATTCTGGCCGGCGCCTCGGCGCAACTGCGCAACATGGCGTCGGTCGGCGGCAATCTGATGCAGCGAACGCGCTGCGCCTATTTCTATGACACGGCCACGCCCTGCAACAAGCGACATCCCGGCAGCGGCTGCTCGGCGATGGACGGCCTCAACCGCAACCATGCGATCCTGGGTACGAGCGCCGCCTGCATCGCGACCAATCCATCCGATATGAGCGTGGCGCTTGCCGCGCTCGATGCGCTCGTGCACATCGCCGGCCCATCCGGCGAACGCACCATCGCGCTGACCGATTTCCATCGGCTGCCCGGCGACAAGCCTCATGTCGATACCAATCTCGGCACCGGTGAGATCATCACGGCGATCGAGCTGCCGCCGCGCGGCTTTGCTCAAAACTACAGCTACCTGAAAATTCGCGACCGGATGTCCTATGCTTTTGCTCTGGTCTCGGTTGCCGCCGCACTCGAATTGGAGGGCAACGCGATCGGCGGGGCACGCGTGGCGCTCGGCGGCGTGGCTCACAAGCCCTGGCGCAGCCTCGAGGCGGAAGCTGCGTTGCGCGGCCAGGCCGCGACGCCCGATCACTTCTCACACGCCGCGGATCTCTTGCTTCAGGGAGCAACGACCCGCTCGCATAACGGCTTCAAGGTCGAGCTCGCACGCCGCGCCATCGTGCGCACACTGACACAGGCGGCGAATGCCACGCCGCAATCCCAGGCTCACAAGAAGATCGCGTGAGGACCCTATGAACGCTTATGTCGGAACGCCAACGTCGCGTGTCGACGGACGGGCCAAGGTCACGGGGGCCGCCAAATACGCCGGCGAATTCCCGGCCGACAGGCTCCTCCATGGCTTCGTTGTCGAGGCCACCATTTCATGCGGGCGCATTGTCCGCCTCGACACCAATACGGCACAGCAGGTCAAGGGCGTGCTCGACGTGCTCACGCATGCGAACCGTCCGCCGCTGGCCGACAAGGACGAGGCGTGGAAGGACGAGGTTGCACCGGATGGGTCGCCCTTCCGTCCGCTTTATGATGACACGATCAGGTTCAATGGCCAACCGATCGCGCTGGTCGTGGCGGAGGACTGGGAAACCGCGAAATTTGCCGCGACGCTGGTGCGGGTCGAATATGAGCAGCATGGTTTTGCGACCGACCTCGAAGGCGAGCGCAGCAACGCTGCCGAAAAGGACAAGCCGCACAAGCCGCGGGGCGACGCCGCAGCCGCCCTTGCGGGAGCTGATGTGCGCCACGAGGCGGACTACGTGATACCGACCGAGCATCACAACCCGATGGAGCTCTATGCGACCACGGCGGTCTGGGACGACAATGGCAAGCTCACAATCTACGACAAGACCCAAGGCGTCCAGAACGTCCACAAGTTTCTATGCGGCGTGTTCGACAAGAAGCCGGATGACATTCGGGTGGCCTCGCCATACGTCGGCGGCGCCTTCGGCTCCGGCTTGCGGCCGCAATATCAGGTGGTGTTGGCAACGCTCGGCGCGCTCGCGCTGAAGCGGTCCGTGCGCGTCGTGCTGACGCGGCAGCAGATGTACGGGCTCGGCTATCGGCCGATGACCATCGAGCGCGTCGGGCTGGGCGCAAAATCCGATGGTACGCTCGACGCGATCACGCACGAGGCCATTGCCGTCACCTCGCGCTATGAGGATTTTGCACGCAACGATACCGGCTGGGCCGAACAGCTCTACAAGAGCCCGAACAGCCGCTTCTCCCATAAGCTCGTCCACCTTGACGTCTCCACGCCGTGCGACATGCGCGCACCGGGCGCGGCGTCGGGCGTCTGCGCGCTCGAATGCGCCATGGACGAGCTCGCCGTCGCGCTCAAGCTCGACCCGATCGAACTGCGGCTGAAGTGCTACTCGGACCACGACCAGAGCGAAAACCTGCCCTACACCAGCAAGCAGTTGCGCGAATGCTACGCGCGCGGCGCGGACGCCTTCGGCTGGAGCAGACGCAATCCTGCGCCGCGCTCGATGCGCGACGGCAAGGATCTGGTCGGCTGGGGCATGGCGACGGGCGTGTGGGAAGCACTGCAGATGCCGGTCGCCGTCCGTATCGTTCTGACGTCGAACGGACATGCCGAGGTGTCATGCGCCGCATCCGACATCGGCACCGGCACCTACACCATTGTGGCTCAGGTCGCAGCCGACGCACTCGGCCTGCCGATCGAGAACATCAGCGTCAGGCTCGCAGATTCCAGTCTGCCGCAGGCGCCTGTCGAGGGCGGCTCCTGGATGGCCGCTTCGAGCGCACATGCGGTGCTCGCAGCCGCCGAGGAGGTGCGCAAGGAGCTGTTAGGTCTGGCCGGAAAAATCCCTGGCTCGCCGCTCGCCGGCGCCAAGTTGGCCGATACGGTCCTGATCGACGGCAGCATTGCCGGGGCCAGCGACACCAGCCGCGCGGTCTCGATCGCCGACGCGATGCGCCATGGCGGTGTCGAACGCATCGAGAAGGAAAAGCTCAACCAGTTCGACGAGGACAAGAAGCACGCGCGCAATACCCATTCAGCCGTCTTTGCCGAGGTCAAAGTCGACGAAGAGCTGGGCGTCATTCGCGTCACGCGCGTGGTCAGCGCCGTCGCGGCCGGGCGGATTCTCAACACCAAGACCGGCCGCAGCCAGATCATGGGCAGCGTGGTCTGGGGGATCGGGATGGCCCTGCACGAGGAGACGGTGATGGATCATCGCTTCGGCCGGATCATGAACGCGAACATCGCCGAGTACCACATCCCGGTGAATGCGGATGTTCACGATATCGACGTGATCTTCGTCGACGAGCCGGACAATCGTATCAACAAGCTCGGCATCAAGGGACTGGGCGAGATCGGCATCGTCGGCGTCCCGGCGGCGATCGCAAACGCCGTCTATCACGCCACCGGCAAACGCATCCGCCGCTTCCCGATTACACTGGACAAGTTGTTGGACTGAGACGGTGCAGCGGTCCGCTCGGCGCCAGCGTCACCTCACGGGGCCCGGCCGCCAGGCCTCACGACGGAAAGTCAGCCGGTCTGACCTGGATGCGGTCGGCATGCAACGACCAGTGGTGCAGCGCCTGATCCTCGCAAAACCTCGCCTTCGCCCGCTCTCTGGCTTCGTCCTCGTCGGAGGCGTCGATCTCAAGCGTGCCCTGGCACACCTCGATCTGCCGGCCGTACTGGCCGAGCACGTCCTTCATGAACCTGACCACATAAGTTGACATGGGACCTCCTGCCTGCCCCGGCGGCGCTCACTTTAATCCCATTTAGCCGGATTGCGGGAGGGAGATTTTGACGCGGATCAAAGTCGGGCGCGGTTCCGCCCGCCAATCATTCCGTGGCGCGTAGCGCTAACCCGGAAATGGGCAACAGGAGCGTCGCACCCCGGAAGGACAAAGCGACTGCCGACTACGCCGGCGTCACACCAAACGCCTGCTTGAATCGCTCGGCATAGCGTGGCCAGACCTCCGGATTGATGATGCGCGGCGGGCGCTTGCCGTCGAGCGTATCCAGCACCTGCTCGGCCGCGATGCGGCCCATGTTCTGCCGCGCTTCGATCGTGACGCCGGCCGTATGCGGGCTCGCCAGCACGTTGTCGAGCTGGAGCAGCGGATGCTCCGGCGGCGGCGGCTCCTTGGACCAGACGTCGAGACCGGCGCCTGCAATGCGCTTGTCGCGCAACGCCTGGAGCAGCGCATCCTCATCGTGGATGAAGCCGCGCGCAGT
The DNA here is from genome assembly GCF_029051725.1 of Bradyrhizobium sp. CSS354. GTDB lineage: Bacteria > Pseudomonadota > Alphaproteobacteria > Rhizobiales > Xanthobacteraceae > Bradyrhizobium. The sequence continues at coordinate 664,749 of NZ_JAACFU010000001.1, forward strand.
GGTGATAAAGTACGCATGCGGCTGCATCAGCGCGAACTCGCGCACGCTGATCATGTTGCGGCTGCCCTTGTTGAGCGGGCAGGAGATCGAGATAAAATCGGCGCGGCGCAGCAGCTCGTCGAGCTCCACCTTCTCCCCGCCCCGTTCGGCCATCACCTCGGCCGTGAGGTAGGGATCATAGGCCAGCACCTTCATGCCGAACAGGCCCTTGCACAGCGCGGCGATGCGGCGACCGACATTGCCGAGGCCGATGATGCCGACGGTCTTGTGCTCGATCTCGTTGCCGACGAGTTCGTTGCGGTTAACGTTGGCCTCCCTGCGAAGCTTGCGGTCGGACTGGATGATGCGCTTGGACAGCGTCAGCATCATCGCCAGCGCATGCTCGGCGACGGAATGGGCATTGCCGCCGGACTGGTTGACGACCAGCACGCCCGCATCGGTGCACGCCTCGACGTCGACGGGATCGAAGCCTGCACCATTGCTCGAGACCAGCAACAGGTTCGGCGTGCGTTTCAGGAAGGCGGCATCGACGTGGAAATGCGGGGCGAGTTCGTCCCGGGCGGCGCCGATCTGGTAGACATGAGCGGCACCGATGATCGGCGCGTAGAAGTCTTCGGGACTCTCGTTCTCGATGCGATCGAGCCGGACGTCGGGCCGCGCCTTCAGAATGTCGATATAGATCGGATTGGCCAGATATTTGACGTAGAAGACGCGCTTGCTGTTGACGGACATAAGGACCTTTCCGGCTCTCTCCTGGAGATCCGCAGGGCCAGCGCGGCGCGCGCTCCTTTCATGCGTTCCTCCGTTCTCTTGTTATTGCCGCTTATGACACGGCGCCAGCGGCCGCGGCAGGCCGTCTGGCGCAGATCACGGTGCAGCCCGGACATGTTGACAATCCCGCTGCCTCCGTCAAGTTCGGCAGACCGCCGCGACGGCCGACACGAGCCTAAGGCAATGGCAAAGACCAAGAAGCATGCGCGGCCGAAGGGAGAACGCAATGCCGATTGCGGAGCAACAAACCTCGTCCGAGGCGGCGCAGACCTCCAGTGACACGAGCTGGCATGGCATCGTCCTGCAAACCCTGAAGCGGAACGAGATCAGCCTCGTCCCTTACGTGCCTGACCGCGTGCTGACGCCGCTGATCAAGAACCTGCACGCCGATCCGTTCTTCACCACCTTTGCCACCGCCCGCGAGGAGGAGGCCGTCGGCATCGTCTCGGGGGCCTGGATGGGCGGACGACGAGGCGCGGTGTTGATGCAGACCTCGGGCTTTGCGACGCTCGCCAACGTGCTGGCCTCGCTCGCGGTGCCCTACCAGATTCCGCTCATCATGTTCGTGTCCGAGCGCGGCACGCTCGGCGAGTTCAACTACGGCCAGTCACTGGTCTGCCGCACCATGCGTCCGGTGCTGGATTCGTTGGCACTGGAGCATCACACCATCACCCGGCTCGACGAGCTCGAATTCATTGCCGACCGTTCGATCAAGCAGGCCGTGACGACGCAGGCGCCGGTGGCACTGATCCTCAACCCGCTGCTCACCGGCGGCAAGGTGTTCAACAAGTGAGGCCGGCCCGAATGAATACCGACGCGCGCAACACCAAAGTGATGAACCGCTTCGACGTCACCTCGCGCCTGATCGCAAAACTCGAGCACGAGGAAGCCGTGATCGGCGGCATCGGCAACACCAATTTCGACCTCTGGGCCGCCGGCCACCGTCCGCAGAATTTCTACATGCTCGGCAGCATGGGGCTCGCCTTCCCGATCGCGCTGGGCGTGGCGCTGGCGCAGCCGGAGCGGCGCGTCTTTGCGCTCGAAGGCGACGGCTCGCTGCTGATGCAGCTCGGCGCACTCTCGACGATCGCAGCGTTGAAGCCGAAGAACCTCACCATGATCGTGATGGACAACGGCATCTATCAGATCACCGGCGCGCAGCCGACGCCGGCCGCGAAAGTGGCTGACATCGTCGCCATCGCGACCGGCTCCGGGCTTGCCAACAGCGCCTGGGCCGCGGACGAGGAGGATTTCGAGCGTCTGGTCGAGGAAGCCATGTCGGCGACGGAGCCGAGCCTGATCGCCGTCCGTATCGATGACAAGCCCGGCGTCGGCGCCACCCGACGCGATCCCGTACAAATCCGGGAACGCTTCATGCACGGCCTTGGTGTGCGCGAGCCGCTTTAACGTTTCGTCATTAACTACACGGCGATCTGATCCCGGCGCCTCGGCAAGCTGCTGCAATCCATGCTAAGCGGTGCGAATGTCCATTTTGGTTCGCTCCTCTGCCTGGCTGCTTGCCGCCGCCGTCGCCTTTGCCACCCTCGGCCCGCCCGGCCTGCGGCCCCATTCCGACCTTGGCCAGGACGGCGAACATGCCCTCGCCTTCGTCCTGGTGGGACTAGCCTTCGGTCTCGCCTATCCGCGCCGCCGCCTGTCGGCCACAGCCATCGCCGTGGTGCTGATCGGCCTGCTCGAACTGATGCAATTCTGGGCACCGGGACGGCATGCGCGGCTGGAGGACTTTCTGGTCGATGCCGGCACCACCTGCATCGGCTTCGCGCTCGCGGCCATCGCCGATTGGGGCATGACGCGGTTTCGCGCGAATTCGGCCCTGACGAGCCAAGGCCCCGCGGAGTGATGCTCCGCAGGGCCCGTCTCTTCAAAGCTCACGCTCGATCGATCAGTCGATGATCTTGACGACGCGGCGCGTGCGCGGCTCCACGATCACGCGGCGATCGTTCACGACCGCATAGCGATATTCGGTGTAGTTCGGCACGGGCCGCAGCACCACGGTCGGCGGCAGTGGCTCGCCGACCACGACGCGATCCTCAACGACTACGGATTCACTACGCGGGATGCCGCCCAGAATGGCATTCGGAATTTCCAGACCGGCGCCGACAGCGGCGCCGACGGTACCACCGACCATCGCTCCGACCGGGCCGCCAATGTCGCCGCCCGCGCGTGCGCCGTTCCTGGCGCCTTCTTCGGTCGTCGACTGAGCAAAGGCCGCACTCGACGCCAGCAGCGACGCGGCAGCCAACGAAATCGCAAGACGGGTTTTCATGTGCTTATGTCTCCAGTGATTGTTGTGCGCCTTCAACCGCGGGGCCGGATCATTGTTCCGGTTCCCTCGCCCGATCTAGGCAGAACCACAACGGAGACTGTTACCCGGTAACAGTTCAGGCCGCGGCGATCTCGTGCCCCGCCATCAGTTCCAGCGCGCGCACCATCGCCGAATGGTCCCAGCCCTTGCCGCCATGCGCGGCGCAGGACGAGAACAGTTGCTGCGCCACTGCGGTGCTCGGCAGCGACACGCCGAGCGCGCGGGCGCCTTCAAGCGCGAGGTTGAGATCCTTCTGGTGCAGCTCGATGCGGAAGCCGGCATCGAAATTGCGCTTCACCATGCGCTCGCCATGCACTTCGAGAATCCGCGAAGACGCAAAGCCGCCCATCAGGGCCTGCCGCACCAGCGCCGGATCCGCACCGGCTTTCGACGCGAACAGCAGCGCTTCGCTGACCGCCTCGATCGTCAACGCGACGATGATCTGGTTGGCGACCTTCGTCGTCTGGCCGTCGCCATTGGCGCCGACGCGGGTGACGTTCTTTCCCATCCGGTCGAAGATCGGCTTCATGGTGTTGAAGGCGCGCTCGGGGCCACCGACCATGATGGTGAGGCTTGCCGCCTTGGCACCGACCTCCCCGCCTGACACCGGTGCGTCGAGATAATCCGCGCCGAGCGCCTCGATCTTCTTCGCAAACTCCTTGGTCGCCAGCGGCGAGATCGAGCTCATGTCGACCACGATCTTGCCCTTGGAAATGCCGCCCGCGACGCCGTCCTTGCCAAACAGCACGGCCTCCACCTGCGGGGTATCCGGCACCATGATGATGACCGCATCCGCCTCCTCCGCAACCTCCTTGCTTGACTTGCAGACAACGCCGCCGGCGGCGATCAGCTCGGGTGCGACCGGCCCGACATCGTGCAGGAGAACGCGATGGCCTGCGGCCAGAAGATGCCCGGCCATCGGCCGTCCCATGGTGCCAAGTCCGATAAAGCCGATGTCGATCATGTCAAAGTTTCCTCAGGTCTCAAACGTTTGCGCGGCGTGCCAGAACAGGCCTTCCAGCGTCGTGGTGCGCGGCTTGTATTCGCAACCGATCCAGCCGCGATAGCCGATCGCGTCGAGATGGCGGAACAGGAAGGGATAGTTGATCTCGCCGGTGCCGGGCTCGTGACGGCCGGGATTGTCGGCGAGCTGTATATGCGCGATCTGCGGGAGATATTCCTGCATGGTACGGGCGAGATCGCCCTCCATGATCTGCATGTGATAGATGTCGTACTGGATAAACAGATTGTTGGAGCGCACCTCGGAGATCAGCTGCACGGCCTGCTCGGTGCCGTTGAGGAAGAAGCCGGGAATGTCGAGCGTGTTGATCGGCTCAACCAGAAGCTTGATGTTCTCGCGCGCCAGCGTCGAAGCGGCGAAGCGCAGATTCCCGACCAGGGTTTCGTTGAGTTCGCGCGGATCGGCATCGACAGGCGCGATGCCGACGAGACAGTTGAGCTGCTCGCAATCGAGCGCCTTGGCATAGTCGATGGCGCGAAACACGCCGTCCCTGAACTCGCTGACACGATCCGGCAGGATCGCTATGCCGCGCTCGCCTGCCGCCCAATTGCCGGCCGGCAGATTGTGCAGCACCTGCGTCAGCCCATGGCTGTCGAGTTGCTCGCGCAGCTGCGCTTTGTCGAAATCATAGGGGAAGAGGTACTCGACCCCGGAAAAGCCCGCCGCTCTAGCCGCGGCGAAGCGGTCCACGAACGGCATTTCGTTGAAGAGCATGGTGAGATTGGCAGCGAATTTCGGCATGATGCTGTTCCCTATTCGGCCGGCTGCAGCACGCCGGACTGCGCGGTCGTGACCTCGTCGAGCGGCAAATCCAGCACCTCCTCGAATTCGACGATGTTGTCGATTTCCGTGCCCATCGCGATGTTGGTGACGCGTTCGAGAATGAACTCGACCATCACGGGCACGCGGTGCTTCGCCATCAATTCGCGCGCAGTGGCGAACGCGGCCTGCGCGTCCTTGGGATCGGTGACGCGGATCGCCTTGCAGCCGAGCCCTTCGGCGACGGCGACGTGATCGACGCCGTAGCCGCCGAGTTCGGGCGCGTTGATGTTCTCGAATGAGAGCTGGACGTGATAGTCCATGTCGAAGCCGCGCTGGGCCTGTCGAATCAGGCCGAGATAGGAATTGTTCACGACGACGTGGATGTAGGGCAGATTGAATTGCGCCCCGACCGCGAGCTCTTCGATCAGGAACTGGAAATCGTAGTCGCCGGAGAGCGCGACGATGTCGCGATCCGGACACGCCGCACGCACGCCGAGCGCCGCGGGTAGCGTCCAGCCGAGCGGTCCCGCCTGCCCGGCATTGATCCAGTTGCGCGGCTTGTAGACGCCCAGGAACTGCGCGCCGGCGATCTGCGAAAGGCCGATCACGGAGACGTAGCAGGTGTCACGGCCAAAGGCCTTGGTCATCTCCTCGTAGACGCGCTGCGGCTTGATCGGGACGTTATCGAAATGGCTCTTGCGCAGCATCGTCTTCTTCCGGTCGCGGCAGGAAGCAGGCCACGCCTGGCGCTCGCGCAGCCTGCCTGACCGGCGCCACTCCCTGGAGACGACGACGAACAGTTCGAGTGCCGCCTTCGCGTCCGAGACGATGCCGAGATCGGGATTGAACACGCGCCCGATCTGGGTCGGCTCGATGTCGACATGCACGAAGGTGCGACCCTTGGTGTAGGTCTCGACCGAGCCGGTGTGGCGGTTTGCCCAGCGATTGCCGATGCCGAGGACGAAATCGGATTCGAGCATGGTGGCATTGCCGTAGCGGTGGCTGGTCTGAAGACCGACCATGCCGGCCATCAGCACGTGGTCGTCGGGGATAGCGCCCCACCCCATCAGCGTCGGCACGACCGGCACGTTGGCGATCTCGGCGAATTCCACCAGTAGATCCGAGGCGTCAGCATTGATCACGCCGCCGCCCGCGACGATCAGCGGCCGTTCGGCCGCATTGAGCATCTCCAGCGCCTTCTCGACCTGCTTGCGGGTCGCGGTCGGCTTGTAGACGGGCAATGGTTCATAGGTCTCGTCGTCGAACTCGATCTCGGCGAGCTGCACGTCGAGCGGCATGTCGATCAGCACGGGGCCGGGCCTTCCCGAGCGCATCACGTGAAAAGCCTGGCTGAACACGCGGGGCACCAGCGCCGGCTCGCGCACCGTCACCGCCCATTTGGTCACGGGCTTTGCGATAGATTCTATGTCGACGGCCTGGAAATCTTCCTTGTAGAGCCGCGCCCGCGGCGCCTGCCCGGTGATGCACAGAATCGGGATCGAATCGGCGATCGCCGAATAGAGCCCGGTGATCATGTCGGTGCCCGCCGGCCCCGAAGTTCCGATGCAGACGCCGATATTGCCCGCCTTGGCCCGCGTATAGCCCTCGGCCATGTGCGAGGCACCCTCGACGTGCCGCGCCAGGATATGGCGGATCGAGCCGCGCTTCTTCAGCGCCGAGTAAAGCGGATTGATCGCGGCCCCTGGAACGCCGAAGGCAGTCGAGATGCCCTCCTTCTCCAGAATTCGCACGGCAGCATCGATGGCTCGCATCTTCGCCATATCGGACCTCGCTCGGTTATGTTGGCTCGAGCGAGATCATCGGGCGCGCGGGATACGATCTCAACGAGATCGATTTTATTTTCCACGATGCGGCAACCGCGGAAAAATCGCGGCAGCTTCAGTCAGTTAAGTCGAGACACGCGTGAAAGCGGTCACTCGAACAGCGGCGCCAGCTGCATCTGCGGCACCAGCACGAGTCCCTTGTCGGTGATACGAATTTCCGGAATGACCGATAGCGGAATCAGATTGAAGCCCATGTAGGGAATGGTGCAGCCGGCTTCCGCCCATTCCTTCTTCAGCACCTTGACCTCTTCGGCCACCTCTGTGACGCGCTTGTCGGACAGGAGGCCGGCGATCGGCAGCGGAACCAGCGCCCTCACCTTGCCGTCGGTGACGACACAGACGGCGCCTTGATGCTCCTTGATGGCGGCGACCGCGACCTGCATGTCGGCCTCGTTGGTGCCGGCAACGATGATGTTGTGGCTGTCGTGCCCGACGCTGGAGGCGACCGCGCCGCGCTTCAGACCAAAATCCTTCAAAAGGCCGTAGGCGACGTTGCCGGCGGATTTGCCGTGACGCTCGACCACCGTGACGAAGCACAGGCCGTAGCGAGCGAACAGCGTCGGCCAATCCTTTGCGGGCTCGATCGCGATCTTCTCATGAATCAGCGTGATGCCGGGCAACGCCGTCTTGATCGCGTTGACGGTACAGGCTTTCGCCGGAAGCTCCGGCGTCAGCTTGACCTTCTCGGGCAGTTTCACGGTCGCATAGGCCGCCTTCGGGTATTGATAGCGCTGCGACAGCGCCTGATCGAGCTTCGGCGTGATCTTGCGGTTCTCGACCACGAGCTCGCCGCCATACCAGGTGCATTGCGGCTTCAGATTATCGTCCATCAGCACGAGATCGGCGCGGCGGCCGCCGCCGAGCCCGCCGATATCGCTGTCCATGCCGAAGCGCGTCGCGCCATGCAGCGAGCCCATCGACCAGGCCTGCTCCGGCGACATCCCTGCCTTCACGGCTTCGCGCACCACCCAATCGAGCCCGAACAGCAGGAGATCGTCGGCATCGCGATCGTCGGTGCACACGGCGGTGCGTTTATGCGAGGCCCCGAGCTCGGTGATGGTCCGGATCGCCTGCGGCAGCGAATGCCACGGCGTGGTCGGCGGTCCCCCGCGCAAGAACACCCAGACCCCGGCATCCAGCAAGTCGTCGGCGATGTCGCGGTCGATCGCCTCATGGGTGTCGGTGACGCCGCTAGCCGCATAGGCCGCAACGAATTCGCGGCCATAGACGTGGCCGGACACCGGCCGCCCGCGCTTCAGGGCGGCGGCGAGGATGGCATGGCTGCGCTCGTCCCCCATTGTGACAGGCACGAAATCCATCTTCTCGCCGAGCCCGACGGCTTCCGGCCAGCGGTCGAACAGGCCGGCGATCTTGTCCGGCGTGAGGTCGCCGCCCGCAGTCTCCAGTGCGGCCGAGGTCGCAGGAACCGTCGACGGCACCGTCAGGAAGATCGACAGTGGCGCCTCGCGCGCGTCCTCCAGCATCGCTTCGACGCCGGCGACGTCCATCACGTTGCCGATCTCGTGGCTGTCGCAGAAGATCGTGGTGGTGCCGTTGAGCAGAGCCGCTTCGGCATAGGCGCAGGCCGTCACCATCGAGGATTCGATGTGGATGTGCGGATCGACCAGCCCCGGCGCGATGATGCCGCCGGCCGCGTCGTAAACCGGCACGTTGCTGAAGACTTTCTTCGCAGCACCGGCCGGCTTCACCGCAGCAACGCGGCCGCCGGTGATCCAGATTTCGCGGCTCGCGTGGATGCGCTCCGAATAGGTCGAGAGCACCCGCGCGCCGGTGACGACGAGATCCGGCGCGACACGCGCCGACGCCACATCGGCAAGACGGCGGGTCATCGAATGCAGCGGTGCGACGGCGAAGCGGGTAAGTCTGGTCATCAGGACCCTCGCGTGGCGTTATGACCCTGCGATGGTTACGCCCTGCGCCGGACCGGGCAAGCGCAAATATAACGGCACGCCCTGCTTACGCCTTAGGCGGCGAAGTGCCTGCCGTCCCTGACCTCGCGGGTCTGCGCGAGTTCCGTCGTCTCGGGGCCGCTGCGGCAGCGGGCTTGACCCGAATCCGCATCGACCTCCCGTTCTGCTCGTCGATCTCGAACGCATTCGTCTTGCGCACGAGGTCACTCAGTTTGCGGAAGCCGAACGTTCTCGGATCGAAATCGGACGCGAGATTGGCGAGCTGACGGCCGACTTCCCCAAGCGTCACCCAGCCGTCCTCGCTCTCCATCTGGGTGATAACCTTCTTGATGATGGGGGTTGCGGCATCAGGTGGCTGAAGCGAGGTCGATCGCGAGGCGGCGTCCTGGGTGTTCGCCGGGGCGGGAAGCAGGTTCTCCGTGTAGACGAACCTTCGGCAGGCCTGCCGGAAGCTCTCCGGCGTCTTCTGTTCGCCAAACCCAAAGACATCGATGCCCTGCTCCCGGATCCGGGCGGCGAGACGGGTGAAATCGCTGTCCGACGACACCAGGCAAAAGCCGTCGAACCGGCCGCTGTGAAGCAGGTCCATCGCGTCGATGACCAGGGTGATGTCGGACGCATTCTTCCCTGTGGTATAGGCAAACTGCTGCTGCGGGATGATGGCGTGTTTCGACAGGATGTCGGCCCAGCCCCTCGACCTGGCATTGGAGAAGTCGCCGTAGATGCGGCGAACGCTGGCCTCGCCGATCTTGGCAATCTCCTCGAACAGTCCATCGGCGATCTTTGCCGAAGCATTGTCGGCATCGATCAGGACAGCGAGACGAGGCGAACGGAGCTCTGACGGCATGACTTTCCCTCACGAGATGGACTTAGCACGAGAAGACGCTCGCGTCGGGATGGCTAGTCCTCGTTCGCCTTGAAGCGTCCCATCCCTTTCAGCACGAAGGGTGCCAGCAGCGCGATCAACGCCAGCGCAAGCAGCGTCGCCGAGATCGGGCTCTGGAGCAGCGTCATGGGATCGCCGAGACTGATCGCGAGCGCGCGACGCAGCTGGCTCTCGGCGATCGGGCCGAGGATCAGGCCGACCACGACGGGCGCGATCGGAAAATCGAACCGCCGCATCAGAAAACCGAGCACGCCGAATCCGGCCAGCATCGACAGTTCAACCACCGACGGCTTTGCGGCGATGGTGCCCATGGTCGCGAACACGAGGATGCCGGAATAGAGCCACGGCTGCGGGATCGCCAGCAGCCGCACCCACAGGCCAACCAGCGGCAGATTGAGCACCAGCAGCATGCAATTGGCGATGAACAGGCTCGCGATCAGGCCCCACACGAGGTCGGGCCGCTCGGCGAACAGCAGCGGCCCCGGGTTGAGGCCGTATTGCTGGAAGCCCGCCAGCATCATCGCGGCGGTCGCCGAGGTCGGCAATCCCAGCGTCAGGAGCGGCACCAGCGTGCCCGCAGCCGAAGCGTTGTTGGCGGCCTCCGGTCCTGCGACGCCTTCGATCGCGCCCTTGCCGAATTCTTCGGGGTATTTGGTCAGCCGCTTCTCGCAAGAATAGGAGAGGAAGGTCGGGATCTCCGCTCCGCCGGCAGGCAGCGCACCGATCGGGAAGCCGAACATGGTGCCGCGCAGCCACGGCTTCCACGATCGCTTCCAGTCTTCCTTGGTCATCCACAGCGAGCCGCGCACCGGCTCGAGCTTCTCCTCGGTGTGGTGGCGGCGCGATGCGACGTAGAGCGCCTCGCCCACCGCGAACAGGCCGACCGCGAGCGTCGTCACCTCGACGCCGTCGAGCAGCTCGGGCACGCCGAACGCAAGCCGCGCCTGGCCGGTCAGCTTGTCGATGCCGACGAGGCCCAACGTCAGACCAATGAACAGGCTGGTCAGGCCGCGGATCGGGGAATCGCCGAAGGTCGCCGACACCGTGACGAAAGCGACGCACATCAGCGCGAAATAGTCCTCCGGGCCAAAGCGCACGGCGAAATCGACCAACCACGGCGCGAGAAATGCAAGCCCAATGGTGGCGATGGTGCCGGCGACGAAGGAGCCGATCGCGGAGGTCGCGAGCGCCGGTCCGCCGCGGCCAGCCTTGGCCATCTTGTTGCCTTCGAGCGCCGTCGCCATCGAGGCGCTCTCACCGGGCGTGTTGATCAAGATGGCCGTGGTCGATCCGCCATACATGCCACCGTAATAAATGCCGGCAAACATGATCAGCGAACCGCCGGGATCGAGCTTGTACGTCACCGGCAGCAGCAGCGCGACCGTTAACGCCGGACCGATGCCGGGCAGCACGCCCACGGCGGTGCCGAGGAACACGCCGATCAGGGCGTAGAGCAGATTCATCGGCTGGACGGCGACCGCCATGCCGTGGGCCAGCGCCGCGAAAGTTTCCATCACAGCAGTCGCTCCAGGGGGCCGGCCGGAAGGCTCAACGTCAACAGCCGGTCGAACGCGAGGTAAATGAGGGTCGACATCACCAGAGCGATGGCGGAATCGACGAGCACGGCGCGGCGCCCGAATGCTGCCGACGTCGTGACGAACAGCGCCGACGTTGCCAGGATGAACCCGCCGCCGAAGCCGATGATGCCGATCAGCAACGCCAAGCCGGCGAGGATCAGGACCACAGGCACGGGATCGGCGCTCTCGCGTGCCGGCAGACTGCCGCGCAACGCGTCAACGAGATTGCCGATCGCGAGCAGCGCGAGGCCGGAGGCGATCACGACCGGCATGGCTTCCGGCCCCATCCCGTACATCGTGGTCGATTGCAGACCGCGCGCGTCCCAGACCAGCACTGCGGCAAGTCCTGCGAGCAACGCCGCAATGACGATGCCGGCGCGATCGACGCGCCGCGGCGGCTGGGCGGGATCGCCCGGGGTCATGACTTGACCAGGCCGACTGATCTCAGCACGTCAGTCACACGTACCGTTTCCTTCTTCAGGAAATCGGCGAAGGCGTCGCCGCCGAGATAGGCATCTTCCCAGCCCTTCTGCTTGAGGATGTCCTTCCAGGCGTCCGACTTCACCATCTTCTCGACCGCGTCGCTCAGCGTCTTGCGCTGCTCCGGCGTGATTCCGGGAGGCGCGACCACCGAGCGCCAGTTGGCAATCACGAGGTCGATGCCCTGCTCCTTGAAGGTCGGGATGTCGCTCCCTGGGATGCGCTTCTCCGAGGTCACGCCGATCGCGCGCAGCTTGCCGGACTTGATCTGCCCATCGTATTCGCTGAGGCCCGAAATGCCCGCGGTGACCTTCGCGCCGAGAATGGCGGCGAGCGACTCGCCGCCGCCCGAGAACGGGATGTAGTTGATCTTCTTCGCGTCGGCGCCAACGGCGCCGGCGAACAATGCCGCCATCACATGATCGACGCCGCCGGCCGAGCCGCCGGCGAAGGTCACCTTGGCGATGTCGGCCTTCACCGCTGCGGCCAGATCCCGCGCGGTCTTGATCGGCGAATTCGCCGGCACCACGATGACCTGGATTTCCTCGGTGAGGCGCGCGATCGGCGTCACCTGTTCGAGCGTGACGGGTGATTTGTTCATGGCGAGCGCGCCCACCATGACGAAGCCGTTGACCATCAGCTGGTTGCCGTCACCCTTGGCGCCGTTGACGAACTGCGCGATCCCGACGCTACCGCCGGCGCCGGGAACGTTGGTGACCTGCACGCTGCGTGCGACGCCGGCGGCGACCAGCGCCTGCTGCATCGAGCGCGCGGTCTGGTCCCAGCCACCGCCCGGCGCCGCCGGTGCCATCAGCTTGAGCTCGAGCTGCTGGGCAAAGGCCGGCGTGGCTGCCGCAAGGGTCAGCGCGACGGCTGCGCCGACGAGGCGCGCGGGAAGTTGAAACATGGGACGTCTCCGGGCTCATGCGGACATTTGCCGCATCGTGTCGTTTGGTCGCATATCAGCCAAAACGGCCGACACTGTCCAGTGACATACCCCGGTTTCTGATTAGCGGGGCGTCGGAACTACCCCGCCGAGCGCGGCCGTCAGTTCGGCTGCAACATCCCGGACGACTTGCCCGATGTCCGGTAACCTCTGATCGGTCAGCCGGCTGGTCATGCCGGACACCGAAATCGCCGCGAGCGGCTCGGCGCAGTCGTTGTAGACCACCGCGGCAACGCAGCGCAGGCCCATGCAGGCCTCTTCATCATCCAGCGCGTAGCCTTGCTTGCGGATCTTTTCGAGTTCCTTGAACAGGTCGCTCGGTCGCACGATCGACTTCTCGGTCAGGCGTGGCATGCCGTGATGGCGGATGACGGCGCCGACGTCCTCGTCGGAATAGGTCGCGAGCACCGCCTTGCCGACACCGGAGGTCACCATGGGGACGCGGCCGCCGACCTGGGTCAGCGAGCGCATGATCTCGCGGCTCTCCATGCGGGTCAGCACGATGATGAACTCGTCGTCGACCATGGCAAGATTGGCCGTCTCGCGGGTGAGATCACGCAGCTTGCGCAAATAGGGAATAGCCTGGGCGCTGAAATTGCGCCGCCGGGCAAAGCTCGCGCCGACGGTGAAGCTGCGCACGCCGACATGCCATTTGGATTCGGCGCGGTCGAATTGCACGAAGCGGCGGCTTTCCAGCGTCGCCAGCAGGCGGTGCACGGTCGAGGCGGAGAGCCCGGTGCGGACAGCGAGATCGCTGAGGCGATAGCCCTCGTCATCCTCGGACAATGTTTCGAGGATCGACAGCGCGCGGTCGACGGATTGCACGCCGCCGTCTCGCGGGTCGTGGTCGGCCTCCGATGACGATCGAGGCTCGATCGATTTGCGCCGGATCACGTTCCTGCCCATCGCGACCTGACTGTTCTCACCTCTCCCCGCATCCGCCTTCGCCGAGCCTTCGGCGGGCAAGCGCGGGGAGAGGTGAAGTAGTAGCTCAGAGCAGCCCTGCCCCGCGCGCCCATTTGTACTTGGCGCCGAGAACCTCGACCGGCAGTTCGGTCGAATAGGCATAGGCCGGGATGCCGTTCTGGTAGAGATATTCGGCGGCTTCCTCGACCTCGACGTCGCCGGCGAGCGAGGCGACGATCGGCTTCACGAAGCCCTTGGCCTCCATCTCCTTCTTCACCTCGACCATGTTGCGGGCGAACACCATCGGCGGCGTGACGATGGTGTGCCAGTAGCCGAGGATCAGCGAATGGATGCGCTCGTCCGTCAGGCCGAGCTTCACCGTATTGACGTAGGTGATCGGCGGCTCGCCACCGGTGATGTCCACGGGATTTCCGGCCGCGCCAAACGGCGGGATGAACTTGCGGAACGCCGCATCCAGATCCGCCGGCATCGCCATCAGCGACAGGCCGTTGTCGACGCAGGAGTCCGACAGCAGCACGCCCGAGCCGCCGGCACCGGTGATGATCAGCACGTTCTCGCCCTTCGGCGTCGGCAGCACCGGCACGCCGCGCGCGAACTCGAGCAACTGCCGCAAGCTACGGGCGCGGATCACGCCGGACTGCGCCAGGACGTCCTCGTAGATCTTGTCGTTGCCGGCGAGCGCGCCGGTGTGCGACGAGGCCGCCTTCGCACCGGCCGAGGTGCGGCCGGCCTTGAGCACGATGACCGGCTTTTTCTTGGAGACGCGCTTTGCCGCTTCCGCAAAGGCGCGGCCGTCCTTGAGGTCTTCGCAATGCTGCGCGATCAGATTCGTGTTCGGATCCTGCTCGAAGAAGGCGAGCAGATCGTCCTCGTCGATATCGGACTTGTTGCCGAGGCCGACGATCGCCGACACACCCATCTTGGCCGAACGGGAGAAGCCGATGATGGCCATACCGATGCCGCCCGACTGCGAGGACAGCGCCGCGTGACCCTTGACGTCGTAGGCGGTGCAGAAGGTCGCGCAGAGATTGGCAGGCGTATAATAGAAGCCGTAGATGTTCGGTCCCATCAGGCGGATGTCGTACTTCTTGCCGACTTCGACGATCTCGGCCTGAAGCTCAGGCGCGCCGGCTTCCGCGAAGCCCGACGGGATCAGAACCGCGCCGGGAATTTTCTTCTCGCCGCATTCGGTGAGCGCCGCGGCCACGAACTTCGCAGGAATTGCGAACACGGCGGTGTCGATCACGCCGGGCACGTCCTTGACGCTCTTGTACGCCTTGTAGCCGAGGATCTCGGCGGCCTTGGGATGGATGGGGTAGATGTCGCCCTTGTAGCCGCCGTTGATGAGGTTCTTCATCACGGAATTGCCGATCTTGCCGTCTTCGGCCGAAGCGCCGACCACGGCAACCGCCTTCGGCTGCATGATGCGGCTCATGGCCGCGACGATCTCTTCGGTCGGGCGCGGCTTCGGCTTAGGCACGTAAGCGAAGTCGACGACGATGCGGACGTCGGCCGCGATCGCGTCCTTCGCCGTCGCGAACACCGGGTTGAGATCGAGCTCGACGATTTCGGGGAAATCGGTGACGAGCTGCGAAACCTTGACGATGACATCGGCGAGCGCCGTGCGGTTCACCGGCTCGCCGCCGCGAACGCCCTTCAAAATCTCATGCGCCTGGATACCGTCGAGCATCGACAGCGCGTCTTGCTTGGTCGCGGGCGCGAGGCGGAAGGTAATGTCCTTCAGGACTTCGACCAGCACACCGCCGAGGCCGAAGGCAACCAGCTTGCCGAACGAGGCGTCGGTGATCGACCCGACGATCACTTCGGTGCCGCCGGCCAGCATCTGCTGCACCTGGACACCCTCGATCTTGGCATCGGACTTGTACTTCCTGGTGTTCGAGAGGATCGTCTCGTAGGCCTTCTCGGCGTCTTCGGCCGTCTTGAGGCCGACGATGACGCCGCCGGCTTCGGTCTTGTGGAGAATGTCCGGCGAGACGATCTTCATCACCACCGGGAAGCCCATCGAGGCGGCCATCTTGCCGGCTTCGCCGGCCGATTTCGCCACACCCTCCTTCGGCACCGCAATGCCGTAGGCGTCGCAGACCAGTTTGCCTTCCGGCGCGGTCAGGCTGGTGCGCTTGTCCGCCTTGACCTGGTCAAGCACCTTGCGGACGGCATCTTTGGAATTGGACATGTGGCTCTCCCTTGACCTTGGTTCTTGCGTTCTCAAAGCGCGCGCGTGTTGCGGCTGCCCGTGATGCTTTCCATTCGCCGCGCTCTGTTCCATGTCGCGGAACGGAGTGGCATAAAGCCAAGGTTACTCCGCCGGCATGGATCAAAAATGGCTGGCGATGGCATTTGGTATGCCAGAAGCCAACTTGTCAAGCTGCCGCGCACCTTAGAACGCTGCAAAAAATAGGCAGCTTGACATCTTGGTATTTGGTATGCCAAAAACTTTCCCGTTAATAATCCTGTAAAAGACGACTCCCACTGGAGGAGATTCGTCGTGTCACTGCGGAAACCAACCAAGGCGTTGCCGAACATGGCCGAGGCAGATATCGCAATCGTTCGTATTGCCCCGGAGTCGAGCTTCAAGAACAAGGCGTACGACGCCTTGAAAGAAGCCATCCTCAAGATGGACATCTACTCGACGCCCGAGCCGGTGATGCTCGACGAGCGCGCGTTGTCCGAGCGCCTGGGTGTGAGCCGCACGCCGATCCGCGAAGCCATCGCGATGCTCGAGCAAGACGGTTTCGTGAAGACGGTTCCGCGCCGCGGCATCATGGTGGTGCGAAGGACCAAGAGCGAGATCGTGGACATGATCCGCGCCTGGGCGGCGCTGGAGAGCATGGCCGCGCGCCTCATCACCGCCACGGCGCGCAAGAAAGACATCACGGCGCTGCGCGACTACTTCAAGGATTTTGGTAAGGACCGCCTCCCCCAGGATCACGTCGAGGAATATTCGCGCGCCAACATCGCCTTCCACCAGGCGCTGATCTCGCTGTCGGAATCACCGGTGCTGGTCGATCTCACCAACGACCTGCTGCTGCACGTGCGTGGCTATCGGCAATTGACTATCGGACGCAAGGACCGCACCGCGACGTCGCTACCCGAGCATCTCGGCATGATCGAAGCCCTGGAGGCGCGCGATACCGAGCTCGCCGAGAAGCGCGCCCGCGATCACACCCTTGGCCTTGCCGCTTACGTCGAAGCGCATGGTCAGGAACTCTTCTAGCCAGCAACGTTCACCATAAGGGCGAAGGCATCGCCCCCAAAAGCCCGAAACGGCATCTTGAGACCAGGGAGACAAGGCCCATGCTGAATACCGCGACCAAGTCCGAAGCACCGGGCACCGAGCAGGAATTGACGGATGGTTTTCATCTCGTCATCGACGCGCTCAAGCTGAACGGCATCAACACCATCTATAATGTGCCGGGCATCCCGATCACGGATTTGGGCCGCATGGCGCAGGCGGCCGGTATTCGCATGATTTCGTTCCGCCACGAGCAGAACGCCGGTTATGCGGCGGGCATCGCCGGCTATCTCACCAAGAAGCCCGGCATCTGCCTCACCGTTTCCGCGCCCGGCTTCCTCAACGGTCTCACCGCGCTCGCGCACGCCACCACCAACTGCTACCCGATGATCCTGATCTCGGGCTCCTCCGAGCGCGAGATCGTCGACCTCCAGCAGGGCGACTACGAAGAGATGGACCAGCTCGCGATCGCCAAGCCGCTGTGCAAGGCAGCCTATCGCGTGCTGCACGCCCAGGACATCGGCATCGGTCTTGCCCGCGCCATCCGTGCCGCCGTCTCCGGCCGTCCGGGCGGCGTCTATCTCGACCTGCCGGCAAAACTGTTCGGCCAGGTGATGAACGCCGATGCCGGCCGGAAGTCGCTGGTCAAGGTGATCGACGCGGCTCCCGCGCAGATCCCCTCGCCCGCTTCGATCAAGCGCGCGCTTGATGTTTTGAAGAGCGCAAAACGTCCCCTCATCATCCTCGGCAAGGGCGCGGCCTACGCGCAGGCCGACGAAGAGATCAAAACCTTCGTCGAGCAGAGCGGCATCCCCTTCCTGCCGATGAGCATGGCCAAGGGCCTCCTCTCCGACACGCATCCGCAGTGCGCTGGCGCTGCCCGCTCGACGGTGCTGAAGGAATCCGACGTCGTGCTGCTGATCGGCGCCCGGCTGAACTGGCTGCTCTCGCACGGCAAGGGCAAGAACTGGGGCGAAGCGCCCAAGAAATTCATCCAGGTGGACATCGAGCCCAGGGAAATGGACTCCAACGTCGAGATCGTCGCGCCGGTCGTCGGCGACATCGGCTCGGTCGTCTCCGCCTTCAACCAGGCAATGGCTTCGGGCTGGACCGCCCCGCCGGCCGAATGGACCAAGGCGATTTCGACCAAGCGCGAAGAGAACGTCGCCAAGATGGCGCCGAAGCTCATGAACAACAAGTCGCCGATGGACTATCACGGCGCGCTCGGCGTGCTGAAGAACGTCATCAAGGATCATCCCGAGGCGATCCTCGTCAACGAGGGCGCCAACACGCTCGACCTCGCCCGCGGCGTCATCGACATGTACAAGCCGCGCAAGCGTCTCGACGTCGGCACCTGGGGCGTGATGGGCATCGGCATGGGCCAGGCGATCGCGGCGGCTCTCGAGACCGGCCATCCCGTGCTCGCAGTGGAAGGCGACTCGGCCTTCGGCTTCTCCGGCATGGAGGTCGAAACCATCTGCCGCTACAATTTGCCGATCTGCGTCGTCATCTTCAACAATGACGGGATCTATCGCGGCACCGACGTCAACGGCGCCAACGCCGATCCTGCGACGACGGTGTTCGTCAAGGGCGCCCGCTACGACAAGATGATGGAAGCCTTCGGCGGCGTCGGCGTGAACGCGACCTCGCCGGACGAGCTCAAGCGCGCGGTCAACGAAGCGATGGCTTCGGGCAAGCCGACGCTCATCAACGCCGTGATCGATCCGGCCGCCGGTTCCGAGAGCGGCCGCATCGGCAACCTCAATCCGCAGAGCGTTCTGCAGAAGAAGAAGTAACCAGCCGCCGGGTCATTCCCCGCGCAAGCGGGGATCCAGTGATCGCCAGATCATCCCTGAGGCGAGCACTGAGGCCCAACTGAACCTTCAGCGAATACTGGATGCCCGCCTTCGCGGGCATGACGGAAACAGAAGAGTAACAGGAGCAACACGATGACAAAAGCGCTCGAGGGCGTTCGCATTCTCGACTTCACCCACGTCCAGTCCGGGCCGACCTGCACGCAGTTGCTCGCATGGTTCGGCGCCGACGTGATCAAGGTGGAACGTCCGGGTGTGGGTGACATCACCCGCGGCCAGCTGCAGGACATCCCGAACGTGGACAGCCTGTATTTCACCATGCTCAACCACAACAAGCGCTCGATCACGCTCGACACCAAGAACCCCAAGGGCAAGGAAGTTCTCACCGAGCTCATCAAGAAGTGCGACGTGCTGGTCGAGAACTTCGGCCCCGGCGTGCTCGACCGCATGGGCTTCCCTTGGGAGAAGATCCAGGCCATCAACCCGAAGATGATCGTCGCCTCGATCAAGGGCTTTGGTCCCGGACCGTACGAAGACTGCAAGGTCTATGAGAACGTCGCGCAGTGCACCGGCGGCGCCGCCTCCACCACCGGCTTCCGCGACGGCCTGCCGCTGGTGACCGGCGCGCAGATCGGCGACAGCGGCACCGGCCTGCATCTGGCGCTCGGCATCGTCACCGCACTCTATCAGCGCACCCATTCCGGCAAGGGCCAGAAGGTGACGGCTGCGATGCAGGACGGCGTGCTCAACCTCGCGCGCGTCAAGCTGCGCGACCAGCAGCGCCTCGCCCATGGTCCACTCAAGGAATACAGCCAGTTCGGCGAAGGCATTCCGTTCGGCGATGCCGTGCCGCGTGCCGGCAACGATTCCGGCGGCGGCCAGCCCGGCCGCATCCTGAAGTGCAAGGGTTGGGAGACCGATCCGAACGCCTACATCTACTTCATCACCCAGGCCCCGGTCTGGGAGAAGATCTGCGACGTGATCGGTGAGCCCTCCTGGAAGACCGATCCGAACTACGCCAAGCCGGCCGTCCGCCTGCCGCGCCTCAACGAGATCTTCGGCCGCATCGAACAGTGGACGATGACGAAGACGAAGTTCGAGGCGATGGAAATCCTCAACAAGGACGACATCCCCTGCGGACCGATCCTGTCGATGAAGGAGATCGCCGAGGACCAGTCGCTGCGCGCGACCGGCACCGTGGTCGAGGTCGACCACCCCACCCGGGGCAAGTACATCTCGGTCGGCAACCCGATCAAGCTGTCGGACTCCCCGAGCGATGTGGAGCGCTCCCCGCTGCTCGGCGAGCACACCGACGAGATCCTGCGCACCGTGCTCGGCTTCTCGGACCATCAGGTCGCCGATATCCACAAGTCCGGCGCGCTTGATCCGCCGCAGAAGCAGGCCGCGGAGTAAGCGGGCTTATCTCACGACGCGAAAGGCCGCCGGCTTCGGCGGCCTTTTTGTTGATGCGGAAGAGCTGCATCGCACGATCGGCACGCTTGCCGCGCCGCGAAGGCTGGATTAAAGATTGGTCCGCGAGGAACTGATGCGGTGGCCGGCCGTTACTCCCTCGTCCGCCGTGCTCCCGGGAATGCGAGCACGCCCGGAAATGCCAGCATGTCATCTCCACAGCGAGTGCAGCACGCCTCGCAAAGATCTGCCTCACGCTGAAGAACTGGTCTCCTTCGTTTGCGAGGGTGGCAAGTCGGCCTTTCAGTTCAGGCACGGCGGCGGCGCGTCCGGCACTCGCCAGGACCACGCTCGTTGATTAAATTGAGGGCTTAAATGTCGAAAGATCAATCCTCTGATCGCGCCAAGCGTGAAGCCAACAAGGCGTTCAAGCCGGCGACAACGCAGAAGCCGATGAACGACTATGCGAAGGACCAGAATTCCTTCAACGAGAATCGCGAACGGCTGAAAGCGGAGCGATTGGCCCGGGAGGCGAAGCCGGGAAGCGGCTCTGAATAAGAGCGTCGGTCCCAGGCTCCGACCGCGGATTCCGCTGAAGGCGGGGCGCCGAAATCCGCCTGATCTACAGCATCGATAGCACGACGATTCCGTCTTCGACGGCACCAGAAGCGAGCTGCGCCCGCGCCACCCGCTCGAGCTCCGTCCGGTTCTTGCGAAGATAGCTGAAAGCCTGTTTCTGCGTCAGGAACGTCGTCGCAAGACGGCACATCTGTCGGCCCGCGCCAAGCGCGAGAAAGAAGGTGATGGTACCACCGCCATCCGACTTGATTCTAGGCACGACCCGCACTCTTGGGCATGTGGTCGGTCCTCTCCGAGTTGTCGTCGGCGCAATGGAAGGCAGCTATGGCGTCACCTTCTTCTTGCGCTTCGTTGGCGTGACCGCTGGCAACGATGCCTGAAGGGCGGCGTCTGCCGCTTCCTTGGCTTCGCGCAGCTCTCGAAGCCGCGCCATGTTCTTGCGAACATCGACGGCTTGCTTGCCAACATCAACCATCGCCCGGGCGCCTTCCTCAGCGGCCAAACGCTGACGGTTAGAACGCGCGATGCTTTCGGGTGACGGTTCGGCCGGTCTCTTGGCGCTCATTATTCACCCTGCTTTGCAACGGACAAAAACCCGCTCAATCCTGGGATCGAGCGGGTGGCATGGCCGTTTCAGTACATCCGTGAAACGGCACCAAGGCTTTAGGCCAGCGAGAGATTCTCAGCGCTGACCTTGCCCCGCATCTTGTCGGTCTTGAGCTCGAAGTTGACCTTTTGGCCTTCAGCGAGACCTGCAAGACCAGCCCGCTCGACCGCGCTGATGTGAACGAACACATCGTTGCCGCCGTCGTTCGGCTGAATGAATCCAAAGCCCTTCTGGCCGTTAAACCACTTCACAGTACCTGTCGTCATTTTCTTCTCCAAAGCGCATACGCGCAGGTTCCGCGTGATCGTCACGCAGAACAAATTCTATTCGTCGATGTCTATGGAAAAGGAGCCCGCGGGCGCATTCAACAAGGCACAGCGGCTGAACGAACAGCCTCAACGTATACCTCATCCTCGCCATTTGCAAGGCTTGACCGAATTTAACGCCTCGGGAGCCCGGCGGTAGGTCCAGGACGCCGCCACCGAGCACACTCATCATTCGCCGCCAGCTGCTCTGGGAGGGCTGCCGAGCGCCACATGCGCTCGACGGCGTTCTCCAATTCAGAACGCATGCATCGCAATAATGCATTTTTACAAAACGAGGGGGTGACCTAGGCTTGATCGAAGTCAAGCCGTACGGCTGCGCAATGAGGCGCGACGACGGAGGGATCGATACCGACCGATGCGGCTATTTTTTAATCAGACGTCGCCCTACGCCCGCAAGGTAAGAGTCGCCATTCATGAGCTCGGATTGAACGACGCGATTCAGTTTATCGAAGTCGACCCTTGGCTCGAGCTGCATCATTTCACCGACATCAACCCGCTCTCCAGAGTGCCGGCACTCGTTCTCGCCAACGGGACGCTTGTGACCGAGAGCGACACGATCGGACAGGCCCTGCACGGTCTGACCATCGACTCGCGACTGATCCCGAACGAGGAGCCTGCACGACACCTCTGTCTTGGACGCGTTGCTCTGTATCAGGGCCTGATCGATGCAACCTTCATCTGCGCTATCGAAGGGCGCAGGCCATCGGAGATGCGCTGGGCGGATTGGGTTGCGCGTCAGGAGCGAGCGATTGCGCGGACGCTGTCATCGATTGAACCTCGATTCGACCTCGACGACCGGCGCTTCGACCTCGGCGACATCGGGCTCGCCTGTGCACTTGACTATATCGATTTTCGCGCGGGGCATCTGTCATGGCGTTCCGAGAGACCAAGGCTTGCCGGCTGGTTTGAACGCGCGCGCGTTCGGTCGTCCATGATCGCGACACGGCCATGCTGAGTTTCGAGCCCGGATCGGTCTTCAGCAGCCGTCACCTCGCCGATATCTTCAGCACCGCCCCGATGCGCGCTATTTTCAGTGAGCGCAATTCACTTGAGTCCATGCTTCTGGTCGAGGTCGCGCTGGCGAAGGTTCAAGGGCAGCTCGGCGTGATCCCTGTCGAGGCTGCTGCTGCGATCGCCTCCGCTGCGCGTACTGAACTACTCGATCTCGATGAATTGGCCGCAGGCACTTTGCGCGCCGGCTTGCCGGTCGTAAATCTGGTCGAGCAGTTGATCCGGCTCACCGGCGAACCCCATGGCGAATTCGTCCATTGGGGCGCCACGAGTCAGGACATCATGGACACCGCGCTCGTGATGCAGATACGCGACGCACTCGAGCTCATCCACCGCGATCTGGAGCGCCTGATATCGACGCTTGCGGATCTGGCGCGTACCCATCGCGATACGCCCATGGTCGGCAGGACCAAGCTTCAACACGCGATCCCGATCACCTTCGGGTTCAAGGTTTCCGTCTGGCTGTCGGGCCTGCTGCGCCACAGGCAACGTCTCGCCGAACTCAAACCAAGAGTCCTCCAGGTCCAGTTCGGCGGCGCGGTCGGCACGTTCGCATCGCTCGGCGATGATGGCGCCAGCGTCCGCGCTGCACTGGCCCACGAACTCGGACTCGGCGAGCCACTGGTGGCATGGCATGCCGCGCGGGATGGTTTGGCCGAGACGGTTTGCCTGCTTGGGCTGATCTCCGCGACCCTGAGCAAGATCGCGACCGATGTCGTGTTGATGGCGCAGACCGAGGTCGGCGAAGTGCTGGAGCCAGGCGGCCAGGGCCATGGCGCCTCCAGCACCATGCCGCACAAGCGCAACCCGATCATCTGCGAGCAAATTCTCAGCACCGGACCGTCGCTGCGCCGGCTGGCAAGCGCCATGCTCGACGCTTCGGTCCACGACCACGAACGGGCGACGGGACCGTGGCAAGCCGAATGGTTGTTGCTGCCGGAAGCGTTCGTGCTGGTCTCCCGGGCCATGGACAACGCTGTTCGCCTCTGCAGCGGATTGGTCGTCAGACCCGATGCGATGCAGGCCAATCTTGGGCGGACGCAGGGGCTCATCGCCGCCGAGGCCGTCATGATGGTGCTGGCTCCGCACGTCGGGCGCCATCATGCGCACGAAATGGTGGGTGCGGCATGCACGCACGCCATCGCTTCAGGCCTGACACTAGCCCAGAGCCTTTCGCGAGATCCGGCCGTGACGGCCCACATCGCGCCCCATGAGATCGAGGCGGCTGCGGACCCGGCTCGATACATCGGCCTGTCCGGCCGTGAGGTCGATCGTGTCCTCGCGGCGGTGCAAGGCGATGCCATTGATGCGGAGTGAGGCCATATGATTCTGAAACGCAAGCACACGGCCCTCGTCGCAGTTGCGGTGCTGACACTATTGAATGCGGCACAGGCCGAGTCGCCGTTCCCGTCACGGCCGATCACGTTGGTCGTCCCGTTCGCGGCTGGCGGCCCGAATGACGTGATGAGCCGGATCGTGTCCGAACACATGGCGCGAAAACTCGGGCAGCCGATCATCGTCGAGAACGTCGCCGGGGCGGGCGGCACGACCGGCTCAACGCGCGTCGCGAAAAGCGCGCCCGACGGTTATACCCTCGTCAGCGGTCACGTCGGGACGCATGCGGCATCAGTCGCGCTGTATCCAAACCTCCGTTATGACCCGCTGGTTGATTTCACGCCGATTGGCCTGGTTGCGGAAACGCCGATCCTCGTCGTCGTTCGCCGCGATCTCGCCGCAGATAGCATGGCGTCGTTCATCGCGATCGCCAAGGCGCGTGGCCCGGACCTCACCTTGGGCCATGCGGGTGTCGGTTCGATCAGCCATATCAGCTGTCTGCTGTTCACCTCCGTGATCGGATTCAAGCCGGTGGAGGTGCCATATCGCGGATCAGCGCTGGCGATGACCGATCTGGTCGCGGGCCGCAGCGACTTCAGTTGTGGACTGTTGGGCGACGTTCTTCCCTTCCTGGGTGACAACAATCTGCGCTTTCTGACCGTTTCGGCCGCCGCACGTGTTCCGCAATTGCCGGACACACCGACGTCCCGGGAAGCAGGGCTTCCGCAGTTTGTCGCATCGAGCTGGTTCGCGTTCTACCTGCCGAAAGGCGCTCCCGACGCCATTCGCGACCGGTTCTCGGATGCGCTTCGCTCAGCGCTTGACGATGACGACGTGCGGAGACGGCTCGATCTGGTAGGCTTGATCCTGCCACCGCCGGACCAGCGAGGCCCCGAACCGCTCAAGCGGCGGATGACCGAAGAGATCGCGCGCTGGCAGGACATTGTCAAAACCGCGCAGATTCGACTCGATCAATAACTGCAACCGATGCAGTCGAGCGCGTGATCGCCGGCCAGCTTCCGCCGTCGGCGCCTCACGCAGCAGGCGGGCGGAACATTCCGACGATCCGCTGTTACAAAGCTGGCATTCACCATGACGCCGCAGGACGTGGCGGCAGTCTGCCAATCATCCATCAAAAAATTCGAGACGCGCTGTCGGATCGGCGGTATCTCGTCCGTCATCTAGACATGAAAGGGCAATAGACGCTGACGTCGAGCCCGGCGATTCATGAGGAAGATGATCATGCCCAGCACTGTTCGCCTGCACCGAGTTTTGACCACCAGCCCGGAGAAAGTCTATCGCGCCTTCCTGGAGGCGGATGCGCTGGCGAAATGGCTTCCGCCGAACGGCTTCACCTGCACCGTCCATCATTTCGAGCCGAAGGTCGGGGGCACGTTCAAGATGTCGTTCCGCAACTTCACGACGGGCAACAGCCACGCTTTCGGCGGCGAATATCTCGAACTCGTCCCCGGCGAACGTCTGCGCTACACCGACAGGTTCGACGATCCCAATCTGCCGGGCGAGATCCAGGTCACCGTGATCCTGAAGAAAGTATCCGTCGGCACCGGGGTGGATATCACGCAGGCCGGCATTCCCGACGTCATCCCGCCGGAGGCATGTTATCTCGGCTGGCAGGAATCGCTGCGCAATCTGGCGAGGCTCGTCGAGCCTGAGATCAAGTAATAGCGTCTGGAAGGACGAGGCGCGCACACAATCGCGAAATGCACTACGCCCCTGCCCGCGGCGCAATCCCGCCGCTTGCGGTCCAGCGGTCGGGGTCCGGGCTGTGTCCGATCAAAGCAAGGCCGTAGGCGATCGACTCGAACTGGTCGCCCGACATCAGTCGTTCGTTGCCGAACCGCTCGGCGAACAGTTTTCGGACAGCGGGCACGAAGGACGTGCCGCCGGTCAGAAACACCTTTTCGATCTCGCGCGCGGTGATGCCGGCTTCGCCCAGCACTTTGTCGACGGTGGCCCCGAGCCTCGCAATATCGTCGGCAATCCAGGCTTCGAAATTCTTCCGTGTGATGGTCGAGCCAATGTCGACCCCGCCGCCTTTGAAGCGGAACTCCACCTGGTCCTGCGCCGACAGCGCGACCTTGGCGTCAGACACCGCGCGGTACAACGAAAAGCCGAGGTCGAGATCGACGATGGTGATGAAATCCTCGAGCAGAGCCGGCTTCACCGCGGTGCGCGCAAGCTCCCGGAGCTCGCGCAGGTCGCCGTTGCTCTTCATCATCGCGAGCTGATGCCAGCGCGCGAGATTTGTGTAGTGGCCGGTGGGGATCGGCAGCACCTTGTCGAACGACCGGAAGCTCGAGCCCTTGCCCAGCCGCGGCGAGACGACGTGATCGACGATGCGGTAATCGAAGGTATCGCCCGCAATCCCGATGCCGGCATGGCCGAGCGGCTCGGCGCGCAAGGCGCCGCCGGCACGCGAGAACCGCATCACCGAGAAATCGCTGGTGCCGCCGCC
Organism: Bradyrhizobium sp. CSS354; assembly: GCF_029051725.1. Lineage (GTDB taxonomy): Bacteria > Pseudomonadota > Alphaproteobacteria > Rhizobiales > Xanthobacteraceae > Bradyrhizobium. Next base: position 691,031 of record NZ_JAACFU010000001.1, read on the forward strand.
GAAATCCGCAACCAGCACGGTCGCATCGCGCTCCAGACGGCGGGCGAAGGAGAACGCTGCACCCACGGGTTCGTAGACATAGCGCGCGTGGCCGGCGCCAAGGCGCTCGAACGCGGCCCGGTAACGTTGCATCGCTAGCGCCTCGTCGGGATTGCCGCCGGCGAAGCGGACGGGGCGGCCGACCGTGATGGTGGACGTCTCGAAGCCGAATCTGTCACCGCCATGGCGCGCCAGGGTCCGCAGGAACGCCGCCAGAATATCCTCGAACTTGTAGCGCTGCCGGAACACCTGGGTGGTGTTGAAGCTGGAGCTCGCGGCGAAGGTCTTGAACGACTGGAGGAAGCGGTAGACATGCCGTCCCTCGAGGAACGTCTCGATCGCCCACGGACCGCCTTCGGCCTGGGCGCCGGCTCCCGGCCGGTCCTCCCAGAAGCACAGCGCCGATACGAAGACACTGTGGCGCTGTCCGCCATGATCGAAGCGGATGGCCTCCACCCGGCGGTCGTCCGCCGCAAGGGCCACGACCGTGTTGCTGGTCCCAAAATCGATGCCGATCGAGACGGCGGGCGAGGCGCTCGACATGAACCACTCTGACAGATGATTGGAAGGGGGCAGACCACTAGCGGCTTCGCGCACCGCTGCCAAGGCTCCGTTTTTTGGACATCGGCGGTCAAATGATAGAGTTTCGGCGGGGTTGGGGCATATCGCGCTCAAATCGGCCGATTTAACGGATTGTTATGCTGCAATGCGAAGAGCTAAATGCTGCTATGCAATGGCATGCATAGACTTTGGCATCTGGTATACATAGATTGCCCTTCGAAATGAGACAGCACTGCTGACCGTCTCAAGAAAGGGATTTCCGATGTCCAAGACCGCTTCCGTCGCTCTCGCCCCCTCCTCCTCGCTGTTCGCCCGCCTGATGGCCACGATCGACCGCCTCCTGATGGCGAGCGCCAAGATCTCGAACCACAACGGCGACCTGCCGCGCTTCGGCCTGTAAGCCGGGCAGCCTCCCCGCCGCCGCGCTGCGGGACGGTTTTATATCGGTTTGCATACGACTTTTGATGAATGGCCCCGGATGACGGGGCCATTTCTACTTGTGCTGTCCTGAGTCACAGCCGCAGCCGGGTGCGGTCCTGCGACATTTGCGCACGGTGGCCGGACCAGCGCTTGAAGCTTGGCATAATGCATACAAGAATGCCCCTCCAGCGCTCGCAGAAAAATTAGAGGCGCCACGGGAGGCTTTATGACGGACATGGTGCAGGCAACGGCCCCAACCGCCGCGCGCGTTAGCGACACGTATCGCTGGGCGCAATTGGCGGTCGGTGTCGCGGCGATGGTGATGATCGCCAACTATCAATACGGCTGGACGTTCTTCGTCCCCGACATCCAGAAGAAGTTCGGCTGGGATCGCGCGTCGATCCAATGGGCCTTTACGCTGTTCGTGCTGTTCGAGACCTGGCTCGTGCCGATCGAAGGATGGTTCGTCGACAAATACGGCCCGCGCCTCGTCGTGCTGGTCGGCGGCGTGCTCTGCGCCATCGGCTGGGCCATCAACGCGCAGGCGACCACGCTCAACGGCTACTATCTCGGCATGATCGTCGCGGGCATCGGCGCCGGCGGCGTCTACGGCACCTGTGTCGGCAACGCGCTGAAGTGGTTTCCCGACAAGCGTGGTCTTGCGGCGGGCATCACGGCCGCGGGCTTCGGTGCAGGCTCTGCGCTGACCGTCGCGCCGATCCAGGCCATGATCAAGGACAGCGGTTTCCAGACCACCTTCCTCTATTTCGGTCTCGGACAAGGCATCATTATCTGCATTCTCGCCTTCTTCCTGTTGGCGCCGAAGGCAGGCCAGGTGCCCAGCGTGGTGGCGAACGCCAATCTGCAGCAGACCCGCCGCAACTATCAGCCGACGGAGGTGCTGCGTCAGCCGATCTTCTGGCTGATGTACTTCATGTTCGTGATCGTCGGCGCCGGCGGCCTGATGGTGACGGCCAATTTGAAGCCGATCGCGGCCGACTGGAAGATCGACAACGTGCCCGTCACGCTGATGGCGGTGACGATGACCGCGGTGACCTTCGCGGCCACGATCGACCGCGTGCTCAACGGCTTGACGCGTCCGTTCTTCGGCTGGATCTCCGACATGATCGGCCGCGAGAACACGATGTTCATCGCCTTCGGCATGGAAGGTATCGGCATCTGGATGCTCTACCTCTGGGGCCACGATCCGCTCTGGTTCGTGCTGCTCTCGGGCTTCGTGTTCTTCGCCTGGGGTGAGATCTACTCGCTGTTCCCCTCGACCTGCACCGACACGTTCGGCGCCAAGTTCGCGACCACCAATGCCGGCCTGCTCTACACCGCCAAGGGTACCGCCGCGCTGCTGGTCCCGATCGGCAACTACATGCAGCAGTCGTCGGGCAGTTGGGACAACGTGTTCATCATCGCGGCCGGCGCCAACATCCTGGCCTCGGCGCTGGCGATCGCGGTGCTCAAGCCCTGGCGCAAGGTTGTGGTCGCGCAATCGACCGTCTGACGCACTCCAAAAGCGCTTCTCGCGCAAAACGCCCGGCCTCGCGGCCGGGCGTTTTCGTTTGCGCGACGTTTTCATGAACCCGCCGTTCCCAGACGGAACTCCGCATATTTTATCTGCGGCCCGCCAAGATAGGGCTTGCAATCTGGAATATGGTATACCAAGGTCGCAGCAGCGCTTGCGACGATAAGCCACAATATTGCGACATCAGGTCATCTTGCAACCGGTGTCGAAGCAGACAGGCGCTTGGGAGGTTCTTGATGATTTCCAGCACCGATGGCGCTGTCACGGCCGCGCCTCTCCGCACAGGTTTCCGTTGGCTCCAGCTGGTCATGGGCATCGTCTGCATGGCGATGATCGCCAACCTGCAATATGGCTGGACGCTGTTCGTCGATCCGATCGACCACGCGCACCATTGGGGACGCGCCGCGATCCAGCTCGCTTTCACCATCTTCGTCGTCACCGAAACCTGGCTGGTGCCGATCGAGGCCTGGTTCGTCGACAAGTACGGCCCGCGCATCGTCATCATGTTCGGCGGCGTCATGATCGCGCTGTCGTGGATTCTCAACTCCTATGCCGATAGCCTCACTTTGCTCTACGCGGCCGCGATCATCGGCGGCATGGGCGCGGGCGCGGTGTACGGCACCTGCGTCGGCAACGCGCTGAAATGGTTTCCCGATCGTCGGGGCCTTGCCGCCGGTGCGACTGCCGCCGGCTTCGGCGCAGGCGCTGCGCTCACCGTCGTGCCGATCGCGACCATGATCGCAACGAGCGGCTATCAGCACGCGTTCCTCACCTTCGGCATCGGCCAGGGTGTAATCGTTTTCGTGCTCGCCTTCTTCATCCAGCCGCCGCGGATCTCGATCCCGCCGAAGAAGAAGCAGCTCAATCTGCCGCAGACCAAGATCGACTTCACCCCGCCGCAGGTGCTGCGCACCCCTATTTTCTGGGTGATGTATCTCGTTTTCGTCATGGTCGCCTCCGGAGGCCTGATGACTGCGGCGCAGATCGCCCCGATCGCGCACGACTTCAAGATCGCCGACACGCCGGTCACGCTCGCCGGCTTCCAAATGGCGGCACTGACGTTCGCGATCTCGCTCGACCGCATCTTCGACGGTTTCGGACGTCCCTTCTTCGGCTTCGTCTCCGACACGATCGGCCGTGAGCACACCATGTTCATCGCCTTCGGCACCGCCGCGCTGATGCTGCTGACGCTGTCGGCCTATGGCCACGTGCCCGTCGTCTTCGTGCTCGCCACCGCGGTCTATTTCGGCGTGTTCGGCGAGATCTACTCGCTGTTCCCGGCGACCTGCGGCGACACCTTCGGCTCGAAGTTCGCAACCACCAACAACGGTATGCTCTACACCGCGAAGGGGACGGCATCCCTGCTCGTTCCGCTCGCAAGCGTGATCTCGGCCACCTATGGCTGGAAGGCCGTATTCGTGGTCGCGGTGGCGCTGAACGCGACGGCGGCGCTGACGGCGCTGTTCGTGATCAAGCCGATGCGCCGCTCCTTCATCCTCGGCAAGGAAGCCGAGAGCGCCAACGCCGCGACCGGGAACGCCAAGACCGAGACGGCATAACGAACACGCACCTTGCACGGGTGAGAGAGGGGCGCAGCGATGCGCCCCTTTCTTTTTGGCTCACGGCAAACGTCAGCATGACTGCCGCAAGATTTTTCGGATAGCCAAATCGAAAGCTTGACGATTGGCATTATGTATACCACACTTGGCTCATCATTCACCCAGGAGGTTGCAATGCTGGTCGGAGACATTCTGCGCAAGAAGACACCGCGCGTTGTCACGGTGCGAATGAACGAAACGGTGGGTATCGCCGCCAAGCTGATGCGCGCCAACAATATCAGCGCACTAGTCGTGAAGGACGTGGTCCGCTCCGAGGGTAACACCGCGGTCGGCATGTTCACCGAGCGCGACGTCGTGCGCGCCGTTGCCGAGGACGGTGCCAATGCCGTCAACGTCAAGGTCTCGCAGCTCGTCTCGGTGCAACAGCTCGTGTCCTGCACGTCGAGCGACACGATCGAGCACGTCCGCCATCTGATGAACCGGAATCACATCCGGCACCTCCCCGTCATCGACGATTACAGCCTCGTCTCCGTCATCAGCATGCGCGACATCGCATCCTTCATCGACGAAGCGATCAACGGCACGCCGCAAGCAGCTTAAAGCGCCTCACTTCCCCTGCGACTACCGGACCCGGCTCGGACCCTTCCGAGCCGGACCGGATCTTTCGTCCCGAAATCCGGCTTCCGCTGCTTCGCGAGGATTCCATGAAGATCTGCATCTACGGCGCCGGCGCAATCGGCGGATATCTCGGGGTTCAGCTCGCGCGCGCGGGCGCCGACGTCAGCCTGGTCGCACGCGGCGCGCACCTTGCCGCGATGCGCCAGCGCGGCCTGACGCTGCTCGCGGGCGAGGAGAAGCACACCGTGCATCCGCGCTGCACCGACGATCCCGCCGAGCTCGGCGTGCAGGACTACATCATCATCACGTTGAAGGCGCACTCGATCACCGGCGTGATCGAGACGATGCAGCCACTGCTCGGGCCCCACACCCGCATCGTCACCGCCGTCAACGGCATCCCCTACTGGTACTTCTACAAGCATGGCGGCCAATACGAGAACGCGACGCTGGAGAGCATCGACCCCGGCGGACGGCAGTGGCGCGAAATCGGCGCCGCGCGCGCCATCGGCTGCATCGTCTATCCCGCCACCGAGATCGAGGCGCCCGGCGTGATCCGTCACGTCTACGGCAACAACTTTCCGCTCGGCGAGCCCTCCGGCGAGATCACCCCAGACGTGCAGCGCCTCGCCGATCTCTTCGTCGCAGCCGGGCTGAAAGCGCCGGTGCTCGACCGCATCCGCGACGAGATCTGGCTCAAGCTGTGGGGCAATGTCTGCTTCAACCCGATCAGCGCACTCACCCATGCAACGCTCGACGTGATCTGCACCGATCCGGCCACCCGCGCACTGTCGCGCGCGATCATGATGGAGACGCAAGGCATCGCCGAAACGTTCGGCGTCAAATTCCGCGTCGACGTCGAGCGCCGCATCGAAGGTGCCCGCAAGGTCGGCGCGCACAAGACCTCGATGCTCCAGGATCTCGAGCGCGGCCGCCCGATGGAGATCGACCCGCTCGTCACCGTCGTTCAGGAGATGGGCCGCCTCACCGGCGTCGCTACCCCCGCGCTCGATTCAGTGCTGGCGATGGTGACCCAGCGCGCCCGCATCGCCGGTCTCTACGATGGCATCTCGACGCCATCAGATCCGCGCGCATTGGCGGTGGCGTGATGGCTGGCGAGGTCAAACAATGGCTCCGCTTCCGCAAGAGCGGTGCGACCGGCTTCGGCACGCTGAATTCGTCGGGCATCAGCGTGCATGAGGGCGAGATGTTCGGCCGCCATGCAGCCACCGGCAGGACGCTGGCGCTGTCGGAGGTCGAACTGCTCGCGCCCTGCGCGCCCAGCAAGATCGTCGCGCTCTGGAATAATTTTCACGCGCTCGCGGCCAAGCTCAACCAGCCCGAGCCGCCGGAGCCGCTCTACCTCCTGAAGGCCACCACCAGCATCACGACACCCGGCGCCGTGATCCGCCGCCCCTCTCATTACGACGGCAAGACCACCTATGAAGGCGAGCTCGGCATCGTCATCGGCAAGACCTGTGCCCGGGTGTCGCCGGCGGAAGCGGACAGCTTCATCTTCGGCTACACCTGCGTCAACGACATCACCGCCAACGACATCCTGACCAGCGACCCGACCTTCCCGCAATGGGCGCGGGCCAAGGGCATCGACGATTACGGCCCGTTCGGCCCGGTCATCGCCACCGGTCTCGATCCGGCCAAGCTGGTGGTCCGTACCATCCTCAACGGCGCGGAGCGGCAGAACTATCCGATATCGGACATGATCTTCACCGCGCAGGAGCTGGTCAGCCGGATCTCCCACGACATGACCCTGCTTCCCGGCGACCTCATTGCCGTCGGCACCTCGGTCGGCGTCGGCGTGATGAAAGAGCCCGTGAACACGGTAACCGTCGCGATCGACGGCATCGGCGAGTTGACCAACGAGTTTCGGCTGTAGCGCACTCTGTCATTCCGGGGCGGCGCGCAGCGCCGAGCCCGGAATCCATCGGGCGGCAGAGACTGCAGATCAATGGATTCCGAGCTCGCGCCGCGCGCGCCCCGGAATGACGGCGGAGGACGCCAGCGCCCCACCCCGCGTCGGGAAACCCCGGCAACCCGCGCCGCCCCTCCATCGATCGGCTGACGCGGCAGGCCGTGGATCGCGCTACCGGAAACCTCCGGCAAGCCCTGCGGCCCTTGATCTCGGTTCCGCTCTCCAATAGCAACTATGGCGATAATGTGCCGGCGTGAGGAAGTCACGATGTGGCTGTTTTTCCTGGTTGCGTGGTTTGTTCTGCTCGCCGCCATCGCGATCTTCGCCCAGCAGGCGCTCGGTTACGATGTCGGCCACCTGCCTGCCTGGTTCGGAGGCCTGCCCGTCCCGCAGCGTATTGCCACCGGCGCAATCCTGGCCCTGGCGCTGGCACTGATCGCCGCCTCCGCCTGGCGGCTCTCGCGCCAGGACCGGCGCCTCGACACATTGCGCGACCGCCTCAAGAAGACCCGCGAGGACGTCGTCGTCGCCCACGCCCTGCAGAACCACATCGACGCCACCGTCCAGCACCTGATCGAGAGCGATCCCCGGGAGGCCGTCTCCGCCCTGCACGACAAGCTGGGCGAGACCGAGCAGCGGGCACTGCTCCAGCGCGGCCGCAACGAATCCACCGACATGCACGACCAGCTCGCCGAAATCCGCCGCCGCCAGCAGGAACTGCGCGACATGGTCGGCAAGGCCGCCGAGCAGCGCCGCGCGGTGGAGCCGGTTTTCACCGAGATCCGCGACCGCCAGAACCAGCTCGAACGCTCGCTGCACGACCTCGAGACCGACGACCGCAAGAACAACCTCGCCGACCGGCTCAAGGACATCGCGCGCGACGTATCGACGCTGCTGTCGCGGGTCGGTACGGTCCAGGACACCTTTGCGACCCTGAACCGGTACAAGGAAGATCTGGCGAAGTCCCACGCCGAGCTGGTGCCGCTGCGCGCGTCGGACGCCGGCCTCAATGCCTTGATCGGCGAGCTGAGCCTCGGTCATGAGCGCCTCGCCAAGAGCATCGACGAGCTCGAGTCCGGCGGCGAAGCCCCTCTCGGCGCCCGCGTCGAGACCCTGTCGAAGAACAAGATCGAGATCGAGCAGCGCCTGGCCCGCATCGACGACAGCTTCCACATCCTGAAAGGCATCGGACTCGACTTCGAAGAGCTCGGCCAGCGCCAGGCCCAGCTCGAACGCTCGCTCGCCGGTGTCGAGACCGACGCCGACGGCAAGACGCTTGCCGACCGCCAGAATGCGCTGAACGATTTTGTTCTCCAGTCGCGCCAGCGCCTCGGCGCGTTACAGGAGACGCTGGCGACGCTGAACGCCTTCAAGACGGAGCTGTCGAAGTCGCAGGCCGACCTCGTCCCGCTGAAGGCCCCCGTGTTCGGCATCGAGGCCCTGATCGCGGACGTCGGCACCACGCGCGATCTCCTCGCCAAAACCGTCGGCGAGATCGAGGCGAGCGGCGACGTCACCCTCGCCTCGCGCGTCGACGCACTGACCAGGAGCAAGCGCGAGGTCGAAGACCGCCTCGCCCGCATCTTCGACAATTTCAACGCGCTCGACGGCTTGCGAAAAGACATCGGCGGCATCTTCTCGACGATCCGGAACAGCCTGAACCGGATCGGGTGAGCCTCGTAGCAACCGTTCTTAATGGTTGCTACCAGCCGCGGGCTCCGAAACTTTCAGACACATCACATCTCCGCGCGCCCGGCATATGCCGCCAACATGTCGCCGGCGCGCCGCACTGTGGACGCATTCGGCCGCCCTTCTGTGAGCGTGTCTGGGGGCACGGCGGTGCCGTGTTTGGACCAAACCTTCTAGGGGTATGACTGTGAAGAAGATTGTATTTGTCGTGGGTGCTACGTTTGCTCTGGTGACGGCTGCGAACGCTGCGGATCTGCCGCGCCGCCAGCCCGTTCCCGTCTATTCAGAGCAGGCGCCGATCGGCAAGATGCCGATTGGCAAGAGCCCGGTTGGAAAGGCCCCGATCGGCAAGGCGCCCGGCCCGGTCGCGGCGCGCTACTGACGCCTTAGCGAATACGCGCAGAAGAGGCACTCTGCGTGAGTGGCCGACAGTCGAGGGGCATAGCGTGACGAACAAACCTGATCGATCGGGACCCTGCATCCTTGCGGGATTCGCGCTCGCTGCCATGCTCGCGTGTACGACACCCTCGGCCTCGGCCCACGAAGCGAACAAGCGCGTTGCCGATGCAAACGCGCTTGCCACGACCGACACCGTATCACGGCCGGCGCCGCAAACGACGCGGCGCGCGGTCGCGCGCGCGGAGAAAGGTCCGTACTACGTCGATTTCCGCGCCCGCACGGCCGCGAGCTGGGGCCACGCCTTCGTCTGGTACGGCAAGACCAGCGAGCGCGCCGTCGAGGTGGCAGGGCTCACGCCCGCCGGCGACACCTGGGCCTATGTGCTCGGTCACCTCACCTGGGTGCCGGCGGAGACCGGCGCGAGTTACGGCGATCTCGACCCAGACTATCTGACCGCGAACTACCGCGTCTATCTCAACGAAGCCGACGCCAAGCGCGTGTTTGCCTATATCAAGAAATTGCAAGCGAACTCGCCGGTCTGGAACGCCGAGACCACCAATTGCACCGGGTTCATCGGCGACATCGCCGAGTACATGGGATTGAAGGTCCCCAACCGCTGGCAGCGCCCGGAAAACTTCGTCAACAGCCTCAAGGAAATGAACGGCGGCCGCCAGATGGTGCGGCTGTCGACGGAGTAGCTGAAGCCTTCTTGCCCGTCGGGCAAAACACCCGCGCAAATTTCCCACCCCGCCTGTCAATCCCTGCCCGCGAAAATATTCCACTTTACCGAAATTCGGATTTGTCGTACGTACGCGATACCCTGACCCGGGACAAGGGGCGGATCGCGATCGTCACGAACCGCGGGTTGGGCAGCGATGGACGCGACGGCGTCGGGCGCGGCGAGCCTTGCAGGGCGGGAAACCGTGAGCACAGGCTTTCGTGCCTACGACACGGCGCCGACAGCGTCTTCGCATGGCTTCGGGTGCGAGCACACGCCAGCTCCCGAAGGCCCAGCGAGGACGTGCGCGGACGGTCAAGTCGTGTGGTCCTGACGCCCGGGGTCTGTGCGTCAAGTCCTGTGGTGATGCGTGCTGCCCGACCGGGCGCGCGCATCAGCGATCTGCGGGGCGACGGGGGCAATAGTGCATCGCTCCCCGGGGAGAGCACGAAGTACGCCGTAAACCATCGCGCAGGGAAGGCCGGGCGATTGGCTGACCTGTGGTCCACCCCGTGTGCATTCCTTTGGCGCACGGACTTGCGGGTGCCAGCCGGCGCCCGGCCTTCCCTGCGCCCTTGTTACCGCGAGGGTGATGCGACCAGGCAAAGCTCGGGCGGATACGCCGCGAGGATGCGAAGGCGTGTCTTGCGACGGAAATGCAAGTTGATGGTCTCCGAAAGCTCCTCATCCTCCGTCAATTGCGAGCGCAGCGAAGCAATCCAGAATCCCTCCACGGGGACAGCCGGGATTGCTTCGCTGCGCTCGCAATGACGATGTTGAAGCAGCGGCGCACAAAACCCTCGCGCCACCGGTGCTACCCACCTCAATTATCCGCCCCGCGGAATCCCCCGCTCCCCGCATGATCGACCCGCCTCCACCGCACGCTCTCCCAATAGACTTTTCCCGACCCGGGCGGCATCCTGCCGCCATCAAACGATAACAGAACGCCACACGGGCGGAGGAAACAGATCATGCTGCAGACACGGTTCACCAAGCTCGTCGGTGTCGAGCACCCGATCGTCCAGGGCGGCATGCAATGGGTCGGGCGCGCCGAGCTGGTCGCCGCCGTCGCCAATGCCGGCGCGCTCGGTTTCATCACGGCGTTGACCCAGCCGACGCCGGAGGACCTCAGGAAGGAGATCGCCCGCTGCCGCGATCTCACCGACAAGCCGTTTGGCGTCAACCTCACCATCCTGCCCGCGATCAAGCCGCCGCCTTATGCCGAATACCGCGCCGCCATCATCGAGAGCGGTATCAAGGTGGTCGAAACCGCCGGCAACAAGCCGCAGGAACATGTCGACGAGTTCAGGAAGCACGGCGTTAAGGTCGTGCACAAATGCACCAGCGTCCGTCACGGGCTCTCCGCCGAGCGCATGGGCGTCGACGCCATCTCGATCGACGGGTTCGAATGCGCAGGCCACCCCGGCGAGGACGACACCCCCGGCCTGATTTTGATCCCGGCCGCCGCCAACAAGATCAAGATCCCGATGATCGCCTCCGGCGGCTTTGCAGACGCCCGCGGCCTGGTCGCCGCACTGGCGCTGGGCGCCGAAGGCATCAACATGGGCACCCGCTTCATGGCGACCAAAGAGAGCCCCATTCATCAGCTCATCAAGGAGAAGATCGTCGCCAATGACGAGCGCGAGACCGAGCTGATCTTCCGCACCATGCGCAACACCTCCCGCGTCGCCAGGAACGAGATCTCGACCAAGGTCGTCGCGATGGAGAAGGAAGGCGCCAAGTTCGAGGACATCCGCGAGCTCGTCGCGGGCGCCCGCGGCAAGATGGTCTACGCCACTGGTAACTCGGACGAAGGCATCTGGTCGGCGGGCCAGGTCCAGGGCCTTATCCAGGACATCCCGACCTGCGCCGAACTGATCTCCCGCATCGTGCGCGAAGCGGAGGCCATCGTCCGCAGCCGGCTCGAAGGCATGATCGTTCATCCGACAGCGCAAGCTGCGGAATAATCACTGCAAGAAGCGAGAGCAATACATGAAGGCTTATGTCTACGGCCCTGGTGGCGCTACAATTTCCGACGTCGCTCAACCAAAGCCTGAAGGCACGCAGGTGCTGGTCCGGGTCCGCGCCTGTGGCCTCAATCGCGCCGACACCGGCATGCGCAAGGGCCACGCCCATGGCGCCGCCGGCGGCGCCGGCACCGTGCTCGGCATGGAATGGGCCGGCGAGGTCGCTGCGCTCGGACCGGATGCCAAGGGCGTCAATGTCGGCGACCGCATCATGGGCTCGGGCGGCGCGGCGTTTGCCGAATACACGCTCGCCGATCACGGCCGGCTGTTCCGCGCGCCCTCGAACATGAACTTCGAGGAAGCCGCCACCCTGCCCGTCGCACTCGCGACCATGCACAACGCCGTCGTCACCATCGGCGGCGTGCAGCCCGGGCAGGTCGTGCTGATCCAGGGCGCAAGCTCCGGCGTCGGCCTGATGGCGATGCAGATTGCGAAGCTGAAGGGCGCCAGGCTCGTGATCGGGTCCTCGACCGATGCTTATCGTCGCGGCCGGCTGAAGGAGTATGGCGCCGACCTCGCGGTCGATTCCTCCGACCCCACATGGGTCGACGAGGTGCTGAAGGCGACGAACGGCGAAGGTGTCGACCTCATCGTGGACCAGGTCTCGGGCCAAGTCGCCAACCAGAACCTTGCAGCGACCAGGGTCAAGGGTCGCATCGTCAATGTCGGCCGGCTCGGCGGCACCCATGCCGATTTCAACTTCGACCTGCATGCGGCGCGCCGCATCGACTATGTCGGCGTTACCTTCCGCACCCGCACCATCGCGGAAGTCCGTGAGATCTTCGACGAGGTCAAGAAGGACATCTGGGGCGCGGTCGAGTCGCGCAAGCTCCAGCTGCCGATCGACAAGGTGTTTGCCTTCGACGACATCGACAAGGCGTTCGAGCATATGGAGGCCAACAAGCACCTGGGGAAGATCGTTGTGACGCTCTAGTGACCGCGGGCAGCGGCGAGAGGCCATATGGCGCGCTCTCTCAGCTCGTCGTGGCCGGGCTCGTCCCGGCCATCCACGTCTTTCCCGCGATTTAGAAAGATCGTGGATGCCCGGGACAAGCCCGGGCATGACGGAGGTGGAGGCGCCCGCTCCTGCAACTCACTAGCGTGTACGCCTGTGGATCGTCGCTTGATGTTCGCCCCTGGGCTGCTAAATCCCCGCCATGAGCTCCCAACACGACAAGACCTCGGTCGCAGCGATCTCGATCTTCGCCAGTGGCGGCATGGCGGCGGCCAAGTTCGCGGTCGGGATCGCGATCGGCTCGCTGGCGCTGATTTCGGAGGCGCTGCATTCCTCGATCGACCTGGTCGCGACCATCATCACCTGGGCGGTGGTGCGGGTGTCCGACAAGCCGGCGGACGAGGAGCATCATTACGGCCACGGCAAGCTCGAAAGCGTCTCGGCATTGGGCGTCACCGCCCTGCTCTATGTGCTCGCCGGCGGCATTCTGGTCGAATCCTACAGCCGCCTGCGCGAGGGAACCGCGCCACCGACCATTTCGGCCGTGCCGTTCGTGGTGCTGGTGATCGACATCGTCGTCAATCTCTGGCGCGCCCGCGCCCTGCACCGTGCCGCGCGGGAGACCAGGAGCCAGGCGCTCGCCGCCGACGCGCTGCATTTCGCCTCCGACGTGATGGGCTCGTTCGCCGTGATCGTGGGCCTGATCCTCGCCGGCCTCGGCTTCTGGTGGGGCGACGCGGCTGCCGCCGCCGCGGTGGCCGTGATGATCGCCCTGCTCGGCCTGCGCATGGCCGGCTCGACCGTGCAGACGCTGGTCGACCGCGCCCCGGAAGGCGCGCATGAGACGGCCACGGCCGCGATCCGCAGCGTGCCGGGTGTGATCGACGTCGAGCGGCTCCGCGTGCGCATGGTCGGTGCCACCACGTTCATCGACACGATCGCAAAGGTGCCGCGGACTTACCCCATCGACCGGGTCGAGGACATCAAGCGCAGCGCGCAAGCAGCTGTCGAGAAGGCCTTCGGCGATACCGACCTTACCTTCACAGCAGTCCCCGTGGCGCGCGACAACGAGACCGTGCGCGACCGCATCATGGTCATCGCCCACAATTCGGGCCTCGCCATCCACCACGTCACCGTGCACGATCTCGGCGCCAAGCTGATCGTCAGCATCGACCTCGAGGTCGACGCCGGGATGCAGCTCGACGCCGCCCATGACGTCGCCAACACCCTGGAACGCAACATCCAGGAAGAATTCGGCGCGGACGTCGAGGTCGACGTCCATATCGAGCCGCTGGAACCGGAACTGCCGTTCGGGGTCGACGCCGAACCGGAACGGGTGCGGGCCATCGCCGCCGCCCTGACGGAGTATGCCGCCGGCGGCGAGATCCACGACATCCACAATGTCCGCGTCCGCAACACCGATGCCGGCGAGATCGTCAACTTCCACTGCCGCGCCGAGCCGTCGATGAGCGTGATCAGGGTGCACGAGCATGTCGACGCGATCGAGCGCGCGTTGCGGCGCGCGTTCCCCAGCGTGAAGCGCGTCATCAGTCACGCCGAACCGCCGCGCGCGTGACGGAGAATGTGCGAGGAGTCACACGTTCTGGTTTCGGACTCGCCGCGCACGTAAGTTTGCGGACGCGCGACGCACAAACTGCGCGTTGGATAAGAATAAATTCGCGTTAACGATTCGTTGACTCTCGACAGCCCGCGAAATCTGGATTCAAATCGACCATGATTCGGAAGCGATGTGGGGCTGCTTCCGAAGTCCAGTTGCAAGCAGGTTTCCAGGGGGCTTTAGGCATGTCGCGTGCAGACGCCGCGAACGCGTGCGTCCAATCCGATTCGATCAAGGGATTGGCGCAATCGATCGCGAAACCTGCCTATCATCGGCTCCTGATCGCGGAGCCTGCGCTGCGCCGTGCCGTGCCGACGCTCATCATCGCGTTCCTGATCACGATCTGCCTCGGCGCGTTCGTGCAGGTCGTCGACCAGACGCGCCAGAAGCGACTGGTGATCCGCCACGACATCTCGGCGCTCGCCGACCTGCTCGCCGAGCGCATCGACCGCCTCACCTCCGCGCGACAGGAGCGGCTGAAGAACATCGAGAGCCTGCCGGCGCTGCTGCCCGATCTCATTCCGCCCTGGGGCACCGCCTCGGGCCGCCACGTCATCGTCACCTCGGCCGGACTCGATCGCCGCATCCTCGCCCGCATCCCGGTCGACAGCGATCCCTCGGGCAACGACCGCCTGCTCGACGCGATCACGACGGCGCAACTGCTGGCGGCGCCGCCGCGCGACGGCAACATCTCCGACATGACGCTGCCGAACGGCAACGCCGCGATGGCGACCTCGCGGCAGATCAAGTCGCTGCCCGGCTTCGTGACCGTGATCCAGGAGCGCAACGAGCCGATCTGGGGCTCGGACGCCGCGCTGTCGGTGACGCTGTCGGCCACCACCGGCTTCGTGGTCCTGATCCTCGGCTTCGCCTTCCACTGGCAGTCCACCCGTGCCCGCGAGGGCGACCTGATCAACGACGCGGTGCGCGGCCGGATCGACACCGCGCTCAACCGCGGCCGCTGCGGACTGTGGGACTGGGACCTGTCGCGCGGTCGCATCTTCTGGTCGCAGTCGATGTTTTCCATGCTCGGCCTCGACGGCCGCAACGAACTCCTCACCTTCGGCGAGGTCAACGCGCTGGTGAAGTCCGACGACATCGACCTGTTCGAGATCGCCGACCAGCTCATCTCCGAGAAGATCGACCACATCGACCAGACCTTCCGCATGCAGCATGTCGACGGCCACTGGATCTGGCTCCGCGTCCGCTGCGAAAAGACCAGCGGCGCCACCGACTCCAGCGTTCACCTGATCGGGATCGCCGTCGACATCACCGAGCAGAAGAGCCTCGCCGAGCGGACCGTGGAAGCCGATCTGCGCCTGCGCGACGCGATCGAGACCATTCCCGAAGCCTTCGTGCTGTGGGACGCGAGCGACCGCCTGGTGCTCTGCAATTCGCACTTCCAGCGGCTGCACAAGCTGCCCGACAGCGCCGTCATCCCAGGCACCTCCTACGAGACCGTGCTCGAGGTCGGCCGCATGCCCGAGGTCCGCACCCGGCACAACGAGACCGCGAGCCAGGGTCCCGGCGCGCGCACCTTCGAGGCGCAGCTTGACGACGGCAGCTGGCTGCACATCAGCGAGCGCCGCACCAAGGACGGCGGCTACGTCTCGGTCGGCACCGACATCACCCGCATCAAGGAGCACGAGCAGAAGCTGGTCGACAACGATCTGCGCCTGCGCGCCACCGTCATCGACCTCAAGCGCTCGCAGGCAGCCCTGGAGCGCCAGGCCGGCGAACTCGCCGATCTCGCCGAGAAATACCAGCGCGAGAAGACCCGCGCCGAGGAGGCCAACCAGACCAAGTCGAAATTCCTCGCCAATATGAGCCACGAGCTGCGCACGCCGCTGAACGCGATCATCGGCTTCTCCGAGATCATGGGCTCGGGGATGTTCGGCGAGCTCGGCTCGGAGAAGTACCAGGAATACTGCCACGACATCCTGACCAGCGGGCATTATCTGCTCGAAGTCATCAACGACATCCTCGACATGTCCAAGATCGAAGCCGGCCGCATGAAGCTCGACATGGAAGAGCTCGACCTGGCGCAGACGCTGGCGGAATCCCTGCGGGTCGTCACCGGCCGCGCGCAGGACAAGCACCTGACGCTCGACGCCGACATCGCAAAGTCCATCTCGGTCGTCGCTGACCGCCGCGCCACCAAGCAGATCATCGTCAATTTGCTCTCCAACGCCGTGAAGTTCACGCCCGACGGCGGACGCATCGTGGTGCGCAGCCGACAGCTCGACGACAGGATCGTGCTGATGATCGCCGACACCGGGATCGGCATCGCGCCGCATTCGCTGGCGCGGCTCGGCCGCCCGTTCGAGCAGGTCGAGAGCCAGCTCACCAAGACCTATCACGGCTCGGGACTGGGGCTTGCGATCGCCCGCTCACTGGCGCAGCTTCATGGCGGCTCGATGCGGCTGCGCTCCAAACTCGAGGTCGGCACGGTCGTGCGCGTCACCCTGCCCCGCGACGCGATCAAGTCGGCGTCCGGAATATCGGCCGCGGCCTGATTGCTACGATTGCAGCGACGGCGCGACTTCCCGCGCGACGTTGACTAGCGCCGCGATCAGCGGCGTCATCGGATCACGCTGTGGGATCACCATGCCGATGCTGTAATTGACATCGGGATCGGTGATCGGGATCGAGCGCACCGTATCGGAAAGGCCGAGCGTCTCGGCGAGCTTGGCCGGCATCACGCTGGCCCAGCGCCCCGTCTTCACATGCGTGAACAGCACCAGCAGCGAATTCGAGGTCAAGGTCGGCGTCGCCTCGGCGCCGACCGAACGTAACGCGCGGTCGATGATGCGGCGGTTCTGCATGTCGGGTGTCAGCAGGCACAGCGGCACCTGCCCGACCTCCTTCCACGTCACCGTCTCGCGATCGCCGAACATTCCATCCGGCGCGGTGAGCAGACGATAGCTCTCGCTGTAGAGCGGGATGGTGCGCACCTTGCCGATCGGCTCGTTCTCGATGTAGGTCAGCCCCGCATCCACCTCGAGATTCTCGAGCAACCCCAGCACCTCGGATGAGGTGGTGGACTGGATGCGGAAACGCACCTCGGGATGCCTGGCCCGGAAAGGCGTCGTCAGCGCAGCGACCATGCCCAGCACGGTAGGGATTGCGGCAATACGGATCTCGCCGGAGAGCTGATGCTTCAGCCCGTTGATCTCATCACGCATCGCGCGGGCATCGCCGACGATCCGCCGCGCCCAATCCAGCGCCCGCTCGCCTTCCGGCGTAAAACCCTGGAAACGGGAGCCGCGCTGGACCAGCATCACGCCGAGGATCTCCTCGAGCTGCTTCAGCCCGGTCGACATCGTCGGTTGCGTCACGCCGCACATTTCGGCAGCCCGGCCGAAATGCCGTTCCTTCGCCAGCGCCAGCAGCAGTTCAAGCTTGTCGAGCAACCGTTCGTCCCCTCGGATCGTGTGGTGGCATGCAAGCTAGCATGCCCTCCCCCCTCCCAACACGTAAAAACCGGCCGGCGGACGGCTCCAATCACAATTTCAAATCGAATGATTGCCATCGCAAATCGATTGGAATCCGCAATCGCAGCATGAGACAGCTTTATTGATCTTCGAATGATTCCAAATAGTTTGCCCTGAGCAGACGCTCCGGTTGAGAACGAGAATGACAGCGGTTTACGAGCCTTGGGACGAAACGCGCGGCGCCGAGATCATTGCCGAACACAGCAAGCAGGAAGGCGCGACGCTGGTGATCCTGCACGCGCTTCAGGAGGCGTTCGGCTACGTGCCGGCGGCAGCCATTCCCATGGTGGCGCAGGCGCTCAATCTGTCCCGCGCCGAAGTGCACGGCGTGTTCACGTTCTACCATGATTTCCGCCACAGGCCGGCCGGCCGCCATGTGCTGAAGCTCTGCCGCGCGGAGGCCTGTCAGGCGGCGGGCGGTGACGCGCTGGCTGCGCGTGCGGAGGCGAAGCTTGGCGTCTCGCTCGGCCACACCACGGCCGATGACCGCGTCACGCTGGAGCCGATCTACTGCCTCGGACTGTGCGCAACCGCGCCGTCCGCGATGCTCGACGGCCGGCTGGTCGGCCGACTCGATGAAAAGCGCATCGATGCTCTCGTTGCGGAGGCGCAGCGATGAGCATCCGTCTATATGTCTCTCGCGATGCGGGTGCGCTTGCGGTCGGCGCCGACGAGGTCGCTCTGGCGCTGGAGCAGGCTGCGGCCAAGCGTGGCATTGCCGTCGAGATCGTCAGGACCGGCTCACGCGGCCTGTACTGGCTCGAGCCGCTGGTCGAAGTCGCGACGCCGCAGGGCCGGATCGCGTTCGGCCCTGTGACCGAGACCGATGTGCCCTCCCTGCTCGACGCGCTCGCGAGCAACACGCCGCATCTGCTGCGGCTTGGGGCCACCGACGAGATCCCCTGGCTCAAGCGCCAGACCCGCCTGACCTTCGCGCGCTGCGGCGTGATCGACCCGCGCTCGCTCGACGACTACCGCGCCCATGGCGGCTACAAGGGCCTGGAGCGCGCGCTGTCGCTCGGCTCGGAAGCGATCCTCAATGAAGTGACCGCGTCCGGCCTGCGCGGTCGCGGCGGCGCGGGCTTCCCGACCGGCATCAAGTGGAAGACTGTCGCGCAGGCGAAAGCGGATCGCAAGTTCATCGTCTGCAACGCCGACGAAGGCGACAGCGGCACCTTCGCCGACCGCATGATCATGGAAGGCGATCCCTTTCTCGTCATCGAGGGGATGACGACCGCCGGACTCACGGTCGGCGCGACCAAGGGTTACATCTACATCCGCAGCGAGTATCCGCACGCGGTCGAGGCGATGAATGCGGCCATCCAGGCTGCGAAGCGCGACGGCTATCTCGGCGCGAACATCGGTGGCTCCACGCACAGCTTCGATCTCGAAGTGCGGGTCGGCGCCGGGGCTTACGTTTGCGGCGAAGAGACCTCGCTGCTGGAAAGCCTCGAAGGCCGCCGTGGCCTCGTGCGCGCAAAGCCGCCACTGCCCGCGCATCGCGGCCTGTTCGGCAAGCCGACCGTCATTAACAACGTGCTGTCGTTCGCCGCCATCCCCTTCATCCTGGCCGAGGGCGCCAAGGCCTATGCCGATTTCGGCATGGGCCGCTCGCGCGGTACGATGCCGATCCAGCTCGCCGGCAACATTCGCCGCGGCGGGCTGTTCGAGACGGCGTTCGGCGTGACGCTCGGCGAGCTCGTCGACGACATCGGCGGCGGCACGTTCACGGGCCGTCCGGTCCGCGCGGTGCAGGTCGGTGGTCCCTTGGGCGCCTACTTCCCGCGCGCGCTGTTCGACACACCGTTCGACTACGAGGCCTTCGCCGCGCGCGACGGCCTGATCGGCCATGGCGGTATCGTCGTGTTCGACGATCGTGTCGACATGCGCAAGCAGGCACGTTTCGCCATGGAATTCTGCGCCATCGAATCCTGCGGCAAGTGCACGCCATGCCGGATCGGTTCGACCCGCGGCGTCGAGACGATCGAGAAGATCATCAACGGCGAGCGCGTGAGCGAGAACCTCGCACTCGTCGAAGATCTCTGCAACACCATGAAATTCGGCTCGCTCTGCGCGCTCGGCGGCTTCACGCCCTACCCCGTGCTCAGCGCATTGAAGCACTTCCGGGAGGATTTCGTCCCGGCCCCGACCACGCTTCAGGCCGCGGAATAGGAGAACGACAATGTCTCTGATCGGAGAAATCGACTTCGGTACGCCGCGCTCGAAATCGGAAACGATGGTGACGCTGACCATCGACGGCAACCAGGTCACGGTGCCTGAGGGCACGTCGATCATGCGGGCGGCGATGGACGCCGGCCACCAGATCCCGAAACTCTGCGCGACCGACATGGTCGATGCGTTCGGCTCGTGTCGCCTTTGCGTCGTCGAGATCGAGGGCCGCGCCGGAACGCCGGCCTCCTGTACCACGCCTGTCATGTCCGGCCTGATCGTGCACACCCAGAGCGAGCGGCTCAAGAAGCTGCGCAAGGGCGTGATGGAGCTCTACATCTCCGACCATCCGCTCGACTGCCTCACCTGCGGTGCCAACGGTGATTGCGAGTTGCAGGACATGGCGGGCGCCGTAGGCCTGCGCGACGTGCGTTACGGCTATGAGGGCGAGAACCACGTCTTCGCCAAGACACCCGGCAAGTCCAATGGCGAGATCAACGCCGCCTGGATGCCGAAGGACGAGTCCAACCCGTACTTCACCTACGATCCCTCCAAGTGCATCGTCTGCTCGCGCTGCGTCCGCGCCTGCGAGGAGGTGCAAGGCACCTTCGCGCTGACGATCTCCGGCCGCGGCTTCGATAGCCGCGTCTCGCCCGGCATGAGCGAGAGCTTCCTCGGCTCCGAATGCGTCTCCTGCGGCGCCTGCGTGCAGGCCTGCCCGACCGCGACGCTGACCGAGAAATCCGTGATCGAGATCGGCCAGCCCGAACACTCGGTCGTCACCACCTGCGCCTATTGCGGCGTCGGCTGCGCCTTCAAGGCCGAGATGCGCGGCGAGGAAGTCGTCCGCATGGTGCCGTACAAGGACGGCAAGGCCAATCGCGGCCATTCCTGCGTCAAGGGCCGCTTCGCCTGGGGCTACACCAACCACAAGGAGCGCATCCTCAACCCGATGATCCGCGAGCGGATCGAGGATCCCTGGCGCGAAGTGTCGTGGGACGAGGCATTCTCGTTTGCCGCCGACAGAATGCGCGGCATCCAGAAGAGATACGGCCGCGACGCCATCGGCGGCATCACCTCGTCCCGCTGCACCAATGAAGAAACCTATCTGGTGCAGAAGCTGATCCGCGCCGGCTTCGGCAACAACAATGTCGACACCTGCGCTCGCGTCTGCCACTCCCCGACCGGCTATGGCCTCTCGACCACGTTCGGTACCTCCGCCGGCACGCAGGATTTTGACTCGGTCGAGGACACCGACGTTGTCGTCGTCATTGGTGCCAACCCCGCTTCGGCCCATCCGGTGTTCGCCTCCCGCCTGAAGAAGCGACTGCGCCAGGGCGCCAAGCTGATCGTGATCGATCCGCGCCGCACCGAGATGGTCGAATCGCCGCATGTGAAGGCGCTGCGCCTGCCGCTGATGCCCGGCACCAACGTCGCGGTGATGACGGCGCTGGCGCATGTGATCGTCACCGAAGGCCTCGCCAACGAAGCCTTCGTGCGCGAGCGCTGCGACTGGAACGAGTTCGAGGAATGGGCGGCGTTCGTCGGCCAGCCGAACAACAGCCCGGAAGCCACCGCCATCCTCACCGGCGTCGATCCGAACGATCTGCGCCAAGCAGCGCGCGTCTACGCCACCGGCGGCAATGGCGCGATCTATTACGGTCTTGGTGTCACCGAGCACAGCCAGGGCTCGACCACCGTGATCGCGATCGCGAACCTCGCGATGGCCACAGGCAATATCGGTCGTCCCGGCGTCGGCGTGAACCCGCTGCGCGGCCAGAACAACGTGCAGGGCTCCTGCGACATGGGCTCGTTCCCGCACGAGCTCCCCGGCTATCGCCACATCTCGGGCGATGCCGTGCGTGACCAGTTTGAGGCGCTGTGGAACGTCAAGCTTAACCCCGAGCCCGGCCTGCGCATTCCCAACATGTTCGACGCCGCGGTCGAAGGCACGTTCATGGGGATCTACGTGCAGGGCGAGGACATCCTGCAATCTGATCCCAACACCAAGCATGTGGTGGCGGCACTGTCGGCGATGGAATGCGTTATCGTCCACGACCTCTTCCTGAACGAGACCGCGAACTACGCCCATGTGTTCCTGCCGGGCTCCAGCTTCCTCGAGAAGGACGGCACCTTTACCAACGCCGAGCGCCGCATCCAGCGCGTCCGCAAGGTGATGACGCCGAAGAACGGCCTCGCCGACTGGGAGGTCACCATCGGCCTTGCCAAGGCCATGGGCTTCGAGATGACCTACAGCCATCCTTCCGAGATCATGGACGAGATCGCGGCGCTGACCCCGACCTTCGCCGGCGTCTCCTATGCCAAGCTCGACGAGCTCGGCTCGGTGCAGTGGCCCTGCAACGAAAAGGCGCCTGAGGGCACGCCGGTGATGCATATCGACGGCTTCGTCCGTGGCAAGGGCAAGTTCGTCGTCACCGAATATGTCGCGACCGACGAACGCACCGGCCCGCGCTATCCGCTGCTGCTCACCACGGGCCGCATTCTCAGCCAGTACAATGTCGGCGCGCAGACCCGGCGCACCGAAAACGTGGTCTGGCATGCCGAGGATCGGCTGGAGATCCATCCGCACGATGCCGAACAGCGTGGCGTGCGCGACGGGGACTGGGTGCGGCTGAAGAGCCGCGCCGGCGAGACCACGCTGCGTGCGGAGATCACCGATCGCGTCGCCCCAGGCGTCGTCTACACCACGTTCCATCATCCGGACACGCAGGCCAACGTCATCACGACGGACTATTCGGACTGGGCGACCAACTGCCCCGAATACAAGGTCACGGCGGTGCAGATTTCGCCGTCGAACGGCCCGTCTGACTGGCAGAAGGCCTACGACGCGCAGGCGCGGCATTCCCGCCGCATCGCGCCGGCCGAGGCCGCGGAGTAGCGGCATGCACGTGCCGGTCCAGGCTATCGACCGTGAGATCTGGCGCGACGGTGTCGTGTCCGAAGGAGCGCGGCTGATCCCGGAGGAGACGCCGCTGGCGCTGACCTACAATGGCGGCACCTACGCCGTCATGATGGGAACGCCGCAGAACCTCGAGGATTTTGCGGTTGGCTTCAGCCTGGATGAAGGCATCATCAAATCGGTCGATGACATCAAGTCACTCGAGGTGGTCCGCCTAGACGAGGGCATCGAGCTGCGCATGTGGCTTGCGTCGGAAGATGCCGCGCGCATCAGCGAGCGTCGCCGCCACATCGCCGGCCCGACCGGCTGCGGCATTTGCGGCATCGACTCGATCGCGGAGGCCGTGCGGCCAGCGGCGGTCGTGCCGCAGGGGCAGACGTTTACGCCCGGGCAGGTGATGGCGGCGATGCAGACCATCGCACCACTGCAATCGATCAATTTGCAAACCCGCGCCGTTCACGCCGCCGCATTCTGGTCGCCTGCCGGCGGTATCGTCGCGCTGCGCGAGGATGTCGGCCGCCACAACGCGCTCGACAAGCTCGCCGGTTCGCTGGCGCGCAGCCGCACGGTTGCAAGCGGCGGCATCGTGTTGCTGACGAGCCGCGTCTCTATCGAGATGGTGCAGAAGACCGCCGCCATCGGCGCGCAGGTGATGGTCGCCGTCTCCGCGCCGACCGCACTCGCGGTGCGCACCGCGGAGGCCGCCGGCATCACGCTGATTGCCATTGCCCGCCAGGACGGGTTCGAAGTGTTTTCGCATGGCGGCCGGGTTGTCGCCCGTCATGCCACGGAGGTTGCCGATGTCGCCTGACCGCCTGATCTACATGGCTAACCAGATCGGCACGTTCTTCCGGAGTCAGGGTCACGACAAGGCCGTGCCGGGGATCGCCGACCACATCAAGAAGTTCTGGGATCCGCGGATGAAGCGCGCGATCTTCGCCCATCTCGACGCCGGCGGCGCGGGCCTCGAGCCGAACGTGCTTGAGGCACTCACTTCGCTGAAGCCGACGACGTCCCTTCCAGCAGCGCCCTGAAGACGCGGCGCACCTCGCTCTGCGTCTCCTTCACGCGCGCCTCCAGCGAGGAGAAATGCGGCGCATCGCCCGCGCGTGCCATCACGCGCAGGAGGTCGGTGCCCGCGGTTTCCGGCTTGAACCGATCGTTGACGCAGAGCCGCAGGATCTGCGTCAAATCGTGATAGAGCCGCGCTGCGGCACGCAATATCTCGGTCTCCGATTGTGCGAGCACGCCGAGCCTGCATGCATTTTCCAGCACCTGCGTCGTGGCGACGTCGAGAATCTCCGGTTTCTCGTGAGCATGCACGAGCTGGAGATATTGCGCGATGAAGTCGATGTCGACCATGCCGCCGGCGGCATATTTGAGATCCCAGCAATCAGCCTCGCCCTTCTCCTGGGCAATCGCACGCCGCATGTCGGCAACATCGTTGGCGGTGATTCCGGCGTCGCGGCGGCGGGTCAGGACATCGCGGATGACGCGCTCAATCCGCTCCCGGAATTCGAGCGAACCCGACACGACGCGCGCGCGGGTCAGCGCCATGTGCTCCCAGGTCCAGGCCTCGTTGGCCTGGTAGTCCGCGAACGAAACGAGGCTCGAGGCCACGGGGCCGGCACGCCCCGAGGGGCGCAGCCGCATGTCGATCTCGTAGAGCACCCCGTAATTGGTGCGCGTCGTGAACGCACTAATCAAGCGCTGGGTGAAGCGGGCGAAGTAATGTGCGCCTTGCAATGACTTCGCACCATCGGAGTCCGGATTGTCGCTGTCGAAATCGTAAAGCAGGATCAGGTCGAGATCGGACGACGCGGTCATCTCGCGGCTACCGAGCCGGCCCATCGCGATGATCGCGGTCTCCTGGCCCCTGATCCGGCCGTGCTGGGCGGCGAAGCGGTCGGCGACGAGACCATGTACGGTATGGACGATGCCCTCGGCGACGTCGGCAAATGCGGTGCTCGCCTGCTGCGCCGAGACCGTGCCCGAGAGAATGCGCGTACCGATCAGGAACAGGCTCTCCTGCCCGAAGAGGCGCAGGCGGTCGAGAAACTCTTCGTAAGAGCCGGCGTCCTGCACTGTACTCGCGAGCCGCCCCGACAATTCCTGCCGGTCGGGCATGGCGCCGAAGAAGCGCGGATCGATCAGGCCGTCCATGAGCTGCGGCTGCCGCGCCAGCATCTCGCCGAGCCGGGGTGCCGCGCCCAGCACCAGGGCCACGAGCGCGACGAGATCGCGGTTCTGACCGAGCAGCGTGATCAGCCGGCCGCCGCGCTGGAGTGCCCCAAGGAAATGGTCGAACGCCACGACGGCCCGATCCGGCTCCTCGGCATGAGCGAGACCGTCGATCAGGGCCGGCACGAATTCGACGAATGCGTTGCGCGTCGCCTCGACGCGGAAGACGCGGTACTCGCCGGTGATCCAGTCGCGCACGGTCTGCGCGACGGCGGCAGGCTTCTTGAAGCCGAGCGTCGCCAGATGCTGAAGCAGCCGCGGATCGTCGGGACCCGCACTGTAGTCGAGCGCCGGAAGCTTGGCCGTGCCGGTCGGATCGTCGCCCTCGAAAAGTTTTTCGTAGTGGCCCTGGACGATCTCGAGCTGGCGTAAAAGGTCGCGGGCAAAGGCCTCGCGATCCGGATAGCCGAAGAACCAGGCGAAACGCTCGACCGCCTCCTTATCCTCGGGCAGCGTGTGGGTCTGCTCGTCGGCGATCATCTGGAGGCGATGCTCGACCCGGCGCAGGAATTGGTACGCCGTGGTCAGCTCGTCACGCGCCGCAAATGTGATCCAGTTGCTGGAAGCGAGCACGCCAAGCGCGGCGAGCGTCGGCCGCACGCGCAACTCGGGATGTCGCCCCCCGGCGATCAATTGCTGGGTCTGGGCGAAGAACTCGATCTCGCGGATTCCGCCGCGCCCGACCTTCACGTTATGCCCTTCGACCGCAACCTCGCTCTGGCCGCGATAGGTCTGCATCTGTCGCTTCATGTCGTGAACGTCGGCAAGCGCGGCGAAGTCGAGATGCTTGCGCCAGACGAAGGGCGCGATCTCCGCGAGCAGCGCCTTACCCGCCTTGGGATCGCCGGCGCAGGCTCGCGCCTTGATCATCGCGGCGCGCTCCCAGGTACGCCCTTCCCGCTCATAATAGTTCAGCGCGGCGTCGCGCGAAATCGCCACCTGCGTCGAGGACGGATCGGGACGCAGGCGCAGATCGACGCGGAAGACGTAGCCGTCATAGGTGCGCTGCTGGAGAATGCGTGCCATCCCCTGCGTCACCCTCACGAAGAATGGCTGGGGTTCGATATCCGCGGCCAGCGTCGTATGGTCGGCATCGAAGAACACGATGAGATCGATGTCGCTGGAATAGTTCAGCTCGCCTGCGCCCATCTTGCCCATCGCAAGCACGATCAGCCCGCAGCCCTCCTCCGGCGCCTCGGGATTGGACGGCAAGAGCTTGCCACGTGCGGCTTCCTGCCGCAGGAGGTATTGAAGCGCCGCCCGCACCGAGGACACCGCGACATCGGTGAGCGCTGCGGTCACCCGCATCACCGGCCAGACCCCGCCGATGTCGCACAGTGCGATCAGCAGCGCGGCCTCCGCCTTCATGCGGCGAAGCAGCCGCATCACCTCGGCTTCATCGGATGCCGCGAGCACGGCGCCGTTCGCCTCCGCGACCAGCGCGGCGAGATGCGCATCCGGATCGCATTCCAGCAGCCGGATCAGGCGCTGTGGATCAGCGCGCACCAGCTCGAACAGATAAGGCGAGAATTCCGCGATGCCGGCCAGGATGTCCCGCGCGAAGGGCTGAGCCAACAGCGCTTCAAGACGGGTGAATTGCGCGGGCTCGAGCTCGGCCAGCCAGCTTTCAAAACGTCCTTGGTCGGTGACGGAAGCGGCAATATGGGGAGCCTCCGCGAAGCGTGCGGCCAGTCTCTCACCATGCTTGTCCGCGTTTCCCGGCGCGGAATGGTTCATGCCACCTTCTGTGGCACATCCTGCATTGGCGGAGCAACCCTGTCGCCGACCCCCGCTCGCGCCGGCAGCACCAGCGTGGCGACAAGCCCGGGCTGGGCGTCACTCAACCTCAACTCACCACCATGCAATGTCGCGACCGCGGAGGCGAGACTGAGGCCGAGGCCGGATCCAGGCAGCGTGCGGCTCGCTTCCAGCCGCACGAATCGTTCCACCACATGCTTGCGGTCGGCTTCGGGGATGCCGGGACCGCGATCGGTGACGCTGAGAAGCACCTGATCGCCCTCGCGCCTCGATTCGATCGTGATCTGCCTGCCCTCCATGCTGACCACAGTTCCCGCCGGCTGCGCGGCCGGCTTGCCGTATTTGATCGCATTCTCGACAAGATTCGCGAGAGCCTGGCTGATCAATTCGCGGTTGGCGTGAACCGGCGTCGGCTCGCACCTGACCTTCAAGGTCATGCCGTCGTCTTCAGCCAGCGGCTCGTAGAGCTCGTGAATACCGTTGGCGACGTCGGCGGCGTCGAAATCATCCATGTTCCCGCGCGCCTGCCCTGACTCGGCGCGCGCGATCATCAGAAGCGCGTTGAAGGTGCGGATCAGGCCGTCGGATTCCTCGATGGTCCGCTCAAGCGCGGCGCGGTAATCGGCCTCGCCGCCCGATTTCGCCAGCGCCTCCTCAGCGCGGTTGCGCAGGCGCGTCAGCGGCGTCTTGAGGTCATGAGCGATGTTGTCGGAGACCTCCTTCAGCCCCGCCATCAACGCTTCGATACGCTCCAGCATGGCGTTGAGATTTTCGGCGAGGCGGTCAAGCTCGTCACCGCTACGCCCCACCGGCAGGCGTTCGCTGAGATCGCCGGTCATGATGCGATGGGCCGTGCCACTCATCGCATCGATGCGCCTGAGCACCCTGCGCGCCACGAAGATGCCGCCGCCCAGGCCGAGCACCACGACGATCAGGATCGACCATTGCGCGGCCTTCGCCACGATGCCGAACAGCCGTCGCCGCTCGGCCAGATCGCGTCCGATCAGAAGCCGGAAGCCGTTTTCCAATTCGGTGACGCGAACGAGCGCAAGATGGTCCCGATCATCGGCATCCTCGATCCGCCGGTAGGCGGTCTCGGACCAGCCGCGCGTCGCCATCACGCCGGGCGCCAGCGAGCCGACATTGCCGGCGATCGACTGGCCCGTCGGCGTCGTCACCAGATAGAGGTTGGCGCCCGGCCGCAACGCCCGGTACTCGATCGCGAGCACGAGAGCACGCAAGCCGCGGCGGCCGTAGATCTCGTTGATCTCCGACGTCTCGGCATTGACCGTCTGCGTGATTTCCTCGGTGATCAGCCGCCGCGTATTCCAGGCGAAATAAGCCAGCAGCGAAGCTGCGAACATCGCGAACAACAGCAGATAGACCAGCGTCAGCCGGAATGCCGTGGTGCGGACGAGTTTACCGAATGCCGTCACGGATCATATATCCCGCGCCGCGAATGGTGTGCAGCAGCGGCCGCTCAAAACCCTTGTCGATCTTGGAGCGCAGCCGCGAAATGTGCACGTCGATCACGTTGGTCTGCGGATCGAAATGATAGTCCCAGACGTTCTCCAGCAGCATGGTCCGGGTCACCACCTGGCCCGCATGCTTCATCAAATATTCGAGCAGGCGAAATTCGCGCGGCTGCAGCGTCAGTTCGTCCTTGCCGCGCGCGACGCGATGGGAGAGCCGGTCGAGCTCGAGATCGCCGACGCGGTACAGCGTGTCCTCGGCCGGACCGCCGCGGCGGCGCGACAGCACCTCGACCCGGGCCAACAGCTCGGCGAAGGAATAGGGTTTCGGCAGATAGTCGTCGCCGCCGGCGCGCAAGCCCTTGATGCGGTCGTCGACCTGGCCGAGCGCGGAGAGAATCAGCACCGGCGTCGAATCGTCCTTGTCGCGGAGCGCGCCGATCACCGACAGGCCGTCGCGCTTGGGCAGCATGCGGTCGACCACCAGCACGTCGTAATCGCCGTTCTCCGCCATGGCGAGGCCTTCCTCGCCGTCGGCGGCGTGGTCGGCAATGTGCCCGACCTCGCGAAACGCCTTCACGAGGTAGTCGGCGGATTCGCGGTCGTCTTCGATGATGAGGAGGCGCATCGTGCGTTCGGCAACGGTCAAGGGAGTGAACCTTCTCTAAACATGGCGCGAGCGGCAATCGCATGCAAGCCGAGTGAGAGACTCTGGCATCGAGAAAAAGGCGGGCGGTGAAGCTGGGGGGACTTCACCGCCCTAGGCCTTCCGACGGAGGGGGGCGTATTCCACCGGAAGGTAGACAGGGGAAGCAAACGTTGCGCTGCTCCCCCGAAGGGCGCCGTCGGCGGGGGCGACTGATGCCGGCGACACCCTTCATCTCGGAGGCCTCCTGAGGCCGAGCCCTTGGGTCAGCCCTTGGTTAACCCTTGGCGATGGGCACGGCGACGAAGCGCGACTGACCGCCGCTCTTCACCCGCATCAGGACGCTGTTCTTGTTGTCGGTCCGCGCCATGTTGATGGCGTCGCGGACTTCACCGGCGGTGCTCACGCTCTTGCCGCCGACTTCGAGAATCACGTCACCTTCCTTGAAGCCGCGTTCGGCAGCCGCGCTCTTCGGATCGACTTCGGTGATCACGACGCCTTCCTTGCCGGCACCGGCCACGGAATCGGCGGGCGCGACGGTCATGCCGAGCTTAGGCACGTCGGTGCCGCGGCTCGCACCCTTGCCGCTGTCCTTGTCGATGTCGGCCTTGGCCTCGATCGTGTTCGGCAGCTGGCCGAGAGTAAGGTTCACCACCTTGTCCTGGCCCTTGTGCAGCACGTTGAGCTTCACGGTCGCGCCGGGCGCCAGGCCGCCAATGGTACGGGCGAGCTCGCGTGCGTCCTTGACCGGTTCGCCGTTGACCGACGTGATCACGTCACCGGACTCGATGCCGGCCTTGGCCGCCGGACCATTCGCCTGCGGCTCTGCAACCAGCGCACCTTCGGCCTTCTTCATGCCAAGGCTGTCGGCGATGTCGGATGTCACCGGCTGAATCTGCACGCCGATCCAGCCGCGGCTGACCGAGCCCTTGTCCTTGAGCTGCGCCACCACGCTCTTCACAGTGCTCGCGGGAATCGAGAACGCGATGCCGACGCTGCCGCCGGAAGGCGAGTAGATCGCGGTGTTGACGCCCATCACCTCACCGTTGGTGTCGAAAGCGGGACCGCCGGAATTGCCCTTGTTCACGGGCGCGTCGATCTGGATGAAATCGTCATAGGGGCCGTTGCCGATGTCGCGGCCGCTGGCCGAAACGATGCCGGCAGTCACGGTGCCGCCGAGGCCGAACGGGTTGCCGACCGCGAGCACCCAGTCGCCGATCCGCGGCTTGCCGTCGGCAAGCTTCGCGAACGGGAAGTTCGAGCTGCCCTCGACCTTGATCAGGGCGAGGTCGGTGCGCTGGTCGGTGCCGATCACCTTGGCGGTGTAGGTCTTGCCGTCGTCGGTCGTGACTTCGACCTTGTCGGCGCCGTCGACCACGTGGTTGTTGGTCACGGCAAAGCCATCAGCCGAGATGAAGAAGCCGGAGCCCTGGCCCTGCACGACGCGGCCACGACCGCCACCACCCTTCAGGCCCGGCATGCCATCCGGACCGCCGAAGCGGCGGAAGAACCGCTCCATCGGCGAGCCCGGCTGGAACGGCGACTGCGCGTCATCGCCGTCATCGTTGCTCGCGGTCTTCTCCTTCATGTTGACCTTCACCGAAATCACCGAGGGCTTCACGCGCTCGACCACATCGGCGAAACCGACGGGACGTTCGACCTTGCGGACCTCGTTGTTGACCTGTGCATGCGCCGGGCTTGAGAACAGGTCGGCCGGCGAGGTCGACGTGCCGAAGCCGTAGACGGCGGCGCCGAGGCCGGCGACGACCGAGGCCATCAGCGCGATCTTGCGGGCCGAGAAAACGGATCGGCGGGGCTGCCGGTAGGACGGAAGGTTCGAGAGGTCGGAACGGTCGGTCATGCAGAGATCTCCAGGGCCTTGAAATCCATTTGGTACCTGACGGCGGCACCTTACGGACCTGAAGATGGGGGCTGCCGCCTTACCGTGCGCTGGCGGCGGGGTTAAACTTTTGTAATGAACGCGTGTGCGGATGCGGCAGTTTATCGCGGCCGAAAATCGCGAACCTGCAGGAACTTAACGAAGTTCCAGGAATGCCCGCGCAGTGCCCCGCTTTGATGCAGCGATGTAGCTAACGCGATGTGGCCTCGTCCGACATCAATGCGGCGAGACGCGCCTCTTCCTCGGGCGTGAGCGGCGGAGCTGGGACATCTGCACCATTTCGCGAGCGCCGTCGGATTTGCAGCCACAGCGCCAAGCCACCGCCAATCAGCAGCAGCGGCGCGAGCAGCCACAGCAGCACGTTCTGGCGCTCGAACCGCGGCTTGAGCAGCACGAACTCGCCGTAGCGCGCGACCAGAAAATCGAGCACTTGCGAATTGCTGTCGCCGGCCGCGATACGCTCGCGCACCAGAAGCCGCAAATCGCGCGCCAGCGGCGCATCGGAATCGTCGATCGACTGGTTCTGGCAGACCATGCAGCGCAGCTCGCGCGACAAGTCGCGTGCACGCGACTCCTTCGCAGGGTCCGACATGATCTCGTCAGGCTGCACGGCATGCGCCGCAGGCAAAGCCAGCAGCATCAGCGCGACGAACGCGGCCATCATCCGGCGCATCGGATCACTCCGCCGGCTGCAGGCGCTGCTTGGCCCGCGCCGGTTTCGGTGCACCCACCCGCAGGCGCCGATCCGACAGCGACAGCACGCCGCCGAACGCCATCAGCACAGGTCCCCACCAGATCAGCAGCACCAGCGGCTTGTGATAGATGCGCACGGCAATGGCGCCCTCGGCAGTGGCGTCGCCGAGCGAGATGTAGAGCTGGCTGGCGCCGCGCGTCAGCAGGGCGGCCTCCGTGGTCGACGAGCCGCGGGTGGTGAAGCTGCGCTTGGACGGCGTCATCACGCTGAGCTTCTCGCCGTCACTGCTGACGTTGAATTCGGCGATCATCTCGTGGAAGTTCGGCCCTTGACGCTGAAACAAGCCGTCGAGCTTCACCTCGTAGCCGGCGACATGGGCGACGTCGCTCTGTTTCATGGTCGCGATATATTCGCTGTTCCAGGTAGTCTCGCAGACGATCCCGATCAGCGCGACGCCGAGGCCAGCATGCGCAAAAGCGGAGCCCCAGGCCGAGCGCGGCAGGCCGCGGGCCCGGTGCAGTGCCGTTGCGAAAGGTAGCCGCACGAGGCCGGTCCGCTCGACGATATCAGTGACGGCACCGGCGATGACGAAGACGCCAAGCCCGATCGCGAGCGGCGCCAGCGCACTCCCACCGAGCACCCAGCCCCAGACCATGGCGGCGGCGACAAGCCCGGCAACGCCTGCCGCGAGCAGACGCTGCGTGACGCCGAGCAGATCGCCGCGCTTCCATGCCAGCATCGGCCCGAACGGCACGGCGAGCAGCAACAGCGTGAACAGCGGAGCAAAGGTGAGATTGTAGAACGGCGCACCGACCGACATCTTGAAATCGGCGAGCATCTCCATCGCCAGCGGATAGAGCGTGCCGAACAGCACCACCGCGCAGGCGACCGTGAGCAGCAAATTGTTCAGCACCAGCGCACCCTCGCGCGAGATCGGCGCAAACAGGCCGCCCTGCTTCAACGAAGTCGCGCGCCCCGCGAACAGCGACAGGCTGCCCCCGATGAACAGGCAGAGAATCAGGAGAATGAACACGCCGCGGGTTGGATCGGTCGCGAAGGCATGCACCGAGGTGATGACCCCCGAGCGCACCAGGAAGGTGCCGAGCAGCGATAGCGAGAAGGTCAGGATCGACAAGAGGATGGTCCAGACCTTCAGCGCGTTGCGCTTCTCCATCACCAGAGCCGAATGCAGCAGCGCGGTGCCGGCAAGCCACGGCATCAGCGAGGCGTTCTCGACCGGGTCCCAGAACCACCAGCCGCCCCAACCCAGTTCGTAATAGGCCCAGTACGAGCCCATGGCGATACCGAGGGTCAGGAAGATCCAGGCGACCAGCGTCCACGGCCGCACCCAGCGCGCCCAGGCGGCGTCGATCCGCCCCTCCAGCAGCGCCGCAATCGCGAAGGAGAACGAGATCGAGAAGCCGACGTAGCCGAGATAAAGCATTGGCGGATGCACGGCGAGACCGATGTCCTGAAGCACCGGATTGAGATCGCGTCCCTCGATCGGCGGGTTTGCGATGCGCAGGAATGGGTTGGAGGTCACCAGGATGAAGAGATAGAAGGCGCTGGCGATCCACGCCTGTACGGCCAGCACATGCGCGCGCAGCGACAGCGGCAGATTGTTGCCGAAGGCCGCGACCAATCCGCCGAACAGCGCGAGGATCGACACCCACAAGAGCATCGAGCCTTCATGGTTTCCCCACACGCCGGTGATCTTGTAGAGCAGCGGCTTCGTGGAATGGGAATTCTCGTAGACGTTGGCAACCGAGAAATCCGAAGCTACGTGCAGCATCACTAGCGCGATGAACGACGCACCGACGAACAGGAGCTGCGCCAGCGCAGTGGAGCGCGCCACATTCATCAGCGCGTCATCGCGCAGCCGCGCGCCGATCAGGGGCACGATGGACTGGATCAGGGCCAGCCCGAGCGCCAGCACCAGCGCATAATGTCCCGATTCCGCGATCACCGAACTGCTCCCTGCGGATTGCCCTGTGCGGTCGTAGCCGCGGGCTTGACGCTATCTGAAGCCTTGGCGCCGTAGTCATCCTTCCAGTGCCCCTGCTTCTTCAGGGCATCCGCGACGTCCTTGGGCATGTAGGTTTCGTCGTGCTTGGCGAGCACGGTGTCGGCCTTGAACACGCCATCGGCGTCGAGCGCGCCCTCGGCGACGACGCCCTGCCCTTCCCGGAACAGATCAGGCAAAATGCCCTTGAAGGCGACCGGAAGCTTTGCGCCGCCGTCCGCGACCTCGAAGGTCACTGCGAGATTGTCGCCGCGCTGAAGCGAGCCGGGCTGCACCAGGCCGCCAAGGCGAAACCGCTTGCCTGGCGCGACGTGCTTCTCGGCGACCATGGTCGGCGTCGAGAAGAACACGATAGAGTCGCGCAGCGCGTTGAGCACCAGCGCGGCCGCGAGCGCGAGCACGGCGAGCGAGCCGCCGATGATGGTCATACGTCGCTGCTTGCGCGTCATGGCGTATCCATTCCCTGCCCGTCTCGTCCTGACATCGTCATCCGTCGAGCCCAAGTGTCTTGAGGCCTTCATCGAGCTGGCGCAACCGCGCTGCATCATTGGCAACCGCCTGGCGGGCATCGGTCGATGCCCCCACCGCCTTGTCGCGATCACCCATCACGAGATAGGCGCGCACCAGGCGCAGCCAACCCTCGACGTCGTCGCCGTTCTGCTTGAGGCGCGTGGCGAGCCGTTCGACCATGCCGCGAACCATCGCGTTTCGATCGCCCTCTTTCATGTCCTTGGAAGCTGCGAGGGTCTCATCCGACAGCGCCGGCATCGTAGCGCCACCGCCGCCGACCCGCGCGAGCGAAGTCTGCACCAGAGGGCGCCACGGCGCATCCGCCGGCGCTTTCGCCAGCAGCGCGCGCCAGATATTGGCGGCATCGTCCTTGCGGCCGTCCTGCTCGGCGGCGAGGCCGAGAAAATAATTCGCCTTGGGGTCGTCGGCGCTGAGCGCCTGCGCGCGCTCGAACTCGGCCTTGGCTTCCGCGGTCACGACGCCGCCTGCGGCGGCCGACATCGCTTCGCCGAGATCGGACCGGCGCTCCGCGCTCTCGCCATTGTAGGCGAGCGAGTTGCGATAGGCGCGCACGGCGTCGTCGAAGCGACCAAGCCGTTCCAGCACGGGCGCGATCACGTTCCAGCCGCGGCCGTCGGTCGGATTCTTTTCCAGATGTTGCTCGACCTGCACGACCAGATTCTCGAGCGACTGCGCCATGCCGGACCCGGATCCGCGCTCCCGCTGCGCCAGCGGAAAGTCCTGAAGTCTGGGCGAGCCGAGCGGCACATAGACACCGATCGCAACCAGCGGCAGGCCGGCAAGCGCCAGCACGGCCGCCGCTCGGCGCCATTTGACGCTGGATTTCGGTGTCATTGCTTGCTCGCTGCCGGCCGCGGCGAGCAACCTGCGGCTGATCTCGACGCGCGCGGCCTCGGCTTCGGGCGCTGCGATCAGCCCTGCGGCAAGATCACGCTCGATCTCGGCGAGTTGGTCCTTGTAGACCGCGACCTCGCTGCCCTGATTTTGCGCGCGTCCGCTACGGCCGAGCGGCAAAAGCACGGCGAAGATCGCCGCGACCGTCATCAGCGCGAACACGAACCATAGCGTCATCTGGCAAGCTTCCGGCGGCGCGCAAGCCGCGCCCACAGGTGGCTTTACACCACGGCCGGATGATGCGGCAATTGACAATTGTCAATTCGGCGCGACCGCGCACAGTCCCGAAGTGGTGAAAATCCAACGGCTTAGCCGATCTCGAAGTCCGCACTTTGAGCGGCGTCCTCGCCACGCCCGTTGAAGGCCTTCAGGAAGTATGTTCCCGGCTCGATTGCATCGGGCAATCTGATGCGCAACGCCCCGACGGGAACGGGCGATGCTACCCTGGTGACGGTCTCAGGAAACTGCCGACCGCTTGCCTTCTCGACCAGCACCACCTTCGCGCCGACCATCAGCCTTTGATATTTGGCAACAACGACGCGATTCTCAATTTCGATGGAACTGATAACGGATTTCATGCGCCCACAGATAGAAATATCAAGAATTTGCACGGCGACCGTAGGGCCAGCCACCGACACCGTCAACCTGAAATTGTGATCACAAAAATATGCGCCTGGATCAGCTCACGCGCGACGATTTGCGCTCGCCCGTGGCCGCGTTCTCCGCGGCGCGGCTCATCAGCGAGGCATAATCATCGCCGAACAGCACCTGGCAGAAGCGGATCGCGGCCTGCACCTGCTGCTGCCGATAGGTGCGGACCTTGTGATCGGCGCCACGCAGCGACTGCACCAGCTGCTCGGTCGAACGCTCGACATATTGCTGGAGGTCGGAATAGGTGCGCAGCGTCACCTCGTTAATCGCAAGCTCGCTCGCATAATTGCGACATGTCGCGACGAAATCGATCAGCGCCACGGCTTCCTCGACCTCGGTGCTGTCGATCCGCGCGCCCGGCGGAATGTCCTTCTCGGCGCGCTGGCGCAGGATGCGGCGGACGCGGCCGGGCACACTGTCGATCTCGGATTGCAGCGCGTTGGAGATGTCGGCCCGGATCGAGGTCAACTGCTTGCCCCAGGCGGAATCGTTGCGCAGGTCGAGCTCGGTACGCAGGCCTCGGACGCCGTCGTGCAGCGTCTTGAGATTGCCGGCGACATTGTCGAAATGGCCGCGCTTGATGTCCATGCGCAGGATGGCGGCCACGCAGGACAGATCATGCAGCGCCATCGTGACGGCGACGCCATAGGGCGTTGCCGCGACACGGATCTCGTCGTCGGACGCGGCAATCTTGATGGCGAGGCGGATGATCTGCCATGGCGCGGTCATCCGCTGCATGACGATGGAGAGCGCGAAGGGCAGCATCTGCGGCGTCTGGAGGACGGGAATGTTGAGCGCGGCAGTCACCGAGGCGATCTGGGCATCGCTGAAGGCGCGCAAAGAGCGCGGCAGCTTCTCGTTCAAGGTGGCGATGGCGTCGCGGACCGCGAGCACCGCCCCGGTCGAATAGAGATCCTCGATCACGTTGGGCGGACCGACGCGGGCGAGCGCACGCGATTTGTCACCCCCGCCCGGCCCCGTCAGCTCGAAGATGGCATCCGCGGCGACCGCCTGGAGCTTCGAGGCCAGCGCTTCGACCTGCCCTGCACTGTCGGCCGGCATGCGCGCTAGCGCCGCCTCGAATTCGCTCAGCTTGGCCGAAGCACCGTCGCGGCCGAGCCATTGCCAGATCGGAGCCAGCGAAGAGCGGCGGATCTGCCCGGCCCGGATCGGGGCGCCCGCTTCGACCAGGAATGGTTCCAGCACCTGGAACAGTAGCCGCGACAGATCGTCCGTACGCGGCGGTGGGGCCGCGTCGGCTTCCGTCTTGCGGACGATCTTGCGCAGCTGGTCGAGCACGAGGGTTGCCACGGCCGTGTCCTGGCCGCGCTCGAGCGCACGCTCGAACTCCCGCATCAGCAGTGCCTGCGCCTGCGGCGGGAGCTGCGCGAGATATTCCCTCAGCCGCTCGATCGATGTCTGGCTCATGCGCCCGGGTAATGAACGGTAAAATGGCGGACGTGGGATCCGTCCTGCCCGATCATAGGTGGGCCCACTTAAGAAGCCGTTTAGGAAGTCGCTCCGAATACCCCGGGTTTCGTCCGGATCGACGTGCCGCAGGCCAAATAGTCATGTCGGAACAAGGCATTATATTCCGGGGAGGACCAGCTCCGCCCGCAGCCCCCCGCTCGGCGCGCGGCCAAGTGAGAGGCTGCCGCCGTAGAGCGCAGCGAGCTCGGTCACGATCGACAGCCCAAGCCCAGATCCCGGCTTGGACTCGTCGAGCCGCTGGCCGCGCCGTGAGACCTGCGCGCGCTCGGCCTCCGACAGACCGCGGCCGTCGTCGTCAACGACGATATGCAGCCGCGGAGCGGCGCTCGTCTGATGGGGCGCTTCCACTAGAACTTCGATGAAGACCCGCGAGGCCGCCCATTTGCAGGCGTTGTCGACGAGATTGCCGACCATCTCCTCCAGATCCTGCCGCTCGCCGCGAAATTTCGCCGACGGATCGGCCTCGGCCTCGACCACGATGCCGCGGCCGCGGTGGATCTTCTCCATGGTCCGCCGCAGTGCCTCGATGGCCGGTGCCACCTCCGTCACCGTCGCGACGACCGAGACCCGCGCCGCGATGCGCGCGCGCTCGAGATGATGGGCGACCTGGTCACGCATCACGTCGGCCTGCTCCATCACCTTTGCCGCGAATGGATCGGTGGCATGCGCGCCGGCCTCGTTCACGATGACCGAGAGCGGCGTCTTGATGGCGTGGGCGAGATTGCCGACGTGGGTGCGTGCGCGCTCGACGATCTCGCGATTGGCGTCGATCAGCGCGTTGGTCTCGCGCGCCAGCGGCGCGATCTCGACCGGGAACTCGCCCTCGAGTCGCTCCGCGCGCCCGGACCGGATGTCGGCGATGGATTCGGAGATGCGCTTGAGCGGCGCGAGACCGAAGCGGACCTGGAACACGGTGGTCAGCAGCAGCACGATGCCGAGTGCGGTGAAGGTGCCGCCGAGGTAGTAATCGAAACTGCGCGTCTCGTCGAAAATCTCGGTGTCGTCGCCGGCGACACTGACGAGAAATTTGCCGTCCGCGCCGAGATCGACCGGCCGCTCCACCATCCGCAGGTTCTGTCCCTCGGGACCGTCGACATAAGCGATCCGGATGCCGGCGGCGGTGAGCTCGGTGCCCTGCTCTTCCAGCTTCGGCAGCTTCTTGTCCCAAAGCGAGCGCGAGGACCGCACCTCCGGCTTTTCGGTGTCGGTACGCGTGATCTGCCAGTACCAGCCGGACAACGGCAGCTCGAACAGAGGCTCGCCGAGCGACTGGAACTGGCGATCCGGCGGCTCGTCGGGGGTGGCGACCTCGGCGATCAGCGTGCGGAGATAGAGATTGAGCCGGCGGTCGAAGGCGCGCTCGGTGGCGTTCTTGTAGACCGACGACAGCACCACGCCGGTGATGGCCAGGATCACCACGAGCCACGCGGTCGCCGACAGGAACAGGCGGTTCGCGAGCGAGCTGGCGGGCATCGGAATGATCCCGGAGGCGCGGGGTGGCATGGCGTCGGAACTCATGACCCGAACAAGGCCTCTGCCGCGCCGCCCGTCAAGCCAAGATACGTCCAGACAAGATAGTTCGAGACACCGCGCTTCAAGCGCCAGGGGCCGGCGGGGTCAGGAGATAGCCGAGGCCACGGACGGTCTGGATGATGTCGACGTCGAGCTTCTTGCGGATGCGGCCGACGAAGACCTCGATGGTGTTGGAGTCGCGATCGAAGTCCTGGTCGTAGAGATGCTCGACCAGCTCGGTGCGGGACACGACGCGGCCCGAATGGTGCATCAGGTAGGCCAGAAGCCGATATTCGTGCGAGGTCATCTTGATGGGATTGCCTGATACGCTGACCCGTCCGGTCCTGGTGTCCAGCGTGACGGGGCCGCAGCTCAGCTCGCTCTGGGCGTGGCCGGTGGAGCGGCGCAGCAGCGCGCGGATGCGCGCCAGCACCTCCTCCAGGTGGAACGGCTTTGCGACATAGTCGTCGGCGCCGGCATCGAAGCCCTGGACCTTGTCGCTCCAGCGGTCGCGCGCGGTGAGGATCAGCACCGGCATGGTGCGTCCGTTGCGCCGCCAGGCCTCCAGCACCGAGATGCCGTCCTTCTTCGGCAGGCCGATGTCGAGCACCACGGCGTCGTAGGGCTCGTTGTCACCGAGATAATGCCCCTCCTCCCCGTCGAAGGCGCGATCGACGACATATCCGGCGTCGGTCAGGGCCTTCGTAAGCTGGCGATTGAGATCGGGGTCGTCCTCAACGACGAGCAGGCGCACGCTTCTCTCCAGGATTAGGCCGCATGAACACCCGCACAGATGAGCAATTCCGGCGTGAACTGAATATGAACACGGGGAACCGGCCGCGTTACTTTTTGGTCATATCCGACCTGTTCGCGGTCAACGCACTGCGCCCGCCAGGCCATCGGACGAACCGGCGGCATGGCGGGCGCAATGTGCCGCGTTGCGCGGCGAGTCGGAAGGTGCGAACCGTCCGGTCGATCTGCCGATCAGGTCCGGAAGAACACGAACCAGATGACGGCGAGGATCAGGATCGCGAGCCCGGTGGATATGGCGAGCAGCGCCGCCACCGACGGCCCGGGCTCGCCCTGGCGCGCCTCGGTTGGAGTTTCCACGATCTGACGTTGGTCTCGCGTGGTTGCCATGGTGACCTCAATTTCTGGGCGTCGCGTCTGATGGCCGCGACTCCTCGCGGCGGAATGTCCCGTGGCAACGCATGATGGGATATGATGTTCCGGCCTTTGCGGCCGGATCAGGCTGCAACCGCTCGCCGGGCGGCCGGTTAACGCAGTTGCAAGATTCAGCGAACCGCCTTGCTATGATTCGTTGTTCCCCGATGGTATCTTCGTGTTCTGTCCCCGTTGCGTTTGGAGTAGCCCATGGCCCCCCGCGCCAATTGGAAGGGTTTTCTGCGTTTGTCGCTCGTGACCTGCCCGGTCGCGCTCTATCCGGCCACTTCGGATACCGAGAAGGTCTCGTTCAACCAGATCAACCGCAAGACCGGGCACCGGATCAAGTACCTCAAGGTCGACGCCGAGACCGGTGACGAGGTGACCTCGGAGGACATCGTCAAGGGCTACAAGGTCGACACGGACACCTACATCGAGGTCACCAAGGACGAGCTCGACGACATCGCGCTGGAGTCCACCCACACGATCGAGATCGACGAGTTCGTACCGAAGACCGACATCGACAGTCGCTATCTGATCCGCCCCTATTATCTCGTGCCCGATGGCAAGGTCGGCCACGACGCCTTTGCGGTGATCCGCGAGACGATCCGGAGCATGGACAAGGTCGCGATCGGCCGCGTGGTGCTGACCAACCGCGAGCACATCATCGCGCTGGAGTCGCTCGGGAGCGGCCTGATGGGGACGCTGCTGCGCTACCCCTATGAGGTGCGCGGCGAGAAGGACTATTTCGACGACATCCAGGACGTGAAGCTGACCAAGGACATGCTCGACCTTGCAAAGCACATCGTCGAGAAGAAGTCCGGCGCGTTCGAGCCCGAGCTGTTCGAGGACCATTACGAGACCGCGCTGATCGACCTCATCAACAAGAAGCGCAGCGGCGCGCCCATCACCGCGAAAGCCGCGCCCAAGACCGGCGGCAACGTCATCAACCTCATGGACGCGCTGAAGAAGAGCATCGCGAACGAGAAGGACGCAGGTCCCGCGGCGAAGGTGGCCAGGGATGCGACCAAGGACACCGTCAAGGACAAGAAACCGAAGAAGCGCGTCGAAGGCCAGCGCGAGATGCTGCTGCCGATCGCCGGCAAGGGCGGCAAGGACGCTGCTGCGAAAGCCGCTCCCAAAAAAGCCGACAAGCCGGTGCGCGCGCAGGCGCGGGCGAAGAAGGCCGGCTAGCAGCATCGCACCAGCGGCCACGCCGTGATGCCTCCCCTCGCCGATCGGCCGACCTGACATGCCCTGGTCGACCGCGTTCGACGAACCCATATCGTTACGTGGCGGGCGCAAGCTGCGGACGCTGCAAGAAGCTGCCGATCACATCATGCGACTGCCCGAGGATACGCAGCATGCGAGCCACTGGCAGATCGCGATCGAAACCCTGATCAACGCAGCCGAGACCGGCGGCGGCTGGATGATGTTCGCCCGCATCGCGGTGTTACGGGCGCTGAATGCGGACGGTCGGCGCAAGTGAGCCCGGCGCCCCGCTCGAGAACAGGCTCAACAATCCGTTAAGCCAAGCCCGCGCTTTCAGCGTCTACCTGCGGCCGGCGGCGGCACGTAATCCTACGGAAGACAAAATTAACCGCCGGTACCCGCTCAGCGCAGCATGCTCGCCCCTGATTAGACTCGGGATTCATAGCCTCGTGCAGCAGCAGGACGCCAGAAAAAACTACATCGGCATCGTCAACGACGCGGCCGAGGAAGAAAGCCCCGCCGGCCGCTCCGCGCGGGCGCAGCCGTGGGCGATGAGCTATCTGGTCGGACGCCTGGCAGCAGTGCTGAAACGCTCCGGGAAGGCCGCGCCGGAACGCCAGATCTCGTCCTGAGAGGCGATGAAGACATCGCCAAATGCGTCCGAATTGGGTGACGAAACCTTAAGTCAATCGATGACACCATATCAAACGGCAGGTGAGGACCGTCCACCTGCGTTTTGACGCGCCCACGAAAATTAGTGAATCAATTTACCATTCCGAAAACGGCACCAGCCTAAGTTGGACGGATGAACAGGAGTTGACGATGACTTTGCTCAAGTCATTTCTTGCCGATGAAAATGGTGCCACTGCCATCGAGTATTGTCTGATTGCCACCGGGATCGCGTTTGCGATCATCGCGGCCGTGAACAATACGGGCAGCGCACTCCTGAGCGGCAAATTCAACTCGATCAGCGCGGCGGTGAAGTAGCCGGCATAGGCAGGCCGCAATCTCGTCAGCACGAGTCCGCGTGCAACGCGCCGGGTGACGGGCTCCTCTTTCCGATGCGGCGGCGACCCCTGTTTGATTCTCGCGAAGTTCGCACTATGGCGTTGTGTCGTGCGGCTGCGCCATCGTAGAGCGTAAGCTCAAACTGCAGCGGCCCGATGACATGATTCCTTGCGACAAGCCGACCTCGACAATCCGGGCTCGTCTTGGCTCGGACCGGTCGGTGGCGATCACCGTTCTTGCCGTGCTGGCGGCCGTGTCGTTTCTTCCGGTGCTGCTGACGCCTATCCCCGCGATGGTCGACTATCCCAATCACCTCGCCCGGATGTATATTCTGAGCGAGAACGGCACCCCCAACGCCAATCCGCATTACGAAGTG
The DNA here is from genome assembly GCF_029051725.1 of Bradyrhizobium sp. CSS354. Lineage (GTDB taxonomy): Bacteria > Pseudomonadota > Alphaproteobacteria > Rhizobiales > Xanthobacteraceae > Bradyrhizobium. The sequence continues at coordinate 733,251 of NZ_JAACFU010000001.1, forward strand.
GCCTGGGCATTCTATCCCAACCTTGGAATGGATCTGCTGGTCCCGCAGATGGCACGGCTGATCAGCGTCGAGAATGCCACACGGCTGTTTCTGCTCCTGAGCCAATTGCTGATCGTCGGGGGCGCGCTTTTGCTCGAATGGGCCCGGAAGGGACGGGTCCATCTCGCCGGCTTTGCGGCGCTCGCTTTCCTTTACTGTCTGCCGTTTAGCTGGGGCTTCGTGAATTTCGAGTTCGGACTGGGCCTCGCTCTCTGCGGCATCGCCATCTATCTGATGCTTGCGGAACGCCCATGGCCGCTGCGTTTCGTCGTCAACATGGTGTTCGTCGCTGCGCTGTTTGCGGCGCATTTCTTCTCCCTCGGCATCTACGGCGCGACGCTCGGGGTCTACGAGCTCTCGCGCATTCGCCATGGGCGAGTATCGTACGGTGTCGCCGCCGCGCGGCTCGGCGCGCTGGCCCTACCGGCGCTTGCCCTGTTTGGGATCATGCGCATGACCGCGGGATCGATCGGAAGCGAAGGAACGAGCTGGTTCCTCGGATTCAAGCCGATCTGGCCGTTGCGCATCATGAACGGTTACAATTTGACGGTCGCGGCAGCGACCGGGCTGGCATTGATGATCTCGCTGTTCTTCGCCGCAAGACGCGGCGTCCTCAAGCTCGAGACAGCCGGGATCTGGCTCGCGATCGGCTTCGCGCTGCTCTACGTCGTCATTCCCTCGAAGCTGTTCGGAACCTCGTTCGTCGACCTGCGCGTGATTCCCGCTGCGGCTCTGATCCTGCCGGCCTTCTGCTCGCTGACGCTGCCCAGCCGGACATGGAGAATGGCAGCGCTCGCCGCGATCAGTGGCGTCATCCTGATCAATCTCGCCGTCGTGCTCGCGGTGTGGTTGCCTTACCGCACTGACTATGCGGCCATCGTCGAGTCGTTCCACAAGATCGATCGCGGCTCGCGCATCCTCGTCGCCAGCACGGACGACAATGGAGACCCGCCCTTCGCCGACCTCACCTCATATCCGATGTATTATGCGCCTACGCTCGCCGTGCACTATGCCAACGCGTTCGTGCCCAATCTATTCACGGAAGCGGGCAAGCAGCCCGTGCGGGCCCGCGAGGACGTGCGCCATCTTGCCATTCCCTACGGGGGGCCGGTGCCGCTGGGCGTGCTTACCGCGATTGCGGCAAGCCGGCCGCCGGCTGACGTTCCGCCGTTCGTCCGCACCTGGCACCAGGATTACGACTATCTCTACGTCCTCGGGCCGCGGGTCGCAAACCCGCTGCCGGATCTGCTGGAAGCGCTGGACACTTCGGAGCGATTTATTCTCTACAAGATCCGCCGCAGGTTCTAGGCCGCAAGTCCTAGGCCGCAAGTCCTGGGCCAAAGCCGCAGCCGCCCAGCGTGGTTAATCGGGCATCACCATTCGCGCCGCCTTTTGGAGGCCACCCGCGGTGCCCCATATCCTTAATGGTTGTGGCAAGGCGACCTTAACCACCGCCGGCATAGACTTCCGCTCCTGCAACGAGTTGGACTCTCTCGCATGGCGGCCAATTTCCAGTCGATCCGCTACAGCCTCGTCATCCCCGTATTCAACGAGGAAGCGGTGTTGCCGGTGCTGCTGCGCAGGCTCGACCTGGTTTTGTCCCGGCTCGACGGGCCGGCAGAAGCAATCTTCGTCGACGACGGCAGCAGTGATTCCAGCTCGATCGTGCTCCAGGCGCTCGCCACGCGCGACCCGCGCTTTCGCTATATCGGCCTGTCGCGAAATTTCGGCCATCAGATCGCCATTACCGCCGGCATGGACGCCGCGCAAGGTGAAGCGATCATCGTCATGGATGCCGACTTGCAGGATCCGCCCGAAGTGATCGAGCAATTGATCGCAAAATGGCAGGAAGGCAACGACATCGTCCACGCCCGGCGCCTGTCGCGCGACGGCGAAAGCCGATTCAAGCGCGCGACCGCGCATCTGTTCTACCGGCTTCTCGGCAGGATGTCCTCGGTCGGCATCCCCGCCGATGTCGGCGACTTCCGCCTGATCGATCGCAAGGTGCTCGACGCGCTTCGGCAGATGCCGGAGCAGGACCGCTTCGTACGCGGCATGATCGCCTGGCTCGGCTTCCGGCAGGCCGAGGTCACCTTCCACCGCCTCGAGCGAGCAGCGGGTGAGACCAAATATCCACTGTTCAAGATGGTGCGGCTCGCGATGAACGCCGCGCTCGGCTTTTCCGATCTGCCCTTGCGGCTCGCAATCTGGTGCGGATTGACCGTCTCGGGACTCGCACTGCTCTACGGCGGTTGGGTGATCCTGTTGTGGCTCAGCAACGATAGTCATCTCGTCACCGGCTGGTCCTCGACGATGGTCGTCGTGTCCCTGCTGTGTGGAATGAACATGCTGATGACGGGTATCGTGGGGCTTTACGTCGGCCGCATCCACGCCGAGGTGAAACGTCGCCCGCTCTACGTCGTGCAGACCCGCGCCGGCTTCGACCGCAACGAGGCGGCGGCCGCACCCGCGATCCACGCCGTCAACCAGTGACCCAGCGCATGACCGAACTCTTCGACGGTTATCACGACAACTACCGTGACGTGGTCCAATCCTCGATCGACTTCTCCGGCTTGCCGCATCATTTCTTCATGCGCGCCAAGGCCGATCTCCTGGGCAATCTGATCGCGCAGCGGCTCGACACGGAGAGGCCGGATATGCTGGACGTCGGCTGCGGCGTCGGCAGCCTTCATCCCCTGCTGCACGGCATGGTCGGCCGCTTGAGCGGTATCGACGTTTCTTCGGCCAGCCTGGCGCAGGCACGCGCTGACAACGGCAGGGTCGACTACCGCGAGTTTGACGGCCGCACCTTTCCTTTCGACAATGCCAGCTTCGATCTGGTCACGGCCGTCTGCGTGATGCACCACGTCGTGCCAACCGAATGGGCGCAATTCATCGCGGAGATGCGGCGCGTGACGCGCTCCGGGGGACTCGTCTGCGTCATCGAGCACAATCCGTACAACCCGCTGACCCGCCTTGCCGTCGCGCGTTGTGAGTTCGACCGGGACGCCGTGTTGCTCGGGGCCGGCACAACCCGAAAATTGATGGCTTCCGGCGGCCTGCGCGAGATCGGTGCGCGCCATTTCCTGCTGCTGCCCTGGGACACAAGGCCGGCGCGGCGCCTCGAACACACGCTGAGCGGCGTGCCGCTCGGCGGCCAATACGCCGCCTTCGGGACCGCTTGATCTATCTTTGCGGCATGTCCCGCCGCTTGTGCACGACCGCCACGTCGTCGCTGTAGACGCGCTGCCATCGGGGCAGCCGGTCCAGCATCGCTATCGCGGGCGTCCCCGGCGCGAGCAGCGTCGCGCCGATGTTGTATTCGTCGAGCAACTTGAGAAAGTCGCCGAGGTCGAGCAGCGCCAGGGCGCGATTGTAGCGGTTGATGAACGCCCCCCCGTACAGTTCACCGCGACCATCGATAAAGGTGGGAATGCCGGCAAAGATCAAATAGCCGCCGAAGGAATAATCGTTGAGCACGTGCCCCGCCGTGGCGAGTTTAGCTTCAGCGACGGCAGCCTGAGGGGTAATGGCTGGAGCCGGCCGTATATCACGGGCCAGTGTCGCCCCGCTCGCCACGATCAACACACCGAGCGCGACCAGGTTCAGGCCGCGCGACGAGCCGGCGGCATCTTCCCCAACCGGTCCACCGAACTTCCGCCCCAGCGGAGCCGCCAGATAGAGCGGCGCCAGCATGGCCAGCAGATCCGCATTGCGGATCTGGGCCAGCGCGAAATGCAGCAAGCCGATCACGACCAAGGTACGGACGACCGGCAGCGTCACGCCACGCGAGAGCGCGAAGATGGCGGCCAGCAGCAGCAACTCGAAGAAGCCTATGTGGCTGAAATCCTGCGGCCGCCATTCCGCAATCCAACCGAGCGCGGGGCCGAGGCCGAGTGTGGTCAGCGGCATCAGCAGCGGTTCCGGCCCGTAGGGTGTCAGGCAGGACGCTACGACCGCAAGCGCGGTGAATGGCAGCCACCGCAGGAATACGCGTGGCCATTCGCTGCGCTTCTCGCGCAGCAGCGCCTCGAGCCCCGCTGGCCCGATCAGTCCAAGCGCCAGCACCACACTGCCGTGCAGATTGGCCCACACGACCAGCAGCGGAAGAGCCCAATACGGCGGAGGTCCACCACGATCCATGCAGCGTACCAGGGCAGCCGCCCAGGTCACCATCAACGGCAGCACCAGCACGTGTGGCCGCGCCAGCATATGCGGCGCCAACAGGATGACGGCCGCGATCACCATGAGCAGCGTGTGGATTGGCGAAAGCTCGCGCAGCAGGAAGAACGTGAACAGGCCAAAGGCGAGCGCTATCGCCGCGGCGGCGACGACGAGGACGCCCTGCCAGCCGGCAAGCGCGTAGGCTCCGGCGTAGATGATCTCCGAGAGCCATTCGAAGGTGATCCAGGGGGCGCCGTGCCTCGAAAAAGAAAATGGGTCGCTCGCTGGCAGCGTGCCGTGCGCGATGATCCAGCGCCCGACCTCGATATGAGAATAGCTGTCGGGATCATTGAGCAGCCGCGGTCCAAGGATCAGCAGCAGGACATAGACGCCAAGGCTCACCAGCCAGGGAAGCGCCGCACGCGCCGAAAACGGTTGAACCTCGCTGTGGACGGCCTGGTCACTCATGGCGAGCGCAAGTTAGGGCCCAAGCGTTAAATTCCTCTTTGACTTGACCGCGCCTGGCTTGGTGCGCGGCGGGCTGGTCACGCTTTGTGAACCATCTTCCCGGCTGCGAAATCCGGGCTGCGGCGCTTTGACGACCATGTGAGTCCTGATACCCTTCACAATGTCAATCCACCGACCACAGCGGCTTGAAATATGCGGATGAAAAGCGTGTTGCTTCTGGCTTTGAGCCTCATCTTTGTCGGCGTCTGGTCGCAGGACAGCGCGCGAGGACAGACTTCGGCCGCGCCGCCGGTTTCGCTTTCTCCGCCCCATGCATCGCCGCCGCATGCGGGCGCTAAAAATTCCAGACCTCCGCCGGCAGCATCCATCAGAGAGGCTTCGCCGCCGGTCATCGGCGGGCTTCCATCGGCGCCGAACCCGGCGGTCGACTACGATGGCTTCAGCGTAGGCGCCGGCGACGGCAATGACACCTCGAGCCTGCTAGTCCCGCCGGTGAGGTCTCGCACGGCGAAGGGCTCCAGAGCCGATCCGGGTGCTAAAGGCGCCGCTGAGCAATTGATTGATCAAGAAGACGAGGCGTTGAAACGCAAGCTGATGATCTGCCAAAGCTGCAAGTAGCAGTCGTAGCGGATGGAGCGGAGCGAAATTCGTCATTGGTCTTTCCGGTGGAACGGCCCCGGATTGCGCTGCGCTCCATCCGGGCTACGGCAGCCTGCTGCATGGCTGACCTACCTCCGCGGGCATCGAGCTGTGCTTTACCCTACGCCAATTTCCTGATCCTCTCTCCCCTAATCAGCCGGACCAACCGGCCTGCCCAGGGAGAGAGACGCCATGAAGCTCGGCACCGCGATTGCGGAAATCATGAAGCGCGAGGGGATCGAGATCCTCTGCGGCTATCCGGTCAACCATCTGATCGAGCATGCGGCGAAGGCCGATATCCGGCCGGTGATGGTACGGCAGGAGCGCGTCGGCATCCACATGGCGGATGCGATCTCGCGGGTGACATCGGGACGCTCGATCGGCGCGTTCTGCATGCAGCATGGCCCCGGTGCGGAGAATGCGATGGGCGGCGTCGCGCAATGCTACGGCGAATCCGTTCCCGTGCTGGTGCTGCCGATGGGCTATCAGCGCAGGCTTGCGCATATCGAGCCGAACTTCAATTCCAGCGAGGCGATGAAGGCGTTTTCGAAATCGTCGGAACCGATCATCCTCGCCGCGGAAGTCGCCAACATTTTTCGCCGCGCCTTCACCAAGCTGAAAAACGGCCGCGGCGGGCCTGTCATCGTCGAGATCCCCGCCGACATGTGGAACGAAGATGTACCGGAGCCGCTGAACTACACGCCTGTGCTGCGCACCCGCTACGGCGCGGACCCCGTTCATGTGAAGGAGGCGGCCCACCTGCTCGTCAACGCCAAGCGCCCGGTGATCTATGCCGGCCAGGGCGTGCATTACGCGCAGGCCTGGCCGCAATTGAAACGGCTGGCCGAACGGCTCGCCATTCCCGTCACCACCAGCCTTGGGGGCAAATCGTCCTTCCCGGAAACGCATCCACTCTCGCTTGGCTCCGGCGGCCTTGCGGTGCCGCGCGCGGTGCCGAAGTTCCTGGCCGACGCCGACGTCATTTTCGGCATTGGCTGCTCCTTCACCGAGACCAATTTCGGCATCGCGATGCCGAAAGACAAAACCATCATCCACTCGACGCTCGATCCGAACCATCTCAACAAGGATGTGGAAGCCAGGATCGGCCTCGTCGGCGATGCCGGGCTCGTGCTCGACGCGCTGCTGGAGGAAATCGGCAAGACCGTCACCGCGGATCGCGACGCATCGGCGGTGGCAGCCGAGATCGCGGCCTCGCACAAGGAGTGGCTGGCGAAATGGATCCCGAAGCTCACCAGCAATGATGCGCCCTTGAGCCCCTATCGCGTACTGTGGGACTTGCAACACACCGTCGACGTGGGCAACACGATCATCACCCACGATGCCGGCAGTCCGCGCGACCAGCTCTCGCCGTTCTGGAAGTCGGTCGAGCCCCTCACCTATCTCGGCTGGGGCAAGACGACGCAACTCGGCTACGGTCTTGGGCTCGCAATGGGCGCGAAACTCGCAAAGCCCGACAAGCTCTGCATCAATGTCTGGGGCGACGCGGCGATCGGCTTCACCGGAATGGATTTCGAGACCGCGGTGCGCGAGCGCATCCCGATCATGTCGATCCTGCTGAACAATTTTTCGATGGCGATCGAATTGAAGGTGATGCCGGTCTCGACCGAGAAATATCGGTCGACCGACATTTCCGGCGACTACGCCGCGATGGCACGCGCCTTCGGCGGCTATGGCGAGCGGGTGACGAGACCCGAGGACATCATCCCCGCGATCAGGCGCGGCATCCAGGAGACGCAGGAAGGCGTTCCCGTGCTGCTGGAGTTCATCACCAGCAAGGAGACCGAGGTGTCGCGGCCGGGCACGTAAAACTGGCCGGATTCTGGCCACAAAACTCGCTGTCGCGGACGCTGGCTCCGGCCGCAGGAGATGTGATAATCCGCGTTGGTGCCGCGCATGTCGCGGCAGCAAGCCGGATTGCGAATGACCACCCCTTCCGACGACATCGAGGAATTCGAGCGCCTGTTGCAGTCGGCAGCAGCCGAAAACGCGCAGCTTCGAAGCGAGCTTGCGACTGCGCGCGATCGTCAGAGCGCCAGTGCCGGGATTCTGCGCACCATCGCGGCCTCTCCGTCCGATGCCCGGCCGGTCTTCGAGGCGATCGCGTCCAGCTCCAGGCGTTTGCTCGGCGGCTTCTCGGCCACCGTGCTTCAGTTCATCGAGGACGAGCTCCACCTCGTGGCGTTCACACCAACCAGCCCCGAGGCGGACGAAGGGCTCAAGGCGTCGTTCCCGCGCAAGATTGCCGACTTTCCGACCTTCGCGCTGGTGCGTGGCGGCGAGACGATCCAGTTTCCAGATAGCGAAGCCGCGGAGGTCCCGGAGCTGAACCGGAACCTTGCGCGGCTGCGCGGCTTCCGCAGCGTGCTGTTCATGCCGCTGATGAATCGGGGTACGCCCGTCGGCATGATCAGCGTCACGCGTGCGGAGCCCGGCGCGTTCGCAGCCGACCTCGTCCAGCTGCTCCAGACCTTTGCCGACCAGGCGGTGATCGCGATCGAGAATGCGCGGTTGTTCAACGAGACACGCGAGACGCTCGAGCGCCAGACCGCCACCGCCGACATCCTGAAAGTGATGGCCGCTTCACCGTCCGACGTACAGCCGGTGTTCGATGCCATTGCCGCCAATGCCAATCGGCTGATCGGCGGCTTCTCCACGGCGGTGCTGCGCTACATCGGCGGCGCCGCGCACCTTGCGGCGTTCACGCCGACCGATCCGGCCGGCGATCGCGTGCTGCAGGCCTCGTTCCCGGTGCCATTCGCGCAATTCCCGCCCTACCAGCTCGTCGCCGCTGGTGTAGCGGCGCAATTGCCCGACACCGAGGTCGAACCGGCGGCTCGCGACATCGCACGCGCCCGCGGCTACCGCAGCATGCTGTTCGCGCCCTTGATGAGCGACGGCGAGGCCATCGGAATCATCATCGCCACGCGGCGCGCGACCGGCGCGTTCGGCGAGCATCATGTGCGGCTGCTGCAGACCTTCGCCGACCAGGCGGTGATCGCGATCAAGAATGTCAGCCTGTTCAACACCACGAGGGAAGCGCTGGAACGGCAGACCGCGACCGCCGACATCCTCAAAGTGATCGCGGCCTCGCCCGCGGATGTGACGCCGGTGTTCCAGGCGATCTCCGACAGCGCCAAGTCCCTGGTCGGCGGACATTCCTCCACCGTCACGCGCGTCGTCGACGGTCTGCTGCACCTGGCCGCCTTCAGCACCGACAACGAAGCCGGCAACGAAGAGCTGCTCAGCTCGTTCCCGGCGCCGCTGTCGGCATCCGGCATTCACAGCCGGGTGGCGACGAGCGGAGAGTTCGCATTCCGCAGCGACATGCAGAACGAGCCCGACCTCACGGACGCCATGAGAGAGCTGGCGCGGACGCGAGGCTATCGCAGCATCCTCGTGATTCCGATGCTGCGCGACGGCGTCGCGATCGGCACCATCGGCGTGACGCGGCCGGAGGCCGGTCCTTTCCCGGACAAGGCGATCGCGCTGCTCAAGACCTTTGCCGACCAGGCCGTGATCGCCATCGAGAACACGCGCCTGTTCAACGAGGTGCAGGATCGCACCAGGGACCTCGCCAAATCGCTCGACGATTTGCGCGCTGCCCAGGACCGGCTGGTCCAGACCGAGAAGCTGGCGTCTCTCGGCCAGCTCACGGCCGGTATCGCGCACGAGATCAAGAACCCGCTCAACTTCGTCAACAATTTTGCATCGCTCTCCGCCGAGCTCACGGACGAGCTGAACCAGGCGCTCGCGCCTGTCCCTCTCGCGGACGACGTCCGCAGCGAAGTCGACGAGCTGACCGGGCTCCTGAAGGACAATCTCGCGAAAATCGTGCAGCACGGCAGGCGCGCCGACTCCATCGTCAAGAACATGCTGCTGCATTCCCGCGAGGGCGGCGGCGAGCATCGGCTGAGCGACATCAACGCGCTGGTCGAGGAGAGCCTCAACCTTGCCTATCACGGCGCCCGCGCCGAGAAGCCACAGTTCGACGTGACGCTGAAGCGCGAGCTCGATCCGGCGGCCGGGCAAGCGGAAGTGTTTCCGCAGGAGATCACCCGGGTGCTGCTGAACCTGATCTCGAACGGCTTCCACGCGGTGGCCAAGCGCAAATCGGATGACGGCGCCGCCGATTACGAGCCGGTGGTGATCGCCGCAACACGCGACCGGGGCGACAGCATCGAGATCCGCATCCGCGACAACGGCGCCGGCATTCCGCACGAAGTGAAAGAAAAGATGTTCGATCCGTTCTTCACCACCAAGCCGGCCGGCGAAGGCACCGGCCTCGGATTGTCGATGAGCCACGACATCGTGGTGAAGCAGCACGGCGGCACCATCGACGTCGCGACGGAGCCGGGCAAGTTCACGGAATTCACGATCCGGCTGCCCCGACAGAGCAGCTTTTCAGACAAGAACCAGAGATAGACTCGCCCGGAGGATGCCGTGACGAATCTGGCTTGGCTCGTTCGACGGCAATTGCTCTCGCTGTCCGGTGTCGGCCTCATGCTGGGCGCTCTGTTCTTTGCTGCCGCGCTGACGCCGACGCTGATTCCGCGGAGCTATCTCACGCAAGGCGCGCTTGCCGGCGGCTGTTTTGCGATCGGCTATTTCGCCGGCGTGCTGTGGCGCCGGCTATGGCACTATCTCGAATTGCCCGAACCTTCGCCGCGGGCGAGATCGATTGCGAATGCGCTGGTCACGGCCGGTTGCCTGCTGGTCGTCGTTATCTTCCTGCGGCGAACCGCCGAATGGCAGAATTCGATCCGCACAGTGATGAAGATGATGCCGGTCGAGACCGCGCATCCGCTCAAGGTCTGCGTCATCGCCCTGATCACGTTCGCCGTTCTGCTGGTGCTGGGCCGGCTGTTCGCGTTTGTCGCCCGCTTCCTCGCCGTACGCACAAAGCGCGTCATTCCGCGGAAGCTCGCCAATGTCCTCGGCGTGCTGATCGCAGGCCTGCTGTTCTGGTCGATCGCCAGCAACGTCCTGGTCCGGACCGCGTTCAACGCGCTCGACTCCTCCTTCCGCGAACTCGACGCCCTGCAAGAGCCCGAGCGGCCGCAACCGGCCGCCCCCGATCGAACCGGGAGTTCTGCGTCGCTGGTGAAGTGGCAGGAACTCGGGCGCATGGGGCGCCGGTTCATTGCCTCGGGCCCGAACGCGACAGAGATCAGCGCCGTTACGGGACAGCCCGCGCAGGATCCCGTGCGCGTCTATGTCGGTCTCGGCAGCCGCGACACGGCCCAGGCGCGCGCCAGGCTTGCGCTTGAGGAGCTCAAGCGCCAGCACGGTTTTCAACGCAAGGTCCTGATCGTCATTACGCCGACCGGCACCGGCTGGGTCGATCCCTCCGCGATGGATACGGTGGAATATCTCCACCATGGCGATGTCGCGAGCGTCGCGATGCAATATTCGTATCTCAACAGCCCGCTGTCGCTGCTGTTTCAGCCCGAATACGGAGCGGAGGCGTCGCGTGCGCTGTTCGCCGAAATCTACGGCTACTGGACGAGCTTGCCCAAGGACAGGCGGCCAAAGCTGTATCTGCACGGGCTCAGCCTCGGCGCCATGAACTCGGAAAAATCCGCAGAATTGTTCGAAACAATCGGCGATCCCATCGCCGGCGCACTATGGAGCGGAGCGCCATTCGAGAGCCGCATCTGGCGCTCGATTACCGATAACCGCAATCCAGGATCACCGGCGTGGCTGCCAAAATTCCGCGACGGCCGCTTCGTGCGCTTCATGAACCAGAACGGGCCGACGGTGCCGCCGGATACGCCCTGGGGCCCGATGCGCGTGGTCTATCTGCAATATGCCAGTGACGCGATCACATTCTTCGGCTACGGCGACGCCTATCGGGCGCCGGCCTGGATGGACGCGCCGCGCGGGCCTGACGTATCGTCGGAACTGCGATGGTACCCCATCGTCACGATGCTGCAGCTCGCTCTCGACATGGCGGTCGCAACCAACACGCCGATGGGTTTTGGCCATGTCTACGCGCCCGAACACTACGTCGATGGCTGGGTCGCGGTCACAGATGTCGGCGATTGGTCTGCCGAAGCGCTCGCACGGCTCAAGCAGCAGCTCGCGGCGAAAGCGCGGAAGACGGGCGCGGGCAATGGCGACGACGATCCCGACCGCGGTGGCTAACCCTTACTCCGCCATCTCCACCTGCTGCGTGACGGAGGGACCGGCCAGCGGGCGCTCCTCCATCATGATCAGGCAGAGCGCGGCGCCGGCCATCAGCGCCGTGGCGGCGCCGAACACGTAACGGAACGCATGCCGCATGTCGTCGGCGGGGATCGCATTGACGGCGCCGTGATGCTCGCCGGCGAGCGGAACGTCGGCACCGAGCGCGATGAGCAGGATGGCCGCGAACGCCGCGACCGTGAACGATGACATCAGCGAGCGGAAGAAGTTCAACGCGCCGGTGATGGTGCCGACCTGCGGACGGGCGACCGAATTCTGCACCGAGACCACGCAGACCGGAAAGGTGGTGCCGAGGCCAAGCGCAAACGCAGCCATCAGCGTCAGCAGCGCCCATAGCGGCAACGTCGTCAAGGTGAGGCCGAGGCCGCACAGCGCAGCCCAGGACGTTCCGACGATGGCGACCCGCTTGTAGTGCTTGGCGCGCGCCATGGTGCGACCGGCGACGGCTGCGCCGACGGTCGAGACCGCCGCGAGCGGGATCAGCGCAAGGCCGGCTTCGCTGGCGCTGAGATGATAGACCGCCTCGTAATAGAGCGGCAGCTGCACGGTGAGGCCCGTGATCGCACCGAGCGCGCAGCCGCCGGCCATAAGCCCGAACGGCACAACCGATCCTCCGAGCAGCGGCAGCGGCAGGAACGGCTCGTCCGCGCGGCGCGCGTGCCACACGAAGGTGACCGCGAGCGCGACGGCGCCGCCCACCATCGCAAGCACGGTCGGAGAGAGCCACGGGAAGCGCGTCCCGCCCCAGGTCAGCACCAGCATGAAGACGACGGCGGAGGCCATCAGCAGCACGCCGCCGAGCCAGTCGACCTTGCGCTTGCGGTGGAACACCGGGATCTTCTTCATCCTGGGCAATAGCAGCGCGATCGCCGCGGCCGCGAGCGGCACATTGATCCAGAAGATCATCGACCAGTGCAGATGCTCGGCGAACACGCCGCCGATGACCGGGCCGAGAATGCCCCCGACCATCCAGACGCTGGAGAAATAGGCTTGATACTGGCCGCGCTCGCGCGGCGACACGACGTCGGAGATCACGGTCTGCACGACAGGCATGATGCCGCCGCCACCCAGTCCCTGAAGCCCGCGTGCAAGAATCAGCATCGGCAGGTTCGGCGCGATCGCGCACAGCACCGAGCCCGCGACGAACAGGCTAAGCGAGATGATGATCATTACGCGGCGGCCATAGATGTCGCTGAGCGTGCCGAACACCGGCGCGACGGCGGTCGAGGCGAGCAGATAGGCGGTGATGACCCAGGAGAGATTGGAGACGTCGTGGAACTGGCGTCCGATGGTCGGCAGCGCGGTGGCGACGATGGTCTGGTCCAGAGCGGCCAGGAACATCGTCAGCATCAGGCTGATGACGATGGTGCGGACCTCGTCCTGCGACAGCGGCGCCGGCGGCGCGAGCGAGGGAGCGTCATCGACGCTCAAGACCTCGCTCGGAAGCCGCGACAATTCCTCGGCGATATCGTCGGGCAATGTCTGGGTGTCGGCAGAACTGTTCTGCCGCTCGAACTTGTTCATCTCGATCGGAGGCCATGAGGCGGCGCAACGCCGCGAAGGATTCGTTCTATGCAGCCAATGTAGACAGCAAAGTTCTTCTCAGGCAGGCACCGCGGCGCATGGGAGCATCCCACCCGACGGTCATCCCGAACAAGTGATCTAGCTGGTGCGGCGGATCAGTCCTTCGGACGTCGCTTCAGGCGGGCCCGTTTCGGCAGCTGCGCCGGCCATTGCACGATGTGGTTCTCGAGCTCCTCGTCCGGGATCTCCACCTCGCTGCCTTCGACCCGTCCGCGTACGGAGACGCCGGCCTCATGCACGGTGTCGGGATCGCCTGACACCAGCGGATGCCACCAATAGAGGTCGCGACCTTCCGCGACGAGCTTGTAGCCGCAGCTCGGCGGCAGCCAGTTCAGGGTGCGGACATTGGCCGGGGTCAGGCGGACGCAGTCCGGAACCTTGTCGGAACGATTCGCATAGTCCTTGCAGCCGCAGGTCACCCCATCGAGCAGCTTGCAGCCGACATGGGTGAAGTAGATGTCGCCGGTGCCCTCTTCCTCGAGCTTGTTCAGGCAGCAACGGCCGCAGCCGTCGCACAGGCTCTCCCATTCGGGCCCCGACATCTCTTCCAACGTCTTGGTTTTCCAGAAGAATCCTTCCTGGCCTGAAGGTCGTTTGGGAGCTGCGGTCATGCGCCTCAACAAAAGTTCGAAAGAGCTACGGCTGGTGCCATCTAGGGCGTGCCGCCCTGGGGCTGCAAGCAACGCCCGCGTGAGGCCCGTAATGAACCGGGGTCAATTAGGCCTGTTGTTCAAAATCGCAAGCGTGACCATTGGTTTATAGGCCCTGCTCGGCTAGAAGGAACAGCAAGTCCCCACCGTCGCTGGCCGGGCGCCTTGGGTTTGCCGCAACACTCCCGCAAGACGTCTCGATGCCGCCCCGGCCGGGTGCTTGAACGCTTTCGAACCAAGCCGCAAGGGTTCTAGGTGCGCCAGATCATACCACCGCATTGGAAAGCCCGGATCCGGAATTTCTTCCTGGATCTCGATGCGCGCATCGACTCCTCGCTGTTCTCCTCGGCCAAGGGCATCCGCGAGCTCTACGAGCGCTACTCGACCTTCATGGACCGCTTCTATGTCGGGCGGTGGAAGCGCTGGGTGTTCATCGAGCCGCTGTCGGAGGCCGCGACCCTCGGCCTCGGCGGCCTGGTCGTGATGCTAACCCTCGCCATCCCGGCCTTCCGCGAGACCGCGGACGAGGACTGGCTGAAGAAGTCCGACCTCGCGGTGACCTTCCTCGACCGCTACGGCAACCCGATCGGCAGCCGCGGCATCAAGCACAACGACTCGATCCCGCTGGAAGATTTTCCGGACGTGCTGATCAAGGCGACGCTCGCGACCGAGGACCGCCGCTTCTACGAGCATTTCGGCATCGACATCGCCGGCACCGCGCGCGCGCTCGTCACCAACGCCCAGGCCGGCGGCGTCCGCCAGGGCGGCTCCTCGATCACCCAGCAGCTCGCCAAGAACCTGTTCCTGAGCAACGAGCGCACCATCGAGCGCAAGGTCAACGAAGCCTTCCTCGCGGTCTGGCTGGAATGGCGCCTGACCAAGAACGAGATCCTCAAGCTGTATCTCGACCGCGCCTATATGGGCGGCGGCACCTTCGGCGTCGACGGCGCCGCGCATTTCTACTTCAACAAGTCGGCACGAGACGTGACGCTCGCCGAAGCCGCGATGCTCGCCGGCCTGTTCAAGGCACCGACCAAATACGCGCCCCACATCAACCTGCCCGCCGCCCGCGCCCGCGCCAACGTGGTGCTCGACAATCTCGTCGACGCCGGCTTCATGACCGAGGGCCAGGTGTTCGGCGCCCGCCGCAATCCCGCCTTCGCGGTCGACCGCCGCTACGAGGCGTCGCCGAATTATTATCTCGACTACGCCTTCGACGAGATGCGCAAGCTGGTCGACACCTTCCCGAAATCCTACACCGAGCGCGTCTTCGTGGTCCGGCTCGCGATCGACACCAATGTGCAGAAGGCGGCGGAAGACGCGGTCGAGAACCAGCTGCGCCAATTCGGCCGCGACTATCACGCGACCCAGGCCGCGACCGTCGTCTCCGATCTCGACGGCGGCATCCGCGCCATGGTCGGCGGCCGCGACTACGGCGCCAGCCAGTTCAACCGCGCCACCGACGCCTACCGCCAGCCGGGCTCGTCGTTCAAGCCTTACGTCTACACCACCGCGCTCCTCAACGGCTTCACGCCGAATTCGATCGTGGTGGACGGCCCGGTCTGCATCGGCAATTGGTGCCCGCAGAACTATGGCCATTCCTATTCCGGCTCGGTGACGCTGACGCAGGCGATCACGCGTTCGATCAACGTGGTGCCCGTCAAGCTGTCGATCGCGATCGGCCAGAAGAACGAGCCCAAAGCGCAGAACCCGGCCAAGGTCGGCCGCGCCAAGATCGTCGAGGTCGCGCGCCGCTTCGGCCTCAAGGCGCCGCTGCCCGACACGCCGTCGCTGCCGATCGGCTCGGACGAAGTCACCGTGCTCGAGCACGCGGTGGCCTATGCAACTTTCCCCAACCGCGGCAAGGCGGTGACGCCGCATTCCGTGCTGGAAGTGCGCACGGGCGCCGGCGATCCGGTCTGGCGCTGGGACCGCGACGGGCCGAAGCCGCGCCAGGCGATCCCCGCCTCCGTGGCCGCCGACATGGCCGGCATGATGAGCCACGTCGTCAGCGAAGGCACCGCGCGCCGCGCAGCCCTCGACGGCATTCCGACCGCCGGCAAGACCGGAACGACCAATGCCTATCGCGACGCCTGGTTCGTCGGCTACACCGGCAATTTCACCTGCGCGGTCTGGTACGGCAATGACGACTATTCGCCGACGAACCGCATGACCGGCGGCTCGCTGCCGGCGCAGACCTGGCACGACATCATGCTCGCGGCGCATCAGGGCGTCGAGGTGCGGGAAATCGCCGGCATCGGCATGGGCCAGAAGCTGCCGCCCGAGCGGATCGCCAACGCGCAGGCCAATGCGGCGCCGAAGGTGCTGGAGACCAAGCCCGGTCCGCCGCCGGTATTGACCAAGCGCGGCGCCGACGTTTTGGTCCGCGTCGAGAAGCTGCTGGATGACGCGGCCAGGACCGCGACCAAATCGGCGGCCACCGATCCCAAGCAAGCCAAGCCGGCATCGTCCACGAGCGCGCTCGCCTTCCCGCAGAACTATGCGGAAGAGAATGCGAACGCATCCGCCCCGCGCAAGAACTAGTCGAAACAAGAACTGATCGAAACAAGTGCGGCTGATCCTGATCACATTGACGGCCCTTCTGCTCGCAACCGTGGTGGGCGTCGGTGCGACCTGGATGACGACAACGCGCGGCACCGAGATCGGCGCGCTGACCATCGGCCCCTGGACCGCGCGTCCGCGCACCGGCACCGCCGACGTCGATCCCTATTCGCGCGCCACCATCGTGCGCAACGGCGAGCTGCCGATCGGCACCGGCGACGGCGTCGCCTTCACCGCAACCGCCGACGACAAGAAGAAGGTGCTCGACGGCCGCTGCGACGTCGTGGTCTCCGGCGTGACGCCGCCGGCGCGGTTCTGGACGCTGACGCTCTACGACCGCAAGGGTCATCTCGTTCCCAATTCGCTGCAGCGCTACGGCTTCACCAGCCAGGAGATCGTGCGGCAGTCCGACGGCTCGTTCGAGATCCGCATCGCCTCGCGCTCGCGCGCCGGCAACTGGCTGCCGACCGGCGGCATCGAGCGTTACGCGCTGATGCTGCGGCTCTACGATACCCCGGTCGGCGTTGCCACACGCACCCAGCGCGATGCGCCGATGCCCACGATCACGACGGCGGGCTGCTCATGATCCGGCTGTTGTTCACCATCGTTGCCGGCGTGGTGCTGGGCCTCGTGGTCCATCTCGTCAGCGTGCTGGCGCTGCCGCGGATCGCGACTCAGGACGCCTATTCGCGGCTGACGCCGATGACCAAGCTCAACGCGGTCACGCAGCTTCCTCTCACCGATCCGCAGACCTCGCCGATGCCGTTCATGGATCCGGCCTTTGCGCTGGCGATCTGCCGCTACGATCTGTCGAACGGCCCGATCAAGCTGACGGTCCCCGTCAGTCAGGCCTACACCTCGGTGTCGTTCTACACCCGCAACGAGATCGCCTATTACGCCATCAACGACCGCTCGGCCGGCAAGAAGGTGATCGAGCTCGACCTGATGACCGAGCCGCAGCACAACGAGCTGCCCGAGGACGAAGAGATCACCGCCGCCGACCGCCTGATCATCGATTCCCCCAGCACCACCGGCCTGATCGTGATGAAGGCGCTCGCCCCCGAGCCCGGCCTGATGCCGCAGGCGCAAGGCTCGCTCGCGGCCGCGAGCTGCGGTCCGCAGACCGACCCGCCGGCCAAGGCGGAAGCGCCGCGCGCACGGCGCTAAAGCGCGTCGCTTCGGCGACGCGAAAAACAAAAAGTCGAAAAACAACCCCATGCACAGTAGCGATGGTATTCAAATCATTGCCATTTTGGTTGCACCAAATAGGCGTTTGCCGGACCGATCCATCCCTGCCCATCGCGCTGTTCGGCTTTGACACGTCGGGCAAAACACTGGCACAATGGCAGCATCGAAAGTTCACCCGCGCGGAGCAATCCGCCGCGGGTTTTTTCTTGCTGGAGCCTCACCGAACATGGCCTGAATCCCTGCAGCTCAACTTCACCTTCAGGTCGGTGGCTGTAGTCCTGGCGAGTTGAGCCAATCATCTAACGACAAGCTTGTTTCAGCCCAGCGTGCGCGTCTGAGGGCGGCATCTCTCACTGGCCCTGGCGGGAGCAGTTCCGCGGCTGAGCGAAGACGAACGGCCATTTCTGCAAGCCCCTCTTCGTGCGATTCATTGAACTTGCGCCGCTGGCTCACTGCACGATCCGTTCCGGAGGAGGCGGGAGCGCAAGCAGCGTTCTCATCACCGATAACAGCCACTGATGGGGCGGTGACGTCGGAACGTAGATATTGGTGGAAGCTTCCGTCGGCGCACTAGTGCACACAGCCGGCAGGGAGCGGTTCACGTTGGCGGCACTTCCTCCGGCAGCGTGCATGATCAGGTTGGAGCCACCAAGCTTCACGCATCCCGATCGTGCGGGGAACAAGGTGAGGGCATGCAGGTTGACCTTGCGGCAGGGAAAGTTGTCATGAGCGAAGAAGAGCTTACCAGCAGAGCCGAGCGCGCCCTCGTTACCATTGCGCTCAGCTTGACGATGCTTGTTCTTTGCGTCGGAGCTCTGATCTGTCGCTAGCGCGTTGCTGTGCGCTGCTCGGTGTTTGCCAATCCTACCGCTCTTCGGTCGGATGCACCCATTTGTACGGGGTGATGCTTTGCGTCGCGGTCAGCTTGATCATGTGGACAGGCGGAGCGGAACGTCCTTCCTATGAAGACGGCCCGGCTCGCTTTGACAAATTGTCGATTGTTGGGGGCCGGAACGGCCGAACACCACTACCCCTCGCATTGTGGAAAACCGGACGGCGATGCGAATCCTCCGCGCAGCGCGCCTCCGCCTTTGACACGTCGGGCAAAACACTGGCAGAATGGCATCATCGAAAGTTCACCCGCGCGGAGCAATCCGCCGCGGGTTTTTTGTTGGCGGAGACGTTGCCGAGAACGACGACCTTCGCCGCCCACCTATTCGGCGGCCTGCGGAGCGCGCATGGTCCATTCATCGGCAAGAGCCGATCGTTCGCCTGGTGGAAGCCCCCGCCCCTTCACCAGGCCGAAAATCGCGGGGATCACGACGAGGGTCAGCACTGTCGATGACGTCATGCCGCCGATCATAGGCACCGCAATGCGCTGCATGATCTCCGACCCCGCCCCGGTGCTCCACATGATCGGCAGCAGACCGGCCATGATTGCGACCACTGTCATCATCTTGGGCCGCACGCGTTCGACCGCACCCACCATGATGGCATCGTGAAGGTCTCGTCGGGTAAAGACCCTGCCGTCAGCGCTACACCTGGCTTTTGTCTCGACCAGCGCGTGATCGAGATAGATCAGCATCACCACGCCCGTCTCGGCGGCAACGCCGGCGAGAGCGATGAAGCCGACCGCGACGGCAACGGACAGGTTGAAGCCGAGCCACCACATCATCCAGATGCCGCCGACCAGCGCGAACGGCAGTGACAGCATCACGATGAGGGTCTCGGTCATCGCCCGGAAGTTCAAGTACAGCAGCAGGAAGATGATCGTAAGCGTCACCGGAACGACGATCTTCAGGCGGGCGGCGACGCGCTGCAGATATTCGTATTGGCCGCTCCAGATCACGTAATAACCGGCCGGAAACCTGATGCTTTCGGTGACGGCGCGCTGCGCATCGGCGACGTAGCTTCCGATGTCGCGATCCCGGATGTCGACGTAGATGTAAGTCGCAAGCTGACCGTTCTCCGTCCGGATCGAGGTCGGCCCGCGTGCCGGCTCGACCTTGGCGACCTCGCCGAGCGGCACGGCACCGCCCGAAGGCATCGGCACCAGGATGTCGCTGGCGATGGCCTTGGGATTGTCGCGGAGGTCACGCGGATAGCGCATGTTCACCGTGAACCGTTGCCGGCCTTCTACAGTCGTCGTCACAGTCTGACCGCCGAGCGCGGCCGCGATGGTGTCCTGAACGTCCTGGATCAATATGCCGTAACGGGCGAGCACCTCGCGATCCGGAACGATCTCGAGATAATAGCCGCCGATGCCGCGTTCGGCGTAGGCCGACGACGTGCCGGGCACGGTTTTGATGACGCGTTCGATCTGCTTCGCGAGCCGGTCGATCTCGCCGAGGTCCGTTCCGATGACCTTGACGCCGACCGGCGTGCGGATGCCGGTGGAGAGCATATCGATGCGCGCCTTGATCGGCATGGTCCAGGCGTTGGAGACGCCCGGAAATTGCAACGCCTTGTCCATCTCGGCGACAAGACTGTCGACGGTAAGGCCGGAACGCCACTCCTCTTTCGGCTTCAGGTTGACGATTGTTTCAAACATCTCCGTCGGTGCGGGATCGGTCGCAGTGGCGGCTCGTCCCGCCTTGCCGTAGACCGAAGCGACCTCCGGGAACGATTTGATGATGCGGTCCTGCATCTGCATCAGCTCGGCTGCCTTGGTGACCGAAATGCCGGGCAGCGTCGTCGGCATGTAGAGCAGCGTTCCCTCGTTCAGCGCCGGCATGAACTCCGTGCCGAGCTGGCGCGCCGGCCAGATTGTCACCGCAAGCACGACGAGCGAGGCCAGGATGACCAGAGTCTTGGCGCGCAGAACTCCCTTGATCACGGGACGATAGACCCAGATCAGGAAGCGATTGATGACGTTCCTGCTCTCCGGGACAATCCTGCCGCGGACGAAGATCACCATCAGCGCCGGCACCAGGGTGACGGACAGCAAGGCCGCGGCGGCCATGGAGAAGGTCTTCGTGAACGCCAGCGGGCTGAATAATCGCCCCTCCTGCGATTCCAGGGTGAAGATCGGCATGAACGACACGGTGATGATCAGCAGGCTGAAGAACAGCGCGGGCCCGACCTCGGATGCTGCGTCGATCAGAATCTGCACGCGAGACTGATGAGGCCTCGCCCGTTCGAGGTGCTTATGTGCGTTCTCGATCATGACAATGGCGGCGTCCACCATGGCGCCGATCGCGATCGCGATACCGCCGAGGCTCATGATGTTCGATCCCAGCCCGAGCAGCTTCATGGCACCGAACGCCATCAGCACACCGACCGGCAACATCAGGATCGCGACGAGCGCACTGCGGACATGCAGAAGGAACACGATGCAGACGAGCCCAACGACGATGCTCTCCTCGAACAGGGTGTGCTTGAGGGTATCGATGGCCGCGTAGATCAGGTTCGACCGGTCGTAGACCGGCACGATCTCGACCGATTTCGGCAGGCTGCTCGCGATCTCCCCGAAGCGCTTCTTGACGTTTTCGATGACGTCGAGTGCGTTGACGCCGAACCGCTGCAGCACGATGCCGCTTGCAACCTCGCCCTCGCCGTTCAATTCGGCGATGCCTCGCCGCTCGTCCGGTCCGAGCTCGACGTTGGCGACGTCCCGCAGCAACACCGGCGTGCCGTTGCTCGTCTTCAGGACGATGTTGCCGAGATCGTTGATGCTCTTGATGTAGCCCCTGCCGCGGATGACGTATTCGAACTCGGAAAGCTCGACGGTGCGTCCGCCGACATCGGCGTTGCTGGCGCGGATCGCCTCGCGTATTTTTTGCATGCTGATGCCGCGGTCGCGCATCCGCTGCGGGTCGAGGACCACATTGTACTGCTTGACGAAACCGCCGATGCTGGCGACCTCGGCGACGCCATCGGCCTTGGCCAGCGCGAACTTCAGATTCCAATCCTGGATCGTGCGCGTGTCCGCCAGGTTCAATTCCTTCGATATCACGGCGTATTGGTAGACCCAGCCGACGCCGGTCGCGTCGGGCCCGATGGTCGGGGTGACACCGGCAGGAAGCCTGGACGACGCACCGTTCAGGAATTCCATCACGCGCGAGCGGGCCCAGTAGATGTCGGTGCCGTCCTCGAAGATCACGTAGACGAAAGAGACGCCGAAGAACGAGAAGCCGCGCACGACTTTCGATTTCGGCACGGTGAGCATCGCCGTCGTCAGCGGATAAGTGACCTGATCCTCAATCACCTGCGGCGCCTGCCCGGCATACTCGGTGTAAACGATGACCTGCGTGTCCGAGAGGTCCGGGATCGCATCCAGCGGGAGGTGAACCAGGGCATAGAGGCCGGCGGCGGCGGCGAAGCCGGTACCGAACAGCACGAGCAGCAGATTGCGCGCCGACCAGGCGATGACACGGGCAATCATTTGCGATCTCCCGTTGCGTTACCAGGGCCGACGTCGGTGACGCGGGACGCCGCCTCACCAAAACCCTTCAGCGCCGCTTTGAGGTTGCTTTCCGCATCGATCAGAAAATTGGCGGAGGTAACCACCGCCTCGCCGACCGAAAGACCCTCCCGCACCTCGACATAACCGCCGCCGCGACGGCCCAGCCTAACCTCCCGCGGCTCGAAACGCCCTTCCCCTGTGTCGACGAGGACGCTCTGCCGGCTGCCGGTGTCGAGCACCGCGCTGTCCTGTATCGCCAGGACGGGCGCGGCGTCGGCCGTGTCGATGTCGGCATCGACGTACATGTCCGGCAGCAGCACCGCGTCCGGGTTGGCAAGCTCGATCCGGACACGAACGGTTCGCGTGTCGCGGTTCACCTGCGGATAGACAACGGCGATCTTCCCGGTGAAGGTTCGGCCGGGGAAACTGCGTGCGCGTACCGCGACCGACTGCCCCACCGCGATGTCGCCGAGATCGCGCTCGGCCACGTCGACCAGCGCCCAGACGACCGAGGTGTCCGCGATCCGGAACAGCACGTCGCCGGGATTGGCCCGCATACCTTCGATCGCGCCGCGCTCGAGCACGATCCCATCGCGCGGCGCAGACCAGCGTATGGTGACGGGCGAGGTGTGCGTCCTGTCCATCTCCGCGATAACCGCGTCGGGAACATCGAGATTGATCAGCCGCTGTCGCGAGCCGCGGCCATACGTCTCAACGCCGCCGACCGTCTTGGAGGTGATCGTCGCGAGATATTCCGCCGCGGCGGAAGCGACCGCCGAACTGTAGATTTCCATCAACGGCTGGCCCGCCTTCACGCGCGTCCCGGTGGTCACGTCGGCGACCTTCTGCACGAAGCTTTCGGCGCGCATCGCGATCACCGACACGCGGCGCTCATCGAGTTGGATCGTACCGGGCGCCTTCACCGAGACCCGGATCGAGCGACGCTCGACCGGCTCGGACTTCACGCCCGTGCGCTGGATCTTGCCGGGCGACAGCTTCACGGTGCCGTCGTCGGTGTCGTCGCCTTCGTAAACGGGGACATAATTCATCCCCATCGAATCCTTCTTCGGCACCGGCGAGGTGTCGGGCAGCCCCATGGGATTGCGGTAGTAGAGGATTTTCCGCGAGGACGCCTGCTGCGGCTTCGGTACGGCCCGGACCGCCTGATCGTCGTCATAGACCGGCAGGTAGTCCCGGCCGCGCTCGTCCTTCTTCGGACCAGCAGACCAAAGCGGCGCGCCGCCCGGATGGCGGTAATAGAGCGGAGTTGGCTCGGCGGCAGCGGCAGCGGATATGATGTCGGCATCGAGGAGCCCGCGCGCACGGCTCAAATGCCAGTAGCCGGCCAGGGCCAGGCCGCCGCCCAGCGCAAGAGCAGTCAGGAGACGCAGCGTTTTCATGTGGTGTATCCGCGCGCCCGGGAGCGCGCTTCCATGTGAATGAAAAAAGGGAATGTCGGGCGCCGCCGGGCAGCGCCCGAACGCTCACTTGGTCGCGGTGACGATCACCTTGCCGATGACGGTCTCGGGTTCGCCCTGCACCTTCGCCGATAGCGTGATCTGGTAGCGGCCGGCCATCGGCAGGTCTGTCTTGAAGGCGTACACACCGGGTTCCTTGGAGGGCAGCGGTGCGACCGGCGACTCCATCTCGGCCATCCCGTCCGGGGCCATGTCGACGCGGGTCTTGAAGACGACCGCGTCCGGCACGGGCTTGCCGGTCTGCTTGTTCGTCAAGCGAACGGCGAGCGTGACGTCTTCACCCTTCTTCATCTGCGGATTGACGGGGTCGAAGGCGTAGTCGCCGGCGCCGGCAAGCGCGGCGGAAGCGGCAAGCGAAAGGGTGGCCGCGAGAGCCGCGGTGCTGAATCTGGAAAGCATTGTCCTGTCCTCATGAATTGATCTATCGCCGTGGCGCGGGAAGCGCGCACGTCAGTCATCGTCGCGAGCCGGCATGCCGCTCGCGTCTCGGGCTTTGCGAGATCAGATTCGAGGTGGTCGGAAAGGAGGACTGGCGCCGCGGAAGCAGACAACCTGATCGGCTGGAATGGTCAACTTGCTGGCCGTCACAGCGAGATATGCAAAAGCGACGGGCCTGACATCACCGAGCGCGATGATCCCGCCAACGCAGCAGAAGCCCATTCCGCACTTGTCGCCACCAGTGTGGGAGCCCGTTCCCTTCATGTCGGGACAACAATCGTCCATCGACATATCCGCGTCGCCGCTCATGTGCATGGTCGTCGCCATGTCGTCCGACGAGATTGCGAGGTTCGCCGCGGACGCGCCAACCGGCAACATCGCCAAGGATATGGCGATGGCGAATGCCTGGATGGTACGGACGAACTGCATCAAATATTAAATCTCACTTTCGGGCCGGAACACCGCCTCAGTAACATATTCGAGCATCGAAAACAGTCATTGATCTTGGTCAAGGGTTCGTGACCGAGGCCGGAACGGCGGCCGGGACCGTCCCCCAGCGGACGACCGACGGTCCGACCAGCGTCAGCGGCACCGGCTCGTCTAAATTCGGCGGACAAATCCCGGGCGCAAGCGGAGCGTTCCGAGGCGCAAGCACCCGGAGGCAGCTCACGATCAAGACACGATCAGGGTCGCTTGTGCGGCAAAGACCAGCATGATAGCAACGGCCATCGGGTCAAACACAACCGCCCGACCAGCTTTCGAGCCAAGCGTTGTTTCGCTCCATTACGGAGGTGAAACATGTCTTGCGACAGCACCACTGGCTCAATCAGCACATCCAGCGCAGCCTTCGCCCCCTCTCCAAACCCTCGATGGTTCTGGAAGTTAACGCTCGCGCTGCTGGACGGCATCACACGGCGCCGCCAATACGACGAGCTTCTCGAACTGGACGACCGGCTTCTCGCGGACATCGGCTTATCGAGAACAATCGTTGGGGAAGCTCGACAGTGTTACTTCTCAGGTTGGCGTGACGATCGGTGATCGTCATATCCGCTCGATGAGCGGTCACACCTGAGCATGCGAAGGCGGCGCGTCTGCTCATCCCTGTGGATCAGACGGCCGCGCCAGGCTCGCGAAAAGGCTCTCAGAAGTCCAGCTTGTCGCGTATGGCATCAATTCCGGCTTTCGCGCACGCTTCGTCCGCGTCACCGCCCGGAGCGCCGGACACGCCGACCGCTCCGACCAGGGAGCCGCCCGCTTCAACGATCAGTCCTCCGGCGATGACGACTGCTCCGGGAAGGTTGCGAATGCCCGCCTGCATCATGCATAGCTGATCGCATTCAGCTCGGTCGTGCTGGTCTTGAACGAGGCAGCAGTCCACGCCTTGCCGGCTGCCGTCGAGGGCGTGTGAGGACCTGCAAAGCGGTCGCGCAACATCACTTGCGTGACGCCGAACCGGTCGACGACAGCGACTGCAATTTGGTATCCACGGGTGCGGCAGTTCGCCAGCGCAGCGCGCGCAAGATCGAGCGCCAGTTCCGGACCGAGCGATTTGTAGGCGACCAGACTTTCCTCAGCCCGTACCGGGCAGATGGACGCAATCAGCAGGGCCGTCGCGACCGACAGGCATCGAACGTTCATGGCAATCTCCGGCACAGGTGACCAAACGCCTATTTGGTCTCACCATATGTCAGATCATCGAACAGGGTCACGCTATCTGCCTTGGTCCACAGGCCGATCATGCCGGCGTCCGGAATGGTGGCGTCTTCCACCTCGAACAATTTCTTTCCGTCATAGCTCACCTTGAACCGACTTCCAGCGAAGTCGCAGCGCAGCAGGTGCCATTGCCCGGACGACACCGGCGCGCTGACGCCATAGCCGCCTTTGCGACCCACGATATCAAGTGAGATTCGAACGCCCTTGATCGTCTTGTACAGCACGACATTGTCCTCCAGTGCGTTGGCCCGCACCACGTAGTAATTATCGGCATCCTTCGCACGCCAAATAACTCCCGCCGCGCGATCCTCGGAGCCGGCGACGGCCTTGAATTTCACCTCGACGAAGCCGTCGCGGATGGCGGTATCGCGCTTGATGGCGAGGGGAAACGTCGCCCGTCCGGATTGCTTAAGAACGTTCGGCTTGCTGGGCGCCGTGGCCTCGGCCTCGACGGTCCATTTCGGCTGTCCCTTGCCGGTCATCGTCAAAGTCCACCCGCCGGGCGAACTTCCGGCAGCAGCGTTGTCGAAATTCAGGGTCTCGGCCACGGCGTTCCCTCCCACTAACAAGGCCAGCATGGAAGCCAACGCAAGCTTGTCCATGAGCTTGTCCATGAGTTTGTCCATGCATCAGCCCTTCGTGCTCGCCGTCTTGTCGATCGCCGCACGGAGGCCCTCTGCAAGCTTGACGGCGTCGTCGTTCGCCCAGAAATGCATGAAGAAGAGCCGCGGCTGTTCGTCCAGCATGTGGCTGTGCAGCGCCGTCACCTCGATGCCGTGGGTCCGAAGCGCCAGGATGACGGGGTTCACCTCGTCGCTGGTCAGCACGAAGTCGCCGGTGATGGCGGCCTTCCCCGCGCCCGTCGGTTGGAAATTGATGGCGATCGCAACGCCCATCGCGGCGACGGGGGTCAGCAACATGCCGTCTTCCGTGATAGGGTCGCGACGCTTCACGTTGAACTGGTAGACGCCGCCATTCGCTTTCCCGTTCACTCCAATGATCTGGTCGAGTTTCGCCGTTTCAAGGTCGATGGCGGGTGGCGGGCTCGCCGGTGCGGTGACCGTCAACGGGGTCTTGCTTTCGGCCAGCGCATCATGGATTGCCGAGGCCAGTTTGACGGGGTCGCCGTGTCCGGCGACGTGCATGTAGAACGTTGCCGGGCTCGCACGCAGCAAATGATTGTGCACGGCTGTGATCTCGAGCCCGCTCGCGATCATCTTCGCCATCACGGGATTGATCTCGGTCTCGAGCAGCACAAGGTCGCCCATGATGATTGCGCCGCCATGCGCCGGCTTGAACGCGATCCAGCCACCCAACGCCAGCGCCGGCTTGATCGAAACCCCGTCCAACGTCACGGAGAGATCGCTGCGGGGAAAGCCGTAACGGCGGACGTCGTCCGAGACGGCGGGCTTGCGGCCCAGGGTCTCGTCCACCTTCTGCCATTCGGCATCCTGGGCATATGCCGGGATGAAGAGGCCGAAGCGAAATGCAAGCAGACAAACACCAATGCCGACCACGGCCCAGATGATTCTTTTCATTGTGCTACTCCTCAGGCTTTGGTTTCGCTGTTTGACCCGGTCGCCGCTGTCGACGACGGACCCGCCCCAAGTGAAGTCCGGTTCGCGATCTTTCCCCTACATCACGCCCACGAGGCGCGACAAAGCGCGGGCATCAACGCGCGCAGCGGTGCTGCGATCGGCACGGGAGCCGAGCCGAAAAATCGAGCCTATCTGCCGGATGAAGTAGGGAATGTATGATGATGACATGCTGCGCCCTTGGTGATCAGGACGCGATGCTTGGGCATGTCGCCTCACGGGGAGATCGCACATCCCCGAGCCCCAAATAAAAACCCGAAGGTGGGAGCTGTCAACGGGCGCGTGCATCGGGCTGCCCACCGGAGCCGCGGGCGACCGTCACAAAGAGTTCACCGCTCCGCGGAACCGCGCCAGCCACGTCTTGAAACTCGCGAACGGGCTCGCTAGTGTCCTTTGCGTGGGGACAAAGCAGACTCCCCGTGAGGCCTCGGTCCAAGCTCTGCGCAGCACGCCATTCGTGGAGCTTGCGCATGGACACCGAACGACACCCTTCTCACCAACACACCGTCGCTATCCTCTCACGCGGCGACGCTGCCGCGCGCCGGGATGCGACGGCGCAAAACAGCCGCTTCGTCCGCGTCTTCGAAGCACTCGCCGCCGTCGGCATCGAGGCATGCCCGGCGATCTACGACGAAAGCTTCGCCGATGCGGTCCGCGAGCAGTTGCTTGCGGCCAGCGGTGTGCTCGTCTGGGTCGATCCGATCCACCAGGGCAAGACGCGTGTCGAGCTTGATCCCCTGCTGCGCGACGTCGCCGCACGGGGCGTGTGGGTCAGCGCTCATCCGGGCGTCATTCTCAAGATGGGCACCAAGGAGGTACTCTATCGTACCCGCTCGATGGGGTGGGGATGCGACACGGCTTTGTATCAAACCGCCGAGGCCATGCGCGCCGAGTTACCGACACGGCTCGCCATCGGTCCGCGCGTGATCAAGCGCAACCGCGGCAACGGCGGCCAAGGCGTGTGGAAGGTCGAGAGGCTGCTGAATTCCCCGATGATAAAGGTGCTGGATGCGACCAAAGATGGCTCCGAGGAACTGACGCTGGATAGTTTTCTCGGTCGCTGCGCCGAATATTTCGAAAATGGCAGCGTGGTCGATCAGCCATTCCAGCCACGCTTGAGCGAAGGCGTGGTGCGCTGCTATATGTCGGGCAATCGCTGTGCCGGCTTCGGCTATCACAAAGTCAAAGCCCTGGTCGACTCGCCGGCCGCCCGTTCCGAGGCGGGACCGCGCCTCTACACCTCGAACGCAGACCCGCGCTTCCAGCGGCTGCGTCGATTGATGGAAGATGAGTGGACCCCGGGAATGATGAAGACACTGGAGATCGACGAAGGCTCGCTCCCGGTCATCTGGGACGCGGACTTCCTGTATGGTCCGAAAGACACGACTGGGGCCGACACCTACGTCCTGTGCGAGATCAACGCGAGTTCATGCTTCGCGATCCCGGAGGAAGCCCCCGCGGCGATCGCGCGAACGGTGAGGCAGCGGCTTACGCAGACGCAAAGAGCGAGTTCGGCCAAATGAACCGCCGGCGGGCGCATAGCGTCATCCCGCGCTGCGGCTCGGAGACGGTTGCGCCCGCGCCCACAGCAGCGCCAGCGGTCCCAGCGCGATCCCGGCGGCAAGGACGCTGAACGCCAACAGCCAGCCGGTCGCGCTCTGCGGGCCGCCGGCTGCGTCGAGCGCGGCGCCGGTGCCCCAGGCACCGACAGCCGACAGGCCAAAGCCGACCGTCGAATGCAGGGCCAGGGTCGCGCCGCGATGTTCGGACACAGCCGCGGCCGACATGCCGGCGGTCAACGCGCCCGAATCCGCCGGCACTGTCAGGCCATAGGCAAGCAGCAGCAGTGCGAGCACCCATGCCGGCGCCGTCGCGTTGAGGCCGATGACCAGCGCGACGCAGGCCGACGCGATCATCACGACCGTGATCGCGCGATAGCGCCCGAATTTCAGAGCGGCCTCGTTGCCGAGGATGCTGGCGGGCATCGAGATCACCGCAAAGCAGAAGCTCAGCACGACGGGGCTCAACCACGACGGCGCGCCTTGATGGGCGACGACGAAGGTCCAGAAGCCGACCAGCCAGGTGCGGATGCCGTAGAGCTCGAAGCAATGGGCGCCGTAGCCGAAGATGTATCCAAGCGCCTCGCGATTGGCGAAGACGGGCGCGAAGTTCAAGAGACGTCCGGCCTTCGGCGCGGGCCGTTGCGCCTGCATCAGAAGGCACGCGACGACCATTGCGACAGGTCCAAAGCCGGTGACAAGGAAAGCCGTTCGCCATCCCCAGCGGTCGGCGATCACTTGCGCGATCAGGAACGACAGGCCGACGCCGACCGAGAAGCTCGACGTGTACAGCGTGACGGCGCGCGAGGTGTCGCCGGCCGGAAGCCGGTCGGTGAGCGCCTTCAGGCCCGGCATGTAGGCGCCGGCAAATCCAAGCCCCGCCAGGGACCAGATCGCGGTCGCGGACCAAAACCCTTGCGCGAAGAGTCCGAACGCCATGGTCGCCAGCCCGCTGACGATCGAGCCCCAGAGCAAAACGAGCCGTGCGTCGATCCGGTCGGTCAACGTCGTCAGCAACGGCACGGCGAGCATGTAGCCGAACGCGTAACCGCTCGCCATCAAGCCGCCTTCGGCCGCCGACAGTCCCCACGCCGGCATCAGATGCTGCGCCAAATTCGCGGACAGCGTCACATGCGGCAGCAGATTGCCGACCTGGCCGATGCACATCACCGCGATCAGAGACCGGCCGCTCAAGTCACGAATGCTGTCCTCCCGCCCCCGGGCCGAAACGGCGCACCAACCACAATGGGCAACTCTCCGGCTTCACCTGCAAGAACCAAATTCATGAACAACCGCAGCCCGAAGCGCCGGCCTTCTTGGCCGCTTCGTCGGCGGCGCAACACGCCGTCGGTTCCTGCTTCACCGGCCCGCCGCAACATCCTGATCCGGCTCCAGTGGATTCGACGC
Organism: Bradyrhizobium sp. CSS354; assembly: GCF_029051725.1. Lineage (GTDB taxonomy): Bacteria > Pseudomonadota > Alphaproteobacteria > Rhizobiales > Xanthobacteraceae > Bradyrhizobium. The sequence continues at coordinate 763,365 of NZ_JAACFU010000001.1, forward strand.
CACCGCGCGTGCAAACGCCGGTCTCCGGCAGCACGAGCTCCACCCTTGCGGCGGCTTTCTTGTCGCCGGCGAGATCGGCCGCAATCGAGCGCACCTGCTCATATCCCGTCATCATGAGAAAGGTCGGCGCGCGGCCATACGACTTCATGCCCGCCATGTAGAAGCCCGGCTCATCGTGCGACAGCTCGCGCGCGCCGTGCGGGCGCACCGTGCCGCAGCTGTGCTCGTTGGGATCGATCAGCGGCGCCAGCGCGACCGGCGCCTCGATGGCGGGATCGAGCCGCAGGCGCAATTCGGACAGGAACGAAAAGTCGGGACGAAAGCCCGTCGAGACGATCAGCTTGTCCACGATCACGCTTCGTCCGCCGCAACCCGAGCCGGCCGCGATCTCGAGGCGGCCTTCGGAGTCCGAGAGACGCGTGACTCCGAATTCGGTCTCCACCTTGATCTTCCCGGAGGCGACGAGCGCAGCGAACGCGCTGCCGAGCTCTCCGCGTGCGGCGAGCTTGTCATTCCGGCCGCCGCCAAAAGCCTTGGCGGGATCGGCGCCGCGCAACAGCCAGATCGCTTGCGTCCCCGGCGCCTCATCCGCGAGATGCACGAGATCGATCAGCGTGCCCACCGCGGAGTGGCCAGCGCCGAGCACCGCAACGGTCTTCCCGGCATATCTGGCGCGCCCGGCACCACGGACATCGGGCATGCCAGAGGCGATGTGGCCGGCGCATTCACGCTCGCCGATCGCGGCCAGACCATTACCCCCGGCGGGATTGGGCGAGAACCATGTGCCTGACGTATCGATCACGGCATCGGCGCGCAGCACTTCAGGACCTTTGCCGTTCTGGTAGCGGATTTCGAATGGCGCCTGCTGACGCCCCTTCGTCTTCGCCTTGTCGAAGCCGACGCGGCTGATCGCCGTGACACGGCTGGATGTCCGGATCACCTCGCGCAGTGCCGTTCGCGTCGCAAGCGGCATCAGATATCGATCGAGCAGTTCGCCACCTGTCGGATATGAGCTCGGGTCCGGCGAATTCCATCCCGTCGGCGCGAGCAGGCGCGCGGCGGCCTTGTCAACGTTGTATTCCCACGGCGAGAAGAGCTGGACCTGCTGCCACTGGCGCACCGCGTGCCCCGCTTCGGAACCTGCCTCCAGAACGATGGGTGACATGCCACGCTCCAGGACGTGCGCAGCTGCTGCGAGGCCGACAGGGCCCGCCCCGATGATGGCTACCGTCTTTGCGTCGCTCATGCCGTTACTCCCATCATTCTGGTAGCATCGAATAACTTGACCCAAAAAAATGATCAGGCCGCCGTTTGCGTGTCCTTGCATCCGACCTCGTCGGCACAGCACTCCGCCGCCAGGAAATCGACCAGGCCCCGCATCGCGTCGAAGTTCGCGTGGCAGATCAGCGTCGTCGATTCCCGGACCTGACTGACGAGCCCGACCGAGACGAGGGTCTTGATGTGATGCGATAACGTCGACGCCGGAATCTTCAGCTTGTCCTGCAGGCGGCCGACGGCCATGCCCTTGTGCCCTGCCCGCACCAGGGCACGATAGATCTGGAGTCGCGTCCGGTTGCCCAGGGCTTCAAGGCGTGATGCTGCGTCATCGATTTTCATGGCGGACATGCTGCGCCAGCTGACGCCTAAGTGTCAAACCATATTTCCAGAATCTACGAAATATGCTCGCCCATTGTTGAAAATTCCGGATTGACGGCGTTTCCATAATTCCATAAGTCTGGATATATGGAAACAGAAGAAGCAGTTCTGGCACTCGCCGCCTTGGCCCAGTCGACCCGTCTGGAGGCCTTCCGGACGCTGGTCCGGCACGAGCCCGACGGGCTTGCGGCCGGCGATCTCGCACGGCTGTTGGAGGTCCCCCAGAACACGCTCTCGGCGCATTTGTCGATCCTGACGCGCGCGCGGTTGGTGACCTCCGAGCGGCGCAGCCGCTCGATCGTCTATCGCGCCAGCCTCGGCGAATTTCGCGACGTCGCCGTTTTCCTGCTGCGCGATTGCTGCGGCGGAAGCCCCGAAGTCTGCGAACCCGTTGTCGAAATCCTGCAATCCTGCTGCAAGCCGAGACGAAAGGAGCGGAGCAGTGCCTGATCAGTTCGATCTTCCGCGCCGCCTCGCGGCCGAAGCGCTCGGCACGGGCATTCTCGTTGCCACAGTGGTCGGCTCCGGCATCATGGCGGAATCCTTGACCAAGGACGTCGCCCTGGCGCTTCTGTGCAACACGTTGCCCACCGGCGCCATTCTGGTTGTCCTGATCACGGTGCTCGGTCCGATCTCCGGCGCACATTTCAATCCGGCGGTTACCCTCGTCTTCACCGGCAAGCGCGAGCTGCCGGTGAATGACGCCGCACTTTACGTCGTCGCGCAGATCGCCGGCGGCATCGCGGGAACGATGGCGGCGCATCTGATGTTCGGACTGCCGCTGATCGATCTCTCGACGAAGATGCGAACCGGAGGACCGCAATGGTTCGCCGAAGCCGTCGCCGCCTTCGGTCTGGTCGCGACGATCCTGGCCGGCATCCGGTTTCAGCGGACGGCCGTCCCCTGGCTGGTAGGCCTGTATATCACCGCGGCCTACTGGTTCACGGCCTCGACCTCATTCGCCAATCCGGCGGTGGCCATCGCAAGGTCGCTGACGAATACGTTCGCGGGCATTCGGCCCAACGACCTGCCCGGCTTCATCCTCGCTGAACTCTGCGGAGCCTTTGCCGGCATGCTGTTGATGAACTGGTTGCTCGGACCGCCTCAGGCGCGAGGCCCCATCCCAATCGCGGAGACGACCCGATGACCGTCACGATCTATCACAACCCCGCCTGCGGCACCTCGCGCAACACGCTGGCGATGATCCGGCAGAGCGGCACCGAGCCCGCCGTCGTCGAATATCTGAAGACGCCGCCGTCCCGCGAAAGACTGGTCGAACTCGTCAAGGGCCTTGGCATCTCCGTTCGCGCGCTGCTGCGCGAGAAAGGCACGCCCTACAAGGAGCTCGGCCTTGATGACCCCAAATGGTCCGACGACGAGCTGATCGACCAGATGCTCGCGCACCCCATCCTGATCAACCGCCCGATCGTGGTGACGCCCAAGGGCACACGCCTGTGCCGGCCCTCGGAAGCCGTCATCGATCTCCTGGACAATCCCATCGGCCGGTTCGTGAAGGAGGATGGCGAGGTGGTCGAGGCGCGATAGGCTTACGGGGCGCCTGTGTTGCCTCGGATCAGATCTTCGGGATCTTTGCCCGCTCGACCACGCCGGTCCATTTGCTGATCTCGGTCTCGATCAGCTTCTTCATCTCCTCCGGCGAACTGCCGCGAACCTCGCCGCCGACGGCGGTCTCCAGGCGCTGCTTGAGGTCGGGATCCCTAAGAGCGTCCACCGTCGCCGCATTGAGTGCGGCATGATGGCGGGCGGCGTTCCCTTCGGGGCCAGCAGGCCGGCCCAGGTGCGCACGTCATATCCCTTGATCCCGGCTTCCTGAACCGTCGGCACGTCAGGCAACAATGCGGTGCGCGTCGGCGAGGTCACCGCCAGGCCGCGGATCGCACCGCCTTGAATTTGCGCGGCGAGCAGGACCGGCGTGCCGACGATCACCGGAACCTCTCCGCCGAGCAGCGCGGTGACCGATTGAGAATCGCCGCGATAGGGCACGTGCACGATCTCGACGCCGGCGGCTGCGTTCAACAGCTCTCCTGCAAGATGGTGCGTACTGCCGAAACCGACCGATCCGAAGCTGAGCGCACCGGGCTTCTGCTTTGCCATGGCGACGAGCTCGCCCAGCGATTTTGCCGGGTAGTCGCTCCGCACGGCGATGACGAGCGCGTAATAGACCAGCGTCGAGATCATCTCGAAACTCTCGGCCGGCTGGTAGGCGAGGCTCTTGTAGGTCGCCGCGGAAATGGCGTGAGCGCCGGTGACGAGCCCGATCGTGTAGCCGTCGGGCGCCGCTTTCGCGATGGCATCGGCGGCGATGTTGCCGCCGGCGCCAGGCTTGGCCTCGACGATGATCGGCTGCCCGAGTTTTTTCGAGAGCCCGTCGGCGATGATGCGCGACAGCGTGTCGGCCGCGCCGCCGGCGGCAAATCCATGCAGCAGCCGGATCGGGCGCGACGGATAATTGTCGGCCGACGCCTGGGTGGTTGCGAGACAACCGCCAAACAGAAAAATCGCCGCAGCAAGCCGCTTCATCCTTCGCATGGATGCGTCCTCCCTTTGATTGTTATGTCTTGGCCGCGACGAGGCGGCGTTGTTCAAGTCGAGTTTGAATCCGCTAGCGGGCGAACTCCGTGCATTCAGGCGATGGCGGCATGCCCCAGACGTCGCGCGGCAGGCCGACCCAGATTTTTGGCCGCTGCGGTCGATCGCGATGCCAGGGACGAGGCTCGAAATAGCCGAGCTCCTCGTCGGTCATGCGGTCGAGGTCGTGGAACAACTCGACCAGATGTCCGTCGGGATTGCGGTGGTAGATCGCCGTGTTGTGGCCGGGGCCGTGACGTACCGGTCCCCAGAGCACGGGGAGCTTGTGCCGGGCGAGATGGTCGCACCCCTGCTGCATGTGGGTCGGCCCCCGCAGCTCGAACGCGACATGATGCAGGCCGCGGCCGGGCGCGCGCGCGAAGTTCAGCGTGTGATGCTCATAGCCGCTGCGCATGAAGACGAAGCGGTCCTCGATCCAGTCGGAGACTCGCAGGCCCATGGCGTTGGCGAAGAACTCCGAGGCCGCGCGCGGATCGGGCGTGCGAAGGGCGACATGGCCGAGCTTGGTGACGGCAAGCGCACCGATCCGTTCTTGCGCGGGCGTCGGCGTCCAGCCCTGGATCAACTCGAAGCGCGTGCCTTCGGGATCGCGGAACGACAGCAGCCTGGAAACGCCAGGCAGCGGATCGCTCTGAAGTTCGGGCCGCAGATCGGCCTGCTTCAGCGCGGCGCCGAGCGCCTCGATCTGGACATCAGGCGATATCTCGAAGGCGATGCTCGTCAGCGCCGCGTCGCCGGATTCGATCACCAGCGAAAGCTGCTCGGCATCGTTGGCGAGAAAGATGCGGTTGCCGTCGCGGCCGACGAGGCCAAGACCGATCACGGCGCGGTAATAGTCGAGCAACCGCTCGGGATCGGGCGAGGCAAAGCTCGCGTGCCGGAGTCGGGTGAAGCGTGCAATGGGTGCTTGTGTCGTCATCGTGCGATCCACCCCCTCATGGCGTCATGATGATCTTGCCGAGCGCGGAGCCCTGCTCGAGCAGCGTGTGGGCCTGCCTGACCTCGTCGAGCTTCAGGACCGCCGAGATCGCCGGCTTGATCGCGTTGCGGCTGAGCGCCTCGATCACGTTGCGCATGAGCGCGCGACGCCCGTCGCGATCGTGGTCGTAGATATGGAAGGAGAAGCAGCGTATCGCCGGGCAGATGTCGAGATGGTCGCGCATCGCCGCCATCAGGTTTTCTTCCGGCAATCCAGCGAAAGCGTTGTACGACAGCAGCGTCCCCCATTTGCCGAGCGCGCCGAGATAGCCGGTGAACTCGGGCCCACAGACGTGATCGAGCACGAGTCCGACGCCCTCGCCATTGGTCAGCTCGCGGGTCCGCGCCACCACGTCTTCGCGGCGGTAGTAGATGACATGATCGGCGCCGTTGCCCCGCGCGAATGCGGCCTTCTCTTCGGTGGAGACCGTGCCGATGACATTCATCTGTGCGAGCTTGGCGAGCTGCACCAGCGCGGTGCCGACGCCACCGGCAGCCCCGATCACCAGCACGCTCGCGGGTGCGCGCGGATGGCGGCACTCGTGCAGCAGCGCGTAGGCGACCTGATAGTTCGACAGGCACACGGCCGCTTGCAGATCGACATTGTCGGGCAGCAGATGAATGGCGTCCGCGGGAGCGACCACATAGTCGGCGTAGCAGCCGCCGCGCTGCGACAGGTCGCGTGCGCTCAGCAGCACCTTCTGGCCGATCGCAAGGCCCTCGATGCCGGGCCCGAGCGCGGCAATGCGGCCGGCGACGTCGTTGCCGGGATTGGCCGGCAGCGGCGGCATCCATTTGTAGACGCCACGCCGGATCAGCACATCGGGTTGCCCCACCCCGAACGCTTCGGCCCGGATTTGCACCTGGCCGGGTCCGGGCACAGGCACCGGAAGCTCGACCAGTTCGAGTGCATCCGGACCACCCGGCTGACGCACCAGCACCGCTCTCATGATGTCACACGCCTCCCAAGCCGTATTTTCGAAAATCATATCCTTTACGAAAATTATTGCAAGATGGTCTTTGGCGCGGCATGTTGAGCTATCGATTCAATGACAGAAACCATGTCCGACAGCGCCATTCGCCCCCGCAAGGAATTCGGCAAGACCATCGCCGCCGACGTCACCCATCGGCTGCGCGAGGAGATCATTGCCTGCGGCCTGGCGCCGGGCGAGCCGCTGCGATTCGACGTCCTGCGCGAACGATTCGGCGTAAGTTTCACCACGCTGCGCGAGGCACTGACGGCGCTTACCGCCGAGGGCCTAGTCGACGCGCAGGAGCAGCGCGGATTTCGCGTGGCCCCCGTCAGCCGCCAGGATCTGGTGGAGGTCACCGATGCGCGGGTCCTGATCGAGGTGGAATTGATCCGCCGTGCCATCGAGCGGGGCAACGACGATTGGGAAATCGCCGTCATCTCGACACTGCACAGATTGAAGCGAATCGAGCAGCGCGATCCCGAACATCCGCTGCGTGATCCCGAATGGAACATCGCCCACCGCCAATTCCACCAGGCATTGGTGTCAGCCTGCGGCTCCGCGACACTCCTCGCCATTCGCGCCGAGCTGTTCGACCGCGCCGAGCGTTATCGGCATCTGTCGGCCAATTTCCGGCCGCGTCCGCGCGACAAGGCCGGCGAGCACCAGGCGATCATGCAGGCCGCGATCTCGCGCAATCCTGACCTCGCGGTGCAGCTGATCGAGACGCACATCCGCTCGACTGCCGACAACGTGGCAACATACGCCGCGCACCTGCTCGATACCGAATAGGCTGCACCGTCTTTTTATTGGGGTGGGCTTGCGCCTGGGCTGATTTTCGAAAATAATAGGAAGGATCGAAAATGCCAACCTTTGGGGCGAAACCATGAAGCTGCTGTCATTCTTGGACGAAAATCGGGAAAGCTGGGGCGCCGTTGTCGAAAATGGCGTCGTGGATCTCGGCCGCGCCCTGCCCCAATACCCTGTTCTCGCGGACTTCCTCGGCAGCGACGACTATGCGCGGCGCGACGCCATCGTTGCCAGGCACAAGCCCACGATGGCGCTGAGCGACGTCAAATATCTGCCGGTGATCCCGCGTCCGGAGAAGATCGTCTGCGCCGTGCGGAATTATCTCGACCACCACAACGAAGCCGTGGCGTTCGGGATGAAGCGCGAGATCACGGAATTTCCGCCGATCTTCCTCCGGGTCTGGCGCTCCCAGGTCGCGCACAACGCGCCGGTGATCCGGCCGAAGGTCTCGGACAATTTCGACTGGGAGGGCGAGCTTGCCGTCGTCATCGGCAAGGGTGGCCGTCACATCAACCAGGCCGACGCCTGGAATCACGTGGCGGGCTACTCGATCTACAACGACGTCAGCGTGCGCGACTGGCAGCGTCACGCCCAGCAGATCGCCTCCGGCAAGAACTTCGTCGGCACCGGCCCGTTCGGTCCTTGGCTAGTGACGCCGGACGAGATCGGCGATCCCACCAAGCTGAAGCTCGAGACGCGCGTCAACGGCGCGGTGGTGCAGTCGTCCGACACCTCGATGCTGATCTTCTCGATCCCGCGGCTGATCGAGTACAGCTCGACCATCTTCGACCTCGTCCCCGGCGACGTCATCGCCACCGGCACGCCGGCCGGCGTCGGCTTCACCCGCAAGCCGCCGGTCTTCCTCAAGCCCGGCGACGTGGTCGAGGTCGAGATCGAGAACATCGGCGTGCTGCGCAATCCCGTCGTCGACGAAGCATAGAGCCAGCGCATGTCGTCCCAAGACGCGACCCATGATATCCGCAAGAGCGCGCTCAGCGTCGAGACCATCTGGCACGAGCGCGGCCCCCGCCTGGAGAAGCCGCTGCTGGTCGGAACGGCCGTCGCGGTGATCCGCAATCCGTTCGCCGGCCGCTTCGAACCCGACCTGATGCCGTTTCAGGCGTCCTTGCGCGAGCTCGGGCGCGAGCTCGCGACACGGCTGATCGCGCAGCTCGGCGGTGCCGCGCAGATCGAGGCCTATGGCAAGGGCATCATCGTCGGCGGGGACGGCGAGCTCGAGCACGGCGCGGTCTGGCACGAGGCCGGCGGCCAGGGCATGCGCGAGGTGCTCGGTCAGCCCAAGGCGATCGTTCCGGCGGCGAAGACCATCGGCGGTCCGGGCACGCGGCTCATGGTTCCGCTCGGGCACATTCACGCCGCCTATGTCCGCAGCCATTTCGGCACCGCGGAGATGACGCTGTGGGATTCACCGCGGCGCGACGAGATCGCCTTCGGGCTCGTGATGGCGACCGGCGGCCGACCTCACGCGCGCATCGGGGGCCTCGCGGCGTCTGCAATCTCCGTGCACGATGGGCAGCGTTGATGAGCGCCCGATGCGCTGAGGGATTTTGCCGGAACGCTGCAGAGGCAGCGCGCCAAACCCGACGCAATCGAGCGCCGGCGCGCAGCCGTAAAATGATCAACTCTTGAAGCGATCAGCCTTTGGAGACGACCGCGCGACCGTAGGGCGGCTGGGCCGCGACCGGCGGGTTAGCGGTCTGGGCGGCGAGTTCGCCGATCAGGCGGTCGGCATCGGCAGCCATGCCGTCGGGCGCCTGGATCACCAGCCGCTCCAGACCCCAGCGATAGGACGAGACGCGCTGCTCGAGGCACTGCTGCACCCACTGGATGATCAGCGAATTCTCCTGCATGCGCTCGACCGCGTCCTCCTTCTCCTTCGGCGAGAGGGAGGAGACACGCGCCATGCTGGCGTTGCGCTTCCTGTCGAGGTCGATGACGCGGATCGCGGAGGCGAAGAACGGCTCGAAGCGGGTGATGTCGTTGCGCACGTCCTCGATCAGCTGCGCATAGCGCGAGGAGTGCGAACGGTGCGGCTCGTCGATCAGCGTGCGTCCGTACATGGTGCGGTCGAACACGATCTTTTGCCGCCAGGGCGAGGGCAGCGCCTTGTAGTCGCCGAACACGCTCTTCCAGGCAGGCCGCGACAGCGGCGGCTCGATCAGCGGATAAGCGAGGTCGCGAAGCTGGCGCTCCTCGTCGGTGAGCTGGAATTGGGATGGCTTCAAGCCGATGCTGGAGGTGACTTCCGCGCCCAGCCAGCGATGCATGTCGTCGCTGCGCATGTCGGCGCGGGTCCGGCCGAAATCGCCGCCGCTACAGGCGGCAAGCGTCGCGCCCAGCACTGCGAGCATGATGGCCGTTACGACGGGCCGGATCTGGCGGAGGTTCTCCGGCATTGCAAAGGCCGAAGGCTAGCGGCGACGACGACGGCGCCCCGGCGCTGTGCCCTGCTCCGGCCCGTGATCGCCGCTGGGCTCGTCGCTCTCGCGCTCGATGCGGATCACGGGAAGGATCAAAATCGTGCCCATGTCCGCGCGCGGAGCCACGTCCCCCGACGCGCTCACCCGGCGACCGGCCGGAAATTCGATGATGGTCCCCATATCAGCTCTCTTCAATTGCCGCGCGACCCGGCGCGCCTCTGCAACATGGGATCATTAAGATCAGTTCATGGTTAACGGGGTGTAAACGTGCCGGCGGAACCGTAACCGCACGGGTAGGACCCGCCGTCCCGTTGCGGCACGAGAACGCTTCAAAGCAAGCGTTCGGCTTCACGCCTCGTTTTCCTTAACGAGCCTTTAAAGGAGCCCGCGATAGGGTGGCGGCGAGTATCTCTTCCAGGTCGCGTATCTCTCCATGACCAAGTCGTTGTTTCCAGGATTCGACGGGCTGATGACCCTCTCCCGTCGCGAAGGCGTCGATGTCCGTCCGACGCTGCTGCGCGTGCTGACCGACCTCTATGTCCAGTCGAGCACCCACAGCGACGACGAGCAGCGCCAGTTCGTCGAGCTCGCCACACGACTGATCGACCAGGTCGACGACGCGACGCGCGCGGCCGTCAAGGCGCGGCTTGCGATCTATCCGTCGACGCCCGTCCCGATCATGCAGAAGCTCGGTCTGTCGGCCGCGCAGGAGGGCCGCAGGGTTCCGCTCGCGCGCGAAATCCCGGCGCCCGTCACTGCCCCCGCCCTTGCTCCCCCTCCTGCCCCCTTGCCGGTTCGCACGCCAACCGACGCCGAGCTGCGCATGGCCTCGAACATGGCGATGCAGCCAAAGGACGCGGCCGATATCCACGACATGTTCTTCCGCGCCGGCGCCTCCGAGCGCGCGCTGATCCTGCACAATCTGGCGCAGACGCCGCTGAAGGCCGCGCCGCGGATTCCGACCGTGCGCGCCAAGCGCGCGATCCAGATCCTCGAGATGGCGGCGATCGCGGGCGATTTCGAGAATTTCACCTTCGAGCTCGGCGACAGCCTGATCCTGCCCTCGCGCGTCGCAGCCCAGATCGTCGACGATGCAAGCGGCGAAGCGCTCGCGGTCGCCGCGCGCGCGCTCGACATGCCGAGCCCGGTATTCCAGCGCATCCTGCTGTTCTTCAAGCCGGAGATCGGCAACTCCGTGACCGACGTGTACCGGCTGTCGCGGCTTTACGATCGGCTCAGCGACCGCTCGGCGCTGGTGATGCTGGCCGCCTGGCGCGGCTCGACGCTCGCCGTCAACCGCGCAAAGTACCAGCCGTCGCTGCACGACAGCGAGCGCCAGCGCGCGCGTGCGGGCGCAAGCCAGACGCGCCCGGGCGTGCAGCCCGGCTCCGCGCCCGCGGTGCGGATCGGCACCAGCGGATCATCGGATCGCTAGAGGCGAGTGCGACCTGATACCGTCGCTTGCTCCACAAGCTCGTCATGCCCGGGCTTGTCCCAGGCATCTACGTTCATCGGTGGCGCAACCAAGATCGTGGATGGCCGGGACAAGCCCGGCCATGACGACGCAACAGCGTCCTGATCAGGTCTTCGCTAATTCGAGAAAATGCCGCCCGGCGCGGTCTTCGGTCTCGACGATCCAGATGTCGGAGTCGAAGCGGATCTCCTTGGTCAGGCGCTCCTCCACCGCGGGCTCCGGCATCGGCTGCGGCGCAAACGGCACGAAGAAGCGATCGACCGGCCGGCCGTCGTCATAAGAGGTCTGCGGCGCGGGCACGTAGAGCATCGCATTGCCGTCGAGCAGCGAAACCTTCACGAACACCGCACCCGCCTCCTCCGCGCCGCGACGGCGCACCGCGCCGAACACGCCCTCGGTCTGGCACCGGCGCAGATAGGCTGAGACCCAGATGTTTGATTTCAAACGCATGGACTACCCTGCGCCGGACGTACGCTTGCGCTTCACCACCTTGAGCAGCGCTTCATCGATCCGGCTCTGCCAACCCGGCCCTTCCGCCTTGAAATGGTCGACCACGACAGGGCTCAGGCGCAAGGTCACCTGTCGTTTTGTGGGGGCCTTGTTGGGGCCGCGGCCCTTCCGCATGCCCGGGAAGATCTCATCGAAAGTCTTGGCCTTGGCAAAGTCATCCTTGGTCCATTCCGGATTATCGCTCACTGCGCGCATGTCCCGGGCGGTGTAGCCCTTCTTAGCGGCTGCTCTTTTCATAGAGCCCCCTTTCCTTCTTGCTGGCAGGGCGCATGCTGACAATGCTGATGCCCTCCGCTCCACGGGTCGCAAAGATGACCGAGATGACGCCGCGAATGTTGACGCCTATCGCGCGCCAGCGGTTGCCGTAGGTGGCCAAAACCAAAGCATTATCGAAGAAGGCCTCGTTGAGATCAGCGAAATCCATCCCGTGCTTGTCGAGATTGGCTCGGCGCTTTGGCTCGTCCCAAACGATCTTCACGAGGTTATTTTGTAACTACAAAATAACCGGGAGTCAATTGTGACAGACCTCCGCCGCCCGAGGCGGCAGAGGATTGGGAATGCGAGCGTAACGACTATTCGACGGGGTGCCCGATCGCGGCGCCGAGCTCGCGGAGCAGGCGGTCGGACACCTGCCCGGTGACCTGCATCTTGTGCTCGCGCTCGAATTTCTGGATCGCGGACTGGGTCTCGCTTCCCATCGCGCCCGTGATCTTCAAATTGCCGTAGCCATATTCGGACAGCGCGCGCTGCACGCCGGCGATGCGCCGCGCGGCCGGGCTCTGCTGCACGGGGATCGGCGCCGGCGGACGCGCGACGGAGGGCGGCGCCGAAATCGTTTGCTTGACCAGATTGGTCATGGGGTCGCCCGAGCGCGGCGTCGATGCGGTCGCATCGACGGGCCTCTCCGGCGGCTTGTCCGCAGCTCGGGGCTCGGCACGAAACTCCGTCGCTCTCGGCTCGAGCGGCGAGGTATCGGCGCCGACGGGACGCGGACGGGGCAAGGGATTTGACAGCGCCAGGGAGGACGGTGCGGGAAGATTGATCACGGTGCCGAACATCGGCGCCGGATGCCGGCCGGTCTGGAGGAACAGCGCATTGGCAACGATCGCGCCGATGGCGGCAACGGCGACGAGACCGGCCAGCGTATCCTTGGGGCTATGCAGCAGCACGCGCAGCACGAGATTGCGCTCGGTCTCGACATCGATGACCGCAGCCTTGGCGCCACGGCGGCGCGGAGCGGCTTCGTCCTTGGCAGACTTCTTAGGCACTTTTCTTCACCAGAGCGGGTTGGTCCTGAACTTGGTCGTGAGCATGGTCCTGAAGTTCTTTGTGCTGAAGTTCCTGGCGCAGCACCGGCGTCAAGGTCGCGATCTTGTTCTCGCTCGCCTTGCTGTCGGACATCTTGGCCTCAGAACTTTTGGCCTGCGGCGTGTACACGAGCGGCAGCTTGACGGTGACGGCAGTGCCCTCGCCGAGCCTGCTTTGTACTGTCAATTCGCCGAGATGCAACGCCACGAGGCTCTTCACGATCGAAAGTCCGAGGCCGGTGCCTTCGTGGCGGCGCTGATAGGTTTTGCCGGCCTGGAAGAACGGCGCGCCGATGCGCTTGAGATCGTCAGGCGCGATGCCGATTCCGGTGTCGCTGACGCGCAACGCAAGCTGGGAGCCCGAGACCGCCGCCGTGACGGTGACCTGACCGCCGCGCTCGGTGAACTTGACGGCGTTGGCGACGAGGTTGAGCACGATCTGCTTGAAGGCGCGCGGATCGCCGGTCATGACTGGCAGGTCCTGCGGCGCATCGGTGACGAGATCGACGCCGTTCTCCCGCGCCTTCAGCGCCAGCAGATTGCAGCAATGCATCAATGATGCACGCGGCGCGAACGGCTCGGACGCGATCTCGAAATTACCCGATTCCATCTTGGACATGTCCAGGATGCCGTTGACGACCGAGAGCAGATGCTGGCCGGAATCGTTGATGAGCTGGGCGTATTCCCTCCGCTGGGCCGCGCCCAGCATCAAGGTCTGCTCCTGCGTGATCATCTCGGAGAAGCCGATGATGGCGTTGAGCGGCGTGCGCAGCTCATGGCTCATGGTGGCGAGGAAGCGCGTCTTGGCGGCGTCGGCCGCCTCTGCAGCGCTGCGTGCCTCGTCGAACGCCTGTTCCCCGAGCTTGCGGTCGGTGACATCGCGCATCACGGCGACGACATCGGCCTCGCGCGTTACATCGCGGCCCATATCCTGATCGAGCGGGCGGCAGCGCATCTCGACCCAGATGAAATCAACCTGGCCGCGCTCCGAGCCGGCACGCTCCCGGCGCAACCGGAACTCGACGCTGCGCACGTCGCCGCGCGCGGCATCGGACAGCGCCGTCAGATACGCCGGGCGATCGGCGACATGGACGCGATCGAACAGGCCGTGGCCGAGCAGTTGCGGGACGGGCACGCCGAGCATGGCTTCCACTGCCGGTGAAATGAACTGCACCGCGCCGTTGCGCTGATGCCGCGAGATGACGTCGCTCATATTCCGCGCCAGGAGGCGGTAACGCTCTTCCTCGCGCGACAGCAGCGCAACGCTGGTGCGCGCGAGCGATTCCGCGCCGAAGGCAAGGCCCGCGGCATAGAGCGTCGCCGAGGCGACGCCGAACGCCATCAGCATGCCGCGTTCCGCGGCGCTGGTGTCGCCAATCGGCAGCCAGCCGAGCTGGCTGACGAGGATCAGGATGCCGGCGCAGGACAGCGCCAGCAGCGATGCAAAGGCCGCGACGCGGCGCGAGGCCGACAGCGCAGCTTCGAGAGGAACCACGACCAGCCAGATCGCGGCAAAAGATTCGATGCCGCCGGTCGTCACCGCAACCGCCATGATCAGGCTTGAGAGCGCCAGCGACGACAGCACGTGCGCGCCTTCGTAACGGCCGGTGCGCGACAGGAACCAGGACAGCAGGATCGGCGCAATCAGCCAGGCGAACGCCGCGACCTCGATCGCGCTCGGCGCGCCGCGCATGGCGAGATAGACCGGGAATGCGGCAAAGGCGGCCAGGCTGCCGAGCAGCCGCGGAGCCATGAAGGCACGATGGCGCGCTCGCGTCAGCGCGTCGTAACGCGCGGAGGGATGCAGCAGCGCATCGAGACAATCGCAGATGATACTCAAAACTGTCACGGGTCTCGCGCTTCGGCTCATTCGTCGGGAAGACGCGCCGGAACGCCTCCTTATCGTTGAGCCACCGTGTCAGAGCGACCTTAAACGAACACTAAGGCAAAGCGGCGCGCCGCCGGACACCGCGTCATCGCACGGCTTTTTAGGCGATTTGACGACGTCATCGGCAGGGATGGTGAACACAGGGTTTCACCGTGATCCGCATGGTTTCGAAATGGTGGACGGGTGGCCGGCAGAGTTCGCGGCACGGACGTCAATCGAAAATTTACGACACCGTCGATTGCAAAGATTCTTGAGTCAATTTTCCGCGAATTAAGCGGAAGGCAATCACTTGCGATTTATCGAGAGTTGCTAGGTCCGACATCCGCGGAGATCGCCGCGGCGGGCTCTAACATACAGGTCGCAAGATGCGCTTTCTGCTTCGCATCACATTCTGGCTCGGGCTGGTGCTGGTGCTCCTGCCGCGGGACAAGACGCCGGAATCGGACAAGCTGCCGCAGATCGGCGCTGCCGACGCGGTGCAGGCTGCGACCGCAGCCGTCTCCGACATGACCCAGTTCTGCAAGCGCCAGCCGGCGGCCTGCGAGGTCGGCGGACAGGCCGCGACCATCATCGGCCAGCGTGCGCAGGACGGCGCGAAGAAGATCTACCAGATCATCAACGACAAGAAAGAGCAGCTCGAGAAAACCGACAAGAAGGCGCCCGACCACACCGGCTCGATCGCGCTGGCCGGCGAAGGCGATCTTGCTGCGAGCGAGGCGCCGCGTGACACCCTGTCCCAGGACGACCTCGCGCTGGAATGGCGCGGCCCGGCGCCCGCGACAGCGAATTAGCGCCCAAACCCTATCGATTTCGGCGCTTTGCGTCCCTATATTGGCCT
The DNA here is from genome assembly GCF_029051725.1 of Bradyrhizobium sp. CSS354. GTDB lineage: Bacteria > Pseudomonadota > Alphaproteobacteria > Rhizobiales > Xanthobacteraceae > Bradyrhizobium. Next base: position 778,848 of record NZ_JAACFU010000001.1, read on the forward strand.
GAACGGGAACTTTGGGCCAGCATGACGACGATCGACGAAATCAGGGATAATTTCGAGCTTCTGGATGAGTGGGACGACCGCTATCGGTACGTCATCGAGCTCGGCCGCACCCTGGAACCGATGTCCGAGGCCGAGCATTCGGCCGAGAACAAGGTGAATGGCTGTGTCAGCCAGGTCTGGCTTCAGAAGCTGATCGATCGTCGCGATGGCGGCGCGCCGATCCTGACATATCGCGGCGACAGCGACGCCCACATCGTGCGCGGGCTGGTCGCGATCGTGCTGTCGCTTTACTCCGGCCGCACGCCGCAGGAGATTCTTGCGACCGACGCCATTGCCGTCTTCGACGAGTTCGGCTTTCGCGATCATTTGACGCCGCAGCGCTCCAACGGCCTGCGCTCGATGGTCGAGCGCATCAAGACCGACGCGAAAGAGGCGCTCGCGGCAGCGTCGTAGAAATTCTACTTCCGCTTCCGCTGCTGCTGCCCCAGTCCCATCTGCTTCGCAAGCTGCGAGCGGGCCACCGCATAGTTCGGCGCGACCATGGGATAGTCGGCCGGCAGGCCCCATTTCTCGCGATATTGCTCCGGCGTCATGTTGTACTGGGTGCGCAGATGGCGCTTCAGCGACTTGAAGCGCTTGCCGTCTTCCAGACAGACCAGATAATCGGGCGCGATCGACTTCTTCAGCGAGACCGCCGGCTTCGCCGGCTCAAGCGGCGCCGTCTCGGTGCGGCCTGACGAAACGCGCACCAGCGCGCCATGCACCTGGCTGATCAGGTTCGGAATCTCGGCCGCAGCCGTCGGATTGTTGCTGAGATAGGCCGACACGATGCTCGCCGTCAGCTCAATGAAATTCTTAGCCCCGGCATCCGACATCGGCCCGACCTTTCTCCACTTTGCGTCGCATGGGATTGACGACGTCAGAGTATTCCGTGTCAACAATACGTTCGGTTGAAATGGGATGACTGAGGAGTATGGGCTGATTACTGACGAAGTGACAAGTACGCCAGCGCTTTACTTGGCTGCGCCAGATCTCCCTGCGCCTGCTCTCAAGCGCCCCGCTGGTCGAGGTGGGAGCGCAACTCGTCGATCGAGGCAAAGCGCATCATCCCCTCCGGCATCTGCGCTTCGATCGAACCGTCGGAATAGAGCGAATAGGCCATGCCGTCGACGATGCCGGATTTGAGCACCGTCACGGGCGCCTGCTCGGCGGCTGCCGCCTGCTCCGGTGCGGGCGGCGGAGCAGCCTCCGCGAAGGTCGATGGTGAGCGCGGTGGCGGGCGCCGCGCGGCGGGCGGCGGCTCCGGAGACCTCACACGGTCCGGCTTCGGCCAGGCGTCGTCGAAGCTGGCAGGGGGCGTCTCCGGGGCGGCAGGCTCCGCTGAGGGCTCAGCGTGCGGCAGCGGCGGCAAGCCCTCGCCGGTCTTCGCCTCCGCGCGCTCGCGCTCCTTGCGGGAGGTCGAGGCGAACAGCAGGTTGCGCCGGCGCGGCGGTTCCGGAACCTCGGGCGGGCTCGGAGCTTCGGGCGCTGGCGGAGGCTCGGCGCGCGGACGCTCGCGCGCGGCGGCTTCGTTCTGCCAAGGCGGCGGTCCTGCGGTCGGCAATGCCGGCGCCGGCTCGATCTTCTCTGCGTCCGGCTCAGGCGCGAGGCCGGGCGTTCCAGGGATCCCGAGACCCGGCAGCACGGGCCTGACCCGAACGTCCGATGGTGCGATTGATCCTGCCAGCCGGCGGGCAATGCCCTTCAGTTCCGCGACCACGACGTAGAGGCCGGCCAGTAACATTCCGGAGCAGACGCCGATGGTGCCGGAGATTATGAGGGTACTACCGAGACTGAATTCCCTGACGGTGAAGCCGAACAGGATCGCAAGGAGGCCCGCCAAAACGGCGAAAATCCCAGCGATCAACAAAGCCACGGTCATCGAACTCACCCCCGGCCGCGCATCCACACGCGACACTCGTCACGCCACGATACCGTCATCCGGTGTTCCACGCCAACGTCGAATTATAGCCTGCGTTCCTAAAGGAAAGGAAATCAGGGACTTATTCACATTCCCTTCAGCTACGGCTCGCTACTTTTAAGCTGCTCTGGAGTTGGTCGGATTTGCTGCGTTGCATCAGGAATTAGCCATAATGCCCAATTACTTGCTAATGGAACTGCGCTATAGGGATTCCGGGGAAGTGGCCCGCGCGCACCGGCAGGGCCAAGAGGGGATTCCGGGTCACCAATAGCCATGACATCCATCACGACTTCGGCGATCGACACGCCTCTGCGGCGCTCGGTTGAACGGACTTGCGACGATCTCGCCATGCTGGTGCTGGCTGCGGTCGCCGTCATTGCTGGCTTGACCTTCCGCGACTACGGGCTCGGCTGGGACGACTACACCCACGCCGAATATGCCGACCTGCTGCTGCGCATGTTCGGTTCCGGCTTCAAGGACACCGCGGCACTCTCGTTCGCCAATCTCTACATGTATGGCGGCGGCTTCGACATGGTCGCGGCCCTCCTGCACAAGGTGATTCCGCTCGAGCTGTTCGAGACGCGCCGTCTGGTCGGCGCCGTCGTCGGCGTGATCGGACTTGCGGTGACGTGGCGGCTCGGCCGCCGTATCGGGGGCCCCCTTGCGGGACTTGCCTCGCTCTTGCTGCTCGCGCTGTGCCCGATCTTCTACGGCCACATGTTCATGAACCCGAAGGATGCGCCCTTCGCGGTAGCCATGATCATCCTGATGCTGGGCCTCGTCCGGCTCGCCGAGGAATATCCGCAGCCTTCGCCGCGCACGATCCTGATCGTCGGCCTTGGTGCCGGCCTCTCTCTTGGCACCCGCATCCTCGGCGGCCTTGCGCTGGTCTATGCCGTGATCGGCTTCATGCCGCTGTTCCTGGAGGAACTGCGCAGCGAGGGCCTGCGCGAGTCGATCCGACGCTTCGCCTATGTCGTCTACGTGCTCCTGCCTGGCCTCGTGCTCGGCTACCTCGTGATGGGGCTGATCTGGCCGTGGTCGATCATGGAGCCCGGCAATCCCTTCGAGGCGCTGACCTACTTCTCGCACTTCTTCGAGAAACCCTGGAAGGAGATGTTCGACGGCGCGATCGTATCCGTGCCCGACATGCCCTGGTCCTACCTGCCGACGCTGTTCGCACTTCAGTTGCCCGAGGTGATGCTGGTGCTGATGTTCGGCGCCGTCATCGGCACCTTCGCACTGCTGCCGCGTCGCGAGGTTCCCGCCCGCCGCAAAACCATCCTGCTGATGCTCACGCTCGCAGCGACGCTGCCGCTGGTGATCGCGATGGTGAAGCGGCCGGCGCTGTACAACGGCATCCGCCATTTCGTCTTCGTGATCCCGCCGATGGCGGTGCTCGGCGGAGTCGCCTTTGGCTGGGCCATGGAGCGCCTGCGCGCCAATCACCGTACGTGGCAGCCGGTCGTGCTCGCCACCTTCTGTTTTGGCCTTGCGCTCTCGCTCGCCGAGATGATCCGGCTGCATCCTTATCAATACACCCACTTCAACCACATCGCCGGCACCGTGCGCGGCGCCGACGACCGCTTCATGCTGGATTATTGGGGTCTCGCGCTGAAGCAGGCCTCGGACGAATTGCGCGAGCAGCTGGTCGAACGCCAGGAAGTGCCGCCGCGTAACCGCAAGTGGAAAGTCGCCGTGTGCGGTCCGCAGCGTCCCGCCCAGGTCGCGCTCGGCCCCGACTTCACCATCGGTTGGGATTCCAATGCCGCCGATTTCGCCATGACGCTCGGTGAATTCTACTGCAAGGGCCTCACCGCGCCCGTGCTGGTCGAGATCAAGCGCGACGACGTGGTGTTCGCCCGCGTCTACGACATCCGCGGCAGCAGCATTTCCAGCCTGCTCTCGATCCCTGCGCCGTAAGATTCTTCTCTCCCGAGCCGGAGTGCCGTAGCCCGGATGGAGCGAAGCGAAATCCAGGGACCGGTCCCGCATTCCGCTTCGCTCCATGCGGGCTACGCTGGACTGCCGCGCTTTCAGCGCCTTGCCGCCAGCTACCACCGAGACTACCCTCCCTCCCCGCAACAACGATGTTCGGAGAGATCAGCCATGTCGCCAGCGGAAGCGCGCCTGAAGGAAGTGCCGTCGAACATGACGGAGGCCGAGTGGCAGCAACGGGTCAATCTCGCCGCCTGCTATCGCCTCGTTTCACTCTACGGCTGGGACGATTTGGTCGACACCCACATCTCCGCGCGCGTGCCCGGCCCCGACCATCATTTCCTCATCAACCCCTACGGGCTGATGTTCGACGAGATCACGGCGTCGAGCCTCGTCAAGGTCGATCTACACGGCAACCAGCTCTCCGAGAGCGAGTACAGCATCAACCCCGCCGGCTTCACCATCCACTCGGCGATCCACGAGGTGCGCGAGGACGCGATGTGCGTGCTTCATCTCCACACCCTCGACGGCACCGCGGTTTCGAGCAGCGCCGAAGGCCTGCTGCCGCTGAACCAGACCGCCCAGCTCGTCACCCACGACCTCGCCTATCACGACTATGAAGGCATCGCGCTCGACCACGACGAGCGGCCGCGGCTGCAGAAGGACCTCGGCGACCACAACCACATGCTGCTGCGCAACCACGGCACGATGACGGTCGGCCGCTCGGTCGCCTCGGCCTTCGAGCGCATGTACCACCTCGAGCGCGCCTGCTCGATGCAGGTGCGTACACGCGCGCTGGGCACGCCGGTGTATCCGGTCGACGATGTCGCGATCGACAAGAACACCGAGCTGCTCGCCAACCGCGACCGTGCCGAATTACGCGCGACCAACCTCGTGTGGCCGCCGCTGTTGCGCAAGCTCGACCGCGAGCTTCCGGGATACCGGTCTTGAGATTTTCCGGATTTGGTGTAGGGTAGCGGTCAACGAACCTCTACGCCTTTTGGAATGAAACGCCGCCCAATTCCGGGCGGCGTTTTTATTTGGTGCGCTTCGTAGGGTGGGTTAGCGAAGCGTAACCCACCATGCTTCCGTGATCGCGGGAAGAAGTTGGTGGGTTACGCCCAGCGACTGCGCTTCGCGCAGCCGCGGGGCTAACCCACCCTACGCAGTCACTTCACCTCGGCCAGCGCCGCGAGGATGCGCGCCCAGGAACGGATGCCTTTCTGGAAGCTGCGGAGGTCGTACTTCTCGTTCGGCGAGTGGATGTTGTCGTCGTCGAGGCCGAAACCGACGAGCAGCGAGTCGAGCCCCAGCGTACGCTTGAAGTCCGCAACGATCGGGATCGAGGCGCCCGATCCCATCAGCACGGTCTCCTTGCTCCATTCCTCGGTCAGCGCGGTCTTGGCCGCGGCGAGCGGCTTCATGTTCCAGTCGAGCGCAATCGCAGGCCCGGCAGAGTGGTCGCCGAACTCGACCTTGCAGTCTCCCGGAATGCGCGCCGTCACGTACGCACGGAACGCCTTGCGGATCTTTTGCGGATCCTGCCCTTCGACCAATCGGAATGACACCTTGGCCGATGCGTGCGACGGGATCACCGTCTTCGAGCCCTCACCGATATAACCGCCCCAGATGCCGTTGACATCACAGGTCGGACGCGTGGAAGCCTGCTCGACGAGGAGCCTGCCCTTCTCGCCGGCCGGTATCGATAGCCCAACAGGCTTGAGGAACGTGTCCGGCGTGAAGTCGAGCTTCTTCCACTGCGCGAGAATGTCCGGCGGCGTATCCTTCACCCCGTCATAGAAGCCGGGGATGGTGATACGGTTGTCATCGTCGAACAGCCCGCCGAGAATCTTGGTCAGCACCCGGATCGGGTTCATCGCGCTGCCGCCGAACACGCCGGAATGCAGGTCGCGATTGGCCGCGGTGATCTTGAGCTCCTCGTAGAGCAGGCCGCGCAGCGAGGTCGTGATCGCCGGCGTGTCGCGGTCCCACATGCCGGTGTCGCAGACCAGGACATAGTCAGCCTTAAACTCGTCCTTGTTGGCTTCGATGAAGGGCACGAAGTTCTTCGAGCCGACTTCTTCCTCGCCTTCGATCAGGAACGTGACGTCGATCGGCAGCGATCCCGTCACCTTCTTCCAGGCGCGGCAGGCCTCGACGAAGGTCATGACCTGGCCCTTGTCGTCCTCGGCGCCGCGCGCCACGATGATCTTACGGCCGTCGGCATGGTCGGTCACAACGGGCTCGAACGGCGGACGGTGCCAGAGCTCGAGCGGATCGACCGGCTGCACATCATAGTGGCCGTAGAACAGCACATGCGGCCGGCCGCCCGCGACGCTCTTGCCGACGACCGCGGGATGGCCGGCGGTCGACCTCACTTCAGTCGCAACGCCGAGGCTCGCGATGTCCCTGGCAAGATGCTCGGCCGCTGCCTTGCAATCGGCCGCGAAGGCCGGATCAGCGGAGATCGACTTGATCTGCAACAGCGAGAACAGGCGCTCCAGGCTGTTGTCGAACTCCTTGTCGATGTGGTCGAGCACGGATTGAAGCTGCGCATTTGCCATTGGTCGTATTCCCTGCGTTCGAATCCCAAGACGTCGGGGCTCAAGATGTCTTCTCAAGAACTATCGGCTTTTAGCGCTGCCGCGGCGTCGGGGCCAGCCGCAACCGGCGGATGCCGGATGTGCCATGCGAGACTAGCTGCGAGGATCGCCGTGGCGACGAGGTTATTGCCCCAGGCCTGAAAGACGTTGGGAAACCACGGCAGCGCCAGCAGCATGAGGATGCCGGCGGCGCCAAGGGCGAGCCAGGTTCCCAAGCGCACGTTGGCCCGCTCGTCGAAGGCGGCACGATGCATCAGCACCGTCATCGGGAAGAACAGCCACATGAAGTAGTATTGCCGCGCCAGGGGCGACGCCACCGTCATCAGGCAGAACAGGATGCCGAGCTCCTCGGCGTCCGAGCGCGCCGTACGCCGCGCTTGCCGTGGCATGACCGCGACGAAGCCTAGGCCGAGCAACGCCGACAGCGCCAGCACGATCCAGTTCGCCGTCCTGTAATCGACGTCGATGACATTCATTGTGCGCGGCGGCTTGCTGGGGTCCTCCTGATTGTAGTTGATTGGCCGGACCAGCCGATGCGTGACAGCAATGAGTGACTGGTTCACCCACGACCAGTTCTGCTCGTCGCGCTGGCCAAATCCTTTTTCCGAACTCGACCCGACCATGCCCTGATACCAGGTCTTGACCTCGGCGGCATTGCGCTCGAAGCCGCGAATGGGGCCCGGCACGACATAGAGAAGTATGCCGGTGAAGGCGACTGTCGCGACGGCGGCTCCCCAGTTTCGCCGCCATACCAGATAGGGCAGCACCGCAATGGGAAACACCTTGATGGCGGTGGCGAGCGCGAACATGAAGCCTGCGAGCCAGGAGCGCTGATGCTGCAAGCTCCAGAAGCCGTAGAGCATCATCGCCAGCAGGACGAGGTTCGGCTGGCCAAGATCGAACATGTCGAACACGAAAGTCACGGTGACGAGAGCGGGCAGCGCCTCCAGCCAGGGGCCGGGCCTGCGGCCCGAACCGGTCATGGCATTGGAGAGCATCCCGGTGTACCACCACGCCGCAATATTCAGGATCGACAGCACGCTGTAGAGCGCGATCTTGCCGAACCAGCTCGGGATCGCCAGCAGGATCGCCGGCAGCGGTGGGTAGATGAACTCGAAGTACTCACGGATGTCGCCGGGATAGAGCGGCCCACCCTTCAAGACTTGCTGCCCGGCCCAGTACCACAGGCCGTAGTCCTTGGTCTTGCCGTGACCGAAGATCTCGGGACCAAGGACGTCGGCAGCCAGGATGAAGCAGCAGAGCAGGAAGAGCAGGTCGAGCGGCGCACGTAGCGACAGGCTTCGGAATGCGCCGGGTCGGACTAAAGATTCAGGTGAGGTCACGGTGTGGTCCAGTCAGGGGCCATAGCACCTAGCAGACCGACGGACGCTTGGAGAGTCCTGATCACCTGAATTTGTGGTGTTCAGCTTCGCCCGGCGTGTGGGCAATCGCATCTCAACGCCCGCGGAATCTCGTCATGCCCGGGCTTGTCCCCGGGCATCCACTTTCTTCGAACTGCAAGTGAGGCGTGGATGGCCGGGCCTTCGCCGCGCCGAAGCGGCTTCGGCCGCGCAGGCGGGACAAGCCCGGCCACGATGCCGTGGAGGCTTTAGTGCCTCAAATCTAGCTTGACTGCCTACCTGCGCAGCAAGCCACCGAGCGCGCCGCGGACCAGCGTGCGGCCGATCGAGCCGCCAAGCTGGCCGGCGACCGACTTGCCGATGTTGGCGGCCATCCCCCCGATCACCTGATTGGTGACCGATCGGGTCATGTCACGCGCGATGACCTGGCCCGTGGAGAGGCGGCCGCGCTTGACGTTGGTGCCGAAGATGGTGCCGACCATAGAGCCGATCTGGCCGAGGATGCCGCCGCCTCCACCGCCCGCCGAAGCATCCGCAGTGGCAACCGTGCCGGCAATGCGCTTCTGGATCATCTCGTAGGCGGACTCTGCATCAACGGCGGTGTCGTATTTGCCCTTCACCGGGCTTGCATCCATGATCGCCTTGCGCTCCTCCGGCGTGATCGGTCCGATCCGGGCCGACGGCGGCCGGATCATCACCCGCTCGACCATCGCCGGCGTGCCGTTGCCTTCGAGAAAGGACACCAGCGCCTCGCCCTTGCCGAGCTCCATGATCACCTTGGCAGTGTCGAGCTTCGGGTTGGGCCGGAAGGTCTGGGCCGCGGCGGCGACCGCCTTCTGGTCGCGCGGGGTGAAGGCGCGCAACGCGTGCTGCACCCGGTTGCCCAATTGTCCGAGCACACGATCGGGTACGTCGACCGGGTTTTGCGTCACGAAATAAACGCCGACACCTTTCGAGCGGATCAGGCGCACCACCTGCTCGATCTTGTCCATCAGCGCCTTGGGCGCGTCGTTGAACAACAGATGCGCCTCGTCGAAAAAGAAGACCAGCTTCGGCTTGGGCAGATCACCGGCCTCGGGCAGCTCCTCGAACAGCTCCGACAGCATCCACAGCAGGAATGTCGCGTAAAGCCGTGGGCTCTGCAGCAGCTTGTCGGCGACGAGGATGTTGACCATGCCGCGGCCGTCACGGTCAGTCTTCATGAAGTCTTTCAGCGTCAGCGCCGGCTCGCCGAAGAATTTGGTGGCGCCCTGGTTCTCCAGCACCAGGAGCTGGCGCTGGATGGTGCCGACCGTGGCCTTGGTGACGTTGCCAAAACCCTGCGCCGCCTTCTTGATCTCGGCAAGCGGACTCTCCTCGGCATCCGCCCCCTTCTTGCCGGCATCGGGCACGATGGCATCGAGCAGCGCGCGCAGATCCTTCATGTCGATCAGCGTCAGCCCATTGTCGTCGGCGACGCGGAAGGCGACGTTGAGCACGCCTTCCTGCACGTCGTTCAGGTCGAGCATACGTGCGAGCAGCAGCGGGCCCATTTCCGTGACGGTCGCCCGCACCGGGTGGCCCTGCTCGCCGAAGACGTCCCAGAACACCGTCGAGAACTGGTCGGGCTGGAACGTCAGCCCCATCTCGGTGGCGCGCTTGACGATGAAGTCCGCGGGCACGCCAACCTCGGAGATGCCGGAGAGGTCGCCCTTGATGTCGGCCGCGAACACCGGAACACCGGCGCGCGCAAATCCTTCCGCCATGACTTGCAGCGAGACCGTCTTGCCGGTTCCGGTTGCACCCGTGACGAGGCCGTGGCGATTGGCGAACGCCAGCGTCAGCCATGCCTGCTCGTTTCCTTTACCGACGAAGATCTTGTCGTCGGTATCGCCGAGCTTGCTGTCCTGTGCGGTCATTATTCCCTGATCTCTCTGCCGTGTTTCGCATATCGAAACTCGAATGCACCAGTTCCGTAGTTTAACGCATGTCGTGCGCTGATTGAAACCATTCAACGCGGTCCGGGCATCGACATCGCCGGAAATATGCGGGTGACATCCGCCGAAAGTAGGAACGACGCGTTCGCATCGCGGCATTTCTTTGCCGATTTCATCTCCGCTCTTGCATCGCTGCAACACTTCTCGCGCGTTCGAGAATGAATCGGAACGTTGATGGCGTTCATCGCTTGTATTTCACATCGCACCGGCTCAAGATCATTTTCGAAAGCAATACTCCGGCATGTGAACCGGCTGAGGGGCGGCCATATGGACGAGCTAATCGGGCGGCTGGCGACAAACGCCAGCATAGATAGTGCTGTCGCTGAAAAGACCGTCGGCATTATCCTGGGCTTCCTCCGCAACGAGGGTCCTTCCGACAGCGTCCAGGTACTGATCGACCAGATCCCAGGTGCAGAAGCGGCAATCGAGGCGTCCCGCAGCGGCGGAGGACTGTCGCGGCTGATGGGCGGCGGCCTGATGGCGGTGGGCACGCGCCTGATGGGCCTCGGACTTGGCATGTCCGAGATTCAGAACATCGCCCGTGAACTTTTTCGCTTCGGCCGAGACAAAATCGGAGCGGATCAGATGGGCAAGATCATCGCGGGGACCCCGGGCCTCAGCCAGTTCGCCTGACGCCTGCGCATTTCACATCGAGTATCATGACATATCCGATCTCCGAGATTGAGGGCCTGTCGGCCTTTGCCGCCAACAAGTTGAAGGCGCAGGGTATCCGCACCACCGACGCGCTGCTCGAGGCGGCCTCGACCGTGAAGGGCCGCAAGGCGCTCTCCGCCAAGACCGGCATCAGCGAGCAGTTGCTGCTGGAATGGGCCAACGTCTCCGATTACATGCGCATCCCCGGCATGGGCCGGGCCAAGGTCGGCCTGGTCCGCGCCGCCGGCGTCACCACCGTGCGCGAGCTCGCCTACCGAAATCCGGCAAGGCTCGCCCAGAGCATGCGGGACGCCAACGAAAAGAAAAAGCTGCTCCGCATCCTGCCCTCGGAGAAGTCGGTCGGCGACATCATCGCAAAAGCGAAAAAGCTGCCGCCGAAGATTTCGTATTGATCTAGGGACAAGGCTGGGCAGATAGAGCACCGCTCCTTCCCGGTCATTGCGAGCGCAGCGAAGCAATCCAGAGTCTCTCCGCAGCGGCAGCCTGGATTCCTTCGCTGCGCTCGCAATGACGGAGTGTGGGCAAGAGCATCGCGCCCTCACGGGACCCGGAGCACATTGGGCAACTGGATCGCCCCCAATCCCGCCTTGAATCC
>NZ_JAACFU010000020.1 GCF_029051725.1 Bradyrhizobium sp. CSS354
CCACCCCACCCCACCCGCGCGCAGATCGAACTGCCGATGGTTCTGGATTGCCTGAGCGATCCGATCAGATTGGCGATCGTGTATCAGCTCGCGCAGCAGGAACGTGTCAGCGGCGAGCTGTGCTGTGGCGATTTCAACGGGCTCAGCGGCAAGTCGAATCTGGCCTATCACTTCGCCAAGCTGCGCGAATGCGGCCTGATGCAGACCCGCGTCGCCGGCACCAACCGCTTCGTGCGGCTGCGCCGCGAAGATCTGGACGCACGTTTTCCGGGCCTGCTCGATGCCGTCATCACCTCCGCGGCAAAGGATGCCGACCGGCTGCGACTTGTGTCGGAAGGCGAAGTGGTCGAGATGGAGTGAGGATTGGACGGCTTGCGTGGCCGCGCCACGCGTAGCCCCGTGAGGGGCGAAGCGTGGAGACCCGGCCTGGATTTGAACCAGGATAAAGAGCGATGCATCGCCCTCGCGTAACGCTTCCGCCACCGGGCCGCGGCGATCATTACCGATCGAGGTGCGACAAGCCACCTCAGGCAGACGTTATGCTTAACGGACCCAGGAAGCCTAACGAATCCAGGAAGTTTACCGAACCCAGGAAACTTACCGAACCAACGGCGGCCGCGCGACGAACGTCATGCGCCAGCTATTGTGGCCGATATTGCGGTGAGCGCGCTGGACCGCGAAGTCGGCTGCCTTGAGCCTGGCGGTGATCTCCGCCTCGCTGTAGCGCTGCAGCCCGATGCGCGTGCGCAGATGACGGTAATCCGACAGTGCGGTGCTGATCAGCCCGATCAGTGCATCTTTCAAAAAGCCGTGACGCAGGCCGAAGCTGAGCAGCGCCGTGACGTCCCTGAACATGCCGACATTGGGCTGGAGGATGTCGCCGAGCACCAGCTTCCCGGAGGGTTTCAGGATGCGGCGGAAATTGAGGAGCGCGCCGTCGAGCTCGTCCGGCGTCATGTATTGCGCGACCGAGTTCATCACGACGAGATCGATCGACTGCTCCTGCATGTTGTGGACGTCGTCGAGCGAGCGGACGCGGATTTTCGTGTTCGGGGCAAACCGGGCGATCAACCGGCCGCGCACGCCGGGCGCGGGCTCGGCGAGGATCAGCTTGCCGCAAGCCGCCGCGACCTGGCTCGCCGACAGCGCCTCGCCGCAGGCATAGTCGAGCACGGTCGCCTCGGGCGAGGAGATGTAGCCGATGATGTCCCCCGCGATGATCTGAAAGTGCAAGTCGCGATGCAGCTTGCTGACATAGATCGTATGCGTCGAGTCGTAATAATCGATCCAATCGTCCATGGTATCCGAGGTCCCCGGCCAAACGGTTCCGCTGAAGGAACCGGCGCTGCCCGCCTGCGTTAGGGGTGCGGCGGCGCGCCGTCAATGTCCGCGTCCTAACAGGAAGGTTTCTCGTGAGCAAAGCCCCACAAAAGGTCTCGCCCGACCTCGATACCCCCACCGATCTGTCGTCCCAGGCGGTCAACAAGGTTTCGGAGGCACTCAACGTGCTCCTGGCCGATGCGTTCGCGCTTTATCTCAAGACCAAGAATTTCCACTGGCACATCAGCGGCCGGCATTTCCGCGACTATCATCTGCTGCTTGACGAACAGTCCGACCAGATATTCGCCACCACCGACCAGCTCGCCGAGCGCGTCCGCAAGATCGGCGGCACCACGCTGAAGTCGATCGGGCAGATCGCCAAGCTCCAGACCATCAAGGACAACAACGAGGACTACGTCCCGCCGCGTGAGATGCTGCGCGAGCTGATGCAGGACAACAAGCATGTCGCCGCCGCAATGCGCAAGGCGCACGACGTGTGCGACGAGGCCGGCGACGTCGCCAGTGCCAGCATCCTCGAGAACTTCATCGACGAGACGGAGCGCCGCACCTGGTTTTTGTTCGAAGCCACAAGACAGGAAGGTGCGAACGAGGCGTAGGATAGGTCGTAGGGTGGATTAGCCGCAGGCGTAATCCACCACGTCTGCCTCCGCGGAAACAGAAGAGGTGGGTTACGCTTCGCTAACCCACCCTACATCACTTTGCTTGCAGCTACCGCCACAACCGCATCAACGCCCCGTCCTTCCCCGTCACCGGATCGGCCGGCGGCAGCGCGACGTTTGGAGTCGTCTTCAGCGCCTTGGCGTGGTTCTCCGGCGTTGCCCGGGTGACCTCCATCTTCGCGCCCGGCGGATAAGCGCCGATCACGCAGAAATCCTCGCTGGCCTTGATGCGTTGGTGACCTGTGCCGGCGGGCAGGATCGCGACGTCGCCGGCCTTGATCTCCAGCTCCTGGCCATGGTCGCCGCCGAAGCGCACGCGCGCGCTGCCACGCGCAACGCCGAGCACCTCGTGCACCGTCGCGTGATAATGCAGATAGTCGAAGACGCCATTGCGCCACGTGCCGCCCCAGCCGTTCGCTTCGAACAAGCGTTCGATCGTCTCTTCCGGCTGTCTGGAATCGAGCTTCACCGCGGCCTGGTAGACCAGGAAGGGGAGGATATTGTTCGGCACGAGCCCGTCATCCTCAAATACGATGGCGAGCGGCTCGGCATTGTCGCGGACGACGGACATGGCGGGCTCCTGCGTGAGCGTAGCAGGGATCAACGAAGGGAGCTAAGCGGCGTTCCTCGTGCGCTGTCATTCCAGGTTCGCGCTGCGCTTCGCCCCGGAACGACAAGAGCCCGGGAGAAAGCCCGGGCTCGATGTCGTCAAAGCAGTTGCAGGAGAGCGCGCGATTTACGCGCTCTTCTTCTGCCGCATCAGGTCCGCAAAACGCTGGAACAGATAGTGCGAGTCGCGCGGACCCGGCGAGGCCTCGGGGTGGTACTGCACCGAGAACACCGGCTTGCCGTCGAGCTGGATGCCGCAATTCGAGCCGTCGAACAGCGAGATGTGGGTCTGCGTCGCGCCGGTCGGAAGGGTGCTCTCGTCCACGGCAAAGCCGTGGTTCATCGAGGTGATCTCGACCTTGCCGGTGGTCTCGTCCTTGACGGGATGATTGGCGCCGTGATGGCCCTGGTGCATCTTCTTCGTCTTGGCGCCGACCGCGAGGCCGAGCATCTGATGGCCGAGACAAATTCCGAATGTCGGCGTGCCCGACTTGATCACGTCCTGGATCACGGGCACGGCATATTTGCCGGTCGCGGCCGGATCGCCGGGGCCGTTCGACAGGAACACGCCGTCCGGCTTCATCGCCAGGATGTCCTCGGACGACGTCGTTGCCGGCACCACCGTCACCTTGCAGCCGACGCCGGCGAGCAGGCGCAAAATGTTGCGCTTGATGCCGTAATCGATGGCGACGACGTTGAACTCAGGCTTGTCCTGACGGCCAAAGCCCTTGTCCCACAGCCACGGCGTCTCGTCCCAGGTGAAGCGCTGGCCGGAAGTGACCATCGGCACGAGGTCCATGCCCTCGAGCCCCGGCCATTCGCGCGCTTCTTCCTTCAGGCCGTGCAAATCGAACTCGCCGTCTTTGGCGTGCGCGATCACGGCGTTGGGCATGCCCTTGTTGCGGATCAGCGCGGTCAGCGCGCGGGTGTCGATGCCGGAGAGGCCGATGATGCCGCGGGCCTTCAGCCACTGGTCGAGATGCTTGGTGGCGCGGTAGTTCGAGGGATCGGTGATCGCGGTGCGCAGGATCACGCCGCGCGCGCCGGGCGTCGCGGCCATGTTCACCGTCTCGATGTCGTCGTCGTTGGTTCCGACATTGCCGATATGCGGGAACGTGAAGGTGATGAGCTGGCCGGCATAGGAGGGATCGGTGAGGATTTCCTCATAGCCGGTCATCGCGGTGTTGAAGCAGACCTCACCGACGGCTTGGCCTTCGGCGCCGAGGCCAAAGCCTTCCAGCACCGTGCCATCGGCAAGCACCAACAGCGCGGTCGGTTTGTGGTCCGGCCAAGCGTGATCGTTATCGTGTTGTGTCATGAGCCCGGTTCATAGTCCCCGCGGGCGCCGGCGTCAAAGCGGAGATGCGCCGATTCACATGCGTTTTTGCATATTTGACAGGTCGCCTTGGGCCCTTAAGCTCCGCGGCATAATTTCCGGCAAATTCCGGGGCTTGGGAGGCAATAATGGACCAGACGACGCCGATTCTGCTGGTTCCGGGATTAGCCTCCTCGGCCCGGATCTATGCGCCGGTCATCCCGGCGCTGTGGCGGTTCGGCCCGGTGATGGTCGCCAACCATATTCGCGACGACAACATGGCGGCGATTGCGCGGCGGGTGCTGAGCGAGGCGCCGCTGCGCTTCGCGCTCGCCGGCCATTCCATGGGTGGCTACATCGCGCTCGAGATCATGCGCCAGGCGCCCGAGCGGGTGGCAAAGCTGGCGCTGATCAACCCCAGGCCCGGCCCGACACGGCGGAGGCGACCGCGCGTCGCCGCGGTCTGATGGAGCGGGCCCGGCGCGGCGAGCTCCGTGCGGCCCGCGAGGAGATGTTTCCCGAACTGGTGCATCCCTCGCGCCGCGACGATGCCGGCATTCGCCAGCTCGTACACGAGCAGGGCGATGACGTCGGCGTCGAGGGCTATCTGCGACAGCAGACCGCGATCATCGCGCGGGTGGATTCACGGCCGACGCTTGCGACGATCAAATGCCCGACGCTGGTTCTGACGGGCGATGCGGACAATACGATTCCCAACGCATTCTCGAAGGAGATGGCGGAGGGCATTGCCGGCGCAAGGCTCGTTGTTTTGGAGAATTGCGGACATCTGCCGCAGCCGGAGCAGCTCGCGGCGACGGTGCGGGCGCTGGACGAATGGCTGGGAACCCCGGTTGTCTCAGGGCCGCGAACGGCCTAGATCAGGCCTCGGATATTCTAGGGGAGCACGACCATGCTGCGCGACGACATCAACAATGCGGTCAAGGAGGCCATGAAGGCCAAGGAAGAGCGCAAGCTGTCCACTCTGCGCATGGTCAACTCGACCATCAAGAACGCCGACATCGAGGCGCGCGGCAGTGGCAAGCCGCCGCTCACGGACGCGGATCTGCTAGGCGTGTTTCAGAAGATGATCAAGCAGCGCCAGGAGTCGGTGGAGCTCTACGAGAAGGGCGGCCGTGCCGAGCTCGCCGCGCAGGAGCGCGAGGAGATCGCGGTGATCTCTGCGTATCTGCCGAAGCAGATGTCGGACGACGACGTCAAGAAGGCGATCTCGGACGCGATCGCCGAGACCGGCGCCGCCGGCATGAAGGACATGGGCAAGGTGATCGCCGTGCTGAAGACGAAGTACGCCGGCCAGATGGATTTCGGCAAGGCTTCCGGTTTGGTGAAGGCTGCTCTGACGGGCTAGACGGCCGCGCCGAAAGATTTGCCAAGAGCTGACAGACTATCATCCCGTCATGCCCGGCCTTGTGCCGGGCATCCACGTTCTTCAGAATGAAGAGAAAGAACGTGGATGACCGGGACGAGCCCGGCCATGACGAGAACCTCCGATGAGCAGGGCCTCTCCGATGACCGCCATCAAACCGTTTCGCATTGCCATCAGCGACGACGTCCTCACCGACCTCAAGTCGCGCCTTGCTCGCACGCGCTGGCCGGAGGCGGAGCTCGTCTCCGACTGGAGCCAGGGTGCGCCGCTGGCATGGATCCAGGAGATATGCACCTACTGGGCTGAGGGCTACGACTGGCGCGCGCGCGAAGCAAAACTCAATCGCTTCGAGCAGTTCACCACCGAGATCGACGGGCTCGACATTCACTTCCTGCATGCGCGCTCGCAGGAGCCGTCGGCGCTGCCGCTGATCATCACCCATGGCTGGCCCGGCTCGATCGTCGAATTCCAGAAGGTGATCGCGCCGCTGGTCGATCCTGCCGCGCACGGCGGCGATCCTGCCGATGCCTTCCACGTCGTCTGTCCGTCGCTGCCGGGTTTTGGGTTCTCCGGCAAGCCGAACACCACCGGCTGGGGCGTCGATCGTATCGCCGCGACCTGGGCCAGGCTGATGGACCGACTCGGTTATATCAGGTATGGCGCGCAGGGCGGCGACTGGGGCTCGGCGGTAACGACCTCGCTCGGCATGGAGGACAGCGAGCATTGCGCCGGCATCCACATTACGCTCGCCTTCAACGCAGCACCGAAGGTCGAGGGCGAACCGACGCCGGAAGAGAAGCGCGCGCTCGCCGGCCTCAAGCATTACGTCGACCTCGATTCCGGCTATTCGAAGCAGCAATCGACGCGGCCGCAGACACTCGGCTACGGCTTGACGGATTCACCGAGCGGGCAGGCGGCCTGGATTCTGGAAAAATTCTGGGCGTGGACCGATTGCAACGGTCATCCCGAAAACATCTTCACCAAGGACGAGCTGCTCGACAACGTCATGCTCTACTGGGCGACGGAGACGGCGACCTCGTCCGCGCGGCTCTATTGGGAAAGCTTTGGCAAGCGCCGGACCACGCCGGTCGTCAAGGTGCCGACGGGCGTCGCGGTCTTCCCCAAGGAGATCATCACGCCGGTGCGGCGCTGGATGGAGCCGAACTTCCACAACATCACGCATTGGAGCGAGATGGAGAAGGGCGGGCATTTCGCCGCATTCGAGCAGCCGGAGCTGTTCGTGCGCGATGTCCGCAAGTTCTTCGCGACGGTGCGCTGAAACGCAATCTGCGTCATGCCCGGGCTTGTCCCGGGCATCCACGCCCTTAAACTGAGGCCAAACAAGAACGTGGATGGCCGGGACAAGCCCGGCCATGACGACGCCGCCGGGAAACGACCATGCTCACCGAAGCCAGCACCTACGACGAACTCTATGGCAATTTCCGCTGGGAGATCCCGGCGCGCTTCAACATGGCGGAGGCCTGCTGTGATCGCCATGCTGACGGCACTGGCCGGTTGGCGCTGGTCTATGTCGACGAGAACGGCGCCATCACGCGCACATCCTTCGACGAGGTCGCGGAGATGTCGCGCCGCTTCGCCAATGTGCTGAAGGCGGATGGTCTTGCCCGCGGCGACCGCGTCGCGGTGTTCCTGTCGCAGTCGCTGGAGCTGCCGATCGCACACATGGCGGCGTTCCGTTCGGCGATGATCTCCATTCCGCTGTTCGCATTGTTCGGCGAAGACGCGCTGGAATTCCGTCTGTCGAACTCGCAGGCCAGGGCGATCGTCACCGACGAGGGTGGCTGGGAGAAGCTTTCGAAGATTCGCGACCGTCTGCCGGAGCTGAAGAATGTCTACATCGTTGGCGAACGAACGCCGGCGGGCACGACTTCGTTCTGGAATTCGGTCAAGGCTGCATCGCCCGACTTCACGCTGGTGGACACGTCTGCGGACGATCCCGCGCTGATCATCTACACCTCGGGCACGACAGGCAATCCGAAGGGCGCACTGCATGCGCATCGCGTCGTGCTCGGTCATCTTCCCAATGTCGAGATGTGCCACAACTTCCTGCCGCGCCCCGGCGATCTGATGTGGACGCCGGCGGACTGGGCCTGGATCGGCGGCCTCATCAACGGCCTGTTCGCGTTCTGGTATCACGGCATCCCCCTGGTAGGTCACCGCGCGCGAAAGTTCGAGCCGCAGGCGGCGATGCAGATGATGGCCGATCTCGGCGTGCGCAATGTCTTCCTGCCGCCGACCGCGCTGAAGCTGATGCGACAGGCCGGGGTGACGCATCCGGGCGTCAGGCTGCGCAGCATCTTTACCGGCGGCGAGTCCCTCGGCGGCGAGATGCTCGGCTGGGTGCGCGAGACTTTCGGCATCGACGCGCATGAGGTGTTTGGCCAGACCGAATGCAATCTCGTGATCGGCAGCAACGCGAATCTGTTTCCGATCCGCCCCGGTTCGATGGGCAAGGCGACGCCGGGTTTCGACGTCCGCATCGTCAACGACAGAGGCGAGGAGCAGCCGCGTGGCCAGCGCGGCATCATCGGCGTGCGCCAGCCCTGTCCTTGCACGATGCTCGAATATTGGCGCAATCCGGACGCCACGGCGAAGAAATATGCCGGCGAGTTCCTGCTCACCGGCGATCTCGGCGTGCAGGACGAGGACGGCTACTTCTGGTACGTCAGCCGCGAGGACGACGTCATCACCACCGCCGGCTATCGCGTCGGCCCGTCCGAGATCGAGCACACGCTGATGAAGCATCCGGCGGTCGCGATGGCGGCAGTGGTCGGCATTCCCGATCCGATCCGCACCGAATCGATCAAGGCCTGGATCGTGCTGCGCCCGGGCTTCGCCGCCGGCGACGCACTCGCGCGCGAGATCCAGGAATTCGTCAAGGTGCAACTCGCCGCCCACGAATATCCAAGATTCGTGGAGTTCGCGGAGACACTGCCGATGACCGCCACCGGAAAGGTGCTGCGGCGCGAGCTGCGGACGAGGGGTTAGCTTCCTGTAATGGCAAAGACGTCTCAAGCCGCGGGGCTTCACCCCGCCTCACTTGCGAAGCTGCACGATCTCGATGCGGCGCTGGAGCTCATGTATTACGGCTGGCGCGGGATGACACTCGAAGCCGATGCGTATCTCGCCAAGCAGGGACTGTCGCGCCCGCACCATCGCATTCTCTACGTAGTGGCGCGCCGGCCCGATATCGCGATCGGCTCGCTGATCGAGATCCTCGGCATTTCCAAGCAGGCCCTGAACCGGCCGCTCAATTTGTTGCTGGAGCGCAAGCTCCTGACCTCGAAACGCTCGCCCGAGCAGCATCGCTCGAAGCTGCTGCGCCTGACCGCCGCGGGGCAGCGCATCGAGCAGCGTGCATCGGACCACGAGCGCAAGGTGCTGCGCGAGGCGTTCGATCGCGTCGGAGCGACAGGTGCGGCTGCGTGGATGGGCGTCATGGAGGCGATCGCCGACACCAACTGACAATTCCTGAAGTCAACATGGTTGACATGAGGAGCGGGCTTTGCCACTTTCCTGGCCAACGAGCCGAGGGAGGGCTCCGCCATGCGTCTTTCGGATATCGTCCTGCTCCTCAACGCGCTCTGGTTCGGCGGCGCCTTCATCCAGTTCAGCATTGCGCAAGCCAACACGCTGAAGATTCTGGTGCCGCGGGAAGAGCGCGCCAATCCGATCGCGCCGACATTGTCGGCCAGCGTGGCATTCCTCGGCGGCATCAATCTGCCGATCGGCCTTCTGTCGCTCTATCTTCTGGCAGCCCGTCCGGTTTTCTTCCAGCCGGTCGAAGCGCAGCTGGCGCTGTTCCTGTTCTTTGCCGCCTGCCATTTCAGCCAGTTCGCCTACAACCTTCCGGTCCTGCTGCGCGGAGGACGCGTCGGGGTGGCTTACTGGCCCGTGTTGAAGGGCCCGATGCTCAGGATCTTCGTCATCGACGCGGTCTTGTTCGTGGCCAATCTGGGTGCGGCGCTTCTCCTCGCGTCGCGCTCCTGACTACCGCGACGGCTTCGACAGCGCGGATCGCAGCATCGCGGCGAGGTCTCGCCGCCGGAACGGCTTGGTCAGGATGCGGGCATCGCCGATCCCGTCGGGCGCCTTGACCGGATTTTGGCTGTAGCCGGAAGTGAAGAGCACCTTGAGCCCGGGCCGCAGCTGGATCGCTTGCCTGGCTAGCTCCGGCCCGAACATGCCGCCGGGCATCACGACGTCGGTGAACAGCAGGTCGATGTCCCCGGGCTGGCGCAACAAGTCGAGCGCCTCCGGGCCGCTCGCCGCCGTGATGACGCGGTAGCCGAGGGTCTTCAGCTCGCTTTCGACATAGGTCCGAACCATGTCGTTATCTTCGACGACGAGAATGGTCTCGTTTCCTTCGCGCGTGACGATCCCTTCGGCGGGTGAGAGATCCTCGTTCAGCGGCGTGGCCAGGCGGGGGAAGTACAGCCTGACGGTGCTGCCTTGTCTCGGCGCGGACTGCATCTGCACCAATCCGCCGGACTGCCGCGCAAACCCGTAGACCATGCTCAGGCCGAGCCCGGTTCCCTTGCCTACCTCCTTGGTGGTGAAGAACGGCTCGAACGCCCGGCTCGCCACCTCGGCGGTCATGCCGCTGCCGGTGTCGGTCACGGCCACCATGACATAGTCGCCCGGTCGCGGCTCGCCGTTGACGTCAAGGTCGGACTCACCGAGCGAAGCGTTGCGCGCCTCGATGGTCAGCCTGCCGCCCAACGGCATGACATCGCGCGCGTTGAGCACGAGATTGAGCAGCGCCGTCGTCAGCTGGCCGGGATCGACGCTGGTCAACCCCACATCCGGTTCGAGCACGAAGGCGCATTCGATGTGCTCGCCCAGCGGCCGGCGCAACAACGCCTCCATCTCCTGAATATTCTCGCTGATGTCGATGTCCCGCGGCCTCAGGGGCTGCTTGCGCGCGAAGGCGAGCAGGCTCCGCGTCAGGTCGGAGCCGCGCTCGGCTGCCGTCGCGATGTCGCCGGCGATCCGGTGCAACTCCGTGTTCCCCGCCAGCCTGTCGGCAAGGTGCTCCGAATTGCCGAGAATGACGGTAAGGAGGTTGTTGAAGTCATGTGCCACGCCGCCGGTGAGCTGGCCCATGGCCTCCATCTTCTGGGATTGGCTGAGCTTCTGGTTGAGGTCCGCGATGGCCGCGCGTTGCTGCTCGAGCGACTCGGCCGTGCCATTGAGCAGGGTCATCAATCCGCCCAGCTCGCCGCGCGGATGGGGAGGGGGAATTCGCGCGCTGAGATCGCCGAGCCCGAGCCTCTTCGCCATGTTGGCGAGCCGCCCGACCTGGCGCCCGACGCTCACGGTTGCGAGGATCCATACGCCGGCCAGCAGCAGCAGCAAGGCCACCGCGAGGATCGCCATGTCCTCGTAGAGCCGGCGATTCGCCGCCGCGACCAATCCGTCCTTGGAGCGTCCGACCAGGATATAGAGGCCGGCATCACGGATCGAAGGCGAGTGGGCGACGGCCCAGACCTGCGTGCGGCCGTCGCGATCGGTCACTTCTTGATATGCATCTTGATCGGGAGCCGTCGCGAAGCGGAGCAGGTCGGATCCCGCAATCGACGCGCCCAGGGGCGCGGTCCAGCCGGCTGTCGAGGGGGCGACGAGAACGGTGCCCTTGGCGTCGATGAGCAGGATATCCTTCTCGGCGAGCAGCCGCTTGTGGTGAAACTCGGCGAATTTGCGCAGGTTGAATGAGGCGAGCAGCACCAGCTTCAGTGCGCCCGCCTCCGATCGCACCGGATATGCGATCTGGAGCACCGATATTCCGGTCAGCCGGCCGAATACCGGCTCAACCACGACGCTGCGCGAGACCAGGGCCTGCTTGAAATAGGCGCGATCCCTCAGGTCGAGGGTGCGGTTGGTCCGCAGCGAGTCGCAGAACAGGCTGCCGTCCGGATCGATGGTCAGGATTCCCGTGAACTGAGGGTATTCCTCGCGCACATCCGACAGAAACGCCGAGCACGCCGCCTTGTCGCGCGTGTCGAGGTCGCGCGCGCGGGCCAGACCGTAGTGAAGCTGCGCAGTGCCCTGAATCTTCTCGCCCAGATCGCTGGCAATGTCGTCGGCCGAAGCCGCCAGATTGGCCAAGGCGGCGTTGATTTCACTGCTCCGGTTCTGCACGAAACGCAGCCCGACGAGGCTCGCCGGCACCAGCATGGCCGCGATGACGAGTATCAGTAGCCGGGTACGCAAGCTCATCGGTGGGACGGTCCATTCGGGTCATCGCGCGCTCGTTCAAGGACCCAATTTGCGGCACCACCCTCGGCTCAGTCCATAGGCATCGGGCCGAAAAAGTCTCCGACGGGGAAAGATTTCGAGCCGCGTGCAGCAGGGATGAGCTTCCCGAACGAAGCGACGCTGACGGCGCGGTGGTTTCCCCGGGTCTGCGCCGGCGGCTTCGGGATACCGTCGTCCGGCCATCAACTCGCGCGTGCGTGCCGGCTGCGGGGACGCTAAGATCGATGTCAATCCGCGTGCGACGGAGATCGCGCCGGCCAACGAGGAGGAAGCTGATGTCCATTTCGGGCAAGGTCGATCCGGTGGTGCGTCCCGTCGCGGCGACCGACATCGCCGAGGCGCTGGGCGAGGGCCTGCGTGATTTCCAGGCGCTGCCGCTGTACGGCCTCTGCTTCGGTGCGCTCTACGCCGCCGGCGGAATCGCCATCATGCTGTGCTTCACCGCGTTCGGCATGGTCTATCTGGTCTATCCGTTGGCCGCCGGCTTCGCGCTGCTCGGGCCATTCGTGGCGATCGGGCTGTATGAAGTCAGCCGCCGTCGCGAGCGCGGCGAGGCCATCTCGCTCGGCGCGATCTGGTCGGCCGTGCGCGCGCGCAGCGAGATCGGCTGGATGGCCTTCGTCACGCTGTTCGTGTTCGTGGTCTGGATGTATCAGGTGCGGCTTCTGATCGCGCTGCTGCTTGGCCTGCATGCCTCGTTCTCGAGCCTACAGGAGTTCATGACGGTGGTGCTGACTACGAACGAGGGCTTGCTGTTCCTCGGCATCGGCAACGCGGTCGGCGCGCTGCTGTCGCTGATCTTGTTTTCCCTGACCGTGGTGTCGTTTCCGCTGCTGCTCGACCGCGAGGTCGATTTCGTCACGGCGATGGTGACGAGCGTGCGCGCGGTCGTCGCCAGCCCGCTGCCGATGATTGGCTGGGCCGCGGTGATCGTGATGGTCCTGATCGTGTCGGCGCTGCCGTATTTTCTGGGGCTGGTGGTGACGCTGCCCGTGCTCGGGCACGCGACCTGGCATCTTTATCGGCGGATCGTGGTGCCGGTGGCGTAACAGCGAGCCGGACGCAACGGCAGCGAGCTATTCGCCCGTTGCCAGCCGGCGCGAGCCGGATGAGGTCAGTTCGAGTTCGCCGAGGCGCCTGATCGCATAACCCAGATTGGTCAGGCGCTCACCGTGCGCTTGCGGAACTTCGCCTTGCGCCTTGCCCTTGCCGATCTCGGCCAACGACGCAAATTCATCGGCGCTGAGCGCAACGCTGTTGTCTGTCATCAGGCAACCTCGTCGGTCCATACCTTGAAATTGACCAGCTTATTCGGACCGAAGGTCTGTGTGATCGGGACGTCCGCGGCATCGCGTCCTTGTGCGATCAGCACGCGGCCGATCCGCGGCGTGTTGTTGCGGGGATCGAACATGTGCCAGCTTCCTCCGAGATAAGCCTCGAACCAGCCGGCGAAATCTCCCACAGCCCAGGGCTTCGGCGTGCCGATGTCGCTGAGATAGCCGGTGCAGTAGCGCGCCGGGATGTTCATGCAGCGGCAGAACGCGATGGCAAGATGGGCATAGTCGCGGCACACACCCTTGCCTTCGTCGTAGGCCTCCCGCGCCGTCTTGGTTGCGCGCGCGTGCTCATAGCCGAAAGCGATGTGACGATGAACGAAATCGCAGATGGCCTGGACCCGCGCCCAGCCCGGCTGGGTGTGCTCGAACAGTTTCCATGCGATATCCGACAGGCGATCGGTCTCGCAGTAGCGGCTGCCGAGCAGATAGACGAGCGTGTCGGTCGGCAGCGCCTCGACGGCGTGCTGAGCCGCTTTCGGGAACACCGGGTCGGGCAGGCCGCTGTCGCTCACGACGCCGTCGCCGGCAAGGCGAAAGGCGCCGGCCGGCGCCACGATACGGCTGCACCAATTGCCGAAGAGGTCGCGATAGGGAGTGATCGGCACCGAGGGTCTGGTGGTCACCAGGTCGGGCACGATGACATCGGAGGCGCGCGTAAAGTGCGTGCCCAACACCATGATCATAGGCGTGGGCTGCGGGAATTCGTACAGCATCTCAAACCCGACGCGGAGCTTCATACGATTTTCCCTTGGCTAAGCTCCCAACATGGCTACGAAGCCGCCGATCACAAGGCTTCGACGGCTTATTCGATCGCGCACGGCATTTGGCGCCTCAAAAGCGCGGCGCGGGCGAGAAAACGATAGCTAATTGCGGCGATTGCGCGCACGGTGCCGATAATGTCGGAAAGACCTGTCGTCTCTGCGCTATGCAGCGCCACGACTATTCGCGCGACGTGAAGCGCCTCATTTCCTCGCACCGGCGGAGCCGACTCATCGCGACGTCGCAACAGCGGTCGTTGCGCAGATTGCCCGCTCCAGCGGGTGAGTTGGACGCGGCAGCGCGTGCCGCGGACCTCTGAAGGTTTCACCGCGATTCGATCATGAGATCGAACGCCAACCGAAAGCACCAGATGCAAGCTCTCTCCCCACGACACGTCAAGACAGAAGAAGCGCTCCGGCTCGGCGTCGAGTCGGGCTGGTACGCGATCAAGGTCAGCGGGACCTTTGTCTCGGGCCCGCACGATTCGGAAGCGGATTGCAGTCGCAAGATCGACGAAATCAATCCGCCGGTGAAGAAGAAGCGATGACGGCGCCGGGTTCGCCCGCTACGGCGTCTTGATACCCATCGCCTTCAACGCTTCCAGCATCTGCGCCGGCGGCGCCATCTTGATCTGCGGCGCCTTGCCCGTTTCCAGCAGGCTCTTCAGCCCTGACAGGATTGCGGGCCAGCCGGTGCGGCCGCCGGAAAGGATGTCGTCGCTGAGCGGGCGGTCGTGACGTTCGCTCATGGTGAGGCGGACGGCCTCGCCGGCTTGTTCGATCTCATAAGTCACAAGCGTCGTGCCGAGCTTTGCGACGAGGTCGGGCCAGTTGACGTTCCACGTCACCGTCAGCTTGTTCGGCGGATCGTATTCGAACACATCGCCCGAGATGTGTTCCGAACCGTCGGGCGCGCGCACGATGAATTTCCCGCCGAGTCTTGGCTCCATCTCAACTGCAAAGCCGGAAAAGTATTTGCGGCTGAACTCGGCGGAGGTCAGCGCCTCCCACACCTTGTCCGGCGTCGCGGCGATGTAAATCGTGTAGACGGTGAGCGGCTTGAACTGATCGAGGTTCATCTTGCATCGAATCCCTTGTTGAGGGCTGCGCGCGGAATGGCCAGCACCTTGCCACTTTCCAGCAGGCTCTTGAGACCGGACAGGATCGCCGGCCAGCCGTTGGAGACGGCGCCGAGATATTTGCCGTCTTCGACGAAGCCGTCATGCAGCACCGTCAAACGCACGAGCGAGCCGAACGGTTCGATGGTGAACACGACGCGGGATATCGGCTCACCGCGCAATTCCTCGTATTTCTGGTGCTTGAAGCTGTAGGACAACCGCCGCGGTGGATCGGCCTCGAGGATCTCGCCGGAATCGGTGGTCTCGCCGTCCAGCAGCAGCGCGAAAGGGGAGCCGATTTTCCAGTCGGATCTGACCTCGGCGCCGAACCAGTATTGCTTGCTGAACTCGCTTGATGTCAGCGCCTCCCACAGCCTCTCTGGCGTGGTCTCGATGTAGGTGACATAGACGAATTGCGGCTTACTCATCGCGCTTCTCCAACTGGCGTTTCAACTCGCCGAGTGCGGCGAGCTTGCCGCGCTCGAATTTCTTGATCCAGCGTTCGCCGATCTGATGGATCGGAACCGGATTGAGATAGTGCAGCTTCTCGCGGCCGTGCCTGAGCGTCGTGACCAGATTGGCCTGTTCCAGAATGGCAAGGTGCTTGGTCACCGCCTGGCGCGTCATCGCGAGACCTTCGCAGAGCTCGTTCAGCGTCTGGCCGTTCCTGGCGTGAAGCCTATCGAGCAGCGACCGTCGTGACGCATCGGCGAGCGCTTTGAAGACCTCATCCATGGCGACGATAATATGCAACCATATGGTTGCATGTCAAGATGGTGGTGCGGCGCGCGATGCTCGTGTTCCTGCAGACGCCGGAGATGAAGACGTGGGGCTGCGGCGCTGGACGGACATTGAGTGTCATGCATTAATGCTCCGAACCGCTCTCAGCGAGTCCTCCCCATGATGTCTCTGCAAGCCTATCTCGCCTTCCTTGCCGCCTGCATCGCGCTGGCGCTGCTGCCGGGGCCGATCGTCACTCTCGTCATCGCCAACGGGCTGCGCCACGGCACGCGTGCGGCGCTGACCAACGTGGCCGGTGCGCAGGCCGGCCTCGCCATCGTCATCGGCATCGTCGCGGTCGGCCTGACCTCGCTGATGGCGACCATGGGCTACTGGTTCGACTGGGTGCGCTTTGCTGGCGCCGCCTATCTGGTCTGGCTCGGCATCAAGCTGATCTGGGCGCCGGTCGAGGGCGTCAATGTGGACGAGCCGCCAGCGCCGCCGCGTGGCGGATTCTTCCTGCAAGGTTTCCTGGTGCTGCTGTCGAACCCGAAGGTGCTGGTGTTCTTTGGCGCCTTCATCCCGCAGTTCATGGACATGAACCGCGACCACTTCCCGCAGGTCGCGCTGCTGGGGGCCACCTTCATGGTCACTGCGGTGATGACGGACGCGCTCTACGCCATCGCGGCCGGGCGCGCCCGTAAGTTCTTTTCGGCTCGCCGCACCCGCATGATGTCGCGCATCTCCGGCGGGTTCATGATCGGCGGCGGCATCTGGCTGGCGCTGACCAGGGCGAAATAACCGCCGTCGGGCTAGTCGACCAGCCTCTCCGCCCTCAGCTCCAGCTCGATCCCCGCAAAAATCCGCGCCAGCCGCTCGGCCCATTGTTGCTGGCCGGATTGGTCGGCGATCAGATCCTGGCGGATCTCGATGCCGGTGTTGACGAGGCCGCGGGCTTCGCCGTGGACGGGAATGGTGTAGTCGGTGAGGTCGTTGACCGCGTAGGGCTCGTTGTCGCCGACGACGAGATCGCCCTGGCTGCGCAGATGCCTGAGCAACAGCTGCGGCAGCACGGTGTCACGATTGTAGAGCGCGCCGATGTGCCAGGGACGCGCGACGCCGGCGTAAACGGGGGTGAAGCTGTGCAGCGACACCAGCACCGTGGGCCGCTTGTCGTGCACGCGGCGGCCGATCGCGGCATCGATACGGCGGTGATAGGGCTCGAAAATCTCGCGCCTGCGCGCTTTGCGCTCCTGCTCCGAAATTCCCTCGTTGCGCGGGATCGCGGTTGCTTCGGAAATCACGGGAATCGAGCTCACGGCGGCGGGCGGGCGGTTGCAGTCGATCACAAGCCGCGAATAGCGCTGGGCGATCAGATGCGCGCCCAGCATCTCGGCCAGCCGGTCGGCGACACCCGCGATGCCGATGTCCCAGGCGATGTGCCGCGTCAGCTCGCCTCCCGCGACGCCGAGATCGCCCAGCGTACGCGGCAGCACCCGTCCGTAGTGGTCCGAGGTGAGCAAAAAAGGCGATGTCCCTTGGGCATTCACCTCGTGCACCGGAGGGACATCACCCTCGCTGAGGAGTTGATTGGTCGCCTCGATTGTGTCTAAAGCCATCCTGATTGCCTAATGAAACAGCAGTCACCCCGAAGAATCGGGCGGGATTGCTATAGATTGGTCCGCCCGACATCACCATGATTGCCTGACGATGCCGCTGCTGACGATTCATCACAAGACCGAATATCGCTACATCCGCCCCGTGGCGTTCGGCGAACACAGGATCATGCTGCGTCCGCGCGACGGGCATGATCTGCGCGTGCTCGACTCCAGGCTCGAGATCTCGCCCGAGCCGATGTCGCTGCATTGGATCCACGACGTGTTCGGCAATTCGGTCGCGATCGCGAATTTCGACGAGCGCGCGGATGCGCTGGTGTTCGACTGGCACGTCACCGTCGAGCACAATCCGGTCGAGGAGTTCGCGCTGACGCCGGACGACTCGGCCTATTTCTATCCGTTCGCCTATGACGACGAGGAATTTCCCGACCTCGTCCACTACATCACGCCGCAATATACCGATCCCGACGGCGAGATCGCGGAATGGGCGCGCGGCTTTCTCGACGAGGACGCGCCGACGCCGACCTTCAAGATCCTGAGCGGCATGACCCACGGCATCCGCGAGCGGTTCAAGTATCGCAAGCGCCACGAACTGGGCACGCAGCATCCGCTCGACACCTTGCAGTCCGGTACCGGAACCTGCCGCGACTACGCACTGTTCATGATCGAGGCGCTGCGCCATCTCGGCATCGCCGCACGATTCGTCTCCGGCTACATCTTCCTGCCGGAGGATATCGCGCAGCGCCATGTCGGCGGTGGTTCGACGCATGCCTGGGTGCAGGTCTATCTGCCGAGCGCGGGCTGGATCGAGTTCGATCCGACCAACGGCATCGTCGGCACCCGCGACCTCATCCGCGTCGCGGTCGCACGCGATCCGCGCCAGGCGATCCCGCTGCACGGCGTCTATATCGGCCCTGCGGGCGCGTTCGAGGCCATGGACGTGACCATCAGGGTGGTGTCGGACGAGCAACGCAGCGAGAAACTCGAGGCAGAGGTTTCGTAGATCTGCTGCGATTTGCACGCTGCCGATTGACGGTTATAGAAGGCCATGACCTCCGATCGTCTTTTCGTCTACGGCACGCTGATGCGCGGCTTCGACCATCCGATGGCGCGGCTGCTTGCGGGCCACGCGGATTTTCTGGGTGAAGCGACCTGCCGCGGCCGGCTCGTTCTGGTGAAGCATTATCCGGGGCTGCTGCTCTCCGATGTGCCGTCCGACCGCGTCCACGGCGAACTCTTCCAGCTGCGCGTGCCCGACGAGCTGTTGCGCGAGCTTGACATGTACGAGGCCTGCGGCGAGGGCTTTCCGGAGCCGACCGAATATCTGCGCCAGCTGGTCGACGTAACAGGGGCGGACGGCGCGACGGCACCGGCCTGGACTTACATCTACAACTGGCCGGTCACCGATCTGCCGCGCATCGAATCCGGCCGCTTCCTCGATCACTAGGCCGACAGCACTTCCTTCACCGCACGTACGTCCACCTCGCGCTCTACATAGCTCCACTCCTCGGTCCGCCTGAGCATCGCCACCAGCTCCTCGAACAGCGAGGCGTGCGCGGGCGCGAATTCGAACCAGGTCAGGAAATCGAAGGGCCCGCCGAGGTCGCGGCAATGATAGAGCTGGCGCGCGATCGCGGGCAGGTAGCGCAGGCTGCTCGCGATGTGATGCGACTTGTCTTCAAAGATCCTGCGGCGCTCTTCCTGGGTCAGATCCCACCAGGCCTGCGACTTGCGGATCGGGATCAGCGCCGCGCTGGTTGCTTCCAGCCGGCCGAGGCCGGCCTGCACGGCCGTGAGCTGCTGCTTCTCGGCGCGCTCGGTGTATCGCAAGCTGCTCGCGACACCGACCAGCCGCCAGGCATTGCGCGAGGGCACCAGCGGCAACGCGATAGCCTCGCTGTCGGTGACCGACAGCGCCGGCATGAAGGCGAGGGGTTCGCCCGTCACAGGCGAAATCGAGGTGATGCGCCAACCCCCACTCTGGCCGCCTCGGAAGGTCCTGAACATCGCCCATGGAAGCGTGGAACCGGGGCGGGTTCAAGCTTTTCTCGTCGTTCCGGGGTGCGCCCGTTCCGTCATCCTTCGAGGCTCGCCGAAGAGGCGAGCACCTCAGGGTGACGGCAAAAATCGATCGGTCTCGGCTGCATTCCGCGCGCCCCGGAAGACGGAAGGGCTGTGAACAGCGCGTATAAGCCTGACAAACCTGACTTCTGGACGGGTCGTCCCTATATCCCTGATCCCTTCGCCCGACTCACACGGTTTCGCGTTACACAGAGCCCATGCGCTTCACGCCCCAATTCCTCGACGAGCTGCGTGCCCGGCTTTCGGTTTCCGAGGTCGTGGGCAAGCGCGTCAAGCTGAAGAAGGCGGGGCGGGAATGGAAGGGGCTGTCGCCGTTCCAGCAGGAGAAGACGCCGTCCTTTTACGTCAACGACCAGAAGGGCTTTTACCACGACTTCTCCTCGGGCAAGCACGGCGACATCATCAGCTTCATGATGGAGACCGACGGCCTGCCGTTCGCGGAGGCCGTGGAGCGGCTCGCCAATATGGCGGGCCTGCCGCTGCCGGCGGTGACGCCGGATGCGGCGCGTCAGGAGCAGCGGCGCCGCTCGCTGCATGACGTCATGGATCTCGCCGCAAAGTTCTTCGCCGAGACGCTGGCTTCGCGCGTCGGCGCCAAGGCGCGCGGCTATCTCGCCGATCGCGCGATCTCGCCGGCGACGCAATTGCAGTTTCGGCTGGGCTATGCGCCGCCCGATCGCTTCGCGCTGAAAGAGCATCTCGGCAAGCTCGGCGTCTCCGTCGACGACATGGTCGAGACCGGCATGCTGGTGGCCGGCAACGACATCCCGGTGCCCTATGATCGCTTCCGCGATCGCGTGATGTTTCCGATCACGGATCTGCGCGGCCGCGTCATCGCCTTCGGCGGGCGCGCGCTGGAGAAGGACGTTCCGGCCAAGTACCTGAACTCGCCGGAGACGCCGCTCTTCCACAAGGGCGACAATCTCTACAACCACCAGACCGCGCGCAAAGCCACCCATGACGGCAGCCCGCTGGTCGTGGTCGAAGGCTATGTCGACGTCATCGCCATGGTCACCGCGGGCTTTGCCGGCAGCGTGGCGCCGCTCGGCACCGCGCTCACCGAAAACCAACTCGCACTGCTCTGGAAGATGGCGGACGAGCCGATACTCTGCTTCGACGGCGACCGTGCCGGCCAGAAGGCGGCTTATCGTGCCGCGGATCTTGCCTTGCCCTTCCTCGCGCCCGGCAAGAGTCTTCGTTTCGCGCTGCTGCCGGAAGGGCAGGACCCCGACGATCTCGTGCGCTCCGGCGGTCGCGGCGCGATCGAGGAGGTGATCGCGGCGGCGCGTCCGCTGGCCGAGATGATCTGGTCGCGCGAGCTTGAAGGCGGCAATTTCGCCACGCCCGAGCGCCGTGCCGCGCTGGAGGCGCGCATCAAGGAGCTCTCCAACGGCATCCGCGACGAGGTGGTGCGGCGCTATTACCGGCAGGATCTTGCCGAGCGGCTTCAGCGCGCCTTTGCCCCCGAAGGCGGACGCGGCGGCTTTGGCGGCGGCCGTGGCAATTTCCGCCCGGGCTCGGCCGGTCGTCAGTTTCAGCCCCGTGGTGGGGGCGGCGCGAATCGATTCGGCGGCCAGGGGTTTGGCGGGCAAGGCCGCCGCGGCCCGCCCGGTCCGATCCAGCTGCCCTCCGGGCCGTACCAGGCGGCGAGCGCGCAGCTCGCGGCAAGCCCGATCATGCGCGGCCAGCGCAGCGCGATCTCCCGTCGGGAGGCCCTGATCCTGCAAATCCTGATCAACCACCCATGGCTGCTGCACGATCATCTCGAGGAAGTCGCGGCCCTGGAGCTCGCCCATCCCGAGGTCCATAAGCTCCGGGCCGGCATCATCGCCGCCTTTGCCAACGACCATCACCATTCGCCGGACCCCGGGGAGCTCGCCGAGAAGATGCGCAGCGACCTCGAGAAGGGCGGATTTTCGCAGGCTCTTCAAAGAGTTGAGGGCGGCATCACGACCGCAGCGGTGTGGGGTGCCCGCGAGGGCGCCGCACGGGACGACGTTCTCTCCACCTGGCATCAACTCGTTGCCTTGCATCGGCAGTACCATTCACTACTTAGAGAGCTGAAAGACGCCGAGATGGCCTTGGGGGAGGATCCCAGCGAGGCCAACATGGCGTGGCTGCGCGACGTCAAGGCTCGGATAGGCGAAGTCGACGGCACCGAGGCCCTGATCGAGGGTTTTGGCGAGCTGTCGGGCCGGTTCCAGAAGAGCGTGTGATGAAAGAATCATGCGGACGGCCGGGACCGGAACCGCTAAAAGACTCGCCAAATCCGAGGTTTGGCGGCAAAAACAGGGTTAATCGAGGCTTAACGGTCTTGTAGCACTTTGGCCACCAGGCGGCCGCAGGCAGAACAGACGCGTCAGGAATGAATCCGCGCAATTGCTGTTGGCACTACACCTGCATCCGCTGCGACAAAGAGGCTCTACGAAGCGTTAGGCAAATCCGGCGAGTGAAAGGTCGGGGGTGGCGACAAGAGGTCCGCGCCGCCCTTTCCGTGTCGAGATCTGACGAAGCGAGAGCATCGAGCAACAAGTTCAAGTGATTTCACGCGGGCGCGGCGAACGTCTGTGTGAAACGCGTTTAGGAGCAATGGATGGCCACCAAGGCAAAGACGCTGCAGGCGAAGGACAAGGAAAAAGACGACAAGGCAGCGGACGCGCCGGAGAAGGACTCCCAGGACGCGCCCTCGCCGTTGCTCGATCTGTCCGACGCGGCCGTGAAGAAGATGATCAAGCAGGCCAAGAAGCGCGGCTTCGTGACCTTCGATCAGCTCAACGAAGTTTTGCCGTCCGACCAGACCTCTCCCGAGCAGATCGAGGACATCATGTCCATGCTCTCGGACATGGGCATCAACGTCACCGAAGCCGACGATAGCGAAGGCGAGGAGGACAAGGACGAGAGCGGCGAGGACGAGACCGACAACGAGCTCGTCGAAGTCACCCAGAAGGCCGTCACCGAGGTCAAGAAGAGCGAGCCGGGCGAGCGCACCGACGATCCCGTGCGCATGTATCTGCGCGAGATGGGCACCGTCGAGCTGCTGTCGCGCGAAGGCGAAATCGCGATTGCGAAGCGCATCGAGGCCGGCCGCGAGGCGATGATCGCAGGTCTGTGCGAAAGCCCGCTGACCTTCCAGGCCATCATCATCTGGCGCGACGAGCTCAACGAAGGAAAGATCTTCCTTCGTGACATCATCGATCTCGAAGCCACCTATGCCGGGCCCGACGCCAAGGCCGGCATGAACAATGCGATGATCGCGGGTCCCAACGGCGAGAACGGTGAAGCGACGGCCGAAGGCGGCCCGGTCACCGGCGCCGCGCCCGCGCATGTCGCGCCGCCCGCCGCACCGCCGGCGCCGACCCCGTTCCGCGCCGCGCCTGCGCCCGGCAATGCCGGCGAAGCCGCAAAGGATCCCGCGGAGTCCGCCGCCGAAGCCGACATGGACGAGGACGACGAGTTCGAGAACCAGATGTCGCTTGCGGCGATCGAGGCCGAGCTCAAGCCGAAGGTCGTCGAGATCTTCGACAAGATCGCCGACAGCTACAAGAAGCTGCGCAAGCTTCAGGAACAGGACATCCAGAACCAGCTCGAGAGCACCTCGCACGGGCCCTCGCTCTCGCCGCACCAGGAGCGCAAATACCGCAAGCTCAAGGACGAGATCATCGTCGAGGTGAAGTCGCTGCGCCTCAACCAGGCGCGTATCGACTCACTCGTCGAGCAGCTCTACGACATCAACAAGCGCCTCGTCTCGCATGAGGGCCGCCTGATGCGCCTTGCCGACAGCCACGGCGTCGCGCGCGAAGACTTCCTGCGCAACTACACCGGCTCGGAGCTCGATCCGCGCTGGCTCAACCGTGTCTCGAAGCTGTCGGCCAAGGGCTGGAAGAACTTCGTCCATCACGAGAAGGACCGCATCAAGGACCTCCGCCACGAGGTGCATCAGCTCGCGGCCCTGACCGGTCTCGAGATCATCGAGTTCCGCAAGATCGTGCACTCGGTGCAGAAGGGCGAGCGCGAAGCCCGCCAGGCCAAGAAGGAGATGGTGGAAGCCAACCTCCGTCTGGTGATCTCGATCGCCAAGAAATACACCAACCGCGGCCTGCAGTTCCTCGACCTGATCCAGGAAGGCAACATCGGCCTGATGAAGGCGGTCGACAAGTTCGAGTACCGCCGCGGCTACAAGTTCTCGACCTACGCCACGTGGTGGATCCGGCAGGCGATCACCCGATCGATCGCCGACCAGGCGCGCACCATCCGCATTCCCGTGCACATGATCGAGACGATCAACAAGATCGTGCGCACCTCGCGCCAGATGCTCAACGAGATCGGCCGCGAGCCCACTCCTGAGGAATTGGCCGAAAAGCTCGGCATGCCGCTGGAGAAAGTGCGAAAAGTCCTCAAGATCGCCAAGGAGCCGCTCTCGCTGGAGACGCCCGTCGGTGACGAAGAGGATTCACACCTCGGTGATTTCATCGAGGACAAGAACGCGATCCTGCCGATCGACGCCGCGATCCAGTCGAACCTGCGCGAAACCACCACGCGCGTGCTGGCCTCGCTCACCCCTCGCGAAGAGCGCGTGCTGCGCATGCGCTTCGGCATCGGCATGAACACCGACCACACGCTGGAAGAAGTCGGCCAGCAGTTTTCGGTGACGAGAGAGCGTATTCGTCAGATCGAAGCGAAGGCACTGCGGAAGCTGAAGCATCCGAGCAGGTCGCGGAAGCTGCGAAGCTTTTTGGATAACTGAGCGCGAACATCGATCCAAAGCAAAACGGCGGGCCCAAGGCCCGCCGTTTTTGTTTTAGCTTCAGCTCTCGCCCCGTCATTGCGAGCGGAGCGAAGCAATCCATCGCGCGGCATGTGGAGACGTGGATTGCTTCGCTCCGCTCGCAATGACGTGGATAGGGCTGAAACCTACTTCTTCTTCGCGCCGACCCGCTCGAGGTTCTTGATCTCCATCGGCGGGCGGCCGGATTTCTCGGCGATCTCGCGGTCCTGCTCCATGATGAAGGCGCGGGCCGGCTCGTCGCCGTCGAGGCCGCCGAGCAATTCGGCGGGCACGCGCCGGTTGGAGCGTTGGGAGCCGTCTTCATAGAAGACGTTGA
The DNA here is from genome assembly GCF_029051725.1 of Bradyrhizobium sp. CSS354. Taxonomy (GTDB): domain Bacteria; phylum Pseudomonadota; class Alphaproteobacteria; order Rhizobiales; family Xanthobacteraceae; genus Bradyrhizobium. The sequence goes on from NZ_JAACFU010000020.1 coordinate 24,321, forward strand.
AAAAGGCGAATTCGCCCTTGGGATTGGTTCCGGGTTTTTTGGCCATGGCCGGCTTTTCGTCGATCAGGGGGCCATAGTCAAATGACTTTGGCAGGTTTCCGGCGGCCGGCCGCGGGCCCTACGGCGGCAGAACCGGCTGCGCGATCGAGCGACGAACCCGTTTGCGAGGCGCCTGGATGTCGGGTGGAAGCGTCCAACGCTTCGTAAAACCCGATGCGCTCCTTCGAGGAGACCCTTGCCTCACCCTTGCCTCAACAAACGGCGGGCCGCGAAGCCCGCCGTTTATTTTGGTCTTCAGCGTCGCCCGGGGCTGGCGGGGCGACAACCTAGAATAGAAGATTATAACTCGCGCCATGCCGTGGCAAGGCAAATCGTTGACGCTGTGATGTCGCAGCGAGCGCATCAGATATGCAGTGGTCGCGACATCGCGTTTCGCAAAGCAATTGCTTGGATGGCAAGATCACTTGGTTAATATTCCCTGCTCTCGCAATGCAGCGACCGGTACCCGCCTTGTCAGAAAGTGCGTTTGCCTGCACGTATTCCCGCGTGCGTGCAGAAGTTGCGACCTAACATATGTTAATCCGCTTTCGCCCTTCACGCTGTTCCCATCACGTTGCGCGTGCCGCATGCACCGTTCTCACGGTGCCACCAGCTCCACCCGTCGGTTCAGCGCGCGGCCGGCGTCCGAAGTGTTGGATCCGACCGGCGCCAGCAATCCAACGCCGGCAGTGCGCAATCGCGGCTGCGCGATGCGAAAGTTCTTCACCAGCTCGGCTGCGACTGCATCGGCGCGGCGCTTCGACAGGTCGAGATTGTACTCGTAGGCGCCCTGGCTGTCGGTGTGGCCGACGATGAAGACGTTGAGCTGCGGCTGGCTCGTCAGCAGCTTTGCGATCTGCTCCAGCGTCGGGCGGCTTTCCGGTTTGAGCACGGCCTTGTCGGTGTCGAAATAGATGCCGTAGAGCGCGATGTGGCCGGTCTCGCCAAGTCCTTTCGCCATCGCGGCGGCATCCACCATCTTGTTCGCGACGGCCCCGAGCTCGGCGACGGTGACCTGCGCGGTGATGTCCTGATTGTTCTGGCTGACGAGGACGCTGGCAAAGGTCTCGCGCCCGCCCTGGATCTTGCGGCCGGCGTAGTAACGATAGTTGAAACCATCGACCCACATCTGCGGCACCGGCAGCGTTTCGATGGCTTCGGTAAAGGGAATGGCGCCGCAGGCATCGGTGTCGCAGGCGAGCAGGGTCTCGAAGCCGGCTTTGGCAAGCTGCGTCTCGAAATTGCGCGACACTTCCAGGATCGAGGGGCCGGGATTGGTGCGATAGGCGATGCGGACAACGCGGCCCTCGAGCCGCCGCGCATCGACGGGCTGGCCGTCCTTGAAGGGAGCCGCCTGCATCCGTGCCGCGTCAAAATCATTGATCACATAGCCGGTGATGACGCTGCCGGCGAACCGGCCGATGCCGGGATAGTCGCGGCCGCCGGCGACATCGCGCGTCTGTGCGGAAGCGGCACTCACGGTGAGGAAGAGCAAGGGGAGGGCGGCGAGCATCCGGCGCGACATGGACATGGTCATGGACATCTCGATCGGTTGGGGAGGGGGCGAGCGCATTTGATTTGTCGCAGGCAGGCAGCGATCGGTTCTGCCGAGAATTTGCCGCTTTGACGCGAATCCGGTTCCCGGGCATGATCGCGCGCTGCTTCCCCCGCTCATTCCCTGTAGGATTTTTCTGAATGTCGAAATACGCCCTGGCCATCGCCTTCATCGCCTGTCTGGCCAGTGGATCGGCGCAGGCCGCGCGCTGCGGCGGCGACTTCAATAGCTTTGTTGCGAGCATGGCCTCGGAAGCGCAAGCCGCCGGTGTCTCGGCGAGCGTGACCAGCGCGGCGCTCAGCGGTGTGCAGCAGGACGGCGCGGTGCTCGCCTTCGACCGGCGCCAGCGCTACACCTTCAACAAGAGCTTTGAGCAGTACGTCTCGACTCGCGTCGGCCCCGGCCGCATCAATGGCGGCCGTGCGATGTTGCAGCGCCACGCCGCGCTGCTCTCGCGCATCGAGCAGCAGTTCGGCGTGCCCCGCTATATCCTGGTTGCGATCTGGGGGCTGGAGAGCGATTTCGGCAAGGGCGACATCGGCAAGATGCCGGTGATCCGCACGCTGGCAACGCTCGCGCATGATTGCCGCCGCACGGAGCTGTTCCAGGGCGAGCTGCTCGCCGCGCTGAAGATCGTACAGCGCGGCGACCTGCCGCTGCGCGACCTGATCGGCGCCTTTGCCGGCGAGATCGGCCAGACTCAGTTCCTGCCGTCGTCCTACATCAAGTATGGCGTTGATTTCGACGGCGACGGCCACGTCGATCTCCGCCACAGCGTCCCCGACGTGCTCGCCTCGACCGCGAACCTGCTCCACACCAGCGGCTTCAAGATGGGCCAACCCTACGGCGAAGGCACCGCCAATTTCGAGGCCATGCGCGAATGGAACAGGGCGGTGATCTATCGCAAGACGATCGGGTATTTTGCCGATCGGCTGGCGGGGCAGTGAGGGGCGTGATGCCTCTCCGCCGTCGTCCTGGCGAACGCCAGGACCCATTACCCCAGGCGGGAATCGTTACAACGACTCGCAGTCACGTGCTGAGTAACTGCCAGTCTTCGCCAAACTGAATTCGGTGGCTATGGGTCCTGGCTTTCGCCAGGACGACAGCGGCGGGTGTGGCGCCTGGCATCGTGCAATTCGACGGCGCCCCTCACTTCGTCCCCTTCGCCATCCTCTCCAGCTTGCGCTGCAACGGGGCCCAGTACGTTGCCGGGCGGAAGCGCTGCAGGAGATCCATGAAGCGGGCGTCGTTGCCGATCAGGATGCGCGGCTCGTTTCTCTCGATGCCCCTGATGATGCGCAGCGCGGCATCTCGCGGCGTGGTCTTTGCTGCGTTCTCGAACCGCTCGATCGATTGCGACCGGCGCGCATTATCGGTGACGCCGGTCCCGGTGCGCGAATTGCGGGCGATGGCGGTGGCGACGCCGCCGGGATGCACGACCGACAGCCTGACGGGGCTGCCCGCCATGGCAAGCTCGTGCCGCACGCTCTCGGAAAAGCCGCGCACCGCGAATTTCGCCGCGGCATAGGCCGACTGTCCCGGCGGGGCGATGATGCCGAAGATCGAGGACAGGTTGACGATGTGCGCCTCGCCCATCGTCTTCAGATGCGGCAGGAAGGCGCGCGTGCCGTGCACCACGCCCCAGAAATTGATGTCGAACAGCCAGTCCATCTGTGCCTGGTCGATCTCCTCGAACGAGCCCATCAGCGCCACGCCGGCATTGTTGATGACGATGCCGAGCGCGGGATGCGCGGTGGTCGCCTCACGCGCGAACTGCGCGATGTCGTCGGGCTCGCTGACGTCGACGCGATGCAGGCTGACCTTGCATGCGGCTCCGATCTCGGCGGCAAGCGTTTTCAGCCCGGCCTCGTCGCGATCGGCGAGCGCGAGATCGCAGCCGCACCGCGCAAGCTCGCTCGCGAGCGCGCGGCCGATGCCGCTTGCCGCTCCGGTGATGGCGGCGGCGCCGCGGATCGATGTCATGATATCCCCCGTCAAGCCTTTCGAGCGGAACTATGCTTTACATTTTTTCATATTGGAACCGAACCGCATCGCTGTTCCCACCTTAACGTACGTTACTTCATGAAGACAGGCAGCATTGGGAGCCGCCGATGGGACAAGCAAAGCCGTTTCGAGCCACCGCACTGATCGTTGAAGACGACCTCATGCAGAGGGAGATGCTCAGCCTTCTTCTCGAAGAAAGCGGCTACGACGTCATCCAGTGCGAGAGCGCCGAGGCGGCCGAGCTGGTGCTGGAGAAGAGCGCCGGGGCGCTCTGCCTGATGATGACGGACGTGCAGCTTGCGGGCCGCATGAACGGGGTCGAGCTCGCGCATGTCGCCAAGGACCGCAACCCGAAGCTCGACATCGTCGTCACCTCCGGCCGCCCCTTGATGCAGCCCTTGCCGAACGGCGCAAAGTTCTGGGCCAAGCCCTGGGCGCCGCTCGACGTGCTCCGGGAAGCCGAGATCGCGCAGCTGTCCTGACGATCGATCCGGCAGGTTGGCTTTCATGGTTCGGGGCGCGGTGATAAGGTCGGTCCATGACCTTGTCCTTCCTGCTCACCTCGCTGATCGTCGTCGCCTCGCCCGGCACCGGCGTGCTCTACACACTGGCGGCCGCGCTGACCCGCGGCTCGCGCGCGAGCATCGCGGCCGCCTTCGGCTGTACCCTCGGCATCGTGCCGCACATGACGGCCGCGATGCTGGGGCTCGCCGCCGTGCTCCACACCAGCGCGCTCGCCTTCGCCGGGCTGAAATGGTGCGGCGTTGCCTATCTGCTCTACATGTCCTGGCAGGCGCTGCGCGAGACCGGGGCGCTGGCGGTCGACGGCGAGATCCGCGAGCGTTCAGCTGGCCGCGTGATCGTGACCGGCTTCCTGATCAACATCCTCAATCCGAAGCTGTCGATCTTCTTCCTGGCCTTCCTGCCGCAGTTCATCGCCGCTGACGAAGCCCCTGTGCTGGCGCCGATGCTGGAATTGAGCGGCGCCTTCATGGCGATGACGTTTGCGGTGTTCGTGGTCTACGGCCTCTGCGCAGCCTCGGTGCGGGAGCGCGTCATCTCCCGCCCGCGTGTCATGGCCTGGCTGCGCCGCAGCTTTGCCGCCGGCTTCGCCGCGCTCGGCGCCAAGCTGGCGTTCGCGGAGCGGTAGCTTCTCCAGCCAACAAGGGCGGGAGCCAATAAAAAAGCGGGCCTTGCGCCCGCCGTCTTCAAACTCACAACTGCTGCCCGACGCCCGGGCGGAGCGTGCTCCACCCGGGCAAAGAATAAGAAGCCTCGTTACTTCTTCTTCGCTGCCTTCTTGGCCTTTTTCTTCGTCGCCTTCTTCGCCTTCTTCGCTTTCTTAGCCATAGGATCCTCTTCAGGGTTAATGGTGAAACGCGACACGAGGGATGCTCGGCGGAGGGCCAGCCTCGCAACATCCTCGACGACGAACTCAGCAGATTCGCGCGCTTCTGCCCCGCGCTGTCACATCCGTGTCATCGCGTTATCCACAGCTCAGATGCATTTTCGGGTGATTTTGGTTCGCGAATCCGCATCGCCGGCCATGCCTAACGATCCGACAATGCGCCGGCCGTTCATGAATCCAAAACCAAAGGCATGTTTTCGCGGATCGCAGTGAGACTCCGTTAAGCGCGTCGGTCGCATTGTCCCCGCAAGAAAACGGGGACGGGGTCATGAACGGACAGCTGGCAGGGACGGAGGGCGCGATGCTGCGCTTGTGGCGCGCGCCATGCTGAACGTGCCGACACTCTGGACCGTATTCGTCGTCAACTTCCTGGCGCTCGGCCTGATCTGGGCCTACGTGACGCGCTCCTATCCGAAATTCGCGGCCGCGCGGTTCTGGATGGCATCGTGCTTCGTCGGCGCGATCGGCACGATGGCGGCCTTGATCCGCCTTTTCGTCGTCTCGCCTGTCCCGCTGCTGCTCGGAGCCGTCGGCATCATCGCGGCGAGCAGCCTTGCCGCCATGGGCATTCAGCGCTTCTACGGTCGGCCGGTGTCGTGGCGCGTCATGGCCGCGACGGGAATTCTCAGCCTCAGCGGCGTCGTGTTCTTCATGGTCGTATTCGATCACATGCAGCTGCGCATGCTCAGCTACTCGCTCGGTCAGGCGCTGCCGCTGGCGCTGTCGCTGCGTTTGCTGCTATCGCCGCCGGAAGGCCGTGCCAGCCCGGGAGCCCGGCTCTCCGGCATCGTGATCATCACCATCATCGCGATCTTCGGCTCGTGCGATCGGCAATCTGCTCGGCGGCGATTTCTCGTCGGTCGCCGGAGGGCAGTCTCATGCCGTCATGGTGCTGGGGCTCCTGTTCCTGTCGATGACGCTCAATTTCGGTTTCCTGCTGATGGCGATGGACCGCCTGCGCAACGAAGTTGCCGACCTCGCGCTGCTCGACGATCTCACCGGTGTCGCCAACCGGCGGCATCTGTTGCAGCGGCTGGTTGAAGAATGCGCCCGCTCGGAGCGCAGCAACGAGCCGTTCTCGCTGCTGGTGATCGATCTCGACGGCTTCAAGGCCGTCAACGACACCCATGGTCATGCCGCGGGCGATGCCTGCCTCCAGCACTTCACTCTGATGGCGCAGACGCGCTTGAGGCCCGGCGACATGCTCGCCCGCACCGGTGGCGACGAATTCTGCGTCGTGCTGCCGTCGTCAACCTTGCGCGAGGCGGCTGCGATCGCCCGCCGCGTGCTCGAGGTCTGCCGCCAGGATGCCGTCAACTGCACCGGCATCGACATTCCGATCGCGATCTCGATCGGGGTGGCGCAGTGGGACCGCGGCGTCGGCCAGTTTCCGGACCGCCTGATCGCACATGCCGACCACGCCCTCTATGCGGCCAAGAAGAACGGCAAGAACGACTTTGCCATCCACGATCCGGCGCCGCCGCTCATGCCTGACCCGATCGGTCCAGGTGAGGCCTTGCGCAAATTCGCGTAGGGGCGTGCTAACGTCGGGTCCGCATTGGACCCGCATGATGATCTCTCGCCTGCTCGCGGCCATTCTCGCCGCCCTCATTCCGATCGCACCTGCCGCCGCGACCGACGCCGAACTCGCAAAGCTCGCGCGCGCCTCCGGCACGCCTGACATCCCCGGCCTGAAGATGGTGTGGCTGGCGCCATGGGGGGACGTCGGCAACGCAAAACCCTGGCGCAACATCATCGTGCACCAGACCGAGGGACCGGCAGGTTCGGCGCGCGGCGGTGCGCAGGAGCAGGCTAAGAATCCCAAGCGTCGCGGCGTCACATTGTGGGTGGAGACCGACGGCACTGTCTATTGGGCGGTCGCGGAAAACCTGGTGCCGACCCATGGCGACGGCGCCAACCGCAACGACAACAAATACATCGACAACAAGCCGACCTATCGTCAGGTGGTGCGCGACAATTCGATCGGCGTCGAGTTCGCCGGCAACTATCCCGACGTCACCACGGGCCCGACCGCGGCGCAGGTCGCGGCGTGGAAGATCCTCGTCCAAATCCTGCGCGCGCGCTACGGGATCCCGCTCGACCGCGTCTATGCGCACAACTGGATCGACTACAAGGACGCCCGCTATTGCGAAGGCTGCTGGCTCGCGACGCTGGCGCGGGTTTGGGGGGAGTAGAGTTAGCGAGGCGCCGGCGGTGCGCTCTTCCCTTCTCCCCTTGCGGGAGAAGGTGGCGCAAAGCGCCGGATGAGGGGTTGTCTCCGCGAATGACGATGTGAGAGATGCGCTCGCGGTGGCGACCCCTCACCCGTCTCGCTTCGCGAGCCACTCTCTCCCGCAAGGGGAGAGGGGAAAAGCAACTACACCGGCTCCGACATCCAGCCGAACAACCGCCGGATCAAGCCCGGCCGCCGCGGCACTTCCGGCGGGTCATCCGCCGCGAGCACGCGTTTGAAGAAGTAGTCCAGGAACACCATGTCGTTCGGCTCGGTGACCGTGAATGTCTCGTCGCCGAAGTAGACGCTGTAATTGAAGAAGAACGGACCCATCAGCGGGATCGTCGCGGTCGAGGCATAGTCCTTCGAGATCACGAACTCCGACGGCTCGAGCCCGTGCTCGCGCATCGCCTGCTCGACCAGCGGCAGCTTGCGCATGAACTGGGCGGAGAAGCCGCCGACGGTGGATTGCAGGATGATCGACACGGTGCGTGTCCGTTCTCTTGATGCTGTCGGTCCAATGTTTTTGGTCGGCCGACCGGCAGTGCGGGTTCAAGGCAGAGCCACAACCCCGCTGTCATCGCCCGGTTCAACCGGGCGATCCAGTATTCCAGAGACCTGCATTGAAGACCTCGCTAGCGCAACAAGCGCTGCGGCGTACTGGATGCCCGCCTGCCGCCTACGCCAAAAGCTTCGGCGCCCCTGGACCTCAACCTCGGCGAAGCCTTGGCGTAGCCGGGTCGCGTGGCATGACGGCGAGAGTTGCGCCCAACAAAAAAGCCGGCGTTGCCGCCGGCTTTCTGTCTCTTGTCGATCCGCCAATCTCTGGCGCTAAAAACCTCGCGCTTAGAGCGCGGCTTCCAGCGCGGCCTGTTCGGCCTTTGCGATCGTGCCCTTGACCGCGGACTGCACCTTCTCGAAGGCGCGGACCTCGATCTGGCGGACGCGCTCGCGCGACACGCCGAACTCGGCGGCAAGGTCTTCCAGCGTCATCGGCTCATCGGCGAGCCGGCGCGCCTCGAAGATGCGGCGTTCGCGCGGGTTGAGCACGCCCATGGCGCCGTTCAGGGCGTCACGGCGGTGATCATACTCCTCGTGCTCCGCCAGCATGGCTTCCTGGTTGGGCGAATTATCGACCAGCCAGTCCTGCCATTCGCCGGCTTCGCCGTCGTCGCGGATCGGAGCGTTGAGCGACGCGTCGCCACCGAGGCGGCGGTTCATGTCGACCACGTCCTGAGCCGTGACGCCGAGACGCTTGGCAATGATGGCCACCTGGTCGGGGCGGAGATCGCCTTCGTCCAGCGCGGAAATCTTGCTCTTCGCCTTGCGCAGGTTGAAGAACAGCTTCTTCTGGTTCGCGGTGGTGCCCATCTTCACGAGCGACCACGAACGCAGGATGTACTCTTGAATCGACGCCTTGATCCACCACATCGCGTAGGTGGCGAGACGGAAGCCCTTCTCGGGCTCGAACCGCTTCACCGCCTGCATCAGGCCGACATTGCCTTCCGAGACGACCTCGGAGATCGGCAGGCCGTAGCCGCGATAGCCCATGGCGATCTTGGCCACGAGACGGAGATGGCTGGTGACGAGTTGGTGCGCGGCGTCACGATCATCGTGCTCGCGCCAACGCTTGGCGAGCATGTATTCCTGCTGGGGTTCCAGCATCGGAAACTTGCGGATCTCGCCGAGGTAACGGGAAAGGCCGGATTCGCCATTAAGGACCGGCAGGGTAGCTGTACGGGCCATAGTGCGCCCTCCAAACAGGTTCAGGCCCCCGATAGCGGCGGGCCAGGCAGACGACCGCTTGGTTAAAGCCGATCGGTGCTGCGATGTTCCGCGTTGGTCTTCAACGCGAGCGCAATATACTCCATCGGGAGGCAAAAAGGGAAGGATTGCTGACGTCACGTCCGCGTGTGGCAGCTATAACTTTTTGTAATGTAAGGCATTTCTGAAGCGGCCTGCGTCATAGCGCCGCTTTCAGGGCACCCTGGAGGAGAAGCAAATCCTCCGGCAGAGGCGCTTCCCAGTGGAGTAATTCTCCAGTCCTCGGGTGCTCCAATACCAGCAGGTAGGCGTGCAGGGCCTGCCGCCCCAGCGCGGCCAGGACGGCCTGCGACTCGGAGCCCAGCTGGTTTGCCTTGGTCTTGAAATGCGGGCCGTAGACGGCATCGCCCATCAGGGGGTGGCCGATATGGGCGAGGTGGACGCGGATCTGGTGGGTGCGCCCGGTCTCGAGCTCGCAGGCGAGCAGCGTCGCGATCGGCTTGCCGTCTCGCCCGGCAAAACTCTCCAGAAGCTCCCAATGCGTCACGGCCTCGCGGCCGCCCTGGCGCACCGCCATCTTCTCGCGCGCATGCGGGTGGCGATCGATCGGCGCGTCCACGGTGCCGCGATGGCGGCCCGGCAGCCCCCAGGCGAAGGCCATGTAGCCGCGCCGCATCGACCCGGTGCGGCCATGGTCGGCGAATTGCGCGGTGAGCGAGGCATGCGCGAGGTCGTTCTTGGCGACCACCATCAACCCGGTGGTGTCCTTGTCCAGCCGGTGCACGATGCCGGGCCGGCGCACCCCACCGATGCCCGACAGCGATGAGCCGCAATGGGCGATCAGCGCATTCACCAGCGTGCCGGTCTCATGGCCCGCCGCGGGATGCACCACCAGCCCCTTCGGCTTGTTGAGGACGACGATGTCGTCGTCCTCGAACACGATATCGAGCGCGATATCCTCGCCTTTCGGCTCCGGCGGGGCCGCTTCCGGCACGTCGATTGTGATCGTATCGCCGGAGGCGACGTGATAAGCGGGGTCCCGGATCGCGGCGTCCCTGAGGCTCACCGCGCCCGCCAGAATCAGGGCTTTCAGCCTCGATCGCGACAGCTCGGCGAGGTGCGTCGCCAGCACGCGGTCGAGCCGGGTCGAGCCCTCGGAGCCTTCGACGACAACCTCCAACCTTTGCGCAGAGCCAGAATTTTGCATGACGACGTCTGATACCGTTGTTCCCGAACCGAGCCCCGAGCAGGCCGCGCTGTTCGCGCGGGTGCGGCGGATGATGCTGATCGCGGGGCTGACCACGGCGCTGGCAATCTGCGCCGTGCTGATCGCGGTGGGCTACCGCCTTTTCAAGTCGGAGGGAAGGGCGCCCGAGCCGGCCGGCGACGTCATTGCCACCCTGCCCAAGGGCGCCAAAATCGTCTCAAGCGGCGTCGCCGGCGACCGGCTCGTGATCACGCTCGACATCGGCGGCGTCACCGAAATCCGCACCTTCGATGCCCACACCCTGAGGCCGGCCGGAAAGCTGAAATTTGCCAATGAGCCGTAAGGCGGCCCCCCGGAACTCGCCGCCATCGTCGTCCTGGCGAAGGCCAGGACCCATAACCACCGGCTGGTGTGGTTGCGGGGACTGGTGGTTGGCACTTCGCCCACAACTACGCTTTGAGGTAATAGGTCCTGGCTTTCGCCAGGACGACGGCGGAGTGAGCGTCCGAAACCCCTCGATCCCCGCTTGCCGCCGGCAAAATTCGAGGCTATGTCCTCTCCCTCACGCTCCCTTCGTCTAGCGGTTAGGACGCGGCCCTCTCAAGGCTGAAACAGGGGTTCGATTCCCCTAGGGAGCGCCATTCGCGTACGAGACTGGGCACTTCAAAACCCGGCCGTTCCCGCCTGAAGCCGCAACGAGCAAGCGCAGGAGCGAGCTTTCCACGGCTCGGCGCAGGCGCTCTCTTACGCGATCGTGCCGTCGATCGAGCGGCGGATCACCCGCTGCACTTCTGCATTCGACAGAAACAGATCGTGGTTGATGATGCCCCAGCCTTCCTGCGAGGCATCGACCACGCGCACACCGAGCCGCGCGATGACGGCCTTCTCGGCGGCGCCGACCCTGGTCATTCCACCTGCGATTTGTCCCGACAGCGCCAGTGCGCGATCGTTCGTCGCGGCGATCACGGTGATTTTGCCGGCAAGCGGACCGATGCGGTGGACCGCCGACGTGAACACGTCCATGTCGATATCTGGCGCAGCAAACACAACCGCGCCGATCTTGCTCGTAACTGTGTCGCCGTATCGGGCATAGAGCTGACGCAGGCTTTCGAGCGTCAGCATGGTTCCCATGCTGTGCGCAACGATGTGTACGCGGCCGCCGCCCGGAGCGGAGACGAGGGCAGAGAGCACGCGTTCGAAATCGTCGCGGGACCACATCGCGCTGTCGCGGTCATAGGCATAGTCGAACAGCCCTGCCTTGGAAGGCCAGGAGAACGCCACGGTTCGGCCGCGGAACTTGATCCCATCCGAGAGATGAGCAGCATCCAGCATCGCCGTCTCGAATGTCTGTTTGAAGCCGTGCACATAGATAAGCACGTCTCCTCCGCCGGCCTGCGCGACCAGATCGCCAACGTCTGCCGACACCGGTTCGAGCCGATCAAGGCGCCAATCACCAAATCCGACCGAGGCGAGAGAAAGTCGGCTCTCGTCCGGCGCCACCAGCTTCGCCCTCGCGACCGTCATGTTGGTTGCACGCTCTGGCCCGAACCAGGGTTTCGTCCGACCACCGTTGACGGGCTTGCGCGTGGTGGCGACGAGCAATGTGGGATCAAGGGAGAGCGATGACGCGTCGAAACGCGCCCCGGTCGCACCCAGGCCGGCGCATCCGCCGAGCGCAATGGCGGTCCCTGCCGACATAAATCCACCGAGGAGAGCGCGGCGCGAAATAGAATGGAGAGGGTCGCATTGCAGAAGAGGTCGAGCGATCACACGAAACCTTTGGGAACTTTGTCCACCGTAGCGCCCCATCTAACTTCCTGAATGACAATGGGGGCGAGAAGACGGCGGAGCTGCTTCGCGGTCTATTGCATGGTCGTGGCGTCGGTTGTCTCCGGCGGTCGCGCGAAACAGCCGCAAACGCAAGTCAATCCCCGCCGTCAAAAATATTCCGCTTTACCGAAATTCGGAAATGTCGTATGTGTCGCCCATCCCAGCCCACAAGAGGGGCGGTCGTACGTCGTCACGAACGCGGGTTGGGAGTTGCGGTGGACGCGGGCGGCGTTAAAGGCGGGATTGTGCATGCAGGGCGAGATGAACCTCGTGAGCATGGCACGAACCGCATCGACGGACGGCGCCCAATGCCTGCGAAGTCTTTTGCCGAAGCAGGGCCATGTCCTGCGAAGCCTTGGGCGAAGCAGGAAGCTCGCGTACGGCGAAACCGTGTGGTCCTGGCCGTCGTTGCTACGGACAAGCCTTTGCGAAGGCGTCAGCGCGTCAACCGGCGCGGTGCCGTGCATTTCGCGGAGGTGACGGAGGCAAGAAGGAACTCGTCTCCGGGGAGAGCGCGGCATAGGCCGTCAAACCATCGCGCAGGGAAGGCCTGGTCTCGGCTGCCCTGTGTCTCCCCTGTGCATTGCGTGTGCAATCAGTTCGCATGGGGGTTTTTATGGGTGCCAGCCGGCGCCCGGTCTTCCCTGCGCCCTTTCTTCGAGGGCGTGAAGCGAGAAGCATAGCTCGGGCAAACCTGCCGCGAGACTGCGAGCGCGTGCCCGCGACCCGCATGTGAATTGACCTCTCCTTCGAGCCTCCCTTTCGAGCCTGCCTTCGAGCCTCCCTTGCGAGCATGATGCGTCGGCATCGGTGGAGGTGGTCGTCCCACCGGGAATCTGCCTTGATGCGAATTCAGCGTGAGGGAGTGACGACATGAGCGGTTTGGTGATCTCTGGCGGCCGGGTGGTGGATCCCGCCAGCGGAATGGACGCGGTTGGCGATGTGGCGGTGGTGGACGGCAAGATCGCCGCGGTCGGCGCCTCGCTCGGCGGCGCCGAGCGGGTGATCGACGCCACCGGGCTCGTGGTTGCGCCCGGCTTCATCGACCTTCATGCGCATGGCCAGTCGCTCCCCGCCGATCGCATGCAGGCGTTTGACGGCGTCACGACGACGCTCGATCTCGAAGCGGGCGTGCTGCCGGTCGGGTCCTGGTATGAGCGCCAGGCCAGGAAGGGACGCGTGCTGAACTACGGCGCCGCCACCAACTGGGCTTTCGCGCGTATCGGTGCGATGACGGGCTCCAATGCGGAGAGCTCGCTGGAGGCGTTCGGCAATGCCATGCGCGATCGCCGCTGGATGGACAACGTGGCGAGCGATGCGGAGGTTGCGGGAATCCTCGAGAGGTTGTCGCGCGGCCTGAACGAGGGCGGCATCGGCATCGGCATCTTGAACGCCTATGCGCCGGGCGCCGGCGTGCAGGAGCTGACCGCGGTCTGCCAGCTCGCGGCCGCGCAGGACGTGCCGACCTTCACGCATGTCGCCTACATGTCGCGCGTCGACCCCGAGAGCGCGGCGGAGGCCTATATCCGCCTGATCGGCTATGCCGGCGCCACCGGCGCGCACATGCACATCTGCCATTTCAACTCGTCGAGCAAGACCGACGTCGAGCGCTGCCGTGTGCTGATCGCCAAAGCGCAGGCGCAGGGCCTGCCGATCACGGTCGAGGCCTATCCCTACGGCACCGGCTCGACCGTGCTGGCGGCCGCCTTTTTCAGCGACCCCGAATTCGTCGAGCGCAACGGCACCGGCTACGATTCCGTGCAGCGGGTCACCGACGGCCACCGCTTCAGCGATCGCGAGGAGCTCTTGAAGGCGCAGGCTGAAGAGCCGTCTTCGCTGGTGCTGTGGCACATCCTCGACACCGAGAACAATGCGCATCACCGCGACCTCCTCGATATGTCGGTGCTCTATCCCGGCGGCGCCATCGCCTCCGACGCGATGCCGTGGACGACGTCGGACGGCAAGACCTACACCGGCGATGCCTGGCCGCTGCCGGATGACGCCACCTCGCATCCGCGCTCGGCGGGTTGCTTCACGAAATTCATCCGCGAATGGGTGCGCGAGCGCAAGACCGTGTCGCTGCTCGAAGGCGTGCGCAAATGCGCGCTGATCCCGGCGGACATCCTGTCGCAGAGCACGCCCGCGATGCGCACCAAGGGCCGGCTCGCGAAGGACGCCGATGCCGACATCGTCGTGTTCGACTACGAGAAGCTCTCGGACCGCGCGACCTTCACGGCGATGAACCGCCCCTCCGAAGGCGTGCGGCATCTGATCGTCAGCGGCCAACCGCTGATCACAGATGGTGTGTTGGATGTCGCGGCGCGGCCCGGCCGTCCCGTGCGCCGCCCCGTCGTTGGGGGCTGAGACATGCCGGTCCCCATTCTCCTGGTAACGGGCTTTCTGGGGGCCGGCAAGACCACTGTCGTCAACCATCTGCTGGCGCATGCGGAGGGGCGCCGGATCGCCGCTGTGGTCAACGATTTCGGCGCGATCAACATCGATGCCGAGCTGATCGTGGGCGCGAGCGACGGCGTGATCAGCCTCGCCAATGGCTGCATCTGCTGCTCGCTCGAAGGCGACCTGCTGCGTACGCTCTCGACGCTGCTGCGGCGTGATCCGAAGCCGGAGTACATCGTCATCGAGACCAGCGGCGTCGCCGATCCCGCCGACATCGTCCGCAATTTGATGGACCCCGTGATCCTGCGCGAGGCGCCGCTGGAAACGGTGCTCTGCGTGATGGACGCGGCGACACCGCCGGCCGCCCTGGACGATGCGTTAAATCGTTCGCAGCTGCGCGTCGCCGACATCGTGGCGCTGAGCAAGCTGGATCTGGCGGAGGAGGGCGCGGGCGGGCGGATGCGCGAGGCCATCCGCGCGCGGCGCGCTCCTGCCGTGGTCGTCGATGCGCAGCATGGCGAGATTCCGTCCGCGCTGCTGTTTCCCGCGACCGTCGATCGCGCCCCCGCGCGACGCGAGCCCGGACCGAAACGTCCGGCAGAGCAACGCTTCGAAACGCTGAGCTGGACCTCGGACCACCGGATCTCGCTCGTCCGCCTGCAGCAGGCGATCGGCAAACTTGCGCCAAAACTCGCGCGGGCAAAAGGCCTGTTCGAGACCGTCGAGCAGCCCGGGCGCCAGATGGTGTTTCAATTCGCCGCCGGCCGCGCCACGCTGGTGCCAGGCGAAGTGGCGACGCCGGGCGTACCCGCCGCGCGCATCGTGTTCATCGCCGAGCTTGGGGTGCTCTCGAAGGCGGAGCTCGATGCGATCATGGCGACGTGCGTTGCCGATCGGTGAAGCTGCCGCCTCAAGCGAATTGCGCGAGGCGAACACGGTGGTCTGGAAGGACCGCTGGATGTCAGCAGAACGCGAGCGCGTTGACTGCCCTGGTTGTCGCGATCCAGTTCTCGTTGCCGACGAACTGGCAGACGGCGGATTCGAGCTCACCCGGCCGATTGCCGCGCGCCACCGCCAGCAGCCGCATCAATTCCGCCTCGTCCTTCGAAAGACGCCGGCACGACGGCGGCATGAAGCACAATTGGCACGGCCGGCCGCTGCGCAGGATTCTGACGAGCGCCGCAACGCGTGCGACCAGCAGCGGGCTATCGACGATGCCAGGCGCCTCGTCGGCAAAGCGATAGGCCGCCTCCCAGCAGTCGGACGCGCCGGTCGCATAGGCCGCGCCGATGAACCGCAACAGCGAGAGCGTGACGCGGCCAAAATCATCGTAGCTTTCGACGTCAGGCCGCGTCGCAAGCGCGGCCTGAAGCGGACAGAGCCGCACCTGGCCGGCTTGCGTGACGGGCACCGAGCCGCAACTATCCTGCATCATGCGCGATCCCGGTCAGTGCAACGTCGGGCTTCCGACCAGCCAGCTCTTCATCGCCATCGTCCGGTCATGCTCGAAAGACGGAACGTGCCGGTCGGGCAGGATGAGACCCGCCATGCGGAAGATCGTTGCAAGCCCCCGCACGGGTGCGAGAGCCCAATCGGCGCCGACCGGCGGCAGCCAGCATTCGAACTGTTCGCGCGCGATATCGTCGCGCTCTTTCTGCGCGGCGGCGATCGCCCGCAACATGCCGTGCTCGCTGTCGGACATGCGCGGGCAGGTCGGGCAGTGCACCGCGATGGCCGTATGCGCCGTGCAGGCAAAGATCTCGATGATGGACTCCAGGGAAGGCACGGCATCGCCCACGCGAAAGTGGTCGTACACTTGCTGGATGTCGGCCGCGGTCGGAACGGCGCTTCCGCTGCGCGCCTTGGCCCGAAATCCCCAAATGAAGAGCCGCTCCGCCGCGTTCAGCGACGGAAGGTCGAGGGATCCTGTCGATGTCGATTGATGCATTGAGCCTCTGGCCTCCGGCTGCGCCCACGCCCCGGCTGGCGCTGATGAACTGCGTCGATCGTTCCGTCAGCGCTCCCTGCAAGTCAACGCTCGGAGGGGCGATATCGAGGTCTTCTAGTTTTGAAGAGATCGCATCTCGGATGCAGCGGCCTCGTGAGCCTGCGAGGGGCGGCCGCGGCGTGCCGGTAGAATCCTACGGAGTTTTGCGTGTTTTGCGGGAACCCGAATGCTTAAAGCTTTGCTAAGGGGCGCGGGATAAACTGGCATATCAGCCCTTCCAAATCTTGCGAGCACCGATGTTTTTTTCCCGCATCAGTTTCAAGCTGGTCCTGATTGTCGGCATCAGCCTCCTCGGCATGATCGCGCTGGCGCCGATCGCGCTTTCGACCCTGCGCGCGCAGATGATCGCGGACCGTGAGGCCAAGACGCAGCACATGGTCGACGTCGGCTACGGCATCCTGGCGCACTACCAGAAGCTCGAGAGTGAGGGAAAACTCCCGCGCGAGCAGGCCCAGGCCGGCGCGATCGCGGAAATCAAGAGCCTGCGCTACGACAAGGTCGAGTATTTCTGGCTGAACGACATGACGCCCAAGATGGTCATGCATCCGATCAAGCCCGAACTCGACGGCAAGGATCTCGCCGGGATGAAGGATCCGTCCGGCAACGCGCTGTTCGTCGGCTTCGTTGACGTCGTCAAGAAGCAGGGCGCGGGCTTCTACAGCTACCTCTGGCCGAAGCCCGGCTTCGACCAGCCGGTCGGGAAAATCTCCTATGTGAAGGGCTTTGCGCCCTGGGGCTGGATCATCGGCACCGGTATCTATCTCGACGATGTCGACGCCGTCTTCCGCCAGAATGCGATGACCTTCGCCCTGGTGTGCCTGGTCGTGTTCGTGCTCGTGCTCGGCGCTTCCTTCGTGATCGGCCGCAGCGTGACCCGGCCGCTGGCGAAGATCACTGCGCTGACCGACCGCCTCGCCGCCGGCGACAGCGCCTTCGACGTGCCCCATACCGACCGTCGCGACGAGATCGGCGGGCTCGCCAAGGCGCTCGCCGTGTTCAAGGACAATGCGTCGGCGGTCGGCCGGATGCACGCCGAACAGCAGGAGACGAAGCAGAAGGCCGACGAGGAGAAGCGCAAGACGATGACCGACCTCGCCGGCAAGTTCGAGGCGAACGTTCAGGCCGTCGTCCGCGACGTCTTCAACGAGGCGCGCGCGATGCAGCAGGCCGCGCAGGGCATGTCCGAGACCGCCAACAAGGCGACCGACCGTGCCAGCCTCGTCGCCACCGCCTGCCAGCAGGCTTCGAGCAACGTGCAGACGGTGGCCTCCGCCGCCGGGCAGCTGTCGTCCTCGATCACCGAGATCAGCCAGCGCGTCGCGCAGGCTGCAACCGTGGCCGACAAGGCCGCCGCCGACGGTCAGCGGACCAACGACACCGTGCAGGGGCTCGCCGCCGCCGCGCACAAGATCGGCGAGGTCATCGACCTCATCAACCAGATCGCCTCGCAGACCAATCTGCTCGCGCTCAACGCCACCATCGAGGCAGCCCGCGCCGGCGAGGCCGGCAAGGGCTTTGCCGTAGTGGCAAGCGAAGTGAAGTCGCTGGCGAGCCAGACCGCGAAGGCGACCGACGAGATCGGCGCGCAGATCACCGCGATCCAGGCCGAGACCAACCAGGTGGTCGGCAACATCGAGAGCATTCGGAAGACCATCATGGAGGTCAACGAGATCTCCTCGTCGATCGCCGCAGCGGTCGAGGAGCAGGGCGCCGCGACCGCGGCGATCGCGCACAGCGTACGCGAGGCCGCCTCCGGCACCGACCAGGTTTCGCAGAACATCTCGGGTGTCACCAACGCGACGGCGGAGACCGGCCAGGCCGCCGGCCTCGTGCTGCAATCGAGCGGCCGGCTATCGCAGAAGCTGCAGTCGCTGGAAGACGAGGTCAGCGCTTTCGTTGCGGGGGTGCGGGCGGCCTAGTATAGCAGGGGATGGGCCCAAATTCCGATCGTCGCGCGCGCGTTCTCCTGATCAATCCGAACAGTTCCGTGGCGACCACAGCGATGATGGTCGCCATCGCGAAGTCGGCCGCTGTGGACGGCTTCGACATCGACGGAGCGACCGGATCGCGCGCGCCGCAAATGATCGTGACGCCGGATGCGTTGGATGCAGCTTCCACCGAAGTTCTGGAGATCGCGCAGTCGAACCGGCATGCATGCGACGGCATCATCGTCGCGGCGTTCGGCGATCCCGGATTGGCCGGGATCAAAGCCGCGATAGAACTGCCCGCGGTCGGCATCGGTGAGTCCTCGATGCTCGCAGCTGCCGAGAACAGCCGCCGCTTCGGCGTGGCGACCACGACGCCGCTGCTGGAAGCGAAGATCGACGCCTTGCCGGACGAGCTGGGGCTGCGATCGCATTACACCGGCGTCCGCTTCGCGGAGGGCGATCCGCAGGAGCTGATGCGCGATCCGGCGCGGCTGCGCACAGCGCTCGCCGGCGCGGTCGAGGCCTGCATCGCGCAGGATGGCGCGGAGGCCGTCATCATCGGCGGCGGGCCGTTGGGCGAAGCTGCGCGCGAGCTTAAGCCGATGTTCACCGTGCCAATCATCGCCCCGATCGCGTCTGCCGTGGCGCGGATTATTCGCCTCGTCACGGCGCGCGCGACCGACTGAAATTCCGGCCCGCGGGAACGGTCATCGCGACCGGCGTTCTTGCCCTTGACGGCCTCGGTTAAAGTGACGAAGCAGAACCATCGGACCTGCCGACCCGCGCTTGGGCACGCGGGCATGGAGACGCTGCATGTCGTTCAAGAAGCTCCTGATCGCCAATCGCGGCGAGATCGCCATCCGCATCGCGCGCGCCGCAGCCGATTCCGGCATCGCGACGGTCGCGATCCATCCCGCGGACGATGCGCTGTCGCTGCATGTGCGGGTTGCCGACGAGGCGGTCGAAATTCCCGGCCGCGGCGCGCGGGCCTATCTCGACATCGACGCGGTGGTGAGAGCGGCGAAAGCCGCCAGCTGCGATGCCGTGCATCCCGGCTACGGCTTTCTCAGCGAGAACGCCGCGTCCGCCCGAATCTGCGGGGATGCAGGCATAACTTTCGTCGGACCGACACCGGCCGCGCTCGAATTGTTTGGCGATAAGGTCGCAGCACGGCAACTGGCAAAACGCTGTGGCGTGCCGATCATTGCTGGCACCAGCGGGCCGTCGAGCCTTGAGGAGATCACGGCGTTCTTCGTTTCCCTCGGCAGCAATGCGGCGATCGTGATCAAGGCGATGTCCGGTGGCGGTGGCCGTGGCATGCGCGTGGTCGAGTGCGCTGCCGATCTCGCGGAGGCCTACGCGCGCTGCCAGTCCGAGGCCAAGACCGCGTTCGGCTTCGACGGCGTCTATGCCGAGCGGCTGATCCGGCAGGCGCGCCATATCGAGGTGCAGATCATCGGTGACCATCGTGGTGCGATCTCCCACCTCTGGGAACGCGAATGCACCATTCAGCGCCGGCACCAGAAGCTAATCGAGGTGGCGCCGAGCCCGTCGCTCGGCGACGGCTTGCGTGGCCGTATCATCGAGGCGGCGAAGCAACTCGCCGTGGCTGCGTCGTACGACAATCTCGGCACGCTCGAGTTCCTGGTCGACGGCACCGCCGACGACAGTTTTGCCTTCATCGAGGCCAACCCGCGGCTTCAGGTCGAGCACACAGTGACCGAGGAGGTGCTCGGCCTCGATCTCGTCCGCGCCCAGCTTGCGGTTGCTGCCGGTGCCTCGCTTGCCTCGCTCGGCCTGGCGCAAGGCTCGATCCCGAAGCCGCGCGGTTATGCCATGCAGCTCCGCGTCAACATGGAGACGCTGGACGAGCTAGGGGCGACGCACCCGACCGGCGGCGTGCTTGCCGTGTTCGAGCCGCCATCAGGCCCCGGCGTCCGCGTCGATAGTTTCGGTTATGCCGGCTACAAGACCAGCGCCGCCTTCGACTCGCTGCTGGCAAAGGTCATCGTGCATACGCCCGGTGAAGCCTGGCACGATGTCGTCGCCAAGGCTTCGCGCGCCTTGCGGGAGTTTCGGATCGACGGCGTCGTCACCAATATCGGCTTCCTCCAGGCCGTGTTGGCGCATCCCGACTTCCGCTCCAACCGCATCGCGACAGACTTCATCGATCGCAACATCGGCAAGCTTGTCGAAGCCGCGGATGGCGCGGCCAAACCACTCTATTTTGCGGCGACGGAACGAAGCGGCGGTCCCGGCACCGAGGCGCATACCGCACAGATCGTGCCCGAAGGCACGGTGATGGTCGCAGCACCCTTGCAGGGGACCATTGTCACCATTCAGGTGAAGGAGGGCGAGATCGTGCGCCCGGGCCAGCAGCTCGCCGTGATCGAATCCATGAAGATGGAGCATCTGGTCATGGCCGAGCAGGGTGGTCGCGTCATGAAGCTCGTGGCCGGCGACGGCGTCACGCTGATGCATGGCGAGCCGATCATGTATCTGGAGCCGCTCGAGGTTGCGGCGGATGCGTCGGCAACAGAAGCCGATATCGATCTCGACCACATCCGTCCCGATCTCGCCGAACTGATCGCGCGCCAGGCCAATACGCTCGACGAAAATCGCCCGGCCTCGGTTGAGCGCCGCCGCAACACCAATCAGCGCACGGCGCGCGAGAATGTCGCGCAGCTCGTCGACGACGGCTCGTTCATGGAGTACGGCAGCCTTGCGATCGCTGCGCAGCGGCGCCGGCGCAAGCTCGACGATCTCGTCAAGAACACGCCGGCCGATGGCCTCGTCATGGGTGTCGCGACCGTCAACGCCGAAAAGTTCGGTCCTGAAGGCGGGCGCTGCATCGTCGTGGCCTACGACTACACCGTGCTCGCGGGCACGCAGGGCCACATGAACCACAAGAAGATCGACCGCATGCTGACGCTCGCGGAAGACTGGCGCGTGCCGCTGGTGTTCTATGCCGAAGGCGGCGGCGGCCGGCCCGGCGATACCGACCGGCTCGGCATGACCGGGCTTGATGGTCCGTCCTTCGTGCAGTTCGCAAGGCTCTCGGGTCTCGTGCCGGTCATCGGCGTGGTCTCCGGCTATTGCTTCGCCGGCAATGCCGCGATGCTCGGCTGCTGCGATGTCATCATCGCGACCAAAAACGCCTCGATCGGCATGGGTGGCCCCGCGATGATCGAGGGCGGCGGGCTCGGCGTCTATCATCCGGCCGAGGTTGGTCCTGTCACGTTCCAGTCACCGAACGGCGTCATCGATATCCTCGTCGAGGACGAGGAGGAGGCGACGCGTGTTGCGCAAAAATACCTGTCCTATTTCCAGGGCGCGGTGACGGAGTGGCAGGCCGCCGACCAGCGGCTGCTGCGCCGCGCGATCCCTGAGAACCGCCTGCGCGTTTACGACATCCGCAGCGTGATCGACCTCGTCGCGGACAAGGATTCCGTGCTGGAGCTGCGCCGCGACTACGGTGTCGGCATGGTCACCGCGTTGATCCGCATCGAGGGCAAGCCGTTCGGCCTGATCGCCAACAATCCGCGCCATCTCGGCGGCGCGATTGACGCCGATGCCGGAGACAAGGCCGCGCGCTTCCTCCAGCTCTGCGACGCCTTCGATCTGCCGATCGTCTCCCTGTGCGACACGCCCGGCTTCATGGTCGGACCGGAAGCCGAGAAGACGGCCATCGTGCGCCACGTCTCGCGCATGTTCGTGACAGGCGCGAGCCTGACAGTGCCGCTGTTCGGCATCGTGCTGCGCAAGGGCTATGGGCTCGGGGCCCAGTCGATGATCGGCGGCGGCTTCCACGCCTCGTTCTTCACCGCGGCCTGGCCGACCGGCGAGTTCGGCGGCATGGGCCTGGAGGGATACGTCCGCCTCGGCTTCCGCAAGGAAATGGAGGCGATCGCCGACCCCGTCGAGCGCGAGACTTATTATCGCAACAAGGTCGCCGAGCTCTATGCCAACGGCAAGGCCGTGTCGATCGCCTCGGTGTTCGAGATCGACAACGTCATCGACCCCGCTGAGACGAGGCGGTGGATCATGGCAGGCTTGCGCTCGGTGCCGAAGCCGCCGGCGCGGACCGCGAAGAAGCGCCCATGCATCGATACGTGGTGAGGGCGGTGCAGCAATTCTGATTGCGCTTCGCCGCGTTTCCGGTTCCCGATTGACATCCCCGTCTGCGGTGCCAGACTTTGCACAATAATACTGGGTGGAGACGTCCGCGATGGCCAGCCTTTCGGCCTCGAACCATGTCGCCCGTGTCTTGTCCGCCGCCAACCACGTGGCCGACGTCGATGCTTCTTCGCGCATTGCCAATTCCTGGCGGCGCTGCCTGGTCAGCCACAAGCTTGATCCCGCCCGTCAGGGGCCGCCGCAGACGCTCACCGAAGCCGAGATCCGTCACGTCGCCGAACCCATGGAGAAGACGATCCGGCTCGCAACACCGGAGCTCGACGATCTCGCCCGTGTGCTGCGCGATGCCGGCTATTGCGTCAATCTGGCGGACGTGAACGCAACCATGCTGTTCAGCCGCCTGCCCGGCGAAGCCGACGCAAGACTATTCATGGACTGGAAGATCTACACCGGCTCAAATTTTTCCGAGTCCTTCGAAGGCACCAATGGGCTCGGCACGGCACTTGCCGAGCAAAAGCCGATCCTGGTGCATCGCGACGAGCATTTTCGCGCGCAGTGGCACATGTTCTCCTGCGCCGTGACCCCGCTGTTCGACGAGGCCGGAAGGCTTGCAGGCGCCGTGAACATCACCTCGTGCCGCGAGGACCTCGAACGCACCGCGCATCAGCTTGCGTTGGCGGTGACGATGGAGGCGACGCGGCGCATGGAGGGTGCGATCTTCCGCGGTCATTTCCGCAACGCCTGGATCGCGACCGTCCCGGGCGACGGCGGCAGCGGCCTGCTCGCCTATGACGACGATCGCCGCATCGTGGGCGCCTGCCGTTCGGCGCGCGCACTGCTGGGTCTCACCGACGGCTTGATCGCATCCGGCATCGATCTGTCGCGGTACGTCAAGTTTGCTGCGCGCGACGCAGACGATCTCGTCGAGCTGCGCCGGGCCGATGGCACTCCGCTGGGGCATGGCCATGTCGCGCCGCCGCTGCGGGCGAGGGCCTCGACCCGTCCGCTCGCGCCGCGCCGCGAGGCACCGGTCGATCGCATCGATGCGCTGCAGCGCCTGGCCGGCCGCGATCCCGGCCTGATCAGGAGCGTGAAGCGACTTAAAAGCGTCGGCGATCACAATCTGCCGGTGCTGCTGCATGGCGAGACCGGCGTCGGCAAGGATGTGTTCGCTCGTGCCATTCACGCAACCGGCAATCGCGCGCGTCACAACTATGTCGCGCTGAACTGCGCGGCGATGCCGGAAAGCCTGATCGATGCCGAGCTGTTCGGCTACGAGGCCGGCGCCTTTACCGGCGCGCGCCGCGACGGCTCGAAGGGCCTGATCGTGCAGGCCGACGGCGGCACGCTGTTCCTCGACGAGATCGGCGACATGCCGATCGCGCTGCAGACGCGGCTGCTGCGTGTGCTGGAGAACCGCGAAGTCTGGCCGCTCGGCGCGCTGAAGCCCGTGCCGGTCGACATTCGCCTGATCAGCGCCACCCATCGCGATCTCGGCCGCATGGCCGAGGAGGGCGCCTTCCGCACCGACCTCTATTTCCGTCTGCGCGGCATGGAGGTGCGGCTGCCGGCCTTGCGCGAGCGCGCCGACCGCGACGACGTCATCCGCCAGATCGCGCGCGAAGAAGCGCCGAACTGCTCGCTCTCGGACGAGGCCTGGGCGCAGCTCGCGGCCTATCCCTATCCCGGCAACATGCGCCAGCTCCGGCATGTGCTGCGGCTCGCCGGCTGCACGGCGGAGGACGGCGTGATTACCGATGCCGATCTCGATCTGCCGCCGTTTGGAAGGGCGGTGGAGGCGGACCTGGCAGCGGCGGAGCGCGCCACGATCGTGGAGGCACTACGCAAGCACGGTGGTCGTGTGACTGAAGCGGCGCGCGCGCTGAAGCTGAGCCGTGCCACACTGTATCGTAAGATCAAGCTGTTGAAGATCGAGACGACGCAGTAGTACTCAGCTGCGTGCGGCGCACGTTCTTCCCCTCTCCCCTTGTGGGAGAGGGTGGCTCGCCGCGATAGCGGCGAGACGGGTGAGGGGTATCTCTCCGCGAGCGAGACTCTCACTTGAGCCCGCGGAGACATACCCCTCATCCGGCGCTTCGCGCCACCTTCTCCCACAAGGGGAGAAGGGAAGACAGCGCCGCTCCTACGAAAAATCACTCCAGCTCAGATGCCGCGAGTCGAGGTCGCCGACCGTCACGGTGCCGCGGATTTCGCGAGGAGCGTGGAAGCTGCTGCGCAAATACACAAGCGGCGCCGCGCCGTCGGAATGCGATGCGCCGCGCACCTCGCCGATGAAGATCGAATGCGTCGTCGTCTCGAATTCCTGGGCCAGCACGCAATCGAACGCGGCGACCGCATCGCTCAGCACCGGCGCGCCGGTCACTCCGCGCGTCCACTCCCCGAACGCAAAACGGTCGTCGCCATTGACGCCCTTCTGGCCGCTGAAGGTCAGCGCCAGCGCCGCGTGGTCCTCGTGCAGGAAGTTGATCGCGAACGCGCCTTCCTCGCGGATACGCGCGTGCGCACTGGCGTTGCGGTTGACGCAGACGATCAGGGATGGCGGTGAGTCCGACAGTGAGCAGGCCGACGTCACCGTCAACCCCGTGCGTTTGCCGTGCTCGGCCCCCACAGTGACCAGCGCGACGGCACCGGCACACTGGCGCATCGCCTGCTTGAAATCCTTGGCGTCGAAAGCACTGGCGTCCACCGTCACGCGGAAATCTCCGAAATGGATGCGGGTGCGGCACGATCGCGCCGCACCCGCGTCGGGTCAAGCCGCCTTCTTCGCGGAGCCGAGATGCTTCAGGCGCGGCATCACCTCGTTCCTCAGCAGCGACAGCGAGTGATGCCAGGCTTCAGCCTTGTGCTTGTAGTCGAAGCCGAACACCAGCAGCACGCCGAAGCCGCCGACCTCCTCGTAGATCTTCTCGATTTTCTCGGCGACGGTCGCGGGTGAGCCGACGATCCAGTTCCGCTTGGCGCAATATTCGACGGTGACGTCGCTATCGGGCACGTCCGGCGCGTGCTTCAAATAGTCCTTGAAGCCGAAATGGCCGAGCAGCGGCAGGAAGTACTCGCCCATCATCCGGCCCATCATGTCGCCGGTCGAGAGCCTCCACGCTTCCTCGTCGGTATCGGCGACGAACACCTCGCGCACCAGCCGCCAATCCGCGCGGTCCGGCTTGCGCCCGGTCTTGGCGGCACCTGCTACGACCGAATCCCAATGACTGCCGACATAGGCCGGGTTCAGGTTGAGGCTCATCGGAATGAAACCGCGCTCGCCGGCGAGCTTCAGCGTGTCCGAGTTCTTCGACAGCCCGGCGACGCCGATCGGCGGATGCGGCGTCTGCAACGGCTTGATGTGCGGCTTGAGGAAGTCGAACATCGTGTCCGGCTTGGTCACCGTCCAGAACTTGCCCTTGTAGGTCCAGGGCGCGGGATCGCTCCACATCTTCAGAATGATCTCCAGCGCCTCGCGCGTCATGTCGCGGTTCTGACCGCTCATGCCGTCGACGTTGAAC
The DNA here is from genome assembly GCF_029051725.1 of Bradyrhizobium sp. CSS354. Lineage (GTDB taxonomy): Bacteria > Pseudomonadota > Alphaproteobacteria > Rhizobiales > Xanthobacteraceae > Bradyrhizobium. Next base: position 50,352 of record NZ_JAACFU010000020.1, read on the forward strand.
ATGGCCCAGTCGCTCGGCAGGCCGCTGGCCGCGACGCCGAAATTGAGCCGCCCGCCGGAGAGATGATCGAGCATGGCGACGCGGTTGGCGAGCTCGGCCGGATGGTGATAGGGCAGCAGGAAGCCGCCCGGCCCGATGCGGATGTTCTTGGTCTGCATCAGTGCCTGTGCGATTAGCAGGTCCGGCGTGGGATTGGGTTCCCAGGGCGCGGTATGGTGCTCGCCGACCCAGGCCTCCTGATAGCCGAGCTCGTCGAGCCAGCGCATGACTTGCAGGTCCCAGTCGTTCCCTTCCTTCAGGCCGCACTCCGGCGGGTGCGAAGGCATCGTGAAATAACCGATCTCCATGGGTTTCCTCATCTGATGTTGACGCGTCTTGTTGCGCGGTTCACGGACGTGAGCGGGAACACTTTAGCAAGCGGTGTGCCACCTCTCCGCAAGCGCTTTGCCAGCGCGAGCGGCGCCTCGAACCCGTGAGAAAAGGCTGGTTTGCGGCAGCAATAGCCGATATCCCGGGGCAGATTTGCGAGGCCTCGTCTCATTGTCGCGAGACGGCGTCTCGGCGCTGAGACGAGGATACGCGTTGAGATGACCGAACCTGCCTATGTCGCGGTAGACTGGGGCACCAGCAGCTTCCGGCTCTGGCTGATCGACCGCGCCGGCGAGGTGCTGGCCGAGCGCCGCAGCGATGAGGGCATGCTGGTGGCCGCGAAGGCTGGCTTTGCCGCCGTGCTGCAATCGCATCTTGCGGCAGTCGAGGCTCCCGATCATTTACCCGTCCTCGTCTGCGGCATGGCCGGCGCGCGTACCGGCTGGGTCGAGGCCGGTTATGTCGATACGCCGGCGCCACTCTCCGCTGTTCTGAAGCATGCAGCGCGGGTGCCGGGCGAGACGCGCGATATCCGCATCCTGCCGGGTATCGCGCAGCGCGAAGCGAAAGCGCCGGACGTGATGCGCGGCGAGGAGACGCAACTGCTCGGCGCGCTCGGTCTCGATGCCGTAGGCGAAGCGCTGGTCTGCATGCCCGGCACGCATTCGAAATGGGTGCGAGTCAAGGACGGCACGGTTGCGCATTTCTCCACCTTCATGACCGGCGAGCTGTTCAGCGTGGTGTCGCGCGAGACGATTTTGTCGCTTGCGGTCGCAGGCGCCGAGGACGCCGAGGATGTCGCGAGTTTCCAGGCGGCGGTGAAGGCCGCGTATGAAGCGCCGGCCTTCGCCGCCAATTTTCTGTTCGGCGCGCGGTCGCGTCAGCTTTTGTTCGGGGGCACACCGGCCGCGGCGCGCGAAACGCTGTCGGGAACGTTGATCGGCGTCGAGCTGGCGGCAGGGCTGTCCGGCGCGATGCCGAAAGCGGGAATCACGCTGATTGCCTCGGGGCGGCTCGCAATGCTGTACCGGCTGGCTTTCGACACACTGTCGGTCACCGTGAACCCGGTCGATGCCGATGCAGCCGTCCGCCGCGGTCTGTCGATGGCGGCTGCCGCGATCTGGACGAAATGAGAGGACTGTTGAGATGAGCGTTCCCTTTCCGCCGATGAAGCGACCACTGGTCGCGATCCTGCGCGGCGTGAAGCCCGAGGAAACGCAGGCTATCGTCGGCGTGCTGATCGAAGCCGGCATGACCGCGATCGAGATTCCGCTGAACTCGCCGGACCCGTTCCGCTCCATCGCGACAGCCGTGAAACAGGCGCCGGCGGACGTGCTGATCGGCGCCGGCACGGTGCTGACCACCGCAGATGTCGATCGTCTCAACGATGTCGGCGGCAAGCTGATGGTGTCGCCGAATGTCGATACGCAGGTGCTCACGCGCGCACATCAGTACGCCATGGTGACGTTGCCGGGCGTGTTTTCGCCGACCGAGGCGCTGCTTGCTGCGCGCTCCGGCGCCTCGGGCCTGAAATTCTTTCCGGCGAGCGTGCTCGGCGCGTCCGGCATTGCCGCGATCCGTGCCGTGCTGCCGGCCGGCGTGATGATCGCCGCCGTCGGCGGCGTCTCCGATGAGAACTTTGCGGAGTACATCAAGGGCGGCGTGACCGCGTTCGGGCTCGGCTCCAGCCTCTACAAGCCCGGCATGACGGCAACGGACGTTGCCGCTCGCGCAAAGGTGACGATCGCGGCCTACGATCGGGCGATTGCGAAAGACTGAGCCCGCAATAAACAAGCCGTGATGCGGTCACACCCGCGCGTTATCCTATCTTGCTGGACAGCGAGATCAGGAGACCGACATGGCAATCAACAACGTGGCCGATCTGTTCGTGGCAACGCTCGAACAGGCCGGCGTCAAACGCATCTACGGCATCGTCGGCGATAGCCTGAATGCGCTGACCGAGCGCTGCGACGGCGCGGCACGATCGAGTGGATCCATGTGCGGCACGAGGAGGTTGCGGCCTTCGCCGCTGCCGGGGAAGCGGAGATGACGGGCAGCCTTGCGGTGTGCGCGGGCTCGTGTGGTCCCGGCAATCTGCATCTGATCAACGGCCTGTTCGACGCCCATCGCAGCCGCGTTCCCGTGCTGGCGATCGCGGCGCAAATCCCGACCGCCGAGATCGGCAGCGGCTATTTCCAGGAGACGCATCCGCAAAACCTGTTCCGCGAGTGCACCCATTATTGCGAGCTGGTCTCCGATCCGAGTCAGCTGCCTTACGTGCTGGAAAACGCCATTCGTGCGGCGGTGGGCATGCGCGGTGTTGCCGTCGTCGCCATGCCGGGCGACGTCGCGTTCCGCTCGCCACCCAAGCGTGCGCTGTCGACGGCGCGCGGCCTTGCGCTGTCGGCGCCGAAGGTGATGCCGCAGGCTGATGAGCTGAAAGCGCTTGCGGACCTCCTCAACGGCGCCGAGCGCATCACCCTGTTCTGCGGCCGCGGCTGTGCCGGCGCGCATGCGCCGTTGATGCAGCTTGCGAAAGCCTTGAAGAGCCCGATCGTGCATGCGCTGGGCGGCAAGGAGCATGTCGAATACGACAATCCCTACGATGTCGGCATGACCGGCTTCATCGGATTCTCCTCGGGCTATGCCGCCATGCACGCCTGCGACGCGCTCGTGATGCTCGGCACGGATTTTCCCTACAAGCAGTTCTTCCCGACCGATGCGAAGATCGCGCAGATCGACATTCGTCCGGAAAATCTCGGGCGCCGCTGCAAGATCGATCTCGGCCTCGTCGGCGAAGTCAAGCTCACCATCGAGGCGCTGCTGCCGCTGCTCAAGGCCAAGACGCAGCGCAGGCATCTCGACGATGCGATCGCGCACTACAAGAAAGCACGCGACGGCCTGGACTCGCTCGCCAAGGGCACGCCGGGCAGCAAACCAATCCATCCGCAATACCTGGCCAAGGTCATCAGCGACCATGCCTCAGAGGATGCCGTGTTCACCGCCGATGTCGGCACGCCGACGGTGTGGGCCGCGCGCTATCTCGACATGAACGGCCGCCGCCGGCTGATCGGCTCGTTCGTGCACGGCTCGATGGCCAACGCCATGCCGCAGGCAATCGGCGCGCAGGCCGCGCAGCCCGGCCGCCAGGTGATCTCGCTCTCGGGCGACGGCGGCTTCACCATGCTGATGGGCGACCTGATCACGCTGACGCAGATGAAGCTGCCGGTGAAGGTGGTCATCTTCAACAACGGCGTGCTCGGCTTCATCGCACTGGAGATGAAGGCGGCCGGCTTCGTCGACACCAACGTCGATCTGGAAAACCCCGACTTCGCGGCGATGGCGCGCGCGATGGGTATCTTCGCAAGGCGCGTCGAGGATCCCGGCGAGCTTCCAGGTGCGATGAAGGAGATGCTGGTTCACAACGGACCGGCGCTGCTCGACGTCGTCACCGCGAAGCAGGAGCTGTCGATGCCGCCGACCATCACGCCCGAACAGATCAAGGGCTTCAGCCTCTGGGTCTTGCGCGCCGTGATGAACGGCCGCGGCGACGAGGTCGTCGATCTCGCCAAGACCAATCTGCTGCCGCGCTAACCCCGCTTGACCGACGGCACCGGCAGCCGCTCATGGCGGCGCTGGAAGCGTTGCCAGTGCAGGACGATCCCGATCAGCAGCGCCGGCACGAAGCCGAGCGTGATCAGGAAATGCGGCAGCTGCGCCGGCGAGATGAACGCAATGCCGATGTCGGAGATCAGCCAGAGCGCGGCGAACATCACGGCGAAATCGGTGCGCGGGCAGCGCAGATAGTAGAACACGGCGGTTATGACGACGGCGGGTCCGATGGCGATGCCGATCATCACCGTCGTCAGCTCCTTCGGTGTCAGCGCGTCGAGCACCATCGCTGCCAGCAGCCAGAGTGCGGCGAACATGGCGACGATGTCGAGCGGATGCCGCAACCCAATACCTCTCGCGGGAACATGCTATCGTTGTGGCCCAGACCTTGGCCGTCAAGGGAAAATGCGCCTATTCCTCGTCGTTTCCGGGCGTCGGCCGCAGCATGAAATGGCCGAAGGCCGTGGCGATCGGCTTGTTCGCATCGTCCTGCCAGGCCCGCGCCTCGAACGCGACGATGCGCCGGCCCTGCTTCACGATCGAGACGTTGGCGAAGGTGTCGAGCGCGCGGCCGGAGCGCAGATAGTTGACGGTCAGTCCGATCGGCTTGGGCAGTGCGGCGGCGCCGAGCTCGCGCGCCACTCCGAAGATCGCGGTGGTCTCGAGGAAGGCGCCGGTCATGCCGCCATGGATCGCGGGCAGGATCGGATTGCCGATGATCTTTGGCGAGAACGGCATCGTCAGTGTGTCGTCGTCGTTGACGCGAATGCCGAGGCAGCGCGCGAACGGGCTATTGGCGAACGGGCCTTCCGGATCGTCCGGCGCCTCCAGCGACGGAATGCCGGGCGAATCCATTCTGCGGTCCGCGAGCATGTTGGTGCGGTTGGCGCCGATCATGAAACAGGCGGTCGCGGTCGCCACCGGATCGTCCTCGGACTCCTGATAGGCGGTGGAGCGAACGAAGGCGATCGAACGCGTGGTGCGGTAGCAGACCGAATGCGCCTTGATGTCGAGACCGGGCGTTGCCGGCTTCTGATAGTCGATGCGCAGATCGAGCGTTGCGATTGCGCTCGTGCCGTCCAGCGCGAGTTGCACCGCCATGCCGCAGCTCTCGTCCAGCATCGCGGTGACGACGCCGCCATGCAGGACGCCGGTCTCGGTGTCGCCGACGAAGACGGGCCGGTAGGGCAGGCTGGACCAGGCCTCACGAGGTGCGAAGCGGTCGAGCTGAAGCCCGCTGATCTGGCCGTAATCGGAGCGGCGGCCCTTGATCGCCTCGGCGAGGTCCTCGAACGAAAGTGTGGTCGGTGAGCTGGACATGAGGACGTTCTAGACCAGCGGCGGGCGCGGCGCAAAACCCCGGATGCGCGTCCGGCGGCAGGCGTGCCGGGGGCGGTTTGGCCTCGACAGGGCGGGCCGAAGCAACGATGGTGGGCGCCTCGTTCGTTCGACTAGCCGCAAGGAGTGCCCATGGCCGATCCCGAAATGCCCGCCACCAGCCAGGGGCCCGTCATCATTTCGACCTCGAGCTCGGAGCGGGCGCCAATCATCTATTTCGACGGCGCATCCTGCTTCGGACACCACAACGGCGCCATTCAGATCGAACTCGCCGCGAACCTCCTGATGCCGGTCGGCGCCGCCGTCAGGGTTGACGTCGTTCAGACCGCGCATCTGCGCTGCAGCGTGGCCGCCGCGCTGGCGCTGCGCGAAGCGCTCGAAAAGGCGCTGGCAATGTACCAGCAGGGCCAGCAGCAGACCCGGCCGGAGGAAATTCCGACGGTGAAGAACTGAGGCCGTTAGCGGATCGCAGTTAATGCGATCAACGCGCTCAGCTCACATGCACCTTCGGCTTCCTGCCGTCGTTCCACTTGCCGTCGATCGCGCGCTCGATCTGGGCGGCGAGTTGCAGCAGGAGGCCGTCATTGGCCTGTTTCGCAATCGCCTGGATGCCGAGCGGCAGGCCGTGGTCCTGCGTCGCCATCGGCATCGAGATCGCGGGCATGCCGCAGAGATTGGCGAGCGGCGTGAAGGCGAAGAAGCGCCAGAGATTGCCGAACCAGTCGAGCACGTCGGGGTTGTCGGAGATGGTGAGATATTCCCGGGTGCCGACCTTCGGCGTCGGCAGCGCGGTGATCGGCGTCAGGATCACGTCCCACTGCTCGAAGAAGGCGCCGAAGGCGCGCGAGGTCGTGTTGAACACGCCTTGCATCTTCGCCCGCTCCGCGAAGCTCGTATGCCGGCCGGCTTCCCAGATCCTAATATTCATGGGCTCGATGAGGTCTTCCGGGGGGCGTTCCAGCCCGCGCGCGGCGAGCATGTTGGAGATCACCACGGCAAAATTCGAGATATAGCAGATGGTCTGCGCCTCGAACGCGGCGCGGAAGTCGAGCTCGGGCAGGCCGTAATCGACGTGATGGCCGAGGCCTTCGAGGAAGCGACCGGCTTTCGCCAGCTCGGCCGCGATCTCAGGCGTCGCGGTGTAGTCGCCCCAGGTGTGTGACAGCGCGATGCGAAGCTTTGAAGGGTCGCGCTTGATCATCTCGGAATAAGGCTGCGCCGTGGTCCAGAACGGCATGAACTCGCCGGGCGCTGCTCCCCTTGCATGATCGACGAAGGCGGCGGTGTCGCGCACCGAGCGCGACTGGCAGCCCTGGATCGAGACGAGGCCGGTGAGATCGGACATGTGCGGTGCGAGCGAGAACACGCCGCGCGAGACCTTCAGCCCGATATTGCCGTTGACCCCGGCGGGGATGCGGATCGAGCCGCCGCCGTCGGTCGCATGTGCGATCGGCACCACGCCGGCGGCAACCATTGCGGCGCTGCCTGCCGACGAGCCGCAGGTAGTGTAATCGGTATCCCAGGGATTGCGCGTGACATAGACGGCCGGATTGTCGGCCGAACTGCAGACGCCGAATTCCGGCGTCGTGGTGCGTCCGATCAGGTTCAGTCCGGCTTGGCGGAATTTGCCGGTCAGGAACGTGTCGGCGCTGGCGCGATTGCCGCGCATCAACAGCGAGCCCATCTCCTGGAGCCGGCCCTTCATGGTCGGGCCGAGGTCCTTCATCAGGAAGGGCAGGCCGGCGAACGGGCCGGCGACATTGGCGCCGTCCTTGGCCGGATCGGCGATCACGTCGTCGAACAGCTCGACCACGCCCGACAGTGCCGGATTGAGCTTGGCAACACCTGCAGCGGCCTGGCGCGCCAACTCCTTTGCCGTGAGCTCGCCCTTGCGGACGCGCGCGGCCAGCCCCACGCCGTCGTGCTGCGCCCATTCGTTCCAGCTCATCGGAAAAGTCATGCGATCCAACCCTCTTCATGCGGCGCCACCTTAGTTTCGCACGGGAACACTTTAATCAACTGAGCGGCGCGAAGGGCAGGGTTGCGCCGGATGGAGAGGTAAGCCCGCATTGCATGCGTACGCATCAATTCGAGAGCTTAGCGATCACCGCGACCGGGCCGCCGCCGGCGGGGCCCTGGTGCTCGGCGCCGCCGGAGACATAGACCGCCCCGGTGCCGGCGAGGCCGGCAATCAGGCCGCCGACGGCAGCCCGGGCGTGCCGTGTCGAGCTGATATCGGTATCTTCCAGCATGGTGTGTCGGAAGCCGCGCACGCTGCCATCAGGCGAGGCCTCGGCCTTGGCGAAGACGTTGACGAGCTCGCGGCCGGTCGTCGTCTGCGGCGCGGCACCGAGCCCAACGCTCTCCAGCGCCGCAAGCACCGCGGCGGCGTCGATCGCATCGCTCATTACGGCATGCCCGATCTCGAATTCGCTCGTCGAGGACATAGCGTTGCCGAGCACGATGACCACGTTGTGCATCAGCTCGATTCCGGACGATGTCGAGGCGACGTTCGAGAACAGATCGTAGCGTCGCAGCACGTCCTCGCCGCGAATGTCGGTTGCGATCTCGCCGAGCGCGACTGCAACGCCGAGCGCGGAGGCGCCGCGGGAATAGGCCATCGAACTGTAGGCGCTGGTCGTCACCGTCTTGTTGCCGCGCGCATTCGCTGCCGCAACGCGCTCACTGGTGAGCAGCGGGCACTTGATCTGCACGAAGTGGACGTCGGCGGGATCGGCGATGCCGGCATCCTCCGTCGCGGCCTTCACGGCGTCGGCTGTCTCCATGATCTGAGCGGAGCGGCCGAGTTCTTCCGGGAGAAAATCCCGCGTGTGCGCCATGCCGATGCTCAGGCGCTTGCCGGCGGTGCCTGCCGGGCGCTGCAGAACGTCGCGGCGCGTGAACACGGTGATGTGCGGGCTCAGCACGCCCTCGGTGCCGCCGGACATCACGAAAGCGATGCGCTGCTCGACCTCCTGCGGCGAGAGCCCGAGCTGCGGCGCCAGCGCCGTGCACAGCGCGGCAACGGCATATTCCCGGGTAAAGTCGTTGACGCCGCCATTGCCTTCGGTCTTGCCGAGGATGGCCAGGATGGATGTCGGATCGATCGCGCCGGAGCCGATCATGCTGATCAATCCGGAGACGTCGCCGGGGCCGTGGGTGGCGACCTTGAAGACGCCGACCGATGTCGTCCGCATGATAGTCCTCACATGGGGTTCAGGAGCCCGACGGACAAAACAGCCGCTGAACGAGGGTGTCTGTCAAGGTGTCGAGGCAATCTCCACCGTCGTCCTGGCGAAAGCCAGGACCCATTACCCCAGGGGAGTTTGGCGAAGGCTCGTCGTTCGGTACGCCTACCGCCCACAATCGATGAATCACGCGGTATGGGTCCAGGCTTTCGCCAGGACGACAGCAGGATGTGGGTCGTCTTCCCACGCTCCCACGATTGTGGCGAGATCGCATCGGCCCGACAAAAAATCCCTTGTCGACGGCCGCTCGCCGCACCTTGATGAATCAACCCCGATTGGTCCATAAGCGGCGTCCCGCAGCCGGTGGTTCGCCTCCGCGATGCGTGCTTGGATAGAGGGGTTCTCGCGTGGCAAATATCAACCAGAAAATTGCGCAGGAGCTTGGGGTTCGGGCGGAGCAGGTCGAGGCGACAGTGGCGCTGCTCGACGGCGGCGCCACGGTTCCCTTCATCGCCCGCTACCGCAAGGAGGCGACCGGTGCGCTCGACGACGCGCAATTGCGCACGCTGGAGGAGCGCCTGGGTTACCTGCGCGAGCTCGAGGACCGCCGCAAGGCCATCCTCGAATCGGTCCGCGAGCAGGGCAAGCTCGATGCGGCGCTCGAAGCCTCCATTCTCGCCGCCGACAGCAAGGCACGCCTCGAAGACATCTATCTGCCGTTCAAGCCGAAGCGCCGCACCAAGGCCGAGATCGCCAAGGAAGCCGGCCTCGAGCCGCTCGCCAATCAGCTCATGGCCGAGCCCACCAACGATCCGAAGGTCGTCGCCGAAGCCTTCGTCAATGCCGAGAAGGGCGTTGCCGATGCCGCTGCGGCGCTCGACGGCGCCCGCGCCATTCTGGTCGAGCGTTTCGACGAAGACGCCGACCTGATCGGTGCGCTTCGCGAGGAGGTGTGGACCAATGCGCGCATGGCCTCCAAGGTGCGCGACGGCAAGAAAACCGAGGGCGAAAAGTTTGCCGACTATTTCGAGTTCTCCGAGCCGCTGACGAAGCTGCCCTCGCACCGGATTCTTGCGATGTTCCGCGGCGAGAAGGAAGAGATCCTCGATCTCCAGATCCAGGCCGAGACCGAAGCATCGCCGCCGGGCGTGCCGAGCGTGTATGAGCTGAAGATCATGAAGCGGTTTGGCATCGCCGACCTCAAGCGCGCCGGCGACCGCTGGATGATAGACACCGTGCGCTGGGCCTGGCGCACCAAGATCCAGGTGCATCTCAACATCGACCTGCGCATGCGGCTGTGGAATGCGGCCGAGACCGAGGCTGTGCGCGTGTTCGCCTCGAACCTGCGCGACCTGCTGCTCGCGGCGCCCGCCGGCACCCGCGTCACCATGGGGCTCGATCCCGGCTTCCGCACCGGCGTCAAGGTCGCCGTCACCGACGCAACCGGCAAGGTGGTGGATACCGCCGTGATCTATCCGCACGAGCCGCAGCGGCAGTGGAACGAGGCGCTTGCGATCCTCGGCAAGCTCGCGCTGAAGCACCGCGTCGAGCTGATCGCGATCGGTAACGGCACCGCCTCGCGCGAGACCGACAAGCTCGCGGCCGACCTCGTCAAGGGCCTGCCCGATTTGAAGATGACCAAGATCGTGGTGTCGGAAGCCGGCGCGTCGGTTTATTCGGCCTCGGCATTCGCCTCGGAGGAATTGCCGGGCCTCGACGTCACCCTGCGCGGCGCCGTCTCCATCGCGCGGCGGCTCCAGGATCCCCTCGCTGAGCTGGTCAAGATCGAACCCAAGGCGATCGGCGTCGGCCAGTACCAGCACGACCTCGGCCAGGCCAAGCTCGCGAAATCGCTCGACGCCGTGGTCGAAGACTGCGTGAACGCCGTTGGCGTCGACGTCAACACGGCGTCGGCTCCGCTGCTTGCGCGCGTGTCGGGCGTCGGCTCCGGCCTTGCCTCCAGCATCGTGGCCCACCGCGACGCCAACGGTCCGTTCAAGTCGCGCAAGGCGCTGAAGGACGTGCCGCGGCTCGGCCCCAAGGCGTTCGAGCAGTGTGCCGGCTTCCTGCGCATCCTCGGCGGCGAGGACCCGCTCGACGCCTCCGGCGTGCATCCGGAAGCCTATCCGGTGGTGCGCCGGATTCTCAGCGCCACCAAGAGCGACATCAAGGCGTTGATCGGCAGCAGCGACATCGTTCGCACGCTGAGGCCGAAAGACTTCGTGGACGAGACGTTTGGTCTGCCGACCGTCACCGACATCCTGCGCGAGCTCGAGAAGCCCGGCCGCGACCCGCGGCCGGCGTTCAAGGCCGCGGTGTTCATGGACGGCGTCGAGGAGATCAAGCACCTCAAGAAGGGCATGATCCTCGAGGGTACCGTTACGAACGTCGCCGCGTTCGGCGCCTTCGTCGACATCGGCGTGCACCAGGACGGCCTCGTGCACATCTCGGCGATGTCCAGGACCTACATCAAGGATCCGCGCGAGGTGGTGAAGCCCGGCGACATCGTCAAGGTGAAGGTGCTGGACTTCGAGGTCGCGCGCAAGCGCATCTCGCTGACGCTGCGGCTCGACGACGAGGTCGGCGCCAAGAAGGAAGCGCCCGGCATGCAGCGGGACAACAGCTCACGCAACCCGTCCCGCATGACTTCGTCGGCCCCGCGCCAGCAGGAATCTTCCGGTGGCGGCGGCGCCCTCGCCGAAGCGCTGCGCCGCGCGGCCGAGAAGAACGGCGGCAAGCGGGCGTAGGTACTTAAGCCCTCCCCGCTCTTCTGCGGGGAGAGGTCGGATCGTCTCCGTACGTTGAGCTGCTCAACAACCGGAGAGTTCTCTCCACGTCGTCATTGCGAGCGCAGCGAAGCAATCCAGACTGCCTCCGCCCGGACAGTCTGGATTGCTTCGTCGCAAGGGCTCCTCGCAATGACGAGGAGAGAGCGCGGGTCCGCCTCCCTGACACCCGCGTCAGAATCTGGCGCGTTTGTAAGTTGAAGGTGCCGGTCCCTTGCTTTCATCTGAGCCTCCTCGCGCGGCAGGTATCGCCGCGCAGCACGGAGGACGCTTCGATGGACAACAGGATTCTCAAAGGCCTTACGGCGGTGTCGATCGCCGCGGTGATGGCGCTCGCTTCGCCTGTGCTCGCCCGTGGCGGCGGTGGCGGAGGTCACGGCGGTGGCGGCTTTGGCGGTGGCGGGCATTTCGGTGGCGGCGGCATGCACGCGGGAGGCTTCGGCGGCGGCATGCACGCCGGTGGCTTCGGTGGTATGCACGTTGGCGGCATGGGCGGCGCCCGTTTCGCCCATGTCGGCGGACCGGGCTTCGGCGGCGCCCGCTTCGCACATGCGGCGATCGGGCCGCGCTTCGCTGGCTCCGGCTGGCACGGCAGGCCGTTCATCGGCCGCCACGCCTTCTTCCGGCACCACCATCGCTTCTTCTTCGGAGCACCTTTCATCTACGCCGGCTACAATGACGGCTGCTGGCGCAGGAGCTTGACGCCCTATGGGTGGCAATGGGTCAATGTGTGCGGAGACAGTTGGTACTAGCATCGCCGTACCGCACCATTGTCGCGATCGTCATCGGGCGGTTCCGCTCAGCCCCGGAACGGGATAGTCTGGTGACGATCGTCGCGCGGAGTTTGTCATGACCGGAGCTCACCGCCGCATTCTGGTCGTCGAGGACGACGCGGAAACCGCAGGCCAGCTCGTCGAGGAGCTGACGATCTCCGGCTACGACGTCGATCTCGCCGCCACGGGGCGCGAAGCCCTCAGCCACGGCGCCGCGCGCGACTATGCCGTGATCACCATCGACCGCATGCTGCCCGACATCGACGGCATCAGCGTGATGCGCCAGTTGCGCGACGACGGCATCGCCGCGCCGTTCCTGATCATCTCCGCACTCGGCGAAGTCGACGACCGCGTGCGCGGCTTGCGCGCCGGCGGCGATGATTATCTTGTCAAGCCGTTCTCCTTCACCGAATTGCTGGCGCGGCTGGAGGCACTCGGCCGGCGCAGCGACACCGTTGCGAAGGAGACAATCCTGCGGGTCGGCGATCTCGCCATCGACCTGATTGCACGCAGCGCCAGCCGCCGCGCCAGGAAGATTCCGCTATTGCCGCGGGAATTCCAGCTGCTTGAATATCTGGTCCGCAATGAGGGCCGCGTCGTTTCGCGTGCGATGCTGCTCCAGCACGTCTGGGATTTGCACTTCGATCCGTCCACCAACATCATCGACGTCTATGTCGGGCGCGTCCGTCGCAAGGTCGATGATGCCCAGGCCTATCCGCTGATCCACACCATCCGCGGCATCGGATATTGTCTCCGTGCTCCTGGCTAAAACGCTCCGCTCCTCGACCTTCCGCCTTGCGCTGATCGCGATCGGAACGTTCGGGCTGATCGTCGCGGCGATCATGACCTATGTCTATTTCGGCACGATCGCCTATGTGCAGAGCCGGGTCGGCGACGCCGGCGATCACAGCGGCTTCACCGCGATGATCGAGCTCGCAATGGCTGTGGTAGCCGTGCTGATGCTGGTGCTCGCCGGGCTCGCCGCGGTGCTGGTGACGCGCCGCACGGTCGGGCGAATCGAGGAGATCAACGCCACCAGCCGCGCCATCATGATGTCCGGCCTCGACCAGCGCATTCCCTTGCGCGGCAGTCACGACGAGTGGGACCGCGTCGCCGAAAACCTCAACCAGATGCTCGATCGCATCGAGACTTTGATGGGCGAGGTCAAGCAGGTCAGCGACAACGTCGCTCATGATTTGCGTACGCCGCTGACGCGCATGCGCGGCCGGCTGGAAAAGGCCTATCACGCCCCTCGCAATGGCGAAACCGACACAGCGCTGATCGGCGACACCATCGCGGATCTCGACGCCGTGCTCGGCATGTTTGCCTCCATCACCCGCATCTCCGAGATCGAGACCCGCGCCCGCCGCAGCGCGTTTCGCACCCTCAATCTCGCCGAGATCGCCGGCGAGGTCGTCGAGCTCTACGATGCCGCCGCCGAACAGGTCGCGACGCGGCTCAGCCTGGGCGGCGACCGCGAGGTGGCGATTATTGGCGATCGCGACCTCCTGTTCGACGCCATCGCCAATCTCGTCGACAACGCGATCAAGCACGGCTGCCAAGGCGGGCAGGTGACCGTCACCTGCCGCAGTGCCAACGAGGCGGCAGTGATCGCGATCGCCGACGATGGTCCGGGCATTCCGGCGGATCAGCGCGATCACGTGTTCAAGCGCTTCTACCGGCTCGAGCAGAGCCGCTACACCCCGGGTAACGGTCTTGGCCTGAGTCTGGTCGCGGCAGTTGCCGGCCTCCATGGCGCCGAGATTGCCCTGCACGACAACGCGCCGGGCCTGACGGTCCAGCTCAGCTTCCCGCCGCACCCGTCTTAGAGTTCGATCACGCCGCGGCGGGCCGCATGTGCCACCGCATCGGTGCGGCCGGTGGCATCGAGCTTGTCGAGCAGCGAGCCGACGTGGAATTTCACGGTATGCACGGAAATGTTGAGCTGACGCGCGATCATCTTGTTGGAGCCACCTTCCGCCATCAGTGCCAGCACGTCGAGCTCGCGCTGCGTCAGCGCGATATCGTCGGGCATGATGCGCGGATCGCGAGTGACAATCGTCGCGGCGGCCTTCTCGCCGGGGTTGGCGAGGCGAAGTCCGGCGATATTGCCGAGCAGAGCCGCGAGGCGATCGGCGAGGGCGGGATCGTCGATCTCCAGGGACAGCACGATCTCGGGCGCGATGTCCTCGCTCACGCCTCGGGCCTCTCGCCGACCGTGACCTTGAAGCTGACCGGTTCGCCGCCGCGGTGCGCGGTCACGTCGACGACCGCGCCCACGCTCGCCGGACCGAGCGTCCGCGACAGCGCACGTACGCCGGACAGCTTCTGGTCGTTGACCGCGACGATGACGTCGCCCTGGCGGATGCCGGCCGCGGCCGAAGGTCCGGCCTTGTCGACATTCATCACCATCGCGCCGACGCCGTCGTCGAGCCGCACCGGCTGCAGTCCGAGACCGAGATATCCGCGTGCGATGTGGCCGCGGGCCTCTAATTGTGCCGCGACCCGTTCGATCGTCGCCGTCGGGATCACCAGCACACGCCTCGGGCCGAGCACAGCCATGCCGAAGGAGTCGCCCGATGCATCGAGCGCGAGGCCGCCCTGCTGGCTGGAGCGCAAGCGGACGTCGAGCTCGATCCGCGCGTCGATGTCGCCGCCGCGCAAGGAGCGCCAGCTCTTGCCTGAGGCCGATACCATCCCGAGCGTGGCGCTCGGCGCATCGCGGTTGGTGGCGACGACGACCGACAACGCGCCCAGGGGCGGCACAATTGTGGACAGCTTGACCGGGGTCATCGCAGTATCGGCGCGCAACAGTGCGATATCCGTCGTATGGTCGCGACCCGCGATCGTGGCAGCCGCGGTGCTGCCGTCGGGGAGGCCGATCTCGACGTCGCCCTCGTCGGCCAAGGCCTCGTCGGCGGTGACGATCAGGCCGGGTTTCCAGACGAAGCCAGTGGCGCGGGAGCGATGCGAATGCACGGCGACGACGGACGGCGCAGTGCGCGCCACCACATCTGCGAGTGCGGACGACAGCGAGGTCAGGGGAGTTGAGTCGGTCATAGCAGGCTCCTGTAAGCTGTCCTCAATCTGGGATGTCGCGGGCAATTGCGAAACTGGCCGGATGGCCAGGAAAACGACCATGAAAGTGACCGGGAAAGCTGGTCCGTAAGACCACGGCCGACGAACATGTGATTGGGAGCCGCTCACGGCAACGTGTAGCAATCAAGAAATTGCGCCGCACGGCCCTAGACGTTTCCAGCGAGCCCTGACCGATGACCATCGACCTGACCCGCCGTACCCTGCTTCAACTCGCCGGCGCCAGCTCGCTTGCAATGGCGGCCGCGGGCGCGGCGCGCGCCGAGGGCGCACCACAGGGCGGTGGGCCGACCTACGCCAGCCGCACGCCGATGCGGGTCGGCATGGTGACGCTCCGGGTGAAAAATCTCGACAAGGTCGCCGACTACTATCGCGACGTGATCGGCCTTACCGTCTTGGAGCGCTCTGCGAGCGCCGCCAAGCTCGGCACAGCCGGTATCACGCTGCTGGTGCTGGAGGCCAGTCCTAACGCTGAAATCGAGCCGCGCAATGCCGCCGGCCTCTACCACACCGCGTTCCTGATGCCGACACGCAAGGACCTCGCGCGCTGGCTGGTAGCAGCCGCCTCGCATCGTGTGCCGCTGTCGGGCTTTGCCGATCACCTCGTCAGCGAATCCGTCTATCTCGACGATCCCGAAGGCAACGGCATCGAGGTCTATGCCGACCGCGATCCCTCGCAATGGCAGTGGAGCGAGGGCAGCGTGAAGATGGCGTCCGACGAGCTCAACATTCCCGACCTGCTGTCGCTGACCAATACGCGCGTGCCTGATTATGCCAAGGCGCCGGACGGTTTGCGCATCGGCCACATGCATCTGCGTGTCGGCGACCTCGCGCAGGCCGAGCGCTTCTATCACGGCGCCGTCGGCCTGGACCCGACCCGCAGCCGCAACGGTGCTGCGTTCCTGTCGTCGGGCCGCTATCACCATCACCTCGGCATGAACGTCTGGCAGAGCCAGGGTGCCGGCCAACGCGACGATCAGGCAACGGGGCTCGCCTGGTTTTCGCTCGTGACGGAGAAGCCGGACCTGCTTGCCGCGCAAGACGAGCGCCTGCGCAAGGGCGGCGCGAAAGTCACGGCGCTGGCGGACGGCGTGGAGGCGATCGATCCCTGGGGCACGCGGGTGCGGCTGATCAGGGTTTGATCGCCGGCGCGAGCGTTGGTAATACCGGTCTGGCGCTGGCCAGTTTCCGGGATTCACATCTGACATGTCCGATTTTCGCGGCGTCTTCCCCTATCTCGTCTCGCCCGTCGACGCCGACGGCACGGTGCGGACGAATGTGCTCGCAAAACTCTGCGACGATCTGATCGGCGCCGGTGTCCACGGTCTGACCCCGCTCGGCTCGACCGGCGAGTTCGCCTATCTCAATGCCGCCCAACGCACCGCGGTGGTGCAGACCACGATCGAGGCAGCCAAGGGGCGTGTGCCCGTTGTCGCGGGCGTGGCCTCCACCTCGACGGCGGACGCGGTGGCGCAGGCGAAAGCGTATCAGAAGCTCGGCGCCGACGGCATTCTGGCGATTCTGGAAGCGTATTTCCCGCTCGCCGATGCCCAAATCGAATCCTATTTCCGCGCCATAGCGGATGCCGTGGACATCCCCGTCGTCATCTACACCAATCCGCAATTCCAGCGCTCCGATCTCACCCTCGACACCATCGCGCGCCTCGCCGAGCATCCGCGCATCGGCTACATCAAGGACGCCTCGACCAACACGGGCCGGCTGCTCTCGATCATGAACCGCTGCGGAGATGCCTTGCGGGTGTTCTCGGCCTCCGCCCACATTCCAGCCGCGGTGATGCTGATCGGCGGGCTCGGCTGGATGGCGGGCCCGGCCTGCATCATCCCGCGCCAGAGCGTCGCGCTCTACGACCTCTGCAAGGCCGGCCGCTGGCATGAGGCGATGGCGCTCCAGCGCAGGCTGTGGCGCATCAACGAGGCTTTTGCCCGCTTCAACCTGGCGGCCTGCATCAAGGCCGGGTTGGCCATCCAGGGCTACGACGTCGGCGATCCCGTCCCGCCGCAGGCCCCTCTCACCGCCGATGCGCGCAAGGTGGTGGAAGCGGCCTTGCGGGAGCTTGGCTAGCCGTCCATAGGACGGCTTCGCTTGCGCTCGCCTATGCCCGGCATGACGAAATCGTGGATATACCGCCTAAAACCGCGGCTGGCCTCGCATGCCTCGATCCGCTAAAAGGCAGCCGCTTTTGAGACATTAAGGGACCCCACGGAATGAACATTCTTCCCGGCAATTTGCGTTTCGGAGCGGGGCAGCCCGTCAAGCGTTTGGAAGACCAGCGACTGCTCACCGGGAAGGGGCAGTTCATCGACGACAAGCCGGAAGATGGCGCGCTGTGGTTGTACCTGCTGCGCTCGCCGCATGCCCACGCGAAGATCGTCTCGATCGACGTCGGCGCCGCCACTGCGATGCCCGGCGTGACCGCGGTCTACACCGGCGCCGACCTCGTCAAGGACGACATCGGCGTCATCCCGACCTTGAGCATCTTCAAGCGCCCCGACGGCAAGCCGATGACGGTGCCGCCACGTCGCCTGCTGGCGCACGACATCGTGCGCTACGCCGGCGAGGCCGTAGCCGCTGTGGTGGCCTCCTCGCGTGCCGACGCGCAGAGCGCGGCCGAAGCGATCGTGGTCGAATACGACGTGCAGCCGGCCGTGGTCGATCCCGTCGAGGCGGTCAAACCCGGCGCGCCCGTGGTGTGGCCGGAGGCGCCCGACAACATCGTCGGCGCGATGAGCTACGGCGATGCCGCCAAGGTGGACGAAGCTTTTGCCAGGGCGGCGCATACCATCGAACTCGATCTCGTCAGCCAGCGCCTGGTGCCGTCGGCCATGGAGCCGCGCTCGACCATTGCCGAGATCGACAAGAAATCCGGCCGCCTTCTGCTGCACGTGCAGTCGCAGACACCCGCCTCGACCCGTGACGTGCTGGCCGAGGCCGTGCTGAAGCGTCCGAAGGACAGCGTTCGCGTGCTGGTCGGCGATATCGGCGGCGGCTTTGGCCAGAAGACCAACCTTTATCCCGAGGACGGCATCGTCGCCTATGCGGCAACCAAGCTAAACAAGAAGATCCGCTGGCGCGGCGACCGCACCGACGAATTCGTCGGTGGCACCCACGGCCGCGATCTCACCTCGACCGCTTCCTTCGCGCTCGACGAGAAGGGCAAGGTGCTGGCCTATCGCGTCAGCTCGATCGGCTGTACCGGCGCGTATTCCTCGGGCGCGGCCAACATCATTCCGCTGGTGCTGGGGCCGTTCGTGCAGACCGGCGTCTACGATTTGCCGCTGGTGCATTTCGAGGTGAAGTCGGTGATGACCCACACCGCACCCGTCGGCGCCTATCGCGGTGCGGGACGCCCGGAGGCCGTGTTCATCGTCGAGCGCCTGTTCGACGCGGCCGCGCGAAAGATCGGCATGGATCCGCGCGCGATCCGGAAAGCCAACTACATCAAGCCGGCGCAACTGCCGTACACCAACGCGGCAGGGCAGGTTTACGATTCCGGCGCCTTCGCGCACATGCTCGATCGCGCCGTGAAGCTCGCCGACTGGGACGGCTTTGCCGCGCGCAAGAAGGCGGCGAAGAAGAAGGGCCTGCTCTACGGCCGGGGCCTCACCTCCTATATCGAATGGACCGGTGGCCGCGCCCACACCGAAAAGGTCAGTCTGCACGCGACGTCGGAAGGCCGCGTCATCCTGCATTCCGGCACCATGGCGATGGGGCAGGGATTGCAGACCACCTACACCCAGATGATCTCCGACACGCTCGGCATTGCCATGGACAAGATCGACGTGGTCCAGGGCGACACGGATCTGGCGACGGGCTTCGGCAGCGTCGGATCGCGTTCGCTGTTCGTCGGCGGCACGGCGGTCGCGGTCTCCTCCAACGATCTGATTCAGAAGGCACGGGAGAAGGCAGCGAACGTACTGGAGACCTCGATCGAGGACATCGAATATCAGGGCGGCATGCTCACCGTGGTCGGCACCGACCGCCGTATCAGCCTGTTCGAAATTGCCGAGAAAGAAGGCGGCGCGAAACTCAGCGTCGATTCCGAAGGCGAGGTCGACGGTCCGAGCTGGCCGAACGGCACCCATATCTGCGAGGTCGAGATCGATCCGGAGACCGGCGTCTCCAAGGTCGTGCGCTACACGACCGTCGACGACGTCGGTGTCGCCGTGAACCCGATGCTGGTGACCGGCCAGATCCATGGCGGTGTCGCGCAAGGCATAGGCCAGGCGCTGTACGAAGGCGTCTCCTACGATGCCGACGGTCAGCTCCTCACCGCGAGCTATCAGGACTACTGCATCCCGCGCGCCGACGACGTTCCGCCGATCGTGGTGACGCTGGACGATTCCGCGCCCTGCCGCACCAATCCGCTCGGCGCCAAGGGCTGCGGCGAATCCGGCGCCATCGGCGGCCCCCCCTGCGTCACCAACGGCGTGATGGATGCGCTCGCCGAACTCGGCATCACCCAGCTCAACACGCCGCTGACGCCGCAGAAGATCTGGCAGGCGATCCGGGATGCGAAGGTGGGGTAGTTGTAGTCTGCGCCGTCGCAACAATCACAATTGTCGTCCCGGCGAAGGCCGGGACCCATAACCACCGAGTCCAATTTGGCGACGGCTGGTGGTGACCAGCTTCGTGCTACAACTTCGTCACGGCGTATGGGTCCCGGCCCCCCGTGCGCAATGGCGCACCAGGCCGGGACGACAGCGAGAATGTAGCGCCGGTACCCCTCAAATTCCCAGCATCATCTTCGCGATGATATCGCGCTGGATCTCCGAGGTGCCGCCGAAGATCGTATAGGCGCGGCCGTTGAGATATTCCGGCACGACAGTCAGCATCTCGTCCGGCATCGGCGGCTCATGGTTGAGCCTGTAAAGCGGGCGCATCGGCTCGACCGCGAGGGCGTCGTGGCCGATCACGTCGGCGCCGAGCCGCGTCACGGCCTGCCGGATCTCGCTATTGCGCAGCTTCAGGATCGACGACACCGCACCGGGATTCTGTCCGGTCTGCAATGCCGACAGCACGCGCAGCTCGGTCATCTCCAGCGCGTCGATGTCGACCTCGACCTCGGAGATGCGCGTCGCGATATCGAGGCTGTCGATCGCGCGCCCCGTCAGGTCGGACTCGGCGAGATCCGCGATCGCCTTCAGCCCCTCGCGCAATTTTGCCGAAGCGATGCCGGAGCCGCGCTCGAACTCGAGCAGATATTTGCCGTAGGTCCAGCCCTTGCCCTCCTCGCCGACGCGGTTGGCCACGGGCACCCGCACGTCGTCGAAGAACACCTGGTTGACCTCGTGGTCGCCGCCGATTGTGAGGATGGGTCGCGTGGTGATGCCCGGTGTCTTCATGTCGATCAGGATGAAGCTGATGCCATCCTGCTGCCGCGGGCCGTCGCTGGTGCGCACCAGCGCGAACATGCGGTTGGCGTGGTGGGCATGCGTGGTCCAGATCTTGGTGCCGTTGATGATGTAGTCGTCGCCGTCGCGCACCGCGCGCGTCTTCAGCGACGAGAGATCGGAGCCGGAGCCCGGCTCGGAATAGCCCTGGCACCAATAATCCTCGCCGGAGAGAATGCGCGGCAGGTAGAAGTTTTTCTGCTCCGGCGAGCCGAAGCCGATGATGACGGGGCCGACCATCTTCACGCCCATCACGTTGACATTGGGCACGCCGGCCCGCGCGCTTTCGGTCTCGAAGATCCAGCGCTGCGCCGGCGTCCAGTCGGGACCGCCATGCTCGACCGGCCAGCCCGGCGCGCCCCAGCCCTGCTTGTGCAGCGTGCGCTGCCAGGCCATGCCGATATCGGGGTCGGAGAACACCGACGGCGTCAGCGCAGTCGCGCGCTTCATCTCTTCGGTGAGATTTTTGGCAATGAAGCCGCGCACCTCGTCCTGGAAGGCGCGCTCCTCGGCATTGAACGACAGGTCCATGATGCGCTCCTTGTATCAGGCAGGCACGGTGGTGCGGCCAAGCAGGGCGTGGCGGCCATAATGGTGGGCGCTGCCGCCGAACAGCGTGTCGAACGCGACCAGCCGCTTGAAATAGGCGCCGACCTCGAGCTCCTCGGTGACACCCATGCCGCCGTGAAGCTGGATCGCCTGCTCGCCGACGAAGCGCCCGGATCTGCCGATCTTCGCCTTCGCGCCGGAGGCGGCCCGCGCGCGCTCGACCGGATCGGCATCGACCTTCAGCGCGGCGCGTAGCGCCATCGAGCGCGCTTCGTCGACCTGCACCGCCATGTCGGCGAGGCGGTGGCGGATCACCTGGTTGGCCGAGAGCGGCCGACCGAACTGCTTTCGGATTTTGGTGTACTCCAGCGTGGTGTCCAGCAACACCTGCATGATGCCGACGGCCTCGGCACCGAGCGCGGCCATGGCGCGGTCAACAGCCCATTCGATTGCCGGTAGCGCGTCGCGGCCATTGCCGAGCAACGCATCCTCCGGCAGTTGCGCATCCGACAGCACGATGTTGCAGGCGCGCCCGCCGCCGAGGCGCTCGTAGTCGGAGATGGCAACATTCGGCGTCGTCGCCGGCACCAGGAATAGGCCGATCCGCGCCGATGGCCCCTGATGATCATGGATATGGGCGGAGACGATGATCTCGTCGGCGGCGTGGCCGTCGAGCACGGCAATCTTGTTGCCGGCAAGGCGCCAGCCTTGCGCCGTCTTGTGGGCGGTGGTTGCGACCTTGGCAAGGTCGAACCGCGCCGCGCGCTCGGAATGCGCGAGCGCGAGCTTCAACGATCCGTCCGCGATCTTCGGCAGGATTGCCTGCTTCTGCGCCGTGCTGCCGCATCGCTCGATCAACGCAGCGCCAAGCACGACTGTCGCGATATACGGCTCCGACACCAGCCCGCGGCCGAATGCTTCCATTAAAATGCCGATCTCGACCGCGCTGCCGCCGAGCCCGCCAAACTCCTCCGCGATCGGCAATGCAAGCCAGCCGAGTTCGGCGAATTGCGTCCACACCGCCGGGCTGAAGCCGAGCGGGTCGTTCGCCATCTTGCGGCGGTGATCGGCATCGTAGCTTTCGGCCACGAAGCGCTCCGCGCTTTCGCGCAGCAGCCGTTGCTCGTCGGTGAGATTGAGATCCATCCCGTCTACTCCGCGGCCGCCGGCGGCTTGCGCACGGAGGGGTGCAGGCCGGATGGATCGACCACCATGCCGAACTCCTGAAGATTATGCGCGTGACAGAGCTGATGCAGCGCAAAGGCCTGGTCGATTGCGGCCGGTTGTCCCATGACATCGACCGAGCGGTTCACAGCTTCCTTGGTCAGCTTCAGCGCAAAGGACGGTTTTGAAGCGATTTTGCGCGCCAGCTCCAGCACGCGCGATGAAAGCTCCGCGCGCGGCACGACCCGGTTGACCATGCCGAGCTGATGCGCCTCCTGCGCGCTCCAGCTGTCTGCGGTGAACAGGAATTCCTTGGCCTTGCGCGGGCCGAGCTCCCAGGGATGCACGAACCATTCGACGCCGCAGACACCCATGGTGACCACGGGATCGCAGAACTGCGCGTCGTCGCTGGCGACGATGAGATCGCAGGCCCAGGCCAGCATCAGCCCGCCGGCGATGCATTTGCCGTGCACCTCTGCAATCGTGGGCTTGGCGAGGTTGCGCCAGCGCCGCGTGATCTGGAGATAGATCTCCTGCTCGCGCGCGAAGCGGCCATGGGCGTTTGATTCAGCGAAGCCGCCCCAATTTCCGATCGGCGGAAAATCCACGCCTGCTTCATTCTTGCTGCCGGGTCGCAGGTCATGGCCCGAGGAGAAGTGCGGACCATTGCCGGCGAGAATGATGACCTTAACCGTATCGTCCTGCACCGCCTCATCGAAGGCGGCGTTGAGATCGTAGGTCATTTGCAGGTTCTGCGCGTTGCGCGCGTCGGGCCGGTTCATCACGATCCGGGCAATCGCCGGCTCCGGCCTCTCCACGAGGATGGTCTCGAACGAACTCATCGCGTTCCCCTGGCGTTCCCGACCCGGTATTATTGTTCCCTCAAGTTGACTATTACAGCCGGGATTAAGCAAGAGGCTTGCGTACATCGGCTGCTTTTCGCGGCCTCGGCCCGGACGCAAGATGTCTGGCATCTCGCGCATGCAATCTGGTAGCTTGCGTCCGATTCCACCGGGAGAAATTTGATGCGCAAGATCCTGACCGTGCTGGCGGCGCTGGCCTCGTTGAGCCTCACCAATTGCGGCTATAACGCGATCCAGAGCGAGGACGAGCAGATCAAGGCCAACTGGTCCGAGGTCGTGAACCAGTATCAGCGCCGCGCCGATCTCGTGCCCAACCTCGTCAACTCGGTGAAGGGTTTTGCGCAGCAGGAGAAGGACGTGCTGCTCGGCGTCACCAATGCCCGCGCCAAGGTCGGCAGCATCCAGGCGACGCCCGAGGTGCTGAACGATCCCGCCGCATTCCAGAAATTCCAGGCCGCCCAGGGCGAGCTCTCCGGCGCGCTGTCGCGGCTGCTGGTGGTCACCGAGAACTACCCGCAGCTCAAGTCGGATGCGCTGTTCAAGGATTTGATGTCGCAGCTCGAGGGCACCGAGAACCGCATCACGGTGGCGCGCAACCGCTACATCAAGGCGGTACAGGACTACAACGTCACCATCCGTTCGTTCCCGAGCAACGTCACCGCGATGATGTTCGGCTACAAGGAGAAGCCGAACTTCTCGGTCGAGAACGAGAAGGCAATCTCGACCGCACCGAAGGTCGATTTCAATCCGGCACCCGCGCCGTCGAAGTAAGTGCGCGCTTTTTTGCGCATGCGCCTAGCCCCACCCACCGCCGTCATTCCCCGCGAAAGCGGGGAATCCAGTACGCCGCGGCTTCACCGTATCCCGCCGGCGTCTCTGGAATACTGGATCGCCCGGTCGAGCCGGGCGATGACAGCGCATGTGTGGCGAGCGATAGTCGCCGTCGCATTCTCATTCTTCCTCACCTTTGCGCTTCCCGCCTCAGCCGATGTGGCCGTACCCCAGCTCACCGGCCGCGTGGTCGATCAGACCGGCACGCTCTCCAGCGGAGACATCGCAGCGTTGTCGCAAAAGCTGCAGGACTTCGAGACCCGCAAGGGCAGCCAGCTCGTCGTCCTGATCGTGCCGACGACGGATCCGGAGACGATCGAGCAGTTCGCGATCCGCGTTGCTGAGGCCTGGAAGATCGGGCGCAAGAAGGTCGACGACGGCGCCATCCTCGTCGTGGCCAAGAACGACCGGCATTTGCGCATCGAGGTCGGTTACGGCCTCGAGGGCGCGCTCACCGACGTCACGTCGCGGCGCATCATCGATGAAGCCATCACGCCGAAATTCAGGAGTGGCGATTTCGCTGGCGGCATCACGGCGGGGGTCGATCGCATGATCCGCGTCATCGATGGAGAGCCGCTGCCGACGCCCTCGCGCAGCGTGAATTTCGGGGATTGGAACGACATCGAGCCGCTTTTTTTCTTCCTGCTGTTCGGTCCGCTGGTCATCGGCGGCGTCCTGCGCTCAATGTTCGGGCGGCTGTTCGGTTCAGGGATCACCGGAGCGATCGTTGGTGTCATCGCCTGGTTCGTGATCGGCTCTGCGGTGATCGGACTGGGCGTCGGTTTGCTCGGCGCTGTCCTGACGTTTATTGCCGATCTGTTTGGGGTGGGATCGGGCACGGGATCCTCGCGTCGCGGCTCGTGGTCGAGCGGTTCGTCATCCGGCGGCTGGAGCAGCGGGTCGTCGTCGAGCGGCGGCTTCAGTGGCGGTGGCGGCAGCTTTGGCGGCGGCGGTGCTTCGGGGAGCTGGTAGGTCATGAGCATCAGGCGCATCACCCGGCATCTGCTCCAGCACCATTGGCGTGCCAAGCAGGTGTTCCCGAAGGGCGTGCTCGACCGCATCGAGCAGGCGATCAAGCGCGGCGAAGCCAGCCATTCCGGGCAGGTTCGCTTCGTGGTCGAAGGCGCGCTCGACGGCGGCCCCCTGTTTCGCAACCAGCCGGCGCGCGAGCGCGCGCTCGACGTCTTCTCGCAGCTGCGCATCTGGGACACCGCGCACAACAACGGCGTTCTGATTTACCTGCTGCTCGCCGACCGCGACGTCGAGATCATCGCCGACCGCGGTATCGATGCGAAGGTTGGCGCCGAGGGATGGGAGAGCATCTGCCGCGCCATGGAGGCGGAGTTCGCCTCGGGGCAGTTCGAGCGCGGCGTGATCGGCGGGATTGAGGCCGTGTCCCGGGAGCTGGCAAAGCATTTCCCGCCGCAAGGACCGCATGCAAACGAGCTGCCGGATGCACCGGTGGTGATGTAGCCGCTACAAGCAGGCGGTGACGGAGTCCCGCTGTCGTCCTGGCGAAAGCCAGGACCCATTACCCCAGGGAGAAGTCTGGCGAAGATTCATCGTTCGGGACGCCTGCTGCGTACAACCGATGGATATCGCGGTATGGGTCCTGGCTTTCGCCAGGACGACGTTGTGGGGGCATCGGTGCTTCGCCCCGCGGACGGACGCCCGCGGCGCATTTAATCATCCAGCTTGTTCAAATCCCGCACCGACTGCATGATCGGCTCGAAGTTCGAGCGCGCATCCAGTGCGTCGAACAATTGTGCTGTATCTTCCAATAGACCGTGCGACCGCGCGATGGCGATACGCACGTCTTCCTGCGGCGTGTCCGACAGCCGGCCGTGGCCTGATAGCAGGATCTTCGCGTTCAATCCCTTGAGCCGCTCCAGCGATTCGATGTAGTCGGCGATGCTGCCCGAACCGAACACGCCGCCCATCACGCCGCCGGGCATGAGCGTATCGGCGGCAAACAGCAGGCCCTTGTCCTGATCGAACAGCGTGATGCAGGCCGAGGTGTGGCCCGGCGTGTGCATCACGTTGAGACGGAAATTGCCGAGGTCGATCAGATTGCCTTCCTCGAGCCAGATGTCGATATTAACAGGCACGTTCGGCTCGTTGAACATCTTTCGCAGCATCGAGAAGTCGTCGCGCAGCATGATCTTGTTGGCGGCGAGGCGATGGGCGGCGACGAAGGTGCGGCGCTCGTTGAAGTGCCAGGCCGCGCCGATGTGGTCGAGATGCTCGTGGCTGAGCACCACCATGTCGATCTTTTCCGGCGGGCAGCCGGCGAAGTTCAGGCATTCGACCATCGCCGCATAGTTCGAGGACAGCCCGGTATCGATCAGGATGGTCCGCGCCGAGCCGCGCACGAGATAGACGTTGGCGGCGCGATTGGAGAAGCGGATCTGGTAGACGTCGTCCGCAGCCTGGATCAGCGAGCAGGTGTCGTTCTTCATCAGGACCGGAAAGGCGGTCGGCTTGCCGTCGCTCATGATTGGGCCGCCCGGTAGCTGACCGCGTTGGCGGCGCGCAGGCGTTTCGACAGCGCATCCATCACCATCAGCGCAAACGCCGGCTGCTGGCTGACGAGATAGACGAAGCGGGCGTGGTTGACCCTCATCACCTTGGTGTTCGGCGCCGCCGCGATCGCGGTCGCCGAACGTGCGGAGCCGTCGATCACGGCCATCTCGCCGAAGAATTCGCCCTTGCCGAGTTTGATGATGCTGGTCTTGCTGGCGCCGCTGATCTTGGCGATCTCGACCTCCCCGTCGAGGACAACGTACAGCTCGCGGCCGGTCGAGCCTTCCTCGAAGATGATGTCATCGACGCCAAATTCGTTGATGCACTTCTCGATCGTCATGACACCCCCCAAGGGCCGTCTGCAGCCGTTCTGGCTGACAGGACCGTCATGTTAGCGGGGTAACAGGGGCGGGCAAACAGCCCGTTCGGCGAGAGCGTGGCTGCCGCAGAGCAGCATCGGCTGACAATTTGTTGCACAGCGCCACACCGGTTCCACGTTCCCGGCCCAATTCGGCCCCGGATGAGTTCCTAAAATTTTGGTAAGCGGGTCCGCAGGTAAGGAATTCGCAAGCAATGAAAGTTACCAAAAGGTCAACCGAGACTGGAGTATTTGAGCCGTGAGCGAACCAATGGCCGAGCAGGCCGTCCAGGATACTGGCGTCGTCGAAGCCGCCGCGACCGCGCCGCAGGCCGTCGAGGCTGCGGGGATCGAGGCCCCTTCGATTGCCCCCGACCACGAGACGCCGCCCAAGCCTGATCCAGTGAAGCCCGACCCGGTCAAGATCGAGCCGCCAAAAATCGAGGCGTCGAGGATCGAGGTGCCGAAGTTCGAGGCCAAACTTGAGCCCAAAGCCGAAACCAACTCCGAGCCAAAGCCCGGCAAGCTCATCGTCATGGCACCCGCGGAGCGGTCCTGGGACCGTGAAGAGTTTGCCCCGCATGTGAAGGCGGACGAGCCGCGCGAGGCCGGCGGCAAGCGCCGCCTGTCGGCCATGGCTGCGGTGGTGGCGATTGCGGCCAGTGTCGGCGCCATCAGCGGCGCGCTCGCGACCGCAGGGATGATGCACTTCGCAAGCCCCGCGCCGGCCCAGGTTGCCGACACCAGCGCGCTGGAATCCTCGGTCGCCCGGATCGATGCCGATGTCGTCGCGCTCAAGGCCAATGTCGAGCACACCTCCAAGACCGGCCTCGGCCAGTTCAACCGCACCAACGACCGCCTCGACAAGCTCGAGAAGGCGCAGGCCGAGCCGATGGCCAAAATCGCGAAGCTGTCCGAGACCGTCGACAAGCTCCGTGCCACCCCGCCGGCGGCTCCCGCCCAGGCCGCAGCCGCCGTGCCCGCCAGGGAGACCACCGGCTCGATCGCGCCGACCCAGGTTGCGACCGCCGCAGCTGCGCCGGCTCCCGCCGCGCCCAAGCCCGAGGTCGGCCGGCTGCCGACGGTCGAAGGCTGGGTGCTGCGCGACGTCTCCAACGGCGGCGCGCTGATCGAGGGCCGCGGTGGCCTCTACGAGGTCTACGCCGGCGACCCCATCCCCGGCGTCGGCCGTGTCGATGCGATCCGCCGTCAGGACGGCCGCTGGGTGGTCGTCACCAGCAAGGGGCTGATCGTCTCGCGCTGAGCGGCTGCTATCCGATTTCCGAAAAGGCGCTTCACCACCATGTGAAGCGCCTTTTTGCTTGAATAGCCGTCCCTGCGCGGTGTTACCTAAGCCATGAGCCGCGCGTTGCGAATTCTCGTTGCCGTCGCCGGGTTTTTCGGCGGCATCGTATCGTCGTTGGCCGCGGAGAACGCGCAGCTGGCGCGCGGCACGGCGATCACCGATCCCGATCTCCTGCGCGAGCTCGACCGGCACGATGCACTCACGATCTCGCGCCTGTTGTGGCCGGAGCGGAACGCGGATTTTCCGCTGACGACCGATCTGATGTTTTCGTGGCTGTCGCAGCTCAAGGAGATTCCTCCCGCGATCGACGCGGAGATCGACCGCTACGTCGCCCGGCAGAAGGCGGCATATCCGACCGAGACCATCGGCGTCGGCGAGGGCTTCGACGTACAATTGTTCGATCGGTCCAATCTGAAATCCCGCGACACCCGTTTCGTGCTGGCCGGCATCGTCAACCGCATGGACCGGGCCTATGTCTCGGAAGATTCCTGCGGCGAGATCAGGCTGATCTATCGTCTCGCGCGTTTCGAGACCAAACCGGACGGCGGCACGACCGCAACGCGGCTGCCGATGACGCTCAATCTGGTGATGAAAGCGCGCGATGCGCGGCAAACGGATGCGAGCGGCAAGCCGATCACCTGCGCCGAGGTCGCGCGACGCTGGCTCGGCAATGGCGACTGGCAGGGGCTGATCGGCAGCAGCTTCTATCCTTACGATGCGATGCTCGATCGCATCGAGACCAACATTCAGATCTCGGTTGCAGCGAAATCGGCACTGCACGATTTCCGCTCCGACTATCTGCTCAAGGTGTTCAAGTACGACGCTTCCTCAAAGACGTTCGAGGAATCGACGCTGGAGAACCAGATCGATCGCGATCGCATCCTCGCGGACAATGATCTCCGGCGCGACTTCAGGGATTGGCTGCTCGCGCCCGATCATCTTCGCGACTTCGATCGCGGCACGGTGCTGATCCCCGAGAAATTCCTGGCCAAGGCTGCAATCGTGCCGACGCCAGCCGGCCTCGATGCTTCTCCGTTGCAGCCGGAGTTCGGGATGATGCAAGGGGAGGGCAACGGAGAGGGACAAGGCGAGCCGGTCTTCTCCGAGAACGACGTAGTTGGTGCGCTGAAGCAAGCTGCTGCGCGCGGGGACATGCAGAACGTCCGTTCGGTCGCGGGCTTCCAGCGCCGCCTCAACGACGTCACCTGCGCCGGCTGCCACCAGACCCGCGGCATCGGCGGCTTTCATTTTCCGGGCGTCGATTGGCTTGCGGACAAGCCGTCCAATGCCACCATCGTGCCGGCTTCCCCGCATTTTCTTGGCGACCAGGTCCGCCGCCGCGACATCCTGACCGCGATGGCCGCGGGCAAACGTCCTGATTTCTCACGCGGTTTTGCCAGCCGACCGCAGACCCGCGGCAGCACTGAGCTGGCCGGGACCGAATATCAGGACGGCTGGGGCGCGCATTGTTCCCTGGAGAATGCGGGATCGGGATCGGCGGACAGGAGTTTTACGTCATGGAGCTGTGCTAAAGGGCTGACCTGTCAGGCTGCCGCGGCCTCGCGCCGCATCGGCATGTGCTTCATCAAGACGCGTTAGCGCGTGATCCGGAAAAGTGTGCAGCGGTTTTCCGAAAAGATCACGCGCAAGATAGAGCCCACAAAGCGATTTGGATGACCCATGACGGACTCCAGCGAAGCCAACAAGGAGCGCAATCGCGAGATCGCGCAGAATGAAGAAGCCAAGCAGGTCAGTGGCAGCGTCCGCGTTAGCACCTGGGCAGTCGCGGTCGTCGTCATCATCGGCGGAATCCTGGTCACGCTCGGCTGGCTGGCGCTGAAGTAGTCGGCACCTCACTTCGCGTAGTTCGTCATCCGCTTGCCGGGCAGCAGCTCGTAGGCCGGCTTCCATCCGGGCAGTGCGGCCATGCGGCCAAGCCAGGCGTGGATGGCGGGATAGCTTTCCGCGAAATCGAAGCCGTGCTCGTCGCTCGGATAGTGCAGATAGGCCATCATCGAGATATCGGCGACCGTCGGCCTGGTGCCGATCGCGAATTCATTATGCTGGAGATGGCCGTCGAGAATGCCGAGAAAATCCTCGAGCCGTCGGCGAAAGTGTTTCAGCACCTGCGGGTCGTTGTTTGGCGTGAACGCGCGCATGAAGCGGTAGGTCGCCATGTAGCCGGTGAGCTTGTGGTTGTCCCAGAACAGCCAGCGCAGCAGCTCGAACTTTTCCTCCTCGGTCTCGGCACCGAAACGCCCGTATTGCTCGGCAAGCTTGAGCAGGAGAGGCGCGGTCTGCGTCATCTTCACACCGTCGACTTCGAGCACGGGAATCTCGCCCATCTCGTTCACGCTCTTGCGCCATTCCGGCGTGCGCGTGACGCCGCCGCCAAAGTCGGTCCAGACCGGCTCGAACCTCTCGCCGCAAAGCGTCAGCATCAGCGCCAGCTTGTAGCTGTTGCCGGATTCGGGGAAGTAGTGCAGGCGGTAGCTGGGCATGTGACCTCGCGATGGCCGTGATTGTTGAAGTAAGCTATCCCCTTACGGTCGTCCCGGCGAAGGCCGGGACCCATAGCCACCGAATATGGTTTGGCGAGGACTCGGAGTTGTCGGCTTGGGCGACAACTTCCTCTCTGGGATATGGGTCCCGGCCTTCGCCGGGACGACAGCGTGAATGTATCACCGCCGTCGGCTCCTTACCCCACCGCCCCCTGCGACCGCAGCTGCTTGATCGCGGCGTCGTCGTATCCCGCGCCACGCAAAATCTCGTCACTGTGCTCGCCGACGCCGGGGGGCTTGCGCGGCTGCACTTTCTTGGCGCCGTCGATCCAGATCGGGCTGGAGATGGTGAGCATGGTGTCGTTCTCGAACGGTACCAGAACTTCGTTGTCGAGCATCTGCTTGTCGTTCGGGATGTCGTCCAGAATGCCGACGATGCCGAACACCAGCCCGTTGCCGTCGAGGATCTTGCGCCATTCGGCGAGATCTTTGGTCGCAAAGGTTTCGTCAAAGATCTTGATCAGCTCGACGGAGCGGGCGTGGCGGTCGGGCTTGGTGGCGAAGCGCGGATCGGTGATGAGGTCTTCGCGGCCGAGACACTTGGCCAGCGTCGGAAACTGCTTCTCCTCGCTCAGCAGCGACAGGATCAGCCAGCGGCCGTCCTTGCACTGGTAGTGATTGGCGACCGCATTCAACGCGCGTTCGCGCGGCCGCCGCTCGGCGAACTTGGCGCCGCAGAGTTTAGCCTGCGCCAGCACGCTAGCGGCCCACACGCCGTTCGCCATCAGATTGGAGGCGACATGCGAGCCCTTGCCCGTCTTCTCGCGCTGGTACAGCGCGGTGACGATGGCGCCGTAGAACGCCATGGCGCAGGGATGGTCGCCCATGCCGGCGACCGAGCGGGCCGGCGTCGTGTCGGTGTCGGCGCGGACGAGGTCCATCAGGCCGGAGCGCGCCCAATAGGCGTTGCTGTCGAAGCCGGGCTTGTTGGCCTCTTCGCCTTTTTCGCCATAGCCAGTGAAGGAGGCGTAGATCAGGCGGTCGTTGAGATGGGCGAGATGGTCATAGGTGATGCCGAGCTTGGCGCGCACCGGCGGCGGCATGTTGGTGATGAAGACGTCGGCCTCTTCCACGAGCTTGTAGAGCACGGCCTGCGCCTCGGGCTTTGCGAGGTCGAGCGCGATGCTCTTCTTGTTGCGGGCCTCCAGCAGCCAGGCGAAATTATGCTCGCTGGTCGGATATCCCGGAATGTTGGGCAGATTGCGGTAGGGATCGCCGGCACCGGGCGGCTCGATCTTGACGACATCGGCGCCGAAATCCGACAGCACGGTCGCGGCGGCTGGTGCTGCGATGAAACTCGCGCAATCCAGCACCTTGAGCCCTGCAAAAATGCCCTTTTCCATTGCGGCGTCGCTCCCTCGCTCGTGTTGATTCCCGCGCGCTGGAATTGGCGAGGGCCACGTCACGGCAGCATTAGACCGATGTTTCGGCGGGATGCAACGCTCCTCGCCGCGCCTCACTCATCCCCTGCGAGCAGGGCAGCGTTGCCGCCGGCTGCTGCGGTGTTGATGGTCACGGTCTGCTCGGTCGCGAAGCGCGCGAGGTAGTGCGGGCCGCCGGCTTTCGGCCCGGTTCCGGAAAGGCCGTTGCCGCCGAACGGCTGTACGCCGACCACGGCGCCGATCATGTTGCGATTGACGTAGATGTTGCCGATCTGGACACGGTCGACGATCGCCTCGATCGTATCGTCGATACGGGAATGGATGCCGAGCGTCAGCCCGTAGCCGGTGCGCTCGATGGCTTGCAGGACGCGTTCGAGATGTTCGGCACGATAGCGCACGACGTGGAGGATCGGGCCGAACACCTCCGAGGTCAGCTGGCCGGCATCGCCAAGCTCGAAAATATGCGGCGCGACGAAGCAGCCCTCCGGCGCGGTGCCGGCAAAGTGCAGCCGCGCCTCGGTCTTCATTCGTGCGATGTGCGCATCGAGGCGCTGCTTGGCCTCGACATCGATCACCGGGCCGATATGGGTCGCGACGTCGCTCGGATCGCCGATCTTCAACTCGCGCGCCGCGCCCGCGATCATCTCGATCATGCGGTCGGCAACGTCCTCCTGCACGAACAGCAGCCGCAGCGCCGAGCAGCGCTGGCCGGCGGAACGAAACGCCGAGGTGACGACGTCGTCTGCGACCTGCTCGGGCAACGCGGTCGCATCCGCGATCATGGTGTTGATACCACCGGTCTCCGCGATCAGCGGCACGATCGGTCCGTCCTTGGCCGCCAGCGCCCGGTTGATGCTGCGTGCGACCTCGGTCGAGCCGGTGAAGACGATTCCGCCGATATCCGGGTGCGCGGTCAGCGCGGCGCCGATGCGGCCGTCGCCGGCGACGAGGTGCAGCGCGCTCGCGGGGATGCCGGCCTCGTGCAGCAGCCGCACCGTCTCAACCGCGATGCGCGGGGTCTGCTCTGCGGGCTTGGCCACCACGCTGTTGCCGGCCATCAGCGCGGCCGTGACCTGGCCGAGGAAGATCGCCAGCGGAAAATTCCATGGCGAGATCGCCACGAAGACGCCGCGGCCGCGCATGGCCAGCGCATTGCTCTCGCCGGTCGGACCCGGCATCGCCACATCATTGCCGAACAGCTTGCGGCCCAGCGCGGCGTAATAGCGGCAGAAGTCGGCGGCCTCGCGCAGCTCCGACAGCGCATCGTCGAGCGTCTTGCCACCCTCGCGTTGCAGCAGCGCGATGAAATGGGGCGCGCGGTTCTCCAGAAGATGCGCGGCCTGCTCCAGCGCCGCCGCGCGCGTGGCTGCCGGAGTCCGGCTCCAGGCGGCAAAGCCCGCGCGCGCAGCCGTCACGGCCGCGTTGGCCTGATCCGGCGTTGCATCGGCGATCGGCTTGAGATCGATCCTCTCGGCCTTGACGTCGGTCAGTAACCGGTCGAGCGCGGCGCGCGCGCCGAATTCGACGCCGCGCGAATTGCGCCGCTCCGGCGCGAACAGATCGCCCGGCAGCGGAATCTTGGGATGGGCCGCCTGCTGCGGCCGGACGATGGCATCTGCCGGACGTTGCAACAGCGCCGTAACGGGCACGCGGTAATCGGATGCCTGCGCCACGAAGGAGGAGTTGGCACCGTTCTCCAGCAGTCGCCGCACCAGATAGGCGAGCAGGTCGCGATGGCTGCCGACCGGGGCGTAGGTGCGGTAGGCGATGTCGGGGTGGTCCTTGGCGAGCTGCTCGTAGAGCGCCTCGCCCATGCCATGCAGGCGCTGGAATTCGAAGCCGCCGTTCGCACCGGCAAGCTCCAGCACGGTCGCGACGCTCAGCGCGTTGTGGGTGGCGAATTGCGGGAAGATGCGTGGCCGCAGGCTCAACAGCTTTTGAGCGCAGGCGACGTAGTTCAGATCCGTCATCGCCTTGCGGGTGAACACGGGATAGCCGTCGAGCCCGCGCTCCTGCGCGCGCTTGATCTCGCTGTCCCAATAGGCGCCCTTGACCAGCCGCACCATCAGCTTGCGGTCATGCGCGCGGGCGAGCGCATCGACATAGTCGATCACGGCGCCGGCGCGCTTCTGATAGGCCTGGATCGCGAGGCCAAATCCGTCCCAACCGGCAAGCGAGGGATCAGCGAGCGTTGCCGCGATCACATCGAGGGACAATTCCAGCCGGTCGGCTTCCTCGGCATCGACGGTGAAATTGAGATCGTGGGCCTTGGCGCGCTGCGCCAAGTCCAGCAGTTGCGGCACCAGCTCAGCCACCACGCGCTCGCGCCTGATCGCCTCAAAGCGCGGATGCAGTGCCGAGAGTTTGACGGAGATGCCGGGCCGGTCGGGCAGGGGATGGTTGCCGGCCGCCTTGCCGATCCTCTCGATCGCACTGGCATAGGCGTCGAAATAGCGCTTGGCGTCGGCAGCCGTGCGCGCGCCTTCGCCGAGCATGTCGAAGGAATAGCGCGCCCTCTCACCGGAGCGCGGCCGCGCCCGCTCCAGGGCCTGCGCGATTGTCTCGCCCAGCACGAAATGATTGCCCATCAGCCGCATCGCCTGGCGCGTGGCGGTGCGCACCGCCGGTGCGCCCAGCCGCTTCACCAGCCGGCCGATGGTGCCGTCGGGCGTCTCGCCGGGCTGGATCACCCGTGCCGAGAGGCCCAATGCCCAGGCCGAGGCGTTGACCAGGAAGGCGGTGGACTTGGTCTCGTGGTGGATGAAGTCGCCCTCGCCGAGCTTGTCCTCGATGAACTGGTCGGCGGTGCGCGCGTCCGGCACGCGCAGCAGCGCCTCGGCCAGCACCATCAAGGCGAGCCCTTCCTTGGTCGAGAGCGCGAACTCCCGCAGCATGTCCTCGACCCCACCAAGCCGGTCGTCGCGCTTGCGGATCGCTTCGATCAGCCGGGTCGCGGTGCGATCGATCCGCGCCTCCTGCGGCGCGCCGAGATGTGCAGATGGCAACAGGCGCGCGGCGATGTCGGCATCATCGGGCGCGTAGGCTGCGGAGAAGGGAGGCGGAACGTTCGGCATGGCGTGTCCTGTGGCTTCAATCCAGGATAATGCTCACGCTACCTTAGCTCGATAGACAATTTAGCTCATTCGGCTTAGAAAATGAAGCCATCTAGTCATTTGGCCTTATGAACTATGGAATTAGATCGAACCGACCGGAGAATCCTCTCGATTTTGCAGCAAGACGGGCGAATCGCCAATGTCGAGCTCGCGGAACGCATCGGGCTATCGCCGACCTCGATCGGCGAGCGGCTGAAGCGTTTGCAGCGAGAGGGCTTTATCGAAGGCTATGGCGCGCGGCTCAACCCGCACCGGCTCGGCCTCGGGCTCCTGGTGTTCGTCGAGGTGCTGCTCGACAAGACCACGCCCGACAATTTCGAGCGTTTTGCGCGCGCGGTGAAACTCGCGCCCGAAGTGCTGGAGTGTCACATGGTTGCCGGCGGCTTCGACTATCTTGTGAAGGCGCGGCTGGCAGACATGACCGCGTATCGACGTTTCCTCGGCGAGACCCTGCTGTCGATGCCGGGCGTGCGCGAAACGCGAACCTATGCGGTGATGGAAGAGATCAAGCGCGACGCACCATTGCCGGTGGACTAACGAAGTGC
Organism: Bradyrhizobium sp. CSS354; assembly: GCF_029051725.1. GTDB lineage: Bacteria > Pseudomonadota > Alphaproteobacteria > Rhizobiales > Xanthobacteraceae > Bradyrhizobium. The sequence continues at coordinate 86,120 of NZ_JAACFU010000020.1, forward strand.
TGTCGCGATTGTCATTGCTGTGGCGTCGAACGGGCGGTCTTCGCGGGCAAAATAGTTTTCCGTGTGCAATCGCAACGCCTGTCGTCGAATGCACTGACCGTCTTCTGAAATTTCTTGGCCCGGCTCCCGGATCGATCCGGGAGTTAGCAACAGCTGGCGGGCTTATACTTTGAGGTTCTCTGCGGAGCTTTTGCCTCGGTTTGCGATCTCTTCATATTCCACCGTCTGTCCTTCGTTCAGGGACGACAGACCGGCTTTCTGCACTGCCGAGATATGCACGAACACATCCTTGCCGCCCGACGCAGGCTGGATAAATCCATAACCCTTCGTCGGGTTGAACCACTTGACCGTACCTTTAGCCATCACGACTTCTCCGCGGGTCTTCCTCCGAGATCTCGAACCGCCAGTCCCCGCCAACCGGCCGGTTCGGTCCTAATACGATACGCGGAATGTGGCTGGCTTGGTAGCTCAAACCACATCGGCATTTCGCCGAATTCCGCTCAACTTCGCGGCGTTTTTGCCGGATTTGCCCGTTTCGCGGTCACTTGGTCCGCGCGCCGCGCGCCATCCGTCAATAAGTCGCGGCCAGATAATCGACGATCTTGCCGACATCGGCATCGTCAATGGGGGCGCCATAGACTTTGATCATCTTGGTCACCTCGGCCTGCCAGAAACCTTTCCTGTCCTTCATCGGCGGCTGCGTGTTGATGTAGTCGGACGAGTGGCAGGCCGTGCAATTGCCCTGAACCACTTCGAGATTGGGCCCGGGCTTGAACGCCGCGACCTCATCGGGGGTCTTGTAATTGACCGGTGCTGCAAGAGCCGAACCCACCACGGCGGCGAGGGCGAACGAGACGGCGAGGAAAACGGTGCGCTGCATGATCATTCCCCTCAAGCCACGGTGACGCGGACGGTTTCGACGACGTTGCGAAGATAGCCCGCCGGATTCCAGCGCGGCGTATCCGGCTGGGTTTCGCCGCCATTGCCGGTGGCGCGCACCTTGAGCTCGTGGGAGCCCGCCGCGAGCTTCACCGGCAGCGTCCATTCACGGAACGAGTATTTGCCAAGATCCTTGCCGAGCCTAGCGCCGGTCCAGGTCTTGCCGCCGTCGGTGGAGACCGCGACCTCCTTGATGCCCTTGCCGCCGTCGAAGGCGATGCCGCGCAGCGTGGTGCCGCCTGCTTTCAGCTTGGCGCCGTCGGGGACGCTGGTGATGAAGGAACGGATGGTGAAGCGGTTGATCGGGATCGTCGCCTTCGGCGCGGTGCCCGGCTCGACCGCATTGTTCGGCGTGTCCGGAATGCGATACGCCGACTTCATCCAGAAACCGTCATAGACATTGTCGACGACGGTGATCTCGTTGAGGTGCTTGACCCAGTAGGTGCCGTAATAGCCGGGCACGATCAGGCGGAGCGGAAAGCCGTTGAGGAACGGCAGGTCCTCGCCGTTCATGCCATAGGCCAACATCACCTCGCCGTCGCTGGCGTGATCGATATCGAGCGCCTTGACGAAGTCGGGCGTCTTGTCGCTGACCGGACCGTCCATGCCGTTGAAGGTGACCTGCTTGGCGCCGCTCTGCACGCCCGCCATCGCCAGCACGGCCTTCAGCGGTACGCCGCGCCAGCGCGCATTGCCCATCGCGCCGTTGGCGAGCTGGCCGCCGGCCACGCGCGGATCCAGGAAGCCGCGGCTGTTGCCGGAGCACTGGTTGACGGCGACGATCTCGGTCGCCTTCATCTTCCTTATGTCCTTCAGCGACAGCTTGAGCGGCTTGTCGACCTTGCCCTTGACCTCGAGCGTGAACTTGTCGGGATCGAGACTGTAGGGCAGGTCGGAAAGGTGATAGCGCACGAAGAACGCGTTATTCGGCGTGATCGGGCCGTCGTTGAACACCGCGAACGGCGTCTCGAGCTGCGGCGGGCGGCTAGTCAGGCCGATCATCGGCCGCTTCTGCGGATATTTCACCAATGGCCGTTCGCCATTGGCAAAGGGAAGGGTGACGGTGTCGAGTGCCAGCGCCTTGGTCGGGTTCAGGGCGGTCGCAACAGCGGCAAGGCCTGCTCCTTTGAGCAGGTCGCGTCGATCGAACATGTGGTCTCCTCCCGGAGCTTTTCGTTTGATGGCGGTCATCACCGCGATCTCGCGCTCATCTGTCGCAACGACTCGGATGAAGTCAATTCGTGCTTTCGCAGCAGGCCCATGCCGCTGCGTTGCAGCAAGCCGGTGTTACGCCGCGACGCGTTCGCCGTGGTCGACGAGCGCCGACAGCTCCCTGGCGTCCGCGACGACGCGCACGGCCATCGGTTCGTCGCGGCCGCGGATCGCGACCTCCTGCTGCGGCAGCGCATCGTCGGCAAGGCCGGCGGTGCGGCGGACTTCCTCCGACACGACCGCTTCGCAGGCCAGTGTCTTGGTCATGTCCTGGAGCCGGGCCGCGACGTTGACGGCATCGCCTAGCGCCGTGAAGACGATGTGATCGCGATAGCCGATGTCCCCGATGATGACCTCGCCGCCGTGGATGCCGATGCCGAAGCGGATCGGCTGGCGCAGATCGTGGCTCAGGAGCTCGTTCAGCTCGTCGATTTGCCTGGCGATGCCGGCGGCGGCCTTTAGCGCCTGCCGGCAGGCCTCTTGCGGATCGGCACTCAGTCCGAACAGCGCCAGCATGCCGTCGCCGACGAATTGGTTTGGCTGGCCGCCATTCTCGATCACGGCCTGCGAGACGGCGCCGAGGAAGCGGTTGACGATGAACACGGTGTCGAACGGCAGCCGCTTCTCGGCGAGCTGTGTCGAGCCGCGCATGTCCACGAACAGGCTGACGAGATAGCGCTCCTGGCCGATTCTGGCGGGCGTCGAGGCCTGCGCGCTCGCTGTCAGGGTATGCGCGGTGAAGAGCTGGAAGAAGGAGAGATCCGACGTCGGCCGCAGCTGGCAGGCGAGCCTGATCGAGGGGTCGCTGGTGCCGACACGGGTGAGCACGAACGCCTCGCGCTGCGACGGCTCGGGCAGGGCGTCATGATCGCCGATGATGCGGATGCGGCAGGTCGAGCAGCGGGCGCGGCCGCCGCAGACGCTGGCATGCGGCACATTGTGGCGAAGGCTCGCCTCCAGCACGGAGAGGCCTTTTGGGACGCGCACCGTCTTGCCGTTGCCGTAGGACAGCGCGATCATGCCACCGCGTCGTTCGCGCAAGGCCCGTACGCCGCGTGCGGCCAGCGCCAAAGCGAGCAATCCGAGATAACCGGCGGTGAGGCCGCCGGTGATGCGGTCGAGCGTCGTGGCCTCGGCCGTCGTGCCGACCTGGCGGCGCGTGAGATTATGCGTCCGCCATTCCCCATCATCGGCCTCGATCTCGACGCTACGGCCACCCTGGTAGACACCCAGCAGCGACAGCGTCGGAATCAGCACGGCCGCCGCGAGCAGATAGGGCGCCGCGCGCGTGAAGAGCGGTTTGAGGCGAAGCCAGAAATAGATGCCGATGCAGCCGTGCACCCAGGCGATGAGAAGCAGGATCGTCATCGTCCAGATCCGACCTGGCGATGCGACAAAGAACAGATAGAGTTCTTGCGGATAGAGTTTCTGGTGTCCGTACAGCGTCTGCCCCAGCCTTACGCCGATCACATGCCCCATGACGAGGGCAGGGATGCTCAAGCCGAGCACGAGCTGCAGCGGCTCGACCGTCCGCCAGCGGAACTGCCGGCGCTGATACAGCGCATAGATGCCGAGCCCCATATGGGTCAGCGCCGCCGTGTAGAACACGATCGCAACCGGAAGGAACTGCCAGAACAGCGTGTGGTAGTAGACCCCGATCTCCATGGCATCGACCGAGATGTTGCCGAGCGCATGGTTGAGGAAATGGCTGATGACATAGGCGAACAGGATGACGCCGCAGACCAGCCGCAGCTGGCGCAAGCTGATGGCGCGAGAAAGCTCGGAAAATCGTGAGGATGCGGTTGCGGCCATGATTCTGTTGTATCAGTTCATGAAGGAGAACAGCCAGCGTCGCGTTTAATTCCGGGGATGGCCCGCTTGCGGGATCACATCCGCGGCACGCCGCCGCTCACTCGACGTCGTCCCGGACAAGCGCGCCCTTGGGCGCGCGCAGATCCGGGACCCATAGCCACCGGACCGGGTTTGGCGACGACTCGTGGCGATCAGCTCGTGCCACGCCACTCCCTGTGGCTATAGGTCCCGGGCTCGCGACTACGTCGCGCCCCGGGATGACAGGTTTCTTCCCTCAACATTGACTCCCCCTCCCAGGTTGGCGAAAAGCGCCGCCGTGACGACAGCTCCCGACATCACGATGCCCCCCGTAGGCGCGGCGCGCCGGCCGCTCGTCATGGCCGCGGCGATCATTGCTGCGATGACGCTGCTGCGCATGGTCTACGCCTCCGCCATCGAGCTGCGTACGGACGAGGCCTATTACTGGACGTGGTCGCAGGAGACGGCGCTCAGCTTCCTGGATCATCCCCCCGGCATCGCCTGGCTGATCCGGTTCGGCACTGCGATCTTCGGCGACACCACGCTCGGTGTGCGCTTCGGCGGCATCGTCGCGATGCTGGTGACGCAGCTCCTGCTCGCCGACATCGTCCGCCGCCTCACCCATGATGTGCGCGCCGTCGTGCTCGCGGTACTGATGCCGGAGGCCGCGCTCTATTACGGCCTGCTGATGGCCAAGGTTGCGCCCGATGTCGCCATGATCCCGTTTGCGGTGGCGATGATGTGGTGCCTGGCGCGGCTTGCGCAGGGCGGCGACGGCCGCTGGTGGCTCGCGGCCGGCCTGTTCGCCGGGCTGGCGATGCTGTCGAAATTCACCGTGATCATGTTCGCGCCGGCGGTTGCCGCCTTTCTGCTGGTGCCGGATTGGCGCTGGCGCTGGCTGCGCAGCCCCTATCCATATCTCGCGGTCCTGACCGCAATCGCCGTGTTCTCGCCCGTCCTGATCTGGAACGTGCAGCACGACTGGGCCGCGATCCGCTTCCAGGGCGTGCGCGCCACCACCAGCTACGGCATCTCGCTCCGCACCTTCGGCGATTACATCGGCCTCCAATTCGGTCTGGTCGGCTTCGTCATGCTGCCGGTGGTGCTGACGGGGGTGGTGATGACGGCGTGGCGCGGCTATCGCACGCGCGAGCCGGTCGCGATTTTGTTGTCGACCGCGGTCCTGGTGCCGTTTCTCTATTTCCTGGCGAAATCCCTGACCCTCCGCGTCGGCGACACCTGGCCGATGTTCATGTGGCTGGTCGGTTTCGCCGCTGCCGCCGTCAACCTCACCATGCTCTCGCGTGAAGGAAGATCGGCGCGGATGATCAGGGCGTCGCTGTTCTGGGCCAACACGGCGGTGGTCTCGGGCATCGCCTTTGTCGTCATCGTGTTCCTCTATTACGTCGCCGCGCCCTGGAATTTTCTCGGCAAGATCGATCCGATCGGTGCCGAATCCGGCTACGAGCAGGTCGCCGCGCGCGCACAGGCCGCATTGGACGAGACCGGCGCGACCTGGATCGCCACGACGGACTACCGCACCTATGCCATGATGCGCTGGCTGTTCAGGGGCCGCGTGCCCGTAATCGAGATCAACGAGCGCGGCCGCTTCCAGGACTTTCGCGATCCCGGCCTGGACCGGATCCGGGGGCACGCCGGCATCTATGTCGGACGCGAGCCGGACAATCGCTCGCCGCTGTGGGAGAACATCCCCGCCAAGCGCGAGCCGCTCGGTCAAGTCGAGCGCCGCTGGCGCGGTCTCGTCATGGACAATTACGTGGTGGAGAAGCTTTCAGGCTGGACCCCGGAGCTCTCACCGCCGAAGGACTCACCGCTGTTCCAGTGGCGCGTGCTGGCGGGCGAGTTTGAGTTGCGTACGCTCGCCTAGCAAGGCGGGCTTCTTCCTTCTCCCCTTGTGGGAGAAGGTGGCGCGAAGCGCCGGATGAGGGGTCTCTATCGGCTAAGACGACTGCGAGAGGCGCGCGCGGAGAGAGACCCCTCACCCGTCTCGCCGCTGCGCGTCGAGCCACCCTCTCCCACAAGGGGAGAGGGGAAAACGAGGGCGTCGCGCAAACAGAACGCTACTCCTCGTCGTCTTTCTTCCGCAGCAGATCCGTCGCGAGGTCCGACAGCTTTGGCGGCGGCAGGGCCGCGAACGGCAGCGGCCGTGTGACGTCGATCGCGGCGAGGCCCAGCCGGGCCGTCAGCAATCCATTCAGCATGCCTTCGCCCAGCCGCTGCGACAGCTTCGCCGCAATGCCGTGGCCGAGCATCTGCTGCACCAGGCTGTCGCTCGCCGCCATGCCGCCGGTGATGGCGAGATGGGCGATGACGTGGCGGAGCAGGCGGATCATGCCGAGTGCGCCGGGACGGCCGCCGTAGAGAAAAGCGAGTTGGCGTATCAATCTCAGCGACGCCACGAACACGAACAACACATCGATCAGCGCGCGGGGCGAAACCGCCGTGACGATCGAGACCTTCTGCGCGGCTGACGACACCAGCCGCCGCGCCTCGATGTCCAGCGGCGACATCAATTCGCGCTCGGCGAGCCGGATCATGTCGGCGCCGTCGATGATTTCGCCGGCGTGGCTTTCCAGCGTGGCGCGGGCGCGCGCGAGCTGCGGGTTCTGATGCGCGATCTTGAGCAGGTCCTGCACGATGATACGGCTCTCGTTGCGATCGTCGCTGGCAAGGACGGCGGCTGCGCGCTGATGCAGCTTTTCGATCGTTGCCAGCCGCGCCAGCCCGAATGCCTCGCGTCCGGTCACCACCGCGAGCGCAAGGGCGGTGAGGGAGGCAAGCGCCAGTCCGACGAAGCCGAGGCTGTCGCTGCGTGCAAACAGATCCTCGATCAGACGGACGACACCAAGCCCGACGCCGAGCAGCGTCAGCCCGGCGACGCCCGACCAGAACAGCGCCCCCCAGGGAAAGCCACGCCGCGCCGGAAGCGTCGCTGCGATCGGCACCGGCAAATTCGTCGGATCGGGCTCCGGCGTGATCTGGATGGTGGTGCGGCCGAGCCGCGTCGTCTCGTCTGCCTCGGTGACGACGACGCCGGGGTCGTCGAGCCGGAACGTCGCCGGTCGCCGTGGCTTCGATCGGTCGTTCATGACAATTTGTCTCCGATCAGGAACTGCAAGGCACGGTCGAGGCGGATGTGAGGCAGCGCCGGCTGGTCGGCTCCCTCGCGTTCGAGCTTCGGGGGACGAAAGCGCAGAAAGCGAAAATCGCTCTTTTCGTGGGGCCCGGTCGAGAGCCCGCGGAACGCATCGGTGCCATTGAACAGCGGCTCGGGATCCAGCGGCAGGTCGCCCGGAAAGGTCGCGACTTCCGTGTTGCCGTCGAAGAACTCGCCGCCGGCGCTTTCGCCCGCGGCCGGTGTTCCCAAAATTGACGGCAATTTGTCACGGCCATGCGCGACCTGCGCCTCGCGCGTGGCGCGGACGGCGGCGAGTGCGACAACGTCGATCGCCGCGCCGGTAGTTTCCGCGCGGGCGACGGCGCCCGAGACCGCGCGGCGCAGCACGGCCTCGAGCCGGTCGTGGCTGGAATGATGCAGGTGATCCGCCTTGGTCGCCGCGAACAGCACGCGGTCGATGCGCGGCCGAAACAGGCCGCTGAGGAACGTGCTGCGGCCGATGTTGAAGCAGTCGAGAATGCCCGCGAGTGCGGCTTCGAGATCATGCAGCGCTTCGGGGCCGGCGTTGAATGCGGCGAGCGCATCGGCAAGCACGATCTGGCGATCGAGCCGGGCAAAATGATCACGGAAGAACGGCCGCACCACGACATCCTTGTAGGCCTCATAGCGGCGCACCATCATGGCCCACAGCGATCCCTCCGGCGCCTGGCCGCCCGCGGGAACGTCGAGCGGCGCAAAAGTCAGCGCCGGTGTGTCGGCCAGATTGCCCGGCATCAGGAAGCGGCCGGGTGGCAGCAGGCTCATCGCAAACCGCTCGTCGCGGCAGCCTTGCAAATAGCCCCTGAAGAGCTTTGCGGCCGTGAGCGTCGCCTGTTCATCCTCGCGCGCCTCGGGCTTGAGGGTTGCGAGATGCGCGTGCCAATCCGCGGCAAGATGGACGCGCGGCGCCTCGCGCGACAACGCCAGGCTTTCGGCCGACCATTGCTCAAAACTCTTCTGAAGCAGCGGCAGATCGAGCAACCACTCGCCGGGATAGTCGACGATGTCGAGCGTCAGCGTGCGGTCGGCGCCGTTCTGGCGCTGGTAGTCGATGACCAGCCTGAGCTCGCTGATGTCGACAGTCGAGCTCGGCCAGCGCCGCTCCTCGATCAGCGCGCGCAGATGGCTCTCATAGGCAAAGCGCGGCACGGCATCGTCCGGCTGCGGCGCCAGATGCGCCCGCGCGATCCGCCCGGATGAATAGGCCTCGAACACCGGAAACCGCCCACCGCGCGTCAGACCGTGGATCAGCGCGGTGATGAACACGGTCTTGCCGGCCCGCGACAGGCCGGTGACCCCCAATCGTACCGTCGGATTGAAGAAATGCTCGCCGTAGTCGATCAGCGCCCGAGCCGACAGGCGCGCCTCCTCGAACATATCCTGGAAACTAAATGCCATATGAACGTTGGGAATCCCGGGCGGGGGCGGATACGCAAAAAGGACTAGTCACAAAAATGGCAACTGCCTGAGGAAAATCAAGCTTCATACTTCCACCGTCTTTGTCGGCAAATCAGCCGTTTGAACGACGCGCCGATCCCGAAATACCCATACAAGAGGGTATTGTCTCACTTTGCGGATTGCCATGACCGTCTTCCAACTGAAACAGCTCGCATCCTCCTCCGTCCACGCCGCCGCCGACGCGGTCGGCTGGCATTACGACCGCGCCGAGTTGATCGCCGACGGCGTGATCCACGCGATCGGCGTGCTCTGCGGCATCATTGCCGCGACCGTGCTGGTGGTGCTGACGGTGCTCTATGCCGACGCGACCGACATCGTCGGCGTCGCGATCTACGTCGCCGGCCTACTCTCGATGCTGGTGTTGTCGGCGACCTATAATCTCTGGCCGATCTCACCGGCCAAATGGCTGCTGCGGCGATTCGACCATTCGGCGATCTATCTCCTGATCGCGGCGACCTACACGCCGTTCATCCTGGAGGTGAAGGACAGCGGCTTCGCGCTGGTGCTGCTCACCGGCGTCTGGTGCGTGGCGATGCTTGGCATCGTGCTGAAACTTCTCTACCCCGGCCGGTTCGACCGCGTTGCGGTCGGCATCTATCTCGCCATGGGCTGGAGCGGCATCATGCTCTACGATTCCGTGGTCAAGGCGCTGCCTGCGCTGGTGCTGGGCTTCATCCTTGCGGGCGGCCTGCTCTACAGTTTTGGCGTGATCTTCCATGCCTGGCGGCGGCTGCGCTTCCAGAATGCGATCTGGCACGGCTTTGTCTTGGCCGGCGCGGCATGCCATTATACCGCGGTGCTCGACCTCGTGTTGAGCTGAGCAAGCTCCGCGAAACGGAATAAGCGAAGCGGTATAAGACAAGAGGAGACGTCGCATGCAGGTGACCGGCAAGGTCGTGGTCGTCACGGGCGGCGCCAACGGCATCGGCAAGGCGCTCTGCGAGGCGTTTCACAAGGCGGGTGCGGCCAAGGTGGTCGTCGCCGACATGGACGCGGACAATGCGCGGGCTGTCGCTGCCACGGTGGATGGCGCGGCGTTCAAATGCGATGTCGCGCAGGAAAAGGATATTTCCCACGTCATCGAGGAGACCGAGCGGCAGTTCGGCCCGATCGAATTGTTCTGCTCCAATGCCGGCATCGGCGGCGGTTTTGATCCGATGTCGGTCAATGCCGGCGGCGCCTCGGATGAGCCGTGGCAGCGCAGCTGGGCTATTCACGTCATGGCGCATGTCTATGCGGCGCGGCATCTGATCCCGCGCATGAAGACGCGTGGCGGCGGTTATTTCCTCAACACCATCTCGGCCGCGGGGCTGCTGTCGCAGGTCGGCAGTCCGGCTTACTCCACCACCAAGCATGCCGCGGTCGGCTTTGCCGAAAATCTCGCGATCTCGCACAAGGCGCACAACATCCGTGTCTCGATCCTCTGCCCGCAGGGCGTCGACACCAACATGCTGCGTTCGATTCCGAAGGGCCCGCAATCCGGCGACGGTGACCTCTCGCCCGAGCAGGTCGCGAACGACGTGCTCGCCGGCCTCGCGCAGGAGACGTTCCTGATCCTGCCGCACCCGCAGGTGCTCGGCTACATGCGCAAGAAGACCGAGAATTACGACCGCTGGATCGGCGGCATGGCCAAGATCCAGGCGAGGATGCGGGAAGACTTCGGGACGTAGGGAAGGCGGGCGCCAACACTCGCTGTCGTCCCGGCGAAGGCCGGGACCCATAATCCCAGGGAGTAGTTGTTTGGCTCGGCCGTAAACTCCGAGTCCTCGTGACCACATCCGCCTGTGGGTATGGGTCCCGGCCTTCGCCGGGACGACGCTGGTGGTCACGCCGCCGACTTCACCTCGCCCTCCACCCGGCTCTGCCGCAAAGCCTGCGCATAAAGCATCATCCCTTCCCGCACCGTGCGCTGCTCGGCCTCCGTCAGCGCCGCAAGTGCGCCACTCACCTGCTGCCGTCCGAACGCGTGCAGCGCCTCCAGCGTGCGGCGGCCCTTCGCCGTCAGCGACAGCAGCTTGCTGCGTGCGTCGGCGTCATCGGGCGTCTCCCGCAACTCGCCGCAGTCGATCAGCTTGCGCACCAGGCGGCTGACGCTCGATTTCTCCAGCCGCAGGAAATCGCTGAGCTCGCCCGAATTCATCGGCCCACGAATACCGATCTCCAGGATCGTATGCACGGCCGACGGCGGATAGTCCGATGCCGCCACGGTCGCATCCATGAAGCCGAGCTCGCGCACCATCAGGCGCGAGGCCGCGCGGATGTCGTCGATCAGCGAAAGCCCGGTCATGCTTGACTCCACGCATATAGTTGTATCATACAACTATATGCGTGCAACGGCGCGCGCAAGCGTTTTGGAGTGAGCCATGAGCGGAACTTTGCCGCCGGGAGCGCGGATGAGGGGCAAGGTCTGCCTGGTGACGGGTGGCGGAAGCGGCATCGGCCGTGCCACGGCGTTGCGAATGGCGTCCGAAGGCGCGGAGGCGATTGTCCTGGCGGGCCGACGCGAAGCCGAGATCGACGCCACCGCCGCGGCGTGCCGCGAACTCGGTGCGGATGCCATCGCGATCAAGACCGATATCACGCGCGAAGACGACGTCGCACGCATCGTTGCCACGGCGGTCGAGCGATGCGGCCGGCTCGACGTCGCCTTCAACAATGCCGGCTTCCAGGAGCGCCGCGCGCCGCTGGAGGAGCAGGGCATGGATGTCTATGACAGCGTGTTCGACACCAATGTCCGTGCGCTGTTCCTGTGCCTGCGCCATCAATTGCCGGTCATGCTCGCGAAAGGCCGCGGCAGCATCGTCGTCAACGCCTCCGTCAGCGGCGTGCGCAACCCCAATCCCGGCTTCTCACTCTACTCGGCATCCAAAGCCGCGGCGATCTCGCTGACACGTTCTGCTGCGATGGAGAACGCGCCGCGCGGCATCCGCATCAACGCCATCGCCCCCGGCCGCGTCGTCACCGACATGATGCTGCGCGCCGGTGTCGGCGATGTCGCAACCGTCAGCGCGGGTTTGCCGCTGCGGCGGATGGGGAGCCCGGAGGAGGTGGCCGAGGGGGTGGTGTGGCTATCGTCCGACGCGTCGTCCTATGTCGTCGGGCATGTGCTGGCAGCCGATGGCGGATTCCTGGCGTCTTAGATTTGCGCGGCGGCATTGGCCAAAAAACTGGTGTCGTCCCGGCGAAGGCCGGGACCCATAACCTCAGGGAGACGTTTTGTGAAGATTGGTTGTTCGGGATTGGCGCCGCGCACAATCGATGAATTGCGCGCTATGGGTCCCGGCCTTCGCCGGGACGACGTCGTCAATGCTTCTGCCCGTACAGCACCGGCACCGCCGAATCCACGACCACCTCGACGAGGCTCGTGCCTTCGTGCGCCATCCCGCGCTTGAGCGCCTCGCCGAGCTCAGCTGCCTTGCTCACCCGCACCGCGTGGCAACCCATGCCTTCGGCGAGCCGGACGAAATCGATGCCCGGCAGTTCGAGTCCCGGCACGTTCCTCACCTGCATCACCTGGCTGAACGAGCGCATCGCGCCGTAGCCGGAATTGTTGATGACGACGATGGTGAGCGGCAGCTTGCGCTGCACGGCGGTCCATAGCGCCTGGATCGAATACATCGCCGAGCCGTCGCCGATCAGGCACACCGTGCGGCTGTTCGGCTTGCCGAGCGCCATGCCGACCGCAGCCGGCAGCGAGTAACCGAGGCCGCCGCTCGCCATGGTGTAAAAACTGTCCTGGCCGCGCATCGGCATGAACTTTTGCATCGCCGGTCGGTGCGAGGGGATTTCCTCGACCAGTGACGCGCCATCCGGCATCGCCTGCGACAGCGAATGCAGCAGGAATTCGACCGGCAGCGGATCGCCGGCTTGCGGGGCCGGCGGCAGCGTACGCCCCTTCGGTGCCGCGCGCTTGCTCTCGGGCAGGAGATCGAGCAGCGCCGTGAGCGCCGGCTTCATCGTCGCGATGATGCTGGTTCCGACCGGCGTCACCGCTGCGGCATCCGGGTCATCGGTGATCTGGAAGATCGTCGCGCCGCCGTCGAAGATCGCGGCGTGGCCTTCGACGTGGAAGGTGAACACCGGCGCGCCGATCACGATGACGAGGTCGTGCTCGCGCAGCGCGTCCGACAATTGCGCCGGCGAGGCATGCAGGAAGCCCGCGAACTGGGGATGACGTTCCGGGAACGAGCAGCGCGCCGAAAACGGGCTGACCCAGACACTGGCCCTGGCCTTCTCGGCCACGCGCACCATCAGGTCGACCGCGCCGGCGCGATCGACGCCGGCGCCGACGACGAGGGCAGGGTGTTTGGCCGAACCGAGCGCTGTGACCAGCGCCTTCATCGCATCAGCCTCGGGCCCGATCTCGCGGCTGACCTTGCGGGATTCGACAGGAGCTGCGGCATGCGTCCAGTCGTCGACCGGGATAGAGACGAAGGTCGGCCCGCATGGCGGCTGCATCGCGGTGTAATAGGCGCGCGCGATCGCGGCCGGCACGTCCTCGGGTCGCGCCGGCTCCACGCTGTACTTCACATAAGGCCGCGGGAATTCGGATGCACGCTCCGCATAGAGGAACGCCTGCAACGGGAGGATCGAGCGCGCCTGCTGGCCCGCGGTGATCACCAGCGGCGTCTGGTTGCGATGTGCGGTATAGATGTTGCCGAGCGCGTTGCCGACGCCGGCGGCCGAATGCAGATTGACGAAGCCGGCATTGCGCGTCGCCTGCGCATAACCATCGGCCATGCCGACCGCGGAGGCCTCCTGAAGCGCGAGCACGTAGTCGATATCGTCGGGCCAGTCGCTCAGGAAAGGCAGCTCGGTCGAGCCGGGATTGCCGAACACCTTCTTGATGCCGAAGGAGCGCAGCAGGTCGAGCGTCGCCTGCTTGACGGTGACGGATTTGCTGCCGGTCTTGCCGTTCTTCGCCATGGTTTCCGTCCCCGAATGCTTATTGTCGTGGCGTCATTCCGGGGCGATGCGAAGCATCGAACCCGGAATCTCGAGATTCCGGGTTCATCGCTGCGCGATGCCCCGGAATGACAAACCTACCACACCGCCGTCCCCTTCATCGTCGGCTGCCCCTCCGCGTTCGCGGTCCACAGCTCCATGCCCGCCTCGGTCTCGTTGGCGTTGATGGAGAACTCCGAGCCCTCGAACAGGGGCTGAAGTCCGCGATAGGAGAATTTCTTCGGCGCCTTGCCGCCGTGCAGGTTCGCGGCCATCTCGATGATGAACGTTGCCTGCAACGGGCCGTGGAAGATCAGCCCCGGATAGCCCTCGACCTTGGTGACATAGTCGCGGTCGTAATGGATGCGGTGGCCGTTGAAGGTCAGCGCGGAATAACGAAACAGCAGCACGGGGTCCGAGACATGCGTCTCGCGATGCTGCGCCTTCGGCGGCGGAGGCGGGGCCTTTGCCGGCGCGGGCGTCGTCGTCATCTCGCGATAGACGATGTCCTGCCGCTCGCGGATGGCGATGCCGCGCGGCGAGGAGATGCTGTGCTCGACCGAGACGAAGCACAGCGTGCCGGTCGAGCCTGATTTCACCTGCACGTCCGCAATGCGCGAGGTTCGCGTCGATTCATCGCCGACGCGCAGCGGTTGCAGAAACTCGATCTCGCCACCGGCCCACATCCGGCGCGGCAGCGGCACCGGCGGCAGGAAGCCACCGCGGGTGGGGTGGCCGTCGGGGCCGAGCATCGACATCGGAAACACCGGTTGCGCCAGGCACCAATGCACCGTGAACGGCGCCGCGTCGCCAGCCTTGGGCGAACCGACCTCCTGGAACAGCGTCGCGCGCAGACCCTTCACGAGCTGCGACGTGACGGTGTCGGTCGCCTCATCGCTGCGGCCGATCCATTGCCTGAGATGATCGATGTCGAGCTTCTCGGTCATGACGCCTCGCTCTTGTTGTTACGATTCTTTGGCCGGTCGTTCGCCGATCCCTGGCACGGCACCATAGTTGCGCGTCTCGCCGACGACGATCGGCGCAGGCGCGGGATAGCTGACACGTCCCTGCGGCGTGTCGACCTCGATGCGGCGCAGATGCGGATGCTTGGCGAGGTCGGCCATGGTGTTGACCTCGGCAAAGGCGATGTCGGCGTCGGACAGCCGCTTGAGCAGCTCATCGCGCGTCATCTTGCCGAAGGCATCCGCAACCGTCTTGTCGGTGAAGTCGCGGTTGCGCACGCGCTCGACCATGTTGGCAACGCGGGGATCGGCGGGCAGATCCGGCTGGTCCAGCACTTTTGCGCAAAGCGTCTTCCACTCGCGCTCGCTCTGGATCGAGATCAGAATATCCTTGCCGTCGCTGGACGTGAACACGCCATAGGGCGCGATCGAGGGATGGCGGAGCCCCATGCGCTTCGGCGGATTGCCGGCCTCGGAATTGAGCAGCGGTACGGTGCACCAGTCCGCCATCACGTCGAACATGGAGATACGGATGTCGGCGCCCTTGCCGGTGCGTCCGCGCCCGATCAGCGCCTCCAAAATCGCCGCATGCGCGGTGGCGCCGGTCGCGACGTCGACGATCGACATGCCGACCCGCGAAGCACCATCAGGATTGCCGGTGATCGAGGCAAGACCGCTCTCGGCCTGGATCAGCAAATCATAGGCCTTGCGGTGCGCATAGGGGCCCTCGTCGCCATAGCCGGTGATCGTGCACGAGATCAGTTTTGGATAATCCTTCAGCAGCCGCTCGCGCGAAAAGCCGAGCTTGTCCATCGAGCCCGGCTTGAGGTTCTGGATCAGCACGTCCGCGCTCGCGATCAGCCGCTCCAGCTCGGCGCAGCCCTCCTTGGTGGCGAGATCGACCACGGCGGATTGCTTGCCGCGGTTCAGCCACACGAAATAGCTGCTCTGGCCCTTGGCCGCCGCGTCATAGCCGCGCGCGAAATCGCCTTCCGGCCGCTCGATCTTGATGACCTCCGCGCCGGCATCCGCCAGCCGCGACGAGCAGAACGGCGCCGCCACCGCCTGCTCGACCGCAATCACCCTGATCCCGTCAAGTGCTCCCATGATGGCTGCCTCAGTACGAACGGGGCATGCCGAGGACGTGCTCGGCGATGAAGGACAGCACGAGGTTGGTCGAGATCGGCGCCACCTGATAGAGCCGCGTCTCACGGAATTTGCGCTCGACGTCGTACTCCTCGGCGAAGCCGAAGCCGCCATGGGTCTGGACGCAGGCATTCGCCGCTTCCCACGACGCATCGGCCGCGAGCATTTTTGCCATGTTGGCCTCCGCGCCGCAGTCGAGCCCGGCCTCGTATTTGCGCGTCGCTTCCTTCACCATCAATTCGGCCGCGCGCATCGCAGCGTAGGCCTTGGCGATCGGGAACTGGATGCCTTGATTCTGGCCGATCGGCCGGCCGAAAACGCTGCGCTCCTTGGCGTAATTGGTGGCCTTCGCGATGAACCATTTTGCGTCGCCAACGCATTCGGCCGCGATCAGGATGCGTTCGGCATTCATGCCGGAGAGGATGTAGCGAAAACCCTTGCCCTCTTCGCCGATCAGATTCTCCGCCGGCACCTTCATGTCGGTAAAGAACACTTCGGTGGTGGCGTGGTTCATCATGGTGCGGATCGGGCGGATCTCGAGGCCCTTGTTCTTGGCCTCACGCATGTCGACGATGAACACCGAAAGGCCATCGGTGCGCTTCTTGACCTGGTCCTTCGGCGTGGTCCGCGCGAGCAGGAGCATCAGGTCGGAATGTTCGGCGCGGCTGGTCCAGATCTTCTGGCCGTTGACGACGTAGCCGGCATTGCCGTCCTTGCGCGCAAAGGTCTTCAGCGAAGTGGTGTCGGTGCCGCTGGTCGGCTCGGTGACGCCGAAGGCCTGCAGCCGCAATTCGCCGCTCGCGACCTTCGGCAGATATTTTGCCTTCTGCTCGTCATTGCCGTGCCGCAGCACGGTGCCCATCGTGTACATCTGGGCGTGGCAGCCGCCGCCGTTGCAGCCCGCGCGCTGGATCTCTTCGAGGATCGCCGCGGCGGCTGAAAGCTTCAAGCCCGCGCCGCCATATTCCTCGGGGATCAGCACCGAGAGATAGCCGGCCTCGGTCAGCGCGTCGACGAAGGCCTTGGGGTAGGCCATCTCACGGTCGAGCTTGCGCCAGTATTCGCCGGGAAACTGCGCGCAGAGCTTTGCGACGGCTTCGCGGATGTCGGCGTGATCTTCGGTGTGGTGTTCTTCACTCATGGGGTTTCCCGTATGTGCGGCAGTCAAGATAACGCCGGCCGATCCTCTGGCGTTGTGAAAACAATGCCAGCCCCCTATGCTCATTTGCTATAGCGTATGGAGTAGCCTTCCAGGATTGGCAAGCATGGATTTCCGTCAGCTCAGGACGTTCAGTTGCGTGGCGGAGCTCGGCAGCCTTTCCAAGGCGTCCGATACGTTGCGTGTGGCGCAGCCGGCGCTCTCCAGGCAGATCAAGCTCCTGGAACACGAGCTGCGCACGGAATTGTTCACCCGCAACGGCCGCGGCATGGTGCTCACGGATGCCGGCCGCCTGTTGCTGGCGCGCACCTCCGGCATCGTGCGGCAGATCGACCAGATCCGCGACGACATCCAGTCGTCCAAGGGACCGCCGTCCGGCCAGGTCGTGCTCGGCCTGGTCCCGACAGTGAGCTGCGTGCTGTCGGCGCGCTTCGCGCGGCGTTGCGTCGAAAAGTTTCCCGGCATTTCGCTGCGCATCGTCGAGAGCTACAGCGGCCATCTCGTCGAATGGCTGCATCGCGGCGAGATGGATCTCGCCATCCTCTACGGCCGCTCCGCCGATCTGCATCTCAACGTGGAGAGCCTCGGTCGCGACAACATCGTCGCGGTGGGGCCACGCGGTTGTGGCTTGGCGCGCAAGAAGAGCGTCGATGTCGGCTGGCTGCTGCGGCAACGGCTGGTGCTGCCAAGTCATTCCCACGGCCTCCGTGCGCTGATTGAGCACGCGGCGGCGCAACGCAAGATCAAGCTCAACGTCCAGCTCGAGGCGGATTCGTTCCGCGTGCTCACGAGCCTCGTCGAAGAAGGCCTCGGCTTCGCGCTGCTGCCGCCCTCGTCGGTCCACGGCGAGGTCGCGGACGGCCGGCTGGAAACGGCTGTCGTCTCGAAGCCGATGACGCGCGAGCTCATATTCGCCTCTCCGATCGACCGCCCGGTCTCGACGGCCTCGGTTGCCGTCACCGCCCTCCTGCGCGAGGAGGTCGCCGCCTGCCGCAAGGACGGCGTGTGGGACATCAAGTTGAGTTAGATGTGCCGGTGTCGTAGAACAGTCGCGCGCGATCTCGCCTTCGCATCTGGCGCGACCTGTCATGCCGGAATTTTATAGCTGAGTGTTCCCGCGTTCACCGCTGGGGCTTCGAGGCGCACAAGTCGCCAAAATCTCGTCATTGCGAGCGTATCGAAGCAATCCAGGAATCTCTCCGCGGTGACAAGTCTGGATTGCTTCGCTGCGCTCGCAATGACGGAGGATGAGTCTACCCCGGAATCCTCACCGGCAGCGACTCGTATCCCTTGATGAAGCTCGAATAGATCCGCTTGGGCTCGCCGACCACCTCGATGCGGTCGAAGCGTTTCAGCATCTCTTCCCAGACGATCTTGAGCTGGAGCTCGGCGAGGCGCATGCCGACGCAGCGGTGGATGCCGAAGCCGAAGGAGAGGTGGGTGCGCGGCCGCGGGCGGTCGATGACGAACTCGTTCGGCCTTTCGAACATCTCCTCGTCGCGGTTGCCCGAGACGTACCACATCACGACGCGGTCGCCCTTCTTGATGTGCTTGCCGCCAACTTCGGTGTCCTGCAGCGCGGTGCGCCGCATATGCGCGAGCGGGGTCTGCCAGCGGATCACCTCGGGCACCATGGAATCGATCAGTTCCGGGTTGGCACGCAGCCTGTCGTACTGCTCCGGATTCTCGTTCAATGCCAGCACCGAGCCGGTCATGGTGTTGCGCGTGGTGTCGTTGCCGCCGACGATGAGCAGGATGATGTTGCCCATGAGATTGTCGGGATCCATGAATCGCGTGGCGTCGTTGTGCGCCATCAGCGACAGCAGATCGTTGCGCGGCGCGGAGTTGACGCGCTCGTTCCAGAGCTTGGACATGTAGGCGTAGCATTCGTCCATCTCGCGGCGGCGCTCTTCGGCGGAGGCAACGATGCCGCTCTTGGGCAGCGCGGTCGCGACATCGGACCAGCGCGTCAGCTTGCGCCGTTCTTCCCAGGGGAAGTCGAACAGGGTGGCCAGCATCTGCGTCGTCAGCTCGATCGAGACGCGCTCGACGAAATTGAAGGTCTCGTTGCGCGGCAGGTTATCGAGCACGGTCTGCGAGCGCTGGCGGATCAGTTTCGCCAGCTCGTCCAGATGCGTCGGCGTGAACATCGGCGACACCGTCTTGCGCTGCGACGAATGACGCGGCTGGTCCATGGCGATGAAGCTCGGCCAATCATAGCCTTCCGGCACGTCGCGGATTCCGATGCCGCCGAGCGTCGAGTCGGAGGAGAACAGGCCGTGGTTGGTGTCGACATGCATGATGTCGTCGTACTTGACCACCGACCAATACGGCTCGATCGGCGCGTTGGTGCAGTAATGCACCGGCTCTTCCTTGCGCAGCCGCTCGAACCACGGCCACAGGGTGTCGTCCTGGAACAGCCTCGGCGCGCCGGGGTGGAACTGCGCCAGCGGTGTCGCATAGGCCTCCTCGCGAGCCCTGCGCATGCGTTCGGCGTTGTCCACTTTAACCGGCGCTTGGATGTTCATGGTGGGTTGCTCCAGTTGCTTGCTTAACCTCTCCCGCGTGCGGGAGAGGGGCGCAGCTTCTTGTGGACGTGTCGAACTCATCTTTGCGAATCTAAGCCGCAATCTTGACCGGCAAGGCTTCAAGACCCTTCACGAAACTCGAATAGACCCGCTTGGGTTCGCCGACCACCTCGATATGGTCGAATCGCTTGAGGATCTCTTCCCAGATAATCTTGAGCTGGAGTTCGGCAAGCCGCAAGCCGACGCAGCGGTGGATGCCGAAGCCGAATGAGAGATGCGTGCGCGGCCGCGCGCGGTCAATGATGAATTCGTAGGGCTTTTCGATCGCGTCGGCGTCGCGGTTGCCCGAAACGTACCACATCACGACCTTGTCACCTTTCTTGATCTGCTTGCCGCGGAACTCGAAGTCCGCAAGCGCGGTGCGCCGCATATGGGCCAGCGGCGTCTGCCAGCGGATCACTTCCGGCACGAAGCTGTCGAGCAGCGCGGGGTTGTCGCGCAGCTTGCGATATTGCTCCGGATGCTGGCTCAGTGCGTCGAGCGAGCCGGACATGGTGTTGCGGGTGGTGTCGTTGCCGCCGACGATCAGAAGGATCAGATTGCCGAGGAAGTTCTTCGCGTCCATGTCGCGCGTCGCGGCACCATGTGCCATCATCGACAACAGGTCGCTCTTCGGCGGCTGCGCGATGCGCTCCTTCCACAGCCGCGTGAAATAGCCCGCGCATTCCGTCAGCTCGGCCTGACGCTCGTCTTCGGTGGCGACGAGGCCGTCGGGTCCGGGAATGGTGGTCGCGATGTCCGACCAGCGCGTCAACTTGCGGCGGTCCTCCCAGGGGAAGTCGAACAGCACGGCGAGCATCTGCGTGGTGAGCTCGATCGAGACGCGGTCGACCCAGTCGAACACCTCGCCACGCGGCAGATTGTCCAGGCACTCCGCCGAGCGCTGGCGGATGCTCAGCGCGAGATTGTCCAGATGCGTCGGCGTGAACATCGGCGCCACGGTCTTGCGCTGCGCCGCGTGGCGCGGCGGGTCCATCGAGATAAAGCTCTCGCGGCGCAGATCCGGATCGATGTCGCGGATGGTGATGCCGCCGAGCGAGGAGGCCGAGGAGAACACCGAATGATTGGTCTCGATCTCCATGATGTCGTTGTAGCGCGTCACCGACCAATACGGCCCGAACATCGAGTCCTTGCAATAGTGCACGGGATCTTCGCGGCGCAGGCGATCGAAATAGGGCCAGAACGTATCGGTCCTGAACAGCTCGGGGTCGCCTGGATCGAACTGCTCCAGCGGCAGTGACGTTGCGCGTGCGCGTAACGCGTCGAGCTTCGCCGCGCTTTCGATGGTCCCATGCATGACCGCTCTCCCTGACATGAACCGCGCGTTCTCGTTGAATTCTGCGCTGCGGTATTTGATTTGCAATTACAACCCGTTGTCGGCGCCGGAGCAAGGGCGAGTTTTGCCAAGATCTCGCCGGTAGCCCGGATGGAGCGTAAGCGTAATCCGGGATTCGGGCGGCCACTGCCGCTGTCCCGGATTGCGCTTCGCTCCATCCGGGCGACGCGACATTCGCGAACGTGATCTCGCGCACGCCCTCGGCCGCGGAATCGTGCCAGAAATCGACCCGAATCGAGCCAAATCGAACCCGCCCATCTTGGGCATCGACTAATCTCTGATCTATAGTTTGATCGAACCAGATCCGCATCCCGAGGTTGCCGCCGTGAACGACATGCAATGGGCCCCCATCGGCTCCGAGCCCTTACCTCCGCCGCTGCCGCCCACGCGGGTCGATTTCACCGGCAACCGCACCGAGTTTCGCAAATTGGTCACCAAGGGTGCCATGCTCGAGCTCGTCACCTTCGGCTTCTACCGGTTCTGGCTCGTCACCGACATCCGCCGTCATCTCTGGGCGAACACCGCGGTCGACGGCGATGCCGCCGAATATACCGGGCGGGCCAGGGAGCTTCTGGTCGGCTTTCTGTTCGCGCTCGCGATCCTGGTGCCGATCTACCTCGCCTACTTCCTTGTCGGCATCGAGTTCGAGCGCTGGCAGGGCTTTGCCTCCACGCCGCTGTTCATCAGCTTCTACGCCTTCGGTCAGTTCGCGATCTTTCGCGCGCGGCGCTATCGCCTGACGCGCACGGTCTGGCGCGGCGTGCGGTTCTGGATGGACGGATCGGGCTGGGCCTATTCGTTCCGCGCCATGCTGTGGGGCTTGCTGGTGTTTCTGACGCTTGGTCTCGCATTGCCGTGGCGCGAGGCTTCGCTCGAACGCTACAAGATGCGGCACACCCATTACGGCGATTTGCGCGGCGATTTCGAAGCCGACGGCTGGACGTTCTTCAAGCGGGGCTGGTGGCTGTGGCTGCTGAGCCCGATCGCGCTCGTCATTTTCCCCCTCGCTCCGTTCGTCTATGCCGAGTTCAAGGCGCGCGAATGGCGCTGGTGGCTCGACGGCATTCGCATCGGCGGCGTCAGCCTGTCCTCGGAGTTGCCGCACAACGCATTTTACGGCCTGTACTGGAAGGTGGTCGGCTGGTGGCTGCTGCTCTCGACCATTTTCGGCTTCTATATTGGCGGTGCCACCATGCTCGTCGTCCAGCTGAGCGGCGTTCCGGCCGACGAAGTCTTCGGCCCCGGAAATGCCTCCAGAAGCATCCCGATGCTGGTGATGATGGTCATCGGCTACTTCGCCGTCGCCCTTGCGGTCAACATCGTCATGCGGGTCTATCTCCAGCGCGATCTCTGGGCCAAGGTGCTGGAAACCGTCGAGGTGCACAACATCGCCGCCGCCGCGGATGTGCGTGGCAGTGCCGAGCTTGCCAGCGCGCTGGGCGAAGGCTTTGCCGATGGACTCGATGTCGCGGGATTCTGAGCTGTGAGTGACGTATTCGCCGAGGCCCCGGCGCAGTCCGCGAAGCCGACGATCTTCTTCGATGGCGTGTCGAGCCGCAGAAGGCAGGTGACGCTGACGCTCAGCGACGCGCTCGAGATCGTCGAAGAGGGCGGGACGTCCGTTCGCTGGGCCTATGCCGACATCCGCCGCGCCGACAGCCCGCCCGGCATTTTGCGGCTCGCCTGCGCTTCCGCGCCGCCGCTGGCGCGGCTGGAAATCCGCGACGCTCTGCTCGCGTCGGACGTGACCGCGCGCTGCATGCGGCTCGACGACCACCAGACCTCGCGTCGCGGCGTCGCAAAGATCGTCGGCTGGTCGATGGCTGCCGCCGTCTCCATCGTCTGCGTCGTGCTGTTCGGCGTGCCACTCGCTGCCGACCGCCTCGCGCCGCTGGTGCCGAAACCAATCGAGCGGCGCATCGGCGATGCGTCGGAGGTTCAGGTGAAGACCATCTTCGGCCGCAATGTATGCGAGGATGCGGCGGGGAAAGCGGCGTTCATCAAACTCGTCAATCGGCTGCGCGATGCCGCCGGCCTCGACGACGATTCTATGACCGCGGGCGTGCTGCCGACCCCGGTGCCGAACGCGTTCGCGCTGCCCGGCGGCAAGGTCTTTGTGCTGAAGGGCCTGCTCGACAAGGCCGAAAGCCCGGACGAGCTCGCCGGCATCCTCGCCCACGAGCTCGGTCATCTCAAGCATTACGACAACATGCGCGGCCTGATCTACAACGGCGGCACCTCGTTCCTGATCGGCCTGTTGTTCGGCGACGTCACCGGCTCGAGCGCCGTGATCTTCGCCTCGCGCAGCGTGGTCGAGGCCTCCTATTCCCGCGAAGCCGAGACCGCTGCGGATACGTTCGCCATCGAGATCATGCATAAGCTCGGCCGTTCGCCGAAGCCTGCGGCCGAGCTGATGTTCCGCATCACCGGCAAGGAAGGCGGCGGCCTCACGTCGATCCTGGCGAGCCATCCGTTGACCGAGGACCGCCTCGCCCGCATGACGAAAGAAGACCGCCCCGCCAGCGGTCCGCCGCTGCTGACCGATGCGGAGTGGCAGTCGCTGAAGGGGATCTGCGGCAGCGGCAAGATCTGAATCTCTCGCCGCCCCGCGTTGGCCCCGCGCCAAATCATCCGTCGGCGAGGAACGATCGCTCGGGGAGTGGTTATCCCCCGATAGACAGCGGGAATGTTCCTCATGGCTTACAGTCGTTTCGTCACGATGATCGCGGCTTCCACCGTGATCATGTTTGGTCTGATGTATCTCAACACCTTCGCTCTCGATCACGTCTGGTACAGCCAGACCCGGACGTGGATGGCGTTGCTGATGGGCGCCGTCATGGCCGCCGTGATGCTGGGCTTCATGTGGGGCATGTACAGGAACCGCACGGCGAATCTCGCCATTCTGGCCGCCAGCGCCGTCGTGTTTGCGGTTTCGCTCTGGCTCGTTCGAAGCCAGCAGACCGTGACCGATGTTGCCTATATGGAGGCGATGATCCCGCATCATTCCATCGCGGTTCTCACCAGCGAGCGTGCGCACATCAGGGATCCCCGCGTCCGCAAGCTGGCCGACGACATCATCGAAGCCCAGGTGCGCGAGATCGGCGAAATGGAACGGTTGATCGCCGACCTCAAGGAGAAGCCCGCGCCCGCGGACGCGAAGGATCTGCCGCCGCGGCCGCCGACCTGACGAAGCGGCCCTCGTATCACTTTGCCGGGGCGGCCGGATTGGTCGAGCCCGTGGTGACGCTCGGCGCGTTGGTCGGGCTGGTGGTGGTCGTCTGGGGACCGACATCGCGTCCATTGTAGAAGAAGGCGGCCGCGACCACGGCGATCACGAAGATCGCGCCGATAGCCCAGCCCACCGGGCTGTTGCGGCGTGCTCTGTCTACTCTGCGGTCGTCATCCTGATAGGTCATCATGCTCTCCATCGTAGAGCAGGAAAACCTTGCGCGAGCGAAGCTGTTCCTAATGTGGCGCGGTTTGCAGGCCGGCGCCTATCGCGTCCCGTAGGCGCGGTCGCCGGCGTCGCCGAGCCCCGGCAAAATGAAACCGTTCTCGTCGAGACCTTCGTCGACCGCGGCCGTCCAGATCGGGACGTCCGGATGCAGTCCGCGCAGCCGTTCGAGCCCTTCGGGGGCGGCGATCAGGCAGGCGAGGCGAATATCCTTGGCGCCGCGCTCCTTCAGCCGGTCGATCGCGGCCACAGCGGTGTTGGCGGTCGCCACCACCGGCGTCACCACGATGGCCAGGCGTTCGCCGAGATCGGACGGCGATTTGAAGAAATACTCGACCGCCGCAAAACTGTGCGGCTCACGATAGAGCCCGATATGCGCGACGCGCGCCGTCGGCACCAGGTCCATCATGCCGTCGACGAAGGTGGTGCCCGCGCGCAGCATCGGCACGAAGACCAGCTTCTTGCCCGCGATCTTGGCCGAATGCATCGTCGCCAGCGGCGTTTCGATAACGGTATCGGCGAGTGGCAGGTCGCGCGTCACCTCGTAGCACAGCAGCATGCCGATCTCCTTGATCAGCTCCCGAAACGATTTGGTCGAGATCGATTTGTCCCGCACCAGGGTCAGCTTGTGCTGCACCAGCGGATGATCGACGATCGTGACGCCTTGCATGACGGGATGCTCCTGAAATTGATCGATGCGCAATGCGACGCGTTTGGATTACGCGTTAGAAAACCGTGCCGTCGCTGATCACCTTGAGCGGCGGCGAACCATCGGGGCGGCGCGCGAAGGCGATGGCGCGGCCCGCGGCCCAGGTGCCGCCTTCCAGAATGCTGGCGAGCGGCAATGTCTCAGGCGTGCGGCCGAGTTTTGCGCGGACCAAATCGGCCAGCCGGTCCAGCAGCGCCACCGTCAGCGCGCGCCACTCGACGACGAGCAGTGAGTCCACCTCATGCGCACGCTCGGCATCGGCGGCGTCGCGCAGGCGCAACACCTCGTGATCGACGAACAGGCCGCCGTTGCGATATTCGGCAAGTCCGGTCAGGCCATCGATGTCGGTGACGTCGAACCCGGCGCGCTGGAGCGGCTCGATCAACGAATAGCTCAGCCATTGCGACAGCTTGTGCAGGGGCACGAGGCTCGAGGTCGCATCGCTGGTCTTGATCGCCGGATGGCGCCAGCAATCGCCGAGCGGAATTCCGGCAAGCTCGAGTCGCGACGGCCAGATCGGTCCGAGCTGGTTCAGCACCGCCGAGAGGATCGTGGGCGCGGGGACCGCGCCGCCCTTCGCCAGCGCCGCGATGTGATCGAACAAGCCGCCCGGCCGCGGCGTGTCGTGCGAGCCGAACACGTCCGCGCGCTCCGCCACTAGCTTGCCCAAGCGCCGCAGCAGATCGGTCCGTCCCTCGAGCCCGAGCAGCGGATTGGTATCGTTCACCTGAAAGGCGGAGGTGAGGGAGGCGAGGGGCAGTTTAGCAAGGATGTCCGCATCGGCCCTGAAAGGCGCGCGGGGATCGTGGGAAAAAAGACCGCTCGCAAACATGTCGAGACTTGCAATCGCGAGTCCCTCGGATCGGCCGATGTCTTGCTCCGTCGTCACGTCGCGATATCGCCACGCCGCGCCCGCACCGGCATCAAGCAGCACGCTGACGATGGCAAGGTCGAACTCCGCGCGCGCCCGCGCGGCGCGATCCGGCCACGGGGCCGCGTCCGCGAGCCGCGCCCATCGGTTGACGCCGCCAAGCACGAAATGGCGCCAGCGCGCATGAAAGGGAATCTCCAGCGTCGGATAGGCTTTTCGCGTGACAGCCAACACGGCGTCGGCAACGCCGTCCATGCGATCGAGATCGATCGTGAAATGCGTCAGCCCGCCGTTCAGGCCGATCTCGAACATCTCGCCGGCACGCGCACGAACCGCTGCTGCGCTGAGCAGCGAACGGGCCTGCAATTCCAAAGCCTCTGCCATCAATCGATCAGTATTTTTCCAGCGAACGCCCGACCACGCCGTCGACGTCCTTCTCCGGCGCGATGTCGGTGGAGTAATAGCCGGCGGCCTTCTTCGCGGCGATCTCGACATAGGCGTCGGCGGGAATGAGCTCGGGCGGGATCGGCACGCGCTCGACGATGTCGATGCCCTGCGAGGTCAACGCGTCATGCTTCATGTCGCTCATCGAGAGGAAGCGGTCGATGCGCTTCAGGCCGAGCCAGTGGATGGTATCGGGCATCAATTGCTGGAAGCGCGCGTCCTGGACGCCGGCGACGCATTCGGTGCGCTCGAAATAGGCGGCGGCCGCGTCGCCGTCCTCCTGGCGCTTGCGCGCGTTGTAGACCAGGAATTTCGTGACCTCGCCGAGCGCGCGGCCTTCTTTGCGATTGTAGATCACGAGCCCGAGCCCGCCCTCCTGCGCGCCGCGCGCGGACTCCTCGATGCCGTGAATGAGGTAGGGCCGGCAGGTGCAGATGTCGGAGCCGAACACGTCGGAGCCGTTGCACTCGTCATGCACGCGGCAGGTGATCTTGGTGCGATGGTCCGGCAGTTTTGTCACATCGCCGAACATATACACGGTGGTGCCGCCGATCGGCGGCAGGAACACCTTCATGTCCGGCCGGGTCACCAGTTCGGGGAACATGCCGGCGGTCTGCTCGAACAGCGTGCGCCGCAGCTCGGTCTCGTTGGTCGCGAAGCGTTCCGCAAGGCCCGGCAGATACCAGACCGGATCGATCGCGATCTTCACCACCGACACGCTGCCATTGGCATGCACGACGTCGCCGTCGGCGCGTAGGCGCTTGGCGGCGAGCGCCTCGCGGATCTCCGGCAGGTCCAGTCGCGCACGCGTCACCGCGATGCTCGGCCTGATGTCGGAACCCTCGGCGATCTCCTTGCCGAAATTCTCGGCGACGAGATGCCCCCAGGGATCGAGTGCGACGATTTTTGCGGGATCGCTCCATTGCGGGAACGGCCCGATGGTCGCGGCCGGAAAGGTGTTGGTGAGATCGGGCCTACGGATCGGATCGAGCGCGCCGGCGGACACCGCGAGCGCGCGGTACATCGCATAGGACCCGCCATGGCTGCCGATCACGTTGCGATCCCCGGCGCGCGACACCGTGCCGATGATCGGCCCGCGGGCCCGTGCGTCGGCGGCGCCCCAGTGGATCGGGAAGGCCGCCTTCCGGCCCGGCTCCGGATGGGAGGTGAGGCGGATGTGGTCGGTACGGTTCGCTCGGCTCATGACCAAACTCCCAAAAAGCCAACGGCCCGCCGCTCGGACGGGCCTGGCTCTGCGGCGTTGCCGGTGCGGTCACCGGCGACGCAATCCAACATATTGTAGCGGCCAGCCACGACAGACAAGTTAATCGTGCTGCACAGGGCAGGCGGCTCGCGGCCAAATCCCCGTCATCACCGAGCCGGCAGGGGCTGCGTGAGAGCCACGCCACCACACTGGCCGACCTCGATGAAATCGCTGTAAGGCGATGAAGTAATTATGTTTTTCGTGCTTTCAAGGGGCGGTGCACGGCTTGCGTGGCGGGCGTCGAGTTTCCGGACAAAACGTGTCATCAAACCAAACGTACAGATCGCCTTTGCCCGATCGCCTGCCTCATCGTCTTCCCTGGAGACCGCCATGCCCGCCGCCGCCTACATCGATCCCCGCAACGGACAGCTCTATCCGCTCGACCAGCCGCGCTGGTGCTCGGACGAGCGCACGCCGCTGCTGGTGACGCCGGGGGAAGGGATGTCGCGGGAGGAGATCGAGCCGCGCACGCGATCGCTCTGGCGCTACCGGGCGGCGCTGCCGGTCGAGATCAAGACTCCGATCACGCTCGGCGAAGGCTGCACGCCGCTGGTCCAGCAGGCCTGGGGCGAGCTGCGCCCGTTCTTCAAGCTTGAATGGTTCAACCCCACCGGCAGCTTCAAGGACCGCGGCTCCGCCGTGATGCTGTCCTTTCTTCGGCAGATCGGCGTCGAGGCCATTCTGGAGGACTCGTCGGGCAATGGCGGCTCGTCGATGGCGGGGTTAGGTGCCGCCGGCGGCATGCGCGTGAAGATTCTCGCGCCTGCATCGACGTCGCCGGCCAAGATCGCGCAGGTCCGCGCCTATGGCGCCGCGGTGCAGCTGGTCGAGGGCCCGCGCGAGGAATCGGAGGCCGAGGCCATCCGGCAGTCCAGCCAGACCTTCTACGCCAGCCACAACTGGCAGCCGTTTTTTCTCGAAGGCACCAAGTCGCTCGCCTATGAGATCTGGGAAGATCTCGGCTTTCGCGCCCCCGACAACGTCATCGTCCCCGTCGGTGCCGGCAGCTCTCTGCTCGGTTGCGCCTTTGGTTTCCGTGAGCTGTTGAAAGCCGGTCAGATCACCAAGCTGCCGCGCCTGTTTGCGGCGCAGCCGCTCCATTGCTCGCCGATCGATGCAAGCTTCAAGGCGGGCGTCGATACGCCTGTCGCGCGCGAGGTGAACAAGACCATCGCCGAAGGCACTGCGATCAAGCATCCGCTGCGCCTGCGCGAGATCATCGGCGCGTTGCGTGAGAGCGGCGGCGGCACCATCGCGCTCACCGAGGATGAGATCGTCGCCGCGCTGCGGCGTCTTGCGCGGCAGGGCCTGTTTGCCGAGCCGACCAGCGCAAGTGCTGCCGCCGTGGTGGACAAACTATCCGCCACCGGTGCCATCAAGGCGAACGAGACCACCGTCGCGGTTCTCACCGGCACCGGCCTCAAGGCCGCGACCATCGTTGCCGATCTCGTGCAATAGGACCGCGAGGAGGCGAAGCCGTCGCCGTCATGGGCCCGCGTTGAACCTTTGGCATCCCTCGTCAGCCTCATGGAGATTGACATCGAGCGAAGGGAGAGTTCCATGACCGCGCAAGACCCGTTTGCTGGTTTCAAGGCAGTCCAGAAGGAAGCCTGGTCGCTGTTCACGCCGATGGAGGTGTTCACGACGCCCTCGGCCGCCAAGCTCGTGAGTTTCGCCGGGGTCGCGACCGGCCAAAGGCTGCTCGACGTCGGCTGCGGCACCGGCGTCGCCGCGATCACGGCGGCGCGCCGCGGAGCGAAGGTCAGGGGTCTCGACCTGTCGCCTGTCCTGGTCGAGCGCGCCCGCGAGCACGCGCAGCTGGCGAACCTCGATCTCGACTTCACCGAAGGTGACGCCGAAAGCCTGCCCTACGGCGACAACGAGTTCGACGTCGTGCTCAGCCAGTTCGGCCACATGTTCGCGCCGCGCCCCGAGGTCGCCATCGGCGAGATGCTGCGCGTGCTCAAGCCCGGCGGCACCATCGCCTTCTCCACCTGGCCGCCGCATCTCTATGTCGGGCGGATGTTCGCGTTGATCGGCCGCCATCTGCCGCCGCCCGAGGGCGTGGCATCACCGGTGTCGTGGGGCGATCCGAAGATCGTCGCCGAACGTCTCGCGGGGAAAGTGAAGGACATCGCCTTCGACATGGACATCATGACACCGTCCGCACTCAGCCCGCAGCATTTCCGCCGCACCATGGAAACGACGATCGGGCCTTTGATCAAGCTCGTCGCCCAGTACAAGGACGAGCCGGACAGGCTGCGGAGTTTTCGCAGCGAGTTCGAGGCGCTGATCTCCGAATATTTCGACGGAAGCAACAACGTGATGCGCCAGCAATTTTTGATGTCGAAGGCAAGGAAGGCGTGAGGCGGCGTTGACGGTGACTTCCCTTCTCCCCTTGCGGGAGAAGGTGGCGCGAAGCGCCGGATGAGGGGTTCTATCGGCGAACTAGGACGTGAAAGATTTACGTGCGGAGAGAGACCCCTCATCCGTCTCGCCGCTACGCGGCGAGCCACCTTCTCCCGCAAGGGGAGAAGGTGGAAGTTCTCTACTCCTTCAGTTCGTTCACCCGCTTCACCCAGATGCGCACATCTGTGAGCACGTCGGGCAGCACCGCCTTGACCTCATGTATGGTCATGCCGGCCTTGATGCGGGGATCGTAGAGCAGGTTGAGGATGTACTGGTCGTAGACGTCGAAATAGCCCATCGAGACGTTGTCGTTGAACATGGTCCAGGGCACGCTCGCGGTGTCGTTGATCGGGCCGAGCGATTGCAGCAGCTCCTCATAGGCGCAGTCGAGAAAGGTGAAATCGCCGTTGTCGACGGTGAGGATGACGTCGGAATGCTCGATCTCGAAATTGTCGTTCTTGCGAAACCCTGACAGGCATTGCGGATCGAGCGAGGTGCGGATCTCGCGGGCCTTCTCCGCACCGTAGAAGCTCGAGATGGTGCGGAACAGATCGCGGTCGCGCACGAGCTTCACTCGCACATTCGCCGCCTCGCTGCTGTCGATCATGGCGATGTCGAGATGCTGCACGCGCTTGCCGATGTCGGCCACGACCTTTGCGAGCTGCGCCTTGCGGTCGGCGCGGTCGCTCTCGGCGAACACGCGCACCGGCCCGTCGAACTTGCGGATGCGGTCGACACGGCCGGCAAGGTGGTATTCGGCGCCGAACGCCGTCTTGAGAAAGCCATCGACGATCTCGCCGTCGGTAAAGCTCTTCTTCTCGGCGCGCTGGCGCGAGGCGATCGCGGGCAATTCGCCCGCGACGACGATGGTAGCGGTGTCAGGGGCAAACGCGACGGTGGCGAGCGCCAGCAGGGCGATGCGAAAGCCGGACGAAGGCAGGGCCATTGCGCTCATTGCCGGGCGACGCTGCCGTATTCGGAAGCGACGCACAAGGCCGCATATTCACGCGCCCTGCGGGTTCCTGCTCTAGTTGTTCAGCACGACCACGGTGGTGCCGACCCCGACGCGGCCGTAGAGGTCGCTGACGTCCTCGTTGGTCATGCGGAAGCAGCCCGAGGACACCGCCTGGCCGATCGTCTCCGGCTCGTTGGAGCCGTGGATCCGGTAGAGCGTCGAACCCAGATACATCGCGCGCGCACCGAGCGGATTCTCGACGCCGCCCTTCATATGACGCGGCAGGTCCGGCCGGCGGGCCAGCATCTGCGACGGCGGCGTCCAGTCCGGCCATTCCTTCTTGGCGGTGATCCTGTGCACGCCGCCCCAGCGGAAGCCGTCGCGGCCGACGCCGATGCCGTAGCGCAGGGCCTGGCCGTTCTGGAGCACCAGATAGAGCCGGCGCTCCGAGGTGTTCACCACGATCGTGCCGGGGGCGTAATTGCCGTTATACATGACGGTGGTACGGGGGACCGGGCTCGAGCCGCCGCGGAAGAAATTCGGGCCGCCGCCCATGATGTCGCGCGAGTCGAACTCCTCGGCGAAGGCGCCGCCGGCGGTAGCCGACAGCAGTGCGATGGCGGCAAGCGGCGCGGCAAAAAACCGGATCATTGTTCCCCCAGCAAAAAAATCGATTCAACTGAAGTCACAGGCCATATTTGCGAGCTTTCCGCAAGCCACGGCACCGTGAGGGAGGCATCCTTAATGAACGGCGTTACCAAATCGGCAACCATGCCAATTTGCCGGAAAGCATTAGCCAAACGGGCGCATCGCAGGGCGGCGATGCCGGCTATTGCTTTGACGAGACGAGCGAACAATGATTGATCGGACGGATTGTTGGAACATTGCCGGTTGCAGGAGCTGACGGATGAACGGTGCGGAAAGTCTGGTGCGGACGATGGTCGAGGGCGGGGTCGACGTCTGCTTCTCCAACCCCGGCACCTCCGAGATGCATTTTGTCGCAGCGCTGGACCGCGTGCCCGGCATGCGTTGCGTGCTCGGCCTGTTCGAAGGCGTGGTGACCGGCGCCGCCGACGGCTATTTCCGCATGAAGGGCACGCCGGCCTCGACGCTGCTGCATCTCGGTCCCGGCCTCGCCAACGGCCTTGCCAATCTGCACAACGCCAAGAAGGCGAATTCCGGCATCGTCAACATCGTCGGCCAGCACGCCGTCTACCACATCGGCTACAACGCGCCGCTGACCTCCGACATCGAGGGTCTGGCCCGGCCGATGTCCTCCTGGGTCCGGACCTCGCCGGACTCCAAATCGGTCGCCGCCGACGGTGCCGCGGCGATCGCCGCCGCCAAGAGCGCGCCGCCGCAGATCGCGACCCTGATCCTGCCTGCCGACACCGCCTGGAACGAAGCGGACGGCATCGCCGAGGTTCCGGCCGAGCAGCAGCGCGCGAGCTATTCGCCGCAGGCGGTCGAGCAGGCCGCAAAGATCCTGCACGGCGACGGCGAGGGCACGCTGCTGCTGATGACCGGCAGTGCGCTGAGCGAGCAGGGCCTGGCGCTGGCCGAGCGCATCGCCGCCAAGACCGGCTGCACCGTGATGGGCCCGACCTTCCGTCCCAGAATGGCGCGCGGCCGCGGCCGCTTCTCGATCGATCGCATCCATTACGTGATCGACAACGCGCTGCAGATGCTGGCGAGGTTCCGCCATATCGTGCTGGTCGAGTCCGACGATCCCGTGGCCTTCTTCGCCTATCCGAACAAGCCGAGCATCCTCAAGCCCGAAGGCTGCGACGTGCATCGCATGACCTCTTGGGGTGAGAATTCGGTGGCAGCGCTGGAGGCGCTCGCCGGCGCGGTGAAGGCCAGCGCGAAGGACGTCAAGCCGCAGGCCTCGGCCGAGCTGCTCAAGCCGACCGGCGCACTGACCCACGCCTCGATCGCGCAGTCGATCGCCTATGCGATCCCCGAGAATGCGATCCTGGTCGACGAATCCCTCACCACCGGCCGCGCCTTCTTCCCGCCGACGGCGGCGGCTGCTCCGCACGACTGGCTCCAGAACATGGGCGGCTCGATCGGCTTCTCGACGCCGCTCTCGATTGGTGCCGCGATCGCCTGCCCGGACCGCAAGGTGATCTGCATGGTCGGCGACGGCAGCGCGATGTACACGATCCAGTCGCTGTGGACCCAGGCTCGTGAAAACCTCAACATCGTCACCATCGTGTTCGCCAATCGCATCTACCAGATCCTGCGCGGCGAGTTCGACAATGTCGGCGCCGGCGAGCCCGGCCAGCGCGCCAACGACATGCTTCGCCTCGACCGGCCGACGCTGGATTTCGTGGCGCTGGCCAAGGGCATGGGCGTGCCCGGCCGCGCCGTTACCAACGCGGACGAGTTCAACAAGGCGCTGGCCGAAGCCGTCGCCGAGCCCGGTCCGCGGCTTATCGAAGTCCAGATGTGATATCTGATTGGCGCGCCGCGATTCCGGCCCTCATGTAGCCCGGATGGAGCACAGCGTAATCCGGGACATTGTGCGTTTTGCGAGAACCCGGATTGCGCTACGCTCCATCCGGGCTACTCACGGCTTTGAAATGGAGCGCCGAGTGGCCGGGGGGCAAGATGCAGACCGAGCTGAACAAGGTGATCGCGGCGCTCCGGGACTTCTACGCCCACGAAGCATTCCTGTTCGAGAAGGACATCGGCGAGCGTGCCATCACGCACCGCTTCGCTGTATATCTGGAGAAGCAATTCTCCGGCTGGTCGGTCGATTGCAACTACGACCGGCTCGGCGAACGTACGCTGCATCTGCCGCACGGCACCATCATCTCGACCGACGATCACCTGGGCAAGTCGATCTATCCTGACGTCGTCGTGCATCAGCGCGAGATCCCGAACAATCTGCTGACCGTGGAGATCCGCAAGGCGAGCAATCACACCGCGCTTGATCACGACCAGCATAAGCTGATGGCGCTGACCGATGCGCATGTCTGGTTCGCCTTCTGGATCGGCGTGCTGCTGGTGCTGGACAAGAACAACGTGACGATCTCGGAAGTCTATGTCAGCGGCGTCCTTGAGCAACCGCTGTCGCGCTGGCTCGCGACCCGGCTGGAGGAGATCGGCCTGAGGGCTGCGCGTTAAGGCGAGTGCCGAGATTGTCGCGTTTAATTCAGCTATTGCTTTGAGTCATAATCCAAGGGCGATCTCGGCCCATTTCAACATGCGGTCGCTATTGAGGAATGACAGCACCGCCGGCTCCAGTGACGCGGTCGCGCCCGGTGCGAGCAAAGCCGTCGCGGCTACCATGTCGCAGCGTTGATTGAAGGCGAGTGAGAGCGCGGCCTTGGGGTTCCCTTCGACGCGATATGCCCGGCTGCGGCCGCGCATCGGACCGACGACGATCTCTCGGCCGGCAGCCGTCGGCGTTGCCCTCCCAATCAGCGCCAGGTCGCCCATCTGTTCGAGGTCGCCGTCGTCGGCGACTCCGGTAGCGCAGTTGCAAAAGCCGAGCTTGGGGCGAACGTAGAGCTGGACCTCGCCGCCGCAATCTTCGGCCTTGCAGCGGAACGCTTTTCCTTTCCCCCAGGGGTCCGCGCCGAAAGGCCAGTCGATTTCCGTCCACA
>NZ_JAACFU010000021.1 GCF_029051725.1 Bradyrhizobium sp. CSS354
CAGCCGTCGGCCACAACTTCCGCCGCATCCTAGCCTGGCTCAGAGAACTCTTGTGCCTGTTCCTGGTCCGACTATGCCGCGTGCTGGCCGGTCCAGCCCCGCTCAATTCGCCTTCTTAACGGACGACTATCCAGGCCTCTGTGGTCGATCGGAGGCGGGACGATATGCTATCCGAGCGTGAGAAGCACAATACGGAAGCCCTGCTAACGTCGGCGCACCACAAAATTTAAACTCCGGTGAGTCGGGCGAATCGATGGGCCAGTGGCATGTTGCTTCGTCTAGCTCTGTCAACGCCTTGTGATGCTCGTCGGAGGGAGCCACATTCGATGAGAGGATAACCTCGCGGATGCTTTCCAAATCACCTGACGGACCTTTTGTCCGACCGCGCAAACCGAGCCGGTGAACTTTTCCGATTACAGCGTTCCGAGTGATCCCACCCAAGTCAAGCGCGATTTGGCTGGCGCTCAATCCAGCCTCCCACAGTTCCTTAAGCCGCTCGACCCTTTCAGGAGAAAAATAGGTTTGAGGCGCGCTGCGCACTTCCGTAACACCCATTTGTTCCGCGTCCAAAGCTTCTAAAAACGGCGGGAGCGCCAGTTCGCCATTGTCAATCGCCGCTCGAATGTCCTTTGTTTTACTTATGCGGACAATGAGTTCAGCATTCTCAAGGAAGCCCGCGATCGCAAA
Organism: Bradyrhizobium sp. CSS354; assembly: GCF_029051725.1. Lineage (GTDB taxonomy): Bacteria > Pseudomonadota > Alphaproteobacteria > Rhizobiales > Xanthobacteraceae > Bradyrhizobium. Next base: position 688 of record NZ_JAACFU010000021.1, read on the forward strand.
TGAGAGAAAAGGAAATCGGCTATAGCGATCGAATTCGTCATGAAGCTTTAGTTGAAGGACGAACTTCTCGTCGACAGTAAGTCGTTCATCAGCGTCTCTAAATCCGTACAGAAATGGTGTTCCAACAACAAAAGACCGATTTGACCGTAGTTCCCTGAAATTTTTCCTCCAGTTCTGACGCAACGGAAGCCTGACAAACTCGTCGATATAGCGCTCGTCAGAGGATGATTGAATAAAACAAGCGTTCTGATCCTCGCTCGTGAACACCGGCGTGCCGAACGACGGTCCTTCCACGGACATGAGAATTATCCCCGACAGCATGAACATCGCGTTCGGCACTGCACCCTCCGATTACTTAAAATATCCATTGGAAAGGGTGAAGCGCTTCGCCGCGGCGGAAACCTGGCCGAACGACAGCGCTGGATTCCAAACCTCAATATCGTAGCACTGCGCTTGAATTCCGTTCGTATCAATGAATTCACTGTAGAGCTTCGATCCTCGCAGTTGTGTCGGCAGAATGATGGCTTGCAAGGATGCTTTCGTTAAAGAGACGACGGAATCCGCATGAAGTTCGATTGTGACGCGGCGTTCGTCTGCTTCTGTCCTCACGTGTGACTCGATCATTTTGGAGTATGAGACACTTTCAAAGTCCTCCACCGCGTATTCTCTGTCGGCCCGCGTTGGATTGATATAATTCTTGGTATCTCCAAAAAAATGGAAGATCACATCCTTGATGCGGGACGTATCGGGGGCGAGTTCAAAATCGAGCACGGTATTCTTTCGATGAAAGTATCTCTTTAGCCGGTTGTGGAATAGCGCGCCGGTATCAAATGGGAATATCCGCTTAAGCGCCCCCAGCTTCTCAAGGTTCATCACGAAACACACTGGATACAGCGCTAAGTCGGTAGTGGCATCATTATCAACCGCGTATTTGAACGCTGGGCGGCCATAAAAGAAGTAGGTGATGGTCTCTCCGAACACCTCACAAACGTCGGTTGTTTGTATTTCTCGCCGCTCAACGTGCGAGCGGGCATCAAAACCGTCGCAGGTATGGTACACAGGCAGCAGATCTATCGCCTGGTTCGAGAGCGGAACCTGTTTGGAGAACCGGCTTGGCATTTTGGAGTTACTCACTTGCGCGGGCGACTCGATTGCAGGAGGAACCCTATTAGCACTTCCGGTTGATTCTCCGACTTTCAACGCTAGAGTCAATGGCTCAGCACTTTGGCGAGCGACATCGGCTTCTCGAAGCCATCATGACGGAGACTGGCGACGAGGGGTCCGCCCGTCGAGACCCCAAGACCATCCCCGATGACCTGCATAGCCAATCGTCTGGGGCTCGCTCGGATTTCATGAGCGGTAGCAACGCTCCGCGAGGACGGCGCGTCCGCCATTCAAGACAAACCCCGGACGCGCGGTGTACATCCGACCGCGCGTCCGGGATTGCATGAACCGGCAGGAAAGCGACTAACTGCCGGGGCATTCGATCAACTTTTGTCGAGAGACGCGACTGCGAGCAGGGATCGCATGTGGTCGGCGTGCAGATCATTTTTTGGTTTCGTCGCCATGCTTCGATAGCAATTCGCGCATATATTCGAGATGCGAGTTGCCAGCTTCGCGGTGATCGTTGTGGCTGAGCAGTTTCGTTGCCATGGGAACACAAGCCAGCGCATTGCGTTGCGTTCAACCCATTCTAGTCCGTGCTTTTCGTTGATCTCGCGAAGTCGGGGTTGACCATCGTCTTCAGTTTCTCGGACAGCGCCCATGTGTTCGGGCCGCGCATTCCTGCTTTGGCTTCATCAACGACATCAATAGCTTGCGCGACATTCGACCGTTGACTTTTCCGTCCAGTACAACGTCCAAGATTGCATTGTTCAGCACGTAGCCGCGCACCACTCGCGAGAGAACGCCGCCAACCCAGTTGCGACCGATGCCGGTCATATTGGCGACGAAGCACCACGCTGTTTCGACTTTCTCGCCGGGGTGTTGCAAAATATGCGCAAGCCAGCGTTCAAATAGATCGCGCTCGCTTTCGATCGGCACAAGATAGGGGAGGTGTTCGCGCCATCTGGTCAGCCGTCGTTCGCGCAGTTGATCGTCGTTAATGAAATGATCGTGCCATGTTGGCTTGATCAATCCGCGCCACGTATTGAACCCGCTTAGACCAACCTTTTCCGGAACGTCGCAAATCGATCCGCCTTCCGGCTTCCATGTAACGCTATCGACGCGCTTTCGCCTTTCGTGCGGTAGCCATTGTTCAAACGCCGGAACGAGCTTCGTCTTTGTTTCACCTGTTCGCTTAAGCCCGCTTGGCTTTGTTCTTTGATGGTGTGCGCGAGTGCCATATCTGTGATTACGTCCGGATGCATAGTTGTATCTTCCGCCCAATCTTGGAACGATGATCTAGAACCGTGTACTGTGAAGCCTTCGCGCATTCCGCGTAGCATCTCCAACATGCTCATGTCGCTAAGCGGCTTGCCACGCTTCATACCGGGAAACACGTAGGGGTTTTCATCGATCGTTGGTAAGGCCCGCAATAGCTGAACAGCGGCATCCGACAAGGGGACGCGGTGTTCAACACCCGCTTTCATGCGTTCTGCTGGGATTGTCCATGTTGCATTATCCAGATCGAATTCGGTCCGTCGCGCGTTTAGCGTTTCGTTCGTGCGCGTTGCGCAGAGAATTGTCAGCATCAATGCCTTTGCGCTGCAGTTGGGTTTCTCCCGCAGTTCGATTATAAGTGCGGGAACGTCCTTCCAATCCATTGCGTGGAAATGGCCCCTCGATTGCTTGCCATTCAGCCAATGTTCAAGGTGATCCTTCCATTGGGCGGGATTGTGATGGTTGATCCAAATCTCGCGCGTTTCAGGATTGGTTATCCCTTTCACCTTTGCAGCGCCGATCACGATTTCAATTCTCATACGCACTCGCGATGCTGTTTGCGCGCGCCTGTCCAAAGCGTGCCGTTCTTTCCGGCGCGCTCGTGATCCTGTCGCAAGAACTTCAACACGTCATCGGTCGTGATCTCGTGCGGGAGTAACTTGCCGATGATCTGATATGCATAGGTTTCCAGCGTCTTTTCCCACTGCTGAAGGTGTTTGGCGCTTTTCACCCATCCTTGTGTTGAGCGATGTAGTCGCGCGCTACTTCCTCGAACGTATCAATGGCTATTCGACTGACCGTCGTAGCGGCCGTATCGGTCGCTGCGCTGTCCGCGTCTCGTTCGGTCAAGGGTCGCGTCCTGCCTTGATCAGCTTGCGGAGTTCCGCAACCTGCCATTCGAGGGCCTTCAGTCCGGCTGCATCGATCGGTTCGTATTGCTGTAAGGTCATGGGCCGCCGCCGACCGGCTGCCGTGGAATAGCGGAGCGCCCAGAACGCTGAACCGCTTTTGGCGACCGCAAGGCACAACCCGCGTTCGTGCGCCCACAAGCCCGGCTGAGCGGCTTGGACGAGGGCTTGAATGGTTTTAAGGGTGAGACCCTTTCTAGGGCTGGTTGGCTGGGATGATCTATGGGAATTTGGTGCGTGCACTGCTGGCGACCTCGCTCGTTAATCGCCACGCTAGCCATTCACCTTTCCGAGTTCACCACTGCTCTATGCGCCTGTTAACTGCTCATGATCATCTAAACTTGGGGATACTGAAACATGCTCAATGATATAAAGTGCGTTCGTGATCGCTAGTGACCTCGCGCGACGCCACAACGCTACGGTCACCCCTTCCGCCTGCCGCCGATACACCGCAAGCAAATGAAGTCGACCAACATGCTGGAGCGGCTCACGAGGAGATCAGGCGACGCACCTATGTGGTGCGTATCTTCCCCAATGGCGAGAGCTGTCTAGGGCTCGTCCGTGCGTTGACCGTCGAGTCGCCATGAGCCTTGGCTCGACGACCGTCGCTAGCTGAACATGGATCCATTGAAGGACCACAAGAAGGAGGCGTTACGCCAGGCGGCCTGACGATGCTCGGGCCCCAACGGATGGACGCCACCCCTCTCCGCCGCCGTCGCTCGCCTGCTGCGCTTCTGGGTGAGGCGAGCGACGGCGGCTCGGAGGGGATGGCTCGGCCGGATCCAATGATCGATTTTACTGAACTTGACGCACAGAACTCTCTTCAGTCGCGGGGTTCGGCTGGAGATGTCTGCTGCGAATTTGGGTACGCCTGACCTCCTTCCTTACGGCCTTGGCTTACTGAGGGGCCTTAGTGGCAAACCCAGGCCCGCAGTTCGTGGTCTTCGTCGCCGGTCTCATTGCGTCCGACCAGCGCGCCTTGTTGCGATAGCTCCTCTTCAAATTCACCAAGTGGGTGGGACCACCACGCACGTCCCTTGCCTATGGCAACGGCAGCGCAAGCGTTGTTTTCGTAAGCTTCGATTTGGCAATCCGAGCCGCCCTTGCGGCGACAGTCGAGCAGGGCCGACCATTTAGCGTCCCTTTGTGATCTACACCCGTGCGAGACACCGACCACGTCATCTGGTTTGGAGTATGCGATGGCCCCGGAGCCGGCGAACGCAGTAGTGTTTGAAATGAACAGCGCGAGGACGCCGATTGTTAGTTTACGCATTCACTTTTCTCCATTTGGATTTGAGCATCGCACCGATTGGCGCCTATTGCCCTACGGCGAGATACAGCAAGGGCCGTGCCAGCGCTCCTCGCGCGCACTAAGGGCCTGATTGTGCTTTGAAACAGTTCGCGATACGCGAAACGGCGCACGGCGTTTTGAATCTCACAGCTTTGTGCACCGCCGTCAGAAAGCGGACAAGGATCGAGGGGCTAACGCATCCGGACCTTGCCCCACGGACTTGATCCGGGTTGAAGGCAATTCCCTTTTGGCAATGCGCGCGGCGCCCTGGGAGACTTGCGATGGGTTACCGCCAACTGCTGCAAGAGGATTTCACGGTCCACGCCGCGCTTTACACAGCAAACTAGGGTACAGACTCAATTGAGCCAATATGCGACGAGAGCGGCGAGCTGAACAGCGGCCAAGAAATTCGGGCGAGCTTGTCGTATCATGTGGCGATGCGGCGGAAGTCCTTGAGCCGGCAAAAGCAGCGTTCGATGACATTTCGGCCTCCGTAGGCGCGTTTGTTGAAACGATGAATGACGACACGGTTGGATTTATTGGGAATGACGCGCTTGGCACCGCGACCAGCGATTTCGGCGCGAAGGTTGTCCCCGTCGTACCCTTTGTCTGCGAGAAGCGCGAGCGCCAGAACATCGGGCGCGGCAGCGATGTCGGCATCCTGACTGGGGTCAAATGCAGGACGACCGGTCGGCAGAGCGGATCGCTCAGCGCATGGATTTTTGTCGTACGGCCTCCCCGCGAGCGGCCGATTGCCTGGTTATGCTCCCCTTTTTCCGCCGGAGGCACACCGATGAGCTTTAATCGAAGTCGAGTCGAACGACCGCACGACGGCATCCTTGCCAGGTTTGGCCAGTGCTTGAAAGATTGCGCACCATCGTTCGCGTTTGGCCCAGCGCTTGAAGCGATTGTAGATCATCGTGTAAGGACCGTATTCGCGCGGACAATCACGCCATCGCGCGCTTGATTGCAGCATGTGAACAATACCGCTGATGATGCGCCGATCGTCGCCCCTGATCCGGCCCCGTCAATCCCGTCCGCAGATGAGGTTCGATAAGAGCCCATTGCCTGTCATTCAACTAAAACAAACCCGCGCATTCCCTCGCCCCCGAACCAAGAACACGGAGGCAAGAGAATCACGTGGCGCTATTTAGGTACAGACCCTAGCGGCGAGAGACAGCTCAGCGCCGAATGACGTCTGCCGGCCGAGCTGATGATCCGCCGGCACGCTCGCGGACCGCATTTCCGGGTGGGAACTCTATATTCTCAAATTGCTTTATCAGTCGCTGATAAAAACCATGACAATCGATGAGGTCTAGGCCAAGTGAGCCGGTCTATCGGCAGACCGGTCAGCTCGCTCATCGCGCGAGCTGACCCTCGGACGCATGGACCTGAAACGATCAGCTGGCCCGGCGGTCGTAAGCCGCCTGGCCGGCACCATCACGCCGGTCAATTTCCGAAAATTGAACCATATCTCAGCGCTGGTGACCCAAGCCAGTCCCCAAGGTACGTGCTTTCTGTCGTAGAGACCCCTCGGATCGCTTCATCAGCTTTGAACCCTAGCTACCGGGCTGGTCACTACCGCATGGTAATCAACCCGCGGGCCCAGCCGTCCTGGGTGAGCTTGGCACCGGCAGGCGATTACGTGAGCATGAGTTGCCAGAGCGCTTGGCCAGCACAATGCCGGTGGCTCGCTGCGGATCATCTGTAATCTGTGCACACTGACCGCCACTGTCGAGCAGATGCAGGTCGAACTCTCCAACGCGGCGGAACGGACTCTGCGTCATGTCCGAGGCAGCGCAACAAATCCAGGCGAGATGTGGAAATTTCTGCCGGAGCGTGAGGCAGGGCTCAGACGCTGTATCAATAGCGGCGAGCGTCTGCTCGATGTTCGTCAATTCGCCTGCAGCGAGCACCATCTCCATAATCCCTATTGCCAGAACAAACGTTCAGGGTCGGCGTTCAGAACCGCTGTCGCCAAGCCAAGCCGTTGATGGGTAGAATGCCACTCCCAGACGCCCTTGCCGTGATCTTTGCGGAACAGCCGCCATGCCGCCGCAGTCTTATCGTGGTGTAACAGCGCGACATCGACGAGGCCTCCCTCCGGATCGATATTGCCAGAGCAGCACAGGCTCTCGACAAGATAGCCGCCAGCAACCGGTGTCACCTTTGGCGAGACATATCGGTAGTGCTCGCGCCCGGTCAGCGCGCGCACGATCCGCCACCGGTCGAGCTCGTTGGGATGCGCAGGCAATCCCGAATGATGTTGTCTGATGATGGCGGCGTTCATTGCGCGATGTCCTGGACTGCGGAGATCTCTGCCTCGAGGCAGCCAACCACCAACTGCTTGCCGAAATCGACCATATAGATGGGTAGGTTCGCTTCCGTATGGAGACCGACCTGGACGATCTCACCAATGCGTCCGACGCTGACCAGACACTCTTCCGCCGAGGCGTCGGGAAAGGAGCCGTCGTTGAGCAGATCGATTGCCGCCTCGACACGTTGGCCTGAGCGGTATTTTGGCAACCTTGGTTCGATCATCAGGGTGCTCCTCCTGACAAGCAAGGCTCCTCGCCTCCGTGGCTTCGCGTGACTAGATCAAGCTCTTTGCATTTCATGCCGACGCGATAGCCTGAAGCGAGGAATTCGACCCCATAGATATAAAATTGTTGCAGGAACGTACCGATCGAGACGACATAGCCAAGCTCGCCTTTCTTGACGAGAACCTCACCGATCTCCTTGCCCACATAGGTGCCGTCGTTTCGGATGGTGCGGTTGGCCCGCACCTTGTCGCCATAATCAAAGAAGGGCACGTCCGTCAACTCGACGATGTCACTATCACGGGCGATATTGCTCATGCTGCCGTCTCTTTCCATGCTTCAACTGTGCGGCGCTTCGCGAGCGCCCGGCGTTACGGACCGCCCTATCATGATTCTCGATCAACTCCGTCGATTCCAGCACCGCCGCGCGGCTTGCGACCACGTATTGGATGAGCCGACGGGGATGACGATGCGTCAACATCAACGCCCGGCACCCCAAAACGGATGCTTGAGATGGCGATCCGCGAGCCCATGATTGATGTTGAGGAAGCCGCCGATGCTGCACACGAGTCCGTCGTTGACGCAACGAACCTGAGCCGGCAGCAAGAAGTGCGGTTCAGCGCGACACGCGCAGCCGCAGAATCGATCTGATTGCCCCGGCAACTGAGGGCATCGTGGATGACATCGCTCATGGTCAGCCCATCCGCTCTAGCGTGCCTCACAAACCTTGGCGCCAATCTTGTGCGCGCGACTGCGGCCCAGCAGTCTCTCGGCAACCGCCGTCCCTCCCTCGAGTTGCCCGAGACGCCTCTCCAAGTGGGCAACAAGCCTTGAGCGATAATAGCAAGACCCACGCGAGGTACTCTCATAGCAGCCGAATTCGAGCTTGGTGGCACGACCGCGCCGGTCGGCAGCAAAATCATCTCCGCATCACGAACGCCTTGGCTTGGCGCAGGTTGATTTGCTGCATCTTCATCGAGGTGATAGATAACCCTGCCGCCCTGCGATGAAGCTCGGCCGGCTCGACACCGTGCGACCAACACAGGACTCGATGAGGACGCCCTCGTTTCGCTCGGATGACCGACTGAAGAAGGCCTCTGGCATGAATGTCGCCTGTTCAAAGATGGCCGCAGGTGACTGGATTGATATCGCGGAAGACGAGTCCGCTCTTGTGGACCCATCGGCGAAATCGATCCTCGACGTTCAAGACCGCAGCCTTCGGGCCGGCAGGAATAGCTTAACGCGTTACCCTCGACGTTCGCGTCGCCAGAACATGGCTTAGCAATTGGCGAAAACGTCGGCCACCAGGGCGAGCCGTCGTCTGAGAGGGCGACAGCCGCAGTCGCCACCTCGTCAAGGCGAAGCGTCATCCTCTCAAGTTTCTGAACCGTTCGTGTCGTGGTGACATCCATGTCGTGGTCCTCAGGCGGGCGCCCGATAGCGTGGCAGTGCTGGGTCGAGCACGCATGTGTTGTCAACTGGGCAAACCGCCACGCATTGCGGTTCTTCAAAGTACCCGGCGCACTCGGTGCATATCTCCGAATCAATCAGGAAAACGCCGGCTACTTCGGAAATAGCAAGATTTGGGCATTGCGTTTCGCACGCTGAACAGCCCGTGCATTGCGAGGCGATGATCTTGAACGGCATTGTCTGAACCCATTCTTCAGGCGGCGGAAATCAGCGCATTGTGGCGGGCCGGTTCGACCCGCTCAAGGTGCTTGATCTTCCGCTCATTGACTTTATCGAGATAGAGTTTGAACCAGGCGATCGCCGACGCATCGATGAACTCGCAGGCGTGCTGATCGACCGGCTCGATGCCGGCCTTGATCAATTCCGCCTTCGGGCAGCCGCCGATCTTCGACACGAATACGGCGTGGCAATCCTTGATAGCGCCGATGGCGATTTCGAGCTTGCTGTCCTCGCCATGGCCGCCCTGGCAATAGGGATGGATAGGACGATGACCAACGAATTTCGCGCCTGAAGTCGAGAGCTCGTAGATCTGGAACTCCTTGGCGTGACCGAAGTGCTGGTTGATCAATCCCGAGCCCTTGGTTGCAACCGCCACCAGTACTTTGATTTCGCTGGAAGCGCTGTCGAGCCCCGTGAGCTCCTCCTGCTTGGCCGCAAGCTTTGCGATGTGCGTTTTTTCGACTTCGGCCTGATATGCCTTTCGAGGCTGCTCGTCGTATTTGATGTCCATCGCCATGATCTTTTCCACGGTGAACTCCGAGCCCCGGTCCTCTCCGAGCAGTCCGACGGCGTCGGCCCGGCACTGACGACAATGACGCATCATGTTCATCTTGCCTTCGCAGCTATCCTGCAACGCTGTCACTTCCTGTGCGGTCGGACCGCGTTGCCCCCTGAGACCGAACACGGTGCCGTGCTCGGGCGACGATATCAGCGGCATCACGTTATGCAGGAAGGCCCCGCGCGACTTCACAGCCTTGTTCACCTCGACCAGATGTTGATCGTTAATCCCGGGAATCATCACCGAGTTGACTTTGCACAGGATGCCGCGCGCGGTGAGCATCTCCACGCCCTGGAGCTGCCGATTGCTAAGGATGCTTGCCGCTTCAACGCCGGTGTAGCGCTTGTGGCGGTAAAAGATCCAGGGATAGATCTTCGCACCAATTTCGGGATCGATCATGTTGATCGTGATCGTCACGTGATCGATCTTGAGTCTTGCGATCGTATCGACATGATCGGCTAGCGCAAGACCGTTCGTCGAGAGGCACAGCTTGATACCTGGCGCGAGCTTGTTCACAAGCTCGAACGTCTTGAATGTCTTGTCCGGATTCGCTAGCGGATCGCCAGGGCCGGCAACGCCGACCACGCTCATCTGAGGGATCGCGGAAGCGACCGCCAGCACCCTCTTGGCGGCCTGCTCCGGCGTCAACTTCTCGCTGACAATGCCGGGGCGCGATTCGTTGGCGCAATCGTATTTACGATTGCAGTAATTGCACTGGATATTGCAGGCGGGTGCGACCGCGACATGCATGCGGGCATAATGGTGGTGCGCCTCCTCGCTGTAGCAGGGATGGTTCTTCACCTTTTCCCAGATCTCATCGGGCAGATTGCTGATGCCGGTCTGAGATCCGCAGCTCGCCTTCCCGCTGGCGCCGATGGTACCGCAGCCCTTGTGCTTAGTGACCGCTTGCATGGTTTCGCTGATCTCGCCGCCGCCGCAGGATACCTGGTGTTGCGCTGAAGTACTCATTTTTCCAATTCTATTCGCAAGCCGAACCCTTCCGGCAAGCATCCACAGAGTCGTTTTCCGAAAAGCTAAGAGCAACTGGCGTGCCATGCCTGCAACAAATGACTTTTGCGGTTTGCCTCAAGTAGTTAGGTAACGCTCGCTCGAATGTCGGTTTATCAACTCATGTTGGAAAGCTGACAGAGATTGCGATCACAAGAGCGCTGGCAGCGTTGTTTTGAGACGGGTTGGCTGCTTCACCTATGCCCTTGGCAAAACGAAAGGGCGGGTGGCCGGTCACGCCAGGCCCAAGCCAGGGGAATGGTGTCGCGTTCCTCCCAGGTGCCTGAAGGCCCAGCCACGAATAGCTTCCGCATCCGCCGGTTGGCGAGGTTCTGTGGAACCGCGGCATTCATCATTCGGTTGCTTCGCCGCCGCGCTTCTTGGCGTTGACAGTGATTGGTAGGGTGGTGTCACTCGCCATCGCGGGTAGGTCGAGCACCCAGCCGTTCGCGATTCTGATCCAACCGCCCCACAGCGTCTCGTGCTCCCATTCGACGATCGGCTCCTCAAGATCCTTCTTGGGCACATAAATCGAAAGGCCCGTCTCGGGCGAACGGCGAATCATAACCTTCATGGGAGCTCCGCACGTTGTGAGCTCTCGCCCGCGCGCTCCTGATACGCACGCCACAAGGCTCTCTGTTTGGCAGTGATGTCCGGCATGACTTGCAGGACACGGTCGATCTCATCTGGCGCCGTCTCGCGCGACAGCGAGAAGCGAACCGCGCCGCGCAAAAAGGCCGGTGGTACTCTCATCGCGCGCAGGACATGGGATGGCTCCATCGAGCCGGACGCGCAGGCTGCACCGAGTGAGACGGCAATTCCGTTGTGGTTCAGGTGGTGGACGATGGCCTCGGCCTCGAGATGCTCGAAAGCAATGTTAGACGTATTTGGCAAGCGGTTCTTGACATGGCCAAGCACGATGCAACAGCCGTGAGCGAGGATGCCCTGCTCCAGCCGGTCGCGAAGGGCGCCAATCTGCATCTGGTCTTGTATGAGGTTTGCCGCAGCAAGTTCCGCCGCCTTGCCGAGTCCAACAATACCCGGAACGTTTTGGGTACCAGCGCGGCGACGCCGCTCTTGTACGCCGCCGAAAAGCAGCGGCCGGAACTTGACGTCCCTGCGCACGTACAGCGCGCCGATCCCCTTCGGACCATGGAGCTTGTGCCCGGAGAGCGACAGCATGTCGATGTCCGTAGCCTTCAGGTCAATCGGAATTCGGCCGACCGCCTGGACTGCGTCGGTGTGAAAGAGCGCGCCGACTGATCGCGCCATCTTGGCGAGGGACTTCACCGGAAAGATCGTACCGGTCTCATTATTGGCCCACATGACCGAGGCGACTGACGTGCGCCTCGACAATGCGTTGCGATAAGTCTCGATGTCAAGTCGGCCGCTGGCATCTACCGGAATGACATGGGTCTTGATTCCTCGTCGACCCAACTCCTGGGTAAGGGACAGCACGGCCGGATGCTCAACGGCCGTTGTGACGATCTCGTCGCGCCCCTCCTGCACGGCGAGCGCAGACAGAATCGCTGTGTTAATGGCTTCAGTCCCGCCCGAGGTGAAGACGATCTCATGATCGAATGCAGCGCCAATGAGGGACTGCAGGTTCCGGCGCGCCTGTTTCAATGCGGGCGCAACCTCGCTGCCGAATGCATGCGCGGAGGACGCATTGCCGAATTGTGTAGAGAAGAATGGCAGCATCGCCGCAACGACCAACGGATGTGCGCGGGTCGTCGCGTTGTTATCCAGGTAGATCGGCCGCACGGACTGTCCGCTCTGCACTTAATGTCGCCCTTTGGCAGCTCCGCGGAGCGGGATCAGGCGGACGAACTCGCCGAGCCGCTCGATCAGACGCGCCTGAATGGCCGCGAGCGTCGTGCCCGCAAGCTTGCATGACATGCAGGCGCCGGTCAGCCTGACGATGAGCTCACGATCTCCACGATCCCGCCTGAGGCTCGCCCGATTCTCATCGAGCACGGCTCCGACAATTTGCTCGCAATCGGAAGGCTCAGAAATCCGAGGCTGCTTCGTTGGTGCAATCTTGATGCCCATGTTTCGAAGCCCTTCTATTGCGGATGGTCGAGGACGGGCTCACCTGCACGGTTTGTCGCAGGAGCAGCTCGACTTGGCATTTGGATTGTCGAATCGGAACCCCGATCCTTCGGGCGACAGCACGAAATCGATCGTGGTACCGTTGAGATGCTCTTGGGTCGCGCTGTCGACGAAGAGTTTGATGCCGTCTAGCTCGACCACGGCATCATCGGAGCTCGGCCCGTGCGCGAGATCCATCTTGTACGTGAACCCTTCGCAGCCGCCGCCATCGACCATGATCCGCAGGCCGCTCGCCGGCTGCCCTGTCGTGGAGATTGCGGCCCTCAATGCGTTGATGGCGTTATCCGTTAGGTTGATCATTTTTGACTCGCTTTCAGGTCTTGTCGCAAGGCACGTTTCGCAAATCCCATGCCAGTCGAGATGCAGCTGAAATGAAGGATTTGCGTGCGGCCACTGTTCGATTCACGACTTGTGTGTCGGGTTTTCGACACGAGGCTTCCCGGCCGCCGCGTCATCCGGCCAAGACCTCGCGACGGTGCCAGCACGTATTCATGCACATAGCGCCAAGCTGCCGCCTACGCCGCGGAGATAGCGTGACGGCAAACAACTTGCATAAGCGTAGCGGACACGTCGCTTTGCGCGACGCGTGCACACCACGCATTGATGAGGAGCCTTTCCATGACGTCGATTGACAACACTGCTCTTGGCCCGTTGGACAAGGAGGGGCGGCTATTGAATGCGGTGCTTAAGAGTGAAACAACGAAGTTGGGGCGATTTGGATTCCGGGGCGACATCGCGCTGAAGTTCCAAGCTCAGCTGGCTGACGAAAAACGACCACCGGACTATTCCATCGAACAAGTTCTTGCGATCGCGCAGGAAGGCGAGCCGACCATCCCAGTCCTTGCCGGATATCTGCATTCCTTCGCGTATCTACCCGAGGCCGCAAAGGTGCTGGATAGCAGGCTGAGCCCCAAAGGCAGCTATTTCATCTTCTGCAACAACATCGATCTGCTCGCGAAGTACCGCGTCAAGATAGGCGACATCACCTTCCGCATTCTGCCTTGCGACGAATCGACAGTGTGGAAGGAGATGATGGACCTAGCCGGCGTCGACAAGAATGACATCAAGAAGTTCGGTGCGGCCGGTAGGCTCGACTACTTGCTCGACGCGGCCAAGGACATCGGTGGATCATACAGCGAGATCTCATACGAGGACGGTTTGGCCAAAATGGAGCCGGTGAAGAACAGAGGCGAAAACCGCCCGGTCTGAGGCATCGCTTCAGACCCCCTCGCCAGCTCGACGAGTCTGCCGCAGAGAGAGTCACTGCCCCCAGAGCGAGTCACTGTACCGCCTCGCCTGGGACTGGCTCTGACACCCTCGTGATGGACTTCTCGGCCTACGTTTGGGAGATCACACGACCGCTCTGCTAAGCGCGTGTTGGTCATGAGTGCTGTCGTCAATTACACCGAGGGTCGGCTGGCCGCGAGGGTCCAGCTGACTGCGTCCATCGGGATCGGAACATTCCAATGATGATCGGCTCATGATCGCGGTCATATTTCAGAGGGCTGATCGACGGTGTATGGATCAGCTTTGGCGTTGTGCTCCAGGCCTTTGCTGGCCTGAGCGGAGCTGGGATGTCGCGCGAGGAGCGATCACTGTGCTGATGTTCAAGGAAGACCGCAGGTGATCGGCACGCTCAGCGGCTGGGCGATCACCGTGCTGCGGAAAGCCGGCGCATCCGCGAGTGCGAGGAGCACGGCTGGACACAGGACCGCGCCGACCCGCATGCGCGCCAACGAGCCTGCGAACTCGCTCGGCAAGATCCGCCGCAAGGAGTGTCGGGGGACGAAGCTGTCGCTGAACTGGTCGAGGTGCTGGACTCGATCGGAGATACCTGCCCGAGTGCCCGCCGCTGTAATCCACAGCACGCGCGAGAGGTCGAGCAGGCGGGTGGATTTCTCCTTCAGCCTCGGCTTCGGCCATCCGCGGCGTCCTTAAGGATTGCTCACGAAGGTTGCTGTTTCGATGCGGAGCAGATCGAGCGCGGCAAACGGGATCAAGGCTAGCAAGCACCAGAAGAAATAGAAGGATGCGACCGCTTCGTATGGCGCTATCGAGCCGACCGTGTCGGATGACAGCTTGGCCGCAGCGCGCTTCATCTTGTAAGCAGTGAAGTCGATGATTGTTGCCGAGGTCTTTGTCATCTGCTTCGTCCACTCACTCTTGAAAGCGTCACGCCTGAGTCCATGGTTGCAGCAGAACTATTCTGCCGGCGTCCATCTTGCGAGAGCACGGGGCGGCGGCAGCGAGTCGGGTGCCACGCGTCAAGCAGTTCGCAAGAAGCGAAATCATTTGTGGTCGGCCTCGCGCCGCGCGTAGAAGCGGTTGACGCACTTCCTAGAACAAAGCGCTGTTTGCCGGCAGTGGTAGCGGATAAGCCCGAATCTTCCCACCGCATACCGAACCTCGCTGACCCGTGGGTGGAAGCAGGATAGTCATTGCGCATTCTCGCCTTCATGTCGGCGTCACCTGGGATCTCCCCCATGTATCTTCCATTTCGCGACACAGCTCGCAGTTCAACTGCGGGGTCGCCAATTGCGATGCTTGTGGCATGTACGGACCACCGGCGCAGAGTGTGACACTGGTGTGCGCCTCCGTGGCAAAAGCGGCGCGCGCTATTCCAAGCGCCGGGATTGCCTACAGTAAGGGACAATTGATCTTGATTGATGCAATCAGCAGGGCAGTGACGATGAAATCATGCGACTTTTTGCCGATCTTCGATGGACTTCAACTGACCAGGCGACGGCGAGCGTATAGCAGCCCTCACCTGCTGTCCTGCAACCCTCACTGTCATTGCGCTCCAGGCGCCCCGATCCCGTACCTTCCTCAGAACGACGCGTAGCGGACGTCAAAACGATCTCGCGTGATCACGAGGCAGGAACGTCTCAGCCGGCCCTCTCGTGAGGATCTGCTTCGGGGTGCGCTGGCCGGACGCGTGTGGGAGCGGTGTTAGCGCTTTATCATCATCGGGCGCGTGCGGTGTTCGGTACGTCGGTGGTACTGTCTCAGCTTCCGGAGCTCAATCGCGATTCGGCTCGGCGTCCGCGTTGGCGGCCATTTCGCGCAGTGCGCGCCGGTACTCGACCGGCATCACCTTGCGGAATTTGGGCAGCCAGTCCTTCCAGTTGGCCAGGATGTCGGCGGCACGCCTGGAGCCGGTCGCCTTGGCATGGCGCGTGATCAGGACGTGGAGCCGCTCGACGTCGGAGGCGAGCAGATCCTTGAACACGTCGACCCGGCCGTGCGCCTCGAGGTCACCGGAGTGGTGATAGGTGCCGGCGTTGATCAGCTCTTCCGACAGGACCGGCTCGAGCTCGACCATCGCCATGTTGCACAGCCTGTCGAAGTCGCCGGTCTCGTCCAGCACATAGGCGATGCCGCCCGACATGCCGGCCGCGAAGTTGCGCCCGGTCTTGCCGAGCACGACCACGATGCCGCCGGTCATGTATTCGCAGCAATGATCGCCCGCGCCCTCGACCACCGCCACGGCGCCGGAATTTCGCACGGCAAAACGCTCGCCGGCGATGCCGCGGAAGTAGCACTCGCCTTGAATGGCGCCGTACATCACGGTGTTTCCGACGATGATGCTCTCTTCCGGCACGATGCCGCTGTTGGCCGGCGGCTTGACGATGATCTTGCCGCCCGAGAGGCCCTTGCCGACATAGTCGTTGGCCTCGCCTTCGAGCTCGAAGGTGACGCCTTGCGCCAGCCAGGCGCCGAAGGCCTGGCCGGCGGTGCCCTTGAGGCTGACATGGATGGTTTCATGCGGCAGGCCGGCATGGCCGTAGATCTTGGCGACCGCACCCGACAGCATCGCGCCCGCGGAGCGGTTGGTGCTGTTGATCTTGGCCTCGATCTTCACCGGCGCACCGCGGTCGAGCGCAGGCGTCGCCTGCTCGATCAGCGTGCGGTCGAGCACCGCTTCCAGATGATGGTTCTGGCGCTCGGAGTGATAGATCTTCTGGCCCTTCTCTTCCTTCTGCTTGACGAAGAGCTTGGAGAAATCGAGCCCCTTGGCCTTCCAGTGCGCGACCAGCTTGGTCTGGTCGAGCAGCTGCACCTGGCCGATCATCTCGTTGAAGCTGCGGAAGCCGAGCGAGGCCATGATCTCGCGGACCTCCTCGGCAACGAAGAAGAAGTAGTTGATCACATGCTCGGGCTGGCCGGTGAAGCGCTTGCGCAGGACCGGGTCCTGGGTCGCGACGCCGACCGGGCAGGTGTTGAGATGGCACTTGCGCATCATGACGCAGCCGGCCGCGATCAAGGGCGCGGTGGCGAAGCCGAACTCGTCGGCGCCGAGCAGCGCGCCGATCACGACGTCACGGCCGGTGCGGAAGCCGCCGTCGACCTGGACCACGATGCGGCTGCGCAGCCGCTCGCGCACCAGCGTCTGGTGGGTCTCGGCGAGGCCGATCTCCCACGGTGACCCCGCGTGCTTGATCGAGGTCAGCGGCGAAGCGCCGGTGCCGCCCTCGAAGCCCGCGATGGTGACATGATCAGCGCGCGCCTTGGCGACGCCGGCGGCCACCGTGCCGACGCCGATCTCCGAGACGAGCTTGACCGAGACCGCGCCGTCCGGGTTGACGTTCTTGAGGTCGTAGATCAGCTGCGCCAGATCCTCGATCGAGTAGATGTCGTGGTGCGGCGGCGGCGAGATCAGACCGACACCCGGCGTGGAGTGACGCACCTTTGCGATGGTCGCGTCGACCTTGTGGCCGGGCAGCTGGCCGCCTTCGCCGGGCTTGGCACCCTGCGCCATCTTGATCTGCATCATGTCGGAGTTGACGAGATACTCCGTGGTGACGCCGAAGCGGCCCGAGGCGACCTGCTTGATTGCCGAGCGCATGCTGTCGCCGTTCGGCATCGGCTTGAAGCGATCGGCTTCCTCGCCGCCTTCGCCGGTGTTCGACTTGCCGCCGATCCGGTTCATGGCAATCGCGAGCGTGGTGTGCGCCTCGCGCGAGATCGAGCCGAAGCTCATCGCGCCGGTGGCGAAACGCTTGACGATGTCCTTGGCCGGCTCGACCTGGTCGAGCGGCACCGGCTTGCGCTTCTCTTCGTCCGCGCTCTTGATCCGGAACAGGCCGCGCAGCGTCAGCAGGCGCTCCGACTGCTCGTTGAGGATCTTGGCGAAGTCGCGATAGTCTTTCAGCGAATTGCCGCCCACGGCGTTCTGAAGCAGCCTCACCGACTTGGCGGTCCAGGCATGGTTTTCGCCGCGGCTGCGATAGGCATATTCGCCGCCGACATCGAGCGAGGTCTTGTAAACGAGCGCATCGCCGAACGCGTCGGCATGGCGGCGCACCGCCTCTTCGGCGATCTCGCCAAGACCGACGCCCTCGACCCGGGTATGCGTGCCGGCAAAGAATTTTCCGACGAATTCCGCCTTCAGGCCGATGGCGTCGAAGATCTGCGCGCCGCAATAGGACTGGTAGGTCGAGATGCCCATCTTGGACATCACCTTGAGCAGGCCCTTGCCGATCGACTTGATGTAGCGCTTGACGATCTCGTAGTCGTCGAGCGAGCCGGGCAGGCGGTCCTTCATCGCGATGATGGTCTCGAACGCCAGATACGGATTGATCGCTTCCGCGCCGTAGCCGGCGAGACAGGCGAAGTGATGCACTTCGCGCGGCTCGCCGGATTCGACGACGAGGCCGACCGAGGTGCGCAGGCCGGTGCGGATCAGATGGTGATGCACGGACGCACAAGCCAGCAGCGACGGGATCGGCACCCGGTCGGTGCCGACCATGCGGTCGGACAAGATGATGATGTTGACGCCTTCGCGCACCGCGCTCTCGGCGCGCGCGCAGAGCTCGTCCAGCACCTGGTCCATGCCGGCCGCGCCGAGACCGGCGTGGAAGGTTGTGTCGAGCGCGCGCGACTTGAAGTGGGTTTCGGCCACGTCCGAGATCGAGCGGATCTTTTCGAAGTCCGCGTCGGTCAGAATCGGCTGGCGTGCTTCGAGGCGCTTGGTGGTGGCAAGGCCTTGCAGGTCGAACAGGTTCGGCCGCGGTCCGATAATGGAGACGAGGCTCATCACCAGCTCCTCGCGGATCGGGTCGATCGGCGGATTGGTGACCTGCGCAAAGTTCTGCTTGAAATAGGTGAACAGCGGCTTGGCCTTGGCCGACAGCGCCGAGATCGGCGTGTCGTTGCCCATCGAGCCGACCGCTTCCTCGCCAATCGAGGCCATCGGCGTCATCAGAATGGTGATGTCTTCCTGGCTGTAGCCGAACGCCTGCTGGCGATCGAGCAACGACAGGTTGGAGCGCACGCCGGTGGTCGGCACCTTCGGCAGCTCTTCCAGCACGATCTGGGTCCGCTCCAGCCACTCGGTGTAGGGATGGCTCCTGGCGAGCTCGGCCTTGATCTCATCGTCGGGGATGAGGCGGCCCTGCTCGAGGTCGACCAGCAGCATCTTGCCCGGCTGCAAGCGCCACTTGGTGATGATCTGGTCCTCGGGAATTGTCAGCACGCCCATCTCGGACGCCATCACGATGCGGTCGTCTTTGGTGACGAGATAGCGCGCGGGCCGCAATCCGTTGCGGTCAAGCGTGGCGCCGATCTGGCGGCCGTCGGTGAACGCGATCGCGGCGGGGCCGTCCCACGGCTCCATCAGGGCTGCATGATACTCGTAGAAGGCGCGGCGCTTCTCATCCATCAAGGGATTGCCGGCCCACGCCTCCGGAATCATCATCATGACGGCGTGCGGCAGCGAGTAGCCGCCCTGCACCAGGAATTCGAGCGCGTTGTCGAAGCAGGCGGTGTCCGACTGGCCTTCGTAGGAAATGGGCCAGAGCCGGTTGATGTCCTTGCCGTAGAGTTCGGAGCTTACCGAGGCCTGACGCGCCGCCATCCAGTTGGTGTTGCCGCGCAGCGTGTTGATCTCGCCGTTATGCGCGATCATGCGGTAGGGATGCGCCAGCGACCAGGTCGGCAACGTGTTGGTCGAGAAGCGCTGGTGCACGAGTGCCAGCGCGCTCTCGAAGTCCGCCTCATGCAAATCGGGATAGTACTTGCCGAGCTGGTCGGCGAGGAACATGCCCTTGTAGATCACGGTGCGGCACGACATCGAGCAGGGGTAGTAACCGGCACGTCCGCGGTCGCGGCGCTGATAGATCGCTTGCGAAATCGACTTGCGCAGGATGTAGAGCCGGCGCTCGAAATCGTCCTCGGTCTTGGCGGTGCCGTTGCGGCCGATGAACACCTGCATGCAGGCGGGCTCGGTCGGCTTCACGGTGACGCCGAGCGAGGAATTGTCAGTCGGCACGTCGCGCCAGCCGAGCAGCGTCAGGCCCTCTTCCTTGATCTGGTCGGCGATGATGCTCTTGATGAGGTTGCGCCAGGCGGTGTCGCGCGGCATGAACAGCGCGCCGATGGCGTATTCGCCCGGATTGGGCAGCGCGAAGCCGAGCTCCTTCGCCTTGCGGCTGAAGAAAGCATGCGGAATCTGCACCAGAATGCCGGCTCCGTCACCGGCGCGCGGGTCGGCGCCGACAGCGCCGCGGTGCTCGAGGTTGCAGAGGATGCTGAGCGCGTCCGCGACGATCTCGTGCGACTTCTTGCCCCTGATGTCGGCGATGAAGCCGACGCCGCAGGAATCCTTTTCCAGGCTCGGATCGTAGAGGCCTACCGCTGGCGGCCGTGAGTTGTGCTCCTGAATCGGATCGATCGTTTTCGAGGCGACCGTCGCCGACAGTTGTTCTGCCACGATGTTTCCGCGCTCGACCTGCGACCCGTTCATGTCCTCGTCCTCTCCATGCGGCAAGCTGCCTCACCGCCATCTTCGGCGCACCTTGGGCGTTCCGCGGCACCCGCTTCCGGGTCACCGCTCGTCCGCTCGCGAGCCGCATTTTCTTAAAGTCAGGCCAAGAATTCAGACCAAGGCGTTCTTCGTCCCCGAGAACGGCTTTGCCTCCTCATCCTCGTACTTGGCCAAGGCCGCAAGCAACAGCCGCAGGTAATGCGCCTTCTGTTCAGCCGGCATTGGCTTCGGATCGTCCAGCGACTTCACCGCCGACTCAGCTAACTCGACCGCACGATCGTTGTCGCCGCATTCGAAACAATACTGGGCGACCGCCACATAGGACAGAAACTTGCGGCCGGCCCAGCCTTCTGGAGAGTCCAGCGCGAGGATGTGTTCGGCCAAGTCCTTGCCAATCGCAAAGCGATCAGAATGCGGGACATCAGAGTTCTTCTCCGCTGGATTAGAGAGTTGGCGGATCGCTTGCACCCTCCACAACTCGGATTGTTTTTCGATCGCATCGCGAGCCAATTGACGCATAACGGGTAATCCCGTCTGCATGTCATGGATTTTGTGCAGGGCTAGATCCTCATGAACTAGGTGAACGTTGATTTCGTCCGGCATGATTGCGACGCCCTCTTTAGCGGCCGAAAGCGCCGTCGACGAATCCTTCGCCTTCAGCGCCAGTCCAATTTTGCCCCAGAATGCTTGCGTCCGGGCTTTCTCGCGCATTTCAGATTCTGCTTCAGCGATTCGCTTAGCATCCGCTGCTTTGGCTTCATCGCTGGTGCGCCAGGTGCCATTTACGATTGTTGGAAACACGTCATACAGTTGCATCGGGTGACCGATAAAGGCGACGCGACCGTCACGGTCGATGACGAATGAGGTGGGGATAGTGCTGGAAAGGCTGGGCGCCATCCAAGACTTCTTCATGTTTCCGGCGTAATCGAACGCGATCCGAAAGTTCAGTTCCGAGCCGTTCTTGGTCAACCACGCGTCCAAGTGTGTTCGCGCCTCCTCGGCCGTCGAGCCTCGCTTGGAAGCTGCAACTGCAATGACCTCAATTGCGCTATCGTCGTATTTCTCTTGCAGCTGCGCGAGGTGGGAAATCTCCGCCACACATCCTCCGCACCAAGTCGCCCAAAACGCGACAATATACAGCGTGCCCAGCTTAAAGTTGGTGAGGGGCTCGCCACGTACCCAGCTTTCCACGCTGATCGGAGGAGCTGGCGACTCCATACGAAGAATCATGTTGTTCTCCAAAGATATTGCCAAACCTTCACGCGAATGTTTGCGCAAGCTCGTCTGTCTCTAAGATACGCGGCCCGAGTACGAGAGAGCGCGTCTGCATGCACTCCGCCTGACACCGTGCTCGATCTCAGCAGCAATGGCCGTGCCAACGCCAGCAACGAACATCACGCGCCTGATCCGGTCTGAGATTGCCTCGGCAGCTCAACATGACGGTACGTTTGTAGCTAAACGGTCTCGTTCGATGTCAGACATCGGACGCGGGTCGGGCGCTTCGGGCCGCGGGGTTTGTGCCTCGCCCATCATGACGATCGCTGCTGGCATTTTGAGGATCGCTGCCGTAACCGCCGGCGCGCGGCGCCGGCAAATAACAGTTAGTATGAGCCTCGCTCGCTCTGTCTGTCTGACCTGCTTCTTAAAGAAAGCGCGGCCGCGGCTGCTGGAAGATAATCCTGTCGCCGAATTGAGCGCCTGCGGAACGTACAAAAGGCAATTCGAACTTTAAATCGCGAGCTTTTGTGCGGATACATTCTAAAGGGCAAGACAAGACGCAGTCCAGTCACGGTCCTGGAAGATCACGTGCAGCACCGGGCTGAGATACAGCACGTAAGTGAGGTCATAGAGCTGGTGAAGAGCAACGGTCGTTATCAAAGTCCCGGCGAGACACTAACTCCACCATGCGTTGGTTCAAACACGCGGGATCTCGAATCGTTCGTGCGGAAGTTCTGGACGTCGGTCAGATTGCCCTCGCTCTGGTCGATATCGTACGAATGTCATCTGGCAATTGCGTTAGCTCGCTGACGCCTCCCCCTCCTGCCAGCCAATCTTGCTCTTCAGAAATTCAAAGCCCAGCGCATCGAGGCCGGCGCGCTCCTTGTTGTCCTTGCCGCGGCCGTGCCCGCCCGCCGCCTCGTAGAAGTAAGCCTCATAGCCCATCGCCTGGAGCTTTGCGGCCATTTTGCGAGCATGTCCGGGATGGACGCGGTCGTCCCGCCGCCTCGTGGCGATCAGGATTGGCGGATAGGGCTGGCCAGGTTTTGCGTTGTGATAGGCGGAATAGGTCTTCAACCATTCCCAGTCCTCACGCTTGTCGGGGTCGCCATACTCCGCGATCCAGCTCGCGCCGGCAAGCAGCTTGGTGTAGCGGCGCATGTCGGTCAGCGGGACGGTGCAGAACAGCGCGCCGAAACGTTCCGGGTATCGCGTCAGCATGTTGGTAATAAGGATGCCGCCGTTCGATCCGCCCTTGGCTGCGATCCGTTTCGCTTTCGTGACACCGCGGCGGATGAGATCGGCGGCAACAGCTGCGAAATCGTCATGCGACAGCTTCTTGCCGGCGAGCCGGCCAGCCTCGTGCCAACGCGTGCCGAACTCGCCGCCGCCGCGCAAATTCGCCTGCACAACGGTGCCGCCACGCTCCAGCCACAGCTTGCCGAGCGACGAACTGTAATATGGTTTCACCGAGCGACCGAGGCCGCCATAGGCGGTCATATAGACCGGCGCATCGCCGGTTTCGCCTGCGGGGCCGGTCTGCACATAGGGGATATGCTCGCCATCGATCGAGATCGCCTGATGTTGCGTCACCACCAGGCCATCGGCGGCGAAGGTCTTCGATGCCTGCTTCAACACGACAGGACTTTCGACGCCACGCTCGATCAACAGCAGCGAGGGCGGCGTGAGTGGGTCCTGCACTTCGGCGAGCAGGTCGCCGTTGCTCTCAGACGGATGACAATCGAGCGGCCAGACGTCGACCACGCCGATTTCGGGAAGCCCGCCGAGTATCGCGCGGCTCCAGCCCGTGGCGAATGGCGTGCAGATCTGGAATTGTGGCTTAAGTTCGTCGAGGATCGAGAGCACCAGTCTGCCGGCAGTCCAGAACAAGTCCTGCAATGCGCGCCGCGGTCCGGGCTCGAACAGGAGCGAAAAGTCGCGGCTGCCCGCAAGGAAAGCCGAAAGCGAGATGCCGAGGACGGCATCGGTGGCATAGGTTCGACCTCCCGTCGACCAGGGCTGGCGCAGCTTCATCGCAAACCAGTCGCCATGAGCCTGCATCCAGATGCCGGTCGGAAGCGCGAGTTTCGTGGTGGTGCCGGCGTGATCGCGCAGCCAGATCCGGTGGTTGAAGAAGTCGATCCGATCGATGATCCAGGTACGCGGGACCACGCTGGTATGGTCCGCGCGGCCAAAGACGCGCATGTGATCAGCCGCGGTCTCGAAGATCACTTCTGCCCGATCCACAGATTCGCCACGACACCACAGGCGAACGGTCCTCGAATATCCGGAGCTCGTGACCATGCCCTCCCCATGGGCGCTGGACAGCAGCAGCGTGTCCGTGTCGAGCCAGTCGACGTCGCCCTTGGCTTCCGGCATCGCAAAGCCGTCCGCGACGAAGCTCCTCGTGTCGGCGTCGAATTCCCGCAAGGTGACGGCATCGCTGCCGCCGCGTGACAGGCTTAAGATGTTCCGCGGGCTTCCCGGCAGTGAGCTTGTCGAGCTCAGTAGCCAATCTTCGCGCTCGCTTGCTGCAAGCTGGTCGATATCCAGCACGATCTCCCACGCCGGATCGGGTCTTCGAAACTCCGCCGTTGTTGTCCGCCGCCACAGCCCGCGCGGGTTGGTGGCATCCTTCCAGAGATTGTGAAGATGGCTGCCGCGGCGCCTGACATAGGGGATCCTGTCAGCCCGATCGTAAATCGCGGTCAACGCATCGCGATCTCGTCCCGCGGCCGCTCCGCCGAACACCCGCAGCGTTCTGCTATTCTGCCGCTCGACGAAGTTCAACGCCCGTCCGCCTTCGATCTTTTCCAACCATAGATAGGGATCATCATCTGGAGTCGAGGCCGTTGGCCTTTCAATCCGCGACTTCAACGGCACACCTTTTTTGACCATGATTCACTCCAAGCTTAGCATTGACGCGCACTCTCGACAGGGTTCAAGGCTTCGCGCCGTACATGTCGTCGGCGCGATGCCGGATCTCCCGAGCTACCTTTGTCTCTGACAGACACTTTGTCTTTGACAAACCACCCCTGTTCATAGCGAAAGAAGAGTGGGTTCAAGCAGCTGGCGCGTGGGTCTGACAGTTTGTCGGGCAGACCCGTGCGCAGGCGCCGCAGCCGATGCAAGCCCCCTCGTCCTTCATCACCATGATCTTCTTTTCGACCTCTTCGTCGTCCTCATCGAGATCGACCATCTCGCCGTCCTCGCTCAGGCCCTTCAGCGTCATGACATCGCGGCCGCAGACCTTGTAGCAGCGGCCGCAGCCGATGCACTTGTTTGGATCGATCCAAACCAGGTAGTCCGGCCTCCAATCGCGGCCGTCGCGGGTGCTGAATGACATGGCTTGAGGTCCGTTATGCTTTGTGAAGCGCCTGGAGATCTTGGCGCTTGCTTTCGAGCTCGCTGAAGGCGTCGTGGGCCTTCTGCGCCACGCTCAGGATCGCGGTCCAGTTGACGGGCAGTTCCTCGGAGAGGTCGTGGAGGTCCATCTTGGCCTGGGTCGCTTTGGCCGACAGCTTCTTTATTTCCGCTTTCAGGCTTTCAACATCGCTCATACTTGCCTCAATAGTTCGCCACTTCCGGGAACTCGCGGATCATCTCAACACCACTATTGATGATTTCGTCGCCTTGGTCGGCAAGATGACACAGACTGTTGAAACCAAAGCGATGCACGTCCCGTAGCTGCTTGCTCACGACAACGAGCCGGCCCCCGATCAGCACGATCCGACCGAACCCTTCATGATGCATCTTCAGCATTGGCGAGATCATCACGCCCGTCGCCTTCTCGATCGAGAGCGCAATGGCGTCAAAGAACAACTGCAGTCGCCATATCGTGTCGGGGTCGGGATTGCCAACGATCGGCAGCGCACGGCGCTTGCGCTTGTCCAGAATGTAGGGGTCTAGCAGGTCGAGGTCCTTCTTGCCCTCCCAGGCGCCGTGGGTGTCCTGGGCGCGCCAGATCTTGATGAGCTCTTTGAGAAATGGCCGCTCTGCCGCGGGGACGGCTGGAGTGATTTCAGACCGATCGGGCATCCTCTTTCCTTCAGGCTTCGAAATCCACCGTACGTTCCGAGCTTTTGGTGAGCAGCTTCCGCAGCCAGGGCGGCGGCGACCCCTTCAGCACGGTCACGAGTTTGACGCAAAGGTCGTCGATGGGCTCTGGTTGCAGCACCTTCATCGGATGGATGTTGCTCGCGACGACTCGCGCAGCACCCGAGCCGCCAATCGCCGCAACATAGAGGATTGCGCAGTCTCTGATCGCCTGGATCTTCGGCGCCAGCTTATCCTCATCGCCGTCTTCCGTGAGGTCACCGCCGAACTGGATCGCCTCAATAAACCGATGCCCGTCCGGGTCGACCTCGTAGATCACGATGTTCTTGGCCCAGCCGAAGTGCGCATCGACGTGCTTCAAGTCCTGAGTGGCGAATGCAACTTTCATCCGTGTTTTTTCTCTTCCTGCTCAATGCGACTGGGGCATGGACCTGCAGGTCACCGCAGGTGATGGCCAGGTGTCGGGCGTCGGCCCATGGTTGGTTTCGCGGTCGGTGATGATCAGATTGGCGATATCAAAGATCAGATCACGCGTGCCGCGATAGCCAACGGTCGTGAGGTGCGCAGCGCCAAGGCGGTCGAACATCGGAAAGCCCACCCGGCGGAACGGAACATTGAGTCGCGAAGCGGCCTGGCGACCGTGTGAATGCGACATCAAGAGGTCGCAGTCACGGGAGCTGGCAAGCTCTTCAAGATCCTCCAGATCGCCGATCAGGACGTCCTCGGTCCTGACCCGCTGGAGCACCGGTGAGTTCGTCGTCGTCACCGCAGCCGTTACCTCCGCCCCCATCTCGTGAAGGAAGCTGGAGAGATCGAATAACAAGTCCGGCTCGGCGCCGATCGCGAGCTTGCGGCCGCCGATATGGAAATGGGCATCCAGCATGGCGTCTGCCAGCTGTCCACGCTGCCGGCGATATTTCGAGGGCACCGACCGGCCGCTGATCTCGCTCAGAAACGCGATGAATTCGTCACTTGGAATAAGGCCGCAGAGCCGCTCGAACAGACGGAATGGCGTGCCTGTTCGTGCCTGCATGATCTCGGCAGCACGGCGCATTTGCGCGCCGATCGCGATCGTCCAGGCCGCCTGCCCCATCGTCGCGATCTCGTCCATCCCAATGCCGCCGATCGTGGTCGGCGTGAATTCGTCGGGGATGTGGCCATCCAGCGAACCGGCAACGTCCGGCAGGAAGGAGGGCTTGAGCCCAAAATCCTCAAAGATCGTGCGAAGCTCGTCGAGATCGCCGGGCGTGAGATGGCAGCCAGGTAGCACGTTGACGCGGGAGCCATCGCGCGATCTCGCTGCGTCGACGGGAGCCACGAGCACCTCGATCATCCGCGCCACTGTTTTGCCCCAGCCATCCTGAAAGGCATCCTTGAAATCGGGCGTCGAGACGTAGACAAGGGGAAGCGTTTCGAGCTGTGGATGCTTCTGCCGGATCAACCGGATGAAGGCCTCGACGTCATCGCCGTTGGTCTCGGTGACGCCAGTCGAATTGATACCAATGATCTCCGGCTCGACGCGATTGTAGATGTTGAGGATCGCCTGTTCGAGATTCTCGAGACCGCCGAGCACGGTGGCAACCTCGTTCATGGCGGTCGTCTGCATCGGCACGGCTTCGTTGAAATGGCGCACGAACAGCGTCAGCCCGAAGGAGGCGCAACCTTGAGGGCCGTGCAAAAGCGGCATCGCGCCGCGCAGTCCCATGAAGGCAAATGAGCCGCCGATCGGTTGGCTCATCTTGAGCGGATTGACCGAACAGGCTTTCTTCGAGGCAGTGACGATCGCCATGTCGTTCTCCTACTCCGCCGCCTGCAGCGCCGAGGGCTGGAGATCGGAAAACGTGTCCTTACAAGCAGGGCCTCTTGCGGTGGAATTGGTGCCCGGCTTGGCGGGCTCGACGAGGTTCCGGCCATGCGCCGCAATCGCGCTCTCACAATCGCCGATCTCACTTTTGTTGGAGAAACTTATCGTCTTGACGCCGTTCGTGTTCGCGCCCCGAACTGGATCAACGGCTTGCGCATCCATCTGCGCAACCGTCTTTGCCTGACGCTTCCAATCGAACTCATCCCAGGGCGCACCTTCGCGGAGCTGATCCCATATCGGATTGTAGAGCGCTTTCTCGATCTCCTCCATGAGCTTGACAATCCCGACATAGCCCATATAGGCGTGGCAGCGCTCCTGGTTGATATCGAGCCATGGCGTCGCCGCCTTTAGTGCGACGAATTGCGACTTGCCGCCCGAAAGCATGATGTCAGCTTTTGCGTCCTTGAGCATCTTGTAGATCTCGTGAGGTGACATGTCCTCGATCATGTGGGCGTGCTGGCCCATTAATTCCTTGATACGTTCCTTGTCCTCCTCGGTCGATTTCTTCACGGACGTGCCGACGATTTCGAGCCCAGCCTCCTGCAAAGCGGCCACCATCGACCAGGATTTCACGCCACCGGTGATGAGCACGACCCGCTTGCCGGCAAAGCGCGGTTTGAAACGTTCGATCGCAGTCCAGGCTTTGGTCTCTTCGCGTACGATCAGGGCTTGCGTTCGTTCCATCAGCTCAGCTGGCGCGCCACGTTCGATTAGCATGCGCGCGATCTGGCGCAGTGAATCGCTGGAATCCTCAATACCGTAGAACGAGCCTTCAAAAAACGGGATGCCGTAGCGCTGCCTCATCTTGCGTGCGACGTTGATCATTGCCTTTGAGCAGACCATCATCGCGGCTTTGGCTCGGTGTGAATAAGCGACCTCGCGGTACTTGCCGTCCCCCGAGATGCACGACAGAATCCGAATTCCGAGCTCATCGAGCAGCGGCTTGACCTGCCAGAGCTCGCCGGACAGGTTGTATTCGCCGATGATGTTGATGTCATACGGAGTGGTGTAATCGGGCTCTCCGGTACCGATGACGTGCTCCAGCAGCGCTTCGCCTGCGAGCTTGTTACCAAGGTTCTTCGACCCCACAAATCCCGGTGCATTGATGGGAATGACCGGTTTGCCGAATTTGGCGGAGGCCGCCTTGCAGACCATATCGATGTCGTCACCAATCATCGCGGGCACGCACGTCTGGTAGACGAAGATGGCCTGTGGGTCGTATTTCTCTGTGATCTCCTTGACTGCCCTGTACAGCCGTTTCTCGCCGCCGAACACAACGTCGGTCTCGCTCATGTCAGTGGTGAAGCTTCTGCGCCACAGATCGGAGCCGGAGGAGGCGGAACCGCGATTGTCCCAGGAATTGCCCTCACAGGCGATTGGACCATGCACAAGATGGGCGACATCGGTGAAGGGCTGCAGTGCGATTTTGGCGCCATCGAAGGCACACCCGCCGGGGGCGCCGCCCGGCTTCAGCTGCTTGGTGCATCCATTCTTGCGCTCGATGTTCGACTTGCTCGCGTTCCTGGCGCAGCCCGGTTCGTTAGAGACGTCCAGTATGGTCGTGCGAAGCGAAGTCATGGTGTCTCTTTCGGGGATGTCAAGACGCCGCACAGACCAAGAGGATGGCCGGCGGATAACCTGTGATCCCCGCCACACCGCCGCTGTTCCTGCGGACGATGAGGCGGGGGCGCTCGCCTAGCGTATGATGTCGAAGCTGTAGTCTGTCTTGCCAACCGAGCTGGTTTTCCTATCGATCTCATCAAAGATCTTGTCGAGAATCTTGACCAGCACATTCATGCTACCCTGATAGCCCCACACTGGATAACGATGGTGATGATGGCGATCGAAGATCGGAAATCCGATGCGGATTAGCGGTGTTCCAGTGTCACGCTCGAGATATTTGCCGTAGGTGTTACCGATCAAGAAATCGACCGGTTCTGTGAACAGGAGCGAACGCATGTGCCAGAGATCCTTGCCCGGGAAGGCGCGGCAGTTTTTACCGAACGGCGAGCTCGCGAACAGCGCCTGCATTTTCTTCTCCCAGCCCTTACCCCCGTTCGTCGAGAGCACGTGGGTGGGCTCAGCGCCGAGCTCCAACAAGAATGCGGCCAGGCCATAGCAGAGGTCGGGATCGCCGTAGATCGCGAACTTCTTGCCGTGAACATGCGCGCTAGAGTCAGCCATTGCATCTACCAGACGCCCGCGCTCCCGCTCCAGCGCGTTTGGAATTGCCTTGTTGGTGATACGCGACAGCGTCATCAGGAAATCGTCCGTGGCGCCGACGCCCAGGGGGTGATTGAAGGCGACGACCTCTTGGTCGTGCCCCTTGACGAAGGCCAACGTCTTCTCCGTACAATATTGCTGCATAGAGATGGTTGCCTTCGCGTGGACTGCGTCCGCGGCATCCTTCAGCGTGGTGCCGCCATCATACATGCGGAACTCGCCGTCAGTGGGGGTATCGAATACGTCACTGTTATCCGCGAGGATGGTGTAGCCGATCCCCATCAGCTCGAATATGCGCTTTATCTCACGCATGTTGCCGACAGTGTAGCCGTCGAAGCCGCCGATGAAGTTGATCGTGTTGTTCGCCTTGCGCTGGAGTTTTGGCGCCGTGCCGGCTTTGCCGTCCCAGAAATGCTCGAGGATGCCCTTGAGCGTGTTGTCGTAGCCGGTAACGTGGCTGCCGACGAATGCAGGAGTGTGAGCGAATGGTACGTCGTAGTCCGCGGGGACTGAACCTTTTTCCTTGGATGTTTTGATGAAGGCGTTAAGGTCGTCGCCGATGACTTCCGCCATGCAGGTCGTCGCGACCGCGATCATTTTCGGCTTGTACATGTTGTAGCTGTTGGCAAGCCCGTCGGTAAGATTGTTGAGCCCGCCGAACACGGCCGCGTCTTCCGTCATGGACGAGGAGACGCACGAGGTCGGCTCCTTGAAGTGCCGTGACAGATGGCTGCGATAGTACGCGACGCAGCCCTGTGAGCCGTGGACGAACGGCAGTGTGCGCTCGAACCCGAGCGCGGCGAACACCGCACCTAGCGGCTGGCAAGCCTTCGCCGGATTAACCGTTAGCGCCTCGCGGGCAAAGTTCTTCTCGCGGTATTCGGGCGTCTTGGACCATTCTCTGATACGGTCGACTTCGGCGGGATCATGCGGATTCTCAAACAGCGCCTTCTTATTGGCCAGCATCTGCTGGTATTCGTCTCCCCGGAAAAGCTCAGAGTGGTCGAGTATGTGTTCGGCGTTCTGCGTCATCATGGCAACCTTTAGGTTCTTGTGTTCGTTCTCCTGCCCTTCCCCTCCTCCGCGGAAGAAAGGGCAGAACGTCAGCGTTCCTATTCCGCCGCCATGAGGCTCGGCCGCGGCGCGTCCTTCCAAGGTGCCGTGGTCTTCCCCCAGATCGGGGAATTGATCGCCATGTCCATGTCGCGGGCGAAGATCGCGAAGCCGTCGTAGCCGTGGTAAGGACCCGAGTAGTCCCAGGAATGCATTTGACGGAACGGCACGCCCATTTTCTGGAAGACGTATTTTTCCTTGATACCGGAGCCTACGAGGTCTGGCCGGATGTTTTCGACGAAGCGCTCGAATTCGTATCCGGTGACATCGTCGTAGATCAGTGTGCCATCTTTGACGTAGTGCTGAGCGGTGCGCTGGTAGTCATCGTTGTGCCCGAACTCATAGCCTGTGCCGACAACATCCATGCCGAGGTCCTCGTAGGCGCCAATGACATGGCGAGGACGTAAGCCGCCGACGAACAGCATTACGGTCTTGCCTTCGAGCCGCGGCAGGTACTTCGCGGTCACCGCGTCGACAAGCGGCTGATATTTCTCGATGACGCGCTCGGCGCCTTCTTTGATCCTATCGTCGAAGAAGCTTGCAATTTTGCGCAACGACTCCGCGATTTTGGAAGGGCCGAAGAAGTTGTACTCGCACCAGGGAATTCCGAATTTTTCTTCCATGTGCCGCGAGATGTAATTCATCGAGCGATAGCAATGCAATATGTTGAGCTTCGCCTTCGGCGTCGCCTCCAATTCAGCGAGCGATCCATCCCCGGACCACTGGGCGATGACGCGCAGGCCCATTTCTTCGAGCAGGATCCGTGACGACCAGGCATCGCCGCCGATGTTGTAGTCGCCGATAATCGCAACGTCATATGGCGTCGGCTCAAATTTAGAGCTGGCCTCTGGGGCGCTCTTGTCAAAGATCCAATCTCGAACTGCATCGTTCGCGATGTGATGGCCGAGCGATTGTGACACGCCACGAAAGCCCTCGCACCGCACAGGCACGATGGTCTTGCCGCCATATTCCTTTGACTTTTCTCTGGAGACCGCCTCGATATCGTCGCCGATCAAGCCGATCGGACATTCGGACTGAATGGTAATGCCCCTGTTGAGAGGAAATAGCTCCTGGAGCTCATCGATGAGTTTCGTGACCTTTTTATCGCCGCCGAACACGATATCCTTTTCCTGGAAATCGGAGGTGAACTGCAGTGTCACGAAGGTGTCGATGCCGGTCGTGCCGACGTAGTAGTTGCGCCGTGAGCCCCATGAGTACTGACCACAGCCGACCGGACCGTGGCTAATGTGGATCATGTCCTTGATCGGGCCCCAGACCACGCCCTTGGAGCCTGCGTAGGCGCAGCCACGGATGGTCATCACGCCCGGAATGGACTTGATATTCGACTTGACGCCACAATCCGACTTCCCCGCCTCGTGAACACTGAGATGCTTGGCGCGCCTTTTGGCGGTCTTCTCTGGGTACGCCTTCAACACCTCATCGATTAGCTGCTTGTTGCGCGCCTTGATCTCAGCGACGCTCTGGGTAGTTGCTCGGCTCATAGAACTTTCCTTTGATTGTCGCCTCAGATCATGAAGCGACGCGTTTCTGGTAGACCGAGGGATTTCCGGTCCGGCATTCAGGTGTAAGGCGTGCAATCCCCGTGACCGGTCCGACTGATCGCAACTTCGCGGCCTTCTGGATCATGCGGCAGCGGTCGTTCACGATGTTGTAGTTCATCTCGGCTGAGCGCTTGCGAGCGCGGTGTGTGTGACGCTGTTGATTTATCGACGGGATCGCTGACCAAGATGCGTCTCGGTGAAGTCATGCCTACTCTCCAGCGGGTGGTCATATCGGCTTTCTTTACTCACTGCCTGCCATCAGGGGCGTGTCTCTCTGCATGTTGTTGCAAAGGGCTAACAGCCGCCTCCTGCGCAGGGGTTTGCAATGAGTGTGCCAGCGCTGGTTGAATACAAAAACCCACATCTGTAGAGCTAGATAGTTGGCAGGATGCGGATTGTTAGAAACCTGACCCTTTCAGACACCGACAGGCGTCCCCGCCAACGGCCTGTCCGAAACAAAACAATCAGTTGCGCTCTCCGGGAATCGACGCCGCCGAAGATCGGCTAACCTGCTCCAACTTGTCGACGAAGTGTTCGATCGAACGCTGCCTCCAATGCGAACCATCCGATACTTTCGCAAAGGCACCGATCGAGCAGAACGCAGAACGTGCAGTGGGCCGCGCAGCCGCGTGACGAAAGCACGGGCACAGCGCTCCGCCGTTCAAGTGAAGCGCGGATCGTGTCGCGGCTAAAGGTATGGCGTCAAGGTCCGCGACCGCTGGCCTGCGCCCGCTACGAACGATCTTGCCGCCGTGTTCGTAGCTGATCCCTGAATGTCGGAGAGGTCCAGTTTACCGAATGCGAGTGCTCGCTCAACTCGCAGACAGTTTCTTCGGCCCGCCGAGGACCACGACGTCGAACCCAGCGTTCAGTAACTCATCCAGGTGAAAGGTCGGCCCGTAGCCGCAGGCGATCGTCGGGGTTTGTAGACCACGCTGACGAAGCAGCTGCATGACTTCGATTGCCCGAGCCATATTGGATTGCTAGCAGGAAATTCCAATTCACAGCGAAACCGGCACCCGGGCTATCGAATCTACGATCTCGTCACTCGTCAGACCGCCCAGCCAACCGTCGATGACTTGGACATTCCCCCTTGACCGGGGCAGATAGGAACACTCAAGAAGCCGTTTTCCAGCACCGCGCAGAGTCGGGAAGGCAAACCTCACCCGAGTCGGCAACAATGATGCGGCACAAGTGAAAAGAAGTCGGTTCCCCTAATCCATAACCAAAACCGGGGGAACCATGAACTTACATCTCGAAGCCGGCGCCATGAGCAGCTTCATCTGTAACTATGCTCGTGCGAACACGAGCATGCTTGGGACCTAGTTCGCGGTGCGGGTTACTTCATAATCGCTTCGGCCTCTGCACGAAACGCGTAGCGCGAGCCATCTCGTGAATAGAACATGTGGCCGCCTGGAAAGACTACGAGTTTGACGCGCGGTGCTGAGGCAAATGGCGGCAATTGGTCGAGCACGATCTGTGATCCGAGATAAGGCGTGGCGAGGTCAAACAGGCCGTGCCCGACTAGCAATTTCATCTTCGGGTCCGTTGCGAGAATCTGGCGCAGCTCCGAGAGCGACTCCGGAGGCTCGCGGCCGAAATCCCAAGCCCGCCTGACCGCGCTGTTGACTAGCTCATAGGAGCCGTCTGGCCGCCAGTTTAGCTTGCGCGTAAGCAGATCGACAGTGGCGCTGGTCAGAGGTGCGAGCAGCGTGTCGCTCGACGGATCGCCGGAAAGATGGAAATCCGAGTCCGGAAACGGATCGAGGCCACGCACTGAGGCGTCATATCTGCCGATTAACATGCCGTTCTTACGGTCGAACTCACGGCGAAACTCGGCGAGGTCGAAGCGGCCCGCGAGCCTGCGACTCACCGCCTGATCGATGCCGGTCAGCGCCGCGACCTTGTCGGCCAGACGCGTGGTCGCTTCCCTGTCCGCCTGACCTTTGATGAGGTCGATCAGAAACTCTCCGCGTGCATAAGCTTCCACGTCGGCGAGATCCGCTCGCTTTACCGGACCCTCGGCTTCACGCAGGGTCGCGACATAGCTCGGCAGTGTTGCGATGTATTGCAGCAGGCCAGTGCTGGCAAATTGGCCGTAGTCGAAGAGTGGCGAGACCATTATCAGACCCTTGACTCCTATGCCCTGCCGCATCTGCAACTGGTGCACAACTTTTGGCCCGCGAATGCCCCCATAGCTTTCACCCACGATGTATTTCGGCGACAACAGCCGGTCATGCTCTTCGAGCCAGCGACGGACCACCAGCGCGAGCGCGTTGACGTCGCCGTCAACTGAAAAGAGCCGCTTGCGCACATCATCGCCGGTTCCCACGAAACGGCTATAGCCTGTGCCTACGGGGTCGATAAACACCAAATCGGTGAAATCGAGCCAAGTCTCCGCGTTTGGCCTCACCTCCGGAAAAGTGGATGGCGTGACCTCGTCTGCATTGATCGGCAGCCGCCACGGTCCGGCATTGCCGAGCTGCAGCCAGGCCGATGATGAGCCCGGTCCTCCGTTGAAGAAGAACGTTACCGGGCGCGTGCCGCGATCGGTGTCGTCAAGCTGATAGGAGGTATAGACGATGTCGGCCTCCGGCTCGCCCTTCTCGTCGAACAGGCGGATGGAGCCGGCCGTCGCGATGAAAGAGAGCGTCCGCCCAGGGAGATCAAGCGTTTGCCTGGTGCTGGAGTCCGGCGGCAGGCGATGCTGCTCGGCGGCCGACGGCGTACTCGGCGCTTGGCCGGCGCGTTCGCCGGGGCCGCCGTTCTGGCCGGCTGGCGTCGTGGCATTGGCGCGCGGCGGCGGATTGTCTGCCTGCGCGCTCCCCATGATCCCGCTGGCAAAAAGGATCAACGCAAGAGAGCTGCTGCACAGTGCGGTCGACGACATAGAGGATCTCCTGTGCAGGGCTTGCATTGTTGGTGCGCGAGGCGTGTCTGTCAAAACGGCCTAGTTACTAGCTCATGCGTGGGAACAACAAACCTACTAGAGTCAGCAGTTGTCACCGTCTGCGGGTGCAGATCATATGCGCCCACCATCGCCAATCGCCCCGATTGGCGGCTTGACCGCTGGTCAGCTCAACGCGCTGGGCCTTCACGGCATGGCCAAGGCCTTCGTCGACATCGGAAATCCCGCTCGATGTCGCGGGAACTGCTTCAGTTTTTGAGGGATCTCCGACAGCGATTTCCCAAAATTCTGGAAAACACGCGCCTCGCGGTGATGAATACTGGACAAAGTCGCGAAGTTCGAAGACCCGTGGAAGCTCCCGTCGATACACGTTTGTCCTCCGCCACACCAAAGGGCGGCGACCAAGGCGAAAATCGCGGCGCCCGCGAAACCCTTAGTGACTGCTGACGTAGGCCAGCTCTGATTGTAGGTGATTCAACAGATCGGCCAGATCGTCGGCGTCTTCCAGGGGAAGGCTATTGGGCGACGTCATTGATCAGCGCAGCAAAACCAGTGCGGATGTAGTAAACTGTCCAGCCATTCGTCTCGCACCGAATATCGTATCGTACAGTCATTCCTCATAAAACCAGATCCAGGCTCGGGCTTCCGTCATCGGCAAACGCCTCAACCGTTATCCAGCCATCGAGTTGTTGAAGTTCTTAAAAGGAAACGATGCTCCAGGCTTCGATATCGATTAACGCTCCTTGTTGTCGCGTTCAGCACTGTTCAGTTTGATACGTTTATGGCAGAGACCCGACACCGAGACTCGGTTCTACGTTGGCGCAGTGCAAAACGCATCGTTTCGTCAACGGCTCGCGCAGCATCTCTTGTGGCACGCCGATTGCCTATAAGTACCGAACAATCTGTTGCGATCACGGCCGTCGTGAATCGCTGGAGTAAATTGCGACCACCGTGGCACACGTTTCACGTCACAACTGAGAGACTGGGAAGTGATGACAACTCGTGCGCGCGCATCGGCCAGCAAGGATGGACTGCAGGATATCGTCGACGCCGGAATGCAAAAAAAGTATATCCGTGGCCTGAAGGGCGAATACACTTTTGAAGAGTACATGGCGATCTTTACCGACGTTGTCGACGTGTTTGGTCGGTTCGGAGCCGGAAGCTGCCTTCTGGCCGGAATTGAGGCTGCAGAGAACACCATTAATGGATCGGAAGAATTGGCGAAGATCGGCGTAGCACCTGCTCCGGCGGTGTTGACACCGTTCGTCGTAAAGCAAATGGGCATTCCATTCTCGTTCGATCTCGAAGAGCTGATAGATACCCATGTTCGCTTCAACAACATTGTCGCTGCCAGTCTTCTCCGGCGTATTCAGCTTGGCTTGGGGCGTGGATAGCTACAATCCATGCGGCGTTGTTGGCTCAAAACTAAGAAACCATGAGCACGCCGCCAGGTTCTTGAAGGTTCGCTATGAAACCGCGCTGTACCTGGTCTTACTGCGTCACAAAAGAAGACGCTTCGATTGCCGAATGGAACAGGGACAGCGTGAGAGGTTCCGGGCGATGGCAATGATCATTCGTCGCCGCATGGTCGAAACCGAGTTCGGGATGTGACGTTCGGGTCTTAGTGGCGGAGCCTCTGGGTCGGCAACCGTTCGAAACCGCAAGTTTCTTGAACGGCCTAGCGGAACGAGATCCCGACGGGGGAATCGTCTCCCTCGCGGAGACCAGGAATCCGTAGGACGCGATGCACAGCGTAGCGTGGTGGTGGAAGCCACGCCAAGCTCGCCCTTCGAAATATCCGAGCCCGACCTCTTGTTTGAGATCCTGATAATCACGCTCGATGCGCCATCGCAGCTTGGTTAGATCGACTAGCTTTCCGAAAGTGATCTTTTCCGGCAACGTTGAAAGTCAGTATTTAAGTGGCTCGTCCTCACCTTCTGGCCATTCGATCAAATGCCATTCCTCCGGTCGGCTTCCGGTGAGCTGGTAATCTCAATGCGCGACGCAGACGCGCGCGCGGGCGAAGCGCGACGATAGCCGCTCGGCCGCATCCTCTCGCCACTCGATCGTGCGCCAGCCCCCTGAGGAAGGCAAACAGCAAGCTCCTTGACCGAAATCGGTTGATGCTTGTGGTCGCGGCGGAGCAGCTTTGGTGGTCGCCCTTGCCCGACCATTTTTTATTGCGGCAGCGGCGCCGTGTCGGATGTCCACACCGTCGTGTTTGGCAAGATACCGGCCACATAGGTCAACCCCAACGCGCTGATGCTGGTCCGCAGGTGTGTTGCAGCCATTATCCGGCATCCATCAGCACCACGCCGCGAGTAAGCCCAGCTCTGCAGGCCGCTTCGATCTGCTCAAGTGCGATCTCTTGGTTAAAGCTGATCTCTTGGGGCACGCCCGCTTTGCGCCGACGTTTGTTATCTGCTGCCCAATCCTGCGGCAGATAGAGACGATACATCGCCGGCAGACTGGCGTGGTGATTGGCAAGCGACAGGGACGGCGCGACTTGGCAGTTATCTTGCTTGCCCAGCTGCCCGCAATATTGACGCGCCACATCGACCGAATGTGCTCCCTTCTTGGGAAAACCGGTGTCATCGATGATCCACGCTTCGATCGGTCCACGGCGCTCCATCGCCGGCAGTACCATCTCGCCCACTTTGGCCAAAACACCCTCGTCGGACCAAGGCGATTGCCGACGAAGTGCAGCAGCGACTGATGCTGCGCCGACGTCCGATCAGGTGCTGTCACCGCTGCCATCGGCTCAACGCCTTTATGCTCCCCAAGCATGTTTAAAGCCGATGCAATAATCAAACAAGGGCTGGGCCCTTCCCGCATGTCCGATCACGCTCACAAGTCCCCCGACAAAAGCCGAAAATCGCGATTCACTGCCGCCTGATGTCCGGAGATCCATATCAGCCCCCGTTGCCGATGCCTGAATCTCAACCGCTAACTGATTCTCGCAGGACAACGCCCGCGACCTTCGTAACACTAGAACGCTGTCAGCATACGCAGCAGTTTTACCACAGAAACCAGCCTGAACTGCCTCCGAAGCATCCTGGGCAGGTTGGGCTGCTTCTCGGCCACCAGCCTCGCGGCTTCGGTCTGAGTGATCTCCCGCTCCGCCATCAACCGCTTCAGTTGCACGACA
Source organism: Bradyrhizobium sp. CSS354 (assembly GCF_029051725.1). Taxonomy (GTDB): domain Bacteria; phylum Pseudomonadota; class Alphaproteobacteria; order Rhizobiales; family Xanthobacteraceae; genus Bradyrhizobium. The sequence continues at coordinate 39,034 of NZ_JAACFU010000021.1, forward strand.
AGTGCTGCCTTGAGTTGGTGCTCCTGGGCGTTCGCCAGACCGAGATCAGCAAAACTGTTGCTGGAGCCCCGGCTGTGCGCCGGCAGCTTTTTCTTCTTCATGCTCATCATCGGGCTGCGTCTGTTCCTTGTCGATAGCTTCAGTGTCGCGCAGGCGCTGCCGAAGAGATGCCCCTTCTGCGAGACCAGTTCGTCCCTGATGCTGATCAGCGCCTTAAAGAGCTGCTGATCGGCTCGGGTGAGGTGTTTTTGAAAGATCTACAGCGCTCGAGTGCCTTCGGAGTCTTAGCTTAACTTGTTGCGGCTGTGCTCGCCTCGGAGGACAGAACATAGGCGTATTTCGTGCGTCCGAGCGCCTGCGGAAAACAGCGTGAGACACGAGTTCACTTCTAGAGAAGAGATTCTGGCCAATCTGTGAACTCCAATTCGAAGCTGCGTGGGCCAGTGAGTTTGGTCGTGAATTTAAGGGTCTTCCCTGAAAGGGCTGCCAATGAGCCAGATGCGAACTTGAACACTGTCGTGCCGGAAGTTGCGACCCCAATGCCTTGCTCGCCTTCCATGATAGAGAAGCCGGTCGCCTCGGAGAGTTGTCCAATTGCAACTCCCTCCAGCGCGCAGTGAAATTCCAGGGAAGCCAAGTATGACCCTTTGTCAGCAGCCCACTCGCTGACCGACACTGCTGTGATCCCCGCGTCGCTCAAGAGAACACCCGCGTTCCGGCAGCCATATTGAACGCTGAGAATGACCCGCTCATTCCGAACTCCGACCTGCTCTCGATCGGCGGCGGTGATCGTGCACGCGTACCGCCTTGTGTCCGCAACCGCGCCCGTGCTTGGCCCGAACAACTCGAGAGCGGAACACAATACAAAAGCGAAAACGGGTCTTATCATTCGGCTGCACCTGGTCTGGAATATCGTTCGCCTGCTCTGTACAATCTGACGCTACGGCCGATTCAAGCTTCTTCGATCGCTCTGTCGGATGAAAGCTACTCCCGGTGACAGCGGTGTCGCAGAAACGAGGCGATCGGAATCCCCGGCGACGGCCCTTGGATGGGTGCCCGAACGATTTCATTATTCGCGTTCACGGCGCGCAGCGGGCCAGCACGTCGGTGAACCAAGGCTATGGACCGACCCTTTCAGCTCGGCGGCGGCCATGAGGGGCGCGACGGCCCGCGGCGCCGGAGCGCTACGTTCCTGACGCGGGCAAAGGCGTTCTGCGGTCGGATGCCATTTCCGCGCCAATGCCCCGCGGCACAGGTCCCGAAATTTTCTTCACAGTGTCAATGTAAAAGGAAACGTGGTCGCCAGGAGCCGGTCGAAGGCAGACTGCCGCTCCAGCAGACGCTCTTCGAGGACCTTACGCTCGAGATCACTCAGCTCACCTTGAAGCCTTCTGCGACAGCGCCAAATTTCATTCCGCACGTATCTGATCTCATTCAAGCGATCGTCAATCGAAGCCATCACGCATACCATATTTAACCTGAACCAACCATGGACAACTGGTCAATCACGTCGTTCCGGGGAAGACGCCGATGACATGTCACGACCTGGCCATCTGTTACGATCTCCTCCCAGCATGTCCTCTTGTATCGCAGCCGTTCAACGCAAGGGCACGAAGTGAAGGTTGCTTCTGCAGAAGTTCAGCGGCTTTTGCCATCAGCGCGCAGGACTTCAAAAGCTGCCACTCGCCCGTCAGTGGGGCGAAGTGGTTTATTCTGTTCCAACCAACACCCGGCCTGATTCGGTGTCAGGCCGGTGACTTAAGCTGGTGTCGAATGGGGGTATCCGACTGGTCGGACCGTCGCACCCGTCAAGCTCTGGGCAACGCGCCTTTCTGATTTGAGAACGGCAATTGTCATGCCAGCGAATCTCAGGTGGAAGGCAAGCCATGTTCAGGCCTGGAGCTGGCCCGCTACAAAGGAGGGGGATTTCGCGGCGGCGGCGCCTCGGAGCGGCCCGGATATGATTCGGAGAGGCCTCAGTCGGCAGGCCTCGTGAGCGATACGTACCGCCGGGCGCCTTGGCTCAGTGCCTAGCCAAACCTGCGTAGACCTTATTACCGCTGTTTCCGCGTTCGGCCCACAAGCTGGCAATTCGATCTCAATACAAAACTCTCTGTGCGATGATGTCTAGCCGGGACCGGCGCTTGTCGCATCTGTGACACTGCATGTATTCATCAAGCCAAGACATCCGACGTTGCTTGTTCGCCCGGACTCGCTCCGCAACTAAATCAGCAGCCTGCATGTCAGATCCAACTGGGCGTGGCGGTTGCTATTGTCCAGCCACACCGTGAGCGCTGAGCGCGACCAGCGGGTCAGACGTATACGATCAACTTCACCGGAGCGTATTGGCCACCCAATCGCTTGATGGAGCACCGATGCGGCCACCGGACAGCTTACACTTTGCGGCACACCCGTTGTTGTCAGATCGATCATCACGCCGAAGGTTGAGGCGCTAGTCTGATCTACAACACGAACGTCGTGATCTAGCTCAAAGCGAACTCGCGAATCAAATAAGGGCCAAGCCACCCTCGTGGGCGCACGCCGGCAGCGAGCATCTCGAAATCGCAAGTTTGATGGCGCCTCGCTTTCAGAGGATGCGGTGCATACTGCGCCGACCCATTGAAAAGAACGGGGGGTGGCCTCGGTGTCGACTGTTTCCTTGATAACAACCAGAGCTGATGAGGTGGGTTTATGAACAAATCGATCCGGAAGCTTCGGCTTGTGGCCGAAGCATCTGTTTTGGCGATCGTGCTGCTGATGTCGCCAGCAGCTAACGCGGACGATAATCTGCTGAGAACCGCCAAGCAGATCTTCCATCCGATCCCCTCAGTCATTCCTGCGGCAATTCAGTCACACATGAAAAGGTCGAGCTTGGCAAGATGCTGTTCTTCGATCCGCGGCTATCGGCAAGCGAGATCATTAGCTGCAACACGTGCCGCAATCTCGGCACCGGCGGAGTCGATCCCGGTCCGACCTCAGTCGGTCACGTCTGGAAGGTCGGCTTACGTCGGGCCCCAACCGTCTACAACGCGGTGTTCAATGTGGCGCCATTCTGGGACGGACGCGCGGCGGACCTGAAGGCGCAAGCCACCGGCCCTGTGCAGGCAAGTGCCGAAATGAGTGCGACTCCGAATCATGTGCTCGACAGCTTGAACTCAATGGCCAGCTATGTCGCCTTGGTCAAAAATGCCTTCCCGAACGATGCGAGACCGGTCACCTTTGAAAACTATGAAGGCAATCGAGGCTAATGAAGCGACTCTCATTTCACCTGCGGCGCCCATTCGATCAGTATCTGGAGGGCAATACACATGCTCTGCATGATCAGCAGAAGTTCAGGGTTGGCGCTGTTTATAGAGAACGGATGCCCCGCTTGTCACAAGGAAATCAACATCGGTGGACACGCCTACTTCCCATTCGGCGTGAAGAAAAAGCCTGACGCAAGCCTGCTTCCGAGCCGCCGATAAGGGTTGGTTCGCGGTCACCAAGGCGGCCGGTGACGAATATGTCTTCCGCGCGGCGCCCTTGCGGAACGTTGCGTTGCGAGCCCCTTACTTCCATTCGGGCCAAGTTTGGAGCGTGAAGCAAGCTGTTGCCCTGATGAGTGAAATCCAGCTCGGCGTCAAGCTTAGCGATGAGGAAGAGAACGATATCGTAGCGTCTCTGTATTCGCTGACCGGGCGGGTACCTAAGATCAAGTATCCGACACTAACCACGCGTACGAACACGAGGCCAAAGCCTTCCATAGACAGATAGGACTAACAGCACCGGCCTCATGCTTGGTGTAGCAGATGCCATGCACGTACCCGGGGTCACGCAATGACGTCAAAATGAATGATCCCGTGCCGTCACTCATAGCCAGGCCTATAAAAAAGCGCCCGGCCTACTCGGGAGGCCGGGCGAAAGTCACGCAGGAGCGACGCTGCTTTACGCATCGCACCAGCTTTCGTCGGTAGGGAGGACTACCGGCGCTCGATTTACGGCAAGGGCATTCGCCGTCAAACAACGAGAAGCGGATATCGCCTCCGCGCAAAATCTGGAGCCGCTTGCCTTCCGCTCCAGTGGGACACTTCAGGACTTGCCCACCACTCCCCGCGTCCGGTTGGCAAGGCAGTGCCTTGATCGAGCTAGGATCCTTCGCGCAAGCGGCTTGGGCGCCGCGCCCTGAAACTCAAGCGGCCGCTTGCCGTCGCGCAGCAGCATTTGCCATCCCCAAAGCACCAGCAACGCTCGATTATCTTCCCGAAGATCGTGCCAAGGCGCCAATCTCCTATGACATTCCGTAAGGGAGGTAAAATAGATTGTTGTGATGGGACGCATCCACGCGATGGATAAATGAAAAGTAGGAGCTGTGGTTAGCATCGACCGTTAATGCCTTCGATCGGCATCGCCGGCAGGCTATCGGCCGTCGGATCGAGAATCGAGCTTGTCGCCGGCTGTATGCGACCGCCTCGGCCAACGCCAGCCGGCATTCCCGTCTCTGGAACTTTGGAAAGCTCGCGAGGACATCGCAAGCCCCCAAAGCGTGTGCATCTCATTCACAAAAGCGTGGCAAAACGGTTGGCACCATCGTGGCGCAGCCCGCAACTCGCGTGCGGCCACCATATTGACGAGCGCGGGACGCACCTCCTCCCACTTTCGAGTTTTCAGCCCGCAGTCGGGATTGATCCAGAGCTGCCGATCAGACACTCGCTGCGGCGCCAACACAATAAGCTGCTTGGAGGGCTCCGCCTGTGAATGCGTTCGCGTTCGATACCCTGTTCGGGTAACCGGATGAGCTCCGCGGCCGGAACGAACCCGAGCCGCTTTCGGATATCTGTGTGATCGCGACGGGCCTGGTTTTTCCGTCAGCAGCTTCTCGAACCCGCCCCTCAGGAAGTTGCGATCATCCTCGGCTGGCGTCCGTTTGATCACACCGCCATGAGGCTCCTTAGGAATTGCCAATGCCGGATTACTCTAGAATCGTAGGGATGATCAGCTCGGACGGCTTGGTATTCGGCTGGGCCCGCGATGAGCCATGAGCTCGATCGCCTCCGTGCCGTTGGTCAAGATGATCTCCTCGGTGCGGCAGGTATTCACGTGCTGAGCGACTTTGCCGCGCGCCCTCGATGCGTCCGCTGCCGCTTGGCAAGTGGGGCCTGGACGCGGCGACATGCAGGAATAGCTCCTGACCTCAGGATGCATTCTGAGTTGCGAAACTGGAGTAAGCAGCCAGAGCGCGGGCGGCGGGATCGGGCTAGGCCCCTACACTCCATGTACTCGTGCACGGCGACCACGGGCAAGCGGAGGTCGAGCTTCTCGTCCCTCTTCAGGATCTCCGGAACGATCTCGTCGCACGAGGAGACCGGCTCCTCGGCTCCGAAGTGACGCAGTTCTAGATATTCTGCAAGCGATCTTGGGATATTCGACGCCTGTCCACCTCGCCCCGGCTCGTCAGGCAGCGACGACAAGCCTCAACGCGGCCACTGGAGCATCGAAGCGGCCTTGTCCTTATCGAGATAAATTTGAGATGCCTCCGACAGAGCCCCTTCGAGCTAGACTTCGACTACCTCGTTCACGACACGATACCTTATTGACGCGGGCTGCTTATGCTGTCTTAGACGGGACACAGGTGTCAGGCATCGGACAGACCGCCGCGCATTGCGGCGTGTCGGAATGGCCCTCGCACTCCGTACACTTTTTGGCATCGATAACGTAAATGTCGCGCTTGAGGCTGATTGCCGCGTTGGGACACTCAAACTCACATGCACCACAAACGGTGCATTGCGAAGCGACGATCTTGTAAGCCATGCCTTCCGACTCCTTAGGCGAGCGATGCCATTGGCGATCCCCTTCAAATGCCGTGCCAAACACAGACGCTCAATGGCGGGCAATTTGCGCAATTGTGTTGTCCCGGACTGCGACCATGTTGCATCTGCGACAACAACAGGCCGCTTCAATTTCAAGCTATGTTCGCCCTCGCGCACTACTCCGAGAGCCAGTCGCGACTCGAACGCTGCTAGCTTCCGTCGGTTTGTCCCAGCACGGCAGCGCGCGGCCAAGCGACACTCGATGATTCCGAAACCGGCGGCGCGACGAAACGCCGCGAGCCGACGCACGTCTACGCGAGATCTCGGCAAACCTCCGGTCACACGCCCTGACTGGAGGTTTTGTGCAAGCCTCCCTCATGGCTGCAACGTTACCTCCGCGGATAGACTCGCTGGAGGCTTGCCAAAGCGGATTTGTGCTACAATGAGCTTCTGCGTCGCTTCGGAAAGAAATGAAGTCGCGCCGGCAGGAGCGACACTGGCTTTGCAAATTCACAGGGAATTGCAGTCAGCCTCACGCCTGGTGCCGAGTAAGCATGCCGGTGTGGGCAAGCGCTGCTACGCTTTGCTTGACCGTGCTCAGCCACTCCTCATGCAACTATTTTGGCAGAAGTGGAGCAGTGCTGAAAGATGACTGTGCAAATTGCTTCCGCGGCATGGCCTTTCCGAACAGATGGCCCTGCGCAAGGTCGAAGCCGAGTTCGGTCACAGCAATCAGGTCGGCATGGCTCTCCACACCTACGGCGACGGTGCGCGCACTGTATTCTTTGGCTAGATCGACGATCTGGCGGCACACCGTTCGCTTCAGGGGCCCATTTCCGCAACCGGAGACGTACTGCCGGTCCACTTTCAATTTCCTGAACGGGAATCTCTTCACCCCCATCAGCTGCGGCCAATTGGCGCCGACATTGTCGATTGCAAGGCCAATGTTGTAAAGGCGAACCTCACGCGCGACCTCGATCAGGAGATCTAGATTCCGGATGGCTTCCTCGCTCTCGATTTCAATCGTCAAGCCGCCGAAAGCGGGGTGCGCCGGCATGCGCTGACACAGATCGCGTACCGCCTGCGGGTCAATCAGGAATGCTGCCGGGAGATTGATGGAGAGATCGATCGACGTTCTCTGCTCCAAAAGATACTGCCAATCCATGATTGCGCGGTCGATCACGAACTGCGACAACTCCCTTAAATGTGGATCGTGAGGCTCCGGGATGAAATAAGCCGGTGGAACAACGCCCCAGGTCGGGTGCCGCATTCGCACAAGCGCCTCGGCGCCGCGGCGGCTGAGGGTACACGCGTCAAACTTCGGCTCATACCAGAGCTCAAGCCATCCAGCGTGTAAGGCTTCTCCGACATGGACCGCGGGACGGGGCGCCGGCTCTCTGGGCAAGAGCATGGCGACCCGATCGCGCAGCGTCTCGGCTGCAAACGGGGTCCTCAGCGGCGGCAGCATAGCAAGTCCATATTCGCGCCCGACCTGCTGCACTGCCGTCATGATGATCGATTCGCGGGCGCCGAATGACAGCACTCTGCCTGCAAACTTTTCGCGTACGAGTATCTCGAGCAATCTTCCAGGCTCGATGCGATCCGAGCCAATGCCGAGCAGGATCAGATCAGGCAGCTCCGTGCAGAGTACGTGCGGCAGCTCGTCAGCAGTCCCGCATTCGCTGATAACAAACCCTATATCCTCCAGCACATCTCGTAGAAAGGCGCGCAGATGCTGCTTGCCGACGGCCACGCACGCTCGCGGCCGCACCTTACGCTGTCCGAAGATTACAGGTTTCCGTCCGACCAATTCGGCCTGCCAATGCTCCATCGCAACCACTCCCCTTCGGTGACGACCCTTTAAACGAGGAGAGAAGGTCCAAACAAGCTGCCCTTGCCGTTATCTATCGATTCTTCGAGGTAGTGCATGAGCGTGCAAAATCTTTCGCGATGTTGTTCTGACGATTTTGTCGGGCCCACGCGCATGACACCTCTTCGCGCAACTTTGACGAGTGACGCACGCGAGTGTGGGGAATCTCATCTTCGGACTGATGCGCCCTATGGCGCGGCGATTGTCATGATGCAAGATCTACTGCATGAATTCGCTCGTGAGTGACGATTGGCAACCACTCTTACGAATGTTTGATCGGCATGGCCGGCTTGCCCACGCGCGAATGTGCCGTCCGATTCATTTATTCTCCAATTGAAGAAAGTCCATCATGAGTTCGCAGCCGGCAAGCCGCGGTCAATTCTGAGAACGGCAGCATCTTGCACTTATCTCACCTCTGTTGCTTATAGCAGGGCGGAGGTCATATTCACTACCGAGCTTGGTAGTTGCTCTCGTTGAGTCATCTGTATCCTTTGACCATGGATTTCCTCAAGAGGGATTGACGTGACAGGTGTTCGTGTTGGCGCTGAAGCGCAAGGCCCGCCCACGGGGCAAGGCTTCGCGCACCCGATTGAGGTGTGCGTGGCGTGGCCACCTAGGTTCTGCCGGTCATATTGTGCCGCTCTGCCCTTGTTGGCTTCTCGTCCTTTGCGTTCACATCTGTTTTCTCGGTGATGATCGGGGGGGAACAGGGCGGGACCCCAGGGCTTTAAGTTGGATTTGGCATCTACCGGATCTTGTAGTGGACGCTCCATCGTCTGCATGAAACACGTAATGAACGAGCCCGGAGGCTCGTTCTTGCTCGTAATGTCTCGGGTTTGTACGCGCCCCGGCTGCGATCTCTGGTCCGGACACCAGCAGGATCGGCGTCGCTTGTCAGCGGCGCCGAGGGGACGAAAGAGGCCGGCACAAGAGAGCCTCGCCGACACGACTGAATCCGAATGGACGCGCGGCAAAGGCCATCGTCTTTGCGCGCTGACGGGAGGAGAACCACTGTTGCCGGCCGACGATCATCTCCTGCAAGCGCCTGAGACTCTCGGGTTCCTCACCGTGATCGAGACGAACGGCAGGCTGCGGGTCCCGGCCGGCGTCGACTGGATTTGCCTCAGCCGAAATCCAAGGCCGCGGTGGCGATGACTCGCGGACACGAACTCAAACTTGAATCCGCGGCCAGAGCCCTGTCGGACCGGTTCGAGGAGGGGAATTTCGGCAATTTCCCGCTTCAACGATGGACTACCCCCCGACGAGGCCGACCAGACGCGGCAGGCCGTCGCGTACTGCCTGGCTCATTCGAAATGGAAACTCAGGTGCAAGCCCACAAACATCCGGCATCAGATGAAGATACTCGCTATCTTCTTGTGCGTTGCCGTCAGCGCCTCCTCGATCTCCGCGCGCATTTCGCGCCGCCTGTCGTCTGGTCACTGACCGCTCGGGGCCTCTGCGGTTGTCGATTCCGATTATCGGCGCGCCGACTGGCGTGCTTCTGTTTCTTCAGCCCGGTGCTCATGCCGCTGTGGCAGATGCGCGGCGGTCACGCCATCATGCGCCATCTCGCGATCGCGAAAATCGATCTGAAGACGGTGGCGGCGATGTCCGACTGGGACATACTGCTTATTCCGGGTGTCGGTCACAAGAACCTAGCGCAGATCAGGACGTGGCTCGCGATGGCCATCGAAGAGGAGAAGAGGGGATGATAATAGACCGCGAGCGCCTGCTCAAGTTTCTGAGGCTCACGGAGTCCAACCACGACGGCGAGGCCATCGCCGCCCTGCGCATGGCCAACAAGCTGATACGCTCCGCAGGCAAGACGTGGGAGGATGTCGTGGCCGGCGTCGCGGCTCCGGCGCCCAAGTCCTACGGCTCCCCCGCCCCGACCGACTACCGAACTCCGCCGAGCAAGCGCGGGACGAGGCAGTACGGCAGGGCCGATCCGCGGAGGCCGAGGACCGAGGCCAAGAAGATATACGACGACAACATCGGAACCTATCTCAAGGACTTGACCAAGCGCAGACACGACCCGAGCACCGTCATGTTTCTAGCGTCGCTGTCCGAGCACTACGAGGCGAAGGGCTACCTGACCGAGCCGCAGTACGAGACTGTGATGCGAATGCACGACAGGAAGCGCGGCAAGTCAACCTAGAGGTTCTAGTCAGCGTTTTCTTAGTCTAATCATATCAGGCGGCGTCGGCGAGTTTGTAGGACCAGTTATGGACGACGGGATGGCGATCGACGTCCTCGATTCCGGCCATGATGCGCTCCTTGAGTTCATACTTTGATGTAACCCGGATATGACGCAGGACGGAACGGGCGAACTTGGAGGAGAAGCCCTCGATGAGGTTGAGCCAGGAGCCGTGCTTGGGCGAAGGTAAACTGGAAGCGGCCTGCCGGTCGTGTGTCGAGCCAGGCTCTGGTTTCTCTCGATATGTGGGCGGAATGATTATCGAGGATCAACTTGATCGCGGTCCTGGCCGGATAGGCGGCATTGAGGAATGCTATGAACTCTCGGCTGCGGTGGGGGTCTTTGACGTGCGCGTGGACCTTCCCGGTGAGCAGGTCAATCCCCGCCAACAGGCTGAGCGTGCCGTGACGTTTGTACTCATGATCGCGGGCGAAGGTCGCATGCACGCCCGGCACTGGCCGGCAGATCCGGCGCTGTCGTTGCGATGGCCTGTATCCCCGGCTTTTCATCGTAGGAGACGATCGCGACCGGTTTGTCCGACGTCTTCGACCGGGCGGCTTTTTTTCAGGATCTGGACCTCGCGATAGACATACAGAACCTCCGCCATCTTCTGCTCGAACTCGACGTCGCGGTTTTCAAGATAGTAGCGCACTTTGTGCGACTTGATTTCCTCCGGACCGAGAAGCTTGCACACCGTGCCCTGAACCAGACGGGCGAGACATTCATGTCCGGCCTCTGGTCCGTGCTCGCGGGCATGGCGGGCCAACAGCCGCGTCGTCCACAACTCGTGCGGATAACCATGCTCCTTGGCCTTGTCGCACGCCAGAGACACCAGCCAGGCCTTGGCCGCCGGCGTGATCACCGGCTCCTTGCCCAGTCGCGGGCGCTCGTCGAGCGCCGACAGCGCGCCATCGGCCGCCTAAGAAGCTCGATCGCCATTGCCTGAACGAAGTCCCGGCACTGGAAAATCCGACGGCGGAAAACAGCGCACATCTGGATCTGGGAGCGCACGAAACCGCGCCTTGCGCAACTCTCGAGCGTTAGGGTCTATGAGACGACGGATTGTTGGGCGGAGTATGACGGACACAATCGCTGAATTCAGCACTCATTTGGGAGATCGCGGTGACCCAGTCTGCAGTCGTCCTCTTTTCGGGCGGTCAGTATTCCACGACTGTGTCGCATCGGCGCCATCGCGCTAGAACCATCGCGTTACCAAGATTGTCGGACTGTGATGACAACGCTGTCCGAAAAACGGTCCGATGGAAAGCCAAAAGCAATGGGTTTTGGTCTATTTAGCATCGAACTGACGGATGAGAAATCGCGGCGCAACTCATCGGAGGCCTCTTGTTTAGCGAAGGATGAACCCGCCGTCTCAGGACACGCTGTGTTAGGCCGCCTCTGATGGCGTTTCGGAACAATCGGGCCGCGCAACTTCTGCCGCGAACTGTACAGTTTTTCTTGGATGATACGTCATAACGGAATGCAGCCCGGCATCGTAGTGTGACCGCGAACACGAGCGCCAGACCGCCTTCACCGATGGTCATGGATTTTGAGATGGATGGCTAACTCATGCGGATTCTCTTTCGAAAGAAACACAGCGCCAGAAACCACATTCAACCCTTCGCGGGGAGTTGATTGAAATCAAGGTCAGTGAATTTCTGTTAATGTAAAGCAGCCGCTGGTCGGAGAGCGATATAAACCGCTCGCGCTCCGCGCAGCGCGCGCGGCAACCACCGCTTCCTTAAAATTGCATAGCTCAAGTCGACGGGTTTGCGGACGGCCTATCAGTCGCACGCGGTCGCCTTGAGTGCGGCGATGACGTCCTCACGGGCGATGATTCCGACCAGCTTCTGGCGGCTGTTGAGCACGATGACGCTCCTGATGCGGTGCTCGACCATGATCTGGAGCACGCGCGTCAACTTGGTATCGGGACTGACATAGATGAATTCAGGTGTCATGACGTCGCCGACCTTGCGGCTCATCAGATCGTGATAGCGCGGCAGCATCTGGCGCGGCGTGAAGACGAAGCACTTCAGAATGTCGAATTTGGTGACGATGCCGACGACCTGCCTGTCATCCTCGACCGGATAGGAGTTGAAATCGTCGCGCTCGAACATCTCGCTGAGTTCGAGCAGGTCGAGATACCGGCTCTGTGGAGCTGGTCCGGAGGATATATTGGCGGTCACGCCGGCGCGTGGTTACGGCCAAAAATCCTTCAGTAATCCCTGAGGTCCCTCGGTCTATGGCGGCGGCGTCGATACTCCTGTGTTCCTGGCGGGCGGCCAGATCGGTTACAACTGGCAGAAGAATAGCTGGGTGTTTGGCCTCAAACTCACGGCCAGCAGTGCTGTCTTCAACAGCACAAATACCCGCCTCGCCGCCGCCAGCATAGTACTGAGCGCAAACTGCAAGGCGAATCCAAACGTCTTTGTTACCGGAGCCGGTCGCCTCGCCCCTTTGGCGCGCAGGGCAACACGCTGGCCTACCTCAACGGAGGCGTGGCTTGGCAAAACGACTGAAGCGCCGTCATCAATAACAACGAGTTTGGCCAATGTCGGCGACGGCGCGCTCGACTTCTACAAGTCGCTCGACGAGGTCTTTCCCCGCACACGCCACCATAATGCTGGGTGCACAAGACCGTGAACGTCCTAGAAAACGGTCCCACTCCCGGTGCAGGCCACCATGAGAAGGATTTGCGCGAGGTCTATTGGGCGCGAACCGAGCGTCCGCCGAAGCGGCGACCGACGTCTTCGCCGAGACGCATTGCGCCAAGTACGGCCGGGCGGTCGAACGCCTGGTCAAGGATCGCGACGCGCGCTGGCCTTCTACGATTTTCTTGCCGCGCATTGGGCATCACTTGCGCCTCACCAATTCCATCGAGCGCGTGTTCGCCACCAAGCGATACAGGACCGTGCGGACGAAGGGCTCCTTGTCGCCAACCACCGCCAGGCCGATGGTGTTCAAGCTGGTGATCGCCACATCGAGGACCTGGCGGCGGCTCAAAGGCACAAATCCGTTGCCGAACGTCGTCGCAATCGTCGGATTCAACGACGGCATTGAGATTGAGACATTTTTTCTCACTGGGCGATGGATGCTCGACAGTCCCCCCGATCGTGCACGCGTTTCGCTAAACGCCCCCTGACATTCGATCCAGTTCGTCCGCAACCAGCTTCTCGGCATTAAAGTTCTCGTTGGACTGACAAAATACCTCCTCGGCGGTGTAAGCCATGGACTCTAGCGGACTTTGCCGATACCCATGTTTCTCCAATCCATCGGCGTACGTCGCGAGAAACCTTTCAGGACCAAGCAATCGCCACTGTACAACATGGACTAATTCATGAAAGTGGAGCCGCTCACTCGACGCAGAGCGACGCTTTACGAAGAATGTGTCCAGGTACGTGATACCGTCGTAATCGCCGTTTTCAAATTCGGCGAACTGGCTGAGTCCTAGAGATGATAGTGGCGGCATCGGAACCCGTTCGACAACGGCAACCTTGGTCGACGATAAGAGATTTCTGCTGAAGTATTGCGACAGTCTCGGGAATCCAAGCGAACTTACGATTCTTACTTCGTTCGAATGTGCTTGTAGTGTTTGATGAATCCAACCGATTAAGGGAGGGTATAGTGCTTGGAACTGTTGCGGCGTCATGCGCGCTTTCCCCGATTTTGGAGTTTGGGAGACTCGATCAAACCTAGCATAAAGCTATACGCGCCGCCTCTTGGAGCTTCCCCTTCATTTTAAAGGTGCATTCCCCTACTGCTTATTCTTAATATAGATATAGGTCTCATTCATCGGGTCTCATTAATAGAGGAGCGGACATTTTTGTCTGCGCCAGAGCGGACCTAACGTACCTTTCTGGACCGGACATTTTTATGCGGTCTGAACCGGACATCGGAAGTCACCGTGAAATACACTTCATAGATGTTCGTCTTGCCGAGACCTCGTCTCTGGATCGTGAGCAGCCCATTTTCTTCTAGGGCCTTGAGGTTTCGACGGACACTTCGCTCCTCAATCCGTAGATCTTCGGGAAGAACGGCGTCGTCCGGGAAAGCAGTAGTCGTTCTGCCAAGCATATGAAAGCAGCATGGCGAATGCCATCTTGTCGCGGGAGTGAGCTTCTTAGATTTAAGAAGGAAGTTCGGCACCTGCGTGAAGCCCATTATCGACGCCGCATCCGCGCCATTCAGGATGATGTGAGTATGTCGTCGATCGGCCGCGAATCCATCCCTGAAATTATACGCTATGTGCGGACTGCGTTGCTGTTTTATCCCTTGCTCTGCGGTTCCTGTTCGGATGTCGCGAATGATGTCTGCGCTCGGCGCGCCCAACAACGGCGTGAGCATTTTCTGAAGCCCCGGCGATCAGGTGATTTGTCTCTCGAGCACGTTCGGTCAACTCGCCTATCTTCTTATCCTTGACTACGACCTGTCCACGCAAAAGCTCAAGTTCACCTTAAAGGCGTCCGACTAGCGCCTCGTCGGGGCTAGTTGCGACCTGTCGCGACTGGTCGTCGGTGGTTGCGCGACTAGCCTTAGGAGGATCATCTTCTCTTTGTGTGACGACAGTTGTCGCGACCTGTCGCGGCTCACGAGTCGTGACCGGTCGCACCTCTTTAATGTATGCAATGTGCTTCGCGACGGAGGTCGGGGTGATGACATACTTCTCGCCGAACTGTCTTTCCATTCGGGGCAGTCGAGATGGCCTTTCGCGCAATACCTCTCTGGATCGCACCAGTCGTAGGGGATGAGGCCCGCATTGGCGATCGTTATCCTGTCGGCTGCCCCTCCCCGGCTTTGGCTTTCGGCATTGGCGCCTGGTTCACCTTTTCCCGGCTGCCTTCTTGATCTGCGGACTTGGTCCATTTGAAGGGTTTCGCATTTCTGTTGTGCAATCGATGAAGGTACGGATCGGCCTCTAGTTATCTGACCGACGACGCTTGCACAATCCACCCTTCGGCCCTCGAGGGCACCGTCGATCGTGAACACGGCAAAGCTCCATGAGCTCGATCCGTAGGCCTACCTCGCCGACGTGCTGGAGCGCATGTGTCCGGGCGAACCAAGAGCTATCAGCTGCACGAACTGCTCGCCTGGAACTGGAAGGCGGCGCACCAGCGCACCGCACAGATCGCCCCATGAGCCCGCGTCGTCACAAGGCTTCGTCGTCGATGGCGGCCGCCGCGATGCCCCTTGCGGAGCTCGATCGGTGGCTGCAGGCTCGCGTCGATCGGCATCCTGCAGCCACCAGCATCCCCATGATCGACGGCTATGTCGCCGCGATCGTGGCCGGACCGGTGTCGATGAGTCCGCTCGACTGGATCTGTCCGCTGCTCGCCATCGATGCCGATGCTTTCAACCACGGCGACACCCCGGAGTTCGCGGCGCTCTCCGCTATCGCGCTGCGCCATTACGACATCAGCAACGTCCTTACGACCGCGCCCGACCAGTTCGAGCCGATGCACCGGCGCAAACCCAATGGCGACGTCGATCTGCGACCCTGGTGTCAGGGATTCTACGCCGCGATGCGGCTCAGGCTGCCGGCGTGGGCGCCGTTGCTGGACGCCGGCAACGTCAATCACGGCCTGGTTCTGCCCATCCTGCTGCACTGTCGCGACGATCAGGGCCATCCACTGCTCGGACTGCCACCGAGGGACCCCGAGACCGGCCACTTTCTCCGTAACGTCGATATTCCAGCAGCTGTCGAGGACGCGCCAATACTGGATGCCGATCCGCTACGCACGCCCCCTGATCGCCGCAGACGTGGGAGCTCATACCGGTTACGATTGACCATTGAGAGCCGCGGGGCCGGCTCGTTTCTTGCGAATGTGGCGATGCATTACTTCACGAGCGACGGCCTCGTCAGGTTTTCGAAAGCCTGCCCGAGTAAGGTTGCTCAGGTGATTTGTAAACGTGAGGCTGGAATGGACCCGCACAATTTTGACTCATTCAATGTGAGAGGTTGGCCGCAGGTTGAGCCTCCTGTCTCGCACGAGCCTGAAGTGAGCGACGTCGGCCAAGGGGCCTTTGAGCAGCAATTGCACCAGGCGCGCCTAGCCGGTGTCGCGATGCCCGATCGGGGGCCGCGCGGTGGCCTCCGTCCCAATGTGTCTAGCGACGGCCAGCAGTCCCCCAATGGGCTGATGGGTGCAATCGCCAGGAGCGACATCCTGCCAAGCGAGGAGCTCCTCATCAACGATGAGCGTGATGCAGCTGGGTTGAGAGCAGCGAAGAGGCCGAGGACCACAAACAATCCACAAGCGGCTGCCATTGAGCGGCAGCCGAGCGAGATCGCCAATTTAGGTGAAGATGGTGGAGCAATGCCGCCATCTTCGGCGCTGCGGCCGGCTCAGTCAACGGGGGTTGTGATACGGCACGACAGGCGGCCTCTTTATTCCGAGGATGCTCCCGCGATTTCGGGGCTTGGGGAGGCCCTCATCAAGGACGGGAGCGCCAAAGTCACTGCCGAGCGGTATGTAAGTTCTCTTGTTGGCTTTAGCCGCTGGCTCTTCGCAAAAAAGAAACTGAGCATTGTTGCTCGGCTCGACAGTAATTCGCTGAATGGCAGTGACGTGCCCGAGTACATCGGAAAGGGTGATCCCAGGCTCCTCACTAGGGCATTAGACCATCTCCGGACCTTGCGGTCAGGAGCCGCGCCGATCATACGGCGCGCCAAGCTGAATCTTCACGCCTTGAACGTGGCCCTCATCAATCCCGAAGAGGCGGCAGTGATGGAGCGGAGGCGCGTCGGCGCCACCGCTGCGAAGCACAGCGGGTCGCAGGAAGCTGACACTCGACGAGAGGAGCTTCAGGGACGGCGGGATAATCAATCCGCCCCGTCGGCTTTCGTCCAAGAGCACGTCGCGTTCTATCCACAGCAGATTGCTCCGGAGGAGCTTCGGCGAGTGCTGGATCATCTGAATGATCAATCCATCCCGTCCCCAGTCTCCGTCCCTTCAGCGGAGCTTGAGCGACTGGAAAGGGACTTGCATGACGAGCTTCGCGGACGACAGGACGATCACGCTGCCCAGTCGCTCTCCGTCGATCCAGAAGAGTTTACTTTCAATCCAGAGCAGTTCTCTCCAGGCGAGCTTCAGCGAATGCTGGATGATCGATCCATCCCGTCACCAGTCCCCGCCGGTCCAGAGTACTTCGCTCTAGATCTTGAGCAGTTCTCTCCGAAGGAGATTTGGCGGCTACTGAATGCTGATGAACCCGCGCCGTTGGGAGTGGCATCTAGTTCAAGCCCGGCAGATCGGTCGGCTTGCGAGCCGGGTCCGCTGCCGAATCTATCAATGTACCTCCCCCTGGACTTCCAGCACGGCCCCCAATGGGCGTCGGAAGACTTCATGCAAGGAATGCACTTGCATAACCTGCTGCCGAGTGCGTCTCAGCCGGAGACAAAGTTTCGTCTCAACGGCGTGAACTACGCGGCAACATTAGGGCCGGCAGGCCATGAGGATCAGGTGTTTCTGCGGCTAACATAAACGCCGGATTGCCGTACGGAAAAAATGACGTATGAAAGCGGCGCTCGATCAGCCGCTTCCCTTCCAAGTGTTGGCTTGCTTGAAGATAGTTCCTGGCAGAGGAATCAAGATCGTCTTGGCGCGCGGCATCTGGGACTCGTTCTCCCACTGACGATCGGATCGTAGCATTGGGGGAACACCAGACGAGCGCCGAGAGCACGGATGCGTTCCATCAGGTCGCGCTGGCCGGAACGCCTCACGGCCAAACGCCTCGTCGGAAGACGCGCCCTCGAAAACTTTGTTGGCGGCCTCCAAGGTTGTTTCGGTGGAAATCCAGAAAAGTGGTGATGGCCACTTCGAAGTGCCGGTTGATGATCTCGGCAACATCATCGGACCATTTGTTTCGCCCGTAAAACTAGTGACGCTCTAGCATTACAGTTGGTGCGCCGGGAGACCGGCACGGAGTAGGTGGTGGAAGGCCACTACGATGAAGGAGTAGCGATCCACGTCGGCCCCGAGCCGTGCGTAGGCATCCGTGAGGGTCGGCGAAGCGTCGGCAGGGGAGTGCATAGCCCAGCTATTGAGCCGCGAAAGAATGGGCCGGCGCCATGGCGCAGAGATCGCGGCGTTGGTCGACGCCGAGAGGTTCTGGTCCCCAGTCGTCCAGTCAGGTCGAACTCAACGTGACTCGATGATTGGGGCCTCCAGGCCATCGACGCCAATGCCCGCCACTATCTGCTCGAAATCCTCGAAGACCGCTACGGCCGTCGGTCAACACTCGTCACCAGCCGCTTCCAATTGCCAAATGGCATGAGCTTATAAATGACACGACTTACGCTGATGCCATACTTGATCGCCTGCTTCACAACGCTCATAGGCTTGAACTGAACGGTGACTCCATGCGTCGCCCGCCCGTTCTTTCTCGGCCTTGATTACGCGGTCGGTCGATGAGGACCGAGACTGCAGCCCGCGAAGCTGACCGGCCGCTACGGCACCGTTGGGGGTGCGCGTCCGGTCAGCTTAGCTCCGTCGAGCGACACCGTGATCTCTTCGACAGCCGCTTGACCACGGGCTAACGATAGGCCAATTACCCCTAACGATCGGGTGCTTCACCTGCGCGCGATCAGATCAGAACGCTGCGCGGCAGCAGATTGGAATAGCTGCGCGCGATCATTGGAATCCGCACATGCGGATTCCGATTTATTCCGGCCGGGTATTCCGATCTGAAGCCGGCCCCCGTTCCGATTTGAAGCCGGCCACGATTCCGAAATAAAACCGGCCGGCATTCCGACCTGAAGCCGGCCGGTTTTTCGGGAAGGCAGCGTTTTCGTTTGGGTCAGTCCCTCGGGCATCAAGTCCCTCGTTGATCAACGGGGGAAGCGGATGCCTGCCAAGAGAGAACTGACCATGCGACAGATACGACAAATGCTGCGGCTTGCCCGTGATGGGGTGAGCGCCCGGGAGATCGGCCGCACGCTCGGGGTGGCGCGCAGCACGATCCAGGACAATCCTCAAGCGCGCCTCAACTGCCGGGCTGACCTGGCCTTTGGCGGGCGATCTGACCGATGCCGTTCTTGAACAGCGCCTATTTGCCCACGCCGGCGTCAGGCGCGGCTTCCGTCGGCGCGTCGAGCCAGATTGGGCCTCGCTGGCCTGCGAACTGAAGCGGCCTGGCGTCAATCTGATGGTGCTTTGGGAAGAGTACCGCGCGGTTCACCCGGAAGGATATGGCTACAGCCGGTTCTGCGATTTATTCCGGGAATTCGAGCGGCGTCTGTCTCCGACGATGCGGCAGGACCATCCGGCCGGTGACAAGGTCTTTGTCGATTACTCCGGCAAAAAAATCATGATCGTCGATCGCGAAACCGGGGTTGTGCGCGACGCGGAGATCTTCGTCGCCGTGCTTGGCGCCTCGAACTACACTTACGCCGAGGCGACCTGGACGCAGACACTTCCGGACTGGATCGAGGCCCATGTCCGGATGTTCCGGTTCTTTGGCGGGGTGCCACGCCTGGTCGTTCCCGACAATCTGAAATCCGGCGTGCACAGGGCTTCGTTCTACGATCCTGAAATCAATCGCAGCTACGGGATGATGGCGTCCCATTATGGCGTCGGCATCCTTCCGGCACGGCCACGAAAACCCCGGGATAAGGCAAAAGTGGAAGCCGGGGTGCGTTTTGCCCAGACCTACATCCTGGGGCGGCTTCGCCGGCAGACCTTCTTCTCGCTGGCCGAGGCGAACGCGGCCATCGCCGCCGCGCTGGAGCGGATCAACGCGCACATCATGCGCCGGCTCGGCGTTAGTCGTCGACGATTGTTCGAGACGGTCGAGATGCCTGTCCTGGCGCCGCTGCCGGATGCCGATTATCAGTTTGCGGAATGGCGCGTGGCCCGCGTCTCGCTCGATTATCACGTCGAGATCGATGGGTTCTTTTACTCTGTTCCCCACGGGCTGATCCGGGAGCAGGTCGACGTTCGCGCCACCACCCGGACCATCGAACTGTTCCATCGGGGTTCGCGTGTTGCTGCTCACCAGCGCCGCTACGGCGGCCGCCGGCATGGCACTGATCCCGACCACATGCCCAGCGCGCATCGACGTTACGCCGAGTGGACTCCCGAGCGGTTCCGTCGCTGGGGACGATCGATCGGACTAAACACCGACGGTCTCGTCCTCGCCATCCTGGCCAATCGGCCTCATCCCGAACAGGGATTCCGGACCTGTCTGGGCGTGCTTCGGCTGTTCAAGGATCTCGATCCGGAACGCGCCGAGCTGATCGCGGCCCGAGCGGTTGCGGTTCGCGCGCTGACCTACAAGAGCATCGCCTCGATTATCGCCAACAAGCTCGACCGCAGCGCTCGCGCCACCGATGACGCCGTCGTCGACCATCCCAATCTCCGCGGCCCAGGCTACTTCCATTGAAAGGAAAATCCAGCATGCTGACCCACCCCACGCTTGACCTGCTGCAAAATCTTGGTCTCCACGGCATGGCCAAAGGCTTCAAGGAGCTTGATGCTCAGCCCGAAGCGCGCAGCCTCGAACATGCCGAATGGCTGGCCCTGCTCCTGGAGCAGGAGAAAACGCAGCGTCAGCAAAAGCGGTTTGAAAGCAGAGCTCGCGCCGCCAAGCTGCGTCATGCCGCTTGCGTCGAGGATGTCGACTACCGCGCTATCCGCGGGCTCGACCGCGCGCTCTTTCTAAAACTCGCCGCCGGCGACTGGATCCGGGCGAGGCATAATCTCCTCGTCACCGGGCCGTGCGGCGTCGGCAAAAGTTGGCTTGCTTGCGCCCTCGGCCACAAGGCTTGCCGGGATGACTTCGCCGTAGCCTACCATCGCGTGCCGCGCTTGTTCGCCGCTCTCGCACTCGGCCGCGCCGATGGACGGTATACCAGGATGCTGCGGGCGATCGCACGACTCGACCTGCTGATCCTGGACGACTGGGGACCAGAACCTCTCGACGCCGACCAGCGCCGCGATCTGCTCGAAATCGTCGAGGACCGATACGAATCGCGTTCGATCATCGTCACCAGCCAACTGCCCGTCGATCGCTGGTACGAAATCATCGGAAACCCCACCATCGCCGACGCGATCCTCGATCGGCTCGTTCACAATGCCTATCGCATCGAACTCAAAGGAGAGAGCCTCAGGAAGAAGAAGCAACCTGCTCAAGATCAACCGGTCTCTTGACCTTCCCAGCCCTCAACGACATCATGAATTTGACCCATGCGAACGACGCCACGGGTGGCCGGCATCAGATCGGAATACCCGGCCGGCTTCGAATTGGAATGCATGGCCGGCTTCGTCGGAATCCGCACGTTGACTGGCTGCAATAGTTCTCGAGCCGATTCGCCAGCGGACGGTACGACGACGACGAGCCAACCGTCTGTGAGAAGCGGTGCTGTGTGAGCGCTCTCCGTTCTGGGCAAATTGCGGCACATCCATGGTGCTCGATGCGCTCGTTGCGAGCCCCTTGTCTAAAGCGCCGCTGGGAGCACCCGCACGCTGCTCCTCGGATGCTCCGGTTCGACAGAAATGCCAGCGCGAAGCTTCTCGTGGAGCTTGTTCAGACAGATATCCGTACTCTTGTTAAGTTTCCGGTCTGTCAGGTCAATTCTGAGATCGGCTCGTCCGAAGATAGGGGCACGCTCGCGCATCAGCTCCCTCATCTTTTCTTCTCGGTTTTCGGTCTGCAGCAGCGGGCGTGTCCTGTCTTTCGCCAAGTGTCGGATGATCAGGTCGAGGTCCGTGTTGAGCCATATCGAGATCGCCTTCTCGCCGATGCACTTGCGGGTCTTCTCGTTGACGAAGGAGCCTCCCCCTGTTGCGAGCACCACGGGCCCCTGCGCAAGCAATTGCGGGATCGCCTGCTCCTCAAGCTCCCTAAAGTACTGCTCGCCATACCTTTCGAAGATCTCATTTATCGAGTTTGCGCCGGTCTTGCCGCTGACCACGTGGTCGGAATCGATGAACTTCAGTCCCAGCCGCTTGGCGAGCTTGTCACCGATATTGGATTTCCCGGCGCCGGGCATTCCGACGAGCACGACCGACTTCTCGCCCAGGGCGGCAACAATCTCGTCGGCCATTGGAGACGTCTTTGCCATATATGGCCGTGCTGCCCGTTGGATAGGCGCAGCGCTGGCCCCGGCTCTGCTGACGGATTCGGCTTTCCAATGGGGAATGTCCCAGACCCCATCGGGGACCGTGACCTGCTTGCAGATGTCGCGCGCGCGCTGCTCGAGCTGCTCGACTCTCGATTGATCGGGTGTCTCTCTGCTGCCTCGCTGCAGCATCTTGTAAGTGTCGTGATTGGCAAGTTTGGCCTTGTAGCTGCCTGGCGTATGGAATTCCACCTCGAAGCGGTAATCTTCCGGCGTGGCGAATATGGTTTTGATTCCGACAAAGCTCGGATTGAGTGTCCTGAACCGGTTGATTGTGCTGACCTCGGTGTAGCCATGCTCCTCGAAGGCCAGCACTGCTTTCCTGAAACCAGCTGTGAAATGTCTCTCAGGGATTTCGAAGATATGGCGCACGGCGTTGCTGATCAGCTGTGAAGCGTCCCCTGAGAGACGGCTGATGCCGGTGAGCTGGTCTTGCATCGAGGCTTCCGATCTCAAGCGTCGATCGTAATGGGGCAAGTTCATCCGAATGTCGTGTTGTCCAAGATGTTCGATTACCTCACGTACGGTTGCCGTAATTGTCACCTCTTGTATTGTCGCGCGATCGGCCTCACTTTTGGCGCGGGCGGTGGCCTCTTCGCGGGTCAGTGTGATCGACGTGTCGGAATCAGCGCTGGCAAGCCGTCGGTCGGACGGTTCGGGCAAAATGCCTCGTTCCACAGCGAGCTTGAGCGCGGCTTCCATAACTGATGCCGCCAGCGTGGGATTGCCCTTCAGATTCGCCAAGGTCGCATCGACATCAAGCCTGCCCTGGTTGATGGCTGCGGCAAGACCTTTGGTGTAAGGGACCGCGTTCAGCCCCGGCGTCTGCTGCAGCAGCCGCTGAAGCTGCTGGCTTTTCTTCGCAAAAAGGCGGGCGCCAGTATCGGATTTATAAGCGTCGGTCCCGACCTTGATGCCGAGGCTCAGGAGATTGTTGGCGCTTTGCACGAGGTCATCGGCAACGTACCCATCCGGCCGCGGCTCGATGCGCGCCGGGTAGTGATCGATGATCAGCTCGATGCGTTCTCGTGGCTGAGCCGTGGCTGGATAGGCCGCCGCGAGGTCGGGGAACAGTTCGCAGAGTTCCTCGCTCACCGTCGGCCTCCCGTGGTTTCCGCGCTCGCCGGCTGCGGGCAGGACCTCCTCGTGGGTCGCCCACGCCTCAAGATCGGCCATGAGCAGATCGGCGATTTCACGGGCGACCGGATGATCTGCGACCTCGATCTCGCGGCCCACCTTCTCGAGCCTGTCCTCGATGTCCTCCCGGCTCACCTCGTCCTGGGTTAGCAGCACTCGAATCTCGCGCCTGAGCTCGTGGTGGATGCCCTCGTAGATCCCGAAGATAGCCCGCTCGGCAAACCAGCGCCGTGCCTCTGGGGATTGCGCCAGAAAGTCTCGCTGCAGGCCAGTATAGGTCCCCAAGACATTTTGCGTCGCGGCCAGGATCTGGCTTGCGCGGCTGAACTGGTATTGCTCGCCTTCAATCGCCGGAGTGTGCGATTTGGGCGGCTTGAGCGAGTGCACGCCGCGCGTCTGCTCGGTCTGGTCGAACTGCCGGACATGCTGATAAAGCTGAGGCCGGTCGCCGACAATAATGACTGCGTCACCGTCGAAGTCGCCATCGAGCTTTTTCTGTTCCGCGGGCGGGACTGCAACCAACGAACCCGGAGCGAATACCTCGGTCGCCTGCAAGATGCCGACGCAGTCGAGCAAGCTGTCCGCCTTGGCGCGGTCCTTGACCGTCGTCCAGTGCGAATGACATTTGATGTCCTCGGCAGACAGCACCAACCCTCGATCGGCGAAGGTGGCCGGCCACATCTCGTCGGGCACCACGATCAAAATACCCTTGGCAAACAATATCGGATCGTCGGCGGCCAGTTCGCCGCTGGATTTTTCAGCGACATTGAAGCTGTACTGGATAGCGACGCACCAATCGAGGAATATTGCGGTCGGGTCGCCATCAGCGCTCGAGCCGACCAGTGCCGCCGCGAATGGGCGGAGGTTGGGCTTGTCATATGGCGACCGCCCGATCAGCACGCCTTGCGTCCCTGTCATGGTCTCGCTCTTGAGCGTCGGCACGTGAAGGCGGCCATCACTAGAGGGCACTGCGACCGCGCTGGGGCCATCGATGTGTCCACAAGTCACTGTGCGGTAGACGTCTTCAGAGTTCAGCTCTTGTCCTTCTCGGCCCGCGAGCCAGCTCATGGCCAACTTGCGCGCCTCATCGGCCACCGCTTCGCTGCGCGGGTAGTGTTGCAGTGCCGAGGCGGGCAGCGACGCTCTGCGTCCCTCACCATGGGCCGGCACTCGCTCCAGACTGTCCTGGTCGCAGACGCGCCGAACCGCCGGCATGCGCTGGGCGAGTGAGGTCTTGATGAAGCCGCAGCCATCATGCGGGCGCAACGCGATTTCGCCGTGCGCTCCGCTGAGCCTGAATGGATGCGCCTCGTCGGCTGGGCGATCCGGCAGCAGCGCTAGGCTGAACGAACCCTCAAGCGCAGAGTCGCGGGGACCGAGACCGTCGATTGCCGGTGGTGCTGCAAAGCCTCGGCGCTGCGTATAGAAGTAAGCTTCCTTGAACGGAGCCCAGGCGCGCGAAAGCCGCTCGAAGTCGGTGCCGGCGGCGGTGTCGGCGTAGGGGATGGCCAACAGCTTTCCCCCGGACGGCTCAACTCTGGGGTCGTCTGGCCCGCGCGCCGCGATTTGCGCCAGCGTCACTCTCGGTGGCTTCAACTTGCTGCCGCCGAACAAGTCCATGCGGTAGGGCACGCCGTCGACGGTGAGCGTCCGCGCCAGCATGAACGCGCTCGGCTTTGCCGGTAGCTGCACCGCGACCACCGGGACCTGCCCCTGCGTCATGCGATGGAACACCGAATATCGAGTCTTGGGCTTTGTCGAATCTCGAGTCTCGGGCTCCGTCGCTACGAGTCGCCCCTGCAGGTCGACGACCGGCAGCAGCCGCATCTGTCCCGCCATCCCCTGCGGCGGTCTTGGCTCGTGGTCCATCTCCTGCAACACCTGATGCACGTTGAACTGGGACGCTGGACGGTTGGCCTGGACTGTTGCCGCATTCTCCGCCAGAAACGAATCCAGCGCATCAAGCGGGCTGTCGGCCTCGATCTGCGCGATCAGATTCCAGCTCATGTTGGACAGGTCGCGTTCGATCAGCTCGCGCGTGCGGTGCAGGATATCCTTCGTGCCGGCCTGCAGCTCCTGCTGTCTTGTCTTGAGATCAGACTTGTTGCCCTCGACATAGGGCCGTCTGTACAACCGCTCGAGGACCGCACGGGTCTTTAGCACCTGATAGATCGACAAGGCGGGGCAGCGGCTCGCAAGCGGGCCACGGGTCCGCTCCGCATCGCTTGCGCCAAGATGCGCCGTGATCTTGTCTATCACCACACCCTGGATGTTGTTCAGCAGGTTGAGCGCCGGCCTACGGTGCCAGCGCAGTTCTTTCTGCGAACTGCGCGCCAGCGGCAGCACGGCGACACAGAGATTGCCCATGGTTTCGAGATTGTTCTCCGCATCAAAAGTAGGTTGATGGCACAATTCCTCGAGCCGATTTAGTCCTGGCCGGGCGAGCAGACCGAGATCGTCCACCAGGCGGGTCTTATCCAGGGCCTTGAGGATGTTGGAAATGCTCAGAACGTCAGCAGTTTTGAGGCGATCATCTGCATAGTGGAGATGGTGGGCCAGCTTCTGCAACCGATCCTTCAGCAGCGCGGTCTCGATCATCTCGGCGCTGTCCTCTGCCGCCATGACGCTTCGGGCCAAAGCATGAGCGAGCATGCTCAGCTGAGGCGTGGTGAAGGCACCGAACCGGTGCTTGCCCCGACCGAGTCCCCGCGCGATGTCC
Source organism: Bradyrhizobium sp. CSS354 (assembly GCF_029051725.1). Lineage (GTDB taxonomy): Bacteria > Pseudomonadota > Alphaproteobacteria > Rhizobiales > Xanthobacteraceae > Bradyrhizobium. Next base: position 64,861 of record NZ_JAACFU010000021.1, read on the forward strand.
ACCAGCGCCTGGCGACATGTCTCCTCGTCCAGCCACTTGCTGAAGCCGTTCGCCAGGTTGGCCAGAGCCGGCGGAGTAAAGTCAGCGAGCTGGCGTCGAAGAACTTCACCGGCGATGGCGGCCGCGGCTTGCCCCATGCGCTCCTCTGCCGGCCACTTACTGAACCCGTTCACCAGGCCTTGCGCGTGTTCTCCTGTTCCGGCCACTTGCTGAAAGCGTTCACCAGGTTTGCCAAATCCTGCGGAGTAGAATCAGAGCGTGCGCGCCGAGATATTTCACCGGCGATCACTTCTGTGGCTCGGCTCGTGTGCTCCGCTGTCGGCCACTTGCTGAAACCGTTCACCAGCATTGCCAGACCCTGCTGAGTAAAATCGGAGTGTTGGCGGCGCAGGACTTCACCAGCCATCAGCTCTGTGGCTTGACCCGTGTACTCCTCTGTCGGCCACTTGCCGAAACCGTTCACCAGCTGCACCAGGTCCTGCTGAGTAAAATCAGAGAGTCGGCGCCGAAGGACTTCACCGGCGATCTCCACTGAGGCTCGGCTGGTAACCTCCCCTGTCGGCCACTTGCTGAACCCGTTCACCAGGTTTGCCAACCCCTGCTGAGTAAAATCAGAGAGCCGGCGCCGAAGGACTTCACCGGCGATCTCCACTGAGGCTCGGCTGGTAACCTCCCCTGTCGGCCACTTGCTGAACCCGTTCACCAGGGTTGCCAACCCCTGCTGAGTAAAATCAGAGAGCCGGCGCCGAAGGACTTCACCGGCGATCTCCACTGTTGCTCGGCTGGTAACCTTCCCTGTCGGCCACTTGCTGAACCCGTTCACCAGGTTTGCCAACCCCTGCTGAGTAAAATCAGAGAGCCGGCGCCGAAGGACTTCACGGGCGATCGCTTCTGTGGCTCGGCTCGCGTCCTGCCCTGTCAGCCACTTGCTGAAACCGTTCACCAGGTTGGCCAGCTCCTGCGGGTTAAAGTCAGGAAGTCGGCGACGAAGGACTTCACGGGCGATCGCTTCTGTCGCTCGGCTCGCGACCTGCCCTGTCGGCCACTTGATGAAACCGTTCACCAGGCTTGCCAGCTCCTGCGGATTAAAGTCAGGAAGTCGGCGAAGGACCGCACCGGCGAGCATTTCTGCCGCTCGGCTTGCGTCCTCTCCTATCGGCCACTTGCTGAAACCGTTCACCAGGCTTACCAGCTCCTGCGGATTAAAGTCAGGAAGTCGGCGAAGGACTTCACCGGCGAGCATTTCTGCGGCTCGGCTTGTGTCCTCTCCTATCGGCCATTTGCTGAAACCGTTCACCAGGCTCGCCACCTCCTGCGGATTAAAGTCAGGAAGTCGGCGAAGGACTTCACCGGCGAGCATTTCTGCGGCTCGGCTTGTGTCCTCTCCTATCGGCCACTTGCTGAAACCGTTCACCAGGCTCGCCACCTCCTGGGGATTAAAGTCAGGAAGTCGGCGAAGGACATCATCGACGAGCATTTCTGCGGCTCGGCTTGTGTCCTCTCCTATCGGCCATTTGCTGAAACCGTTCACCAGGCTCGCCACCTCCTGCGGATTAAAGTCAGGAAGTCGGCGAAGGACATCACCGACGAGCATTTCTGCGGCTCGGCTTGTGTCCTCTCCTATCGGCCATTTGCTGAAACCGTTCACCAGGCTCGCCAGCTGTTGCTCGTTAAAGCGTGAGGATCGGGATCGGCGCTCAATGACTTCACCGGCGATGGCTTCTGTGGCTCGGCTCGTGTTCTCCTGTTCCGGCCACTTGCTGAAACCGTTCACCAGGTTTGCCAGTTGCTGCAGATCAAACTCAGGAAGTTGGCGCAGAAGGACTTCACGTGCGATCTCCACCGCGGCTCCCCCCGTTTCCTCGCCTCCCGGCCACTTGCTGAAACAGTTCACAAAGCTCGCCAGGTGCTGCGAACTATAATCAGATAGGTGGCCGCGGGTGCAAACCTCGCGGGCGATCGCGGTCGTGGCTTGAAAACACGCCTTCTCTGCCGGCCACTTGCTGAAGCCGGTGGCCAGCAATGCCAGACTTTGAATCTCGACGTCTTGGACTGCCCGCTCTCCATCGGAACAATATTTTGCGATGCTCAGAATTCCATCGCGGCATTTTGGTTGCCGTCGGTGGCGACCGAAGGACAACGCGAGGAGAGAAAGGGCGCGGGAGTCGCCCATTCGGTTCATGAGCGCCTTGTCGAGCCGTGACACCTGAGCCGCCACGGCTTTGCAAGCGTCTATACCGGCCTCGCCTGCGGCATCCTTGCTCACCTCGTTGCACGTCCTCGCGTAGTCCCACAATGACTGGACATTTTCTCTCAGCTGCGGGACAAAACGAGCAACGAAATCGGTGGCCGCCCTTTGCAGGAACTCTGCGGCGTCTGGTCCTTGCAGCTGATTGCTGCGATGCACCGCTACATCAGAAAAAGCAGAGATGTCGCACGCGCGAGCGATCTCCCTAAGGGCCGCGTTAAGCTCATCTGCACGTCTGGAATGCGCTCTCGAGATTGCACCTTGAGCGTTCTGCGCAGCCGCATTGTCGATCCGCGGCCCTCCTCCTCGGCGACTGACGCCGGAGACGGATTGCCTATCCGGCGGGAGCCCGCCCCTTCGCGAGTTCCCCGCCACTGCGGCGCCAAACGCATGTGGCGGGAGCGCACCTCCTTGCGAGGTTTCGCCACTTCGGTCGCCGCGCCAGGGCTGACCTCCCGAACGCAAGGGGCGCGCGTCCCCACTTGGGGCGCCACCGCAGGATTGAAAAGGTCGCTGCGAGCTTGGGCCATGGACCGTCTGCGTGGATACATCATCGATCCGCCACCTTGCAGGTCCACAGTCGGACTCCGATTGCGTGCGCGGCTCGAGTGAGCCTGTTTGTGCACTTTCAGCCTCTCGATTATCGTGCCGCAGTTCCTCAGAATGCGACGAGTCAGAATCGGGCAAGGAGCGGACTCGACGAGGGCCCGCACCGATTGCGCCCCGCAGCGCAGCTCCGAAAATTCGATTTGCGCCGAGGGAAGGACCAACTGACCTTTCCGATAAGACACCCGAATTGCCTGGCACGATGCGCGAGGAGCAAGCTGCCGAGCCTTGACGCGCCCGCTCCAGGGCAGAACTGAATGACGGTTCAGCGCGAGACTCTTCGGCGTCTTCGCCTTGGTTGGTGCCAGATTCCGAGACGGGCGACTTTCCGCTGGCGTCAATGCCCCTCATACTCATCTCCGATGCAAACGGGACAGTGCTTCCCGGGCCTACAAGTTTCACTTCTGCCGTAAGACGAGAGGCGATCGCGCGCTCGATGCTACCGTTCTGACCTGATTTGAAGCTGACCTCTTGAGTGATTTCCCGCAGAAAAGTGGACAGGGTTAGGCTGCTTTTTCGCTCCATTTCGATCGGGGCGACATATCCGATGACGGAATGGAGACGGTTTCGACTGTTGAAGCCCTCGATGAAGGCGAAGGGCGCCGTCAACTAATCGGCCGCTGAGCCTACGAAGGCACTTCTCAGAGGTTCGAGAGTGGGCGATAGCGCCTGTCGTGGAGATCTCGCGCAAAGTCGCAAAGGCCCGCTCGCGCGAAGCACGACGGAGGTCGGCAGACGGCTCCGGATAGGGGATATGGAGAAGGTTCGGAGCTTGAACTGACAGAAACCGCTGAGCCTGATGGGCTGCATGGAACGGGACTGGCCAGCCTGGAAATTGCCGTCAGCTGCGATTATCGCTGTCGAGCGCAGACGACTTCGTGGCGAAGCTGCCGCGCCGGCTGAAAGCGTCACCCGACTGCCTATGTTGTCTTGCCGAATTGAGGCGCCCGCCCGAGATCTCACGTAAATAGCTATTTGCGATGGTGATCGTCTGCGGGACACTAAGAAATAAGAGATTCCAATGGTGCACCCCGTTACAATAAGAGGAATAGGTATCGCTGCGGTCGAAGTCGTTCCACGAATCGTAATATTCGTCATAGGGCCAAAGCCGCTGGAAATCATCTGCCGCCCGACATTATGAGCTCGGCTGTGATCGATCCAAGCGCGGCTTTCCGTCGGGCTGCCGGGGACCTTCGCCGATGGACACGCCGCCTTCCTTCCAATTTGTCGATATCGCCGACCTTCATCAGAAAATGCGCGAGGCACGCTCGGCGACACTGATCACCGCTACTCACGAAGGGCTTGTTGGAACCATGCAGCTCGTTGTACTCGACGAGAATAAGGGCTCCCTTGGCACGATTTACGCGCACGTGGCGCGTGCGAATCCGCACTGGAAGCTGACATCGACTGGTGAGGCTATGGCCATTTTCGCGAGGGCGCAGGCCTATGTCGGCCCCTCCAGGTACGGGACCAAGCAGGAGAGAGGCGAGGCCGTCCCGACTTGCGGTTGAATTCTTCGATGATACCGATCGCCTCCGGGAGGTGGTCACGCGGTTGACCGATGTGCATGCTCGGGCAAGACCGCTGGGCGGTCTCGGACGCGCCTGCCGATTTCATCAACACGGAACTAAGGGGATTGTCGGTCTGCGATTGCAAATTACGCGGCTCGATGGCACACGGAAGATGAGCCAAAACCCCAATGCAGTGGATCGCGCCGGCGTCATCGAAGGATTGTCGGAGAGCGAACGCGACGAAGATCGTCATTTGGCTCACCTCATTCCGAATGGATGACGAACCCGAACGACGTCATGTGAACAAGCATGTACGAAATAGATTTCTTCGAGTCTCCTGTCATTGTGACAGGCCGCTGGCGCTGACCTCGCCTCCCGTCGGGTGCCATTACGCAGCACAGAACGCCTGAACTATTTGCTGAGCTATCTCGGCGACGGCTCCTCGGCCTTGTGCTCACGCCTCCAGCTGAAACCAACACCAAACTTCTGGCATGAAGTTCATATGCCTTTCGGGGCGTACCAACTTGCCCGGTGCCGTGATCGTAATCGGCTCGGCTGAATTCCGGATATCAGCGCTGCGGCCTTCGGGAGAACGACTATGCGTCGACGTCACAAGCTCGTTTGTGGGGTCTGAGGTCGCTACTACCATTTGTCAGGCGTTCGGCACGCCGCCTTTCCCGCCCAATTTGCCGGCTTAGCCGGCCTCCCCGGCGAAGCCATGCATGAGACGCCACAGTTCAGGCTGCAATTATCAACCCGCGCATTAGAGCTCGATGACGAGGCTCGCAATGTCGCCTCAGCCCACCCGCAATCAGCTCTATCGCGATCCTCGACCGCTCGAGTTCCATTTCGCATGCTTCGAACACATCGGAGCACCGGTCAGCCCGACCTACATTTGTTGCTTCTGATGTGCGAGGTTCGCAAATGTCTTTGAAGCAGTCGGCTCATGTTTATGCATCGCTCGTGATAACCCTCAGCATGCGCCGATGCGCCGCTCCATGATCTATTCAGCAGTTGGATGCGGTCCATAAAAACAATGGATTTGTCGATTTTACCTGAAGGCCGATAGTGCAATCGCTGCTGGAAGGAGCATTCAGGAATATCGTGCGCAGGGTTCGCCAGTCCGTCGCTGGCCAACTCAAGGACGATTTGGCGGCATGCAAGACGTGGATACACAACGGGCTGCAGATTGGCTGTTAACTGCGACGTCCGAGCCGAATCGATCTATCGCACTATCGAGCACGTAATGGCTTGCCCAAAACGCAAAGAAAGATTGCCTGATTGCTCGTGCGCGGGACGTCGTTTTGGCACATGAGCTCACTAGGTCGACCACCGTGTGCCAGTCGATGGCCTCGCCCGGGTTAGCTCGTCGCAGTTCGGAGCCCCCGCAAGGGAGTTGGTATTCGTTCAATCACTGTCAAAGCCACTTGAATCGCACCTAACGTCAGAGTGTAGGCTTTGCGACAAGTCGCGGCATCTGTCGCTTCAACACTTGCTGAGAGTTAGGCAACAATAGCGAATGTCTGAAGGCTATAACATCACGCCGCGCGACTGCGTGACGCTTTGCGAGATCCCTCCTGCCGAAGGCCTATCGGAAAGATCTCTTGTGCAACAGGGCGTACGATTCGGCGCTGCCCAGTAGCAGCCGGAAAACTGCGAGCGGACCGAGAGCAAGGCGGACTGTCTCCGTCCGCCCCCTGCCGCTCCTAGACCAACTTCGATACCACGCCGTTTGCGCCGAGAGATGAATTGCACGCGGCGCAACCGCTCAAACCAGATGGATGACGACGCCAACATGCGGCCTAATCGATTGCTGATTCACTTCCTATTGTTTCCGCGGCCACATTTCTGGACAACACTGCAGCATCGGGGACGTCAGACATGACTGAATATAGCGACTGCTGGAACTCGCTAGTTTATCTCACCGGGGAGGGAGCCTTCCTCCCGTCTGAGCCAGATCGGTCGTTCGTCACCGGTAGCTATTGGCTCATTGGCCTGCAGAGGCGCAATCTGCCTTCTGGCAACTTGCATTGAGGGTCACTTGGCGAGCCATCAGATCGACAGCACAGCAAGACCGACGCAGACCAATCGATTTGGGAGCTTCAAACGTCGAATCCTCGTGTCTATTCAGGCAGAAATCCGGCCGTTGTCTCGTGCGTTTTGCTTCAGGCTCGGAGAGCGGCAGTATCGATACCGTCCTCAGCGGGTCAATGACCGCAGTAACTGCAGGCATACGGATGCGCCAGCGTTCTGCTATGGCCCTCGATGTCCAGAAACGATTCAGGCACTCTTCCAGCCGGAAGTGGCATCTTGAGCGTCGCCGACAATGCGTGCGATTCCGGGCGAGGCGCCAACAGGCTGAACAAGCTCGGGTGACGCTGGTCGGCGGCGACCATGATCTCCGCCATTGGTCCGGGCTTCGGACAGTCAGACGAAACGGGAGCTTGAGATCGGCCAGACCTCATTTACGGCCGTAATGCGCTGGGCTTTTGGGACAGATGTGCGAAGGGCGATAGAATGCGAATTCTCGTGGTTGATCGTGATGCGGATTTTGCGCGCGCTGTAAAGGAAGCGCTGTTGGTTTGCGGTTTTGCCGTGGATGTAGTCCGCATTCTTGACGAGGCGGAGACCGCCCTCGCTTGCGCCAGCTATCACATTGTTTTGCTCGAACTGGTTTTGCCCGATGGAGATGGCTTGGACTGGCTGAAGCAGTTGAGACGCGAGGGATGTTCGATTCCCGCCATAATAGTGAGCAAGTTGAACGATCTGGGCAGGCGAATCGCGATCTTCAACGGCGGCGCGGACGATTTCCTGCCCAAGCCAATATCTATCGATGAACTCGTCGCTCGTATGCGAGCCATTTTGCGACGATCGCCGCAAATGACAGCGCCCGTCCTTACATTCGGAAATCTACATTTCGATTCTATCGGCCGGCAAGTTTCAATTGATGATCGGAAATTAAGTGTCGCCCGGCGCGAACTGTGCATTCTTGAACATTTGCTCAGCCGCGCTGGCCGCACCGTATCACGAGCGTCACTGGAGGAGAGCCTCTATGCGTTCGACGACGAGGTCTCGACCAACGCCCTAGAAGTTGGGATCTACCGCTTACGCACACATTTGAGCCGGTCCGCCGCGACGCTACGGATCACAACTGTGCGCGGCGTCGGCTATGCACTTGAACTGGCGCAGGTGCCCGCTGCGCAATCGATTGAACCTGAAAGCGAAGGCTCCCTTGAAGTTCGCTCCTAACACTCATCATGGCAGCCGCGGAGGGCCGAGCGCCGTCACATCTGCCGCTCTTCCCTGCATTTTTTGTGCGCTATGTATGGTCGCTCTACTATCTCCTTTTGCCGCCACAGCTCAGGTAAAGCGGGTTGGTACTGTGGGGACGCCACGCGCGACTGCTGATAGCCTTCAGGGAACTCTGAATCTTTCCTCCTCGCAGGGCAAAACAATTCATCTCCCAGCGCCAGCTGCGAGCATCTTTGTTGCCGACCCGACGATCGCGGACTATCAGGCGCCGTCGAACACGACCATCTTCGTCTTTGGAAAACACTCGGGGCGGACCAGCTTGTTCGCCTTGAACGATAATGGCGAGGCGCTAGCCGAGCTTCGCGTTGTCGTCACCCAACCTATAGAGGATCTGCGTGCCGCGCTGAAGGCGCAGCTCGGGGACTATCCGATCCAAGTTAGCTATACGCCGCGCGGCGCGATTCTTAGCGGAACGGCACCAAATCCCGATCTCGTCGACAGCGCCAAGAAGATCACGGAGCAGTTTCTCGGTGAGGATGCGCTGATCGTCAACAAGATCCAGGTGGCCGGTTCACTTCAGGTCAATCTTAGCGTGCGCGTCGCCGAAGTTTCGCGCACCGCCTTGAAGGAGCTTGGCATTAACCTCTCTGCCTCGGGTCAAACCGGCCCTTTCGTTTTCGGCTTTAAAAGTGGCAAAGCCGGTGGTGCCAGCGCCACCCGCGGAGCCGGCTCGGCAAGCGCCGGGTACGGCATTGGCGGTGCGAACGTCAGTGCTGTTCTAGACGTACTCGCTAACGAGAACCTCGCGTATTTACTGGCTGAACCGAACCTTACCGCCATGTCCGGCGAATCAGCAAGTTTCCTGGCAGGCGGCGAATTTCCGATTCCGGTCATGCAGGACAATCGGCAGGTCTCAGTCCAATTCCGTCAATTTGGGATTAGCCTAGAGTTCGTCCCGACGGTTCTCAGCAACAACCAGATCAATCTTCACGTGAAGCCTGAGGTCAGCGAGCTGTCGAAAGTAGGTGAAGTCAGCGTCAATGGAATGTCTATACCCGGTCTTTCCACGCGGCGTGCCAATACGGTCGTCGAGCTTGCCAGCGGTCAAAGCTTTGCAATCGGAGGGCTTATCCGGCGCAATTTCAGCACGGACATTGGCCGTTTTCCTTGGTTGAGCGATATGCCGATCCTGGGTGCGCTGTTTCGTTCTTCCTCGTTTCAGAAGGACGAGACGGAGCTGGTAATTATTGTCACGCCCTACATCGTGCGACCCGGATCGAGTCCTGGCAAGATGAGCGCGCCCACTGACCGCATCGGTCCACCCTCGGATGCAGGGCGCACTTTAACAAACACGTTGGCAAGTTCGCCGCGAGGCCGTGATGCTCCCAAGGCACAACCAGGCGCTAACGGCGGCGCCAACTTTATCATCGAATGAGGACAGCGCATGAGCTTGCGAAATCTGTATTGCTTGATCGCTATTTCGGCGAGCGTAGGTGGATGCACAAACGGTTCTGCGATCTATTCTGGGCAGGCTGAACGAGCGATCCGGATAGAGCAGAAGACAAGCGTCTTGCTGCTACAGGGCGTTCGTCGCGTCGAGAGATCTCGTCTGCGGGACTTCGTTGCGAGCGCCAGTCGCGGTCGGCGGGATGCACTCCATCTCGATGTCACGGGCTCACCCAGGCTGATTGCGCAAGTGGCCCATGATGCCCGCGCGATGGGTGTTACCCCTTGGAATATCCGCCTGTCCGATTCCGCCATCAGTCTGCCCGCCCATTTCGGGGTAAGGATCGAGGCGACTATCTACGAAGCACATCCTGCCATCTGCCCACCGCGTTCGATCGTTGGCCCTTCGGTAGACGACAATTCTTTCAATCCAACGCTTGGCTGCTCCATCCAGAACAACCTGGGAGTCATGGTCAACGATCCCGGCGACTTGCTGGGCAATGAAGCTGTCGTGCCAACCAGTGGCGATCGTGCGGTGCTTCCCTCTCCGGCCCGCAGGACCATCACGCCGACTGACCACGGCAACTTGGAGCATGGAACTCAGAACTGAGTTCTATCGGAAGTTCATGAGCAGCTCATCAATTCTAAGCAGCATACGGCGCTATGTTGGCTGATATTCTGGTCAGTCGGTCAGCGATAAGCAGACGATCCTACAAACAATGTTCGCTTTCCTTCGTGATCGCGCCGTTTGCAGATCAGGTTGTGCAATTTGTGGCGTGCGCGCGGAGCTAGACCATGCCTGCGGCAAAGAGCGCTTTTGCAACCCTCTCGAAGCAGTCGATCGGAACGGCCTTCCCCAATGCTGCCTTTTGGATCAGCTGACGCGTCAACATATCGTCCAGGACAATGCTGAGATGCAGTGCCCGCGCCTGACCAAGCAAACGTGAAGCAAGTTCGCCCTCACCGCGACAGACCAAGACCGGAACACCAGTCTCACCACGAACATAGCGCAGCCCAATCAACATTGCGGGGCCGGTCAGGATCAATGTGGCCCGATGAATACCGAGCGGCGACTCGTTCGCCGACTCGCGCCGGTGCCGACGGTGTTCATTCTTTATGTGAGGATTGCCCTCCTGTTCCTTGGACTCGCGCTTCGCTTCGCTCTGCGTCATGCGCATATCGCGCAAGAACAGCCAGCGCTGAAGTAGTAGATCAATCAAACCGCCGATCAGAAAAGCGCCGGACGTAATCTCGATCAGAACTTTGAGCTGGTTAAAGACAAACCCGAAGCACGCCAAACCGCAGACGGGCAAGTACACAAGCGCTTTCCAACTTGCGGCCACAACAAGAAGAAGGGTTCCACCGAGAAGCAATACTTTGATTAGTGACTTGCCGAGCTCCACAAGTGATCGCTGAGAGACAATCTTTTTCAGCCCTTTGACGGGATCCAACTTCTCAAGGCCTGGTTTCAGCGGCTCTATAGAAAATGTCGGCCCGCCGCTAGCCAGGACACTGGCCAAGATAGCCGCAATCACCACCGCTCCGATGATTGGGGCAACTGCCGCAATAGAAATTTCCATCAATCCGACCAGCGCCTGCCGGACCGCACTATCCAAGGGCTGCGCCTGCAGCTTATTGACTAGCCGCAACGCTTGTTGCCAGCCGTTTTCAATCTGGCCCGCTCTAACGTATAGGCAGCCGAAACCTGCGCAAACGCTGACGCCGGTGACAAAGTCGGCGCTGCGCGGACTCTGTCCTTTCTTACGCGCGTCCCGTAGCTTCTTGGGGGTTGGTGGAAGGTTCTTCTCTTCGCTCGCGCCGTTCATTTCAAGAACTTCGCAAGCCACTCCAGCACGCCGTTGAACTGGATGATCTCCGCGCCCATGTATTCGATGAGATAGACGGTGTAACTGATCATGATGATGCCAAAAGCGACATTCTTGATGGTTAGGCAGTGATCGTTGAGCTTGATTTGTGGCGCAAAGCGCCCGAGCAACATGAGGGATATCTCGATCAGGAGCAGTAGGGCCGTGACAGGCCCCGAAACCAGCAGGGTCGTATGCATGATATGGTCGAGGAGCGCTACAAATTCCGTTGCCCCTTGCGGCGTCAGGGTAGGAAGTAGCTGATATATGGGCCAGATCAGATAACTGTCATAGAGGCATCTGACCATCGTCTGCAGACCTCCAGACACAACGAAAATCGTAACCGCAGCGGTCCCGAGAAAGAGACCTGTCGCCGAGACTTGGCTGTGGGTCGCAGGATCGTCCACCTGGCTCGAAACACCTCGCTGCGTATCTATGATCTCACCAACCGCCTGGATGCTCCATAGTGGTATACCGAGCAAGATGCCGATCAGCAGGCCGATGAATATCTCCTTGAGGCCAATGAACGCGACGACGATCATACGGGTGCCTGGATCTAGCGTCTGCAGGCCATCCTTGATATGCGCCAAGCATGGCAGTCCGATCACGAGCGCCAAGCTACCGCGGATCATCCCGCTAATGTGCAGTCGCGTAAATACGGGAAGCACTAACGTGATGCCTAGACTGCGGGCTGCACCTAGGCCGGCCGCAACAACGAAGTCCATAGCAGTCTGGATCAGTGTTTGCGTCTCGGTGGGTGACAAACCAGGCATTTGAAATCTGCTAGTCGCTTGCTTCGGCCAATGGAACAGGCCCCGCTCGCCCTGCCCTGATGTTAGAAGTCGAGAATGCCGCAAATAATCGGCTGGGTTCGCCCCCATCGACGGCAGATGGCGGTACTATCGCAGAGACTTTGCCCTGCCTTCCACTCGCTAATACTTCGCTGTAAGAGTGGGGAACTCAGCGAAAATATGCTGGGCTTGTTCAATAAGCGGGGCGCTCAGCACTGGAGAAAATAGAACTAGAACGGCGACGACGACGGCGAGCTTCACGGTGAGGGGTAAGGTTTGATCCTGGACCTGCGTTGCCGCCTGGATGATGCCAACGCCCAGTCCGGCCACGAGGGCTGAGAGGAGCGGTGGCAGAACCCAGATCATGAATAGGACAAGCGATCGGCTGAGGTGAGTGAGTATGTTGGCTTCGTCCACCTTAAGCTCCTGGCGTTGCGTAACTTAAGACTAATCCGTGCATGAGCAGCGACCAGCCATCGATCGTGACGAATAGAAAGAGCTTGAAAGGAACAGATATTAGTGTTGGTGAGACCATGGACATGCCCATGGCCATCAAGATCGTCGTTACAATCAGATCGATCGTGATGAATGGAAGATACAGAAGGAAGCCGATTTCAAACGCACGCTTTAACTCCGAGATCAGAAACGAGGGTACAAGAATAGCAAAATCATTAGCCGTAACGTTGCCGCGCATCTCCTCAGACCAGACCCGTTCTGTCGACGACAGGAAGAATGTACGCTGCTCCTCGTTGGTGAATTTCTTCAGATGAGCGCGTAGTGGTTCGCTGCCTTCCTTGGCGGCGGTCACCCAGTCATCGAGCGTTTCGTAGCGAAGTTGCCGCTCGGTGACGCGGTTGTAGGTCTGCTCAAACACTGGCGCGCTAATGAATACGGTTAGGATCAATGCAGCGCCGTACAGAACGATGTTCGGGGGTATGGATTGGGTGCCGAGCGCGTTGCGGACCAGGAAGAGAACGACGGAAACCTTTATGAACGCCGTTGTTGTGACGACTGCCAAAGCCAGAAGGCCGAGGCCCACCGTGACCGCAAGAAGCGCAACGATACTTGGTGGGAAGTCAATCATTGACCGCCAACCTGCCACGCAACCTGATGGCCAGTTCTTCACAGACCCGAACGACGTCGCCGCAGCCGATCAATTGGCCATTGGCAAGAATGTCGACCGGGCTGTCAAAGCGGCGACCAAGTTCGAACACATGCCCTTCGTTGATGCTTCTCAACGTGCCCAACGGGATAGACCAGCGGCCGCATTCGAACACAAGCGTGATCTCAACGCTGTCGATGTCGGCTTCTGAGGGAGGGATCAGTTGCTGCGCTTGGCGTTTTGTCATCATATGTGCACGCTTTAGAGGGTGGGGTTGCAGGCGGAACGGCCCCCGCAGGACCAGTGTGTCACCGGTGACCTGTGCCGGAGCCCATAACCTGTCCGCTGTGAGGATGACCTCGCCGCCGGCAAGAGGAATGACGTCCGGCAACAGTGCGTCGCCCGCCTGTGCTTGACGAATCAGTGCGATGGACACGCGCACCGAGCCAATCTCCGTTGCAATAACGACAGGCAATTCCGGAGAAAGCACGCGCGTCTCGCGCGGCAATTGGCGGACCAGCTCGCCTAAGATTCGGAACGCGGACGGAACCGGACCGTCCAGGGACGGGAATAGGAATAGGCGAGCCTTGCCCGCGAGCGGCCCGTGGGCGATCTCGAGTTCCAGATAAGGGCCGTGCGCGCTTGCTTCGTCGATGCGGGCAAGTTGCAGATCCCGCGCTAGCAGCGCCTCCAGTGGACAGAGCAAGGATTCGAGCGCAAGTTCGAGAAGGAGCGAACGGGTAGGCTCGGAAGGTAAAGTGAGGCCAGGCTGCACCGTCGAAATCAGGGTCTCCAAAAGCGGGCGGGGCAAGGATAGTACAGCCGTTTCAGCTCCGACGCGAAATACGCAGTCAAGCATGGCCAGGGCAGACGGCTCCGCCTGCCACACAAGCCGGTTCATACGGATGGATAGCGGCTTTTCGCCAAGGCGGCTCCGCAGAACGATGCGCGGCGCGGCGATCTCATTAAGCCACAAGACCACGCCATGGGACAGGAGTAGAGACGGCTCGAACTCTGCAAGTCCACCCGGGGTATTTGCCGAAGTGATTTCTATACGACCACATTGTCGCGCCAGAGAGCCAGCCATCAAATTGAAACGCCTACCGCTTGGCCATGCGAAGCACCCTGATACCGGACCAGCTGATCATCGTCCGTTTCGATTTCGGTTACGAACTCCAGACGAGCATCGGTCGTGCGCTGAACATCGCCCTCGATCTGTCGCCATTTGTGGCTCGCCGCCGCACGCTTGGCCCAGAGAGCGCGGGCCTCAACAACCGCCGTCTGGGCCTGCTCTTGAGCGATGCGCGCCTGCTCAAGCGCCTCCCGCCTCGATGCGATCTCGGCTGTGAGCCGTCCAATGACCCGATGGCAGCGACGGTCGAGTTCCGTGACGGACATCGCACTGAGAGATGCCATTTCCTGGTAGAGTTGATCTTCGACGCTTACGCGGTGTTTCTCGGCGCTTGCAAGATCGCTGGAAGCTCGCTCCACGGCTTCAAACGCAATGCGGCGCTTGTCTTCAATCTTGGACAGCTCACGAAGCACGCTTCGCTCTCTTATGTCCTTTACGAATCGTAATTTCGACGCTTCGACCGGTTTCAGGCCGTCAAACGCGACATCCATGTCACGGTCTCCTCAAAATTGGAAGGCTCGTCCTGGCCCTGGCACAAGAATTTCCGCAACTGCTCGATCGAGGCGATTGCCCGGTCAGTTAGCGGATCGCTACCCGGCTTGTATTCACCGATCTTGATCAAGAACTCCGCCTCATTGTAGCGCGAGAGCAGTTCACGGAAGAAGGATGCCGCCTTTCGATGTGCCTCAGAGACGACCGCATCCATAACGCGACTTCGACTCGACAGCACGTCGATGGCAGGAAAATGTTCACGCGACGCGAGCGCGCGTGAAAGAATGATATGACCATCGAGAATACCGCGAGATTCTTCGGCGATTGGATCGCCCGTGCCATCACCTTCGACAAGCACGGTATAGAACGCCGTGATCGAGCCGTGCTCGCCCATACCGGCGCGCTCCAATAGACCAGGCAGAAGCGCAAATACGGAGGGAGGAAATCCGCGCCGCGTCGGAGGTTCTCCTGCGGCAAGGCCTATTTCGCGCATTGCGCGGCTAAAGCGCGTCAATGAATCCATGATCAGTACGACGCGCAGGCCTTGATCACGAAAGTACTCCGCGAGTGTAGTCGCCATATGAGCACATTGCACCCGCTCCATTGCCGAGCGGTCGGAGGTCTCGACGACCACGATCGTACGAACGAGAGCCTCTCCGATATGACGCTCGATGAATTCACGTACCTCACGTCCACGCTCTCCCACAAGCGCAACGACGGTCACGTCGGCGGCCGCGCCCCTTACAATTTGCGACATCAGGGTCGACTTGCCGCAACCGGCATCTCCATAGATTCCGATCCGCTGGCCTTCGCCGCACGTCAGAAGTCCATCCAGCACGCGAACGCTGAGCGGAAACGGCCGCTCGATGCCACGCCGCCTCATTGGATTGGGCGCCCTGCCGCGGAGCGGGCGAGTGTGGGCCGCCTTTATTGGCCCCTTGCCGTCGAGCGGACGGCCGGCACTGTCAATCACGCGGCCAAGCAAATCGGGTCCAACTGAAACTTCACGGATTCGCCCGGTCGGAACCACTTCCGCGCGGTTAGACAGGCCTGTCGTTTCGCCGATAGGCGTCAGCAACACCCCGTTCGGCAGCAGACCGATGACCTCAGCCTCAAGTGACCATCCAGTGCCATGATCCTGCAACACACAAAGTTCCCCAACACGTGCCCCTGGCAATACGGCATGAAGCAACGTGCCGATCGCCCGTGTGATCCGTCCGCGCACCGCGCGCGTATCGATCTGCTTTGCTGTAGATTTCACAGATGACAACTCGGCGCGCACAGCCGCTTCGACAAGCCCATCATCATAGGATCGTCGTAGCGTGGTCACGGCTCGCGTTCCTGAGAAGACGGGGCAAGGCCAACACGTAAGATACGCAGCTGCGCGGCAAGCCCTAGATCGACATTGCCAAACTCGCTCCACAAAACGCATTGATCCGGCATCAGAGCCGGGTCCGGGTCAATTGTAAGTTTCGGCCGACCATTCCTTCCGTCAAACGCTGCGAACTCGCGGATCAGTGCATCGCCGTTCACAGGCGACACATGAAGACATACTTCCGCACTGCCATATGTTCGATCGATCGCATGACGAACCGTCCTCACCAAGATCTCGCCGGGATCGAAGGAGCCCAGCACGTCGTCCATGATATCGAGGACGAGCTGCGGCAACTCATGTTCTAGAACAGCTTTTCGGCGTGCCAGCTCGCAAGTAGCCCGGGCAATCAGCTGCGCCATTTCGTCCGAACCTGTCTTCAGACCCTCGGAGTGGCCACGCGCCCGCTCGCGCTCATAGGCTTTTCTCGCCCAGCTGCGAACCTGGCGCAGATACCGCTCCGCCAGCGCCCGGGTCTTTAGCGCATCGGACCAGATCCCAAGTTCCGCGGCTGGTATAAGTGGGCCGACCGGACGAATCTGCGGGTCTGTTGGCAATGCTTGATCGTTGTCGGTCATGCCGTTGGTGCCTCCGTGGCCAGATGGGCCATCACCAAAGACAGCAATTGGCCTGCCGCCCTGTGGTGTTCGGTGGCTGGAGCTTCCGCGGCCGTCCCCACAGGTAAGCGGAGAAGAACGCGAGTACGGTCAAGCTCTGAAGCTTCATCGAGCCAAGCACCAAGACAGGCATATCCGTCACGTTCAATTCCTTGCGAAAGTCGTTCCGGATCGAGAATCGATGTAGTTGCGACTGCGCTGGACAAGTTTCGGATAGCGAAAGCATGTGCTTCCGCACCGACATTTCCGATCAGAGTTTCCAGATCACGCCTTGACACCAGCTTCAGCAATGAACGGGCATGCCAAACACTGCCAGCGAGCAGCGCGGCGCGATGCGGATCATGGCCGAGCAGAACGTCCCTGCCCCAGTTGCTTCCGTTCCAGGCCCCTTCATTGCCCACCGCCAATTCGGCCAGTCTTTCCTGAAGCCTGACACTCCTCTGCAACCGCAGCACCGTGGGCGTTGACAGCAGCGCATCAAGACGGGCGGCGAAACGGCTCGGATGCATCGCCGCAGCAAGCTCGCGCAGGCGATCGGAATGCGGACGAGTTGAATGATTTGGCTCGTTGGATGGCATCGACACCGACGCTGCATTCCGTCCATTTGGCATCAGAGCTCAATTCTTTGCCGACGGCTTAGGCCGCGGGTACATGGTCGAAGATCCGCCGAGATTTCCAAGTTTCCGCGATGATCGACCGAACTGACGCATCCGTGTGCTCAGCAACATGTAAGATAGAACACCCAGTGCGGCACCCGCACCTCCGACCCCGATCGCAAACAAGAGGGTCGACATCAACTTGGCCGGTTGAGCCGAAGCAGCTGCTGACGCTGACGACAGCTCATGCTGAGCCCGCTCAACCGACACGAACACGACCGCCACCTTGTCATACGATAGCCCTTCGATGCTGTTGGCGACGAGCATCTTGATCTGCGGTAGCAAGGCTGACAGCCTCACATTGGAGCCATGTCGGATGAAAACCGACGCCGAGGACGGGGTTGCATCTTGTCGCAAAAGGTCATTCTTCGGCAGAACAACATGGACACGGGCGGAGAGTACCCCATCGATATCGTTGATCGTGCGCGACAACTCTTCACTTAGGGCGTAAACGTACCGGGCGCGCTCTTCAACCGGAGAGGCAACAAGACCAGATCCCTTGAACACTTCCCCGAGGTTCTTGAAAGTCTGGCGCGGAAAGCCCTCGCCATTCAGCAGGTCGATCGAGAAGGCTAGCTGCTTTTCTTCCACCTGAATCACGCTGGTCCCATCCTTGGCGACAATGCGGACGGCATCGACACCCTTTCTGAGGAGAAGCGCAAGCATTTCGTTGGCTTCACGCTCTTGCACCTTGGTGTAGACATCTACCTTGCAACCCGCCAGGGAGAGCAAAACCGGCAACGCCACAAGAATGCGAAACCGCCTTCCCGCGCTCGCGCGGCGACCGATCTTCCTATGCGGTAAAACGCTCATCGATGTCTGTCAGCCTGCCGAGAGCAGCTTGTTCAGAGACGAGCTGGCAGCGCCAGTGCACTTGGAGATGAGCGAAACCAGGGTGACGCTATTGTAAACATCCCGCAGATTCGCCAATGTCGATTCGAAATGGTCTGCACCTTCCAGGTTTCCGACCGGGTGCACCTCGAATTCGTGGGAGCGCAAGATGGGCTGCGCTGCCGGTCCAAGCTGGAGGCTATTCACAGGAGTCGGCTCGCCGCCGACCGCCGAAGGAACCGAAGGAACTATGCCTCGATGCGTTGCAGCAAGATTTCGAAGGATGCGATCGCCAAGGGGGCTTACCTGCGTGGCTGCCCGCTGAACCTCCGACACTGGCGGAGCCAACGCGCTATCGATCATCGAAGAGGCGGCATCTCGATTTGAACCCACCTGCGCGAGACTCTCGTGAAACTGAGCGCGCGTCGATGAACAAGCCTCGGATAGACATTCGAGCGGACTGGCGGAGATCGGCGTAACGCCAAGCATCATGGACGACATCGTTGCTCTCGCGTCATGAGATAGATTAGCCGTTCGACACCGTGAACGGCTCAGCACCCCTAGCGAAGCGAGCTGACCAGAAGCTGACGAGTATCAGGAGCGCCGTCATCTAAAGATCACGCCTGGCCTCGCATTTGGGACGAATTCTCCGCCTCCACCTTTGTGACGAATTTCGGTGCTTGTTCGCTGGCGCAAGACTACTAGGAGTGCTCATCAGAGTCAGGAGGCTGCCCATCTTGAAGAACCTCTTATGTATCGGAGCTTTTATTCTCCTGGGGCTCGTTAGAGCGCTCGGCGCTCCCCTGCCGCTGCCATCGACGCCTTATAGCTACACGGTTCTGGACCAGGACCTTGCGGCCGCACTGCAGGAGTTTGGAAACAATTTAGATATCCGAATCAATGTTAGCACAGAGGTAAAGGGGCGGATTCGTGGGCGAATGCCGGATCTCGCGCCGCGAGAATTCCTCGAACGCTTAAGCAAGCTCTACAATCTTCAATGGTACTACGATGGACTGGTGCTTTATGTGTCTGATGCGCACGAGGCGCAAAGCCGCTTGCTCGTCCTGACTCCAATCACCTTCGAAGCATTCAAGGCGGCACTCGATGCTCTCAACATCTCGGATGAGCGCTATTTTGTGAGACCTGCAGCAGGAGATGGCCCAGTCTTCGTTTCTGGTCCGCCTCGGTTTATCGCGCTTGTGGACCAAACGCTCAAAAGCCTGCTGGCAGAGGCACAGGCGCAGCTAAGCCCTACGATTGTCGAAAGGCCGCCGCAGCAATCGGTTTTGATGTTGTTTCGGGGGTCGTCGAGCATGGTCATTCGTGATGGACGAGCGGACAGCGCTCTTTTGCCCGAGGCGTCGCATTAACACAGCGCGGTTCACGCGCCTGGTCCAGCCCGGAGATGAGTTGATGCAGCGAGTGGCTTCCAGCAACTCAAGACGGTCTCTGTGTGCGCGCTATCAGCTTTCGAGAGGCAATGCCGCCAGCTTGAATGCGACTTGCTGGACCGGGATTCCGCGGAGCGTCGCGATCGACGTACAGGTCAGGCCACGGACGCACGAAGCCGAGGCGGACCCGAGTCGTTAATTGGAACGCGGTCGAACGCAAGAAGCTAGCGCCAAACATGTCTTGAGAATGCACCACAGCTTTCGGAAGGGCGTCTTTCATGACTCATCCCGAGTTCTTGCGGACCGTCAGCTTCTCGACAGCCAATCCCTTGTACCATAGGAGCGTAAAAATCTAGCCGGCGATGCGCCGATAGATTTGTTGCGGAACTGAGCGCTGGGGACGCACTAAGCAACCGGACGCACCTGACAGGAGCCGTTGAGCTCCGCGTAGCATTGCGTCTTGCTCGTTGTGTCACGCACTCGGCTGCGCCACATGATCAACTTGTGGCGCAATCTCACACCAATGGATGTATATCAGTGAACAACCTATTGCTAAATGCCAATCCAACCGGGGCCTTGTCCGGGCTTGCTCCGGGGCTCTCGTCGCTGCCGGAGCATTCAAGCTTCGAGGCGGTGCTGGCCAGCTACTCCTTGAAGGACGCGATAGGCCATCATTCGGAGCCGCCAGATTCCGACAAGCAACTGATGGAGGAGCTCGTGCAGGAGGCGCTGCATATCCTGCCTCCGACTCTCACCGTTGCATTGGACGCACCTGCGCAGACCACGGAGTCATCCTCTGTTGCGAGCCCCAGTGTTGCAACGGCGCCTGTACCCAGCTCAAGGATCACGTGGAACGGCGGCACCTTGACCAACGCCGATTTGCAGATTGTGTCGGTGCTGAACCGTCACAAAGACAAATGCCCGCTCGATTGGGAGTCCCTTTCAGATTTGGCCAACGATCCCTCCACGCCGCCGGATCTGAAGACGGCGATCGGGGCATTGCAGCAGGATCCGGAGCTCTTCTATGCAATAGGCTCGCAAGGCGACGGCCACTGCGGCGGAAAGATCAAGGCAGGTGATCTCTCGGACTTTTCACACCATCATGCACAGGTTGCCACATTCCAGGAGCAGCAGGCGCACAGCTACCAGCAAAACTACATTCCATCCGACGGCACCGGGGACGGCCAGCCGTCAAATATGACCGAGAGTGATGCATTGCGCGAGCTCTATCGGTATTCCGACAGTCTGCCCAAGAACCTCAGCCTCGCCGATTTTAAGCAGATTGTCGATGGCGAGGCAAAAGCCGGAAAATGCCCGCCGCAGGTTCTCGCGGCCGCTCAATACTTTCTCAGCTACCCTGATGAATGGAAACAGTTGTACGGTGGCTCGATAGATAAGGTCCACAAAGAGGACTTCCTGCAGGTTGCGTCATCATCGATGAATCTCACGCAAATCGAGCTGGATACGCTGGACACGATCAATACAAATCAAGGCGCTTTTTTCGGGATGGGCGACCTGACTCAGGACAAGCTAGCGAGCATGGCCGATGACGACAGTCTAGCCCCCGACGTGCGACAGGCTGCCTCCCAGTTGCTCCCGGATCCCCTGTTGTTCGGGTTGATGAATAATTCGATCACAGGCTACAAGGTCCACCATCAATTCTTCGACTTCGGCGGAGGCCATACGGTCGATTCCGGCAATATCAGCAATAACGACTTCACTCACTTCTTCGACAACATGTCGACTGCGAACCGCACCGCGCATCAATTGAAGACGCACATCGCCCAAACGGCCGGCGAGCAGTCCGCTGCCGCGGACATGATGATGGGCGTCGCTGATCAGCCCGAAATCAAGTCTCCTAAGAAAAACGGCGGCGCTTTCATGCATGTCGTTGACGACGTGCTCAAGATTGTCCCGAAGGTGCTCGACTGGGCTGCAACCGGAGTTGGTTTACTCAGCTTTATTCCAGGCCTTGGCGAATTGGCCGATCTCGCGTCAATGGTGCTCGAGAGCGAGGCGCAAGCAGCAACTCTTCTTCACACTGCCATTACCGGTGGCAACATCAAGCTAGCGTTGGAAGAAGCGGGCATCAGTCTTGCGTCGCAGGCGGTGGGCTGCCTCGGCGGCCCCGAGGTCAAGCTAGCCATGCGCGAAGGCTTAATGAAGCAGGCAATTCAAGAAGCCACGACGGCTGGCATCAATCTGCCGGTTTCGATCGCACAGTCCCACGCGGAAAATTACTTGAACCAGCTGAAGGAACGGATTGAGTCCGAGCGCATGCAAGCTGTGGGCGCCAACAGCTAGTTGGAACGACGCGCCGCCTCAGACCGTGCTGTAAGCTATGCGCACTTGTGGGCCCTCCGATTGGCCGGCCGCCACCTACCGATCATCAGTAGGACCAGCAAGCTTTGCCTGCACGTTCGAATCCGCCGCCCGCACGCAGACACTTTGTCGTGTCGAACTTCGGCCCACGATGTGGGCAGAAGGGTCCGATACACGATCAGCCTCAGTTTCATTTCGCGGTTGCGAAAGTTGCATAGGCCGGCATCTGGCTCCAATCGGACAGGCCGAAGTTATCGACGCTTTATCTCCCACGAGAAAGCCGGATCGACATCGACGAGAATGGCAGGCTTACAAATGGGAGCCGGGGGCACATTAGGTCGCTAGTGCAGAGCTGGGAGGCGCCGAGCGCCGCCGCGCGAGGCGTAGGCGTCCGCCCGCGCCGCGAAGTGGGATTGACCGCGTCGCCCTAAGGCGTAGCAGGGCTGAGGGATCGCTGTTCGTGGCCGGCTCGTCTGAGCACTGAATACTTTAGGGTCGTATCTGATGGGATCGAGGCATCACCGCCGCCCGAGGAGAAGCAATCGCCAAAGAAGTGACGTGTCGCAGGCGAGCTATTCCAGCGCCTCGGTCTCAGCGCGTTGGCTTCTTCGGTCCCGGTGCTGCGAGTCCGCTCGTTGAAGCTCTACCTTATGAAGAAACAGAGCGCGGGATCGATCGCTACCCGGAAAGCATGGCTTTCCTTCACAAGTCATCTGGCCCCGAGTGTCCGCCAGGGCACTGCTCAGATACGATTGTTGATACGGAGCACCCAAGGAGACGAATTCCCATCGACTTATTGCATCCTCCAAGTCTCGTCAGGTTATCGAAAGCTACTGCTGGCACAATGACGATGTGGAGATTGCCTTCATCGGCATGATCGAAATTAAGATAGGAGAACGCGATGCGCATTCCGTCAAGCGCCGCTGTGCACGTTGATACCAATCTCCGTGCGGCCCGCGGCGACAAAAGCAACTCGCGCATGCCCGGCACGCATGAGAATGATGGTGCGCCACGTGCACATGATGATGGTCGATCGTCTGGTACAACCAGCCCTGCAAATGGCGCGTCCAGTCCGGACGATAACTCGCAAGATGCGCGTTTGCAGCAAGCGTTCACAGCTGCTCTCGGATCCGTCGGTCTCCAACTTGTAAATAGTGCGTCAGCGAACTTCGACGAAGCCATCGCGGAGACAGAGCAGGATTCCTGATGTTGGACTTACGGCGTCAGGATATAGGAGCCGCTAAAGTGGCAATATTCGAAAACTAGGAGAAATAGTATGACTGGCAAGACAAGTGCGACTAACACCTCGACCGCAGGCGGCGCGGCTGGTGCGGCTCTCGCTGGAGGAGCTGACGCGATCACTCAGGTCGGGGCACAGGCAGCGTTCGACAAGCAACTCGCCGCTCTGACTGCCGTTAGCACCCAGGCGGCCGAGAGGGATGTTCAGCTTCGCACGCTTACAACGTCGCTTTCGACGATCAAGAAGGTGGCTGATGAGCGGGTGCAGTAACGGACAAGTTGGACGACATCGTCGCCCCACTTTTCGGGTGTGAATTGTCATCGAACTCGAAATCAGCCGTACGGCATTGCCGTACGGCTGCTCTCGCTGTTAAGGAGACCGATTGTGCATGAACCGGACTGCCTGCATTTCGAAGTGCTATCGGGTCTTTATTCCGGGCTGACTGGCAAGGCAGGGCCTGGATCGAGCCTTATTGGCAGTGGCTTCGATGCCGATTTCGTCTTCATCGAACAAGGTCTCGAACGGCAACACCTTCGCATCACCCCACATTGCGATTCGATTCAGATCGAGGCCCTAGCCAGTCAAATCCGCGTCGAAGGTCACGAGACAATTTCCTCAAACGAGCGCGTTGTTGTTGCCCTCCCAGCCGTTATTCATGCGGGCACAATGTCCATTCGCTGGTCGATCGAGGGCTCCAAACAAGCTGGCTTTCTCGACGGCTGGCGTGTATCGATTGCCGCACTTGCGATTGTCCTCATAAGCTCTGTGGCGATCGGCACAGCCTCAACTCTTTTCGTCCACGCCGACACCGCTGCGGTCCTCAGCACCGATTCGCCCCCGGCCGTAGAGGTTGCGCCCAAACCGGCGCTCAGCGCTCCTGATGCTCTAACGACCGATGCAGCTGCCAAACGGCTGCAAGAGGAGGTTGATAGAGCGGGTCTTCTCAACATCAAAGTCGGTTCTGGGCCGGATGTTGTCACCGTTCACGGCACCATTACGCCCGCCTCTGTTGCAAAATGGCAGGACGTCCAGCAACGGTTCGATCACCATAGTAGTGGTGGCGCTTATACGCTCCTCAACACAGTAGCGGTCAAGGAAGAGAAGATGCCCTCCTCAATTGCCGTTCAGGCTGTATGGCGCGGAACGGATCCTTATCTCGTCATTGGCGACCAAAAGTACTTCTTGGGCGCGCTGTTGAATAATGGATGGACCGTCGTTCGGATCGAGGAGGGACGCGTGCTGCTGAGCCGGAATGGCCGGCTTGCTGCCCTCCCCTACTAGAGTTTCACCCTCGCAGGTCAGAAGGAATTTATCATGACTAGGCTGCCCCGGCATTCTGTAGAGCCTCGCACCTCCTTTCAGAGGATCGACCTCGGCGATCATACACCTACCGTTCAGCCGACCATCTCTCAAGCCGATGGCATCGCGATCGAGGCGGCGCAAGTAGATGATGGCAAGAGGCACGCGCCACCTTTTCGGGATAGGCCGTCGCAGGAACTGCCGGTTGGGGCCACAATCGAGGCTGCGGTGGAGATCGACTCTGTCGATCCAGTCTCGCGCGTCACTTTCGACAAGACGCGCAGCCAAGTAGGTGAGACCGCGCCATGTTCAGAACTGGCTCGGTTGAATGGCCCCAATCTCGCAGGCAACCTGCTCTCGTTCGTCACGCCGCACTTACGTCATTGGGACGTTCTGCGTGCAGACAAACATGGCCGTCTTCTCGAAACTCTGGCTGTTGCGCTGTCGGCGGCGCCAGAGGATTCGGTGTCACGTGAAGGGATCGGTGTGCTGCAGCACGAGCTGCGGCGGCTAGTTCTGCTCCGGCAGAATCAGAACGGCTTAATCAAAGGCTAGCAATGGCCGACGTTGACCGAGGGCAACACCTCACGCGCATTCCACTGCCAAACGTGTCCAAAGACCGTGAGGTGCCGCTGATCTCTGAACAGGCGCTTGAGTTGCTCTGCGCGCTTTCCTATGTCCACCTTGCTTGCGGGAACAGCGCAGAAAGCTTGGCTCTGCTGCGATTCGTAGCTCACGAACGCTCTCAGAACGTCGACCTGCTGCGCATTCTGGCCTACGCTCTGGTCGCAGAGGGCAGCGGCCATGAAGCACTGGCGGTATTGGATAGGCTGGACACTTTTGACGGCCAGCCGTTTTCGCGCCTGCCTCTGATGCTCTTGCGCAGTCACGCCCTGCGCAAGAGTGGCAACATTGCTGAGGCCCGAGCCACCTTTGCGCGCTATGTTTCGTTGCGGGGCAGCGCAGCCCGGTTCGAACAACAATAGGGGCTGCTCATGGCCAACGTCCTACGCAACCTTATTGCGCGCGCGCCGGCCCATCCGGACTTGATGGTCGCGTTGATTCTGCTTCTAGCGATCGCCCTGATGATCATACCGATCCCGATCGTAGCGATCGACACGCTGATCGGCTTCAACCTTGGCTTGGCCATATTGCTGCTGATGGTCGCCCTGCATCTCAACACGCCAGTCGACTTTTCGTCCTTGCCGGGCGTGATCCTTATCTCTACCGTCTTTCGTCTGGCGCTTACGGTCGCAACGACGCGGCTGATTCTCGCTGAGGGTGATGCCGGTAGCATCATTCACACTTTCGGCGACTTCGTCATATCGGGCAACATCGCCGTCGGAATTGTCATATTCCTAATCGTGACGATGGTGCAGTTCATGGTTCTCGCCAAGGGCGCCGAACGGGTCGCAGAGGTGTCGGCGCGCTTCACACTTGATGCGCTTCCCGGCAAGCAGATGGCGATCGACGCGGAGCTGCGCAACGGCCACATCGATCAGCACGAAGCCCGCAGCCGGCGCGCCGTGCTTGAGCAAGAAAGCCAGCTTCACGGCGCCATGGACGGCGCTATGAAATTCGTCAAAGGCGACGCCATCGCCGGGCTGATAGTCATCTGCATCAATATGCTAGGTGGGATCAGCATCGGCCTGCTTTCCAGGGGAATGTCGCTCGATGAGGCGCTGCATCAATATACGCTGCTGACCATAGGTGATGCGCTAATCTCGCAAATTCCGGCGCTGCTGCTGTCGATCACAGCCGCAACTATCGTCACCCGCGTCAACGGGCCCACCAGGCTCAAACTCGGTGCCGATATCGTCAACCAACTTACAGCGAGCACACAAGCACTACGGCTGGCAGCCTGCGTGTTGCTTGTGATGGGACTCGTGCCCGGTTTCCCCCTGCCTCCATTTGTTATCCTGGCCGCATTCTTTGCCGGCGCGAGCTATTTCAAGGTTGGTACGCAAAGTGGGAAGATAGCCGCCAAAACGGACGCCGGTGTCACCGGTTCGAGCCCGGGCCCAACACAAGCCGAGAAGCAAACCGTCCCTACGGAGGCACTTCCGATCGCCCTATTCCTCGCACCCAATCTGACACATGCAATCGGCAAAGGGGAGCTCGAGCAATGCATCGGACGCGTTTCGGCGCTGGTCTCAGCCGATCTTGGCATCACAATTCCACGCATCCCCGCCCAACTCGATCAGCGCTTAGCTGAGTCGCAATTTAGGGTGGATGTCGAGGGAGTCCCCGTTGAAGCGGATTTCGTTGATCCGGCGCAGCTCATGCTTAACGATGACGTGGCGAACATTGAATTGAGCGGTATCCCGTTTCGGCAGGAGACGGACACAAACCGGATCTGGATCGAACAAGAGCATGCGCCGGCTCTCAAAGCCGCCGGAATAGGGTATCATAGTCCGAGCGAACTCGTCGGCTTACGCGTCCATTCGACATTGACACGGTACGCACAGCGCTTGCTGGGCATTCAGGAAACGCGTCAATTGCTCAACCGGATGGAGCAGGAGTACGCCGATCTGGTGAAGGAGGTGCTACGCACGACGCCGGTTCCCCGGATCGCCGACGTCCTGCGCCGCTTACTGGACGAGGGCATCCCCATTCGCAACACCCGCCTGGTGCTGGAGACGCTGGCCGAATGGAGCGAACGCGAGAAAAGTGTCGTGCTGCTCACCGAATATGTTCGCTCCGGTCTGAGTCGGCAGATCTGCCATCGCTATGCCAATGCCCAGCGTGTCGTGGCCGCCTTTATCATCGAGCGGGAAACTGAGGAGATCGTGCGTGGTGGGCTGCGTGATACCGCTGTCGGCCCCTACCTCGTCTTAGAGGATTCGCAAACAGAGAAGCTGCTTTCCCAATTCCGTCGGATCCATGCAAGCATCGCATCGGGTCAAAGCCGGCCGGTCATTCTGGGTTCAATGGATATCCGGCGTTTCGTCCGCGGTTTTCTCACCCGCAACAGTATTGATCTACCTGTTCTGTCCTACCAGGATCTCGCCTCCGATTTCACGATCCAGCCGGTTGGATCCGTCACACTCACGGAAACCAAGGAGACGGTTCCGTCAGCGGAGCGTCGCGGCCCGGTCGCCGCGGCCGGTCGATGGAGCAGCAGTTGATCGTGGGATGGACCTGATGAGACAACCACAAGCAGGGCAGCAGCTGCGCTCCATTGGCGCGGGCTCGTGCTCTAGGCTCCTCGCAGTGCTCGCTGTTCTGCTGGTCGGCGGTTGCACTAGCTTGAATAAATCAGCTATTGGAGTCGCCGAGGCGCCAGGACCAGAGTTATCAGCTACCAAGGATGTCGATCCTGCCGTGCGTGCGCGCGTTGTGCACGCATTTCACCAGGATGCTGGTGAGGACACTCTGCGCGCTGCTTTGAGCCAACGGCCTGGCAACGTTGATGTTGCGATCCCTCTTGCGCGGGCCTTACTGGCGCGAAAGCACGCGGATGAGGCGCTTCAGATACTGGACAGCGTTTTGATTGCCACACCCGGTGATCTGCGTGCACTGAACGCGAAAGCCGTGGTCCTCGACACCGAGGGACGCCACTCTGAGGCCCAAGCGCTGTATCAACGTGCACTTGCAATGGAGCCAGACAACGAGATGTTGCGCAACAATCTGAACCTTTCGCTCGCACTCAACGGCAAAGCCGGCAGCGGAAACGCCAGTTTGCTTGCGCCGTCCGACGAGGCTCATCCCCAGATAGACTGGAAATAACCAGCGCCTCAGACATGCGCGGGCATCGCTAACCGCCGTGAGCAGGACGTCGGCTGCATCGTCTCCATCCTATTTGCCGAGCACGCGCTGCAGTGCCCTTAGTACGGATCGTCTGTTTTTCAGATGCGGAGGCATTTGAGATTGCAGGATTTGGGGTCGAGAACCCCAAACTTGCAATGTCCTTTTATGGATTCATTTTCGGGGCGGAGCATAATTCTGTGCCGCGTCGGACGGGACGATGCGGCCGAAGAAGCGCAAGACGACGTGATCGAACGATCTGTTCCGGGCTCGGCTCAACCAGATCATCAATCCGAAGCACGAGCTGGTTCTGCTTGCAAGATCGATTCCGGCGAAGAGTTCTTCCAGCACGCGTTCCCGCGCGAGCGCTCGGATCTGCGGCTCCGCGACAATCGGGAGTTGCTGCTGGCCGAGAGCCTGCGGGCGGCGCACGAGGCCGGCACGTTGCGCAGCCAAGACCTCAAGCGGGTCACGGTCGACACCACGGTGCAGCCGAAGGCCATTAGCTTTCGGACTGCGTACGCGGCCGATACTCGAGAGGATCATTGCGCCTGCCAGCAGCTCAAGCGTCCAGCGGGCACGGCCCTCGGGCAGGCTGGCACAGGCGGCCGCCACCAGCAGGGCTTCCTCCTTGCCCGTGAGTTTGCGTTCCGCCCCGGGACGCGGCTCTTCGCTCTGCGCCCGCTCCAGATTGCCCTCCACGAAGCGGCGCTTGGTGCGGTACACGGTCGAGCCGCTCACGCCGACGCCCCTTGCGATCTCCCCGTCGCTGGTCCCGGCAGCGGCGGCGAGTAAAATCTGCGCTCGCTTGAGCTTGCGGGACGCATGCTTGCCGCCGCTGAGCAGCGCCCTCAGCTCGCTGCGCTCGATTTGGCTGAGTTCGACCCGATAGCGTACATTCATGGCGCGCCTCCTCGTTCGAGGCACGAACAAACAACTGAATCGGATGGCTGGCGTGAGTCCTTCCACAAAACCCTTCACGCCCACGCAGGGGCAGTATCTGGCTTTTATCCATCTCTATACTCGACTGCATCGCAGGCCCCCGGCCGAAACCGACATGCAAGAATATTTCCGCGTCAGCCCGCCTTCGGTCCACCAGATGGTGCTGACGCTGGAACGCCTGCCTCATCAGACGGCAGTCTCGCGGTATTCTCGTCGACACCGTCGATATAAACGCCGTGCTCGCTATGAAATGCAGATCCCTCGCCATAGAGAGCGTTGATTTCCTCTGAGGCCTCCGGATCGTCATCCGGATCCAGCGCCTTTTGCTCATCAGCTGCTTGCGCCGATGGTTAGATGAGCAGCAGAACGCTATGCGACCTCAAGGACCACAGGTCGGCGATCGCGAGGAATGCCCTGCACAGGCTGCCTGCGTCGGCCACTGCTGAAAGCGTTCACCAAGTGGGACATCCTCCTGGCGCGGGACCTTCGTCGGGACGACAGCGCTTCGTGTCCCTGCTGTCAAGCTTCGTCAGCTGATCGTCAGCCAAGCGGCCTATCTGGACCAACCGGGGCCTACGCAGCCTGAACTCAATGCGAAACAAGGAGTACAACCTCATGTATGGTCGTGTTGGTGACAGCACGTTGGGACCGCGCAGTTCGGACTCCCCTGGGGAAGGCAGCCAACTGTTCGATTCCGCCGTGGAGCGGATGCGCTCTAGGCCTCAGGATAGAGGGATGTCCTCTGCTAGCAGTGGGCGCGGTGCCGCCGATGACGTTGCCGATAAGTCTTCCGACGCCTGCGTTAGCGCAGATCACCTTGACACTGCGCTACACGCAGTCCCTGCGCCAGGCGCAGTCACTGTGCGGCGGCGCGGTTTTCCTTCAGTGGCGGAGCGTAGAGCCACGGCGCTGGTCGCGAGCCAGTCGCCAAGTTCGAGTCTGACGGTTTCCATTTCGCCGGCAGGCGACGAAATCATCTCAAGAATGGGCGACCTCCTTAATGAGCTCAACGCTTCTCGTTATGCGGCCAAGCAAGATTGTAACTCGTCTGAGGATTGGAAAGAGCGGATGGACCGTCTCGTCAATGCAGGCTCAGCAGTTCTCGCGGGTTACGCGAGCCTGACCCCGGCTGTGGCCCGTACGTTTCTGTCCGACAATGAGGCGCGTGAACTCCGCGAGCAGACGCTTTGGGCGGCGCAGCAATACAATGAGCTGGCCACTCCGACAATCTACAAATTGGAAACGCGCAGGAAGTACGCTTCCGACGTGTTCCACGGCATGCGATCAACCGCTAGCCCCGACCAGCTGAGCAAAGCGGCTTCTAGTGTGCGGAAACACAAAGTAGCCTGCATGGAGTGGTGGGACAAGAAGACTCAGCGCTACGAACAGACGCGGTCCGTCTGCGCCGCCACTATCAACTTACCAGGTACAACGGCTCAGATGCAGCAGGGCCAAACCGCACTGCGGCTGCATGCCGGCTGGACACTGAATTTGAAGATCATGCAGGTGCAATCGCGGATCGATATCGCGAAGTTCGACCTTGAGCCGCTGGCGAGCACGTGCGAAGCAGCGGCGCGCGAGATCCTCACGGGTGAGAACGGGGGACTGCGTCTGCTGGGAACCTTCATAGGCGACGTTTTTCCGGCATTCATCTCAACAAAAGACGCTGTTACAAAAGGGCGGCCGCTCGACGCAGAGCACTGCGCCGTTCTGGAAGGAGTCGTCGAACGGCTTTCGGAATTTGGATTGGCGTTGCACGACATCGTTGCCAAGCTGAGGGATGAGCGAACAGGTGCCGACCTCCCATTGGAATCGTTGGACCAGATCGTGGAGGAGGCATGGATCACTGCGCAGGAGGTTATGAACTTCCTGGCACTGCAGCCGAAGCCATCAGCCAGCATTGCATCGCCGGCCGACACTGGCGCTGCGATACCGGCCGCCGCTGCCCGCAACGCTGCATGGGCCGAAGGCACTGCAGGGCGCAGGAAAGGAAAAGGCAAGCACAAACCGGCCGCTGCGGCCGAGAGTTCGGCCAGGCTGCCGGAGCCGCAAGTCTCTGCGGTCGACAGCGACACGAGACCAGCAGCCAAGGTTCTGGTGCGCTCGGATCTAGGTACGAAGACGCTTGTGAGTGCGGAGGCGGCGAATGCGGTGGCCTCGGCGGCGGCGGCACACTTGGCGATCTGGCAGGCTCCAGACTCGAAGGAAGCGCTGAGGCCACTGCTCAACCGGTTGGACGAACTTTTGCAGTTCGATCTGGCTGGTCAGCAAAGGATCGCCTCAGAAGCGCGTAATATGAAACCCGAGGACGCCGAACACGCCGTCGAGACCATCGTCAAGCTCCTGCAGACCCAAGCTGCCGAGATGGACGTCTGTCTGCGGACGTTGGCAGAGCCTCGTCTACTCCTCCTACTCACGCCTGCGCAAATGCGCGAAGTGCACGACCAGGCAGTCCGGCTCAAGAAGAAGTTGTCCGAGGCGCGGGGAGTGGCCAATTCTTTGAACGACCGAAAGGGCACTATTATGATGGATTGCATGAAGACCTCCTCCTTTCCGTCGCAGAAGTACCTTGAACACTTGCGGGATGCCAACGAGTTGACGCTTCGGCATGTACACTCGTTGAGGGGCGGGCAAGGGAAGCTGTTCGAAATTGAGCTGCAGCCCAAGGCGCTGAGCAATACTGCAAAGTCGTCTCCGATGTGGGTGCACATCCATACGAACAGGCCCGTAGATGTGCGGCAGTTGGCAACGCTGGATGACGCCGAGTTCGCCGCATGCCACGTAAAGTCCGATGAACAGCGCGGCTACAATCGGCAGTGGCTGGATGCCCGGGCTGCGGAGGGTCACAGGAACTTCGTAATCCACCGTGGCGAGCTCAGCGCTGCGTTCTGTAAGTCCTTGTTAAACGGTAGCCGCCATACATGGCAGGCAGCGTCGACACGTTCGACGCCGTAGCTTTCGATCAGCCACAGCATGCCCGGATACCGGATCGTCCACCACGATGCGGTTGTCGCGAGATGAAGCAACCCGATCTGTCCAAGCCGCTCCGCGGCCACTTCAAGCTGGTTCAGTGGGAGAGCTGCTGCGCATGCTGACGGCGTTCGACCGGGACGTAGAATTCACGGTAAAGCCACGTCGGAAGCGCGGCGAAGCCAGCCGAATCACGTTTATTCCGGCCTGGTATTGACCACGGAGAGGGAGGGATCATGACGTAAAAGCGACCGCGGCGGCCGGCGCGCATGAACCCACTCTTCATGCCCGAACTGTCATTCGGCCCTTTAATTGCAGATTGTTGTCAATCACCTTTTAAACTTTCCGACGGCACGACGGTAGCGCTCGCGCCGTCGGAGTTGGTCAGGGTTGCGGAGACGGCGCGAGCGCGGCTGATACGTAGTTTGCCGGCCAGGCATTGTATCGCTCGGGCTGGTTGATGTCTTCGCTGGGGTCACGGTCCTTTCCGAGGTCGCCAGCGCCTCATGATGATGTCCGGGCCGGGCGCCTCAACGTTTGCAGCGGAGTATGGCCGAGCCGCCACCAGGCCGCTGAGTGCTGCCGGAACCTGAGCGGCCAAGATCGTCGTCAATGACCGTCACCGACAGAAATACGGCGGTTTCCGCGGCCTGCGCCAGGTCATATTGCCGCCGCTGGCTTTCGAGATTTCCCATGACTTGGGACAGCGTCGATTGGCGAACATAGACGACGGCGGCGCGGCTGAGGTGATCAGGCGTGATCTTGACGCTCATGGTCACCTCCCGACATCTGAACGGTCTCTCTAGCGGTGCTCTCAGCTCGGCTTCGGCCGGCGGGATGTTTCCGATGGGCTCCAGGAGCCTTCGGTTATTGAACCAGTCGACCCATTCGAAGAGTCACCTTCTGCAAGGGTGCTCACAATGGACGACCATTCGGACGACATAAGACGACCGTTGTCACCGCGTATCGAAGTGTACTCAGGCGCAGGACGAAAGCGCTGGTCGGACGACTTGAAGGCACAGATTGCCGCGGAAAGCCTCGAGCCGGGGCGATTGTCACAGATGTCGCGCGTCGCCATGGGGGCCGGCCCCAGCAGGTGCACGACTGGCGGCGCCGGGCGCGTTTGGGCCAGTTGGTACTGCCGGCTTCGGCGGACACGCTGTCGTTCGTGCCGGTGGTATCGGAATCGGCGCTGCCGGCGGCCGCAGAGCCCACCGGGGTCGCCGGAAGCAGCCGTTGTGACGGTTGAGCTCCAGGGGGCACGAGTTGAGGTGCGAGGGACGCCTGGCCTTGCTGTGTTGATGGTTTCGGCGAGAATTGGGCGGCCCCTGTCGCTGTGGTGCACGAGCCCGCCACGATAGACCGGCCGTCGATCATGTAGTGCCTGCTCCAGCGCAGTAAGCCTCCGAGGGGAGACGCCTTGCGGCGGGCTGGCCTGATGGTTGAGAACTGCACGTATGGACCGCGAGGGGCTCAACGAACTTGCCGTTGTTCTGAAGCTTCTCGGAACGAATCAGGCGTCGGCCGCACGATTCCGTCCTTCGATGAAGAGGGAGAGAGGACGTGCGGAGAAAAAGCCAATATTGCGAGCCGATGCAACTGGGTCTGGATCTGGGCCATTCAACGGCCTCTACAAGGCCGAGGTGATCCATCGGCGCGGGCCATGGCGCAGCTTCGAGACCGTCGAGTTCGTCACTCTCGGAGCGACCACCTCACCGGCAGAGGCGGACATACGGTCTGACGATTCAGCCAGGAATCCCCAAGGATCAGCTCACAGAAGTC
The DNA here is from genome assembly GCF_029051725.1 of Bradyrhizobium sp. CSS354. Taxonomy (GTDB): domain Bacteria; phylum Pseudomonadota; class Alphaproteobacteria; order Rhizobiales; family Xanthobacteraceae; genus Bradyrhizobium. The sequence goes on from NZ_JAACFU010000021.1 coordinate 98,475, forward strand.
TTGCGCAACGGGCCACGTGCCCTTCTCGCCAAGGCGGTCGAAGCCGAGGTTGCAGACTTTCTCGGCCAGCATGCCGATTTGAAGACCGCGGACGGCCACCGGCGCGGCGATCCGCCACGGCCCTGCCGGAGCGCGAGGTGATGACCGGTATCGGTCCGGTCGCCGTCCGCCAGCCGCGTGTACGCGATCGCAAGGCCGGCGCTGCCGATCCTGTCACCGCTCGCGGCGCGTTCAATCGATCCCGCAATACGTTGCGCGCGCGAAGGCACTGAAGATCGTCTATTTTTCATTATTTAGCGGCGGAGTTCTTCGTTCATTCGCCGCCGGTGACGCGTCGTCCCCGACTGCCGAGATTTCCGTGCAAATCGACGAACTCCCGTTCGTCTTGAATGGGATCAATATCCCTGGCTCGCGAACCTTCTCGAGCGTTCACGCTAAGTCCTCCAACGTCCACTGCGTCGTGCCGGGCGGCGGCCTCTCGCCCGATAGCGCGCGCTGGATCGCCAGCCGACCAAACTTCTTCCTGGCCGCCAAACCGCTCGCCCGGCTAACATTTACCATCCCGGCGTGTACGGCGCTTCCGCGCCCGATAATGGAAGAGTTGAGTTTCGGGCTCTTGCAGACCATTCGCTATCAACGTAATTCATTGCTCTCCTATCTGATTGCTTCCCCAAGAAACAGCGACGGTGCCATTCGCCATCGGAAGCAAAGAACTACTGCCGCTTCACAGCATAATGGATGATCAGCCGTCGCAGTTTTCAGTTTCCGCGCGCTGCGGTTGAACCAATACCTCGCTCAGACAGTTGCTTGATCCTTCGATCTGGATGAAGGACCGCGTTGTGAAGCAGCAGACGCCGCTTCACAGACCAAGGCCGCGTTTGTTGAGCACCGTGTCCCTCAGAGCACCCTTGATCTCGCGAGCGATGTCCTTGCTGACCTGGGGACCGAACTCCCGCTCGGCATCCGCAACGACATCGGCTTCAGCGCCGATCAGTCCGGCTTCAACGAGCTTTTGCTTCAGTCGGCCCGGGAACTCCTCCTCCAAGGCATCGGCGAGCTGTTTCTCCATCGTGGCATGGTGTTCGGGTTCAATGCGGAGCACCACATCGTCCCAAGGTTTCCAGTCCGTCGCCAAATAATCGGCGAACCCCGTCGCCTCCTTGCTCCGCACAGACGTCTCAGCCCTGTTAATGTCATCCTCGGTGACGTAAGAGACGTTGAAATAGTTCATGTCCGGGGCGATGTGCTGCAGCCCCAGCCGCTCGCGCAGCTTGGCCTGATAGGCAAGGTAGACCTCGATTTCGTCGACGTCGTCGATGGTGTCGTCCGTGAGGAGCGATTGGACCTTCTCGCGCGCGATCCCCCCCAGTGCGTCCAAGCGGAACATGACACGGCCTAGATCAACGAGGGCCGCGACCCCCTCGTTATTGTCATAGAGCCCGCTCTCGACGTTGGCGATCAGGCCTGCTGTTTGCATGCCGTTCCAGGTCAAAGTTCTGCGATCCTCGCAGCTCTCGTTGGCGTCAAGAGCAAGCTGGAAGTACTGCGCGCGCAATTGCGGGTTGGCCGCCGCCTGCCGCAGATCATTGGCCACCGCCTGCTGGAATCCTTCGTTCCCAGAGTTCACGGTAGCCCGCAGCCCGTTGAGGAAGTCTGCGTATTCCTGGGCGCCGGGTTCTTCCGCAAAGCTCTGCCACTTGGCCACCACCTCCGGATCGCCCTCCTTCGGATCCCGGTTGAGCCAGTCCGCTACCGTCTCTGGAAGAAACTGCACAGCGGCGTCTTCCTCCGACTGACCTTGGTCCGTTTCGGACAACTCACTTCCTTCGTTGGGCAGAAAGAGGACCCTCGGGCCGGCATACCCATCGGTACTTTGGATTGTGTCCAGGTTCGTCAGCACCTGCTCGGGCAGCGGATTGCCAGACAGAATTATCTCGGCATCAGCACCCAACTGCGTCAGCAAGCCCGTAGGTAGGCTGGTTAGCTGGTTTTGGCTAAGGTCTAGCCCCTCGAGCACGGCCGGGAGGGTCTCGGGCAGACGCGTCAACTGGTTTTCACTAACGTCAAGTATTTCAAGCCTGGCCGGGAGGGTCTCGGGCAGGCTCGTCAATTGGTTGTGGCCGACGTTGAGGCCCTCGAGCGCGGCTGGGAGGGTCTCAGGCAGGCTGGTGAGCCGATTGTGGTACACGTCCAGCAAGGCGAGCTCGGCCGGAAGCGCGGGCAAGCTGGCCAGCTGATTCCCCCTAACATTGAGCGAAACGAGCGCGTCAGGGAGGGTCTCGGGCAGACTGGTCAGCCGGTTGAAGGACGCGTCGAGCAAGTAGAGCCCGGCCGGAAGTGGAGGCAGGCTGGTGAGGCGCAACATTCTAAGATCCAGCTCGCCCTGATTCCAAGCATTCACTCGCCTTACAGCCTCTTGCCGATCCTCGAGCGGGTTCCGCCCCTCTTCGGCAGCCCACTCCTCCAGCATCTGGTCGTGCCCCCCCTCCGCAGGAGCAGAGTCCCCGAGGGATGCCGGATCGCCAGCGGCGAGCACCGCGTGGGTCAAGACTCCAACCCACTGCGCCTCCTCACCTTCCCGTCCCTCGCGTTCGGAAGATTCGGGAGTGCTGCCGTCACCGCGCTGAGCCTGCCCTGCGTCGAAGGGATCCATTTCCTACTCCATGTCGGACTGAGCAAATCAAGGCGACCTCTCAGCCCAATCGAATGGTTGCAGCAACTAAGACATTCAGCTTTCGACAAGCTGACGAGCGTTGAACTATGTTGAGAGAACAGTCAGAGTGCCTTGCGGCATTCTCAGTCGTCGAAGCGACACGGGACAGATCTCCTGGGGTAATCGTTGAGAGCGTCTTGCTCCTGGATGCACTCGACGAAGTTGGACGCTACCCCGACATCCTGATTTTTGTTGAAGAGCAAGCTGTCGCCTCGACGCGAGTGAGGCCACCAGAATCCGATCTGATCGACACGCGGGAGTATTCGTTCGCTAATCAAGTGGCTGCTTATCTCTCTCGCCGTTCACCGGCTGATCGCGCCGACTTCAAACTAAAACGCTTCTAACGGTCAAAACCATCGCCGCCGCTGGCGCATGCCAATATATGGTTCAACGATGGAGTCAAACCGCTTGTAGAAGGCGTTTATTTCGTCGAAGTATTTTCGCCGTTTCTTGATTGCCTCCCCGCGTTCTTCGCCCTTCATTTGATCACCCCAGCCGCTGGAAATCTGAATCGAACAAATTGCAAAGCCAAATGCCAAGACGTGTAGACGGCTTGCTGATTTCATATTCACCTGGGCCAACCAATCGGACAATTTGAACGGCCGAAATACCGTCATTTTTTTGTGGTGCTTGTAACGTCATTTGTAGAACCTTTAAGCCTTCTCTTAGCTATCGGCGTTGGCTTGGTTCTGGCTCTGATAAGCAATACGAAGTTGCTTTGGCTGCTTGTCATCGGAGAAGGTATCGGCCTGTACGTCCTCTTGCATCTGCCGTTCGGATTTCGCCCCGGTATCTCGTTGACGCTTGATGCCGGCCCTGACGGCCGGTGAGGCTCGCGACAATCGGCTTGTCGACAAACTTCTGTCTTCGCCTGAAGTCCGGATCGATGCTGCCTGCCGATCGACTATGGCGCCGACTGGATCAGAGAACTCGCCGTCAAGTCCGTACAGGGCGACGTCTCTATTGCTGCTCTTTGGGAAGCGATACCGTTGGCTCAGCGGGCAGCGGCTTTGGGGGTGCGTCGTCGCTGGTAGTGGTTGATCTTAGCTCGGCCGCCGCCGTGCAGTCGCCTGCCCAGAGCTTGGTCCCCTTGATCGTACCGACGAACTTGCAGCCCGTCGGCGCGCTCGGCTTCGCTTGAACAAGCGGCTTTCCTCCAACGCTTGGTCTCTTCGTCGGAGTGACGCCTGAGCGAGCGCGCCCCCGACGCTAAGGTTACGGCGAACACCAAGGCAGCTGTTGCGCCAATAGCACTACGAATACTCATCTATTTTTCCCTCTCGGAAACCGGCCCCGATTGTGGTCGCGGGGCAAGCTGTTGTCGAGCGGCAACACCCGCCCGTGGTCGTCGGCCCACGGTCTAAGGGCGGGATGGTCTGCGTCGATACACCAGCCCAGTCGGTGCTCCAGCTCCGGCACAAGTCCGTGAAGCACGTCCTCCACACCGCACGGAAAATGCGAGATCTGCAGCATGAACCCGTCGCAGGCGCCCTGCCCCGAACCACTGCTGGACGCGGTCAGCCCACCTAGGCGGGCGTTCCGGTGAATTCGCTGATGGTTCGCGGTCGACACGGCAAATGTGTGTTGTGCACAAAGCGGACTTGCTGAAGGCCAGCCCGAATGTCCGCTTCTGGGCGGAACTCCGATATCGCAGGTCCTTACGGTGAGACCTTGGCCGCGTCGTCGCCTCCGTTGTGCCCGCCATGCCAACCACAGCAATCTGTAGCGGCTTGCCTGTCCATCGTGGCCGGGCGGAGCAGTTGCCATTTCTGCTCCCCGCCATACCATACTCTGACGGCGGCTGGGGGGCCTGTAGAATGTTCGATGTGTATCTGCACACCAAGCGTGATCTGTTGGTTGTGCGCAATGGCTTGCCAATTCCTTTTCCTGACGCGTCAGGCAGATGGCGTAGGAAGAAAAAGTGGCGAGCGTCAGCGAGGACATTAACCCGTCCTATTCGTGAGAGTGCGGTTGTTTGATGCGATTGATGCGGTTGCAACACCTCCGTTAACGAGGCGCACAGGATTGCCTTCGGCTTTTCACCGCCTGACGACCCGTACTTTGCAACGCGCTTGAGGGATGCGTTGGGCGAATGGGGGCGGAGGCCCCGCCGGTCAAGGACCGAGCGGCAGCAGCGCGCTGGACAAGCAGCGGATCAGGTCGGCTTCCGGGCATGCCGCGGCGAACGCGAGCCGAATGCGGCTTGCGGTTTCGACGACCCGGGCGGCGATTTTCAGGAGACGAAGACGCAGCGTCGCGAACTCGGCGGTGGCCAATTCCCGGACTTTGGGAATGGCGTCGCGCACGGTCAGCATCAGCCAATAAGCGGCGGTATGGAGGACGAGACGGACCTTGTTGGCGAGCGCCGAACGGCAACTGGTGCGATCAGAGGCAAGCTGCGTCTTTGCAGCTTGATCAGATTTCGGCCTGGCCGCGCGCGCAATACAGGCTGTCGTAGATCCACTCGGCTGAGCCGGCATCGAGGCTGGTGACGACGAAGTGGATGTCGAGACCGAGCATCGTCGCCTCAAGACGGGCGACGGTGCGCCGTTCGCGATCCCAGGACTTTGCCTTGTGGCGCGTCTCGGTATAGCCGCGCAGAACAGGCAGGTTCTCGATGGCGCGTCGGGTACGGATGTCGTCGGCGACCTCGTCGACTTTTCTGGCGAGCGGCTTGGTACGGGACAGACCGAAGATGTAGTCGATCCCATTGTTCTCGCACCAAATCATCGCCTCCGGCCGCGCATAGTGCCCGTCGCCACGGAGGAATTTGAGATAGTCCATCAGGCGGACTTAAGCTGAAACACAAGAGTTAAATTGGCTGCACCACTGGTGGGGACACAAGGTGGGGAGCCCGTCTCGGCCGTTGAAGGCGCGGCCCGATGGACACCCGTACAGGCGTGGCCATGCCCTCAAGCACCTCCAGGACCCGCGCGAGGGCATGCATGTCGATCAGCGCAGTTCCGCGCTCCTCGCTCGCGAGTCGCGACCGCTACATTAGGACGGACATAGTTCAACTGGGCATCGGAGCTCCGGTCGTTCCGTCGTCATCAGCAACGAGCTGGTTTTTGCCAAGACGAATTCTTTCGACCGCCCGTGCATTCCTGCCGATTAGCACGCAGCAGGCGGTTCGAACTGAGACGTCCGCCCCTTGTCCATGTGATCCGGTGCCCCTTGTGGAACCTACGCGGCGGACGCCGGATCTTGTTTCTCGCCGCTTGCTACGATCCTTGGCGCACGCGGCACAAATGCGCCCCGAAATGCCACCAGCGGCAGATCCCAGATCTGAGTTGACACGGTTAACAGGTCGACGGCCGACGAGGAGCTTTCAAGCGGCCGCATCGGCACTGGTGAGATGGAATTTGCGCTTAGGATCTGTTGAGAGGCGTTCTTCCTAAGGGGGAACGTCCGTCACTGTTTGGCATCGGTCTCCCGCTTCATCTATGATTGATCCTGATTTGAATGACCGTCAGCGCCTCGAACTCTTCGTTCGGCGCAGGCGCGTCTTCGCGGGCAAGGTCGTTTGCGAACAACTGTCCCTGATATCCATTTTCTCTTGCAAAGACACGCGATGCAGGGGAGCTACCCGCGATCAGAGGCTTAAATCCCGAACCTAGGTCGCATAAAATGTCGCGACACACGTTATGGATGTGCTTATGATTAGTCACGTGGGTGCAGATGCCTCACCTAGATTTTGTCCGGTTCTTATTTCGTATTTCACCAACCACGTAGTGTCGGGAACTGAACTCCATGCCGCTCTGTGACATTCCTGGATCACTTTCATCCTACTGGCTCGTCAGCTTCGATAAAGATGGTGACGAGCTCAAAGACCCAACTGCGGGCACGCATACTTTCTTGAGTGCGCGCATCTTATCCGAAATACGCGACCATCGGCCCACGGATATTTTCCTGTCCAGTCATGGCTGGAAGGGCGATCTTCCGGGGGCAAAGGCGCAATACGACCGCTGGTTCGGCGCCATGCTGGCGCGGCAAGACGACCTGCGCGCCATGGGTACGGATTTCCGGCCGCTATGGATCGGATTGCATTGGCCAAGCCTTCCATTCGGCGAGGAAACGTTCGGCACGACGTCGTTCTCGGCGGAGCATCCGTCGCAAGAAGAAATCCTGGAAAAATACATCGAGTTCTTCGACAACGGCTCGCACGACATTCGTCAATTGCTGGGTACCATATTTCGCGAACACCAGGAAAACGCCGGTGCCGTGCAAATGCCCGAGCATGTGGCACGTGCCTATCGGGAACTAAGCCAGCTGATCGGCTACGAGAGCGGAGGGCTTGACGCTCCTCCTGACAGCGATGGCGTGGATTTCGACCCGGTTGCGGCCTTTGAGGTATCCGAAGAACTAGGCGACGACTTCGCCGAGTCAGCAGTGCTTTCAGGCTTGCTCTCGCCGCTGCGCCAATTGTCATTCTGGACCATGAAAAAGAGGGCTAGGAGACTTGGAGAGAACGCAATGCATGCCTTCTGCAGGGCGCTCCAGGGAGAATGTCCGGCCGCTCGCATTCATCTTATTGGACACAGCTTTGGCTGCATCGTCGTTTCATCCATTCTAGGCGGTCCCGGAGGGACCGCAAGGTTGGCGCGTCCTGTGGAATCCGTGGTCTTGATCCAAGGCGCCGTGTCGCTATGGGCTTTCGCGGACTTCATCGACGTGGTCGCTAAACCGGGATATTTCAACTCCATGCTACGCGGCCCGGCCGTGCGCGGGCCGATCGTCATAACGCGCTCCAAGCACGATGGAGCTGTCGGAACGCTGTATCCATTGGCGGTCGGGATTACCCTGCAAGTGGCTTTCGATGGGCAGCAGCTCCCGATATTTGGTGGAATCGGGACTTGGGGAATGCAAGGCGTGCGAGAAGCCGAGGATATCGTGATGCTCCCCGCCTCAGAACCATACGCGTTCCGGTCCGGCGGCATCTATAATTTGGAATCAACCGAATATGTCGGAGGACACTCGGCGATTGATGGGCCCGAAGTAGCGCACGCCATATGGGAAGCGGTACGAACGGGCGCGGGAAAATAACCTTGATGGCATAACCATGGATGATGAGAGCGAAACCGACAGAAGCGACGAATTGCCCCTGCCCATAGGCATCTGGGAAAGCGGACAGTCACTGGCGCCGCTCGATCGACGCGTTCTGTCAGGCATAGAAGCGCCGCCGAGGGAAGTCATCCAACGCGCGGCCGATGGAGTATCCGAGAAGCTCGCCGTATCGGACATCGATGCCAACAATCTTACCGAGGCAGGTTGGGGCATTATCTTCGCCGAGAAAACAGATTCGGCGGTGCGGGCTGCGCTGCAGCCATTGATCGAGCATCGTTCGCGCCAGGTCCGGACTGCCCATCTCTTGCGGATTTTCGAGGGCGACAAGGGATACCGGCAAGGCGATACGGCGCGCTCTTGGCTTACCAAGAACAATGTTGGTTTTTCCGTAGTCGATCCCAATCTAGGGGTGCCGTTTTACCTGACGATTGTTGGGCCTCCGTCGGTTATTCCCTTCGAATTCCAGTACCAGCTCGATACATATTGGGGTGTAGGTCGTCTTCACTTCGAGGATGCCGAAGGCTACCGCAAGTATTCTCAACACGTCATCGATTATGAGCAAGCCCCGGCTGTTCAACAACGCCGCGAGGTCGCGATTTTCGCACCAAAAAACCTGGGCGATCGTGCAACTGGCTTGCTACATGACCTGGTTGCACAGCCGTTGGTGAACGGCAACGCGTACGTCAAGCCGCTCGGTACTCGACAGAGATTCGAGATGAAGCCGCTGCTTGGCGAAGACGCGACGAAGGCTAATCTGAAGTCGTTGTTGCGCGGCGATCAGGGCGGCCCGCCGGCACTGCTTTTCACTGGCTCCCATGGGCTGGCGATACCGTGCGATGCTCCCGGTCAGCTGGAACGGCAGGGAGCGATCATCTGCCAGGACTGGAAAGGAGGCCCGGTCAGCGCGAATATGATGTATTCGGCGGCCGACGTGGATGAAAAGACCACGCTCGGCGGTTTGATCCACTTCTTTTTCGCCTGCTACAGTGGCGGTTGCCCTGTCTTCGACGACTACGGACGGGACGTTTTAGGTCGCCCCATCAAGATTGCGAGTACGCCTTTTACGGCCCGGTTGCCACAACGTCTGCTGCTTTCGGGTGCCCTTGCGGTATTGGCGCATGTCGACCGCGCTTGGTCCTATTCGTTTCGGGGCGGCCGCAGCGTGCCGCTAGTGCAGGAATTCCGCGACGTTATGGTCCGGATCCTAAAAGGAGAACGGCTCGGCCAAGCTACGGATCAATTCAACCTGCGCTGGTCAGTCCTCTCCGGGGAACTAGCCGACATGGAGCGCGCGCGGGATCTCGATCCATTGCAGGTGTCTGAGGGGGTCCTCGCCAATCGCTGGGTTGCGCGGAATGATGCGCGGAACTATGTCTTGTTCGGCGACCCGGCTGTGCGTCTCCGAGTAAATGACATGCCGCCGCAAGGCCAATAAGATACCGGCCCGTATCAAATGTCTGCAAACAAAATCGCTGCGAGACGATCGACTGCAGCAGAGTCCTGCGCATCGTCCATATCAGGTAGCGCTGGCGTAGCTCCTGCCACACCGCCAGGTCGTGTCGTGACATGATGGTCACGAAGTTTTTGCCAGACGCTTGGCAGCGATGCATTCGGGGGCGGCTTTTGCAAGAGCAGGCGGGCTGCAGCGACATAGGTGCGGGCCGGCTTTGGTTCGTGAGCAGGCAGCCCACCGCCTTGCCGGTAGACATTAGCCATGATGATGGCAACGTCCCGCATTGGGCGTCGGAAGGCCTTAAATTGCGGCTGCCTTGGATCGAACACTTCGCAGAAGCTGTTCACGACCGCTTCAAAGTCCCGACTGAACTCTTCCAGAGGATTCTCTGGATAGGCCTGCGACCAGCACGCGGAAATGCTGCTCGCGTCGGTTTCAAACCCCATGACCCGCAGACTATGACAGCAGAACAAGACTCGTACTGTTGCGGTGGGGTATGGCGTCCAACTGCCATTCTCATGTGGTCGCGTTTGCCGGCGGATTTGTCCTTGGTCACTTGCGAGATATTCGGCCAGGGACCAGACAAAGGCCGGCCCACCCATCGCGCAGCCGTACCAGTCTGCAAACACTTCCTTGCGCCAGGCCTTCCAGCCTGCCCGACGCTGCTCCGTCTCGCATGCGGCGTCTTCGATCGCCTGATCCAGTCGAGCTGTGAGTCCGGCGCCGCGTTCGAGGGCGTGGCCAAGCTCATGCGCAAGCAGTGCCATGTGTGGCAAATAGGTAAGATAGGACCAGGGCACTCCAACCAGCGTAAGCGGTAGCTGGTCGAGCGCGTCTTGGAACTGTGTCGCGGTTAAAAGCCCGGTTACCTCTTGGTCAGGCTGCGGGGTGTCGCCGTCAGGCTTCATCCACGGGGAAACCTGCTGATCGAACGTAACCAAGGGGGCGGGACATAGCTGATCGGGAGCAATATTGCGTAACTGCCGATAGGCCGGCTCGTAGCATTCCCGGGCATATGCATCGGCGAGGGCGAGGTAAGTATCGAACGGAGAAACCAAACGAAGCGACAAGCGGCTCCGAAATTGATCCCATACGCTATGGACGATCAACGTCTTCTTTTCAAGGCTGGTCGCCCGAAGCCACAGTTCACCGCGGCCGACGGCTTGGTTAAACTCGGCCTTGACCACCGCATGGAGCCTTTCGATACGAAGCGAAAGCAGGCTGATCTGACTGTGATTTTTTTGCAGGGAGTGTTCGATCGCTGCGCGCTGGCGCCATTCGTTCAATTCCTCCGGAAGACTGGTGAGCTTCCATCGCAACTCTGCTTCCTTGCGCTGCAGAAGGCTCCCTAGAGCGGCATTCATCCCGGCGGCCTCACTCAGTACGCAAGAAAAGAGCGGTTGCCGGTAGCCCCAGCATCTCTTCGAGCCCGGAAATATTCTTCGGAAACAACTCTGATTTTCTAAGCCTACGCATGACGTCCAGCTCATTTCTTGCGTTTCGCAACGACTCGAGCAATCCATCCTGTTGATCCGGCCCCCTCGACGTCAAGCTCGTCGCCAGCACGCCAGAAACGTTGCCCGCGTTCACAAGAGCTTGCGCCAGCTGGTTCCTGGCAAATATCTGATCAAGCGCCCGCGAAAGCCCGTGACTTATTGGCGCGTGCAAGACGACGAACGGTCGCGATCTGGATTTCCACCTAAGCTGCAGATCACGACCCAGCATTTCACCCGTCATTCCCCCGGGAAGGCAGGGTTCCGGTAGCGATGGTGAGTCTTCAATATCGGTCATGATATAGATAATGTCTGCCGCGGCAGAAACATCGCCGCCAAACAAATGACTGGCAAGCAGCCGCTCATCCAATACACTGATCTGCGAAATCAGCTCTGATGAGGGTGTGTAAGGAATAGGATATTTGGCGATTGTTGGTTGCGACCAAGACCGCTGGTCTAGATGAGAGAGAAGTTGCGCCAGACGGCGCGATTTCTCAGGGTGCCGGATTTCTTCCGCCAAAGGTCCTTCAGCGCGACCGTTGCCGATGCGGATCGGCACGAGCGATCCCGGGATGCTCAGTTCCCACGGTACCGCAACGAGCGGTGCGCCGGCGAGTGCAAGCAACAAGACATCGTCAATTTTTGCTTGCTGCAGCAACCCGGCAAAGGGCTCCTGCATCTCTTCAAATGGACCGGGCCACGTAGCCACGAAATGCCGACCCAAGCGCCTCGGGGTACGTTCTCGGGTGTATCGGGAGATATAGCTTAGCGATTCATTTTCATGGGTCGAGAGAAGTTGGCGGGCATGTCCCGCTGCCTCAATCGAAATTCGCTCGGCATCAACGGAGAGAAGTACACAGCGGAAGTCCGCCAGCGTCGACGCATTTCCTTCGATTACGCCCTTGAAGCCTTCATGATCGGCCGATTGCGGCCTTGCCGCGTCCTCGAATGCAGTTTGCGCGGCGCGGTGGCGTTCCGCGAGAACCGGATGGAGGGAATTCGTGCTTAGCACCTCGCCGGCGGCAGTCAGACATTGCTCCGCCAAGTTCCGTTCCGATCGACGTAGGGCGCGCTCCGCATTTTCCACCACTGCCGCCACGTAAAGCGCCGGTTCAGAGGCAAGCCCGTTCCAGAACTCAAGCGGCTGAGCCGGCGCCTCAGGGTCGCCGAGACAGCGTTGCCGGTAGATAGCCAGTTCGGCGGCCCCCGCGCCGGGCCCGACTTTGATGTTGGCAAAAGCCGCACTGGCTCTCTTGTGATCTCCCATTGCGATAAGAGTTCGGCCGTAGCGAACCCAATCCATCATTTCGGTTTGCTCGCCAAGCGTTGATCCCAACCTGTTCCGCAGCTCCCATCGCTTGAACCAGCCAATTCGCCATGGATTGACTTGTCCAAGAAGGACCGGAGGCTCCATGAGCCGAAGCCGCCTTGCCGCATCGATTGTGCCTAGCAATTCAATGAATCGGTTGTTCAGAACCGCAGGCAGAAGCATTCCCCAAGTGACGCCTGCAATCGTAGCCCGAAGCCGCGTGGACACCGAATGCCGGTCGGAAAGCTGTTCGTTAATGATTTTTTCGCACGCTGCCGCGTTGCCGCGGGTCTGAAATGCCCGGATTAGTTCCACTTCGGTTGCCGCTGCGATCGGCGATGACGACGGGCTGGCCGGTTCCGTCGCAAGTCCCGCTTCGAACAACCGGAACGCCAAGTCATCGCCGCGGACCTCATTCAGTAATGCCTGGGTTTCGTTCTTCAAAACCGCCTGCGTCGCATCGGCAAAAGCAGCTGCCGCGTCGTCAATTCGTAGTAGCTGTCCTAGGGCTCGCCCCCGCAGCTGATGAAACCGGAAATGCGTTCTGTCCGCGATGCTCTCAATCTGCGCAAGCGCCGCCCATGCGTCGCGGCGGAGCAAGGAGATCTCTATGCTGAGGAACAGCAACTCCTGACTTGGTCGGGTGGTCGCGATGATTGCCGGGGCCATCTCCTCTTCAGCGTCTCGCAACCGGCTGCTTTCAACAAGCAACCCGACCAGGCTGAGGTGGATGCGCTCAAAGTGTTTTCGGTTGGGCAGCGCCTTCCGGCTGCTCCGTCGCAGATAGTCCTCGGCGCGTCGATACAACCCTCGCTTTTTGTACGCATAGGCCACTCGTTCTGTAATCGCCCACTCTGGAATGCGTGTAGACCGAACGCGTCCGTCGGCGAGTCCGAAGATCGCCGCCCCTATCGTAAACGCCAGTGTCGAGAGCTTGCCTTGCCCATACATTTCCGCCAGCAGCAGACAATAGCGGGCCCTGCTCTCGCCTGATTTTATCACTAGCCACAGGTCTGCCAATATACCCAAGTCGCTTGGAAAATTACGATCGAGAAAATCACGCCACTTAAAGGCAAATGCGGGTAACTCAACGTCGGAATCCCGGTTCAGCTCAAAAGCTTTTTCCAGATTTCTGCGAATATCCTCGCGCCGCCCATCTCGCGGCAAATAGTCGAAATTTGCATCAACGGCGATCGCGTCTGCGATCTCGTAATGGGCGCGCGCGAGTGCCGCCGGTGGCGCGCCGGAAAAATCTCCATCGGGTTTGATGATTTCTCGGAGGATCTCCAGGCGGTCGGCGGCATCGTCCGGCGATGGGCGCTCATCCAAGGCCTTCACCAACACCGCGTGAACGTCGTCCTCACCGAGCTGGACCCGATGGTAAAACTCCGCGAGTGTTAGTTCAACCCATCGATCCGGATTCTCCGACTTCAGCTTTACGAAATGATTCACTGCCTCGCGATGAATCCGGCTGAAGATCGGCTGCTGCTTGAGCAATCGTCGCATCGGCTGGACGACATCCGGATGTAGTGTCGCAGTATTGGGATCCTTGCTCTGCAGCGAGATCCAGCTATGATCGCTCGCATATCGTGACAAACGCTCCCACAGATGCTCTGGATCGAGCATTGTATCCGCGTTCTTCAGCCACGCCTCTCGTTCCTTGGGCGATGGTATGTCCTCCTTCGCTTCCTCTATCTTTCCACTCAGGGCGTCGATCAGTAACGGGTAAAGGACGTCTTGCAGAAACGACCGCGTTAGCCGGCGGGGGACGGCTCCGTACCTCAATACCCAGCGCAGGCCGAGCTCATCCGCCACCGGGATGCGCTCGATGACACGTTTGATGAGATAGGCCACGTCGACGTCAGGCCCGTACTCTTTCAGTTGTTCTGCCGTCATTCCCGGATTCTTGCTGACGGTCTCGCAAAGCATAAACAGTTTGAACGGGTTGCCCGCGGCGGCAGCAACCATTATGTCTATCAGCTTGCCGCCCACGTTCGGCAACTGGTTGCGAATGAAGGCGATGGCCTCGAAAGGAGCCAGCGGCTCAAGACGAACGAAACTGGTTTGCGTCTTTAATCTGTCGTCGTACTGATAGAAATGGCCCTTTTTATCCGGATATCGTGGGTCATTTTCAAGGGATGGCGCGTAACGACCTGACAAGATCAGCCGCAACTGCGGCAGTGCGGCACGAAGATCCTCGAAGCGCTCCAATACCTTCCGGAATTCGGCGGGCCAGTGCAGTGAAGCCTCTTCGATCGTATCGATGAAGACCACCAGCGGACGATCCCGTGGCAATTCCATGCAGCGGCTGATAAATCCGTCCCAACGAAAAAACTGCTCGGACGCGAGAGCTCTCAGGTTGTAGCGCTGAACATCGGTGAGGGTTTGGCCGCGATTGGTTTCGCGCCGATAGAGCAACGGACTGAATGATCTTACGTCCGACAAAAAGCCTTCACCTTCGGAAAACATCCGCATGGTGAGCTGCTCGTCGAGTTCCTCAGCGATTTCAATCGCGACGAGCCAGGGCGTTTTGGCGATCTCCGACACTTGAACGTCGTCGAGGTCGATGCGCGCAACGAAAGGAAATGGATGCTTTTTAAGCAAGTCACGTGCGATCATGTGCTGCACGAACATAGTCTTGCCCATACCACCCGGCGCCGAGAGATAAAGAATCCATTTGGAGCCGTCACTCTCGATCAGTCTTTTGAATTCGGCCTCAAGAACGCGGCGGGGAAAATAGCCAACAGTTCGGTGGAATTCCCGCAGGAACCAAGCTCGGCCACGATATCGTGCGACGATCGCAGCAAACTCGGGTTGAAGAGACGGTTCGATTTTCGTCAAATTTGCCTCAACCTGTTGCGTCAGCGCATGGCACAGGGTGAGGTCGTCGCGATCATTTGCCTTTTCGAACTCGGCCTTTAGGAGACGCAAGGCCTTGGTTACGTCGAAGCGCAATAGCAAGGCCAGCCGCTCGGCCGGATCCTCGTTGTTTTTCTCGAGCCACGCCACAAACTCCCTTGCCCATCGCACGTATTCTTCGGGATGATCGCTCCAATAAGAGCGTGCGTAATTCTGGACAGCTTCGCGGATCCAGAATTTTCCATCCGCCCTCGGTACGCGTTGCACGTCCGGGCTCTTAATCAAATCGTCGAATGCAGGCAAGCCGCTATCGGACTGCCCGCACACGGTCTCGTACATCGGGCAATCAAACGCACGCGTGATACTCAGAATGCGGAGCGCTCGGTCCTCCCCACTCTCTCGTGGCGACAGAATTTGATCTCGCAGCGCTGCATTATCCTTGAGTAATTCCTCAAGGCGTTGCCGCTGCTCGCTATCAAGATTCAGCTGGTAGAGGTTCATGGAACCACCTCCTTTTCGACCAACTGGCCCCAGAGCCGAAATTCGGACGCGTCCCACGGCTCGTTTTTGATGCGGATGAGCGCGACTTGACGGATCGTGTCGAGATCGGGCTTGCGGTAGAAACGGCAAAGTTCCTGGAACAACATCGGCACGTCATTCTGATTAAACAGTTGAAGTTCGATAGGCTCTCCAGGAAGTCTAGCGAGCTCGTATTGTTCAAACAGGTCCTGCCGCAACGCGATGATAAGGCGCAAATTTTTGATTGAGCCTTGCGCGATCTTCATCCAAAGCGGCAACAAGATGGTCGTGAATTCTTTGGCCGGCAAAGTCTCTACTGCTGCCGCTTCCCGCTGGAATTCGTCCAAGACGATTGTGAGCTCCTGTTCCCTCGTGACTTGTCGTAGGCCTCGTTCAAAGGCATCCATAATGCGTTCGACTGAACTGTTCGCGTCGCGCTCGGCAACAAATTCCTTGAAAGCGTCGCCATCCAGCGCAGCGTGCACTTCCGACCCAACTTGCGTAGTATCGGCGTCCACGATCGCGGACAGGACGTCGAGATAATTGACAGAAATAGTCCTGCCGCCACAGACCTCGACATATTTTACGCGGTGGCCGATTTGGATCGCATCGCGCAACGTTCGCATCACAAGCCAGGATTTTCCGCCGTTATGCGGTCCTTTAATGACGAGGCAGTTCGAGGTCCGCAACCATTCAAGGGCCTTCCATCGCTGGTCCGCCCAACCTAGTCCGACAAACGGTGCTGGTAGACGATCGCTTCGCATGAAGCGCTTGAGCACGGCGCAACGGTGCAGGACCGCGATCGGATCGTGTTGTTGCGTAGGCTCGGGAAATAGCTCTTCGGGTGGAATCGAAACGCATAAGACAGGGAGACCCCAATCGCGCGATTCCCAACCCGCTCCGTTGCTCCGTTGGCCTATCTGAACGCGCGCCTTCATTAACGCTACGTCGACTGTCTTGCGGGCAAGTAACTCCTGATAGAAGATTTGCGAAAGCTCTGACGTCACCGCTTGTTGAATCGGTGCCTGCGCAGCGACCACGGCCGGAATGCCGCTTGTCATCAGCATTTCAAGAAGAGAATAAAGACTGCCGGACGGCTGCGCACTGTCACACGCGTTCAGTACCACCAGGCGCGGTTTGTGCACCCTATCGAAAAAAAACTGGTAGATTCCGGCGGTATCCCACCACCATGCCTGGCCGATTCCAGGCGTATTAATTTTTAATGCCGGCCTCCCTGTCGTGGGAGACAGTTCTCCATGGCCGGTGAAGTGGACAATTTCCGGATTGAGCCTATCGAACACTGCACCCAGCGCCGGGAGCGACGGGGTCTGCAGCAACTCCGCATGGGCGAATATTTCTGAGCGCTGAAACTCTCGCAATACCGCGCCCGCGTCGTCTCCAGGGAAACCTCCGATTTTCCAGTCGATCGCCTCACCGGTAATGACGATGGTATTAAGTTGGCGGGGCAGCGGACCGGGTGCCGAACCTCCGCCGGTCAGAACCCGCAGCATCGGTTTCTGCCTGTCGGCGAAATAGCGGTAGATAGCGCCGCCTTGCTTTTTTTCTGCTAGATACTCCCATGGCAGGTCAGCTAACAGTTGGGTGCCGCCTTGCCGGAGCGCATCGGACGGTCTGACGACCTCAAGATAGGTTCGCGTCTCGGCAACCCGCTTCTCTTCCCATCGGGCAAGAACAGAAGCATCCAGCAGAGAGCGAAGCTCGTGTCCGAAATCCTCAAATAGGCCGATTTGGGCTCCGACGGCGAATGCCATCTGCTGCTCGCGATCCGTCCAGCCCTGCTCGCGCACCTTGCCGAGTGGAAAATCGTTCGCAATGATCGGTTCATGCCCCTGCGGGGGGAAGGCAACGTCGAACAGCGCAACCCGACCGTTCTGCTCGTCCAATTGTTCCACGCGAAGCCACAGCGACTGCATGTGTTCGAATCCTGAAACGCAGCATCAAAGGCTCTATTTTAGAGGATCATGAAGGCAAAAGGTCAACCACTGATTTTAATATACACTTAGTTGGTGGAGCACGTTCCAGCGAATGAAGGAGCGCAATGACTTCCCGCAGCTTGTCGGTGCGTTCGACCGTGGAAGCGCCCCGACTGTTTGCGCCGCGGAAGGGGACGATCTGGCTGCTGGCGGCGATCCTTTCCTTGATCTTGGCCGCGTCGACGCGGATCAAGCTTCCTGTCCTTGTTCCGCGGGCCATGGGAGCCGATGACGTAGAAATAGCCGTCAGCATAAGCGACGCCTTCGCCATCGAGTTCAAGCGGTTTCTTCTTGGAGGTTTCGTGAATATGCCGGACCGCATCGCCCGCGACGATCTTTCCGTCCTTCACCGTGACGAATTGCGCTTCCTGGAGATTGTCGTCAATGACGCGACACTCGCGCGCGAAGCCCTGGGTGGCCGAGCAGGCAATGCCGCTGACGTCTTTGGATTTCTTCCCGTCCTTGCCGAGCAGCCGGTGTTGCACCCACTGACCCTGCCCCCAGGTTTTATCCAGTTCTGAGTTCGTCCTTGCCGCTGGATTTGCCCTGCTGGGCGATGGGAGCGACGGGAGCTGCCGCGGAGCCTTCGGCATAGCGCAGCGCCAGATTCCGGCGCGGGTGGCAGGTCATCGCGAACTCGGGGACGGGGTTCTCCATCCGAGCTGCGAGTGCGACGACGGCATACGCCGCAAATTCGGGGCCAGTCATGTTCGGCCCACGATCTGGGCCGTTCGGAAGCTGCAAGCTTATTCTGGCCGAACGCTCGAGTGAGAACACGTCGTCACGAGCAGCAAGGTTCGACTGCATTGCCAATCCTGTCCCAAAGTCGGCTCAGACACTCCGCGAGGAGTGCCGATAGCCATCGTAACACCAGCCGCCAGAACAACGGCTGTCAGTGCGAACAATCGAGAGGTCGTCCAGTTAAGGTTCATGGCGCTTCCTCCAGTTGGAGCGCGCACGCTATGCTTGGCGATGCCTGCCGCTTTGTGAACTACTTCACACAATGCCCATCACACCACCGTGCAGGAGGCCCGAGAGGGTGAACCGGCCGAAGGTGCCAAGTCTTGCAACGCAGCAAAAAGCCGGCCACAGAGGATGATTCTGAGGCCGGAAGTTCTACGCGTCCGCTCCGAGACACTGCCCGGAGCTGGAGACGAACGCCCCCCGATTGCCGGTTGTTCCCAGTTCGCAAATACACCGGAGGAACGCCTAGCTGCCGGATCGTTTGCCGCCGATCCCAAGAGCGATGTCACGGCGGCTTAACCGTAGATGTAAAGCTTCAGGAGCACCGAAGGATGGTACAGCCGTCCGGTCGCCGCCGGGTCCACCCCATCGAAGCCCATTTCCGCCAAATCGAGCGCATCGACAAACACGTCGATCACGCGACCGGGTTGCCTTCGTCAATGAAATCATCGAGGCATTCGGGCAGCAGCGTCGATTGCCCACGATCCGCCTCTTCGATGAAGCGGCCTCATCAATTCTCTCCCGAGAATCATC
Organism: Bradyrhizobium sp. CSS354; assembly: GCF_029051725.1. Taxonomy (GTDB): domain Bacteria; phylum Pseudomonadota; class Alphaproteobacteria; order Rhizobiales; family Xanthobacteraceae; genus Bradyrhizobium. The sequence continues at coordinate 117,376 of NZ_JAACFU010000021.1, forward strand.
GAGAGAATTATAGCAGCGCAATGGCGTTTTCACCCAGCCAGGGTCAAAAGCGTCGGTCTAGCGCTCGGCTGCAAACGTCCCATCTGCCCGTCTGAACCGACGTGTCGCGGCACCGCTTCAATGGCAGCGAAGGCCAAGAACTGACAACTTGCATCGAAGAGATCGAGAAGGTGTGCTTCGTTCCTCTAGTGTTGGGCTGAAGCCCGCAAGGCTTCTCACGAAGCCTTCGCCGTGGCTCGTTCACGGGCGGTGCGTCGACGCTGGCGACGTTCGCGCCGGCGCCCGTTCATCTGGGTGGGAAGCCCTAGCGGCATCGAGGAACGTGGCGGCGCCGCCGAAGCCTCTTCGGCCGCCGGCTCGGGATCACGCGGAAGAGCTTCCATGAGTGCGAGCAACGCCCGCCCGGCCTCGGTAATGCGCCACCCGCCGTTCAGACGCTCCATGAGCGCCTGCGAGAAGATGTCCAAGTCCGGCACGCGCGCGGCCAGTCGCTTGGTCCGATCCGCCCAGTCGCGGCCGCTGGTCGCCAGGATCGCCATGTCGCGCTTGAGGTCCGCCATCACAGCGAAGCCGTCGGGATAGCTTACCAGGATCTTCAGCACGGTGACCTGGAAGTTCACCTGACCGCCCTCTTCCGCCTAACGCCACATCGTCGGCGCGTCGGACAGAGTCTGGCGCCCGATCGACTTGAGCTGGTCCGCAGATCTGGCGCCCCTGGTCACGGCTTCCAGAATTTTCGAGGCCACATGGGTACGGGTATCGGTCTCGGTCCGCGAAACGTTTTTGCAGACCTCGTCCAGCACCGCGGGCAAAAGGGCGGTCGTAGCAGGATCGAGCATGGGAGACCCCCATAGAAAATTCAGCGCATCACGCCGACATCATGAGTGCTGCGAAATATTGCGGATTCTACCTCCTCGCTAAGGCTTGGCAATAGGGAGAGTGCCCGCTTGATTGACCATGGCAGATCGCTCTCGGCTCGCTTTTGTGCGATGTGCCTGCTGCCAGGACGCCTACTGTTTTTATTTTTGCCAGCTAACGACGCGTCCGCTTGTTGGTATTCTTGTTGGTATCGGCAGCAAGCAACGACGAAAACTATTTCAAGTTCAAACGGTTACGGCATTAGACAACTGACGACCAGGGGAGGCGCACAGCATTGAGTCACTTATCATCAGGCTCATTCAATCCTTGGCAACCTATATGAGTTCGTCGCGGGTGACCGCCGGCCTGCGAAGGCAAAGGTCACACGTTCGAATCGTGTCGGGGTGCGCCAGTAAAATCAAGCACTTAGTTGTTTTATGTTCTTCTTCCTTTCCGGTCAGGTAGTAACCGCGTCCATTACTTGCACTCAAGCATTCGCATGGGACGGCACCCACGCGACCACCGGCTCGAGCATCGAAATCGAACGAGGCCAACTTATTCGATCCGGTCGAACGATCGAGGTGCACGACAGCGAGCGGGGCTATAAGGAGTACGATGTGGACAGCGTTCGGCGGTACGGCCGATCTGTCGAGATCGAGGCCACGGATACCGAGACTGGAGAAAGCACCACTCTCGAAATGGACGGAGACTAGTTTTTGTAGTCTTCCGGCCGCTCAAGGGCTTTTCTACAGGGTGGCACCCACGCCAATCGTGGAGGGTGCTTGGCCCTTTTCTCCCAAACAAGCCAGGCATAGCCTGTGGCGGTGGAAGCCTTTCGGTCGAGCCTGCCCTTTACCATCGGAACGCGCTCAGTAAATTGGGCGAACTTGGTCGGCGGTGTTTGCTCGAAAATCTCACGGTAACGCCCTACGCTTTCAATAAAGACGGTCCGCGCCAGGATGGCCACACCATGTCGGGCCCCGATCAGCGCTCGCTTGATGAAATCCTCTGCAAGCCTGAACGGAGGATTGGTGATGACCCAATCAACAGAGCCCGCCTCAAAGGGAGCGGCTAGGAAGTCGGCAACAGAGCCATAGCCGTAGGCGTGGACGTCTGACGCCTTCACCTTCCCGAAGTACTCCTTGAGCGGCTTCGCCATGTGTCCCGCCCCGCACGCCGGCTCCAAACAACTCAGCTTCCGAAAGGGACCCGCATCGGCAATCACATGCTCAAGGAGGGCTCTTGTGGCCCATGGTGGCGTCGGGAAGTTGTCGAGACTATCTGCGGCCTCAACCCGCTGAGCCATCACGGCATGCGACCTATTTTGCATTTCGCCCCTCAGATCCGCTCCAGCAGCTCATGCAGCTTTTGGCGGAAGTAAGCATTCGCGGTTTCAACCAGATCGTACACGGCGAAGCCAAAGTGATCGTTAAGCTCAGCCCCGATCAATGAGTACGGGCGCGGCAGCGACCGAATCCCATAGTAGAAGATAACACGCGCTTCGTGCGGAATCCGAGGCAAAGCGGCCACCGATTCCGACGGAAGGCGGCCACCGATTCCGATCGAAAGCGGCCACCCGATCCGAACGAAGGCGGCCACCCTGTTGATAGGGTGAGACGGGGGGCGTTGTCGGCAATCTGAACGGGGCAAGGTCCCTCCTTTTGCGGTTGACGCAATGGGAGGTCCGATGCCCGCCGAGAGATTGCCGATGCGGAAGATTCGAGAAGTTCTACGCCTGAAGTATGCCTGTGGGGTGAGCGATCGGGTGATCTCCCGATCGGTCGGGATCGGTCGCAC
>NZ_JAACFU010000022.1 GCF_029051725.1 Bradyrhizobium sp. CSS354
GACGGCGGGTGGTGTTGTAGGGGCGTGATGAACTCACTGAGCTAACCGCAGGCACGCTGCCAATCCTTCTCCCCCTTGTGGGAGAAGGTGGCGCGAAGCGCCGGATGAGGGGTTGTCTCCGCGGATTCAAATGAGAGATGGATTCGCGGAGACAACCCCTCACCCGTCTCGCCGCTTCGCGGCGACCACCCTCTCCACAAGGGGGAGAGGGTGCACCGTCTGCGCGGCTTCAACCTACGTCCCGTAAGTGGACCCCTTCGGCAGTGGAAACACCGGGTCTTGCGTCCGGATGTTCGTCGGCCACACCACCGAGATGTGCTCGCCGGCGTTCTGCATCACGACCGGGGTCGAACGCTCGTTCTGGCCGGAGAGCGGCGTGCCCGGCGGGAAGAATTTCACGCCATAGCCCTGGATGGTGCCGCCGGCGGGAATGTCGACGTCGAGTGCGGCCTTGCGAATGGCCTCGGGCTCGAAGCTGCCGTATTTCTCCTTGGCGACCGGCAGCACGTTGTTGAGCAAGATCCAGGTCTGGTTGAAGCCCATCGAGCAGTGCGGCGGCACGTCGGTGGCGCTGGTCTTGGCCTGGTAGCGCGAGACCATGGTCTTGGTGAGGTCTCCGATTCCAGGCGCAAGCTTGGAGGCATCGAGCAGTTGCGCCGGCACCGGATCGATGTTGCAGAAATTGTCGATGTCGGGGCCGAAGGTCGCGCGCAGCTTGTCGAGCTGGCTGTAGCCGGCGCCCGCGCCGAACAGCATCTTGAAGCGCAGGCCGCTCTCGCGGGCCTGGCGCAGGAACAGGGTGATGTCGGGGTTGTAGCCGGCATGCGAGATCACATCGACCTTGGCGCGCTTGAGCTTGGTCACGAGCACCGAGAGGTCGGGCGCGGAAGCCGAATAGCCTTCGCGCATCACCACCTGGATGCCCGCCTGCTTGGCATAGGCCTCGTCCGCCGCCGCGACGCCGACGCCATAAGGGCCGTCCTCGTGAATCAGCGCAACCTTGACGTCCTTCGGGTCCATGCCGAGCTTGCCTTGCGCGTGCTCGGCGACGAAGCCCGCGAAGGCCTGGCCGTACTGATCGGAATGGATCTGCGCGCGAAACACGTATTGCAGGTTCTTGTCCTTGAACACGGCGGTCGAGACCGCGGTCGTGATCCAGAGGATCTTCTTCTGCTGCTCGACCTTCGCCGCCATCGGCACCGCATGCGCGCTGGAATAGACGCCGTTGATGATGTCGATCTTTTCCTGGCTGATCAGCCGCTCGGCCTCGTTGATCGCCACGTCGGCCTTGCTCTGCGAGTCCGCCGCAACAGGCACGATCTTGGTCTTGCCGCCGATGCCGCCCTTTTCGTTGACGAGGTCGATGGCGATCTGTGCACCGACCGAGGAGGCGACCGAGCCGCCGGCGGCGAACGGACCGGTGAGGTCGTAGATTAGGCCGATGCGTAAATTCTCGGCTTGCGCCTGGGCCCGTGTCCAATCGAGGCTGAGTGCGGCGGCCGCAGCCGCCGAGCTCTTCAGCAGCTGCCTGCGTGAAGTCGGCATCCTATCCTCCCTCAAAACCCGTCTTATGATTTGGTCTTGTTATTCTTTTTCGAAGTATGGGGAGCGGGGCGCCGGAAAGTCAACATGGCGAAAGTCGGGGGCCGGCCTCCGCGTCGCAGAACGCAATTGCGAAATGGGCGGCGACGAGATCGCGCGCTACTGTTTCAAGCGACGGGCGAGATAGCTGGCGGTCTTCCCGCCGGCTTCGGCGACCTCTCGCGGCGTCCCTGACGCGACGATACGGCCGCCTTCGTCGCCGGCGCCGGGACCGAGGTCGATGATCCAGTCGCTGTGAGAGACGACATCCATGTCATGCTCGACCACAACCACGCTGTTGCCGGCGTCCACGATACGTTCGAGCTGGGCGATCAGCCGCTCGACATCGCGCGGATGAAGGCCGGTGGTCGGCTCGTCCAGGACATAGAGCGTGTGACCGCGTTGCGGCCGCATCAGTTCAGTCGCGAGCTTGATGCGCTGGGCTTCGCCGCCCGACAATTCGGTGGCGGATTGGCCGAGGCGGATATAGCCGAGGCCAACCTCGCGGACGACCGATAGCGACCGGTTCAGTGTTGGATCTCCGCGGAAGAATTCGAAGGCCTCGTCGACGCGCATCGCCAGCACATCAGCGATGGACTTTCCGCGGATCTTCACCTCCAGCGTCTTGTCGTTGTAACGCGCGCCCTTGCAGGTCGGGCAGGGTGCGTAGACGCTGGGCAGGAACAGAAGCTCGACGCAGACAAATCCCTCGCCCTCGCAGGTGCTGCATCGACCTTTCGCGACGTTGAAGGAAAAGCGCCCGGCATCGTAGCGGCGGGATTTTGCCTGCGGCGTCGCGGCGAACAGCTTCCGGACGTGGTCGAACAGGCCGGTATAGGTCGCAAGGTTGGATCGCGGCGTGCGGCCGATCGGCTTCTGATCCACCACAACGAGGCGATCGATCTGGTCGAGGCCGGCGACAATCTTGCCACCCAATGTCTCGACCGTGGGTGCCAGGCTGTCGTCGTCCGCGTCCGCGGCCGGTGTATGGCCGAGATGGTCGGCCACGGCATCGACGAGGAATTGGCTGATCAGGCTCGATTTGCCCGAGCCCGACACGCCGGTCACGCTGGCGAGAACCCCGAGCGGGATATCGACGTCGAGGCCGCGAAGATTGTTGCGGGTCACACCCCGGACTTTCAGATGCGCCTTCGGCTCGCGGCGGACCGTCGGCAGCGGCTTTCGTGGATGCGCGAGATAATGGGCGGTTCGCGATTGCGCGACCTGCCCGAGCCCTGCGGGCGGCCCGCTATAGAGAATGTTTCCGCCGCCTTCGCCGGCGTCCGGCCCGACGTCGACCAGCCAGTCGGCATGCCTGATCACCTCGATCTCGTGCTCGACCACGAAGATCGAATTGCCCGCGTGCTTGAGCCGGTCCAGCGCCCGCAGCAGCGCCTCGGTGTCGGCGGGATGCAGACCCGCCGACGGTTCGTCGAGCACGTAGACGACGCCGAACAGGTTGGAGCGGACCTGTGTCGCAAGTCGTAGCCGCTGCAACTCGCCCGGCGACAGCGTCGGAGTGCTGCGTTCGCAGGCGAGATAGCCGAGGCCGAGATCGAGCAGGACGGCCAGTCGCGCCGACAGATCCTCGCAGATCCGCCTGGCGACGATGGTTTTCTCCGATGCTCCCTCGGTCGCAGTCTTCGCGAACGGCTTCATCATCTCCTGCAGCTGCTTGAGCGGCAGGTGCGACATCTCGGCGATATCAAGGCCGGCGAACTTGACCTTGAGCGCCTCCGGCTTCAATCGCGTGCCGTGGCAGGTCGGGCAGTCCTCGGTGATCATGAATTGCGCGACGCGGCGCTTCATCATCGCACTCTCGGACTTGGCGTAGGTTTGCATCACGTAGCGTTTGGCGCCGGTGAACGTGCCCTGATAGCTCGGCTCCTCCTTGCGGCGCAGGGCCCGTTTGACCTCGGCCAAGTCGTAACCGGCATAGACCGGAACGGTCGGCTGATCCTCCGTGAACAGGATCCAGTCGCGGTCCTTCCTGGGCAGCTCACGCCAGGGCTTGTCCACGTCGTAGCCCAGCGTGGTCAGGATGTCCCTGAGGTTCTGTCCCTGCCAGGCACTCGGCCAGGCCGCGACGGCGCGCTCGCGGATAGTCAGGGTGTCGTCGGGCACCATGGATTTTTCGGTGACGTCGAGCATCCTGCCGATACCGTGGCAGGTCGGGCACGCGCCTTCCGGCGTGTTGGGCGAGAATGATTCCGCATAGAGCATCTTTTGTCCGCGCTGGTAATCGCCGGCACGGGAATAGAGCATCCTGAGCAGGTTCGAGATGGTCGTCACGCTGCCGACGGACGACCTCGTCGTCGGCGCGCCGCGCTGCTGCTGGAGCGCGACGGCGGGCGGCAGCCCTTCGATGTCGTCGACTTCCGGGATTTGCATCTGGTGGAAGAGGCGCCGCGCGTAAGGCGACACCGATTCCAGATATCGCCGTTGCGCCTCGGCGTAGATCGTCCCAAAGGCGAGCGAGGATTTCCCGGAGCCCGACACGCCCGTGAACACAACGAGGGCGTTGCGCGGAATGCTGACGTCGACGTTCCTGAGGTTGTGCTCACGCGCGCCGCGCACGCGAACGAAGCCGTCGTCCTGCACCAGGCCATCGGGTTGTCTTGATCGGTCATCCATCTGGCTGCTCCGGCCCACGTTTGGGAGGTTAACGGCAGGATCGCAGGATGGGTCCACCGATGCCAGCGCACTGGTTGCGTTCTGCACACAACGAAGGCCCGTCGCGGTTGATGCGACGGGCCTTGCAAGGGTGATGGGGCGCTCGGTACCGAGCCCGGTGGCCGGCCCGGCGTGTTACTGCGACAGCTTCACGAAGCTCGGAAACTTCAGCTTGCCTTCCGCGATCTTCTCGGGCCAGACCACGACCTGCTTGGAGTCCTGCCACTGGAAGACCAGGCCGGATACGGTCGTCGGACCCGACTTGATGCCGTGGGTGAACTCGTCGTCCTTGCCGTAGAACTGGATGCGGCCGATCGTGCCCTCGTAGTCGGTCTTTTCGAGCTCAGTGACCATCTTGTCGGGATCGGTCGAGCCCGCGCGCGTGATCGCCTCCGTGATGAAGTAGACCTCGTCATAGGCGGTGTAGCCGGTATAGGCCGGTGGCGAGCCGAACTTGGCCTTGAAGGCGGCCGCGAACGGCTTCGTCTTGGAGGTCACGGCGACGTCGGGCGTTGCGACCGCCAGCGACGGGACGCCGTCGGCAGCGCCATTGGTGTCCTTCCAAAAGGTCGGGCTCAGCGCCTGCGCGCTGATGCCGAACATCGGGATCGGCACCTGCTGGTTCTTCCACTGCACCGTCGGCTGCACGCCGACATGCGAGATGCCGGTGACGATCACGTCCGGCTTCTTGGCCTCGATATTGTTGAAGATCGGCGTGAAGTCGGTGGTGTCAGGTGAGAACCGCACGTGCTCGACGACCTTGAGGCCTGCTTTCGGAAGACAGGCCTCGTAGCCGACGTCGAGCGGCTTGGTCCAGGCGGCATCCTCGCTCATGATCGCGACCGTCTTGAATTTGAGCTTGTCGACCAGCAGGTCCTTGGCGGCGTCGCAGACGAGCTGGGCTTGCGCTGCCGAGGTCAGATAGCCGTGAAAGGTGTACTTGTTCTTCTCGTAGTCGTTATGGATCGCCTTGGTGATCTCGTTCGAGGCGGCACCGGGGGTGATCAGTGGCATCTTCAGCCGCGCCGCCCAGGGTTCGAGCGCCAGCACGACCTCGCTGATGTAGCTCGCGATCACGGCGGAGACCTTGTCCTCGCTCACCGCGCGCTGGAACGCGCGCACCGAGTCCGCCGAGGAGCTCTTGTTGTCGTAGGTCACGATCTCGATCTTGCGGCCGAGAATGCCGCCCTTGGCGTTGATCTCGTCGGCGGCGATCTGCGCGCCCCCCGGCGTCGCGGCACCGGCGATCGATTGCACTTCAGCGATGACGCCGATCTTGATCGGATCCTTCGATTGCGCGTAGGCGGGAGCGGCAAGGCACAACGCGAGCGCGGAGGCGAGGAGAAAGCTGCTGCTCGGATTCGTCGATGGTCGCATGGTCGTTTCCCTTTCGTTTGTTTCTTGTTGATGCTTGCGAACTAGAGAAAATCGGCGCCAGCCTCCGCGGCGAAGCGGCCGGGATCGCCCTCCCAGACGATCCTTGCATGTTCGAGCACATAGACGCGGTCGGCATGCGGAAGCGCGAAGGTCACGTTCTGCTCGCCGAGCAGCACCGTGATCGACGTCGTCTGCCGCAGCCTCGTTAGGGCCTTGGACAAGAGTTCGAGGATGACGGGGGCGAGGCCCAACGTCGGTTCGTCCAGGATCAGGATCTGCGGCTGCATCATCAGCGCACGGCCGATCGCCAGCATCTGCTGCTCGCCGCCGGAGAGCGTTTGCGCCATCTGGCCCTGACGCTCTTTCAGGATCGGGAACAGCTCGAACAGCCAGGCGAGTTGTGCCGCGCGCTTGTCGTCGGCCAGATGTTGCCCGCCGAGGTCGAGGTTTTCCCGCACGCTCATCTCGCCGAACAGCTCGCGCGATTCCGGGCACTGCACGAGGCCGCTGCGGGCGATCTTCGCCGGCGTCGTGCCGCGCAGCTTCTCGCCGTTGCGCACGATCTCGCCACTATAAGGCAGGAAGCCGGAGATGGTGTTGAACAGCGTGGTCTTGCCGGCGCCGTTGAGGCCGACGATCGAGACGAACTCGCCCTCGTGGACGTGGATCGAGACGTTCTCCAGCGCCTGCGCCTTGCCGTAGAACACACTGACATTTTCGACCTGGAGCAGCGGCACCTTGTCCTTGAAGCTGGTCTCGGGCCGCGCATGGGTCTCGATGGCGCCGCCGAGATAGACCCGCCGCACCGTCTCGTTCTTCATGACGTCCTCGGCCTTGCCGGTGACGATCTCCTCGCCGAGATACATCGCGAGCACGCGGTCGACCAGCGCGGCGACACTCTTGACGTTGTGGTCGACCAGCATCACCGCGCGGCCCTCGTCGCGAAAACTGCGGATCAGGTCGGAGAAGATTTCGACCTCGGCCCGCGTCAACCCGGCAAAGGGCTCGTCCACCAGCACGACCTTCGGATCGCGCGCGATCGCCTTGGCAAGCTCGAGCCGGCGCAGGTCGGCGAAGGGCAGCGTCGGCGGGCGGCGGTTCATCACGTTGCCGAGCCCGACCCGGTCGGCGATCCATTTGGCGCGCTCAACCAGCGCCTTGTCCGGAAACAGCATGAACAGGCTGTCCGGCAGCAGCGCGACCATGATGTTCTCCAGCACGGTCTGCCGGTTCAGTGGCCGCGAATGCTGGAATACCATGCCAAAGCCTTTGCGCGCGATCTTGTGCGCGGGAAGGCCGGCGACATCCCCGCCCTCGAAGATCACTTCGCCTGATGTCGGGCGCTCGATGCCCATCACGCTCTTCATCGCGGTCGACTTGCCCGAGCCATTCGGCCCGATCAGGCCGAAGATCTCGCCGCTATTGACCTCGAAGCCGAGGTTCTTCACCGCCGTCAATCCGCCGAAGCGCTTGGTCAGGCCGCGGACTTCGAGCACGGCCCTGTTTGAAGATCGCATATCCATCACGAGCGCGCCTCACGCGAGAGGGCCGCTCCGAGGAAGCCGCCGGGGAAGAACAGCACGACGAGGAGCGCGACCGCGGAGACGATGAAGGTCGCGAGCTCGCCGGTGGGCCTTAAGAACTCGCCGGCGACGATCAGGAAGATCGCGCCCAGCGCCGCGCCAAGCACGGTGCGCCGGCCGCCGAGCACGGCGGAGACGATCACGTTGACGCCGACCGCGACGTCGACGACGGTGCCGACCGAGGCGGTGCCGAAATAAAACACCAGCAGCGCGCCTGATAGCCCCGAGAAGAACGCACTGACGATGAAGGCGGCGAGCTTGTGCTTGACGATGTTGAAGCCAAGCGCGCCGGCCTGCACCGGATCCTGGCCGCTGGCTTGCAGCACCAACCCGATCGGCGACTGCGACAGGCCATAAAGAATGGCCGCCGAAATCGTCATGAAGCCGAGCGCGATCCAGTAATTGACCCCGGCGTTGATGGAGATGACGTCGGGAATGGTCAGGCCGATCTCTCCGCCGGTGAGGTCGGCAAACACCACGATGAAATTCTGCAGCATCAGCACCGCGACCAGCGTGGTCAGGCCGAAATACGGTCCGCGCACCCGAAGCGCCGGCAGCGCCAGCACGAGGCCGGCGATGACGGAGGCAAGCGCGCCGAGCACGATGCAAGCGTAAACCGACCAGCCGAACTGGGCATTCAGGATGCCGGCGGTGTAGGCACCGACGCCGATCAGGAAGGTCGGCCCGAAATTGACCTCGCCGGCGAAGCCGAACAGCAGGTCCCAGGCCATCGCGAACACGCCGAAATAGAAAGCGACGGTGAGAAGCCCGAGCACGTAGCCAGAGACGTAGAGCGGCAGCGTCGCCGCAATGACGACCAGCGCGAACGAGATGAAGAACAGGCGTGTCGTAAAGAAGCTGGCCATCTCAGCGCCTCCCCAGAAGGCCCTGGGGCCGGATGTACATCACGAAGACGAGCAGCAGCAGCGCTGGAATGGTGCGGTAGGCCGGCGAGATTAGATAAGCCGTGAGCGTTTCGAGATAACCGACCACGAAGGCCGCGATCAGCGAGCCGGAGACGCTGCCGAGACCGCCGAGCACGACGATCGAGAACGCGCTCGCGGTCAGCGGTCCGACGCTGTAGGAGCTGACGCCGAGGAACATTCCCAGCAGCACGCCAGCGATGCCGGCGAGGATGCCGTAGATCGCCCATACCACGACGTAGATGTTGGTCAGCTCGAGGCCGAGCAGGGTGACGCCGCGCGGGTTCATCGAGGCCGCCAGCACCGCCTTGCCGGTGCGGGTGCGGTTCACCAGGAGCCACAACAGCGCGATGACGAAGCAGCACACGATCGCGGTAAAGATCTCGTTCCTGGGCGTGCGCACGCCGAGAATTTCGACGACGCCCTCGACGATCGGCAGTACGGTCTTGGCGTTGTTGGTGAAGAAATAAGCGATCACCTCCTGGATCATGATCCCCCACAGCAGCGTGCCGGTGAGGACGAAGATCTCCTTCTCTTCATTCGGGATGCGCCGGGAGTCCTGGATCGGCTTCACCACCGCGAAATAGGTCGCAAAGGATGTGAGGAGGGCGACACCGACGCCGATCAGTGCGCCGGCATAGGTGCCGACATTCAGGATGCTGGCGGCGGCCCAGGCCGCCACCGCTGCCGCCACCATGATGGCCCCGTGGGAGAGGTTGAGGACGCCGGAGACGCCGAAGATCAGCGTGAAACCGGTGGCACCGAGAGCATAGAGAGCGCTGATGGCAAAGCCATCGATCAGAATCTGGAAAGCACGCATCTAGGATTGGCAATCTGATTAATGAGAGACGATGTTGCTGGAGCCACGTGCGGCGGGAGCCGCATGTGGCAGCTCCCGGGAGTTGGTCCCAGGAGCGTGTCCTGCTAGTTCGAGAGCTTGATGAAGCTCGGGAACTTGATGTCGACCTTGGCGACTTCCTTGGGCCAGACCGCGCTCTGCTTGCCGCCTTGCCATTGCAGCATCAGCCCGGTGATCAGGCCCTTGCCGTATTTGATCGAGTGCGTGAACGGATCGTCCTTGCCGTAAAACTGCACGCGGCCGATCGTGCCTTCCCAGTCGGTCTTCTCCAAGGCATCGACGAGCTTGTCGGCGTCGGTCGAGCCGGCGCGCTTCACTGCATCGGCGATGTAGTAGACCTCGTCATAGGCGGTGTAGCCGGCATAGGAGGGATAGTTGCCGAACTTCTTCTTGAAGGCTTCGGCGAACGGCACCGATTTCGGCGTCACCGCGACGCCTGGACCGGAGACACCCTGGTAGAGCACGCCTTCCGCAGCCTGATTGGTATCCTTGCCGAAGGTCTCGTTGGTGGCTTGCGAGGCGATGCCGAACATCGGGATCGGCACCTGCTGGTTCTTCCACTGCACCGTCGGCTGCACGCCGACATGCGAGATGCCGGTGATGATCACGTCGGGCTTGGAGCCTTCGATCTTGTTGAAGATCGGCGTGAAGTCGGTGGTATCGGGCGAGAAGCGGATGTGGTCGAGCACCTTCAGCCCGATCTTGGGCAGGCATTCCTGGTAGCCGACGTCGAGCGGCTTGGTCCAGGCGGCGTCCTCGCTCATGATGACCGCGGTCTTCATGTGCATCTTGTCGACCAGCAGGTCCTTGGCGCCGTCGCAGACAGAAAGCGCCAGCGCGGCGGAGGTCAGATAGCCGTGGAAGGTGTACTTGTTCTTCTCATAGTCGGCATGCACGCTCTTGCTGATCTCGTTGGAGGCTGCACCGGGCGTGACGAACGGCGTCTTCAGCCGCGAGGCCCAGGGCTCCAGCGCCAGCACGACCTCGCTGATGTAGCTGGCGATGACCGCGTTGACCTTGTCCTCGTTCACCGCGCGCTGGAACGCGCGCACCGAATCTGCCGAGGACGAGTGATTGTCGTAAGAGACGATCTCGATCTTGCGGCCCTCGACTCCGCCATTGGCGTTGATCTCGTCGGCGGCGAGCTGTGCCGCCTGAGGGATGGAGGCGCCGGCAATCGCCTGCGCTTCCGCGATCACACCGATCTTGATCGAGTCGGCCGCGAGTGCCGCGCCTGAGTTCATCAACACAACGGCCGCGACGGTACCGAGTGTTATTCGCAACGCAACAGAGAGCGGTTTCTTCATCTTGTTCTCTCCCTTAACAGGCCTCTTATGAGCCATTATGCGCGCGACTATACCGGCGGAGACATTCTCGGCAAGTGAAACTGCGTTCAGGATTGCGAGGCACGGACTAAAGTCTAGCGCTGCGCAAATAGCGGGCAGGAAAGCTGCCGGGACCCGTTTCACGCGCAGGCATGCAGATTTCGTTGGTAGGCATGCGCAGCTATCGCACGCGCGCAGCAACCCAATCGTTGAATTGCGATGTCGTCGCGTCGGCTCAGCGCGCTCGCAGCAGCAATGGATCGAGCGGCTCGAGCCGTGCCGGATCGAATGCCGAGATGTCGACGTTGCGCGTCGCACCCTCCGCGATCAGTTGCGCCATGGCCTCGCCCGTGGCGGGCGCATTCAGGATGCCCCACACATTGTGCCCGGTCGCAACATAAAGACCTTCACTTCGCGGCACCTTGCCGATCAGCGGCAGGCCGTCCTGTGTCACCGGCCGGAAGCAGGCTTGCCGCGCAATGATTTTCTCGGCGCGGAACAGCGGCGACAGCCGCTCGGACATGGTCTGCAGGCGCGCGATCGCATCGTGGTCCGGCGTCACGGCAGCCGGATCGAGCGGAAGCGGCGCGATGTCGGAGAGCGCGGTGATATGCGTGCTGCCGTCAGCGCGAGGAAAGACCTCGATCGACACGGCACTGCCATTCTCCTCGTAATCCAGGAACAGCGCATCGCCCGGCACATCCGTGCCGGTGTCGTACACGATGCTCGGGCTGCGCTGGCCATAGACGGCGGGCAGGCTCATCCATTGCGCGGCGAGCAGCGACCATGGTCCCATCGCGATCACCACGGCGTCCGCCTCGACGATGCGGCCGTCGACCTCGACGCCTGTCGCGGTCGTACCGTTCGTATCGCGCAGGATGCCGGTCACCTGGCCGGTGCGAAGCTCGGCGCCTTGCACGAGCGCCGCGTTCATCACGGCTGAGGTGAATTTTCTGGGGTGAACGATCGCAGTGGTCTCCATCGTGCCGATGCGCTGCGCGGTGATGACGCCGTTGCTGAGCCAGCCGAGCGCGGACGGTGCATCCCGGCGCGGATGGCCATCGGCGGCAACGAAGCCGCTATAAGCGGTCATCGGGCGATAGCCCCAATCGCCTGCGATCTCTTCCGGCAGTTGCGCATGGATCGCAAAGCTCCGTCGCGCCAGCGCATCGAGCGGCGAGCCCTTGCACCAGTCGCGCGCGAGAAAGCCGCCCGCCTTGCCTGACGCCGCGGCCGCGACGTCCGTCCGCTCCACGACGACGACGTCGATGCCGCGGCGGCGGAGAAACCAGCCGATGCAGGCTCCGATCACGCCGCCGCCGCAGATCACAACGCGCATGAATTCCCTCTACACAATGAAATCCTTCGCTTGGAGGTCCGCGGTATGGACCCCCGCCAGCGTGATCGTATCGGTCGCCGTCAGGTGGATCACCGCATTTCCCTTGCTGTCATCACTGATCAGGCTTTTCAGCGCCGCCCAATCTGCGAAGCCGTAATCGTGCAAATTGATCACGTCATGCTCTCGCGCCGTGCTGCCGACAGCCTTGTTGCCCTGATCGAAATCGTTGATCACGTCCATGCCCGAATTTTGGTCGAAGACGAATCTGTCGTTGTTCGGTCCGCCCCAGAGCTGGTCATTTCCGCCACCGCCATTCAGCATGTCCTTGCCACCCGTGATCGAGCCTGCCGTGAACGGGGCGTAGGTCCGTGCATCGCCATACAGCAAATCGTCGCGGCTGCTGCCGTGGAGGATATCATCTCCGCCATGCGCATTGCCTGACATGTTCGAGGCATCTCCGACGAGCACGATGGACGTGGAGTCCGGGTTGCCGTCGACCGCCGCGATCAGGATATCGTTGCCGCCACGGGTATCGTCGCTCATATAGCCGGCGTCTCCGACCAGAGACGCGCCTCCGGATTGGGCGGCGGCACCGACCGTGTAGATGAGAATGTCGTTGCCGCCGCGCGCATCGCCGCTCATGGAGACGAGAGCGTCGCCCGATATCGAAGCGCCGCCGTAACTGCCGACCTGGGTCACGCTGAGGATATCATTGCCGCCACGCGCATGATCGCTCATGGAACCGGAGTCTCCGCTGAACGTGCCGGACGATCTGTTTCCCATCGATGCAATGACGACGTCATTGCCGCCCCTCGCGTCGGCCGACATGGCGCTTTCGGCATCGCCAGAAATGCCGAGAGTCGCGTAGATCGATGAGGATGCATCGACATGAAGTACATCGTTGCCGCCATGGGCGTCGCCGGACATCGCCTGCGCATCCCCGTCCAGGATCGCGTAGTCGCCGAAGCCTGTGACGGTCGCAGCGAGATGGTCGTTTCCTCCGTGAGAATGTCCTTGCAGGGTCTGGTCGTCGCCAACGAATGTCAGGACCGCGTTGCTCCCGTCGACGGTCGCGATCATCTTGTCGCTGCCGCCCCGGCCGTCGTTCGGCAGGCCCGGGTCTCCGAACTCAGTCACGAATTGCTGGTTCCCAACGCTGACGATGATGGTGTCGTCTGGCATACGGCGCATCGCGCAACTCCCGGTTCAAGTCGGGCGCGGCAACGAGAGCATCATGCTTCGCACCGCGCTGCGGTCCTGCCGCGCGATTCAATCTTCGTTGGATTGATGGCGGAGATTTGCCCGAGGCGTAGCTTGATTGCGATCAGGGAACCACGGGCGCCGGCGATCCATGCCGGCGATCCATGCCGACGTCCATGCTTGCGATCTCGCGCGCGGGGGCTCAGCCCGGGCCTGCGCCTTGCGTGGCGGTGTACACCGCATAGAGCGATTGGCTCGCGGCCATGAACAGGCGGTTGCGCTTCGGGCCGCCAAAGCAGACGTTGCCGCACACTTCGGGCAGCCGAATACGGCCGAGCAGCTTGCCGTCCGGCGACCACGTCGTGACGCCGCTGTAGCCGACGGCACGGCCGGCATTGCTGGAGGCCCAGACATTGCCGTTGACGTCGCAGCGCACGCCGTCCGGCCCGCACTTCACGCCGTCGATCACGCACTCGCTGAACCGCTTATGGTTGGTGAGCTTGTTGTCGGCGCCGACGTCGAACACGAAGATCTCGCCCTTGCCGCCGGGACCGGTGTCGCCGGGTCCCTTGCCGGTTGAGACGACGTAGAGCTTCTTGAAGTCCGGCGAGAAACATAGCCCGTTCGGATCGGGCACCTGCTCCTCGGTGACGACGAGATCGACACGGCCGCTGGGATCGATGCGATAGCAATTGGTCGGCAGCTCGCGCTTGCCCGGTGCGAAGCCAGCCGGCTGTCCAATCCGCGGATTGAGCTTGCCGCCGGAATTGCTCGGACCGCCCGCGGCGTCGGGCTCACCTTCGTAGAGCTGGCCGCCATAGGGCGGATCGGTGAACCAGTAGCTGCCGTCGGGATGCGCGACGACGTCGTTCGGCGAGTTCAGCTTCTTGCCGTTGTAGTTGTCGCAAAGCACGGTCGCGGTGCCGTCATGCTCATAGCGCGTCACCCGCCGGGTCAAATGTTCGCAGGAGAGTTGACGACCCTGGAAGTCGAACGAGTTGCCGTTGGAATTGTTGGACGGCGAGCGGAACACGCTGACGCGACCGTCGTCTTCGCTCCAGCGCATCTGCCGATTGTTGGGAATGTCGCTCCACAGCAGATAGCGGCCCTGTGCACTCCACGCCGGGCCTTCGGCCCACAGCAAGCCCGTATAGAGACGCTTGATCGCCGTGTTGGGCTGCGCGAGATCGTTGAAGGACGGATCGACCGCGATGACGTCGGGGTCCCAGAAATAGGTGGTCGGCGCGCCATTGGGACCGAAATCGCGTGGCGGGGTGGTGATCGTCGTCGGCGGCGCGGCCGGTCCGGTCTGGGCCCGCGCGGAGCCGGCGCCGGCCATTGTGGCGGCGGCGCCGAGTGCAAGCCCCTGAACGAGCGTTCGTCGTGAAAGCGCAGCATCCTGGTCACGCTGCTTTTGGCGTGTCATCGCGTCCTCCCGATCATGTTCGGCTAGCCGGTTGATCCGGCCGAGCAGGGCAAGGTTAGTCCGGTCCGATGACGGTTGCGAGGGGGAGGTACGCATCCTCAGCGAGATCGGGGCGGCAAAAGCGCTGCAACATCGAACATGGAAACGACAAATTCGTCCGGCGGGATCGGGTTTACCGGAGCTGCCTTTGGGACATTGCCAAACGGGGGAAATGTCAAGCCTTGACCTCCTGCGCGATGCTGGCAGAACGTCATCCGGGGCGTAAGTCGGAGTTTACTGTGGTCGCTGTCGTCGTACTGGTTTTGCTGCTCGGGATTGCATTTGCGGCTGGCTATTTCACCCGCGACTACGTGTCCCGCAAAAGGAGAGCCGAGGCGCGCCGCTGGCGTGAGTACAGCGAGCCGGATTGGCTCAGTGCCAACACACCGGCCAATACCAACGAGATCGCGATCGCCGGCAAGGCTGCGCCGGTCGCCAACGGCGAGCTCGGCCAGATGCTGAATCGCTGGGAGAGCAGGGCTCGCGCTCGTCGTACGGCGTAGCTCGACGGTCTCGCCTGGGTCCAATCGGCCAGACACACCGGCACCGGGTCCTTCCGCGCATCCGGCGGTGCGATCATGTCAGCCCTTCTGTCCATTTTTGGCGTTGCAGCTACTGCCATTTCTCGTCTAGAAACGGCACATCGAGCCTCCCGGCAACCAACCGCCAACGGTTTTGACCGAGGATTTGAGGGCTCAAAGGGTCTGGCAATGCTGATTCGCGGCCAAATCGATGGGATTTCCGGGGAGGTGGCTCTGGCCGCCGCCACGATCCCGGCCGCGCTGCTGCCCACCCTCCTGATTGGCGGGCTTCTTCTTACTTGCCCCTGAGGGCCGGCTGGGCGCCATGCGCCTGGGCGCTCAGGGGTTGGTCGAGATCACCGGACACCTCAAGCGCCCAGAAGACTGTCGGCGCAAAAGCTCAAAAGGAATTTTCGAAATGGCCCCCGTGAACAAGTCCGACAAGGACCGCGTCATCATTTTCGACACCACCCTGCGCGACGGCGAGCAGTGCCCCGGCGCCACAATGACCTTTGAGGAGAAGCTCGAGGTCGCCGAGATGCTGGATGATATGGGCGTCGACGTCATCGAGGCCGGCTTCCCCATCACCTCCGAAGGCGACTTCCAGGCGGTCAGCGAGATCGCCCGCCGTTCCAAGAACGCAATCATCGCCGGTCTGTCGCGCGCCCATCCGGCCGACATCGACCGCTGCGCAGAGGCGGTGAAATTCGCCAAGCGTGGCCGTGTCCACACGGTGATCGCGACGTCGCCGCTGCATATGCGGGTGAAGCTGAACAAGACCCCGGAGCAGGTGCTCGAGACCTCGGTTGCCATGGTCGCGCGTGCCCGCAACCAGATCGACGACGTCGAATGGTCGGCCGAAGACGGCACCCGCAGCGAGATGGACTATCTGTGCCGCATCGTCGAAGCCGTCATCAAGGCCGGCGCCACCACGGTGAACATTCCGGATACTGTCGGTTACACCACGCCCGACGAATACACCCACTTCATGAAGACGCTGATCGAGCGCGTGCCGAACTCGGATAAGGCGGTGTTCTCCGTGCACTGCCATAACGATCTCGGCATGGCGGTGGCGAACTCCCTGGCCGGCGTGATCGGCGGCGCACGCCAGGTCGAATGCACCATCAACGGCATCGGCGAGCGCGCCGGCAATGCCGCGCTGGAAGAGATCGTGATGGCGATCAACGTCCGCAACGACAAATTCCCGTTCTGGAACAAGATCGACACGACGCAGCTGACCCGCGCCTCGAAGGTGGTGTCGGCGGCGACCTCGTTCCCGGTGCAGTACAACAAGGCGATCGTCGGCCGCAACGCGTTCGCGCATGAGAGCGGCATCCACCAGGACGGCGTGCTGAAGGACGCCTCGACCTACGAGATCATGCGGCCCGAGATGGTCGGCCTGAAGCAGTCCTCGCTGGTGCTGGGCAAGCATTCCGGCCGCCATGCCTTCGTGCACAAGCTGGAGGAGATGGGCTACAAGCTCGGCCCGAACCAGCTGGAAGATGCGTTCACCCGGATGAAGGCGCTGGCCGATCGCAAGAAGGACATCTACGACGAGGACATCGAGGCGCTGGTCGACGAGGAAATGGCCGCTTCGCACGACCGCATCAAGCTGACCTCGCTGACCGTGATCGCCGGCACCCATGGCCCGCAGCGCGCGACCATGAAGCTCGACGTCGACGGCCAGATCAAGATTGAGGAGGCCGAGGGCAACGGTCCGGTCGACGCGGTGTTCAACTGCATCAAGCGCCTGGTGCCGCACGAAGCCAAGCTCGAGCTGTACCAGGTCCACGCAGTGACCCAAGGCACCGACGCGCAGGCCGAAGTCTCGGTCCGGCTGTCGCATGAGGGACGTGCGATGACCGCGCGCGCGGCGGATCCGGATACGCTGGTGGCCTCGGCCAAGGCCTATCTCGGCGCGCTGAACAAGATCGTCATGAAGCGTCAGCGCGACACCGTGACGACTGCGGCGGCGAGCTGACGAACGAAGTTTGTCATTCCGGGGCTCGCGAAGCGAGAACCCGGAATCTCGACATTCCGGGTTAGGTCCTAACGGACCTCCCCGGAATGACTCTGCATGTGGCGGCGAATACCTGCCCTGCTAAGGGCCAATAGCGGCTCCGCCTCCCAGCCGCTATTGATGCAACCGGCATAAGGACAGGCCACCCGCGCGACGGGTGGCCCAAACAACAAAGGGAGAGATTATGCGCATCTTCGCGATCGCTGCGTCCATGGCGGTCCTGGCACTTGGCTTGACCGGGCCGGCATCGGCCCAGTCGCCCATCATCATCAAGTTCAGCCACGTGGTGGCTACCGACACGCCGAAGGGCAAGGCGTCGGAGAAGTTCAAGGAGCTTGCCGAGAAGTACACCGGCGGCAAGGTCAAGGTCGAGATCTACCCGAACTCGACGCTTTACAAGGACAAGGAAGAGCTCGAGGCGCTCCAGCTAGGCAGCGTGCAGATGCTGGCGCCGTCCAACTCCAAGTTCGGCCCGCTCGGGATCCGCGAGTTCGAGGTGTTCGATCTCCCGTACATCCTGCCTGATCTGAAGACGCTGCGGAAGGTGACGGAAGGTCCGCTCGGCGCAAGGCTGCTCAAGCTGCTGGACTCCAAGGGCATCACCGGCCTTGCCTATTGGGACAACGGCTTCAAGGAGATGAGCGCCAACAAGAAGCTGGTGACGCCGGCCGACTATCAGGGCGTCAAGTTCCGCATCCAGTCCTCGCGCGTGCTCCAGGCCCAGTTCAAGGCGCTCGGCTCGCTGCCGCAGGTGATGGCGTTCGGCGAAGTCTACCAGGCACTTCAGACCGGCGTCGTGGACGGGCAGGAGAACACCTGGTCGAACATCTATACCCAGAAGATGCACGAGGTGCAGAAGTACATCACCCAGACCAACCACGGTTATATCGGCTACGTCGTGATCGTGAACAAGAAGTTTTGGGACGACTTGCCGGCCGACATCCGCGACCAGCTTACCAAAGCGATGAAGGAAGCGACCGACTTCAACAACACGCAGTCGCAAAAGGAGAACGAGGACGCGCTCGCCGAGATCAGGAAGAGCGGCAAGAGCGAGATCATCAAGCTCACGCCGGAGCAGGACGAGGCGATGCGCAAGGCGATGGAGCCGGTCTACAAGGACGCCGCAGGTCGCATCGGCCAACCGCTGATCGACGAGTTCCAGAAGGAAGCGAAGGGCACGACGAACTGATTTGACCGGACGTTGAAAGGGGCTTCCGTGCCTGGCGCGGCAGCCCCTTTTGTTGCGAATGATTTCCGATTGCGACTGAACTAAAATTCAGGAGCGTTACATCTTGGAAAGGACGCGCTCCCTGTCCAAGTTGTAAGTTGCGCGTAAGCCGCGCTGCGCCCATCCTCACGACATCCTTCCAGAGGAGAGTTCGCATGAGGAAGTTCACCATCGCCGCCATCGCCGTGCTCAGCATCGCCGGCTCGGGCGCGGTCTATGCCCACTATCATCGCCCGTGGATGCACGATCACATGCGCCACATCCGCATGAATCCGGAAGACCGCGCCGCCATGGTCGACGCGCGGATCGCCGCCGTCCATGCCGGGCTGAAGCTCAACGCCGACCAGGAAAAGCTGTGGCCGCCGGTCGAGGCCGCCGTGCGCGACTTCGCCAAGCTGCGCATCGACCGCGCCAATGCGCGGATGAATGCCGGTGCCGGCGATGCCGGCAAGGACGCTAATAAGGACGCCAACAAGGATGCCGACAGGCCGGAGGATCCGGTCGCGCGCCTCCGCCAGCGCGCCGAGGACATGGGGGCGACGTCGGCGGCCCTGAAGAAGATCGCCGATGCCGCCGATCCGCTCTACAAGACCCTGGACGAGGGCCAGAAGCGGCGCCTCGCCGTGCTGACCCGCCACCGCGGCCCGTTCGGCGGCGGCGAAGACGGCCCGCGCCACCACTTCATGGAGCGTGGCATGGACCGCATGATGGAGCGCGGCATGGACCACTTCCACCGTGACCGTTTCGACCGCGACGGCGGCCCGGACCGGGACCGCGAGGGCCGGCTCTGAGCCTGCAAGGGCTGCCGCGATCAGCCCTGGCGAAGCCGCTGGAATCCAGCGGCTTTTCGCTTTTTTGAGGGATGTGGGCGAACCCTTGGCATACCCTTGGAAAACTTGCGTGCCATCGCTTGCCAGACCCGGATCGCTTTGCTAAACGACCGGCCTCGCAAGGCTTTAGCCGCCTTTCGGGCGCATAGCTCAGTTGGTAGAGCAGCTGACTCTTAATCAGCGGGTCCCAGGTTCGAGCCCTGGTGCGCCCACCAAAGGAAAATACTTATTTTCCAAGACCTTCGCGGAGTGGTCGCCGAGAGCAAAATGGGTCTCGTGCGACGTTTTCCAAATCGACCGCATCGCCAGCGCGGCACGACTTCTCCTCCGTTTTATATCCCTACCCGTTCCATAAAGCGTGCAGTCCAAACGGTACAGGCCGATTGGCCGCTCTAGTAGAATAGGATGTTAGAGCGAGCACACGGACGATCTGTGCGGGCCGTCCGTACGGAGTAATCGTCCTGCGAACTGTGTGTGTTTACTCGGTCATCAGGGCCGGGCTCGGCAGCGCCGTGATCGACTTCACCTTCTCCATCGCAAAGCGCGAGGTGACGCTTTTGAGCGGCACGGCGTTGATCAGCTTCTTGTAGAACACGTCTTAGCACTGCATGTCGGGGATCACGACGCGCAGCATTGGGGCGTTGGAGTGCCAATTGGCAATCCCGGTTCTTGATCGGTAGTTCCCGTTGTTGGATTGGTATTTGCATTCGGGGCAGCAGCCGACGGGCTCGCTGGCGCGCCCGAGTTCGCCATACTCGCTGCTCCCGCGCCCGAAGGAGATGTTGCGGCCGAACCTCCCGTACCCGTATCGTCGTTGAAGTCCGTTTCGGGTCGCAAGCGGCGAGCCTAGACGAGCCTTCTCATGTCCGACTATGCCCGTTGCGATGGTCTGGCGATCCTCCGGTGCTAAAGGCCGGAATGCAACAGTCGTGTTTTGTCTCTTTGGTGCGGATGATCGACTGGGAAGGCATGGCGCACGCTGTGCGCCTGTTCGATACGCGGACGCCGCCCAATCGGCTGTCACGGTCAGTGCGTTAGGAGGGACCCCGGTGTTGCGAAATCCAAAGCTTAAATGAACTTCGCTGGGGAGAGAGCGACATGTTATTCTGATCGATAGTCTCTATTTTGATTGTACAGGAGACCGGATCATGATTCCTCAAGATCGGTTTCGCAGCCTCTTTCCTAAATATTTGCTCGCGCTTTTCGTGGCTGTCGCAATCCCGCTAGCCTTCAACGGCGTTATCGAAGGGTGGTTCGGCTATCGCGATCAGCGCGCGAGGCTTGACCAGTGGCTTGGTCTCCAATCAGCATCTGCGGCTGCCGAAATACACGATTTCATCCACGGTGTCACAACTCAGCTTGGATGGCTGGTTCAGCTTCCGTGGACTGAGGAGCCCGACGAACGCCGGCGAACCGACGCGTTGCGCCTCCTTCGCCAGGCGCCCGCCATCACCAGTCTTACGCTCCTCGACGGCAATGGTCTGGAACGTCTCTACATCTCTCGGATCGGCCTCAATCGAATTGAGAGCCGCGCGGATCGATCAGCCGATCCCGCCTTGGCTGGTGCCCGGGTAGCTCAGGTCTGGTTTAGCGAGGTCAGCTACAATCGAGGCTCCGAACCGTACCTGACGGTGTCGATTGTCGGCAATCGACCGGCTGTCGGTGTTGTCGTCGCCGATGTCAACCTTAAGCTGATTTGGGACGTGATCTCCGCGATCAAATTTGGAAAAACCGGCTACGCCTTCGTTCTGGACCGATCGGGCCGCCTAATCGCCCATCCCGACATCAGCCTCGTTCTGCGCGGGGCGGAAGAAGCAACCTCCGAACCTTTCCGCGCTATACGCGACGCTATAGGTCCGGGGCGGGGTTTCGCAACGAGCCGGGATGCACAGGGGCACTATGTTGCTGCCAGCGCGGCTCCCGTACAGGGTCCCGATTGGACCGTCGTGGTCGAGCAGCCCCTATCTGAAGCTTACGCGCCGCTCTATGCCGCCCTATGGCGGACCGTCATGCTTCTGGCAATGAGCAGCATACTCGCAGGCATTCTGGCCTATGTACTGGCGGACCGGATGACGGTGCCGATTAAATTGCTCGAGGAGGGCACGGAGAAGATTGGTGCCGGGTCCTTTGACCACCGCATCTCAATCCACACCCGGGATGAGTTCCAGCGCCTTGCAAACAGTTTTAACAGAATGGCTTCCGAGTTGGAGCAGGCACAACAGCACCAGGAGCGCATAGCCAAGCTCAAGCGTTTCCTTGCCCCCCAGGTCGCCGATCTCGTCGATAGAGCTGGCGACGACAGTGTGCTGGACGGCCGCCGTACGGAAGTCGTCGTTGTGTTCTGCGATCTGAGAGGTTTCACCGCGTTTTCAGCAGGAGCTGCGCCTGAAGAGGTCATGAGCGTACTGTCGGAGTACTATGAAACCCTCGGCAGGGTCATTGCGGAATTTGAAGCAACGCTGATTAACTTCTCTGGGGACGGGCTGATGGTTTTGGTGAACGCACCAGTCCCCATCGAAGAGCCCGCCTTGAGAGCAATCGATCTCGCCGTCGACATGCAGAGGAACGTGCAAGCCCTGATCGCCGGCTGGCGATCGCATGGCTACCACGTTGGTTTCGGAGTCGGCCTTGCTAGCGGGCCCGCGACAGTCGGCCGGATCGGCTACAAGGACCGGCTCGACTACACTGCCATTGGCAGTGTTGTGAATCTCGCTGCCCGACTGTGCGCATCTGCCGCAGACAAGGAAGTTCTGATCGACGCCGAAGTCGCAGCAGCCGTCAAGGGCAAACGGCCCCTTGAGGAGCTTGGGGACCGCAAAATCAAAGGATTCGACGAAGCTATTCCGATCTTCGGGATATCCTTCAGCTGTCTCTAGCAGAGCCTGACCGCCGGATGCCTGCACAATCTCGTCGAGGACTGTCTGGGCATTCAGGGCTATGCTGTGGCAATCGGCCGACGGCAGCGGATCGTAGCCATGAGGTGCGCCAACTCCAGAGCGGTAACGCTACGAAGACGTGCCAAGCGGCGTGATGTCCTGCTTCTGATGGCAGGTATTGCGACGTGGACAACTAAATCGTTTGCGCAGAAACCCTCCTTGCCCGTCATTGGCTATCTTTGTCCAGAATCGCCCGAGCTCTTTGCCACTCGACTTCAGGCTTTTCAGCAGGGGCTTGGAGAAGCCGGCTTTGTCGAGGGCCGCAATGTAAAAATCGACTATCGATGGGCCCGCGGTGAGTATTCCCGATTGCGTGCGTTGGCAGCCGAACTGGTCGCCCGCAATGTGGATATTATCGTAGCACCTGGGGGCGCTCCCGTGGCACTTGCCGCGAAAGCTGTGAGTTCGACCAAGACAATCGTTTTTGAGATGGGCGGCGACCCCGTCCAGCTACAGGTGGTCGATAGCTTGTCGCGGCCGGGAGGAAGCATCACGGGAGTTTCGAGCCTGAGTGTCGACGTTTCGCCAAAGCGGCTTGAACTTATGTGCGATCTGGTGCCCACGGCGACGAAACTGACGGTTGTCGCCAACCCGACAAGTCCGACCGCACAGTCACAATTGCAGAAGCTTCACGCAGCTGCGGGCACCTTGGGCGTTCGATTAGATATTTTGGACGTAAGTAAGGAAGATGAGTTTGAAACGGTGTTTGATACCGTGGCTAAGGACAGGGCAAGTGGACTTGTATTTACCTCCGATCCCTACTTTGCCTTTCGCAGTTCGCAGTTGGCTTATCTCGCGAAAAAGTATCGTGTGTCCGCGATCACACAGACCCGAGACTTTCCCGTTGCTGGAGGTTTGATGAGCTATGGAGGAGATTTCATGCAATCGCATCGGCGCGCGGGGCTCTATGCTGGAAGGGTACTGTTGGGGGAGAAACCTTCTGATCTTCCAGTCCAACTCGTTACGAAGGTGGAACTCGTTATCAACTTGAAGGCGGCCAAACTGCTAGGTCACGCGTTCTCCTCTGCATTCGTTGCCGGCGCAGATGAGGTGATCGAGTAAACTACGCGGTCCGGCTGTCGTCGGCTCTCATAGGCTATCTTGGACGGCTAATTGTTCGTGTCACCTCACGAAGTAGACCTTGCGCCGCTCCGAGCTACAGTCAGCATGAGCCAACGTGGCGATCTGCCGATTCACACAAGCCTCTGAAATAAAGACCGTCCCACGACGGTCTTTATTTCGACAAGTTGTTTCAGCCAGGCGATGCGTAGACGGTCTACTTGCCGTCGACGGACTATCGCCCGGGATTTCGGCTGACCGGAGACTTGGCGCGATCAGCTGGCTGAGGTCGCGCTTCAAGAATCATGTTGAAAGGGGTCTCCGTAGCCCGACGCACGCTCGAGAACCCGCCACTGTGGATGACTTCGCACAATTTGCTTCACCGCCTGTGCACCAAGAGCTCCGCCAACTTCTTGAGATCGTGAAGTAGGCAGGCAGATCATGGTCGAGCCAGCGTAGTAGAGACGCCCGACCGGGTTCATATTCTGCTCCAGAGTATCGTCTGCCATCGGCTCAACAATCATCCAGGTCCCATCGATTTCAGCGATTGACGAATGTGAGCGGCGGCGCCGGCCGGGTCTCCCATGTCATGCAGACAATCGAAGGAGGTTACGAGCTCGAAGTCTTAAGACGACTTGTGTCGGTGCTGTCGCCGTCATGGCGTATCAAGACCGATCGACTGCAGTAGGTTTCCGTCCACTCAGCGGGCGGGGCGGACGCTTTGGCAAGCTGATCCCGCAACACGATGGAGTGGTCACAGGCGACCGTACTGCATCCTTGGCGCGCCGCTCTGCAATTTTGATTTTGGATCGAAGGTCTTCGAGTTCTGAGAACTTAGAAGCGATTTCGTTCAATCGCTGGGCAAACCGGAATTTGCGAAAATTCTGCAAATGCGCCTCCCATCACGCCATTCTGAAAAATTCACTCAGAGCGGCGAGGCGGATTAAAGCAAGTGATCTGTAAAGCTATCGGTCCTGCCACCGCTCGCGCTGCTATCAGTTCCGGAAATGGAACTGCAGCTTGTTGCGCGCCATTGAGCCCCTTGATTTAGCAACATGAGCAGAGGCTTCAATGTGAAGCCTCCCCTCGCATCGCTTGTAGAATCGCTCTACGCTGGCTCGGCCAAACCTTACGGGGAAAGCAGGGAATGGTTAGGCGTTAGGCCCACCGCGTGTTACCGGACAACGACGCGTCGGGCCGCGAGTGCGTAATCGCACAACTACGAAAGGCACGTGGCAATTGCGAGAATGACGTCGGCGCCGAAGTCTCCCGAATACATGGAAACCAGAAATCCCGCGCCGAGAGCAGCTACAATCACTTTGAGCGTCATCATTTGACATCCCCTCTTAAGTCGCGAAGACAAACGTAGGCTCGGTCTGTTTCCGGGGTGCTTCGGGGCTTCAGCAAACGGTTTCGTTCACCGAGGTGTTATCAACCGGGGCCTAAGAGGATTCTCGGGTGACTATGCCCTGGGGGTAATCGAGCGTAGCCAAACGGAACGCAAAGAGGCCCCCGCCGAAGACAATCAGCGCGCTCTAAGCGCTGATGTTATCCGGGCGCCGATAATGCAAGGCCGACAAGCGACGACAACGAGGCGCCTGGTACTTGGCGTCATATGAAGGGCGCGCCTCGCAACTCTCAAAAATTGGGAAGACGCCACTAGCTCGCTAGCGAACGTGGTTATTCCAGTGCGGGCGGAAGAGCAAAGGAACAAGGCACGCGAAGCGAGAGTTTGTGATCGTTTGCATGCACGGGAAGCAAAGCCGAGCGTGCGCTCCAGACGGTGCACGCTGGCGGGCCGGCACCCGCTTTGATCAAGTGTATCAAATCGGGTACACGCTCAGGCGGCGATTTTCGGCGCTTTCACCGCTCCAATTCCTTGATGGCGTCCTTTAGCAGTTCGAGAAGCCGGATTTCACATGCCCCCATGACGAACTGATCGGCGTCGTCAGGCACGACGATCTGCCCCTGCACGTGTCCATCGTGGGATTGGATGATGAAGTCTCGGGCCTTGCACGCTTCGTTGCGGACGTTCGTCATCGCCTCAAGCAAGCCCCATTCGATTTTGACAGCCATTGCTAACCCTCGCTCTTGGGGGGCACGCGCGTGAGCTACCGCGAGTCATGAGAGTTGAGAAGCGGCAAAGCCGGCAGATCGATCGGCTCGCCCGGAGGTCGATCAACTCTGTTCGCTTTCTTCCGCTGACGAGGACGCCGATATAGCCGGCACCCACCAGTAGGGCCCCTGCGATCATCAGCTAGTGGGGGAATGAAGGACATGATCCTGCCCTTGAATACAGGCGCTATGACGAACCTATCAACCATTTCGTGATTGTACAAATCAAATATTTAATTTATTTAATTCGTGTATTGAAATGTTGATTGTGAAAAATTAAATGTGCGGGGTGCACTTCAGCACAGGACCTTCCGACCAGCACCCCTATGATCGCGGGCTGGGTGCGCCCCCTGCGCCGCGTCCTCCGCCAAGTCGGCCGATCGACGCCGGGCCCGAGGCCGCGAACGACAACACGGGCGCCTGGCCTCTGCTTTCGTTTCCTGATGGCTGGTACGCCACCTGCTGAGTTGGACGCAGCGTCTGCCTCTATGCTCGGCAACCGGCAAAGCGGGCACCTGGCCGGACCGGGCTGAGCCTGCTCGGCGTGGCCCGCATGTCTTCGAGGCATTGCTGAACCACCTGCCCCGCCAAGTTGGTGCGCGCACCTACGACACCAACGCCTACTTCAAGGCAGCTCAACCGAGCCAGCGAACGTTAAACAGCGTCCCATTGGAGGGGTCCTAAGGCGCGCGATTGCAACCCAAGATTCCTAGCAGTCGTCGTCCCAGCATGACATAATGATTCTTATTTGCGTTTCGGAGGGAAAGCCCGATGCGCTTGGCATTGCCTTATCTCGGAATTTGTCTCTGCGCGTCACTCGCGGCGTGGTTCTCCTTCACGCTGATCTATTGACCGAGCAGATCATCGCCAGTTGACAGCAGCCCCATGTAGGTACCGCTCTCGTGCAGTTCCAGCCAGCCCGACGGCGCACCTGATGCCGGCGGCTTGGCCTGACTTGCCCGCGACTGTCATGCCAGTTCGGGACGATATGCACAGATCCTGCAGCGCTGCATGCCGAGCAGACCAGGCGCACGCCGACGCGCGACCACGGCTGATCCTGCGGGAGCGTATCGAACCGCACCTCCACCCTGCGATCGCAGCGGCCGTTCAGGCATCGGATGTTGCAAGTCATATGGCCGTCGGCGAGCCATTCCGCAGGGCTGTGGGGCGGAGAATGGCCTGCCCATTTCGTGTATCGGCGAGTGCGCGTGCCGCCATCCGAGCGGCATCCCAAGTAGCGCGCAAATTTTCGATTCCTAGTAGCTCGGAACGCGCTCAAGCTACCGCTTGTCGTAAGTTGGGAAAAGTTGCTTGAAGCTCTGACGGTTTACGCTGGCAGGTGACCTCAGAACCCCGGTAGTCGCATCCGCCGCAAATGAAGCGCGGCTCGATATCCGACAAGCGGACATCGTCCGGCCAGCGATTGGCGCTGAGAGCAACGTTATGACCGCAATGGGAATAGACCAGGACGCCACGCAGGCCCATTTCCGCGCATCTGGCCGAAGGTGATATTGATCGGCCGGCCGTAGGCGTGTGGCGGACGGAGCGGGACATGCCGCCTATCAATGCGGCATCCTAGTTACCTCGCAAATTATCGAATCTTAGTTGGTCGAGGCGCCCCCTACTGCGCGTTGTGGGTTGGAAATGGGCACGTGTGAACTAACTCACAAGCGACGAGCGCGCGGGCTGCTACAAAGGCGTCATTGCTTGACCAATTCATTTGAGAACACCCCAGTGCTCCCTCCAAGGCACTGGGGTTTTTCATTGGATCAGGCATAAAGCCGACCGCCACCGATCCGCACCCGCACGGGGCTGACCACCTATTGATCGTCAGGGCCTGCGTGAGTCTGATCGGCCGCATGGGGCAGCATCAGCACGATATGGACGAGCTCGCGTGCATGGAGCGCATCTGCCCGGTGTTGGCGGAGCAGACAAGGGTGCCGGCGAGGGCCGGTGCACTGCGCGAATTGGCTGAAAATCACGGCCTCAAGGTTGCGAAGAGGACCGTGATCAGGATCGTAGATTGCTTCCGGCGCAGGCGGAAAAGACGAGCCATTCGGGCGGTTGACAGGATACCCCTTCCGCCCCACTGGTTGTCCACGCAACCCGTAGGACGGATCTCGCACGGCACGCAAAGTCCAAGCCGCTTGCGGTCGAAGCGGCGGCAACTCCACGATTTGAACGTACGGTGGGGCAGGGGAGTGAACGTTTCTTTGATTGGCTCCAATCGGACGCCGATTGCTGAAGCTAGCTCAAACTTGCCCATGATGGACTGGACCGAGAGTTCAAATTTTCCAATTGGTAGAAGGCGGCGTGTGCACGACGTGTGCACCGAAAGATCAAGAAAAATCTAACAACGGCAAGCTTTAGCGGTTGCTCCGAAGCGCGTTGTAAAGGGGACGCGAGGGGATGTGGTCGAATCGACGTGAAAAGCCGCGTACTGCAATCCAAAAGCTACACTCGCTCATGGGAAACGGAGAATGGACAAGCTCTTCGTATTGATGTCGGAAAGGGGCTCGCTTGGTTCGGTACGAGAACAAAGTATCGAAATGTCGGGGATTCGAGTCCCTCTCCCGCTACCACGTATCCCCCACTATTGCGGTGGGCCTCAGAAAGACCTCCCCGCCTTTTAGTGTGGCGAGCTTGCCTTTCACTTCGACCTCGAAGCCTTTCCAAGCCCCCTTTAGAGGAACGGTGACGCTGTGAAGTTCACTCCCTTCAGGGCAGTCGAGCTGCACAGTCTCCACGCTCGTTCGCTAACGCAGGCTAAATCGGGTTCCGGTCACTCCTCGGGGGTCTGCTGCCCCGCGTCTGGCCGTCGCTGCGATTGAGTGCTCGGCG
Source organism: Bradyrhizobium sp. CSS354 (assembly GCF_029051725.1). Taxonomy (GTDB): domain Bacteria; phylum Pseudomonadota; class Alphaproteobacteria; order Rhizobiales; family Xanthobacteraceae; genus Bradyrhizobium. The sequence goes on from NZ_JAACFU010000022.1 coordinate 27,876, forward strand.
GCGATTGCAATGCAGGCACAGACGAGGCGCGTCGCTCCGCCTCTTGGACTTTATGCCGGAGATCTTCCAGATCTGACAGTTGGGAAAAGAGGTCGTTCAACCGTTGGACAAGAAGGATCGAGCGATAACCTTGCATCAACGCCCTCCTGAGGCCTGCAGTTATCCCGACAGCAAAAGGACCCCAGCTCCAGGGCGGTGAAGCTGGGGCTGTTAAGCTGCCTTGGCGAAGGCAGCCGCCCCTTTGGGGGAGGGGCACGGGAAAACTTGGCAATCGGCAAGTCGTTCCTAGCCAAAAAAATGAGCCCCAGCTCCGGTTCAATGGGAAGAGCTGGGGCCCGGCTGGATTGAATTACCCACTTGGGGATGGCATTGGAAAAATTGGTAATCGACGAGCCGTTCCAACTGCCATGCCGCCAAAAATGTTAGCGGCCTCTGTCGTCCTTGCCGTTGGGGCTGCCATCGCCGCCGCCGTTACCCCAGCCATTGTTGCCGTGGACCGCGCTCGCACCCGATTTAGCAATCGCATCGGACGTGAGGGAAGTGGAGAGCAGTAGCGTCATGGATGGAGGTGTCACGGCAGCGAACTTTCCGCAGGTCTTCAGAAATTCGCGGCGGTCGTCCTGGTCAGGCATGGGTTCTCTCCGGGGCTGGCAGAAGATTAAATACCTTAAATTCAATTAAATCAATATCCTATGTTAATAGGCTCGTCACGAAGTACGACCATAAGATTCGGCACCAGGTGTTCGCTCTTCGCTACTCCCATCATGGAGCCGAGCCCATCAGCCCCGCCGCGAGGTAAAGGATATATCTAGCCGCGCCTGGCGAGTAGCCAGTCGCGCTGTTTCCTCCGCGTTCGGCTCCGTGGAAAGTAACACATAGAGCTCGTTCGTGGTCTCGCCTCCCACCCTTGACCTCCCTGCCCGACGTCCAATTGGTCCAGATGTCGGCAAAGCACAGGGAGGGGCGGGTCTCGTCTCCGGCTACGGCGTTGTTGAACTCGCTGAACGACCTGAACGGCAACACACATCGGTGCTCCGGAGCCGGCCATCGCGTCCAAAGTTTGCTTTTCACGTTGCCCATGTTGGTGGTCCAGAATCCGGCTCCATCCAGAGCAATTCCTTGAAGTCGACCGCTTGCCCGTGGCCTCCAGCTTCCGCGGCTCGCTTCATGGTCGCCTCCATGAGCTCGTGCGCCGAGGAGTGGTCAATCGATAGGCGGTCTCGACCGATCGAAAGCGCGACTGGACGACTATAAATTAGATTGAAATTCCAAATTGAATTTGGTTTAATATAGAAAATTAAATCGAGGTTGTATTTTCGAGGTTTTGAGATCATGCCTCATTCTCCGTCCATCGTGCCCCATCCATATTCACGTGACGTCTATCTTGTGCTTGAGGATTTCGGAGGTGGGCTCGGACGTGCCTGGAGCGAAACCTCCGAAGACGACGTTGGTCGAGCGACGCTGATGCGCCAAATAATGGAAGGCCAATACAAGCATCCTGCTCGGATCGTAGTCTTCAACACGGTAGAGGGCTGGTCCCGTGATGTAACTGTAGAGATTGCAGATGAACTGCGCCGGTGTTTTGTCGAGTTCGATGACATTGCCCCAGCCGCGTTGGAATTCATCGAGAGAGTTGGAAGGAGTTGATTGTGGTGCCCGCCCGTACCTTAGTTGCGCTAATCTCATCAGTTTATCAGACATGAGGATGCTGCGGCAGCACGAACGAACAAGCTACCTCGGCGAGGCGTGAGACGAGCCTGGTGGGGTATAAGGCCAGCCCGTTATTATGTTTGATTGTGTTTGGAGCTGCCATGTCGGTGGGTTGGGATCGCGCTGTTGAATGGGACGGAAAGGTCCTCACGGGTTGGGTGGTCGTAAATGGCGTGGCCACCAAAGTGACTGCGGACCGAGCGACGATCCATGCCCGTGCTGCAGGGTTTAGCGATGCGCTTAGCTGGGAGATTAAGCGCTTTCGGACGGAAATCTTTGAAAAGCTGATGCCATTCTTCGTTCGTCAGGACAGTTGATGGCAAGCTATGACCTTGCGCGTTCGGGTTTTTCCGCAGTGATGGACAACGTCGGACGCCTTCCTCATCTGCGAGATGACAAGTGTGGTACAGCGCAGCCAGGAAAGAGTTCATTTTTCGGTGGCCGAAGGGAACAGGGCGACACGCACCTCCAATCCGTCGTTCGCAAAATCGCTGAAGAAATCGGCATAATGATCCCGCCAGAACATTTCCAGTATTTAGCGCGGTTTGACATACCTCACTCGGAGAATATCGCAGTGTTTGAAAAGGCGTGTATTTCCTTTTCGCGCGGCATAAACGGGTCCGCGCCGGATACTGCGGAAAGTGAGCCGTTGATCGTTGAGGCCGAGGAGGTGGCGGCATTCGAGACAACTCACGTCTCTTGCGGCCGTCGTGGTCCACCGTTTCCTGGCCTCCCGCAATGACTGATGGCTGCAAGCGGGTTCTTTTTCTTTGTACTGGCAACTATTACCGCAGCCGGTTTGCGGAGGAACTATTCAATCACCTTGCTGAACAAGAGGAATTGCCTTGGCGAGCATTCTCCAGAGGCGCTGCCGAAAGGGGGGCGCCGGAGAACACGGGATCCATCTCCCGCTTTGCGCTCGAGGCGTTGCAAGCACTGGGAATTAGCCCGAGCAGGGCTGATGAACTTCCGCAGCCGTGCACCTTAGCTGACTGCCGGCAAGCAGATATCGTCATAGGATTGAAAGAGGCGGAGCATCGATCGATGGTTGAACGCCGCTTTCCGGCCGTCGCGGATCGGGTCCTATATTGGCAAGTGGACGATCTCGACGTCGCCGAGCCCGGCGATGCCCTGCCACACCTGGAGCTAATGGTCGCGAACCTGATCGCTATGTTGCGAACGGACGACCCGCGGTCCTAAAGGCCTGCCGGCGAGCCCGAGGCAGGAACGGTAGGAGGCGCGGGGCAGCCTCCGCTCGATGGCGAGTCGTCAAGGTCCACGTTCATAGTCGCCAGGATGTAGCCGAAGGGTGACGCAAGGCATTCAGTTCCTCGACCTCCCTCTCCATCCGTGTTCCCCATGCGGAATCGTTGCGGTGATCTCGACGTCATTGCCCGCCGACACGCGCCAGGCTGCCACCCCGAAGCACAAGGTCAGGGTCAGGGCGAGGGCAAGCAGAAGCATAGAGACGAAATGGCTCACGCGCGTGTACCCGCAAATCTAAAACCAGTTGAGAGCGTGCACAGAGGCCCGATTCGGAAAATGCAGACGATCTGACGCATCGGCCGTTTTCCCCATCCTTACACGGGGCCAAAAGCGCTCACGATCCCGATCGTGATCGGCACGAGCGCGACCACCACCCACAAAGCGGGCGAGTTGGAGGACAGGCCAACGACCAGTATCAAAACACCGATACCCACGAGGGCCGCTGAGATTGCGTAGGCGACTGCCTTTTCCATCTGTCGATCCACGACAACAAGGGATCGGTCGCACAAGCAGGACTCGAGGCAAATCGAAACGTTCCTTTCTCGATTTAATTCGGTTTCAAATTCTATTTAATTCTGTTTTTGCGACTTAATTTCGCCAAATTAAAAGGCGCTTTCTGCGCACTGGGGCAGGGCTATTAACCCGGAGTCCTGCATGTTCAATCGAGTAGTCGTAGCTTTAGTGCTCGTTTTTGCGACATCCATTTCTTCTGAAGCGCGCCCCTTGCGCGCCGCTTCGCCACCAGAATGCAACGTGATTATGCCGTGCGACTTTTCATCTTCGCTGGTGCAGGCGCAGAGATACACGAGACCGGCACCGCGCCTGCAGCGAAGTGCCGTTGCTAGCCTACGGATGTCTGTGGCCAGCTCAGGGGCCTTAACTAGTGAGATCGTCAGCGGTCGTCCGGCCGGTTGCCCTCGCTCGTTCTGCGGATGTGGTGCGGCGATACGAGTGTTTGGTCGGGTAGTACCGGAACTGAACCTCGCAGCCAATTGGCTGCGCTTTCCCCGCACCTCGCCAGCACCGGGAATGGTTGCCGCGCGACGTGGACACGTCTTCGTCCTTGAACAGCACATCGCCGGTGACATCTGGAAGGCGTACGATGCCAACTCAGGTGGGCACGCAACGCGAATTCACCCGCGCTCCCTGCGAGGGTACACCATCGTCAACCCTCATGCGGCCTAGGGCCATCGCGCAGCGTTCCCATTAGATTTTTCTCGCCACGTTCCGGAGCATTCGGCTCGCGGCTTCCGCCCAAAAAAAGGGCCGCAGCGGTTTTCGCCGCGGCCCTGAAGTGGCAACTTGATTCTGCGCCGGCTTGTTCTCGCAGTTTGTCCCGAACAACGAGGTTGATAGGTCCGCCATCACGGAAAGCGTCAATGCAGCCAAGGCGTTCCATGACGATCATTGGTGTTCACTTCAGAACGATAGAATTCGACGATGCGGTGCTTCATTGAGACCCGGACACGATAACCAGCGGATATCCACGCTCTCGCTTGAGGACCTGCTCTCTTCAGTGTGCTCCACCACGCAGTGAAGGTGTAGGCCGATCTCGGCAGAGGCTTCCCCAAGATCGCTTCAATTTCTGAAAAGGTCAGGCGGAGACTTTGACCGTTCTCCGTTCGCAGCCTTTCATGCAATGGCTGGTAAATCGACCTCGGCATGCGAGCACTATGTCGACAAAATGGGCCGGCTGCCCGGCATTAGAATAGCAGTCTGGTGCATATAGAGCGCGGAGGCAAAAGGCATTATCATTCTGGTCTGCAAGACCTCGCGGAGCCTGACGCAGCGATGTCTCTTCAGTGTTCCCTTAGCTCTAGGTCTCTCAGCAGCACGTGGAGAAAGTCGCTGGCGTGGTCATAGCGTTTACGACCATTCACGATCTTGCGGGTGCGCTGCTCCAGTGTGTTGGCGATGGCTTCCGCGCCGGGTAGATCAGCCTGGTGCGACCACTGCTGTAGCAGCCGATCCGGAATGTCTTGAGCGGATCCAAACAGCTTCAACACACAATATTTGCCATCGTGCTTGCGATCAGCTTTCACAGAAAAAGCGAATAACCCTCGAAAGGTATTACGGGAAACGGCAGGTTTTGCCATTGACATCCCCCAACGTAAAATCGACTCGCTTTAAGTCTAGAAATCTGACGCGTTAACAAAATAAAATCCAGCGGAATTTAATCGCTTGCCTTCGAAAAAGAGGTCATCAGAACTGACGTAAATCGAAGCACCGTGTGTCACAGCTCGCGCCGTCCTGCGTCTCCGATACCCTATGCTGCTACGGGACAGTCGACCTTAGCAGGCGGCCGGGTAGGACGGGCGGGCCAAAGGGCTGCCCCGCAAAATTGCTACCAGACCTCGCAAGTGACTGAGACGAACCGATGTTCGCTCAACCCTCTCCCGAAGTCGCTCTCGTGCGCATGATCAGACAGTCGGTCTGGCGCTGCCCGGTGAATGGCGCGCGATAGATCTGTCCCCGATCGAGGCCAGTTCGATTTTGCATCGGCTGCGGCGACCCACTCGATCGGAGTGGCGCGACCGCAGGCCGGCACCTAGCCGCTCGATAGGCATTGTCTGGTCGCCATTTTATGGTTTGACGTAGGTCCATCCCTGCTCCTGCAACTGCATCACCCTAACGACGCCCGACCTCACCACTTGGGCTTGGGCAACGATCGGAATGTCTTTGTTTTCGGCCTTTTGCATTTTCTCTTGCGTGTTTCCACAGGCTTTGAATGATACTTCCGGCGTGCTCAGAGCCATTTCCTCAATTCGCGCTTTCACCGGCGACGTGTCATCGCGGAGCATATGGAGGCCGGGGCCGAAGGTAATCACCTCAACTTTCACTCCTTCACCAACCTCCTTGTAGTATTGCGCGACGTTGAGTGCGTTGTTCAACGCAAGATTCATTGACGCGGAGTCGCTTGTGTTGACCTGAAGGATTAAGCGGTGCTCTTTCTTGGCAGCAGACGATGGCGCGATGCGCGCCAGCTCAAATTGTTTTGGCGTCGCGGCCCGCGCCGATGAATTCGCGTGCGTTCTGGCCGCGCCATGTGTTGAGGCTGCAGGCAAACTTGGCTGTGCCGGGAGCAGGCGAGTCTCCTGTGCCGCGGAACTAGACAGCCCGACCAGGAGCGAGATGATTGTCGCGATCATCGCTGTGATAATCTTCGGAAATTTGGGCATTATGTTGTTTCTCCAAGCAAGCTGAGGTTCATGATCAATTGTTGGGCTTCGCGATCGCGCGTGGCCATTTGCATGTTGCCGCCAATTTTGCACGCACGCTCTCGATACCATCGAGAGCGAACACTGCACCGGCGCCGGTCCCCGTTCGGCGTGACACATGCACGGAAAGTGCGCTGTGGCCGGGGATCGATTGCAACAGGCGAACGACATCGCTTTCAAGCGCGACACCGCGCGCTGACGTGATTGTCGAGACCTGAAAAGGTGGATCATCATTGATGCGCAGGGAAAGGGTGTAATCCTCGCGGCGGCCCGAAAGGCCGGCTCCATCAAGCAACACTTCGGTCAGGCCGCCGCGACAGCGTATCGACAGGCTCATTGCTGCGTCGGAACTGCCCCCTTGAGATGGCAGTGTAGCCTTGATGATCGATGAATAATCAACTGGCGAGGTGGTCTCGCTGACGATCCACGCCCCGGCTCCATTTGCGGACCGATCAGAGACGCGAACCGGCGCCATAGGGTCTTCGGCGCCTCGGGGCCGAGCGAGGTCATTTGCGATCGCGAGCGTCACGACGAGAGCGATCAGGGTGAACGTCATTGTGTCGCCTGGCTCGAACGCGGCAGACGATCGAGCCAGGCCTGCGCCGCGGGAAAACGCGTCAGGCCAGGGACCGTCGCCGCCAAGTTGATCGACTTCCATTTCGGATCGAAACCGGGCTCCTGCAGCTTGTTGATCCGCGAGAACAGGCGGTCGACAAAGCGCGCCACACGATGAAAGCGATTGGATTTGGTCGGCCAATTGAAAGCGACCAGCACGGTCGGAACGGCAATAGTTGTCACGCGTTCCCCCTGCCTGATCAAGTTCGGGTAATCAGCTGCGTCCAGCCAAGATGGCAGATAATAATCTTCAAACTTGCTCTGGTAGGGGACCGGCAAGAACTTGAAGCCGGCATCCCAGCGACCACGTATGAATGCATCCACCGGCTTTGATGTTATGAAAACGACGGCGGCCAGCTCACCCCTGCGCATTTGTTCCATCGCAACCTGATGTGGGATGAATGCTTTATCGACCTCGATCCCCAGCCGGCTGAAGATCAGCGGGCCCGAATAAGCTGCGGCGGTACCTTGGGTGTTGAAATTGACCTTCTTTCCGACCAGATCACTCAAGCTCTGAATTTCGGGCCTGACGAATACGTGCAGTTCAGATGGAAACAGGTTGAGCACATAGGTGATCCGTCGCTGGATGTCCGGCACTTGGCTCTTGTACTCGTCAAGTGCGTCGGAATTGATGATTGCTGCATCAATGCCCCGCAAATACAGCAGCGAATTGACGTTTTCGGTTGCGCCACGGGTCACGATGGGCAACACGTGGAGGTCCGTTCCATCATCGGCCACTCGCGCCATTTCCGCGGCAAGCCGAATGGGAGCTCCTTCCAGCAGACCTCCGGCAATTCCGACAGTCCAATCGTTCATGGCCGCAATTTCCGCCCTTGCATGATCCGCACGCGCCCGCGGAGTCTGCTGGGCCATTGCTAGGCAACAGCCCATGATCAGAAGCGGAGCGGCTATCACGATGAGGAGAAACCAAGAGCGTCTTCCAACCAGCTGCTTCATCGATCCGGCTCCCCTAGGAACGTCTATTCTGTTTTGTCCGCTGCGCTCTTCACTTCGACACGTAAGTTTAAGTTCGATCTGACTAGTTGATACAGCGCACGACCATTTGTCTGCACCGATGCTGCTAACGACCAAGTGCGTCGAACCGCTCCCTTGCTTCCTTGACCCCTCCGGCTGCTGCTCTGGCGTAAAGCTCTCGCGCCTTGGACGTGTCGCCGCGCGTTCCGCTCGCGCCCCATTTTGCAAGCAGGCTCGGATCATACGTTTCGGCGAGCGCGAAACTTGCCGGTGCGCTCCCTAATTCAGCAGCACGCTCCAGGACAACTCGTGCCGCGCCAATGTCGCCTTGTCGAAGCAATCCGGCCGCGCGAGCGATCAATCGCACGAGCTCGGCGGCGTTTTCGTTCCCGAGAACCGGGGATGGCGCCTTTGGCTCAGCTGGTATCATCACGAGTTCTCGCGGAGTTTGCTCGGGCGCGGGCTGCGGCGACCCCGGCAGCAGTGTCCTGAGCAGCTCCCCTGTCGGCGAAGTGCTGGCTCCGCCTTCATCCGCCGCCCCCTCGGGTAGCCGCGGTCCGACATTCGGGCGTGCTGCGGCAAGTTCTTGCTCACCTCCGCTAGGTCGATCGCTTTCTCGCTGAAGCTGCTCTTTCAACTGTTCGGCTCGATCATCGTCTGCTGCGGCTTGCGCTTCATACGCGAAGAGTCTGGAACGCGCCCACGAGAGCTCTTGCGCCTGTGCATCTGCTTTTTCCTGCTCTTCCTTCAATGCGAGCTTCAGTTTAGCCGAGGTATCCTCGGTCGCTCGCTTGGTCTGCGCCGCTTCTTCTGTCGCCTTCGCGATCTGCCAGGCACGGCTGTCGAGCTCGATTCGCATCGTCGCGAGCGTCTCCTCCAGCTGTTTGGTGCGATCGTGCTCCTGTCTGAGGCTTGCCTGTGCCTCGGCCAATGCTCTCTCCGCAACCTCTTTCGCATTGATTGCCGCGACTTGCCTGGCTAGCTCTGCCGACTGGGTCTCCAGGCCATGGTGGGCGGCTGACAGATCCCGCTCCAACTTGTTTGCCCGATCTCGCTCCCGCTCGGCAGTGTGTTGCAGCTGTCGCGGGTCACTCTGTGCCGGGTGTTTGAGTTCGCAACCCTCGGTGCCAATTTCGCGACTTAGCCGCGCCTGCAATTCGAGATCGTGACGCGTCGTGGCAAGTTCCCGCTCCAGACGCTGGGTGCGCGAGCGCTCCTCCCGGAGCGATTTGTGCAGTTTCTCGGTTTCATTCTCGGCGGCTTCCGCGATGCTGTTCCATTGCTCGCGTGCATGTTGCAACAGTCCCAGCACGGTGTCCTGCTCTTGTCTGCACGTTCGAAGGTCACCGGCAAGGGCCTGTACCCTTTCCTGTTCCGAGGTCTGCGTTTGCCAAGACCCCCCGGTGTTGCTGAGCGTGGCTTGTGCGAGCTTCAGAATCTTCGTGTCGGCGGATTGTTTCAGCTGCGCCGGACGCCGCTCCCCAGTCGCGCCGCGCAGATGCGTCGTCATGGTATGGGTGTCGATCGCCGGCCGGTTTGGTTGCCGCGCGAGAACGGGTGTCGTCAATACCGACAATATCGTCAGGATAGTCGATGCAACCCACACCGACATTGTTGCGCACTTGCGCACATAGCTAAGAACGTCATCCGGAGCAAACCAGACCTCTCCGCGGCGCAGGGGCGATCTAAGGCCCGATCCTACCTGCATCGGCGCTTGCGCTCCCATCCGCGACATTAATGGGCGGCCCGTTAACGGCAATTCGGATATAAACAAAAATAAACCATATAATCAGTTTAATCAACGTTTTATATATCAACCTAATTTTTACAGACGCGACTCGTGACTTTCGCCTCAGAAGGAGATGGTCCAATGATCCACCGAATCCGTTCGTTCATTGCTGCGATTATCACCAGCGTTGCTATGCTGGCCCTGCCCGAAAGAGGCGGCGCAATGGCGGGCTCCGCAGGATCCGGCACTGGGACAGGCACGAGCAGCGCCAGTACTGGCGGCTCAGCGCCGTCCGGCATGGGTACAAATGCCAGCAGCGCCAACCCTGGTCGCTCGGCGCCTCCAGGAATGGGGACGCAAGACGTCGGCACTGGTGCAAACCTGAACCGCAACATCCAAACCAACGGTCCGGACGTTCAACCCGCCACGTCAAGGTCGCGCGCTGCAGCGCAGGCCAAAAGAAATGCCGGCGCTGGCCACGCTCCAAATGGTCTGCCGATCGGAGCTATTGGCACCGGCACGAGCAACGAGGAGCAAATGGTCGTTGGACCGTCACTTAGCCGAAACAGACCGGCAGCGAGGGTCTATGGAAACACCGCTGGAACATTTGGGAGGGGCTCCAGCCTTTCGGACCAGGTGAGCGGGCCACGCGCCGCACCAGCTGGGGAAAAAGTGCTGGACGCCCAAGCGGTAATCCAACGGCGAACGACAGTTTCGCATAAGCGCATTCCCGGCCCAGAAAATGGAACCCGGTAGTCCGAGCGGCCCGAGCCGGGCAGCGAGCGCGCTCCGGCATCAACCTGCTCAGGTCTGCGCGCCGCCGGGCCGTTCGTTCGAAATGAGCGTGTGACCGGTCGACCTGGACTGGGAGCCGCCGGCAGAGTCTGGTTCTCTACGAGACGCCCTGAAGAGGACTTGCCTGGCTTCCGGCCGAGGGCTTGGGCGAGGGCATTCACGCGGTGATGCGCGCGCTCGATTCGGCGGCATTCGGATCATCTCGGATCGGTGGAGGCGGGGAGCCAGCCGTGCATTGTTCGAAATGCTCGCGAAGGACGCCATTAGCCAAGTGCTCCCAGAATTCGGCCTCCGCGAGAAGCTTCCAGCTTCGATCAGGATAATGCGCGGAAGTCTGTCGGCACAGCGACGCCATCGCGCGCAAGCGGCGTACGGTCTCCATCCACTCCTCCCAATTCTTTTCCTCCACCTTATTTTCTGTTTTGTGTCGGATTAATTATGATTATATCGAAGAACTAAATTCGCCTCCATGGCGTTACTGCCAATGCGATTTCCACTTTCACTTTGCTTTCAAATCGTCTTTCAGATGAAGCGCGGCAGATAAGAGCCCCACGGGCAGCCAATCGACTGGCTTGGAGCTATGTCAGGAGGTGATTGGGGGATTCAGCGGCGATCTCTGAAACGATCGTCTTCGAGCTCGCTGAAAATTACGCCCGCTGCTCGCTCTTATTGAAACCTCGTGCGGCAATTAGTCCCAAACCGGCGCCTCCGCATCCGGGATGCCGACCCTAGCCTCGCTCTTTCTCCGAGGCTTCGCCTTTCCGCCCTTCGCACTTGCTCTCGAAGCATCTGTAATTGAGCAAGCAAGCTGACGAGCTCCATCGCCTTTCGACGCAGAACAGCCAAGCGGCTGCAAACTCGATTACTCACTAAAATACCCCCAACCAGGTCCTCGCGGGATCAGCGACCGAAAGCCTGAGCTTGTGACGACCTGCCGGTGTGATGCTTAACGCACGGTTCATGAGGGCGTCAGTTCGCTTTACGACGATCGGCCAAAATATTTTCGCATCCCTCCAGAGCATCCCTAAGAAAGCCGTGACTAGAAGTAGGTGCCTCAAAAGAAGATCTGTATGAGTGCTGCTCCGTGATCGAGCGCATCTAATCGCTGTCAAGCCCGGTTCTGAGCCGGTGCGACAACCATGTCGCTCCAGATCAACTACGAACGCCAAATGAGGCGGTCGGCCCGAATTCGTGTAATGCGGTCAGTTCGGCTACGTCGGTATCGAAGCCCGCTACGCATCAGCACAGCGGCGTTCCATCGAATATCTCCCTGGCCCGCACCACCGGCTCCTCGACCCAGGCCTCGCGAGCGAACCAGTTGTGATTGGCGCGACAGACCGGACAATGAGTATTGCCGTAAAACACAACGCTCCGCAGGAAAGCCTCACGGTCCGACCTAATACCAGTAGGAATTGCGCGACCAGTTTGGGGACATTTGACCATGATCATACCCACGTGAGCCTCCCTGGAAAATTACTCGTTGTCGAAGGAAAAAGAACCAGCCGGCTGGAGGGCGTCGTCATCTCAGTGCGGGTTACTTGGGGGGCATCGCACACTGGGAGTGCTTGTTCGAGCAAAGGGCGGCTTGCTCGTGACGGCGTTTTTCCAACCGGCCGGATCGCTGCTTGAGCGATCCTTGGGCGCCGCCGAGTCTTTGGCTCGGCAGGGCGGGCGTTGATTATCCGGCCCTCGAGAGCTCCTGGGGCGCCGCTGGAATGGGCCAATCTGAGCGGGTGGGAGTTTTGTGCGGACTATGCCGCCTGCGACGAAGACGATTAGGCTGCCTAATGATGGGCAAATTGGCTAACTCGATCACCTGCTTTCACCCCACTCTCGTCAGCGAAATATTTCTCGTAGATTAACCCTGCAGATTAAACCTTGCGCCGTCAGTCCGGTTTGCGACTCTCGTTAAGCATTATTTTTTGCTGTCCTGCAGGCTTGCCGGCAGGGAGGTCAAGATCATCGCGGCGAGCCTCTAAGACGCTGTTCCCGTTGCTTGGCGTTTCGGCACGGAACACGCTTCTTGGTACTTGAACGATTGCATCCGGTTCAAACATGAAATAAATTTTGATTATATGGCGAAGATATAAATCCTCTTGTTAATTGCCGTCAATCCCGTAAGTTATTTTTTATTAAGCTTTTTGGTCGGAGGATACGATGCGGAAATCGATCCAGAAGAAGCACAGCTCCACCTCGGTTGCGCAGCAGTTGGCCCAAATGCGTGAGAAACTAGCGAGCATAGACGAAAAAGAGCGCGTCTTAAGCGAGCGGAGTGCCCATCGGGAAGTTTACCGGTATCTCCTGGACTCTCACCGGTTGATTGCGCCGGTGAGCTTTCCTGGAGAACAAGTGTTGAATATTTCTGCGTCTGGGGTGAGCGAGGGTGGTCAGCTGGCGGCGTGACTGGGGCCGTAGCGTCAGTTCGAACGAATCCGAATCAGGTGATGTGCACGCGCGCCGGATGTGCATTCGCGCCGCTGCAGTACGGCGATCAAGCTGAATTTCCTCGGCTACTGTAGCTCGTTTGATTGCGCCGCGGATGATACACCGCAGGATGTTGTCGACACAGCGGCGAGACGGATATCGCTGATACTGAGCATAGCCATGCTGGAAAAAACATCGGCAGAGATGGTGTTCAGACCGGCCGCGGGTGCAGTCTTCGCGCTGCTGGACGGTCGATCAGTGCTTTTCACCGAGACAGGGCAGAAGATCTATGAGCTGGATCAGGTGGGGGCATTCATTTGGTGCAAGTTGGCACAAGGCGCTTCTCTGGAAGAGGTCCATCAGGAGCTTGGCGAGCTAGGCATTGGCGAGCGCGCAGCGCGCGAGTTCACGAGGCAGACGATGAACGTCTGGATCAATCGAGGGTTGCTCGAGCTCGACTGGCGAATGTCGGCCAATTGCGCCTTCTCAACGATTCTTGGTCAGCGCAGGATCAGTATCCGGGCCTCAAATTGGGACCTCCTGCAACAGTTGATTTCGCTGTTTTGTGTTCCGGACGACAGCGGCGGGGAGGCGGAGGATATTGCGATCGAGACAACGGTGCTGGACGATCAGGTATTCTTCCGCGGGAATGACGCGAGCATCCACAAATGTGAAGCCGCAGCTCTGGCACCTACAATCAAAGCTTACATCACCGAGCGACTTATCAGAAGCAATCAGTGGGCTTTTGCGCTCCACGCCGCTTCTCTTGCGAAGTGCGGCATGGGTTTGCTGCTGTGCGGCCAACCGGGAGCCGGCAAGTCAACTCTCGCACTGGAGCTGGTGGACGCTGGATTTCAGTATGCCGGCGATGATGTTGCGCTGATTGCGGTTGACGGAGCGATCTGCGGCATCCCATTTGCTCTCACCGTCAAGAAGGGGTCGTGGGAGTTGCTGTCGCGACTGTACAGCAATTGGAACGGCATGACGCATTGCCGGTCGGATGGCGCCGAGGTGCGGTATTTGCCGATTTCGGATGCGCGCAATGGATGCCTTTCCGCCAAATGGATCATTTTTCTGAACCGGGTTGCAAGCGGCCCAGTCGAGCTGACCTCGTTGGATCAGCTTGATTCGATCAAGCGGCTCATTGAGGGCGCATTTGCCGCGGACGGGAAGTTGTCGCAGGCCGGCTTTTTCGCTTTGAAGCGGATTGTTGCGGGCGCGCAATCGTTTCAACTAACCTATTCCGAATCGGCGATGGCTCGGCGGCTGCTGATGGATTTGTGCAATGGCCAGGCATAGTGCGGCACTGACGAGCCTTTGCAATTGCTTGCGGGGGTTGCCGCCCGTGGAAGTGGAGTGGACCTCCCTGATTGGGCTCGCAAACCAGACGTTAACGACGCCTGCTCTCATTGACTTTGTCGATCAATTTGCATCGGTGTTGCCAGAGGACGTCTGCGCGTACGTCCGCCTGATCCATCGCCGAAACGTGCTGCGCAACGAACGGTTGGCCGGTCAATTGGAAGAGGCTCTCATAGCAATGAACGGCCGGGGAGTTACGCCGGTGTTGCTCAAGGGGGCGGCGATGTTAGTCACCGCGCCTGTCGAACGGCGAGGAGTTCGTCTGATGTCCGATCTGGACATTATGGTCATGCCGGACGAAGCTGAAAGAGCGATCGCCTCTCTGGGCGCAATTGGCTATGAAGTTCATGATCAAGCGCGGCCCGAAAGTGCGAGATGGTATGTCGAGCTAACTCGACCGCGGGATGTCGGAACCATCGATCTGCAGCGAGCCGCTCCAGGACCCGCGCACCTCTATGCTGGCCCGGGACATGCCCTGAACCATTGCGTTCCCGCACTGTTGGGGCGGGGAAGCGCGTACGTCCCGACGCCCACTTATCAAGCGCTCATGTTGATAATCCATGATCAGTTTCAAGACCACGGTTATTGGCTTGGCGAACTCGATCTGCGGCATCTTGTTGAGTTGCGCGACCTGAACAATTCCGTCGAGGGCCTGGACTGGGATGAACTTGCCGCTCACGTCTCGGGCGAATTGATGAAGAACGCCGTCGAAACCCAGCTGCTCGCTCTCGCTGCGCTGCTTGGGGTCGAGATCCCGCGCTCAATGCGCTCCCGATTGATTCCTCGTCTGCAGTTCATGCGACAATTGATGCAAGCGCGGTTTCCGGCCACACGTGTGCCGTTCCTCGCAATGACGGTCCTGGACCTCAGAAATTACCGGAGGGAGGCGACCTCTGGCTACACGCAAACCGGCATGCGCCGGCCGGGCTTGTGGTCCGTGCCAAGAACGGACACCTTACAGTTTCTGTTGAGGGCAGCCACCGCAGTTCGTGTGGGAAAGGTTTAAAGCTAACAACGCTCGCACGAGCGCCTTGGCAGGGCCAAACAGCTTCAGCAACCAGCATTCTGCAGTTGCGCGGAGCTAATGACTTTGACCACCAGCATTCCGATCGGACGATTCATCGTTCTCGCGAATCCTGAACTCTTCGAGCGTGTGCCCCAATTGGAGCGCGGCAACTAGCCAGCGAGGCTGTTTTCCACGTCCCGACCAAGTCTCTGTGGGGTGGAGTGGATTGAAATATTTCGGCACGACCTTCGGGTATTTGCGGCGCGGTGGCTGGTCCGTTTCATCCTTGGCCGCCCCGCTTTTAGCTTGACCGAATTGATCCGGTTGGTTGAGTTGCGCAAGACGTTTCTCGAGCTCCTGCTTCTCGACTTTAATCTTTTCGGCAAGTATCTTCGTCAGCTCTTCGTGGAGCATCCAAAGTTCCTCGAAATCCATGGCTTCGAGATCTTGCCGACGCATAGCATTCTCGTCACCGTTCGACTGACGCCTGATCCATCCGTCAGCGTGGACCAAAGTCAGTGGTTAAATTGACGCGATAATGAATAAATAATATATAATTAAATAATTATAGCGAGGGTTATTTTGCTAAAATGGAAGGCAATCAACGATTTGCTGCAGCGCGGGAAAAGAGGACTCACTCGTGCTCCTCCTGGGCGTCTTAAGATATAACCGGGAGCGTCCCTCCCCGGTTGCACCGTCGGACATTCGAGACCCGAAGGCCCAAGTCAAGCTCAGGCACCAGCGCTAAGGGACATTGAAAGGTAAACCCGCAAGCCAACCGTATTCGTGGAGAATACTGCGTTGCAGCTTGCCGGTATGGCCACTTTGATGTGGTTCTCGTCACGTCGGCGTCGCTTGAATGGTTCCATGCCCGCTCGCGGGGTGAATTTCGCCCCATCCGCGTTTTAACTGTGCGTATAGCTCATCTTTTCGGCTTGATTAGCTGGTGCAACGCAGTTATCTGGAGCGCGAATTTAAGCTTGGTTCCGTATATTTCTTTGGGTAATCGAGTTCACCGTCTTGATTAATGCCGATCTGGGGCAATAATAAGTTGGGCGCAACTACGGGTGCAAATATGCCGGCTAAGAAACTCGAATTAGAATCGATGTCCCTTGACGATCTCTGGTCGCTCCATGAGGAAATTAGTGGGATCTTATCGGATCGGATCAAGGCAGAAAAGCACGAACTAGAGAAGCGCTTGGCGGTTCTCGGGGGCGGGATGGCTGTTTTGGCGGACGCGAGCGGGTCGGGCGTGTCTCCGAACGGCAAAGTGAGACGCAAGTATCCGCGGGTGCTGCCGAAATACCGGAACCCCCAGACGTCGGAGACTTGGTCGGGTCGCGGCAAGCGGCCGCGGTGGTTGGTTGCTGCCGTGAAGTCTGGCCGTAGGATTGAGGACTTTCGAATAGGGGATGCGAGTTCGAAGCTTCGTCAGCGCGCGTGACCTAATCTGCACTGATCGATGGGATGGTTGCGGTCAAATGGCCGGCGCAGCGCCGTGATCCTGTGCGCCTAATAGGCGTTGCGTCCCCGCAGCACTTCGATGGGAGTTCGCAGCAGGATTACAAGATCAAGGCGAAGGCTCCAGTTGTCGATGTACCAGAGATCGTATTGTACTCTTGTTTCGACCGTGATGGCTGTGGGGGTCGGACCGCGGCAGCCATGGACTTGGGCCCATCCGGTCAATCCTGGCCTGACCCTGCGGCGAAGGGCGTAGTTCCGCACGAGCTTGTCAAATTCTCCGTCGTGAGCCAAGGCATGAGGACGCGGACCCACCAGCGACATGCTGCCGTCGAGAACATTCAACAGCTGTGGCAGTTCATCGAAGCTTGTTCGACGCAGCCATTTGCCGACGCGGGTGACGCGTCGGTCGATGGGATGGGCCTGACGGATCGCGGGCCCGTCCTCAAGCACATGCATTGTCCGGAATTTACGGATCAGGAAGATCCGGCCATTAAAACCACAGCGTTGTTGTCGAAAGAATATGGGGCCGGGCGAATCCAGCTTGATCGCAAATGCGGCCATCACAAGCAGCGGGGCAAATATCGTCAAGGCGAGCCCCGCGACGAAAAGATCAATCATTCGCTTGGTCGCACAGTCCAGCGGCGTAAGAGGACCACGCTGGAGTTCAACACAAACGGTACTTCCAAGACTTCGCGTAGGATGTCGAAGCAGTTCGGATGTCGTACCGACCGGCACGAACACGACTGGTAGCGGCAAGACCCGCAAGTCGGCAACGAAGGCCCGAAGTTCGGGCCACCGTTCCGGGTCCGCTTCCACCACCACCTGGTCGAACTCGGAACTGCGAATGTAGTCAATCACGCGAGCCGTAAGCCGCCTTCGGCAGGCAGGACCGAAGCCGATTGGGGGCAGGCTGAACCGGCCTCGGACAGAATAACCATGCATCGCCAGCGTTTCAGACAGTCCGGCGTCTTTCGATGGCGGCTGGTCACTGATCACAACAATGTTTGTGGTGGCGAATTTTCTGCCGCTCAAGCCTCTTCCCAGAAGCGCTCTCACTCCCCACCGCTCGGCCAGAAGCAAGCCCAGGCCCAGGACAGCGAAAAGTGAGCCTGCTTGGTGAGAAGAGCCGGGACCAATTGCAAAGCCGCACCCGGCCCATATCAAGAGCAACAATGACGCCCATGCGATCCAGACGGCGCGCATCTGACTTCGGAGGACAAGAAGCTCAGCTGGCCGATAAAGGCCGTGGGTCTTCAACAGACAAACAAGACATGCTGCGCTTACTAGCGCCAAGCCAAGTGCGTCGCTTAAGTCGCCTGCAGCCCACCCATTCTGAGTTTGGCACAGCCACGTCGAAACGACGCTCGCAAAAACAATGGTCGCAACATCCGCACAGAGCGCCACGTATTCGATCGAGTCGTAACGGAGGGGCCATTTGTGTTGGCGGGATACTATCGGCCCGGGACTGACACGATCCGTAACCTCCCGATCGGGGAAATGTCGGTTCACGAAATTCATTGTCTGAACACCAGCTAGTTAATATTTAATATATTATTAATTGACCGATTTATCAAGAAAAAATCTTAGTTTTAGGCGATTAAATATGTCGCGCTGCTCGGAGGATCCTATCTAGATCCCTGCCGCGAGTTCCGTGCGCGCATGCTGTCGAGATAGGTCGGATCGAGCTCCGAAATCAGCTTCTCGAGATAGATTTTCCCCTCGGCCGAGGCTGATCGGTACGCGGCCACAAGCGCTGGTCTGATAGCAGGTCGACGCGTAACGACGAGGCTGACGTCCCGCTTGATCAAGTCTCGAAATTCAAGCTCCCGTACCACGGCATCTGTAGCGAGTGCGACGGATAGCCTTAGCGGAAGCAGATCCAGATCATTCGGCGCAGTATAGTACGACATCTTGAGCATCGCTGCCGTCTGGATCGAATTCTGTTTCGACGCCGCCGCGAGCATGAGCCAAATGTCGCCGCGGAGCGGCGACGAGCGTAGCGCGCGGGCAAACGCATTCGACGCTGCCGGAAGTTCCGTTTTTTGCTCGTCCGCGGCGAGAGCCGGATCTTTACTGGATCGTGATTCCCCTCGGATCCAAAAGTCTTCATGCGCTGCCGCAACCGAAACTGGTTTCGAGGTCTCGTTCGACCATCCTGCTGCGGCCGAAATAGCTGCCGCTAACGAAGACTGACCTCCGAGATACCACCCAGGGAGGATCATCCATATCGTCGGTATGATCAGCGCTATTCCAAGCACCGCCAGGGCAACGCGCGGCCAAAGGGTGACAAACGCTGGCGCGAGCCTTGGACGAGATGCCGGAACTGGACCGGCCATCCGGTCCGAAGCCTCTTTCGATTCCAAGGACATTGCCTCACGGCCCGCACCGGAGACGCTTTGACCGAACGCTAGTCCAAAAAGCGCAGCGACCAAAAGCGATGCTCCCAAACTCAGAATTCCATGGTCAGCAAAGGCCAGTATTGTCAGTGCAATCGAAGCGCCGGCGCCCAAGGCTGGGTACACGTAGTCGTAAGCTCGTGAAAGAGAACGCCTGATCAGAATACAAGCGGCGAGCATCGCTATAGCTACAACGCCGCACAGGAACGCCCAGCCCATGTCTATAACCATTGCGGCGGCAGCCGTTGGCCTTTCTCGCGGGGCGCCAATTCCCATGTCCCGATAAAGCGGCAAAAGGACCGTCGAAGTTCCGGCACCGGATCCCGCCGGCCTGACGTCCTGGAGCATCCGTTCCGTCGCGATCTGGCTGCTCGTTGACAAGGCGATCGTCACATCGGTGTTCGTCCTAAACGGAATGACCGTTACGCTGGCAACAAAGAATATTGCGGCGGTTGCGAAAACGCCGGCGGTACCCCACAAGCCCAAGAACCACCTGCGAATTGCGAACACCGAGAGCAAGATTCCTGATCCGAGGAGGGCGGCGATGACGGCGGTGGAGTTGGTCCGAACGAGCAGCGCGGCCAAGCAGACAATCATTGCGATGGTCGCGGTGGACAGAACAAGGAGCGGAACTGGCGCAATTGCTCCTGGCCGACTGTGTCGCGCTATCTGATCGGCCGCGCGTATTGCCGTCGCGCAGGAGAACAAGACGCCGAGCACTGCGACGGCTGAGCCATCGGCCCCGCCGATACCGTCAGTCTTGCCGAACCATATGGCCGTGGCAATCGTGGCTATCGACAGTAGAATATGTAGGACTTGCGCTGCACGATATCGGTCAAGCGTGATGACCCCAGTGACGAGGGCCGCGGCGAGAACAGCGCAATACTGCGCGAGCGAGAGCATAGTCGCCCCCTTGTCGACTGTGATCGTTTCGGCGAGGGGTTTGCCTAGGGCCGCCGAAGCGGTTGCCCAGATGGGATTGCCGAGCGTGTCCATAGGCATCGGCACCGCCTGTAGCGCCATCCAGAGGGCCGGAGCCGCGAGCACAACGACGGCACCAGGCCGGAGCACCTTGGCGAGCCCGAGGGAGGCGAGGGATGGAAAGATCGCTACAACCAGCGCGGCTGTTGCTAGTATGAATGATGCCAATCCCAAGCTTTGCAGGCTTTCCGGCATTGCGAGCGCCGCGATGATCGCCACAAACTCGGCTAACATGACAAGCCGGAAAATCATGTAAACACCATGGTGTGGTGCGGCCACTCCGCTGGCCGAAGAACGTGCAGGCGGCTACGAGAAGGCCTCAAGAGCCAGAAAGGCCATAACGGATGTAGTGGCTGTCATGATAGTAGTAGCTCCGATGTCCGTCATATCGAGCCATTGCCTTGGTATCCGTTTTGCTGAGAACTGCCCCTATCAGCGATTCGTGAACGTTGGGTGCGGTGTGCAGAGCGTGCTGCACGACATCGATTTTGGTCCGGCCCCATTCAACGACCAAAATGTAGCAGTCAATTAGAGACGAAGTGGCTCGGACATCGACCAAGGGGGTCAGGGGAGGAAGGTCGACGATGACGTAGTCATAGTCTTTTCGCAAACGGTCGAACAGCTTGCTTATATCGTCGGCGCACAGAAACTCGCTGGTGTGAAGCAGGGGTCCCCGCCGCACGCAGGGAAGAAACGCAAGGTTGGTCGTGGGATCTCGCCAAATTGTGTCAGCCAGGGATCGGCTGCCGTTTGCAACTTCGATGATTCCGCTGGTAGCCTTGGGTGCAAAGATCGATGAAAGCGACGGATTTCTGAGGTCGCAATCGACGATGATGGCCTTCTTGCCGGTGTGCCCGATCAATTGCGCGAGTGAGGCTGCAATCGTCGTTTTCCCCTCATTCGGTAGGGCCGAGGTAATGCCGATGACCTGAGAGGAGATTTTCGCCGGGTTGTGATCGATGGCCAGCTTGATGGAACGAATTGCCTCGGTATATCGAGATAGGGGCATCCCGACCACGGTCCGATGAATTGCCGTCAGAGACGAAACTATGC
This sequence comes from Bradyrhizobium sp. CSS354, assembly GCF_029051725.1. GTDB lineage: Bacteria > Pseudomonadota > Alphaproteobacteria > Rhizobiales > Xanthobacteraceae > Bradyrhizobium. The sequence continues at coordinate 48,867 of NZ_JAACFU010000022.1, forward strand.
GTTGCTGAACATCATCATCGGTTGGCTGCGAGCGAACCGGCAGCTTCGGAGATTTGCGGGCTGGCAATAATGGGACCAAAGAAAGGCAAGGCAATTCCAACACGGTTTCCAGTTGTGAAGAGGTACGAAACACGCGGTCCATGAGGTCTCTGAGGAGCGCCAGCCCGAGGCCCAGAGCGAGACCGCCGAAAATGCCGAGCGCCAGTACCAACCTGGTCTTCGGCTTGCTCTTGCTCGCCGGCGGCGAAGCGGGAAAAAGTACCCGCGTTTCTGAGATAGAAAATGTCTCCTGCTGTGCGGAGCCCATGTAGCGCTGCAGGAAGGTCTCGTACAAGCTACGCAAGCCCTTTGCCCGGCTTTCCAGATCCTTGATGGTCAGCTCAGCAGAATTGACCGAACGAGACTGCGAAACGGCCTTGGACAGCTGCTTTTCGATTTCTTCCTGCCGTTGTTTGGCGAGTTCGAATTCGCTTCGGCTGACTTCGGCAAGTCTCCTGACTTCGTCGAAAATGGAGACGCGAAACTCCCGCGCGCGGTTCCGGACACTGACGACTGCCAAGTGGTCGCGGCCAACCCTGGCCGTCAACTCGGCCTCGCGTCTCGTGAGTTCTAGATATTGCTGGCGCAGCCCCGTAATGATCTGACTGCTCAGCGCGTCGGTCCCGATGGCATCCAGATTAACAATGGAGGACGGCTTTGTCGGATCGGAAGCAATCAGAGTTTCATAGCGAGCCAGCTTGGCCGTGGCCTCGGAGGTCTGGGCGCGTGCCGCAGCCAATCGATTGTTGATTTCGGTGATCTGCTGCTCGTCGATCGGCTTTCCGTCCAGGGAAACGATATTGTTCTGGGTCTTGTAGACGTCGACGGCACGCTGCGCAGTGAGGGCTTGGTCACCGAGATCGCTCAGCCGCTCCTGCAACCAGCTTGTTGCTCTGCGATTGGCCTCGAATTTCGCGCTGAGTTGGTCGGCAACATACGTATTGGCTACCGCATTGACGATCTCGGCGGCTCGGGCTGCGCTGCTTGAACTGTAGTTGATCTCGATGACGTTGCTGTACCCGACACGTCCCGCCGAAAGCCGACTGAGAAATGCGTCTACCATCGTGTCCGATGGCTCGCCTGGCGAATCGGATGGTCCATCCTTCTTCTTCGATCCAGCCGAGCCCCACGATCGAATTCGCTGCCAGAGGGACTGTAGAGACAGCCCTGACGCGGTAAAGTCCGGATCGTGCATCAGTTTCAGCTGGTCGATGACCGCAACCGCAGTGGCCCTTGATCTCAGGAGCTGAAGCTGGGTCTCGATTTGACTGAGATCGAAAGCCGGCTCGGCAAGGAGCGATTGCTGCTGAACAAATAGAGGCCTGGCGTTGGCCAACAGGATCTGAACCTGCGCGGTATAGGTTGGAGACACCAACCGGAGATAGAGCAGGCTGGCCGCGGTGACGAGTCCAGCGGTCACAAGGATCATCAGATATTGGCGTCGTAGCAGCCCAATACCGAAATTGATGACGTCGCTGATACCTCCGCCGTCCGCCTGGGTGGGTTGAGCCAGCACGTTCACTGGCGACCGTAGTCTATCCGTGTGTTGAAGATTGTTCTGGAGCATCACGTACCTGTCCGACGGTGGGGTCACACGTTAGGCGTTCGCCCGCAGATCAACGTTTAAAGAGGACGTGCGGGTCGGTGAGGGAGATTATCTAGCTTATAAAAATTGACTTGCCAAATTAAATAAGTCATCTATTAATTAAAATAAGGAAAATATCAGGAAAGGGTCGCATCTTCGGGCCGTTACGGCAAAGTTTGCGGTCCGGTCGGCATTTTGCATCGATAATAACACAAACCTTAAACTCGGGTTGGCATGCGGACGATTAATCCCATCGAGCGATTATGGTCCGCCGCATGGAACCCGACCCAATTGAGGGCCGGCGGGAGGTACCCGATGCTGGAACTGCGATCCTTGGCGATCCCTGATGTCAAAGTCATTCGAACGGAACGGTTTTCGGACGGCCGCGGCTACTTCTGTGAGACTTTCCAGCGATCAGCTTTTGCGGAAAAGGGAATCCTTCACGACTTCGTTCAGGATAATCAGTCCAGCTCAGCTCGGATCGGCACGGTGCGCGGCCTGCATTTCCAGCGCCCGCCCTTCGCCCAGGCGAAGCTCATACGGGTGTTGAGCGGGGCCATTCTCGATGTTGCCGTTGATATCCGACGTTCATCGCCCAACTTCGGCAAGCATATCGCAATCCAGTTGGATGGTGAAAGCGGTGAGCAGGTGTTTATTCCGAAGGGGTTCGCGCACGGCTTCTGTACGCTGCAGCCCAAGACCGTCGTCTTGTACAAGGTCGACCAGGTCTACGCCCCGAGCCATGACGGCGGCATCTATTGGGCCGATCCGGCATTGGCGATCAAGTGGCCCGTGACAACCTCCGAGGCTCAAGTATCGCCAAAGGATCAAACACTTCCTGCGCTCAACCAGCTTGGTTGCGTTTTCGAGTAATGGAGACGACCGTAATGCGTATCTTGGTGACCGGCGGAGCGGGCTTTATCGGTTCTGCAGTGTGTCGCCATTTGTTGCTGCAGACTGGTGCCGCAGTGATCAACGTCGACAAGTTGACATACGCAGCCAACCTGGATTCGCTGGCGAGCGTCGAGAGACTAGAGTCTTATTCGTTCCTGCAGTCCGACATCTGCGATCGCGAAGTTATGGATCTCGCATTTGCCGACTACGAGCCGGACGCGATCATACATCTGGCCGCCGAAAGCCACGTCGACCGTTCGATCACCCGGCCCGATGCCTTCATCAACACCAATATAGTCGGCACCTACACGCTGCTGGAGGCCGCTAGGACTTACTACGAACGTCTGCCCTCTTCGAAGCGGAAGCAATTCCGCTTCATCCACGTATCGACAGACGAAGTTTACGGTTCGCTGGGGCCGGACGACTTGTTTCGCGAGGACACGCCCTACAGACCGAGTTCGCCGTATTCGGCCAGCAAGGCCGCCTCCGACCACCTCGCACTGGCGTGGTTTCGAACCTACGGTCTACCGGTCATCGTATCGAATTGTTCGAACAACTACGGCCCGTACCAATTCCCGGAAAAGCTGATCCCGCTGACGATCCTCAATGCGATCGACCGGAAGCCTCTGCCAGTCTATGGTAACGGCAAGAATATTCGCGACTGGCTTCACGTCGATGATCATGCCGCCGGCTTGATAAGACTGCTGCATGAAGGGAAACCGGGCGAAAAGTACAATTTCGGAGGAGACGGCCAGCGATCCAACCTGGAGGTCGTCACCCGGATTTGCGACGTGCTGGATCAATTATCCCCGGGCGCAGGAGCGAGACGATCTCTTATTGCGTTCGTGCCGGATCGTCCGGGGCACGATGCGCGCTATGCGATCGACGCGTCGAAGGCACATCGCGAACTTGGCTGGGAACCGACGAGAACCTTTGAACAGGGCCTGGCCGAAACCGTCGGATGGTATTTCAAAAATCGTGCGTGGTGGGAGCGTGCGCGCTGCGGTGTCTATGACGGCTCGCGTCTCGGTCTCCTGGCCGCCCAACATTGAGGTGAAGATGTCAGAGCGTCCCATCCTCATTGCCGGACGGAATGGCCAGTTGGCAAGGTGTCTTCGCGATCTCGCTGCGGTGCGCGGTCTGCCCGCGGTGGCTCTCGGGCGCCGAGAGCTCGATCTGGAGAACCGCGAGGGAATCGACAAGCTCATCGCGTCGATCGCGCCGTCTGCAATCATCAATACGGCGGCTTATACCGCGGTGGATCAGGCCGAATCTGAAGCAGCGAAAGTGTTCAGCATCAACCGCGATGGCGCGGCGGCGCTAGCAGATGTTGCGTGGCAGATGAATATTCCACTCATTCATCTCTCGACCGACTATGTATTCGACGGTGCGAAACCGGATGCGTACGACGAAAGTGACGTTCCCGCGCCGGTGAATGTTTACGGCGCATCGAAGCTTGCCGGCGAAGCTGCCGTATTGGCCGCGCACCCACTTGCGACCGTAATCAGGTGCTCGTGGATTTACAGTCCCTATGGCAGCAACTTCGTTCGGACGATGCTGCGGTTATGTGAGACGCAGGCAACCGTGAGGGTTGTTCAGGACCAACTTGGAAATCCCACCTATGCATTCGACCTCGCGGAGGCCGTCCTTCGGATCGTAGACCGATCCGTAACGGACGATCGGAGGGCCACGGCCGGCATCTTCCACCTCGCCGGGCGAGGCGAGACGAGCTGGTACGACTTTGCGCAGGCGATCTTCTGCGCACGCGCCCGCCGTGGAGCGCGAATTCCGGCGCTCGAGGCCATCACGACAGAAGAGTATCCGACCGCCGCGCGTCGGCCTCGAAACTCGCGCCTGGACTCATGCAAGGCCGAACGTGTGTTCGGGATTCGATTGGCGTCCTGGCGCCATTCACTCGAAGCTTGTCTCGACCAGCTGGTCGGAGAAGGAGAAACCGATGCTGAAGGGAATCGTGCTGGCTGGGGGCAGCGGAACGCGCCTCTATCCGATCACGCGCGTGGTCAGCAAGCAGTTGCTCCCGATCTATGACAAGCCCATGATCTACTATCCCCTGTCGACGCTGATGTTGGCAGGGATTCGTGAGATTCTGATTATTACCACGCCTTCAGACCGGTATCAGTTCGAGCGGTTGCTGGGCGACGGGAGCCAGTGGGGAATTCGGCTCAGCTACGCTGAGCAGACCCGTCCCGCCGGTCTCGCGGACGCCTTCATTGTTGGTGCCGATTTCATCGGAAACGATCGTGTGGCGATGGTGCTTGGAGATAATATCTTCTTCGGCGATGGCCTGAGCGAACTGCTGGCCAGGGCGGCAGGACGTGAGGAGGGTGCCACGGTTTTTGCCTATCACGTGCGGGACCCCGAACGATACGGCGTCGTCGCGTTTGATGAGGAGGATTGCCCGGTATCGATAGAGGAGAAACCGAAACGCCCAGCGTCGAATTGGGCAATCACGGGGCTGTATTTTTTTGACAATTGCGTTGTCCGCTACGCGCGTCGCGTCGAGCCGTCGTCGCGCGGAGAGCTCGAGATTACCGATGTTCAGATGCGCTACCTTTCGGCCAACGCGCTGCACGTTGAGCGCATGGGGCGGGGGTTTGCCTGGCTGGATACCGGCACGGTCGAGTCACTCATCGATGCAGGGACGTTCGTGCAGACCCTGGAAAAGCGGCAGGGAATGAAGATCGCCTGTCTCGAGGAGGTCGCCTTCAGACTCGGCTTCATCAATCGTGGTCAACTTCTCGCGCTGGCCCAGCCGCTCGGGAAGAGCGGCTACGGCGAATATCTGAGCGAAATCACGCGGCTGCCGTAATTCGCTTTGCAAGAGGGTTACCCAGCGCCGACATCTAGAATCATGTTAAATAGGTGCGCATTGAATTGACGGCCGGTTTAAAATAGCATTAAAATATATATGGTTGGGTTATTTAATTGGTATGGCCATGCTGGTTCAAAAGGCGAGCGACTTCGGCCGGGGAGCTCGGGCCGTTTTTCCGGGGGAGGAGATTCCCGCCCTTTCGCAGGAATGGACGTTCTGGAATGCATTCGCCGGCTTCGAACCGCCCAACCTCTGGGCTCGGCCGCTTGCCGATCCGTTAGCAAGCTGGTCATCCACACTGCCGCCTCTCGTTGGTGAGGCCCCGTTCCTTCAACCGTCGTCTCGGGCCGGCTCGGGCGATCCGTCAGACCTGCGCGGCGTTCTGCCCGGTCTCTTCTCCACATCTTTCCAGTCGCGATTGTCTGCCCTGCTGTCTTCGACATCTTTGACGAGCGGCCATCAGGGCGTGGGCCCGACGTTCGCGGCTGTGGCAAACGAAGGGACGCCGCCGAGATCATCATCGGTTTCGAGCTCAGGCACCACCCGCTGGGCCCATCCGAGCGACGGAATCTGGAATGTCGCTACGAGCTGGAGCGCCGGCGTCCCGGGCATCATTGACTCGGCGTTGCTCGATGCAGCCGGAACGTATATCGTCACCAGCACGGCCAGCGTCGATATTGGGAGCCTGGTCCTCGATACAGGTGCGACGCTTTCGTTCGGTGCCGGGACGCCCTTCATCGTCGAAGGCGATGTCCTGAACAATGGGAAAGTCGAAGCCGGGGCGTTTCTTGGCGACCGCATTGCGACAGGGGACTTCAAGGGCGACGTCAGCGGTACGGGATCTTTCGAAATTTCAGACAAGGCGGTCCTGAGGATCGGAGGTTCGATTTCCGGCCAGTTCTTGAATGGATCGTTCTCCGGCATAACCGTATCGTTCGACACGGGAGTTGGCACGCTTGTCCTCGATCAGTCGGCCAAGTTCCACGGGTTAATCGCAGGTTCGTCGGCCGGGGCGCCGCTTTCGCCAGGCAACCTCATCGACTTGAAGGATCTCCCTTTCACGTCGTCGATGTCGGCGACCGTCCATTACGACAATAGCTCGAACATTAGCACAGTCGATTTCAGCAATGGTGCGGCCAATGTCACCTTGCTGTTTTCGGGGATGGACCTGAATTGGAATTTCAAAAGCGATGGGCAGGGAGGCACCATTGTCTCCGATCCACCCACGAATCCCATCGTGCTGGAAAACCAGAAGCCAGGCACGCCGAGAAGTGTCTGGGAGATCCAGCCGGGCGACAATTCGACTCTGACCCAGGGATTTGCGACAGCAATCAGCACCAATGTCGGCGGAACTGTCCAGTTCAAGATCAACAACCTGACCGGCAACCCCAACTATCACGTCGATGTTTACCGGTTGGGGTATTATGGCGGCAATGGCGCCAGGCTGGTTACGAGCCTGCAGCATCAGGCGGGCGCCGCGGTCGTCCAACCCGCTGCACTAAGTGACCCGTCGACCGGTCTCGTCGATGCCGGCAACTGGAGCGTAACCGATTCCTGGAGCGTGCCAACCGATGCTGCCTCGGGCGTCTACATCGCCAACGTCATAAACGGCGCCGATATTTTCCAGATCCCGTTCATCATAAGGAACGACGCTTCGCACAGCGACGTCGTCCTGCAGACAAGTGATGAGGACTGGCAGGCCTACAACGGCTGGGGAGGCGCCAATCTTTATTTCGGAAACGGCCCGGGCATCAACGGATCGGCCTACGCCGTCAGCTACAATCGCCCCCTCGTGACGCGTGACGGCACCGGTACGTTCTCCGAGGGGGGAGACTCTCCGTTCGCGGCTGAGATTGCGGCCATCTATTGGCTTGAACAGAACGGTTACGATGTTTCTTACATTTCCGGAATCGATGCTGCGACAGACGGCTCGTTATTGCTCAATCACAAAGTCTTCATGGACGCGGGGCATGACGAGTATTGGACCGAAGCGCAGCGTGCCAACGTAGAGGCGGCAGCGCATGCCGGCGTGAACCTTGCGTTTCTCACGGGCAACGAGATCTTCTGGAAGACAAGGCTGGCACCCAGCATCGATGGCAGCGGAACAGCCAACCGCACGCTCATCAGCTACAAGGATACGCACGCAAATGCGTTGATTGATCCGACGGGACAGGCGACCGGCAACTACTCTGACCCGCGGTTCGGTTCGACGCCTCTTCCCTCGAATCAGTTGACCGGCACATTGTTCGCCGTCAACGCATTTCGATACGATACGATCACGATACCGTACTCAATGACCCAATTGCGCTTCTGGCGCAATTCGGCCGTCGCGCAAACAGCACCCGGACAGACCGCCTCGCTCGTACCTGGTCTATTGGGCGTTGAATGGGACGTCGCGCCGGACAATGGATTCCGTCCAGGCGGGTTGGTCAGTGTCTCATCTTCGACAGTCAATGTGGACGGAAAGTATCTGCTTGATTACGGCAATACGTTCGGAGCAGGCACGGCGACCCACAATCTCGTGCTGCATCGGGATCCCGTCAGTGGCGCACTAATATTCTCGGCCGGATCAATCAACTGGCCGTGGGCGCTTGCTACTGACCACGACGGACCTGCGACTCCGGTGGACCCTAATGTCCAGCAGGCGATGGTTAACCTTTTCGCCGACATGGGGGTTCAGCCGGGGACGCTGCAGGAGAACTTGACGGCTGCGATCCAGTCGACCGACCGTACGGCGCCGAGCTCCGCTATCACCAATCTCTCGGCTACCAGCGTTGTCGAGGGGCAATCGATCACGGTGACGGGGACGGCCACCGACGTAGGTGGAAGGATTGCCGGCGTCGAAATCTCCACGAATGGTGGAACAACCTGGCATCCAGCCAACAGCAATGTCGGCGCGGCGAACGTGGCGTGGTCGTACACGTTCGTCACAGGCGCTCAGGGAACATATTCTCTCAAATCCAGGGCGGTCGACGACAGTCTGAACCTGCAAACACCCGGTGCGGGCACTAGCTACACGGTCACACGATCTTCCAACACGACACTATTCAGTTCAACCGATACGCCTGCGGTGATCTCGAACAGCGATTCCGGCGCGGTTGAGCTTGGCGTCAAATTCGTTCCCGCCGTGTCGGGCAAGATCACCGGCATTCGCTTCTACAGGGGGCCTGAGAATACCGGTACCCATATCGGTAATCTCTGGACCACAAACGGCACGCTGCTTGCGAGCGCCACCTTTAGCGGCGAAACCGCGAGCGGCTGGCAGCAGGTTGATTTTGCGACGCCGGTCAGTGTGCAGGCCGGCGTCACGTATGTTGCGTCGTATCACACGAACACCGGCCACTATTCCTCAACCGACTTCTACTTCATCGACTATGATGGTCTTACGAAAGGTGCGCTCACCGCGCCCGGTAGCAGCCTCAACGGCGTCTATGCCTATGGCAGTAGCCCGATCTTCCCCAGCAATGCTTCCTCCATCGACGCCGCGAATTACTGGGTGGACGTCGTTTTCACTGATTCAGGCCTGACGTCGCCGCAAGCTCACGACGATGGTGGCTTCACCGTTAGCCAAAACGGTGTGCTGAACATTTCGTCGTCAACGCTGCTCGCGAACGACACCAACCCGTCTGGCCTGGCTTTCTCGCTTACCAGCGTCGGTAGCCCTTCCAATGGAAGCGTGAGCTACAATTCGCAGAACCAGACCGTGACCTTTACTCCCACCGCTGGCTATGCCGGGGCGGCGAGTTTCACCTACACGATCACGGACACGAGCGGTCAAAGCGGGTCCGGCCAAGTGTCGCTCAAGGTTAACTATCCTGTCTCCGCGCAGAGCCTGTTCGGTACCAGCGATGCGCCAAGCGTCCCCAATTCCGGCGATACCAGCCCCATCGAAGTTGGCGTCAAGTTTACCGCATCCGTGAGCGGGACAATAACCGGCCTGCGCTTCTACAAGGGATCGTTAAATAACGGCCCCCATATTGCGGATCTCTGGAGCTCGACCGGAGCCCTGCTTGCAACTGCTACATTCACGAACGAGACAGCCAGCGGTTGGCAGCAGGTCAATTTCTCCAATCCCGTGGCCATCACGGCAGGCACAACCTACGTCGCGTCCTATCACACCAACGGTAATTATTCCGGTACCCAGAACTATTTCACGACATCGCTTGCCAACGGCCAGTTGACGGCTCCGGCTGGCGCCAACGGAGTCTATAGCTACGGATCTGGAAGCGCGTTCCCGACGAGTACCTTCAAATCCTCCAATTACTGGATCGATGTCGTCTTCAACGGCTCCTCCGCCACCAGTGTGCCACAAGCTAACGCCGACAGCGGCTTCACGGTTAGCCAAAATGGTGTGCTGAACCTTCCGGCATCAGCGCTGCTCGCGAACGACACCAACGCGTCCGGGTTGGCTTTCTCGCTTACCAGCGTCAGTAGCCCTTCCAATGGAAGCGTAAGCTACAATTTGCAGAACCAGACCGTGACCTTTACCCCCACCAATGGCTATGCCGGGGCGGCGAGTTTCACCTACACGATCACGGACACGAGCGGCCAAAGCGGGTCCGGCCAGGTGTCGCTCAAGGTCAACTATCCTGTCTCCGCGCAGAGCCTGTTCGGCACCAGCGATGCGCCAAACGTCGCCAATTCCGGCGATACCAGCCCCGTCGAAGTCGGCGTCAAGTTTACCGCATCCGTGAACGGGACAATAACCGGCCTGCGCTTCTACAAGGGATCGTTGAATACCGGCCCCCATATTGCGGATCTCTGGAGCTCGACCGGAACCCTGCTTGCAACTGCTACATTCACGAACGAGACGGCCAGCGGCTGGCAGCAGGTCAATTTCTCCAATCCCGTGGCCATCACGGCAGACACCACCTACGTCGCGTCCTATTACACCAACGGCAATTATTCCGGTACCCAGAACTATTTCGCGACATCGCTTGCCAACGGCCAGTTGACGGCTCCGGCTAGCGGCAATGGTGTCTATATCTACGGATCCGGAAGCGCGTTCCCGACGAATACCTTCAGATCCTCCAATTACTGGGTCGACGTCGTCTTCAACGGCTCCTCCTCGGCCACAAATACGCCGCCAACCGCGGCCGCGGATGCCGCTGATGCGACCGAGAAGGGTGGCGTAAACAACGGCACGGGCGGCATAGCGGCCATCGGCAATGTTCTGGCCAACGATATCGATCCCGATGCCGGTGACACCAAGACTGTCACTGCAGTCAGCTTCGGCTCGACCAACGTCACACCCGGTTCAGCTCTCGCGGGCGCGCACGGCACCTTGATGCTCAACCCGTCGGGTGCCTTCACTTACGCGCTGAACGAGAACGATGTAGCTGTGCAGGCCCTGCGGCTGCCGACCAATACGTTGACAGATGTCTTTAGCTATACGATGCGGGACTCTGTGGGCGTCCCGTCGTCGGCCACGCTCACTGTCACCATTCATGGCGCCAACGACGCACCGGTGCTGGCGATTCAGACCGCCAGCCAGGCTGCGACCGTTGGCTCGGCGTTCTCGCTGACGCTGCCCGCCGGCACCTTCACGGACATCGATTCCGGCGACTCGCTCACCTACACCGCGGGCGGCTCAACCCTTCCCGCCTGGCTCGCGTTCAATGCGTCGACCCGCACCTTTAGCGGCACGCCGACGTCTGCGGACCTTGGTACGCTCACCGTTACGGTCTCTGCTGCTGATCTTGGTAACCTCACTGGCAGTGAGACATTCGATATCGCAGTGTCGCCAGTTCCTTCAACGGTGAGCCTGTTCTCGATCTCAGATACCCCGGCGATACGGTCGAATTCGGATACCTCCCAAGTCAACCTCGGGATGAAATTCACGTCGTCTGTGGCAGGCACGATCAGCGGTATCAAGTACTTCAAGAGTGCAAATGACCTCGGTACTCATACGGGCTCGTTGTGGAGCAGCACCGGCACGCTACTGGCGAGCGCAACTTTCACCAACGAGAGCGGCAGCGGTTGGCAGACCCTCACGTTCAGCAGTCCCGTGTCTATCGCGGCTGGCACCACCTACGTCGCGAGCTTTCACAGCAACGGCCACTATGCCTCCACCACCAGCTACTTCAACGCTGCTCGCACCAACGGTCCGCTCACGGCTCCGGCGAGCATCAATGGCGTCTACACCTACGGAACAACCAATCTGTTCCCGACCAGCAGCTATAACTCAAGCAACTACTGGGTGGATGTCGTGTTCAACAGCTCGAGCGGCGGCGCCAACCAGTTACCAGTCGCTGCGAACGACAGTGGCCTCTATGCCACGCAGAGCGTCCCCTTCGCGATCCCGGCCTCGGTACTGCTTGCCAACGACACCGATCCCGATGGCGGTACGCTCACGATCACGGGCGCGAGCGGCGGTGTGAATGGCGTCGCCAACTTCAACGCCCAAAGCAACAGCGTGATCTTCACTCCGACGACCGGTTACACGGGAACGGCGTCCTTCAACTATAGCATCTCCGACGGCCATGGTGGCACCGCCAGTACATCCGTCTCTCTCAATGTGACCGCTCCGTCTTCGACGACTGTGCGCCTGTTCAGCGCAAGTGATGAGCCCAGCATTGTGACGGCGAATGATCCACAGTCAGTGGAACTTGGCGTCAAATTTCAGACGTCTGCGCCAGGCGATGTTGTCGGCATTCGTTTTTACAAGGGGCCATCCAACACGGGCACCCACGTTGCGGATCTTTGGAGCAGCACCGGAAATTTGCTGGCAACTGCGACCTTTACCAGCGAAACGGCCGACGGCTGGCAGCAGGTCAATTTTGCCACGCCCGTGACGATCATGCCGGGAACGACCTACGTCGCCTCCTATCACACCGCCGGGAATTATGCATCCGATCCGGGCCTCCTCGCCAACGCAATTACCAACGGCCCTCTGACGGCCCCATCCTCGGCATCGATCAACGGCAACGGTGTCTTTGCGTACGGGACGGATAGTCTGTTTCCGACCAACACTTACAACGCAACGAGCTACGGCGTTGACGTGGTTTTCAGGCAGCAGCTCGCAGCATAGGAGACACCAGATGCACGCCGAACTATATACAGACGGAATCGAAGAAATTACCGTCAGCGGAACTATCGTCCGCATCGATCTGGTCAGTCTTTCACCGACGGAGCGTGACGCCAACAATGTCCCGAAACGCGTGTTTTCTCAGCGGCTGATCTTTTCGGTCGAATCCTTCGCCAATTCGGTCGATGTGATGCAGAAGGCGCTTCAGGGGTTGGTCGACGCGGGCGTAGTCCGGCGAGGTCAGCCAGCTGAGTCGCACAACGGTGCGTCGGTCGTACGCGATGCGCTCGCGCCCAGCACGCCACGGTCCCATAATGTCTCTTCGAACTTCCGGTGAAATCGACGCCGCTGGTGGCGCGAAAGGCCTGGTTGTGGACCCGCCTGGATTGGCGACGCAGACGGCATTGGAGTGCCTGTCCAAGATTGCCGGTCATCACGGCGTCGACCTGGCGGTCGAGCGTCTAAAGCACGCCTATGCCGTAGCCGCTCCGCTCTCGTTGAACCTTCTGTTGCGCATGGCCAAGGATGCAGGTCTGCGCGCGAGAAGCACGAAAATGGAGTGGGGTGCGCTGATCCGTCTCGGAGAAGCCTATCCGGCGCTGACGCGGCTCGCCAATGGCAACTGGATCGTTGTCCTGGGTGCAGGATTGGGAGCTGAGGGCACTGAGGTCGTCAGCGTCTTCGACCCGCTCGCCGACCGCAAGGACGAGGTCTTGGTTGTTGACCGAGACCGATTCTGTGCCCAATGGGCCGGGGACATCATCCTGATCAAGCGCGAGCAGTTGACACGGGAGGCTCCCAGGACTTTCGGCCTCCGGTGGTTCGTGCCGGAATTGCTTCTTCAATGGCGACTGTTCAGGGACGTCGCGATTGCGGCCATCCTGCTCTATGCGCTGGGACTCGTCATCCCGATCTTTTTCCAGCTCGTCATCGACAAAGTTCTGGTTCACGAGAGCTTCACCACGCTCTACGTACTCGCGGCAGGGGCGGCCGCAGCACTCGTCTTTGACACGATATTCGGCTTTCTGCGGCGCTACTTGCTGCTTTATGCGACTAATAAGGTCGACATTCGAGTTGCTACAAAGACGTTCGGTCATCTCCTCGGGCTGCCGGTCACCTTCTTCGAGCACATGGCAGCGGGGGTCTTGGTCAAGCACATGCAGCAGGCGGCGCGAATCCGTGAGTTTCTGACCGGTCGACTATTCTTAACCACCCTGGACGCGCTTTCGCTATTCGTCTTCCTGCCGGTACTTGCGCTCTACAGCGTGAAGTTGACGCTCATGGTTCTGGCCTTCACTGCCGCGAGCGGCGCTGTTGTCGGCCTGCTCATGGGTCCTTTCAGGCGACGTCTCTACGATCTTTACCAGGCGGAAGGTGCGCGGCAGGCTCTCCTCGTCGAAACAGTTCACGGTATGCGCACGGTGAAGTCGCTGGGGATGGAGCCCGTGCAGGGCAGGATCTGGGATAGCCGCTGTGCACAGTCGATTACCATGCGATTCGGTGTCGAGAAGATTTCCGCCGGTGCCCAAGCGCTCACCGGATTTCTCGAGAAGATCATGACGATTGGGATCATCGCTGTCGGAGCCCTCGATGTCTTCGCTGGAGAAATGACAATCGGCGCGCTGGTCGCCTTTAACATGTTGGCCGGCAGGGTCTCCGGACCACTGGTCCAACTCGTGACCATGGTGCACGAATACCAGGAAGTTGCTCTTGCCGTGAAAATGCTCGGCGAGGTGATGAATCAGAAGCCTGAGCGTGACGGCAAGAAAGATGGGCTGCGCCCCGATATCGCCGGCAAAATCGAGTTCGAGAATGTTTCCTTTCGCTACGGAGCTGAGGGAGAGCCGGCGCTCGATGATGTCTCCTTCACCGTCGAGCCAGGTTCGATCTTCGGGATCGTGGGCCGAAGCGGCTCCGGCAAGACGACGCTCACAAGGCTGATTTCGGGCATGTATCCGGTGCAGCAGGGGCTGCTCCGTATCGACGGTTACGATTCGAGGGAGCTCGACCTGGCACACCTGCGCCGAAACCTCGGAATCGTCTTGCAGGATAATTTCCTGTTTCGAGGGACGGTTCGCGACAATATCGCCTGCGTGAAACGGGACGCGACATTTGCCGAAGTCGTCGCTGCGGCGCAGCTCGCAGGCGCCGATGAGTTCATCGAGCGGTTGCCCCGTGGCTTCGATACCATGCTTGAGGAAGATGCCTCGAACCTGTCCGGCGGGCAGAAGCAGCGGCTCTCGATTGCGAGGGCTCTGATCGTCAATCCACGGATCATGATTTTCGATGAAGCGACGAGTGCCCTCGATTCCGAAAGCGAAATGATCATCAAGCGCAATCTCCGCCGTTTGGCGGCGGGACGTACCGTCATCATTGTCTCGCATCGGCTGTCCATGCTGACCGAAGCAAGCCAGATCCTGGTGATGGACCGCGGCCGAATCGTTGACGTGGATCGCCACGACCACCTCCTGTCGAAATGCACCATCTACAGGCATTTGTGGAACCAGCAGATGAAACAGATTGCATGATGGAGCCAAGGCAAACACGGACGGACGCGAACAGGAACGATCTGGTCCCGGCCAGGACGGTCGAGCGACGGCGGAAGCTATTCAGGCCAGTGCCAAGACAGGCGCCTGTGATCGCCGAGTTCCAGTCCGATGCAACCGAAGTCGAGCACCAAGCGCCGCCGCGGCTCGCGCGCCTTACCCTCTACGGCGTGCTTGGGCTAATTGCCTTCGCGGTCACCTGGGCATCCGTTTCGCAAGTGGAGACGATCGTCACGGCGCAGGGGAAATTGACCACGACACGTCCAAACCTGGTCGTACAGCCGTTGGAAACGTCGGTCATACGCGAGATCCACGTCAAGGCCGGTGATCGCGTCAACCGCGGCGACGTTCTGGCTACGCTCGATCCGACCTTCTCGCAGGCTGATTTCGATCAATTGCGCGGGAAGGTGGCTGGTTTCGATGCGTCGATCGATCGCCTTGGCGCCGAATTGAATGGAACGGAGTATGCCGCCAAGGAGCTCACAAATGCGGACCAAATCCTGCAGGGCAAGTTGTTCTTGCAGAGGAGAGCCGCCTATGAGGCGCAGATCCAGAACTACGACGCACAGATCGCTTCCGCTCGAGCCAATCTGAAGACAGCGCAGGACGAAGAGGCGGTTCTCCTTCAGCGACTCGATACGATGCGTTCTATTGAAGCCATGCGCACCACGCTGATGGACAAAGAGGTCGGTTCGAGGCTGAATTTTCTACTGTCTCGCGATGCACGGCTCGAAGTTGAGAGCAATCTGGCGCGCGTTCGTGGCAGTATCGCCGATACGACCCATCGGCTGGACAAGGCCCGCGCTGACCAGAAGGTCTTCGTCGAGGAGTTTCGTCGCGCCACTTATCAGGAAGTGGCGGAGACGCTACCGAAGCGCAATGGTGCAGCAGAGGAATTGAAGAAAGCCGAGCTTCGTCGACAGTTGGTCGTCCTGCAGGCGCCGGCAGATGCCGTGGTGCTGGATATCGCAAACCGGACAGTCGGCTCGGTGGTTCGCGAAGCGGAAACGCTGTTTGTCCTGGTTCCGCGTGACGTGCCTCTTCAGGCGGAGGTCAACGTCGAGGGTCGGGATATCGGTCAGGTGGCGCTTGGACAAGCGGTCCGGATCAAGTTCGAAGCGTTTCCTTTCCAGAAATATGGAACTGCAACGGGGGAAGTCCGCATCATCAGTCAGGACACGTTCTCGCCGGACCCGAAGGCCGAAGGTGCGCGCCGCGCGTCAGCTCCCTATTACCGCGTACTGGTCGATTTGTCGGACACGCACCTTCGGCTGCCGGCTGAGCGCATTCAACTGATTCCGGGTATGGCGGTGACGGCCGAACTGAAAGCTGGCAAGCGCACCGTGATCTCCTATTTCCTCTATCCATTGCTGCGCGGATTGGATGAAAGCATTCGTGAATACTAACCCAGCTTGGAATGGCGATGACCATGATCATTAGTCCGAATTTTGGGGCGAAGCTCCTAGTGCCCACAGCGGCGGGCAAGCTCTCGCAAAATTCACCGCTCGTGAACTATGCGCTCAACGGGCTGGAACGTTGTTGGCTACCTGAACATCGTCGGTGGTCCCACATTTACCATCTTGATGGACGTTCTTCGCCCAATGAGTCGGTACCCAACAGCGACGTATTCTATACTCTCAACGTTTTACTCGGGATGTCGCGCGTCGCTGGAATTCCAAGTGGTATTGATCTGCCGGAAATATTCCATCGCAATGTTCTGTTACTCACGAGGCTCCCGGTGCGCAAGTACGCCTTCGGTATGGCGCTATGGAGCGCCGCCGAGCTCGGCGTCGAAATACCGGAGCCGGTCAAACACCAGCTAAGAGCCATTCTTGCCGATGAGTCCCGGTGGAGGGCTTTCCGTGCGCAGGATCTTGGCATGCTGCTCACGGGGATCGTGGCTCAGGCGAGGGCGGGCGAGAACGAATGGTGGCGCTACGCCATGCCGCTATATCGGTTTTTGAAGGAACGCTTGCACAGCGAATCGGGATTGTTTTTCGATGCACCGTTCGGCTTTCGGCGCCGTTTCTCGTCATTTGCAACGCAGACCTATCTCTCGATCGCCTGTTATCAATATGGTGAATTCGCTGGCGATGCTTCCGCGCTTGTCATGGCCGATACTTGTGTGCGCAATCTGATAGCGCTTCAAGGTCCACAGGGCGAATGGCCTTGGTTTTTCGACGCGCTGAACGGTCGCGTCCTTGATTTTTACGAAGTCTATTCTGTCCATCAGTATGGAATGGCTCCGGCACTGCTGGAATGGGCAGAGAGCTTTGGCCTGAGGGGATCGCGGGACGCCCTGGTCAAGGGATTCAACTGGGTACTCGGCCAGAACCAACTGGGCCGAGCCATGCTCGTGCCTGAACTCAACCTGACCCTCCGCTCGCAGGTTCGCAAAGGTGAATTGACAACGAGGGCGCCCCGGGTATTGCGCGCGCTCAAGAACGCCTGGCTCGGAAAAGGGCCGCGGCTGATCGAAGACACTAACGTGGAAGTTCGGCTTGAGTGCCGCAGTTACGAGCTGGGTTGGATCCTGTGGTCATTCGGCCGGCGTACCGACCTGCAGGAGCTGACCCACAATTGTGCCTTTGGCGGCGCCTGACAGAATTGGCGTTTCGCTAACGGTTCCAGGCGACTGCTCGGCGCCCTCGTAGGTGCGAGAGCATCGTCATGGCGCGGTGCGCTCGGACAGCACACAATACGGCAATAGCTTTGAGGCGGACGCCGCTACCGTGTAGGCGGTCGCTGGTGAGCACAGTCACGGCGTTTGGCGCGAGTGACGCGAGGACGAGCAAAGCTTGCGCGATCCAGCGCAATTGCCAAATGGGTTTACCTTCCGCCATGTTGCGATAGTGCGCGATGTGTCGGTCCCATTTGGCGTAGAGCTCCTGGAGAGAGCCCCGGGCCGGATGGAAGACGATCATCTCAGGGGTGTATCGAAATCGAAGTCCGGCCCGCAGCGCACGCTCCCCCCACTCCATATCTTCGGCGACTTCAATGCCAGCGAAAGGGCCGACGCGATCGAAGTCGCGGCGAAACACCGCCATATTGCCAGTGCCGGAATAACCGTGGCGCTCGATATAGAGCTTGAAACGATAAGCGAAGACGCTTTCGTAAGCCGCAATGGCGTCAAGCTTCGCATTTTCCGGCCGCCAAATGCGAACGTCGCCCCCGAGAACGGTGCCAGCCGGTGACAAGCGAGACCATTTCACCACGCTGCTCAGCCAATCCTGATGGGCCCTACAATCGGCGTCGATGAAGGCAAGGATCTCGCCGTTGGCAGCAGCGACGCCTGCATTTCGCGCCGGGCCGGGTCCTGGATGCGGTTCGTGCTGCAGCCGCACACCAGGATGAGCCGCAACGACGTCCATTGGGGGCGTTGCCGAGCCGTTGTCCACCACGATGATCTCAAATGCGTCACGCGTCAGGGTCTGTGCGTCCAGGCTGTGCAAACAGGCTTCCAGAGCACCAGGCTGGTTGAGGTGGGGAATAATGACCGAAATCATCAGTTAATTCCTCTATTTAATTCATGTTAGATTTTCTGCCCGCCAGTTTGCGCGACGGCCTCGTATTTTGCGAGGGTGCGGCGAGGTCCGCTCGATTTAAACCTTGCAATTAAATGTTGCTTGCGTATTATCTCGATAATAATCTTAAATGCAAACTTAAACCGGGTGGAATTTTCTAGGAGATAGGTTCCAATGCGCGCCTCATTTCTGGGATGCCCCATCGACCTGTTGACAATGGCGGAAACCGTCGATCTGGCGCGCGGGGCCATGCACAGCCGGCGACGGCTGCAACATGTGGCGCTGAACGTCGCCAAATTCGTCAATATGCGATCCGATCCCGTGCTCGCGGCCGATGTGGCCAACAGCGATGTTGTCGGCATCGACGGCATGGGGATTGTTTGGGGCGCTCGAGCACTGGGGCTTCCGGCGACGTCGCGGGTCGCGGGTGTGGATCTCCTCGCCGAGTTGCTCGCGGTATGTGCGCATGAAGGCTTCAAGCCCTATTTCCTGGGAGCCACTCCCGCCGTACTGCAGCAGGCGATGCAAGGCGCGCGCGAGAGGCATCCTTCACTTGTCTTTGCGGGCTGGCACGACGGCTACTTCAAACGCGAGCAGGAGAGTGATGTCGTCCGGGACATCCAATCCAGCGGGGCCGATTGTCTCTTCATCGGCATGCCGACCCCCCGGAAAGAGCGCTTTCTCGCCGCTCACCGCGATGATCTCGGCGTACCTTTTATCATGGGCGTCGGTGGTGCATTCGATATTCTAGCAGGCACCGTTCGGCGCGCGCCGGTCCAGATACAGAGGCTCGGCCTCGAATGGCTGTACCGCATCTATCAGGAGCCTGGGCGGATGTGGTGGCGATACGCCACGACGAACACGCTGTTTGCGGGCGTCCTGGCGCAAGCCCTCATCAGGCAGGCATTTCGGCACCCGCTTGGTGCGCCCGGCGCCGCTCCGCCTGGTCCGAGCCGGATCGGAGGGTGAGGCGTGCGCAAGCATTTTTTCATTCTTCTCGGAACCCGGCCGGAAGCAATCAAGCTCTTTCCGGTCATCAACCGGCTCAAGGCCGAGAAGCGCAAGGACATCTCCGTAACGATCTGTGCGACTGCACAGCATCGGCACTTGCTTGATCAAGTCCTCAAGTTGGCCAAAGTGGTCCCGGATTTTGATCTGAACGTCATGACGACCAATCAGACTCTCGATCATCTGACCGCTCGGCTGCTCGGACAAATCGGCGAACTCCTCGAAAAGTTGAAGCCCACCAGGGTTATTGTCCAAGGCGACACGGCGACTGCCATGACGGGTGCACTGGCATCTTATTATCACCGTATACCGGTCTCGCACATCGAGGCCGGGCTGCGCAGCGGTGACATCTTCGCGCCGTGGCCCGAGGAGGTGAACCGCAAGATCGTCGGCTCGATCGCCGATCAACATTTTGCCCCGACAGAGCGCGCGGCGCGCGCGTTACGCGCTGAAAATGTCCCGGATGACCGCATTCACGTTACCGGAAACACGGTGGTGGACGCTCTCATCCTCGCGAAAGCTATGGTCGAATCCGATCCAGGGCTCTCGTGCCGATGGGACGGCATCAAGAAGCGTCACGGCAATCGGCGCATCATCCTGGTGACCTGCCATCGCAGGGAGAATTTCGGCGGCGGCGTCGTTAATATCGCGAACGCGTTGGAGACCATCCTGCGCAGGGAGGACGTCGCCGTGGTGCTCCCCGTGCATCCGAATCCGAATGTCCGCGACATGTTTGCGTCTCGGTTCTCGGACCATCCGCGGGTCGTCCTTATTTCCCCTCAGGAATATACGGATTTTGTGAGCCTGCTCTCGATGTCTTATTTGGTCCTGACAGATTCAGGCGGCGTACAGGAAGAGGCACCCACTTTCGGTAAACCGGTCCTGGTGATGCGCGAGACAACCGAGCGTCCCGAGGGAGTAGAAGCGGGAACGGCGCGCCTGGTCGGTGCGAACTACGACAGGATCGTGGCCGAGACATTCCGCCTCCTCGACGACGACGAGACTTATGCTGCCATGGCGCGTTCGCACAATCCGTTCGGTGACGGGCACGCGAGCGAGCGGATCGTGAAAGTGCTTCTCGATGCCTGAATTCCAAAAGATCAATGTGGTTGGACTTGGTTATATCGGTCTGCCGACCGCGGCGCTGATTGCGAGCCGAGGGCTGCAGGTGGTCGGTATCGATACCAATGAACGCATCGTCGACACCGTTGCATCCGGCAGAATTCACATCGCCGAGCCCGATCTGGATGGCCTTGTTTCCAAGGTCGTGTCGAGTGGTGCGCTCACGACCGCCAGAAAGCCGCAGCCGGCGGACGTGTTCATCATCGCAGTACCGACGCCAATCGATCACGAGAACCGTCCAGACTTGTCAATGGTGAATGCCGCAGTCGACTCGATCGTAGATCTTCTCGCGCCGAGCAATCTTGTCATTCTGGAATCGACATCGCCGATTGGGACAACAGAAGCCATCGCAAAGCGGATCGTCGAACGCAGGCCAGAGTTGCACATAGGCGTCAACGGCAAGGAAGAGGGAGCGATTTACGTCGCATACTGTCCCGAACGCGTGCTTCCGGGACGGATCTTGACCGAGCTTATCAACAATGACAGGTGCATCGGCGGGATTACGCCAACCTGCACGCGGCGGGCTCAGCGCTTCTACAAAATGTTCGTTCGCGGCGCTTGCGTCGGTACTACGGCGCGCGCGGCAGAGCTGGTCAAGCTGACCGAAAACGCCTTCCGCGACACCAACATTGCATTTGCCAACGAACTCTCGCTGATTTGCGACAGGTTCGACATCAACGTCTGGGAGGTGATCGATATCGCCAACCGCCACCCTCGCGTAAACGTATTGCGACCGGGACCTGGAGTGGGCGGGCACTGTATTGCGGTCGACCCCTGGTTCATCATCGACTCAGCGCCAGACCTCGCGCGTGTGATGCGAACAAGCCGAGAAGTGAACAACGCCAAAACGCAGAAGATCATCGAGCGCACAGAGGCACTGATCGACGATCATCCCTATGCGAACGTGGCTTGTTGTGGACTGACCTTCAAGGCCAATGTCGACGACGTGCGTGAAAGCCCGGCCATGGAGATAGCCACGCATCTCGCGGCAAAATACGGTGAACGGATCAAGGTTGTTGAGCCGAATCTGCGCCGTCTGCCTCCTCAGTTGGCCGATCATCGTGTCGCATTCGTGAATATTGAGGAAGCCCTGCGCAGTTGCGAGATCGCGATTCTTCTCGTCGACCATGACGAATTCAAAATGGTGCCGTTAGCAGAGCGCCGGCACCTCGACGTGATCGACACGCGAGGCATCTGGCAGGATATGCCGGCGCGGACATAACGTATTGCGGCGTAATCCCCCGAATGGATCGAGGTCAGTATGCGAGATAGCCAGGTGGGAATCGGGGTCGTGGGATACGGCTATTGGGGCCCTAATCTCGTTCGCAACTTCTCGATCAATCCGGACGCCCGCGTCGTCAGCGTCAGCGACCTTGATCCAGGCAGGCTCGGCGCCATAAGGCAGGTTTACCCGGGGGTATCAACCACACCTCGATATGACGATCTGCTGAAGGACACCTCGATTGATGCGATCGCTATCGCTACGCCGGTGCACACACATTACGAGCTGGCAATTGCGGCCTTGAGGGCTGGCAAGCACGTGTTGGTCGAGAAGCCCCTGGCGCCAAGCACGGACCTCGTGTCCCGCTTGATCGACGAAGCGGACCGGCGCGGATTGACGCTGATGGTCGATCACACCTTTCTCTACACGCCAGCGGTTCAGAAGATCCGCGAGCTCTTGGTGAAGGGAGAGCTCGGAGACATCTACTATTACGATAGCATACGCTCGAGCCTCGGGCTGTTTCAAAAAGACGTAAATGTGATCTGGGATTTGGCGGTGCACGACATCTCGATCATCAACCATATCCTCGATGAGGAGCCGGTCGCGGTCTCGGCAACGGGCTCGTGCCATGTTGCCGGTTCGCCGGAAAACATGGCCCACATCACATTGTTCTTTCCCAACGCATGCGTGGCCCACGTCAGCGTCAACTGGCTCTCGCCTGTCAAGGTACGCCAGACGTTCATTGGTGGCAGCAAGAAGATGATCGTCTACGACGATCTCGAGCCGACCGAAAAGGTGAAGGTCTATGACAAGGGAATTACCCTTGATAGGCCTCCCGAGAGTGCACATCAATTTCGGATCGGATATCGCGCCGGCGATATGTGGGCTCCGCACATCTCGCCTAAGGAGGCGCTGCAAACGGAGGTCGAGCACTTTATCGACTGCGTGCGCACCGGCGGACAGCCGATTTCCAGCGGCATGTCTGGGCTGCGAGTGATCGAGGTGCTTGAGGCGGCGTCGCGATCGATTGCCGAACAGGGCAAGCCGGTCGCGATCAGGCAGTTGCCGGGCAGGCGACCGGAGCGGGCTCGGGCCACGGCTTAATTGGCGGTTTGGTGAGGGCTGTTCGCGCGCGAGCCCCGCGACGGAGTCGCAATGAATTCAGTGCAACGTTCAGTCTTGTTTTCTGCGGTCGATCGCTATGCGGGTCTCGTGCTGTTCCTCGTCTCGACCGCGGTGCTTTCGCGTCTACTGACGCCGAGCGAGTTCGGGGTCTTCGCGGTTGTCAATGCGCTTACGGCCGTGATCACAGCCGCTTTTCAGGAATTTGGGGGGGCGAATTACCTGATTCAAAAACGTGAGCTATCGCGCGGGACGATTCGCACAGCGTTCACTATCACCTTAGGCATCTCACTGGCGATTGCGCTGATCCTATTTGCCACGGCCGACGTTGTATCGCGACTCGTTGCGCAGGACAGTGTAAGGCGAGGTATCGAGGTTTCTGCGTTGAATCTTCTCGTTCTACCGGTCTCCGGAACGTTGATCGCCTTGTTTCGTCGTGACATGCAGTTCGGGACGCTCGCGGTCTGCAATCTTGCAAGCAATATGGCGGTGGCGCTGGTTTCGATCGGACTGGCAGTACTGAAATTCAGCTACATGGCTCCGATCTGGGGTGGTGTGGCGGGGAGCATGGTTCTCACGGCCATGCTGCTGAGCTCGTATCGGGATTTCAGTGTGTTACGTCCTTCGCTGTCCGAATACCGAGACGTCCTCGAATTCGGTCTCTATTCCAGCGGCGTCAGCGTCATCAATGTCTTTTACAACCTGGCGCCCCAGCTCTTTCTTGCGAAGGTTCTCGATTTTACCGCTGTAGGTCTCTACAGCCGGGCGATCAACCTGACCCAGGTGTTCGACAGGCTTGTCACGCAGGTGCTGAACCCGATCATCATGCCCGCGATTGTGACGAGGCGTGCATCCGGGGCAGATCTAAAAGGCGTGTATCTAGATGCGGTCCAACTGCTTTCCGCCGTGCAGTGGCCGTTCCTCACGTTCGTGGCCATTATGGCAAGGCCGATCGTTTTGATCTGGCTGGGTGAAGCCTGGCTGGACGTAGTGCCGTTAGTGCGCATTCTTTGCCTGGCAAATCTGGCGGTGTTCGCCGCGTGTCTGACGTATCCTGTTTTCCTGGCAGTCGGACGCGTGCGCGACGCGCTTGTTTCGTCCTGCATCTCGATACCACCTTCACTCCTTGCCCTTCTTGGTGCGTCCTTTTTTGGCGTGGAGGCAGTCGCAGCGTGCGCCTTGCTGACGTTGCCATTCCAAGCAGCAGTGGCGATATACTATCTCAGTTCGCATCTGGCGCTGCGGCCGGGCGAATTTGGCCGTGCCCTGCTGAAGAGCGGTGTCGTCACGATGGCGACTGTAGCGGGCGCGGCCACCTGTGCGGCGTTGATCGGGACGGGAACTCTTAATCTCATTGTAGGGCTTATATCAGCGTTGGTGGTCGCCGCCTTCTGCTGGTTGTGGGGACTGATCGTGACAAGGCATCCTCTGCTGCAGCACCTTCGTCAAGCGGCAGCAGGTCTTGCCGAGATGGCGCCCAGGCGGCTCCCGTCACGCCCTGTACTGTAAAGGCTTGATTGACTGTAGTGACAGGAAAACTGACATGGCAATAAAGGACACCCAGCTTGGCCGCGATGTCCGCATTCTGCATCCGGACCTGGTCAACCTGTATGGTTGCGCCGTTGGCGACGAGAGCAGGATCGGAACCTTTGTCGAGATCCAGGCCGGGGCAAAGATAGGTGCGCGCTGCAAGATATCGTCGCACAGCTTCATCTGCGAGGGTGTCACGATCGAGGACGAAGTGTTCGTCGGGCATGGCGTGATGTTCACGAACGACAAATTTCCGAAGGCAACAACCGCGGATGGTCGTCCTCAGCAAGCGTCGGACTGGACACTGCAGCGCACTCACGTCGGCAGGGGAGCTTCAATCGGCTCGAACGCCACCATTCTGTGCGGTGTGACGATCGGCGCGGGTGCTTCCGTGGGCGCAGGGGCAGTGGTGACGAAGGACGTTCCGCCCGGCGTCATCGTCGCCGGAGTGCCCGCTCGGGTTCTGTCCGGAGATGAAAGCACCGTTCTGGGCAATCGAGATTCGTCAGTCGCGCATCATAAACCATTTTAAATCGAAAGATATATCCCGTCGAATTTAATGCTTGATTAAATACGATAATGCGAGTTAATTTGTTTGTATAATTTTGCTCCAATCCAAGGTCTTGAATCTTGATCCCCTTCCTGGATTTGAAAGCCCAATATAGCCAGATCAAGCCGGAAATCGACGCCGCGGTAGCGAGGGTCGTCAGCAGCGGGCACTTTGTGCTCGGGCCGGAGGTGACGGCCTTCGAGTGGCGCTTTGCGGATTATTGCGGGACCGCCCATTGCCGCGCGGTGAACACCGGCACTTCGGCGCTTCACCTTGCCTTGCTTGCAGCAGGCGTCGGCCCCGGTGATGAAGTCATTACAGTATCCATGACGTTCGTCGCGACAACCGCGGCCATTCTCTACAGCGGCGCCAAGCCGGTGTTTGTCGACGTCGACCCGGTAACGTGGACGATGGATCCCGGCTTGATCGAGGCTGCGATAACGCCGCGGACCAAAGCGATCCTGCCGGTTCACCTCCACGGGCTGATGGCCGACATGGATCCGATAATGGCGATCGCCCGCCGTCACGGTCTGGTCGTCATTGAGGACGCCGCGCAGGCGCACGGCGCGGAATACCGGGGACGCCGCGCAGGCTCGATTGGCGATCTGGGATGCTTCAGCTTTTATCCCGGCAAGAATCTTGGAGCGTTTGGCGAGGGTGGGGCGGTCGTAACCGATCGGCCTGACTTCGCGCGACACGTGTCACTGCTGCGGGACTGGGGGCAGGAGGCGAAATACGACCACGTCATCCCCGGATACAACTATCGCATGGACGAAATTCAGAGCGCGATACTGAAGGTCAAGATGGACTACATCGAACGCTGGACGGAAGCGCGTCGGTCGCTCGCTGAGCGATACCATGCACTGCTATCCGATCTCCCATTCGCGCGTCCCCAGCCGCCCCGCCACGCCCGTCACGTGTATCACGTCTATGCGGTCAGACTGCAGCGGCGCGACGACGCGCTGACGCTATTGCGTGATGCCGGCATTGGTGCCGGGATCCACTATCCCATTCCGGTGCATCTGCAAAGAGCCTATGCCGAACTCGGTTATCGTGCCGGTGATCTCCCCATCACTGAGATGCTTGCGAACGAGTTCCTCTCTCTTCCCATTTATCCGGAGATGCTGCCGGAACAGGCGATCGAAGTTGTCGCTACATTGAGGAACGGGGCGGTCCTGTGGCCCAGCGAAGCCGTCAGCGACCGGGCGGAGCATCCACAAAGCGTCATGACATGGTCCCACAACAGGAGAGCGTCTTGATTGATCTCAAGGGAAAGCGCGTTCTGGTCACCGGCGGGGCGGGATTCATCGGCTCCCACCTCGTTGATCAGCTCTGCGACGAGGGCTGTATCGAGATTGTTGCCATAGACAACATGATCCGAGGCCGGCCGGAAAATCTCCGGCGCGCGCTCGGGCGCGGGCCGGTGAGATTGGTTCACGGCGACATACGCGATCGCAAGCTGATGGAAGCGCTAGTCAAGGCGGCCGATATCGTCTTTCACCAGGCCGCACTCCGCATCACTCATTGTGCAGCCGAACCACGCCTGGCCAAGGAAGTCATGGTGGATGCCACCTATGACCTGCTGGAGCTGTGCATCAAGCACGATATCGAGAAGATCATCGCAGCGTCTTCGGCATCTGTATACGGCATGGCCGAGGAGTTTCCGACGACCGAGCGGCAGAATTCGTACAACAACCGAACGCTCTATGGGGCCGCCAAGGCGTTTAACGAAGGGCTCCTGCGGGCCTTCAACGATGTAAGCGGCCTCGACTATGTGGCATTCCGATACTTCAACGTTTACGGCAGCCGGATGGATATCCACGGACGGTACACCGAGGTCTTGATCCGCTGGATGGAGCGCCTGGAAGCCGGATTACCTCCCATTATCTTTGGTGACGGCCGTCAGACCATGGATTTCGTCCACGTCCGCGACATCGCGCGTGCCAACATCCTTGGAGCCAGGGCAAAGGTTACTGATGAGGTCTTCAACGTCGGGAGCGGCACTGAAACCAGCCTGACCGAGCTGGCGACGGTGCTTGCGTCCGTGATGGGACACCGCGGCTTGACACCCGAATTCGCGCCGGAGCGCTCGGTCAATCCGGTGCCGCGACGGCTGGCATCGACGGGCAAGGCAGAGCGTTTGCTGGGTTTCCGCACCACGGTCTCGCTTGAGCAGGGGCTCGCCGATCTCGTGAAATGGTGGCGATCCGAACGCGATCTCGCTTCGGACCGCCAGCGACAAGCGGCGGCATCGTGATTCCGATCGCGCTGCCGCTGCTTGCGGACGAAGAAGCTGACGCTGCGCGCGCGGTCGTGCTGTCGGGCTGGGTATCGCAAGGTCCGCAGGTGGCGGCGTTCGAGCGCGAGTTCGCTGCACTTGTTGGCGCACCGCACGCTTGTGCCGTCTCCAATTGTACGACCGCCCTGCAGCTCGCCTTGGCAGCGTTGGATGTCGGCGCCGGGGACGAGGTGATCACGGTCAGCCACTCCTTCATTGCGACCGCGAACGTCATCCGACACCAGGGCGCCACTCCGGTTTTTGTCGATATCGATCCCGAGACATACAATTTGGATTGCGCTCGGCTGGCCGAGGCGATCACCGAGCGCACGCGCGCGATCATCGCGGTCCATCAGATGGGCATGCCTTGCGATATGGCAGCGCTCATGGCTATAGCGCGCCGCCACGGGATCGCCGTGATCGAGGACGCGGCCTGTGCCGCCGGATCGCAGATCCGGATAGACGGGGAATGGGAGCCGATCGGCAAGCCGCGTGGAGACATTGCGTGCTTTTCCTTTCATCCGCGAAAGGTGATCACGACGGGTGAGGGGGGAATGCTCACCACCGCGAATGCCGAGCTTGATCGCAAATTCAAGCTCCTGCGCCAGCACGGCATGAGCGTTCCCGACACGGTGCGGCACAATTCGTCGTCCGTGATCTTCGAGGAATACGTCGTTGTGGGCTACAACTACCGAATGACGGACATGCAGGCCGCGATTGGGCGCAAACAGCTCGAGCGGCTCCCGGAACTGATTGCACGCCGGCGAGCCGTCGCCGCCAATTATGCCGAACAGCTCGGCAATCTGGAAGAGTTGCGGTTACCGACTGAACCGGCGTGGGCCAGATGCAACTGGCAGAGCTATTGCGTACGTCTTCCAGACCGCCTCGACCAGCGCATCGTCATGCAAAACCTCCTCGACAAGGGAATCGCGAGCCGCCGCGGGATAGTGTGCTCGCACCGTGAGCAGCCTTACGCCGAGTCGAGGCAACGGCACGACCTTCGTCAATCTGAACTTGCGCAGGACAGGTCGATCCTGCTGCCCCTCTACGCGCAGATGACGGATGCGGACCTGCTGAGCGTTGTCGCGGCGCTGAAAGCCGAGATAGCCAAATGATGAGTGCGGCACGTCTATGAGAATCTTGGTCGCAATCGCCAGCTACGGCCATGCAAATGACCGGTACTTGGATCGGGTGATCAATGAATACCGATCCATGAAGTTCGATGTCGACCTGGTAGTTCTCTCAAATATCGAAAAGGCCGTTGCGCCCACTGTCGAGTGTCTTGTCGGACTTCCAACCAAAGACCCTTGGTCTCTCCCGTTTCTGCATAAGAAGCTGTTCCTAGAGCGGCTCAATTTGTACGATCTGTTCATCTACTCGGAAGACGACATTCTAATTACCGAAGAGAATATCCGCGCGTTTCTGGACGTTGAGTCTGACCTGAACGAAGACGAGATCGCCGGATTCTTGCGAGTTGAATATGGTCCGAACGGAGAGCGCAACTTTCCCGAGGTGCATGGTCATTTCCGCTGGGATTGTGAATCGGTCAGAGTTAGGGGGGGCTATACGCTCGCCCATTTCACGAACGAACACTCAGCCTGCTACGTACTAACCCGGCAACAGCTGGCGAAAGCGATTGCTTCGGGCGGCTTCCTGGTAGAACCGCACGAGGGAGAGTACGATCTTCTTTGCAGCGCTGCCACTGACCCGTATACCCAATGCGGGTTCAGAAAATTTATTGCCATCTCGCACATAGAGCAATTCTGGGTGCATCATTTGCCGAACAAGTATATCGGCCATTTTGGTGTCGACCAACACGAACTAGGCTCTCAAATATCGGCGTTGTTGCAGATCGCCTCTCAGGAGGAAAGACGTTGTTCGCTGCTGAATACCGAGACCAGCTTGTGGCACAAGATGTACTCGAAGGATTACTATGAACCGATCAGAAACGAAGTCTTGAGCTTGATCCCCAGGAGCGCCGAACGCATCCTGTCGGTCGGGTCAGCTTCCGGCGCTAATGAACTTTGGCTGCTCGAGACCGGAAAAAGGGTGGTAGCGGTACCGCTTGATGACGTCATAAGCAGCGAATCGGCCGCACGTGGGCTTCAGGTGGTGTCAGGAGATTTTGATACCGCTCGGGCAAAGATTGGCCCAATGAGATTTGACTGCATCTTGTTTCTCAACATTTTGCAGTTCGTTCATCATCCTAAGCATTTGCTGAGATTGTTTGCCGATGCTCTCTCGCCAGGAGGGGCAGTCCTCATTACGGCACCGAACTGGCCGTATGTCCGTTATCGGTGGCGGCGGAAGGGCGGCAGCGGGCCGCGCCATGGGCGGCTTAGCTTCGAAACGACGAGAATTCACAATACGTCGACCTCGGTAATTCAACGTTGGTGTGCCGAGTCGGGGCTCTCGATGGAGAGGACATCGAAAGTCGCTTCAGCCCGAGCCTACGGATCCAGGCAAAATCGTTTGTCCTCTCTTTTTGCCGCGGATGTGGTCGCTCTGGCAAAGAGAGTGGATGATCCGAATGAACGCAGAGGTTCGAAGAGAAACGGTGGAAACGCGGGCGAGCTGCTATGACAAATCGAAGAGACGGTAGCGCTTGTGACTCGGAACGTACCGAATACTACAGGCATTCACGCGAGGAAATTAGATCGCTCTTGCCAGATGGAGCATCGAGGATCTTGGAGGTCGGGCCGGGCGGCGGTTACACGCTGCGTTGGCTGAGATCGATCTATCCGAACGTCACGACCGTGGGGGTCGAGGTCAACCGCGAGCTGAAGGAAGAGTTGGAGGAAAACGCGGATATCGCCGTTATCGGCAATATCGATGACTGTTCATCCGACCTGGGCCAGTTCGACCTCGTCTTACTCCTTGATGTACTAGAGCACCTGCCGGATCCCGGGAGGACACTTCGATCGATCAGCGGGCTTCTAACGGAGGGCGGCCGCATCATCGTTTCGGTGCCGAACGTCGCACATTTGAGTGTAGCGCTGCCGTTGCTCTTCCGACGGAAATTTACATATCGGGATTCCGGGATTCTTGACCGTACGCATTTGAGGTTCTTTGTCGAAGGAACGGCCGTCGAACTTCTGAACGATGCTGATCTGATTGTCACAGATGGTTTGGTTGCGGGCATCGAAGGACCAAAATCGAAGCTGATTGACTGTCTCTCACTCGGGGTCCTTCGTCACCACCTGGTCAAGCAATATATCATGGCCGGGCAACGACGCGGCGATACCTCGGCACAACCCAAGATCGGTTGGAGGATGGCAGACAGCGTGTGCGCAACGGAGGGATGCCGGTGAGCTCCATAGATGTCATCATCCCCTGCTATCGGTATGGGCATTTTCTGAGAGATTGCGTCCAAACTGTTCTGACGCAATCCGGGGTGACGGTGCGCGTGTTGATTATCGACGACGCATCACCAGACAACACGGCTGAAGTTGCGCAAGAGTTGGCTCGCGAAGACTCACGGGTCAACGTTCTCAAACACGCATCTAATCGGGGGCACATCGCAACGTTCAACGAAGGGATTGCCTGGGCGGCGGCCGACTACATGGTGCTGCTTTCTGCGGATGATTGTCTGTTGCCTGGTGCCCTCGCGAGATCAGCCCGCCTGATGGATGATCACCCTTCTGTCGGTCTCGCTTTTGGTCGAGCGATCGTACAACAGGATGATCGAAGGGAAGACGTCGCTGCTCCCCCAGGCTTGGGGCCGGGAACACGGATATTATCTGGAATTGAGTTCGTCCGTCTCAGCCGTGCCAAGAACATCGTGCTCGCGCCTACCGTAATGGTTCGGACGAGCCTACAGAAAAAGGTGGGCGGATATTCGGCGCAACTGACGCACAGCGGGGACATGGAGATGTGGCTGCGATTTGCCGCGCACGCCGAGGTTGGATTTATTGACCAGAACCAGGCTGTTTATCGACGGCATACAGCCAATATGTCCACGACATACTCGCCGGAGCAGGATCTCGCTCAACGGAAGGCGGCAATTGAAGGATTTCTGAGCAGTTGCGCTCCAGTGCTCGCAAACGTTGATGATCTTCGGACCTGGTTCGTCCACGAACTGGCGCTTGACGCAGTAAAGAGTGCGAGCCGTGCCTTCAACGTAGGAGCAATGGGACTTTCCGACCGGCTTTGTGACGCTGCATTGAAAATCGACCCAAAGGTCGAAGGAACGCCGTCTTGGCTGGCTCTGGCTTGCAAACGGCGTTTAGGCCGTCGTGCGTGGCGGCTTCTGCAGCCGGCGGCCGATCGGTTACGGCAGATGATCGTGCGGTAGTAAAGCCTGCTTGGCCCTTGTGCCGGCGGACGCGCTGCGAGCGCAGTTCTCTCCCATTTGACGGAAGCTTGCGGGCATGGCCTGTCACGAGGAGCCATCGCGCCCCAATTCAGGCGCGCTTATGGTCGCGCGTGAACTAGGGAAATGTCAGCGGTCATCAACGGCATCGCTTCGTCCGCGAGCATCCGGTATTCGGTCATAGATGCCTCGCGAAGGGACGCGCGAATCCCCAGACAAAGACCCCAGAATATCCAAAGAAAGTGCCAGTAATGAACGGTCAGGCCGGTGAGCATCGTCAGTACGAGCGCCGTTGTAAATCCCCAATGTAGGGGATCGCTAGCGACCTTGCTGGCGTTTCGCCTGGCCGGCAGAATAGTTGCGATGTTGGTGAGGGCCACTAGCACAATCATGGGAATGCCGAAGCGTAACGCCAGCTGCAGCCACACGCAATCGACGGTGTAGTCCAATATTTCGTTGTGCAATGGGTTAAAGGCAAATCCGGTCCATGGTTCTTGGTCAATTTTCATTAGAGCCAGATCCCAGATCATCAACCGGAAGTAACCTGACACTGGATCGAGTGTCAGATGGGAGATGATCCAGCCGATCGGATGATTGGCGACGAAGAAGATCGCCAGTATGCCCGCTCCAACGGCAAACCAGAACACGCTCCAGCGCCATGAATAATTCCTCATGAAGCATTCGTATGTGAAGGCCACTATGCCAATGATGAACGACAGCAAAGGTGCAGAGGACATTGATAGTATGCATCCAAGAAGGCACACGCCCACCCACAATGTTCGCTTTGCACGGTTCTGTTCGTAAGACATCAGCAATGCGCCGGACAGAGTGCAAAACGTGCCGAACAGGATGGGGTGGTCAAAAGTGGATGCAGTCCTCAGCAGGTCCGCGCGAAAATCAGGCTGTAGCAGGGGGGCACTCTGGAAAATGCCGGCCAGAGTTGTGTGCACCATCAGTCTTCCGGTGATGCTGTCTGCGAGTGCCAGGAGCACGACGACGATCACGAATTTCTTCAGCACTTGAATGAATGTCGAAACGGCGGATCCGAAAAACAGCCCTCGGGCCACAAAGTATCCTCCGACGTACTCCAGGCACACCGCCACCGCGGATGACACGCTGCCGTCCCCTCCGACATGAGCCGCAGCCCCGACCATCCAGATGCCGGTTAAGGCCGCCAGATAGTCACTTGCTATGAAATGGCGATCAGCCTTTGTAAGTCGGAAAAGGGCCGGTATGAGCAGTATCAAGACGGCGATCCTGCCGACCGTGAGTTTGGCGCCAGACGCATCCACGGCAACCAGACCTCCAGGAAGCAGGATTGCTAGGAGGGCAATGTAACAAGCGATGGCGCCTGCAGTTCGGGGCTTCGGCCGCAGTTGTTCGCGATTGACGAGTGCCGAATGGGATAGCGTTGACTTCATTGCTCTCGCGTCCACGGTTCTGGATAAGCTGCCATCAGGATGCAACGGCTTGTTCAAGAACTTGCGCGTATCGCTCGATACACGCCTCTGTGTTGAAGCGGACCTTCGCCTCACTTGCGAGAGTCGCGCGAGAGGCCGTCCAATGCTCTCGATTTTCGATGATCGAAGTCATCGCTGAGACAAGGGCGGCTCTGTTGCGCTGAGGCCGAAATCTCTCACGCGCAACTCTATCCCATGTGACGGTCTCGGGATCTTCCAGGGGGTTGGGCACGAGGTGGCCATGCCTTCCTTCCAGGCCAATTTGCTCGCGGGCCCCCCCGACATCGCTCATCACAACGGGGAGGCCTGTGCAAAGAGCCTCCATTGGGGCGAGGGGCCATCCCTCAAAGAAGGAGTTGAGAACGAAGCAATCGGCCGCTGAGAGCAATGGGGACGGGTTGGACAGATTGTCGCGAAGATGGATTCGATGGCGCTCGGGGATATTCCTTTGAAGGAGCTGGAGCTGCTTCATGTAGACGGGATCATCCGCGCGACCGGCCAGGACAAGATGCGCATGCGGGAACAATTTTGCGACCTCTGCAAAGGCGACCAGCAAGCCGTAGGCGTTCTTCTGCATGACGTGACGGGCCAGCGACACGAATAGAAACTCATCTTGAAGACCCAGCCACTTCCTTGCCGCGGCTCGGTCAGTCATCTGCCGGTGGGTAGAATTGAAACCGTTGGGTATCGTGTAAATCGCATCGGCGTTGAACGCCGGGTTGCCACGCAAGTATTGCCGTCGTACCAGGTCGCTTACGGCAATCAGAAAACGAATATTGCGACTTCTCGTTCCCTCTGCTCGCCAGTTGGTCCCTATCGGGGTCGGAGCGGCGTGCAGCGTCTCGACCACCGATATTCCCAGCTCGTGGGCCGCCTGGAGCAGCCAGTCTGGAGGCGCATGAGCGCTGATAACGTCAGGCCGTTGTCCCCTGAGCCACCCGGGGCTTTCAGATGGGGATTTATGGATGACCTCAATCCCCTCTTCTTGTAGCGCGCGCATGAGGCGCCCTCCGGTCGCAGCCGGCTCTGTTATCATGACCGTGGATCTGATACCCCTGTCGGGCAGCCGCCGAGCAAGAAATGCCACGAACTCATCAATACCGCCGGCGTCCAAGACGCTCGTCGAAATCAAGCAAGATAGGCGTCGGTCAGGTCGGCTTGGCCGATCAACACTTGGGGGGAGGCGCGTGGCGGCCTGGTTCAAGTCAGCTGCGTGACGGGCGTTGTTCGAAATCATTCCCTCGCGGACGATCAGCGGCGAATTCCAACCTTCGACAGGTGCAGGACCCCCCTGAAGACGCGAGAGCATGCTGAGTCCTACTTGCCTCAGGACGCGAGGAATGGGCCAGGAGCGGCGCTGTGCCCAGAGAGCGGTCGTGACCACGGGGGAAAAGCGGGATGCCGAAAATTGCCTCACAATTGGCTCCTGGACCGGGAAAATCCTGCCCGCTATTTAAAATAGCGTTCGCCGATTTATAGCAAGTATTAAATATTTAATAAATCGACTTTTGGCCGTGCTGCTGGCTGATGAATAAACATGAACAACAGACCTATCGTGACAAAGCTCGCCGGCTGATGCAGAAGCACCTTCAGGGCAAGCGCCCCGTCAATCGAAGGAGATTTCAGGCCGACCTGTTCTGCCGTTTATTCCATGCCACAAGCCGGCGATCGTTAGCCTGGCAGCCGCTGGAGCACCAAGCAGAAGGTATCTCAGTGCGTACAACATCCAAATCGCGGAGTGGAAGACCCACCGCCACCCGGCCCGACGCCGAGAATAGAGGATACCGTTCCGGGCGGACAGGTAAACCGACAAATGGGACTGGTCTCTTGGATCGACAGCCGATCCTATGGTCGTGCCTCCCACGTGACGTATCAGCGCCCCCTCAGCGACCCCGATCCGGTGGCTGGCCCGCCGCCGGCCCCAGTCAAGGTCCTCCATATAGAGGAAGTAGTCGTCCATCATTAACCCTACATCAGCGATGAAGTCCCTCGTCACAAGCATACAAGCGCCGCTAATCGCATCGATCCTTTCAACAATTTCCGGTGTAAGGCGACGCCCCGCAGGCGAGTTTCGGCCGACAGCTATCACTCGCCCCGTCAGAGCGGACCATCGAAGCCCATAATTGGCGACCTTGTTCGGGGAATCGTCGAATACCAGAACCCCACCAACCATTCCGTATCCTTCGGCGGCTTTGGCCACCAACTGTGATAGGCACGTCTCAACGACCTCGGTGTCCGGATTGAGAACGAGCACAGCGTGCCATTCGGGCTGACCGAGCAATTTCTCGAGCCATGCGTTAACTCCGCCGGCGTAGCCGAGATTGTCAATTGCGAGCGCCACCCTGACCAAATTGGAGCGAGATCGAAATCGACATTTCGCCACGCTGGCCAGTCGTCCTCCCGGTCGGTCCAGTTGATGCGAGCAATCTTCGATTTGCTGCAATGTGCCGTGTTCGTGTGCAATGACCTCCATCAAAGACGCATAAGCTTCCGGTCCGCCATTCTCACAGATGAAAACATCAAAATTCTCGAAGTCGGACCGGGCAAGTGACTTCAAGCAGCGATCCACGTCGCCAGGGTTTCCGTATGATACGATGAGGACCGCTATCCTTGTGGCGTCCGGCCCGGTATTTGACATCGCTCCCTCGCTCGGATGATGACGGCCGTCGCAAACCTCGACGTGGCCCGTCATGGGTCGAATTGCGGCCCCTGCGCCGCCGGCCACGTTAAATAACTTAATAAATTATACCTTTTTGGCAATCAATATAATGTTGAATTGATTAAAGTGGCGATTTATAATCACTTGGAGATTTGCGCTTCATACGGAACTGGCGATTGATTGAAGTGTCACAGGCCATTGAACATAGCGGGTACGAGAAGGCTGCGTCGAGCAGCTTCCGTCTGGCGCGATTTTCGATCTTTCTCGAGCTGGTGAGCTCGATCCCGAGGACCGAGCGTCCGCTGCGTATCCTCGATATTGGCGGGGTCGAAGCCTATTGGTCGGACAAGGGGCACCTGATGGCCCGACCGACGGAGATAACGCTACTCAATCTGGATGGGGGCGGGCCGCCGAAGGCGGGCTTCACATTTTGCCAGGGCAACGCCTGCCATATGCCGGAATTCGCGAACGACAGCTTTGACGTGATCCATTCGAATTCGGTCATTGAGCACGTCGGTCAATGGCCGAGCATGATGGCCATGGCAAACGAGATCCGGCGCATCGCTCCCAATTATTTTGTGCAAACGCCGTACTACTGGTTTCCGATCGAGCCGCACGCGAGAACGCCCTTTCTGCATTGGCTTCCCGAGTCGCTGAAGTTCCGGCTTGTGATGGCTCGGAAGTGTGGTCCTTACTGGTCCAAAGCTGCGACCGTCGACGAGGCGATGAAGACGATACAAAGCTCGTCCCTGCTGGACAGGCGTATGTTCAGTGCATTGTTTCCCGACGCGTCGATCATCCCCGAGAAAATCCTTGGCGTAACCAAATCTCTGATGGCTGTACGAAAGCGCTCTTGACTTGTGAGGGAGCGCAAAAGAGCGGTCATCCTCATCCTGGAGAGGTACCCGATCGCTTGGCGCAAGAGAGCTTGAACAGCGCCGCGGGGTCTGATGGTCGTTTAGAATGAAATCCTTGCTCTGTTTGGTGGCGGCGCTGGTGATGGTCGCATCTTCCGATGAAGATGACGTCCGCATCGCGCAAGAGAGGAGCGGCAAGGGCGAGTGCACGGCCAACCGCTGCGATGTGAGTGAGCAAAGGGCTTCATCTGCAGCACCTCAGCATCCGGAATTGCTAAAACGCTATGCCGTACGGCCGGACTGGAGTGTCGCCGGCGTCGATTATGCGGTCGGGGCGGCATCGACATCGCTCAAGGATCCGGCGACGATCTCGATGGCGGGCGTTTCGATAGATACGTCGAGCCGCACGGTCGCGATCAGCGGAAACAACATCACGCTTGATGGGTATGATTTTTCGCTTCACGGCGGATATCAGGTGAGCGTCGCAGGCGCGAATGCGACGATCTCGAACAGCAATTTTGCGATTGGCACCAACCAGGGATCATATCTGGTCTACGGGACCTCGGGGGCGTCCAATCTGATCCTCGCGCATAATAGCTTTGATGGCAGCGCCATCGGTAACGCGACATCGTTCATCGGATTCGCGGGCTCGGGCCTGGTCACCATGGAGTACAACTGGTTCAGGAAGTTTCCGCAGCACGTCGTCGAATTCACGCAGGCAAACGGCAGTCCGAGCTTCTCGGTTATCTACAAATATAATCTGATCGAGCAGGGGGCGATTAAAGACGGCGCCCATCTGAATTTCCTGCAGTTCGGCGGCGGTGCCGCGAGCTCGGTGGATGTCGAGTTCAATACCACCTATCAGACCCCGCAGACGTCGGGAGGTGAGGGCTTCCAGTTCTACAGCAATACGCAGGGCGGAGTGATCCAGGATGCCGTCATGGCATACAACACGATGATCGCGGTTGGTGGATCCGCGGGGTCAGCGATGTCGTATATGGTTCATGCCAATTCCTATAACGACAACAGTTCTGCTCACAGTGGCAGCGTGCACGACAACTTCTTTGATCTGCAGGCGGCGTGGGGGGCATTCTACTCCGCTCCGAGCGGCTGGTCGTTCTCCAATAATATGGATATGCGCACCGGTCAGGTGATCAATTCGAACAATGCGAGATCAGCAGCTAAATTAAATAAGGCATCGCAACCGCGGCCAGCTTCTCGCTGATGGTTCGTTCGTGTCTCGAACATGACTGCCGGATCCGGTCCGCTTCAAAGTCGCGGCATGGGGCGCACTGCGACCCGCGAGACGAACTCAACGGGCGCTTTTCCGGCTCTTGTTGGGCGCCCTCGATCCCGGTCGAGCCGGTGCAATGGATCTCCTGATGTAGGTTCTCTTCTATTGGCTGCGACATTGTGCGCCAGACGCGAACTGGTCCGGCTGCCATCATTTCGCTTGGCATAACTAAATTCAGATTCTTTCGCGCGCAGCTTTCGTCAATTTCCGACCCGCTGTGAATTCGTAAAACTAACTTCTTGTCCTTGAACGCGAATGATCGAGATGCTCGATGTGGATAGATAATCAAATAAATACCTACTCCAGTATGTTTATATTTTCCGGTGGATAAGTATGAAAGCGGAGTCACTACTTTAGACCGCTGAATTACCTTTGCTGAGTCGTGTTGTTGTCCAAAAAAAGCCTTTGGTGGTGAGCCATACGGATGCCGCCTAGCATCCAGGCTTGGCTCTACGTGACCTGAAATCGCTGCGTGACTTCAAATGGGGTTATTTGATCGCGCAGTGCGTGGCAGGTCAGATTAAACTCGAAGAGGGGACTCTCCTTAATGGCAACTTCGCAACTTCCGAACCTGCTTGACGGCTATTCAACCCGGCCGAGCTGGAATGTGGCCGGCGTCGATTATGCGGTCGGGGCGACATCGACATCGCTCAAGGATCCGGCGACGATCTCGATGGCGGGCGTTTCGATAGATACGTCGAGCCGCACGATCACGATCAGCGGAAACAATATCACGCTTGATGGGTATGATTTCTCGCTTCACGGCGGATATCAGGTGACCGTCGCAGGATCGAATGCGACGATCTCGAACAGCAATTTTGCGATTGGCGCCAACCAGGGATCATATCTGGTCTACGGGACCTCGGGGGCGTCCAATCTGACCCTCGCGCATAATACCTTTGACGGCAGCGCCATCGGTAACGCCACATCGTTCATCGGCTTCGCCGGTTCGGGCCAGGTCAAGATGGAGTACAACTGGTTCAAGGAGTTTCCGCAGCACGTCGTCGAATTCACGCAGGCAAACGGCAGCCCGAGCTTCTCGGTCGTCTACAAATATAATCTGGTCGAGCAGGGGGCGATCCAAGACGGCGCCCATCTGAACTTCCTTCAGTTCGGCGGCGGCACCGCGAGCTCGGTGGATGTCGAGTTCAATACCACCTATCAGACCCCGCAGGCGTCGGGAGGCGAAGGCTTCCAGTTCTACAGCAATACGCAGGGCGGAGTGATCCAGAATGCCACCATGGCATACAACACGATGATCGCGGCCGGCGGAGACGCCGGGTCAGCGATGTCGTATATGGTTCATGCCAATTCCTACAACGACGACAGTTCTGCCCACAGTGGCAGCGTGCATGACAACTTCTTTGATCTGCAGGCGGCGTGGGGGGCATTCTACTCCGCTCCGAGCGGCTGGTCGTTCTCCAACAATATGGATATGCGCACCGGTCAGGTGGTCAATTCGAATAATACCGAATCGGTGCCGAAATCTGCACCAGTGGTGGTGCCGGCAGGAGCCGATGGCTCGTCGGGCAGCACGTCGTCTGGTTCCGGTTCGACCGGTTCTACTCTGCCGGCCGCTCCCGTCATCGCGT
Source organism: Bradyrhizobium sp. CSS354 (assembly GCF_029051725.1). Classification (GTDB taxonomy): domain Bacteria; phylum Pseudomonadota; class Alphaproteobacteria; order Rhizobiales; family Xanthobacteraceae; genus Bradyrhizobium. The sequence continues at coordinate 88,321 of NZ_JAACFU010000022.1, forward strand.
CGTTCTCGACCGACAGCGGCGCCGCCGGCGACAAGATCACCAACGACAATACCGTCGAGCTCAAGGGGTCGGCTGCCGCCGGCAGCACGGTCAAGGTCTACGATGGTACGACCCAGATCGGTTCGGCCACTGCGGACTCGAGCGGCGCCTGGGACTACATCACAAAGGTTCTGACTGACGCCAAGCATACGCTCACCGCAACGGCGACCAACTCGTCGGGTCAGACCAGCGCGGCGTCGTCTGCGTTGGCAATCACCGTCGACACTAAAGCGCCGACTGCGCCGACCATGGCCAGCCATACGGTGAACAGTGCCAATCAGGTGGTGTTGTCGGGCTCGGCGGAAGCGAGCAGTGTCGTCAAGGTATTCGACGGCACGACCCAGATCGGGACCGTCACGGCCGACAGCAATGGCGCTTGGGGCTACACCAGCGCTGCCCTAGCAGCCGGTTCGCACAGCCTCACCGCCAAGGCAACGGACGCGGCAGGCAACACCGGCGCGGCGTCCACCGCGTTCGCGGCGAGCATCAGCAGTTCGGCACCGACCTCGCCGACGTCACCGTCGTCGCCGACCGCGCCCACGTCGCCGACTGCCGGTACGGTCGTCGAGTCGGCTGGCTCGACAACTCTCGTTGAGAGCAGCGGCAAATTTTACCTCAACGGCAGCACCGGATCGGGCCCCACGCTGAAGGATAACGGTGTGGCGTTTGTGAGCGGGTCAGATGGCACCTGGACTCCAATTGGTGCGGAGAAGACGGCGACGGGCTATGAGGTTGCCTGGAAGGAGACCAGCACCGGTCAGTACACGGCGTGGAACACCGACAACAACGGCAACTACGTTTCGCATGTCGACACCCTGACCGGGTCAACGTGGGGCGGCTCCGTGTCGGGTACGGACTCCGGCCTGAAATCGTTGGAGACCACCTTCCATCAGGATCTGAACGGTGACGGTCAGATCGGTACTTCCACTGCCACCGCACCAACGTCGCCAGCGCCGACCACTGGCACGGTCGTCGAGTCGGCTGGTGTGACAAGTCTCGTTGAGAGTGGCGGCAAATTCTACCTCAACGGCAGCAGCGGAACGGGCCCTTCGCTTAAGGATGGCGGTGCCGATTTCGTGAGCGGGTCAGATGGCACCTGGACTCCCATTGGTGCGGAGAAGACGGCGACGGGCTATCAGGTTGCCTGGAAGGAGGCGAGCACCGGTGAATACACGGCGTGGAACACCGACAACAACGGCAACTACGTCTCCCATGTCAGCACCCTGACCGGCTCCACGTCCGGCGGCTCGGTGTCGGGTACGGACTCTGGGCTTAAGTCGCTTGAGACAAGCTTCCATCAGGATCTCAACGGTGATGGGCAGGTCGGTACTTCGAACCTGGCTACGTCGTCCACGAGCACCACGCAGACCATTGCTACTTCGAGCTCAACAACCAGCAACACACAGACGAGCACTTCAGGCAATGACGTGTTCGTTGGGACCAGCAAGGCTGACACTTTCTCGTTTGCCGCGAATTTCGGCAACGATGTTGTCAAGGGCTTCGTTGCCAGCGGACCTGCTCACGACGCGATCGAGTTCAGTAAGAGCGTGTTCGACAGTTTTGCCAGTGTTCTCTCCCACGCGACCCAATCAGGTGGCGACGTCGTCATCGCGACGGGGGACGACACGCTCACGCTGAAGAACATGAAGGTCGGTTCGTTGACCAGCCAGGACTTCCACTTCGCGTAAGGTATGGGCATCCACACCGAGTAGTACTCAACAACTGCCTTGGGGATCTCTTGGGGGATCTTCCGACAAAGGCATGGTTCAAGGGCGGCTACCATGATTGACTTTGGACGGCGGGGGGGATTCCCCCCGCCCGCGAATCTTTATCGAATTCCACTTCTACATATATCAGGGCTATGGGCGGTCGGACGGCGGTGGGCGGAAGACGCCGAACTGCGGACGCCGCAACTGATCGGCTGGGCAAAGCGCTCGGTCGAAGCCCTGCGGCGACGGATATTCGCTGGTCGACCCCGGCCGGCGGAGGACTATGACGAGTCGCAGTCAGAGATGTCGGCTTTCCTGCGGTCTTGCCGCCGGATTTTCTGGGCTCTCGCGGCCTTCAGCGGGATGAGCAATCTCCTCATGCTCACCGGGTCGTTTTTCATGCTGCAAGTCTATGATCGGGTGCTCCCCGGGCGCAGCATACCGACGCTGATCGCCTTGATGGTTCTGGCGACGGTGCTTTACCTGTTTCAGGGTGGGCTGGACCTCGTCAGGAACAGGATCAGCGCCCGGGTCGGCCGGTATTTCGATGAAAGGCTCGGTGTTCGGATATTCGACGCGCTTGTTCGCCTGCCTCTCAAGACCAGGGCCGATGGCGATGGCTTGCAGCCGGTGCGGGACCTTGATCAGGTCCGCAGCTTCCTGTCGAGCGGAGGGCCGACGGCGCTCTTTGATCTGCCTTGGATGCCGATCTATCTCGGCGTCTGCTTCCTCTTTCACTTCTGGATTGGCGTCACTGCGCTGGCCGGCGCGCTGGTGCTGGTCGGCATTACGCTGCTCACGGAAACACGCACCCGAGGGCCGGCAAAGGCGTCCTCGCGCCTGGCCGTTTCGCGAACTGCCCTTGCGCTCGAGGGGCGGCGCAATGCCGAGGTTCTGCAGGCCATGGGCATGCGGCAACAAGCGGCTTTCCGTTGGCGGGATGTCAACGCGAAGTACCTCGCGGCCCATGAGCGGGCCAGCGATGTCGCAAACGGACTCGGTGGCGCATCCAAGATCTTCCGGGCGATCTTGCAATCGCTGGTTCTCGCCGTTGGTGCCGTCCTCGTCATCAACCAGGAATCGAGCGCCGGCATCATCATCGCCGGATCGATTCTCACCGCGCGTGCACTGGCGCCCGTCGAAATGGCCATTGCGAACTGGAAAGGATTTGTCGCCGCGCGGCAATCGGGGCAACGGCTCGATCACTTGCTGAAGCTTCTGCCTAACGAGGAGGAGCGCTTGGCATTGCCGGCGCCTGTTGAAACCCTCACCGCGGAGCACCTCTATATTGGCGCCCCGAACTCCGACAGGCCGACCCTCAGCGAAGTGTCGTTCCAGCTGCGGAGCGGGCAAGCGGTTGGAATCATCGGTCCGAGCGGGTCCGGCAAATCGACGCTGGCACGCGCGCTGGTGGGAGTGTGGCCGTGCATTAGAGGCAGGATCCGGCTCGACAACGCTTCGCTCGATCACTGGTCTTCAGACGCGCTCGGCAAGCACATCGGCTATCTGCCTCAGGACGTCGAATTGTTCGACGGCAGCATCGCAATGAACATTGCGCGGTTCGACCCGGAGGCAACGGCCGCTGCTGTTCTGGAAGCCTCACATGCCGCGGGCGCGCACGACCTCATTCTCTCCCTTCCGGACGGCTACAGCACGAAGATTGGCGAGGGAGGGCTGGCGCTGTCGGCGGGACAGCGGCAGCGTATCGGGCTCGCGCGCGCCTTTTACGGCAAGCCCTTCCTGGTCGTGCTTGACGAGCCGTCTTCCAATCTCGATGCCGAGGGCGAGGAGGCCTTGACCGAGGCGATCCTGAACGTGCGCCGCCGGGGAGGGATTGTCGCCGTTGTCGCGCATCGTCCGAAGGCGCTGGAAGGTGTGGACCATGTCTTGTGCCTCGGGGAAGGCAGGGTTCAGTCTTTCGGCAAGAGGGAGGAGGTTCTCAAGAGAGTGTTGCGCAATCCAGTACCGCTCAAGGTCGTCGCGGAAACTCAAGGAGGCGGTCGATGAACGACCAGGTGACACCGGCGCTGCAATCAATCCAGCGTTACATGATCGTCGGTATGATCATGTTCGGTTTTGTAACCTTTGGGGTCGGCGGTTGGGCGACAACGACCCAATTGTCGGGCGCGGTGATCGCCCAAGGCGTGGTCGTGGTGGATTCGAGCGTCAAGAAGGTTCAGCACTCCACTGGTGGGATCGTGGGAGAGTTGCGCGTGCGGGAGGGCGCGCGGGTTAATGCAGGGGATATTTTGATCCGCCTCGACGAGACGCAGACGCTCGCGAATGCCACCATCGTCACGAACAGCCTCGATGAGCTGTTCGCGCGGCAGGCTCGTCTGGAGGCCGAGCGCGATGGCGCCGAGCAGGCTGTCTTTCCCAAGGTGCTGCTCGACCGGGCCAAGGAGAGCAACTCGGAGGCGAGCCGTGCGATTACTGCGGAGCGAAAGCTGTTCGAGCTGCGTCGTCAGGCGCGGAGCGGCCAAAAAGCGCAGTTGCAGGAGAAAAGCGCGCAGCTGGAAAACGAGATCAAAGGCCTCACGGGGCAGACCGAGGCCAAGCAGAAGGAAGTCGAATTTATCCGGCAGGAGCTGGAGGGCGTGCGCAGTCTCTGGCAAAAAAATCTGGTGCCGATCACGCGGCTCAATTCCCTCGAGCGGGATTCCGCTCGCCTCGAAGGCGAGCGCAGCCAGCTGGCAGGAATGATTGCGCAGTCGAAGGGCAAGATTGCCGAAATCGGACTCCAGATCATTCAGATCGACCAGGACCTGCGGACGGAAGTGGGCAAGGATCTGATCGAAACGCGATCGAAGCTCTCCGAGCTGAGCGAGCGCAAGACCGCGGCGGTCGATCAATTGAATCGGATCGATATCAGGGCACCGCAAACCGGTCGCGTCCACGAGCTGAGCGTCCACACGGTCGGAGGTGTGATCGCTCCCGGCGAGCAGATCATGCTGATCGTGCCCGATGCGGACTCGCTTGCGGTCGAGGTCAAGATCGCACCGCGCGATATCGACCAGGTCTATATGGGGCAGACCGCGACAATGCGCTTCGCGGCGTTCAACCAGAAGACCACGCCCGAAATCGACGGAGAGGTCAGCATGGTCTCGGCAGACATCACGCAGGACCAGCGCGCCGGCACCAGTTACTACACGGGTCGCGTTCTGCTGAAGCCGGAAGAGCTGGCGAAACTCGGGTCGGCCAAGCTGTTGCCCGGCATGCCGGTGGAGGTCTTCATCAAGACGGCCGGTCGGACCGCGTTGTCTTACCTGCTCAAACCGCTGCACGATCAGGCGGGGCGCGCATTCAAGGAGCGCTGAGTCTTCGCGGAAGATAGCAGCGTTCGACTGCGCGCATTCCAGGCGGGCGCCCTATCCGTGGGCGCCGGCGTTGCGGCCAGCCTCTGAAGGCACGGCTGGGCGGCCGGGCGCATCGGCAGCGGGCGGGCTCGGCCGACGAGTGCGCGTCACAAGCCGGATCGGAGTCTGCAGTCTGCTTTGCAGAGTCGACACCAGCGTTCTGAAGATGTCGGGTCGCCGCAAGAGATTTGGTGGGGCGAACGTGGTGAGATCGACCCACCTCCTGATCAACCGCGGTCGCGCTGCTTTCGACGGATCGACCGTGGCAGATGCCTGGGCGAGATTGCGGATCGCTCGAACGACCGTCGGTTCAGTACGTCCATTCGCTTGGCGTACAGGGTCATCGCCGCTACGAAGACAAGTATCGTAGCTTCAGCTCCCAGGATGACGAGTAGCTCACCTGGCATATGGAATCTGCCTTCCCGAGGAAGCACCGTTTGACGATTTGGCCTCGGTGAATAATTAAATCAACAGTTATGATTATATGGGCGGTTGAATTCTTGCCCTGGCTGGATCGGCGAACCACGTCTGTTCCGTGCCGCGCCGCGCTTGCCGCGCCTTTCCATCGAGAACGATTGTAGCCGCAAGGCTTCCCGTTCCATTCATCCTTGCATTTGTCCTTGCAGGCGCCGCCGGTGTCACTGCAGCCCGTTTGAGCGACTTTCAACGCGAATTTGATTATTAATTTATTCTTGCCGATTTAATTAAGTGGAATTATATTAAATAAATAATACGAAATAATTATTTTCGCGCGATCGGGACGCGCGCCGCGTCGGCGGTGGATCCGACCTCAGTTTGGCGTACGCAGGGGGATCGGCAGATGCAGCGAACCTCGGGCCCAGTCATCGCGGCAGCCGTAGCTGTCATGATCGGAGGCGTTCAGTGGGCGCATGCGGCATTGTTGACCGTGCCGACGGCGCCGCGAGCGGCTCTTGCGCACATCGAGTTGGGACGCCCGACGCTTCCGCCCCTCACGTACACGGTGTTTTGCCTGCGCTATGAGGCTGAATGTCGCCCGCGGCGCTCCTTCCGCGGTGGGCCGGCCCGGTTGACGAAGGAACGGTGGGCAGAGCTGAAAGCAATCAATCGCGCCGTGAACCGCGCCATTGCTCCGCAGCCCAATGAACTCGGGCTTGCCGGTGAGGAGTGGATCGTTAACCCCGATCGCGGTGATTGCAACGACTACGCAGTGAGCAAGCGTCATGAACTGCTGCAACGCGGCTGGCCCGCACGGGCCCTGCTATTGAGCGAAGTGGTCACCAGTTCTGGAGACCATCACCTTGTGCTGGTGGTGCGCGCCAGGACTGGCGACCTGGTCCTCGACAATCTGACGCCCGAGATCAAGCCGTGGTCGCGGGTGCCGTATGGCTGGGTCCGCATGCAGATGCCGAGCGACAGCCGACTGTGGGCGACGACTGGCCGACCGGGAGCATGAGCTCCTGCCACGCGGCCGGAATCCCCATCGACGTATAAGTATAGATAACTCTCAAGAGTGGCAGCTTCTCGACATCTCACCTCAGCCGGGGCCGCACCGACGTTCGCCCGCAGATCGCGGGCGATGGTCGAGAGCCGGCGCGCCCGCCGTTATGACGCCGCGATCCCCAGCGTGTTCCCGGCGGCGGCCGTGGGGTCCACCCAACGTCGGATGGTGCCATCATATATATCGGCACCGTAGAGCCAACCGTCGGGCCCCTTCTGCAGGTCCACAATGCCTGGTACGTTGTCCACCAACTGGACGCCTGCGACCTGCCGGCTCGCATTCAATGTCGCAGCGTAGATCGTTCCATTGTAGACGTCGTCGAAGAACATCGTGTTCTGATTGTAGAAATCCCCCGCAGTGATCACGTGGGCGTTGTCCGGAGCCCCGTGGCTCAGAGGCAAGATCGGGAACACGGCAGGCGGGTCCGACGTATTGTTACGGTTGCCATTATTGTAGAAGGTGATCGCCTGGGCGAGGTCCTGGTAGCTGGCGGTTTTGTTCGGACCTTCAAAATAGGGCCATCCGAAATTCGAGCCGGCGGGCCCCGTATCGATCTCTTCCCAGTTGTTCCAGCCCACATCTCCAACTACAGGCAAATTCGTGACGGGATCGAAGCTGAAGCGGTACGCGTTGCGGACGCCGTAGTAAAACACTTTCGACTGATTGCTGTTTGGATCGCCGGCCTGATAATACGGATTGCCGGGCGCTCCCTCGCCTGTGATGGGATCGATCCGCAAGAGCTTGCCCGAGAGATTGTGGATGTCTTGGACCCGCACTGCGCGGGGATCGACGAAGTTGTACGATGTGCCATCCCCGACCGTGAGGTAGAGATAGCCGTCGGGGCCGAAATGAACGGCACCGATAGAATGCGAATCGCTGTCGGTCGCAATGTAATCACGGATGTTCTGGTTCTGGATTCCGGGCCGATCGGGATCGTTGTCCTGAGATCCAACCTCGATCTGACTCGCGGGAGCTGTGATTGTGGTGCCGTTGACAATCCCGGAAGGAACGATGCTGGGATCGCCGCCGCTGTTCGCGTCGGGACGGCTGGTATAGGCCCAGATGCTGTTCTTGCCGACCAACACCACTTCACTGGACGGATCGGCGATCATTGTGGTGGGGTCGACGGTGACCCTCACCAGCCGATCAGGTCGGTTGCCGCCCTGATCGGCGGCCGCGAGACCGCTCTGGCCCGCCGTCTCGGGCGGATCGTAGGTGTAGAGCAGGTAGACATAGTGGTTGCTTGCGAAATTCGGGTTCACCGCGATCCCCAGCAGCCCGCGATCACCGAAATCATTGACCTCGCTCGAAAGGTCGATGAGCGGAGTCGATCGCAATGTGCCGTTGTCCACCACGCGCACTACGCCGTCCTTCTGCGCGACCAGCATGTAGCGGCCGTCGGGAGTCCAGTCCATCGCCGATGGTTGGTTCAGCCCCGTCACCGCTGTCTCGCCCACCAGATTGCCGAGAGCGGGGTTGTCATTATCCAGGATCTTCACTGTCGTTGTTGCCTGAGTGCCGAGAGTGGCGCCCGTCGGGTTGCTCAAGGTGACGGTGAAGGTTTCGTCGTTCTCCGGCGTCGTATCGTTGATGATCGGCACCGAGATGGTTTGGCTCACCTGGCCAGCAGCAAAGGTCACCGTGCCGGACGTGGTCGTGTAATCGGATCCTGCGAGTGCGCTGCCGTTGCTCGTCGTGAAGCCGACCGTGGCTGCTTGATTGACGTTCCCGCTGCGCAGCAGCGTCATCGTCGCCATGGGGGTACTCTCCGCGACACTCACCACGACGTCCGCCATTGCGATCGAGGCGGGTGAGTCGTCGTCGACGATGGTTACGAGCACCGTGCGTGGGGCTCCGAGGGATCCGGAGCCGGGATTTTGAATCCCGACGGCGAACGTTTCGTTGCCCTCGGTAAGCTGATCGTTGACGATGGAGACGGTGAAGCTCTTGGTGCTCTCCCCCGGTGCGAACACGATCTGGCCGGTGTTCGCTCGACCATTGAAGGTGGGCTGGATGAAGTCCGATCCAGCCGTCGCAGTTCCGGCGGTGCCGATTTCGTTCGTCGTGTACTCAACGGTGTTTTGAGACTGGAGGTCGCCGGAGCGTACGACGGTGATGGTGGCCGTGCCGGCCGCTTCACTGACATAGATCGTAGAACTGTTAAGGAGTGCGATGACGTTGGATGGAGCGAAGACGACGTCGCGGAAATAGTTTGTATTCTGGTAGACGGCGGTCGGGAAGACGCCCGCGGTGTAGTCGAAGACGCCGGCGCCGGCCGGAGCGTTCAGGCCACCATTGTTGATGCCGAACGCGAAGTTTTGGGGGGTGGAGACGTAGTAGCTGTTGATATTGACCGAGACCACGTAGGTCGTACCGGCCGTGATGGTGAGCGGCGTGGCGAGCGCCTGCTGCTGCCAGCCCGATGCGCCTTCGTTGGTGAAGATGACCGTCGCCAGCTCTTGGCCCGTTGCCGACCAGATGTGGCCGATATGGGTGCCGGTCTCGTTCGAGGCCTTGTAGTACCGGATCGCCTGGATCACGCCGGAAGCGTCGCTGGTGAAGCGCATCCCCAGCTCATAATCCGCCCCTATCCCGTCGGTGGCATTGGTGATGGATGGGGTCTGGGTGGTGAACAGGGTGGTGGTGGCACTCGCAGCGGCAACCGTCGCCGTGGCACTGCTGGTTGCGTTCTCGCCGGTGCCGAGTTGGTCGGTGTAGGTGGCATTGACCCGGATCCGCTTGCCGACCAGGCTGCTATCGAGGGTGAGGCTCGAGGTGGTGGCGGACAGATTCGTCCAGGTGGTGCCGTCGGGGCTGCTCTGCCAGCGATAGGTGATGCTGGCCGGGACGCCGTCGGGATCGGCGACGCTGGCCGTCAGCGTCTGGTTCTGGGTCGCCGTGCCGTTGATCGTGACGACGCCGACGTCGTTGACATTGGCCACTTTCGTGGCGGTCGCGGCGCTCACCGGGGTCTCGTTGCTGCCCCGGGAGTCCGTGTAGACGGCGCTGACACGTATGAAGCCGCCGACCTGGGCCTGCCCGAGGGTCAGCGTGCTCGCCGTCGCGCCCGTGATGTTGCTCCACGTGGTGCCGTCCGTGCTTCGCTGCCATTGATAGGTGATGCTGCCCGGCAGGCCATCGGCATCGCTCACCGTCGCGGTCAAGGTCTGGTTCTGCGTCGGCGTGCCGTTGATGCTCACCGTGCCCGGGTGATTGGTGGGTTGGGTCCCGCTCGCAGCGAACACGACGTCGCGGAAGTAGTTCGCATTCTGATAGGTGGCGCTCGGGAAGACGCCTTTGGTGTAGTCGAAGACGCCGGCGCCGACCGGCGCGTTCAGGCCGCCATTACTGATGCCGGAGGCGAAGCCTTGCGTGGTGGAGACGTAGTAGCTGTTGATATTGACCGAGACCACGTAGGTCGTACCGGCCGTGATGGTGAGCGGCGTGGCGAGTGCCTGCTGCTGCCAGCCGGAGGCGCCTTCGTTGGTGAACGTGACGGTTGCCAGCTCCTGGCCCGTCGCCGACCAGATGTGGCCGATATGGGTGCCGGTCTCGTTCGAGGCCTTGTAGTACCGGATCGCCTGGATCGCGCCGGAGGCGTTGGCGGTGAAGCGCATCCCCAGCTCGTAGTCCGCCCCGATCCCGTCGGTGGCATTGGTGTTGGCCGGCGTCTGGGTGGTGAACAGGGTGGTGGTGGCACTCGCAGCGGCAACCGTCGCCGTGGCACTGCTGGTTGCGTTCTCGCCGGTGCCGAGCTGGTCGGTGTAGGTGGCATTGACCCGGATCCGCTTGCCGACCAGGCTGCTATCGAGGGTGAGGCTCGAGGTGGTGGCGGACAGATTCGTCCAGGTGGTGCCGTCGGGGCTGCTCTGCCAGCGATAGGTGATGCTGGCCGGGACGCCGTCGGGATCGGCGACGCTGGCCGTCAGCGTCTGGTTCTGGGTCGCCGTGCCGTTGATCGTGACGACGCCGACGTCGTTGACATTGGCCACTTTCGTGGCGGTCGCGGCGCTCACCGGGGTCTCGTTGCTGCCCCGGGAGTCCGTGTAGACGGCGCTGACACGTATGAAGCCGCCGACCTGGGCCTGCCCGAGGGTCAGCGTGCTCGCCGTCGCGCCCGTGATGTTGCTCCACGTGGTGCCGTCCGTGCTTCGCTGCCATTGATAGGTGATGCTGCCCGGCAGGCCATCGGCATCGCTCACCGTCGCGGTCAAGGTCTGGTTCTGCGTCGGCGTGCCGTTGATGCTCACCGTGCCCGGGTGATTGGTGGGTTGGGTCCCGCTCGCAGCGAACACGACGTCGCGGAAGTAGTTCGCATTCTGATAGGTGGCGCTCGGGAAGACGCCTTTGGTGTAGTCGAAGACGCCGGCGCCGACCGGCGCGTTCAGGCCGCCATTACTGATGCCGGAGGCGAAGCCTTGCGTGGTGGAGACGTAGTAGCTGTTGATATTGACCGAGACCACGTAGGTCGTACCGGCCGTGATGGTGAGCGGCGTGGCGAGTGCCTGCTGCTGCCAGCCGGAGGCGCCTTCGTTGGTGAACGTGACGGTTGCCAGCTCCTGGCCCGTCGCCGACCAGATGTGGCCGATATGGGTGCCGGTCTCGTTCGAGGCCTTGTAGTACCGGATCGCCTGGATCACGCCGGACGCGTCGGCGGCGAAGCGCATCCCGAGCTCATAGTCCGCCCCCACCCCGTCGGTGGCGTTGGCGATGGACGGTGTCTGGGTGGTGAACAAACTTGCCATTTTGTTCTCCGCGCAAGTCGATTCCTGCACTCGGTGATTTAACTGAACGCGAAGTTAAGTGTTTTAAATATTATATTTATTATTCCGCTTGTGAAGCAACCCGCGTGTGCACGGATGTCAACTTCTCTTGAAGGGTGTGTTCGCTGTCGGCCTCCGCCGCATGAACGACGGCCTGGCGGGGCTTCGCGGGGAGAGTTTTGCGATGTGGTGCCGCGTACGCGAAAGATCGGGACGCGGGATGCCAAAACCGGGTGGCGCCGCGTATTCCCGCCTTCGCCTTCGACATCTAGCTTTTATGCCTCCATCCGTTTCGCGATCAGATCGGCGAATTCACCCAGAGTCCGCGCCGCCTCGACCTCGCCAACGCGGAATCGTACGCGAAACTTCTGCTCGACGGCGATGACGAGCGAGATCTGCATGAGCGAGTCCCACTCCTCGACGTCCGCCGCCGAGAGCTCGGGCTTGGCCGCGACCTTCTCGAGGAAGATGCCGTCGAATACCTCCTGCAATTTCGCCAGTACTTCAGCCTGCTTCATAAGCCCTCCGGGTTACGCGTATCTTTGTCGAACGCACCTGATACTTCCCCACCTCGAGCTCGAACTCTTTTCGGGCGGCGGAGTCTTCCGTACGCACGAAGCCAAACGCCTTGTAGATTCCGGCGACGATCCCGTTCTTGGCCGTCGGAAGATAAATGCCGCGCACTCTTGCGCAGCCGGCGACCTCTGCAAGCCGAAAAATCTCATTCATGATCTCGTCCTCGACCTGGCGCTTGAGCACGCGGCAGCTCATGAGCCAGGTGTCGAGCACGAGGACGCCGTCCTCGACCTTAGCAATGACCACGCAGATGAGCCCGGAATCACCGAACCGGTCTTCGAGCCGCATCGTGAAGCACCGGTAGTCCGGTCTGCTCATCAGCCCCTGGATATCGGTTTCGGATCGGCGAACCGTTGTCAGGTTGAACTGGTTGCTGCGCGCGATCAGCTGCGCAATGCGGGGCAGATCGAGCGCGTCGAACTCCTTGATCGTGCCTCGCATCTCGAGCGAGGCGAGGTAGGCTGGCATGTCGGTCACGCTCGCCGCGAGCTCCGTACGTCGCCGTTCCTGGTTGTACTGCGCAGTCCGTCCGAGATCCTCCGCCGTGACGGTCCGCGGCTCGAAATGGCGTCCCGCCTGGAGGCGGCCGATGAATTCGGCGGGATCCGGCCCGAGGAGCACGCCTTGGACCTGAGGCTGAAACTGTCGCACAATCTCGATCTCCGCCGGGTTGTCATCGGCGAAGACAAAGCTGTCCACGCCAACGCGGAGTTCATCCGCGATCCGCTGCAGGTTGTCGGACTTCGGGTCCCAATTGGCTTTGAAGGCGGCGAAGTGCTCCAGCCGGAGAACCATCTCGGGATGCTTTTCGAATACCTCGATCGCGCGCGCATGGTCGTTCTTGCTGCACACCGCAAGGAGGACGCCGCGTTCGGAAAGCGAAAGGAGATACTTCTGGAAAGCCTTGAAAGCTTCGCCGCGGGGAGACGAGTCCCCAAGTTCGATTCCCTCGATACCGTCCTCCGCGATCACGCCGCCCCATAGCGTCTGATCGAGATCCAGCGCCAGCACCTTCTTAGGGCTTTGCTTACGGGAGGCGATCAGGTGGCCTAGCTCTTGCGCGACGTCCACTAGAAAATCAGGTGAGCCGGGCTGCTTCGATTCGTACCATGCTCGCGCATCCTCCGCGGCCGTGATCCCTCGGCGTGCCGAGAGAAACTCGACGTCGCAGATTTGCACCTCAGCTGGAGCCCGGAGCCCGAGCTCAAGGTTCACCGCCTTGCGGAAACTCCAATCGGCGCCAAGCGTGCGTGAACGAAACGAGCCGAGATCGAGGCCGCCGGGCAGCGCAAAATTTGCCAGTATCACTGCCGCACCTGAGCGTTCGATGAAAGTCTGCGCGAGGTTGAGGAGCTGCTCCGCGGCGCCGACTACAGCTTCGCGCTGATGTTGCACGGCGTCGAGGAGCGCGCCCGAAAAGCGGCAGTGGTTCGCGTTCGGCAGAATGAAGGCGAGGTCCGGCTTGAAGGCGTACAGCGGACTCGAGCCGTCGAGGACTTCTGAGACGAAATTATCGTACTCGCCAAGGAAGCGTTCGCACTCGATTCCACGAATGGCCAGGAGGTGTTCAACCAATTCGTGCAACGGATACAGATTGTAGCCGCCGATTAAGGCGAGGCGGAGTCTTGGCTGGACACTTTCAGTCGTATGTAGCTTCGCCTTCTTTCGAAGTGTCGACAGATAGAACATTTCGGAAAAGCTCGTGGCTTGCCGTGAGCGGGCGGCGAGATGCCCCCAGAACGCGGCATCGCCGGACACCGCTAAGGACTTGAGCTCGGCATCATTTACATGCCGGACCGGCAAGACAGGGACAGCAGCGAGAATGGCGAGCCTCCACCCAGGAAAGAAGCATCATTTTATCGTCAGGAACATTAAATAATGCTAGTGCTCAGGTCAATTTAAATATATTCAATGTGTGAATTAGGGCGAAATAAATAAATGACGACGCATATGGAATTGGAGCCGCCGAGCTCGGGCACGCTTTCCGCCAAAGCTGAGAATCTCAAGCGGCCTCCCGAGGGAAACAACCTGGTCCTCCGAGAGGTCCGGCTGGAAGACTCCGCGCAAATCATCGCTTGGCGGAACGATCCCGTTCTCGGCAAATTCATGACTCGAGAAAAGCTGACCTTGACCCAGCAGGAAGAGTTTTTCCGAAACTACCAGGCTAGGGCGGACGACTACTATTTCATTGCGGAGTTCAAGCGCTCGAGAAAACCGGCTGCCAGCATCGCCCTTGCGAACCTGGATTTCGCGGCAAAACGCGGCGAGGTGGCGCGGTTGATCGTCGATCCGGGTGCGCGCCTCTTTCTGGCCGAGATCTTCGATCTCCTTTTCGCGTTCGCATTCGTGCAGTTAGGGCTTTCGGTCGTCGTGGCCAACGTGCAAAGCAAGAACGAGTCCGCGAAGAGCTTCCATACTCGACTTGGCTTCCAAATCGAAAAGATTTCGCCGAAGGCTTGGTGGAACGGCGACGACGTGATTACGTTTCGGATGTCGCGCGAAGATTATCCGCAGTTAAAGCAGGCCTGGTCGGCGCTGCTTCTTGATGCGCGGGAAGGTTAACTGCCTCTAGCAACGGGCCAGAGCAGCGGAAGCAGCGCATCGAGCTTCTGGAGGCGTCGGATTTCACGCTGGAAATTGGGCTCGGGGACCCATCGCCCGTGCGTAAATCACGGACCCTTTGCTCCCTCCCATCTGCGGGGCGCCCGACCGAAATTCGTATTATTTACTCGCTCGCGAAGACCTCTACAGTCCCGATATTCTAACCCCTACCAAGGCGTCTTTTTTCCCCGCCCCGCAGGACGCACCCGTCTCCTTGCGCTCGCAAGGGAAGGAGGAATAGCAGATGGATTTGCATTTTCATCATTTGGGAATGGCGTGCCGAAACATCGCGGCGGAGTTGCCGGAACTCGCGATAGTGGGCTACAATCCTGAAGGCCCTATAATCGAGGACCCGATCCAGCAGGTTAGGATCCAGTTCGTGTCAGGCGGCGGTCCGCGCCTCGAACTCATTGAGCCCGCCGACGCACAATCGCCGGTGCAAGGCATCCTGAAGCGCGGCGGCAAATTCTATCATCTTGCATACGAAGTGGGTCGGTTCGACGACGCAATCGCTTACTTCAGGGAGCGGCAGTATCTTCCCGTATCGTCACCCGCGCCCGCGGTCGCGTTCGACATGCGTCGTATAGTGTTTCTCGCCTCCGCGACGCGCACACTCATCGAACTCATCGAGGCAAGGACGGGGTGTGAATCGGCGAAAGCTCGATCAGGGGCTCAGTAACGATTTGCGCGAATCCGTCAGTCGAAATAGGTCTACTGCGCCGAACGCACTCGGCAGCGCGCAGGCCGCCTGCCTGCAGTCTCACGATCGGTTCAGGGCCAATCTCCGACAGGAGAATGCCCATGTGCCCCAATGCGGGAGGCGCTGTTGGCCAAACGGCCAATCCATTTGCTGACAATACGGTTCGATCCATATCGCCCCAAAATTGCACGATAACCCCGCCGGCGGGCGCGCAAGCAGCGAGGTGCGTTGCTTCCGGCGAACCGATACGAGGCTGAGCCGCCGGTCGCAGCGCGACGATGATTGCGTCCCACTCGTCGCGATACACAGCTTGAACGCTGTCAAAGGTTTCCACGCTCGCTCCAGAGTTCGCGAGACCGGCGCGGAGCGAGCCAACAAAGTCATTGTCACACAGCACACCAATGCGATTCTTGTAAACGGGTAAACCGCAATCGTGAAGTTGCTTTACGCTCAGTGGACCGAGAAACGAGAAGACATCGACTGCCGGGTGGCGTTCGTTCACGCCGACAATCGGAATTCCGCGCCGCAAGCACGCTTGCATGTCGAGGTCGCTGGCGCGAAATTCCCAAGCCTCAAACATCAGGGCGATAACGGCCTCCTTTGATAACTTATCGATTAGCGCACCGGTAAGAGGCCGAAGATGGCCGCTGTTGGTTATAATATCCGTTTGATTCAGAATACCCGGGGTGATCTGCTCCAAAACGTCGATGCGATCGGCCACACCGACCGAATCTGCAAGCTCCAGAGTCTGTCGCCTGGCATCGCCCGGTGTGCCGTGCCGCGTAGGTTTCGTGAAGGCATAGACGTGCCTGGCTCCAGCCATCGCTGCCAGCACGGCCGTCACGGCATATGCGCCGGTCGCGGCCTCAGTGAGAACCGTTAATTCCGACAGGTCTAAGAGCGTTTCCGTCAGCGCTCGGCTCATCAAGGCTCCCAGACGCGGCAGCGAGAATCCTGGTCGCAAAGCCGTGTCGAAGCCAGACCGCAATTGCCCGAATGCTGCTCCGGTCCCGGTTCCGGTCATGAACTGACTTTCGTTTTTACACTTGGCGAGAGTAATGCTTTGTGCGCTGCATACGTAGTCGAGCTACCCTGAGCTCGTTGTGCGCCGAAAGGATTTTATTGGCGAAGGTTGCTTCCGAGCTAATTAATGTATTTATAACTATATTATTGCCGATTAATGTCAATGACGACCGCTGGGCCCGAGACGGTGCGGCAATGTAGCCTCATAGCTAGTAATGGCCGGTGCGCATTATGCCGTGACTGCGCGTCGGCATTTGAAATTCTGAATCAAAAAGTTAACTTATGTCCATTCTGCCCTATTTTCACCTCAGCGACGATTGGAGGAGGGCACTGATGACCCACCTCGACGCCGACGGCGAAGGCCGTCGTGCGTTCTTGAAAAGCTGCGGAAAATTTGCTGCCGTTACCCCTCCAGCCATGACGCTGTTGCTGTCTACCTCTCTGACTTCAGCCGCCATAGCCAGTTCAGGCGGCCATATTGTGCATGGCAACAGTGGCTACGGCAACGGCGGCGGTGACGGCAGTCCTAACAATAAAGAGGATCGCGATCGCTAGATTTCGTGGTCCATGGACGGCCGCGCCGTCGCGGTGTGTACGGCGTCGGGCCGGGCCGTGCTCAACCGGTCCGGCGGCGCTTGTGGATGGACGAGCGGTTAATCAACAAATCGTTCAGCTTCTTGCCGGCTCGGAGCTGCGCCTTCAGCCAGCGGGGTTGCTTGCCACGACCGGACCAGGTCTCGGACGGGTTTTTCGGATTTTGATACTTCGGCAGCACTGGCGGGTAGGGGCGGCGCGCGCGTTCCTCGTTGGGGGTCCCGGAAGTTCCCTCGATCCTGCGAAGCCGCTCTTCGAGCTTGGCTTTTTCCGCAATCATTCTCCGACTAAGAACAGCCGTCACCTCATCGTAAAGCCGCCACAGCTCGGCTGTGGCCGTGGATGCCCACTCGTCGTTCCCCATGGAAGCCGTCCCCACTACTTCCGATTTGAAATAGGAGGGGGGCTTATCAGGTCAAAGCCCCGTCGGGCAAGCCTGATCGGCCCGCGCACAGGACTCTAGTGTGCAGTGCGGTGCTTCTGGCGCTACCAGCCGGGCCTGTGCCTTCGACCGGCCGGTCGCCTCCCGGCCGGTCTCCGCCGGCGGACCCTTCGCATCGGGCCGAGCAGGCGCTGCTCGGCCATCGACACGCGACTACGTAAATTCTGCAATTCGGTGAATTGAACGATCAGAGATTCATGCGTTTGCCGCAAAACAGCCGAAGAATACATATGACCACCTACTCATTACCAGCGATGACCCGTGACCCCAGATTGAAGTTTGCCGGGTTGGCGAAAATGTCGCCCGAACTTTGCTGACCAGGTTTTCATCGGTGCTACTGCCGAAGCAGAGCCGTTGTCGTTCGAGACGTCTGATCAATGGTTGAAAAACTTCCATTCCTCATATTGATGTTGGATGAATAGTATTACTTTTTGGCCTCCTCTTCGTATTATGGGTCGAGGCTTTTCAGCTGCCTCGCTCCGGTCAAGTTTGTCGAATGTTAGATTTGAATCATGAATGTGACTATATATCGTTCGTAATAAGTGGTCGGCGATGAGCTTGATCGCGGTTAACCAATCCTGACAAGGCAGCCACATACTGGACCGCCAGATCTGCGGGAGAGTTTTGCAGATCGTAGCCAGCTGAGAAGGCGCTGTTTTGTAGATGAATTCGCTGCTTCGGATTTTCCATGGAGGACCGGAATCCTACGGTGCTGCACGCATTCTCAAAGCGAGTTACAGTGGTGTGGCCATCATGCGTTGCCGATGCGCCGTGACGAATTGACAGTGCGGCGTTTTGGCAGACGGATTGGTTGTGCTTCCCGCGTGTCTTGAGGTGAATGCAGGAATAAAAACTGCCGCGCGGGGTATCAGGAATAGGCAGGGGAAGCATGCGCCGCATCAGAGTCGTCATCGCGGATCGGCACCCGATCGTGTTGCAGGGGATCAGCAGCGTCCTTGCGGCGCAGCGCGATTTTGCGATCGTGGCCGCCTGCGGCGATACTGCAAGCTGCATTGGGGCCATCCGACTTCTGGTGCCCGACATTGCATTGGTCGATATTGCAATGCCCAGTATCAGTCGACCGGACATTCTGGCTATCGCAAACACCGCTGGCCAAGGTACCCGGGTCATTTTCTTCGCTGAAAAGGCCGGCGATCAACGGTTGCAGACGCTGGCCGCGGGCCGCGCCTGCCTCGTCCTCACGAGAGATGCTGAGCCGGAGATGCTGGTCGCGACCCTGAGGAGGGTTGCGGAACGCCAGGGACCAGCATCGCGGTCGCCGTGCACAGGTGGCGAGGTCCGTGGGGAGTCTCACACCGGTGAGGAAAAGGCTCCGACGCAGCTGACCGACCGGGAGCGGCAGATCATGAGACTTGTATCGGAGGGGCTGTCGAACAAGGAGATTGGGCGTTTCCTGAACATTACCGATGGTACGATCAAAGTCCACCTTCACCACATCTTCCAGAAGCTCGATATCAGCAATCGAACAGTTCTCGCGGCATTTGCAATTTCGCAAAACGGGCAACATGCGGCCGCACGTGAACTCGCCCCTTCCGGCCTACTACAGCAGGATTCGGCGGTTCGAAACTACGAGGACGTCAAGCGCGGCAATGTCCTTCCGGAACGTACGCGTTAGCTGGACATCGCATCATGCTGGGCGGTGAGCATCGGTTGCGGCGCGCAGATGCTCGGCCATGTTGCGGCAGGCTCCTTCGGCCTCAGCCAATGTTCGGAAGGGCGACCCGCTGATCTTGATCGCGCCATTGTTCTCGTAGAGTGGTCGCCAACTCGCCAAGTACCCGGAGCGTCCGTGAAAGCCTGGACCGGTAGGGCTCTCCAGGCTGATCACAAACGAGAAGCCATCGCCGCTCGCGCTCCAGATCTCCATGTTTTCGATGGGCCGGTGAAATTGCAGTGGCATGGCCATCATCCGTCGTGCGCTGCCCTTAACCAAGTTAAATCAGATATATGCATATTAATGTTATTTGAGACTCCAGATTGGGGCTCCGGCGCCGGGGGGTAGCAAACCCGAGGCCATGGAAATGCTGGCAATCTGCCGGTGGCGCACGCTTCGCAATCTCCACCTTTCAAACAAAAGTTTTGGTTGAAAGTCTATTTAATATATAATACAAATGAATGAAAGCGATTTAAATCGAGGGGCGCATCGTGACCCAAGGTGGCAATGAAGATGACGACCGGCGGGCGTTCCTGAAAACTTGCGGAAGATTCGCGGCCGTGACACCGCCCGTCATGACGCTGCTGCTGTCGACATCGCTGACTTCGACGGCCATTGCGCGTTCAGGCGGACAGAACGGAGCAACGCATGGCGACGACAGGGGCCAGTCGTTCTTCGACAACGATCGCCCATCCTCTGCAGTGTCGGGGTCCTCTGGCAGCGGGGCACCTGGAGGCGGTGGCGGACCTGGGGGG
>NZ_JAACFU010000023.1 GCF_029051725.1 Bradyrhizobium sp. CSS354
CCTCACGGCTGGTTCCAGCCTCCCTCCCCCCAGCCTTTGCCCCTCAGACTTGCGGCCATCATGTCCTCCATCATTTCCGTCGCCAATTTGTCGAAGACCTATGGGTCCGGCTTCAAGGCGCTCAAGAACGTCAACCTCGACATCAAACGCGGTGAAATCTTCGCGTTGCTCGGCCCCAACGGCGCCGGCAAGACCACGCTGATCTCGATCATCTGCGGCATCGCCAATCCGAGCGAAGGCAAGGTCCTCGTCGGCGGCGAGAACATCCAGACCTCCTATCGCAAGGCGCGCTCGCTGATCGGGCTGGTGCCGCAGGAATTGCACACCGATGCCTTCGAGAGCGTGTGGGCGACCGTGAGCTTCTCCCGCGGGCTGTTCGGCAAGCCGAAGAACCCCGATCATATCGAGAAGGTGCTGAAGGACCTCTCGCTGTGGGACAAGAAGGACAGCAAGATCATCACGCTCTCCGGCGGCATGAAGCGCCGCGTGATGATCGCCAAAGCGCTGTCGCACGAGCCGCAGATCCTGTTCCTGGACGAGCCGACCGCCGGCGTCGATGTCGAGTTGCGCAAGGGCATGTGGGAGGTGGTGCGCACGCTTCAGCAATCCGGTGTCACCATCATCCTGACCACGCATTACATCGAGGAAGCCGAGGAGATGGCCGACCGCATCGGCGTCATCAACAAGGGCGAGATCGTGCTGGTCGAGGACAAGGCCACCTTGATGCAGAAGCTGGGCAAGAAGCGGCTGACGCTGCATCTGCAAGGCAAGCTCGATGCGCTGCCGGAGAGTCTTGGCCATTACGAGCTCGACCTCTGTGACGGCGGCGCGACGCTGGTCTACGACTACGACACCAAGGGCGAGCGCACCGGCATCACCAGCCTGCTCGGCGACCTTCGTACCGCCGGCATCCGTCTCAACGATCTCGACACGACGCAATCGTCGCTCGAGGACATCTTCGTCGATCTCGTGAGGGCGTCATGAACTACCGGGCTGTCCGCGCCATCTACCTGTTCGAAATGGCGCGCACCTGGCGCACGCTGCTGCAAAGCATCGTCTCGCCGGTGGTCTCGACCTCGCTGTATTTCGTGGTGTTCGGCGCCGCGATCGGCTCGCGCATCAGCCAGGTCGAGGGCGTCAGCTACGGCACCTTCATCGTGCCGGGCCTGATCATGCTCTCAGTGCTGACGCAGAGCATCGCCAACGCCTCGTTCGGAATCTACTTCCCGAAATTCACCGGCACGATCTACGAGATCCTGTCGGCGCCGATCTCCTATTTCGAGATCGTGCTCGGCTATGTCGGCGCGGCCGCGACCAAATCGATCGTCCTCGGCCTGATCATCCTCGCCACGGCCGGCCTGTTCGTGCCGCTGCACATCCATCATCCGGTCTGGATGCTGGCCTTCCTGGTGCTGACGGCGGTAACGTTCAGCCTGTTCGGCTTTATCATCGGCATCTGGGCCGACGGGTTCGAAAAGCTGCAGATGATCCCGATGCTGGTGGTGACGCCGCTGACCTTCCTAGGCGGCAGCTTCTATTCCATCGACATGCTGCCGCCCGCCTGGCGCACGGTGGCGCTGCTCAATCCGGTCGTCTATCTGATCTCCGGCTTCCGCTGGAGCTTCTACGAGATCGCGGACGTCAGCATGGCCGTCAGCATCGGCATGACCACGGCGTTCCTGGTGATCTGTCTGGTCGCGATCTGGTGGATTTTCCGCACGGGGTATCGGTTAAAGAACTGATGGAGAGGCGCAGCCCGGATGGAGCGTAAGCGTAATCCGGGACAGGCGCGGCTTTCAGGCGACAGCGGTCCCGGATTGCGCTTCGCTCCATCCGGGCTACGGCGACATCACCGATAACAGTGGAAGCGGTTGTACCCGTCGTAATAGCCACGGCAGCGACGGTGGCCGCGATGGGGAATGCCGAACACCCCCTCGACAGCGCCGACGGCACCGCCGACACCGGCGCCGACCGCGCCACCCACCACGCCGCCGACGGGGCCGGCGATCCGGTTGCCTTCATAAGAACCCTCCTGGGCGCCCCGAACGATGCCTTGGGCATGGCCAGGCTGTGGGATGCAGGACAGCGCGGCCAGAACGGCGGCGCCAGCGAAGAGCAGGCGGAAAGGCAGACCAGCCGGCCGTGAAGCGGCGGCAACACAAACTCTGTTCATCTTCATTCCCAAAGGTAAAACCAGCGGCGGAGGTCGCCAGCCAAGGCAGGTCAATCGCAACGCCGATGCAGCCAAATGGTTGCGCCAATGTGACCAATTGTCGGCGTTGTGAACGCATCTCCCGCTCGCGAAAATGTCAGCACCGCCGCTGGCTTTGCGGCACAAAGCGGCCTTGCTTACGCCGGGCGTCCCGTTAACGATGGGCGGGCAGGCCGCTGGAACGAAAGCCGGATTGCAGGCATAGTGCACGCCGGGGGACGGAGAGCCGCGGCGCCTAGTGTGAACAGGCCGGAGGCCAGAAGTCCGATGCGTTCGTTTTTTATTGCTTTCACCTCCCTGATGCTTTTGAGCGCGGGCACCGCGCAGGCCAAGGTCGAGATCACCGTCGACAAGGACAATCAGCAGATGACCGTCGCCGTCGACGGCGTCGCGCGCTACCACTGGCCGGTGTCGACAGGCATCCCCTCGCGGGAGACGCCGAACGGCGCGTTCCGCACCTTCCGCATGGAAGAGGATCACTATTCCAAGGAATTCGACGACGCGCCGATGCCGCATGCGATCTTCTTCACCAAGGTCGGGCACGCCATCCATGGCACCGACTCGGTCGGCCGGCTCGGCACGCCCGCCTCGCATGGCTGCGTGCGGCTGTCGCGCCAGAATGCCACGACGCTCTACGCGCTGGTGCAGCAGCAAGGCGTGCTCAACACCACGGTGACGCTGACCGGCTCGGCGCAGGTGGCGCTGGCGCGCAATCCGCGTGGCCGCAACCCCACGGCAGTGGCCCGCGCGCCGCAGCCCGCCGAAGAGCAATACGCCACATCCGGTGATCCCGTGAATCTAGCGCCGCCGGCACAGCCCGCCCGCCGCTACATGCCGCAGGACGACAACTACATCTATCCGGCCGACGGCAGCGACACCGGCGCGCGCTACCCCGCGCCGCGCGGCAGCCGCCCGCTCTATGACGCACAGGTCTATCAGCAGCAGCCGCAGCAATATTACAATCAGGGCAACGGCACCTACTATCAGCCGCAGCCCCGGCAGGTTTACCAACCGCGTGGCTATTACTACCAGAACTGACCCTATCTGAACGCGGCGTTGCTGCGCCAGCGAATCAGGAAGCCGCTGCCGCGACGGGCGCTTGCCGCAGTCGACCGCAGGAAATAGCGCCGGCCTGTGCAGGGATTGGGCACCGGCCGACGCAAGGAAGCAACAGTCCACAACCTTCAACGCAGCGGCGTTCCGACCAAATTGACAACCAGGGGGTCGCCCGTATTGTCGTTCCCATTGTTTCTGGGGCATGACATGACACGCGAGCAGATTTCGGATTTCTGCGTTACCGCCCTGGCAAATATCCTGCGCATTTCGAAGGACCGCGTCGACATCGGCACGAAATTCAGCCGCCTCGGGCTCGATTCGGCGATGCTGGTCTACCTGATGATGGAACTCGAAGAGAAGCTCGACCTCGAACTATCGACGGACGACTTTTACGACCATCCGACCGTTGAGGCGCTGTCGCGATTTCTCGCCGACAAGCGCGCAATCCGCCCCGCCGCCTGAGGGCGGCTGAAGCCGGCGCAACCATGGAAACCTTCCGCTCGCTCGTGGCACTGCTGGCCCGGCGTGCGGAGGAGCAGGCCGACGACCGCGCCTATGTCTTCGTCTCTGATCGCGGGGCGGAGGAAGCTGTCCTCACCTTCCGCCAACTGCATCACTCCGCATCCGCGCTCGCGTCGCGACTGACCGCGGCCGCGCGTCCCGGCGACCGCGCCATCCTGGTGTTTCCGCCCGGCATCGAGTTCATGGTGGCGTTCTTCGGCTGTCTGATGGCCGGCATCATCGCCGTGCCGATGATGATGCCGCGGCGAAACAGCGCGCGCGACGCCAGCGCCACGATACTCGCCAATTGCACGCCGACGCTGGCACTCACCAATTCGGCCGTCGCGCTCCGTGGTGATCTGCGGGCACGCTTCACGTACGAGCACATTCGCTGGATCGAGGTCGATCTCGCCGCGGCCGACGGTGAGACGATCGAACTGCCCGAGCCGGCGCCGGACGACATCGCCTTCCTGCAATACACCTCCGGCTCCACGTCCGCGCCCAAAGGCGTGATGGTGAGCCACGCCAATCTGCTCGCCAATCTCGAGATGATCCGGCTCGCGCTCGGCAACACCCGGCAATCGACTTACGTCAATTGGGTGCCGCTCTATCACGACATGGGGCTGATCCTGAACGCACTGCAGGCGCTCTATATCGGGGCGACCTGCGTGCTGATGGCGCCGAACGCGTTCATGCAGCGGCCGCTCGGCTGGCTGCGCGCGATCTCTCATTACCGCGCGGAAGTGGCGTGCAGCCCGAATTTCGGCTTCGACCTCTGCGTAAGCCGCTTCCGCGCCGATCAGATCGAGGGCATCGATCTGTCCTCGCTCAGGATCGCGCTGAACGGCGCAGAGCCGGTGCATGCGGAAACCATCGAGGTGTTCATCCAGACATTTGCGCCGCACGGCTTCGACCCGCGCGCGATGTATCCCGCCTACGGAATGGCGGAAGCGACGCTCCTGATTTCCGGCGGACGCCGCGGCGGCGGTCATGTCACACGCAGCCTGAGCCGCACGGCGCTTCAGGCGCATGCATCGGAGGCGCCTTCCAGCGCCGAAGACGCGCAAATCGCCGTCGGCTGCGGGCGCGCGCTCACCGGCGAACGGATCGCGATCGTGGACGCGGACAATCGGACGCGCCTGCCCGCGGACCGCGTCGGCGAGATATGGGTGAACGGGGCCAATGTCGCACGCGCCTATTGGCGCAACGACGAGGCGACGCGCGAGGGGCTCAATGCGCAGCTTGCCGGCGAAGACGGTGCGTGGCTGCGCACCGGCGACCTCGGCTTCATCGACGTCACAGGCGAATTGTTCGTCACGGGACGGATCAAGGATCTCATCATTATCCGCGGCATCAACCATTATCCGCAGGACGTCGAGCGCACGGTGCAGTCCCTCGACCAAGCTTTGCGCGAAAACTGCGGCGCGGCGTTCTCGGTGCCGGACGAGACCGGCGAGGAGGCGCTCGTCATCGTCCAGGAAATCGAGCGCAGCGCGCGCCACTCGATCGACACCGAAGCGATCACGGGCCGGATTCGCGAGGCCGTCGCCGATAACCATGAACTCTCCGCGCGCCACATCGCGCTGATCCGGCCCGGCACCCTGCCGAAGACCACCAGCGGCAAGATCCAGCGCAAGCTGGCGCGCAAGCTCTGGCTCGATGGCGGTTTCGACCAGCTCGGCTGAGACGATTCAGAAGTCGATCTTCGCGCTCTCCCCATCGCGCAGGCTCGCGGCGATCCCCTGCTCGATCTTGCGCGCGAGGATGGGGCGATAGTGGATGAAGTCGGCAAAATTGGCGCGGTCGCGCGTGAGATCGTTGTCAACGCGATAGTTGATGAAATTGCTGCGCGGTCGGCCCACGACCACTTTCTTCAGCGCCGCGTCGCAGGCGCTGCGCTCCAGGGCCGCTTCCGTGCCGGGCTTCGGCACGGTGGTCGCGAAGGTCGGCGGCACGATGATGACGACGGGCACATCGGCCGGCAATGTCCTGACGCTATCTGCCAGCGCAGCGATCTCGGGAAATGTCGCCCGCATCTCGGCGGACAAGGACGGCGCCGGATCCCTGGGCCAGCCGACTTCCTTGAATTGACCCGGGGGCCAGATGTCCTCGTAACTGACAAAGCCGTCGGGGTTCATCCGTGGTCGCCAGCCGAGCCCAATACTGATCCGTTGAACAGCGTGCTCGATTGCCTGCCAGGAGATCAGCCGTGCAGCGTAGGCGACGACGCTTCTGTCATAGAGCCAGTCGGGGAATGGGACGCCGCCCTCCTCCTTGGCCCGTGCATGCTCGCACCAGCCGGGGTCCGTCACAATCACTAGTGCGCCGACCTCCCGGTGATTCCGGAGGAAGAAGTCCAGCACCGCGAGTTCCTGGCGGGGAAACGCACCGGTCATGTAGAGCTGCACGAAGCGCAGGCCGGTCGCGCGCGACAATTTCGTCGGCTCGATCATCTGCGCCGTCGAATTGCCCAGGATAGCGGCATTGAAATCCGGATTCCTCGCGCGGCTCGCGGCCGTGATCTGGGTCAGACGATTGTCGACGCCGTCGATACCGAACACACCGAGCTTGCCGCTGTCATAGGGATCGACCGCCACCATGAGTGCGAGCACCAGCAGCGCAGCCCCGATCAGCGTGCCCAGGCACGCGAGCAAGCTCCGGCCCCAGCCGGGGTCGGTCTCAGAACTTGAAGTAGACGAAGTCATGGAGATCCCGACCACCCATATGGAGCAGCAATGCGAATAGCCCAAGACCGAGCAGACCCGCGAGCCACGGATTGGGACGGCGCGTGAACACCGCCACGATGTCCTGGCTCGCCGGCAGCAGGAAGGCGAACAGCGGCGCTAGAATCAGCGGCCACAAATGCTTTCCGCGATCGAGCGGCAGCGGCGAAACCAGCCCACAGAAGACGTGCCATGCCGCCTCCACCGACCCCGCGCGGAAGACCACGCCGGTTGCGAGCACGAACAGCACGGTAAGCGCCCAGCCGAGCCATGACGGGAACGTCGGGCCATAGCGACGCCACAGCGTGCAGGCGACCAGCGCAAGCCCGTGCAGCACGCCCCACAGCACGAAGGTCCAGCTCGCGCCGTGCCACAGGCCGCACAGCGCCATCGTGATCATCATCGCGCCGAAAAACTGCACGGGCAGCCAGCTCCGCGGCAAAAGACGCAGATTGACCAGCGGATAGAACACGTAGTCGCGCAGGAACAGCATCAATGTGATGTGCCAGCGCTGCCAGAAATCCTGGATATTGGTCGAGCGCAGCGGCGCATTGAAATTGTACGGCAGCTGCACGCCGAACAGCAGACCGAGGCCGATCGCGATGTCGGAATAGCCGGAGAAATCGAACAGGATCTGGAAAGAGAAGCAGAAGGCGAGCCACGCATCGCCGCTGGGCAACGGCCCATTCGCTGCCTGCGCGTAGATGGGATCGAGCAGATGGGCGAGGCCGTCGGCGATCACGATTTTTTCGAATAGGCCGATCGCGATGAAGCAGGTCGCGACGCAGAACTGGCGCTGCCAGCCCGGAACGTAGACCTGCCTGCCGAACTGATGCATCACCTCCGACCAGCGCGCCAGGGGGCCGGCGATCGCCTGCGGGAAGAAGACGATGTAGAGCGCGTAGCGGTCGAGCGCATAGAGCGGCGCCCTGCCGCGCTTGAGGTCGACCAGATACATGATGTGGTGGAAGGTGAAGAAGGAGATGCCGAGCGGCAGCCCGACGTCGAGCACCGGCAACGTCGTACCGAGCACGAGACCGACATTGGCGAAAAGGAAGTTGGCGTATTTGAACAGCGCCAGCACCGCGAGATCGAGCATGATCACCAGCGTCAGCACCGCCGGCCACTTCACACGCCCATAGGCAACCGAGGCGAGCCAGTTGATCGCGATCGAGCCGATCAGGAGCAGGACGAATGACGGGCTGCCCCAGGCATAGAAGGCGATCGACAGCGCGACCTGCACGCCGATTCGCCACTGCGGATGAGGATCGGCCAGGCGATAGATCAGCAGCGCCGCGGGCAGGAAGACCAGGAGAAAGGGATAGTCGTTGAACAGCATCGGTTCAAAGCCGCGCCATCGCCGGCGTGAGCCGGCGGATGATGCTCAGCCCGTTTCGAGGTCGGGCGCGGCGTCGCCCGGCTGCCGCAGCATGCGTCGCGCAATCTTCTCCTCGCTCGGCACCTTGACGTCCCAGGCCAGTCCGAGCGCTTCCAGAGCCCGGATGAAGATGTAGCCGGGATCGAACTCGAACCAGCGCAGGCCGAACGCCGCGGAATAGGGAAAGGCGTGGTGGTTGTTGTGCCAGCCCTCGCCCCAGGCAAGCCAGGCCATCACGCCGAGATTGCGGCTGTTGTCGTCGCGGGTGACGAAGGGCTGCGCGCCAAAGCTATGCATCACGGAGTTGATGGCCGACATGGTCTGCTCGACCACGAACATGCGCACCACGCCGCCCCACAGCAAGCCGGTCAGTGCGCCCCACAGGCTCATGGTGGCGAGGCCGCCGATCGCGGCCTGCAGCACCAGGCCGAGACCGACCCAGGTGTAATAGTAGCTGTTGACGGCAACGAGCCTGCGATCCGCCATCAGGTCCGGGACATAGTGCGCAACGTTGGGATAATCGTGCTCGATCATCCAGGTCAAATGCGCGTGCAGGAAGCCGCGCAGGCGGCCGAATGGGCCCTCGCCGTGCAGCCGCGGCGAATGCAGATCGCCGTCGTGATCGGACAATTCGTGGTGCCGGCGGTGCATTGCCGCCCAGGACAGCATGGGACCGCGGCCGGCCATCGATCCCATCACGACCAGGATCGCACTCATCGCCGTGGAGGTCGCGAAGGCGCGGTGGGTGAAGAGCCGGTGATAGCCGACGGTGAGGCCGAGGCCGGTGACCAGCCAGAAGCCAACGAACAGGCCAAGCTCCATCGCGCCGATCGGGCGGTAGAGCAGAAGGGCCAGTGCCACCAGCGTGCCGATGAAGGGCAAAACGTCGAAGATGATGAAATGCCGCCGCTGCATCCGGCGAAAATGCCGGCTGCGGATAATTCGATGATCGCGTTGCTGCTGCACGGGCGGATTTCCAGGGCGCCGACTATGAGTACATACCCCTGCGGCGGCCGCAACCCAAGCCGCCGCCCAAGGTTTCAACAGCCACGAAAGCCTATACTATGGGCCGAACGCGCCCAAATGCGTTGAAATATCACTCTTTCCGCTTGCCCCTCGAGCCGCCATGCCGTCACGTGCTGCGACAATCTTGACCGTACTGTCACTTCTCATTGCGGGACCGGCCATGGGATTCGATTCGGGATCTGATTCGGCCTTCGACATCGAGGCCCATCGCGGCGGGCGGGCACTGCTGCCGGAAAACACGCTTCCGGCCTTCGCCAACGCGCTGTCGATGGGTGTGGACACGCTGGAGCTCGACGTCGGCATCACCGCCGACGGCGAAGTCGTCGTCTCGCATGAGCGCGGGCTCAATCCTGATCTCGCGCGGGATGCGAGCGGCGCCTACATCGCGCCTCCCGGCACGCCGTTCGTGAAACTGCGGCTCGCCGACGTCAGGACCTATGACGTCGGCGAGATCCGACCAGGCAGCCCTTACGCGAAGCAATTCCCCGACCAGCGCGCTATGCCCGGGACCCGCATTCCGACCCTGAGCGAGCTGTTCGCGCTGGTGCGCAAGTCCGGCAACACGCGCGTGCGCTTCAACATCGAGACCAAGATCGATCCGAACCATCCGGACGAGACGCTCGATCCGCAAGCTTTCGTCACCAGGCTGCTCGGGCTAATCGAAGCCGAAAAATTCTCCGACCGCGTCATGATCCAGTCGTTCGACTGGCGGACCCTGCTGCTCGTCCAGCAGCGAGCACCAAAGATGCCGACGGTGTACCTGACGCTCCAGCGCGGCTCGAGCCAGACGGTGGCGCTGGATAAAGCGACCAATTGGACAGCGGGATTCAGCCCGGCCGATCATGGCAGGTCGCTGCCCCGAACCATCAAGGCTGCGGGCGGCACAGTATGGTCGCCCTATTTCGGCGATGTGACCGCGGCACTGATCGCCGAGGCCCATGCGCTCGGGCTGCGTGTCGTGGTCTGGACGGTCAACAAACCCGAAGACATGGCGCGCATGATCGAGATCGGCGTCGACGGCATCATCTCCGACAAGCCCGATTTGTTGCGGCAAGTTGCGGGCAAGAAGGCAATTGCGTTGCCCGCGGGGACGCCGGTGGAGCCGTAGAAGCGGGCCCTACTCCCCGTCCCGCAAGCGCCGGTACAGCGCGCCCAAAATGTTGGAGTAATCGTCGGTCCAGACCCGCACCCTGTCGTCGGCTTCGGTCTGCTCCCATGATTTCGACGATGCGAGCCTGCCGACGTCGGCATCCTCGCGGGCGGAGATGACGACGTCGGTCGAGAAGATGTAGTCGCCATCGCGCCCCGAATCCTCGTTGTAGACCCAGCTCTTGAGATCGTTGGCATCGGCGATGCCGACCACGACAGTCTCGAGATCGAGGTGGCGGTTGGAGACGTGCATCACCACGGCACCGTGCGGAGCGAGCTTGTCCTTGTAGATCTTCATCGCCTCTTCGGTGGCAAGATGGATCGGGATCGCATCCGACGAATAGGCGTCGACGATGATGAGATCGTAGGCGCCGTCCGGCTCCTTCGCGAAGGTGAGGCGGGCATCGCCGATCACCGGCTTCAGGCCCGGCATGCAGCTCGAAATGTAGCGGAAATTCTTCGGATCGCTTGCCGCGTCGACCATCGACTGGTCGATCTCGAAGAAGGTCCAGCTTTCGCCGGGCTCGGCAGCGCAGGCGAGCGTGCCCGATCCGACGCCGATTGCGGCAACCTTCAGCGGCGCGCCCTTGCGCTCGCGGATCGCGGTGACGGCCTGACCGATGCCGCCATCCCTGTGATAGTAGGTGATCGGCTCGGGCCGGCCGGTGACGGGCGTGCCGTCATTGTTGAGGAAACGCTCGGCGCCGTGGATCGTGGTGCCGTGCATCAGCACGTGGAAATAGCCGCCGGGCGTCACCACGATCTTGTGCACGCCGAAGAAGCTGCGCACCGTGGTGACGCGGCCTTCGTCCGCCGGATAAACCCGGATCAACGCCAGCGCGAGCACGACGGTGGCGAAAATCTTCCAGCGGTCGGCGTTGACCGCCAGTGCCAGCAGCGCGGCGAGGACGCCGACGCCGCCAGCCGCCCAGACCCGGTGATCCTCGAACCAGGTCGACAGCCCGCCCGTCATGATGGACGGCGCAACGAGCACCACGGCGAGCGCGGCAAGCGCCAGCCAGTACCATTTGACGATGCCCGCCAGCCGCTCGTTCGCGGGCGGACGGCACAGCGCGGCAAGCGCAACCAGGATCGGGTATTCGGCGATCCAGGAGAATGTGAACGGCGCGACGAGCCCTGCGAACAGGCCGCCGACCATGCCGCCGAACGACAGCGCCACATAGAAACCGGTGAGATATTTGGCGGCAGGCCGGGTCCGCGCCAATTCGCCGTGGCAGGCCATGGCGATGACGAAGAAGCACAATTGATGGCCACCGAGCGTCAGCAGCAGGTTCTGCTCGCCGCCGAACGCCAGCAGGAAGACGACGCCCGCAATCGCGACCGGCTGGAGCATCAGCATCCATTTGTGCGGCAGCAGCGGCCGCGACTGGAACACCACCACCCAGGTCAAGAGGTACAGCGACAGCGGCAGCACCCACAGCAGCGGCGCGGCCGCAACGTCGGTCGAGATGTGCGCGGTGACGGCGATGAGCAGGCCGGACGGCACCCCGGCGAGGAATATCCAGCGCAGCCGCGTCATGAAACCGGGCGCCGGCGCGTTGATATCCTCGGTGCGCGCATCGACCATGGCCAGCTTCGGCGAGCGCAACAGCAGCACGCCACATGCCGCGATCAGGAGGATCAGAATGCCGTAACCGCCGGTCCAGAGCCGGTTCTGCGTGTGCAGCGTGAACATCGGCTCCAGCAGGAACGGATAGGACAGCAGGGCGAGAAAGCTGCCGATGTTGGAGGACGCATAGAGGAAATAGGGATCATGTCCGGCAGGATGCCCGGTGCGGACGAACCAGGCCTGCAGCAACGGATTGTTGGCGGCGAGCGCGAAAAACGGCAGCCCGATCGAGATCACGAACAGGCCGAGCAGCCAGATCGCGTAGCCCGAGCCGGGCGGCTCGCTATAGGCCGAGGCGATGCCGAGCGGCAACGTGACGAAGGCTGCGATCAGCAGCAGGAGATGCACCACCACCGGAACGATGCGGTTCCTCACCTGCATCAACACATGCGCATAGGCGTAGCCCGCCAGCAGCAGCGACTGGAAGAACACCATCGCCACCGACCACACCGCCGGCGAGCCGCCGAGCCGCGGCAGGACCATCTTCGTGAACAGCGGCTGCACCGAGAACAGCAACAGCGCGCTGACGAAGATCGCGGCGGTGTAGACCGTCAGCAGCAGCCGGTTGCGCGACGAGGACGGCTGCTCCGTGGCGGCGGGTTGCACGATCGAATCCATGGAAGCTCCGGCATAATCCCGGCGGGCGCCGGGCGCGCGCAATGGAGCACAAGGCGCCTGAACGAGCAATAAAGGGTCTCGTGATGTTGCAGCGGGGAATGCTTGATATAAGACGGTCGTTCCGGGGCGATGCGACCGGACCGCGAAGCGCGGCCCGGAGCATCGAACCCGGAACCTCCACATTCTCCGGTGCGGAGCCCGCACCACAGTTCGCGCTTCGCGCACGCCGGAATGACACCACCAGGGACGCATGATCGAAACCGACGTCGTCATCATCGGCGCTGGCCATAACGGCCTCACCTGCGCGGCCTATCTCGCGATGGCCGGCTTGCGCGTGCGCGTGGTCGAGCGCCGCAAGGTGGTCGGCGGGGCCGCGGTCACAGAGGAGTTTCATCCCGGCTTCCGCAATTCGGTCGCGGCCTACACCGTGAGCCTGCTCAATCCGCAGGTGATCCGGGACCTCAAGCTGGCCGAGCAGGGCCTGCGGATCGTCGAACGGCGCGCGCAGAATTTTCTGCCCGCGCCCGACGGCAGCTATCTCCTCACCGGCCAGGGGCGGACGCAGGCGTCCGTCGCACGGCTGAGCGCGCATGATGCAAACGCGCTCGATGGGTTTTCGCGCGAGCTCGAAGAGATCGCCGACGTGCTCCGGCAGTTCGTGCTGCGCGCGCCGCCAAACCTGCTCGACGGTTTCGGCACGGCCTCGATCCGCGAAGCCGTGAACGCGTTCCAGAGCGCCAACATCCTTCGTGGGCTATCGCTGGAGCAGAACCGCAGCCTGCTCGATCTCTTCACCCGCTCGGCCGGCGAGATGCTGGATGAACGTTTCGAGCATGATCTGGTCAAGGCGCTGTTCGGCTTCGATGCCATCGTCGGCAATTATGCCAGCCCTTACGCCGCGGGCTCGGCCTATGTGATGCTGCATCACGCCTTCGGCGAGGTGAACGGCAAGAAGGGCGTCTGGGGGCACGCCATCGGCGGCATGGGCGCGATCACGCAAGCCATGGCGCGCGCCGCACGCGACCGCGGCGTTGTGATCGACACCGATGCGGGCGTGCGCGAGGTCATCGTCGAGCGCGACCGCGCGGTCGGCGTGGCGCTGGAGGACGGCACAACCATCCGCGCGAAATATGTCGCGGCCAACGTCAATCCGAAGCTGCTCTATACGCGGCTGGTCGCCGCCGATGCGCTGCCGGCCGACTTCCTCGCCCGCATCCGGCACTGGAAGAACGGCTCCGGCACCTTCCGCATGAACGTGGCGCTGGACCGCCTGCCCTCCTTCACGGCGCTGCCGGGCGACGGCGATCATCTCACCTCCGGCATCATCCTGGCCCCTGATCTCGGCTACATGGACCGCGCTTTTCTCGATGCCCGCGCGCACGGCTGGAGTCGAGAGCCGGTCGTGGAAATGCTGATCCCCTCGACGCTCGACGATACCCTCGCGCCCGCAGGACAACATGTCGCGAGCCTGTTCTGCCAGCATGTCGCGCCGGAGCTTCCCGATGGAAAGTCGTGGGACGACCATCGCGACGAGGTCGCCGACCTCATGATCGCGACGGTGGACAAATACGCGCCGGGTTTTGCGGCAAGCGTGCTCGGCCGCCAGATCCTGTCACCGCTCGATCTCGAACGGCAATTCGGCCTGCTCGGCGGCGACATCTTCCACGGCGCGCTGACGCTGAACCAGCTGTTCTCGGCGCGGCCGATGCTGGGCCACGCCGATTATCGCGGACCCGTGAGGGGCCTCTATCACTGCGGCTCCGGCGCCCACCCCGGCGGCGGCGTCACCGGCGCCCCCGGCCACAACGCCGCGCAGGCGATCCTGAGAGATCTCAGGTCGCTGTTCGGAAGGCGTGGATAAGCCCGGGGATAAGCTGTGGACAGGTTGTTGGCAGAGCTGTGGAAGAGCTGTGGGTTACGCTCGTCCATGCCTGGTACAAGTTGGTGGAAAATCCGGGGATGAGCGGCGGGACAATCTGTGGCCAATGTCCGGACAAGCGAGCGGATAGCCTGTGGGCATTCTGTGAAAGCCCCCCCAAAAACGACGTCGCCCGCCAGGGGGCAATTCCCCCCGGCGGGCGCTGGTCGAAAGCAGTCGTATGGAGAAATGGCCCCGCCGGAAATGGGAGGCGGAAATTACTTCAAGGAGGTGCTAATCGAGGTGAACTTCTCGTTCATCGTGGTGCCCAGGCCGTTCACCACGGTGATGATCGCCAGCGCGATACCTGCTGCGATCAGGCCGTATTCGATTGCGGTTGCACCTGAATCGTCGGTCCAGAACTTCAAAATCATGCGCTTCAAGTCTCGCCTCCTATTCCATTTCGAGCTGTGTGGTTTGCCCAACATCCGCAAATTTACGTCCTACAACCTGCGGTCGGGTTAATCTCAAGAATGCAAGTTATGCGAAAAATTGGGAACAAAAGTTCCAAAAATTGAACCGGACGGAACCCTGAGAATGCAGCCCTCCACCCATCGCGCCAGTTTTTCGATCGGCAGCGAGATCGCCGCCAGGCGCATTGTCGACGTCCTCACCGAAATGTTCTTCGAGGACGATGCGGCGGTCGCCGCCTTCGAGCAGCCTAACGGACAGTGGGACGTCGCGCTGCATTTCGCGAACGCGCCGGACCGGGCGTGGCTTCGCGAACTCGTTGCAACCTCAGCAGGAAATGAGATCGCGGACACGCTGGCCTTCGACACCGTCGAAGCCAGGGACTGGGTCAAATCAAGCCTGGAAGATCTCGTCCCGGTGCCGGCCGGGCGCTTCGTCGTCCACGGCAGCCATGACCGCGACCGCGTGCCGCCAAACAAGCTCGCCATCGAGATCGAGGCCGCTCTCGCCTTCGGCACCGGCCATCACGGCACCACACGCGGCTGTTTACTCCTGCTTGACCATGTCCTGAAAAGCACCCGGCCCGGCCGCGTGCTCGACCTCGGCACCGGGACCGGCGTGCTCGGGATAGCGGCGGCGAAGGCGCTGCATCACGCGGTGCTGGCCTCCGACATCGACCCGGCCTCGGTCAAGGTGGCAGCCGAGAACGCCTTGTTGAACGAGGTCGGTCACCATGTGCGAGTGATCCGCGCCACCGGCTTCGCTGCGGCTGATTTCGGCAGATGCGGCCCGTTCGACCTGGTGCTGGCCAACATCCTTGCCAATCCGTTACGGCAATTGGCGGGCCCGTTGACGCGGCACCTCGCCCCTGGCGGGCGCGTCATCCTCTCCGGCCTGTTGACGCCCCAGGTCCCCGCCGTGATCGCCGCCTACCGCGCGCGCGGCCTCGTGCCTCTGAAGCACCTGCGGATCGAAGGGTGGAGCAGCCTGCTGCTGCGGAAGATGGGGTGAGTACGGGTGCTGCAGTAGATGCCGCTACTTTGCGGCCTTCTCGTCCCGGCGCATCGCGCGCTCGGCCTGCGAGGCGCGCCTCGCACGGCGTTCGGCGAAACGGTCGATCATCTGGCTGATGAGGCCGCGCGGTTTCTTCGGTGTTGTCGCCGCAGCCGGAACGCGGCGCACCGGCGGCGTAATCTTCTCAAACGTGAACGCTGGCATCGAGTGTCCCCTCGTCGTTGAGATGAACAACTTGCTCGAATTTCCCTGTTATCCGAACGAAGCGCAACTGCCGCATCCTGTACTCCACTCAATTCGAATGGAACTTGTTCAAGCACAGTCCATGCCAGATGCGACCTCAAATGCGTCTACATTGCGGACTGATCCGCATGATCCTAAAGTGATCCACCATGTTCGAAGCGCACTTCCAGACATTCGAGGAGCCCGAGGCCGGCGTCGCACTGATCGCCCGGCTGGCCGCGCTCCGTGAAGAACTCGCCCGCCGCAAGCTGACCGGTTTCGTGATTCCACGCGCCGATCAGCAGCAGAATGAGTATGTGCCGCCGTCGGAAGAGCGTCTGGCCTGGCTAACCGGTTTTACCGGCTCGGCGGGGCTGGCGGTGGTGCTGACGCACGAGGCTGCGGTCTTCGTCGATGGACGCTACACGATCCAGGCGGCCAAGCAGGTCGATTCAAGGGCCTGGGCCGTGGAATCTCTGATCGATCCCCCGCCGGAAAGCTGGATATCGGCACACCTGAAGGCCGGCGACCGCCTCGGATTTGATCCGTGGTTGCACACTTTTTCGGCAGCCGAGCGTTTGGCCGCCGCCTGCACCAAGGCCGGTGCCGAGTTGGTCGCGGTCGACAGCAATCCGGTCGATGCGATCTGGCAGGACCGGCCACAGCCGCCGATTGCGCCGGTCACGGTGCACGGGATGCAACATGCCGGCGTGACTGAAGCCGAGAAGCTGACGCAGATCAGGAGCGAGATCGGCAAGCTCGGGGTCGATGCCTTGGTGCTGTCGGACAGCCATGCCGTGGCCTGGACCTTCAACATCCGCGGCGCCGACGTCGCGCATACGCCGCTGCCGCTGTCATATGCGCTGGTGCCGAAGGACGGCCGCCCCACCATCTTCATCGATCACCGCAAGCTCTCAAATCTGACTCGCGACCATCTCGAGCAGTCCGCCGACGTGCGCGAGCCCGATGCGATGGCGCCGACGCTGATGGCGCTCGCCAAGAGCGGTGGATCGATTGCGCTCGACAATGCGACCGCGGCCGACGCCCTCAGCCGGCTGATCACGGGTGCCGGCGGCAAGCCGGTGCGCGGCAGCGATCCGATCGCGCTGCTCAAGGCGGTCAAGAACACGACCGAGATCAAGGGCACGCAAACGGCGCACCGGCGCGACGCCGTGGCGCTGGCACGCTTCCTCGCCTTCATCGACCGCGAGGCGGCAAGCGGCAAGCTCACCGAGATCGACGCGGTCGAGGCACTGGAGACGTTCCGCCGCGACACCGGCGCGCTCAAGGACGTGTCGTTCCCGACCATATCGGGCACCGGCCCGAATGGCGCCATCGTGCACTACCGCGTCACCCGCAAGAGCAACCGGCGGATCGTGCCCGGCGATCTGCTGCTGATCGATTCAGGTGCACAATATGAAGACGGCACCACCGACGTCACCCGCACCATGGCCGTGGGCGAGCCGACCGACGAGATGCGCGACCGCTTCACGCGTGTGCTGCGCGGCCACATCGCGATCGCGCGGGCGGTCTTTCCCGACGGCGCCACCGGCGCGCAGCTCGACACACTCGCACGGCAATATCTCTGGGCCGCCGGCGTCGATTTCGAGCATGGCACCGGCCACGGCGTCGGCAGCTATCTCTCGGTGCACGAAGGACCGGCGCGGATATCGAAGCTCGGCACCACGCCGCTGAAGCGCGGCATGATCCTGTCCAACGAGCCCGGCTACTACAAGACCGACGGTTTCGGCATCCGCATCGAGAACCTCGAACTGGTGGTCGCAGCCGACATCAAGGGCGCGGAAAAATCGATGAACGCGTTCGAGACGCTGACCCTGGCGCCGATCGACCGCCGGCTGATCGATGTGGCCATGCTGGGCAAGGACGAGCTCGACTGGCTCAACGCCTATCACGCGCGCGTCAGGACCGAGGTGCGGCCAGCGCTGGACGAGACGACGAAGGCCTGGCTGGACCAGGCCACGGCGGAGTTGAAGGCGTAAGTTCGCCATTCACGGGCTCGACGCATAGCACCACGCGATTTGCGCAAGGCTCATTTCCACCCCCGCTGTCATTCCCCGCGAAGGCGGGGAATCCAGTATTCCAGAGACAGCAAACGCATGCGGACAAGCCGCGGCGTACTGGATCGCCCGGTCAAGCCGGGCGATGACACCAACTTTCTGGCACGAACATCGCGCCCAATCGGTCGCCCCGTGCCTCATCACAACCGTCCCGGAATCCGTATAGCCGCATTCCGAAACGCCGATATGCGTCATGTGCCAGCACGCTAGAGTCCGATTCGAATTTCTACCAGACGGACACGCATGCACGGCATGATGAGCAAACCGCCGGAAACGGCGAAGAACCTCGCGACCTCGCGCGTGGTGTTGCTGCTGCTCGTCGTCATGACCGGGATCGCGCCGATCTCGCTTTACATGCTGGTTCCGGCGCTGCCGGTGCTGGCGACGACATTTGGCAGCGACATCTCGGTCGCGCAGATGACGGTGTCGCTGTACATGGTCGGCATCGCGCTGTCGCAACTCATCATGGGCCCGCTGTCGGACCGTTTCGGGCGACGCCCGGTGCTGCTCGGAGGACTGGCGCTGATGGTCGTCGCCAGCGTCGCCTGCATCTTCGCGGAAACGCTGCCGCAGCTGATCGCCGCGCGCTTCTTCCAGGCGCTGGGCGGCGCCGCCGGCATGGTGGTGAGCCGCGCCATCATCCGCGACATCTACGAGCGCGACCGCGTCGCCTCGATGATCAGCCTCGTCGTCGCGGCGCTGATGATCGGGCAGATGGTCTCCCCGCTCACCGGCGGCCTGATCGAAACCGCATTCGGCTGGCGCGCGATCTTCTACGCCATCACCGTCGCCGCGATCATCGTCGCCGTCGGCATCGCGATCGCGCTGCCCGAGACCCGCCGAGATCGCGCCGCCGGCAGCGGCTTTCGCGGCGACGTCGGCATCCTGATCCGCAACCGCGCCTTCGTCGGCTACGTGATGTGCCAGGTGCTGGCCTCGCAGATCATCTTCACCTTCGCAGGCGGCGGCCCCTATATCGTGGTGACGCAGATGGGCAGGACCAGCGCCGAATACGGCGCGTGGTTCGCGACGACGGGTTTTGCGTATCTCGTCGGCAATCTGCTCTGCGTGCGCTTCGCGCCGCGGCACTCGCTGGAGAAGTTGATCTGGTTCGGCCTCGCGCTGCAGCTTTGCGGCAGCCTGTTGAACCTGCTCTGGAGCTTCGCCGGCTGGAACGAGGCGCCCGCCTGGCTGTTCGGCACGCAGATGATCGTGATGGTCGGCAATGCCTTCGTAATGGCGAACTCGGCCGCCGGCGCGATCAGCATCCGTCCCGAGGCCGCCGGCACGGCGTCAGGTGCGATGGGATTCCTCCAGCAGGGCATCGGCGCGCTGATGTCGCAATTCGGCGCCTATCTCGGCGGCCATTCCGCCACCACGCTGCCGCTCACCGCCGCGGTGCTGGCGATCTCGCTGCTCTGCGCCTGCACCATGATCTTCGTCGTCCCCCGCCGCGAGGTCATGGTGAGCGAGACGCTGATCGAGCAGGCGGAAGAGGAAGAGAACGGGATGATGTAAGGGGGCGCGCCGTCGCCCCGTCATTGCGAGCGAAGCGAAGCAATCCAGACTGCGACCCGCGGAAAGATTCTGGATTGCTTCGCTTCGCTCGCAATGACGAAAAGAACCTCTCACTCCCCGATCAGCGCCAGCCACTCGTCCTCGGTCAGCACCTTGACGCCATGCTTGTTGGCTTCCGCGAGCTTCGAACCCGCGCCGGGACCGGCGACGACGAGATCGGTTTTCTTGGACACCGATCCGGACACTTTTGCGCCTAGCCGCTCAGCGGTGGCTTTGGCCTCATCGCGCGTCATCTTCTCCAGCGAGCCCGTGAACACCACGGTCTTGCCGGCGACGGCGGAATTGCTCTTCGGCTTCTCGGCGTCGATGATCTCGACCTCCTTGGTCAGCCGCTCGACGATGCCGCGATTGTGGGTCTCGCCGAAATAATCGGCGATGCTCTTGATCACGGTCTCGCCGATCTGGTCGAGCGCATCCATCTCGGCTATCGCCTCCTCGTCGCCCTTGGCGACCTTGAGGCTGGCGTCGTGAAAGGCGTCCCAGGAGCCATAGCCGCGTGCCAGTGCCAGCCCCGTGGTCTCGCCGATATGACGCATGCCGAGCGCGTAGATAAAGCGCTCCAGTGCAATCTTCCGGCGGCTCTCGATCGCGCTGAACAAATTGCGCACCGACGTTGCGCCGTAACCCTCGATGTCCTCAAGCTTGAGTTTCGAATTGCGCTTTTCCAGGGTGAAGATGTCGGCTGGCTCCTTCACAAAACCCTCGTCGAAGAAATACTGGAGCTGCTTCTCGCCAAGACCGTCGATGTCGAAGGCGCGCCGCGACACGAACAGCTTCAGATGCTCGATCTTCTGATAGGGGCAGGCGAACTCGCCGGTGCAGCGGGCGCGTGAGCCCTCTTCGCCTGCCGCCGTCTCCTCGCGCGTGACATCAGTGTGCAACGGGCACGGGCACTTCTTCGGAAACTGGAATTCCCTGGCAGCCTTCGGCCGCTTGTCGAGGACGACGTCGACCACCTGCGGGATGACGTCGCCGGCGCGCTGGATCACGACGGTGTCGCCGATCCTGATGTCGCGGCCCTCGCGCAGCACCTCGCCCTTGTTGCCGATGCCCTTGATGTAGTCCTCGTTGTGCAGCGTGACGTTCTGCACGATCACGCCGCCGACGCCGACCGGCTCGAGCTTGCCCACCGGCGTGAACGAGCCGGTGCGGCCGACCTGGATCTCGATGTCGCGCAACACCGTCATGGCGCGTTCGGCGGGGAATTTGTGGGCGATGCCCCAGCGCGGCGTGCGCGAGACGAAGCCGAGCCGTTCTTGCCAGTCGATGCGGTCGACCTTGTAGACGACGCCGTCGATGTCGTAGTCGAGCTTTGCGCGCTGCTCCTCGATCGAGTGATGGAAGGCGAGCAGCTCCTCGACGGAGTGACAGAGTTTGGTCAGTGGATTGGTCTTGAAGCCGCAGCGCTCGAACCAGCCGATCATGCCGCTCTGCGTACCCTCGGGCATCGCGCTCATCTCGCCCCAGGCATAGGCGAAGAAGCCGAGGGGGCGCGAGGCGGTGATGGTCGGATCCTTCTGCCGGAGCGAGCCCGCGGCCGAATTGCGCGGATTGGCGAAGATGGTGCCGCCTTCCGCCTTCTGCCGCTCGTTGAGGGCCAAGAACGCCTTCTTGGTCATGTAGACCTCGCCGCGCACCTCGCAGATATCGGGGACGTTGCGGCCCTTCAGCTTCTGCGGCACGTCTTCGAGGGTGCGGATGTTGGCGGTGACGTCCTCGCCGACCGCGCCGTCGCCGCGAGTCGCGGCGGTGACGAGCTCACCGCCCTCATAGCGCAGCGACATCGAGAGGCCGTCGATCTTCGGCTCGGCGGAGAAATCGATTCTGTCGTCGTCGAGCTTCAGGAAGCGCACGATGCGGCCGGCGAAGTCGCGCAGATCCTCTTCCGCAAAGGCGTTGTCGAGCGACAGCATGGGGACCGAATGCCGCACCTTCTTGAAGCGGCCCGATGGCGCAGCGCCGACCTTCTGCGACGGCGAGTCCGCGCTGACGAATTCCGGAAAGCGCTTCTCGATCGCGTTAAAGCGCTGGCGCAGCGCGTCATACTCGGCATCCGTGACGGTGGGCGCGTCCTCCTGATAGTAGCGTTCGTTATGCCCCTCGATTTCGAGCGCAAGCCGCATGTGCTCGAGCTTGGCCTGCGCCTTGGTGAGGTCGACGACGTCGCGAAGCGGTGTTGCTTTGGATTTTACTGCTCTGGCCATGGTGCTTGAATACGACGGAGCGGACGGGAGGGTAAAGGCAGGTTGAAGTCTCGCGCCCCGGACGCAGCGCAGCGCTTCTTTAGCGGTGCGCTGCAGAGCCGGGGCGAGATTCTGGGTCCCGGCTCGCGCTACGCGCGTCCGGGACACGAAATCAAGCCGTCGCCGCCTTGAGCAGCCGGTCCGCGGCAGCCCTTGCTTCGGCGGTGATCTCGGCGCCGGCGAGCATCCGCGCGATCTCCTCGCGGCGGTGGTCGGCGGCGAGCGCATTGACGCGGGTGGCGACGCGCTTGCCCTTGTCCAGGGCGTCCTTGGAGATCAGCAGATGCTGGTCGGCACGGGCGGCGACCTGCGGCGCGTGGGTGACGGCCATCACCTGGACCTTGCCGGCGAGGCGCGCCAGCCGTCCGCCGATCGCGTCCGCGACCGCGCCGCCGACGCCGGTGTCGATCTCGTCGAACACCAAAGTCGGCGCCGAGCCGCGGTCGGACAGCACGACCTTCAGCGCCAGCAGGAAACGCGACAGCTCGCCGCCGGAGGCGACCTTCATCATCGGCCCTGGCTTGGTGCCCGGATTGGTCTGCACCCAGAACTCGACGCGGTCGAACCCTTGCGGACCCGGCGTGGCCTCGTCGGTCTGGACCTGGGTCATGAACTTGGCGCGTTCGAGCTTGAGCGGCGCGAGCTCGGCGTTGACCGCCTTGTTGAGCTTCTCCGCCGATTTCTGCCGCGTCATCGACAGCTTCTTGGCGGCCGCGGCATAGCGCGCATCGGCCTCGATCGCGGCCTGCTCCAGCTTCTTCAGCCGTGAGGCGCCGGCATCGATCAGGACGACATCGGCGGCGTATCTGGCAGCAACCGCGGCGAGCCCATCGACCGGTGTCGAATATTTGCGCGAGGCGGCGCGCAACGCGAACAGTCGCTCCTCGATGCGTTCGAGCTCTGAGGGGTCGAAATCGGTCGCGGCAAGCGCCGCCTGGAGATGCTGGTCGGCCTCCTCCAGCGCGTTGATCGCGATGTCGATCGCCCTCACCGCGGGCTCGACCAGCGCCGGCGCGTTGACGCCGCGGCGCTCCAGCCGGCGCACGGCGGCCGACAGCGAGGCGACCGGCGAATGGTGGCCGCCGACCGCCTCCTGCGCCTCGCGCAGGTCGGAGGCGATCTTCTCGCCCTGCATCATCGTGGTCCGACGGGACGCCAGCGAGGTCTCCTCGCCGTCCTTGGGCGCGAGCTGCTTCAATTCGTCGGAGGCGTGACGAAGGTAATCGGCTTCGCGCGCGGCGCGCTCCATGCCGGCGCGATGCTCGTCCAGCGCTGTGTTGGCGGTGCGGCGGGCGTCCCAGAGCGCTTCGACCGCCGAGACGTCCTTTTCGAGGCCGGCGAAGGCGTCGAGCAGGCGGCGGTGGGTGGCGGCATCGACCAGCGCGCGCTCGTCGTGCTGGCCGTGGATCTCGACCAGGGCAGCACCGACCGCCTTCAGCGTCTGCACGCTGATCGCCTGGTCGTTGATGAAGGCGCGGGTGCGGCCGTCGGCGAGTTGGACCCGGCGGAGAATCATCTCGCCGGTATCCTCCAGCCCGTTCTCCGCGAGGATTTTGGCCGCGGGATGGTTTTTTGGGATATCGAATACGGCAGTGACCTGCCCCTGCTCCGCGCCATGGCGCACGAGGCCGGCATCGCCGCGGCCGCCGAGCGCCAGTGCAAAGGCATCGAGCAGGATGGATTTGCCCGCACCGGTCTCGCCGGTCAAAACCGCGAGGCCGGTTGCGAATTCGATATCGAGCCGTTCGATCAGGACGATGTCACGGATCGACAGACGCGCCAGCATGGAACTCTATTTCCTAGCCGAGACCCATTTTCTTGAAGGTCTTGCTAATCCAGGACCCCTGATTCTCGCTCGGTTCGAGACCGCCTGATTTTACAAGATTATAGGCGTCCTTATACCAGCGACTGTCAGGAAAATTGTGCCCGAGCACGGCGGCGGCCGTCTGGGCCTCGCCGACGATGCCGATCGCCATATAGGCCTCGGTCAGGCGGTACAGCGCCTCCTCGACATGGCGGGTGGTCTGATACTGCGTCACCACGGCCTTGTAGCGGTTGATCGCCGCCGTGTAGTCGCGCTTCTGCGCGTAGTAGCGGCCGACGTTCATTTCCTTGCCGGCGAGCTGGTCGCGCGCACCTTCGATCTTGGCCTTGGCCGAGGTCGCATATTCGGACGTCGGATATTTGCGCACCACCTCTTCCAGCGAGGCGATCGCCTTCTCGGTGCGGGTCTGGTCGCGGCTGATGTCCGGAATCTGGTCGTAATGCGAGGCGGCAATCAGATATTGCGCATAGGCCGCATCCGGGCTGCCGGGATGCAGCGTGACGTAGCGGGTGGCCGCGCCGATGCAATTGTCATAATCGCCGCCCTGGTAGGAAGCGTAGGCCGACATCAGCAATGATTTGCGGGCCCAGTCGGAATAAGGATGCTGGCGGTCGACCTCTTCGAACTTCTTGTTCGCCGCCTTCATATCCTTCTTCTCGTTCATGAGGTACAGGCCCTCATTGTAGATCTTGTCGGCGGGCTCCTCGACGAAGGTGTCGTCCTTGGCCGTGAACTTGTCCCAAAGCGCCCCGGTGCCGCAGCCGGCCAGCGGCAGCGCGAGCACGAAGAGGGCGACAACCTGAAGCAGCCCACGAGCTCGAGACGAGACCTCTCGAGACGGGACCTGAAGATATCCGCGCGTCATACGCTGTGCCGACATGAGTATTGCCCTGACGCCCTGTGATGCGGTGTCCGCCAGCCCACGAACCCCGTCCTGGGCGCGAAATATAGCCGTGGTGCCTACCATGCAGCCACGCCGGTGTAACCGAAAACGATCTTCAACCAACCGGATAGGCAGGCATTCCGCCCGGATTAAGGCGAACGCGCCGCAATCCTAGCCGATCATCGTTACCAGG
The DNA here is from genome assembly GCF_029051725.1 of Bradyrhizobium sp. CSS354. Classification (GTDB taxonomy): domain Bacteria; phylum Pseudomonadota; class Alphaproteobacteria; order Rhizobiales; family Xanthobacteraceae; genus Bradyrhizobium. The sequence continues at coordinate 24,659 of NZ_JAACFU010000023.1, forward strand.
AGTTTCCCGGAGAAAACCGCCGCCAAACACCCATGGCAACGGGTCTCTTCAGGCTCGTCTCTCTTCGGGAAGTCTCGCTTCAGGAAACGTCCGGCCCGTAGACCGCGGCGATCCGGCCACCGACGATGCCACGACCGGTTTCGGCCACCGGACGCGTGGTGCGGCGGGCCGCCTCGCCCTCGACCACCCGCCAAGCGGTACGGTCGGCGAGCAGCGCGGTCAGGACGGCGTGGTTGAGCTTGTGGCCGCCACGTACCGAGCGGTAGGCGCCGAGCAGTGGCAGACCGGCCAGCGCGAGGTCGCCAATCACGTCCAGCACCTTGTGGCGGGCGCATTCGTCGGCGTAGCGCAGGCCTTCGGTGTTCAGCAGCCGCTCCTCGTCGAACACGACGGTGTTGTCGAACGAGGCGCCGAGCGCATAGCCGGCGCTCCAGAGCCGCGCGACATCGCACATCAGACCGAAAGTCCGGGCCCGGCCGACTTCGCGGCGGAAACGCTCCGGGTTGAGGTCGAAGGCGTAGCTCTGCTGGCCGATAACAGGATTGGTGAAGTCGATCTCGACCTCGGCGCGGAACCCGTCGGCATAGGGCCTGATCTCACCGAAGGAGTCGCCGATCTTGACCGAGATCGGCTTCAAAACCTGGATGAAGCGGCGCTGTGCCGGCTGGGTCACGATGCCGGCCTGGTCGATCGCCGCAACGAAGGCTGCCGCGCTGCCGTCCATGATCGGCACTTCGGGCCCGTCGATCTCGATGATGGCGTTGTCGACGCCCATGCCCCGCAGCGCAGCAAGCACATGCTCGGCGGTGGAAACCAGCGGACCGTTGCGATCACCAAGGACGGTGGCGAAATCGGTCGCGATCACCTGCTCGGCGGTGGCCTGAACTTCGCGGTCGCTTCCCTCAAGCCCGGTACGGACGAAAACAAAGCCCGCGTCGACAGGCGCGGGTCCAAGCGTGAGCGTGACGGGAAGACCGGAATGAACGCCGACGCCTGCCACACTGGCTTGCGCACGAAGCGTTGTTTGCCGGCTAAATTTCATCAGGAACCGCCCCACTACGACCATCGCGACTTATACTGAACCCGACTGAGCGGCCTAGACCGCTCGTTCCGAATCCGTATCCCCAAGTCACGGCAAACCATAGTCACTGCCTCAAACAGCGCCAACTCACGCTTTTTTACCGATTGTTACCCCAAACCCGCCGTATTCGCGCCAAGGCTTAACCAAATTGGACCGGAGTTCGGAGCCGTTTTCGGCAGTTTTACTGAACCATCGAATACGTAATTAATGATTTAAAATCAGTTGCTTGGTCACGCAATCCGGATATGCCCGGGGCAAAAGAAAAGGTCCCGGCAAGCTTCCCGCCGGGACCTTTTTTCGTCTGCCTTATTGTAACAATCCTCAGGTCGCCTGCCGCCGCAGGAAGGCCGGGATATCAAGATGGTCGTCTCCCTGTGGCGCCGGGGCAACAGGCGCGGGACGGCCATGCATGTCCAGGCCCTGCGGCGCGGGACGACGGGCATACTCGGACACCGGCTCGGCGGACGCGATTTGCTGCGCCACGGTCTTCTGGGGGCGGCGATCGGGCAGCGGCGGCATCGCGGGACCGGCGGTGCGGGCCGCGATCGGCGCCTCGCTCTCCTCGTCACGACGGCCGAGGCCGACATTGGCGAGGCGCTGGAGCAGCGACAACCGGGTCTTCTGCGGAGTCTCCTCCTCGACCTCGCCGCGGGCCTGGCGAAGCTCGGCCTGAGCGGGCATCGGGAGTTCCTCGATCCGCGGCATCCGCGGTGTGCGGACCGGCGCACGCTCGGCCTGCGGCGGGATGAAGGTTTCCGGCGTCATCTGCTCATGCATGGCCATCGGCGCCTGCTCAGGCTCCGGGAACAGTGTGGGCTTCTGCGCGATCGGACGCACGGTGACGTCGCCATAGGTCTGCATCGGCGCGGGAGCCTGCGGAACGTCCGCAACGGCGGCGGCGATGGCGGCAAGCGCAGCGCGCTCGACGTTCGGACGCGGAGCCGTGGGAGCGGCGGCAAACTGGCCCGATCCGACGGCCGGGGTCTGCGCTTCGAACTTCTGGGCGCGCTCGGCCATGCGCTGATTGTCGGCGCGCAGCCGTGCGGTCAAATCGGCAAGACGGCTCTCGGCAGCCGCGGCCGGAGCGGCGGGAGCCTGCTGCGCCTGCGGAGCAGGATTGGCCACGGGAGCGCTGGTGGCCTGGCTGTTGCGCGCGATCGCGGCCTGCTCGATGCCGGTGGCGACGACCGAGACACGGATCAGGCCGTCGAGGGCTTCGTCGAAGGTGGCGCCGACGATGATGTTGGCGTCCTGGTCGACTTCCTCGCGGATGCGGGTCGCAGCTTCGTCGACCTCGAACAGGGTGAGATCCTTGCCGCCGGTGATGGAGATCAGGAGGCCCTTGGCGCCCTTCATCGAGCTATCGTCGATCAGCGGGTTGGCGATCGCGGCTTCGGCGGCGGTCAGCGCGCGCTTGTCGCCGGAGGCTTCGCCCGTGCCCATCATCGCCTTGCCCATCTCACGCATGACGGCGCGGACGTCGGCGAAGTCGAGATTGATCAGGCCTTCCTTGACCATCAGGTCGGTGATGCAGGCAACGCCGGAATAGAGCACCTGGTCGGCCATCGCGAAGGCGTCGGCGAAGGTGGTCTTTTCGTTGGCGACCCGGAACAGGTTCTGGTTCGGGATGATCAGCAGGGTGTCGACGACCTTGTGCAGCTCGTTGATGCCTGCTTCCGCGGTGCGCATGCGGCGGCCGCCCTCGAAGTGGAAGGGCTTGGTCACGACGCCGACGGTGAGGATGCCCATCTCGCGCGCGATCTTGGCGATCACGGGAGCCGCACCGGTGCCGGTGCCGCCGCCCATGCCGGCGGTGACGAACACCATGTTGGCGCCCGAGAGATGGTCGCGGAGTTCGTCCATGACTTCTTCGGCTGCGGCGGCGCCAACGACCGGCTGCGAACCTGCGCCCAACCCTTGCGTGGCGGCCGTGCCCATCTGGACGATGCGCTGCGCCTTCGACATCGTCAGCGCCTGCGCGTCGGTGTTGGCGACCACGAAGTCGACGCCCTGGAGGCCCGCCGTGATCATGTTGTTGACGGCGTTGCCACCGGCGCCGCCGACGCCGAACACGGTGATGCGGGGCTTCAGTTCGTGAATATCAGGAACATTGATGCTGATGGTCATGTTTGCCTCTCGATCACGCGCGCGTGGGTTCGCCCCGGCCGGCGGCCGCGGGAGTTGGTGAAAATCGAATATTGCGGGAAGGAGTCATCAGAAGCCCTCGCGTAGCCATCGTCCGACCTTTCCGAAATACCCGCCGGTCCCCGTCCTGACCTGCTGCCGCGTATGCCGCGGTTCGACATGTTCGTGGTGAACATATTGCGGGTAGACGAGCAGTCCGGCCGGCACCGCGAAGGCGGCGTTCTTCGCCTCGTTGGGCAGCCGGCCGAAACCGAGCGGACGTCCGACCCGCACGGGCCGGCCGAGAATCTGCGTTCCGAGCTCAACGAGACCGGTGAGCTGCGAGGCCCCGCCCGAGAGCACGACGCGGCCGTTGGGCTCTGAGGCGAAGGGCGAATCCTTCAGCTTGTCCCGAACCATTTCGAAGACTTCCTCGGCACGATGCTTGACGATGTTGGCGATGGTAGCGCGGGAGACGATCTGCGGCAGATCCTGCTCGTCACCGGCTGTCGGTACAGACATCAGCTCACGCGAGTCCGATCCGCCGGTGATGACGGTCCCGTATAACGTCTTGATTCGCTCGGCATCGGCAATGGTCGCGGAGAGTCCGCGCGCCAGATCCATCGTGATGTGTTGCCCGCCGACCGCAAAACCCGCGGCATGTACGAAGCGGCCGCCGGAAAAGACCGCGATCGTGGTGGTGCCCGCGCCCATCTCGACCACGGCAGCGCCGAGATCGGCCTCGTCGTCGGTCAGCACCGACAGGCCTGCCACATAGGGGCTCGCCGCCATGGCTTCGACGTTGATGTGGCAGCGCTCGACCGCCAGCATCAGGTTCCGCGCCACCGTGGCGTCGCAGGTGACGACGTTCATGTCGATGCCGAACTGATGCGCGACCATGCCGCGGGGGTCGCGGATGCCCTTGACGCCGTCGAGCGTGTAGCCGACCGGGAGCGCGTGCAGCACGGTGCGGCCTTCGCCGGTGGCGTGGCGCATGCCGGTGGAGGTGACGCGGCTGACATCGGCCGGCGTCACGGCGCCGCCGCGGATGTCGGCCGCGGCTTCGACCAGCTGACCGGAGAGCCGGCCGCCGGACACCGACAGCAGCACGGACTCGACCCGCACCTTGGCCATTTTCTCCGCAAGCCCGACGGCCTGTCGCACCGCCTGCTCGCATTCGCCTAGATCGATCACAGCGCCGGCCTTCATGCCGCGCGACTGGATCTGGCTGTAGCCGATCAGCTCCACCGCATGGGTCCGGTCCCGCAGGGCTTCGCTCGGCGCCGACGGTTTCAGCCGCGCAATCATGCAGGCGATCTTGCTGGTGCCGATGTCGAGGCAGGCGACGAGGCCGCCGCGCTTGTGCGGAATCGGGCGTGTCTTCGGTGTCTGGGTGCGATCAAGACCGGTCATGCAGCGTCCCCGGCCTTTTTCTTCTTCTTGTCCTTGAACAAATCGTCGCGCGCCTTGGCGGCGTCCTCGGACAGCTGCACCACCAGCCGATCGGGCAGGCGCAGGTCGATGGCGACGATGTCGCGGGAGAACAGCCTGTCCTCCTTGTCGAGCCTGGACAGCATCGCAAGCGCGTTGCCGACGTCCTGCTCGGGCAGGCGGATGTCGAGGCCATCCTTGAGCCTCAGGTTCCAGCGCCGCTCACCGACGAAAATCGCGGCCTTGGTGATCGAATTGACCTGCGGATAGCGCGCCAGCAAAGCGAGGAAGTCGCGGGCCTGCGTCTCGGCACCCTTGCCGACCACGAGGGGCAGCGACAGGAACCGGCGCGAGACATAGGGCTCGAGCACGGCGCCGTCATCGGCGATGACGGAGAGCCGGCCGGCCTCCTGCCACAGCGCGAACGCCTTGCGCTCGGTGAGCTCGATCATGAGCTGGCCCGGATAGAGCTTCAGCACGGTCGCATCCGCGATCCAGGGATTGGCCTTGAGCTTGTCGCGCACGGCGTCGGCGTCGAGGAAAAGCAGCGAGGATCGGCCGCTGACGCCGCCGATCGCGAGGATCTCGTCCTGGCTGAGTTGCTTGCGGCCGTTGATCACGACGGAGGTGATGCGGAAGCCGGCGGAATTGGCCAGCGCGTTGCGGGTGTCGTTGACCGCCGTGATGAAATCCTGGAGATGGCCGCCCTTGACGATACCGAAGCCGCAGCTTCCGATCAGGAGCAGCACCGTCATGGTGATCCCGACCCGGCGCGGCAGATAGCGCTCGACCAGCGCGACCAGCCGCGGCGGCGGCTCGCGCTCGATGACGGCTTTGGCCCTGATCTTTTCCTTGGCTGCAGCACGCGCGCCGTGAACTCTTTCCTGGCGCTTGTCCTGCACCCACTCGCGCAGAAGCACGACCGCTCCGATAGCGGCCGCCGTCAGGTCAGCTTGGGGCCTCAGCGATCTGAAAAGCGACCGAGTGAGGCTTCCTGCTCCATCCATTGCACGAGCTCGTCAACAGTTTGCCCGCGACATCGCGCGGGTCCTGGCGAACATGACGTCTCGGACTTGCCGGGCCGGGTGCTGGTCTTCGGCAGAAGAAAACCTCTCCCCTTCAGAGCGTTCGCTGGAGGTGACAACACCCGCAACGGTCCACGCGCCGGCAGCCAAAGCGTCATATGCGCCGCCAGCGTTAACCTTCGGACGTCCTGGTAAACAAAAGGTAAAGTTCGTTAACGACGTGAGCTTTTTGCCCAGGCCTGTGAGGCATTTATGCCGCAATATCCGGCATTTTACCGGTTTTGGGTTCCAAAACCGGCCGTTTCGCCGATTCGGCCGTTAACCAGTCCTAATTATTTTCGCACACCGGCCACGGCGAGCTCGACCAGGCCGCGCAGGAAGTCGACGAACTCGATGCCCTCGGCCTTCAGCGCCTTGGGGTAGAGCGAGGACTTGGTCAGGCCGGGCAGCGTGTTGGTTTCGAGATAGACCAGCCCCTTGTCCGAGACGATGAAGTCCGAACGGGAATAGCCGGTGCACGACATCGCCCGGTGCGCCAGCATCGCCTGCTGCTTCAGCGCCGAGGTGATCTCCGCCGTGAAGCGGCCTGGACAGATCTCCTGAGTAGAATTCAAAAGATATTTTGCCGCGTAGTCGAAACTGCCCTCGCCCGGAATGATCTCGATCGGCGGCAGCGAGATGATCGAGCCGTCCGGCCGCTCCAGCACGCCGCAGGTCGCCTCGACGCCGGCGATGTAGGGCTCGATCACGTACTCTTCGTGCTTGGCGGCATTGCGGACGGCGACGAGATCCTGCCTGGCGTTGACGAAGATCAGGCCGTAGCTCGAGCCATCCCTGGCGGGCTTTGCGATCAGCCGGCCGTATTCGGCGAAGGCCTCGTCGATCTGGTCCAGCGCAACGTTGGCCGGCGGCGTCACGCCGCCGAGCGCAGCGAAATGCTTGGCTGCGATCTTGTCGAACGCGAGATGCGAGGAGGCCGAGCCCGATCCGGTGAAAGGCACGCCGCGCGCCTCGCACATCACCTGCAATTCGCCGTTCTCGGCCCTCCCGCCATGCAGGCTGAGCACCAGCACGCGGTTCTCCGCCCTGGCCTGGTCGAGCGCCTGCTCCAACGGAATGCCTGACGTGCCCGGCTTGAATTCATCCTCGAACGGACGGGCATGTTCGAGCAGCTGTCTGGACTGCACGACATGCACCTTGTCCTCGACATCCCACCACCAGAGATCGGCCTCGGGCAGCGCCTGATGCAGCGCCTGGGCTGAAGCGACCGAAACCAGACGTTCGCGGTTGGAGCCGCCGAAGAGGATGGTGATGCGCATGTTCTTTGGTCCGTCACCTGTCTGTGTTCGTGATTCCGGGGCGATGCGAAGCATCAAACCCGGAATCTCGAGATTCCGGGCTCTCGCTTCGCGAGCCCCGGAATGACACTCACGCGCGAATTCCGATCCGCTTGATTTCCCAGTGTAGCTCAATTCCGGAATTCGTCTTCACCCGTTCACGAACGGTCTCGCCCAGCGTCTCGATGTCGTGCGCGGTGGCATTGCCCGTGTTGATCAAGAAATTGCAGTGCATCTCGGATACCTCGGCGCCGCCGACGCGCAAACCGCGGCAGCCGGCGGCATCGACCAGCTTCCAGGCGGAATGCCCGGGCGGATTCTTGAAGGTCGAGCCGCCGGTCTTTTCGCGGATCGGCTGCGCGGTTTCGCGATGGGTCTGCACTTCCGCCATGCGCGCGCGGATCGCCTCGGCATCCCTGATCTCGCCGCGGAAACGCGCGGAGGTGAAGATGATAGAGGGATCGACGCCGCTGTTGCGGTACACGAACTTCATGTCGGCATTGGAGAAGACGTGCTTCGTGCCGTCGCGCCCGACGCCTCGCGCCTCGATCAACACGTCCCTGGTCTCGCCGCCATTGGCGCCTGCATTCATGCGCAGCGCGCCGCCGACCGTGCCGGGAATGCCGAAATAGAATTCGAGCCCGCCGATATTGGCTGACGCGGCGACTTCCGCCACGCGCTTGTCGAGCGCGGCCGCGCCCGCGGTGACGACATCGCCACTCGCGCTCGCCTCGCCGAAGGCGCGCGGCGCCAGACGGACCACCACGCCCGCAATGCCGCCGTCGCGCACGATCAGGTTGGAGCCGACGCCGACAACATAGACCGGAATGTCGCTTGCGAGATGCGCGAGGAAGTAGGCGAGATCGTCCTCGTCCGCCGGCGTGAACAGCACCTGCGCCGGACCGCCGACACGAAACCAGGTGAGCTCGGCGAGCGACTGGTTTGCCAGCAGCCGGCCGCGGAGATCGGGCATCGCGGCTTTGAGCGAGGGTGTGATGTCGGGGAAGCTCACTGCCCTACCCCAGCGCCTTCAACTCGCCGGGCAAGGCATACGCCCATTGCGTGATGTTGCCGGCCCCTAAGCACACGACGAGATCGCCCGACTTCGTCACGCCTCTGACGATGCCGGCGAGATCGGAGGCTGCCGCCAGCGGGATCACCTCGCGGTGGCCGTGGGCACGCAGGCCTGCGGCGAAATGGTCGCGGTCGATGCCCTCGATCGGCGTCTCGCCTGCGGCGTAGACCTCAGCGACGATCACCGCATCCGCGTCGTTGAAACAGGTGCAGAATTCCTCGAACAGCGACTGCAGGCGGGTATAGCGATGCGGCTGCACGACGGCGACGATCTTGCCGTTGGTGGATTCCCGCGCCGCCTTCAGCACCGCCGCGATCTCGACCGGATGATGGCCGTAATCGTCGATGACGGTGACACCATTCCACTCGCCGGTCTTGGTGAAGCGGCGCTTGACGCCGCCGAAGCCGGCGATCGCCTTGCGGATCGCCTCGTCCGACACGCCGAGCTCGCGCGCGACCGCAATCGCAGCCGTCGCGTTCGAGGCATTGTGGCGTCCCGGCATCGGCAGCACGAGATCGGCGATCTCGTGCACGGCGCCCGTCTTGCGATCTCGGAACGCAACCTTGAATTTTGATCCGCCGCCCGTCGGGGTCAGGTCGACGAAGCGCACATCGGCCTGCGGATTCTCGCCATAGGTGATGATGCGCCGATCCTCGATCTTGCCGATAAGAGTCTGCACCACGGGATGATCGATGCACATCACGGCGAAGCCATAGAACGGCAGGTTCTCGACGAAATGGCGGAAGGCGTCCTGCACCGCCTCGAAGGTCTTGAAGTGATCGAGATGCTCGGGATCGACATTGGTGACGATCGCGACCTCGGTCGGCAGCTTCAGGAACGTGCCGTCGCTCTCGTCGGCTTCGACCACCATCCAGTCGCCCGCACCGAGACGCGCGTTGGAGCCGTAGGCGTTGATGATGCCCCCGTTGATCACGGTGGGATCGAGGCCGCCGGCGTCGAGCAGCGTCGCAACCATCGTGGTCGTCGTGGTCTTGCCGTGGGTGCCGGCGATGGCGACGCAGCTCTTCAGCCGCATTAGCTCGGCCAGCATCTCGGCCCGGCGCACCACAGGGATGCGCCGTTCGCGCGCCGCCGTCAGTTCCGGATTGTCACGCTTGATGGCGGTGGAGACCACGACGACCTCGGCGCCGTCGACGTTCTCCGCCTTGTGGCCGACCGAGACCCTCGCGCCGTTTTTGCGGAGACGGTCGAGATTGTAATTGTCGGAGGCGTCCGAGCCTTGCACGGTATAGCCGAGATTGAGCAGCACCTCGGCGATGCCGCTCATGCCGATCCCGCCGATCCCGACGAAGTGGATGGGTCCGATCTCGCGCGGCAGTCTCATGGCGTATCCCGCAGTTCCCTCGTCAGGCCCGGGCTTGTCCCGGGCATCCACGAATCCTAGCGTCTTTCTTGCAAGACGTGGATGGCCGGGACAAGCCCGGCCATGACGGTAAAACTATGGAAATTCCACGTTTGGCGTCAGATTCCCGCGATTTTGGCCACCAGATCGGCCAGCCGCTCCGCTGCGTCGAGCCGACCGGCGCCGCGGGCGGCCTGCGCCATGGCGGCAAGACGCGCGGGCTCGGCGGCGAAGGCGGAGATCTCGGCGGCGAGGCGATCGGAGGAAAACTCGGTTTGCGGAATGCGGATCGCACCGTCGACCTTGGCCAGCACGCCGGCATTGGCGAACTGGTCCTGGTCGATCGCGCCCGGCAGCGGCACCAGGATCGAGGGCCGCCCGATCGCGGCGAGTTCGGCCACGGTGCCGGCGCCCGAGCGCGACACCACCAGATGGTTGGAGGCAAGCCGCGCCGGCAGATCGGTGAAGAACGGCGCAAGCTCGGCCTTGATCTTCAGTCTGTCGTAGACCGCGCGCACGCGCGCCATGTCCTCGTCGCGCACCTGCTGGGTGAGGACGAGCCGGCTCCACAGCGCGGGTTCGAGGCGCTCGATCGCGCCCGGCACGATGTCGGCCATGATGCGCGCGCCCTGGCTGCCGCCGACGACGAGCAGGCGCAGCGGACCGTTCGCTTCAGGCGCAGCATATGGCACGCCAGCTGCGGCGAGAATCGCCGGACGCATCGGCGTGCCGACCGTCGTGGTCTTGCCCGATAGCGCCGGATCGCGATCGAGCACGCCGGGCAATGACGTCGCAATGGCGCGCACGCGGCTCGACAGGAATCGGTTGGCGCGGCCGAGCACGGCATTGGCATCATGGATGATGCCGGGCACGCCGGCGAATTTTGCGGCGACCAGCGGCGGCAGCGTCGGATAGCCACCGAAGCCGACGACGGCGACCGGCTTCAGTCGCTTGATCAGGCTGTAGGCGGACAGCGTGCCGGCCGCCAGCGTCAGGCCGGCATAGGCGAGCTGCAGCGGATTGCGTCCACGCGCAGTCTCGCTCGAAATGATGTCGATCATGTCCTTGGTGAACAGCCCGCTGTAGCGCAGCGCGCGCTCGTCCGTGACGAGACGGACGCGGAATCCGCGCCGGATCAGCTCGACGCCGAGCGCCTCGGCCGGAAACAAATGGCCGCCGGTGCCGCCCGCGGCGAGAAGAATCAAGGGGGAGGTGTCCATGGCAGGGACTTTTACAGTGTCTTGCCCGTCATTGCGAGCGAAGCGAAGCAATCCAGACTGCCTCCGCGGAGGGATTCCGGATTGCTTCGCTTCGCTCGCAATGACGAAAAACTACGCGTAGCTGCGCATCGCCTCGGCGTGGCCGCTCGCCTCGACTTCGGTGCGCGGGCGCAGCCGCGTCAGCGCCAGCATCATGCCGACGCCATAGGCCAGCGACACGATCGAGGAGCCGCCATAGGAGATGAAGGGCAGCGTCATGCCCTTGGCGGGGATGAGCTGGAGATTGACCGACATGTTGATCGCGGCCTGCACGCCGAACAGGATCGCAAGACCCGAAGCAGCGAAGCGCGAGAACATGTCTTCGTTGGCGTAGGCGCGCGACAGCGTGCGGATGACGACGAAGGCAAACAGTGCCAGCATCGCGAGGCACAGGATGATGCCGAACTCTTCGGCGGCAACCGCGAACACGAAGTCGGTGTGGCTGTCCGGCAGGCTGCGCTTGGCGATCCCCTCGCCCGGTCCGAGCCCGAACCAGCCGCCGTTGTAGAAAGCCTCCATGGCTGTATCCACCTGGAAGGTGTCGCCCGAGGCCGGATTCATGAAGCGCTTGATACGGCCGGCGACGTGGGGAACAAAAAGGTAGGCGCTGAACAGCCCGGCGGCGCCGAGGCCGGCGAGCCCGAACACCCAGATCATCCGCATGCCCGCGATGAAGAACAGCGAGCCCCACACCATCAGGATCAGCATGGTCTGGCCGAAGTCGGGCTCCATCACCAGCAGCGAGACCAGCATCAAGAGCAGCGCGAGCGCCATCGAGGTCGCCGGCATCTCCGGCCGCCTGGTCGATTCCGCGAAGAGCCAGGCGGCAATGACGACGAACGACGGCTTTGCGATTTCGGAGGCCTGAATGTTGACGCCGATCAGCGTGATCCAGCGCCGCGAGCCCTTCACCTCGGGGCCGATCGCGAGCGTCAGCACGATCAGAACGATGCTGGCCGCGAAGATGATCAGCGCCGATCGACGAATCGCCCGCGGCGACAGGAAGGACACCCCGAGCAGCACCAGGCCGGACGGCGCCAGGAACATCACGTGGCGGCTGAAGAAATGGAAGGGATCGAGCCCGATGCGGGTCGCAACCGGCGGGCTCGCCGCCAGCGACAGGATCACGCCGGTTAGCATCAGCGCCAGAATGGCCCCCATCAGCGGCTTGTCGACGGTCCACCACCACTCGGAAAAGGGGGTGCGTTCTTCACGGGAGAGCATGGCGGCCGCTTTCGGACAGAGGTCGGTCCATTGGTCGCCGAGGTTGGTTACCGCAGGGTTAAGGAATCGCGGATGATCTCAGCCGTCGCCGCAAAACACACTGTCATGCCCCGGCTCGACCGGGGTATCCAGTACGCCGCAGCCCCTCGGCTCAAGCGCCGCCTCTGGAATACTGGGTCGCCCGGTCAAGCCGGGCGACGACAGCGGAGCAAGAACCAGCAGCGTCCCTACACCACCGGCTTCACGCCAGGCAGCGCCTGCACCAGCTCGCGGAACCGGGTGCCGCGGATCTCGAAATTGCGATACTGGTCGAAGGAGGCGCAGGCGGGTGACAGCAGGACGACCGCGTCAGTGATCCCCGACGCTTCCGCATCGCGTGCGGCTTGCTCGACGGCGACGTCGAGGGTCTGGCTGATCTCGTGCGGCACTTGCGTGCCCAGCGTCCCCGAAAACTCCTGCGCGGCCTCGCCGATCAGATAGGCCTTGCGGATGCGCGGGAAGTAGCCGGTGAGGCCCGTAATGCCGCCGGCTTTCGGCTTCCCGCCGGCGATCCAGAAGATGTCGGAGAAGGACGACAGCGCATGCGCGGTGGCGTCCGCATTGGTGCCCTTGGAGTCGTTGACGAACAGCACGTTGCCGCGGCGGCCGACCTGCTCCATCCGATGTGCAAGGCCGGGAAAGCTGCGCAGGCCGTTCTGCAAGACATCGAGGCCAATGCCCATCGCGAGCGCGGCGGCGGCCGCGCACGCCGCGTTCTGCGCATTGTGCAGGCCGCGCAGAGAACCGATGCCACCGAGCTTGGCGATTTCACTGCGCGCGCCACCCGCGGTGCGCACGATGGTGCCATGCTCGACATGGATGCCGGAGGCCAGCGGATTCCTGACCGAGATGCGCACCACATTCTTGCCGGCGCGATCGAGCCGGTCGGCGATATCGCGGCAAAAACCGTCGTCGACGCCGACGATCGCGGTGCCGCCGGCCTGCACACCGGCAACGAGGCGCTCCTTCACCGCGGCGTAGTGCGCGATGGTGCCATGGCGATCGATGTGGTCCTCGCTGACATTGAGCAGAATACCGACGGAGGGATCGAGCGAGGGCGTGAGGTCGATCTGGTAGGACGACATCTCGATGACGTGGACGCGACCCATGCCCGGCGGCTCCAGTGACAGGATCGCGGTGCCGATATTGCCGCCCATCTGGGTGTCGTAACCGGCGACTTTGGTGAGATGCGCGATCAAAGCCGTCGTGGTCGATTTGCCATTGGTGCCGGTGATTGCGACGAACGGCGCATCCGGTGCGTGCCGGCGCCGTTCGCGGCAGAACAGCTCGATGTCGCCGATCACCTCGATAGCGGCCTCGCGCGCCTTCAGCACGCTCCAATGCGGCACCGGATGGGTCAGCGGTACACCGGGCGCGAGCACCAGCGCGGCGAAATTCGCCCATGAGACGTTGCGTAGATCTGCCGTGATGAAGCCCGCTTGCGCGGCCTTGGCGACGTTGTCGGCATTGTCATCGGCGGCGATCACCTCGGCGCCGCCCGCCGTCAAGGCGTGACAGGACGCGAGCCCCGAGCCGCCAAGGCCGAACACCGCGACCGTCTTGCCGGCAAAGGACGTGACGGGGATCATCAAGGGCTCACCGCAGCTTCAGCGTGGACAGGCCGGCGAGCGCCAGCATCACCGAAATGATCCAGAATCGGATGACGATCTGCGGCTCGGTCCAGCCGAGCTGCTCGAAATGATGATGGATCGGCGCCATCCGGAAGATGCGTTTTCCCGTCATCTTGAACGACACCACCTGCACGATGACGGAGACCGCCTCCAGCACGAACAGGCCGCCGATCACCGCGAGCACGATCTCGTGCTTCACCGCCACCGCGATCGCACCCAGCATGCCGCCGAGCGCGAGCGAGCCGGTATCGCCCATGAAGATCGAGGCCGGCGGCGCGTTGAACCAGAGGAAGCCGAGGCCCGCGCCCAGCAAGGCGCCGCAGAGCACCGCGAGCTCGCCGGTGCCGGCGACATATTTGATCTGGAGGTAATCGGCGAACACCGCGTTGCCGGCGAGATAGGCGATCATCGCAAAGCTCGCGGTCGCGATCATCACGGGCACGATGGCAAGGCCGTCGAGACCGTCGGTGAGGTTCACCGCATTGCCGGCGCCGACGATGACGAAGGCGCCGAAGATGACGAAGAACCAGCCAAAATGCAGCACGGTGTCCTTCAAGAAAGGAATCGTCAGCGCGGTCGACGCCGGATCGCGGTTCAGCCGCACCAGCGCGTAGCAGGCAACCAGCGCGATCGCCGCCTCGATCAGCAGGCGAAGCTTGCTGCCGAACCCGGTCGTGGTCTGCTTGGTCACCTTGAGATAATCGTCATAGAAGCCGACGAAGCCGAAGCCGAGCGTCACCGCCAGCACGATCCAGACGTAAGGATTGAGCGGATTGGCCCACAGCACCGTGCCGACCGTGAGGCCGGACAGGATCATCAGCCCACCCATGGTGGGCGTGCCTTTCTTGGCGAGATGCGATTGCGGACCATCGGCCCGGATCGGCTGCCCCTTGCCTTGCCGGATGCGCAGATGGTCGATGATCCAGGGGCCGAACAGGAACACGAACAGCGCGCCGGTGACGACGGCGCCGCCGGTGCGGAAGGTGATGTAGCGGAAGACGTTCAGGAAGGTGCGAACGGCACCGAAGCCCGGAAATGTGTTGGAGAGCTCGATCAACCAGTAAAACATTCAGACGGTCCTATGGCGCCTTTGCACGCGCCTTGATCTTGGCCTTGTCAACCTGCCTCACGCGCATTCGCTGGTCTTCATCATGGGGTCGGGCGACCTCTAAAGAAAACGAACGGCTTCGCGCCGGAAACGGTGGGATTCGGGAACAGCGCCTTCCAAGCAGTTTACGCCCTTGCCTGCAAGGCGGCCACTAGGCCCGGCACAAACTTGTTGACCCAGAACATCTTCTTGCTGCCCTTGACAACCACGACATCGCCTGCCCTCAGCAGATTTGCGACCTCGCCCGGCTTCAGCGTGACGGGGTCGTCGTGCCAGCCGAGCCCCTTGCCGGCTGGAAGCACCTCGAACAGGTGACGCATCAGCGGCCCGACACAATAGACGCCATCGATGCCGTCGAGATGCCTGGCAAGGTCGGTGTGATAGCCGGGCGCGCCATCGCCCAGCTCCAGCATGTCGCCGAGCACCGCGATGCGGCGGCCGCCGGTCGTGTTGCGCGCCTGCAGGCTTTGCAGCGCGGCAGCCACGCTGGCGGGATTGCCGTTGAAGCTGTCGTCGACCACGGTGACGCCGCCGACCGCCTGCTCGACGCCACGGCCGGTCATGATGCCGACGCGGTCGAGCTTGATCGCAAGCGTGGCCGCATCGAAGTTGGCCGCACGGATCGATGCGAGCGCGGCGAGCGCGTTCTGGACGCGGTGCGGCGCGCCCGGCGTCAGGCTGAACGCGATCTCCTTCTTGCCGAGCGCGGCCACGACTTGCCAGCTGTCGCCATGCGGCGCGTGCGCGACCTCGTGCACCTCGGCTTTCTCGCCGAAGCGTATGACCTTGCCCTTCCAGTCCGGCGCCTTGATCCCGGCGGGCAGCACCAGCACGCCTTCCGGGGGCAGGCCGAGCGCAATCGACACCTTCTCGCGGCGGATGGCTTCAAGCGAGCCGAGCTTCTCCAGGTGCACCGGCTGGACGTTGACGACGAGCGCGACTGTCGGCCGCGTCAGTTCGCTGAGCCGCGCGATCTCGCCAGCCTGGTTCATGCCCATCTCGACGACCCAGAGACTGGCATCGGGCCGCGCATTGCACAGCGTCAGCGGCACGCCCCAGAAATTGTTGAAGCTCGACGGGCTGGCATAGGCATTGGGGTAGGCTGCAAGGAATTCCTTGGTGCTGGTCTTGCCAGCACTGCCGGTGAGTCCGATCACCGGTCCGTTGAAGCGCGCACGTGCCGCGCGCGCAAGGCTCCAGAGACCGTCGATCAGCGTGTCCTTGACGACGATCTGGGGAATGCGGATGCCCGCGATCTCGTGCGGCACGATCATCGCGACCGCGCCGGAAGCTTCGGCCTTGTCCGCGAACTCCCAGCCGTCGCGCGCGCTGGCGAAGGCCGAAATGAAGCCGCCGCTCGGCGTGCCGCTCAGCGCCACGAACAGGCTGCCCGGTTTCACCAGCCGGCTGTCCTGGGTGACGAAGTCGATCGGCGTATCCGGGAACGATCCGGCAGCGCCCAGCGCGCGCGCCACTTCGGCCACCGTCCATATGGGCGCGCTCATGCAATCCTCGACGCTAGTGCGGCGGCGACCGCCTCGTGATCACTGAAGGGCAAAACCTCTCCGCCGACGATCTGCCCGGTCTCGTGGCCCTTGCCGGCGATGAGCAGCGCATCGCCATCTTCCAATTCCGCGATCGCAGTACGGATCGCCGCAGCGCGGTCGCCGATTTCGCGGGCGCCCTTCGCAGTGGCTAGGATTTCGGCGCGGATAGATTCCGGTTTCTCGCTGCGAGGATTGTCGTCGGTGACGATGATTCCGTCGGCGTTGCCGGCCGCGATCTCGCCCATAATCGGACGCTTGCCGGCATCGCGGTCGCCACCGGCGCCGAACACGACGACCAGCCTGCGCCTGGCGTAGGGACGCAACGCCTGCAGCGCCTTGGCCAGCGCGTCGGGCTTGTGCGCGTAATCGACGAAGATCGGCGCGCCATTGCGCTCGCCGACGCGCTCCAACCGGCCCTTGGCGCCTTCGAGACGTTCGAGGCTCGCGAACACGTCTGCGGCGTCGCTGCCTGTGCCGATCGCAAGACCGGCCGACACCAGCGCATTCTCGATCTGGAATTCGCCGACCAGCGGCAGCCGGATCGCATATTGCTTGCCGCGATGTTCGAGCGCGAGCACTTGCGAAAAGCCTTCGACCTCCGCACCCGCGAGACGAATGCCCTCGCCTGCCCCGTCGCCGTTGCGACCGACCGCCATCACGCGCAAGCCGCGCGAATTCGCAGCACTGATTCCCTCCGCCGAGCAATCATGATCGGCGGAGATCACGGCCGCGCCTCCCGGCGGCACCAGTTCGCGGAACAGCCTGAGCTTGGCCGCGAGATAATGCGCGACGGTCGGATGGTAGTCCATGTGGTCGCGCGAGAGATTGGTGAAGCCGCCGGCGGACACGCGCACGCCGTCGAGGCGATACTGATCGAGCCCGTGCGAGGAGGCCTCGAAGGCGAGATGCGTGACGCCCTCGCGCGCGATCTCGTCGAGTTGCCGGTGCAGCGCGATCGGATCGGGCGTCGTCAGCGAGCCGTAGACGGTACGCTTCGGCGAGACCAGGCCGATGGTTCCGATGCTGGCGGAAGCGTGCCCCAGCCGCTCCCAGATCTGGCGGGTGAATGCGGCGACCGAGGTCTTGCCGCTGGTGCCGGTCACCGCCGCAATGGTCGCGGGTTGCGCGGGGTAGAATCTTGCCGCGGCGAGCGCCAGCGCGCGGCGCGGATTGGCGACCGTGATGAACGGCACCTTGCAGCCATCAGACGCATGGTCGCCGACGACCGCCAACGCGCCTGCGGCAATCGCGGCATCGATGAAACGCGCACCGTCGGTCTTGCTGCCCGCAAGTGCGAAGAAGAGATCACCCGGCTTGACCGCGCGGCTGTCGAGGGCAACGCCGCTCACGTCGAGCGCCGCGACCGCGGGCTCAATTGCGGCATCATTACCCTGAACGTCCTGATCGAGGAGGTCGCGCAGCTTCATGGTCTTCCAGTCGACATGCCGGACCGGATCGCCGAATCTCCAGGGAAATCCCGACTCAGCAGCGGCAACGGCCCACCCGGTTGATTACTGGGTTGTCCTGGATGCTGCAAGAATAAGGCGCTCGGACGGCGGCAGGTCGAACCGCGGTTCGACGCCCAGAAGCGGGGCGATCCGCTCGATCACCTTGCCGCCGGTCGGCACCGCGTTCCAGCCCGAGGTGATGAAACCCTTTGTTTCGGGAATCGCCTGGGGCTCGTCCAGCATGATCAGGATCTGATATTTCGGATCGTCGCAGGGCATGATCGCGGTGAAGGAGTTGAGCACCCGCTTCTTGGCATAGCGGCCGTTGATGACCTTCTCGGACGTGCCGGTCTTGCCGCCGACGTAGTAACCCTTGACGTCAGCGGTCTTGGCGGTGCCGATTTCGGCATTGAGCCGCATCAGGAACCGCATCTTGTCGCTGGTCTCGGTCCTGATGACGCGCTTGGCCATCGCCGCCGCCTCGGACTCGCTGCGCTTCATGAAAGTCGGCGGAATCAGATAGCCGCCGTTCACCAGCGCGTTGATGCCCATCACCGCCTGCAGCGGCGCCACTGACATGCCCTGGCCGAAAGCGATGGTCACCGTGTTCAGCTCGCCCCAGCGGCGCGGTATCAGCGGAGCCGCACTCTCCGGCAGTTCGGTGCGCAGTCGCGTCAACTGGCCCATCTTGGCGAGGAATGCCTTGTGCGCCTCGACGCCCTGCCCGAGCGCGATCCGCGCGGCGCCGATATTGGACGAGAAAGTGAACACTTCCTTGGTGTTGATGAAACGTCCGAGCGGATGGCTGTCGTGAATGGTGAACTTGCCGTAGTGCAGGTTTCCGCGTGCATCCCACGATGTGTTCAAATTGATCTTGCCGGAATCGAGCGCCATCGCCAGCGTAAACGCCTTGAAGGTCGAGCCCATCTCGTAGACGCCGGTGGTCAGGCGATTGATGCGGTCGGGGTCGTGCGCTTCCTTCGGATTGTTCGGGTCGAAATCCGGAAGCGAGACCATCGCCACGATCTCGCCGGTCTTGACGTTGGAGACGATCCCGGAGGCGGCCTTGGTGTGATATTTCTCCTTGGCCTTCAGCAGCTCGTCACGCAGTGCGTGCTCGACGCGTAGATCGACCGAGAGCTCGATCGGCTTTTGCAGCCGGTCGGTGGCAAAGCCCGCGCGGTGGAGATCGGCCAGCCCTTGATTGTCGAGCCACTTCTCCATGCCGGCGATGCCCTGGTTGTCGATGTTGACGAGACCGATGAGGTGGGCGACCTCGTTGCCGGTCGGATAGACGCGCTTGTTCTCGCGCAGGAAGCCGATGCCGGGAATGCCTAGCTTGTGGATGTCCTGCTGCTGCTTCGCCGTAATCTCGCGCTTGAGCCAGACGAAGCCCTTGCGCGTCTTCAGGCGCTCGCGCACCTCAGCCTCGTCGAGGTCGGGCACGGTGGCGGTCAGAAGCTCGATCGCCTCATCCTTGTCGATGATGCGGCGCGGCTCGCCGAACAGACTCGACGCCTTGACGTCGGTCGCGAGGATCGCGCCGTTGCGATCGACGATGTCGGGTCGCGCGGTCGCGACCACCTCCTGCGAGGCGGCGCGGCGCGCGCCGTGGGCGTCGGCGCCGATCGCGAACATCACGAGCCGGCCGCCGATCAGAGCGTAGACCGCGCCGAAGGCGAGCATCGCCAGACCGACGCGCGCCCGCGCCTTGGCCGCGCGATCGACATTGCGCCCGTAAAGCAGGCTGCGGATCAGCCGCTGCCGCCAAGGCTCGGTCCGCTTTTCTGCAGGCTTGGCCGGGGTCACGGCACTCATGGCTTGTCCTCGGGCTGAGGCACGGAGCCCGTCACATTATCGGGATCGCTGGCGGCTTCGATGGTATTGAGCATGGCGCCGATCGGATCGGGCTCGCCCGGCCTGAACATCCGCGGCGGACGCTCGGGCAAATTCTTCAGTGAATCATACTGCGTGCCGTTGACCGGCTTGAGCTGCAGATGGCGGTCGGACAGGCCTTGCAAGCGCAGGGGCGCATCGAGCTTGGCCCATTCGGAGCGCAGCGCCGCGATCGCATCGCGCTGCTCGCGGATCTCCGCATGCAGCCGCAGCACCTTTTCGGTGCGCGCCGTGGAGTCCATCTTGATCCGGTAGACATGGGCCGCCGCGAAGATCAGCGCACCGATGACGAGGAGGTGGATGAAGCGCATGCGCTAGCCACCTCTCATGACGTCGGAGAGTTTTGGCCAGGACGATTGCTCGCGATCGTCATGCGCAGGCGCCGAGGTGCGCTCGGCGGCGCGGAGTTTTGCCGACCGCGCGCGCGGGTTATGCGCGACTTCGTCCTCGCCTGCGATCACCGGCCGCCGCGTCAGAAGCTGGAAGCTCGGCACCGCCTGCGACACTTCCGGCAAATGGCGTGAGCCGCCACCTGTCTTGGACCGATCGGCGAGGAAATTCTTGGCGATGCGGTCTTCCAGCGAATGGAATGAGACGACCACGAGGCGACCGCCGGGCTTGAGCACACGCTCGGCGGCGATGAGCGCACTCTGGAGCTCCTCGAGCTCTTCGTTGACGAAGATGCGCAGGGCCTGAAACGTCCGCGTCGCCGGGTGAATATCGCCAGGCTTGGAACGAACCACCCTGCCGACGAGATCGGCGAGCGCGCGCGTGGTGGTGAACGGCGTCTCCTGACGGTCTGCGACAATGGCGCGGGCGATCCGGCGCGACTGCCGCTCTTCGCCGAGGAGATAGATGATGTCGGCGAGATCGCCTTCTGACGCGCGCGCGACGATGTCGGCCGCAGTCGGGCCTGCCTGCCCCATCCGCATGTCGAGCGGACCATCGAGGCGGAACGAGAAGCCGCGGCCGGCCTGGTCGAGCTGCATCGAGGACACGCCGACGTCCATCACGACGCCGTCGACGCCATCGACGCCTTGAGCCGCGCAGATTTCGGCGAGGTTGGAGAAGCGATCTTCAACGAGCGTCAGCCGCCCCGCGGAGCGTTCGACCAGCTCTGCGCCGCCTGTGATCGCAGTACGGTCGCGGTCAACGGCAATCACCCGGGTTCCCGGCACGTCGAGAATCGCACGAGTGTAGCCGCCGGCACCAAAGGTCGCGTCGATATAAAGGCCGCCCTCGCGCGGGGCGAGGTGGTCGATGGCCTCACGGCCAAGAACGGGGATGTGCGCAGCCGAGCTCATGCGCCAGGCCTGCCAATCGCCCCGCCGGACTCCCAAGTGAGATCGGGGACGAACAAGCTCATAACGCCTCGAATGATTCCGCGTCGCGGCGGTTCCACGACCCAACCCCCGTCCAACATAGTTACCGAGCCCGGTCGTCCCGGGCCACCAACCCAGTATTCCCCTTGGAATTTGTCGGGCAGCCATGGGATTTCGAGCCAAAATACGCTTTGGCCGCCTCCGGACGCGGGTCGGCTCTTCATCTCTCAGTAACGGCCCTTAGCGTTAAGAAAGCGTTGATCGGCTCGCGACAAGTCGAAAGGCTGACGCGGCGGTGATGCTTCATCCACACACATGCGCCAAAATGCATCCGTTAACCCCGTCGCCGGATTGCGCGCGATCGAGGGTAAAGGAATAGTAAAGAGAAGGGCTTGGCCCACTCTCTGTCTGTCTCGAGCTGTTTATGTCGTCCGGTTCGTCCACGCCGTCTGGATCTGATTCGAAGCGTCAACGTGTTCTCCCGGTTCCCAAGGCCGCCGCGAACATGCGGACGTTCGAGCCGGATTCCTCGATCGTCTCCGACATCATCCCCTCACCGAACCATGGCGACCGCAACAAGGGCCGGCAGCCCGATATGATCGTGCTGCACTACACCGGCATGCCCGACGTCGAAGGAGCGCTCGCGCGGCTCTGCTCCGCGGGCACCGAGGTGTCGGCACATTATGTCGTGCTGGAAGACGGCCGCATCGTGCAATGCGTGCCGGAGGCCAGGCGTGCCTGGCATGCCGGCGTCTCGTCCTGGGCCGGCGAGGACGACATCAACTCCTGCTCGATCGGGATCGAGATCGTCAATCGCGGCCACGACTGGGGCTATCCGGAGTTTCCGCTGCGCCAGATCGCCGCCGTGATCGCGCTGTGCCGCGGCATCATGCTCCGCCGCAAGGTGCCCGCGCACCGGGTGCTCGGCCATTCCGACGTGGCGCCCGCACGCAAGAAAGATCCCGGCGAGAAATTTCCGTGGCATTCGCTGGCCAATTCCGGCGTCGGCCACTGGGTCACGCCCGCGCCGGTCGTGCGCGGCGAGAGCCTGATGCTCGGCACCATCAGCGACGAGGTGCTGAGCCTGCAGCAGGCGCTCGCCAGATACGGCTACGGCGTTCCCCTCACCGGCAAATACGACGCCGCGACCATGGAAGTCGTCACCGCGTTCCAGCGCCATTTCCGCCCGGCCCGACTGGATGGGGTCGCGGATCACTCGACGCTGTCGACCTTGCAGGCGCTGTTGGGGAGTCTCCCTCAGGAGACAACGACCATCGCGACGAAGTGACGGCGACAGCCACACCCCCTCATTGCTTCGTCGCAAGTGCTCCTCGCAATGACGAAGTGCGGGGCGACTACTCCATCTCCCTCATCCTTCGCGCGTACAGCCTTCGCAGCGGCTCCAACTGCGTCGCCTCCGTCGCCGCGCGATAGGCCTCGCGCGCCTCCTCACTCCGGCCGAGCCGCCGCAACAAATCCGCCCGCACTGCTGGCAACAGTTCGTAACCATGAAGCCCACCGCGTGCGGCGGTCGCATCCACGAGATCGAGCGCACGTGCGGGACCATCGACCATCGACACTGCCGCCGCGTGGTTGAGCTCAACCACTGGCGACGGGTTGATGCGCAATAGCACCTCGTAGAGACTGGCGATCTGCGGCCAGTCTGTCTGCTCATAGCTCGGCGCGCGCGCATGCAGCGCGGCGATCGCGGCTTGCACTGCATAAGGCTGCGGCCGACCGGGCACGCGCAGTGCGTCGTCCACGAGACGCAGCCCCTCCTCGATCTGTGTACGGTGCCACCGCGAACGATCCTGCTCTTCCAGCAGCACGATGTCGCCGGCGGCGGTCTGGCGCCCTGCGCGGCGCGCATCGTGCAGCAGCATCAGCGCCAGCAGGCCCTTGATCCCCGCGCGATCGGGTAGCAGCCGGTCGAGCAAACGGCCAAGCCGGATCGCCTCGGCCGCAAGATCGGGTCGCATCAAATCCGCACCGGACGTCGCCACATAGCCTTCGGTGAAGACGAGATAGATCACGGCAAGCACACCATCGAGCCGCGGCACCAGCGTGTCGCGCTCGGGGACCTCATAGGGAATGCCGGCGAGCCTTATCTTTTGCTTGGCGCGGACGAGACGCTGCCCCATCGCCTCTTCGCTGACCAGGAAGGCGCGCGCGACCTGCGCCGTGGAGAGCCCGCAGACGGTGCGCAGCGTCAGCGCGACCTGGACTTCGGGCGCAAATGCAGGATGGCAGCAGGTGAAGATCAGCCGCAGCATATCGTCGTCGAGCATTGCCGGCGGCTCGTTGGGCGCTTGCGCGTTCAGCTCGAGCTCGTGCACGAGCGCCTGCTCCTTGCCGCGGAAGACGGCCTGGCGCCTGATACGGTCGATGGCCTTGTGCTTGGCGACATTGACCAGCCACGCACGCGGATTGTCGGGGACCTCGCACACCGGCCAGCGCTCCAGTGCCACCGCAAAGGCGTCCTGAAGCGCGTCCTCGGCGAGATCGAAATCGCCGACGAGGCGGATCAGCGTGGCCAGCGCCCGCCCCGCCTCGTCGCGGAAGACCTTGTCGATCTCGGACAGCGTCATGCCCCGATGCGCGGCTGCGCCATCACTTGTCGTAGACCCAGATCGGCCGCACCTCGATCGAACCGATACGTGCCGACGGAATCCGCGCCGCGATCTCGATCGCAGCATCGAGATCCTTGGCCTCCACGAGGTAATAACCCCCGAGCTGCTCGCGCGTTTCGGCAAACGGGCCGTCGGTCGTCAGCGTCTTGCCGTCGCGCACGCGGACCGTCGTCGCGGTCGTGGTCGGCTGCAGCCGGTCGCCGGCCTTGAAATTGCCGCTCTGAATGATGCCTTGCGTGAAGGTCTGATATTCCGCCGTCATCTGCTGGCCGGCAGCCGGACGCATATTCGCGTACTCGGCTTCGTTCTGGTAGATCATCAGCAAATATTGCATCGCCTAACTCCTGTTGCACGGCTGGATCGCCGACATCCAGTCGAACGGGGCACGCGCCCAACGACATCTTCAGGATAAATTATTTCGGGCGAACCGTGCATGGCGATATCGGCTTGCGGAACCGACACAAATGCTTCATGCGTAAGCCGTCAGTCGGCCGGACGGCCGCTCCGGCAAGTGCCGAAAGGCCGCCGGGGAGGAAAGTCCGGGCTCCCTTGACATACGGTGCCGGATAACGTCCGGCGGGGGCGACCCCAGGGAAAGTGCCACAGAGAACGAACCGCCCTGCTTCGCCTTCGGGCTTCGCAGGGTAAGGGTGAAAAGGTGCGGTAAGAGCGCACCGCGGCTGCGGCAACGGAGCCGGCATGGTAAACTCCACCGGGAGCAAAACCGAATAGGGACGGCGTAGCGGGCTGTTCGCGAAAGCGATAACGCCGCGGGGCGATGTCAGGCCCGCCGTCCGGGTAGGTTGCTCGAGGCCATGTGCAAACATGGTCCCAGAGGAATGGCCGTCACGTATCGTTCGCGCAAGCGGACGGTGCCCTACAGAACCCGGCTTACAGGCCGGCTGATATCTTGCAACGAGGGGTTCGATGCTAACCGCATCGAGCCCCTCACCATTTGGCGCCGTCATTCCGGGGCGTGCGCAGCACGAGCCCGGAATCCATTGGGCCGCAGTATGGGTGATGAATGGATTCCGGGCTCTCGCTTCGCGAGCCCGGGAATGACAGTAGAGGATTAGCCGACGATCTCTTGCAACACGCCCATCAGCGCGTCCGGCGCTGTCACGTTCGGCGCGTGGCTGGCGTCGAGCTCGACATAACGCCAGCCATCCTCGCTCTTCGTGCGCTTCGCAAACTGCCCGAACACGTCGCCCGGCGGAATGCGCGTGCAATAGATGTAGCTGCGCGGCACTTTCGGCTCGCCATGTTCGAGCTTCAGCTTCGTCTCGAAACATTTGATCGGCATGTTGATCCGGCGCGCGTTGAGCCAGTCGAGATCGGCCTGCGGCGTGTCCGGCGGCGGCGGGTTCGGCGGGATGCGGTAGCCGTCGCCTGAGCTTGCTGCCTTGCGCATCGGCTCGCGCCCGCCCTCGTGGAGATCGAACAGCGATTGGCCGTCACGCGGCACGAAGGCGTCGAGATAGATCAATTGCGTCACCCGCTCGCGCGCGCGATCGGCGACGCCGGTGGCGACCATGCCGCCATAGCTGTGACCGAGCAGCACGATGTCCTCGAGGTCCTCGAACCTGATGACGTTGAGAATGTCCTGGATGTGCGTGTCGAGATCGATCGCGGGGCTGGCCAGATGGGCGCGCTCGCCGAGCCCGGTATAGGTCGGCGCAATGAAGCGATGGCCGGCCTGCGCCAGCAGCGGATGCATCTTCTTCCAGGCCCACCCGCCGGACCACGCACCGTGACAAAGCAGGAAGGTTTTTGAGCGTACGGCCATCAGCGTTTCCATCGTTCTTGTTTGTACGATGGAGTTTAGCGGCCGACCGCGCGATGTAAACGCTACGGCTCTTTAAGCCGCGCGCGTGTTCACCTTCACGAGGACGGGTGCACCCTGACCAGCTTCGCGCCGCAGCTTGCCCGCCTCAAAACCGTGCATGCCGATCTGCCATTGCAGCCCGACGATGGCACCCTTGGTCGGCTGCAGCAGCGCGAGCGAAGCGAACAAGGTCACGGGCAGCCACACCGCCAGTTGCAGCCAGACGGCCGGCGCATAGGCGGTTTC
Source organism: Bradyrhizobium sp. CSS354 (assembly GCF_029051725.1). GTDB lineage: Bacteria > Pseudomonadota > Alphaproteobacteria > Rhizobiales > Xanthobacteraceae > Bradyrhizobium. The sequence goes on from NZ_JAACFU010000023.1 coordinate 50,270, forward strand.
GACCGCGAGGATTGCAGGGACCACGAGATGGCCGACGACGACCATCACGAGATAGGCCGGAAAATCGTCGGCGCGCTGGTGAAACAGCTCCTCGCCGCAATGGTCGCAGGTATCAGCCACCTTCAGGAAACGGCCGAACGCATGCCCTTCGCCGCAGTTCGGGCATTTGCCCAAGAAACCGCGCCACATCGCCTTTGCCAGAGAGACTGAACCGGTCGCCATGACCCCACCTCTTCCTTTTCTGCGATCCATACAATAATATCTTGCATCCATACATTCAAAGGATATGGACGTTAATTGCATGGATTGGACCCCTACAATCTCGGAGCTGAGCGGGCCGCGCTATCAGCGCATCGTGGAGGCCATGGAGGCCGATATCGCCGCCGGCCGGCTGGTGCGCGGCCAGCAACTGCCGACGCAGCGGGCGCTGGCAAAGGCGCTCGGCATCGATCTCACCACGGTGACGCGCGCCTACACCGAAGCGCGGCGCCGCGGCATCATGGAGGCCCGGGTCGGCCAGGGCTCGTTCGTGTCGGAGACCAGCGCGCGCCGCGCGGTCGATCTGCCGCATCCCGTCGCGATCGATCTCTCGATGAACGTGCCGCCGCAGCCACTCGAAGCGCAGCTCGACGAGCGCATCATCGCCGGGATGGAAGCCATCCGCGCGCAATCGGGCCTGACGGCGCATCTCAACTATCAGCCGCCGGGCGGCAGCGCCCACGAGCGCGAGGTCGCGGCGCGCTGGATGCGCACACGTGTGCCACATGCGCACGCCGACAGGCTCGTGATCTTTCCCGGCACGCAGACGATCCTGTTCAATGTGCTCGCCCACCTCGCCCGGCCCGGCGACATCGTGCTGACGGAGGCCCTCACCTTTCCCGGCATCAGGGCCGCCGCCGCGCGGCTCGGCGTCAAGCTCGTCGGCGTCGCCATGGACGACGGCGGCATCCTGCCCGACGCGCTGGCAAAGGCTTGCCGCACGCACAAGCCGAAAGCGGTCTATCTCATTCCGACGCTGCACAATCCCACCACCGCGACGCTTCTGCCCGAGCGCCGCAGCGCCATCGCAAAAATCATCAACGATTCCGATACGGTTCTGATCGAGGACGACGCCTACGGGCTGCTCGATCGCTCGGCATCGCCGATCGCCAATCTCATTCCGGAACGGACATATCTCGCAACCACGCTGTCAAAATGCATCGCGCCCGCGCTACGGGTTGCCTATCTGGTGACGCCCGACAGCACCTCGCAGCGGGAGATGCGCAATTATTTGCAAGCGACGGTGCAGATGCCGGCGCCGCTGATGGTCGCGCTGGTGACGCATTGGATCGAGACCGGCATCGCCGACCGCATCATCACCGCCATCAGGAGCGAGGCGATCGGCCGCCAGCAGCTCGCGCAACGGGCACTCAAAGGCTTCGAGTTCCAGGCCAAGCCCGCCGCTCACCATCTGTGGCTACGGCTGCCGGAGGGCCGTCCCGACGTCGCGGCGCATCTGCTGCGGAATGGACTTGCAGTCGTCGCCGGCGAGGCCTTCACCGTCGACGGAACGCCGCCACACGCGGCACGCGTCTCGCTTGGCGCGGCGCGCAACAGGGCGGAATTGACGGAAGCGCTCCGCATCCTGGTCAACGCGCTGCACAGGCCCGCCGACACCAGACAGATCGTCTAGAGCATGATCCGGAAAAGTGTGCAGCGGTTTTCCGAAAAGATCATGCCCCAAAAAATGCCTATCGATGCTGACGGCGATGCCGCGAGCGCACGACTGGCGCAACAGCCGATGGATAAGCCTGCGATGCGTAGGCATCGCTCGGCTGGCCGAGAGCCCCGCGCGCGGCGGGCGTGAGCTGGCCGCCATTCAGAACGTCGCGGTCCGGATGGGCAGCCTGATAGGCCGCAGGCTCGGAAAACTGGGCCTCCGCCATTGTCGGCGTCAAGGCCGCCGCCGACACTAGCGCGGCCGCGACGGCAATCTTGCGAGTCATCGTCCTTCTCCATATGCTCATTCGGGAGACTGGCCGATCGAACCGCATGATGGCGTCGAGCGGGCCCCCAGTTTGAAGTACGAGCATCATGTAGGCCTGTCTTTCGCGAACGCCCGCCGCTGAGGATCACGCTTGCGTGCGGTTTTGAAATTGACCTGCACGGCCGCAGCTGTGCTATGCGAGCGATGGCGATCAACAGTTCGGGATCGTCCAGATAACAGGGACAATCTGTTGGAAATACTCACCTACGCGCTGCTGCTGCTCGGCGCACTCGCCGGGGGCTTCGTCTCGGGCCTTGCCGGATTCGGCACGGCGCTGATGGCACTCGGCATCTGGCTCTACGTGCTGCCGCCCTCGCTCGCGGTGCCCCTGGTGCTGATCTGCTCGGTGATCGCGCAGAGCTCGACGCTGCCGTCGATGTGGAAGAGTTTTGATCTCTCGCTGGTCTGGCCGTTCCTGATTGGAGGACTGATCGGCGTGCCCTTGGGCACCATGCTGGTCGCCTCTGCCGATCCAAAAGTGTTCAAGCTGAGCGTCGGCGTGCTGCTGCTGATCTTCTCGACCGCGCTGTACCTCAACAAGAAGCCGCTCGCCATCACGTTCGGCGGTCGCATCGCCGACGGCGCGATCGGCTTCGCTGGCGGCATTCTTGGCGGTCTCGCCGGATTGTCGGGGCCGCTTCCGATCCTGTGGGCGAACATTCGCGGCTGGAACAAGCACGAGCGGCGCGGCATCTTCCAGCTCTTCAATTTCACCGTGCTCGCCACCGCTTTGGTGTTGCAGACGGCCTCGGGCCTCGTCGCGTTCAAGGTGGTCTGGCTCGCGGTGGTTGCCTTTCCGGGCACCTTGATCGGCGCATGGGCCGGCGCGCGCGTCTATCACGCGCTGAGTGACAAGCATTTTGGCGATGTCGTGCTCGGTCTCTTATTCCTGTCGGGCCTCGGCCTGGTCTGGAACAGTTTGGGCACGCACTAGCTCCGTCTTTTCTTCGCGGCGAGCGCCGTGCCGCCGGCAACGCCGACGCCAAGCACGTAGACAAGCGCTTGCTACGCGGGCGCGCGTGCAGGAGACGCCACGGGCTCGGGCACGGCCGGCTCGGGGGAGTCCTCGTGCCGGAGCGCCACCAAGCGCTTGCTGAATTCACGCCGTAGCAGCCACACGCTCAAGGCGGCCTGCAGCGTGGTCGTCGCGATCGACAGGTACCAGACATGCTCCATCCGGAAGCCCGGCCACGTCGAGAGCCAGATGGACGGCAGGGAATAGGTGAGGACCCGCGTTGCCGAGGTCCACAACACCGGCTTGGTGTTGCCAAGCCCCTGAAACAGGCTTGAGCAGGTGAAGATCAGCCCCTGCGCCACCATGTTGAGCGAGACGATGCGCAGAAAGAGCGACGCAACCGCCATCGTCTCCTGATCCTTCGAGAAGCCGGTCAGCAACAGACCAGGCGCGAGTTGCGCCGGGATCAAGAAAACGATCATCACGGCGGTCGCGATGAGCGCCGCCTTGACAAAGGTCTCTCTCACGCGCGCTCCGTTGCCGGCGCCGAAGTTCTGGCCGGCGATCGGCCCTGCAGCAAGGGCGATGGCGAGCGCCGGCATCTGCATCAGGCCGAGCAGACGCGTCCCGATGCCAAATCCGGCCTGTGCCGCCGAGCCGAAAACGCTGAGCACGTAATAGCCCACGGCCATGATGATGAAGACCATCACGAACTCGCCGCCTGCGGGCAGGCCGACATTGAGGATCCTCTTCCACTGCCGAAGCTGCGGCCGCCATTGCGCGGGATCAAAGGCGACATAGCGTTCCAATTTCAGGAAATACACCAGCAGCATGAGCACACCGATGAAGACGGCAATCGAGCTTGCGAGGCCCGCTCCGGCAACACCGAGCGCGTGCCCGGTGCCCCAACCCGAGATCAGGACCGGCGCCAGCGCGATATTGATGGCCACTGCAAGCGCTTGAACCAGCATGCTTGGCCGCACGATGCCTGTCGCCCGCAACGCAGACGCCATGACCTGCGACGCAAACTGCAGCGCCAAAGCTGGCATGAACCAGAGCAGATAAATCGCGCCGGCTTCGACCGTGGCCTCATCGGCCGCGACCGCGCGCATATATGGACGCGACAATGCGAAGCCTGCGCCGAGGGTCAGGAGCCCGAACAGCACCGAGAGGACGACCGACTGGTTGAAGACGAGGTTGGCGTCGCCGCGATCCTTGCGCCCCACGGCGTGCGCCATCAGCGCCACCGTGCCGACGCCGAGCACCTGCATCAGCGCGTTGACGAGAAAGCCGGCATTGCCGGCCGCGGCGACGCCCGCGATTGCCGCATCGCCCAGTCCCGACACAAAATACAGGTCGACCAGCTGGCAGATCATGATCGTGATCATGCCGACCACGATCGGTGGCGCCATGCTCAGGATGTGGCTCACGATGGAGCCGCGTGTCAGGTCCTTCATGTCATCCATCCTCCGGCGGCGCGACGGCGGGACTTTCGTCCCGCCGCCGCGCGCCACTCATTCCGCTGCTGCGATCTGTCCGAGTTCCACCACCTGGCGCTCGAACAGGCCGCGATAGATGCCGCCGGGCTTGGCCGCGAGCTTGGAATGCGTGCCTTGCTCGACGATCTCGCCGTGGTCGAACACCAGGATGCGATCGAGGCTCCGTACCGTCGACAACCGGTGCGCGATCACGATCGAGGTTCGGCCTCTCATCAGCCGCTCCATCGCCTGCTGGATCAGCGCCTCGGATTCCGAATCGAGGCTCGAGGTCGCTTCGTCCAGGATCAGCACCGGCGCGTCCGCCAGGAAGGCGCGCGCCAGCGCCACGCGCTGCCGCTCGCCGCCGGAGAGCTTGACGCCGCGCTCGCCGACAAGCGTGCCGTAGCCCTTGGGCAGGCGCACGATGAAGTCGTGCGCGTTGGCCAGCCGTGCCGCCTGCTCGATCGCCTCCAGGCTGGCGCCGGGCCGGCCATAGGCGATGTTTTCGGCGAGCGAGCGGTGGAACAGGATCGGGTCCTGCTGCACGATCGCGATTTGGCTGCGCAGCGAATGCTGCGTGGCCTTGGCGATGTCTTGCCCATCGATCAGAACGCGGCCGCCGGTGACGTCGTAGAGCCGCTGCACCAGCTTGACGAAAGTGGTCTTGCCGGAGCCGGAGCGGCCGACGAGACCGACGCGTTCGCCGGCGCGGATCATGACCGATAGCCCCTCGTAGAGCGGCGCGTGATGGCCGCCATAATGGAACGTGACGTCATCGAACACGAGCTCGCCACGCTCGATCGCGATCGGCCGCGCGTCCGTCGCATCCGCAATCCCGATCGGCTCGTCATGAATCGCCACCAGCTCCTCCATGTCGTTGACCGAGCGCTGCAGGTTGTTGATGTGCATTCCGACGTCGCGCAAATAGGCATGGATCACGTAATAGCTCGTCAGCACATAGGTGACGTCGCCGGGCGAAGCCCGCCCCGACATCCACAGCAGCACGGCACCGCCGATCACGGAGGCGCGCAAGGCCAGCAGCACCGAGAGCTGCGCCAGATTGGTGTAGTTATAGCGCAGCCACGTCCGCCGCACGCGCACGCGCCAGCGGTTGACGACCCGGGCAAGCCGCGCATCCTCGCGCGCCTCCGCGCCGAAGGACTTCACCACGGCGTTGCAGGTCAGCGCATCCGCCAGCGTGCCGCCGACCTTGGTGTCCCAGGCATTGGAGATTCGCGCGGCCGGCGCGATGTAGCGCGTCGCGAACAGCACTGTCATCGTGACATAGACCAGCGCGCCAAGCGCGATCACCGCGCCAAGCGAGGCCCAGTGCAGGCCGAGCAGGATCATCGACCCGATCAGCACCAGCAGCGACGGCGCCAGCGCCATCAAGATGGTGTCGTTCAACAGGTCGAGCGCCCACATGCCGCGGGTGACCTTGCGCACCGTGGATCCCGCGAAGGAGTTGGCGTGCCAGTCGGTCGAGAACCGTTGCACGCGCATGAAGGCTTCCTGCGCGACCTCGGACATGATCTTCAGCGAGAACGGCACGATGGCCTGGAGGCCGGTCAGCCGCAGCACCATGGACGCCGCGCCCAGCGCCACGATACCGCCCAATGCCATCAGCGCCGCGTGACGCGCGGCGGTATCGGAAGGGCCGCGCGTCAGGGCGTCGACCAGATGTCCGGAGAATACCGGCATGAACAGGTCGGCGATGGTCGCACCCAACAAGCCGCCTGCCACGATCAGGGTACGCCCCGGCTGCTTCAGCCAGTGCCGGAACACGAAGGGCAGCACCACGCGTATCGCCGCGGGCCTTCTCGACAGAGCGGTCATGGCATCATCCGGCCGCTTATGACGCGGGCCGGCTCCATTGATGGACACAGACCGGCCGCGAGGGCCGAGACGGCGTCACCTAAAGTTGGCTTTGATCTGGGAAGCGGAGCGATCGGGACTGAAAGCCCAATCGAAGCTGGCGGAAGAGGCCTCTAGGAGGCCGCGCACATATCGAGCCAGAGCATCATCGAGCGCGGGCGTGCGATCTGCGAATGCGACGAAATCATGCAAATCCTCCCGGTTCGATGGAATGAGGTGCGCTTTATAGATGTGTCATTGGTGATTTGCAACGGGGCTCGCGCGAGATCACGCACGAGTGTTGCAAATTAGTGCGCGTCGCCGCGCGCTCCTCCGTCATGCCCCGGCTTGACCGGGGCATCCAGTACGCCGCGGCTTCTATGGCAGGAGCGCGCTTTCCAACCAAGGCCTCTGGAATACTGGATCGCCCGCCTTCGCGGGCGATGACACCGGATGAGTGGCTGGCCTAGTGCGCGTCCCCGCTGGCGCCGAACGGCGAGGCCGGCCTCTTCAACAGTGTGACGAGCAGGGTGAGGCCGAGATAGAACAGCGTCAGGATGAAGAAAGCATCGCCGAAGCTCATCACCACGGCCTGGCGATGCACGAGCTGGCTGAGCTGCTTCATCGCCATTAGGGTGGAATCGCCGAGCCCCTGGAACTTCTGCATGAACATGGTCAGGGTTTCGGTCGCGGTCGCGTTGCCCCAGGTCACGCGCTCCTGCAGGCGCGTGATATGCAAATCGGTGCGGTCGTTGAGCACGGTGTTGATGACGGCGAGACCGACGGCGCCGCCGAGATTGCGCATCAGGTTGAAGAGGCCCGAGGCGTTCTTCACCCGGTCGGGCGCGAGCGTGCCGAGCGCGATGTTGTTGGTCGGCACCATCGCGAACATCATGCCGATGCCGCGCAGGATCTGCGGAATCAACAGCTCGTAGAAATCGTAGTCGCGCGTGATCCAGGTCATCTGGTAGGAGCCGAGTGCGAACACGACAAGCCCGAACGCGATCATGTAGCGCATGTCGTACTTGGCCATCAGACGGCCGACCACCGGCGCGACCAGGAACATGGTGATGCCCGAGACGAACATGGTCTCGCCGATCATCAGCGCGCTGTAGCCGCGCACTTCGGCGAGGTAGCGCGGATAGATGTAGGTCAGGCCGTAGAGGCCAATGCCGATGCAGAACTGAAGGACGCAGCCGATCGCGAAATTGCGGTTGGAAAAGGTGCGTAAATTGACGATCGGCTCGGCCGCCGTGAACACGCGCCAGAAGAAGGCGATCGCCGAGATGCCGCAGATCCAGGCGCAGATCGCGACCGAGGGGTCCTGCATCCATTCATATTGCGGGCCTTCCTCCAGCACGTATTCCAGCGTGCCCAGGAAGCCGGCCATGAACAGCAGTCCCCACCAGTCGAAACGATCGAGCAATTCGAAATGCGGCTCGTCGAAATCGACCAGCGCCAGCACGCCGATGGTGATACCGATGCCGGGCACGATGTTGATGAAGAACAGCCAGTTCCAGGACATCAGGTCGGTGATGTAGCCGCCGACGGTCGGCCCGATGGTCGGGGCCAGCGTCGCGACGAGCCCGATGATGGGACCGACGATGTGGAATTTGGTGCGCGGGAAGACGGTGTAGGCCGAAGCGAACACGGTCGGGATCATGCCGGCGCCGAGAAAGCCCTGCAGCGCGCGCCAGAGGATCATCTCCTCGATGGTGGTGGCGAAGCCGCAGAGCAGGCTCGATGCGGTAAAGCCGGCCGCCGAGATCGCGAACAACAGCCGCGTGCCAAACGCGCGCGACAAAAATCCCGACAGCGGAATCGCGATCACTTCGGCGATCAGATAGGCGGTCTGGACCCAGGAGACCTCGCTGGAGCTCGCCGACAGGCCGGCCTGGATTTCACTCAGGGACGCCGAGACGATCTGGATGTCCAGGATCGACATGAACATCCCGAACACCATGATGATGAAAGCGAACAGCCGCTTCGGCGCGATGCGCTCCGAAGCGGGGTCCGCCATCATGGCAGGTGAAGCGGTCGTGGCGTTCGCCATGGTCTGACCTCGCGGCGCAGGTGCGCTACTGCGGATGGATCATGGTGGCGTCGTCGAGATCGACCTCGCTGTCGGCGTCGGCCGCGCCCTTGTTGGTATCGACGCTCGCGTAGACCGACATGCCGGCGCGGAGCAGGTTTTGCTTCGCGACCGACTTCGGCACGCGGATGCGGACCGGCACGCGCTGCACGATCTTGGTGAAGTTGCCCGTGGCGTTGTCGGGCGGCAGCAGCGTGAATACCGAGCCCGAGCCCGCCGCGATGCTGTCGACGACGCCGGAGAATTTGCGCATGCCGTAGGCGTCGACCTTGATCGTCACCGGCTGGCCGGGGCGGATGCGCTTGAGCTGGGTCTCCTTGAAATTGGCGTCGATATAGACGTTGTCGAGCGGTACGACGTTGCCGAGCCGCTGGCCCACCGCGACGAAGTCGCCGGCACTGACGAGGCGGTTCGAGAACGTGCCGTCGACCGGCGCGCGCACCGCGGTGAAAGCGAGATCGCGCTCGGCCTTGGCGAGCGTGGTTTTGAGCTCGGCGAGCTGCGCCTGCGCTTCGGCCTGCTGCGCTTTGGCGACGTCAACATTGCTGAGCGCGACATCGTAGGCGGCCTGCGCAGCCTTGACCGCGGCAGCGCCCTGGTCGCGTCCGGCTTCGGAGCTCTCGAAGGTGGCGCGCGAGGCAAAACCCTTGTTGCTCAGCGCCTGCTGGCGTTCATAATCGAGGTCGGCGCGCTTGAGGCCGGCTTCGGCGGAGACGAGCTGCGCCTTGGCCTGTGCGACCTGGCTGTCGAGCGCCGCGACCTGGCGGCCGATGCGATCGATGGTGGCCTGTTGGGTCGCGATCCTGGTCGCGGCGGCGTCGACCGCGATCTTGTAGTCGCCGTCGTCGATGCGGAAGACGATGTCGCCGGCGCGCACCGTCGTGTTGTCGCCGGCGAGGATCGAGGAGATGTGGCCGGCAACGCGCGCGCCCAGCATGGTGTTGTTGGCGCGGACATAGGCGTCGTCGGTCGCGACGTAGAAGCGGCCAACCAGCGTGTAATAGCCGGCATAGCTCGCGGCCGCGAGCGCCAGAAGCAGCCCTACTCCCATCATCACGAATTTGCGCTTGCCGGATTTCGGCGCGCCGGCGGCGGCGGGCGCGTCTGGGGCTGCGGCCGGCTTGTCGGTCACGGGCTTCTCCGGCGCCTCGCTGGGAAGGCGCTTGGCTTCCTCGACCACATGAGAGCGCAACTGCTCGGCGAGAGCTACAGACGTCTCGGTGGCAGCGTCGCCACCCGCGGGCGTCGGCGTCTCCACGGCGTCCTTGCGAAGGACCCGCGCAGCCTGGTCTCTCAATACGGCCATGAAGGCCTCCCCAAAAAAAGCGCGATGAGGGACGGCCGCCGTGCGGCCGCTTTCCTCTCGCCTATCCCAAATATCATTGACCGAACGGTTCGGTCAATATAGATAATATTCCGGGGCAGAGCCTACTGGCCCGAATCCTTTATTTCGGTTTCATGGCCCTGGACCGATGGAAAAACTTTCCGAGACCCTGAACCAATGGTTGTAGCCGCTCGCGAACATCTGCACGTCATCCAAGAGGAGGACAGTTCCAAACGCCGCCAGATCCTGGACGGAGCCCGCAAGGTGTTCATGGATCTCGGGTTTGACGGTGCCAGCATGGGCGAGATCGCCCGCGCGGCGCAGGTCTCCAAGGGCACGCTCTACGTCTACTTCGCCGACAAATGCGCGCTGTTCGAAGCCATCCTCGAGCAGGAGGCGCTCCAGCACGGGCAGGTCGCGTTCAATTTCGATCCCGCGCGCGATGCCGAGACCACGCTGAAGGATTTCGGCCAGGCTTACATCCATCTGCTGTGCCGGCCCGGCGGCGGGTCCGCGATCCGGACCGTGATGGCTATCGCCGAGCGCATGCCCGACGTCGGCCGCCGCTATTATGCGCGGGTGCTGGACAAGACCATCAACCGCCTCTCCGACTATCTCAAAGCCCATGTCGCCTCCGGCGATCTCGCGATCGACGATTGCGATCTGGCGGCCTCGCAATTCATGGAACTGTGCAAGGCCTCGCTGTTCCTGCCCTTCGTCTTCCAGGCCGCCCCCGCGCCGTCGGAAGAGCGCATGAGCGAAGTCGTCGACAGCGCGACGCGAATGTTCCTGGCGGTGTATCGGGCGAAGTAACGGCACGCGTTGCAGGCCGTTCCGTCGGTCCTATATTGGGGCTCATGTCCCGTGATCTCCGCCCGCCCGTCGATATCCTCCATTACGAGATTGTCCAGGAACAGGCCTCCGCGCTCGGACGGATGGGCCGCACGCTCGAACAGGCGCTGGCGCGCTTGCGCGAGTTCGACGCCGCCCATGCCCTCCCTGAGGTGCCGGCCTCGATGCAGCCGGCCAGGCGCAAGCTGGTGATGGAAGCCGGCCACGCGCTCTGGATGTTCGTGGTGCAGCGTGAGGCGACCGGCCTGCGCGACAGCCGCCACATCATGCGGACCTACAATGTCCCGTCCGAGGTGCAGCTGTGCATGGGGCTGGTCCCGGCACCGTCGAAGTCGACCCGAAAGTGATTTTCGACGGCGCCCGGCGCTAGAGCTCCTCGCGAGCGGGCACCCACGACCGAAAAACGCCATCCACGCCGAATGGCCGCTTGGGCACCGCTCCTGATGACGGCAATACGTCTCGATCGCCGAGGTAGCAACAGCTACGCCAAACCTTCATCGGGAATATTGAGAACAGCGCCGCATGCTTTGCAATGCACGGCATCGCTCTCATGCCGCTGTAGTCCGCAAGTTGGACAAGGAAATCTGACCTTGTTCGGACTCAACAATGCGCGCGCGAGATTGAAGAACAGGGTTACTCCGAAAATCATGATCACGACGGTTATCAAACGACCTATTGTGCCTGGCAGGGTAATATCGCCAAAGCCGGTCGTCGTCAGCGCGGTAACAGTGAAATACAGCGCGTCAGCATAATTCCGAATCTGATCGTTGCGGAACTTCTGAGTCTCGTAAACTATCCCCGTCATGACGAATATGAAAACCGCAAGGTTAGTGACGGCAAAGATGACCTCCTCGTTGCGACGGAAGAATGACGAATCCATGCGCAACCTAGCGAGCATCTGGTAGTCACGAAGCAGTCCCAACGTCCGCAAAATCCGCAGAAAGCCGCCCGCCTCGCCAGCGAGCGGCGCCAGGAATGAAACGATGGCGACTATGTCAGCCCATGTCGAGAGGCGGGCAAACTTTCGAAGCGGGTGCCGGTCGGCGAGTAGCCGTGCTGAAAAATCGGCTAATATCATTGCGCCGAATAGCAGGTCGAACGTTTCGATGATCTCACTGGGGTGCAGGAACGACGTTCCGATGATGAACAGTATGGTCACAACATCAAACGCGAGCAACGCATAGCGGAAACCAACGGCGCTAGGCGTTGTACCTTCGTAGAGGCGACGGACGCGGCTTCTCAGGGAGGTGTGGTTCACAGCTGCCATATGCTCGCACTTTGCACAGATGATTGCAGCTGGGACGCCCCTTCGCGCTACGAGATCTAAGTCAGTGCGACAAGTTCGAGCTAGTTGACGCTTCCGTGACAGTCCGAAGCACCAGCGTCAGGTGGCTGTTACCGGGACGGACTGTCATCGGCACAACCTCGATGCTATCGGGTCCCGGCTCGCCTGCTTTCCTCCACTGAAATGCCGCGCCGGGTCTGCCGTATACATTCACCCTTTTTGTTTCTCTTCTGCGCTTCTTCCATCGGAGCTTTTAGAGCGTTCTTCGAAGCGATCAGCGCCCTTCGCTAAATCGTGTCCCGTCTTGCTCTCGTTTTTCGCTTCTTCCTTAGCAGTCGCTTCGCGCAAGCCTTCAGCGGCCCGTTCCCCAGCTTTTGATGATTTTCGTTCGTCATCCATGTGAAACACCTTCCCTGATAAACGACAGGCTTCTCCAGGAATTCAACCGGATCGCTTGGAGATTGTTCCAGTTCGGTGGAAGCTAGTGCGTTTACTGGCCCGAAGCTGATTCAGACAAACAGCACCTTCGCTCCGGTCACAAGCCGCCCATCATGCTCAAGGCGGGAGACTTCCGTTTTGCGTCGGTAAGCTGACCTTGATGGACACGACCTAGTCGGTCACCTGCTTCCGTAACGCAGCGAGATCGTTGACGACCATCTTGGTCGGGCCGGTCCAGATGATGCCCTCGTCCTGGAGGCGGCTGAGGATCAGGCTGATCGACTGGCGCGTCGCGCCGATCATGCGCGCGAGATTGGCCTGCGTGATGCGGCCGAGCGAGATCGGGCCGCTCTCGTCCTGGGCCGCGTTCTCGCATAGCTTGACCAGCAGCAGCACCAACCGTTCCGCCGCCTTCTGTCCCGCCAGCGTCTGCGCCAGCATCGAATAGGTCTCACCCTTGAAGCCGAGGCACTCGATCAGCGCGATTGCGAACGAGGGCGACTGCGCGATCAACCGGCGGACCGCATCCTGGTCGAGATGCAGTGCTTCGACCCGCCCGAGCGCGCGGGCCGACCAGCTGTGGCGATGATCGCCGAGGATATAGGGCGCGCCGACGAAGTCGCCTGCCTCCCAGGTCGACAGCATCAATTCGCGCCCCTGCGTGCCGGCATGGGTGCTTTCGACGATCCCGTTCAGGATGATGTGGACGCCGTTTGCGGGCTCGCCCTCCCGCAGCAGATATTCGCGGTTCTGGTAGGCCGCGAGCCTGCCGGTTCGCATCACCAGCTCCAGATCGGGCTTGTCCAACGCCTTCAGCACATAACGTCCGGTCCCGGGCCGTGGCAGTTCGGCGCGCGGCTCAGCTGGATCGGCCACCTCATGCGCATCGCTGCGCCCCACGATCGGTCTCCCTTCGAGTGACGGCTCGAAGGCTAGGAGGTCTCCGCTCAGATTGCAACGCGGCGCAGATGTTCTGGCTCGGCCGAAGCCTCCATGAAAGCGCAAGCCAGATCGGTGAGCAGGCGCTCCCGGCCGGCCGGGGCCAGGAACGTGACGCCATAGGGCACGCCGGCTGCGGTGACGGCGTTCGGAACGGCGATCGCGGCGAGGCTCAGCGGGTTGGCGTAATTGGTGTAATAGCCGTTGTTGAAGTTGGCCGTCAGCGGATCGCGCGCGACGTCGTCGATGCTCAGCACGGTGCCGACCGTCGGCACGACCAGCGCATCGTGATCTTGCCAGAAGTCGCGCAGCGATCGCTGGACCTCCTTGACCTTGTAGAGCGCACGATAAGCGTCGGCCGCCGTGAACTTCCGGCTGCCGATGACGAGGTCGCGCACGATCTTCACGCCCGCGTCCGGGTTGGCGTCGAGGAACGCGCCGACCGAGACGTCCCGCTCGGCGAGGAACGGTCCGAAAAACATCAAATCGTTGACCGAAATGAAGGGCGAGAAATCGACTGGCGCGACCGACAGATCAAGCTGCCGCAGCTTGCGAAGTCCATCGCCGAACAGCGCCTCCGTCTCCGCATTGCCGAAGAACCTGAGCTGATCCGGACGCGGCGTTGCGATGTTGAGGGGGCGCGGTGGAGATGCCTGCTCCGTCCATCCGGCGAAAGCTTCCGGCGAAAAACAGTCCTCGGCATCGCGCCGCGCCAACAGGCGATAGACGTCGTGGCCATCGCGGGGATCGCGCGTGTAGAGCGAGATGGTATCGAAACTACGGCACGCGTAGACCATGCCGCGCTGACTGAAGGCGCCGGGCGCCGGCTTGAAGCCGGTCACGCCACAATAGGACGCCGGCACCCTGCCCGATCCGCCGGTATCGGTGCCAAAAGCAAAGGACGAAGTGCCTGTCGCGACCGATACCGCGGCACCCGAGCTGGAGCCGCCGGGGATGTAGTCCGGATTGTGCGGGTTGCGGGCGATGCCATAGGGCGAGCGCACGCCGACGAGGCCGGTCGCGAACTGATCCATATTGGTCTTGCCGAGATAGATCGCCCCCGCAGCCATGGCGTCGGCGACAACCGGGCTCGTGTCTTTCGCGGTGTAGGCGAATTCCGGGCAGGCCGAGGTGGTCTGCTCGCCGGCCACATCGATACAATCCTTGACCGAGAACACGAGGCCGTAGAGCGGCAGCTTGCCGATCTCGCCAATGCGGGCATCGAGCGCACGGGCCTTTGCCATGACGCTTTCGGGATTTGCCGTCGAGATCCAGACGCCGCTCTGGTCGGCGTCGTCAAGGCGCGAAAGCACATAAGCGGCGACATCGGACGGCTTGAGCTCACCGCTGCGATAGGCGGCGCGGAGGTGGCGAGGTGCGAGATTCATGTCGGTCACGTGCTTGCAGGAATTGGCAATGTACCGGCGAGGCAAGCCCGCCGGCACCGACCCTAGCGGCCGATCACCTTTTCCAGATAGGCGGGCTGGATGAAGGCTTCGAAGTCGGCGCGCGGCAGCAGCTTCGGCAGGCGCTCCTGCTTCACCAGGAAGTCGGCGGTCGAGATCAGCGTGTCGACGAACTTGCCCTTTTTCGCGGACGTGCCGAGATACTCCTCCGTGAGCTGCTTGCTGCAGGGGATCATCCCGGTGCCCTTCATCATTCGCTGCGCGTCCTCGATGGGCAGCGAAAGCTCTTCCGCGATGATCTCCGCGGTCTTCTCCGGGTTCTTTAGCCAGAAATCGATGCCTTCGCATTCGGCCTTGATGAACTTGTCGACATAGGACGGATACTTCTCCGCGAACGCGTTCATGACGACGCCGATGTCCCAGGTCGGGTAGCCGCGCTTGGCCATCTCGCCCGAGGTGACGAGAATCCTGCCGCCGTTCTTGACGGTCTTGCCGAGATTCGGCTCCCAGAACCAGGCCGCGTCGATGTCGCCGCGAAGCCAGGCCGCCGCGATGTCCGACGGCGCGAGGTCCAGAATCTTCATCGAGGCGGGATCGACACCCTCGTCCTTAAGCGCCTGGAGCAGGAGGTAGTGTGTCGTGGAGCCGAACGGCGCGGCCACCGTCTTGCCCTTGAGGTCCTTGAGCGAGGTGATGTTCTTGTCGGTGCGAACCACCATCGACTCGACGTAGTCGAGCATGTTGATCACCAGGATGCCCTTGATCGGCAGGGCGCGCGTCGCGCCGATCGCGGTCGGCGGATTGCCGAGGCCGCCAAAGTCGACGTCGTTGCCGGCGATCGCGCGCAGCATGTCGCCGCCCCCGCCGATCTTGACGTATTTGATGTCGACGCCGGGCATCTCCTTGGCGAGCAGGCCAAGATGCTTGGTGACCAGCTGCGCATTCACGAGGTTCAGATAGCCGACGGTCACCTTCGCCGGCTTGTCCTCGGCGCGTCCTGCGCCCGTGAGTGCCAACGTGGCAACTGCGAGCGTCGCAATCAGTCTCTTCATCATGGAGGTCTCCCCTACGATCAGAATTGGATTCAGGCCCACGGCATCAACAGTTTCGCGATGCCGCGCATCATGAGGTCGAGCACGACGCCGGTGAGACCGAGCACGATCAGCCCCATGATCACGACGTCGGACAGCAGGAATTTTGCGGCGTCCCAGATCATCCAGCCGATACCGGCGGAGGCCGCGACGATTTCGGCGGCGACGAGAACGGTGTAGGTGAATCCGAGCGAGATGCGCATGCCAGCGAGAATCAGTGGTCCCGCCGCCGGCAGGTAGACGTGAAAGAGCAGATGGCGCCGGGTCGCGCCGAGCGACTGTGCGGCGCGCACGTAAACGGGATCCACGCTGGTGACGGCCTGGATCGTCGAGATGACGATGCCCGGCAAGCCGGCAAGAAACAGCAGCGACAGCTTCGAGCTCTCACCGATGCCGAGCCACATCACCAGCAGCGTATAAAGGCCGAGCGGCGGCAATGGCCGGTAGAACTCGATCAAAGGATTGAGCAACGCGCGTGCGTTGCGCGACACGCCCATGAGGACGCCGAGCGGGATGCCGATCAGGCAGGCCAGCGTGAAAGCCGTGAGGATACGATAGAGACTTGCGCCCAGATGCTGAAGCAGGGTCGCGCCCTGATATCCCTTCGTCATCGTCTTGACGAACGCGGCCCAAACCGCCTGCGGCTTCGGCAGGAACAGCTCGTTGGCCCAGCCCCGCTCCGTGACGATGGCCCAGCCGGCCAGCAGCACGGCAACGGTCAACGTCGAGAGCAGCACCGATCGCGAGACCTTCGGAAGCCGCAGCCGCAGGCTGCCGCGTCGGGTGCGATCCGGCGAGATTGGAATCGTCATGTGGGTCGCCTCGATGCTCATGTCCGCACTCCCAGGATCTGCATGATGGTCAGCGCGTAGATCCGCGTCGCCATCACCGACTTGGTGATCGAGATGTTCTCGTTGTCGACGGCCCAGCCGTCTTCTCCGGGACCGAACGTCACCGCATTGATGCCGGCTTCGCGGAAGCGGATCGTGTCGTTGAAGGCATTCTTGCGGTTGACCCCGGGCTCGCGGCCCATCAGACGCCGGTAAACGGCGCGCAAGGAGCGGCAGGGCTCCTCCTCGACCGGCACCGGCTCGGTCGCGTTGACGAACAGCGAGCCCGGTACCTGGCGCACCTCGACCTTGACGTCGTTCACGCCCGCAAACGTATCCCGTCCGAGACGCTCGATGTCCGCAATCACGCTCGACAGCGTCATGCCGGGCACGATGCCGACCACGGCGAGCGTGATGGTGCAGGCATCCGGCGAGAACTGCATCTCGCCAGGCAGGCCGGAACGAATGCGCACCACGGCGCAGCAGGGCGGCGTATGTCCCATGAACTTGCTGGGGACATGCGTGAACGCCATGTCCTTCAGTTTGGGCAACAGCTTTGCCGCTTCCATGATGGCGTTGACGCTGATGTCCGGCCGCCAGATGTGCGACTTGATCCCGTGAACGGTGAGCTCGATCAGGCAGTGGCCGGAATTGGCCACCGACAGGTTCATGCCCCAGTCCTTGTTGACGTCACCCCAGGCGGTCGGCTCGGCGGTGATCTCGTAGTCGGCGGTCAGGCCGACCTTGTTCAGCATGTAGATAGAGCCTTCGGTGCCGTTCCGCTCCTCATCGACGGTGTAGCAGCACATCAAGGTGCCATCGAACTTCACACCCGCCTCGGTCAGGGCCTGCACTGCGAGCAACGATGCAGCGAGGTTGCCGCGCGTGTCGGACGTGCCGCGCGCATAAAGCAGATCGCCGTGGCGCGTCGCATTGAACGGATCGAAATCCGTCATGTGCCATTTCTCGGGCTCGACGGCCGGATAAGTGTCGAGGTGATCGTTGAGAATGAGCGAGGGGGCGCCGTCCCGTCCCCTGAGCACGCCGAGCACGTTCGGCCGGTGCGGTTGCGCGCTGTGCTTGGTGACCTCCATGCCCAGCGCTTCGAGCTTGCCCGCGACCAGCATCGAGATCGCCTCTTCCTCGGCAGGCGGCAAGTCGGGATCCAGCGGATTGCCGGAACGCGGCTGCCCGGTGCGGATCAGCTCGGACGCGAGTTCAAGCCAGCGCTCCTCCGTGATGCGCGACAGCACGCGCTGTTCGAGATCCGAATAAGGAGGGGTGACAGGCATCTGCATGACGGGATCCGCTGGCTCACGGCGCCGGCAGCGCCGCTTCGTGGCAGCCTCCTCATTGCAGCGACCGTGCCAACCGCCGAAAAGGCCCGCCGCGGCACAATTGTCTTTCTGACTTCAATGGCTTAGGCGGGATTTGCGCGCGCGCAAATTTTTGCGCTCGAGATGCGCTCTGCCGAAGACGCGACGTCGGCTGAACAGGCAAGGCTCAGCGCGAGGCCGCCCGGCGTGGGGTCGTAGCCCGCATGGAGCGAAGCGGAGTGCGGGAACGCCGTCCCCGGATTGCGCTTCGCTCCATCCAGGCTACGGCTCACGCGCAAGCCTCAATCGTCGGCGTACTCGTCCTCTTCGTGCTTGCGAAGCGTGCTCTTGCGCGTACCCAGCGAGCCGGTGATGGTGGGATCGCGTCTGCTGGCGTAAGGGCTGCGCGATTGCGCGCGCCCGGCGACCTCTTCGCCGGAGACGGCGGCGGGCTGGCAGATCAGGCGGCGACTGGCGCGGCGCATCAGATCGACGTGGATGTGATCGTAATGATAGACGTTCGAGCCCGGCGCCAGCACCGTGGTGAAATGCACGCACGCGCCCGACTGCACGTCGCGCAAGAACCCCTGCTCTTCCGGCATGCCGCGCCAGCCATCCTTCACGGTGACGCGGCGGCCGTCGGCGAGCACGAAGGCGGCGATGTCGAGCGCGTTGCCGAAGGCGTGCTCGGAAATATGGGCGTGCGAATTGCCGTTCATGCCGCGGCAGGAATAGGCGGAGATCTGCTTGATCTCCGCGACGCGGGTGCCGAACCAGCGCATCGCCGATGGCTGCACGGTGTCGGCGAGCCAACGGTCGAGCTCGGACACGATGGGACAGGCCAGCGTCGCAACCGGCTTGATCGCAACAGGACCGACGGCAGTGACGGGGTTGCCCTGTGCCGGACCAAGACGCGGCGGCGGTTGCTGCGCGGGCGCCTGCGAGTACGGCGCCGGCCGCGCCGGATAGCTCGGCGCATTCATGTAGCGCGATGCGCCCGCGGCATCGGTGCCCTCGGGCGGCAGATCGATCTCGTCTTCCTGCTGCGCCACGCCAGGTGCGTTCAACGACACCGGGCCTGACGGCGCGCCATAGCCGGACGGCTGGCGCACCGCGCTCTCGGGATAGTTTGAGCGTTGCGGATAGTTCTGGCTTTGCGAGTAATTCGATCGCGGCTGCGTCACCGGCCAGCGCGGCTGGCTGCCCACGCTCCCGGGCGGACGCAATTCCTCATCGGCAAAGCCGTAACTGCTCGAGGCTTCGCCGAGGGCGGCGACCTTGAGCGGAAACTCGGCGCCGCACATGCCCGGCCCGGAGATCGGGTCGATGCGAACGAGATCCGGCCCCTCTTTCACCGCGCCTGATTTCAGGCATGCGGCTTCGGCCTCGGCCCGCCACGGTTCACGTTCGGCCTGGAAGAAGCCGCGTCCGCAACCCGCTAACGAAACAAGGACGATGGAGCCGACGAGATACAAACGAACTCCGCGCGTCATGCACGCACGTTCGGTGAATTTACTTAAAGACTCTTCAACGTGTTGATTTCAGTGTTCTTTAACCATGTCAGCCCGCGCGCGCCTAATGCCCTGCCGGGGGCGAGCGACAGCAAGGCTGACTTTTTCGAAAAGAGACTTTCTGTTAACCATGACGCTCTCGCGCAAGGCGGCGCGACAGCGGGAGCGACCTCATGACGTTCACCGGGAAACTGAGCGTTATCACCGCGTACCTCGCCATGGCCTTTGTCGGCGCCATCGTGCTCGGCATGGTCTAGCGGCTTCAGTCGAAGCTATCGAACGCATCCCTTACGACCGCGCGCTCCACTGCCGCGACGTCGTGATCAGCTTCTCCGGCCGCTCTTCGGCTCGCGTCCAGTCGTTGCCGGAACACCAGAAATGGCCCAGTGCGCAGGCTTCGACGTGAAGCTTGCCGGAGCTCTTCAGCGTCATCCTCGCATAATAGGTGCTGCCGCTGGAGCGGCTGTAGATGTTACCGATCCAGACGTCGTGCGTTTTCGGCTTCATGTTGACGAGCACGCTCTCGCCCCTGGTCGACGCTTCGGTCAGTGCGAAGCCGCACAGTGCAGGACCGCAGCGTTCGATGCGGACCGTGCCCTTGGCGCCTGCGCTCTCCCATTCGCCGATCGGCAAATAGGCCTGTTCGTCGTCGCTGCGCTCAGGGCTGGTCACGGCCTGCTCGAGCTCCGGCCTTGACGCGACGACGGGCGCCTCCATGCGCGGCGGATCGAGCGCGACGGTCTTCGGCGGATCCATTCGCGGTAGCTCGACCCGTGGCGGATTGGAGCTTGGCGCCGGCGGCAGAACAATTGGCTGCGACGTCGTTGAGGCAAGGACAGGAGCCCCCGGCGCTGGCGCGGGCGCGACCACGATGGCTTGCGGCGGCCTGACCGGAGCCACGGGATAGAGCGGCTGCGGCGGCGGACGCACCGGCTCCGGCGCCGGTGCCGTATCGACGTCCGGCCGAAAGCTGCGATGGGAGGAAACCGAAACACACGAAGCCGATCGGCAACGACTGGACGACTCGACCTGGAATCGATGACCGCCGATTGAGAACGCGTAGGACCCGGCCTCGGCTGCGGGCGCAATCGCCATCAGCGCGATCAATGTGCCAAGCGAAGTCACAAGCCGCGTCATCGGCGCCTCCCTCTGTGTCGCGACGAGGTTACGCAGATGGAATCAGATGAATGTGCGCTGCGTCACGCAGCGGCGGCGAGCCGTTGTGACGTCTATCACAGAACGTCCGATCAGCCCGGCATAGGGTCGAACCACGCTTCATCCACCCGCGACTTCAGTCCCATCGGGACCCACACATTCTTCGGAGGTTGTCATGAACAAGCTCACCATCGCCGCCACTGCCCTCTTCCTCGCGTCCACCGCCGCCGCGCATGCCGGCAATTCGCTCTCGTTCCAGATCGAAGGCCAGCACATCCGCATCGAGACGCCGCGCAACTGCGCCTCGCTCAATTGCGTGACCATCGTAGCGCCGGGCTTGTCGGACAAGCCGATCAAGCTGAACAACATCAACCTCAAGGGCTTGGGCTCGAAGGACGATGACGTCGACACCACGCCGGCCACGACCACGCAGCCCGCGCCGGCTCCCGTGCAGCAGGCGCCGGTGCAGGCGACCGCGCCGGCAGCGCCCGCTATCGCGGCTCCGGCCACGACGGTTGCCGCGGCTCCGGCCGCCAGCTACGACACCACAACGCAGGCTGCGCCCGTCGCGGCGCCCGCTCCCGTTTCCGCGCCCGCACCCGTCGCAGTTGCGCCGACCCCCGCTCCGGCTCCCGTCGCCGCGCCTGTCGCGGTTGCCAACACGCCGATCGGCGTTTGGGCCACCGAAGAGAACAAGGGCAATGTCCGTGTCGAACAGTGCGGCGTCAATCTCTGCGGCTACGCCGCAAAGACCAACGAGCGCATCCTGATCAACATGAAGCCCGACGGCGCGAAGTGGAGCGGCCGCATCCACGATCCCGACTCCGGCCGCAATTACGACTCGACGATTGCGATGAAGGGCCCGAATGCAATGCGCGTGCAGGGCTGCGCCTTCGGCGGCATGTTCTGCGGCGGCCAGACCTGGAAGCGCGTGAGCTGACGCCAAAGGTGACGTCTCCAACACATGCACATTCTTCGTCATGCCCGGGGCCTGTCCCGGGCATCCACGTTCTTAGTCCTGCGCTTCAAGGCGTGGATGGCCGGGACAAGCCCGGCCATGACGGTGGAGAGGCTTGGCCACAAGCTAGTATCGCGTACCGTTTGAACGTTCGCTGCCCCCGTGCGATAGACATTCATCCGCCGTTCACCTGCATCAGGATGATATCGGTCGATCTCGCCTCGCGTTTCTCACCGGGACCTCCTCTTGAATTTTCTCGTGGCCTGGCGCCGCTTCTTGTTCGCGCTCGCCTTGCTGGCCTTGCCGCCGGCCGGCTCAAACGCAGCATCTGCATCCGATGCAATCCACCTTGCGCAGGCGCAGCCACAAGCGCAGCCGTCGCCCGCCCCCTCTCCGACGCCATCGGCTTCACCCGCTCCCGCGACCGAGGCGCAGCCGGCCGCCGTCGAGCCGATCGGCAACGTCGCGACGGTGACGGGCATCGCGACCGTGATCCGAGACAAAAATTCCTATCCGCTGCGGGTGCGCGACGACATCTATCTCAACGACGTCGTGCAGACTTCGTCGAACTCCTCGCTCGGCATCACCTTCGACGACGCGACCACGTTCAACCTCTCCGCCAGCACGAAGATCACCATCGACACTTACGTCTATGAGGACGGCGGCAAGCACAACGCAGGAATCTTCGACATCGGTAAGGGCACGGTCGCCTTCGTTGCGGCGGCGGTGGCAAAGACCGGCGACATGAAGATCACGACGCCGACGGCGACGCTCGGCATCCGCGGCACCACGGGCGTCGTCGACGTGCCGAACGGCGCCGCCGCGAACAAAGCCAACAACGTCAACATCAAGCTCTATCCCGACGCCGACGGCCGGGTCGGACACATCGACGTCGACGACCGCACGAGTGGGACGCGGCTCGGCGCGCTGACGCAGGGCGCGAGCGGTTTTGCAATCCGGCCGGGCGCAGCCGCTGCAGGCGTCATGCGCTTTGCCGCGGTGCCGATCACGATTGCGCCACAGCAGATCGCACGCGACCGCGGCTTCGTCAGCCAGGTGCATCTGGCGCAGACCACCGGCCGGCAGATCGTCACCGAGCAGCGCGACTTCCGCCGCGCCAATCCGACCGCGAGCCCGCGCATTCCGCGGCCGTTCCAACCGCCGCAACAGCAACAATTGCGGCCGAACACGGCGCCCGGCCAACCGCCGCAGCGGCCGAACGGCCAGCCCGGTCAGAACAACCGTCCAGGCCAACAGCAGCCGGGCGCGCCAGGTCGCCAAGGCAACCAGCAAGGCGCCCAGCCGCCGCAGCGGCCGGGCCAAGGCGGCGCGGTGCAACCGGGTACGCCGCGCGCGGGTCGAGGTCAGCAGCAACAAGGCCAGAAGCAACGCGCGGGGCGTCCGGCAGGCCTACCGCGCGCCGGTCAAGGCACGCAGCCTGACGGCACGCCGCAGACCCGGCCGCAACGCGGTGGGCAGATTCCGACGCAGCCCGGCGGAGTCGCGCCGCAGCAGCCGGGCGGAGCGCAACAGCAGCCCGGCCTGCAGCCGCGACTGCCGCGCACCGGATTGCAGCCGGGCCAGCCGCCCGCGGTTCAACAGCCGGGCATGCAGCGACCGGGCAGCTTCCAGCAGCGCCCGCCCGCCGCACAACGCCCCGCAGCGCCGCGAAGGCCAGTGCCGGCCCCAAAGGAGAAGGAGCGGCGGTGACGTGCGTCAGCTTGCTGCTCTCTCTCCCCGTCATTGCGAGCGCAGCGAAGCAATCCAGAGTCCCTCCGCGGAAAGATTCTGGATTGCTTCGCTGCGCTCGCAATGACGATCTGGAGGGAGTGATGCTATCTCCGCCGTCAACCCGCGGATGCTTCTGCACTCGTAAGCAGGGCGCGACAACAGCTCACGCCTCGCCGCGTAGCCACGCCTTCATCTTTTGCAAAAGACCGTGCCGCAACTCGCCGACCGACGCCGCTTCAGCCGGTGTCAGTGTCTGCAAAGCCGCATCGACATCGTCGGTTGCCAGCGTCGGCTCGGACGCAGGCGAGGATGCAAGCCCCGCCGCCGCAAGCGCGATCGGGCCGATCTGCGTCAGGAAAACGCGCTCGTACTCGCGCGATAGGCGCGCGAGCGCGTCTTCCAGCGTCAGCCAGTCGACCGCCTTGATGTCGTTCATCAGCTTGCGGACCGGACCGTCCCCGGCCTCCATCCGCCAGAAATGTACCACCTTGGAACGTCCGCCCGACTGGTAGACGAGCGTGCCCAGAAACTCGTGGATGGCAACGTCGTGGCCGGTCTCTTCCAGCACTTCGCGATGCGCGGCTTGCTTCGGCGTTTCGCCGTCATCGAGCTTGCCCTTGGGCAAGACCCATTCGTTGCGCTTGCGCTGGCGCACGACGGCAATCAGCGGCGGCGCACCTCGCCGCAGCACAATACCACCCGCCGCCATGACCGGCGCCCGCGCCATCACCCAATCCGCAGTCGTAGAACGTCCCCACGAAAGATATAGGCGCTCGACCCGGCAGATTGAAGGCTAGTTTTTTCTCAGCAGCGCTTGACCCGCCCGGATGCGCATGCCCTCGGCGATTCCGTCGCAGAAGGTGAAATCGCCGGGCGCGAGGATGATGATGGTCGAGCCGTGCTCGAACCAGCCGAGCTCCTCGCCCTTGGTCACGTTGACGTCGCAGGGGAAATTGACCGGCCCCCTGGTCTGCGCGTTCAGCACCATGTCGAGGAAGTGCAACCGGATGCTTGCAACCAGGATCGCGGCGACCGGTACCAGCGTCACGGCCTCGCCCGTCGGCAAACGCGTGCGGATCACCGCGCGCTCGTTCTTGCAAAACAGACGCTCGACCCGCTTCAGCGCGATCGGGTTGACGTTCCAGACATCGCCATGGATCAGCGTGACGCGCTCGATATGAGCGTCAAAGGGCGCGTGGAAGCGGTGGTACATGCTCGAGGTCAGCCGCAGCGTGACGAAAGAGCCGTTGCGGTGCTGGTCGACCAGCACGGAGTCTCCGAGCAGATCGAGTAGCGAGTACGGCGCGCCCTTGACCTGGAACAGCTCGGTGTCGGCGATCCGGCCATGGGCGCCGACGATGCCGTCGGACGGACTGGCGACAATGGAGGGGTCGGGATCAAAAGGCCGCAAGCCGGGCTTGAGCTCCCGGGTGAAGCAGTCGTGCAGACTCCTGAAATGGGTCTTGCGCGCCTCCGACAGATCGAGGTCGGAGAACAGCTTCCACAGCGCGATGGAGCCGTCCCGCACCAGCGGGTTCTCGATCTTGGAGAACCAGCCCATGAAACGGGTCAGGGCCGCGCGGGGGATGCGGTTGGTCAACAGGAAGTTGAGGTCTTCCTGCTGGGTGAAAGAGGCGATGAGGGCTTTGACTGTCATGAATCTGTCAGCTCGCAGTATTAGCGCTTGTTGTCATGGAAACGACACTCCCGATTCTTTCTTTGTCCGTGGCCGCCGCAGCGTCCGCTGCCGCCGCCTTCCCGAAAATCAAGGCGCGGATCGAATTGTCCCGCGCCAAACACCGCTCGCTCGCCGGACATTCCAAGATGTCGCGCCGGGTGGCAAAGCTGCTCCCGTTCTACGAATTCGAAGGCGATGCGTACTTCGCCTGCGACGGCGCGCCGGCGAACATCGCAATGCAGCGCAAGGACGGCTTCTTCCGCCTCGCAAGCCTCTACGCCGAGCGCTACCCCAAGGGCCGCGCGATGACGAAGGAAGCGGCGGAAAAGATCTCCGACCTGCAC
This sequence comes from Bradyrhizobium sp. CSS354, assembly GCF_029051725.1. GTDB lineage: Bacteria > Pseudomonadota > Alphaproteobacteria > Rhizobiales > Xanthobacteraceae > Bradyrhizobium. The sequence continues at coordinate 75,533 of NZ_JAACFU010000023.1, forward strand.
TTCACCGAGACCTACCGCGTGCCGTTCCAGTTCTCGCGTCTGGTTCGCGAGCATTTGGGCACCTCGACCTTCGTGGAGTCGTCGCGCGGCGTCACCGTCACGGATGTCGACGGCAACACCTCCTACGACCTCACCGGGTCCTACGGCGTCAACATCTTCGGCAACGACTTCTACAAGGAATGCATCGAGGGCTCCGAGAAGCGGGCGCACGCACTCGGGCCGGTGCTCGGCCCCTACCATCCCGTCATCCTCGAGAACGTGGCGCGGCTGTGCCAGATCTCGGGCCTCGACGAAGTGTCCTTCCACATGTCCGGCACCGAAGCCGTGATGCAGGCGGTGCGGCTCGCGCGCTATCACACCAAGCGCAGCCATCTCGTCCGCTTCGCCGGCGCCTATCACGGCTGGTGGGGCGACGTGCAGCCCGGCGTCGGCAATCCGATTCCTGCGCACGAGACCTACACCCTCGCCGAAATGTCGGAGAAGACGCTGCACGTGCTGCGTACGCGCAAGGACATCGCCTGCGTGCTGGTCAACCCGCTGCAGGGGCTGCATCCGAACGGCAACGCGCCCGGCGATTCCTCGCTGGTCGATTCCTCCCGGGGCGGCAATTTCGACCGCGCGGCCTACACCGCGTGGCTGAAGCAGCTGCGCGAGGTCTGCACCGAGCGCGGCATCGTGCTGATCTTCGACGAGGTCTTCGTCGGCTTCCGTCTCGCCGCAGGCGGCGCCCAGGAGTATTTCGGCGTCCGCGCCGACATGGTGACCTACGGCAAGAGCCTCGCCGGCGGCCTGCCGATCGGCGTGGTCTGCGGCAAACGCCTGCTGATGCGCCGCTTCCGCGACGACCGCCCGGCCGACGTCTGCTTCGCCCGCGGCACCTTCAACTCGCACCCCTACGTCATGACGGCGATGGACGAGTTTCTGAGCCGGCTCGCCAGCCCGAATTTCCGCGCCGTCTATGACGGACTGGACGAGACCTGGAACGGCCGCGCGGAAAAGCTCAACCGGATGATGATCGACGCCGACCTGCCGGTGCGGTTTGCCAACTTCTCGTCGATCTGGACGGTGAAATACAGCACGCCATCCCGCTACAACTGGATGCTGCAATATTACCTGCGTGCCGAAGGCCTGTCCTTGAGCTGGGTCGGCACCGGCCGGCTGATCTTCAGCCTGAACTATACCGATGCCGATTTCACCGAGGTCGCCGAGCGTTTCGTCCGCGCGGCCGAGAAGATGAAGGCCGACGGCTTCTGGTGGCACGATGGCGTCCTCACCAACAAGACCATCAAGCGGCAGATCCTGAAAGAGATGCTCGCCAAGCGCTTCGGGCGCTGAGGCTAGTTCCTCCAACGGCGTCATGGCCGGGCTTGTCCCGGCCATCCACGCGGCTCCGCGCGAGAACTCCAACACGTGGATGCCCGGGACGAGCCCGGGCATGACGCAATCATCAGACATCGGAGGCCTTGGTGAGAACGGCGCGCTCAGGCGTGCTGCTCTTCGAGCGTGGGCTCGCCGATGAGGCCCAGCGTGTGCTCGGGCTTGAGATGCAGGCCGGGATCCATCAGCTCGCCGCGCATCAGCGCCAGCGGCGCGTTGCGGTAGAGCATCAAATCGTGGAAGGGGTCGGTCAGGATCTTCGTCATCCAGACGAGGCCGGTCTCGACGTCGCGGATGAAGAACAGGTGCACCGTGCGGAACAGGAGACCGCCACCGCCGACCACGAGCCAGATCTTGGCGACCTGCCGCATGAAGTCGGTCGCGCCCGCCCAGGGCGTGAACAGTCCGAACAGCGTGGGATCGACCAACAGCACCAGTGGCGACAGCGCCCAGATCGACATCAGCACCACCTTGCGCTGAAGGTTGTAGCCGACCTTGATCTCTTCCTTGTGCTCGTGCGTCGCCTGATTGACGTGGTCGTAGCCGTGCGGCTCGAAGAAGAAGTGACCAGCTTGACGCGAGGTCATCGACACCAGCCAGCCGACCAGTGCCGATACCATGGGATCGACGAACAGCCAGACGTATGCGAACAGAAAGCTCAGCGCGCTGACGAAGTGCAGGCTCTGATTGATGCGGCTGTGGTGATAGTAGCGATGGTCGTCCCAGCGCTGGATCCGCAGCTGTTCGAGATAGTTCTTGATCATGCTCTCCCCCAAATGCTTTCGGCTTCAGGATTTACAGAGATTCGATGTAGGCCGTGTGACATCATCATTTTGTCATGTGACGATTTGCAGCGACGCGGTGACGCACGCGACCCGTGAGCTGGGTCATGCCGCCTTGGCGACGTCGAGCTTGCGGAAGCGCACCAGCGAGAAATGACCGAGCGGCGGGATCAGGCGGCGCTCGGCGAGCTCGATGCCGTCGGCACCGGCCAGCCATTTGGCGTAACGCGACCAGGCGAACTCGGCGGTGCGGAAGCCGAGCGGGCGCACCACCGGCTGCAGCTTCTGCTCGATGAAGCGGCGCATGCCGGTATCGGCGCTGACGCGGGTGAGGATGATCAGCTCGCCGCCCGGGCGTAGCACGCGGGCGAATTCGTCCAGCGCGACTTCCGGATTCGGCACGGCCGTGACGACGTATTGCGCCATCACGACGTCGAAGGAGTTGTCGGGAAATTCGAGCTTCTCGGCATCCATCACCGCGAGGCCTTCGACGTTGTTCAGCTTGCCCTCGGCGACGCGCTGGCGCGCCTTGTCGAGCATCGCCTCCGAGATGTCGGTGCCGAAGATGCGCAGATGCGGCGCGTAGAGCGGCAGCGAGATGCCGGTGCCGACGCCGACCTCGAGCACCCGGCCGCCGATCTTGTTGGTGGCGGCGATCGCGGCCTGCCGGCCCTTGGCGAACACGCCCCCGAACACCAGGTCATAGACCGGCGCCCAGCGATCATAGGCCTGCTCGACCGTGCCACGGGTGAGGTCGAGCTGCTGGGTGCCGTCAAGGTTCATGATCTTAGCCATCGATGAGGTTCTCGCTGTGGTTCAAAACGTTTTGGGTCAACCGCGCACCGGCCGCCGCGCCATGCGAGGCGAGGCGCGCAAGGCACGGCTGGGCTGAAGTGAGGTGAGGTTGCCGACGAACTGGCGCGCGCTGTTTTCCCAGGAGCGCTCCAGCGCGAAGTTGCGGCAGGTCTGGCGGGACATGGTGAGCGCGCGCAGGCACGCGGCGCGCAGATCGTGGTCGATCGCGCCGATCGGATGATCGGCGATGACATCCTTCGGACCCGTCACCGGAAACGCCGCAACCGGCGTGCCGCAGGCGAGCGCCTCGAGCTGCACCACGCCGAACGTGTCGGTCAGGCTCGGAAACACGAACACGTCGGCGGCGGCGAGATGAGCGGTGAGATCGGCGCCCTTCTTCTCGCCGAGGAAGACCACATCAGGATATTTCTTTTCGAGCGCAGCCTTCTGCGGGCCGTCGCCGACGACGACCTTGGTGCCGGGCAGGTCGAGCGAGAGGAACGCCTCGAGATTCTTCTCCACCGCCACGCGGCCCATCGTCATGAAGATCGGCCCGGGCAAATCGAGCTTGGCCGGAGAGTCGGGATGGAACAGCTCGGTGTTGACGCCGCGGGTCCAGAAGCCGAGCCGCTTGAAGCCGCGCTCGGACAGCTCTTGCCGCAGCGAGGCCGTTGCCACCATCGTCATCGCGGCGGCATCGTGGAAGTGGCGCAGCACGGCGTAGCCGACACTCGCGGGGATGCCGGTTCGCACCGAGACATATTCCGGAAAGCGCGTGGTGTAGGAGGTGGTGAAGGCGAGCCCGTTGCGACGGCAATAAGCCCGCGCCGCCCAGCCGATCGGCCCCTCGGTCGCGATGTGCAGCGCTTCCGGCGCCGCCTTCTCGATCCGCCGCGCAATCTCGTTGCCGCTCGGCAGCGCAATGCGCAGCCCCGGATAGGTCGGCAACGGCCACGACCGAAAGCCGTCCGGCGTGAGGAAGTCGATCTCGACATCCAATGCCTTGGCCGCGCCAGCCAGCGAGGTCAGCGTCCGCACCACACCGTTGACCTGTGGATGCCAGGCGTCAGTCGCGATTAATACCCGCATGGGGAAATCCCGAGATTTTTATGATTCTCGGCTTTGGACCATCAACCACGGATATTTCAGGCGTGTGACGTCATGGAAGTGTCGGCCCGCTGTTTTGTTCGTTAACGGATCCACGCAGCCACGAAACCGTCATGAAACAATCCTTGCCGCCATGAAGCCGTTTTCGGTTTTCCGCGCAAACGTCCCGAAACTTCTTGCCGTTAGTGATCTACGCAACAGAGCACCGAAGCGGTGCCGGGGCGGCCAAGCAACACCGCGCAAACAGGGGCGACCAATGATCAATCTGGAGACGTTGAAGACTTATTCGCGCGCCGTTGCGTTTGGCGCAGTGGCTGTCACCGCGATCGCGTTCGCCGGACCGGCGAAGGCCGCGCCCGTGCAGCTCTTCCCGTTCTTCCAACCGCTGCCGCCGATCGCAGCGCCGCAGCCGTACCAACCCTATCAAGCGACGCCCTATCAGGCCGCGCCGTCCGAAGATCAGGACGTCATTGAAACACCCGCCCGCTTTCGTCGTCAGACGGTCTCCTACGCGACGCGTGAGGCGCCCGGCACCATCATCATCGATACGCCCAACACCTACCTCTATCTCGTGCTCGGCAACGGCCAGGCGATACGCTACGGCATCGGTGTCGGCCGCGACGGTTTCACCTGGTCCGGCGTGCAGTCAGTGACCAGGAAGGCGGAGTGGCCGGCGTGGACCCCGCCGCCGAAGATGATCGCCCGCCAGCCCTATCTGCCGCGCCACATGGCCGGCGGCCCCGGCAATCCGCTCGGCGCCCGCGCCATGTATCTCGGCGGCACCATCTACCGCATCCACGGCACCAACGCGCCCGAGACCATCGGCAAGCAGGTCTCCTCCGGCTGCATCCGCCTGACCAATGACGACGTCTCGGATCTCTACTCCCGCGTCAATGTCGGCACCAAGGTCATCGTGCTGCCGATGACGGAGCGCCGCGCCGACCTCGGCGCCGCGACGCGGTAAGCAACAGGACATTGTGACGCAAACGGCCCCGGAACCCACCGGGGCCGTTTTCGTTGGCCCTCGGCATCCCGATGCGCGCGCGTGCTGCGGCGCGATCCCCGATGGAGGCGCGAATGCAATCACGTCCGCAATCGCCGCAAGGCACATGGCTGCACGTGTTCGCCGGCGCAGTGGCACTGCTGCTCACCGCGCCCGCCTCGCTCGCACAGCAGCCGGCGAGCGGCGACGCAGCCCAGCAGGCCTTCAACAATTCCTGCCGAACCTGCCACTCGGTGAAAGAGGGCGACAATCGTCTGGGCCCCAACCTCAATAAAATCGTCGGACGCAAAGCCGGCTCGCTGCCGAACTACAACTATTCCTCGTCGATGAAAGAAGCCGACTTCGTCTGGGACCAGGACAAACTCACCCGCTTCATGGTCAAGCCGGACGAAGTCGTATCCGGCAACAAGATGCAGCCCTATGGCGGCGTCTCGGCAGAGGAAGCGGCGAAGGTGGTTGCATATTTGCAGGCGGCTTCGCCGTAACCAGCCCCCGACGCAGGACGCCGGCCGGTTATCTGTCCCTAGTTCCCCTTCACCAGCGGGCAGCCGCCTTTGTCGAGCGGACGGAAGGCCTCGTCGCCGGGCACGGTGGCGATCAGCTTGTAGAGGTCCCACTCGCCCTTGGAATCCTCTGGCTTCTTGACCTCGAACAGATACATGTCGTGGACCATGCGGCCATCGATGCGGATCTTGCCGTTCTTTGCGAAGAAGTCGTTGACCGGCGTTTTGCGCATCTGCTCCATCACTTTCGGTGCCTCGTCGGACTTGATGGCGTCGATCGCCTTCAGGTAATGCATCGTCGCCGAATAGAGCCCCGCCTGGATCATGGTCGGCATGTGGCCGACCTTCTCGTTGAAGCGCTTGGAGAAGGCGCGCGTCTCCTCGTTGGTGTCCCAGTAGAACGCGTCGGTGATGATCAGACCCTGCGTCGACTTGATGCCGAGCGAATGAACGTCGGTGATCTCCATGAGCAAGGCGATCATCTTCTGGCCGCCCTGCGTCAGGCCGAACTCGGCCGCCTGTTTGAGCGCGTTGGTGGTGTCGCCGCCGGCATTGGCCAGCGCGACGACCTTGGCCTTGGAGGCCTGGGCCTGGAGCAGGAAGGAGGAGAAGTCCGACGAGTTGAGCGGATGGCGGACCTCGCCGAGCACCTTGCCGCCGCTCTCCTTGACGACGTTGGCGGCGTCGCGCTGCAGCGCCATGCCGAAGGCGTAGTCGGCGGTGACGAAGAACCAGGAGTCCTCGCCGCGCTTGACCATCGCCTTGCCGGCGACGTTGGACAGCGCATAAGTGTCGTAGGTCCAGTGCACCGTGTTGGGCGAGCAGGCGACGCCCGTGATATCGGATGAGCCGCCGCCGGAATTGATGTGGATCTTGTTCTTCTCGCGCGTCAGCGCCGAGATTGGCAGCGCCACCGACGAGGTCGGCACGTCGAAGATCGCGTCGACCTTGTCGTTGTCGTACCAGTTGCGGGCGATGTTGACGCCGACGTCGGGCTTGTTCTGGTGATCGGCGGAGACCACGGCGACCTGCTTGCCCGCGACCTTGCCGCCGTAATCGGCGACCGCCATCTCCACGGCCGCGAGCGAGCCCTTGCCGGTCGCGTCCGCATAGAGGCTCGACATGTCCGTGAGCACGCCGATCTTGACGACGTCGTCCGAAATCTGCGCCTGCGCGGCGCCCGAAGTGGCGGCGAGAGCGAGACCGGCCGCGACCGCGGCGATGAGTTTTTGCATTTTGTTTCTCCCTTTGTGTTGTTGTTTGGGCGTTGTTGCGGGCATGTTCTAGCGACAAACGGACGCGGTCGCAAAGCCCGGGATGCGCGAGGAGGGTTGAGAAATAAGCAGGGCGCGGCGGTGTTCCTTCGTCTCTCCCCGCTTGCGGGAAAGCAATCGAATCTGATCCGAGAGTTTGGGCGCAAAGCCTTCGCGTCGTGGCCGGGCCTGTCCCGGCCATCCACGTCTAACCATGCGGCACAAAGAACGTGGATGCCCGGGACAAGCCCGGGCATGACGACCTCTCGCGCATGCTCACATGCGATAGCCCTGCCGCAAGCCGGGTGAGCGAGAAGCGCCGATCCCGCTCACGCGCTGCCCTTGAGCCGTTCATTGCGTCGGCGCAAGCCTTCCAGCGTGGCGAGCAGGATCACCGAGACCGTGGTCAGAATCACCGCCGCTGCCGTGATGGTCGGGCTGATGTTCTCGCGGATGCCGCTGAACATCTCGCGCGGCAGCGTGCGCTGTTCCGGACCTGCCATGAACAGCACGATCACCACCTCGTCGAAGCTGGTCGCGAAGGCGAACAGGGCCCCCGACGCCACGCCAGGCAGGATCAGCGGCAGGATCACGCGGCGGAACGCATCAAGCGGCGAAGCGCCGAGCGAGGCGGCGGCGCGTGCCAGATTGGTGTCGAAGCTTTGCAGCGTCGCGCCGACCGTGATCACCACGAAGGGCGTCGCCAGCGCGGTGTGGGCCAGGATCAAGCCGAGATAACTGCCGGTCAGTCCGATCGGCGCGAAGAAAAAATACAGGCCGACCGCGGTGATGACCCCGGGCACGACGACCGGCGACAGCACGAAAGCCAGCACGAGCGGCTTGAACCGGCTCTTCCACTGCGCCAGCCCCAGCGCGGCCAGCGTGCCGAGCACCATCGACAGCAGGGTCGAGGCCACACCGATGATCATGCTGTTCTTCAGCGAATTCATCCAGCGCGGCGAATTGATGAAGTCGTCATACCAGCGCAGGGAGAGACCCGGCAGCGGATAGGTGAGATACGAGCCCGAGCTGAAGGACAGCGGCATGATCGCGAGGATCGGCGCGATCAGGAAGATGAACACCAGCGTGGAGATCACGATGGTCGCGGCCCACGCGATGCGCTGACTGGGCGTGCGGAGGGAGGGACTGTCGCTCAATTCTTCATCCCTCCCGTCACCTGCTGTCCCTGCACCAGCTTTCCGTAGACGAGCGCGAGCAGAATAGTGGCGAGCAGCAGCACCGCACCCAGTGCCGAAGCAAGCCCCCAATTGGCCGTCTCGGTCGTGTAGAGCGCGATGAAGTAGCTGATCATCTGGTCGGCGGCGCCCCCGACGAGTGCCGGCGTGATGTAATAGCCGAGCGCCAGGATGAAAACGAGCAGGCTTCCCGCGCCGATGCCGGGCAGGGTTTGAGGCAGGTAGATGCGCAGGAAGGCGGCGACCGGCGGCGCACCGAGCGAGGCGGCGGCACGCATGTAAGCAGGCGAGATCGCCTTCATGCTGCTGTACAGCGGCAGGATCATGAACGGCAGGAGAACGTGGGTCATGGCCACGCAGACACCGAAGCGGTTGTAGATCAGGCGCAACGGCGTATCGACGATGCCAAGCCAGAGCAGGCTTTCGTTCACGACGCCTTTGCCCTGCAACAGAACGATCCAGGCGCAGGTGCGGACCAGCAGAGACGTCCAGAACGGCAGCAGGACAAAGATCATCAGCAGGTTCGACCGGCCGGGCGGCAGCGCGGCCAGCAAGTAAGCGACCGGGAAGCCGAGGATCAGGCAAAGTGCCGTGACACTGAGGCTGATGAGGAAGGTGCGGACGAAAACGTCGCGGTAGATGGCCTGATCCGGCGGGGCCGCGACGATCGCGCCGTCCACGTTCCGCGTCAGGTCGAGCGCCGACAAAAGATAGAAGCCGGTCATGGGACCACTGGCGTCCTTGATCGTGGTCCAAGTGGCGCGTTCGCGCCAGGCGGGGTTGATCTTGCCCAGCGTCTCCCTCGCCGTGCCGGGCTCGGGCACGGTCTTCAGATTGCGTGCGGTGCTGGTCAGGATCGTGCGGAAGCCGTTCAGTGCGTAATTTAGCCGCTTGGCCGCAATCGCAATGGTGCCGGAAGCGCGCGCCGCCATGATGTCGCCGGCCAGCGCCGCGTAGGCCTTTTCGTCCGGCAGATCCCTGCCGTCCCAACTGGCGAGAGCCGCGATGGTCTGAGGCAGAACCTGGCGCACCTCCCGGTCATCGACCGAGCGCCACAGCATGCCGGCGATGGGCCCAGCGAAGGTGAAGAGCAGGAAGACGAGAAGCGGCAGCACCAGCGCCAATGCCTTGACCTGGCGTGCTCGCTCCGCACGCCGCAATCGGCGCTTGAGCGGCACCTCGGTCGATGCGTTGGCGCCGGTCAAGAGCGCATCCGTCATTGGTCGAGCCCTGCGGGGCGCGCTACTTCGCTGCCCATTTGTTGAAGCGCTCGGTCAGGCGGTCGATGTTCTCGAGCCAGAAGGCGACGTTGATCTCGACCGCATTCTTGATGTTGTCGGGTGCCGTCGGCAGGTCCTTCAGAACAGCAGGCGCGAGCAGAGCGGCTGCGGCCTTGTTCGAGGTGCCATAAGCAATGTTCTCCGACAGTTTCGACTGGTTCTCCGCTTTGCCGACAAAGTCCAGGAACTTGTAGGCCGCATCCTTGTTCGGGCTGCCTTTCAGGATGACCCAGGTGTCGAGGGTAAACAGCGCTCCGTCCCACACCATGCCGAAATTCTTCTTCTCGTTCTTGTTCGCGGTGTCGATGCGGCCATTGTAGACCGAGGTCATTGCCACCTCGCCGGAGGCGAGCAATTGCGGCGGCTGAGCGCCGGCCTTCCACCACACGATGTCGCCCTTGATGGTGTCCAGCTTCTTGAACGCGCGCTCGACGCCTTCGTCGGTCGCCAGCACCTTGTAGACGTCCTTTGGCGCGACGCCGTCGGCCATGAGGGCGATCTCCAGCGTGGTCTTCGGGCCCTGACGCAAGGCCCTCTTGCCCGGAATCTTCTTGGTGTCGAAGAAGTCGGCCCAGCCCTTGGGAGCCTCTTTCAGCTTGTCCTTGTCGTAGCCGAGAACGAAATCGTAGAGGATGGCGCCGACGCCGCAAGCGTTGACTGACGGTGGGATATAGGCGGCCTCGCCGCCGATCTTCGAATAGTCGAGCTTCTCGAACAGGCCTTCCTCGCAGCCAACCGCCAGTTCGTCGCTCTCGACCTGGACGACGTCCCAGGTGGCGGCACCACCCTGCACCTTGGCGCGCAACACGCCGACGCCCCCGTCCCATGACTCGTCGTTCATCGCAACGCCGGTCGCTTTCTTGAACGGCTCGAAATAGACCTTCTTCTGGGCATCCTGATAGGCGCCGCCCCACGACACGACGGTGAGGTCACGCGCCTGCGCGACCGTGGCCAGCGCCGCGCTGGCGGTGAATGCCGCGGCGAACCCCAGTACAATCTTGCGCTTCAGCATGGTCTTTGTTCCTTCTTCTTCACGTGAATTGCGTTGAGCTTGGTCGGTGCAGGTCCGCCCGCGTGGGAGCGATGTTGCATCGTTGGATCAGACGGGATCGAGAGCCAGGCAGTCCTCCGGGCGGAAGGTGATGAACACGTCATCACCAGGTCTCAGGCTATCGGCTCTTACGTTGCCAGCTCTCAGGCTGTCATGCGCCCCGGGCTGAAGCTTGACCATGAACTCCCTGTTGTCGGCGACGTCGAGCACGGCCAGCGCGTGGTCGCCGAGATAGATGGTGTTCTGCACCTTGGCAGGCAGTCGGTTCGGTTGGTCGCTGGAGGTGCCATTCGGGATAATGGCGATCCGCTCCGGCCGCACCGACAGCGAGGTCGATGCGCCCGCGCCCGATACGTTGACCGCTCGTGCGGTCACGGCGCCGCCGCCCGCCAGCGCAACGCGGCAATATCCTTTCTCGACCGTCTCGACGGTGCCGGACAGCACATTGTTCTCGCCGATGAAATGGGCGACGAAGCTGTTCACCGGATGCTCATACAGCGCGTCGGGCCTGTCGATCTGCTGCACGATGCCGTCGTTGAACACGGCGATGCGGTCCGACATGGTGAGCGCTTCACTTTGATCGTGGGTGACGTAGACGACGGTGATGCCCATCGTCTCGTGCAGTTGCTTGATCTCCAGTTGCATCTGCTCCCGCAGGCGCTTGTCCAGGGCGCCCAGGGGCTCGTCCATCAGCACGAGTTGCGGATTGAACACCAGGGCACGGGCAAGCGCCACGCGCTGCTGCTGACCGCCGGACAACTGCCCGGGCCGCCGCTGCGCCAGGTTTTCCATCTTGATCATGCGCAACGCTGCCCTCACGCGCTCTTGCGCTTCGGCCTTGTTCGTGTTGCGGACGGATAGCGGGAAGGCGATATTCTCCGCAATCGTCAGGTGCGGAAACAAGGCATAGTTCTGGAAGACCATGCCGATGTCGCGCTTGTGTGGCGGCACGTTCTTGATCGGCCGGTCCGCGATAATCTCGCCATGGGTCGGAACTTCGAAACCCGCCAGCATCATCAGGGTGGTCGTCTTGCCCGAGCCCGACGGACCGAGCAGGGTGACGAACTCGCCCTTCCTGATGTCGAGATCGAGGTTCTTCACCACGAGGTGCTCGCCATCGTAGGTCTTCTGAATGCCGGAAAATCGCACCAGCGCCGGCGCAGGCGTGACCATGCCGGCTTCCATGTCGTCCTCGCGTTATCAGCCACACTGCTGTCAGCACCTCGTCCGAAGGTGCGAGGAACAGCTTAGCATCCTCCGACCAGATTGCCAGCGGTGCAAGCGACGACGCGCACGAACCCCTCGAGGAAAGGCGCGCGCTACATTCCCGACAGTTTCGTCACAGATACATTCAGCGAGCCGCCGGCTTCCGCGATCACGCGCAGCGTCTTGGAGTCGAAGGCGATGTCGGCCAGCGTCAGGCTGTCGATCTTCGCCTCGACCTTGATGCCGTCCTCGTTTTTCTGGAAGTCGGCGATCGCGGCGGCGATCTTCTCGCGTGCGTTGGCGGCAATCGGCTTCAGATCGATCGTCGCTTTCTGCACCAGCGCCTGCTGCATCTGCGGCACCACCGCGCGCGCCGCGGCACCCAGGAGGCCGAAGGCCGCCTCCGACTCCACCGCGAGCTGGATGTCGGCGAGCCTCAGCGTCTGCTGCGCCTGGTCGAGCATCGGCCGGCCCCAGATGTGCACGGTCGCTTCGGCGCCGAGACCAAGCCAGCTCTTCTTCTCCTTGGCGCGCACCAGCAGCGAAATCAGGAGGCGCTCGCCCGACGGGATCACGTTGACGCTCTTGACGGTGACGTCCACCGGACCGGAGCCGTCCTCGGGATAGGTGCGGCCGACCATCTGCGCCGCGATCAGCTTGTTGATCTCGGTGAAGGGCACGTCGATGGGTACGCCGATATTCACACCGGTGCCGGTCGGCGGCACGATCGATATCTTGTCGGGGAACGGGCAGTCGGGCTTGGTCGGCGTGGACGTAACGCGCGTCTCCGCTTCCAGGCCCAGCAGCAGGGTCACGGCCTGCGCATCGACGCGCGGCTGCGCCGCGATGGCGCGGATCGGCTTCATCTCCAGCCAGAGCGGCGGCAGCGCGGCCGAGGAGCCCGAGCCTTGCAGCGGGATCGAGCGGCAGGCCTTGGCCCATTGCAGCTTCGCGTTCTCCCGCAAGGTCGGATCGTTGCGCATGCGTTCGGAGACGGCGTTGATCTGTTCGCCGACTGTCTTGTCGATCAGCGGCTTCACCTGCGCCGGCACGTTGACCTTGGCGCCCGAGACGTTGAGGTTGGTGTCGCCAAGATTGACCTGGGCGCCGAGATTGGGCTCGAGATGCCAGTTGGCCGCGAGCTTCGGCCGCGAGGTGACGACGACGTTGCCCTTGATCTCGGCGCTGGCGTTCAGATTCTTGATGTTGACCGCGCCGATCTGTTTTGCGGCATTGCCGCCGAGCACGCTGCCGAGCGCCTCGCCGAGGGCGCCGGTGGCTTTCGACGACAGCGATCCCGTCACGTTCAGCTTGCCCGTGAGCGGTGTCGAGATCGTCAGCACGTCCTTGTCGCCCGCAGCCGACATCGGCCCGCGCACGGCGGACCAGCCGATGTCGGCGTTCTCCAGGATTTGCGAAATCGGGTTCTCGGCCTTGCCGGCGAAATTGCGCGGGGCGGCCTTCTCGGCCTGCTCGCGGATCGCCGACAGCGCGATGGCGACCGGCGCCACCACGATCGAACTCTTCGAGACCGGCGGCAGCGGCGGCAGTTGCGCGACCGGCGGCGCGGAATTCGTCGCCCGCGGCGACAGCAAGTCCATCGCCTTCAGGCTGATGAAAAACGACGCCGCGAGTACCGCGACGGCGATCAGGATGGTCTTCAAGTTCAGAGTTAGTCGCATCAATCCCCCAGGCCGCCCGGGAGGGATTTTACAGGGCGGGAGAGAGGGGCGCTAGAGCGTACCGATGGGGTGGAATTGCGGCGAATGGGTTAACGGCTGCGAATGCGCAATTGCCGTGGATTCAGGCAGCCCCTCACGAAACTAGCCGCGTTTGGGACGGCGGACCGCTCTCACATTGCCGCGATCTCCGCCACCGCAGAAGAAACGGTCGCCGCCATCGGACTCCAATCCCGACACCATCGTCCCGGCGGGCAGGTCGAGCTGCTCCAGCACCTTGCCCGTATCTGGGTCGATCCGCCTGATGTCGCTGTCCTCCCCTTCCCAGGTGCCGTGCCACAGTTCGCCGTCGACCCAGGTCACCCCGGTGACGAAGCGCTTGCTTTCGATGGTGCGGAGAATTTTTCCCGTCTGGGGATCGACCTGATGGATCTTGCGCTCCCGATACTGCCCGACCCAGAGCGAGCCCTCGGCCCAAGCCAATCCGGAATCGCCACCGCCGCCAGGTGCAGGGATGGTGGCGAGCACCTTGCCGGTCGCAGCGTCAATCTTCTGGATGCGGTCCTCGGCGATCTGGAACAGGTGCCGGCCGTCGAACGCCGTTCCCGCATGCGCGGCGACATCGATGGAGCGGGCGATCTTGCCGTCGGCCGGATCGACCGCATTCAATCTGTCGCCGGATGCGAACCACATATGGCTGCCGTCATAGGTGACGCCGTGCACGGCTTCGACGCCCGCAAAGGGCCCGTATTCCCTGACGATCTCGGCGGCTGAACGTTTCATCTGCTCGGTCCCTGTGGTGTGAATCCCACCTTACGTCTTCATGAGCGATCCGGGGAGTAACAAGCCTGTCGGGAAACCCGGGACGGGCGGCGTCATCCAGCGCCGCGCCCGTCCGTGTCCGAAGGACTGCACCTTGTTCGATCGCGCCAGCTCTTCGAGCGCCCGCTGCACGGTGCGCGCGCTCGTTGCCAGCGCCAGCGCGAGCGCCGAGCTCGACCAGGGCTCGCCGTCGGAGAGGAAAGCCAGCACGCTGGCGTGCTTCTCCTCGACGGGCCGTGCCAGCACGAGGACCTGCCGCGTCTTGCGCGATGTCAGCACAAAACCCTCCTTCGTCGCGCTGACGTCGGCGAGAGGCTCGAGCTTGGTGCGGAGCCGCCCGATTTCGACGCGGAGCCGGGCGCGATGCGATTCATCGACGTGCCTTGCCTGAAACGCTCCCGTGATCAACATTTCCCGCGAGACGTCGGCCGGCCAGGCCTGCGCCAGGATGCGGGCGAGTGCGAACAGCACCGGCCGCCTTCCGAGCGGCACGAGGATGCCTCGCCTGCGAACCGCGTGATGGAATGTGTCCACCACGAGCGCTTCCGATGTCGCGAGGCCCTCGACCTCCTCGAGCAGCAACGGCCGTTCGTGCCCACGCGTGATCAGGCGCGCTGCGGGCGTGTCGAGCACGCGGCTCGTGCCTTCGACCTCGGCCGCAAGTGCTGGAATGCCGGCCTGCCGCGCTGCGCTCGCCGCGCGCCCGAGCGCCACGCGCGCGTCTTTCGTTCGGAGCCGCCTGATGGCGATGCCGGCGATCACGAGTTCGCGGGCGACCTGCGCAGGCGGGGGCAACGGCGTGGTGTTGATCTCGGCCAGTGTGCGTTCGGCCTCGTCGAGGCGCCCGAGAAGGAGAAGTCGTCGCGCCTCGATGTGACCCGCATGGGCGGCGTTGGCGAGGTCACCGTGACCTTCGAGCGTCGCCCGTGCGGCCGCGAGCGTCTTCGCCGGCCAGTTCAGGTCACGCGAGACGAGCGCGATCTCGGCCTCCGCCACCACGCATCTTGCACGCGCGACCGCCTCTCTCGGACCGAAGGCGCGTGCGGCGCTGCGCAGCAGCGTCTTCGCCTTCGCGAGGTCGCCGAGCTGCGCCATCGCGATGCCGCGCAGCGCCAGCGAAGGTGCATCGTTGCGCAGTGCGACGCGGTTCAGCGCGCCGAGCGGATCGCCGGCTTCAAGCGCGCGGGCCGCGGCCGTGATCAGCGACTCCATTCAAATCCCGCCACACTTGTTACTCCCACCGCGCAACTGTCCGGTGCGAGAGATCGTTGACGGCCGACAATGTGCGGCGAGGAGCGAGCGGTTCCGCATCTTGCATAGCGAGATACGGAACGACCGCCCGGGAAAAGTTGGAGAGCCATGATGACATCAGCTGACAACGCAGGAAATAACGGACAGGCCGCCATGCAAACACCGCCGGTGGTGTCGCCGCAGGACTGGGAGGCCGCCCGTCAGCAACTGCTCGTGAAGGAAAAGGCGCATACCCGTGCCCGCGACGCCCTGGCCGCCGAGCGCCGGCGCATGCCGTGGATGGAAGTCACCAAAACCTATGCGTTCGAGGGGCCCGGCGGCAAGATCAGTCTGCACGACCTGTTCCAGGGGCGGCGGCAGCTGATCGTCTACCGCGCCTTCTTCGAGCCGGGCGTGTTCGGCTGGCCGGATCACGCCTGCCGCGGCTGCTCGATGGTGGCCGATCAGGTCGCCCATGTCGCGCACCTGAATGCCCGCGACACCACGCTGGTGTTCGCCTCGCGCGCGCCGCAGGCCGATATCATCAGGCTGAAGCAGCGGATGGGCTGGACCATGCCATGGGTCACCGTCACCGACAGTTTCGATGCGGATTTCGGCGTCGACGAATGGCACGGGACCAACGTGTTCTACCGCGACGGAGATCGGATATTCCGCACCTACTTCGTCAAGAGCCGCGGCGACGAGCAGATGGGCGGCACCTGGAATTATCTCGACATCACGCCGCTGGGACGGCAGGAGGTCTGGGAGGATTCGCCGAAAGGCTATCCGCAGACGCCGACCTACAAATGGTGGAACTGGCACGACAGCTACACTGAAGGCGCGGCGCCCGACAAGAAATGGGTCGAGATCTCGACCGCCGGCGAGAAGGCATTTCGCGAGGAGGCGGCTGAAGGACGTGACTAGTCCCGTGAGCGCAACTGCCGGCGCGAGCCGCAACGGTGTGGTGGCAGCGCGCCACCTCGCCAGATGGCTCGGGCTGGCGGCGACGCCGACCTTCGCGATCATGGCCGTGCTGACGGCCGTGCTCGATGGCCCGGCGGACGTGCTGTGCGGCTCCGGACACGGGGCGATGCTCGGAGGGATGGTGCCGATGTATCTGCTGATGAGCGCGTTTCATTCGGCGGCATGGCTGAGGCTGATTGCGGAGTGGCGTGGCGGAGTTGGCCGTTAGCGGCTACCCCGCGCCCGCCCCGTCCTTCGAGACGCCCGCCTGCAGCGGGCTCCTCGGACTGAGGGGCGACGGCAGACGAAAAAAGACACGACAGCGCGCCCGGCAAAAACCAGGCGCGCTTCGTTTAGCCGTTCAGAGCCGAATTACTCCGAGTACTTGAACTCGGGCATGTTCTTCAGCTCGTCCTTGCTCGCATTGAACACGGCGTGATCCGGATACCATTTCGACGAGGACGACGCGGTCGTTGTCGTCGCGGGCTTGTTGTCGGTGCCGGTCGCGGCACCCGTCGTGGTGCTCGCCGCGGGCCGGTTGGCTGCGCTGTTCGGGTTGTTGCCAGCAGCGCCGGTGTAGGCAACCGCCTCGTTGACGAACTTCAGCTTCTCATAGGGCACCGCGACCAGATGCTCGCCGAGGCCGAGGAAGCCACCGACGCCGATCACGGCGATCTTGATGTTGCCGCTCTTGTCCATCAGCAGATCATTGATCGAGCCGATGTTCTCGTTGGCGTCGTTGTAGACCTTGATGCCGTCCATCTTGGACGTACGCCACTGTCCCGACGCGGTCGTGGTGGTCGTCGAGGCGGCGGCAGCCGGCGCCTTGTCGGTGGTGGCGGTCGGATTTTGCGCGAACGCAACGGTTGCGAGCAGTGCGGTACCGGCGAGACCGGCCGCGATCGATTTCATCAACATATTGTCCTCTCCTTCAGCAGAAAACTTGTGCGGAGAAAACAGTCCGGATCAGTCCCAGTTCCGCGCGCGCTGCAATTTCGTCGCGCGCTGGGCGAGTATCAGAGCTGCGCGTGATTGTTCCTAAGTCACTCAGGAACATTTTGCAGCGCACCGTTTCTCGCCGACCATCGCGCGGGGCGCGGGATCGAGCGGATGCAGTTGCTGGTGCGGCAGCAGCCGCGGCTTTGCGGCTTGAGGCATGATCCGGAAAAATGTGCAGCGGTTTTTCCGAAATCATGCCCAAAGATAAACCTCAGGCCGCGAGCGGCGGATGTTGGAGCGCCGCCTCGTCGAAGATCGCTACCGCCTCGAAGCGATAATTGCAGGCGTGGCAGGTCCAGAGATAGGAGACGCGCCCTTCGCCCGGCTCGATCCAGTCGGGCTGCGCGATCGGCGTGCCGCATTGGGCACAGGGGTTATGTCTGGGGATCTCGCCGGTGTGGGCATTGACCATGGTTGATTTTGTCATGGCACCTCTCCCGATTCGCTGGCCGTGACATACTCGCTTTCATCCGCCTATGCGAATAGACAGGCCTGCTGTCGCGAGGTGTCCGCCTGAAGGAACTCCTGCGCCAGCATTGAGTCGTCACAGCGGCTCGGCGCCGCGAAAACGTTAACGGCGGCGTTTGGTCACATCATCGCCGCGTTCGGGAGGCCTAAACGGCAGCCGGGCGCAGGCGTTCAATCAGTCTCAGGGGCCTCCGGGATATCTGATGAAAATTTTACATGTTGCCGCGCTGCTCGCGGCCGGACTGACGTTGCCGCAGGCGGCATTCGCGGGCCAAGCGGAATACGCCGAGATGGTCGCGGCCCATGCCCGCGCCAACGGCGTGCCGGAGGCGCTCGTGCATCGCGTCATCATGCGCGAGAGCCGCTACCAGCCCGGCCTGGTCGGCCATGGCGGCACCATCGGGCTGATGCAGATCAAGCTCGCGACCGCCCGCGGCGTCGGCTACACCGGTGATGCCGCCGGCCTGCGCGATCCCAACACCAACCTCACCTATGCCGTGAAATATCTCGCCGGCGCCTATCACGCCGCCAATGGCGATCACGCGAGAGCCGTTCGTTATTTCGCCGGCGGCTATTACTACGCCGCAAAGCGGCAGCGGCAGGAAGCCGTCCAAGTCGCCAATATGGGCGAGGCCAGTATGGGCGCCCCTTGGCTCGAGCCGAACGGCAATCCGCAGCCGATATTCGGCGCCGTCCCGCACCGTAAGCTCGCCCAGCGCGTTCGCAACGCCCGGGCGCAGGCGCCCGCTCGCTGATCGCCGTCATGGCCGGGCTTGTCCCGGCCATCCACGAACTTTCGCGCCGCATCAAGAACGTGGATGCCCGGGACAAGCCCGGGCATGACGACCGACAGCACATTGACATCCCACTCCACTGGCATACATTCCGTCCGTTCCGAGGGGTGCTCCGAGGAGGAGCTGAGATACCGCTAAATGGGCAAATCCGCCCAGGACCGCGGTGACCCTTTGAACCTGATCCGGGTCATGCCGGCGAAGGGACAGGGATGTTGCAGACGACCAAGCGACCGGATTCCCCGGTATCCATCATCGGCGCAGGCATTGCAGGCGCCTGGCAGGCCTTGCTGTTCGCGCAGGCCGGCCACGCCGTCACCCTGCACGAGCGGGGTGACGCCGAAATGACCGATGCCACCAGCCATTGGGCCGGCGGCATGCTCGCGCCTTATTGCGAGGCGGAAGTTTCCGAACCCATCATCTCCAGGCTCGGCCTGCGCTCGCTCGACATCTGGCGGCGCGAGCTGCCCGACACGCCCTTCAACGGATCGCTGGTCGTCGCCCATCCGCGCGAGCGCCACGACTTCGAGCGTTTTGCCCGGATGACCGCAGGCCATCGCCGGCTCGATGCCGCCGGCCTGGCCGAGCTCGAGCCGTCGCTCGAAGGCCGCTTCCGCGACGCGCTGTTCTTCCCGACCGAAGGCCATGTCGAGCCGCGCCGCGTGCTGCCGAAACTGCACGAGCGCATCAAAGCTGCTGGCGGCACCATCAAGTTCGACAGCGACGTCACCGCCGGGGATCTCGACGGCATCGTCATCGACTGCCGCGGCCTTTCTGCGCGCGACGAGCAGCCAGAGCTTCGCGGCGTCAAGGGCGAGATGATCCTGATCGAAACCGCCGAGGTGCAGCTCGCGCGCCCGGTTCGGCTGATCCATCCGCGCTGGCCGCTCTACGTGATTCCGCGCGAGGACAATCTGTTCATGCTGGGCGCGACCTCGATCGAGGCCGAGGACACCGGCGTCAGCGTCCGCTCGGCACTGGAGCTGTTGGGCGCGGCCTATGCCGTGCATCCCGCCTTCGGCGAGGCCCGCATCGTCGAATTCGGCTCCGGCCTGCGCCCCGCTTTCCCCGACAATCTGCCGCGCATCGGCATTCGCGGCGAAAACATCGCCGTGAACGGGCTCTACCGCCACGGCTTCCTGATCGCGCCGGCGCTGGCCGAGCTGACGCTCGCCTATGTCGAGCGCGGCCAGATCGACAATGAGGTGATGCAATGCGCGTGATCGTGAACGGCGAGCAACGCGAGATCAATTCGGCCAGCGTTGACGCGCTGCTCAGCGAGCTCGACTACGAAGGCACCCATTTCGCGATCGCGCTCAACTACGACGTCGTGCCGAAGAGCCGCTGGGCCGAGACCGCGCTGAAGGCCGGCGACGAGATCGAAATCATCACGCCGCGGCAGGGAGGGTGAAGATGATCGCACGTTCTCTCTCCTTGTCGTCCCGGCGAAGGCCGGGACCCATAGCCACCGTCCTTCATTGGGACGGAAGGTCTCTGCCAAGCTGCCCTAAGGGAAATCACGCGGTATGGGTCCCGGCCTTCGCCGGGACGACAGTTGAATTTGAGGAGACACCTCCCACATGGTGACCTTCTACGGCAAGACCTTCCCCTCCCGCCTGCTGATCGGCAGCGCACTCTATCCCTCGCCTGCGATCATGCAGTCGGCGATCCGCGCCTCGGGCTCGAACATCGTCACGGTGTCGCTGCGGCGCGAATCCGCCGGCGGCAAGACCGGCGATGCGTTCTGGAATCTGATCCGCGAGCTCGACGTCACCGTGCTGCCGAACACCGCCGGCTGCCGCAGCGTGCGCGAGGCGGTAACCACGGCAAAGCTCGCACGCGAATTGTTTGCGACGTCCTGGATCAAGCTCGAAGTCATCGCCGACAACGACACGCTGCAGCCCGACGTGGTCGGACTCGTGGAAGCCGCCACCATCCTGATCAAGGACGGCTTTGAGGTGTTCCCCTATTGCACCGAGGATCTCTCGGTCGCCAACCGCCTGGTCGATGCCGGCTGCAAGGTGGTGATGCCGTGGGCGGCGCCGATCGGCAGCGCGAAAGGCATCACCAACCGTGACGCGCTCAAGCTGATGCGCGAGCGGCTGCCCGACATCACGCTGGTGGTCGATGCCGGCATCGGCGCGCCCTCGCATGCGGCGCAGGCGCTCGAGCTCGGCTACGACGCCGTGCTGCTCAACACCGCCATCGCAAAAGCCGCCGATCCCGTCGCGATGGCCAACGCCTTCCGCCTCGGTATCGAGGCCGGCCGCACCGCTTACGAAGCCGGGCTGATGAACGCCCGCGATTTCGCCTCCCCTTCCACCCCTGTCGTTGGGACACCCTTTTGGCATGCCGTATCCTGATCGCTTTTATCCAGTCGTCGACAGCCTCGCCTGGGTCGAACGCCTGACCAGACTCGGCGTCGGCACCATCCAGCTGCGGGCAAAGGACCTCGACGATTCCCAGTCGCTCCAGATGGTCACCGACGCGCTGGCGATCACCGCGGGCACGCAAGCCAAGCTCGTCGTGAACGATTATTGGCGCGCGGCGATCGTCGCCGGCGCGAAATATTTACATCTCGGCCAGGAGGACCTTGCCGACGCAGACCTCGGCGCCATCCGCGAGGCCGGCCTGTCGCTCGGCCTCTCCACCCATGACGATGCCGAGCTGGAAACGGCGCTCGCCGCAAAACCCGACTATGTCGCGCTGGGCCCGATCTTCTTCACCACCTTGAAGTCGATGCGCTTCGAGCCGCAGGGCATTCCAAAGATCACGGAATGGAAGAAGCGCATCGGCACCATCCCGCTGGTCGCGATCGGCGGCATCAAGTTCGAGCACGCGGCGGAGATCTTTGCCGCCGGCGCGGATTCCATCGCCGTTGTTTCCGACGTCACCCAGAACGCCGACCCGGATGCGCGGGTGCGGCAATGGCTCGGCCTGTCCGCGGAGGCGGCGTGATGCGTCTCACTCTCTCACTTCGTCATTGCGAGGAGCACTTGCGACGAAGCAATCCAGACTGTCTCTGCAGAGAGATTCTGGATTGCTTCGCTGCGCTCGCAATGACGGAGCAAGAATTCACCGCCATCGCCCAGACGCACACACATACGAATTAAACCGGAGGATCCCATGAACATCCGCTCCAATCCCGACAAGACCGTCCCCGCCGTCACCACCGGCCCGCTGCCCTCGTCGCGAAGAATCTTCGCCTCGCCCGATGCCGCGCCCGACCTGCGCGTGCCGCTGCGCGAGATCATCCTGTCCGAAGGCGCCGGCGAGCCGAACCTGCCGGTCTACGACACCTCGGGCCCCTACACCGACCCCAGCGTGACCATCGACGTCAACGCCGGTCTCGCGCGCGGCCGCAAGGCCTGGGTGCTGGAGCGCGGCGGCGTCGAGGAATATCAGGGCCGGCAGATCAAGCCCGAGGACAACGGCAGCGTCTCCACGGACAAGGCCGCGCGCGCCTTCTCGGCCTATCACCAGCCGCTGCGTGGCCTTGACGGCCACAAAATCACCCAGCTCGAATTCGCCCGTGCCGGCATCATCACCAAGGAGATGATCTACGTCGCCGCGCGCGAAAATCTCGGCCGCAAGCAGCAGCTCGAACGTGCCGAAGCAGCCCTCGCCGACGGCGAAAGTTTTGGCGCCGAAGTCCCCGCTTTCATCACCCCCGAGTTCGTGCGCAGCGAAATCGCCCGCGGCCGCGCCATCATCCCCTGCAACATCAACCACAGTGAACTGGAGCCGATGATTATTGGCCGCAACTTCCTGACCAAGATCAACGCCAATATCGGCAACTCGGCGGTGACGTCATCGGTCGAGGAAGAGGTCGAGAAGATGGTGTGGGCGATCCGCTGGGGCGCCGACACCGTGATGGACCTCTCGACGGGGCGCAACATCCACACCACCCGCGAATGGATTTTGCGCAACGCGCCGGTGCCGATCGGCACCGTTCCAATCTATCAGGCGCTGGAGAAGTGCGACGGCGATCCGGTCAAGCTGACCTGGGAGCTCTACAAGGACACGCTGATCGAGCAGTGCGAGCAGGGCGTCGACTATTTCACCATCCACGCCGGCGTGCGCCTGCAATACATCCACCTCACCGCCAGCCGCGTCACCGGCATCGTCAGCCGCGGCGGCTCGATCATGGCGAAGTGGTGCCTGGCGCATCACAAGGAGAGCTTCCTCTACACCCATTTCGACGAGATCTGCGACCTCATGCGCAAGTACGACGTCTCGTTCTCGCTCGGCGACGGCCTGCGTCCGGGCTCGATCGCCGACGCCAACGATCGCGCGCAGTTCGCGGAGCTGGAGACGCTCGGCGAGCTCACCAAGATCGCGTGGGACAAGGGCTGCCAGGTCATGATCGAAGGCCCCGGCCACGTGCCGATGCACAAGATCAAGATCAACATGGACAAGCAGCTCAAGGAGTGCGGCGAGGCGCCGTTCTACACCCTCGGACCCCTGACCACCGACATCGCGCCGGGCTACGACCACATCACCTCCGGCATCGGTGCCGCCATGATCGGCTGGTTCGGCTGCGCCATGCTCTGCTACGTCACGCCGAAGGAGCATCTCGGCCTGCCCGATCGCAACGACGTCAAGGTCGGCGTCATCACCTACAAGATCGCCGCCCACGCCTCCGATCTCGCCAAGGGTCATCCGGCCGCGCAACTGCGCGACGACGCGCTCTCCCGCGCCCGTTTCGACTTCCGCTGGAGCGACCAGTTCAACCTCGGCCTCGATCCCGACACCGCCAAGAACTTCCACGACGAGACCCTGCCGAAGGAAGCCCACAAGGTCGCGCATTTCTGCTCGATGTGCGGGCCAAAATTCTGCTCGATGAAGATCACGCAGGACGTCCGCGACTACGCGGCGACGCTGAATGATCCGAACGGCTTGGGCATGTCGATGAGCGGGACGGCCGAGGACGGCATGAAGCAGATGAGCGCGAAGTTCAAGGAGATGGGCGAGAACTTGTATCTGGATGCCGAGAAGGTGAAGGAGAGCAATCGGGTGTTGTGAGCGGGCCCGTACGAATTCTGGGGGCGACGGTCGTCGCCCCCAAAGTTGGAAACAGCCCATGCGGTTTGAAATACTACCAGGACTACCACCGTACGGACCTCCGGCCATCTCTTTGACCGGACGCGGTGACCGCGAATTTCGGGAAGGTTTGGTTGTCCGTTTCCATCCCAAGGGTTCCGATTCATGGGTGGGCAATTTCGTGGGAGGCATCTTCGATTACACCGCTGTGCTCGATCATCCCAACGGAAGGGACGTGATCGTTGTCGCGTATGGCGACACCTGCATTATCGATCCGGAACACCGTGCAGTTAGAGATCACATTGCAAGTGATACCAAACGCGCGATTGCGGTACCGGCTCTTGGACTGATCGTTTTCCAAGGATTGGTCGACTTCAGCGCGGTTCGGTCAGATGACCTGCGATGGATTAGCCCGCGGATTTCGTGGGATGGCTTCCGCAATATCAATGTTAAAGAATCCAAACTTGCCGGCGAAGCATGGTCTCCAATTGGAGACTCTTGGGTATCATTCAGCCTCGATCTTTTGACAGGCCACTGCACCGACGGAATTTATGAACTAGAAGCGGCTCGGGCGGTGCGTGTGACGCGCAAATCGGACTAGCACGCGTAGCCCGGATGAGCGCAGCGACATCCGGGTCTTTGCTGTCCCGCATGTCGCTCCGCTCATGCGGGCTACAACTGCGGATAATTGACGTGCCCGAGATCACCCTCCAC
>NZ_JAACFU010000024.1 GCF_029051725.1 Bradyrhizobium sp. CSS354
CCCTTCAGCCTCCAACCCCGTCCCCAGCTGATCCGCCCCCAGATCAGTCAGCTCGCATTCCAGGCATTCGACATCGAGGCGGATGGCGCCGCCTTGAGCAAACAGGAGCAGCGCGCTCCCGCCGGGGGCGTCCTGGCCGTGGAATTCGATGCCGACGAGGTCCAGGACAGTGTCCGGGGCGTCGAGGTCGATGTCGCGCGACTTGCACGCGAGCACGCGGTCGAAACGGAGGGCGGCCACCAGCCTGCGCGGCTCGGCCTCGCCGTCCAGCGTCTGCTCCCAGTCCAACCGGCTCATGCCGACCACCAGCCGCTTTTCGCTTTGTCGCCAGATGATGTCAGAGGGCTGCACGCGGGCGTCCTGGACGTGGGCCGAGATCACGGAGAGGTCGTCGGCGTCGAGTGCGATCAGTTTGAGTTGGGGAGACATCGACGGCGCTTCTCCTTCGGGCGGACAGGGCTCAACGCGCGCGGGCGGCGAAATTTCCTTAGAACTAACGCCCCACTGGACTAGAGGCTATTGATATCCTCCATCTCCAGCACCTTCTTGGGATAGCCGGCGCGGGCGACATGGATCATGGCGCGGCCGATCTGCTCGGTCGAGGTGACGAGCTGCGGCGAGAGCCGGCGCAGCACCGGCCACAGTGGCCAGGTTGCTGCATACACGGCCTGCACCCATGCGGTCTTGGAGCGGGCACCGTGGAGCGGTTGGATCGCACCGGGCCGGAACATGTAGGCCGCCTTGAACGGCAACTTGAGCAGATCGTTCTCGGTCTTGCCCTTGATCCGCGCCCACATCCGCGAACCCTGCTCGGTGGAATCGGTGCCGGCGCCCGTGACATAGACGAATGTCATCTGTGGATTGAGCCGTGCCAGCGCGGTCGCCGCTGCGAGCGTGAGGTCATAGGTGAGATGACGGTAGCGCTCCTCGCTCATGCCAATCGAGGAGACGCCGAGGCAGAAGAAGCAGGCGTCGAAGCCGGTGAGCTGCGCTTCGATCGGCGAGTAGTCCGTGAAATCGCCGTGCGTGATCTCCGTGAGCTTGGAGTTGCGGACGCCGGTCGGACTGCGGCCGATCGCAACCACGCGGTCGATGCCGGCATCCACCAGGCATTCACGCAAGACGCCCTGCCCAACCATGCCGGTCGCGCCGAAGATGATGATCTGCATCGGGAGCTCCGCGACAGGCTCGCGGCTCATGCGGCGGCCGCGATCTCGTCGAAGGATATACCGGTCAACGTCGCCGAGACATCCCACAGCATGGCTGCGGAGGCGAAATCCTTTGCCTGCGGCATGATCTTCGCCGACCGCGGCGGCCCTTTCAATTCGTAGAACCCGTTCGGACCGTAATAGCCGCCGGGCTGCGCCGCCGGCGAGGTCGCCGCCAACAGGGTCGGGAGCGCGCCTTCCGCGGCAGACTGGCTGATGAAAGGCTGCAGCCACCGGCTCACACGCGACTGGAACGTGTTCGCACCCGGCCCGTTCGCAATAAGGTCGGTCCGCGCGTAGCCGGGATGTGCGGCAAGGCTGGTCAGACCCCAGCCGGCGGCGAGGCTGCGGCGCTGCAACTCCAGCGAAAACATCAGCATCGCCAGCTTGGACTGGCAATAGGCCCGCCACGGACGATAGGAATGCTTAGCCTGCAAATCGTCGAAATTGATCGCCCCGGAACGGTGCGCAAGGCTCGAGACGTTGACGACTCGAGCCGCCTTCGCCCGGCGAAGCTGCGGCAACAGCTGCGCCGTCAGCGCGTAATGACCGAGGTAATTGGTGCCGAGCTGCATCTCGAAACCATCCGCCGTCTGCTGCCGCTTCGGCAGCGCCATTACGCCGGCATTGTTGCCGAGCAGGTCGAGCTGCTCGTTGCCGGCGGCAAAGCGCCTGGTAAAATCGGCAACGGAGGCGAGGCTGGCGAGGTCGAGATGCTCGTAGGCGATCAGCGCATTGGGAAAGCGCTCGCAAATGCCCTCGATCGCGCGCAGACCCTTTGCGTCGTTGCGCCCCGTGAGTATGACGATGGCACCGGCGCCCGCCAGCGCCATGGCCGTCTCGTAGCCGAGGCCGCCGGTCGCCCCGGTCACGACGGCAGTCTTGCCGCTGAGGGAGGGGATGTCTGCCGTGGTCCAGTCGGTCATGCGATAGCTCCGTCGGGGCTGGGAAAAGCCCCGCGACGGCTCTAAATGTGCACTGGGTGCAACTTTGCAAGTGGTGAAATGATTTGAAGCTTTCCAAGGTCGCCGGGAAATCAATCAACAAGCGCACCAAGCCATTGCCGGCAGAAGCAAAATCCGCCGACGGTCCCGGCCTGCGCCAGCGTAAATTGCAAGAGACCCGCGAGCGGTTGACCCGCGGGGCGATGGCACTATTCCTGGAGCGCGGCTTCGAGGCCACGACCATCGACGACATCGCGGCCGCGGCGGACGTGTCGCGACGCAGCTTCTTTCATTATTTCGCCTCGAAAGAGGACGTGGTCGCGGCCTGGCAGGAAGGCGCCGCCGCCGCGCTGGTCGCGGAGGTCGTGGCGCGGCCGGCGGGCGAAACCATGCTGACCGCGGCGGAGAACGCGATCGCGGCGGCGCTCAAGCGGATCGATCCGGCTGAGGCTGCGGCAATGTCGCGGCTCAAGCGCGACAATCCCGCGCTTCGGGCCCGCGATCAGCTCAAATACGAGAAGCTCGAGCGGGCGCTGGCCGAAGGGCTCGCCCTGCGCGCCCGAACCAAATCGGACCAGCTGAAGGCGCGGCTTGTCGCCATGATCGCCACCGGCGCGATGCGCGTCGGCGGCGAGAGCTGGATCGGCGGAGGGGCGCGGGAGAAGCCGGAAGTTTTCGTCAAGCGCACCTTCGACGCGATCAGGGCGATATTGGCGTGATGCCGCTCACTCCTTGAAAAACGCCAGCAGGTCCGCGTTGATGGTCTCGGCGTGCGTTGTCGGCATGCCGTGCGGGAAACCCTTGTAGGTCTTCAGCGTGCCGTTCTTGAGCAGCTTGGCCGACAGCGGCGCGGAATCGGCATAAGGCACGATCTGGTCGTCGTCGCCGTGCATCACCAGCACCGGCACACTGATCTTCTTCAAATCCTCGGTGAAGTCGGTTTGCGAGAACGCGACGATGCCGTCGTAATGCGCCTTTGCGCCGCCCATCATGCCCTGGCGCCACCAGTTCTGGATCACGGCTTCCGACGGCTTTGCGCCGGGACGATTGTAGCCATAGAAGGGGCCGGCCGCGATGTCGCGGTAGAAGCTGGCGCGGCCGGCAGCGAGCTGCACCTGGAAATCGTCGAACACGCTCTTCGGCAGGCCGCCGGGATTGGCCGCAGTCTGCAGCATCAGCGGCGGCACCGCGGAGAGGATCGCGGCCTTCGCCACCCGGCTCTCGCCATGGCGCGCGATGTAGTGCACCACTTCGCCGCCGCCGGTGGAGTGGCCGACATGGATCGCATTCTTGAGGTCGAGATGGGCCGTCACGGCCGCGAGATCATCGGCATAATGATCCATGTCGTGGCCGTCGGCGACCTGGGACGAACGGCCATGGCCGCGGCGGTCATGGGCGATGACGCGATAGCCGTGCGTGACGAAGAACATCATCTGCGCGTCCCAGTCGTCCGCCGACAGCGGCCAGCCATGGCTGAACACGATCGGCTGGCCACTTCCCCAATCCTTGTAGAAGATCTCGACGCCGTCCTTGGTGGTGATGATAGGCATTGTCAGGCTCCTTGAATGATCAGGCGAACGCCATCGGTTTGAAGCGGCGCCAGGCGCCGACGGTGAGCACCACGAAGAACACCAGCACGAGGCCCTGCACCACGGCGAACACGGGGCCTCCGGGCGGCGCCGGCGCCACGGCGGGTGCGAGCGCGGCGAGCGCCGGCACCTTCAGGAACGACTGGATCACCAGCACGAAGACGTTGAAATACAGCGAGATCATCGCGGTCACGATGTACACCGGGCGCCAAACACCAGCGAGCTTCATGCCGTAGAGCGCGAGGCAGGCGATCGCGAGCAGGACCAGCGAGATGATGGCGATGATATGCGACGGCAGCAGCTCCTTGAACGGAAACAGGAAGCCGGTGGCGCTGGTGAGGATCGTGAACAGCAGGAAAATCGCGGTGAGGCCCGGCATCGACTTCGAGCCGAGCAGGCCGAACATCACGACGAGGCCGGCCGCGATGCCGATCAGGCTGATGATGACATGGACCAGCGTGAAGGCGGGCAAGCTCAACCCAAGAACCATGGCATCTCTCCTAATCTCCGCATTGAGATCGGGATTGATATTACGGTCCTCATCGGATTGCCACATGCGCTGGCGTCACACATGCGTGCGCAGCCATGCGTCGTCGTGCGAATCGAAAAACGCATGGCTGAATTTTTTGCAACGCTGTCACAGACGACGGCAGCTTGTGGTGCGTAGCCCGGATGGAGCGATCGCGTAATCCGGGATTGTCGCATGCAAATGCAGTGGCCCCGGATTACGCTGCGCTCCATCCGGGCTACACGACGAAAGTCGAATCGCGGCTCACACTTCCTTGGTGTCGAAGATCAAGAGGTCAGCGCCGCCACTGGCGAATTTCGGCACGTCAGCGCCGGTCGCCTTACCTTCCGGGCTGGCGAATGCCGCCTGGATGTCGGCCGTGCTGTCGAAGGTGAGAATGGCAACGAGATGGATTCCGGAAGGTCCAGCGGGGGAGCCGACCGGCCCCTTGCTGATGGCGTACTTCTTCAGGCCTGGAAGTTTCTTCGCGAGCGGAATGTGGGTCTCGGCATAATATTTGTCGAAGGCCGCAGCATCCGTGGGTGTTTTATACAGCACGACGATTTCAGCCATTTAGTCCTCCCGTTAAGCGTCTTCTTTGTCGATCCTCATGGTGAGGAGGCGCGCGAGCGCCGTCTCGAACCATGCAGGCCCGGCTGTTGCATCCGGGCCTTCATCCTTCGAGACGCGCGCAATGCGCGCTCCTCAGGATGAGGAGATAGTCACGCATCACCCGGCAAGATGGCAAGCCTCATTCGACTTGCCATTTACTTACCTTGTCCTTGACTAAAGCGCCGGTTTTGCGGCGTCGCCGAGATAGCCGTGCAGGGAGGCCACGACCTGCGCGCCTTCGCCGATGGCGCCGCCGACGCGCTTGACCGAGCCGGAGCGGACGTCGCCGACGGCGTAGACGCCGGGCACCGAGGTCTCCAGCGGCGCGACCAGCCGGCCCTGGTTCTGCTCGGACTGCGCGCCCGTGACGACGAAGCCGCCGCGATCGAGCGTCACGCCGCAGCCGTCGAGCCAGTTGGTGGCGGGATCCGCGCCGACGAACAGGAAGAGATTGCGGATGTCGGCAAAATCCTCGTCGCTCGAGAGCCGGCTCTTCCAGCGGATGCGCCGCAGCAGCGAGGCCTCGTCGCCTTCGAGCGCGGTGATCTCGGTGTTGAACATCAGTTCGATGTTCGGCGTGGCTTCGATGCGCTCGATGAGATAGCGCGACATGCTGGCACCAAGGCCGCCGCCGCGGATGATCATCAGCACTTTTTTGGCGTGCCCCGAGAGAAAAACAGCGGCCTGTCCCGCGGAGTTGCCGGCACCGACCAGCGCGACCTCCTCGCCGGCGCACAGCTTCGCCTCGACGGGCGAGGCCCAATACCAGACGCCGCGGCCTTCGAATTTATCGAGGTTCTCGATCTCAGGCCGGCGATAGCGCGCGCCGCTTGCGACCACCACCGCGCGCGAATGCAGCGGGTCGCAGCCGTCAAGCGCCACCGAAAACGCGCCATCCTTGCGCGTGCAGTCGAGCGACTTCACCGTCACCGGGATCATGATTTCCGCGCCGAACTTTTGCGCCTGGTTGAAGGCGCGCGCGGTCAGGGCCTGGCCGGAAATTCCGGTCGGAAAGCCCAGATAGTTTTCGATGCGCGCGCTGGCGCCGGCCTGGCCGCCGAAGGCGCGGGTGTCGAGCACCGCGACGGAAAGTCCTTCTGACGCGGCATACACGGCGGTGGCGAGCCCGGCCGGCCCGGAGCCGACGATCGCGACGTCGTAGATACGGTCGTTGCGCGGGCCGCCGATCATGCCGATCGCGCGTGCAAGCTCGGTTTCGCCGGGATTGCGCAGCACCGCACCATCGGGGGTGACGACCAGCGGCCAGTCGTCCGGCTTGGGCGAATAACGCGCGATGACGTCGGCGGCGTCGCGATCGCGCGCGGGATCCAGCAGATGATGCGGCTGGCCGTTGCGGGTGAGGAAGCCCTGCAGCCGCACCACACCTGCCGAATGCGACGGGCCGATCAGCACCACGCCGCCGACGCCGCCCTGGAGCAGATTGACCCGGCGCAGGATCAGCGCGCGCATGATGCGCTCGCCGAGCTCGGCCTCGGCGACCAGCAGCGCGCGCAGCCGCTCCGGCGGCAACAGCAGCGTCTCGACTTCGCCTTCGGCGCGGCCGTCGACCAGCGCCGGCCGTCCCGAGAGCTGGCTGAGCTCGGCCAAAAATTGCCCCGGCCCCTGGTCGATCAATGGGGTGACATGGCCAAGGCCGTCGCGCTGGGTGATGGCGACGTGGCCCTTCAGCACGACGAACATGCCGGGCCCGGGCTTGCCGGTCTCGAACAGGAATTCCCCATCGGTATAGTTGCGGACCTCGCCGAAATGTCTCATCCGCTCGATCTCGGCCGATGTCAGCGTCGGAAAGGTCTGTTCAGGGCGGGTGAACCGCGACATCTGCGCGTCACCGTCGGGTCGTTGCGATTCGTCCTGCCCCATTGCCACGTCCATGCACTCCAAAAAATTCTAGTCGCCGGTCTTGCCGGCCATCTCGCCGGCGGTCCCCTCATTTAGGGAATCATCTTCGTTCTGCGAGGGGCCGCCACTTGCGGCCCGTTCGCGCGCCTGCATCTTTCGCCGTTTCAGGTTTTCGCGCAGCGCCGATTTGAGCCGGTCGTCGCGGGACGCCCTCGCCTGTCTCGACTCCTGTCGGTCGCCCTTGTCGTTCTCGTCTGCCATCGGGGTCCATTACAGCGATCGGCGATAGCATGCCCGAGGAATAAGGCAGCTCAAGAGGCCCGCGCGATCCGATCGTGCGAAAATCGAAATGGATCGAATCTGGCGCATCCGGCAACTGGCCAGTTGGGTGGGGGTATCGGAACCGAATCCGGGGAAAGTCGGCCGTTTCGAGCCAAAACAGGCATTTTGGCCTCGATATCGGCCCGATTTTATCGGTTTGGCGGAGCTAGCAAGCTTGCACAGGAGGGGGGCTTGTGGCAGATATCGGCCCGCTTGGTAGGCCCCTCGTGGCGGCCGATTCTTACCCCAGCACATGCTGCCGTAGCTCAGTGGTAGAGCACTCCATTGGTAATGGAGAGGTCGACAGTTCAATCCTGTCTGGCAGCACCATTCCCTCGCTCAAATCACGCATGAAGCAGCCTTCTCGCGGCATGGGATGCCCGAGTTTTGCTTTTCCGTAGCCCTCTTCTGTGAAGAGAGCGCAGGGAAGACCGGGTGCCGGCTGGCACCCGCGGTCCGCTGCGCAAAGATGTAGCGCAAAGAGACCGCACAGCAGCATACAGGTGACGCCGAACACTCGGCCTTCCCTGCGCAGTGGGTTGACGGCTTATGCCGCGCTCTCCCCGGCGACGAGTTCCTTTTGTCACCGTCGCCTTGCGAATTGGCGATGGACGAAGACCCGGTTGAGCCCCGATCCATCTCCGCAAGGCTTGACCGTAGCAACGACGGCCAGGACCACGCGATTTTGCCGTACGCAGCGATCCGGCTTCGCCAAGAGGCTTCGCCGGACACGTCCTGCTTCGCCCAAAAGGGCTTCGCAGGGCGTTGGCGCCGGTCGTCCGCACGCTAGACAAGACCTCACGAGGTTCATCTCGCCCTGGTCCCCCCTTCGTGCCCGACGCTGCCGCGTCCACCGCACCCCGATCCACGTTCGTTACGACGGACGATCGCCCCTCTCCCTGGACCGGGATGACGGACGGATACTGCGATTCCGAATTTCGGTAAAGTGGAATATTTTTGTGAGGGAGGGTTGACGAGGATCTGTGGGAGGCGGTGTGTTGCCCGACGGGTTAAAATCAGGTTTTCAATTCCCGCGTCAGACAGTTAACCCCACTTCCCGCCAGTCAGCTTCATTCCAAACATGGAGAGGGCTTCATCTACAAAAGCCTCAAGGGTTGCCGCCGTGCTAGCGACGCACGGCGGCTGGCCACTGACAGGAAGAATGAAGCCCCGCTGCCCCACTCTAAAATAGATTCCAATGCCGCGCTCAGGCTCATTCGATGCCATAACGATGAACCCTCCAGATGGCTCCCATGGGAAATGAGAGGCCTCAACGGTTTGAAGGTATTCGAGCTGTCCTGAAATTCGGGCATCGACAACGCGAACAACGCAGCCGCTGATTGCTCCGACAGTTGGCTCTTTTCGGCTGACGCATTCCCAGCACAGTGCTTCCATAGCATCGGAGACGATCGAGAATTCCTTCTCGCCGTTTGTCACTGGGTCTGACTGCACAACTCTTCCATTCTCATCGATCGTGTGTCGCTCAGTTGCCCGCTATATTCCTTCTTTAGTTGGAGAAACCTATTCCACTCCTCGGCGTCGCCGATATGCGCGTTAATCGCCTGTCGAACGTTGGCAGACTCGATGACGAATAGTTCCTTCCTCACGCCATTCTTCAGGACAAGAAAATCAGCGTCAGTGATGCTTCTAGAAGCGAGCCATTCGGTGGGATCGAGCGTGGGATCAACAGATAGGGCAAATTTCAAAGCGGCGACCGCAGAATAAGCGACATCAAAATTGCCCGCAAATCCGATCGCAAGTTCGCCCGTCAGTATTTGTATTTTTAAGCTGTGAAATTCGCCGTTGACTGGGCCAAGATCGCCTTTGAGTGCAAAGTGCTCGTGGCTGAGGAGCGTATCTCCCACCATAAAGCAAATATCGGCTCCAGCATACGCTACCACCAGCGTCATTGTCGTTCCTCCCAATTAAGCGCTCGTCCGAGAAGCGATCCCATCGAGACCTTGTTCGACGACGCAGCATGATGGGTTTCGCAAGGGCTCTGCCCATCCTACGCGAGCTGACCGGATCTACCGCCGACCACGGCGCCACGAGGCTCCGATCAGCCAAAACACGAACCTGACAAACAGGATCGCGGCCGTGATCTGGATCCAAAGGAAACCACCGAGTTCACGCAAGACAATTTCGGCCTGAGCGCCCCAATAGCCAGGAAGCGCATCGCCGACAGCTTCAATACCGTGCGTTCCGGTCCGCAGGGCCCATCGGACCCACTCAGGCTTGTAAAAGAGCGTCGCGCCGAGCAAAATCCAAGTCAGCAAAGCAGTGCTAAGTCTGAAGGAGTGCACCTTGGCGTGGTGCTTGAACGTCGCCAGTCTTCCATTTTCTCCGGCTTGAGCCATGTTATTTTCCTATTCGAAGCCTACGGTGCCGGGAAGTTCGTAGGATGGGTACGGCGAAGCGAAAACCCATGGAAGGCTTGCTCGATGACGAATGGTGACGGGTTTCGCAAGTGCTCTGCCCATCCTACGCGAGCTTAAGACCAAGAAAAGGGGAGAGGCATGCTTGGGAACGCGAAGGTGGCAACCCGGCTTCCAGCCAAAGACCTGGATCGGGCGCGAGCGTTCTATTCGGAAAAACTCGGGCTCGAGCCGGTCGAACAGCGCGAGGGTGGACTCCGTTACGTCTGTGCGAATGGCGAGTTTGCGATATTCATCTCGGCCGGACTGCCATTCGGCACGCACACACAGATGGGCTGGGAAGTCGAGGATATCGAGGCAACGGTGCGCGAGCTTCGCGTGCGGGGAGTCGAGTTCGAGGAATATGACCTACCCGGCTTGAAGACCGTTGATGGAATTGCCGCGATTACCGGGAATTACCCCAGCAAGGGGATCGGTGAGCGGGGCGCGTGGTTCCGCGACAGCGAAGGTAACTTGCTGGGAATCGGGCAGCCGATTCGATCTTGACGAGCAGCTAGGTCGCTCGTGTCGTCGACATGCGGACGGCCGCCTCCAATGGCCGTCACGCTCGGGCACGGTCATTTCAGCGCGACGGAGGACCACAAGCGCCCAAAAATGGGTAAAGCGAAGCGAAACCATCAAGGCCATGCACGGTGACGAAACATGATCGGGTTCGCAAGTGCTCTACCCATCCTTACGCATTATCACTTGATCACTTCTCGTCACCATCTGATGCTCCGCAAAGCGATCGTCGCTGCGGCGCAGCCGTCGGCAAAGCTCGCGATTGATGTTCTGCAGGACGATCACATAGGCGTGGATATCGGCCTTGTAGCAGGCGTAGAGCTTCTGGGCCGTCAGCTCGTACAGCACGGTCGGACTCTCCGCGACCACCGTGGCGGATCGATTCTGCATTTCGATCAGCGTCATCTCGCCGAAGAAATCGCCGGGCTCCAGAACGGAGATCGGGATGACGCTCCCCGAATTGGCCCGTTTGCTCACCGCCAGCCGGCCGGACTTGACGATGAACAGCGAGCGTCCGGGATCGCCCTCCGTCACGACGGTTGCTCCGGTATCAAATCGGCACTCGACCAGCATCGACATCAGGAGGTCGAGACTTTGATCCGGGATACCGCCGAAGAACGGTGTGGCGAGCAGGAATGCTTTCAGGTCGGGGACACTGACGGCCATCCCGCGAGGATAATCTTCACCGCCATCCGCGGCAAGCAGACCGGACATCGGCGCTGACGATGCTCAACGCGTGTGAAAGGCGGCGTAGCCCGGATGGAGCGCAAGCGTAATCCGGGGCCGGTGGCTATGGATGCGGTCGTCCCGGATTTCGCTTTGCTCCATCCGGGCTACGAACCCTAATCTGGCCATGTCACTGCCGCGCAGCAGTCTCGCCGCGCAACGTTCGCCTTCGCCAGAGGTCAGCCATGACCTTGACGGTCGCCGCAAGCACAGCTGCGCACAGCGCCGCCTTCGAGATTGTCTCCATCGTTCCCTCGATCAGCAGGCAATGGGCGACGCTGCCTGCGACGATGACGATCGCGAGCGGAATATGGACGATGCGCCAGGTGCGCAGCCGCAGGCCCAATCGCCGGCGGAGTGGCGCCAGAAGCGCGACGATGAAGATGGCCCACATGGCGGTCACGCCGAAGGGGGAGAACGGCGTCGGTGAGGTATAGGTCAGAGCGTCGATCATATCGGGCGGACTGGTGATCCAGAGGCCGGCGACATGGATCACCATCGCCAGAGCGAGCGCGCCGCCGATCCACTGATGGGCGCGCCGGCCGCGATAGGCCGACAGGCCCGGCAGATATCCGCCGATCAGCAGGGGCTGAACGAGCACGAGACCGAGCGCAATGATCCCGGCGAAGCCGGCGAGGATGTAGACCGGGCCGCGCCATGCGAGCTGTTCGCTTCCCGCAGCGAGCGCGATCGGCACGCCGATGGCCAAGGCAAGGGCGACCCAGATCAGGGGCGCCCGGGCCGATCTCCGCCCCTTCTTCTCCAATGCGATCAGGCCGCCTGCAGGACGAAGTGCGCCTCGAGGCTGGTTTCCTTTGCGCTCCGCATCACCGGCCGCAGAAAGACTGTTTTGAACTCGCCGCTGTCATAGGCGAGGTGGCCATGCGGCTGGCCGAAAATCGGAATGATCTGCGGCATATCGAGCCGGAACTTGCCGTCCTTGTCGGTCAGCGTGGCGCCATGGCTCTGCGGCTCGTGCTCTTGGCCTTCGGTGGTGTGCGCCCAGATCTGGATGCGCTGCCCAGCCAGTGGAGCCCCGTCGCCGGCGCGGCGGACGGTGCCACTCATCCAGAAGCCGCCCTTGCCGATCCGCTCCACGATCGCCGCGCCCTTGCGGTAGTTATTCGCCCCGCCCGACATCGTTTCGGTCGGTGCGAGGCCGTCCGCGCGGGCGGGCAACAGCAGGCCGGAGGTTCCGGCTGCCAGGATGGAACCGCCGGCGACGAGGAGGTTGCGGCGGCTGAGTACGACCGAGGCCATGTCAATTCCTCCTTGTGACCGTGCGATTTGGCGACCATGCGATTTGCTGCGGCAAGGATACAACAACCAGCGCGAGGCGCCCAGTGGAGGCAAGGCGCATGATCGGTCGCAATGACGGTGTTGTGAACGGGGTGCAGGCCGCCCGCACATGCATCAGTGATCGTCGTCTTCCTTGACCAGCGTCAACAAGCGAAGCGTCAAGAACGTGAATACGGCGACCGTCACCGCGACATCGTAAGCGCCGAGCCCGACGGAGACGCCGATGGCGCCGGTCGCCCAGAGGCTCGCGGCCGTCGCGGTGCCCTGCACCGAATTCCCCTGCTTGAGAATAGCGCCACCGCCGATGAAGCCGATGCCGGTGATGAGGCCCTCGATCACCTTTGCCATCCCGTCAGGCGAATGCACGAGCAGGCTTTCGCTGGCCTGCACGAAGCCGCAGCTTGCCATTGCGACCAGCGGAAAGGTGCGCAAGCCCGCGCTTCGCGCCCGCTTCTCGCGATCCCAGCCAATGGGAACGGCGAGCGCGAAGGCCGCAGCCAGCGCAACGACATGAACGCCGATGTTGAATCTGTCCAAAGAAAGCCCCCGAAATGAAAATCGTCGCCATTGATCAAACAGGCCGGCAACGCCGCAATGCGGCCCGCGGTTTCAGTGCAGGCGGATTTGCCGCATGCACCAGCACAGCGAGGGCTTCGCCTCCGCGCGATGAAGCCGCCGGCGCAGCACATTTTCGTTTCGGCTGGTATTCCTGCGACCGGCTCCTACATGTCGAGTCCACGTTCCCATCGCACGCGCCATCCGGACCCGCCCATGATCCCTTTCTCCGTACTCGACCTCGCTCCCATCCGTCAGGGCGGAGACGCATCACAGGCATTTCGCAATTCGCTCGATCTGGCGCAGCATGCAGAAGCCTGGGGCTACAAGCGGTTCTGGCTGGCCGAGCATCACAACATGACGGGCATCGCGAGCGCGGCGACGTCGGTGGTGATCGGGCATGTCGCGGGCGGGACAAAAACCATCCGGGTCGGGTCCGGCGGGATCATGCTGCCGAACCATTCGCCGCTGGTCATCGCCGAGCAGTTCGGCACGCTGGCCTCGCTCTATCCCGGGCGGATCGATCTCGGGCTCGGCCGCGCGCCAGGCACCGACCAGTTCACCGCGCGGGCGCTGCGGCGCGATCTCGCCACCAGCTCCGAGAATTTTCCGCAGGACGTGCTGGAGTTGCAGGCGCTGCTCGGCGACGTGCAGCCGAACCAGACCATCCGCGCCGTGCCGGGCATGGGGACGAAGGTGCCGCTGTGGATCCTGGGATCCAGCACCTTTGGCGCGCAGCTCGCAGGCATGCTCGGCCTGCCGTTCGCGTTCGCCTCGCATTTCGCGCCGCAGATGATGATGCCGGCGCTGCGGGAGTATCGCGCGCGGTTCGAGCCCTCGGCGCAGCTCGACAAGCCCCATGCGATGGTCGGCGTCAACGTGTTCGCCGCCGACAGCGACGCGGACGCGCAGCGGATGTTCTCATCGCTGCAGCAGCAGTTCATCAATCTGCGCCGGGGCACGCCCGGCCCGCTGCCGCCGCCGGTCGACGACATGGACGCGCTGTGGTCGCCGGCCGAGAAGGCGATGGTCGGCCAGTCGCTGTCCTGCTCGGCGGTCGGCTCGCCTGCCGTGATCGAAGAGAAGCTGAAAGCGCTGATCGCCGAGACCGGCGCGGACGAATTGATGACGACGGGACAGATCTACGACCACGCCGCGCGGCTGCGCTCGTTCGAGATTGCGGCTGGGGTGCGCGACAGGCTGGCTTCACAGCCGGCCGCGTGAGCGCAGTGGGTGCAGTTCACGAGGTCGTCATGCCCGGGCTTGTCCCGGGCATCCACGTTCTTAGTGCCGCGTGGCGACGCGTGGATGGCCGGGACTAGCCCGGCCATGACGTTGTGGAAGCCTTGGTGCCCGCTCTCCCCTCAATCCGGAAAGCCGAACAGCTTCGCCGGATTGTGCACCAGGATCTTCTCCAGCTCCGCCTGATCAGGAGCGTAGCGGTACATCAACTCCAGCAGGTCGGCGTCGTTGGGCGGCTGCTTCACCGAGACCGGATGCGGCCAGTCGCTGGCCCAAACGCAGCGGTCGACCGCCGCCTCGATATAGGCGCGCGCGATCGGGATGACGTCATCGTAGGGTGGGCCGAGCTTCGAGGTCTTCTCGCCGAGCGACAGCATCACCCAGAAATTGCCCTTGGCGAGCAGCTCGAGCATCTTGCGCAAATTCGGATCGTTGCTGCCGGCTTCCGGATCGGGCCGCGCCATGTGGTCGATCAGCACGGGCACGTCGAGATTCTCGTATTTGGCGACGCTGGAGACGATGCCGTCCTTCTCGGGCTGGATCTTGACGTACCAGCCGAGCTCGCGGATGCGCGCAATGGCGCGGGCGAAATCGGCATCCGACAGCACGGCGCCGAGCTCCTGGCGGAAGCTGAAGCGCGCGCCGCGAACACCTGCGTCATGCAGCTTTGCGAGATAAGCGTCGTTCGCCTCGGCGAACACCAGGGCGTTGGCGCAGCCGCGATAGTTCGGGCCCATCGCGGCGAGACCGTCGAGAACGACGGCATGGTCGGCGCCATAGGTGGTGGTCTGCACGATGATGCCGCGCTCGATGCCGAGCGTCTTGTGCACGCGCAGCGCCGCTTCCCAGGTCGCGGTCGGCATCCGATAGGCCGCGCCGGGACGTTCCGGATATTTGTCCACGGGACCCAGGACGTGAAACTGGCTGTCGACGGTTTTGGGCGGCGGCGCCTTGACCGGGCGGCGCGGATTCGGGTCGAACGGCAGATAGGTCGGCATGCGCAAAACTCCCTCAGTCGATCATGGCGGTGAAGTCGCACTGCACCAGCGCGCCGCCGTCCATGTTGTCCATCGGCAGCGCGTGGCGCGCCGGGCGCGAATGCTCGTCCGGAAACATCTTCAGCCACTCGACATTCACGGGCCCCCGTTGCGTACGGTCCTTCAGCCACACCGTCATCTTGATGATGTCGTCCGTGGTGCCGCCCGCGGCCTCGACCGTCGCCTTCATATGCGCGAACATGTTGGCGCATTGCGCGTCCAGGCTCTCGGGCATCGCGCCAGCCCCATCGCGGCCGAGGATGACGCCCGACATCACGAGATTGCCGATGCGGCAGGCGTTCGGAATCGGATTGGCGTGCTTGAAGCCGCCGATATGGATGCTCTTGCGCCGCGTGTGACCGGTCATGATGCGCTCCCTCTTTGTTGCTTGTTCAGACGAACTGGCACGACACCGAGCCGAAAGCGCCATAATCGGCATGAAACGTGTCGCCGCGGCGGATATCGACGGGACGCGTGAACGATCCCGCCAGCACCACCTCGCCGGCGGCGAGATGTTCGTCATGCGGCGCGAGGCGGTTGGCGAGCCAGGCGATGCCGTTGGCGGGATGGTTGAGCACGCCGGCGGCAAGCCCGGTCTCCTCGACCTCGCCGTTGCGGAACAGCAGCGCGCCGATCCAGCGCATGTCCGCGTCCATCGGGCGAAACGGCCGGCCACCCAGCACCAGAGCGGCGTTGGCCGCGTTGTCCGAGATCGTGTCCATCACCTTTCGCGCCTTGCCCGTCTGGGGGTCGACGCGGTGCATGCGCGTCTCCAGAATCTCCAGCGCCGGGGTCACGTAGTCGGTGGCGTTGAGCACGTCGAAGATGGTGCAATCGGGCCCGCGCAGCGGCGCCTTGAGCACGAAGGCGAGCTCGACCTCGATTCGCGGCGCGTGGAAGCGGTCGAACGGAATCGGCGTGGCATCGGCATAGAACATGTCGGCGAACAGCACGCCGTAGTCGGGCTCGGAAATCCCGACCACGCTCTGCATCGCCTTCGAGGTCAGGCCGATCTTGTGGCCCTTGATGACCCGGCCGCGACCGAGCTGGAGCTTGGTCCAGGCGCGCTGAACGGCATAGGCATCCTCAATACTGAAATCGGGATAATCTTTCGTGAACATCGTGATCAGCGTCTTGGTGCGCTCGGCCTCGTCGAGGCGCGCGGCAAGGCGTTCGATCGTGGGAGTATCCAGCATGGCTTAACTCTCCGCGGCCACGGTATTGCGCAGCACGCCGATGCGGCTGGATTCGACCTCGACGACATCGCCGACCTTGAGCCAGCGCGGCGGGTCGAAGCGGGCGCCCGCCCCGGTCGGCGTGCCCGTCACGATCATGTCGCCGGGCTTGAGGGTTGCGAAGGTGGAGAGATAGGAGATCAGAAAATCGAACGGGAACATCAGCCGCTCGGTGGTGTCCTGCTGCCGCACCTCGCCGTTGACGCGCGTGACGATGTCGTGAGGCCCGCGCGGGTCGAGTTCGTCCGATGTGACGATCCAGGGACCGATGCTACCGGAGCGGTCGAAATTCTTGCCTTGCGTGACATTGAACTTGCCGTGGCGCAGCCAGTCGCGGATCGTGCCCTCGTTGCACAGCGTCATGCCGAAGATGTGCGCCCAGGCCTTTTCGCGCGGGACGTGGCGGCCGCCCTGGCCGATCACGATGACGAGCTCGCCTTCGTAGTCGAGCTGATCGGATACCTCAGGCTTCTCCAGCGGCTGACCGGAGCCTGTCATCGAGGACATGCTGCGCACGAACAGGCTGGGATATTTGGGCAGGTCGGAGCTGTCTTTATACTCCGCATTGCGCTCAGCATAATTGACGCCGATGCACCAGAGCTTTTCCGGAGTCAGCACCGGCGGAAGCAGCACGAGATCGTCGAGTGCGTAGTCCGGCTTTTGTCCGGCGACGGCTTCCTGCGCGTCGGCCAGCGCATTGGCCGCGATCAGCGCCCTCAAATCGGAGAAGTCACGGCCGATCCGCCGGGTCAGGTCGACGACACCGCCGTCGATGGCGGCACCGTAGCGCGGCTCTCCGTCCACGAGATAACTTAGGAGTCGCATGGTCGTTCTCCAATGGTCTTGTGGCGCGCGCAGGGGCGGCGCGCTCAGTCTTTCGATTTGGGAGTCTGGAACACGCCGCGCAGCGTCACGATCTCGCCGAGCCGGGCGTAGCGCGGTCCGCCGATGCGTGCGATCGGATCGAGCGCCGCGGTTTCGACCTTGCCGTCGTTCACGAGGCCATCGCGGAGGTGGAACATCACGACTTCGCCGACGATCAGCCGGCTGCGGGCGTCGCCGAATTCGAGGCACTGCCGGAAGCGGCATTCCATCGCAACCGGTGCGATGCTGAGCCGCGGCACCTTGATGCGCTCGCTCGGATGCGTCTCCAGGCCGAGCTCCGCGACCTCGCTGATCTCAGGCGGGTGCTCGACCGACGAGTCGTGCACGGCCTGCATCAGCGGGGTATCGGCGATGTGGATGACGTATTCCTCGGTGTCCAGAATATTATGCGCGGTGTCCTTGTAGTCCGCGCCCTTGCGGCCGACGCTGATGGCCAGCATCGGCGGCTTCTGCGAGACGAAGGTGAAGGCGCTGAACGGCGCGAGGTTGAGCACGCCTGCGCGCGACAGGCTCGTCACCCAGGCGATCGGACGCGGCACCACGATGCCGGTCATCAGCCGGTAGATGCGTTCGGCGCCGAGCTCGGTGGGGTCGATCCGCATCGATCAATCCGCCTTGATGTTGGCCTTGCGCACGATCGGAATCCATTTGGCGTCCTCGCGCGCGAGATAGGCCTTGAATTCGTCCGGCGTCATCGCGACAGCTTCCCCACCGAGCTTCTCGAACTTGTCGACCACGGCCGGGTCCTTCAGGATCGCGGTCAGCGCCTCGTGCAGCTTGTCGATCACGGACGCCGGCGTGCCTGCCGGTGCGAACAGGCCGGTGAAGGTCTGGCCGTCAAAGTCCTTGTATCCGAGTTCGGCGAAGGTCGGCACGTCGGGCAGCGACTTCAGGCGGTGCGGGCTGGTGACGGCCAGCGCCCGGAACAGGCCGGCCTTGATGTGCTGCAGGCTGACCGTGAGCTGGTCGAACGCGAACTGCACCTGCCCGCCGAGCAGATCGTTGACCGCTGGCGCATTGCCGCGATAGTGCGCGGTGACCCATTGCAGATCGAGGCTGGACTGCATCAGCTCGCTGAGCAGATGGTTGGTGGTGCCGGGACCGGGCGAGGCCATCGTCAGCTTGCCGGGCTCGCGCTTGGCGAGGTCGATGAATTCCTTGAAATTCGTCGCCTGCACGGAAGGATGAACCTCGAGCACCAGCGGCGTCATCGAGATCGTCGTGATCGGCAGGAAGTCCTTCTTCCAGCTGTAGACGTCGCGCTTGTTGATTTCGGTCGCGAACAGCACCGGGCCATTGGCGCCGACGAACAGCGTGTAGCCGTCGGGCGCGGACTTCGCGAAGGCCTCGCCCGCGATCATGCCGCCGGCACCCGCCTTGTTCTCGATGATGAGGGGCTGGCCGAGCTTTTCCTGGAGCTTGTCTGCGATGATGCGCGCGGCGCTGTCGACATTGCCGCCGGCTGGATAGGGCACGATCAGCTTGACGTTGCGCGCCGGCCATTGCTGGCCCGACGCCGGTCCCGTCAACATCGCCACTGCGGCAGCTATGGCAATCCAGATTAATCTCATGTTAACCTCCCGGCGGCGCTTCCAATTTTACGTCGATTTGCCTGAATTCGTACACGGCATCTCGATTCGGAGCGCAATCTCCAGATGCGCGCTTTACCTGTCGAGTGAATTGTGGCGTTCTTGTCCATATTATGGACAACACGACTTCCGCGAAATCCACCCGCCGCATGACGGAGCCGCGACAGGGCGCACAGGCGATCCGGCGCGCACTCGCGGTGTTGCGCATTCTCGCCGCCGGCCGCGAAGACGGCGTCCCGCTGGCCGAAGTGGTGCGGGCCACCGGCCTCACCCGCCCGACCGTGCACCGCATCGTCCACGTGCTGATCGAGGAAGGCATCGTCGAACGACACGACAAAACCGGGCGCTACGCGATCGGCAACCAGGTGCCGGAGCTCGCGCTCGCACGGGCCCGGCCGTCGCGGCTGCTGATCGCCGCAAATCCGTCGCTGCAACGCGCCTCCACCGAGATCGGCGACACGCTGTTCCTGACGGTGCGGACCGGCAACGACACGCTGTGCGTCGATCGCAGGATCGGCGTCTATCCGATCCAGGTACTGTCGATCGAAGTCGGCGCGCGCCGGCCGCTCGGCGTCTCCAGCGCAGGCGTTGCCATCCTCGCCGCGATGCCGTCCCAGGACGCGCGCAAAATCGTCGCAGCCAATGAGAAGCGATTCGAGGCCTACCGGACCGACGCTGCGACGGTGCTGGGCCAGGTCACCGCCGCAAGACGGCTGGGATACGGCATGAGGGAAATTGGTCTCGTGCAGGGCACGAAATCGATCTCCACCTGGATCAAGACGCCGGACGGCCGCCCCGCTGCTGCGATGACCGTCTCCGCCGTTCGCACGAGGCTCGGCCCGCGCCGCGAACAGGAGGTCGCGGAGATCCTGCTGCGGGAGGCGCGGATCATCGAGCAGGCGATCCGGGGTTAGACCACGTTGTCAATAGGCTGACGCAGCACGCGTTTTTGTGGCACAAGGGCCGCCTCCGCCGACCGAGCAACGAGGCCCCGCATGCCCGCGCCAAAACCGCCCGCCTTCGAGACCCTGAGCCTGCATGCGGGCCAGCATCCGGATCCCGCGACCGGCGCCCGCGCCGTGCCGATCTACCAGACCACGTCCTACGTGTTCCAGGATTCCGATCACGCCGCCGCGCTGTTCAACCTCGAGCGCGCCGGCCACATCTATACGCGCATCTCCAATCCGACCACGGGCGTGCTCGAGGAACGGCTGGCGGCGCTGGAGGGCGGCGTCGGCGCGATCTGCACCGCGAGCGGCATGGCCGCGCTGCATCTGGCCATCGCGACGCTTCTGAACGCCGGCGACCATATCGTCGCGTCGAGCTCGCTCTATGGCGGCACCATCAACCTGCTGGCGCACACGCTGCCGCGCTTCGGCATCACCACCAGCTTCGTCAAGCCGCGCGATCTCGACGCGTTTCGCGCGGCGATCAGGCCGAACACGAAGCTGGTGATCGGCGAGACCATCGGCAATCCCGGGCTCGAGGTGCTTGATATTCCAAAGGTCGCGGCGATCGCGCATGATGCGAAAATTCCGCTGCTGATCGACAACACGTTTGCCACCCCCTATCTCAGCCGCCCGATCGAGCTCGGCGCCGACATCGTCATGCACTCGGCGACCAAATGGATCGGCGGCCACGGCATCGCGATCGGCGGCGCCATCGTCGACGGCGGCCGGTTTGATTGGCGTTCATCCGGAAAATTCGGCGTACTGACCGAGCCCTATGGCGGCTATCACGGCATAGTCTTCGACGAACAGTTCGGCACCGCGGCCTTCATCATGCGCGCACGCACCGA
Organism: Bradyrhizobium sp. CSS354; assembly: GCF_029051725.1. Lineage (GTDB taxonomy): Bacteria > Pseudomonadota > Alphaproteobacteria > Rhizobiales > Xanthobacteraceae > Bradyrhizobium. The sequence goes on from NZ_JAACFU010000024.1 coordinate 20,345, forward strand.
AGGCCTGCGCGATTTCGGCGCTTGTCTATCGCCGACCAATGCGTTCCAGTTGTTGCAGGGCGTGGAGACGCTCGGCGTGCGCATGGACCGCCACATCCAGAACACGCACCTCGTGCTGGAAGCGCTGAAAGCCAACAAGGCCGTGGATTGGGTGCTGCATCCCTCGCTCGAGGACCACGCGGACTACCAGCTGGCAAAGACACTGCTGCCGCGCGGCGCCGGCTCGATCGTCTCCTTCGGCATCAAGGGTGGCCGGCCTGCTGGCCGCAAGTTCATCGAATCGCTGCGCATGATCAGCCATCTCGCCAATGTCGGCGACGCCAAGACGCTGGTGATCCACCCGGCGTCAACCACGCACCAGCAGATGGACGCCGAGCAGCTCAAGGCCTCCGGCATCGGCGAGGAGCTGGTGCGGCTGTCGGTCGGCATCGAGACCGCAAGCGACATCATCGACGATCTCGCGCAGGCGCTGCGCATCTCGCAAAAGGTCTGACACCATGAAGCTCTCCGTCAACGGCGCCGAGGTGCTGGTCGCAACCGGCGGCCGCGACTTCGACAGATCCCTGCCTGCGGTCGTCTTCCTCCATGGCGCAGGCTTCGATCATTCGACCTGGGCGCTGCACACCCGCTGGTTCGCCCATCACGGCTTTGGCGTGCTGGCGCCTGATATGCCCGGCCACGGCCGCTCGCCCGGACCTTCGCTCGGCAGCATCGCCGAGATGGCCGACTGGACGGCGGCCCTGCTCGATGCGGCCGGAGTTACGAAAGCGCATCTGATCGGCCATTCCATGGGCTCGCTGATCTCGCTGGAGACGGCCGCACGTCACCCCGACAAGGTGTCCGCGCTCAGCCTGATCGGCACGGCCGCGACCATGACGGTCGGCCCGGATCTGCTGAAGGCGGCCGAAGCCAATTCGCAGGATGCAAACGACATGGTCTCGATCTGGGGCCTCGGCTTCAACGCCGAGCTCGGCGGCAGCCTCGCACCGGGCCTGTGGATGCATGGCGGGGCGCAGGCTGTGTTGAAACACTGCGAGCCGGGCGTGCTGTTCAGGGATTTGTCGGCCTGCAATGCTTACGCCAGTGCGCTTCAAGCAGCCGCGAGCGTGAAGGTGCCTACGACGCTCATCCTCGGCGAGCGGGACATGATGACGCCGGTGAAGGCCGGCAAGGCACTCGCGGCGGCGATCCCGCATGCGAAGACCGTCGTGGTGCCCGGCGCCGGTCACATGATCATGGCCGAGCGCCCGGATGAACTGCTGGTGGCGCTCAGGAACTGACAGGATCAATCGTCCATCTTGCGCGTTGCGGTCAGATATCCCTGTGAAGATCCAGAGGGAACAGGACCCATGCCAAGACAGGAAGTCATTCGCAAAGCCAGGCAAGACAAGCGTGCCGGTAAATCGGCAACCACGCAGGCCGGCGAATTCGTCAAGGACCAGATCGACAAGATCCGCAAGGGCAAACATGGCGCGCGCTCGACGAAACAGGCCATCGCCATCGGTCTGTCCGAAGCGCGCCGCGCCGGCGTCGATCTGCCCCCGCCGCGCAAGGGACGCGTCAAGAAGGCGACGCGACGCAGCGCCAAATATGCCTATGAGGTCGGTCAGGGCAAGCGCACGCCGAAACGCCGGCCGCGCGTGTCGCGAGCCGTCGAAAAGGTCTTGAAGAAGGAGCCGCGCTCGACCGCGTCGCGCAGTGCACTATCGAAACAGGGCAAGCGTGCTGCGAGCCAGCGATCCGCCGCCTCGCGTTCGGCCACCGCGCGCAAGGCAAGCCGTACCAAAGGCGCCAAGGCCCGCTCCACCGCCGCGAAGAAGGCGGCACGCACCAGGGCGCGCCGCCGGAGTTGATCAGTTCGCGCGCCGGCTTCGCTCGGAGAGCACGTTCTCCCCCTTCTTCCCTTCTTGCGGGAGAAGGTGGCGCGAAGCGACGGATGAGGGGTTCTGTCCACGCGTAACGTTTTCCGTGAGGACAGAGACCCCTCACCCGTCTCGCCGCTACGCGGCGAGCCACTCTCTCCCGCAAGGAGAGAGGGGAAGAACGAACTCACCACATCGTCGCGGCCGCACGCTCGGGCCAGATGCGATCGTACTCCGCGCCGCCGACCCTGTTCTCGCTCATCTCGGCGAGGATCTGGCCGGGCGTCGGCAGCGTCTTGGGGTCGATGCGCTTGTCGGGATTCCAGAGATCGGAACGGACGATGGCGCGGGCGCACTGGAAGTAGATTTCGTCGACCGTCATCACCATCACGCTGCGCGGCGCCTTGCCTTCGACCTTGAACGAGGCCAGCAGCTCGGAATCGATGGAAAGATAGGCCCGACCATTGGCGCGGACCGCATTGCCGGAGCCGGGGATCAGGAACATCAGCGACACCCGTGGGTCGCGCACGATGTTGCGCAAGGAATCGACCCGGTTGTTGCCGCGGCGATCCGGCAGCATCAGCGTCTTCGGATCGTGAATGCGGACGAAGCCGGAGAGATCGCCGCGCGGCGAGCAGTCGATCCCCTCGGGTCCGATGGTGGCAAGCGCGGCGAACGGCGCCTTTTCGATAAAGACGCGATAGAGCGGGGTGACATGGTCGGCGACTTTCACGGTCGAGGCGTCGTTGGTGACACCGTAGATGGCCTCCAGCTGCTCGACCGTTTCGATCACCGACATTCCAGTCTCCTTGCGGTGCGGGCTATTCGAGCCAGCCTTGATTCCTGATCACGCGCAGAAGCTGACGACCATGATACTCCGCGCTGCCCGCGTTGAGAATGGTGACATCGGCCTGCGCCGATGCGTCGTCGACGTTGCGCGTCAGCCTTTCGGCGATACTGCCGTCACTGTGCCGGGCGCGAGCGGCAAGCCGCTGCGCCAGCACATCCGGCGGCGCAGTGATCGCGACCACCACGACGTTGGCATAGGTCTGGCGCAGCGCGCCGATCACGGTGCGCGAAACATTGGCGACGACGGCGCGGCCGGCACGAATGTCACCGTCGAGGTCGCGCGGCAGCGCGTAGCAATGCCCATGCGCCTCCCAATGCACGGCGAATTCACCATGCTCGCGCGCGCGACGGAATTCGTCAGGGCTCACCGCAATATTGTCTTCATCGGCCGAGGATTCGCGCGTCACGACACGGCGCGGGAAGACGATGTCGTGATCCTCGATGCACGCCGCCCGCGCCAGCCGCAGCAGCGTGTCCTTGCCGGCTCCGCTGGGGCCGACCACGAGCACGAGCCGCCCCGGCCCGACCGCGCCCGTCTGCGTTCCCGCCACGGTGACGGTCTCGCTCATGCGACACGGCCCCCTTCGCGCCAGACGCTGCGGACCGCAGGGACGTGGCCTGCGACGTGCACGCGAATCAGATCGGCACGCTTGCCGACGGAAATCTCACCGCGGTCGGACAGGCCGACCGCCTCGGCGGGCGCCTTCGTCACGGTGCGGATCGCCGCCGCAAGACTGATGGCGGGCACGTGCTCGGGCAAATGCAGCGCAGCCATCAGAAGGCTCGAGGGAATGTAGTCCGACGACAGGATGTCGAGCAGGCCCTCGCGGGCGAGATCGACCGCGGCGATGTTGCCGGAATGCGAGCCGCCGCGCACGACGTTCGGCGCACCCATCAGGATGTCGATCCCGGCCTCGTGCAGGCCGCGCGCGGCCTCCAACGTGGTCGGGAATTCCGCCACCGAAACGCCATCGCGCACGGCGTCGACGACGTTCTCCTCGGTGGTATCGTCATGGCTCGCCAGCGGGATCTTGTACTTATGTGCCAGCGCCACGATCTCGCGCATGTTGGTCGCGGCATAGGCCTTCTGATACTCGAAACGCTTCGCGAACAGTTCGTCGAGCTGGGCGTCGGTCTTGCCGCCGCCCTTGCCGCGATAATAGTCGCGCAGCTTGCCTTCGTCGCGGAACTGGCGCTGGCCGGGGGTGTGGTCCATTAGCGACATCAGCCGCACGTCGGGACGGTCGATCAGCTCCCTGGCCTCCTCGACCACGCTCGGCATCGGGATTTCGCAGCGCAGATGCAGGAAGTGATCGGCGCGCAGCAGGTCGGCATCGCGCGCGGTCGTGATCGCCGCGGCAAGCACGCCGGCGCGCCCGTCGACTTCCTCGGCGCCGTCCTCGCGCCAGACCCGGAGCGAGTCGAACACCGTGGTAATGCCCGATGTCGCGAGCTGGCCATCATAGGAGACGACGGCCGCGACCGGATTCCAGAACACTTTTGGTCGCGGCACGTAATGCGCCTCGAGATGGTCCGTGTGGAGCTCGATCAGGCCGGGCATGATCAGATCGCCGCCGGCATCCTCGGCGCCCGCAGGCGCCCTGCCCTCACCGATCTCGGCAATGCGTCCATCGGCAAGAGCGAGCCAGCCCTGCTCGATCACCCGTTCCGCCAGCACGATCCTGGCGTTGGCGATCACGGTGTCCTTCTTGGCGCTCATGTCCATTTCCTTCAGGCCGCAGCGGCGAAGCTGGTGACGTCGACGATGCGGTCGGCAATCTGATGACGGATTTCGTCGTCATGGACAATGGCGACCATGGCGACGCCGTGGCGCTTCTTCTCGGCGACCAGCTCGACCACGACAGCGCGGTTGGCGGCGTCGAGCGAGGCGGTGGGCTCGTCGAGCAGCAGGATCGGCAGATCCGAGATGAAGCCGCGCGCGATGTTGACGCGCTGCTGCTCGCCACCGGAGAAGGTCGCGGGCGGAAGCTGCCAGAGCCGCTCGGGGATATTGAGCCGATGCAGCAATTCGCCAGCACGGGCTTGCGCCTCAGCGCGCGCCAGGCCGTTGACGATCAGGGGCTCGGCGACCACGTCGATGGTGGCAACCCGCGGCACCGCGCGCAGGAACTGGCTGACATAGCCGATGGTGGCGCGGCGGATGTTGAGGACCTGCCGCGGCTCGGCGGTGGCGAGATCGATCACCTCGCCGCGATGGCGAATGCCGATGCGGCCAGAGTCGCAGCGATAATTGCCGAAGATCATCTTCAGGATCGATGATTTTCCGGCGCCTGATGGCCCCGACAGCACGACGCATTCGCCCGGGTTGACGTGGAAGGTCACGCCGCTGACAACAGGCAATTCGATGCCGCCCTGCAGGTGCATCGTAAAGCTCTTGTTGGCATCAGTGATGTCGATCATGGCGGTCATTGGAAAACTCTTCCTGGAAGGCTCATGGCGGCAGAATTGAGGAGACGAGGAGTTGGGTGTAGGGCTCGCGGGGATCGTCGAGCACCTGATCGGTGAGGCCGGTCTCGATGACGCGGCCGCCCTTCATCACCATCACGCGGTGCGACAGCAGGCGCGCAACCGCGAGATCATGGGTGACGATGATGACCGCGAGATGCAGCTCGGCGACCAGGCTGCGCACGAGGTCGAGCAGGCGGGCCTGCACGGAAACATCGAGGCCGCCGGTCGGCTCGTCCATGAACACCAGCCGCGGCTCGGTGACCAAGTTGCGGGCGATCTGGAGACGCTGGCGCATGCCGCCGGAATAGGTCCGCGGCGCATCGTCGATGCGTGCGATGTCGATCTCGACGCGGGTCAGCCAGTCCGACGCGGTATCGCGGATGCGACCGTAGTGATTCCAGCCCACCGCCATCAGCCGCTCGCCGACATTGGCGCCGGCCGAGACCGCCATGCGCAGCCCCTGCGCGGGGTCCTGGTGGACGAAGCCCCAATCGGTGCGGAACAGGAAGCGTCGTTCGGCCTCGCCCAGCGTGGCGAGATCGCGGGCGACGCCGTCGCGCATCCGATAGGACACCTGGCCGCCGCTGGCCGCGAGCTGGCCCGACAGGAGCTGCAGCAGCGTCGATTTGCCCGAGCCGGATTCGCCGACGATTGCCAGCACTTCGCCGGGATAGAGCGAGAACGAGACATCGCGGCACGCGGCGATGCGGCCATAAGATTTGCTGAGCGACTCGGCAACGAGCAGTGGCTCGTCATTCTCGAGCATGTCTTGATCAGCCATTCGATGCCTCCTGCGCCTTGTCCTTGTACGGCGCGGCGCTGAGGCTGCCGTGATGGCCGGCGGCCTGGCGGCCCTCGCAATAATCGGTGTCGGAGCAGACGAACATGCGCCCGCCCTTGTCGTCGGTGACGATCTCGTCGAGATAGGAATTTTCCGCGGCGCACAGCGCGCAGGGCGCATTGAAGCGATAGGGCTCGAAGGGATGGTCCTCGAAGTCGAGCGACACGACTTGCGTATAGGGCGGGATCGCATAGATCCGCTTCTCGCGGCCGGCGCCAAACAATTGCAGCGCCGGGCAATTGTCCATCTTGGGATTGTCGAATTTCGGCGTCGGCGACGGGTCCATGACGTAGCGCGCGTTGACCTTCACCGGATAGGCATAAGCCGTCGCGATGTGGCCGAAGCGGGCGATGTCCTCGTAGAGCTTCACATGCATGAGGCCGTATTCGGCGAGCGCGTGCATGCGCCGCGTTTCGGTCTCGCGCGGCTCGAGGAAACGTAAAGGCTCCGGGATCGGCACCTGATAGACCAGTACCTGATTTGCGTGCAGCGACGTCTCCGGAATGCGGTGACGGGTCTGGATCACGGTCGCATCTTCTGTCGCCGTCGTCGTGGCGACGCCGGCGGTCTTGGCAAAGAACTTTCGGATCGAGATCGCGTTGGTGGTGTCGTCGGAGCCCTGATCGATCACCTTCAGCACGTCCTGCGGCCCGAGGATCGCAGCGGTGACCTGGACGCCGCCGGTGCCCCAGCCATAGGGCATCGGCATCTCACGGCTGGCGAACGGCACCTGATAGCCGGGGATCGCGATCGCCTTGAGGATCGCGCGGCGGATCATCCGCTTGGTCTGTTCGTCGAGATAGGCGAAATTGTAGGCGGGCGCGTTCATTCCGCGGCCTCCTTCATGGCGTCGGGCGCATTGGCATCAGTGAATTCCCTGCGCAGCTTGCGCAACAGGCCGAGCTCGGACTGGAAGTCGACATAATGCGGCAGCTTGAGATGCTCGACGAAGCCGGTCGCCTGGACGTTGTCCGAATGCGACATCACGAATTCCTCGTCTTGCGCCGGGGCGAGTGCCTCCTCGCCGAGCTCGCGGGCACGCAACGCGCGGTCGACCAGCGCCATCGACATGGTCTTGCGCTCGCTCTGGCCGAAGGCGAGGCCATAACCGCGCGTGAAGCACGGCGCTTCGGTCGCGGAGCCCTTGAACTGGTTGACCATCTGACACTCGGTGAGCTCGATCGAGCCGAGCGGCACGGCGAAGCCGACGTCTTCAGCCGAAAATTCGACCTCGACCTCGCCGAAGCGAATCTCGCCGGCAAAGGGATGGTTGCGCCCGTAACCACGCTGGGTGGAATAGCCCATCGCCAGCAGAAACCCTTCGTCGCCACGCGCGAGATTTTGCAGGCGCAGGTCACGATCCGCCGGAAAGTTCAGCGGCTCGCGGGTGAGATCGCCGACGCTGGCGCCCTCTTCCGCTTGCGGCGAGGATTCGATCAGCCCGTCGCGGCCGAGAATGTCGGTCACCCGCGGCGTCGGCGCCGTGGATGCTTCGGCCGTCGCCGGCGCTTCCGGCACAAAGCCCTCGGCGAGCGAGGGATCGAGCAGGCGGTGGGTATAATCGAAAGTCGGGCCGAGGATCTGGCCCCCGGGAATGTCCTTGAAGGTCGAGGACACCCGCCGCTGCACCCGCATCGCGCCGGTCTCGACCGGCTCGCTGGCGCCGAAGCGCGGCAGCGTGGCGCGGAAGGCGCGGACCAGGAAGATCGCCTCGATCAGATCGCCGCGCGCCTGCTTGATGGCGAGCGCCGCGAGCTCGCGGTCATAGAGCGAGCCTTCGCTCATGACGCGGTCCACGGCGAGGCCGAGCTGCTCGGAGATCTGGTCGAGGGAAATTTCCGGCACGCTTTGGTCACCGCGCCGCGCACTGGCGAGCAGGCGATGGGCGTTCTCGATGGCGCGCTCGCCGCCTTTGACTGCGACATACATAGTTAGCTTCCCTTGCTCACGACACGCGTGGTGCGCGGGATCGCAACCACGGCGTCATCGGCGACCAGCACCACATCGACGCCCCGCGGAAACAGCGTTTCGTTGACGCGCAGGCGCTCGAACAGGTCGAACGGCTTGATCGACGCCTGGAGCGTCGCGACGCCGTCGATCCCGGGACCACGCAGCTCGAAGCTGCGCCCCGAATCCAGGTTCTCGACCTGAAGGATCAACGTCGTCGACCGATCCGGATATTCGCTGGTGCCCAGCGCGAAGCGCTCGAGCGAAGGCAGTTCCCCGCCGTCGCTGATCAGGGCGAAGCTCGCGATCGAGGAATCCTGCACCACCGGCGCGCCGGTGTGGAATTTCAGCCATTTCATGACGTCTGTGCTTTCCGACATGCGCGCATCGAGCCAGAGCGGCGTGTCGTGATCGAACAGCGTCAGCGCGATCGCGGCCGTGCCGCGCATCATCGTCTGAGGCGCTCCTGATGTCGGCACGATGCGCTGGACCGAGCCCGGCCGCGCCATCGCGTCCATGACCGAGCGAAAGGTCGATTGCGCCGACAGCACCTTGTCGGCGAACCCCGGCGGCAGTTCCGCAATCGTGGTCATGATCTCACCCTTCACCGCGCACCATGGTGTAGAAATCAACCTTCGTCGCAGCGGTCTCGGCCGCCACCTGCTTGCGCCTGATCATCAGCTGCTCACGCAATGGCGCGATGATTTCCCGCTCAACCGCGCCACTGAAATCACTGGACTGCACCAGCGCATCGCACAGCGCGATCAGCCGCGCCTTCTCACCGTCGCGACCGAGCGTGTAACCGAAGCCGACCTCGCCGCTCGCAAGCCGCACCGCAGCGCGCGACACCGTGGCTTCGCCGAGATTGAACGGCGCACCGTCGCCACCGACGCGGCCACGCAGCATGACGAGGCCGTTTTCCGGCGCACGCAGATCCTGATGCGCCGGCAGGGCGAGAGCGCGGAGGCGAGCGGCGATCTCGCCCGCCTCCGCGTGCGCCAGCACGGCCATTGCGGCCTGGCGCTGGGCTTGCTGATTGTTGTGCTGGGTCACCAGATCCACCGAACTTTTCTGCAGAACTTGCCGAATCCAAGTTGTCTATGATACTAGACAACTTGATACCGGAGCGCCATGACTGTTTCGTGACAAAGGCGTGATTTCTGGAGTAGCTTGCCGGCCACATGAGCATGCAGGACACAGCTTCCTCCGGCGTCGCGTTGTGGCGCCTCGTTGCCGACGGCATCGAGCGCGGCATCGCCGACGGCCGCTTTGCGGCCGGCGACAAGCTGCCGGGCGAGGTGGAGATCGCCGAAACCTATCGCGTGAACCGCCACACCGTGCGGCGCGCGCTGGCAGCGCTTGCCGAGCGCGGCATCGTGCGGGCCGAACGCGGCAGCGGAACCTATGTCGAGGCGCAGAAGCTCGCCTATCCACTGCGCTCGCGGACCCGTTTCTCCGAGATCGTCGGCGCCGACGGCCGCGAACCGCATGGCCGGTTGATCGAGGCGTCCGATGATGTCGCGACCCGCGAACTCGCGCGCGAACTTGGATTGAAGGCCGGCGCACCGTTGGTGCGGATCGAGGCGATGCGCCTCGCCGACCGCACGCCGATCTGCGTCTCCACGACGTGGCTGTCGGCGCAGCTGTTCCCGGGTGCGGGCGAGATCTTTGCCGCGACCCGCTCCATGACGAAATTGCTCGAGCATTACGGCGTCCGCGACTATCGCCGCGGCGCGACCCGGATCACCGCCGGCATCGTCGACGCAACCGACGCCGCACGGCTCGATCTGGCGCTGGGACGGCCGATCCTGGTGGTCGACGCGACCGACCACGATCTCGACGGCAAGCCGCTGGTGACCAAGCATTCGCGCTTTGCCGCGGAGCGGGTGGAGTTTCTGGTGGAACCGTAGAGGGAGCGGCGAAGACCTACGCCACCGCCCTTCGGCCGATGATCGCAAAGCGGAGTTTGCCCGAGACGAAATCGATCGCGGCGACCGCGACCAGGATCATCAGGATCAGGAACGACACCTTCTGCCATTCCAGCACGCGAATCTGCTCGGCGAGCTGGAGGCCGATGCCGCCGGCGCCGACGATGCCGATGATGGTGGCCGAGCGCGTGTTCGACTCGATGAAATAGAGCACCTGCCCGGCGATCACAGGCAGGACCTGCGGCAGCAGACCGAAGCGTATCTCGTGCAGCGCGCTGCCGCCGGAGGCGCGGATACCCTCGACCTGCTTCTGGTCGGCGCCCTCGATCGCCTCCGAAAACAGCTTTCCGAAGGCACCGAAATCCGACACGGCAATGGCGAGCACGCCGGCAAACGGGCCGAGCCCGACCACGTTGATCCACACCAGCGCCCAGATCAGCGTGTCGACGCCGCGGATCGAATCCAGGAAACGTCGAATCGGGAAGCGCAAAATGCTCGACGGCACGACGTTACGCGCGGCAAGCAGGCTGACCGGCAGCGCGAACACGGCCGCAAGCGTCGTGCCGAGCAGCGCGATCGACAGCGTCTCGCCCAGCGCCTTCAGATAGATCGGCAGCGACGAGCCGGGATCCGGCGGGATCATCATCAAGCTGATCCAGCCGAGCTGGCTGAGCCCGGCGACGAAGCGCGAGGGCGAAAAATCGAGATCGATGAGGCCATAAACCAGGATCGCGAGCGCCGCGACGATCATCGCCGGCATGGCGAGCCGCGCCGAGGCCGGCCGGTCGAACACATCAGGGTAGCGCGCGCGAAGCTCTCGCGTGTCGAACTCCTGCGGCCCCGTCACGTCCGCGCCTCCTTGCCGAACAGGCGGCCGCGCAGCCAGCCGGTGCTGATGTCGATGATGAAGACCGTGACGATGATGGTGAGCAGGATCGCGCTGACGTCCGAGTAATAGAACTTGCGGATGGCGACGACGAGCTCCTGGCCGATGCCACCGGCACCGACGAAGCCCATCACGGAGGCCTCGCGGACATTGATCTCGAAACGCAGCAGCGCGTAGCTGGCATAGCCTGCCGTGACCTGCGGCAGGATGGCGAAGCGCATGCAGGAGAGCCAGCTCGCGCCGGTCGAGCGGACGCCTTCGACCGGTTTCATGTCGGCGTTCTCGACGATCTCCGAGAACAGCTTTCCGAGTGCGCCGGTGGAGTGAATCGCGATCGCCAGCACGCCCGCCATCGGTCCGAGGCCGAAGGCGATCACGAAGATCAGCGCAAACACGATGCCGGGCACCGTGCGCGCGAATTCGAGCAGACGCCGCACCACGAAACGCAGCCAGGGCGCGGGCGAGGTGTTTTCAGCGGCGAAGAAGTTCAGGCAAAAAGCAAAAGTCGCGCCGATCAGCGTGCCGACATAGGAGATCAGCAGGGTCTCGCCCAACATCTTCAGCCATTTGCGCCAGCCCCAGAGCCACTCGCCGACATCGGTCCAGACCCGCTGGCCGGTGTCGAGTGTGAGGATGCGGTCGAAATAGCTGATGAAATTGCCGTAATGGGCGAACAGCGTGCGCAGATTCACTTCGGCGCCGATCGCGGCGAGACACAGTGCTGCGGCAAAGATCACGGCTCCAAACAGGAGTCGGAGCCGCTTGCGCGCGACCGCCTGGCGATAGGCGGCGTTGAGCACGGCGAGCTGCTGCTCGGGAAGGATCGAAACCGAGACGGTCATCTTGGCCAGGAAAAATGGTCAATCAAAGAGAAAGAGCCGGGTCCATCGACCCGGCTCCAGTGCGTCGGCCCGAAACTCAGGACGCCTTCTTCTTACGCAGCGCATCGACGAACTTGATCAGTTCGATCGTGCCATCCCAATCCTTGGTGGTCGCGGGATGAAAACCCTTCTTCTGGCCGTCCTGGAGGCGATCGAACGCAGCCTTGTCCTTGGCCGGCGCGTCGAAGAACGCCTTGGCGATCGCGGCCTTGGCCTCTTCCGGCAGATCGGAATTGTAGGCATAGGGGCCGTTGATGATCGGCGCCGACTTGTGGATGATGCGGAAATCGTCCTTCTTCATCGCCGAGCCGTCGGCATTCTTCAGCATGCCCTTGGTCAGCATCTGCGCCAGCGTCGAATCGTCGTCGCTGGTCCACTGGTTGGCGGCGACGTCGACCGTGCCCTGCGCCAGCGCCAGGATCGCGTTCTCGTGGCTGCCGGTGAAGACGACCTTGCTGAAATAGGTGTCGGCGTCCGCGATGCCCAACTTGTCGAGCTCGAAGCGCGGCACGTTGTTGCCGGAGGTCGAGTTCGGGTCGACGAGGCCGAGGTTCTTGCCCTTGAGCTGGTCGATGCTCTTGTAGGGGCTGCTCGCCTTGACGAAGAACGCCGAGTAATAACCAGTGGAGCCGTCGGCGTTGATGTCGTTGGCGAAGGCGTCGGTCTTGACGCCGGTGAGGCGGGCGCGGGCGAACGACGCCGAGCCGTAGCTCGCGATGTGGATGTTGCCGGCGCGCTGGCCTTCGATCACGGCCGCGTAGTCGTTGGCGATGCGCAGCGTGACCTTCACGCCCAATTCCTTGGACAGGTAGCTCATGAACGGCGCCCAGCGCTCGGTCACGCCCGAGGCGTTTTCCGCCGGAATGACCGCGAAGGTCAGCTCGGGATATTTGGCCTTCCAGTCCTCGGCGGAGGCTGAAGTCGTGAACGCGAGCGCGGCGGCGCCGGCAAGAATCAATCTGCGAGTGATCATGATACCCTCTTCATCGGTTGGGGTCGGTTGACGCAAAACTGGTGACTGTTGACGCGGCGCGGCTCAGGCGGCGGCCGCCGTTCCAAGCGCTGGAATTCCCTCTCGCACCGGCGCAGGCGTGCTGCCCATGACATCGGCGGCTTCGAGATCGTAGAGCTCGCGCGCAACGTGCTCGGTCAACTCCGCCGGGGCGCCGTCGAACACCACGCGACCCTGCGCCATGCCGATCAGGCGGTCGCAATAACTGCGCGCCAGGTCGAGCGAATGCAGATTGCAGAGCACGGTGATGCCGAAGTGCTTGTTGATCCGCAGCAGCGCATCCATCACGATCTTGGTGTTGCGCGGATCGAGCGAGGCAATCGGCTCGTCGGCGAGGATGATGTCGGGCTGCTGCACCAGCGCCCGGGCGATCGCGACGCGCTGCTGCTGGCCGCCGGAGAGCTGATCGGCGCGCTGGGCCGCGAGCGGGGCGATATCGAACTGTTCGAGCGCGGACATCGCCAGCGCCTTATCCTGCTCGGGCCAGGTCTGCGACAGCGAGCGCCAGGCCGGCATCGTCGCAAGCCGTCCCATCAGGACATTGGTGAGGACATCGAGCCGGCCGACCAGATTGAACTGCTGAAAGATCATCGCCGAGCGCGCCCGCCACTGCCGCAGCTCCTTGCCGCGCAGCGCCGTGACGTCGAGGCCGTCGAACAGGATGCGGCCCTGCGAAGGGGTCGTGAGACGGTTGATGGTCCGCAGCAGGGTCGACTTGCCGGCGCCGGACCGTCCGATCACGCCGACGAAACCGCCGGGAGAAACTTGAAACGAGGCATCGTCCACCGCGGCTTTCACGCCGAAGCGACACGTCAGACCTTCAACCACCAGCATGCAGGGCTCCAGAGTAGCTGGGACCCACCGCTAACGCCGGCGCTTGACACTTGTGTGACACGGACATTGCGGTGCGGCGATCCTACACACCTCATCCACACCTCATCCGCTGTCATCGTGTCGTCATGACATTGTCATCAAGCCGCTCGAAGAGAAACGCCCGCCCTCTCGTTCGGATGCAACATGGCCGCCAAAGCCCTTTCGGTCCAGCCGACCATCGATCCCTCGGCGACGCTGCACGACACCAGGCTTGGAGCCTACACCGAGGTCGGTCCGCGCACGATGCTGCACGAGGTGACGATGGGCGATTACTCCTATGTCGTGAACGACGCCCAGATCACCTACACCACCATCGGAAAATTCTGCTCGATCGCGGCGATGACGCGAATCAATCCGGGCAATCACCCGATGCACCGCGCCACGCAGGCACACTTCACCTATCGTTCGAGCGCCTACTTCGAAGGCGAGGGCGACGACGCGGAATTCTTCGACTGGCGGCGCCAGCATCACGTCCATATCGGTCATGACGTCTGGATCGGCCATGGCGCGATCGTGCTGCCGGGCCGCGACATCGGCACCGGCGCGGTGATCGCGGCCGGCGCCATCGTCACCAGGGACGTTCCGGCCTACACCATCGTTGCCGGCAATCCGGCGCGCATCGTTCGGCGGCGGTTCTCGGAAGAGGTTGCGGGGCGGCTTGCGAGGCTCGCCTGGTGGGACTGGGATCACGACAAATTGCGTGCAGCATTGCCCGATTTCCGCAAGCTCGGGATTGAAGATTTCCTCACGACGTATGAAGCACGAGGAAGTTCTCTCAAGGGTCCTCTTGGCAGCAAATCAAGCGCGGTCGCGTGACAGACATTTTTCTTGAGGGAGGCCGGACCCTGATCGGCTCCGAGCTGGTGGAGACGTCGCTTGCGCTGTCCGGACAGGACATCGCCGAGATCGATGCGTCTCGCGGGCGGGCCCGGCTTGCGATCGACGCGCGCAACCTATTGGTCCTACCGGGCATCGTCGATCTGCATGGCGATGCCTTCGAGCGGCAGATGATGCCGCGCGCCGGGGTCGACTTTCCGATCGACGTGGCGCTCGCCGACAGCGACCGCCAGGCGATCAGCAACGGCATCACCACCGTGTTTCACGCCACGACCTGTTCGTGGGAGCCGGGCCTGCGCAGCGCCGACAATGCGCGCGGCCTGATGGAGGCGATCGAACGGCAACGCCCGCAATTCGCCGCCGACACCCGCTTTCATCTGCGCCACGAGACCTACAATCTCGACGCCGAAACCGAGATCAACCAGTGGCTCAGCGAGGGCCGCGTCGACCTGTTCGCCTTCAACGACCACATGGACGGCACGGTTGGGGACATGGCCAAGCCCCGCAAGCGCAACCGCATGGTGGAGCGCACCGGACTGTCGAGCGAGGAATTCGACCGCCTCGTCGGGCGTGTGCTCTCCCGCGCCAGTGGAGTGCCGGCTTCCGTGTCACGGCTGGCCGCGGCGGCACGCGCCGCCGACGTGCGGATGCTCTCGCATGACGATGCGACGCCGGTGATGCGCCAGGGCTTTCGCGCCATGGGCGTGGCGATCGCAGAGTTTCCGATCAACGAGGAGACGGCGCGGGAGGCGGCAAGCCACGGCGACGCCATCGTCTACGGCGCGCCGAACGTCGTGCGCGGCGGCAGCCACACCGGCTGGACCAAGGCATCCGACATGATTGCCAAAGGGCTCTGCTCAGTGCTGGCCTCGGACTATTACTATCCCGCGCAGCTGCTCGCTGCGTTCCGGCTCGCCGCCGATGGCGTGCTGCCGCTGACCGAGGCCTGGAACCTGGTCTCCGCCGCGCCCGCGCGCGCGACGGGTCTTGCCGATCGCGGCGTGCTCGCGGAAGGGCGACGCGCGGACATTTTGCTGGTCGACGACGGCGTGCCGCTGCGGCCGCGGCTGATCGCCGTGATATCAGGCGGCAAGCTCGTGCATCTCACCGACGCGACGCGGTTGCTCGGCATGGCAGCTACCCCGCGCGAAGCTGTCGTCGCGGCATAAACCCGCTATGCTCGGACGATGACAAGTTTCCCCCGCTACGCGATCTATTTTGCCGCAGGCGTCGACAGCGCCCTCACCCGCTTCGGCGCGGAGTTGCTCGGCTACGATGCCTATACCGGCAACGAGCTGCCCTTTCCCGCTGACGCATCGCGTCCCGCGCCGGACTGGCGCGACATCACCGCCGATCCCCGCAAGTACGGTTTTCACGGCACGCTGAAGGCGCCGATGGCGCTCGCGCCGGACAGGACAGAGGCGGAGCTCTTGGCGGCCTGCGCGGCCTTCGCCGGCGAGGCGCGGATGATCCCGGTGATCCGCCCGGTCGTCGATGCCATCAGCGGCTTCATCGCGGTCATTCCGGCCGAGCCGGTCGATGCGCTCCAAGAGCTCGCCGCCGATTGCGTCCGTGCGTTCGATGGCTTTCGCACCGCCCTGACGGCAGAGGATCGCGCGCGTCGCAAGCCCGAGAAGCTCAGCGAGCGACAGCGCGACTATCTCGATCGCTGGGGCTACCCTTACGTGATGGAGGAATTCCGTTTCCACATGACGCTGACGGGGCGGCTTAACGCGGAGCGGCGCGGGCCGATTCTGCAGATGCTGCGGGAAAGGTTTGCTGCTCTCGGTCTCAAGACGCTTGCGATCGATCGCGTCGCGCTGTTCAAGCAGGATGACGCCAAAGCTCGCTTCCGCATCATCGGCGAGTGGGCCTTGACGCAGTAAGCGTCAGTGCCAGCTCGCGAGATTGAAGCCGAGCGCCACAACGCCAACCAGAATGAGGCTGGTCGACCAGATTACATCCAGATTGAACCAGCTTCGCGAGACGAACCTCAATCCCAGATGGCGGTAGACCAGCCATGCCAGGCATCCGCCGGCGCTGACCATGGCGGCAACGTGCACCAAAGACACCAGCACCGCCATCCCGAGACTCGCCTTCATCAACGCGCCGGCGGCCTCATGGCCGGCATCGAGTTCGAAGGCCTGGCAGAGCCCGAGATAGATCGGCACGAGCATCAAGGCGGCGCCATGAGCAATGGCAACGGCAAATGACCAGAGCGCCAATTGCGTCGGCGGAATTCGTGCCAGCGCGCGCGGATGGCGCCGCTCGACCAGCCGATAGACGCCGAAGCCGATGAGGAGAAGGCTCGCGCCGAGCTGGATCGAGCGCTGCCACTCGGCCAGCACGAGCAGGAGCGCGAATGGCAGCAGTACGAGAAGTGTTGCCAGGAGATGTCCGGCCGCCAGAGCCCACAACGCACGAAAGAGCGCGCGCGGGCTCTTGTCCATGAGCCCGGCCGAAACGGCGAGCGGCCAGCCCATTCCCGGATTGACCCCGTGATAGAGACCGCTCGCAACAAGAGCGAGCCACAGCCAGCCCTGGCTCGCGTGTGCCCAATCTAGGCCGACGGGTAGCAAAAGGAGTCCGTCGAACAATCGCCGCCCTCCAGCCTGATCTGGTGCGCACGATATCCGTCGGGGAAGCTCACGAAGTAGTTCTTGTCGAGCTCGAGGCCACCATTGCGACCGACATTGGCCATGACTTCCACACCCGGAACGCCATCGGGATAGAACTGGTCGTCCCAGGTGGAATAGAGCGAATTGGTCCAGTACACCCGCCTGCCGTCCCGGCTGATCTCGACCATCTGCGGACCGGCCGCAAATGCCTTGCCGTTCGGATGGGGGGTGCGGCGCGCGATGCCGCCGATGTGAACCGAGCCCGCAAGCTTCGGCTTTCGCGGATCACTCACGTCGTACTGGCGCATTTCACCCGTGCCCCAGCACGAGACATAGAGAAAACGATCATCCATCGACAGGTCGATGTCGGTCACCAGCGGCGGCACGGCGCCAAAGCCCTGAAGCAGCGGCGGGAGCTTCTCCTTTGGCGCAGGCTCGGGAGGGATCGTCGCCGTCTTCTCCGCATGGAATTTTCCGCCTTCGCGCCACCAAGTCCAGATCGATGCTTCGAGATTCGTGGTGTCGACCACAACGCCTACGAAGCCGTATTCGCGAACCGGATCGTGCGCCGGCCGTACCTCCAGCGCCATCTGATGGTTGGCGCCGAGGTCGATAGTCTGCACGTTGCGACGGGCGCGAAGATCCCAGAAGTGGAGACGATGGCCATATTTGTTCGCCAGCAGATCTTCCGCGACGATCCCGTTCTCGAACTGCGGCGGCAACGCCCATTCACTCGTCACCATGTAGTCGCGCGGCAGGTTCCACCAGAAATCATAGTGCAGCGTCTGCGGACCGCGGTCGATCTCCCATCGTCCAAGGACCTCGAACGTCTCGCAATCCACGATGAAGACGCCTGGAGGCCCGTTGGTGCCGTCCTTGCCGCCGCCGCCGAGCGTGCTCACATAGACGCCGTCCGGCCCGCAATGGATGGTATGCGGCCGCGAATAGCCGGTCTTTTTGAAGACTTCCTCGGGCTCGATGATCTTGTGGATTTTGGCTTTGGTCGGATCGGGCTTGGTATCGATGATGTAAATCCGCGACGAGCGCAGCCCGGGGATGATGAGATAGCGCCGCTCGATGAAGGCATGCCCAGTGAGCGGCGACAAGGCGGAGGAGCAGGCATTCCAGCCGAAGTGATGAAACTCATCGCCCTTGTTGGGCATCGTCACGGTGTGGACGATCTGGCTGTAGGTCGGCGATCCCGGCTTGACGTCGATGACCGCGAGAGCATCCGGTTTTGAAAAATCCGGACTGAGCAGCAACGTGTAGGCAAAGTTCTCGGCAGCTGCTTCCATCGCAAGCTTGGGCGATGCGTGAAAGGTGGGATCCGGCCTCATCGTCATGGCACTGCCTCCCTGTTTCGTTGGTTCGCACCAACCTGCTTCGGAATAGCGGCATAATGAAGAGTTGTTGCGCGATGTCTCGATATGCTCCGCGGGCCTGGTTGGCGAGCGTACAATATGTCATCGCCGGGCTGCGCGAAACCGCCCGAACCGCGTTAATTCGACGCTTTCAGCCGGATGGAAGCTGGCGGGATCAGGCCAGGGCGCGCACCTCACACCGTGCATCACACTCAGTGTCGTCCCGGCCTAGTGCGCAATCGCGCACGGGAGGCGGGACACATAACCTTCGGGCGCGCTTGTCCAGGACGCCGGCAGAGGCTACTTCCCCCACCTCAACGCCAGCGCATCGCGCTCCTTGGCCAGCTCCAGCAGCCCTGCCCGCGTCGCCGGATGCAGCGGTTGCAACGGATGCCGCACCGTGTCCGACTTGATCACGCCGCCGGCCTGCATCATCGCCTTGCAGGCGATCAGGCCGCACTGGCGGTTTTCGTAGTTGATCAGCGGCAGCCAGCGTTCGTAGGCGGCTTTCGCCTCTTGGCGTTTGCCGGCGAAATAGGGATCGACGATCTGGCGGATGCCGTCGGGGTAGCCGCCGCCGGTCATCGCGCCGGTGGCGCCGGCATCGAGATCGGCGAGCAGCGTGATCGCTTCCTCGCCATCCCAGGGACCCTCAATATCGCTGCCGCCGGCCTCGATCAGGCTGCGCAGCTTTGACGCGGCGCCCGGCACCTCGATCTTGAAATAGCGGATGTTGGAGAAGTCGCGCGCCAGCCGCGCGAGCAACTCGACCGACAGCGGCGTACCGGCGACAGGCGCATCCTGGATCATGATCGGAATATTGATCGCGCCCGACAGCACCTTGAAGAATTCGACGACGCCTTTCTCGGGTACGCGGAAGGTTGCGCCGTGATAGGGCGGCATGACCATCACCATGGCGGCACCGGCCGCCTCGGCCTGCTGGCTGCGCGCGGCGCAGACGGCCGAGCTGAAATGCGTGGTGGTGACGATCACGGGAACGCGGCCCGCGACATGCTCCAGCACCGCATGCATCACGGTCTCGCGCTCGGCATCCGTGAGCACGAACTGCTCGGAAAAATTGGCGAGAATGCACAGACCGTTCGAGCCTGCGTCGATCATGAAATCGATGCAGCGGCGCTGTCCCTCGAGGTCGAGCTCGCCGCGCGCGTCGAAGATGGTGGGTGCGACCGGGAACACGCCGCGATAGGGGCGCTGGGCCTTGTGTTGGGGCGTGACCGGCATCGAACTCTCCATCCCTGATATCTCTTACATCTGCCGCGACGCTCGCGCAGCGTCACAGATGTACCCGCCGCGTGCATCGGCGGCAATGCCGATCGCGCGACGGTGGGACGGAAGATTGTCGAAGTTATGCGGTCCTCACCGCACCCAAAAAGCCCTCGACCGCTACGCGGAGACGATCGGCGTCGGCGGACATTTTCGTCACGGATACCGACAGGACCGAACCGGCATTGCCCGTCTCCTGGTTGAGCCTGGCGACGCTGCCGATGGTGTCGGTGACCTCGCGGGTTCCCTGCGCGGCCTGCTGGAAGTTGCGGGAGATCTCGGTGGTGGCCGCGCGCTGCTGCTCGACTGCGGCGGCGATCGCCGTCATCTTCTCGTCGATGCCGCTGATCGCGCCGCCGATCGCGCGGATGGCAGTGACCGCCTGGCCGGTCGCGCCCTGGATCTCCGCGACCTGGCGGGAGATCTCTTCCGTCGCCGTCGCCGTCTGCGAGGCGAGGCTCTTGACCTCGCCGGCGACCACGGCGAAGCCGCGGCCGGCCTCGCCCGCGCGCGCGGCTTCGATGGTGGCGTTCAGCGCCAGCAGATTGGTCTGCCCTGCGATGGCGTTGATCATCTTCACAACCTCGCCGATGCGGCCAGCGGTCTGATCGAGGATCTCGACCGTCGCATTGGTCTGCGCTGCCTGCGACACGGCTTCGCGGGCCTCGCGGGCGCTGGCCTGCACCTGCGCGGAGATCTCGCCGACGGACGCCGAGAGTTCTTCGGTCGCGGCTGCGATGGTCTCGAGATTGTTGGTCGCCTGCTCGGCGGAGGACGAGACCGCCGCGGTCTGGCTGCTCGATTCCGAAACCAGCGAGCGCACGTCGGTCGCGGTGGCATCGAGCTCCTTGGTCGACGCGGCAACGCTGTGAATGACGGCTTGCACGGTGTCGTCGAAACTGCGGCAGGCTGCATCGACGGTGCCGGAGCGGGCGAGCTGGAGCGCCTGCTGCGCTTCGCGCTCCCGACCCAGGCGTTCCGCGGTCGCGGCACTCTCGCGCAGGCTTTCGAGCGCGGCGGCCATGGTGCCGAACTCGTCGGGATGTCTAGATTGCGGAACGGGCGTCGCGTAATCGCGGGCGCTGATCTTGGCGATGGCATCCAGGATGGCGCGCACTGGGCGCATGAGGCGATTGCGGACCACGTAGACGCCGGTCAGGGTCACGGCCAGCGCGAGCAGGAACGCGAGCGACTGCACGACGAGATTGGTGAGCGCCTTGGCCTGTACCGTTTCCGCCCGGACGATCGACTGGTCGAGCGCCTTGTTCGCCACCGCGACGATGGACGCGAAGGGTGACTGACAAAGCGTATTCCATTCCGCGGCGGGCATCGCGGGCTTGCCACTGCCGTCAAAATTCTTGGTGAGCTCGCCGATCTGCTTGAGGGCGCCGTCGGTCTTGGTCTTCGCGTCCGTCGCGGCCGTCACCAGCTCCGCCGCCACGCCGGGCGCAGCCAGCAACTCGGCCATGCCCCCCCAGCCGGAGGTGATCGTGCCATCCCATTGCGCCACTGATCGCTTCTGAGCGTCGTCGAGCGGCTTGCTGCTGTTGACGTTGGAGCGAAGGGACGAACAATGGATTCCATAACGATCGCGCACCTGCCAGGCGAAGCGCCGGACCTGGATCATGCGGGCGATGAAGGGGTCGTCCATCCAGGCACGGTTCGACACCGCGGTGGAGGCGAGGTTGGCCGTTTCGATCACCTTGGTGACGGCATCGTACCAGGAATTGGTCCGCTCGATCTTGCGTTCGGCGCGCGGGCGCTTGGCTTCATCGTAGAACAGCTGGAATTGCGGGGAGGCGGCGCTCCAGCCTTGCTTCAATGTGCCAGAGAGTTCGTCGCGGCGGGCGAAGTCGACGGTGGCAAGCGCGGCGCCGATCGCGTCGTAGCCGCCCTGCTCGGCCTTCTCCGCCGCCTCGAGTTTGGCACGCGGATCATCCTCGCCGAGGATCGCGCTCTGGGCATCGCCGCGATTGTTGCGCAGCGCCAGCACGCCATGGAAGATCGCCTTGTCGGCGGCGGCAAGCCGCGCGGTCTCGAGGCTGTCGCTGTAGCGGCCGAACGCTCCGACCATCTGGATCGCCGTAGACGCCAGCGCACCCGCAGCCAGCAGGGCCATCAAGGTCAGGAGGAGCGAACTTACCGATTTCTTAAACATTGCCATGGTGTCGGGGCCTACGCTTTCTAGCGTCACCTTGCCCGCGACATGCCAATGTTCCGTTAAGGTTTTAATCGAATTGGCGTGAGTTTCCGACCCGACAAGCCTTCCTGCAGCCCCGGATCTCACGCAACCTTGGTGAAATCCGGCGGACGGCGTTCCGCAAACGCCGTGAAGGCCTCGCGCGCCTCGGCGGTGCGCAGGCGCAGTCCGAACTGCTCGCCTTCGGCATTCATCTGCGCGACCAGCGCCTCGCCATTGCGCATCAGCTTCTTGGTGGCGGTGAGCGCGCCGGCCGGCTGACGGGCAAGACGCTGCGCCAGCGCGAGCGCTTCGGTATCGAGTTTGTCGAGCGGCACCACGCGGTTGGCGAGCCCCCATTCCAGCGCGGACTTGGCCGGCACGGTCTCGCCGAGCGCGAACATCTCGTAGGCCCGTGCGTAACCGATGCGCGCGGGCATCAGCTGGCTGGAGGCGGCTTCCGGCACCAGCGCTAGGCTGACGAAGGGCGTCGACAATTGCGCGTTGTCGGCAAGCACGACGAGATCGCAATGCAGCAGCATCGTGGTGCCGACGCCGACGGCGCGGCCCTGCACCGCCGCAACCAAGGGCCGGGTGCAGCGCGCCAGCGACTGGATGAAGCGCACGACGTTGCGGCTTCCTTCCGACTTGCCCGCTGCGACCGCGGCGAATTCGCCGACGTCGTTGCCGGCAGTGAACATGTCGCCTTCGCCACGGATCAGGATCACGCGGGCCGACGTATCGGACTCGGCGGATTCGATGGCATCGGCGAGCTTGCCGTACATCGCATCCGTCAGCGCGTTCTTCTTGTCGGGGCGCGCCAGCGTGAGCGTGAGAATTCCGCCGCCGTTCTGGATCCGGACGTGCTCGGTCATGGGTCTCTCCTCTATTCCTCTGGATCTCGCGAAAGTTCTCTTGAAAGCTCTCTTGAAAGTTCTCTTGGAAACTTGTCCTGAATGCTGGTCAGCCAGCGCGCGACGATATCGATCTCCGCACTGGTGAATCCGTCCGTCAACGCGGCGTTGACCTGTGCCGCGTTGGCCTTTGCCTGTGCGAGCGCTGCACGGCCCTTCGGCGTCAGCCAGACGCGCCAGGCGCGCCCGTCCTCCCGATCGGCCCGCCGCTCGATCAGCTTTGCAGCTGCCGTGCGGTCGACGAGGCCGGAGATGCCGGCCGGCCCCAGATCGAGCGCCGTGCCCGCCTCACCCATGAGCACGCCGTCCTGCTTGCCGAGAATGAACAGAAGTCCTGCCTGCGCCGGCGTGACCTCGCTCGAAGGCTGCGCCGCCATCCAGCGCTGCAAGCGCCGCTGCGCAACGCTCAGCAGGTAGATCAGCCGATGATGCCCCGCGCCGGCCTCCTTATTTCGCATGCGAAATAGATAATCGAAGCGGCTCGGAATGTCAAAGCACCGCAGGCGGATCGATGTGCCGCGGCAGTCGTCGAGCAACAGGGCCGCACGGGCGCACCAGGACCTCACCCACCAATCGCAATTAGGTGCCGCCGCAACGCTTGACGGTCGCTTCTTTTTATGTTCCCTATTCGTTCTATTCAATCATAGATTGTCCCGGAGACCTTTCGTGATGAACAGTATGCGTGGCCCGAACCAGCCGACCCAGCTCGTAATTCATAATGACGATGATACGCCGGACCAATTCGTGATGGATCTGCTTCGGCAGGTTTTCGGCAAATCAGACCGTGAAGCGACCGCGCTGATCACCCAGATCGAGCAGAAGGAAAGGGCGGTTTGCGGACCTTACCCCCAATCCGTCGCCGAAGCCCTTTTCAAATCTGCGCAACAATCCATCGGCCTGGCCGGCCATCAACTGCAGGTCACGCTTGAGGCGGTCACGACTCCTTGCGAACTCTGCGGCAAGCCGGAGGGACAGATGGACGTGCGTATCGGCAGCCGCACGGTCTGGCTGTGCAGCGACTGCATGCGTGCGGCGGATGAGCCCTCGAACGAACAAGAGGAAGATTTCGACTTTGCTTGCGACGTTCTCGATTGGCACCTTGCCAGCACCGCGCGCAGCAAGCTCGTGACCACGATCCGCCAATTTCCCGGCCACATGCGGGTCGATCTCCAGGCCGCGGTCGACCGGCTCTTTGGCAAGGCCATCCGGCTGGTGGGATTGAACGAGGAGCAGCGCTACGAAACGCTGTCGATTCCACGACTGCTCAAGGAGGGCCGCTATGCGATCGCGATTGCCCCGCTGCAATATTCCGACGTCGACGTCGGCGAGAAGAGCCCGGTCAAGTGTCTGGATAACGGACTGTGGCTGTGTGAGCAGGATCATCTCCGCTATGCGGTTTTGCTCTGCGCACACCGCGAATACAGTCGCGAGCCCGGAATTCGGATCGAGATCCTGGTGCCCTCAGGTTCCGCAGGCGCGGCTCTGGTCCAGCAATGCTTCAGTGAATTGGAAGAAGCCGTACAGGCTGCGCGGACCTATCGCGGCAAGATCCTGTCGCTCGATGCCGACTCCGACTATCGCGGTCGCTCGCGCGGCATCACGGTGCATCGCTTGCCGCAGGTCGCGCGCGACGAGGTGATCCTGCCGGAGCAGACCCTGCGGCTGCTCGATCGCAACGTTCTGACCTTCGTCAACACCCGAGACCAACTGCGCCGGCTGGGTCAATCGACACGCAAAGGCATCTTGCTGTACGGGCCGCCGGGCACCGGCAAGACCCACACGATCCGCTATCTCGCAACGCATTTGCCCGGGCATACGACGCTGATCATCACGGCCGAGCAGATCGGTCTGCTCGGTGCCTATATGAGCCTGGCACGGCTGCTCCAGCCGTCGATGGTGGTGATCGAGGATGTCGATCTCATCGCCCGTGACCGCGATGACATGGGGCCGTGTGAGGAATCCATGCTGAACAAGCTGCTCAACGAGATGGACGGCCTGAAGGAAGACGCCGACATCCTGTTCGTCCTGACCACCAACCGGCCGGAGGACCTCGAGGGAGCTCTCGCGGGTCGCCCCGGCCGCATCGATCAAGCTATCGAAGTGCCGCTGCCCGACGAGACTGGCCGCGGCAAGCTGGTCCGGCTCTACGGCAAAGGACTGCCAATCGAGGACGCGGTCATCGCCGAAGCGGCC
This sequence comes from Bradyrhizobium sp. CSS354, assembly GCF_029051725.1. Classification (GTDB taxonomy): domain Bacteria; phylum Pseudomonadota; class Alphaproteobacteria; order Rhizobiales; family Xanthobacteraceae; genus Bradyrhizobium. Next base: position 45,279 of record NZ_JAACFU010000024.1, read on the forward strand.
CGTCGCAGCGAAGGCACGAGTTGCGCCTTCATCAAGGAGCTGATGCGGGGCTGGCGCAAGGAAGCATCGCGCGGGACGGCGGCAACACCGTGATCTCCGCCGATATCGACGAGGCGCTTGACGACATGCTGTTCTCCGGCGGCCGGCTCAATGCGCAGCTGCTCGGCGGCGCCCAGGCGATGGCGGCGGGGTGACGCTCCGAAGTGGCGCGCCTGCTAGGGCGCGCAGGTGAAGCTCGCCGCCTCTGTCACCGGGCCGCTCTTGTAGTGCGGCCACGCCGGCCAGCGGCACAGCGGCAGCGCGCGAAGCGTCGCAAAGGACGGCGCTTCGACCTTCTGCTCGGTGACTTCCAAATCGCCGGGCGCCTTGCCCTTTTCGACCCAATCGACCAGCACGCTCAGCATGTCGACATTGGCCGGCGCGCCGGAGCCGACGTGGTCGACCCCGGGCGCGGTGTAGAGCCGCGCGAACTCCGCCGTCTCGGCCTTGCCGAGCTTGCGTTCGACGTTCTCGAAATAGCGGATGCCGGCATAGGGACTCTGCGCGTAGTCCGCCATATGTTCGAGCATGATCAGCCGCCCGCCGCGAGCGCGGAAGCGATTGAGGTCGGGATCGGTGGAATCCATCAGGCTGGAGACCTCGAGCAGCCGCGCCTTGTGCTGTTCGGGCCTATACGTCGTCACGTCGAGCTTGGGATCGCGCGCGAACACATATTGGATGCCGCCGGCGCCGTAGATCCAGGCGATGCCGTTATTGGGCGCAGGCGGCTGCGCGGGAGGCGCCGTGCCGAGCCACCACGCGACCCAGCCGCCGGTCGGGCCAACCGCCGGCGTGTCTTCGCCCGACACGCCCCAGCCCGGATAATCGTCAAGGCCATTGGCAAGCGCGAACGGGAATTTGTAGGTCGCATGCAAGGTGTCGATCGCCTTGATCTGTGCGTCGGTGAGGCACTGATCGCCCGTCTTGCCGCTCGCGCAACGCAGCGTCTCCGCCTTGAATGCCGCCTTGCAGGAAACGGGATCCTGCACCAGCGCGTCATCGGAACCATCGGCCTTGTCGCAAGCCGCTCGCACGGCATCGCCCACGAGCTTCACCTGGGTCGGATTGATCCAGCCGTCACCCATGGTCGCGAGACCCGAGCGGGTGCCGGCATGCTGCAGGCCGACCCAGTTGATGACGGGCACGCGGGCAAAGATGCCGTCGAAATCATCGGGATAGCGCTGTGCCATGGTGAGGCCTTCGCGGCCGCCTTCGGACGAACCCATGAAGTACATCTTCTCGGGTCTCTTGGCGTAAGCGCGCTGCATCAGCGCGACGGCGGCATCGCGCACCTTCTTGTAGGCGCGATGGGCAAAATTCTCGAAGGCTTCGTCGTTGAGTGCGAACAGCTGCGGCGGCTCGCCCGGCTTGGACTCATGACCGGAATCGGTGCCGTAGGTGACGAAGCCGCGCGCGAGCGGCGACGGCTTGTCGAAGGGATAGGCCGGCGGCAGCGCCAGGCCGGTGATCAGCACACCGTTGAAGCCGCCGCCGCCATATTGCAGCGAACGGCCGTTCCATTCGACGGGAAGATTGACCTGAAATTTGATCGGCGGCGCCTTGGGATCGGTGGGATCGATATGCCCGAGCAGCTTGCAGAAGCCGGGATTGGCGGGCGTGACGCGCCCCGACGGCGTCGGGCCGCGTTCGGCGACGGCCAGTTGCGACGGCGCCAGCAACGTCGCCGAATCGATCTTCACGGCGTCAGCGCCGCCGACGAGGCCCTTGCAGACGGTGTCCGCATCCTCAGTCAGCGTCACCGCTGAAGCGGAATTCGCGCCCAGCGCGCCCGCTGCGCCCACCAGCAATGCGCACAGCTTCACATGGATTTGCGCCATCGTTTCCCCCTGAGTTTCTGTTCGTTCCGCCAGCAGGCCGCATTCAAGGCGCCCTGCGGCCAGTCGTCAATGCAGTGCTAGTGCTCGAACACCAGCCGCGCGCCGACGGTGCCCTCGAGGCTGCGGATCTGCTGCAGCAGCGCGCCTGAATCCTGGCCGCCGAGGTCGGCGTCGAGCACGACGTAACCGAGGTCGCCGGAGGTCTCCAGATATTGCGCGGCGATATTGATGTCGCGCTGGAGGAAGACCTCGTTCAGTCGGCGCAGCATGCCGGGCGCGTTGCGATGGACGTGGCTGAAGCGCGCGCCGGAGGGACGCAGATGCAACTGCACCTCCGGAAAATTCACCGCCCCCGTGGTCGAGCCGGTGCTGAAAAAGTCGACCAGCTTGCGCGCCACCTCGCCGCCGATGCGCTCCTGCGCCTCCTCGGTCGAGCCGCCGATATGCGGGGTGAGGATGACGTTGCCGAGGCCCTGGACCGGGCTCTTGAAGCGGTCCGAATTCGAGGAAGGCTCGACCGGAAACACGTCGATGGCGGCACCCGCGAGATGGCCGTCGCGCAGAGCTCCCGCCAGTGCATCGAGATCGACGACGGTGCCGCGGCTGTTGTTGATCAGGAGGGAGCCGGGCTTCATCGCCCGCAGCTCTTTCTCGCCGATCATCCCGGATGTCTCCGGCGTCTCCGGCACGTGCAGGCTGACGACGTCGCTCTGCGCCAGCAGCTCTTCCAGCTTCTCGACCGGCTCGGTGTTGCCGTGGCGGAGCTTGTCGGTGCGGTCGAAATAGATCACGCGCATGCCGATCGCCTCGGCCAGCGTCGAGAGCTGCGAGCCGATATTGCCGTAGCCGATGATGCCGAGGGTGCGGCCGCGCACCTCGCGACTACCGGTCGCCGACTTGTCCCAGCCGCCCTCATGGGCCGACACCGAGCGCGGAAAGATGCGCCGCAGCAGCATCACGATCTCGCCGATCACGAGCTCGGCGACGCTGCGCGTGTTGGAGAACGGCGCGTTGAACACCGGAATGCCGCGCTTACGCGCCGCCAGCAGACCGACCTGGTTGGTGCCGACGCTGAAGCAGCCAACGGCGAGAAGCTGGTCGGCCGCCTCCAGCACCTCATCGGTAATCTGGGTGCGCGAGCGGATGCCGAGCAATGACACGCCCTTGAGCGCCCGCCGCAAATCCTCGCCGTCCAGCGCCTTGGTCAGGCGCTCGACATTGGTGAAACCCGCGGTTCTGAACAGGTCCACGGCGCTGTCGTTGACGCCTTCGAGCAGCAGCGCCTTCGCGTTCCGCTCAGGGCTTTGGCCTGGGGCTGGCATGAAATCTCCGTGGGTCACAGCTTCGCCGCAGCTCATAGACCGCGGGGGATGCGCAGCACAATAGGGTTCGGATACGGGGAGAAGATGGCGGGGCGGTCGTCAGATCACGTAAAACCCGTGCGTTCGGTCCAGACGCAATTGGTCGACCAAGCCGTATTCCCAGTCGAGATAGGCCTGCATCGCGCGCTCGTCGACGCCGGTGCCTTCATAGGGGCGACGGTAGCGGTGGGCGGGGTTGGGCCTGGGCAGGACGTGCGGCGGGCCGACTTCGAGCGCGCCGTCATAGCCGCCTTCCCGCACATAGACCTCCCAACCCATCTGCGCGAGCCAGGACGCCGTCATGTCGGCGCGGACGCCCTTGTCGTCGGTCAGCACGATGCGCGCGCCACGCACCGGTGCGGCCATGTCGGTTTCCTGCACGAGCTGGCCGCCGGGATAGTGGCGGAAGCCCGGGAGATGGCCGGCGGCATATTCCTCGGCGTCACGCACATCGAAGCGATAGAGCGTGCGATCGGTCTGCGCGACAAGCGCAGCCATCTCGCTCGCGCCGATGTGGCGCACACCGGCGCGATAGGCGACGTCGCGGGCATTGGCCGGGCCGCCCTCGAACGACCCGATCGCACCACGCCGGTCGGCACCATGGTCGAGCGTATGCCGCGCCAGCGTCCAGCCGATGGTGCCGTTGCGCAGCGCCCGGACCTTGTTCGGCACGCCGGCATTGATCAGCGATTGGGTGCCGATGATCGAGCGGGTGCGGCCGGCGCAATTGACGATGATGGTGGTGTCGGCGTGGGGCGCCGCCTGCCCTGCCCGCAGCACCAGCTCCGCGCCGGGCACGCTGACCGAGCCCGGAATGTTCATGGTGGCGTATTCGTCGAAGCGGCGGACATCGAGGATGGCGATGTTGGCCTTGTCCGCGATGAGTTGTGCCACCTCGTCGGCACTGAACGAGGGCGTGTGCCGGCGCGACTCGACCAGCTCGCCAAAGGCTTTTGAGTAGGAGTTGACGTCCTCGAAGATTTGATAGCCCGCGTCGCGCCAGGCCATCAGCCCGCCGTCGAGCGCGCAGATGTTCGTGTAGCCCAGAGCCGCGAGGCGCTCGGCGCCGGCAGTGACCAGTTCTTCGCCATCGTCATAGAGCGCGATCGGCACATCTTTGCGCTGCAGCCTGACCTCGGCTTCGATCGCAATCCGATCGGCGGCCAAATTGGCGGCGAACAGCGGATGTCCCGTCGCGAAGCCAGCCTCGTGCCTGAGATCGAGCAGCGCGATCTCCTCGCGCAACAGCAACGCGCGGCGGATATCGGCGGGGGTGACGGTCGGAAGCTTCATGGCATGAACTCTGGGAAGTGACCATGAGCTTTTGAACCATTGTTGCGGCATTGGCTAGCCATGCCGCGTACATTCCAATTCGGTAGCCCTTGTCAGACACATCTTGTTCGAGGAGGAAGATCCTACCCGCGAACGCCTCTCGACCCGGTCGCGAGTTCATCGCGTCGGCGTCACCTCAATCACATTCGTATGTAGCGACCACTTTCGCGAAGTCGAGCCGATCGAGAGCATCGCGGTCGATCCAGAAATGAAGCGTGCATCCGATGTTGGCGTGCCAGTCAAGAAACGCGAGATCACCTTGCATCTGGAGCAATAATATATCCTCTAAGTGCTGCTCCGTCGCATCTTGCGGGCCGCTGCCATATCCCAGCATCTGATGCAGGGCGGTGTTGAAATGGCGATATTGGCCATCTCTTAGGGTCGGGGCCTTCCAATGATTTCGACGCGCGAAATTCTTCAAATAGCTGAGAGGAACTTCGTCGAGAGCTTCGACGTTCTGCTCCGCCATGCATCGGATCGTATGATTGATGGCATTGCCGAGGTCCGACGCGATTGTGGACGAATACGTATAGAGGTATTGTCGGATACTCTCGTAGGTGAGCACGACGTCGGTCCACCAAGCCCGAAAGATCGCTCTTGTGTCCGCATCCACGTTATCCATCGGCGTCAGCGCCCGACAGCGCTCGAGCCATCCGATTGCGCCAGCCCGAAGGCGCTTCAGTTCCGCGGCTCCGTCGTCGTTGAGCGGCTTGTAGGCGTATTTGGGTGTCAGGTCGCGAACGACGTGCGACAGCACAGACCGAACCACATGATTGATCAGGAGCCAGTTGAAAGGCCAATGATCGTCCTTCTCGTATTCGGACGCCATTCTGAATTGCAGAAAATCAGGTCCTCGCGGCTCACCGGGACCCAATGCCTTGCATAATTCTGCGATCATGAGTTCGCCTCCGACGGCGTCCTCGTGGAAATAGAAGTCCCGGAAGACCTGGAAAGAAAGTGGATATTTGAATTCGACCTTGGAATGAAAATCGAGCGCCGGATCGAGCCATTTGACCTGGGCGTCACCACCGGTCCCCGCCAGCGGCATTAGATCGGACGGTGGTGCGCGGTCAGGATATGCGTCACCCGCAGCAGTACCGTAGAGAATGCGGCAAGGCGGACGTCCTTCGCCCACGAACACGGAGCTGCAGAAGAAATAGAGCGTGCCTCGTTTCGGCAGCGGCGACCAACCGGAGCCCGGGACCTCGCCTAGGTCGATCTGGGCGAGGAAGGTGAGCGCGACGGTCTCCAAGGTTTCGTTCGCTCTAACCTCCGCCGTCGGCCACTCGAACTCCGGAGGCAGCCTGGGAAGCCCGCCGAAGAAACTTCGCGCTGGGTGCGCGAGCGGCACCGGCAGGTCACTGCGTCTCACCAGTACGGCAGGCAGCGCGGTCTCTTCGATCTCGTCGCGTTCGGACAACGCCATCAGATAACCACCACTTTAGGATGCACCTCGCCAATCGAACCATTTTGCGAAGGCTCCGACAAGTGCTTCTTGTCCGCAGCGCCAACGCGATTCGTTGTCACCGCTATTCGGCGATCGCCGAACGGCAGTCGACGCGATCACTCGCCCGGCATGAGCCGGCCGAGCGGTGGCTGCGCGGGGCGTCGCAGCTTGCGGCGCGAGAGATAGAGCAGGACGCCGGTGACCGCGAACAGCGGCATCAGCGCAGCCGCGACCATGAACGCGAGCTTGCCGGGCCAACCCAGAATCGCGCCGCGGTGGATGTCGAGCACGTTCGCGAGGATCTTCTCGCCGAACGTCTTGTCGGCGTAGCGTTCCGCGGAGACCAGCTGACCGGTGACGGCGTCGATGCGGAATTCGTCGCGCGTGGTATCGAGCGTGGAATTCTTCCCCCACGACCGGACCCGTATCACCGTACCCGAACCGGCGGGCAGCGTCAGCAACGCCTTAGAGAAGCGGCTGCCCTCCTCGCGCTGGAAGGCGGCCCACGCGCGATCAAAGCCGATCGGCTGTGCCGTCTCGCTGGCGCCGGCGGCACGCGACGCCTTTGCAGGCGTCTTGGGCTGCATCTTAGCGGCGGCGACTTGCGGCCGCGACAGCAGCCAGACGACTCCGTCCTTGTACCAGTCGAACGAGTACCAGAGCCCGGTGAGCGTCATCACCAGATAGACCGGCAGGACCCAGGTGCCGATCACCGCATGCAGCGAGCGATGCAACCCGCGCCCGCTGATGCGGACATTGGGCTTCAGCCACATCTTCGCGCTGCCTGCGCGCCGCGGCCAGCGCAGCACGAGGCCCGAGATGAGCATCACGATGAGGCCGAGCGCCGCGATGCCCGTGATCTGGCGCCCCCAGCCCTTGGCGTCACCGGGAATCAACAGCCAGCGATGCAGCTTGCGCACGGTCGCAAAGAATCCCTCGCCGCGCGGCGCACCCAGCACGCGCGCGTCATAGGGATCGACATAGAGCGAGGACGGCCGCGCGCCCTGTTCGTCGCGGGCAAAGCGGACATGCACCGGGGCGGACGGATCACTCGCTAGCGTGACGGCGGAGACCTTGCCGACATTCTGCCCCGCGGTCAGGCGCGCAACCAGCTCGTCCGGCATCAGCGCCGCTGCCTGGCGCGGCGCGACCTGCATGATGCCGCTGTTCAGATAGTCGCCGATCTCGTCCTCGAAACTCATGATCATACCGGACAGCGCGATCACAGCGAGCAGCAACGCGAGCACGAGGCCCGCGATGGAATGGACCCGAAGCAGGGTCGCCTTGATCGCGCGCCAGGGGTCACGCATTGGCACGGGCCTTCCCGCTCGGCGCGGTCATCAGGCGAGCGTCCCTGCGCGACATGCCCATCGCTAAAACTTCACCGTCGCCGACAGCGACACCCGCCGCGCGTCGCCGATGGCGACGTTCAAATTATTGACGGCGGAGGGATAGTAGACGGTGTCGAACAGGTTCTTGACGTTGAACTGGTAGATCACCGGCGTGTTCTGGTGTTTCGTCTCATACGTCGCGAAAATATCGGCGACCACATAAGACGGCAGGAAGAAAGTGTTGATGGAATCGCCGGGGCGGTCCCCAACATAGCGCGCCGCCGCCGAGGCGGAGCTGACCCGGTAGGGCTGTGCCGAAGTCATAGACCAGATAGAGCGAGGTGGTGTTCAAGGCGACGTTTTGCAGCTTCTTGCCGAGCAACGTCAAATCCTCGGATGCCGTCACGCGGGCGTCGGTGTAGCCATAACTGCCGATCAAGGCCCAGCTGTCGGTGAGCCTGCCGGTGACATCCAACTCGACTCCGCGCGAGTGCGCACGGCCCACGGTGTGGAGTTCCACCACGCCGGCGCTGTTCGTCTTCGTCGTCTGCACGTTCTTCTTGTCGAGATCGTAGAGCGCCAGCGTTCCGGAGATACGCTTGTTCAAATCGAACTTCACGCCGGTCTCGTATGACACGCCTTCTTCCGGCGCGACATTGGAGCCGATCGTGACGCCGATCGGCGCAATGGTCGAATTCGGCTTCAGCGATTCGGTGTAGCTCGCATAGAGAGAGATCTGGTCGGTCAGCTTGAAAATGGCGCCGCTAAGCGGGAGCACCTTGTCCTGAGATACATTGGTGTTGGTGACGAACGGCTTCCCGCGCCCGGCGATCTGGTCGTAATCCATGTACCGCACGCCGCCGACCAACGCGAACCGCTCTGTCAGATGCAGCGTGTCTTGGACGAACATCGACCATTGGCCGAGCTTGTCGGTCTGCGCACTGTCTGGATTGGACACCGTCGTTCCCGGTCCGATCAGACCGTAAACGGGATTGTAGACATTGAAGGCGGGAGTTGCCTGCCGGATCAGATTGTCCCGGTAGATCGTGCGATACTGGCCGTCGCCACCGAACACCACATCATTGCGCATGTCGCCGAGCCAAAAGCCGCCGGACATGTAGGACGTTCCGTAGCTGGCGTTGCTGAGCGAGCCCCGTGTGCCGTCGTTGCTGCGGGTCTCGGCGCCCGTCGTGAAGTTGAGCGTGGAGATGCGGAGCTGGTTGGCGCTGAAGGTTTCCGTGTTGTAGCTGTAGCCGGCGTAGAGCTTCCAGTCCTGATTGAAGCGGTGCTCGACCGACGCCTGGATTAGGTCCGACGTACCCCATGTGTTATTGAATGGCTCGTCGAGCCGGCGCGTCGTGGGCACCGCCAGCGGCGCCTTCGTCACCGGATTGAACGCCGTGCCGCGATCGAACGGATAGATGAACTCGCGATGCTCGTAGTTGAGCTGCACCGTGGTGTCCTGACCGTACCAGGCCAGCGACGGCGCAACCAGCATCTCGCGATGCCGGCCGAAATTACGCCAGTAATCCTCGCTGACGCCGTAGCCGATGAAGCGATAGGCGAGGCCCTGGTCACCAATCGGACCGGTGATGTCGAGCAAGCCGTCAGCGCCAGTTCTCGAGGCATTGAAGGCCGAGCCGAGCAGCGTGACCGAGCCATGCTGGTACAGCTCCGGCCGCTTGCTGATAGTGTTGACGATGCCCCCGGGGTCCATGATGCCGTAGAGCAGCGAGGCCGGTCCCTTCAGCACTTCGACGCTCTGGACTGCGGGATTGAAGCTGCGCCCCTGCACCAGCGGCATGCCGTTGCGCATGATCGAGCCGTCGCGGTTGTCGCCGAAGCCGCGGCGGATCACTGCGTCCTGGCTGCCGGCGAGCGTGTTGGTCTGGGTGATGCCGGAAACGTTGATCAGCGCGTCGTCGATGTTGCGCGGGAGCTGGTCCTTCAACACCTGCGCGGGCACGATGTTGACGGCCTGCGAGGTGTCGAGCGGCGAGGCGCCGCTGCGCAACGTGGTTGCGCTCGGCATCGCGCGGTAGCCGAGCTTTGCGGCTTGTTGCGCGGCGGCTTCCGCGGCGGCGCGTTCCGAGAGCGTCGGCGCTGCGGGGGCTGGATTGCGATTGCGCTGGCGCGCTGCGGCTTGCGTACGGCGTGGAGACTGCTCCGATGCACGCGCCGCTTTCGGCCGCGGTGCCGGCGCCTCCACCGTCACCGGCGGCAGTGCGGATTGGGCCTGCGCGGTCGCCGAGCTGGAGGGACATTCAGCGAGCAGCACGGCCGCGCCGATGAGAAGACCCGCGCGGCTATCGCCGGCAAGCGTTCGACGGCCGCTGACGCGCTGGCCGTCCAGATAGACACGCACTTTCGATTCACTTCCAGGTCAGACGCAGAAGCTGGCGCGTCTAACAGTCGTGCTACGCGAAGAGAACCGTAGGCGGCCTTGAATCGCTCTAGTGTTGAACGGTTCTAGATTCCGATCGCGCTATTCGGCAATCCTCGATTGATTGCGCAGCGAGCGCGACACGCAGCGCGCGAATTCACAGCACCTGTGGCGGTTTTGCGCGATCTCACGCGATGGCGGGCACCATCAATTCGTCGAGCTTCCGCTTGAGCGCGGTGCCGTCGGACAAGGCCCGGAGCGGCGGCCGCACGCGCAGCCAGCTCGCATCGCCCGTCTGTGCCGCGAGGATGGCTTTCAGCGTCGTGAGGAAGGATGGCGATTTCACCACGATGTCCACGGCAGCCTGCATTCGTGCTTCGACATCCTTGCCGTCGATCATTGCCTTGACCAGCTCCGGCGCGATGTTGGCCATGCCGCAGATGGTGCCGGCACCGCCGGCGGCGATCGCGCGGGTGATGTCAACCTCGTTGCCGACAGTGATGGCGAGCTCGGGCGCGGCGGCGCGGAACGCCTGGAACTGCTTGAAGTCGCCGCTGGAGTCTTTCAGGCCTGCAACGACCTTGCCGTAGCGCTTGCGCAAATTCGCGGCGACGCTCGTCGGGATCGCGACACCCGAGATCTGCGGGATATGATAGAGGTAGGCACGCAGGCGATCGTCGGTGACGCCGTCGAGGATCGCCGCAAACGCATCCTCGATGCCTTCAGGGGTGACGCTGCGGTCGAAGTAAGGCGGCAGATACAGCACGTGTCGCAGGCCGAGGCCGAGCACGGCACGCGTCAATGCGATGCTGTCGCTGATCGCGGGGAAGCCGCCGCCGATTCCAATTCGGTCCGGCGCAACGCCGGCCTCGAGCACGGCCTCGATGGTCGCGACGCGTTCGGTGACATTGAAGGAGGTGCCCTCGCCGGTGGTGCCGAACAGCACGACACCGTCGACGCCCTTGCCGAAGAGTTGCTTGGCGTGGGCCGCGAGCTTTGCGGAGTCCACGCTGCCGTCGGCGGCAAGCGGCGTCGCCGACGCCACCCAGAACCCGCGGATCGCCTCCGTCATCACACCATCCGTTGCTGTGGCTCCGGACCAAGCCTCTGATCTCGGACGATCTGAGGAGGGCTTCCCGAAGCGTTGTTTTTACTTTACTTTTCGCGTTGTACCTTACATACAACGAAGGCGCAAATCCTTTCCGTCGTCATGGCGCGCATGACACGCAGCCAGATTCCGAGGAGGTCTCGCACATGGTGACCCCCATTGAACGGCCGACCCAGTTGCTTGGCGCCTTGCGCGACAAGCTCGGCGCGGCAGCTGTGCTTGTCGGCACCGACGTGCCCGCGCGCAATTGCAACGACTGGAGCGCGAGCCTGCCGCAAACGCCGCTCGCGGTGATCCGCCCGGTCGACGCGCAAGGGGTAGCAGACGCGATTCTGACCTGCCGGCAGGCGCAGCTGCCGTTCGTGCCGCAGGGCGGATTGACCGGGCTGTGCCGCGGCGCATCGCCTGAAGCAGGCTGGGTCGCGATCTCGCTCGAGCGCATGAGCGGCATCGAGGAGATCGATCATGCCTCGATGACGATGACCGTGAAAGCAGGCACGCCGCTTCAGACCATCCAGCAAGCGGCCGACGAAGCCGGGTTCTTCTTCCCGCTCGATCTCGGCTCGCGCGGCTCCTGCGCCATCGGCGGCAACCTCTCGACCAATGCCGGCGGCAACCGCGTGATCCGCTACGGCATGACGCGCGAACTGGTGCTCGGGCTCGAAGTGGTGCTGCCCGACGGCACCATCATCACCAGCCTCAACAAGCTGATGAAGAACAATGCCGGCTATGATCTGAAGCATCTGTTCATAGGCTCGGAGGGCACGCTCGGCATCATCACCCGCGTGGTGCTGCGGCTGTTTCCAAAACCGCGCTCGACCATGGCCGCGCTCTGCGCGCTCGAGGACTATGCCGCGGTGATTGCGCTGCTCGGCGCCGCGCGAAGCGGGCTCGGCCCGCTGCTGTCGGCGTTCGAGGTGATGTGGCCGGATTACTGGGACGTGATCACGAAACGCGCCGGCGTCAAGCCGCCGGTCGCCGCAGGCCACGGCCTCTACGTACTGGTCGAAGCGCAGGGCACCGACGAGAGCCTCGACGCGCCGCGCTTCCAAAGCTGGCTCGAAGAGCTGATGGAGCGCGGGCTGCTCGCCGACGCCGCCGTGGCGCAATCGCTGGCGCAGACGCAAAGCTTCTGGCGCGTGCGCGACATCTGCGCCGAGTTCGGCCAGGTGCTGGGGCCGCACATCTCCTACGACATCGGTCTCGCCGTGGCGCGGATGGACGAGTTCGTCACGCGCTGCAAGTCCGCGCTCGCGGATGGCATCGAGGGATGCGAGAGCGTCTATTACGGCCATATCGGCGACGGCAATCTGCATCTCGTCTCCTGGGTGACCGGCCTTGCCGTCGAGCGGCAGCCGAAGGAAGCGATGGACGCGATCATCTACGGTCTCGTGCGCGAGATGGGCGGCAGCGTCTCCGCCGAGCACGGCATTGGCACGCTGAAAAAGAAGTGGCTGGGTCATGCCCGTAGCGAGGCCGAGATCGCGCTGATGCGGACGCTGAAGGCCGCGCTCGATCCCGATCATCTGCTCAATCCCGGCAAGGTGATCTGAGAGAGCCGATGCGATCGCTGAAGCTCGATGCACCGAAATCGCTGTCGCAGCGGGTGATGCAGCGGCTGCGCCAGGCCATCATCGACGGCGAGTTCGCGCTCGGCGCCGCGATCTCCGAGGAGATGGTGGCAAACTCCTTCGGCGTCAGCCGCACCCCGGTGCGCGAGGCGATGGGCCAGCTGCAGGCGCAGGGCCTCGTCGTGATCCGGCCGCAGGTCGGCAGTTTTGTCTTTACGCCAAGCGCGGAAGACATCACCGCGCTCTGCACGTTCAGGATCGCGCTCGAACCCAAGGCCGCCGAACTCGCCTTCCGCCATGATCGCGCCGGTGCGATCACGACGATGAGCGAGGCGATCGCGGCGATGGAGCCGGCGATCGCGGCCAGGGACAACATCGCCTATGGGCGCGCCGATGCCGCGTTCCACGAGGCGCTGTTCCTCCATTGCGGCAATCGCTATCTCGCCGAATCCTATCAGCTCGCATCCAGCCGCGTCGCAGCACTGCGTACCAATTTGACTTCGCCGATCGACGTTCGCACGCGCACGTCTTTCGACGAGCATCGCAAGCTGCTCGATCTGTTCGCGCGCGGCGAGTTCGCCGGCTTCGCGACGCTGATGACCACGCACATTACCAATTCTGGCGTGGTCTACGCCAAAGCGCTGAAGGTGGATTGAGCGCTGCTACCGCGCGCCTTTGGTGCCGGGCCTGTCCAGAAAATCCAGCGCGGTGTTGATCTGTTCGAGCTGGTGCTCGATCCTGTCGCGGTCCTCGACCGTGGGCGCCTTCTCGAGCTGCTCGACGAGCTTCTGCTTTCGGAGCAGCAAGTTCTCTATGACTGTACTCACGGCTCCCCCATCCGCCAGAGGCGAACATCGAGGCGATATTAGACCCCGGACGCGAGCGCGCGCCAGCCGGGTCCGGCGCAAACCCTGCATCAGAATGTTCGCGAGGGCAGTTGGTTCCTGCGTGTGACCCGAGAATGGATCAGCTTAGGCGCGCTTAGTGGGTCGAGCCCACGCGCGCGAGTTGCACCGGTGCGACGTGGGTACGGGTGACGGAGACCGAGAACAGCGCCAGCAGCGCGCACAGCATGCAGAGCCTCATCCGCACCGTCCTGCGATCGGTGATCGGCAGGAACAGGAAAAACATCATCGCCAGGATCAGCAGCATGTCGACCACAAACATCGATCTCTCCCTTGAAACGAGGCAGAGCATGACGGGGGACAGGCTGGGCGGTATGTGGACGGCGTCACACAGCTGATGGCGGCCCTCGCGAGCGGTTAACGTGTCCGCACGCCCGGGCTGCCGCCGACGGAACCGGTTCTTTCACGTGCCCGTCGGTTGTATTCGCCGTCCCGGAGTCCTATGCGTATGCGCCATGGACATCCAGATCATCGCCGCCGAAAAACCCCTGATGGCGCAGGCGCGCCCGCGCAAGCCGGCGCCGTTCCTCCCCATGAGCCGCGCCGAAATGGATGCGCTCGGCTGGGACGCCTGCGACATCGTGCTGGTGACGGGCGATGCCTATGTCGACCATCCCAGCTTTGGCATGGCCATTATCGGCCGCCTGCTGGAGGCGCAGGGCTTTCGCGTCGGCATCATCTCGCAGCCGGACTGGCATTCGGCCGAGCCGTTCAAGGCGCTGGGCAAGCCAAAGGTCTTCTTCGGCGTCACCGGCGGCAACATGGACTCCATGGTGAACCGCTACACCGCGGACCGCCGCATACGCAGCGACGATGCCTATACCGCGGGCGGCGAAGGCGGCAAGCGGCCGGACCGCTGCACCGTCGTCTACGCCCAGCGTTGCCGCGAGGCGTTCAAGGGCGTCCCGGTCGTGCTCGGCGGCATCGAGGCGTCGCTGCGCCGGATCGCGCATTACGATTACTGGTCCGACAAGGTGCGCCGTTCGGTGCTGGCCGACGCCAAGGCAGACCTCTTGCTTTACGGCAATGCCGAGCGCGCCGTCGTCGAAGTGGCGAACCGTCTTGCCGCCGGCGAGGCACCGCGCGAGCTCGACGACATCAGGGGCGTCGCGCTGTTCCGCCGCGTGCCTGAGGACTATGTCGAGCTGCACGCCGACGATATCAACTCCGCCGACGAGGGCGCTTCGCGGACGAAAGGCTTGACCGTGATCCGGCTGCCGGCGCTGGAGCAGGTCGAGCAGGACAAGGAAGCCTATGCGCGCGCGTCACGCGTGCTGCACCGGGAGAGCAATCCCGGCAATGCGCGTCCCCTGGTGCAGCGCCATGGCGATCGCGATCTCTGGCTCAACCCGCCGCCGATCCCGCTGACCAGCGACGAGATGGACGCGGTCTACGATCTTCCCTACGCGCGCGCCCCGCATCCGTCCTACGGGGACGCGAAGATCCCGGCGTGGGACATGATCAAATTCTCGGTGACGATCATGCGCGGCTGTTTTGGCGGCTGCACCTTCTGCTCGATCACCGAGCACGAGGGCCGCATCATCCAGAACCGCTCCGAGGGCTCGATCCTGCGCGAGATCGAGAATATCCGCGACAAGACGCCCGGCTTCACCGGCGTGATCTCGGACATCGGCGGTCCCACCGCCAACATGTACCGGATGGCGTGCAAGGACCCGAAGGTCGAGGCGGCGTGCCGGCGGCCGTCCTGCGTTTTCCCCGAGATCTGCCCGAACCTCAACACCTCGCATGACGATCTGATCCGGCTCTATCGCAAGGTGCGCGAGACCAAGGGCATCAAGAAGGTGATGGTGGCCTCCGGCGTGCGCTACGACCTCGCGGTGGAAAGCCCCGAATACATCAAGGAGCTCGTCACCCATCACGTCGGCGGCTATCTGAAGATCGCGCCGGAGCATACCGAGCGCGGGCCGCTCGACAAGATGATGAAGCCCGGCATCGGCGCCTACAACCAGTTCAAGCGGATGTTCGATGCCGCGGCCGAACAGGCCGGCAAGAAATATTATCTGATCCCGTATTTCATCGCGGCGCATCCGGGCACGACCGACGAGGACATGATGAACCTCGCGCTGTGGCTGAAGAAGAACCGCTACCGCGCGGACCAGGTGCAGACCTTCCTGCCCTCGCCGATGGCGACCGCCACGGCGATGTACCACACCGGCGTCAACCCCTTACGCGGCGTGCGGCGCGGCGGCAGCGACAAGGTCGAGGCGATCAAGGGCCTGCGCCAGCGCCGCCTGCACAAGGCGTTCCTGCGCTACCACGACCCCGACAATTGGCCGGTGCTGCGTGAAGCGCTGAAGGAGATGGGCCGCGCCGATCTGATCGGCTCGCGTTCCGACCAGTTGGTCCCCGCGCACCAGCCGCCAGGCACCGGCAAGGCCGCCGGCACGCGCCGGCCGGTTCGTCCCGGCGGCAAGACGCAGCGGTTCACGACCAAGGGCCTGCGGGTGATGAAGTAGCGGACGAGCCGGACCAAGTCCGGTTCAGCCTGCGGCTTTCGTGCCCTCAAAAACAAAAACCTCGAAAACAACCCCATGCACAGTAGCCGGCATGAGCGGGATCAATGGCTTAGGGGCTTTGCGAATCCGTTGAATCCGCCGGGCGAGATAACGGAAGAATGGAAATTAGCTTTTGACGAAATATTGACTCGTCGGGCAAAACAGGCGCAAGCTGCCATTGTCGCGGCACGCGTGACAGGGCGAGCCCCAACCGCTACTCCGTATCGATATCCTCGAGATCGATATCCTCGAGCTCCACACCGCGTCCCGCGCGCAGGCTCGAAGCGACCCGTCCCCGACTGAATCCATTCAACACAGCAGGCATCGGTACGCGCCCTGATGCGCTGGGGAGCGTAGTCGTAAACCCGATTGCGGGGTAGGCGGTGTCCGCTCTGTCCGCGAAACCGGACATGGCCAGTCCGGCTTTGTGAGTCAGCTACAGGCCACAAGCGGTCCTCCTCCGTCTGCGCGCGGCAGGTCAGCTGCGGGCCAATGGCGGAAGTGACTCGACGCCAATGACCGCGTCGACGACGATGATGGTTGCGAGCTATCGGCCCGTATTTATGGGTCAATGGACTCTGTGACGTCCTTGATCGATCAGCGCCTCGGCCTTCGGCAATATGCGCGCAACAACGGCTTCGGTCCCCGCCGCGTTTGGCTTGAAGTCGCCGATCTCTCTAAGCGAAGGATCGCTTACAAACGCGTCATCAAATGCAGGGTAGAATAGTACATCGTACTCGCTGGCAAGACCGGAGAAGATTGTTGCAAAGGCACTCTTGTGTTCGTCATCCAGGTCGGTGTGAGGCGCTGCTCCGCAAAGAAGCACGGCGATCCGCCGCGCTTTTAGGTTTTCAATGATTGCCGCCAGGGACCTGCGCGTGATGATTGGCTCGACGGCAAAGAGCATATCAATCGCACCGAGTTCCAAGATCACCGCATCGGCATCCTCGGGAACCGCGTGACTCAATCTGGCAAGGCCCCTTGCTGCTGTGTCATTGCCCTTGCTTGCATCAACAACCGTGACCGACTGACCTTTGGCCTTCAATGCAAATTCAAGTCTGTCGGAGAACCTGCGCCCAACGGGCAGATAGTAGCCGGAAGCCAGAACGTCGCCGAGTACGACGATTTTGATTACCCGTTCTTCGGAATGCAGGGCTGTTGGTGGGACCCAAGTGGCAGCAGCCACTCCGGCCAAGATGATGAACTCGCGCCGTCCCATTGCCGACCCTCTGGTCAGACACGCATTCTATTCGCATGGACAGATTGGTGGAAGAGGCTGATGTCGTATTCGGGTCACAAGCGGTCCTTCACCGGCTGCGCGCGGCAGGTCAGCTACGGGCCAGGAGCAGGCATTTGGGCCAAAGCCACTCCCGAAAAGGGCGGACGATGAAGGAGGCATCGTTTGCAGCGCGCCGAAGGTGAAGCGCTTCATACGGCCCCCCTAATCGTGATAGATTGCTAACAAGAGTTTTTCAGCCGCGTTAGATAACAAGGGTGGAGGCTTTACCGATGAAATTCAATTCTCTGTCCCTGGCCCTTGATGAATTCGCCAAAAAGAGAGCTGATGCACTGATCTTGGTTGGTCGCATTCTACTTGCGTGGGTATTCGTTGGTAGCGCGTACGGAGCAATAACCAACTTCAGTGGCTCTGTCGGCTATTCTAAGTCGCTGAACCTTCCAGCACCTGAGCTGTTCACTCTGACGAATATCGCATTGGAAACATTGATATCCATTGGTTTGATATTGGGCGTCGGTACGCGCTACTGCGCGGTGCTGACCTTTGTCTTCGTGCTGGTCGCAACTGCTATTGCCCACCGCTACTGGGAGTATCCGGCCGGTGCGCAGCAAATTGGCCAGTACAATCATTTCTTGAAGAATATCTCCATCATGGGAGGCGCGATGCTAATCTTCGTCACCGGAGCAGGCCGGTTTAGTTTCTGTCGGAAACTGTAGGCCCGACATCACTTCACCTTCACCTTGAAAGATTCATCGCGCAGTCGGCGCATGCGCTTGAATAGCGGTTCTAGCGCCGTCCTGAGGATGACGAAGAGAAGCATCAGCCACGTCGCGAGCGCGGCAAACCACAGCAGGATTTCCAATGTCTCAGGCATGATGATCTCAAATGTCTCAGGCATGATGGCCTCAAAAAATATTTTGGCGGGCATCAGTTGGCGGCAGACCGCCAAACTGCCGCCGACGTTGAATTCAACTGGTCGACTTCAGGCCGCGGTATTGGCCGTTTGTCTTCAATTGCCCGGCGGGGAGTACTCCCCCCGGAGCTGGCTTGCAGTTTGACGGACCTGGGCAATTTCGTCCTGTGTCCAAAGCCTGATGAGGCTTACGTTATGAATGGCGCCGGATGCCACGACGGTGCCAGAAATTGCCGGTGCTGCAGTGGGGTCAGGCACATCGAAGATTACCAAGACGCCCGGGCCTTCGGCAGCGGTGCTATACATTGATATCAATTTTCCGCCGGCGGCTTCGATGAGGTTCTTGGCCGCTTCGTACCGATTGGTCTTGGGATTTTCCATGATGCTGTTGAGAGATTTTGGTGTGTATTGCCCTGTCATACAAAAATGCATGATGACTTCCTCCTCTCGAGGAATGTTCGAAAATTAAGGGTTTGCTTCGGGCTCAACAAAAACGGGCGGCTAAAGCCGCGTTGAGCGAAAGACCATAGACCCTGCCGTGGGCAATATACCGCTCAGAATGGACAGGCGTTCGGCACCACCCGCTGGCGGCTGGATGTTTAGCCTATATCAATTATTGCTCGTGCGGAAGAGATTCTGATGGTCATCAATTAGCGCGACCACCCGATGGGCCAGGAAGCGACATATGCAGCGCAACAAATCACATCTACATTGAGAAGCTTAGGACCTACTTCGTCGCAACGATTCTTATGCCGCCTAGTTTGCGCTGTTGAACGAGTTCGACAAATCTAATGTACGATTTATGAAATGTGTCGTGTTCAAGCGGTGTTCCGGCCTGTCGCGCTTCTTCGTGCAAGCGTTGATACATCGCGAGGCGATCCTTGAGGATTGGGCCCCATTCGTCGGTCAAGTCTGTGACCGAAAGCACCTTGAGGCCAGTGCCCTCGACCAGGCGACAATAGTCAGGAATCGAGCGGAGCGGCTGAATTGCCATCGCGTCCCACATCAGTTGCGCATCTGCGGCTGAAAGCGGTTGGTTGGCGACCCAATCGGTAAAGGCCAATCGACCGACGCCTTGAGAATACGGCTGGCTTCCATCACGGTCCTTTTCACATCAGGGACGTGACAGAATGATTCTTGGCTGACGACGGCGTCGACGCTCGCGTCACCAGTGGAACGTTCATCACGTTGCCCGATGATTCGCGCCACGTCCTGAAGGCCGACGCGCCTGGTCAGATCCTGCGCGCCTGCGACGCGCGCAGGCGTGAATTCGATACCAGTGACATTGGCTCCGTACTTATAGGCAAGATAACGCACGGTAACGCCAAGACCGGCGCAAAAGTCGGCAACGAGCGTTCCTGAGCCGATCTGAGCTGGCTGCGCCAGTTCGCCCGACAGGAATTTGGATCGAAGGAGACTGAAGCTTGGCTCTGATGCAATGGTGGAGGTCTGCAACGGGCCAAAAGCACCGGTTTGGCGCGGATGCAAACTTCTGATCTAACCCTGCAAAGCCGATATTCAGCACGATTTGAAGCAAGCGTTTAAGTGACCCAAAAGAGCGCTTCGCCCAATGGTTGTCCTCGTGGCGCGGCGGATTGCATGCAAACAGCGCGACGACGGATGAGACACTGTCATGAGATGGCCACTGGCGTATCCCAGGCGCGGTGTTTTCACCAGCCAGGGTCACAAGCGGTCATGGATCGGCTGCGCGGGCAGGTCAGCTATGGGCCATAAGCCGCGTTCTCAGAGAAGCTGACAGCGACGCTCGGCATCGCAGCCATCAGCGACGAGCCGGCAAATCTTGACTATGCGCGCTGGCCAATGGCGACGTTCTCGACATCATAATCGAACAGCCATCTGCGGAATGCGGCGGAGTTTGCAACTTCGCGATCGCGTTGTTCGAGGTCTTCATATTTCGAATCGAAACGCAGTCCGTTTTTTCGTGCCTCCGCCTGAATGACGTCAGTCCGGACACGGCGCATTTTTTCGTACTGCGGCAAGATGGCCGGCACCTCGACCGGATCTCGTCCCTCAAGAAGGACAGCCAGAGCGATGCCGTCTTCAATCGCCTGATTGCCGCCCTGCCCTAGATGCGGAAGCATGGCGTGGGCAGCGTCACCCAATAGCGCGAGCCGCCCATTGGTCCACGATTGCAGCGGCTTGCGGTCATACAAACCCCACCAAAAGCAGCTCTCCACCGCTTCCAGCAGTCTCACGACCGGCGCGTCCCATCCGATGAAGGACGACGCGAACTCGTCGCGGTCTCCAATCGCGGACCAGGATTCGGCCTTGGCGTCGGCGCTGGGGATGAAGCCGACATAGTTCAGCAGCCGGCCAGCGCGGACCGGAAATACAATAAAGTGCTTTCCGTCCCCCATCCAAACCTGATGGGCTGCCTCTCGCCATCCCGGAAGTTTGTCGCTGGCAATCAAACCGCGATAGGAGCGGACGCCGGAATATTCCGGTAGTGTCGGCTCGACCACATACTTCTGTAAGGCAGAATGTATGCCGTCTGCAGCGATCACGAGGTCGGCTTCGACGGTTTCCCCATTTGCGAATTTCAATCGCGCTGCGGCCGCGCTCTGCTCGAAGCCGATGCAGTGATACCCGGTGCGGACGGCTTCTGCCGGAATGCTTGCCGCGAGCACATTCAGCAAATCGGCTCTGTGCATGCCATACATGCCATTCCAGCCGCTGGAGTCGGTCGTGACGACAGAGCCGACCTTGGTGCCATCGGAGCGGCAGTATTGTGATGCATCGCCGATCTTGGCGCCGACGTTGGCCAGAGCTGGTCCCAGCCCCATTCGCTCGAGTTGCCGCAGCGCGTTCGGAAAGATCGACAGGCCGGCACCGATCTCGCCCAGCGCATCGGATTGCTCGAAAACCATGACGTCGATGCCCCTTCGACGCAGGGCGCATGCCGCGGAAAGACCGCCTATTCCTCCACCGACGATGGCGGCCCGAAGCTTCATTTGAACCTCCCTGTTTCCTGACGCCGACTACCTCGCGACATTTTTCAGATCGAGGACGCGGCTGATCTGCTCGATGCGCGTTCGCTGCCGTTCAATGGCCGCGGAAAACTCAGTGGGCGTGCCGCCGAGGACTTGCGCGCCGCTTGCCTCAATTCGAGAGCGGACCAAGGGATCGGCGGCCACCGCCTTCACGTCCGCGGAAATCCTGTCGCGCAACGCCGGCGGCATGTCGCGCCAGCCGAACAGACCTGCAAGACCCTCGATTTCCATTTCAGCAAAGCCGGATTCAGCGACGGTCGGCACGTCGGGCAAGCTTGGTTGGCGTTCAGGACTGGTGACGGCCAGTATCCGCGCGTTGCCGGCAAGGACAGGAGCTCTCACCGACAGCAGGGCGTGGGAAAGAATTTGGACCCGTCCCTCGCCAAAATCCGCCTGCTGGGCCGAGGCATCCCGATAAGGGATGTAGACCTGCTTGAGCCCGTGCCTCGCCAGCATTGCCGCGAAAACGAAGTGTGGCAGGCTCGGGCCCGAACTCCACGACAATTCACCCGGCTTCGCTCGGGCCAGTTCTGCCAGCTCCTGCAGCGAGCGCACCGCAAGGCGGTCGTGAACCGCGATGACCAGGTGGAACTAGCCGTCGAGGCGATCGGTAGCATGTCAAGGGACGGATCGTAGGGAAGCGAGTCCTGCAATAGCGGGCTCACGGTGACCATCGAGGCGGTCCCATAGAGAAGAGTGTGATCGTCCCTGGCGTTTGCAAACGCGCCGCCACCGACGACGGCATCGGCGCCGGGCCGGTTCTCGACCACGACGGGCTTGCCCCAGCGCCTGGTCAATCCGTCGGCATAAAAACGCGCGCTTACATCGTTCGCGGAGCCTGCGGCAAACGGTACAATGATTTTCACAGTGCGCACTGGCCAGGCGTCGTCTCCACGACAGGTGGACACAGTCGCCGAGGTGGCTCCGGCAAGAAGCATCGTGAGGCCGACGACGTTTCGAAGGTTTCGCAACCCCATTGGCTTCTCCTGACCGAGCCGTGAAGGAGAATTTCGAAAAGTGTCTTGAAAGGCCATGTTGCCACCATATGGATGGCACCGCGTTCGGAACTAGGCCGCTCCCACTAAACCATGGCCAGGGATCGCTGTCCTGAAATTATGATGAGGTTAGCCTGAAACTTCCGCTCCCCACGGAGCGGCTTGCGGTAAGATTAGATGTGAAGCTGATTTTCGGCCCTTGGATGCGGTCCCAAGTTGGGGGCGTGCTCCTACCCATCTGACGTCTCGCGAAACCCTGAAGCGAGGCTGTTGGCCAACGGCACCATCGTCCGCGTCGTGGCCCCGACGAAGCTGAGTGCCGCGCCGGGCCTTGGACGTTCTCGCCAATTCTGAAAGCTTGGCGGCTGGAAAGATCGGGAGGGCGCGCCCCTGACAAGCAGAAACTCAGGATTTGACCAGTGTACCTTGTGCAATGCTTCACCGCCTGGGGTTCTCGCGGCGAGTGCCTGCTTGCAGGAATAGCGGGTGAGCACGAGGTATGTTGATCGAAATCATTGATTGGTCCGAAGATCGGGTCACTTGCCCCCTAGTTCGGCGCACCCTCTGACAGCAGACATTCTCAAAGGTCGTCGGCAGGTCTGCAAAGGGCCAAAACCGGACTCACGGTGTCAGACACATGTGTCGCGCGTAGTCTATTGCTGCGATCTGCTTTCAAGCAGCCGGTCGCGGACGTCCTCCGATACAAAACGCTCCGCCCGCTGCCATGCCTCGTCGTTGTCGCCGCGGAACTGAAAGTATTTCCTAAACACGATGCGCTGAGATTTTGCATCGATAGCAACAGTCTGCGCAAACTGCACCAGCGTGCTCATCTTATGGAAGCCGCCGATGATCAGGATCTGCGCGCCGGCCTGTGACGCAGCGCGCAGCCGATCGCGCAACATTGGTCCATCGGTCGGGCAATTTGAAGCGCAGGAGGACGGCACAAGTTTAAAACGGTGGTCCGCCGTGACATCGTCCCGCAGCGCGGTCATGAATGCCCGCAATCGCTTTTCATGTACGGCCGTCTGATCGGTGGGCTCGTTCGACGTGTCTCTATACTTGAAATCGTCGACGGAGACAGCCAAAGCGTGGCTGGCGGTCTCGGCGGATGCATCTGCGATGAGGCTGGTTCCCAGGAGCAGACCGGCTGTGGTAACAGCGTGCAGGATTGAGCTGTGGCGCATCGTGATGACTCGATCTCCTCGGCTAAGCCCATCTTAGAAGATCGATTCTTTCCGTCTCCTGTCGAAGAAATTAATCCTTGGTAACGCTACGCGGCCGCCCATCGCAGCGCAGCGCTAACGTCTGCAGTGAGTCACAAGCGGTCCTCAGCCGCATGCACACGGCGGGTCGGCTGAGGGCCAAAAGGCGATCATGCGGGATATTACTCTATCAAGAGCAGCCCCCGCTTCTCGTCTCCGTCGAAGGTATTAACAGCGTCGAACAGCCGCTTCCGCTCGACGAGCCAGGGCTGGAAATCGAGATTGACATCGAGCACGAAAACGAGGTCCTCGGCTTCCAAATAGCCCCCGATTGGCGAATGGTGGCCACTCCCAGCACCGAAAATTTGAGCGCGATCGAAATTCACGATGTAGCGTCGCCCCGGATCGTTGGAGCGACGGAGATGCTCCAGAAACAGGGTCTCGCTGAGTTCACGCAAGACTGTAACTTTCCGGCTGGTGTGGGACTGGGCGACTTTGGCCAGCTCGTCGAGCGTGAGACCCATGATGCATACGCCTGTCCAGCAGTTCCACGTGCGGGCCAACACCTTGCCCTCCGTCCTCGCCGCCTCGCCAAGAGACCGGTACGTATTCGCAACAGCGGCAGGTCCGCAGCGAGAGCCATTTGATTGCCAATCAACATGTCTTTGGAATGTGGCTGCCACGGGCAGGTGCCACGCACGCTCTATGAGTTCAGGCGTACGTGTTACCGATGAAGCTATGGCTTCTGATGGAACGTGCGATCGGCTGACCACCAGGGCCCCGGCCCACACCAGACCCACGGCGAGAACCATGCTGCTGATGCTGACGCGGTGCCATCGCTTCATCGGTCAAAACCTTTGGCGGCAACGACGACATCGGCCGGCAAAATGATATTCAGTAGCCTACCGGCAGGAAGAAATTTCATGTGCGCATCCGTTCGGGCTGAAAATGCGACCGCATCTCGACGGGGCCGACCAAGTCTTCAGGAAAAGCGACAGCCAATCGGACCCTTTTCCGCGACATCGCCGACACGTTTCAGCGTCGCGATCCAGATGCTAGATTTCCGACCCTACCCCGAATAGGAGGACGACATGCCCGATAGCGTCTACAAGGTCATTGAGCTGGTCGGCACCAGCACCGACTCGTGGGAGAAGGCGGCTGCCAATGCGGTCGAGCAAGCCGCTAAATCCCTCCGGGATCTTCGCATTGCAGAGGTGGTCAAGCTCGATATGCAACTGGACGACAAGGGAAAAGTCGAGGCCTATCGCACCAAGCTCAAC
>NZ_JAACFU010000025.1 GCF_029051725.1 Bradyrhizobium sp. CSS354
GACAACGCCCCCCGTCTCACCCTATCAACAGGGTGGCCGCCTTCGTTCGGATTGGGTGGCCGCTTTCGATCGGAATCGCTGGCCGCCTTCCGTCGGAATCGGTGGCCGCTTTGCCTCGGATTCCGCAACTGATCTCCATGAGCCCAACGACGTGCTGGCGGCGGTGGGGTTTCTGCTCGCGTCAGGTGCCTTACGCATCACAGAAGAGTGCATGATGCCATTGAACGCGCGCCGTCTATCGCGAGCGGCAGCCGTGGCGTCCAGCTACGGGGCGAACTTCGCAGAAAAAAACGATGCACCAGTAGCGGCCCATGGAATGGTTCGCACCGCATCGCAGCAATGCTTTGCATTGAGATCGGATTACGAGCGCGGCGCCGGCTCTTTATTGTCAAAGCACCCCCTTCCCAACCAGTTCAGCACGGACTCTTGCGACTGGGATAACCTGATTTGCCTCCGAAGCTCTGCTCAAGCTTAGGCGAGGGTTGCATGCAACTAAAAACTACTTTCCGGATTGATATCGTCCTTCCGGCTCAAACAACGATGCTTTGAATGAGGATTGCCGTCCCATCTCGAACACTGCGCCTGCAGGTTTCGTTTGATTGCGCTTGATGGCTTGCAATTCTCTAGAGATTTGCAAAGAGCCAGCGAGCGTCTGGAATCTGACATTGCGGTCGAGTTGCAGATTTTCTGACAGTTCGTCACAATTAGCCGTCGCGCCAACACTCCCGCCGGGCAGCAAGAAACGCGAATGTCTCAAATTATCGAGGTCGCGCAGCTTACTTCGTAACCATGCGCTGTAGGCCGCAAGCGCGTTGATCTGTTCGGTTAGCGGTTTAGATCTCGTCGGACTCTTCGGTCTTCGGCTTCATCATCGCAGCGAGCGCTTGGCGGCGTTTTTCGATGATGCTGGGGGTGTCCTTGTGGATTGCGATCAGCTCCTTGAGGTTCTCGATCCCGTCATCGGTGAACGCCATCACCCCGTCTTCACCGACGCCGACGACCCATAGCTGGCCATCCTCGGTGTCCATTTCTTCGGCGACCTCGAACAGCCATTCCTCGTCTTCACCGAGCATCTCAGCGACATGGCTGAGAGTGAACACGTGGCTGACTTTGTTGACGTGCCCCATCAAGCCGCCTGCGCCGCAAGGCCTTGCTGTTGCGCAGTCTTCCAGTTCCAGGGCAGCAGCTCATCGAGCCTGTGGGCGGGGTGGGTGGCGATGCGAGCGAGTACATCGGCGAGCCAGGCCTGAGGGTCAACTGCGTTCATCTTGGCAGAGACGATGACGCTATACATGGCGGCGGCTCGGCGCCCTCCGCGGTCGGATCCACAGAATAACCACGACTTTCTGCCCAATGCGATGCCGCGCAGCGCTCTTTCGGCGGCATTGTTCGAGAGGCAGACGCGGCCATCGTCGAGGAAGCGCGTGAAGGAGGCCCAGCGCTTGAACATATAGTTCATGGCCTTGGCCAGATCGTGACCGCGGGAGAGCTTCGCGCACTGCTCGCGCATATAGGCTTCCAGATCGGCGACGAGCGGCGCGCTCTGCGCCTGGCGAACAGCCTTTCGTTGGTCGGCGTTTTGGCCATTGATAGAGCGCTCGATCTCGAACAGAGCGTCGATGCGGCGCACGATCTCCATGGCGACGGGCGAGATGACGATCTCCTTCTTTCCGGCCGCTTTGCGCCGCGCGTTCTCCTCAAGATCCGCCATGGCGAAGAACGGGCGCCGGGCATGGACCCAACAGGCCGCTTCCCTGATCAGCCCAGCACTTCGCGCGGGCTCGTAGAGCTTGATGTATCCGCCGAAGGCGTCGGCCTGGAGGATCCCGGTGTAGTTGGCCAGATGCGCCTGCGGATGCTCACCACTTCGATCGCGCGAGTAATAAAACATCGCCGCCGGCGGATCTGAGCCGCCGAAGGGGCGGTCGTCCTTCACATAGACCCAGCATCGAGCGACATCGCACTTGCCCAAGGCCAGCACGGGCACGGTGGTGTCGTCGCCATGGAGGCGTTCGGCTGCCATGACGTGGGCTTCCAAGAGCCGCGACAGCGGCTCCAACACCGTGCAGCACGCCCCTACGGCGTCTGCCATGGTCGACAGCGCGATTGGCACGCCTTCCAGAGCGTAGCGCTCGGCCTGACGGTTCAAGGGCTGATGCTGACCGAACTTCTCGAACACGATCATGGCCAAGAGGCTTGGGCCGACCCACCCCCTGGCGATGGCGTGGAACGGCGCCGGTGGCTGGCTGATCTTCTCGCAGTCACGGCAGGAGAACTTCTCCCGCACCGTCTCGATCACCTTCCACTGGCGCGGCACCACTTCCAGCGTCCGCGTCACGTCCTCGCCGAGCTTGCGCAGACGGTTGCTGCCGCAGCATTCACAAGCTGTCGGCGGATCAATCACCACCCGCTCGCGTGGCAGATGCTCGGGGAACGTCTGACGCTCGGGGCGCTTGCGCGTAAATCCGCGCACTGTCGTCGTCTTGGCCACGGCTCGTTCTGCCGCAAGCTCGTCCTCGGTGGCATCGGCCTCCAGCTCTTCGAATGTCAGCGCCAACTGCTCGATCAGGCGCGAAGAACGCTCCGACCGCTGTCCGTAGATCTGTTGCTTTAGCTTGGCGATCTGCAGCTTCTGCTGGGCAATCAGCGCCTCGTCTTCCGACGCTTTCGCGCGGGCGACCGCGAGTTCAGCGGCGATCTCCAAACCCTTCGCGCGCTCGACAGTCAGCGCCTCCTTCAGGGCGGCAATGTCATCCGGAGCAGCGTCGCGATTAGCATTCATGCGACGCAGTGAATCACAGATTGGACGCGATGTGACTCCCCAAAATGCAAAAAAAGGCTGCAGATTATTCTGCTCAGCCTGCGCTCTGCGGCCGCCAGCTTAGTTGGGGATTCCTCCAGTCGATGCCCTCAAGCATGTAAGCCATTTGCGCCACTGAGATCGATATCGCGCCGGCCGATGCCGAGGGCCAGATGAACTTTCCGCGGTCCAGGCGCTTGGCGTAGAGCGACAGGCCCAACCCGTCATGCCAGAGAATCTTGACCAGATCACCGCGGCGGCCACGGAAGATGTAGAGATCGCCAGCGTGGGGATCGCGCTTCAGGCTCTCCTGAACTGTTAGAGCAAGGCTTCGCATGCCACGACGCATATCGGTGTGGCCAGTGGCGATCCAAACCCTGACGCCGCTCGGAATCGGGATCATCGTCGCCGCAGGAGTTCAAGAACTCGCTGCAGCGCCTCAACGTCCACGTCGCGGTCAACGCGAACGCGACAGCCGCCGCCAAGCTCGATCTCGATGATTCCAGCCCTTGCACGCTGCGCAGGCGGTGAAGACGGCGGTTGCGGCACGCCGTTCGAGATCGGAGCCGCCACAGGTGTGATCTCGACGGGAACAAGAGCAGGCGCGGCATCTCCGCCCAGTCGACCCTGGCGCGCTTGTCGACGCCACGTAAACAGCAGGCTATGAGCCACCCCATGCCGGCGCGCGACGCCGCAGACCGTCTCGCCAGCCTGCAAGGTCTCTTCGACCAGGCGAACCTTCTCGTCGTAACTCCATCGCCGCCGACGCTCGGCGCCCAGCACATTGACCTGCATTCGCCACGTGACCTTAAAGCTAGACTTAAGGTCAAATCCTCGGCCCGCCTCTCAAACTACACAAGGCGGCCGCCGCCGGAGGGATACCTTACTTCTGTCATGATGACCGGAGCTCCCGGAGCCCCTCTGCTCGACGACCCACTCGACCTCAGACGCTCAAGAGACCTGTTCCGCCCGATCCACGCCCTCCGGCGCAACGGGCATGCTGAACTGAAAGACGGCTCCGCGAGGATCATTGGCGCCCGCCCACATTCGGCCCCCGTGCGCCTCAATAATAGAATGGCAAATGGCCAGCCCCATGCCCATGCCTTCGGATTTGGTGGTGTAAAACGCCTCGAACACGCGCTCTGCGCTGTTTGGATCGAGTCCTGGACCCGTATCCCGAAAAGCGACCACTACATTATTCGAGCCGTCAGTCCGCGTAGCGATCAGTAATTCGCGCTCGCCTTCGTTGATCTGGCTCATTGCCTCGATGGCGTTCGTGATCAGATTGAGGATCACCTGCCGCACCTGAACGCGATCTGCTCGAACGAGCGGCAACGCCTCAGGCCGTCGGGTTCGCACCCACACTTCATGTTTTGCGAGTTCCGCGCCAACTAGGGCCAGCACCTCTAAGATCACTTCGTCAATTGCAAGAAGCTCCGTTTGTATCGGAGCCTTATTCATAAGAGCGCGGATCCGGCGAATCACATTCCCCGCGCGCATACTGTCACGGACAATCAAACCGAAGGTCTGCCGAACCTCTTCCAGATTTGGGGGGTGAGCACCGAGCCAATTTAGCCCTGCCCCCGCATTGCTGCTGATCGCCGCAATCGGCTGGTTCACCTCATGGGCGATCGAGGCGGCCAGCTGTCCCATTGTCGTGATCCGATTAGCGTGTGCAAGGCCCATCAGAGTTTCGCGATAACGTCGTTCGCTTTCACGGGCTTCCGCTTCCACTTTCTTTCGCTCTGTCAGATCGAGGACGAAGCCAACACCGTGGTCCTGTCGCTCATCGAATACGGCGAGGCCAATTAGCACCGGCACGCGGCTGCCATCCTTCCGAATATACTCTTTCTCGAACTGCTGAACAGCTCCGGTCCTTTTTGCTTCTGTCCGAGCATCCATTGTGCGCTCGTGCCATTCTGGAGGCGTCAGGTCGAGACCGTTCACTCGCCCTGCGAGAAGATCGCTTTGGTCGTATCCAACCATCGTGAGGAAGGCTTGATTTGCCTCGATGATCTCGCCCCCTTTGCGGATGATAAAGATTCCGACGACGTTAGCGTCGAGTAAGCGTCGGATTTTCGCCTCCCGTTGCTGCACTTCGCTGTACAACCGACTGTTTTCCAGCGCTGTTGCAGCTTGAGAGGCAAGCATTTTTAACACCGAGTTGCGCGCAGTCGAGAATATGCGCGGGGCGAGATTATTCTCCAGATAAAGTACGCCGATCAGCTTGCCTTGCGTGATCAGTGGCAGGCAAAGAATAGAACGCGATTTGCGCTCGCGGATATACGGGTCTTCCGCAAATGAAGGCTGGGCGGCAGCATCTTCGAGAATGACGTTTTCGCGGACACGTAGGACGAAATGCAGCACGCACTCGGGAAGAGCCATCGGAGTCACGGGCTGTTCACCTACCTTTACAAGCAGCGCATCCGCTACCGTTGTAGCTTCCGCCTCGATCCGTGGCTCGTCCCCATCCAGCAGAATCAACAAACCTCGCTCGGCGCCAGCCTGCTCAATGGCAGTCCGCAAAAGCGTGTCGATGAGCTTTTGAAGCACAATCTCGCCGGAAATGGCCTGCGACACTTTTGTCACCGTCGCCAGATCAAGATGCTCAACCGGAGCTCCGATCCTCATGCCATTCACGGCAAGAGTGGTCTCCTCATGGTTGAGATGGGGATTCAGCTCGTCGAGTTGACGCACCTTACCATCTGCTCCCCAACGAAGGTAGCCATGCCGGGCGTCCTGCAGGTAAACCCGGGAGATCCTGTCAAAGCCGCGCGCTGCATAAAAGCGCGCTGCAAGTTCACAAGCGACCCCCTCGTGATGGGCGAAACCGTTACGTCCTGCGGTCTGGATTGAGTGTTCGTACAGCCGCATTGCGTCTGCATCCCGGCATTCCAGCCTCGCAATTTCAGCCCCGACCAAGGAAGCCCGATTGTCAAAGTTTTCGGGGCAATTTGTGGCCCATATCTGCAGCTGCCTGTGATGGGCATCAATCATTTCTCGATGTTGCTGTTGTTCGCTTTCACACAGCCTCTCGCAGTAACAGGAGAGAGACAGCGCGCCATAGAAGTGAAACTCCGCGATCAAGGACTCTGTCGGGATGGTCCACAATCGGGGCTCTGCCTTCGAGCGAGCAGCAATAGCTGCAGGATAATCGCCGGCCAGAAACCGCGCCTGAAGTTTGCGGATCCAGTAGACGGTTTCGCTCGGTGACAGCTCCGGACTGCGTTCAAATGATCGCTCGATGTCCTGCTCGTCAAATTGCTGATCATCGAAGGAACCGAATGAGCGCGTGAGGCCGCGCATGGTTCTAATAATTGCGAGCTGTGCAGTCATGGCATCAGCAGCAAACTTGACCTTTTTGTTCCGTATCGTAGCAAGGCTCTTCTCTATCTCATTCTGCACCTCTTTCAGGGGATCTCCTGCCATCAACATATTTGAGGTTAGATGAACCAAGCTGTACGCCTCATAGATGAAATCGCCGATGCTGTTCGCAGCTTCGAGCGCTCGCCGGATCAACACTCGTCCGTCCCTCAGGGGCTTCGTCCACGGGATCACGTTGCCTCCCATCGCCAAATAGACCGGAGCCCGAAAACGAGAGAACTCACCGCGATCAACCAGATCGCACGCAAGACGACCAAATTTATCAGCCGCTTGGTAGTCACCGAAGCGGCCGGCCGAGATTCGGCCCAGCCATGCGTAGTGGGTACAAGACGCATCAGTGTTGCCGTATTGGAGGCTGATGCTGACGGCTCTGCAGATGACCAGGGCGGATATATTGGCGTCCGTGAAACCTGCGGGCGGAAGAATCCGCGTCAAGACGGAAAGCGTGGCAAGCGTGGTCTGATCTGTCATTTCAGGCAAACCAGCAAGCTCCTCGATCGCGTCCGGCAGACGTGACCACATCCGCTGATATTCGGTTAGTGTTTCTTGGTCCGTCGGATGCCGCGACCACTCGATCCCGACATCGCGAAGATATTCGAGACCTATGAACACCGCTCGGCCGTGCTGACCGAGCGTCAAGTAAAGATCGACCCGCAAACATGCGACCGTCGCTCGTTCGGGCGCGCTCAAAGCGCGCTTCGACAGCGCAGACAGGAGGCACTCCGCAGCCTCCAGCCGGCCTACCAAGCATTCACATTCGGCCCGATTGGTTTCCAGTGCGAATGCGAGTTCGTGGCGCCTTTGCCACGAATCCTGCGCGAGCAGCGCAGCACCGACGGTGAAATATGTCAGTGCCGAGGCGTAGGCCGCCGACGCTCTGGCACGCTGCCCTGCGATTAAATTAAACTCCGCGAGCTGCTCTCGCTCCTGACCGGAAGCGATGAGCGCGACACCTCGATTGAGTTGACTGACAACATCGAAGATAGCCTCCTCACGTTTGTGCGCAGGGACATGTGCCGCAAGCATTCGACCGATCCGCAAATGGGCAGGAGCGCGCGAGGATTCCGGCACCAGCAAGTAAGCCGCCTCTTGAACGCGATCGTGGACAAACCGGTAGACTGTTCCGTGGCGCGCGATCAGTTCCTGCCGGATCGCCGGCCAAAGCCTCGCATGCACCTGCTCGTGTGAGGTTTCGAGCACGATCGCAAGCTCCGCCGTCCCGGCGATGTTGCCGAAACAGGCAAGCTGTTGCAGCGCGTTCTGCGTTTCCTCGGGCAGCCGGATGAGCTTTCCGAGCATCAGATCGACGACGTTCTCGGTGTACGCTTTTGCGTGAATGCGCTCGAGATCCCAACGCCAGAGCCCCGGCTCGTGATCGAACGTTAACAGCTGCTCTTCGGCAAGTTCGGACAAGAATTGAATGGCGAAGAACGGATTGCCCATCGTCTTCTGATGCAGCAACTTTGCAAGCGGGGCAGCGCGCTTTGGTCCGCAGCGAAGGGTATCCGCGACCAACTGCGCGACATCGACTGCAGTGAGGGGCGACAGCGTGATCTCCTCGAGATTTACGTCGGCGACCCTGATGGACTCGAGCTTGCGTTTCAGTGGATGGCCTGCATCAACTTCGTTGCTGCGGTAAGCTCCAATCAACAGCAGGTGCAGGTCCGACTGAGTCAGAAGATCCTCAATCAGGTCGAGCGTTGCGGCATCGTGCCACTGCAAATCGTCGAGGAAGAGCACCAATGGATGGGTTCGCCGGGCGAAAACACCGATAAAACGGCGAAGCACGAGTTGGAAACGATTTTGCGCTTGCCGGGGTGGAAGCTCAGCTGGCGCGGGCTGCTCGCCAATGATCAGGCTCAGATCGGGGATCAATTCGACCATCAGGCGCCCATTCGCGCCGAGCGCCTCCCGGAGCGCTTGCCGCCAGGTCGCGAGTTCGCCCTCACTTTTGCTGAGAAGAGGACGCACAAGACTCTGAAAGGTCTGTGCTAATGTCGCATAGGGAACATCGCGCTTCAGTTGCTCGAATTTGCCTGATGCTAACAGTCCGCGCGAGGGCACGAGTACTTTGTGTAGCTCCTGGACAAGCGAGGACTTACCAATGCCGGAGTAGCCGGCAACCAGCACCAATCTCGGCGCGCCGCTCTTCACCGCGCGATCGAAAGAGCCAAGCAAGGTATCGATGTCGCGGGCTCTGCCATAGAGCTTCTCGGGGATGAGCAACCGATCAGGTGTGTCGTCTGCGCCGAGCTCAAATGTGTCGATGCGACCGTGGTTGGCCCATGCCGCCAGACAGCGTTGCAGATCGTGCTCGAGGCCAGCGGCCGTCTGGTAGCGTTCCTCGGCGGCTTTCGCGAGGAGTTTCATCACAACCTGAGAGATTGGCTCCGGGAGGTTTTGCGATTTTTCAACAGGCGGTGTCGCTTTTCTTGCAATATGACAGTGGATCCACTCCAAGGGATCTGAGCCCGTGAACGGCAGCGCGCCGGTCAGCATCTGATAGAATGTCACGCCAAGTGAATAGAGATCACTTCGACAGTCGACTGAGCGATTCATTCGTCCGGTCTGTTCGGGCGCCATGTAGGGCAGCGAGCCGGCGATGAACTCGGCAGGCTCAGGCGGCACGCGCTCGCGGGAAAGTCGGGAAGCCAGACCAAACCCAGTGAGTCGGACCTGTTCGTCAGGACAATTGACCAGAATGTGAGCGGGTTTCAGGTCCTTGTGCACGAAGCCGCGCTGGTGAAGCTTGCCCACCGCCCTTGTGATACCAACAGCGAGGCGCAGGAAGCGCTCGGGCTCCATGCGGCTCCCGAGTAAATTTAACAGTGGCTCGCCGCATGGATCCTGCAGGACCAGCATAGTCCGACCAGCTTCCCGGATGAGTTCCAACGGCCGCACCGCCCACGCCTCGTCTAGCTCCTCCCTCAGCTCACATTCATGTGCGAGGCGGTCGAGCGTCGCTGGGTGTTCCGCCATGGGCCGCACGACAAGGACGACAGCCCTGCTGCCGTGGATTTGCTGGCGCCACGCACGGCAGAACGCGCGATCACCGTCCTCCCACAGGGGCTGGATGTCACTGTCGACATTTGAGCCGAACAGAGTTCGGCTGAGGGAATCCCACGGCATTTGCCCGCCCAGTCAATAAGGACTGAGCCAGAATCTGACACATATGGGGCGAGCTTGTGAAGGGACTTCGCACGGGGCGAGTACCGATCAAGGCCGCCGAAGACTGGACCGCGGCAGCCAAGATGCGACTTACACAATACGTCACGGACTGATCGTGTCGATCCAGCCCAATCCCGCGCGCAGGCGGGCCTGCACAGCATTGGCAACGGCGTTCCCGACTAGGGCGTATTTGGGAATCGTGCGATGTGGACTGCTCAATGAGGTCCTGCGTCAGGTATGCTGCCACTGATCGTCTCGGCGACGATCGCGGTTCTCAGGCGCACCCAAATTAAGGCCCCCGTGGCCGAAGCGGATATGGAGAAAACTCGCTCGGTTACGGTTTGCGGAGAATCGTAAGGAACTTGGTCAGCCGCCGGGACTCGCAATCTGCTCTTATCTGTTGGGACGGATAGCCGCGGGGCTGATCGCTATGCTACCCGAGAGCTTACGTTTTCCCGAACGCCGAATTGTCAGGAGCGCTGCCTCGGAGCGACGAAAAAAGACCTTGAACCCCACTTAACGTCGGGTTGTAGCACTCAGCTCGCGAGCTTACGAAGTCTGTCTCTTCACGGGAGAGACGATAGATCCGAGAGATATCTCGCTGCTTAAATCGCTTCAAGCAAGGCGTAAGCTATCCCAAAAGCGGAAGATAATTGCAATCAAAACGAAGGACGGCGGAACGCCTCTGTCGCCGCGCTCACTGTGACAACATTTATTCAACCTCTGCGGACGAGAACTTTGCCGGATCGGACTTTTGCCAATTCGATAAATCTACACCAGGAGCGTACACTGTACGCTAGGTACGAAGACGCAGGGAGTCACTACTACTCTGCCTTGCTGAGCGAGCCTCAGTTTTGCCACGCTGGTTGCTTCATTGGAGGCAGCATCACCACGGATGTACTGGCGATGTGGGGCGAACCCGGCGCGCTTTCTTCTCGACGGAGTGCGTCGGGCCGCCTTTAATGACCCTACCTCGGCTCTATGCTCTTGGCGGATCGATGAGCTACTGGCAGGTCTGACAAGGGCTTCAGGTTGACCGCTCGGGGCGCGTTTTGCCGTTCCTATGTAGGTCAAAGAGCTAATCTTCAACTCCGGGCACGGTGATGTCCGCCAATTCTGGTACGAGAATGATTCTTTCGCTGGATCAGCGATTGTCTGGCTGATGCAGGAGAGCAAAGCAGCTGGCTTTTGCTGGTGAAGGAAGCAACGAGACGAACGAACGTGAGCGCCCCTCCAACAGCGTGAGTTAGAGCGCATTCCTACAAACATGATGACGGAAAGGACTTGAATCGCACCTTGCGTCAGGTTGTACGAAGCCGATGCAAGGTGCTTTCCCCGAGCTCGCCAAGACGCAACTCACAGGCGCTCTGACGACGGAAAAGAAGTGTTCATGTCCTGATGCCGCTGCTAGTCGTTCTGGTTTCTATTTTCCTTAGTACGGGTGCGATAGTTTACGCCTCTTGCCGATCGCAACGCCGACGGGATCTGCGCGTGCACAAGCACAATCGCGCCAATTCGTTCAGCTCGCGCCCCGGCGTTCAACGACCAAGGCGCCGGGCATTCTGATGCTTCAGCCGCAAAATGAGTCGTCCGCTGCGGCCCCACTCGCGAAGGCCAGGCGACACGCGCCGCCGTGCTAAAGCAAGCGCCTCAAGTCCTGGATTAGGTGCTTCTCGACCGGCTGTTCATCGATTTGATCGATGCCGCGGGGCCGCTCCAACGCGCCGGGGATAGACGCGAAAGGCTGTTCTCGACCACTCAAGCGGTTTTTGCTAGACTTACCTGTAATGGGTCGGGTGCGAATGGCTAACCAGTCACGTACCTCGAAAATCTCAAAGATTCGCCTGCGCCAAAGGCTGCGCACCTCAATCAACGGTCGTCGTTACGAGATTATTCTACTTTAAACCGTACAAACGAGGCTCTTATCGTGACCAAGCGCTCTGAATCGCGGAAGGAAGCCGCAAATGTTGTAGGGCCGGAGGTGAGGCCGAGCGTCCTCGTCGTCGACGACGACCTCTCGATGCGCGAATCCCTGGTCAACCTATTTCGTTCGATTGGTCTAGATGTCGTTGCTTACGGAACGGCCCAGGAACTGCTCCAGAGCGAGCTTCCTGATGTTCCTAGCTGCCTCGTGCTTGACATCAGGCTGCCAGGATCAAGCGGGCTTGAGCTCCAGAGTGAGTTAGCCAAACTGAAGATTCACATTCCCATCATTTTCATCACCGCTCATGGCGATATTCCGATGACCGTCAAAGCCATGAAGAGTGGAGCAATCGATTTTCTCAGCAAACCATTTCGCGATCAGGAACTGCTCGATGGCGTAGTCGCAGCTATCGAACAGGATCGGAAGAGGCGGGGTGTAGAGAAGGTCGTCGGGAGGCTGCAGTCCTTGTTTGAGGCCCTAAGTCCACGAGAGCAGGATGTCTTGAAACTGGTCGCCGCCGGCCTGTTGAACAAACAGGTAGCCGCGGAACTCGGGCTCGCCGAGATTACAGTGAAAATCTATCGCGGGCACGTGATGAAGAAGATGGGCGCTCGATCGCTAGCCGATTTGATCAGGATGAGTGAGAGGCTTGGAATTGGCACCGACCGTTTCACGGTACAAACCTAAGTATGATTTTACAATTTCATCGAACACGCGCACCCTTCGGTTGGCTGTCATGCTTCTGCCACCGCCTTCGCCCAACTAGAACGGGGTGTCTTGTCCAGGTATTCAACCGTTTCCGTTGTCGACGACGATCCTTCGATTCGTGCCGCACTGAGCAACCTTTTGAAATCGCAGGGCCACGTCGTTCATACGTTTGCGTCGGCTGAGGAGTTCTTGCGGTCGTCTCAATTGAAGAACACGTCCTGTGTCATTGCAGACGTGCAGATGCCCACGATGAGCGGCTTTGAACTTTTGGAAAAGATGCGGGCCCAGGGCCACGCTGCGCCATTCATCCTGATTACTGCCGTCGCGGATGATCGTACGCGAGCCCGCGCGTTGAGCGCCGGTGTAGCTGGCTTTTTCGCCAAACCCTTTGCCGGTCTGGAGTTGATAACCTGCCTCGATGAAGCGCTCCGCGAGCATCGTGGCGGCACGGACGCGTGAAAGACGGGGAAGCAGCAGTCTCCACCACACCGCGCCCGCGCGGCGCTTGCGATATCGATCCATGTGCCGCTGCCACTGCTTATCTCGCGCCCGTGGCACCATGGCCTTTCCACCTTGCCGCATTCCTGTCTCTGTTGTTGTGCTTTCGGCCTCTTATCGAAGCACTTGCAAGGGCTCCTGACAACAACGCCACCTGTATGATCGCGTAATCAGACGAGCAGAGGCCCTCCTCGCCCGAACAAAGGTGCGCACTAACGGCGATGCTGAGCTTAGGCCGAAAGTACCACGGCAGCGGCTTGCCAGGCAGGACCTCGCCGAAAAGGGTTCACCCGAGCTTTCGCGAATTCTCCACAGAAAGTCCGGCCCCGGTGTCTGTGGAGGATGACGCGCCAATCACAGCGAAATCACGCAGCCCTTAAGACGATCGCTGCAATCACAAAAGGCTGCAGGCCATGTTGAACTTGCGAGCGATCCACAGTTTGCACCGCGAGATTGGAGCATTCCATCCCAGTATCCTTCGGCGGGCCGAAGCACCCGAAACTTACGTATCCGTTGCAGCCCTAACACTGATGCCCCTGATCGATGCGATCTCAAGCCCTGCCTTCGCTACCGACGGGAGTGCACCCTTTTGGGTCACCATGAAAGTTAGGTCCAGTCTTTCTCTTTTTCAGGATTCATCTCTAACGCAAGCTACCGCACGGCATGCGACAATTCCTCGCGCGCCGGCTAAGCAAGAGCCTGTCCGCGAAAGACGACCTTAGCCAGTGGCGTTCGTTGGACGTGGAGATACTACTAGACATAGTAGCTTCGTTCCGCACGGTTCTCAGCTAAATCAATGGAGCTGATTTTCGGACGCGCTACGCGCAACCCAAAGGACGTCGGGAGACGACTGTTCGACTCTCTTGTACGATGTTGGCCGCGCGCATGTTCGTCAGGCAGCTTTTCTTGTTGAGGAGACGATCACATGGTCGGAGTACACGAGCCGCGCAGAATGAAAACAGTCGAAACGCTCGAGTCGAATGTCCGCTCGTACTCACGTTCCTTTCCTGCTGTCTTCAGTCGGGCGCGCGGCTCGATCATGTTCACTGAGGGCGACCGAAAGGTCATTGACTTTCTGTCCGGCGCTGGAGCGCTAAACTATGGCCACAACAATCAGGAGATCAAAGCAGCCATCACCAAGTACCTGGAGTCGGACGGCGTCGTCCACGGCTTGGACATGGCCACTCCAGCAAAGGTCGAATTCATGGAGACTTTTAGCTCTGTCATCCTTCGTGAACGGAATCTTTCCTATCGCTTTCAATTTACGGGTCCTACGGGAGCTAACGCCGTTGAAGCAGCCCTAAAGCTCTCGCGTAAGATCACAGGGCGTCACAACGTCATTTGTTTCACGAATGGATATCACGGCCACAGCTTGGGAGCCCTAGCTGCGAGCGGTAACCGCTTTTACCGCAACGCCAGCAGCATTCCCTTATCCGGCACAACTTTCATGCCGTATGATGGGTATCTTGGCTCCGCTGACAGTCCGGCGGATTACGTGCGAAAGGTATTAGTGGACGAGAGCAGTGGTATTGACCTTCCCGCCGCCATTCTCGTCGAAACCGTGCAAGGAGAGGGAGGAATTAACGTCGCGGGTAAGGAATGGTTGCAGTCAATTCAGGCTTTGGCAAAAGAGGTCGGAGCTATTTTCATAGTTGACGATATCCAAATGGGCTGTGGTCGTACAGGCGAGTTCTTCAGCTTTGAGTTCGCTGCTTTGTCGCCAGACATTGTTGTGATGTCGAAATCGCTGAGTGGGTACGGCTTGCCGCTGTCGATGCTGTTGATCAAAGAAGCGATCGACGCATGGGAACCAGGCGAGCACACGGGAACGTTTCGAGGAAACAATCTTGCACTCGTTTCTGGCAAAGCGGCCTTGACCCTGTATTGGCGTAACCAGACGTTCTCGCACCAGGCCCAACGCTTGGGCGCATTTATGCGGCGTCGGCTCGATGCCATCGTGCATCAGTACGGAAACAAGTTTGCTGTTCGTGGACGAGGCATGGTATGCGGCTTCGATTGCAAAACGACACAGATCGCAGAGGCGACGTCACATAAAGCGTTTGAGAAGGGCTTAATTATCGAGCGATGCGGAGCGACGGATCAGGTTGTGAAGTTCTTGCCCGCACTTACGATCGACCAAGACACGTTGGGACAAGGCCTAGACATATTTGAGGAGTCGTTGACCGAAACGTTGAATTCAGCCCGAGGAAGCTAATTTGTAGGCACACGAGACAAACTGTTGCGCAACAGCATGGCCGCACAAGTCACTAGCGCCAGCTCCTCCTTGCCGCCGAAACGTTCAGGAGTTTTGAAGCCGCGATTATGGAGGTGACGCCTGAACGCCGATTCTGTCTGTGATCCGCTGAGTCGGCTGATGCGCGAAGAACGGCTGCTGCCCTCGATCCACGACAGTGAGTGCGAGCAGCACCCTTGAGCATAGAATCTCGCAATCGCGAACGACACTAGTGGAGCTGGCTCTCTATCAATCATCATGCGAGTACGATCCAACTAAAGGCCTTCGCGGATGCACACCAAGCCACGAGCTGCACCAAGAGATGGCGCGACGAAAGTCGTCAAGGCACGCGGGTTGACGGCATCAGTCACACGAAGCCGAACAAGCCTCCCAATCAAAACGGTTGGTCCTCGGCTTTTGCGCCAGAACTGCAGAGCACCGCTATCGGCGCACGCCCGTAGCACGTGCCGTAATCCCAATGTTGGCGTGCTCGCCGTTCCGTTACCGGAAGCCCCTGTGGGCGTGAGCACCTCGGCGTCAAGCGAAAGTGATGGACCGCATGCCAACTATGCTGGGCCAACCAAGGAAGCCCGACGCATCTGCCGGGTCTGAGATGCGTCGGGCCGAGCGGGAGACTGAGCGTGACAGTCTTCCTCCCGCAAACACGTCCGCAAGTCGTATGCCGCGCCTATGCCGCTACGGCCGTGTGCGAAATTAGGGTATCTTGTCTTTGCCACAAAGTTCCGCGAGGCATTCAGAGATGCGCGGCTCACAGCTGGTTCGTGGAAGGCCTAACAAGCTGAGCCTATCCTCCTTCCAAAAACTCCCGCCATCGCCTTTCGTTTGGATCAAAAATGAGGCAGAAGAAGCGGACAACGGGCCGCCGGCTCCTCAACAACAGATATCTAGATGTTTGATACATTGCTACCCGTGACTCGAACGAACGTCCCCAGCTCGCGCACGGCAGAGGCATACGATCGCGATCTCAGTTTAGATTTCGCGAAAGGTGCCCTCATTGTTTTGGTGATTGTTGGGCACCTGATCCAGTATGTCATCTACCGAGACGACGGATTTTGGTATTCACCGTACTACAAATTGATCTATATGTTCCACATGCCACTTTTTATGGCGATAAGCGGATATCTTTCTGCTCGATCGCTGCTGCAAAAGCCGTTCACTCGAGCCGCCAGCGACCGTGCGAAGCAGCTGTTGCTGCCGATGCTGTTTTGGTGGGCAATAATGGAGACAGCTAAGTTGGCGGCGTTGTGGCGCGCGACCAGCCTAACAAGCGGACTTTCGGAAGTTCTAGACGATCTCGCTGGCACGTATTGGTTCATCTGGGCCACGTTTATTTCCTACCTTCTCATCAAGATTTCTACCATCCTTACCCGCCGATCGTGGGTCATAACTGGCTCAGCCATACTGGTCGCGCTCGTGCCTCTGACATTCTCCATATCACCGCTGATCAGATTTACTTACCCGTTCTTCTGCTTCGGCTTCTTGCTTGCTCAATCGGGAGAACGATCGACCAGTGCATTGCGACATCACAAGCCGCTCCTGATTTTATTTCTCTCAATTGTGACCTGCGTATGCTTTCTAGCTTGGGGCAAGAGCACCTATGTCTACAACAATCTTGGGGTAATTCACGACTTTCGGTCAACTCAAGACGTGCTTGTGATGTTTGTTGGCTCTGCAGCTGCGTCCGCAATCGCTATCGTACTCCTGTTGCAATGCTGGCGCTTTGGCCATTCAAATCGAATGGCCCGCTTTATCGCTGTGGAGTTGGGCCAGACCACGCTGCTGCTCTACCTGGTCCAGGGTACCGTGTTCCGTCTCATGGATTTCATACAATTCGGAGAGCTTTGGGATCTCACGACCCGGTTGATCATCGCGGGTGTGCTCGGGGCCGCGATCATTGCGATCGCCCTAACGATCCGCTCGATCGTTCGAGGCGTTCCATATCTGTCTCAGCTCGTCCTTGGAATGCCGCCACGCTCAGGTCTCCCGCAAGCCAAACCTGCAATGAACTAGCTGTATCCATTTGATTGTTTGAGTACGGCAGGGTGCCGATAGCAACGACTTGTGAAGCCGCTGGAATAGCTTTCGAACCCAGATCCGGCGGCGACGGCGAGCCGCCGTCGAGGCGATGATCGGCATAAGAGCAACCCAATCGAGCGTGTATTGCTCTCAGTTGTATGGCACCGGCGAACTCAGCCCATTGCCGTCCATCCAAATACGGTCGAGTGCCGTGAGATTAGCTTCGGCTGTACCAGTCGTCTAGCCGTCAGTTTTCCCAGATCGAAGCCAATCCATTCACACTCAACAAGATGGTTCTTCGACTGCCGTACTGAACCCGAGATCTCCCAGTCGTTCGAATCTCCGTCTAGACCCGCAGCTGCCCGAAGTAAAAGGCCTTTGGAAACCAACAAGCCGTTCTTGTTCGTTGAGGCGATCCGATTGCTCATCGCGAGCCTGTCTGCTTCTCACCGTCTCGAGACGGTGACGATCTCGATCGGAAGATTTAATTGAGATTAACGATCATGCGGCGCACGACCGCGCGTTGTTGAACTCCCGCGTCCAATGCATGCGACAATGGCTCCACGATGAAACAGCTTGCACACGTACTTTGCATGGCCGCGAAAATGCAAGCGTGTCGAGGCTTGGCGGGCTCGCCGGTTCGACGAGGTCTCAAATAAAGCCGGACAAGTCTCCCGGGATCTGGCGCAGAGACGAACCCGAGCCGCTTCGCGGCACGGCCACCGTTTGGGAAGTCACGAGACGATCTGCCGAGATCCTCTTTTGGTCTCAACTAGGGCGGGTGCGAGGAAGGCGCTCACTAACGGTGATAACGGAGGTCGTCGAGCTTTCGGCCTGGGCTAGATGACGATCGTGCGGCCAACGTATCGTCGCAGCAAGCCCCGCCTCGTTATCGGACTGGCGCTCCTCTGCAATGGCGCCGCGCAGTTCCCCGACCGTACTTGCTCGTTTGCATGTTGGACCTTGCACTAGCTTGACTTGGAAGGCGTCCAGTTTACGACCGCCCCGCGCAAGCCGTCCGGAAGCCGATATGACTCCTGCGCCGCAGGGAATGCTCCGCTACGGACATCAGCTGCCCAGCGCGAGAGGCCCTCCTGCAGCAGCTGATGGCCCTCTACATAGACACGCACGAATTTTGGATAATGGCTTCCTGCGAGCCCCAACACGTCGTGGAACACTAGGACTTGCCCTGAGCAACTTGGACCCGCTCCGATCCCAATCGTTGGTATGGTCAGAGATTCAGTCACTCGGGCAGCGAGCTCAGCCGGGATGCCTTCAAGGACAAGAGCAAAGCATCCCGCATGCTGTAGCTGGTGCGCATCGTCAAGCAGACGTAGGGCATCGTCGGCGTTCCGACCTTGTACCTTGAAGCCACCCATTGCGTTGACGCTTTGTGGCGTGAGACCTATATGGCCCATCACGGGAATTTCGCAATTCACCAAGGCTCGGATCGTCTCGACACGCTTACCCCCTCCCTCAAGCTTGACGGCATCGGCGCCACGCTGAAGGAAGCCTCCAGCGTTGCGTATCGTGTCGTCGGGACTGAGATGAAAGCTAAGAAACGGCATGTCAGCTACAAGCATGGCCCGAGGCCTTGTCCGCGCGACCGCTTCCAGGTGGTGATTCATCATCGCCATGCTGACCGGTAAAGTGTCATCAAACCCAAGGCATACGTTGCCGACGCTATCGCCAACAAGAATGAGGTCGACCACAGGATCGGCGATACGCGCCGTTACCGCATCATAAGCCGTGGTCATGACGATGGCACGCCTCTCCTCTTTGAATCGTTGCAGAACTGGAATCGTGACGCGCTCAACTGGCAGCTGCGAAATGTGACTCATGTTCGATCGGACCCGGCCCGCATGTTTCTGGAAATGGCCTTTCCCTTGGAAGAGCAAATGGTCTCTGTCAATAGGGAGGCCGAAAAGACGCGTCGCTGAGAAGTTGGAGAGCACAAAGCTTCCAATGATTGCGCGATCAGCAAACAAACTCTTTCAAGATGTTCCTCTGCGAGGTGGTTCTGGGACTCCACCATCCAAACATTCTGCGACTCAAAACGGCGGCCTGTAGACGATGCACGCACGCGGCGACAGTGAATGTCCTTATGAGGGTCCGATCGACGTGCCAAAGCCCACGTTAAGGCGGCAAGTCGATTTCGTATGGCCGTTGATTGGCGCTCAAAGCCGCGGCTTCGGAGGACTGCAGGCACATTCCGATGCGTGATCCAGGCGAACGAAATAGGGAAGATGCACCGGCGCTCGCACGGCTGCCTCACACTCCAGAATGCGGATGACGTGTCCACCATCTTCGCGTGCGTCGCCTCTTGATCAGACCCGCCGCCAGGCCGATCTTCTCTAATCAAAATGACGAACGACCTTCCGCAACAGACCGTCACCAATGGACGCATAACTTCATCACCTCATGGCGGATTCGGGTAGGCATCCTCAACGGGTACCCACTCGCCATGACGCGATCGGATGGAAAACGAACGCACGGTCACACTGTGGACCGGCCGGCGAAGCCCGCGGTCTCCCGGCCGGCCGCACCGACATTGCAGGATGCGAAGCAACAATCGTCAATTTCGTAGGCAGTCTAGGGCAAGGCTCTCTCAAGTGTTCGAGAAGCGGACGACAGCTCGGACTCCTGGATCTTGCACTCCCGCGCGCGTCTTCAGGCCAGCGCATCGGCACCGTCACAGACGCGTAATAACTTTCAGCCAGGTCTCCTGCTATTACGCAATACGGCGGCATCATGTAAATCGTATTACCGAATGGGCGCAGCAAGAGATTGCGGTCTTTAAAGATGGCGTGAAGCTTGGGGCTAACGCCTGCGAGATAGCCCGGTCTATCTCGTCTTCAGATCGTGTGCTGTGATTGTGCCGCAACGGCGAACGTTTGCAAAATAGCAGAGTCCCATCTTCAAGGCGACTTCCACGCTGGCTGAGCTACTATCCGAGTAGAAAACATGTTCGGCGCCTCGGGGTGCGAGGTTCAAAAGGAGCCGAGCGACCTCTTCAGCCGGATCGTGCGTGGAGCCGGCGAACATGATTTGGTCAGCTTGCCGGCCTGTTCTTCTAAATCGCGCTCGCGATTTGCGGATAGTAATGGCCGTGAGTGACGATCCACCAGGATGCGATTTCATTTTTGATCCGATGGCGCAGTGTAGAGATAAGCACCGTCGCCATGCACAACTTTGGTCATTTCGTTGTCAAGAGCATGCGGCGTGAATGGATGCCAAGTTGGCCACCTCTTGTTTGGCGTCAAGGCCCGAAATCGCCGGGGATAAACGAGCCCTTGAAGACAGCCTGCAGGCTGTCTGCCGTCAGAGGAGAAATCCAGGGAAGCCGTCCTAACCAACGCACCCGCGTGATGTCACAAATTGCGCTCTCAGTTTCAGAATTTCTTTCCCCGATGAATGCGATCCCAAGAAGTTCGATCTGGCGCTTTCGCAAGGCCTCTATCGACAGCAGAGAGTGGTTGATGGTTCCGAGTTGCGTGCGGGCGCAAAGCACGACGGGAAGCCGCCACCGCTCGAAGACGTCGATGTAAAGTGCGTTGGAATGCAGCGGCACCATCAGTCCGCCGACGCCTTCGATGACGAGCGGTCGCTCCCCGGCATCCGGCA
Organism: Bradyrhizobium sp. CSS354; assembly: GCF_029051725.1. Taxonomy (GTDB): domain Bacteria; phylum Pseudomonadota; class Alphaproteobacteria; order Rhizobiales; family Xanthobacteraceae; genus Bradyrhizobium. The sequence goes on from NZ_JAACFU010000025.1 coordinate 20,377, forward strand.
CCACGAGCGAATCGGGATCGATGCGAATTGCGTCTATTTCGGCGGAATGATGCGGGGAAGCGGACGTTCTAAGACGGTAACGCTCCGGAATGATCCGATCGGCCGACATACCGCCCAGTCGGGCGACCAGTTGGCTGTCGGTCTCTTCTTTAAGACCGGCCTGAATTGGTTTCCAATAATTCGCGCCGAGGAGATGGGCAAGGCCTGCCGAAAAGACAGTTTTGCCGATCCCAGTATCTGTGCCGGTCACCACGATCCGCTGACTCATCGAGATCCGTCCCTCGTCTCCTCAGCGAGCGCATCGAGCATCGCATGTACCTCTTCCTCTCCGACGTTAAGCGTCAGTGAAATTCGTAAGCGGAGCGTGCCGGCCGGCCGGCCGGCACCGTTTGCGGTCTAATTCCTCGGATGTCAAATCCGCGAGCGTGTAGCGCCGAGGCTAGCCTCATGGCGCGGGCATTCTCGCCGACGATATAGGGCAAGATCTGCGAGTTCGAAGGACTTCTCTCGCCTCGCGCAACGATCTCCCCAATGCTTGAACGCGACAAGTTTCGCTAGGCGCTGTTGGCGCTCCGGCTCCGCCTGCAGGGTCAACAGAGCCTCCCCATGCACCTCGCCCACAACCAACAATGCATCGTGCCGGTCCGCGATCGTGAGCGAATCTTCAACCGGTGCGGAAACGCCATCCATGATGTGGAGGCTCTCGACTACGATCCAGACCTGCCCCGCTCCGCCCGCGGCACGCCAGTCGCGAATTTCGCTCTCTATATCCTCGTGTCCCTTGTGGGCGCAGATTCTGAAAGCGGATCGGCCAGCTCGCGCCCCTTCATGAGTACTGGCGTGAACCAGAGACTCAATGACAAGCAGGTTGTGCCGTTGTTGCAGCCTTGTCAGCACTGGAAAACTTGCAAAATAGCCACCGCCGAAGACCTCGCAGTTGCCGCGCAGAAGCCGTGATCCGCCGGCTCCGATCGGAGTACCGGATTCCAGCGCGGTTAGCATGGCCTTTTCCATGCGCGGCGCGCTCACCAGGGCCAGATCATCGCTTGATGAAAAGTCGGTCCCGATGCGCGGCATGATACCGCGCAGGCGATCGTCTTCCTTAAGCGCATCCAAACCTGCCACATAGCTGGCCGATTTAGCGGCAATGACGGAACTCATTCTTCACTCGCTGAGCAACGATGGACGCCGCAAAACTCCAAGTGGCGGCGAAGATTAAACGTTCCCGCGTTGGCCGTTTGAATTCAAACTGGCAGGATGCGATTTTCTCGATCAACCAGCACAATGCGTGACCTGAAGACTTTTGCATCCTCCTCGTCAAATGACGCGTATGCGACGATACTTATCTTATCACCGGGCATCGCCAGTCGGGCCGCCGCACCGTTCACGTCTACGGTGCCGGATCCTTGTGGCGCTTCTGTCACAAACGTTGCAAAGCGTGCCCCCGTCTCAAGATTGTAGAGTTCGACGCGTTCGTTGATCAGGATACCGGCCGCGTCCAGGAGCCCGCGATCAATCGAGATCGAGCCTTCATAGTGCAGGTCGGCTTCAGTTACCGAGGCGCAATGAATCGTTCCCTTCATCAAGACAATTTGCATTTTTCACCTACGCTGATGCTTGCGCGCAGCACCTCTATCGGTTTGACAACCTAAGCGAAGTCCACGTTGTGATTGTAAAAGTCGAGGCCGGCGTCGGCGAGCCGTGCGGCTTGCTTTGGCGTGAGCATGCCGAGCGTTTCGCACGTCTCCATGACAACACGTTTAATGGCGGCAATCGTGCCGCAGACCTGATCGAGATCGTGGTCCTTTGGACTGCGCCAGGCCGCGGCCATGCAGAAGCGAGTCGCCCCGGCGGCCTTGGCGTGCTGCGCGGCGGCGACCACATCCGCGCGATCCATCAAGCGAGTCGCCTTCAGGCCAGTGTCGTAATGCACGACCTGTGCGCAGCAGGCGCAGTGTTCAGAATAACCGCCGGCCTTGAAGCTGAGGAAGCTTGAGGTTTCGACATGGTTTGGATCGAAATTGCCGCGATGAACGGTCTGGCCGTGAAATAGGAGGCCGGCAAATGGCAGCGCGTAAAGCTCTCCCGCCTCGGCACCTTCCCGGTCGCGGCGGACCGGCGCGCCGTTGCGGCCGCTATCGCCCTCGACTTCCACAGCCTCCCGGGACTTTCGCTCAATCATATAGTCGACACCATCGTGCGTAGCTCCGCAAAGCAACACTCTTGCCCGGTCTTAAACGAGAATTGCCGCCGAGTTTCGCCGGGATGGCGCTCATATCAGGCTCATATCCGACTCTCACGCAGGATTTCCTCGCAGCATCGAAGAACGCGCAACAACACTCCCTCACTCCAGGCAACTAGCCGATGCGTACCGCGGTTGCGCTCCATAGGATCCTTTCCTGACACTAATGTCTTTGGCGGCGCGACATATATAACGGATCCACGGACCTGCTCTATTTGTCCCCCGGACGAGTCCTCGCTGGTGTGGTTATGCACGTCGCATTCCGCACACGAGCCGCTTGTGCGAGCGTTGCTTCCCGCCGCCTTCAGAAGCGCAGTGGATTGGGCTCTGGGGCGCAGAGGGTGACCCGCACGTCCTTGGCGGGCCTGTGCACCACTAGGTCACACAGGCTCCATCGACGGTGTGCTCGCCGCCTGTAGGAGCAGCAAAGTACTTTGCCGCCGCTCGACTTGAACACCGTCGGGCTCCGGTCGTCTCAAGCGGCAAATCTGCTTGGGCAGATGAGTGCGGTCTCATAAGGGATTTCGCCGCGTCGTCTCAAACAGGTCTTTGACGAGGCACATTTCGTCCCAGCTTGGAGATCGCCGTCGCGCCGACACCGAGACATGCTCCCATCCCCGAACGAACGAAGCCAATGATCTCGAGGTGACAGCCACAAGGCCCCTACGCGAAGTGAGCGGAAGGAACAGATCCTGGTTCGGTGGCGAATCGCCGACACGCCCTGCCTCGAGTTTTTCTAAGATTTGCTTCCTCACGCGTTCCTCCTTGCTTCGGCCGATAGAATTGACGCCGGCGCGGCTCGTGTCCTCTGGCTGATATATCGAGCGGTTGCCACCCCGGCGGGCAGTCCCAATTATTCTGATCATCTGCACCGAACTTATCTGGATGAAGAACATCGGTTCCGTCAGGAATCGTCCACCGGACCCGCATCGCCTTAATAAGCCGCAGCGTTATCGCGTTGAGCTATCCGTGTTTGGTCCAAGACGCCAGAGCTCGACTGAAACGCCCCACACCCAAAATGGCGGCGGAAGCCAATTCGCGTGGCGTGATCCGGTGAGCCGGTTACTTTGTCACCCAAAGCACGTCGCCGGCTTCAGCAAATGATGCAAAGCGATGCCAAATGCTTCGCCAGTTCGTCGCGCGAGAGGCTTGTAATTTCGCTCTTGCGGCGATCCGAGGGTGGGCTTTCATCTCATTCCTTCCCATGTCTAGCGGTTAGCCAGCTTGACGCCTGAAACACCGTCAACGCATCATCTAGGTGGCCGGCACCCTGACTCACAAGCGATTCACGGCCAGAGGCTCGGACGCGCTGACCGCACTTTTGAGCAGCCTCGCTCATTAGGGTTACCGATCAGGGCGTTTGCCCTAGAGGCGTCCGACGGCCGAGGCTTGCGCTGCGATCACAACGCCTTGACCTTCGATGCAACCGTTCGCTCCGGCGGACATCAGAACTGCCCGTCAACCTCATTTCTTTGCCGCTGCTCCGCGCGGCGAGCCAGCTTATCATATTCCTTGGCGATCTTGAGGAGCCTGCGTCTGGATGTGTCGTCCTTGAGCGACTCCGCTTTTACTCGCGTCGCTTCCGCACGGCCTCGCCAATGTTTGGCGTCGGGGAATGGCTTCTTCTGCTTCATGCAAAAGACGATGCAATTTTTACATCAAAAGAATGCGACACATGCCCTACGTAAGATCCCGTAGGTTGGCTTTCGCAAAAGCACCTCATTTGCCTTCATCTGCCGCCCGCTCTGTCAATGTCTGAGATGCGACAAACCATTCGTAGTAAACGCAAGCGCGTCGAGTAAGCTAGACTGCGGTCTTCTTGGTCGAGAACACCCGCTTGGAAACAGCACGCCAACGCAAGTTGATAGTGGAGATTGGACGCATTAGTCGGTCCGCGTCAGATCGCGCGCCAAATGCGCGACTCTCGACAAAAGGGCTTGAATCGGACGTAGCGTCAGATTGTAAGGTCTTCAATGCACCGCGCCTGGCGTACAAGAGCGTCCGGGCGACCAACTGGGAATGTGTCATTTGGAGCTCAGATTGCAGAACGCCCGATGCCGCGAAACGCCTCAGTGAAGTCGCCTCGGCGAATCATTGCAAGATCTCGCGATGAAACGGGGAGTGCAAGAGAACCGGATGCTAAGATCGGAGCAGCATCGCCTCGTGGTGATGGCCGATTTAAGATATTGTTCATGGTGGAGGTCGCCTTCCGAAAATTAGCGCTTCGCTGCTCAAAGTGGAATGGAAGTTGGAGGCCATGCAGCTGGTTGTGGATCCGCCTACCGCGAACCTGTAAATGGCTTGCTCGCGCCGAAACGGAGCAGCTGTAGGCATACACGTTGCCACAGCGTTTGGTACGCATCCTCCTATCGCGACATCTTCGTCAGGCCTTGCTGCAATGGGCCATCGTACGAAAGCTGGTGGGATTATGAGCTGGCTAACAGCTTACTGACAATCTCAGGAGGGTTCAGGCCTTGGAGATTACCAATGCCTCCTCGATAAACGCATCGAAAGCTCAAGGAGCCCGACTGCATGCCTGCCTCATTCGGGGCTCAACGATCGGCCCTTTCGAGCAGGTCGCATGTCCGAGGCGGCCATCCTATGGCCTGGCTCGCCGCGCGAGTTGAGCAAGCAGAGACAGTGGAACGGCTTCTCGGTCCAGACGGGTCGCTTACCACCTGTCCGCACCGCAATTCCACTGGTCGCACCCAAGCAGTTGAGCGACGCACGACGAAGCGAACGAAATCCGCCGGATTACAAACTTTCGTATAGTCCTTCAAAACCGTTTCGATGTGGAACGTTTACCTCCGTACAGTTGAGCGATCGATGCAATGCCTATACACGTCCAGAATTCGGTGCTTGGAAAGCATGACGCTTCCGCATCGGAGGCCGACGCCTTTAAAGGTCGCCGATCGCGGGACGACATTAACATGCGCAGAGAAACGATTTGTCAAACCAAGCGAGCAAACGGCGGGTCGCTCTCATCACCGGAGTGACTGGACAGGACGGCGCCTATCTCGCCGAACATCTGCTGTCGCTCGGCTATGTCGTGCACGGCATCAAGCGGCGCTCGTCGTCGTTCAACACCGCGCGGCTCGACCATCTCTACCAGGACCCGCATGTCGGCAAGGTGCCGTTCCTGATGCACTACGGCGACATGACGGACTCGACCAATCTGATCCGCCTGGTGCAACAAATCCGGCCGACCGAGATCTACAATCTCGCGGCCCAAAGCCACGTGGCCGTCAGCTTCGAAAGCCCCGAATACACCGCCAACGCCGACGGGATCGGCGTGCTGCGCCTGCTGGAGGCGATCCGCATCCTCGGCATGGAGAAGGAGACGCGGTTCTACCAGGCCTCGACCTCCGAGCTCTACGGCCTCGTGCAGCAGATCCCGCAAAGGGAGACGACGCCGTTCTATCCGCGCTCGCCCTACGGGGTCGCAAAGCTCTATGGCTACTGGATTACCGTGAACTACCGCGAGGCCTACGGCATGTTTGCGTCCAACGGCATCCTGTTCAACCATGAGAGCCCAACCCGCGGCGAGACCTTCGTGACCCGCAAGATCACGCGCGGCGTGGCGCGCATCGAGGTCGGGCTCGAGCAGACGCTCTATCTCGGCAATCTCGATGCCAAGCGCGACTGGGGCCATGCCAGGGATTATATCGAGGGCATGCACATGATCCTGCAGGCCGACAAGCCGGACGATTTCGTGCTCGCCACCGGGGAGACGCGCTCGGTGCGGGAGATGGTCGAGCTGTCCTTTGCGCAGGTCGGCCGTCGCGTCGAATGGCGCGGCGCGCGCGTCGACGAGACCGGAATCGATGCCAAGAGCGGCAAGACCCTGGTGAAGATCGATCCCACATACTTCCGCCCCACCGAGGTCGATCTCCTCGTCGGCGATGCCACCAAGGCACGCGAGGTGCTCGGCTGGACATCGAAGCGGAGTTTTGCGGAACTCGTCGCCGAGATGGTGGCGAGCGATCTGGCGGAGGCAAAACGGGATGCGGCCAATGGCAAACGTACCGTTTGAGCTCAACGGCAAGAGCGTCTACATCGCCGGCCATCGCGGCATGGTCGGTAGCGCGCTCGTACGCCGGCTCGCGCGAGAGGATGTGAGGCTCTTGACGGTGGACCGGAGCGAGGTCGATCTCTGCAACCAGGCCGCCGTGGTCAACTGGTTTGCGAGGACGCGACCGCAAGTCGTGTTCCTTGCCGCTGCAAAAGTCGGCGGCATCGTCGCCAACGCCACGCTGCGCGCCGAGTTCATTTACGACAACATCGCGATCGCGGCCAATGTGATCCATGCCGCACATCAAAACCGTGCCGAGAAGCTGATGTTCCTCGGCTCGTCCTGCATCTATCCGAAGCTGGCCGCCCAACCGCTAAGCGAGGACTCCGTGCTGACCGGCCCGCTGGAGCCGACCAACGAGCCTTATGCAATTGCAAAAATCGCGGGAATCAAGATGGCGGAGGCCTATCGTAGCCAGTACGGGTGCGACTTCATCAGCGTGATGCCGACTAATCTTTACGGGCCCGGCGACAATTATCACCCCGAAATGAGCCACGTGGTCGCGGCCCTGATCCGGCGCTTCCATGAGGCCAAGGTTTCGGGCGCAAGAAGCGTCGTAGTCTGGGGCACCGGCACGCCGCGGCGCGAGTTCCTCTATGTCGACGACATGGCCGATGCCTGCGTGCATTTGATGAAGACCTATTCGAGCGCGGAGCTGATCAACATCGGCACCGGCGAGGACATCACCATTGCCGAGTTTGCCCGCATCGTCGCCGAAGTCGTCGGCTACATCGGCGAGATCAGTTTCGATACCTCCCGGCCCGACGGCACGCCGCGCAAGCTGCTCGACGTCAGCCGTCTCGCGAGCCTCGGCTGGCGCGCGAGGACATGGCTTACACATGGAATGCGGCAGGCCTACCACGCCTTCTTGGCGGCATCGGCTACATCGAACAAACGGAGTGAACCATGCAGCTGCTAGCCGCTGATGGCGCTCATTGTTCGGTTCCAGAAAGTTGCTTTAGGATCTTCCGGCGAATTCGACCGGGCTCCGGCGTCGCTTGGAACTCGCGCACCGCCGGGTGACGCGTGCCCGATGGAGGGCAGACACGGGCTAGAATGGCCGATAGCTATGGCGAGCGAATTGGTCAGGCGAGCCGTGCGGGACGCTCTGTTTTGAACTCCAGGTAAACTGATTAGCATGTGCGGAATTGTCGGCATCTTGGGGCGCGGTCCGGTCGCGGATCGACTCATCGATTCACTTAAGCGATTGGAATATCGCGGCTACGACTCAGCAGGCATCGGAACGCTCAAGGGAGATCATATCGAGCTTCGGCGCGCCGAGGGCAAGCTGAGGAACCTTGAGACACGCGTTCGCTGCCATCCGCTCTCAGGCCATGTCGGGATCGGGCATACGCGCTGGGCTACTCATGGCAAGCCGACCGAGCACAATGCTCATCCGCATGCAACGGACAATGTTGCGGTGGTCCACAACGGCATTATCGAGAATTTCCGCGAGCTGCGCGCGGAGCTGAAACAGCATGGCGCCTGTTTCGCTTCTGAAACAGACAGCGAGGTGGTGGCGCATCTTATCGACTCATATCTGAAAAACGGCTGCTCGCCGCAGGACGCGGTAAAAGCGTCGCTGCCGAGGCTAGTGGGCGCGTTTGCGCTTGCAATCCTGTTCAAGGGTAAACACGATCTCATGATCGGCGCCCGGAAGGGCTCACCGCTTGCGATCGGCCATGGTGAAGGCGAAATGTATCTCGGATCGGATGCTATCGCGCTTGCGCCCCTTACCGACTTGATCACTTATCTTGAGGACGGCGATTGGGCCGTGCTCAACCGCAACTTCAGCGTGGTTTACGACGCACAAGGCACAGTCGCCCGCCGCGAGGTGGTGAAATCTGGCGCGTCGTCGGTTCTCGTCGACAAAGCAAACTACCGCCACTTCATGGCCAAGGAAATCCACGAACAGCCAGAGGTGATCGGGCAGACGCTTGCGCATTACGTCGATATCGCCACCGAGAGCGTGGCGCTGCCGCAGGAGCTTCCGTTTGATTTCAACGAGATCGGACATATCTCGATCACGGCTTGCGGTACGGCAGGCTATGCCGGCCATATCGCCAAATACTGGTTCGAGCGGCTGGCTCGTATTCCGGTCGAGCTCGATGTCGCCTCCGAATTTCGCTATCGTGAGGCACCGATGCGCAAGGGAGATCTTGCTATCTTCATCTCGCAGTCCGGCGAGACGGCCGATACGCTGGCCGCGCTCCGCTATGCCAAATCGCAAGGCTTGCATACGCTCTCGATCGTGAACGTTCTGAGTTCGACCATTGCGCGCGAAAGCGAGACGGTCTTGCAGACACTCGCCGGACCTGAAATCGGCGTTGCCTCGACCAAGGCGTTCACATGCCAGCTCGTCGTCCTGGCGGCGCTTGCGGTCGCTGCGGGCAAGGCGCGGGGTGAATTGTCGGAGAGCGACGAGGTCGATCTCGTGCGAGCGCTGATCGAAATTCCCCGGCTAGTTTCAGCGGCGCTTGGCAGCGAGCCGCAGATTGAGAAGCTCGCACGGGACATCGCCAAATCGCGTGACGTGCTATATCTTGGTCGCGGCACGTCGTTTCCACTGGCGCTGGAAGGGGCCCTGAAGCTGAAGGAAATCTCCTATATTCACGCCGCTGGCTATGCGGCGGGAGAGCTCAAGCACGGCCCCATCGCCCTGGTCGACGAGAGCGTTCCCGTAATCGTCATCGCTCCTTGCGACCGGCTCTTCGAAAAGACCACCTCGAACATGCAGGAGGTCGCCGCACGCGGCGGCAGGATTATCTTGATAACGGACGCTTGCGGAGCCGCGGAGGTGTCCATGGATACACTCGCGACGATCGTGCTGCCGGAAATGGGGACGACATTTACGCCCATTGTCTATGCGATTCCGGTGCAGCTCCTGGCCTATCACACGGCCAACTTCATGGGCACGGACGTCGACCAACCGCGAAATCTTGCGAAATCGGTAACCGTCGAATGAGCCATGCCAATTGCCGAAAATATGCCGGAAACGTCAGGCGCTTACAGCTTGGTCGATAGCGCCATGATGGCAGATTCACGGCCATGAAACGCACTCGGCCGGCGTGAGATTTTCTCCGGAACCGGCCATTTCAAACGAGAGGAAGCTCGCCATGTCACCAGCGTCCATTGGGCACGCGTCAAATGCCAAATCGCGCATTGGCGCCATCTTACGTGCGACGAGCGGCAACTTCCTCGAGCAGTTCGACTTCTTTTTGTTTGGGTTCTACGCCAGTACCATCGGAAACGCGTTCTTTCCATCAGAGAGCGAAACGGCTTCACTGCTCAACACTTTCGGTGTGTTCTGGCTGGGTGCCTTGATGCGACCTGTTGGCGCGATCGTGCTTGGAGCCTATATTGACCAGATTGGCCGTCGGCAAGGCCTGGTGATCACGCTTTCGATCATGGCCATTGGCACCATCATCATCGCCTTTTGTCCCGGCTACGCGACGATCGGCATTGCCGCACCCGTGATCGTGCTGTTCGGACGGCTGTTGCAGGGATTTTCTGCCGGCGTTGAGGTTGGCGGCGTTTCCGTCTACCTCTCCGAGATTGCCACTCCGGGCAACCGCGGTTTTTACACGTCGTTTCAGTCCTCGAGCCAGCAGGTTGCGATCTTTGTCGCGGCTCTTATCGGATATTTTTTGAGCGAAGCACTTCCGGCTGAAATGGTTGCCTCATGGGGCTGGCGGATCCCGTTCTTCCTTGGCTGCTTGATCGTTCCGCTTATCTTCCTCCTGCGCCGGACACTGGAGGAAACTCCGGAGTTTCTGGTCATGAAGAACCACCCAACGGCCCGCGAGGTCTTCGCCTCCACAGTTGCGAACTGGCGCATTGTCATTCTCGGCATGATGATCGCGATGCTGACGACTACGACCTTCTATTTCGTCACGGTGTACACGCCTACATTCGGCAAGCACGTATTGCAGCTGTCGTCGCAGAACACGCTCTTGGTAACGCTTTTGGTCGCCGTGACGAACTTCATCTGGAACCCAATTGGCGGCGCGATTTCAGACAAAATCGGCCGGAAGCCGATCTTGGTGACGATTGCCGGCCTCGCCTTGGTGACCGTGTATCCGGCGTTGTCTTGGCTCGTGACCGACCCAAGCTTTGGCAAGATGCTGGTGGTGGAGATGATATTCTCGTTCTACTTTGGCACCTATAGCGGGGCCATGTTGGGCGCTCTAGTCGAAATCGTGCCGAAGCACGTTCGCACAACCTGCTTTTCTTTGGCCTTCTCACTCGCCGCAGCTCTCTTTGGCACGTTGACGCCGCTCGCATCAACTTGGCTGATCCATCGGACCGATGACAAGGCTTCGCCAGGTTTTTGGCTAATGTTTGCAGCTTTGCTCGGCATCATCGCCGCGCTCACGATTTATCCAGGAAGCACAAAGAGAGTTGCGAAACCGGCGAGACCCGAGCGGTCTAACAGGGCCGTAACCGCGCAATTTGCCACGCATTAGCACGCGCGCCCACGGCGACGTTGACGGCCCGAGACCGAACTTCGTGCGTGACTGCCCTTGCGGTGATCTCACGGTGGTGCGCGGCCGACTCTGCCGGTCACGGTTCTTCCTGTGCGATCGCGGGCAGTATCGGGACGAGCTGGCGCTGATGTTGACCGGGGATGGCTGAGCATTATCAGCTAACCCCTGTTCTGTCATCGAGGGGACGATGATAATGCCCGCACTTTGCAGTCACGCGAAACACCCAGATCTCGCGCGAGGGATAGATCCCTCGCGCGAGCTCCGCGCAGCGAATTCGGCGGGGTACTCTGTACGGCTGCCACACAAACTGAACGGCCACGTCCGTCAAGCTGGATGAATTCCCGAGCGAACCGATGTCTCGCGCCGAACTTACGAGAGGTCTGGTATGTGGATCAGATACCGGCCGCTCGGCGCTCAGATACGCAAGTCGGATGCTCACCCGTTTTATGTATTTCGAAAGGAGCGGCCGAAAGGTCGATCTTCCTCGTGCAATCGAGCGACGGGCCAATGCATGACCACGACCCAGGCCATCGCTGGCTCTGCTCGATCGGCCGCGACTTCACGCGCCGGTCGCTTGTGCGGACGAGGTACCGCGCGCGAGCTGTGCGAGCTCCTCCTCAAGCATAGGGTTGTGCTTGAACATGGCGTCGATCAATGCTTGCGCCGGCTGCTCGGCCGCCTCCACCCACGTCGCCTTCTCCGCGCGCGCGGCGGGCGCGAAAACACGTTTGACCACCGTCGGCGACCCCCTCAGACCGCATTTGGCCATGTCATCCACGCCAGCATTTTGGGCGCTCCATTTTACGATTGTGGCCCGGGCGGCACGCAGCGCATCTATCATTGCGCCGCGGCGAATTTGATTGGTTGCCTCTAACATGCTGACCAGACACGGCAGCTTGGAACGCAACACCTGGACGCCGCCTTCGCAGCGCCGTTCCGCCTCGATTGTGCGTGCTTTGAAGTCCAACGCTTTGATTGTGGAGACGTACGTAAGCTGCTGGACCCCGAGCCTCTTTGCGATGCCAGGCCCCACCTGCGCCGTATCGCCGTCGATCGTCTGCTTGCCAGTGAATATCACGTCCGGCGGGCCATATTCCCTCCCGATAGTGCGAACCGCGCACGCCAGCGCGTAACTCGTCGCCAGCGTATCGGAGCCCGCGAAGCTGCGATCGGTGAGTAGGACAGTGCGATCGGCACCAAATGTCAGTGCCTTTCGGAGAGATTCTTCGGCCGACGGTGGCCCCATTGTGAGGACGGTAATTTCGCCGCCGAACCTATCTCGTAGCTCGAGCGCAGCTTCCAGTGCGAAGAGATCATATGGGTTGATGATTGTCGGCACGCCCTGGCGCATGATTGTATTCGTAACAGGGTGTACGCGGATTTGCGCGGAGTCCGGGACCTGTTTGATGCAGACGATGCTGTGCATTACTTCTCCTAAGATGCTGAGCCGGCTCCCGACGAGCAAATGTCATACCACCCCAGGCATTTCGCCGATGAGGAAGGCATATAAAGACTGACGGCGAGTCGGTTGTCGCAACTGCGACGGCTTGAGCATGGTCGTGATCTCGAGCTGATCTGAGTTACGAGCAGCAACGGAGCCGCAGCAACCACGCGCCGGCTTCTCGCCAAACCAGTTTTCAGGGCGAATACGTTGCAAACAGACGGATGACAAGACAAGCCGACGCGAAGACGCCCGATACCTCACCGGCGAGCGTATCCAACCAAGACATAAGGCGAGCATCAGCATCATGCATCAGAGCTGGCAAGCGCCTCTTGCCACGCTCTCCTATCCTAGTCGGACGAGCGCGAGAGAGGAGCGAGCCCGACGCTTCGTTCAGAAGCGCTTGATCTCGACACCGTGTCTTCGCAAGGCATAGCCAATCTGGCGCGGGGTTAGTCCAAGCAGGCGCGCGGCTTTCGCCTGTACCCACCCGGATCTTTCCATGGCGGCGATGACGCGCTCGCGATCGGTGAGTTTCGCAGCACCCACCGCGGGGCGCCCCGGTGGCCCTAGCGGTGTCAGCTCGCTGCTTACCGGCTGAACGGCTGTTATAGCTTCTGGAGGCGGCATGCTCAGCGTCGCGGGAAGTGAGAAATTCGGGCTCGGCTGTCGCGCCATTTCCACCGGACCACAGTTCCATAGCATGGCCGACAGGCATTGCCCGTGGCAGCATGCAAAATCATGTCTTACGATCGACGATCCTTGCGCGAGGGTCGCGGTCCGCTGCACGCAGTTCTCGAGCTCGCGGACATTACCGGGAAATTCGCAACTCATGAGGACCTCAATCGCACTTGAATCGAACACCAGAGCACGGCCGTTTTCATTGTTGAAGTTCATCAAGAAGCGAGCGGCGAGAAGCGGAATATCAGTGCGTCTTTCACGCAGCGGGGGCAGTTGCAGAGGAACCACGCTGATGCGGTAATAGAGATCGGCACGAAACTCCCTCCTTGCCACCGCCTCTTCAAGATTCCTGTTCGTCGCTGCAATCACGCGGACGTCGACCTTGATCGTCTGATTGCCGCCCACCCGCTCGAATTCCTGCTCCTGAAGCACGCGCAGAAGTTTCGCCTGGAAAGACGCCGAGATCTCACCGATCTCATCCAGAAACAACGTTCCCTTGTCGGCGAGCTCGAAGCGACCCTTGCGCGCATTGAAGGCGCCCGTAAACGCCCCCTTCTCGTGACCGAACAATTCGGATTCTAGCACCGTCTCAGTCAGGGCTGCGCAATTCAGCTTGATAAAGGGGCGTTTGGTCCGCGCTGAATGCTCGTGAATAGCCTTCGCGACCAGCTCTTTTCCGGTACCCGATTCGCCGCGCAGCAGAACCGTGCTGTTGGATTTTGCGATCACCTCGACCTTCTCAAGTAACGCGCGGAGCGCCGGGCTATCGCCAATAATTCCGTCGACTTGAACCTTCTTACGCTCCCGCCCATGAGGCTTTGGTTCGGACAGCTGCTTCTGCAGCCGGAATTCCTCGTCCATAAGGCGCCCGCGATCGCGCTCAAAAATGGAATGCAGCTTCGCGGTCTGGCCCACAAGGCTAGCGACCATGGTCAGCAGGTGGAGGTCGTCATCGAGCTGCGCGCGCATCCCGTTGTCCGCGATACGGTCAATGCTCAGCGTACCCGCAACTTTCTCGTCAATGTCTATGGGAACGCCGATGAATGCAACACGCGTATTAACGGCGGCAGCATCTAGCATCTCGACATCCGAAGAACTAAAGGCCGAATGCAGCGCTACGTTCTCGGCGATGAGCGGCTGCCCCGACGCCACGATTTGATCAATTGCTCCTTGCGGCAAGCGCACCGCGCGGCGGGAATCGCGGTCTTCGTTCCGACCGTCGCCTATGATGATCGGCGGCACGCCGTCATGACCGAAGAGACACACGATGCCGCGGCGCATCTGCACGAGCGATTGCAGACGCTCGATGACGCTCTCCAGCTTGGCTTCGAGCCGGGCTAGGCCGGTCAGCGTGTGCGCTATTTCAAAGACCGTGCTTAACGATTTCTCTTGCGACGGCACAATATAACCGGAGGGGTCCGCTTCGGAGGTTGAGTTTAGTTTTTCGCGCAGGGAAACGTTGTCCAGCATAACGACTTCTCCGTTCCTTTCTTGATCCTCCCATGATCTTGATCGGACTTGTTGGACGCGTGTTGCATGCCCCTCGATCTGACATCCGGTTCTCAGGGCGGTGCGAGAGATGACGCCTCTTCTTGGCACGTCGGCAGCACCTACAGTGACTAGATTTCGCTGCGTTATTCTTTCAACTCCCTGGCGGATTCGCCCTGGCCAAAATGACGTCCATCCGGGATGGCTCAGATGAACCGGGCTTCGCCTGGAGCGAGTTCATCACAAGTGTTGTCCGCCATTGATCGGGACTTCGGCGCCAGTGACATAACTTGCCGCATCTGAACATAGGAAGAAAATGACCTTGGCGACTTCCTCGGGTGTACCCACTCGGCGAAGTGGGATCTTTGGCACAAGATGCGCTTCCGTGGCAGGCGACAAAATGTCCGTCTTGATTTCTCCAGGCGCGACCGCATTGACGCGAATGCCATGTGAGGCGTAATCGTGCGCCATTTCGCGCGTGAGACAAGCGAGCGCAGCTTTCGAAGTCGCATATGCCGTGCCTGCAAATGGATGCACGCGCGAGCCGGCGATCGAAGTCACATTGACGATCGAGCCTGAAGCCGCTTTTAGCTCATCGAACAGACCTTGGGCGAGAAGGATCGGCGCCACCAGATTGAGGTGGAACACGCGCATCCAGGTATCGACTGAGGTCGCCAGTGACGTCAGCCGGGCACCGTTCGGCATTTTTGGTGACGTTCCGGCATTGTTTATCAGTCCATGCAATGGTGCGCCGGCAAGGCACTCCTTGATCTCGGCAATCACGCGCGGCAGCGTCCGATGGTCGCTCAGGTCGACTTTGATATAGCTGTCGCCCTCTGAATTCCATGGGCAGCGCACCGCGTCGAATGGTTGGCGCGCGCAAGAAATGACGCGCCAACCGGCCTGCGAAAACAATTTTCCGGTGGCGCGACCGATACCGCGCGATGCTCCGGTCAACACCAGCGTCTTCCGCTCACGCAGCAGGCGGCGCGCTCGATCGGCGTGAGTTGGACCGCCAAAGTCCGTGTCCGACGATTGAGCTGGGACCGCCTGTTCATTTAGTAGACCTAGATTCACATGCCGCTCCCGTCCGCTTCCCTCGGCTGAGCACCTGGTGCAGGATCCGGGCCAAAGCGACGCAGGGCACAAGCGGCGAACCTTTGCGACCCAAATGGCAGATTCCGAACATCTCGCCTGTTCGCTTTTCTACAATGGCAACGCCCCGTCAATGGCAGGACCATCGCCGTGTTTCCGGGCGCGTTACAAATGCGTGCGGGCTCGATTTTCGGGTCGAGAAGCCGGCGTTTGCACCGCGAGCTGACTACATCGCTCTGCCCAGGTGGCCTGAGGCTCATTCGCCAGGGCAAGATAGATCAAAGCTCCCCTTGGCGGAGATCAGGACCGATGCTAGTTCGTGCGATTCCTTCTCGGCCGCTGTGCGCGCGCACACGCGGCTGTTGATCAATCCGATACGATGGGCCAGGGGTCGTGCTGCTCGCAAGGTCCAACAAAAAGGACGTGATGGGCGCATGAATGAATAAAATGAATAAGAAGACTAGCTAGTGGCAAACAGATTGCCCAGCAAGGGCGATCTATCCACCGGGCGCGCCCTTGTTGCTGCTGGAACAATTACACGTGATTGGCCTGCTGCGTTGAACGCCGGACAACAATCACTGTGCTCTTCGCCGTCTGCTCGGGGATGGCACTTTTTGGCTGCGATGATGATACGGCCAAAGCCCTTCCGGACGACACGGCTTACGCATCTTGGCGCGAAGCATTACGTAGCCAAGCCGCTGGCGCTCGTAGTATTGGCCGAGGCTTCGCACCCGTACGCCTGATCGTGCCGGCATAGCATCCGTCGCACAAGCAGCCGTATTAACGGTCGGCCGGCCAGGCGTTGCACCCGGGGCGGAAATCACCACCGTTTCGTTTCTGCGATATACCTCGCCAAGCAGATGGGTCGACGCCAGCACTATCAGGCCGATGATCTCGGCAGGCCATTAATTAGCCCGAGCAGCCTCGTGGTAAGTGGTTCGGCGTGGAATAAGGCACCCCTTTGGTCCGCGCGCTAAACTGGTAGCGCTCGTGTCCTCGGAACTGGTCGGGATTGCGGAGGCAGAGAAGCGCGGGCTGTTCGAGCATCGTCGCGGCCTCCCTCGCGGTCGTTTTGGGTCTCGACGATGTCGCGGTGATGGGCGCCGATTTTTGGAATCGGCGAGCACGGCCGGCCATTCCCCGGTCGACGTCAGGCTCAGCCAGGCCGGCCTGCGCGATCTCCTTGGCCCGCAACACGTAGCTGGCGGCCAGCACTCAATGCCGCGCCGCAAGCTTCGTACCTGGCTTTCGTGGTCAACTAAACCACGCTCTCCGCTTCACGCGGCCGTGAGCATAGGACTCCTGCAGTCGGATGCGGCCGCCATCATTGCGGCTACATCCAACAACAGTGCTAGTCACATGAAATCATCCTCGTACGCGTATCTGGGGGAACCTGGTGCGCTCTCGGTATCACTGCTCCCGTTCTCCTCAGCTTTGGAGAGATAGAGTCGAAGTTTGTCCGCACGCTGCCATTCACCGGCACTGTTCTTCGTCCACTTGTCGGGATGCTGCGCAGGGTCCAGTACCATGCCGCCATCAGCCAGTTGAACGAAACCCATCTTCGCTGCACGGGCTTGTGCTTCTGGATTGTCCGGATGCCAATTCAGCAATGGTCGTTCGCCATCGATCCGAAGTTGATGCTCAAGCAGAATATCGCCGGCGTTCTCGACAAGTGGATGAGCGACCTGAAAATCCACGAACGAGGTAATCTCAGCCCGGCCAGGAAACTGGTGTCGCCAATCGTCCGATTCGAATTCAGTCATGCTGAACCCGCCTTCCGTTCTCATCAGTCCGGCGCTCTGGTTTCCCAATTGGTAGCTGAAATACCGCGCTTCGTCCGAATCTCGCCTCACCGCGTATTGCCTAGCAACTTCCGCGGTACGTCTCGCCCTCGAGGCTACGAATTCCGAATACTCTCGTGGATTCTCGGCAATGTGCATGATATCATCGCCATGAAACCCGCCTCGCTTCCCTCCTGAAAGACGTGATGTCCATCTCCATCACTGGAGGTCTGTCATTCAGGATGTATGCTGGTGCTCCCGCAGAAGATGAGCTTCCGCCAGAAGTCGATTCGTCTAAGCGCATCTGGTGCAAACGTGTCAGCGAAGCTTTCGGTTCCCGCATCGGTTTGCCAGCTGGCGTCATGCGTGTAGGCGCTATCGGAGGATCCACCAATTCGACCATACATAGCTGTTCGCTCTCCTATTTTTTGCATTCGGTTCAGGCCAGCAAGGCGCGGGAGATACCCATAAATTGCTTAGCTGACGACTAGCTGTTCTCCCGGACGCACAAACCAATCAGAATTGGCTCAAGTCGACGAAATTAGGTTGCAACTCGGCTTGACGAAGCTCGCGCATCGGTTCTGCTACGTCCGCTGGATCAAAAAACGGAAGGGCCGTTGCTGGCTCGAGGCGGCGGGGCCTGCTACTGCAGCTTCGGCTCCCGGTCCACGGGCTTCACTAGGCTTGGCCAATCATTGCTTCATGCCCCTGCGTACCAAACCTAAAGGTCGCCACCAACCCGCAAGATCGGGTGGGACTGCGCGGCCGACCTGCTGTAAACAGCCCGACTTGGGTAAAGGCAGTGTGACCAGCGAGACCAGAATAGGGAGCGCCGAGAGCAAAAGCCCATGCGCCCGCTGTCGAGATCTGGACCTGATCTACGCTCGAGACAGCGGCTTCTGGAAATGCCACATATAAGCTCTGACCGAACGCCGCACTCGATCACGTGCCGTAAAGGGGCAGGCCTCTTGTTGACAGGCACCCACCAGATGGCACCAATGTCCATCGGCGTCGCGGTTGGTCTCAATGGGGCACCAAAAAAAAGTGAAGCTGCTAACGCCGAAACGGCGTCACCTTTTGAATGCCGACTGAGACCACTGCAAGCCGATCAACGCGGCAGTTCATGAAGCCGCAAAATGCTCGTATGGATTATCGATCATCGTCAAATGCACCGAATTGCTCAGGTCGAATTCAATAATGCGGGGCACGAGCAGACGAGCGTAGCGCGTGAAGGCGCTGGTTGGGGGAAAGCGGATCACGGTAGCGCATCGCGCAAGAAGATACATGTCGACGAGAGCGGAAGCTCCACCTTCAATTCCCATTTCCGCACTATGCAACGGCCCTGCCCGATCGGCCTGGAAGCGTTTTGGTACGGCGAAGACATCGGGAAACATACCCGATACGTGATCGAGCACCTGTGCACTGTCCGTGCACAGGAAAACCTTTACAGGCTTTGGATGTGGCAAAGCCTTGGCTTTACGGATTGCCATGCAGACCTGATGAAGGGCGAGCTCCGAATCGGCCCAGTATGGCCCATGCTCCATGATATCTTCGCCATTGCCGTGCCGAACATGAACGCCGATGATGCTATGGCCGCTAAAGTGTTCCTCACAGAACGCGTCGATCCGCGCTCGAATCTCAGGCTTGAGTTTGATGTTCCGAAAGATCAGTCGTTCGGCTTCCTCGCTACAACGCCACATCAGGCAAGCGTCACAGACAATGGTGTTGGCTTCGTTATCTTCTCTTGACTGGAACAGCTCGGTCAGTTCGTCACGTTCTCGGAAGATCTGCTCATCCGGGCGATTGATGCAGTCGATCGATGGCCTATTCCACCACCCCGGGAAGAACGGTCCGGGAAACGAGAGCTGGTTGACCCGATCATCGCAAATCACCGGCACTCCAGCAATGTCCTCAACCGGCTCGAAGAACACCGAAAAGGCGTTGCTGAACGGTTCGTCGACGTAACAGGAACCGCGCCAGTCGATGACGAGCGTCCGCCCGGTCCGCTGCGCGTACGACCAGGCCGACGCCAGCGACCAGAGGCAATCACCAAGGCCGGTACGCCTCCGAGAAATAACAAAGCGTTTCTTCGTCAAATTATCAAACCCTTTCGTTGCGCAAGATCAGTTTTGTGTGGCGTACCTACTCTTCTGCAATTCCGAGCCTCGCCAATGGACGGCTGTTCACCTGGACGCAAGGCGATCAACCCGCAAGCCTATCCTTCACGGCACCCGATTGACAGGTCATGCAAGAGGCGTCCACGGAGCCCTCTTCCGCATTGCTCACCTTTTACGACCGCGCAGGATGCAGCCGAATACGGCGCTGATCCCAGAGCCCGCGCAGTTCGTTGACGAGACCTTCGCGCCTAGTCCTGTCAGAGGTGACTCTTGCGAGAAGATCGGCAAGAACAGCTTCCTTCTCAATTTGCATCAGCATGTCAAACAGGTCGTGTGAGACGCGCACGCTGTCCTGGCTGGAGTGACCCATGCGGATCTCGCAGACTGTCTCCTGGCGTTCTCGGCCCGCATGAGCGCGAACCCGATAAAGAGATACATGGGGCGGCAGTGATACAGCGAGTGCAGTCCAGCTTTCGAGCGTTGTTGCCCGCTTCTTGACGAGGAATGAGCCCACCACAAGACCATCCAGCTCGGTCGATAAAAACGCCGTAATCGCATCGGCAACGGAATCGACGATCGGTTCGGCATTATTGTTGAATGACGTATTAAGCAGAATTGGGACGCCTGTCCGGCACTTGAACGCGTTGATGAGATCCCAATAGGCGGCATTGCTCGTGCGGGAAACCGTTTGCAGCCGAGCGGTACCATCGATATGCGTGATCGCCCCCAGCAAAGCACGCTTGGATTCGCGTACGCGAACGACGAAATTCATGAAGGGATATTCTGCGCGAGCATCCGGCAACTCAAAGAACGCGCCCGCATCCTCCTCCAGAACCGACGGCGCAAATGGTCGATAACTCTCACGCTTCTTGACCATCGCGTTAATCCGCTCCTTGTTTGCGGCGGGCCTCGGGTCCGCAAGAATACTGCGGTTGCCGAGCGCACGAGGGCCGAACTCAGACCGGCCCTGTACCCACCCGATCACGGCGCCATCAGCGATCCACTCGGCTGCTTTAGTTGCGACGTCAGCGGTCCGTTCCATCTCCAGGTGTCCGGTCCATCGCTTCAGTTCCTGTTCGATGCTGTCGTCGCTGCCGACATCTGGCCCCCAATAAACCGCCTGGAGTCGCTCGCGGGGCGCCGGCTGCCCGGCCTCTTTCGACACCATCAGTGCCGCGCCCAATGCGCATCCGGCATCATGCGCAGCCGGCTGCACGAAGATGTCCTCGAAGAGGCCTGAATACAGGAGTTTTCCGTTCAGAGTGCAGTTGTGGGCGACCCCGCCAGCCAGGCACAACCGTTTCATTCCGGTCGACTCACGGTAATGCCGAAGAATGTGAAACACGATCCGCTCCAGCGCCTCCTGCAACGATGCGCTCACATCTTGATGCTGTTGCGTGAACGGCATTCCCTTTCGCCGGACCTCGATATTGCGCAGCAATGCCGGGCCGACCCGGTCGAGGTGAACGCGGTAGCCACCGTTTGCGGAGAGCTCATAGAATTGGGCAAAGAGCTCGCGATAGCGTGCGGGATCTCCGTAAGGAGCCAGTCCCATCACCTTATACTCGTCGAACAAGCCGTAGCCGAGATATCGGATCGTCTCCAGATAGAACAGTCCGAGAGAGTTATTCTCTGGAAACGTCATAAGCTCGGTCATTTCGGTACCCGACCCGACCGCCAAGAGACCCGAGAGGAAGTCGCCACAACCGTCGATCGCGAGAACCAGGCTTTCTTCAAAACCCGACATCGCCAGAGCGCTCACGGCATGGGCCTGATGGTGGCCTACGAATGACACCCGCGAGGGATCAATTTCGGTTCCGAACTCCGCCGCCAGAAGGTGCCGTAATAGCAAATTGGCATTTAGCGGAATTGAGATCTCAGGTTGTGAGATGAACAGCCGTTCGAGCATCGCGTTGCAATAGGGTTCGGTGGCGTAGAACGCAATACGATCGACGTCGCCAAGCTCCACACCCGCAGCTGCAAGACAGTATTGAATCGCACCGCTCGGGAGCTTGTTTGAGTGTTTGATCCTATTGAGGCGCTCCTCTTCAACGGCAGCGATGACGCGCCCGTCCCTGACAAGTACTGCGGCGCCGTCGTGCAGAAACGTGTTCGGCAGTTCAAGCGGATTTTCATAGACCCTATCGAGCCCGCCACTCAGTCCTAGACACAGCATCTTGTTCTCCGTTCATCCTGAGAGGCCTGTTGGCCTATTTCGTATCGCTTGCTTTGCAAGTAGACCGCACATCGCGGCGGGCGGATCCGGCATTGCTAGCGTAACAAGGCCCACATAAGCGTCGCACGCGAATCGCGTTACGCCCGATATCTGAGCTCGCCCACGCGATGCTTCGCTTGAGGTCTTGTTCCTCTCACCGCATCAGCCGTTGCCGAAGCAACGCGGCCGAGACGAGGAAGGGAAACGCCGCGTAGATGCAAAGTGCGCCCACATGCAAGCCGAGGCTGTCGACCGGCCGGCCGAGCATTGCTGGACGAATGAGATCGACCGAGTGAGTCAGTGGCAAGAAGGCGGCTATGCGTTGAAATGACCCTGGCAACTGGCTCATTGGGAAGATCGCCCCGCTCAAATACATCATGGGCGTGAGAATGAGTGACTGGTAGAAGATAAAATAGTCGTGGCTCGGTGCAAGTGCTGAAACGACCATTGCGAGGCTCGCGAACGTAACGCCAGTGAGGGCGATGGCTGGTAACGCATAGGGGATGGATGACCACTCGGCATAACCCAGTGCAACGGCAACTATCGTAATCGCCGTCCCGGCGAGCAAGGCCTTACTCGCTGCCCATGCCACTTCACCGAGAACAATGTCGCCGAGCGTAAGGGGCGTACAGAGCACTGCCTCCCATGTGCAATTTGTCTGCATGCGAGCGTAGGCCGCATAGATCGTTTCGAAGGTTGCGGAGACCATCGCGCTTGTGGCGACCATGCCAGCGGCGAGAAACGAGATGTATGAGGTCCCCTCGACGCCACCGATGATCATTCCAAGGCCAAAACCAAGGCCAAAGAGAGAGCTCATCGGCTCGGCGAGATTCCCAAGAATCGATGCCAAAGCGACTTTCCGCCAGACCAGAAAATTCCGGCGCCATACCGCGATCCAGTTCCATGGATTGGCAGGGAGCGCCGGCGCAAAACGTTGCCACATCGTTCAGTCCTTCATCTCTCGCCCGGTTAGCCGCAAGAAGACATCCTCCAGATTTGGAGGACGCTGCAGAAGGCGGAGATCTGTGCGGTTTGCAAGCCGGACGCGCACCTGCTCTGGATCCCTGACATAGCAGAACAACGTCTCTCCGCTGACCTCAGCGCGCTGCACTTGGGGTCTGACCAGCGGCAGCAGTTCATGCGGATTACCACCGTAAATCTCGATCACTTGGCAGCCGATCTGCTGCTCGATCAGCGCGTGAGGCCGGCCTTCGGCGATCTTGCGGCCGTGCTCAAGCACGCAAAGGCGGTCGCACAATCGCTCCGCCTCTTCCATGAAGTGGGTGGTGAGAAGAATCGTTTTGCCGCGCGCCAAGAGCGAGCGCAAGCGTTCCCAGATCAGGTGACGGCCGTGCGGATCGAGGCCGGTCGTCGGCTCGTCAAGCACCAAGAGCTGCGGGTCATTAATGAGGGCACGAGCCAGCGTCAGGCGCCGCTTCATGCCGCCGGACAGTTGGCCCACCCGGGCATCCGCCTTATTCTCCAGGCGCGCGAATTCGAGCAGTGACGGCGTGACCGCTTTGACCTCGGTCGCGCTCATGGCGAAGTAGCGACCGAAAACAAGCAAGTTCTCGCGCACCGTGAGCTGAAGATCAAGGTTGTCAGATTGTGGGACAACCCCGATGCCCCGGCGCGCCAAGCGCGCACGTGTCGGCACCGGCTCGCCAAGCACGCATATCTTACCTGCGTCGGGCGATGCAACACCCAGGATCAAACGCGCAAGCGTGCTTTTACCCGCGCCGTTTGGTCCCAGCAGACCGAAGCACTCTCCCGGCGAGACCGTAAACGAAAGAGCGTCCACGACGACCCTGTCGTTGTAGGACTTGCTCACCTCGAAAAGGTCGACTGCCGCGGTTGACATTTGCTTACGCCATCGCGACGGACGTTGTTCGCGCCGCTTCCTGGGTCGCGCGCTTTTTTGTCCAAAGCAGGCCGTCACACCATACGTGGTCGACGCGTCCCCACTGGCACGCGGCGGCAGCATCCGGGAAGAAGCCGCGTCCATGCAGATTGGCGCTGGTATTGCAAAGCAACGGAATGGCTGTGAGCTTCTCGTACTCGATGAGAAGCTCGGCCACTTTATGTGGAGAGGTTCTGGAAACGGTCTGTAGGCGGGCAGATCCATCGAGATGCACGACGGCCGGAATTTTGTCCCGCCATTCCGGTCGCGTCTGGTGATCGAACAGCATGTACGGATCGGGTACGCCAGGGCTAAATATCTCGGCCGCGCGATCCTCCAGGCATATCGGCGCTACCGGCCTGAAATGCTCGCGAAGTTTGATATCGTTGAGATGATCTTTCATTCCTTCCCAGGTCGCGGCTGCGAGAATGCTTCTGCCACCCAGAGCTCGTGGTCCGATCTCGGCGGGTCCAGCAAGGAAGACGACCGGCTTGTCGCCCGCGAGAATTGCCGCAAGTTCGCCCATCGTGCAGGGCGCGCTCTCCCATTCGGGCGGGACTTCGCTGGGACGAACGGCCGGTCCACTGTAGACCGACCATTCCAGAGCTTTAAAGCCTTGCTGTGCCGCCAGTGCAGAGCAAGCAGCACCGATGGCTGAGCCGCTGTCGTTCGGAAAGGGGGGCACCCACACGGCATCGAACAGGCCGGTCGCACGAAATGCACTATTCCACTTAATATTCAAGCCACAGCCGCCGGCGATGCAGAGGTTACGCGCCCCCGCAAGATCCGAATGCCGCTGCACAACATCAGAAATTGTGCGAACCAGCAGACGCTCTAGAAAGACGTGAAATGACGCAAGGACGTCTTCGGCTTGCTTGGCCTTTAATCGCAGTGCGCACGCATTGAAGAAGTCGTGCAGAGCTTCAAGTGGCGATCGTGAGCTGTTGGTTTCTGCATGCTCACGGCAAGCGCCGTCAGCATGCGTGGCAAAGTGCGCCTCATAGAGTTCCTGAAACGTCTCGATAATATCCCCGTCGGGCGATCCCAGCGCGATATAGGCCATCAGCTTGCCGGCTATACCGAGATCCCAGCTGGTCCGGTCCGCCCGCCTGTAAGGTCCAAAGTGATGTCCTGCCGTCGCATAGGCGTGACCTATCATAGGAAACAGACATTCGATGAAACGGATGGCGTGGGGCTCGACATAGTAGAGGCGTGGAAACATGCAGCCGTCCCACACCAAGCAGAAAGCAGATTGTGCGGATTTGGCAAACGAGCTGGCGCAGTATGCGGATGCTACGTGCCCGGTGACATGGGGATAGCTTTGATAAGGATATAGCTTCCCGTCTAGCATGAGGCCGATGCGATCGCGGGACGTCAGGGGGCTGTCGCCGTGCCGTTCGACATACGGCGCGCCCTTGAGTTTGACGGTCGTCGGCCCACTAAGGACTTCAAACTGCGATTCGAACTCTCCATCCCAGCCATCAATGACGAACTGATCAACATCGCTCGGATCCAGCCCGTGCTCCGCCAAGGCGCCAACAACGGCGTCCAGGTTGTCAATGGTTTGATAACGCGGATTGCTGTTCAGCTTCTCCTGTTCGACACAAAACACCAGCCGGCCGTCCTCGATCAGAGCGACTGCCCCGTCATGCGTCAACTTGATACCGCAAATACGCATAGTGGCTCCTTTCAAGCTCGGCCGTTAAGACGGACCGAAGATTGCTCCGGATTAAGAAAGCGGACTAACAAGCAGTCTTCGTCAGCTGACTGCCCCTGGCACTGCGCGCGTTCGACCTCAATGAGCGCTTCAGTCAACATCGCGATGACCGTCTCGGCGCCAGCGACATGCCCCCATCGCTTGCAGGTGGCATCACGTGCAGATCCGAAGATCAGATGCCCACCTGGAGCAAGCATCTTCACCATTTTGCCGATCGCGATACGCATCTGTGTCATGTCTTCGAGATAGTAAAGAACTTCAGCGACCACGATCAGATCGAACAACTCTGCGGTCGAGAACTGCAGAATATCGCTCGCCGCCCAGCTGATATGCGACCACCTCTTGGTCCGCTGGACCGCTCGACCGATCGCTCGCGGCATAACGTCGATGACCGTGAGTCGCTTGCAGTGAGGAGCAAGCTTCTCTGTGAATGCACCGGCCGCGCACCCGACCTCGAGGCCGTTTGAGACGGCACCGTCCGACAGCGATAGCCGCAGCAATTGGGTGTGACGCTTACGTTCGAACGGATTGTCGTCAAGCCGCCACGGGTCGTCGTTAGCCAGCTCCCGTTCTAACGATTGATATGTGTTGTCAACACCCACGAGTTTATCCCCCTACGAAATTGCTTATTCAGTCTCGGCCGCAACGTCATCCGACGCGATCAGCCGCTGGGCGGCGCGCAAACGACCTGCCCTGCGAATCGAGCCAGGCGTTCCCGATCCTGGGTTAAGGCTTGGTCCAGTTGCCGCCTTTTCGATCGAGGCCTTCGATTCATCAACGTCTGATTTCGCTACTTTGCGCGAGAGCCAGTCGCTGTTGCTCAAGGTACAGAGCGCGTAGGCCTTCATTGGGAGCAGGAGGAAGATGTTGATCGGGGTGTGCAGCGCGAATCCGAGAAATCGAAGCTCGCGGGCGCGAATCGCCGCCACGCTGCACCGAACCATGGTCATCGCGACGATGGTCAGACCGGTCCACCAGGGCACGCTGTCGGTGAGCGCGAGCTGAGCGAGCGCGGCAATCGACGAGATGGCGAGCAGCAGCGGCCCGAGGTTCTGTCCGAGCACATCGAGCGTGAGGTACCGATCGAGGCCGGGCAGCAGGTGCAAACCGAGTAGCGTATCGCGGTAAGTGCTCCGCGCCCAGCGGAGCTGTTGTCGCAGATACGGCAAGAGCTTGTCCGGGACCACCGTGGCGGCGACGGCGTCCGGAACGTACTCGGTTCGAAATCCTGCCTTGAGCATGAGGATCGTCAGATGGCGGTCCTCACCGAAGTCGCTCGGCTTTCCTCGGAAAAACTGCGTCTCGTACTGGTCGAGCAACAACATGAGCGCGGAACGGCGGTACATGGCACACGGCCCACAGCAGCACATGACCGCACCAAAGCGCGTCTGAGCCGCACGCTCCTCGTTGCAAGCCAACCAGTACTCCATGTCGATCAATCCGGTCAGCCAGCTGTCGTTGCGGTTGCTGGCCGTCAATTGACCCATGGCCGCGCCGACGGCTGGATCCTGCATCTTGCGTACGAGCTTGCTGACGACGTCGCTAGCGATTTCCGTGTCGGAATCGACGTTAAGCACGAGATCGCCGAATGAGCGGCGTATCGCGGCAATCTGCGCCTTGCGCTTTCCGACGTTGCTTGGCAGCAGAATGATGCTGACCCTCGGGTCATGCGCGTAGCTTGCGTGTACGGGTGCCACTGCACCGACATTTGCGGAGCCATCATCGACCACATAGACCTGCAATCGCCCTGTGTAGTCCTGGCCTGCAATAGACTTCAGGCAGGCCGCCAGCGTGCGCGGGTCCTCGTTGAAGCAGGGCACGATGACATCCACGCTGGGCAGAGCACCGGCGTTGACCGGGTCATACGGCGGCAGTGAGGCGTCGGTTCGCAGCGCATAAAGCGCCTGCGCGCTCTTATGGACGCTGGAGAGCAACGCGTAAGAGGCAACAGCAACGGTGCTGATGGTGGCAAGCAAGGTCATGGGCATTGATCGATTCGGTTAGGTTGAGGAAGCGACCGGATTGCAAATCCACGGTCGTGCAGTGCTGGAATGAGCTGGGCGAGCGCCATTACGGTCTGGTCGCGCCGACCAGCATCAGGGCGGCGTCCCAGCTCGTCGGGAGGGCATCCGTCATGCAGGAGCACGATTGCCCCCGGTTGCAGCGAGGTCAGCACTGCGGCAACAATCGCCTCGACGCCGGGACGAGCCCAGTCTTGCGGATCGACTGACCAGTGCAGGGCGGCCAGATCGGCCTTCGCCGACGCGGCGAGTGCCTCCTTAGTCCATATCCCGTACGGCGCGCGCATGTGCCGCACAGAGGCTCGGGGGCAGGCCATTCCGATGACCTTGTTCGTGGTAAGGATCTCGTATTGCGCCTCATCCGGCATGCATTTGGACAATTCCGGGTGCGTCATTGTGTGGTTTGCGATTTCGTGCCCTTCAGCAATGATGCGCTGGATCAGCTCCGGCTGGCCCGCTGCATATGCACCGATCACGCAGAAGGTGGCGGGGGCCCGATGCTGGGCCAGCACGTCCAGGATAGCTGGCGTGCAATGCGGGTTTGGACCATCATCAAAGGTCAGATAGACGCAGTGCTCTTCGCCGGCCTCGGCGTAGTCGCTCCGCGCTTCAGTCACGTCGTTTGTTGACGTCACAGTTCTGGCCCGTTCCGTTCAATCATCTCACCTGCCGGCCATTCGCTCATTGGCCTGGCAATCGGCAGAACGAGGCCGACCACGTCCTCCACTCGCGTCGGAGGCACAGTGAGATAGATATCCGGACGAGCGGATCGAACGCGGAGCCCTGGTAGAACAGTCGCTAAGCCCTGTCGTCCGAGCAGTCTGGTAATATGTTTCTGCAGGGCAGATCGGACCGTGCCAAAGCCGAATGGCACGCCAAGATCTCGCAATACGGGATACATCACGCGGATGGAGTGGCTGATTCCGAGCCCCTCGAGATCCGGGCGTACCCCGTACAATCCGAGTTCAGCCACGAGCAGATCAACCTCACCAACTTTTATAAAGCGGCGCAGTGCGCCGATGTGAATCGCGACGCCACGATCATCGTAGCCAATTGCCCGAATCTCAGGCCTTGCGCCGGCCCAGCTTCGATGACCTTCAAAGGGCTTTGCATTGAATTCCCCGGTCGGACCATAGGTCTTGCGGAAGAAGTCGGACAATTCAATGTGGTCAGCAATTTGAAGCTCATTCTCCCAGCACAGCCTCCAACGAACCGGAGGGCGCGCCGAAACACCTCGTGTGGACGCGGGCGCGATCATGTTCATGGAGAGTAACTCCTATTCATTATCTGGCTCCTGACGCAGGCCAACAGTTCGCAACGTTCGAAAGGCTTGCTCAGGAACTGGAGTCCATGTTGCAGGACTCGGCTCACGTGGTTTCCGCAGTCGTCTGTGAGCAGAACGGTGGGAATCGCGCCTCCGGATGCAACCAGATGATAAAAAAGTTCAAGACCACTCATCACGCTCGACTGCATGTCCGCGATCAAGCAAGACGTGATCAAACGGCGGCCCGATTTCAAGAACCCGTCTGCGCTCTCAAATGGTTCGGGCACGTAGCCCGCGGAAAACACCACATCCGTGAGACCTTCACGCGCTGACCGATCTGCATTCACAATCGAGACCACATCGAGCGTGTGCGCAACTCGCATCAGATTTGCAAAGGACGCCTTCGCTTGCATGTTCCGCACGATTTCACCCCAGCAGGGACGCGATCCAATCGCCTGCGACCACAACACATTCGGCACCCGCAACCGGAAGGGTCCGACTGGACGAAAATCTACGGCCAAGTTGAGCGTTCGCTCAATTCTACGGCGGTACACGGCGGATATAGGATGGGTTGGCAAAGCCATACGAAGGTTTGCCCGTCGTATCCGCCAACGCAAGTTTGCGAATCCCCGCGGTTCTAGATCGGGGTATGGCTCGCGCAACACGCGCGAATCTGCGAACGCACGGTCTAGACGTCTTGACCGATCCCTCGTGCTGGACTGAGACGCGCAACGATTTGTAACCATTCTGATCGATCTGACTTCTCGCTATACGATCGTTTGCTATCGTCATTCGGTACAAATGGTAAAATCGATTGTGTCGATAGAACACATTCAAACCGTGGATCACTCACGATTATGCGTTTCAAGGGCCTCGATCTGAATCTCCTCGTCGCGTTCGACGCCCTGGTGACGCAAGGCAACCTCACCACGGCGGCAAGGAGCATCAACCTCAGTCAACCCGCCATGAGTGCCGCCGTCGCGCGGCTTCGCACCTACTTTCGAGATGAGCTATTCACGATGAGGGGCCGAAAACTGGTTCCAACGCCGCGGGCTGAAGCGCTCGCAGCCCCGATTCGCGAGGCGCTCGCTCACATTCAGCTCTCCATCATTTCTCCGGACCACTTCAATCCGTCCCAATCAAATCGGCGATTCAGGATCATCCTGTCCGACTTCATGACTGTCGTATTTTTCCGAAGGATCGTGGACCGCGTCGTGCGGGAGGCTCCTAGTATCCGCTTCGAATTGCTGCCACCTTCAGAGGAACCAGATGAGCTGCTCCGGCGCGGTGAAGTTGATTTTCTGATGTATCCGGAGATGTTCATGTCGAGTGCGCATCCAAAGGCGGCACTGTTCGGGGACACTTTCGTTTGCGTGGGCTGCCCCATGAACAAGCAGCTGGCATCGCGACTTACGTTCGAGAACTACATGTCAATCGGGCACGTGGAAGCTCAATTTGGACGTTTCTTGAGGCCCTCCTTCCGCGAATGGCTCTTGCTCGAACATGGTTTCAAAATACGCACCGAGGTCGCGGTGCAAGGCTTTGGTATGATTCCGCCTATGTTATTGGGCACCAACCGTATCGCGAGCATGCCCTCAAGACTCGTCAGCCATTTCGCAAAGACGATGCCCCTGCGGGTTGTCGAACCTCCGTTGCGACTTCTGACATTCACCGAGGCCGTCCAATGGCCCGCCATTCATAATACTGATCCCGCAAGCATTTGGATGCGCAACATATTCTTCCAAGAGGCATCCACAATGGTCTCTCCGCCCGAGACCAGCCAATTTCACAGCCCGTTGTAGGATTGTTCGGGGCGGTTGCGGCCTGCTCTCGGTTAACCAGATCTACGCCAGGCGAAGGCTTCGGTCCTCTGACTGACGTTGGGCAAGGTCGACATTGGCGCGCTTGGACGCGGTTTGATCGGGGCGTTGGCGCGATTGATCTCGCGTTGCCGTGACGATCTTGCGCATCATACAGCTCGCTCGGCGGCGCTCCGCAATGATTTTCCGCTGATCCGGACCACCTGCATCGCACCGCTCCAAGTGAGCCGAGCTCAGAGCTAGCAAAATCATCCGGCGAGTCAGGTGAACAATATCCCGCCTCAGCACTAAACTTCCCTTGAATCGCACGCCGCGTCAGGTTGTAGACCAGCACCTGCGATCGAGCCGCAAGATGGACGCTGGTAGCGCCCCCCTGGTCCAGCTACGAGTCTTGATCATTCCGGCCGATATGTTCACCCAAGCCAAATCGGATGATGTATCCGGGCTCCTTCTTTCGGATCTCGCGACAGTGGTGTTCCCTTGAACGTGTCGCGGCGTGACGCGCGCGGTGCCGCCGCCGTCGATCTCGAGTTGCTGCCCCTCACCGCTGAGCCCGATGGGCTCCTTCGGGGCGGTAACATGATTTGCCTATCTTCCCCGAAGCATCTATGTTCAGCGCGCCGCACTCAAAGCGATACCGCTCGAGGATGCTACTGAGCGAGTAAGCTGCCGGACGAGCAAGCCAATATCGCGAGAGGTCGAGCCTATGTTCGAGAGGATACTCGCGGCGAATCCCCAGACACTGCCCTCAGATTCGAGGGATCGCTTTGGCTTGAGCATGGTCTTAAGATGCGCATCAAGATTCTCCGCCAAGCTATAGCATCATCCTCCTTTGCTATTGCGGACCCCGTATGACGCGGCTACCAGGACGGCTCGCCAAGCTTTGTGCAAAGACTATGCCGCTGCGGATCCTTGCACTTCTAGTGCATTGAATCTGGCGAGGCCGTCCGATGTACTGCGCTGCGCGACACTGATCCGGCACAGGTCTGGAAATGCGAGTTATTGCTGTGCACGTCGGCGTTTGCCCGGGCATGACCGCGTGGTGGGGGGCCCCGTCGACTGTTCTGAGCGCCTCCACGTTGAGCGGATGCCGGAGCGCTCCTTCGAAAGTCGGTCCTCAATCGCGAGCAGCGCTTCGCCCACCGCGCCAAATGCGCTTGCATTGAGATGCATGCCGTGGGTGCTTTTTGAAGCCCGCCTTCTCATTCTCCCGAACGCTTTGCGGCCGCGGACTTGCGCCATTGAAGAGCCGCCATCATCTTGTGGCATTCCAAAGACCGACGTTGCGATGCGCTGCAATGGCGTCGCGCCGACAATGCCATCTCAACAGGACGGGCAGAGTGCTGAAAACGCTGCTAGGCGCCGAGCCGGCGGCCGCGCCACGACCTGGGGTCGAATTAATCTGCAATGATTGACCAATGAACGCCCGACTCGACGATAGACATCACAGCAAGGATGGCGATCGAAAGAGGCCCATCTGATCAGATTCAGTTTTCTGGCTCCGCCGTTTCGTGCAGCAGTATCTTAAGATCAAGCAGCTGCATTCACCTGCTTTCGCTTCGGGTGCTGATCAGACAGAAGATGGCTGCCGCAGCGGCAGCATCCAGGAGACATGGCACCGTTTCAGCTAGCGCAGTCTTGGACAACGGGAAGCAGACGCCGTGTTGCACAACGGCATCACGCGATCCTCCTGACACATTCTTTCGCGAACGTCGCCGCTCCGTCTCGTTTTTGCCCCACCACGGCCAAACGGCTTCGCCACGTGCGGCGCGAGTGCGACAATGAAAGGAGCCTACTCTTGGACGAGTTGAGTGAAGTCTACGATCCGGAGGATCTCGCAATGTTGGGACACCTTTTTGATCAAGCAATCACATGTTTACCGAAATGCATGCGAACCAGCGAGAATCGTGCGGCGATCGCGAGACTTGTTCTGCAACGCGCAGCGAGGGATGAATTGGGGCCGCTGGCGAACTTAATGCTTGCACTTGTCTCGGCCGCTTGATCAACAGCGCGCTCTCAGTCCTTCTGCGGTTTGCAGCAAGAGACGCATCATCTAGATCATTGAAATAACACCTTGATTCTCACGTGGCGTCAGGTTGTAGGCTTGAAAATTGAGGACCATGACAAACGCCACACCACGACGGCGCCGATGGCGCATTGGAGAACTTGCAGAGGCGACCGGTGTAACGGTACGCACTCTGCATCACTACGAACATACCGGGCTGTTGACCGTCTCGGAGCGTACCGATGGCGGTCACCGCATGTACGATCGTGAAAGCCTACAACGCGTCTCTCAGATTCGCGCGCTGCGTGATCTCGGCTTCTCACTTCCTGAGATCCGCAAAGCAATCGAGGGCCGGACGTCTCTCACGGACCTATTGCGCAACCATCTGGAACGGGTTGAACTTCAAATCGCGCGGGCGACATTATTAATGGACCGATTACGCAATATGACGACGCAAGGTGAGACACAAGTCAGTGTCGACCAACTGCCGGCCACGTTAGACGCAATGTCGCGGATTGAGACGCCTACCCCCTCGGCGATCTGCACATGTGCCGCTAACGCTAACCGCGAAGACCGGTGGCGGAAGATTCGCGACGAGCTACGAAGCTGCATGGATCAGGGCGAGCCTCCATGCAGTGGACGAGCAAAAGCGGTCGCGCGTCAGGCCCGATCGCTGCTGACTGAGATCGCAGGAGTTGATTCGACTGTCTCAATGATACTCAAGGTGCTGACGCGATTGACAGAACCACACAATCTCGCCGGCTGGGATGCGAGCCTCATGCGATACCTCGATCTCGCCCTCGCCGGGCTGGAGGACCAGCTCGGAAAGAGTTGACGCCCGGTTGCGCACGCTATCGGTTACCGGAATGTCCTTAAACCCAATGGGTTGATAGTGATCATTCAAGTCTGACTGACGATCGTTAGCCGGTCGCATTTCGCCTCCGAAGCTGCGTTGTCCGGGTCTCTTTGGATCTGTGGCTCAGTGGTTCTTGGCAAGAAAACTCAACGAACACGTTTCGAAGTACTTGATTCGTACGTAACGTCAAATTGTACCATCTAACGCATCGTCGCAGCGGCGGTGCGGACAGAGCGTCGGCTAGACAGAGGGAGACACCAATGCTCGGCATCGCTTTCGGAAATTTCCGGTGAGAGGCCTCGGCGAGAACACGTCAGTGGAAATCCAGATCGTCTATACGCAGGCTATTACAGCGAGATCGGCCTAATCATGCGTCAAACTGGGGAGGCGGGCGCACGGATCGTCAGCGATCCGCTGATCACAAGCGACTTTTTGGCAATTGCGGCCGACGCCGCAAACGGCACGCTCTTCACCTTTATGCCGGACCCGACGAAGAATGCTGCAGAGCCAGCCGCCGTCGCCAGGCTCATGACTTCGAGCCTATCTGCCGCGGGTTACACGCTCCACGCTTATGCCGCGGTGCAAGCATGGGCAGAGTCCGTCAAACAGGCCGGCACCTTCGATCCCACCCCGACCGCTGCGGCCCTACGCTCTGGCTCAATCAAAACGACCATTAGCACGGTTCGATTGGACTCCAAGGGAGACAATGCCGCTCCTGGCTTCATCGTTTACCGCTGGCGCGACCATAGCGTCGAGGCGGTCGAGCAGAACGGATCGCCCGTCCCAGCACCGCACGGAGCGTTCAAATGATGAACCATCCTCGATCTAGCGATTACGCGCTGCTCTCGTGCCTCGGAGTTGCTGCAGTCGCAGCATTTCTCGCCCTCGCGGCAGTGCTATCACAGGTGTCGTGCGCGCCCGAACTGCAGCCCGAAGAGCACGTCCCCATTCGCCTGGTGCCACTGCAGTGACCACCACTTCCAGACTCGTAAGGCAGACGAACATTGGCACCTTCTTCCAGCTAGTCAAACTGATGCGCGTCTCACTCTCGGGAGTGAGCTGTCCGCGCCTCTTCAGAAGGAACGCACGCACCATGTGGCAAGATGTCAGCCGCGCGCAGTCTGTCAGCCGATCGCGCGAGTTCAAGGCAAGCATTAGCAGGGTTGTTCGGCCGAGTGGACGTGGCGTTCCACCCGCTCGGACAGGTATTCGCTGGGATAACGCCGTGCGGCGCCTGATCCGTGCCGATATCGCTACCGGCCTTTGAGCCGGGCTCTGATCCGGTGCGGCGCTTAGATCTAGCCGACCCATCGCCCCAAACACTCGCATTCAGTCGTGCCTTGCGCATGCCGGCCCCGAACATACGGCGCGTATCGACTAAGCTCAATGAGCGCCCTCAACCGCTCTCGTCGACACACCAAAGGAGAATACCAAGTTGGATGGGAAATTGCGAACTCTGCTTTCCTCGCTCACGCCGGTCGCCCGCGAGCTGGGCGCTCTGCCGTCCGGCCGGCCTACCCCGGACGACGGTTGCGTGAAACTGAACACAAATGAGAACCCATTTCCTTTGCCAGGCATCGTGATGCGAAGCGCAATTGCGGCTCTTGAGCTGCAATACCTTTATCCAGAAGACGACAATATCAGCTTGAGAGAAGCGGCCGCAGCTGCCTACGGCATCGCGACCGATCGCGTGATGGCTGGCAATGGATCGTCTGAACTCCTCAGTCTAATCTACAGAGCCTTTCTTGCCCCCGGCGACGGCATCGCAATGATGTCGCCTGGCTTCTCGTTCAATCGCAAGCTTGCCATGTTGCAAGGGGCGCGCTTCATTGAAATTCCCTGGTCTGAACCTGACTGCTTGCCGATGGATGAGCTGCTTTTCGGTCCCACTAAAGATGCCAAGTTCATTCTGCTGGCCAACCCAAACAATCCGACCGGAACCTTTGTTCCGGTCGCTGATATTGAACGCCTCGTTATACGATCTGACCGATTGATCGTATTGGACGAAGCCTATGTCGATTTCGCACCTGAGGATGGCCTACGCCTTGTTGAGCGCCATTCGAATCTTCTGGTCCTGCGCACGTTTTCCAAGAGTTATTCCGCCGCTGGCATTCGCGTCGGCTTCGGTTTCGGCCATCCCGAGCTAATTGGACGGCTTCGTAACATCCAGAATGTTTTTAACATGAATGTGGTCGCTCATGCGGTGGGCATGAGCGTCCTTGCGCATCGCGACGCCTACGAGGAGAACCATCGCCACGTCAGGCTTGAGCGGCAGCGCGTAGCGGCCGCCCTTTCAGAATTTGGGTTCTCTGTAACGCCTTCCCACGCGAATTTCCTCCTCGCCCGTGTGCCCTTAGGCCAGAGTGGCAGATGGTGGCAGGCGGCGTTGGAAGACCACAAACTCCTTGTTGCCTTCTTTCCGGATGCCGGCTTGGAGGAGTGCATTCGGGTTAGTATCGGTACAACGCGTCAGATGGATGCTTTTCTTACAGCTGTCGGCAGCATTCTTGAAACGGTGGGATGCCGTGGCTAGTGGCCCCTTCCACTGATGTCACGGATCCCCGTTCGTGATCGATCCGGACGAACACTCGATGCGGCTTCGCGACGCAGCCATCCAGTCAGCGCATGACGCGCCGTTGAGAACGGCTTCGCAGCCTATGCAGCGCATTGCCAGCGCGCGCCTCTTGCACCCACGCAACCCGGCGGACTTCGGTTCCCTCTATGTAGGAGATAACTGAGTGAGAAACGTTCTTCCCACAAACCTGACCTGCGGCATCTTTGATCATCTTGACGAGGACGGCCGCGATATCGCCCGGCAATATGCGGACCGCCTCGCGCTGGCGGAGGCCTACGACCGGCTCGGTTTCTATGCGTATCATCTGGCGGAGCATCACTGCTCTCCTCATGGAAGGGGCCCTTCGCCGAACTTGTTTCTGTCGAGCGTCATACAACGCACACGGCGACTTCGCGTTGGCCCACTGGTCATGCTGCTCAACCTCTATCACCCACTGCGTGCATTCGAGGAGATCTGCATGTTGGATCACCTGAGCAGCGGCAGGGTTGAGGTCGGCCTTGGCCGCGGCTCCCTGCCGATCGAACTGAGCTATTTTGGCGTTGGAGCC
This sequence comes from Bradyrhizobium sp. CSS354, assembly GCF_029051725.1. Classification (GTDB taxonomy): domain Bacteria; phylum Pseudomonadota; class Alphaproteobacteria; order Rhizobiales; family Xanthobacteraceae; genus Bradyrhizobium. Next base: position 56,701 of record NZ_JAACFU010000025.1, read on the forward strand.
GACGTTGCCTCAAGCCGTTACGAGGAAGCATCCCAAATCTTCGTTAGCGCGATGAATGGCGGCCCGCTCTCATACCAAGGGCAACATTTTGCGCTAAGCGACGTTCCTTTGACGCTTTCACCTCACCAGCGTCCTTGTCCCCCAACTTGGATTGCTACAAATCGGCCAGAGTCCGCTATTTGGGCGGCGGCAAATGGCGCAAATCTGGCGTGCATGGGGCCTTCTTCTGCCGTTCGCAAGGTCACCGATCGCTATCACGCTCATAGAAGCGCGGAGCGTGACGCCAGCGGTTCAGCACCGTTCCTCGCATTGCTCCGCATGGTCGTAATCGCAAGCTCTGAAGCGGCGGCCCGTTCCCTCGCCGCGCCAGCCTACGAAACATGGCTGAAAAGCTTTAAGTTCCTGTACGAGCTCAATGACATCCCGCCTCCATCCAACCTGCCCCTGACCTTGGATGCCGCAATCCACAGTGAACTGTGCGTTGTCGGAACGGGCGCTTCGGTGCGCCAAACTCTTCTCGATCATGTCGAAGAGGCAGGGGCCAACTATCTTCTTTGCCAGCTCGCCTTCGGATCTCTGACACTGGATGCCTGCCTCAATACGGCAACGGCGATTCACTCCGAGCTCATAGCGGCACAGCACTGACGGTGAGCCCAACAGCAATTCCAGTAACTTCGCTCTTGACTAGGCAACAAATGGCAACTCCCAGGCCAATGAGTACCGGAGCCGAATGCATTTATAAGGCCGCTCTTTCGGTCCAAACGGCTTCGACGCAGATTCGACCCTTTTTGGACTGCATCACCAAACGGGAGGCGTAACGGCAATGAACGCCCTGTCCTCCACATTGCGTGCGTTGACACTACCCGAGCAGTGGATCGCCTGGGCAGGCAAAGTCGGCTCACGCTCCGTCCGCTTTGGCGCGCCGGTTCGTCGATCGCATTCTACACGAGCCGAGGTGCGGCTTATTGCTCGAGCGGACCTGTCGTGACGCGATTCCGGCAGCGCTTCGCTCAGACCGAAGCGATCGCGCGTAAGCTCGATGTCGTGCTGGCAGAGTTGGCTTCGCTGCGCATTCTGCTGGCCGAGCACGGCATTAGCACCCCGCGACCTCTCGATGAGGACTACCTCACTGTTCAGCGGTTCGCGGCGATGAATCACATAAGCCCCGAAGCCGTGCTCTCTCGGATCCGCCGGGGCAAGTTGCGCGCAGAGAAACGCGGTGGCCGGTGGTGGGTGAAATGCACGGTTTGCACAGCATAGCCGTGCAGGGACGGAGAATAGTAAGACAGGCAAGTGAATCAATCCAAGCTACGGACTCCGGCACAAGAAATGATATGTGCGTTTAAGTTAGCCTCTCTTCTGAGCTCGACCAGTCGATCAATGGAGAGTCAAGAGATCAGTTCAACGTGGCGCACGGCCAACACATCTCCGCCAGATCGGGAAGTGCGTGGGCAGGTACCGGATGACCACCGTTGCGTAGCTGGATTACTCAGTCAATCTCGCCTGGTTAGCAGAGCGATCCCAGTGAACAAGCGGAAACGGATGGACGCCTGATGGAGAAGTCAACCTCGCTGCCGCTGGCGGCATTGTGGCAAACAGACCCCTCTCCATATCGGTCTTGAACGTGAACCACCGCACACGACCTGGTTACGGCCTGGAGCACGGGAAAGATAATGCCTCGCTCGCAAATCGCACGGTTTGGGAGCTCCCCTAGCAACCTAACTCTCATCCCCTGGGGCCTAGCAGAGAAATTGTATCCCAGTCACTCGCCAGTTTCCGGGGCGCCTCGCGCGCCGGTGTCAGACGAGAACGGATCTGATTTCGCTGGAACGGTCGTCACAATCTGGCTGGAGAAGGAGATGGCAATGATGTCACAAAGACTGATGTCGGTCCTCAGCTCTATGGTAGCAGTCGAACGTATGTTTTGGAAACTTCGAGAATTGATCGATGGAGACAGCTCGATCCCACCTGACGTTCGAGAGACGCTTCACGCAATGTTAGATGCAAAGCTTCTTTCCGCAAAAGATAAGATTATGAGCGACGCGCGCGCTGCGATCGACGCGACTCCTGACTTGCCGCAGGCGGTCCGCGACCGAGCATTCAGGTCGCTCGACTTTGCAACGAAAATGTTCATGACCAGCGAACCGCGCCGCACAGAGGATACTCTTAGCCGAGTCAGCATCTGCAGCGCCAATCCCAGGATGCATTGATCCATATCCGCTCCACCCATTACCGCCGTAGCACTTGGCTGCGCACCATTGATGTTAGCCGATGCGCTTCAATTGTGTTACTGAGGAGCTTTGAAGCTCGTTGGATGGAGCGACAGCACCTCGCGAGTTGATGAATCCGATGAAGCTACTGTCTCCCGGGGCCGGCAGACTTGGCTGAAACCTACCGAAAGCTGCACACTCAGGTTCTTCTCGATCCATCCAGAACCAGGCTCTTTCCGGCCATCTTTAGCCGTCGTTTGCGTGGTGCCAACGAGCGCGTCCGCTCAACTTTTAAGTTTAATCATCGAAATGACCGGCCACTCGTCGTCATCAAGCAGTGGGCGCGGGCTCGACTATGTTAGTGGGAAGCGGCGCTTGAGTTCTGCTCAAGCATCATGGGTCGCGTTTTCGTGCTATGGCTGTGATGCTTGGCGGAGACTTCACCAACCGAAGGTCGCTCGTTGAGCACATTCCTCGGTATGCGCCAATCGATTGGATAGAGGATCGGCTCGCCCACCCGACGTTGATGGATACCTCTTGGCCCATCGCAGCATGGATGCCTCCCATCGAAACAATAGATTGTACCAATATTCTCCGAAGCCACATAGCTAGCCGCGGCTATAGCAAAGATGAGTTAGGATAAGGCGCGTGACCACGTATTGGCGATCTTCACCGCGATTTGCGCATGCCCGTCGCGATTGCACCGGGCGTGAAGAGAGATCAGAGCCCTCGCACGACTCCGAATTTCATCTCGCGCAGGATCAGCGCCGAATTGACGCTGATCACGGCTTCCTCGCCGAATTCCATTCACTGAACAAACCTACCTAAGCTGAGAGGTTTCGAAGGTGAGGCTTCCTTCGTAGAACTCGATCCGCGACAGTCGATACAACGGATGCATCATGAAGCCTGACGAGCGTCTCGCCGAGCTCCTTGGGGATCGCAGGTATTTTGAAGATGAGGCATGGGAGGTATGGGCCGGGTGCCTCTCACCCACTGAGCGGCTGGCGTACATTCGCAAGCATCGCTCTCTCTTCCGATTCACAGATTACGATGAAGTGATAGCTGTTGTACGGGGCCGGCGCTTCACCGGTTGCTCATCGCAGCTCCTTCGATGGCGCCACAGAACAAGAGCAAGGATGTTACAAGGCGCTTTGCTCTCCTCAGTTGCGGTGTGGCTGGGTATCATCTGGCTTGCGGTGCACTTAATCCACTGAGATCAGCAGCTCGCTTTTCGTCACATCAAGCCACCTACTTGGCACACGATCGAGCATTTGCGAAGCGGTTGGAGATGATCTGGAATGCCGCAACCTGACGCAGCGTTCGGTTCGAACATTCCTTTCGGCGCGAATGTTGCGATGCTGTTACATCAATTCGCGCAGACGTTGTTAAGACGCACGAGGCTCGGGGGCACTCAAGACATGAGAGTAGAAATGAAGAACTTGTTGCTCGCGACTGTGAGCATTGTGGCGCTTGACGCGGTGGCGCCCGCCTTTGGCGCGGATCTGGCTGCGCAGCCTGTCCAGCCTCTCTACACCATAGCTCCGCAGCCTGTCGCGGCTGCAATCTACGACTGGAGCGGCTACTATCTCGGTATGAACGGTGGATGGGGCTCAAGCTCGAATTGCTGGGATTTCAATGGCGGCACGCCCGAGGGCTGTCATGATGCGACCGGCATGACCGTTGGTGGCCAGATCGGCTATCGATGGCAGATGGGCCAGATCGTGCTTGGCGTTGAAGGCCAGGGGAACTGGGCTGATTTGACCGGCTCGAATGTCAGCGTCGCGTTTTCGGATGTCAACCAAACCAAGATTGATGCGTTCGGCCTGGTAACGGGGCAGATCGGCTATACCTTCGACAACGTCCTGCTTTATGCCAAGGGCGGCGGCGCAGTGACGAGCAACACCTATCACATCAGCTCGACCCTCACGGGCGCGCAGCTTGGAAACAGCGAGCACGTTCTTTGGAGCGGCGCGTTGGGCGCCGGAATCGAGTACGGCTTCGCACCGAACTGGTCGGTTGGCCTCGAGTACGATCACTTATTCATGCTACCCGGCACGATGAACTTCGCCGCATCCGCTGGTGGGACCGATCGCATCCGCCAGGAGTTCGATGTTATAACGGCACGGCTCAACTATAAGTTCGGCGGTCCCGTTCTTCTTAAATACTGATCTGTCTCAACCGGCGGATCGAAAGCCTCGGCCAATGGCCGGGGCTTTTTTGGACGTGTCGGCCTAGAGTACAGCAAACATGCATTGGCTTTTGTCGGAAGCCGGGCCTGACGCGCTCTGCCCCAATTGATTCAGTTTGACCGCACGCAATCAGCAGTCCGGCGAAACGGTCCGCCCCATGTCCACGGCGCGCCTCGAACTGACGGAATTCGTGTGAACTCCTCCTTGTTACACGACAAACTTGCTCGGCAGAGCACGGCTAGCTGCCGCGCTCCGAGGGGACCGCGGGACGGACAGGCCACCTATTCATCGCAACACCCCGCTGCACGTACGCCAATCCTCGTATGAACGCGCGGCACCTCACAATACGTCGGCGCGGTGAATAAGCAGCAGTGGCGCCGACAATTCAAATGATGCCTAGGCGAATCGGCTTGGAACGGAGCTGAGCCGGCATCGCGCGCAACCGCGAAGGCCATCGACGCCCTTGCGGGAGTCGAGACTGGATGGCTGACCAGGGACACCCGGTGACGGCCGCCTTCCCGGACTGTGCTCGAGCAAGAAATGATTTGCTCATTGATTTGCAAAAAGATGAGCAACGTGACCTCGGTTGCGGTCTAGTCCGTTCCAGACCAGTGATGGCGGTGGACCACTGCCGAGTATCTTCAGCCAGATAAACTGCCAAACGCATTCACAGACGCGCGAAACGCAAACGAAGCCCCTCTATGAACTTTGAGAGGCGCGATAGCGCGGCTGCGCGGTGTTCCAAAACTCTTTTCTCGAGAAAAGTCCAGGAGAGATACGCGGCTGCACCTGAAGAGAGGACGCCATAGGCGATGTTCAAAAACCAGGAAGTCCCGCCTGGAAGCAATTCAAAGGCTGCCTGCTGAAAAGGAAAGGCGTAAATATAGATGCCGTATGAGTAATCGGCGCCGCGCACCAGAAGCACTCGCCTTGGATTCAGTAGCCCGACGTACGTTGCCGAGTAGGCGACGAACGGTGCCTCGAGATAAGAAACCACTCTGAAGTAGAAGAGCCCTAAGGACAGTGTGAAGCTCAGAACGAATAGAGGAAACGAGAACGGCAGCGTGTTCCGGAGTAGATAGATTGCAACTCCAAACATGAACGGGAGGACCATCTCTCCGTGGCTAACGCCGTAGCTGGGGGAAGTCATTCCCTTTGCGGAAAAAGCGAGCATCGCAAGGATGGCTACGCTTGTGAAAAGGATCGGTCTCTTGGCGACCCCAGCTATTCCCAAAACTGCCATTGCAGCATAGCATTCCAATTCAAAAGGAATAGTCCAAATTGACCCGTTCACATAGTTCGGAGGAGATCGGTTCTCGAAAACGCCAGGAAGGTAGATGTGCACCCAGCCTACCATACTCGCCATGTAGCGCCAGAATTCTGCATGGGAAAAATAGTCGGTTAGAGGCAGCGACGTTAATAGCGCGCCCAGTAGCAGTGCGGAAATTAAGGTCTCAACGGAGAGGCCCGGAACAATTCGCAGAAATCTGAGGGTCAGAAATGTAGGGACTGTGTTACGTTCCAGACTTCCTGCGACGAGGAATCCACTCATGGCAAAGAAGCATGGAACAATAAATTTTAACATTGGGTGCAGCGGACCACTCCACATCTCCAAATGAATCTGCATCCCGTAGCATATTGATATGCTATGGACGGCTATGACGCTGATCGCCAGAAAAGGCCGAAGATAATCAAAACCGGATGGCCGATTCTCTGCTCGCATCAGTTGATCCGAGATCGTCTTGTTGCCGGGAGAAAAAGGTAACCATCTGTTCATAGCTCGCCGACCCCCGTGATACTTTTGACCGTGCCGTCTTAGTACATCGGTGGAATGCATGGAGAATTGACGTGGGAAAGCCGGTACGATGCGCGGATTCGGGATCGCGGCGAAGCATTTCGGGCATCCGGTCGGCAATAGATCAGTGCCTGGCGGGGCCGGATCGACATATCGATCAACCTATCCGGCCCTCGTGGTGGGTATTTCGCCGGGCTCCGGCACTCCCTCCGATGGTCCGCCAAGGACGCCCTCGCCTTGCGCAAAGGTCGACCAACCGATCCTGACAACCTTATCAACTTCCGCATTCTCCGACGACGAATTAGTTTTGAATGATCGCGCATTCTCGTACACACCGCCGCACGCGTGCATCGTAGTAACGCTGGTCGCGATCGGCATCGGCTTCGCGTCCGACACTGCGAGTACACCAGACGGAGACCGACGCAAAAGTAGGAGCCACTTTCAGCGGCTTAGGTACTGAAAATGCTTAACCACCTGCGACTCCTTGCCGTTTTCGAGCCCATACAGAGTCAGTGTTGATGGCTCTCTCAAAAGCAACAACCGTGCCAATGGAGCCCAGCGACACCATCGAGATGGGCGGAGTCGACGATCCGTAGGCAACGCCCCTCCCATTGCTTGTGCACTGCTACGTGCTGCAATCCATGGCGGATCCGCACTTCGGCGGCCGCGATCGTTACCGCCACGCGCTAGCCAATAAGGCGCGACCGCACCAGTAGCTGTGCGTGTCGATCTCGACGGCGCAATCATTGCCGGCGACGCGGTCAGGTCACGCAAGGATCCGAACGACGGCTGCCCGCCGAGCGGTTTCAACCGATGTATCGTCTCATCACGCGCGAAACGGATGATGGGCGCCTCGCCGCTCGTGCCGTGGATATGAACGTTCGCAACCTCACGCTTCCATCTGTCGAGATGCGCCTCGAATGCTTCCCAACTTGGGAAGGACCGGCGATCGCGTTGTTCTTCACATAGCCGACGCCGTTCTCAGTCTTGCCCTTCGTGCGCGCTCGATATGGCGCGCAGGCGCGAGGACGGAAACCCAATGTTTTGCAAAGGCAATCAGCTTGTCCTTCAACTAAACCGACCGGCTCACCGCGTCGTGGCGCACGACAACCGCGCGTGGATTGTCCATCAGTACTTCCAGCGGCACACGGCTTAAGGTCGTAAATGTGCTCTCGAGCCCGGCGAACCAATGTTCCCGGAACGCACGCCCACGGAGCCGTCGCGAGTGCCCGAGCGTCGCCACGAACACGAATGCCTTGACTTTCGCCCCTCCGATCTCGACCAGGCGCTTCCGGAAGTCGATCTGCAGCTGCCGGCCCGGCGGCGTCTCAAACCGCGTCGTCGCTAGCGCCTCCGCCTTGAGCGCCTGGCGATAGGCTGCACGGCGCGTTGCAGCGTCCGCCGGCTGACGGCTACGCCTTTGGCGGGCGCCTGCAAGGCAACTGGACGAGAAAGAGAATTGAATTCTGGGTGCCGCCCGCTTCGCTTCATACAATCCATCAAACAGAGTGGGCTGCTTACACGCCGCGTCGACCGAGTCGATTGTAAGAGGCGGACCGTATTTCGGACTCACCGTATGTCGTTGGAGAGCAGACGCTGCCGGCTCTGGAAACACGCCACTCTGTTTGAACCGCGACATTGCTCTCATAGAGAGCTGTCCGCCTGCCGCGCCTGTCGGTGGCGCAAATCCTGCTTTGCCTTCGATGCAAACCAGGAGGACGCTATGCCACGCTCAGTGAGGCGCCGGACGCCTATCTACGGCTCTCATCAATTGGGATCGGCCCCTTCAGGATCAATTCGACGTTTGCCACCAGGCGTCGCACCCAACAAGCCGGATGCGCTTTTACCGCACTGCCATCATAGCAGCCAGCTATGCCGCGCCGCTGATCTTGCAATAGCCGCCTGCCAGACCGGCGTCCGTTTGCAGCGCAAGTTACAAGCTGCGAATCAACACGGCCATCGGCAAGAACTTCTCGTCAACATCACGCCTAATGCAGAGCAGCCTCGCGTTTCCTTGGCAGGTGCGGCCTGAGCCATTTGGGGGCGATCGAATGCCTATGCAGAACGAGCCTCTCACAGTGCGGCGACGCGATCTGCTCTCGCTGATTGGTACCGTGGCCGGCGGCGCCGCGATGTACCACACGATGATGGCGCTCGGCTTTGCCTCTGAATCTCGTTACACAGGGCCGATCCGGCTGGAGGGTGATGCCAAAGGCGCTTCTGTGCTCATTCTTGGTGCGGGCCTTGCCGGCATGACGGCGGCGCTGGAGCTACGCGAGGCCGGCTACAAGGTCCTGATGCTGGAGTTCAACGACCGCCCCGGCGGGCGAAACTGGACCCTGCGCGGTGGCGATATTTTTGTTGAACTCGGCGGCGTCAAGCAGACCTGCGCCTTCGAGAAGGACCTTCATCTCGATCCGGGGCCATGGCGGATTCCCTATCACCATCGTGCGCTGTTGGATTATTGCAAGAGGCTTGGCGTTGCGCTCGAGCCCTTCATCCAGGTCAATCACAACGCCTATCTACACGCCTCGGGCGCTTTCGGCGGGGCGCCGCAGCGAATCCGCGCAGTAAAGGCCGATTTCCAGGGCCAGGTTTCGGAGCTGCTTGCCAAAGTCGCAAACCAGGGCGAGTTGGATCAGGCTGTTTCCGTGAAGGACAAGGAAATCCTGCTGCTTGCATTGAAATCCTGGGGCGCGCTTGATCACAACTACAAATACAGAGAGGGCCTGATTGCCTCCGCATATCGCGGCTATGCCAAACCGCCCGGCGGAGGGCTGTCCGCGTCTCCCCTTCCGAGCGAACCGGTAGCGCTCTCGGATATCCTGAAGTCGCAACTGTGGCGCTATTTTTGGAATTTCGCCACGTACGAATTGCAGACCACAATGTTCCAGCCCGTCGGCGGCATGGATAAGATCGGCAAGGCCTTCGCGCGCGAACTCGGCGAACTCATCCGCTATAATGCAAAGGTCACGGAAATTTGGCAGAACGATTGCGGCGTCACCGTGACCTACGTAGACGCCAAAAGTCCCGCGCAGTTGCAAAAGGTCACGGCTGATTGGTGCCTGTGCACGATCCCGTTGTCGATCCTGAGCCAATTGCCTATCAATGTCGGCGCCGCGATGAAGGCGGCTATAGATGCCGTGCCTTACGGCGCATCGGTAAAAGTCGGGCTGCAGTTTAAACGCCGATTCTGGGAGGAGGACGACGCGATCTATGGCGGCATCAGCTACACGGATTTGCCAATCCGTGAGATCGGCTATCCCAACACCGGGTACAACAAGTGCGGCCGCGGCATCTTGCTCGGTGCTTATCTTTTCGAGAGCGCCAACGCCTTCGAGTTCACCGCCATGCCGCCGGATGAGCGCGTGGCGCGCGCGGTCGAGTTCGGCGCCGTCATCCATCCTCAATACCGGACGGAGTTCGAGAACGGCATCGCGGTTGCGTGGCATCGGGTGCCATTCACGCTTGGGTGCAGCGGCCAATGGTCAGAGGAGGCGCGCAAGCAGCATTATCGCAATCTATGTAGGATCGACGGGCGCATTTTGCTCGCTGGCGAGCACGTGTCGGCCTTGCCGGCCTGGCAGGAAGGCGCGATCCTCTCCTCACTAGACGCCATCGCGCGGCTGCATGAGCGGGTGATCAAGCCATGAGGCGAAGATGCGTCCGCGGCATTAAGCATGTCACCTTCGCAGCCATAGCGGCGCTGTTGTTGCGGTCGTCGTATCCCGTGCACGGGCAAAACGATCCGGAGGCGCTAAAGAGCCGCTATTCTTGCTCCAGCGATCGCTTTGTCGAGACGACTGGCGAGCAGCTATATATCAATGTGTGCCGCGGCTGCCACATGGCCGATGCGATGGGCGCGAGCGCCGCAGCCAGCTATCCGCCGCTAGCCGCCAACCGTAATCTCGAAGCGACCTTTTATGTCATCGATGTCGTCCTCCACGGCCGCCGCGGCATGCCCTCCTTCGGCGACATGATGAGCGACGACCAGATCGCCGCAGTCGTGAACTACCTGCGCACGCATTTCGAAAACAGCTACTCAGATGCAGTCAAGGCCAGTGACGTGCAAGCGGCGCGAAGGTGAAGGGCGCAAGATAACGAAGAATGACGTTCTGCTTGCCCCTCTTACGGGGCAGACCGCCGGGAGTCGGTTAGCCGGCGTTCTTCGGGCATTGGTTGATACCAGTTATCCGAGTGATTTGTGGATGGCAGCGCTTGTTGCATGCTGTCATTCGGCTCATACACGCCTGCGTCGGAAAATTCAACAACATCCAGCGTGCCACTTTCGCGTCGGGACCTAATTCGAGCAAGCCGTTCAGGATCGTCGGCTAGCTCGGCGGTCACTATGCGAGCTTGGGCTTCGAACATCTTTACCGCGGGTGGTGAGCCAACGTCGCCGCAGTTGGTGACCTGGCCTGCTCCCGGAGCCGGTCTGAGTGAAAGCTTTCCGGGTATGATCGCCGTTGAAGGGGCTGTAGGTGCGGAATCCGAGGCAAAGCGGCCACCGATTCCGACGGAAGGCGGCCAGCGATTCCGATCGAAAGCGGCCACCCAATCCGAACGAAGGCGGCCACCCTGTTGATAGGGTGAGACGGGGGGCGTTGTC
>NZ_JAACFU010000026.1 GCF_029051725.1 Bradyrhizobium sp. CSS354
GCCGGGGACGGGGGATGCCGGCGCCTCCATCGCCGCGCCATCGCCGCGATCCCGCTTCGTTCCCGGAAAGTGCCCGGAATCCCCTGGAATTCGCGCGGCTTGAGCCTTTTCTTCGGCAAGGCGCAAGGTTCGCCATCCTTGAAAACGCAAGTGTATTCACGGCGCCCGGGCGCACTCGGATGCGTTTCGGGGCACGTGGGGTTCACTCCGATGTACCCGTTCGTCGCCGCACCGTGGCCGCAGAAGGTACGAGGGCGGTGACTGGAGCACGGCGTGGACCTCGGCCGGCAACGCCCGACCCGCGCCGCGGCGACCGCTTCCGCGCCCGCGCAGGTCACCCTCACCTGTGCAAACCGCCGCTAAATCCGCTCACGGTTCGGTTACCAAGCCGCTCAATCCGTTCACGATCTGGTTACAAAATCCGCAGATCCATCGGTCCAGAAACCGCCCGACCGCGCACATCGAGCGTATCCGGGGCTCCACCCGGGGAGAGCGGCGGCGCACTCACGACGTGCAAACCGGTGGGCGCCGGATCCGGGGCCGGCCGGAGGGCTCCGGTTCCCCACGGCCCTCGCGGCCCTCCCACAGAATGGGCCGGGGATTTGAATCCTTGAGAGGCTGAAAACCGGATCCTTGTGGGACCGGTCCGCGCTCGGCCTCGGTCTGGCACCCGACCCCCGATATTCGAGTCCTAGGAAACGAGCCCGCCGGTCCGCCTCTCGGGCCCAGCCCGGCCATATCGGCCCCCAGCCCACGAATCCTTGGGAGGGGCGATGGGCCGGAACAGCGCTCCCCGGGTGGGCGTTGTCCAGTTCGATGAGGTGCCGTTATGAGTGACACGATCGTCCAGCCGCCGAAGGATTCCCCCCAATGGGCGAGGCGCGTCATCCTGGCGCTGAGCGTTTTGACTGCCATCCTGCTTGCGTTCGTCGGGCTGTTCGTCGCGATGCAAAGGTTCGGAGAACAGGCGCACGGGGCCTGCGAGACCGTCGGGCTTTGCGCCTCACCGGCTCCGCCGACCCTCCGATTGCCCGACTACGCCTCCGACTGGTTGGACGGCGGCACGAACGGCAACGCCGTTTGCGAACCGGTCCGGCAGGTCCACGAGAAGCAGAACCCCGGATACGCGGTCAGGATGCAGGTGCTGCAATCGGCCGAGGAACACCGCGTCATCTCGCAGGGGCTCTTGGACCTCAAGCACGATCAGTACAGATATCACTGCAAGTTCTGGGGCGAACCGATCGCGAAGTAGACGGCGGGGACACGAACCACGCCTTCCTCAATCTGCACCCATTGGGGTCAGGTTGTTTCTCGCGTCGAGGCAGCTAGGTCCACCCGCCTCTGGCCGCCGCGGCGTCGATCGCTGCGCTCGCCCGCCGTGACCCGGTAGCGCGGCAGCTTCTTGATCTCGCGCAACATCACCCCCGGCGGAAACTCGCCGTACTCCTCGCCTTCGGTTCGCGGCTTGTGTCCCTGGATCGCGTCGCGGACCTCCGGATCCATCTTCGCCTTGCGCCCGGCCGTCTTGAATCTATGCCGCCAGCCGTGATTCGGAGCCACGTTCTTGTCCTTGATGCCAAGACTTCTGACCCATTCGGCCAACTTGTTGCCGACGGACGCGCTGGTCCGCGTCTTCCGGTCGGGATTGCGTTGCCGTGCGAGCGAATAGAACAGCGGCGCCTTTCCCTTCAGGCGCCGCGCCCATTCGAGAAAGCCCATCTCGATCAGATGCGGGTGTAGCGGGACGGTGCGTTCCTTGACCGTTTTGACCGTGCCGGCCTCGGGCGTGATGAGGATGCAGGGCACGCCCTCGATCGTCTTGACGTCCGATCTGCGGAGCTGCGTGAGCTCGTTTACGCGGGCGCCCGTGTACGCACAGAGCCACGGCACCCATTTCCGTGCGGCCGCATTCTCCGCCGTCATGAGTTCGCCCATCGGCGCGAGGGCCGCCGACAGAATGATTGCCGCTTCCCGATCGGTGAAGCCGCGCATGTCGCGCCCGTGCTTCCCGCCGATGTCAACATGCACCTCGACGGCGGGGTTGGTCGGAATTTTTCGCATGCGCTTCGACCAGCCAAAAAAGCTCTTGGCGGCTGCGATATATCCGTCCCGGACGGTAATTGCAGAAGGCACCCTCTTGAGCAGCGCGTCGCGCCATTCGAGCAGATGTAGCTCGGTGACGCGGCTCATGTCTTCGGTGCCGACTCTCCGGATGATCTCCTCGAAATAGGGGCGCCACTTCTTGCGGGTTGCCGGCGAGATCTTTCGGGCCTCGCAGAACTCCGCCCAGAGCGTCTCGAACTGCTGCGGCGGATTGGGCAGTTCGAGCTTCGGATAATAATAGGGAGGCTGGTCCACCGTGGCGTACTGACCAATCGCGGCACCCGCCAATGTTTGCGAGGCGCGTTCCTTCGCCTCAACATACGCACGGATGAAATTCTCCAGACGCTCCCCGACGAGATGGATGCTTTTCCTCTGCAGGAATGCCCGCGCCTCGCCCCAGTAGGCGGATCGCGCGAGCGCACCGCGGAAGCCCTTGCTTCGGCCGATTTTCGCCAGCTCCTGCCGCCACTGGAGGAGTGCGCCCGGCTGATCCGCGTGCGTCCCGACGGTCTCCGAGTAAAACGCTCCGGCCAGCGCCACGATCTGCCGATGCGAGAGTTCGTCAGCGGGCCTGCCGACGACAGTGGAGCGCCATTCCCGCTCGAGCCTCAGATTGTGCTCGTTGCACAGCAGGAGGGCCTCGTCCCGATCCTTGGTCTTGAGGGAAAATTTGATCTCGGCCGGCATGCCGAAACCGCGGTACTTCGCGGGTACGCGGCGGCGAAACCAGAAGAACTCTGAACGCGGATTTACCCACGGCTCGATCATGCGAAAACGGCTCACGGTGACCACCTGCGTGTACCACCGGACTTTTTCGGAAAGCCTTATTTTGTAGGTTAAGCGGGAGTTTCAGCGGTTTCGGAGGGTCCGTGGCGGAGAGGGAGGGATTCGAACCCCCGATAGGCTTGCACCTATGCCGCATTTCGAGTGCGGTGCATTCGACCACTCTGCCACCTCTCCTGAAGGCGCCAAGTAAGGAGCAGGGCCCCTGTGGTTCGGGCGTTAATAGGCGAGGATGGCGGGCCAGACAAGGCTGGGAGGACGAAAATCGGGCCGGTTTTGCGGCTGGGCCCCGTGATGTCGCGGTGGTGATGGGGACGACCGCGGATTTCGGCGGCGGTTTGCGCGGAATTTGGTCTGGACCGTTCGCTAATGACCCGGCGCGAGGTCGAGCCGGTAGCATCGAGGCTCGAATCACTGGTGCCTGAAAAGGCGGGGTGGGACCGCCAGACGCGGTAAACACTGGCGGTCCCGTGCCGCTCATTGAAATACTGGCTGGGAAGGGCGGCTTCGCCGGCCAGGTGAGGCGACGGTTCCGACCGTAGCGTGCGGCCCGTGCACCGCAACGCAATCCGGTCCTTAACCTAACCAGTCAAGGTTACTCTGGAGCCGTTTCCGTTCCGATGGGATCGGAAACGGCTCCAGATTCCTTTTTTTGACGCGTTTTCTTCACGCGAACCGGTGTTCACTTCGCTCGAAAACGCCTCAGTCGCTCTTGGCTTTTTTCTTCCCGTTGCCCGTGGAATCCCCGTCTTTGTCTTTGCCGTTGTCCTTGCGGCGGTTGGTGAAGCGGGCATTGCCGAGCCCGGTGCCGATGGTGAGCACGCCCCAGCGGTCGACGTCCTGCATGAACGGCACCTCGGAGAGGCCCTGAACCACGCCGTCATTGTGCATCAGGATCGCGGTGTCGTGCTCGCCGATCTGCGGAATGCCCTCGAGCAGGCTCGCCGGCAGGTTGAACTTGCTGCTCTCCCAATTGCCCGGCAGGTTCTGCGCGCCTTTCTCGATCGAGCCGTCCGCGTTGATCACGCCGGGGCAGGCGATGCCGATGAACGGCGCCAGCTTGAAGCCTTCCTTCTCCGCCTCGGTGATCAGCCCTTTCAGCATCTTGGTGAGCCGCTTCACCGCGCCTTCGCGCGTCGGCTCGTCGTCGGCATGACGCCACAGCTCGGACTTCACGACCTTGGCTTTCGACAGGTCTTTTGCCTTTTTCCAGCTGGTCTCCACCAGGCCGCAGCGGATGTTGGTGCCGCCGATGTCGACGGCGAGAATGCTGTCATGGGCTTCGAAGATCCATGACGGCGCCAGATGCAGCGCGCCGATCAGGCCGGCCTCATCGGGATGATGGCGGATCGGCACCATGTCCATCTTGAAACCCTCGGCCATGAGGATGATCTCGGTGCGCGCGATCGCGAGCTCGCCGAGTCTTGAATCGCGAAAGCCGCCGCCGACCACGATGCGCTCGGTCTTGGCCCAGGCCTTCGACTTGAGGAAACGCCGCGTGACATAGGCGAGCTCCTGGGCGAAGTCCTCGATGGCGCTATGCACCACCGCCCAGGCCTCGGTGTCGTCGCCGACCAGGATGGCATCCAGCGTCTTCTTGCTGATCTCGTCCGACGGCTCCTTGCCGAACGGGTCCTCGCCGGACTTGCGCAGCGGCTTGCGCCAGCGCTCGAGGATCTCCCTGAACGCGCCTTTGCTGGCGCGGTCGCCGATGAAGCCGTCCTCGTCCTTCATCTCGATGTTGAAGCTGTCGATATCCACCGACGGCAACCGCTCCGCGCCGTGATGGGCGATGCCCGTCGTCGTCTTGACCAGCTCGTCTGTAGCCATGGTAAGCCCCTTGCCCGTGTGACCTAATTCGCCGGGACAACGGCGGGGGAACCTGTTGGTTGCGGCGCGGTCCGAAATTCGCCCGCGGGGCCGGATCGGGCTCAAATGCTTCAAATCCGGGCCGTTTTCGCCGGCTTTTCCTTGACTCCGCGGGATCAGCGGCTATAAATCCCGCAACCGGCGCGGGGCGTTTCTCGCGCCGCTTGTTTTTGCGTGGGTTTTCAAAGGGATAACTCCCGCCCGCACAAAACTCGCATAAACCCATAACGACTGACAAAAAGCCGGCCCCGACAATATGTCGCGAGGCCGGGAATGAACACGAAGGAAAACAACGATGTTCGCAGTCATCAAAACCGGCGGCCGGCAGTACCGCGTCGTTCCGGATGATGTCCTGGAAGTAGGCAAGATCGAAGGCGAAGTCGGCTCGATCGTGCAACTCAATGAAGTTCTCCTGGTCGGCGGCGACACGCCGATCCTGGGTCTGCCCACGGTCGCAGGCGCGTCCGTTGCGGTCGAGGTGCTCGACCACAAGCGCGGTCCCAAGGTCATCGCTTTCAAGAAGCGCCGCCGCAAGAACTCGCGCCGCAAGCGCGGCTATCGCGACGAGATCACCGTGCTGCGCATCTCGGAGATCCTGACGGACGGCGCCAAGCCCACCAAGGGGCCGCGTCCGAAGCGGGAGAAGGTCGTCAAGCCAGAGACCACGACCGAAGAGGCCGCCGCATAATTTGATCACGCGCCATCACGAAGTGATGCGTGAGAAATTGTGAAATGATTCCGTCAAGGAATTGATCTAGAAATACGTAGAATTTCGGAGACGAGCCATGGCTCACAAAAAAGCAGGCGGTTCATCGCGCAACGGTCGCGATTCCAAAGGCAAGCGCCTCGGTATCAAGGCGTTCGGCGGGGAAGTCGTGATTCCCGGCAACATCATTGCGCGTCAGCGCGGCACCACCTGGCATCCCGGCCTTAATGTCGGCATGGGCACGGACCACACCTTGTTCGCCAAGGTCGAGGGCCGCGTAACGTTCCAGGCCAAAGCAAACGGCCGCACCTTCATCTCGGTGCTCCCGCTCGCAGAGGCGGCTGAATAGACGGTGGATCAAATTTGGAGTCCGCCGGGTCCCAGACCGAACCGGCGGAGTCCTTGAGATCCTAGAGATCGAAGGCTCCAGGGGAGGCGGGAAACCGGCCTCCCCTTTCGTTTGCGTGCTCACTTTTCACTTAGTGACTTCGACGGAGCCGGACATGTTGCAGGATTTCTCGAGCGTGACCTTGCGGGAGGCGAGACCGAGCGTCGTCGCCACCGAGCGGCTGACCTTGCGGCGGCCGACCCTCGCCGACGTCAGGACCATCGCCCTCCTCGCCAATGACCGTCGTGTCGCCGAAAACACAAGGCGCCTCCCGCATCCCTATTCGCAGGACGACGCCGTCGCCTTCATCCGCGCCACCGCCGCGCCCGGCAGCGAGACGGTGTTCCTGATCGAGCATGACAGCGGGCCCGTCGGCATGGTCGGCATCGACTGCTCCACGCCCGACAATGCCGAGCTCGGCTATTGGCTCGGCGTCGAGCATTGGGGCCGGGGCTTTGCCACCGAGGCCGCGCGCGGCGCGATCGACTTCTTCTTCGAGGAGTTCGACGACGATCATCTCTATGCAGGTGCGCGCGTCACCAACCCGGCCTCGCGCAACGTGCTGGAGAAGTGCGGCTTCCAGTGGAGCGGCGTCCAACTGCATCGTTTCCTGGCGCTGGGCTCGTCCACGCCGGTCGACTGCTTCCGCCTGTCACGCGGCGTGTGGGCGTCGCTGAAGAGCTGGAGCAGTGCGAGGCGGGTGAGGTAGGGCGGGGGCGGCGCTACATTCACACTGTCGTCCCGGCGAAGGCCGGGACCCATAACCCCAGGGAGGAGTGTGGGGCGAAGGCTCCCACCCGAGTCTTCGCCAAACTGCACCCTGTGGGTATGGGTCCCGGCCTTCGCCGGGACGACACCGTAGTTGTGGTTACGCGGGCGGATTCACATCCGCGTCCCCCCGCCCGAGATCGCGTTCACGCAAGTAAATATAGAACCCGGCGCCGATGATGATGGCGGCGCCGACGATGGTGGCGATTTCGGGCACGTCGCCGAACACGACGAAGCCGAAGATCACCGCCCAGACGATCATCGAATATTGATAGGGCACGACGACGCTGGCCGGTGCCAGCTTGAGCGAGCGGTTGACGCAGAACAGCGCCGTGACCGAGACGCATCCCGCCAGCGCGAAGATCACGAGGCTGCCTGATGTCGGCGGCACCCAGTGGAACGCCGACAGCACCGCGCCCAGCAGGAACGTGCCGACGAATTGCGACGACGCCATCACGATATCGGGCGTCTTGCGCAGGCTGCGCGTGATCAGCATCAGCGTTGCGAAGGAAAGACTCCCGCCAAGCGCGATCAGCGCCGGCAGGCTCACGGTCTGTGCCGACGGCCGTAGCGCGATCAGCACGCCGCAGAAGCCGATCAGGATCGCCGTCCAGCGCCGCCAGCCGACCTTCTCGCCGAGAAAGATCGCCGACATCGCGGTGACGAAAATGGGCCCGGCGAGATAGTAGGTGATGACGTCGGCGAGCGGCAGGTAGACCGTCGCAAGGAAGAAGGCCGCCACTTCCAGCGTCGACAACACGACGCGAAAGAGCTGGAGGCCCGGCCGCTCCAGATGCAGGAACTGGTGACGCTGCCGCCAGACCAGCGGCGACAGCAGCAGCAGTGCGGCGCAGGCGCGCAGGAACAGCAGCTGCCCCACCGAATAAGTCCCGACCAGGAACTTGCCCATGGCATCGCCGAACGAGAACATGAAGATCGACAGCACCATGAGCGCAATCCCGGCGAGCCGCGCCGAGCGTTCGTCATAGGCCGAGAGATTCTTGAAGAGAGGCATTGCTGTCGTTCGTGGAAACGCGTCATTGCGAGGAGCTCTTGCGGCGAAGCAATCCAGACTGTTTCCATGGAGACAGTCTGGATCGCTTCGCTTCGCTCGCAATGACGAGCGGAGAGAGCGTCGGGATGGCGACCGGAGTCGCTTGGGGTCGTTTTAATGACGTGAGCGCCCGCGACAAGCCCGCGCCAGCCGAATTGAACGGATTGCCGCAGTCTTCGCGTCGCGGTAGCGATAGGCGTCACCCGAACGAAAGAGCCAGGAAAGAGCCTCGCCATGACCGACTTCGACCCGGCCCGGCATCGCATGATCCCCGCGCAACGCTGGTTTGAGGATTTCGTGGTCGGCGAGCGCTTCGTGCTGCCGAGCCGCACGCAGACGACGGCCGTGTTCGCGGCGTTCCAGACCGCGAGCGGCGACACCCATCCGGTGCATTACGATGTGGAGTATTGCCGCAGCCGCGGCATGCCGCATCTGCTCGCCCACGGATTCCAGACGCTGATCCACACCGCACCCGGCGCGGGCCTGTTTCCGTTCATGGTCGAGGACTCCCTGGTCGGCTTCCTCGAGCAATCCAGCCGGTTCCTCAAACCTGTGTTCGCCGATGACACAATCTATCCCGCGCTCGAGGTCATCGAGCTGGTGCCGGGACGCTCGACCGGCGCGGTGACGCTCAAAAGCACCGTGTTCAACCAGCGCAAGGAGCTGGTGCTGGAGGGCACGCAGAAATTCCTGATCCGGCGCCGGCCCAACTAACGTTGTGCCGGGGTTAAGCACGCCCCAAAATCGCGGAAATTCAGCCGATTTGCGGGTCTATCCGGGTTGCCGCGCGGGACCGGCTGGCCTACCTATGGCCCATGAAATTCCTTGACGAAGCAAAGGTCTATATCCGCTCCGGCGACGGCGGAAACGGCTGCGTGGCGTTCCGCCGCGAAAAATTCATTGAATTCGGCGGCCCCTCCGGCGGCAATGGCGGCCGCGGCGGCAATGTCATCATCGAGGTCGCAGACGGCCTGAACACGCTGATCGACTATCGCTACCAGCAGCACTTCAAGGCCCAGAAGGGCGAGAACGGCTCGGGCTCGGACCGCCATGGTGCCAATGGCAAGTCGATCGTGCTGAAGGTCCCCCTGGGCACGCAGATCTTCGATGAAGATCGCGAGACCATGATCCACGACTTCACCACGGTCGGCGAAAAGTTCGTGCTGGCCGAAGGTGGCAATGGCGGCTTCGGCAACGCCCATTTCAAGACCTCGACCAACCGCGCCCCGCGCAATGCCAATCCCGGCCAGCCCGGCGAGGAGCGCTGGATCTGGCTGCGGCTGAAGCTGATCGCGGATGCCGGCCTCGTCGGCCTGCCCAATGCCGGCAAGTCGACCTTTCTCGCCAAGGTCAGCGCGGCCAAGCCGAAGATCGCCGACTATCCCTTCACCACGCTGCATCCGCAGCTCGGCGTCGTGAATGCCGACGGCCGCGAATTCGTGCTGGCCGACATCCCCGGCCTGATCGAAGGCGCGCATGAAGGCGTCGGTCTCGGCGACCGCTTCCTTGCCCATGTCGAGCGCTGCCGCGTGCTGCTGCATCTCATCGATGCGACCTGCGAGCACGCCGGCAAGGCCTACAAGACGGTGCGAACCGAGCTGGACGCCTATGCCGGACAGCTCACCGACAAGATCGAGATCGTCGCGCTGAACAAGATCGACGCGGTCGAACCGGACGAGTTGAAGAAGCAGAAGGAGCGGCTGAAGCGCGCCGCCAAGAAGACGCCGCTGCTGCTCTCCGCCGCCACCGGCGACGGCGTGCAGGAAGCGTTGCGCGCATTGGCGGATGTGATCGGCGAGAGCCCGGTCTCCGCCAAGGCAAAGAGCGCGGCGGAAGCGGAGCCTTGGTCGGTTTGATCTCTCGCCGTCGTCCCGGCGAATGCCGGGACCCATAGCCACAGGCAGAGTTTTGGCGAAGACTCGTGGCTCGGTACTCCCGCCGACCACGATTGATAAATCACGCGGTATGGGTCCCGGCCTTCGCCGGGACGACGTTGGAATGTGAAGTTGCGAGAAGGCGCATCACCCCCTTCTTGTCTTCGCGCCTTCGATAGCGCAGCATCGGCAATCAAGATACGGCAGGGATGATTCATGGCGCGCGCGAAGAACGTTCTCTGGATCATGTGCGACCAGCTTCGCTATGACTATCTCGGCTGCACCGGCCATCCCCGGCTTAAGACGCCGAACATCGACGCCATGGCGAAGCGCGGCGTGCTGTTCAGCAAGGCCTATGTGCAGTCGCCAATCTGCGGCCCGTCGCGGATGTCGTTCTACACCGGGCGCTACATGCGCTCGCACGGCTCGCACTGGAACGGCTGGCCGTTGCGCGTCGGCGAGCCCACCCTCGGCGATCACCTCAAGAAGCTCGGCGTGCGCAACGTGCTGGTCGGCAAGACCCACATGGCGCCCGATCTCGAAGGCATGAAGGCGCTCGGCATCCCGCCGGAATCGATGATCGGCGTACACGTCGCCGAATGCGGGTTCGAGCCCTATGAGCGCGACGACGGCCTGCATCCAACGGGACGGCCGCGTCCGAAATACGACGAATATCTGCGCCAGCAGGGTTTTGATGCGCCCAACCCCTGGGAGCATTGGGCCAATTCCGGCGCGGCCGAGGACGGCTCGCTCCAGAACGGCTGGCTGCTCGTGCATGCCGACAAGGCCGCGCGCGTGCCGGACGAGCATTCCGAGACGCCCTACATGACGCGACGCGCCATGGACTTCATCAGCGAGGCCGAGACCGACGGCAGGCCATGGTGCCTGCATCTGTCCTACATCAAGCCGCACTGGCCCTACATCGCGCCCGAACCCTACGCCAGCATGTATTCGACATCAGACATGATCCCGGTGATCCGCTCCGAGCGCGAGCGGCAGAATCCGCATCCGGTGTTCGGTGCCTATATGGACATGCGCTACTCCCGCAACATGGCGCGCGACGATGCCCGCGAGAAGGTGATCCCGACCTATATGGGCCTGATCACCCAGATCGACGACCAGATGGGCGTGCTGATGAAGTTCCTGGAGGAGCGCGGCCTCTCGGACACCACCATGATCGTGTTCACCTCCGATCACGGCGATTATCTCGGCGATCACTGGATGGGCGAGAAGGACCTGTTCCACGAGCAGTCGGCGAAGATTCCGTTGATTGTCATTGATCCCTCGAAGGAGGCGGATGCGACGCGCGGCACGTGCAACGATGCGCTGGTCGAAGCCATCGATCTCGCGCCGACCTTCGTCGACTATTTCGGCGGCAAGGTGCCGGGCCACATCCTCGAAGGGCGCTCGTTGCTGCCGCTGCTGCGCGGCGAGAGCCCGCCGGATTGGCGCAAGGTGGCGTTCTCCGAATACGACTATGTCATGCAGGACGTGCGGCTGAAGCTGAACCAGCCGATCGAGCGCTGCCGCCTGTTCATGGTGTTCGACGGCCGCTGGAAATACATCCACGCCTCCGGCTTCCGTCCGATGCTGTATGACCTCGAAACCGATCCGGAAGAGTTTCTGGATCGCGGCGACGATCCTGAGTGCGCCGGCATCATCGCGCGATTGCAGGCGGAATTGTTCGACTGGGCGCTGCATCCCAACGACCACATCACGACACCGCGCGAGAAGATCGCCGCCTACGCCGACAACCAGCTCCAGGTGAAGGGCGGCATCCTGATCGGCATCTGGGATGAAGCAGAGCTGGCGTCGATCAAGGACGGCATCGCGCAGCGCGCGAAGATGTAGGTGAGCGGAACGAGGCTGTCTCAGCTCGTCATGCCCGGGCTTGACCCGGGCATCCACGTCTTGCGTCAAGTGGCGGTGCACGTGGATGGCCGGGACAAGCCCGGCCATGACGGCGGAGAGCGGAGCGGAAACAGAAACTAATTCTCGATCTTGTATCCCGTCGCCTTCACGATCGGCTGCCAGAACGCGGTGTTGGCGGCGAGCTCCTTCGTCAAGCCATCCGCACTGCTGCCCACCGGAATGAGCCCGATCGCGGTGAGTTTTTCCTTCACCTCGGGCTTGGCGAGCGCGGCGCTTGCGGCCGCGCCGAGCTTGCTTGCGAATTCCGGCGGGCTGCCGGCGGGAAGCCACATGCCGTACCAGGCGTCCGCGACGAGATCGATGCCGCTCTCCTTCAAGGTCGAGACTTCCGGTGCGAACGGCGAACGTTCGGCGCTTGCGACCGCGATGATCTTCACGCCCTTGGCGCGATGCTGCGGCAGCGCATCGGCCAACGTGACGATGCCGAAGGAGATGTGACCGCCGATGATGTCGTTGAGGATGGGCGCGCTGCCCCGATAGGGCACGCGCGTCATGGGAGTGCCGAGGTCTTTCTCGAGCTTGGAGCCCATGAAATGCGGGATGGTGCCGTTGCTCGGCACGCCGAACGACGCCTTGTCCGGATGCGCTTTCAGCCAGGCAACAAATCCCTTGAAATCCGCGGCGTCGATCGTCGGATTGATCACGACGGCGAACTCAAACCGCGCCAGCAGCGACACCGGCACGAAATCCTTTGCGGTATCGAAGCTCGGGGTCGTCTCCACCATCGGCAGCAGGTACATCGTCGGCCCGGTCGTCACCAGCACCATGCTGCCGTCGGGGCTGCCCCCCTTCACCGCCTTGATGCCGATCAGACCGTCACCACCGGTGCGGTTCTCGACCACGATGGTCCGCTGCAGCGCCGGCGCCATCTCCTGCGCGATCAGCCGGCACAACGTGTCGCCGCCCGCTCCGGCCGCGAACGGGAAGATCATTTTTGTCAGCCCGACCTGAGCTTGCGCCGCGCCCGCTTGCGCCAACAGCGGCAACCCGAGGCATCCGGCGATGAAGTTGCGGCGATCCATTGGTTTCCTCGTTGAGTCTATTATGGTTGGCGACAGTTAGAGCCAGACGAGCGTTCCGGACAAGCGCCGTTTACCGGGCCTGCCGCCTTGCGCCGGCCATCGTCCTGCTGCAAAAGCAGGCCTTACCGGCGCCGCTCTCCAGCACATACACACACCACATACACAGATGGCCAGCCCCGAACTCAGTCAATTCCGCCGCATCGTCGTCAAGGTCGGCTCCGCGCTGCTGGTCGATTCCGACAAGGGCGAGGTGCGCGCGTCCTGGCTTGCCGCGCTCGCCGACGACATGGCTAAGCTGCATCGCGAGGGGCGGGACGTTCTCGTCGTCTCTTCCGGCTCGATCGCGCTCGGCCGCAGCCGCCTGAAATTGCCGCGCGGCCCGCTGAAGCTGGAGGAGAGCCAGGCGGCCGCCGCCGTCGGTCAGATCGCGCTGGCGCGGATCTGGTCGGAGGTCCTTGGCGCCCACGGCATCGGCGCCGGCCAGATCCTGGTGACGCTGCAGGACACCGAGGAGCGCCGCCGCTATCTCAACGCGCGCTCCACCATCGGCAAGCTGCTGGAGTGGCGCGCGATCCCCGTGATCAACGAGAACGACACGGTCGCGACCAACGAGATCCGCTACGGCGACAATGACCGCCTCGCCGCGCGCGTCGCCACCATGGCGAGCGCCGACCTGCTGGTGCTGCTGTCCGACATCGACGGACTTTACGACGCCCCGCCGAAGAACAACCCGAACGCCAAGCTCATTCCGGTCGTCGACAGCATCTCCTCGGAAATCGAGGCCGTCGCAGGCGACGCCGAGTCCGAACTCTCCCGCGGCGGCATGCGCACCAAGGTCGAAGCCGCAAAAATCGCGACCACCGGCGGCACGCATATGCTGATCGCCTCCGGCAAGATCGAGCATCCCTTGCAGGCGATCGCCGACGGCGGCCGCTGCACCTGGTTCCTGACGCCCGCCAATCCCATCACGTCGCGAAAACGCTGGATTGCGGGCTCGCTGGAGCCGAAGGGCACGTTGACGATCGACGCCGGCGCCGTCACGGCGCTGCGCGCCGGCGCCAGCCTGTTGCCGGCCGGCGTGACCAAGGTCGAGGGCCAGTTCGCCCGCGGCGATGCCGTGATCGTGCGCGGCCCCGACAGCAGCGAGGTCGGCCGCGGCCTGATCGCCTATGACGCCGACGATGCCGAGCGGATCAAGGGCCGCTCCTCCCCGGACGTCATGGCCATCCTCGGCATCAGCGGCCGCTCGGAGATGATCCACCGGGATGATCTCGTGGTGGGCGGGTAGCGCCCGGCAGCCGCCCAAACCGTCATGCCCGGGCTTGTCCCGCCTGCGCGGCCGAAGCCGCTTCGGCGAGGCGAAGGCCCGGGCATCACGTTGTTTGGACCGCGTGGCAATCCGTGGATGGCCGGGACAAGCCCGGCCATGACGCCGTAGATGGGTCATTGGCCCAGCCGAACCAGCAAGTGAACCCCTGCCATACCCTCCCGACCCTTCGCAAAAGCGGGATTTCCGTGCTAGGACACCGCCTTAGCAGAAGGTTGAAACTCCCATGGCCGCCCCCCTCAAAGCCGTCGACGGCAATGCCGATCTTCAGGCGCTGATGACCGATCTCGGTACCCGTGCCCGCGCTGCCGCGCGCGTGCTGGCGCTGGCGCCGCCGGAGCAGAAGAACCGGGCGCTCGAGGCCATGGAGCGGGCGATCCGCAACAATGCAGCTGCGATCCTTGCCGCCAATGCCGAGGACGTCGCTGATGCCCGCGCCTCCGGCAACGCCACCTCCTCCTTCATCGACCGTCTGACGCTCACGCCGGCGCGGGTCGAGGGCATGGCCGAGGGCATCGGCATCGTGCGCGGCATTGCCGATCCGGTCGGCATCGTCACCGAGAGCTGGCAACGGCCGAACGGCATGACCATCGAGCGCGTGCGCGTGCCGCTCGGCGTCGTCGGCGTGATCTTCGAGAGCCGGCCGAACGTTGCGGCGGACGCCGGCGTTTTGTGCCTGAGGTCGGGCAATGCCGTGATCCTGCGCGGCGGCTCCGACAGTTTCCGCTCCTGCCGCGCGATCCATGACTGCCTGGTGCAGGGCCTGCGCGAAGCGGGTCTCCCCGAGGCCGCGATCACGCTGGTGCCGACGCGCGACCGCGCGGCGGTAGGCCAGATGCTGTCGGGATTGAACGGCGCCGTCGACGTGATCGTGCCGCGCGGAGGCAAGAGCCTCGTTGCGCGCGTCGAGCAGGAAGCGCGCGTGCCGGTGTTCGCACATCTTGAAGGCGTCAATCATGTCTATATCGACGGCAGCGCCGACCTCGCCATGGCGAAGTCGATCGTGCTCAACGCCAAGATGCGCCGCACCGGCGTCTGCGGCGCCGCCGAGACGCTGCTGGTCGATCGGGCCGCTGCCGGTAAAAACCTGAAGCCGCTGATCGAGATGCTGATCGAGGCCGGCTGCGAAGTGCGCGGCGACGACGCCGTGCAAAAGACCGATCCGCGCGTCAGACCTGCCAGCGCGGACGATTGGGACACCGAATATCTCGATGCGGTCATCGCGGCGAAGGTGGTGGACGGCGTCGACGGCGCGATCGCGCATATCCAGAATCACGGCTCGCACCATACCGATGCGATCGTGAGCGCCGATGAGAGCGCTGCGAAGAAATTCCTGAGCGAGGTCGATTCCGCGATCGTGCTGCACAACGCCTCGACGCAGTTCGCCGACGGCGGCGAGTTCGGCTTCGGCGCCGAGATCGGTATCGCCACCGGCAGATTCCATGCCCGCGGCCCGGTTGGCGCCGAGCAGCTGACGAGCTTCAAATATCGCGTTCACGGCACCGGGCAGACGCGGCCGTAGACGACGCAGGGCGCGGGGCATTGAGCAACAATTTCGTCGCGCCACGTTTCTTCGCGCAGGCCATACCAAGCCACACTTCAGGCATGCGCATCGGCCTGCTCGGCGGCTCGTTCAATCCGCCGCACCAGGCCCATCGCGCGATCAGCCAGTTCGCGCTGAAACGCCTCCAGCTCGATCGGGTGTGGTGGCTGGTGACGCCAGGCAATCCGCTGAAGGAGAACGGCGCGCTGCACGAGCTCGGCGAGCGCATGCAGGCGGCGCGCGACGTGGCCGACGATCCCAGGATCGAGGTGAGCTGTCTCGAATCCGTCATTCGCACGCGCTATACCATCGACACGATCAACACCTTGCGCCGCCGCCTCTCGGGCTTGCGCTTTGTCTGGATCATGGGCGCCGACAATCTCGCTCAATTCCATCGTTGGCAGCACTGGCGGCGCATCGCCGATCAGGTGCCGATCGCGGTCATCGACCGCCCGCCACAGAGTTTTCGCGCCCTCGCCTCTCCCGCCGCCCAGGCGCTCAGACGCTACCGCTTGCCGGAGAATGAGGCGCCATTGCTTGCGGATCGGGCCGCGCCAGCCTGGGTGTTCCTGACCGGTATGAAGCTGAATCTCTCGTCGACCGGCTTACGGAACCCGGACGGAAGCTGGAAAGGTACGAAGTGAGTCAGATTGTGCGAACGCCATGCGGCCTTCGGGCTCTCTGGCATATTGAAACCCTTAACCCCACATGATGTAGTGTAACCAGTGGGCGCCGGATTCGGCGTTCGCGATACAGTGAAAGGAATGGTCCCTGACCACATCTGTATTGTCCAAGACAGCCTCACCCAAGACGGCTTCACCGAAGTCTGTTTTACCCAAGGTTGCCAAGCCTACGCGTAAAACATCGACCAAAGCTGCGGCCTTGAAGGCGCAACCTGACGCCGACAAGACGCTGAGCCTGATCCTCTCCCGCCTCGACGACATGAAGGCGGAAGAGACGGTCACCATCGACCTTCGCGGCAAATCGGCCTACTCCGACTACATGATCGTCACCACCGGCCGGGCCAACCGGCACGTTGGCGCGATCGCGGAGAACGTCGCCAAAGGCCTCAAGGAAAACGGCATCAAGAACATCCACGTCGAGGGCTTGCCCAATTGCGACTGGGTGCTGATCGATTCCGGCGATGTGATCGTGCACGTGTTCAGACCCGAGGTCCGCGAGTTCTACAGTCTCGAGAGACTGTACACGCAGGGCCCAGGGGCGGCGAAGGCGATCTAAAGGCTGCTGGCCGATTTCGAATCGGCTGACGCGCATGCTAGCGTCGTGCGCGCGCAGATCGCGCGCGGTCCAGAAAACGCGACTCTGAATATATCATGCGCATAGCCGTCATTGCGGTGGGCCGGCTGAAGCAAGGCCCCGAACGGGAGCTTGCCGACCGCTATTTCGAGCGGTTCGACGAGGCCGGCCGCAAGCTCGGTTTCCGCGAGCTCGCCATCCACGAATTGCCCGAAAGCCGCGCGCGCGATACCGCGACGCGGATGGCCGAAGAGGCCGCGGCGATCTCCGCGCATATTCCCGAAAAATCGGTGCTGGTGGCGCTGGACGAGCGCGGCCAGAATCTGGATTCGACCGTATTCGCACGGCATCTCGGGCGCTGGCGCGACGAGGGTGCCGGTCATACTATCTTCATGATCGGAGGGGCGGACGGACTTTCGCCCGAATTGCGCCGTAAGGCCAAGCTCGCGATCGCGTTCGGCTCTGCGACCTGGCCGCATCAAATGGTCCGCGTCATGCTTCTGGAACAGCTTTATCGGGCCGCCACCATTCTGGCCGGCCACCCCTATCACCGCGCGTGATCCGCGCCACAACGAGCACCTTTGTCTAAAGCGATGCGAGCGCCCTTCCTCAACCTGCTGCTGATCGCCGGCGTTATGGGCTCAAGTATTTTGGGCGCAAGCCTCGCGCAAGCTCAGACGCCTGCACCGCAGACTGCGGCCGTCGCGCCCGATGCGATCAAGCAGCGCGAGCAGGAGCTCGAGGCCGCGCGCGCCAGCAAGAAGAGCGCGGAGGAGGCGCAGGCCAAGCTCAAGGCCGAGATCACCTCGCTCGGCCAGGACCGCACCCAGCTCAATCAACAGTTGATCGACACCGCTGCCAATGTGCGCAGCGTCGAGACCAAGATCGACGAGGCCGAAGCGCGGCTGCGATCGCTGAACGGCCGCGAGCAGGCGATGCGCAGCTCGCTCGATTTACGCCGCGCCGACATCGTCGAGGTGCTGGCGGCCTTGCAGCGCGCCGGAAGGCGGACGCCGCCGGCGCTTCTGGTACGGCCCGAGGATGCCCTGCAATCGCTGCGCACGGCGATGCTGCTCGGTGCGGTGGTGCCGGAATTGCGCGGCCGCGCCGAGAAGATCGCGGGCGAGCTCGGCGAGCTCGTGGCCTTGCGCAAGACCATCGCGACCGAGCGCGACCAGCTCGCCTCCGACCGCGACAAGGTGCGCAACGACCAGACTCGGCTCGCGGCTCTGGTCGACGAGCGGCAGCGCCAGCAGGCGTCGCGTGAAAAGGACCTCGACGCCGAGAACGCGCGCGCCGTCGCGCTCTCGCGACAGGTCGGCGATCTCCAGGGGCTGATCGCCAAGATGGAGCAGGATCTGCAAAGCGCAGCCAAGGCGGCCGAGAAGGCGGCTGAGGCCGCCAAGCAGGCCGAGGCCAAGGCCGCTGCAAACGCGGCCGCCAGCGCCAAGACCGGTCCCGGCGCTTTCAAGGATCGCTCCCGGACCACCCCTGCGATGGCCTTCGCCGCGGCCAAGGGTCTCCTGCCTCTGCCGGTTAACGGTAACAAGATCAGGGATTTCGGCGGTTCCGACGGTCTCGGCGGGGTCCAGAAGGGCATTTCGCTGGCGACCAGGCCCGGCTCCCAGGTCACGACGCCGTGTGATGGCTGGGTTGTCTATGCCGGCCCGTTCCGCAGCTATGGACAACTCTTGATCCTCAATGCCGGGGGCGGGTATCATGTGCTGATCGCCGGGATGGAGCGCATTTCGGTCAACATCGGTCAGTTTGTGCTCACGGGGGAGCCTGTCGCGACCATGGGATCGACTTCTCAAGTCGCCTCCATTCTCGCCACGAACGCGAGTCAACCTGTGCTCTATGTCGAGTTCCGCAAAGACGGCACTCCAATCGATCCAGGCCCATGGTGGGCCGCAAATGAAGGCGAGAAGGTTCGCGGATGATGCGCAAGACTTCAGTTATCCTCCTCAGCGCGGCCACCGGTGCGGCGCTGACGCTGTTCGTGACCCAACCGCGCGCAGTCTTCATGGGCTCCAGCGCGCGAGCCGCCACCGCGGACACCTATCGCCAGCTCAATTTGTTCGGCGACGTCTTCGAGCGCGTGCGCTCGGACTATGTCGAGAAGCCCGACGACACCAAGCTGATCGAATCCGCGATCAGTGGCATGCTCACCGGCCTCGATCCGCATTCGAGCTATATGGACGCCAAGAGTTTCCGCGACATGCAGGTGCAGACCCGCGGTGAGTTCGGCGGCCTCGGCATCGAAGTCACGATGGAAGACGGCCTGATCAAGGTGGTCTCGCCGATCGATGACACCCCGGCCTCGCGCGCCGGCGTCATGGCGAACGACATCATCACCAATCTCGACGACGAAGCTGTGCAGGGCCTGACCCTGAACCAGGCGGTCGAGAAGATGCGCGGTCCGGTCAACACCAAGATCAAGCTCAAGATCATCCGCAAGGGCCAGGACAATCCGATCGACGTCACGCTGGTGCGCGACAACATCCGCGTCCGCTCGGTGCGCGCTCGCGTCGAGGCAGACGACATCGCCTATATCCGCATCACGACCTTCAACGAGCAGACCACCGAAGGCCTGAAGCGCGAGGTCGCCAACCTCTCGAATCAGATCGGCGACAAGCTGAAGGGCTACGTCATCGACCTCCGCAACAACCCAGGCGGCCTGCTCGAGGAAGCGGTCACCGTCTCCGACTCTTTCCTGGAGAAGGGCGAGATCGTCTCGACCCGCGGCCGCAATGCCGAGGAGACCCAGCGCCGTACCGCGCATACGGGCGACCTCACCAAGGGCAAGCCGGTCATCGTGCTGGTCAACGGCGGCTCGGCTTCGGCGTCGGAGATCGTCGCCGGCGCGCTGCAGGACCACAAGCGCGCGACCATCGTCGGCACGCGCTCGTTCGGCAAGGGCTCGGTGCAGACCATCATTCCGCTCGGCTCCGGCAACGGCGCGCTGCGTCTGACCACGGCGCGCTACTACACGCCGTCGGGCAAGTCGATCCAGGCCAAGGGCATCGTGCCCGACATCGAAGTGCTGCAGGACGTGCCCGACGAGCTGAAGTCGCGCACCGACACCAAGGGCGAAGCTTCGCTGCGCGGCCATCTCAAGAACGACGGCGACGAGAAGACCGGCTCGCAGTCCTACGTTCCGCCGGACGCCAAGGACGACAAGGCGCTCAAGCTCGCCGACGATCTGCTCCACGGCATCAAGAACAGCGCCTCGGCGGCGCCCACCCCGGGCGGCGACAAGGCCACGACCGACAAGCCCAAGGCGGCGAACTAAGTCGGCGCATCGCGATCTGACGAAAAGGGCGGCTCCCGGAGCCGCCCTTTTTGCTTGGAACCCCTGATATCCCCGGCCTATCCCGGCCTGCCGCCGCTTGACCTCGGCGTGGTATCGTCGTCTCGAGTGATTCGGGATCGCGCATGACTGAAACGGCCGATGATCTGAGCGCCCCGCTCGGACGGGACAAGCCGCGCCGGAAACGCCGGCTGCGGCTGCCGTTCACGGCCATGCAGCTGCTTGCAGTCCTGCTCGGCCTGTTCCTGGTGACCTTTGCCGGCTTCGCCATCTTCAACAAGGATCCGCTCGGCGGCGAGCCGATGACGCGGCTCGCGATCCGCGAGCCCAATGCCGCAGACAAGGCCGGCGACGACAAGCCGGCCGCGGCCGGCCACGGCCAGGACAGCAAGCAGGAAAGCAAGCACGAGACCAGGGACGCACCGAAGCAGGCGGGCGAGCAGAAGACCGTCACCATGATCGACGGCTCCACCGGCACGCGCCACGACGTGGTGATCGGCGGCGATGCCGCCGGCAAGAGCGAGGCGGCCTCGGCCTCCGCACCGCCGCCCGTCATGGCCGGAATCGACCCAAAGCTTCTTGAGAAATCGCGCTATGGCATGATCCCCGCGATGTCCGGGGATCTGAAGCCGTTCAACGTCTATGCGGCGGATGCCGACCGCGCCAAGGCCGCCAAGATGCCGGTGGTCGCGATCCTGATCGGCGGCCTCGGCGTCGGCGCCGCCAAGACCACCGATGCCATTATGCGGTTGCCGCCGGCGGTGACGCTGGCCTTCACACCTTATGGGTCCGATCCAGGAAAACTCGCCGAGCGCGCCCGCGCCCAACGCCACGAGATCTTCCTCCAGATCCCGATGGAGCCCTATGATTTCCCCGACAACGATCCGGGACCGCAGACGCTGCTGACCTCGCTGAGTGCCGACCAGAACATGGACCGGCTGTACTGGCATCTGAGCCGGATGCAGGGCTATGCCGGCCTCACCAATTTCATGGGCGCCCGCTTCATCGCAACGGAGCCCGCGATGCAGCCGATCATCCGCGAGGCGGCCAAGCGCGGCCTCGGCTTCTTCGACGACGGCTCCTCGCCGCGCAGCATCGCGCCACAGGCCGCCGGCAGCCAGGCGATGCCATTCGGCAAGGGCGATATCGCGATCGACGCGGTGCCGACCCCGGCCGAGATCGACCGCGCCCTGACCAAGCTCGAAGCGGCGGCGCGCGAGCGCGGCGTTGCCGTTGGCACCGCCTCGGCCCTCCCGGTCTCGATCGAGCGCATCGGCGCCTGGACCAAGACATTGGGCGACAGAGGTATCCTTTTGGTGCCATTGACAACCGCGATGCTGAAATCAAAATCCAGCTAAATCAACGGATTGGTACGGCACAGGCCCGCGGGGCCTGCTTCAGCCTTACCGACGGCATGCGAGAGGTCTGGCGGAATGGCGCGTTACGAGGATCTGCCCTACCGGACCTGCGTCGGCGTGATGTTGCTCAACAAGGACGGACTGGTGTTTATCGGCCGGCGTGCCGGCGGCATCGAGCATGTCGACGACACCCATGTCTGGCAGATGCCGCAGGGCGGCGTCGATCCCGGCGAGGACAATTGGGAGGCCGCCAAGCGCGAACTCTATGAGGAGACCAGCGTGCGTTCCGTCGAGCGGCTCGGCGAGGTTCCGGACTGGCTCACTTACGACATTCCGCGCACGGTCGCCGGGCGCGCCTGGAAGGGCCGCTACCGCGGCCAGCGCCAGAAATGGTTCGCGGTCCGCTTCACCGGCAAGGACAGCGAGATCAATGTCGAAAAGCCCGGCGGCGGCCACAAGGCCGAGTTCGTGAGCTGGCGCTGGGAGCCGATGAAGAACCTGACCGGGCTGATCATCCCGTTCAAGCGCCCGGTCTACGAGCGCGTGGTGAAGGAATTTTCCGCGCTGGCGCAGGATTAGTTCAAGGCGCCATTCCAGGTTGATGCTAGAGCCAGTTCCGTTCCGATGGAATCGGAACGGAACTGGCTCTAGTTTTTTTTGACGCGTTTTCTTGACGCGAACCGGTATCCACTTCGCTCGAAAACGCTCTAATGCACAGCCTGGAATGACGACGAGAGATCGACGCGTGAGCACTGAAAAACCCTACCGTCCCAATGTCGGAATCGCGCTGTTCAATGCCGATGGCCGCGTGCTGATCGGGCACCGCTTCAAGGGCGACGGACCCGAGATCATTCTGCCGGGTCTGGACTGGCAGATGCCGCAGGGCGGCGTCGACGAGGGCGAGGATTTGCGCGATGCCGCGCTCCGCGAGCTGTGGGAAGAGACCAGCGTCAAGAGCGCAATTTATCTCGGCGAGACCGACTGGCTGACTTACGAATTCCCGCCCTATGACGGGCCGCAGACGCATCGGCTGGCGAAATTCCGCGGCCAGCGCCAGAAGTGGTTCGCCCTACGCTTCACCGGCAAGGACGACGAGATCGATCCGCTGACGCCACGCAACGGGCAGCCCGCCGAGTTCGACGCTTGGCGCTGGGAGCGGCTCGATCGTGTCCCCGATGTCGTGGTGCCGTTCCGCCGCCACGTCTACAGCGCGGTGGCACAGCAGTTTGCGCCGTTCGCAAACTGAACGCAGAGGCCTTTCACCGCTTAGGACGGGCATGGGTGACCGCACAACCAGCCGCGGGCTCGCTCAGCCTCTCCCGCTTGCGGGAGAGGTCGGCGTGGTGCAACAAAGTTTCAGCGCCCGCCACTTCCGTGACGAGCGCTGAACTTATCCAGGAATTTTCAG
This sequence comes from Bradyrhizobium sp. CSS354, assembly GCF_029051725.1. GTDB lineage: Bacteria > Pseudomonadota > Alphaproteobacteria > Rhizobiales > Xanthobacteraceae > Bradyrhizobium. The sequence goes on from NZ_JAACFU010000026.1 coordinate 22,703, forward strand.
TCGAGCCCCGGCGCGGTGCACCGGGGCTTAGTGCATTGCCGTGCTGTTGAGCTGCTGCTGGATGCTCTTGAAGTGGTCGAGCCGCGCAATGGCTTGATCGAGCTCGTTGCCTTCGTGCTCCTTCAATCCCTCTTCCATCTCCGAGACGGTCGCGGCGAACTGGGCGCGGTCGAGCTCGGCCAGCGAGGTCGCGACGTCGGCGAGCACGGTGAGGCCCTTGTCGGAGACTTCGGCGATACCGCCGAGCACGATGATCTTCTCGTGCTTGCCGCCGCTGGTCACAGTGAGAATGCCGGGCCGGATCGCGGCCACGACCGGCGCATGTCCCGCCAGCACGCCGAAGTCACCTTCGACGCCGGGGATATCGACCTGGTCGACCTCGCCCGAGAAGGCGAGCTTTTCCGGCGAGACGAGATCGAAGTGGAAGGTGGCCATTGGAAACCTGCGAATGGTGAGTAGCGAATTGCGAATGGAGCGGGAGCAGCGCGACTATTCGCTACTCCCTGCTCGCCCTTCGCAGCTTAGGCCGCCTCGGCCGCCAGCTTCTTGCCCTTCTCGATCGCCTCTTCGATGGTGCCGACCATGTAGAAGGCGGCTTCCGGCAGGTGGTCATACTTGCCTTCGCAGAGGCCGCGGAAGCCCTTAATGGTGTCCGCGAGGTCGACGAACTTGCCGGGCGAGCCGGTGAAGATTTCGGCGACGTGGAACGGCTGCGACAGGAAGCGCTCGATCTTGCGGGCGCGGGCCACCGTCAGCTTGTCCTCTTCCGAAAGTTCGTCCATGCCGAGAATGGCGATGATGTCCTGCAGCGACTTGTAGCGCTGCAGAACCTGCTGGACCTGACGCGCGGTGTCGTAATGCTCCTGGCCGACGACGAGCGGCGAGAGCATGCGCGAGGTCGAGTCGAGCGGATCCACCGCCGGATAGATGCCCTTTTCCGAGATCGCGCGGTTCAGCACCGTGGTGGCGTCCAAATGCGCGAACGAGGTCGCGGGCGCCGGGTCGGTCAAGTCGTCGGCCGGAACGTAAATGGCCTGCACCGAGGTGATCGAGCCCTTCTGCGTGGTGGTGATGCGCTCCTGCAGCGCGCCCATGTCGGTGGCGAGCGTCGGCTGGTAACCCACTGCGCTCGGGATACGACCGAGCAGCGCCGACACTTCAGAACCGGCCTGGGTGAAGCGGAAGATGTTGTCGACGAAGAACAGCACGTCCTGGCCCTGGTCACGGAAGTGCTCGGCGACGGTCAGACCGGTGAGGCCGACGCGGGCGCGGGCGCCGGGCGGCTCGTTCATCTGGCCGAACACCAGCGCGCACTTCGACTTGACGCTCGGATCCGGATTGTGCGGATCGGCGTTGACCTTGGACTCGATGAACTCGTGATAGAGGTCGTTGCCCTCGCGGGTACGCTCGCCGACGCCGGCGAACACGGAGTAACCACCGTGCGCCTTCGCGACGTTGTTGATCAGCTCCTGAATCAGCACGGTCTTGCCGACGCCGGCGCCACCGAACAGGCCGATCTTGCCGCCCTTGGCGTAGGGCGCGAGCAGGTCGACGACCTTGATGCCGGTGACGAGAATTTCAGCTTCGGTCGACTGGTCGGTGTAGGTCGGCGCTTCCTGGTGGATGGCGCGCATGCCTTCCGACTGAATCGGGCCGGCTTCGTCGATCGGCTCACCGATCACGTTCATGATGCGCCCGAGCGTGCCGGCGCCGACGGGGACCGAGATCGGCTGACCGGTGTCGGTCACTTCCTGGCCGCGGACCAGACCTTCGGTCACGTCCATCGCGATCGTGCGCACGGTGGATTCACCGAGATGCTGCGCAACTTCCAGCACGAGGCGGATGTTGCCGTTCTTGGTTTCCAACGAATTCAGAATCGCCGGCAGATGGCCCTCGAACTGAACGTCGACGACGGCGCCCATGACCTGGGTGACACGACCGACCTGGGTAGCTGCTGTAGCCATGAAGCTCTCCTTCGAAATTCTTTACTTGAACGACCGTCGTTTGGTTCGTGCGTCAGACCGCCTCGGCGCCGGAGATGATCTCGATCAGCTCCTTGGTGATCTGGGCTTGACGGGTTCGGTTGTAGATCTGGGTTTGCTTGCGGATCATTTCGCCGGCGTTGCGGGTGGCGTTGTCCATCGAGCTCATCTGGGCGCCATAGAACGAGGCGTTGTTTTCCAGCAGCGCGCGGAAGATCTGCACCGCGATGTTCCGCGGCAACAGGCCGGAGAGGAGTTCGTCTTCCTCCGGCTCGTAGTCGTAGGACGTCGACGGCGCGTTCGCCGCTTTTTCTTCCACGGTCAGCGGAATGATCTGCTGCGCGGTCGGGACCTGGGCGATCACCGACTTGAACTGTGCGTAGAATAGCGTGCAGACGTCGAATTCGCCGTTGTCGAAGCGGGCCAGAACCTTCTTGGCGATGTCCTCGGCGTTGAGAAAGCCGAGCTGACGAACGCCGCGCAGGTCGAGGTGCTCGACGATCTGCTTGTCGTACAGGCGGCGGAGCTGCTCGTAGCCCTTGCGGCCGACGCAGAAGAATTTGACTTCCTTGCCCTGCGCCATCAGCGCCTGGGCGCGCTCGCGCGCGAGGCGCACGATCGAGGAGTTGAAGGCGCCGGACAGGCCGCGCTCGCCGGTGCAGACCAGCAGCAGGTGAACCTGATCCCTGCCGGTGCCGCCCAGCAGCACGGGCGCGCCGGGCGAACCGGCGGCAGCGCTGGCGATGTTGGAGATCACCGCGCTCATCTTGTCGGCATAGGGCCGCGCCGCCTCGGCCGCTTGCTGGGCACGGCGCAATCGGGACGCCGCGACCATCTGCATGGCCTTGGTGATCTTCTGCGTCGCCTTGGTGGAGGCGATGCGGACGCGCATGTCTTTAAGTGACGCCATTCTTCGTTCACCCCGGCGGTTGACCCCTTGGATCAAGCCGCTAGCCTATCCCAGTCGTCATGCCCGGGCGTGTCCCGGGCATCCACGTCTTCGTTTCCATGCAGTGAGGCACGGAAGGCCGGGAGAAGAAGCCCGGCCTTTGCGCGTTCTCTTATGCGAAGCTCTTGGCGAAACCTTCGACCACCGACTTCAGTTTGGCGGCGCTGTCGTCGGAGAGATCGCGGCTGTCGCGGATCGCGTTGAGGATCTCGACATTCTTGCCGCGCAGCAGCGACAACAGACCGTCCTCGAACGCACGCACCTTGTTGACCGGAAGCGGGTCGAGATAGCCGTTGGTGCCGGCCCAGATCACGCAGACCTGCTCTTCCATCTTCAACGGCGCGAACTGCGGCTGCTTCAGGAGCTCGGTGAGACGCGAGCCGCGGTTGAGCAGGCGCTGGGTCGAGGCGTCGAGGTCGGAGCCGAACTGCGCGAACGCCGCCATTTCGCGGTACTGCGCGAGCTCGCCCTTGATCTTGCCGGCGACCTTCTTGGTGGCCTTGGTCTGCGCCGAGGAGCCGACGCGCGACACCGACAGACCGACGTTCACCGCGGGACGGATGCCCTGGAAGAACAGGTCGGTTTCCAGGAAGATCTGGCCGTCGGTGATCGAGATGACGTTGGTCGGAATGTAGGCCGACACGTCGTTGGCCTGGGTTTCGATGACCGGCAGCGCCGTCAGCGAGCCCGAGCCCTGGTCCTTGTTCAGCTTCGCCGCGCGCTCGAGCAGGCGGGAATGCAGATAGAACACGTCACCCGGATAGGCTTCGCGGCCCGGCGGACGGCGCAGCAGGAGAGACATCTGGCGGTAGGCGACGGCCTGCTTGGACAAATCGTCATAGATGATGACGGCGTGCATGCCGTTGTCGCGGAAGTACTCGCCCATGGTGCAGCCGGTGAACGGCGCGATGTACTGCATCGGCGCCGGATCGGACGCGGTGGCCGCGACAATGATCGAATATTCGAGCGCGCCCTGCTCTTCCAGCACCTTCACGAACTGGGCAACGGTCGAGCGCTTCTGGCCGATCGCGACGTAGACGCAATACAGCTTGATGTTCTCGTCCGGCTGCGCGTTGAGCGGCTTCTGGTTGAGGATGGTGTCGAGCGCGATCGCGGTCTTGCCGGTCTGACGGTCGCCGATGATCAGCTCGCGCTGGCCGCGGCCGATCGGGATCAGGGCGTCGATCGCCTTGAGACCGGTCGCCATCGGCTCGTTCACCGATTTGCGCGGAATAATGCCGGGCGCCTTGACGTCGACGCGCATGCGCTTGTCGGCCTGGATCGGGCCCTTGCCGTCGATGGGATTGCCGAGCGCGTCGACGACGCGGCCGAGCAGGCCCTTGCCGACCGGCGCGTCCACGATGGCGCGAGTGCGCTTGACGGTCTGGCCTTCCTTGATCTCGCGGTCGGCGCCGAAAATAACGATACCGACATTGTCGGTTTCGAGGTTCAGCGCCATGCCGCGGGTGCCGTTCTCGAACTCGACCATTTCACCGGCCTGGACGTTATCCAGACCGTAAACGCGGGCGATACCGTCGCCGACGGACAGCACCTGTCCGACTTCGGAGACTTCAGCTTCCTGGCCGAAATTCTTGATCTGGTCCTTGAGGATCGCGGAAATTTCCGCGGCGCGGATGTCCATCAGCCTGCCTCTTTCATCGCGTGCTTGATCGAATTGAGTTTGGTGCGAAGCGAACTATCGATCATCCGGCTGCCAAGCTTGACCACGAGGCCACCGATGATCGAGGGATCGACCTTCACGTTGAGCGCGACGTCCTTGCCGGTCACCGACTTCAGGGCAACCTTGAGGGCATCGAGATTCTTGTCCGAGAGCGCCTCCGCCACGGTGACGTCGGCCGTCGCCTCGCCCTTGAACCTGGCGACCAGGGCGCGATAGGCGCGAATGACGTCAGCCACCGCGAACAGGCGACGATTGGCGGTCAGCACTTTCAGGAAATTGGCCGAGATGCCGGCGATGCCCGCCTTGTCCAGCACGGCCGAGAGGGCCCTGGACTGGGCATCGGCCGCGAACACGGGGCTGCGGACGAGGCGCTTCAGATCGGCGCTTTCGTTCAGCATGCCCTCGAATTTCTCGAGATCGGCTTTGACCTCGTCGACCACTTTCTGGTCACGGGCCAGTTCAAACAAGGCCGTTGCATAACGGCCCGACACACCGGAAACGGACGTATCTTCTGCAGCCACAGACGCGCTCTTTTTGCTGTCAAACTCGCAAGGGAAAAACCGTCGCCACGAAGCGGCGCCTAGCGATCCAAGCCCTTGGAATTCAAGCGGGACTTCGATTTTCGACCCCGCACGGAAGTGCCGGGCTCGTTAAAATCGCGGCTTTGCTAACATAGCAGGCGCGCACGTGCAACATGACGCCAAATTAAAGGCAGGGCGTTCTGTCGCCAGTTCGTCGCACTGCACGGCGACGCGACGACGACCTGCCACGCCGCGGAATTGCCACAGCGCTTAAGCCAGCCCTTGAGCCGACGTCGGCCATTAGTTCCCGCCGTCAGCGCATAGCGGCCATGAACACGGATCGCTGAGGCGTGATTCCCGGCGCGCCGGTTTCACTCGCCGAATACTTACTCAATTCTAAACGCAGGAACGGATGACTTCGTTTTACAGTATTTGCAAGTAATCCAGGGGTTAATGAATCGTTAAAATGCAAGATTACGGAATATCGGCCGAATATCCCCGCCGGTAACAAGATATTACATGAAGACACAGAACGGATTTACTGCCCAATTCACGCCTCATTAGGAATCGAAACGCGGTCCCGCTCGCAAACTTACGGGGGCTCCACTTGCCACATATGTGGCAATACTAGCTTAGGGACCAATAGATGCTTTGTTTGAAGACGCTGGGCAGTGTGACCCGGCCGCGTACGGCGATCGCTTTTGTTGCCGCAACTTTCCTTATCGGTGGAACTGCCACCGAAGCTTCCGCCAAATCCCGGCATCACCATCGGTATTCCCACCATCATCACCGCCACCTGGCCCAGAACGATGCCAACACGACCTCTGATTGGCGTAACGCCAATGCGTCGATGACGCCGTCGCAGGGCACCGGACGTTCCTTCTCCGGCATGGCTTCCTTTTACGGAAACGAGTCCGGCAGCAGGACTGCCTCGGGCCAGCGCTTCAACCAGAACGCCATGACCGCGGCGCACCGTTCGCTGCCGTTCGGGACCAAGCTGCGCGTTACCCACGGTGGCTCGAGCGTCATCGTCACCATCAACGACCGCGGCCCGTTCATTCGCGGCCGTGTCCTCGACCTCTCCACGGGCGCTGCCCGGGCCATCGGCCTCACCGGCGCCGGCGTCGGCCGCGTCACCGCGGAAGTCGTCTCCTAAGACGCGCGACGCGCGAAACAAGCCCGCCGTCTTGGGGGACGGCGGGCTTTTTGTTTGCATTTTCGTAGCCCGGATGGAGCGCAGCGTAATCCGGGGGTCTTTGCGCGGATCGAGATGTCCCGGATTGCGCTTCGCTTCATCCGGGCTACAGGCACAGGGCCTTATAAAAAGCTCTGCGGATCGACGTCGACTTCGAGCTTTTGATTGCCCTTCGGCTTCGGGCATACGGCAAGCCAGTTGCGCAGATAATCCGACAGGTCGAACCCGCGCGCCGATTTCACCAGGATGCGGAATCGGTAGCGGCCCTTGATGACCGCGAGCGGGGCTTCCGCCGGACCCAGCACCACCACGCGCTCGTCGCGCGGCGCGAGCGCGACGAGGTGGCGGCCAAAGCCTTCGGCGCTCGGCCGGTCGCCGGCGGAAATGATCAGGCTCGCGAGCCGCCCGAACGGCGGATAGAGCGTGCGTTCGCGCAAATCGATCTCGCTGTCGTAGAAGGCTTCGCGGTCGCAGGCGATCAGCGCCTTCATCACGGGATGATCGGGCTGGTGGGTCTGGAGATAGCCGACGCCACGGCCCTGCTCGCGCCCGGCGCGGCCGATCACCTGGTTGAGCAATTGCCAGGTGCGCTCGGAGGCGCGCGGATCGCCATTGGAGAGGCCGAGATCCGCATCGACCACGCCGACCAGATTGAGCCGCGGGAAATTGTGGCCCTTGGCGACGAGCTGGGTACCGATGATGACGTCGACGCGGCCCTCCGCAATGTCATTCAGCTCGGAGCGCATCGTCTCGATCGAGGTGATGAGATCGCTCGACAGCACCATGGTGCGCGCTTCCGGGAATAGCGCGGCCGCCTCTTCCTGCAAGCGCTCGACACCGGGCCCGACCGCGACCAGCGATTCCTCCGCCGCGCAATGCGGACAGGTTTGCGGGCGCGGCATCGAGAAGCCGCAATGGTGACAGACGAGTCGCTGGCGGAAGCGGTGATCGACCAGCCAGGCATCGCAGATGGTGCAGGCGAAGCGATGGCCGCAGGCGCGGCACAGCGTCAACGGCGCATAGCCGCGGCGATTGAGGAACAATAGCGCCTGCTCGCGCCGCTCGATCGCGGTCCTGATCTCGGAGGCCAGCCGCGGCGAGATGAAGCGGCCGCGCGCCGGCGGCTCGCGGCGCATGTCGATGGCCTCGATATGCGGCATGTGCTGGCCGCCGAAGCGCGACGGCAGCGCGATTCGCTGATAGCGGTTCTTGCGCGCATTGACCTCGGATTCGACCGACGGCGTCGCCGACGCCAGCACGATCGGGACCTTTGCGAGATGCGCGCGCACCACCGCCATGTCGCGGGCGTGATAATGCACGCCCTCGTCCTGCTTGTAGGCCTGGTCGTGCTCTTCATCGACCACGATGAGGCCGAGATTGGCGTAGGGTAGAAACAGCGCCGAGCGCGCGCCGACCACGACCGGCGCGCTGCCTTCGGAGATCGCCGCCCAATTCCGCGCGCGGGTACGCGGCGTCAGCTCGGAATGCCATTCCAGAGGACGCACGCCGAACCGCTGCGCGAAGCGATCGAGAAACTGGCCGGTGAGCGCGATCTCCGGCATCAGGATCAGCGACTGTTTTCCGCGGCGGATCGCCTCGGCCACGGCTTCGAAGTAAACCTCGGTCTTGCCCGAGCCGGTGACACCGTCGAGCAGCGCGACGTGAAAGCTGCCGTTGGCGGCGAGCGCGCGCATCGCATCGACCCCGGCGCGCTGGAGCGGCGAAAAATCGGGCCGGCTGAAATCCGGATCGGGGGGCGGCGGCGGCGGAGGCGGCGGCATCGGCTCGACCGTGAGCGTGCCTTCGTCGACGAGACCGTCGATCACGCCGGCCGAGACGCCGGCCTCCTTGGCCGCCTCGGATTTGCCGTGCAGCAGCCGGTCCGACAGCACCTCGATCAGGCGCTGCCGCGCCGGCGTCAGCCGCCGCGGGGGATCGCCGACCAGGCGCACGCCGGCGCGCACCCGCTCGGGGCCGAGGTTCTCACCCATCCGCAGGCACATGCGCAGCACCATGCCGCGCGGGCTCAGCGTGTAATTGGCGATCCAGTCCACGACCGCACGCAGCTCGGGCTTCAACGGCGGGATGTCGAGCTTTTCGCTGACCTCCTTGAGGCGGTTGTGCAGGCGCGGATCGGGATTGGCGTTTTCGGCCCAGACCACGGCGAGCACCTCGCGCGGGCCGAGCGGCACGCCGATAATATCGCCCGCCTTCAGCTCCATCCCGCGCGGCACCTTGTAGGAATAGGTCTGGTCGAGCGCGACCGGCACCAGCACGTCGACCATGCGGGTCGCGTTGGCGGAGACGACGTTGCTGCGCGACGTATGATCCATGGAGGGGAATCGGAACCCGGGGCTTCAAGGCTAGCGCCCGGAGGCAGCCTTAGCGAACGATAAACGAGTGTGATGCGATATACTGAGTGGAATCACCACGTCCAGAGCGCATGAGCAAAGCGGCCGCCCCACAAATCGAGCTCGCCAGCGCCGATCCCGATATCGCGCAGGAGATGACGCGCTGGCTGTCGCATCTCGGCGCGGAGCGGCGGCTGTCGCCGAAGACGCTGGAAGCCTATGCCCGCGATTTGCGGCAGTGCCTGAATTTCCTCTGCGGCCATTGGGGCGAGCGGGTCACACTCAAGCGTTTCGCCGCGCTGGAGGCCACCGATGTCAGGGCCTTCATGGCGATGCGCCGCGCCGACGATATTGCCGGCCGCTCGCTGATGCGCGCGCTCGCGGGCCTGCGTTCGTTCGGCCGCTTCCTCGAGCGCGAAGGCAAGGGCAAGGTCGGCGCGCTCTCGGCGATCCGCGCGCCGAAAGTCGCAAAGAGCCTGCCAAAGCCGCTGCCGATGGCTTCGGCCAAACGTCTTGCGGACGCCGACGAGCGCGCCGGGGAGGATCGCGAGAGCTGGATCCTTGCGCGCGACGCCGCGGTGATGGCTCTCCTCTACGGCTCGGGCCTGCGCATCTCCGAAGCGCTGGGGCTGATGCGCCGCGAGGTGCCGCGTCCCGGCGAAGGCGACGTGCTGATCGTCACAGGCAAAGGCAACAAGACCCGCATGGTGCCGGTGCTGCAGAACGTACTCGCGCTCGTGCAGGAGTACGTCGCGATGTGCCCGTATCCACTGCCAGCCGAGGGCCCGATCTTCGTCGGCGCGCGCGGCGGGCCGTTGAGCCCGCGTATTATCCAGCTCGCGATGGAGCGGCTGCGCGGCGCGCTCGGCCTGCCCGACAGCGCCACGCCGCACGCGCTCCGGCATTCCTTCGCCACGCATCTGTTGTCACGCGGCGGCGATTTGCGCGCGATCCAGGAATTGCTCGGCCATGCCTCGCTCTCGACCACGCAGATCTATACCGGCATTGATGCCGAGCGGCTGCTGGAAGTCTATGCCAGCGCGCATCCGCGGCGGTGATGCTGACATGAAGCTGTCATAGCAAGCCTCCAGGCGCGCATGCCTCTTGCGCGGCGCCCGCGGTTCGGTCAATCGTGGCGAACCGAGCCAGGAGGGACTTATGAGCGCACATGAAAGCATGGAGCATGCCGAGCACGCCGAACACGCGTCCGGCTCGAACAAGAAGATCGCGCTCCTGATCGCTGTCCTGGCGCTTTTCCTGGCGATCTCCGAGACGCTCGGCAAGGGCGCCCAGACCGAATCGATCAGCAAGAACGTCGAAGCTTCCAACCTCTGGGCCTTCTTCCAGGCCAAGAGCATCCGCCGCACCATGGTGCAGAGCATGGCGGACCAGGGCAAGCTCATCCTCGGCGCGGCGAGCGACGAGGCCAACAAGGTGGCGGTGCAGAAGCAGATCGAGGACTGGCAGAAGACCGCGCAGCGCTACCGCTCCGAGCCGGAGACCGGCGAAGGCACCGAGCAGCTGGCCGAAAAGGCCAAGCACGCCGAGCATGAGCGCGACGAGGCCACTGCGAAATATCATCACTTCGAGCTGGCGTCCGCCGCCTTCCAGATCGGCATCGTGCTGGCCTCAGCCACCATCATCACCGGCATGATCGCGCTCGCCTATGTCGCTGGCCTGCTGACGATCGGCGGGCTCGTCATGACCGGGCTCGGCCTGTGGTTGCCGCATCTGCTGCATTTGCATTAGCGAAAACGAGACGCGTGGTTTGACGCCACACAAGCAGTGTCATGCCCCGGCTTGACCGCGGCATCCAGTACGCCGCGGCTTCTCCGTATCCATTGCCGTCTCTGGAATACTGGATCGCCCGGTCAAGCCGAGCGATGACAGCGAGTGTGCGGTGAGGCTTCAGCGCGCTTCGTGCACGCTCTTGCGAAAACGCTGGATCAGGCGGAGTGTGCGGGAGGACCAGCCTTCGCCGTTGCCGGCGATCAGCTCGCGGATGCGCCGTTTGATCGGATCGACCAGCTCGGCGGCCTTGGCACGCAGCTTCAGCACCAGAGCATAAAGCCGCTCGAACCAAGCCATCTCCATCAGCTTGTCGCGCGTCACGTCGAAGACGAAGGCGGTGACGCCGACGCCGAGCAGCTTTGCGAACACGATGGTGAAGACCGCGCTGGTCCAGTATTCGTGCGTGAGCAGCCACAGGCCGACCAGCTTGAGCGGAAACAGCGGAACGATCGGCACCGCGAACACGATCAGCGTCATCGCCGGCGACAGCGCATCGACGCGGTCCGACAGCCATTGCTTGAACCGGGCGAGCGGGACGATTGCGACAACCCGCGCGACGATCGGTTCGAGATGGTCCCACAGCCAGGCTTCGATCAGGAAGATGATCGCAAGCAGGACCCAGAGCGGTTGAAGCAGGCGGCGTAGCATGTGTTTCCCGCCCGATTCGGCGCTGGGCGCGACCTACATATGGATGGCCCGCTTGCCGACTGCAAGCGCGGCTTCCTTGATGGCCTCCGAGCGCGTCGGGTGGGCGTGGCAGGTGCGCGCGAGATCCTCCGCACTGCCACCGAATTCCATGAGAACGCACGCCTCATGGATCATTTCGCCGGCTTCGCGGCCGATAATGTGCACGCCGAGCACGCGATCGGTCTTCGCATCTGCGAGAATCTTCACAAAGCCGTCAGTGGTCTGATTGACCTTGGAACGGCCGTTGGCGGTAAAGGGAAACTTTCCGACCGTATAAGCCACACCCGCCTGCTTCAGCTCTTCCTCGGTCTTGCCGACGGAGGATACTTCCGGCGTGGTATACACGACGCCTGGGATAACATCGTAATTCACGTGGCCGGCCTGCCCGGCGATGATCTCGGCAACCGCGACGCCCTCATCCTCGGCCTTGTGCGCGAGCATCGGGCCCGCGACGACGTCGCCGATGGCATAGACGCCCTTCACGCTGGTGGCGAAGTGCGGATCGATCTGCACGCGGCCGCGATTGTCGAGCGCAACGCCAGCTTCCTTCAGGCCCAGCCCATCCGTGTACGGCACACGGCCGATACAGACGAGAACGACGTCGGCTTCCAGCGTCTCGGCAGCGCCGCCGGCGGCGGGCTCGACCGTCGCCTTCAGCGTCTTGCCGGAGGTGTCCACGCCCGTGACCTTGGCACCCAGCTTGAAGGTAAAGCCCTGCTTCTCCAGGATGCGCTGGAATTGCTTGGCAATCTCGCCGTCCATGCCGGGCAAGATGCGGTCGAGGAATTCGACGACGACCACTTCGGCACCGAGACGGTGCCAGACCGAGCCGAGCTCGAGGCCGATCACACCGGCGCCGACGATCAGCAGCTTGCCGGGCACCTTGTCCAGCGACAACGCGCCGGTCGACGACACGATGCGGGTCTCGTCGATCTCGATGCCCTTGAGCCGCGCGATGTCCGAGCCGGTGGCGATCACGATGCTCTTCGTTTCGATGACTTGCGACTTGCCGTCGGCGGAGACTTCGACCTTGCCGGTGCCGAGAATCTTGCCGGCGCCCTTGAGCACGTCGATCTTGTTCTTCTTCATCAGGAATTCGACGCCCTTGACGTTGCCGTCGATGCCCTGCTGCTTGAAGTTCATCATCGCAGGAAGATCGAGCTTCGGCGAGGAGACGCTGACGCCCATCTTGGCGAAGGAATGTCCCGCCTCCTCGAACATTTCGGAGGCATGCAGCAACGCCTTCGACGGCATGCAGCCGACATTGAGGCAGGTGCCGCCAAGCGTCGCGTTCTTTTCGACCACGGCCACTTTCATGCCGAGCTGCGCTGCACGCACCGCGCAGACATAACCGCCCGGTCCGGTGCCGATGACGACGAGATCGTAGGATGCCATGAGAGAAAGTCCCGTAAGTTTAGCGTTGAGGGATGTGTCAGCGTCCGCGCGGCGTGTCAGCGTCCGCCGGACACATCGAGAATGGCTGATGTAACGTAGGAGGCATCGTCCGACATCAGCCAGACGATGGCATTGGCGACTTCATCGGCAGTACCGACGCGCTTCATCGGCACCATATGGGCCAGACGGTGGTGCCGATCGGGCTCGCCGCCGGAGGCGTGGATTTCGGTATCGATCAGGCCGGGGCGGATGCCTGCGACGCGAATGCCTTCGCCGGCAACCTCATAGCCGAGGCCGATGGTGAACGAATCGATCGCGCCCTTGGACGCGGCATAGTCGACATAGGTGTTCGGCGCGCCGAGCTTGGCGGCAACCGATGACAGATTGACGATGACGCCGCCCTGGCCGCCGTGCCTGGTCGACATCCGTTTCACCGCTTCGCGCGCGCAGAGGATGGAGCCGGTGACGTTGACCGCCATCACGCGCTGGATGCGCTCGGCCGACATCTCGTCGACGCGCACGCCGCTGGTCCCGACAATACCGCCATTGTTGACGAGTGCGCCGAGCGTGCCGAACGCGTCCGCAGCCTTGAACAGCGCCAGGATGTCGCTTTCCTCGGCGACGTCGCATTTCACCGCGATGGCCTTGCCGTTGCTGGCCGCGATCTCGGCGACGACCTCGTCGGCGGCCTTGTTGTTGCTGGCATAGCCGACCACGACACGGAAGCCGCGCGCGGCCGCAGCAATCGCAGTCGCGCGGCCAATGCCGCGGCTGCCGCCGGTGATGACAACGACTTTATCCGTCACGCGCGTCTCCATGGTTCGACACGCGCCGTCGCGATAGGCGACGGCGCTCGCAGAGCGTCAGCGATCAGAGATCGAGCACCAGGCGCGCCGGATCTTCCAGGCTCTCCTTGACGCGAACAAGGAAGGTCACGGCTTCCTTGCCGTCGATGACGCGGTGATCGTAGGACAGCGCCAGATACATCATCGGGCGGACCTCGATCTTGCCGCCGACGACCATCGGCCGCTCCTGGATCTTGTGCATGCCGAGGATGCCGGACTGCGGCGCGTTCAGGATCGGGGTCGACATCAGCGAACCGTAGATGCCGCCATTGGTGATCGTGAAGGTGCCGCCCTGCATCTCGTCGATCTTGAGCTGGCCGTCACGGGCGCGGCGGCCGAAATCGGCGATGCCCTTCTCGATGTCCGCAATCGACTTGTTGTCGCAGTCGCGCACCACGGGCACGACGAGGCCCTTGTCGGTGCCGACGGCGACGCCGATGTGATAGTAGTTCTTGTAGATCAGGTCGGTGCCGTCGATCTCCGCGTTGACGGCCGGGATGTCCTTCAGCCCCTGCACGACGGCCTTGGTGAAGAAGCCCATGAAGCCGAGCTTCGAGCCATGCTTCTTCTCGAACGCATCCTTATAGTGGGCGCGCAACGCCATGACGTTGGTCATGTCGACCTCGTTGAAGGTCGTGAGCATCGCGGCGGTGTTCTGCACGTCCTTGAGGCGACGCGCGATGGTCTGGCGCAGCCGGGTCATCTTGACGCGCTCTTCGCGAGCGGCGTCGTCGGCCGGCGAGGGTGCGCGGACCTGAACCGCGGCGGCAGGCTGGTTGACCGGGGTCGGCGCCGAGGCCGCACGCTCGATCGCGGCGAGCATGTCGCCCTTGGTGACGCGTCCGTCCTTGCCTGAACCCGGAACGGTCGAGGCGTCGATGCCGGTCTCGGCCGAGAGCTTGCGCACGGAGGGAGCGAGCGGCGCATCGGCCGGCGGCGCCTTCGCCGCGGAGGGAGCAGCCGCAGCGGCGGCAGCAGGAGCGGCAGCCGCGGGCTTTGAGGGCGCAGCGGGCGCCGGCTTGGCAGCGCCGGCGGCACCTTCAGTAATCTGGCCAAGCAGCGCGCCGACCGCGACGGTGGCACCATCTGCGGCGATGATCTCGCTCAGCGTGCCCGCGGACGGCGCCGGGACCTCAATGGTGACCTTGTCGGTCTCGAGCTCCACCAAGGGCTCGTCGACGGCGACGGGATCGCCAGCCTTCTTGAACCAGCGGCCGATGGTGGCCTCGGTGACGGATTCGCCGAGGGTCGGCACACGAATTTCAGTCATGGTCTTTTCCTTAAGGAGATCGCCAATGCGGTCGGGAATTTCACAGGTGTCATGCCCCGCGAAGGCGGGGCATCCAGTACTCCGCGGCGTTCGTGGTCATCACGGCCGTCACGGCGTACTGGATCGCCCGCCCCAGGGCGCAATTGCGCACAAGGCGGGCGATGACAGCGTCCAAAAAACTTCTCAGCTCAATGCTTCGTCCAGGAACGCCTTTAACTGCGCCTGATGCTTCGACATCAGACCCGTGGCGGTCGCGGCGGAGGCGGCGCGGCCGACATAACGCGGACGCCGGCTCACACCGTTCACCTGGTTCAGCACCCATTCCAGATAGGGCTCGATGAAGTGCCAGGCACCCATGTTGCGCGGCTCTTCCTGGCACCACACCACTTCGGCCTTCTTGAAGCGCGACAGCTCGGCCACCAGCGCCTTGAGCGGCACCGGATAGAGCTGCTCGACGCGCATCAGGTAGATGTCGTCCATCCCGCGCTTCTCGCGCTCCTCGTAGAGGTCGTAATAGACCTTGCCCGAGCAGAGCACGATGCGGCGGATCTTCTCGTCGGGAACGAGCTTGATCGCTTCGCTCGGTAGCATCTGGGCGTCGTCATAGAGGATGCGGTGGAAGGTCGTTCCCTTCGCGAGCTCCTCGAGTCGCGACACCGCCCGCTTGTGACGCAGCAGCGACTTCGGCGTCATCACGATCAGCGGCTTGCGAATCTCGCGATGGAGCTGGCGGCGCAGCACGTGGAAGTAGTTCGCCGGCGTGGTCGGATAGACTACCTGCATGTTGTCTTCCGCGCACATCTGGAGATAACGCTCCAGACGCGCCGAGGAGTGCTCCGGTCCCTGGCCTTCATAGCCGTGCGGCAGGAGGCAGACGAGGCCGGACATGCGCAGCCATTTGCGTTCACCCGAGGAGATGAACTGGTCGAACACGACCTGCGCGCCGTTGGCGAAGTCGCCGAACTGCGCTTCCCACAGGGTCAACGTGTTCGGCTCGGCGAGCGAATAGCCGTATTCGAAGCCGAGCACGGCTTCTTCAGACAGCAGCGAGTTGATGACCTCGTAATGGCCCTGCTCGTGACCGAGATGGTTGAACGGCGTGTAGCGGCTCTCGTCTTCCTGGTCGATCAGGACCGAGTGGCGCTGCGAGAAGGTGCCGCGCTCCGAATCCTGTCCGGATAGGCGGACATGGTGGTTCTCGTTGAGCAGCGTGCAGAACGCCAGCGCCTCGCCGGTCGCCCAGTCGATGCCCGTGCCGCCGTCGATCGCCTTGGCGCGGTTTTCGAGGAAGCGCTGGATGGTGCGGTGGACGCGGAAACCGTCCGGCACCTTGGTGATCTTGCGGCCGATGTCCTTCAGGGCCGCGATGTCAACGCCGGTGACGCCACGCCGCGCGTCTTCTTCCTGATCCGCGATCTTGAAGCCGGCCCATTTGCCGTCGAGCCAGTCGGCCTTGTTGGGCTTGTAGCCGGAGCCGGCTTCAAGCTCGGCATCAAGCCGCGCGCGCCAGTCCGCCTTGGCCTTCTCGACCTCGCCCTCGGTCAGCACGCCTTCGCTGATGAGGCGGCGGGCGTAGAGCTCGAGCGTCGACGGATGGGCCGCGATCTTCTTGTACATCACCGGCTGGGTGAAAGCCGGCTCGTCGCCCTCGTTATGGCCATGCCTGCGGTAACAGAACATGTCGATGACGACGGGCTTGTGGAATTTCTGCCTAAACTCGGTCGCGACCTTGGCCGCGAACACGACGGCTTCCGGATCGTCGCCGTTGACGTGGAAGATCGGCGCGTCGATCATCTTCGCCACGTCGGACGGGTAAGGCGACGAACGGGAATAACGCGGATAGGTGGTGAAGCCGATCTGGTTGTTGACGATGAAGTGGACGGAGCCGCCGGTGCGGTAGCCCTTCAGGTCCGACAGGCCGAAACATTCGGCGACCACGCCCTGGCCGGCAAATGCGGCGTCGCCATGCATCAGCAGCGGCATCACCGAGATGCGCATATCCGGGGGATCGCCGTGCTGGTCCTGCTTGGCGCGGACTTTTCCGAGCACCACGGGATCGACGATCTCGAGATGCGAGGGGTTGGCGGTCAGCGACAGATGGATGCGGTTGCCGTCGAACTCGCGATCCGAGGACGCGCCGAGGTGATATTTGACGTCGCCCGAGCCTTCGACCGCATCAGGATTGGCCGAACCGCCCTTGAACTCGTGGAACAGCGCGCGATGCGGCTTGCCCATCACCTGGGTCAGTACGTTGAGGCGGCCGCGATGCGGCATGCCCAGCACGACTTCCTTCACGCCGAGATTGCCGCCGCGCTTGATGATCTGCTCGAGCGCGGGGATCAGTGACTCGGCGCCATCAAGGCCGAAGCGCTTGGTGCCGGTAAACTTGGTGTCACAGAATTTCTCGAAACCTTCGGCCTCGACCAGCTTCATCAGGATGGCGCGGCGGCCTTCGCGGGTGAAGGAGATTTCCTTGTCCGGCCCCTCGATCCGCTCCTGGATCCACGCCTTCTGCGCCGCGTTGGTGATGTGCATGAACTCGACGCCGAGCGTCTGGCAGTACGTGCGCTCACAGATCGCGGTGATTTCGCGCAAGCTGGCGTATTCGAGACCGAGCACATGGTCGAGGAAGATCTTCCGGTCGAAATCGGCTTCGCTGAAGCCGTAGGTCCGCGGATCGAGCTCTTCGCGATTGCGCTGGGCTTCGATGCCGAGCGGATCGAGCTTGGCGTGGAAGTGGCCGCGCATGCGGTAGGAGCGGATCAGCATCAGCGCGCGGACCGAGTCGCGCGTGGCCTGGAGCAAATCGGCGGAGGAGAGGCCGCCGCCCTTGTCACCGCTCTTGGCCTGCGCCTTGGCCGCGATCTTGGCTCCGACCGTCTTCTCGACTTCCGCCCAATTGCCGTCGAGCGCGGAGGTCAGATCGTCCTGCGGGGTCAGCGGCCAGTTGGCGCGCTCCCAGGACGGGCCTTGGGCGTTCTTGCTGATGTCGCCCGGCTGGTCGTTGAGGCTCTTGAAGAATTCCTGCCACTCGGCATCCACCGAGGACGGGTCCTTCTCGTAGCGGGCGTAGATTTCGTCGATGTAGGTGGCGTTGGTGCCCTGCAAAAAAGAGGAGAGGGCAAAGGCTGCGTTCGCGTCTTGGCGAGACATACTTGAGTTCCTGGCGATTTCGGTTCGCGCATAACAAACGGCGCTGGCGCTGGGCTCCCCGGCAGAGGACCAGCGCGACAGGCACCATTTACCCTATTTGCTGCGAAACTTCGCCCGGAAAATTGCGAAGGTGTGAATCAGGCTTTCAATTTTTCGGCAAGCGTGTGCCCGAGCCGGGCGGGAGACGGGGACACTGTAATTCCAGCCGATTTCATCGCGTCGGTCTTGGAACCAGCGTCGCCCTTGCCGCCCGAAATGATCGCACCGGCATGGCCCATGCGGCGGCCGGGAGGGGCCGTGACACCGGCAATGAAACCGACCATCGGCTTCTTGCGGCCGCGCTTGGCCTCGTCCTTGAGGAACTGGGCGGCGTCCTCCTCGGCGGAACCGCCGATCTCGCCGATCATGATGATGGACTCGGTCTGGGGATCGCCGAGCAGCATTTCCAGCACGTCGATAAACTCGGTTCCCTTGACCGGATCGCCGCCGATGCCGACCGCGGTGGTCTGGCCGAGGCCTTCCTGGGTGGTCTGGAACACGGCTTCGTAGGTCAGGGTGCCGGAGCGGGAAACGATGCCGACGCTCCCGGTCTTGAAGATGTTGGCCGGCATGATGCCGATCTTGCACTCGCCCGCAGTCATGACACCCGGGCAGTTCGGCCCGATCAGGCGCGACTTGGAGCCGGCCAGCGAGCGCTTCACCCGGACCATGTCGATGACCGGGATACCTTCGGTGATGCAGACGATCAGCGGGATCTCGGCGTCGATGGCTTCGCAGATCGCATCGGCCGCGCCCGGCGGCGGCACGTAGATCACCGACGCATCCGCGCCGGTCTTCTCACGCGCCTCGCGCACGGTGTCGAACACCGGCAGGCCCAGATGCGTCGCGCCGCCTTTGCCGGGCGAAGTGCCGCCGACCATCTTGGTGCCATAGGCAATCGCGGCCTCCGAATGGAAGGTGCCGTTCTTGCCGGTAAAGCCCTGGCAGATGACCTTGGTGTTCTTGTCGATCAGGATGGACATGAGGTCTGCTTTCGCGAAACTAACGAGTGAGAGGTCAGTGGATGCGGCGGTAGACGCCGGTGAGCACGTCGGCCCAGCCTTCCGCGTCCGGCGAGAACTGGATCTTCAACGAATAGGAATCGTCGTCGATGATTTCATAGACGTGGCGCGCATTGCCGCGGAGCGAGCCGCGCACCAGCGTCAGGGTCTTGCCGACCCACCCGCCGGAGGCGGGCGAGGGCGGCGTGTAGCCGAGCGAGTCGTACCAGAACAATTTGTAGGTCCGGTCTTCGCGGTCGAAGGTGAAGATGCCGTGGGTGGCGAAGCTCTGCTTGCCGTCGCGGGTCTGGACCGAGTCCTGGATCAGATAGAAGCCATTGAGATCCATGTGGGCCACGACGCGAGAAGTCGCCGTTCCCCCGTCCGTCCAGCGCGACGGAAAGACCACCTCTTCGCCATTCCATTCACCGGCGAACGCGGCAAGACGCGCGTGCTCCGGCAGCGGAGATGATGCAGCGAGATGGTCCTGGGTCATGGCCTCAGCCTCCCTTGACGGCCTTCACAATCTTCTGCGCGGCGTCGTCGAGATTGTCGGCCGGCACCACGTTCAGGCCGGATTCACGGATGATCTTCTTGCCCAGCTCGACATTGGTGCCTTCGAGGCGAACCACCAGCGGCACGCTGAGGCCGACTTCACGAACCGCAGCCGTCACGCCCTCGGCGATCACGTCGCACTTCATGATGCCGCCGAAGATGTTGACCAGGATGCCCTTCACGTTGGGATCCGCGGTGATGATCTTGAAGGCGGCCGCCACCTTTTCCTTGCTGGCGCTGCCGCCGACGTCGAGGAAGTTCGCCGGCGCCATGCCGTAGAGCTTGATGATGTCCATCGTCGCCATCGCGAGGCCGGCGCCGTTGACCATGCAGCCGATATTGCCGTCGAGGGTGACGTAGTTGAGGTCGTATTTCGAGGCCTCGATTTCCTTGGCGTCTTCCTCGGTCTCGTCGCGCAGCGCGAGCACCTCGGGGTGACGGAACAGGGCGTTGTCGTCGAACGACACCTTGGCGTCGAGGACGCGGAGCTGGCCCTGCTTGGTCACGACCAGCGGGTTGATCTCCAGCATCGACATGTCCTTGGCGACGAACGCCGCATAGAGCTGCGCGGTGAGCTTCTCGGCCTGCTTGGCGAGATCGCCGGAGAGTTTCAGCGCGTTGGCGACGGTGCGGCCGTGATGGCCCATGATGCCGGTTGCGGGATCGATCGAGAAGGTCACGATCTTCTCAGGCGTGTTGTGCGCGACGTCCTCGATGTTGACGCCGCCCTCGGTCGACACCACGAAGGAGACGCGGGAGGTCTCGCGGTCGACCAGGATCGAGAGGTAGAATTCCTTGTCGATGTCGGAGCCGTCCTCGATGTAAAGGCGGTTGACCTGCTTGCCGGCGGGTCCGGTCTGGATGGTGACGAGCGTTGCGCCGAGCATCTGCTTGGCGAATTCGGAAACTTCCGCGGCCGACTTGGCGATGCGGACGCCGCCCTTGTCGCCGGCGGATGCTTCCTTGAACTTGCCCTTGCCGCGGCCGCCGGCGTGGATCTGGCTCTTCACGACCCAGACCGGGCCCGGGAGAGCCTTTGCCGCCGCGTCCGCATCGGCCGCCTTCAGGACCGGAACGCCCTTCGAGATCGCGACACCGAACTCGTTCAGCAGCGCTTTGGCCTGATATTCATGGATATTCATTTAGTCGCTCCCTGAACCCGCGGGCGGTGACCTCGTAGGCCCACCTCAGTCTTGTGGCTGGCATACCATATACCACAGGAACTGCAACCCGGATTCTCTGACATCGATCTCTGGACTGCCGATCCGGAACCCGCCAGCCCTCAACAAGAGTTGCAGCGGGGGCCCGGAAGTGAAACCGCCGAAGACCGGGTTTTCGATCTTCGGCGGGGATTGTTGGGTTTAGCGGCCCAGAAGGTCGGGTGCGATCTTCTTGCAGGCGTCAACCAGACCCTGCACCGCGCCGACTGACTTGTCGAAGGCTTCGCGGTCCTTGCCGACGAGCTCGATCTCGACGACGCGCTCGACGCCCTTGGAGCCGATCACGACGGGCACGCCGACATACATGTCCTTCACGCCGTATTCGCCGTTCAGGTAGGCGGCCGAGGCCAGCACGCGCTTCTTGTCACGCAGATAGCTCTCGGCCATCGCGATCGCGGAAGCCGCCGGCGCGTAGAAGGCCGAGCCGGTCTTGAGCAGATTGACGATCTCGGCGCCGCCGTTGCGGGTGCGGTCGACGATCTCGTCGAGGCGCGCCTGCGAGGTCCAGCCCATCTTGACGAGATCGGGCAGCGGAATGCCGGCGACGGTGGAGTATTTTACCAGCGGCACCATCGTGTCGCCATGGCCGCCCAGCACGAAGGCGGTGACGTCTTCGACCGAAACGTTGAACTCGTCGGCCAGGAAGTAGCGGAAGCGCGACGAATCCAGCACGCCGGCCATGCCGACGACCTTCTTGTGCGGCAGGCCGCTAGCCTTCTGCAGCGCCCAGACCATCGCGTCGAGCGGGTTGGTGATGCAGATGACGAAAGCGTCGGGGGCGTACTTCTTGATGCCGGCGCCGACCTGCTCCATGACCTTGAGGTTGATGGAGAGGAGGTCGTCGCGGCTCATGCCGGGCTTGCGGGGCACGCCGGCGGTGACGATGCAGACCTTTGCATTGTCCAGCGCCTCGTAGGAGTTCGCGCCGGTATAGTGCGCGTCAAAGCCATCGACCGGCGAGGACTGTGCGATGTCGAGCGCCTTGCCCTGCGGCACGCCCTCGGCGATGTCGAACATCACCACGTCGCCCAGCTCTTTCAGGCCGATGAGATGAGCCAGCGTTCCGCCGATCTGACCGGAGCCAATCAAAGCAATCTTGTCGCGCGCCATGTGAACCTGTCCTTTAGACACGTAAGGAGGGGAAAACTGAGACGGGTGGTTATCCCTTTCGCCTCCCCCGTTCAAGTCGGTGGATGCCCAATTGTCGGGCTCGCCGCGAAAGCAGCCAGAATACCCCCCGAACCGTCAGCCTATCCCAACGGTCATTCCGGGGCGCGACGAAGTCGCGAGCCCGGAATCCATAACGACGATCGGGAGTATGGATTCCGGGCTCGTCGCTTGGCGACGCCCCGGAATGACGGCCGCATAGGACTTAAGTCTCCACCAGCCCCTTGGTCGAGCCGCTGGCGGTGGAATCCTTGCGGCCGTGGGGCAGCGCCAGATAGGATTCCGAGCTCATTTCGATCAGGCGCGAGGCGGTGCGCTTGAACTCGTTGGCCTCGTTGCCCTCGTTGGCAAGATAGAGCGAGATCGGGTTGGCATCGGCCGAGGCCATCAGCTTCACGGCATTGTCATAGAGCGTGTCGATCAGCGTGATGAAACGCTTGGCGGCGTTGCGCTGAGAGATGTCCATCACTGGAATGTGGTCGACCAGGATGGTGTGATAATCGTGCGCCAGCCTGAGATAGTCGGATGCCCCGAGCGGCTTCTCGCAGAGATCGGCGAACGCGAAGCGCGCCACGCCGTGGGCCGAGCACGGCACGTGCAGGATGCGGCCCTTGATCGAAATATCGCGCGACTTGCATTTGGCGCTGCCTGACATCCTCGACCAGGCGCGGTCGAGCGCGGTGTCCGCCTCGGTGTCTGCCGGTGTCAGCCACATCGGCACGCCCTGAAGCTTTTCCAGCCGGAAGTCGGTGCGCGCGTCGAGCCGCAGCACGTCCATGTGGTCGGTAATCTGCCTGATGAAGGGCAGGAACAGCGAACGATTCAGACCGCCCTTGTAGAGGTCGTCAGGCGCGACGTTGGAGGTCGCCACCACCACGGTGCCGAGCTCCAGCAGCTTTGCGAACAGGCGGCCGAGGATCATCGCGTCCGCGATGTCGGTGACGTGGAATTCGTCGAAACAGAGCAGCCAACTCTCCTCGAAGATCGCATGCGCGGTCAGCGCGATGACGTCGCCGTCGGCGATCTCGCCGCGCGCGATGCCCTGGCGATAATCGTAGATGCGCTCGTGCACATCGGCCATGAATTCGTGGAAATGCGCGCGCCGCTTGTGCTCGACGGTCGAGTGCTGGAAGAACAGATCCATCAGCATGGTCTTGCCGCGGCCGACCTCGCCATGGACGTAGAGCCCGTGCGGCGCCTCGTCCTTGTCGCTGCTGAACAGGCGGCTGAGCAGGCCCTGCTTGCGCGCCGGCTTGTAATCGGCGAGCCGCTGGTCGAGCGCCGCATAGGCGTCGGCGATTTCAGCCTGGGCAGCGTCGGGCTCGATCGCGCCGGACGCGATCTGGGCCTGATAGGCCTCGCGGAATGAGGAACTGGGGGTCGAGAGCATGCTCTTTACCGCCAGAGATGAGCGGAAATTGCAACTCCGTATTGGCGCAAGGGGCGTATGCGCTTACCCTCATACATGTGGGTGTGGGCGGATGATTGAGATATCAGTAAAGTAAAGCGGCTACTTTGTGGCTCCTGACATGGCTCTTAATATCGAAGACCCCGAGACCGAGCATCTCGCATGCAGGCTGGCGCAACTCACCGGCGAGACCGTTGTGGTCGCGACGAAGCGAGCTATCGAGGAGCGGCTTAGCCGTATCGACAATCAGCACCGCAAGACTGCTCTATTGGACGATATGGCTGCGATCCGCCAACGCTGGAGCGAACTGCCGGTGATAGCCGACCAGACGGCAGACGAAATCGTTGCCTATGACAAACACGGATTGCCACTCTGAGCGCGATAGACGCTACCGGTCGACGCGCCAGGGCCTCGGCTTGTTAGCCAAGCTCACTCACACAGCTCGTACGCGTCCTCGACCACATACGGGCCGCCGCCGGTGGAGGCGCGGGACGAGAACAGCACGAAACGTTCGGCCGTGAACGCCTTGCTGGGAAAATAGCCGCGCAGCGACAGATAATCGGCGACGTCACGGTCGGTGGCGTCGTGGAGCCGGGCCAGCGTGACATGCGGGATGAACTTGCGACCCTCAGGATCGAGGCCGATCCGCTGCATCAGGCGCTCGAGCTCGGCTTGCAATTCCATCAGCGGCTTGCTCGGCACGATGGTGGCGACCACCGCGCGCGGCTTGCGTCCGCCGAAACTCTGCAAGCCCTGCACCTTCACCTCGAACGGCTTGCGGTCAACGCGAAACAGCATCGAGGCGATTTCGTTGGCGGACATGCCGTCGATATTGCCGATGAAGCGCAGTGTGACGTGGTAATTTTCGGGATCGATCCAGCGGGCGCCGGGAAGGCCGCCCCGCAAATTGGAAAGCGACTGGCCAATCTCGGCCGGAATTTCCAGACCAGTGAACAAACGCGGCATCGTTTCGCACTCCCGATGCTTGGGCATGATCCAGGGAAAGATCATATCCAAATTTTAGAGCCGGCGACGAATCACCGGTACCTCAATTCCTATCGCAGTTGTGTGACTCTGCGAAGCATCGCGCGCCTTACTCCGGTAAAACCCTGGGAATTACGGTTAGCGTTGCCTGCTTTTCAACGCCGTTGCTCAGCTATGGTGCCAAGGAATGCCTCAACCGTGGGCAAGATATTCCTGACGATGATGTCGACGCCGGGCGCGGTCGGATGAATGCCGTCGGCCTGGTTGAGCTTGGCATCGGCCGCGACACCGTCGAGAAAAAACGGATAGAGCGGCACGCCGTATTTTTTCGCCAAATCCGGATAAATCGAATTGAAGCGCGCGGCATAGTCCGCGCCGTAGTTCGGCGGCGCCAGCATGCCGCACAGCATCACCGCGATCTTGCGCGCCTTGAGACGCTGGACGATCTCGGTGAGCGCAGCGCGCGTCAAATCGGGATCGATGCCGCGCAGCGCATCGTTGGCGCCGAGCTCGATGATCACACCGTCGGTTCCGTCAGGGACCGACCAGTCGAGCCGGTCACGGCCCCCCGAGGAGGTGTCGCCGGACACCCCGGCATTGGTCATGCCGACCTCTATCCCTTTGTCTTGTAAAGATTTTTGAAGTTTTGCGGGGAACGCCTCCTGGGCCGGGAGGCCGAGGCCAGCGCTCAGGGAATCGCCGAGAACCACCAGCTTGATCGGCTTCGCCGCTTCGGCCCATGCCGGAGCCCACGCCGGATTTGCCACCGTCATCAAACCGAGCATCAACACGGCTATGTGCATGAACAATCCGTAACGCCTCTCGACCGCGCGTGCGGAGTTGCCATATGACCGGACCATGGACACTCGCATCTCTTCCTCTTCGCTCGCCGACAGTTCGGCGGACACCATCGCCATCTCCAACGTCAATCTGTCATTGGGTACGGGCGCGGCACGCGTTCACATTCTCAAGGATATCAGCTTGCGCGTCGGCCGGAGCGAAACGATCGGCCTGATCGGCCCGTCAGGCTCGGGCAAATCCACGCTGCTGATGGTGATGGCGGGGCTGGAGCGTCCTGATAGCGGAGAGGTGGTGGTCAGCGGCACGTCTTTCAATGCCCTCGACGAAGACGCGCTGGCTCGCTTCCGCGGCCGCCAGGTCGGCATCGTCTTCCAGTCCTTCCATTTGATCCCGACCATGACCGCGCTGGAGAACGTCGCGGTGCCACTCGAGCTTGCGGGCAATCCCGACGCCGCCAGGCGCGCGGCGCAGGAGCTGCAATCGGTCGGCCTTGGCGACCGTCTGCATCATTATCCGACGCAGCTCTCCGGCGGCGAGCAGCAGCGCGTCGCGCTGGCCCGCGCGCTGGCACCCGATCCCGCGATCCTCGTTGCCGACGAGCCGACCGGCAATCTCGACGAAGCCACGGGACAACAGATCGTCGACCTCCTGTTCAGCAAGCATGCCGAGCGCGGCATGACGCTGGTGCTGGTCACGCACGATTCCTCGCTCGCGCATCGCTGCGATCGCGTGATCCGCCTGCGCTCCGGGCGCATCGACACGCAGTCGGCGCCGGCATGAGCATTGCTGCCGAACCGTTCGCGAAGCCCAACGGCGTCGCGCTGTCGCTGCGCTACGCGCTACGCGAATTGCGCGGCGGCCTGCGCGGCTTCTACGTCTTCATTGCCTGCATCGCGCTCGGCGTGATGGCCATCGCCGGTGTCGGCTCGGTGTCGGCGAGCCTGAGCGACGGCCTCGCCCGCGAGGGCCGTACGCTGCTCGGCGGCGACGTATCGTTCGTCTTGTTTCAGCGCGAGGCGAAGCCGGAGGAAGTCGCCTTCCTGCGTTCGCGCGGCACTGTCTCGAGCGCCGCCACTCTGCGCGGAATGGCGCGCTCGGCCGAGGGCAAGCTGGCGCTGGTCGAGATGAAGGCGGTCGACGGCACCTATCCGATGCTGGGCCAGTTGACGCTGGCGCCACCGCTGCCGATGTCCGACCTGCTCGCGGAGCGCGACGGCGCGTTCGGCGCAGCCGCCGATCCGACGCTGCTGACGCGGCTATCGCTCAAGACCGGCGATCGCGTCACCGTCGGGGCTGCGACGTTCCAGATCCGCAGCGCCGTCGAAGCCGAGCCCGACAAGCTCGCCGGCGGCATCGGCTTCGGCCCGCGCTTCCTGATCAGCGAAGCGGGCCTGCGCGCCACCGGGCTGGTCCAGCCCGGCAGCCTGGTGCGCTGGGTCTACCGGGTGAAGCTGCCGGAGATCGCCAATAGCGAGCGCGCCACCGACGCCTTCATTGCGGATTCGCGCAACGCCGCGCCGCAGGCCGGCTGGGAGGTCCGCAGCCGCTCCAATGCCTCGCCGCAGCTCGAGCGCAACATCAACCGCTTCACGCAGTTCCTGACGCTGGTCGGCCTCGCCGCGCTGCTGGTCGGCGGTGTCGGCGTCGCCAATGCCGTCAAGGCCCATATCGACCACAAGCTCGAGGTGATCGCGGCCTTCAAGGCGGTCGGCGCCACCGGGCGCGACGTGTTCGGCATCTATCTCGCCCAGGTTCTCCTGCTCGCCGCGATTGGGTCGCTGATCGGGCTCGCGCTCGGCGCCGCCATGCCCTTCGCGATCGTCGGCCTGTTCGGCAAGCTGCTGCCGCTGCCGGTGGTGCCGGCGGTGCATGCCGACGAGCTTGCGCTGTCGTTCGTCTACGGGCTGCTCACCGCGCTTGCCTTCGGCCTGTGGCCGCTCGGGCGGGTACACGACATGCCGGTGGCCGCGCTGTTCCGCGACACCATCAGCTCCGAATGGCACCGGCCACGCTGGAGCTATCTCGTCTTCATGGCCGTCGTGATCGCGCTGCTCATCGCGGTCGTGATCGGGCTCTCCTTCGACAAGCGCATCGCCGCGGTGTTCGTGGCCTCCTCCGTGGTCGTGTTCGCGCTGCTGCGCGGCATTGCCGCCCTGCTGATGACGATCGCACGGCGACTGCCGCGCACGCGGTGGCCGATGCTGCGACTTGCGATTGCCAACATTCACCGGCCGGGCGCGCTGACGCCCTCGGTCGTGCTCTCGCTCGGGCTCGGACTCGCCGTGCTCGTCACCATCACCCAGATCGACGGCAATCTGCGCCGGCAGTTCCTGGCGGCGCTGCCCGAGCACGCGCCATCGTTCTTCTTCATCGACATTCCGAGCACGCAGGCCGAGCAGTTCGACTCCTATCTGCGCCAGCTCGCCCCTGGCGCGAAGGTCGATGACGTGCCGATGCTGCGCGGGCGGATCGTCGGAGCCCGTGGCGTCCGCGCCGAGGAGCTCAAGCCCAGCACCGATTCCGAGTGGGTGCTGCAGAGCGACCGTGGCCTGACCTATACCGCCGATCTGCCGAAGGGCTCCAAGGTGGTCGAGGGCGCGTGGTGGAGCGCCGATTATTCCGGCCCGCCGCTGGTTTCGATGGAGAAGAAGATCGCGGACGGACTCGGCCTCAAGCTCGGCGACGAGGTCGTGGTCAATATCCTCGGCCGCGACATCCCCGCCAAGATCAGCAATCTGCGCACCATCGACTGGCAGGGCCTCGGCATCAATTTCGTCCTGGTGTTCTCGCCGAACGCCTTCAAGGGCGCCCCGCACACCCACATCGCGACGCTGACGGAAGCCGGAGGCGATGCGGCCGGCGACGGCAAGATCATCAAGGAGGTCGCTGACGCCTATCCGATGGTGACGAGCGTGCGCGTGCGCGAGGTGATGGAGACGGTCGGCTCGGTCGTGACCAACCTTGCGCTGGCGATCCGCGGCGCCAGCGCGGTGACCCTGATCTCGGCGATCCTGGTGTTGGGCGGCGCGCTCGCCGCCGGCCATCGGCACAGGGTCTACGATGCGGTGATCCTCAAGACCCTGGGCGCGACCCGACTGCGGCTGCTCGGCGCCTATGCGCTCGAATACCTCCTGATCGGGCTCGCCACCGCGGTGTTCGGCGTTTTCGCCGGCAGCGTCGCGGCCTGGATGATCGTGACCCGGCTGATGACCCTCACTTTCGTCTGGCAGGGCGGCAGCGCAGCCGGCGTGGTCGCGGCTGCTTTGGTCGTCACGGTCGGGCTCGGGCTCGCCGGCACGCTCCTGGCGTTGAACAAAAAGCCCGCCACGGTGTTGCGGAATTTGTGACAAATGGTAGCGGGCGGCTGCGCGGGAGCGAAATCGCACGATTCCAGCGATTAACCACGTCTGCTCGCCAGGATTGCGGGCGAGGGCGACATTCAGCCGCGCGTGGAAGGTTGCAGCGGATGTGTTAGTTTCCCACATATCGAGTGGGTTCGGAGTCCCGATTGTTAGCCAAAATTTAGTCGGCAGACGTCGGTATCCGAGATAGAATTTGACGAACCGGCGGCATGGCGACCCTCATGCCGGACCGGACCAACCAACGGGAATTCGACCATGTCGGACCTAGACCGCAATTACGCTTCTCCTTTCGGCAGGGCCGCCGGGCGTGTTGACGCCGCGACGGTCGATGCCGGCCTGCGCGCTTACATGCTGCGCATCTACAACTACATGAGCATCGGCCTGGCCATCACCGGCCTTGCCGCGCTCGGCGTCTACATGGCCGCCGTGACTGACGTTCCGACCCCGGAAGCCGTCCGCGTCGGCAAGCTGTTCCTGACGCCGTTCGGCTACGCGATGTTCGTCAGCCCCCTGAAGTGGCTGTTCATGCTCGCGCCGCTCGCCATGGTGTTCGTGATCTCGGCAGGCATCAACCGTCTCGCTCCCTCGACCGCCCAGATCCTGTTCTGGGTGTTCGCGGCGCTGATGGGCATCTCGCTGTCCTCGATCTTCCTGGTGTTCACACACACCTCGATCGTGCGGGTGTTCTTCATCACCGCGGCGACCTTCGGCGCGCTCAGCCTCTACGGTTACACCACCAAGCGTGACATGAGCGGAATGGGTTCGTTCCTGTTCATGGGCCTGATCGGCATCGTCATCGCCAGCCTGGTGAACCTGTTCCTGGCGAGCTCGGTGCTGCAGTTCGTGGTGTCGGTGGTCGGCGTGCTGGTGTTCGCGGGCCTCACCGCCTGGGATACCCAGCGGCTGAAGAACGACTACATCTACGGCTACGCCTCGGCCGGCGGTGACATCGCAGAGCGTGCGGCCATCACCGGCGCGCTGTCGCTGTACCTGAACTTCATCAACCTGTTCACGCTGCTCCTGCAGCTCCTCGGCCAGCGCGACTAAGCGCCAGCCCAGAGCGAACGACACCAGCCCCGGCCGAGAGGCCGGGGTTTTTGTTTGGCCGTGATGTTCCCTCAACCACCGTCATTGCGAGGAGCTCTTGCGACGAAGCAATCCAGAGTCCCTCCACGGACGCATTTCTGGATTGCTTCGTTTCGCTCGCAATGACGACGTGGGAAGGCCGTTCGCCTCTTCCAGCCGTCCCGGGAAGGCTCTAATCTTGGCCCATGTCCGCACCCGATATCAGGCCTACTCTTGAGGCCGACCTTCCCGCCATCACCGCCATCTACCAGCAGGCCGTCCGCGAGGGCACCGCGACGTTCGAGCTGGAGCCGCCCGACCTCGCCGAGATGACGCGCCGCTACCGCACGCTGATCGACGGCGGCTATCCCTATTTCGTCGCCATTCTCGACGGGCGCGTCGCCGGCTACGCCTATGCCGGCGCCTACCGGCCACGGCCGGCCTACCGCTTCACGGTCGAAAACTCGATCTATCTCGATCCGTCCTTCCACCGTCGCGGCATCGGGGCGCTCCTGCTGAAGCGGCTGATCGTCGAATGCGAGGCGCGCGGCTTCCGCCAGATGATCGCCGTGATCGGCGATTCCGCCAATGCGGGTTCGATCGGCGTGCACACCAGGGCCGGCTTCAAGATGATCGGCACGCATCCGAGCGTCGGGCTGAAATTCGGCCGCTGGCTCGACACGGTGATGATGCAGCGGGATCTTGGTGAGGGCGCGAGTACGGTGCCGGAGAAGTAGGAGCTACCGTCATTCGGGGGCGCGCGCAGCGCGAACCCGGAATCCAGAAGTTGTGGGCGAACAATATCGAGATTCCGGGTTCGCGACTTCGTCGCGCCCCGGAATGACGGGGGTGCTCACACCACCGCCAGCTTGCGATCGATCACCAGGAGCACGCGCTCGAGCTCGTGGCCACGGCGCAGGATCAGACCCGTCGCCGAGATCACGCTGTACATGCCCTGCTTGCGCGCGAGGCGCGGATCCTTTTCGATACGATAGATCGGCACTTCCGAGGCGCGGCGAAAGACCGAGAACATGGCGCGGTCCCTGAGGAAGTCGATGGCATAGTCACGCCACTCGCCGTCGGCGACCATCCGGCCGTAGAGATTGAGAATACGGTGCAGCTCGAGCCGGTTGAACGTCACGCGGGTCGGTTGCGCATTCGTAGCGGCGGGGCGCGCCGCCGCGCGCTGGTCGCTCGGATCGGCATCCTCCGACAGACTCATAGGCCGCCTCCTGTCGCATCAGCATGAGCGCGTCCGCGAAGACCGTCCCCGGAACCGCGGATCATGACAGTTGCATGATCGCGCCAACTGTTCCCCACTGCAAGGCCCCTCGAATCAGAAGCAATCCGCCCACACGCAGCGGTGGAACTCTCTCGCGGCAAACCGTCACGGGATCGTTAGCAGGAATCATAGTGTCGCCGCTTTTCCGCCAAGCGACTGCCGCCCTGCATTGCGAAAAGAAGGATGTGCGTTGACCCGGTCCTTTCGGTTCCGGATTCCTCAGCCCCCAGCCCCCCGGGGCCGTCAGGATCGGGTCTGTTCGCATACAAGGAGGGCCAACGCGAGTTGGTCCTTTTTTGTTGGGTCGGGATGTTTCTCACTCGCTGTCATTCCGGGGCGCGCCTCTTGGCGCGAGCCCGGAATCCATTTCTCAGCTCGGATGGTGGATCGATGGATTCCGGGTTCGCGCTTCGCGCGCCCCGGAATGACGAGAGACAAGTTGTCTTGAGATGATCTTGAGCGCGCTGCGAATCAGTGCAGCGACGTGTACGCCGCGCCCAGCATCGGGCCCGGTTTCTCCCGGCTGCCGTCCTGGACATAGACCACGGCACCGTCGACGCCGTCGCGCGTGAGGTTCTCGATCGGCACCGTCCAGCTTTCCGGACGGCCGGTCCAGTCGCCGACCTTGAGCAGGTTGCGCACCACGTTGTGATAGATGACCTGCTGTCCGCGATTTTCGCCGCGGCTGATCGCGATCGGCACCGACTTCGCGATCGAGCAGATCCAGACCTCGCCGTGGGACGCCGTCGGCTCCTTGCTCGCGGCCACAGAGACGTTGATCTGCTTGCCCGCGAGCGACATCGTCACCGGCACGCTCATCACGCCCGTGCCCTTGTCGGTCCTGCCGATCGCGCTTTCGATGCCGGTGCGGTCGCTGCCGACGACATGAGTGGAGCCGTTGACCACGACCTGCGGCGTGTAGACTTCGCGGTCGCCGCGCATGCGCGAATAGGCACGCTGCCGTGCAGAGAAGCGCGAATCGGCCAATGTGTCCTTCCAGCCGAGATAATCCCAATAGTCGATCGGCATGCTCAGCGCGATGATCGAGGGATCGCGGGAGAGGTCGCCGATGATCTTGTCGGCCGGCGGGCAGGAGGAGCAGCCCTGCGAGGTAAACAATTCGACAACGGCGCGGGGATCAGCCTCGGCAGGACGAATGACGGCGACGATCGCACAGAGACCAAGAGCTCCCGACCAGAGGGCGCCGGACCAGCGTGAAACCAGATGAGAAGCCGTCATTGTTGTCATGTCGAACGCCGCACACCATTGCTCGTGAGAGGGAAATCTTACCGCCGGATGGTCACCGTAGTCTTACGGGCCTCGCACATTCGTCCGCCAAAACACCGTCCAAAGCGTGAGGTTTCTCCGCAGGGCGGGGCCCATCTGAAGCCTACCGCGAACGCACGAAGGCGGCCTGTGATAGGCCGCCTTCGTGTAACCTACTACTCACTTCGCAGTGAGCCACCGTTCACAAATCCGCGCTTACGCCGCGAGCTTGCGCAGCACGTAGTGCAGGATGCCGCCGTTGCGGTAATATTCGAGCTCGTCCAGCGTATCGATGCGGCAGAGCAGCGAAACGCGCTGCAGCGAACCGTCGCCGGAGACGATCTCCGCGGTCAGCTTCTGGCGCGGCTTGAGGTCGCCGACGAGGCCGCGCAGCGTGACCTTCTCGTCGCCCTTCAGACCGAGCGACGACCAGGAGGTGCCGTCCTCGAAGGTCAGCGGCAGCACACCCATGCCGACCAGGTTGGAGCGGTGGATGCGCTCGAAGCTCTGGCAGATCACGGCGCGCACGCCGAGCAGACGCGTGCCCTTCGCGGCCCAGTCGCGCGAGGAGCCGTTGCCGTATTCGGCGCCGGCGAACACCACCAGCGGCACCTGCTCCTGCTGGTACTTCATCGCGGCGTCGTAAATCGACATCTGCTCGCCGTCGGGCCAGTGCTTGGTGAGGCCGCCTTCCGGAATATTGCCGTCGGCGCCCTTCAACATGAAGTTCTTGATGCGGATATTGGCGAAGGTGCCGCGCATCATGACTTCGTGGTTGCCGCGCCGCGTGCCGTACTGGTTGAAGTCGGCCGGACGCACCTGGTGCTCGCTGAGATATTTGCCCGCGGGCGAGGTGAGCTTGATCGAACCGGCCGGCGAGATGTGGTCGGTGGTGATCTTGTCGCCGAACATGGCGAGGATGCGGGCCTCGACGATGTCGGTGACCGGCTCCGGCTCCTTCTTCATGCCTTCGAAATAGGGCGGGTTCTGCACATAGGTCGAGCTCATGTTCCAGCGATAGGTCTCGCTTTCGACCGTCTTGATCTTGCGCCAGTTGGTGTCGCCCTTGAACACGTCGGCATATTTCTTCTTGAAGATCGCCGCGGTCACGAACTTCTTCATGAAGGCGTTGATCTCCTTCGTCGTCGGCCAGATGTCCTTCAGGTAGACCGGCTTGCCGTCCTTGCCTTCACCGAGCGGTTCGACCGCGAGATTCTTGGTGACGCTGCCTGCGAGCGCGTGGGCGACCACGAGCGGCGGCGAGGCCAGATAGTTCGCCTGCACGTCTGGCGAGACGCGGCCTTCGAAGTTGCGGTTACCGGAGAGCACGGCAGCCGCGACGATGCCGTTGTCGTTGATCGACTTCGAGATCTCCTCGGGCAGCGGACCGGAATTACCGATGCAGGTGGTGCAGCCGAAGCCGACCAGGTTGAAGCCGACCTTGTCGAGATCGGCCTGCAGACCGGAATCGGCGAGATAGGCCGCCACCACCTGGCTGCCCGGGGCGAGCGAGGTCTTCACCCACGGCTTGGCCTTGAGGCCCTTCGCCGCGGCGTTGCGCGCCAGCAGACCGGCACCGATCAGCACGCTCGGGTTCGAGGTGTTGGTGCAGGAGGTGATCGCGGCGATGACGACGTCGCCATGGCCGATGTCGAACTTCTTGCCTTCGACCGGGAAGCGCTTCGCCGGCTCCTCGGCCTTCTTGTATTCGCTGGCGAGGGCGAGCGAGAAGCCCTCGGCCACGGACGGCAGCGCAATGCGGCCTTCGGGCCGCTTCGGACCGGCCATCGACGGCACGACGTCGCCGAGGTCGAGCGTCAGCGTCTCCGTGAACACCGGATCGGGCGACTTGGCGGTGCGGAACAGCCCTTGCGCTTTCGCATAGGCCTGCACCAGCGCGACGCGCGCCGAGGCGCGGCCGGAGGTCTTGAGATAATCGAGTGCGGCGGCATCGACCGGGAAGAAGCCGCAGGTCGCGCCATATTCGGGCGCCATGTTGGCGATGGTCGCCTTGTCGGCGACCGAGAGATGGTCGAGCCCGGGGCCGAAGAATTCGACGAACTTGCCGACGACGCCGAGCTTGCGCAGCATCTGCGTGACCGTCAGCACGAGGTCGGTCGCAGTGACCCCTTCCTTCATCGCGCCCTTCAGCTTGAAGCCGACGACGTTGGGCAGCAGCATCGACAGCGGCTGGCCGAGCATGCAGGCTTCCGCCTCGATGCCGCCGACGCCCCAGCCGAGCACGGCGAGACCGTTGACCATGGTGGTGTGGGAATCGGTGCCGACCAGCGAGTCGGGATAGGCGACCTCGAAGGTGCCGGTCTTCTTGCCGACCGTCATCTTCTCCTTCTTGGTCCAGACCGTCTGGGAGAGATATTCGAGATTGACCTGGTGGCAGATGCCGGTGCCGGGCGGCACGACGGAGAAGTTCGAGAACGCCTTCTGGCCCCATTTCAGGAACTCGTAGCGCTCCTGGTTCTGCTTGTATTCCTCGGTGACGTTCTTGCCGAAGGCCTTGTTGTCGCCGAAGAAGTTCACGATCACGGAGTGGTCGATGACGAGGTCGACCGGCACCAGCGGATTGATCTTCTCGGCGTCGCCGCCGAGCTTCTGCATCGCGTTGCGCATCGCGGCGAGATCGACCACGGCGGGCACGCCGGTGAAGTCCTGCATCAGCACGCGCGCCGGGCGGAAGGCAATCTCATGCTCCAGCGACTTCTTGCGCAGCCACTTCGACACCGCGACGATGTCTGCCTTCTTGACCGAGCGGCCGTCCTCGTTGCGGAGCAGGTTCTCGAGCAAAACCTTCATTGAGTAGGGGAGTTTCGAAATTCCCTTCAGACCATTCTTCTCGGCCGTGGGCAGGCTGTAATAAACATAGGTCTTGGCGCCGACCTTGAGGGTCTTTTTGCATTTGAAGCTGTCGAGCGAGGTCATGTAGGAAATCCCAATTGTTAGTTATACCCGGCAAGGGGTATTTTAACACCGTCAGCGGAGCAGGCTGGGCCGCTTGCAGGGGCAGGTTGAGTTGCTGCATCAAGTAGTTCCGGGCTTATAGAAGCTTTCTAACCGCGCCGCCACAGCCACAATCGCGCCGCGGCAATCCGCGAGCCAAAAATTCCCATGCGCTACCCCAAGTTTTCCTGAGGCCTGGCTTTGAGCGGATCGATACGAGGCAAGATGCAGCTTTCCGGACGCGGGGTCATTTGCGTGCGGGGCGGGCGCGAGGTGTTTTCCGGGCTCGATTTCGAGGCCGGCTCCGGCGAAGCCGTGGCGGTCGTCGGCCGCAACGGATCGGGCAAGACGTCGCTGCTGCGGCTGATCGCGGGCCTGCTCATTCCGGCGGGCGGCACGATCGCGCTGGACGGAGGCGACACCGAGCTGACTTTGCCAGAGCAATGCCACTATCTCGGCCATCGCGACGCCCTGAAGCCGGCCCTGAGCGTGGCGGAGAATCTGACATTCTGGGCCGATTTTCTCGGCGGCGAGCGTTTTGAGGCCGGCGAGAGCCTCGCCACCGTCGGGCTCGACCATGCCGCCGATCTGCCCGCCGCCTTCCTGTCCGCCGGCCAGCGCCGCCGGCTCTCGCTTGCCCGGCTATTGACCGTGCGCCGCCCGGTCTGGCTGTTGGACGAGCCGACCAACGCGCTGGATGTCGCGGGACAGGACATGTTTTCCGGATTGATGCGAGAGCACTTGGCGCGCGGCGGCCTGATCATCGCCGCCACCCACGCCCCGCTCGGGATCGATTCGCGGGAGCTGCGGATCGGGGGGATGGCGTGATTCCGATGGACCATCAGTTTTCCAAGCGGCTGGGTGCCGCTCTCGCACCCAGGACGCAGTCGTCGCCGCGGGCTCCCTCGCCTCTCCCGCTTGCGGGAGAGGTCGGCGCGCAGCGCCGGGTGAGGGTTCTCTCCTCTGGGGGAATCTTCGTTGTCGAGACACCCTCTCCCCAACCCTCCCCCGCAAGCGGGGGAGGGAGCGCACCGGGCCTGAGGCACAATGGGAGCCCCCCATGACCGCCCTGTCCGCCCTCATTCGCCGGGACATCCGGATCGCGCTCCGCGTCGGCGGTGGGGCGTTGATTGGCGTGCTGTTCTTCCTGACTGTGGTGGTGCTGATGCCGTTTGCGGTGGGGCCGGATCTGGCACTGCTGTCGCGGCTCGGGCCGGCGATCCTGTGGCTGGGGGCGCTGCTGGCGAGCCTGCTGACCCTGGACCGGCTGTTCATGGCCGACCACGAGGACGGCTCGCTCGACCTGATCACAATGAGCCGGACCCCGCTGGAACTCGCCTGCGCGGCGAAAGCGCTGGCGCATTGGCTGGCGGCGGGCCTGCCGCTGATCGTCGCAACCCCCGTGCTCGGCCTGCTGCTCAACCTCGACATGGTCGCGACCGGCTCGGTGGCGCTGACGCTGCTCGCCGGCACCCCCGCGCTGACGTTTACCGGGATGATCGGTGCGGCGCTGGCGGTGACGCTGCATCGTGGCGGCTTGCTG
Source organism: Bradyrhizobium sp. CSS354 (assembly GCF_029051725.1). Taxonomy (GTDB): domain Bacteria; phylum Pseudomonadota; class Alphaproteobacteria; order Rhizobiales; family Xanthobacteraceae; genus Bradyrhizobium. The sequence goes on from NZ_JAACFU010000026.1 coordinate 59,171, forward strand.
ATGGCGGTCCTGGTGCTGCCGCTGTCGATCCCGGTGCTGATTTTCGGCGTCGCGGCCTCGCAGGCGGCGATCGTCGGCCCCATGACGTTCGGCGCGCCGTTCTCGATCCTCTGCGCGCTGTCGCTGGTCAGCCTCGTGATCGGTCCCTTCGCGGCTGCGGCGAGCCTGAAGCATGGGCTGGATTGAGATGGACCGGACTGACCTTGACCCCGATCAACTTTCGCTGCCGACTTTCGTGCTGATTGCGTGAGCGCTTACCTGTGATTATCAGGATACCATGACGCTGATCGACCTTGCCAACCCGACACGGTTCCTCGCGCTGACGGGGCGGCTCTTGCCGTGGCTTGCGGCTGCGACAATCATCCTGCTCACGATCGGGCTCTATCAGTCCGCCACCGCGCCCGACGACTATCAGCAGGGCGCGACGGTGAAGATCATGTTCATCCACGTGCCCAATGCCTGGCTGTCGATGTTCGTGTGGGGCGTGATGAGCATCGCCTCGCTGGGCACGCTGGTGTGGCGGCATCCGCTCGCCGACGTCGCCGCCAAGGCGGCAGCACCGATCGGCGCCGCCTTCACCTTCCTTGCGCTGCTGACCGGATCGCTGTGGGGCCGGCCGATGTGGGGCACCTATTGGGAATGGGACGCGCGGCTGACCTCGGTGCTGATCCTGTTCCTGATGTATCTCGGCCTGATGGCACTGTGGCGCGCGGTCGACGAGCCCTCCCGCGCGGCGCGCGCCGCCGCCGTGCTGACCCTGGTCGGCGCGATCAACCTGCCCATCATCAAGTTCTCGGTCGACTGGTGGAACACGCTGCACCAGCCAGCCTCGGTGATGCGGATGGGCGGCTCGTCGCTCGACAAATCGTTCCTGATTCCGCTGCTGGTGATGGCGGTCGGGTTCACCCTGCTGTTCGTCACGCTGCATCTGGCTGCGATGCGCAACGAAATTTTGCGCCGGCGCGTGCGATCTCTGCAGATGATGCAGGCGAGCCGTGTGGCGTTTTCAGAAGTCGGTATCAGTTCGCGTGAAGACAGCACGTCAAAAGAAGTTGGGGCTGCATGATCATGTCGCTCGGCCCCTACGCGTCTTTCATCGTGACATCCTATGCCGCGGCCGCGCTCGTGGTCGTGCTCCTGATCGGCTGGATCGTGCTCGATTATCGCAGCCAGACACAGCGCCTGCGCGAGTTCGAGCGCAGCGGCGTGACCCGCCGCTCCGGCCGTAGCGCCACGGACACACCATGAGCGATCAATCGACCTCAGCTCCGCCGCAGCGCCGCACCTTCCTGATGGTGCTGCCGTTGATTGCCTTCATCGGCCTGGCGCTGCTGTTCTGGTTCCGGCTCGGCAGCGGCGATCCCTCGCGGATCCCTTCCGCGCTGATCGGACGCCCCGCGCCGCAAACCATGCTGCCGCCGCTCGAGGGATTGCAGGCCGACAACGCGCAGATTCCCGGCCTCGATCCCGCTGCGTTCAAGGGCAAGGTCAGCCTCGTCAATGTCTGGGCGTCCTGGTGCGTGCCATGCCACGACGAGGCGCCGCTCCTGACCGAATTGGCAAAAGACAAGCGCTTCCAGCTCGTCGGCATCAACTACAAGGATGCCGCCGACAATGCGCGGCGCTTCCTCGGGCGCTACGGCAACCCGTTCGGCCACGTCGGCGTCGATGCCAACGGCCGCGCCTCGATCGAATGGGGCGTCTATGGCGTGCCGGAGACTTTCGTCGTCGGTCGCGAAGGCACCATCGTCTACAAGCTGGTGGGACCGATCACGCCGGACAATCTGCGGACCGTGTTGTTGCCGCAGATGGAGAAGGCGTTGAGATAGTCGCCGTCATTCCGGGGCGATGCGACAGCATCGAACCCGGAATCTCGAGATTCCGGGTTCACGCTTCGCGTGCCCCGGAATGACTCCAACCACTTCTTACCCCTTCCGCACGTCGCCCGCCTCGGCCTCGCTCGCTTCCAGCGACGCTGGCTCGAGGTGATAACGCTTGGTCAGCGGCATCTGGGCGATGGCGAAGATCATGGTGATCGGCGTGACGCCGAACACCTTGAAGTTCACCCAGAAGTCCGTGCTCTGGGTGCGCCAGACGATCTCGTTCAACACCGCCATGCCGGCGAAGAACAGCGCCCAGCGCAGCGTCAGGATGCGCCAGCCCTGCGGCGTCAAATTGAACATCTGGTCGAACATCACGGCGATGAAGGAGCGGCCGAACAACAGGCCGCCGCCGAGGATCACGGCGAACAAAGCGTAGATGATGGTCGGCTTGAGCTTGATGAAGGTCTCGTCGTGCAGCGCGAGAGTCAGCGTGCCGAACACCAGCACGATGACGCCTGTCACGATCGCCATGATCGGGATGTGGCGCGTCACCACATAGGAGGCGATCATCGCCGCGACGATCGCGACCATGAAGGCGCCGGTCGCGGCGAACAGGTTGAACTTGGCATTGACGAAGAAGAACACGAGCAGCGGCCCGAGCTCGGTCGCAAGCTTGAACAGCGGGTGCGGCTGGGTCTTGTCCATTCTTCAGCTTTCGATTCCGGCGATGGCGCGGGCGAAATCGCGCGCGGTGAACGGCGCGAGATCGTCGACGCCTTCGCCGACGCCGATGAAATGCACCGGCAGTTTGAATTTTTCCGCGAGCGCCACCAGGATGCCGCCACGAGCGGTGCCGTCGAGCTTTGTCATCACGAGGCCGGTGACCCCCGCGGTGCGATGGAACGCCTCGACCTGCGATAGCGCGTTCTGGCCGACGGTGGCGTCCAGCACGAGCAGCACCGCATGCGGCGCTGTCGCGTCCACCTTGCGGATGACGCGCACGACTTTTTCGAGCTCGTTCATCAGCTCGGCCTTGTTCTGAAGCCGCCCGGCGGTGTCGATCAGGAGCACGTCGATGGCCTGCTCCTTCGCCGCCGTCAGCGCGTTGAAGGCAAGGCTCGCCGAATCCGAGCCTTGCGCACCTGCTATGACGGGGGTCCTGGTGCGCTCGCCCCAGACCTTGAGCTGCTCGATCGCTGCTGCGCGAAACGTGTCGCCGGCCGCCAGCATCACCTTGCGGCCTTCGGACGCGAATTTTTGCGAGAGTTTCCCGATGGTGGTGGTCTTGCCGGAGCCGTTGACGCCGACCACGAGGATGACGAACGGCTTCTTGCCGGCGTCGATCTCGAGCGGTTTCGCCACCGCCGCCAGCACCTTCTCGACTTCGGTCGCGACGACGTCCTTGACCTCGTCCGCCGAGATCGCCTTGTCGTAGCGCCCCGTGCCGACGGCATCCGCGATCCGCACCGCGACCGAGGTGCCGAGGTCGGCGCGCAGCAGCACGTCCTCGATGTCGTCGAGCATGGCGCGGTCGAGCTTGCGCTTGGTGACGAGGTCGGCGACCGCAGTCCCGAGCGAGGACGAGGTGCGCTTCAGCCCGTCGGACAGGCGGCGCCACCAGCTCAGCTTGGGGGTCTCGGGGGTGGTATCGTTCATGGTGGCGGTGTGTTAGCCGTTCCGGCTCCCAAACGAAAGTCTTGACCGAAAGTCCTGCAATTGCTCGATGTTCCCGAATTGACCGCCGACGAAATCCTGGCGCGCGTGCTCCATCGCGACGGATTGATGCTGGTCATCGACAAGCCGGCCGGGCTGCCGGTGCATCGCGGACCCAAGGGCGGCGCCAATCTGGAAACCTCCTTCGACGCGCTCCGTTTCGGCCTGCCGCGGCCGCCGGTGCTGGCCCACCGGCTGGACAAGGACACCTCCGGTTGCCTCGTGCTCGGCCGCCATCGCAAGGCGACGGCCTCGCTCGGCCTGCTGTTCAAGCATGGCAAAATCGGCAAGACCTACTGGACCATCGTCGAGGGCGGCCCCACCGAGGACGAAGGCACCATCGACATGCCCCTCGGGCGGCTGAACGCCGAACGCGGCTGGTGGCAGAAGCCAGATCCCGAGGGCCAGAAGGCCATCACCAACTGGAAGGTGATGGGCCGGGGCCATGGCCTGACCTGGCTCGCCATGGAACCGGTGACCGGGCGAACCCATCAATTGCGGGTGCATTCGTCCGCGACCGGCTGGCCGATCTTTGGCGATAACATTTACGGCAACGGCCCGCGCTTCGGCGAGCCGAAGCTGCACCTGCATTCCCGCGAGATCGTGGTGCCGATCTCCCGGAACAAGGAGCCGGTCCGCGTGGTGGCGCCCGCCCCGCCCCACATGCACGAGCGGCTCCGCGCCTGCGGGTGGAATGGAGAATAGTGACCGACCCTGCTCGGTCCTGGGGCATGGTTTACGAAACGTTCAGTGCTCGTCTCTAATGATAGCGGTTGCTTAGAACAAGCTTCCGTCAATCTGCTCAGGACGAGCTGCGCGTCATGTCCACGGCCGAATTATCGATCATCGACGAGGTCGAGTCCGCGCTTCGGACAGGCTCGGCGGAAAAGGGCCTGGCAACCGCCCGCCGCGTCACCGACCTATTCCTGTCCTCCGCCGGCAGTTTCGACGACGAGCAGATCGCACTGTTCGACGACGTGCTCGATCGCCTGATCGGCACCATCGAGCTCCGCGCCATCGCCGACATGGGCGCGCGCGTTGCGCTCGCGGAGATCAGCGCGCAGCTCGCGCCGATCGCGCAGGCGCCGCCATCGGTCATTCGCCGCCTCGCCAACAATGACGAAATCCGCATCGCCGGTCCCGTGCTGCAGGAATCCGCGCGCCTCGACGACGGCGCGCTGGTGCAGATCGCCTCATCCAAGGGCGAGCCGCATCTGCTCGCAGTCGCCGGACGCTGGTGGCTGAAGGAGATCGTCACCGATGCATTGCTGGCGCGGCGCTATCCCAGCGTCAGCCGGCGGCTCGCCGCCAATCCCGGCGCGCGCGTGTCCGGAAACGGATTTGCCGTCATCGTCGGACAGGCCGAGGCCGACCCCGAGCTCTCGGTCAGTGTTGGCGTCCGCGTCGATCTGCCCTCAGACCTGCGCCGTCGATTGCTGCGCTCGGCTACGGATGCCGTGCGGACCCGCTTGTTGTCGCGCGCGCCGCCGCATCTGTTCGAGGAGATCCAGACCGCGATCGCCGCCGTCACCGTTGGTGTCGAGCACGAGATGTCGGGCGTCCGCGATTTCGAAGGTGCCAAGCGCGCCGTCGCAGGCCTCAAGGCGGCCGGCCAGCTCAGCGAAGCGACGCTGCTCGGCTTCGCCACGCAGCGGCGTTATGAAGAAGCGGTGGCCGCATTGGCCGCATTGTCGGGATCGACCATCGAAGTGATTCGCCCACTGATGCAAAGCCTGCGCGAGGACGGCCTGCTGGTGCCGTGCAAGGCGGCACAACTCAGCTGGGAAACCACCGCCGCCGTGCTCGAAAGCCGCTTTGCGAGCGGCGCGATGAAGCCAGCCGATATCGCAAGGGCGCAAAGCCATTACGCGCGCATGACCCCGGAGAATGCGCGGCGGACGCTGCGGTTCTGGCAGGTGCGGGCGTTGTAGGCTGTTTGGGGCGCACCACATTCCAATGTCGTCCCGGCGAAGGCCGGGACCCATAAACACCGAGAGAGGTTTGGCGAAGATTAGTGGCTCGGTACTCCACGACCCGCAATCGATAGATCACGCGGTATGGGTCCCGGCCTTCGCCGGGACGACATTGGAGATGCAGCGCGTCGCGACTCACCGCAAGCGACTATGTCGTCAGCCGCGCGCCATCACGGCCGGCGATCCGCAGCGGCACGACGCTGCCCATACGCTCGCCCGCAATCGCCACCGGCAGATAATGCTCCGTCCGCCCCTGACCGTCGCTCTCGATCAGCACCTCGCGCGTGGCGCCGATCTCGGCTTGCAGCCGCTGCCGCAATGCAGCCTCACCGGCCGCACGTAGCCGTTTCGCCCGTTGCTTGATTGCACCGCCCGCCACCTGCGGCATCCGCGCGGCCGGCGTGCCGGGGCGCGGCGAATAGGGGAAGACGTGGAGGAAGGTCAGGCCGCATTCCTCGACCAGATCGAGCGAGCGCGAGAACATCTCCTCGGTCTCGGTCGGAAAGCCCGCAATGATGTCGGCGCCCAGCGCGATATCCGGGCGCAGCCGACGGACCTGGTCGCAGAACGCGATTGCGTCGCCGCGCGTATGCCGCCGCTTCATCCGCTTCAAGATCATGTCGTCGCCGGACTGCAGCGACAAATGCAGATGCGGCATCAGCCGCGGATCGTCGCCGATGGCATCCAACAGATCGCTGTCCGCCTCGATGGAATCGATCGAGGAGATGCGCAACCGCCTCAGCTCCGGCACGTGCCGCAAGATCTGCTTCGTCAGCATGCCGAGTTTCGGCGTGCCCGGCAGGTCAGCGCCGTAGCTGGTGAGGTCGACGCCGGTCAGGACGATCTCGACATGGCCGCGCTCGGCCAATGCCCGGACCTGATCCACCACCGCGCCCATCGGCACCGAGCGCGAATTGCCGCGCCCGAACGGAATGATGCAGAAGGTGCAGCGATGGTCGCAGCCGTTCTGCACCTGCACGAACACGCGCGGCAGGCCGCTCGCAAAGCCGTCGATGAGATGCGGCGCCATCTCCTTCACCGCCATGATGTCGCTGACGGCGATTTTTTCGCTCGCACCGAGATCGAACGCCGCACGCGCCTCGCGCCATGCGGACGACCGCATCTTGTCGTCATTGCCGACGACGCGATCGACCTCGGCCATCTCGGCGAACATGCCGCTTTGCGTCTGCGCCGCGCAACCGGTGACAACGATGCGCGCTCCCGGCCGCTCGCGCTTCAATTTGCGGATCGACTGGCGCGCCTGCGCCACCGCTTCGTTGGTGACGGCGCAGCTGTTGATGACGATGGTATCTGAAAGGCCCGCGCCCTCGGCCTCGCGGCGGATCACCTCGGCCTCGAAGGCATTGAGGCGGCAGCCGAAGGTGACGATATCGACGCTCATCACCCGACCGGCGCGAACAGCGCCGGATCGAAACTGCCTTCATATTCGAAGGTCGCCGTGCCCGTCATCAGCACGTGATCGTCGCGCTCGCGCCATTCGATCCCGAGCTTGCCGCCAGGCAGCGTGATCTCGACATTGCGCTCGGCGCGCTTCAGCCGCGCCGCCGCAACCGCCGTGGCACATGCCGCCGAGCCGCAGGCCCTGGTCAAGCCGGCGCCGCGCTCCCAGGTGCGGATCGTGATGTGCTGGGGATCGACGATATGGGCGAGCGTGATGTTGGCGCGCTCGGGGAAGATCGGGTGGTTTTCCAGCAGCGGACCGAAACGCTCGAGGTCGTAGGCGTCGACGTCGTCGACCCAGAAGATCGCATGCGGATTGCCCATGCTGACCACCGAGGGCGAATGCAGGATCGGATTGTCGATCGGGCCTATCTGCAATTCGATGTAGCGGGTGTCGCGGAATTCCTGGTCGAGCGGAATGTCTTGCCAGGCGAATTTTGGCGCGCCCATGTCCACCGTATAAAGATCCGGCGCCGGACCCTGCCAGGCATTGAGCAGGCCCGCGGCCGTCTCGAACGTCGCATTGGTCTGGCCGGTCTTCTCGAAGATGCGGCGCACGACGCAGCGCATGCCGTTGCCGCAGGCGCCTGCCTCGGAGCCGTCACTGTTGTAGATGCTGATGAAGGCCTCGGTGCCGTCGAAGCGCGGCTTCTGCAGCACCATAAGCTGGTCGTAGGGCACGCCGCCTCGCGCCGATGCCACCGCACGGGCATCGTCCGGGGTGACCTTTGAGGCGGAATCGCGCATGTCGACAACGACGATTTCGTTGCCGATGCCGTTCATCTTGGCAAATGCGTGGTTGGCCAGCGCGCTCATGAAAATTCCCGAATTTCGCCTGCCTTATATGGCGATCCTTGGCCCTCTTGGCCAGTGATTTGCCGACAAGAGCCAGGACGCTGCCATGACGCATCTGTCATGGGACGAATTCGGCGCTCGCGTGTTAGAACGGCGAAATTCGCGCGATCCGGGACATGCGGCCGGGTTAAGGCTTCGGGGACGTAAGGCCTTGGCGGATAAGCTATTGGGGAGAATAAAAATGTTCAGGTTTCGTCGTCTCGCTTTGGCCGCGCTGATCCCGGCAGCGGCCTTGTCGTTTAGTCTGTCCGCCACGCTGGCCCAAACGCCGAGCCCGGCGCCGGCCGCGTCAGCGAGCCCCTCGCCGGCCCCGTCGGCTTCGCCCGCCCCCGCGGCAAGTGCCTCACCCGCGCCTGTGGCCACGCCCTCGCCGGCGGCAAGCGCCTCACCAAGCCCTGCAACGCCCCCTGCAACCTCGCCCGCTG
>NZ_JAACFU010000027.1 GCF_029051725.1 Bradyrhizobium sp. CSS354
CCCTAGCATCATCGAAAAACGCCGCCAAGTGCTCGCTGCGACGATGAAGCCGAAAACCGAGGAGTCCGACGAGCTCTAACGGTTAACTGGAAAGATCAGCGCGCTGCGGCCTACCGCGTAGGGTTACTTCGGAGTAGGCTGCCAAGCCAAGCGCGCTGCATATAGCTGCGATCCTGACGAATCTGTTCATGGCTTCCCCTGTCTCGTTGCGGCCGACGTTTCAGGTCGCGGCGGCTACTCGTATAGACGCGGCTTTTGCACATCTTCGATCTTCTGCTTTCGGGAGATGCTCAACCGCCGCAAAATGTGCCGCCTCTTGAAGTGTCTATTTCCTTGGCGTGGTAGTCGGAGGCAGGCAGGGGATTTTTGCCCCAGGTCTCAGTCGAAGCCTCAAAACTCCATTTCAGCTCGACCAGGGCCCAAACGACGGCGGCTTGTCCGCAGAGGATCAGGACCAAAAGTGCTATTTCGAGCATAGATCTACCACCGTTCGTTTGACGCGCTCGGCCACATCTGAACGGCAGTTAGGGCCGTCTGCATCTAATTAAGGTTAGGTTGCGAGCCGGCACCGTTGCAGCGTGCCCAAATCCTATCAAATTCCATGTGGAACAGATGGTACAAACCGTCGCCGCCCTCTGTCGCGGATACGAGCCAAACCGGCGTTTGATCAACATGCGGACCGCCCGGCTGATAGTACTGTATCCAAAGCGTGCTGTTCGTTATGATTAGCTTCCAGTTCGGTTGGCCATCGTAGAAACGAGCATCAACAGCGTGCTGTTTTTTCTTTAGCTCCTTCAATCGACGGACTGATGCCTTGATAGCTTTCGTATAGTCGGCGACAGGGATCCCAACCGCGGCGGCGCGGCCCTTCATTGGAGATCCGTCCGGCTTGCACAAGACGACACGGATCGTTCCTCGAAAGCTTTCCATCGCGTCATAAAGCGGCGACTTCGGATTACCGAACGTGTCGATCCCGTTCGCTCCCAAAATGTAAACAAACTTGTTTTCTGGATGTAAAATTTCTTCGCAAAGCGTCTTCCAAGGCGCGCCACCGTCCGTCTGCCGTGCGTGGGGATATCTGGCCTTAATGCCTGCCTGAGAAACCAAGGCGTGGTTAGCATCAGCACCTTTCAAAATCTCGCTTTTCCTGTTGAGGCTTCTGTTGGCGCGTATCAACAGCGTCACTAGGATAATGTAGCCGACAATCAGTATCAGGAGCGCCGCAGATTGAACCGGGTTCTCGACTACAAGGTCGTAGGGGGTCGAAATAAACCAATCGCGCAAAAACGTTGGGAAGTTTTTGACTGAGGCCCAGACCAATCGCCCCGCTTCGGGCCAAGTCGGCGCGTGGTCGAGCCCGTAAACGGTTTGAAGTAGCGAAAGGGCGTACAGGCCAATTGCTGCATACAACCAACCGCGCACCTTCTTCCAACCCTCTTTCAAAGAGTCAGATAGAGTGCTTTTGGCGCTACTCTTTATTCGATCAAGAAGAACCACAGAAGAGACCGCTAAGCGGAGCTCTTTTCTCTAAACTGTCGTTCGGTTTTGTTAGGAGGGGCTAGGATAGGTTCATCCAAGCTGAAGTTTCGGTGCTCATATTTGAGCTTTTGATCTACGTACCTAGAACCATAGCTAATGCCGCCAGCCACTGCTGTGCCAACTGCGCTAACCACGCCGGCCACGACTAAAAATTCAATCATTTAAAATGCCCCCGATAGACGAATCGTACCATCGTGAGTTGTGAAAAAGAACCATGTATCGAATCGGTGAACACGGGGTTTATTCCCGCTGTGATAGATTTGCAACAGGATTTCGCGAGGTAACGCGCCAGCTTGCCCAAAGTGCCATTGAATCCTCGGATCGCGGGAGTGGTCCCACAACCCCCCTGCCCCGCCCGCATCGCACTAGGCCGGTCTGTCTAAGTGCGATGAGTTCAGTGCAGTGATCCGTCGATGGGGCAATGCCGCGCCTGCCATTCCTCGGCAGTGAGAGGATGGCGCCGGCCTCCATCGTACAGTACCGCGTGCCCCCTGAAGGCGACATGCGCCAGACCGGCCGCCAGCCACCGTCCAATCGTTTCGGGACCCAATGGCAGGTTAGTTTCTGGGATCGGGCAGGTGGCCACGATTACGCTTGGGATGCCTTGCGTGCCACGGTCACCCTCGAGCTTTTCGATCCTTGCCTAAGCACCCGTGTCATAGATCGGCCCTCAGACCGGCGGCGACGGCCGCAGCACGCTGCTCGGGACTGGCCTGGGTAATCTGCCGCCGGTGCAGGTTTGAGTTCCTGCATCGCTTCGTGGTCACCTGCCACTGCCCGATCGATGAGGCATTTTCGGCGTTCATAGGATAAGCCCGGCAGGCGGTGGCGATGACGGTGCTCAAGCACGGCGACACGCAAATTTGCCACAGCGCGCGTCAATGGAGTGGTTTCCAGCCGGTGACCGAAATAAAGCCCTCGCGGGGGCCGACTTTCCCCGCGTCGACAAGTGCGGCAATCGGCCGGTCACTGTCGGCACGATCAGCGGCCTTGATGAAATGAACCACTCTATTGCCGACAGACTTCCGTTGCTCCAGCAGAGCAATGCGCCTTTCGATGACTCTAGTCATGTCGCTACTCCGAACGCCAGATGCAGCAAATCGTTGTCCGCAAGCTCGCGCGCCCGATTTGCCGACACAGGTGGAAGTTCTGCGGGCGGAGTCAAACGGTCGTCGCAACACTCGGAGGGTTGGAGGTTGCGATGAACGTTGTAATGCGTCGATCGGCGCGGTCAGGACGAGCCCCCTTGCCTTCGCCAGGACGGCCGTCTGTTGCAGGGCGCAATGAACAGAACAAATTTTGGCGGGCGATTGCCGCTGGGTTAAGCAGCGAAGCTGCTGCACTCGAAGCCGGATTGTCACAACCTGTCGGAGGCAGATTATTCCGAAAGGCGGGCGGCATGCCACCAGCGATGTTCAGAACTTCGGCAAAGGCGCTCTCCGGGCGGTACCTCTCGTTGATTGAGCGCGAGGAGATCGCACTTCCCAAGGTGCAGGGCCATTCCATACAGGAGATCGGGCGTCGCCTGGGGCGGGCTGCTTCGACAATCTCCCGTGAACTGCGGCGCAATGCGGCCACCCGCGGCGGCGGGTTGGAGTATCGGGCAACAACTGCCCAGTTGCATGCAGATCGCGATCCGCCCGCCGGCCCAAGCCGGCCAAGCTTGCGCTCAATGCAACCTTGCGCACTTATGTGGAGGAGAGACTTGCTGGCGGCGTCGTTGCCCCGACCGGCGCTCCCGTTCCCGGTCCCGCCGTTCCGTCGTGGCCTCGTCCGGCCGCAGGCCGGTGTTGGCCAGGAACAGCACGTAGTCGTGGAGTTGCTCCGCATTCCACTTGTAGTGCGGCTGGCTGTTGCGCACGCGCTCGCGCGTCGCCGTATAGAGCTGCTCGTATTCATCCGGGCTGAACCATGGCCGGTGCACCACCTTCCCCAATGTCTTGTAGGGCGGCGAGAAGTCCGGCAGGTGGGCCAGCCATCCCTTTTTCCTAGCGACTTCCTCGAAAGAGGTGTTTTTACACCACAAGCGCCCGTCGGAATTTGGAATGGCGTTGCGGAAGATTACAGACAATTTTGGCTCCGAGGCACCCGCACTTTGCCGACTCCCGCGACATCGAGAAATTGCAGATAGCTCCTCCAAATAGGAGCTGTGGCGAAAGGACTCGCCTTAATTAAATCGGAGACCCGGAGCCGGTGACCCTCGAGACTGCCTTCAATCGGCCTCGGTACGCGGGCACACCGCATCGCCACCTCAGACACCACTCGCAACGCATCGCCGATCCCGAGGGCGAGCCCCTGCGAGGCGAGAGCATCGCGGGCGAGGCTGGCGTCGCCGATCGGATGGGCGCCTTCCTCCCTCTCCTCTACCCATTGCAGGGAGGCAACTCCCGTACTGCCGCTCTCGAAGCGGGCGGGATCGAATTTGTCGGCGAACCAAGGGGCGAACGCACGGATTTTCGCCACAACGTCGCACGCATTACCGCGTAGTAGCCCGCCGTTACCGACGACCCCGAGCGTAGCATGCAGGCCGTTGCTGAGACGGTAGGCATAGCCTTCTGGCCCAGCTACAATGGCGAACCCGCCGAGCTCGTCGCTGCTCACGGCGTACCTGAAGGTCCGGCAGATGATAGGTCTCTTCGGGCGCAGCACCCGATGCGCCGTGACTGCAGACCGCCCTGTTGCATCAAGCACCGGCTTACCGCCGCGCAGCCACTGTTCCCCGGGCTGAATGCCGGATCGTATACGCACTCCGACGCGATCCGCTAGCCCCAAGAGTATCAGCTCAAGCGCCGGACGGGCGATATGCGCCGATCTCGGTGCGGGCTCCGCTAGGATCGTAGATGACCTCCACTGCGTGAGCCGCTTGTCGTGTAACCGATCAACGCCGACCGAGCGCGGCGGAACGCCGAGTTCGACGAGCAACGCTAGAAGTTGTGCAGGTATCACTTCAAGACGTGAGGGATCGGTCAGCGAGGGCATACGGTTCGATCTGATCTCAACGTCGACGCCAAGTTGCCGCGCACGGATAGCGGCTATGAGGCCCACTGGGCCTGCACCGAGAATGGTGAGCGGCGGGCGAGCGCGGCCACCGGACATCGCTGCTTGCCCCATAGTTTCATGCCGGGGGATCGAGCGGCGCGAAGTCTGCGCCCGCCGGTGGATCGAATACGACGAGGAAGCCTTGGCCGGCCACGGCATCCGCCAAAACATCGATGCCACCGGGCATGACCATGCTGGTACGAGCGGCGTTGATCTCGGTGGCGCCGAGGAAGCGGCCCTTCCGGTAGCCGTCTCGCAGACTTTCGAGCATGCCCCCGTATGCTGTCTGCAATTCCAGGTGCGCCGCATGTCCAGCAGGCGGGCGTGCTGGCGCGACCGACCGCAGATAGGCCGCCTCCGCGTGCTCCTGGAGCCACTCCTGCATGTCGAGAAACGTTTGGAAGTGGTCCTCACCCTCAGCGATAATGGAACGGATTGCTTCACGCCACTCGTCGGTCGCGAGTGGAGCTACATCAGCCGGCGGCGCGACTAGTGTCGCGAGAATGCGGGAATACAGGCCGTCGACGCCAGCCGATGGCGCCTCGACGTCAATGAAGTCCTTAACGGCCGCCTTGGTAGCGGCTCGCATCGAAACGTCGCGCATCTGGCCCGCTGCCCCGGGAACTCGGCTCGCGACACGCAGCGCGGGCTCGAATGTGCCAGGGGGCATCATGCCCCGAATAATGTCGTTCACCGCTCGGGTATGCCGCATCTCGCCGATGGCGATGCGCATCAGTTCGGCGCGGCTCGCGCGAATATCATCGCGTAAGGCAGCGTTGCCCGCAACGCCCGGGTCCGTTATCGGTTTCAGAGAGTAGGCGGCGCACAAGTACTCTTGTGCCACCGCCAACTCAACCCCCGCCGCGTAACGGAGATGCTCGATCAGGGTGTTAAGGTTTTGCAGCGGGGCCCCGGGCGCCGTCGCCCCGGACGCATACGGCGCGACTATCTCCCGTCTTCCCAAGACGAAGTGCAGCTCCTGCCAGCGATTGTTGATCTCATAATGCCGCATCTCGACTGGCTGGGAGCTCGTGTCAGTCGCTGGCTCTGGCGGCTGAATGCCGACCACACGCGCGCTGCGCTCCCAGGGTACGTCGCGTTGCCACGACTGACCAGTTGCACCGCCACTTGGCAGCACTGGCTGAGCTATGTCGGGATGGTTCGACGCCCAGTAAAAGCAGCCGCAATCACGAAAGTCGTGAGTCCAGGGGCTGCACAGTGATTGGGTCAATTCACCCGGAAGGAACACCGCTGCCAGCGCACCATTGTCGTCGAGGTAGCGGGCCCTCGGCGCCGTGAGTGTGGGCCGTGCCCCGGCTGCGCCCTGCCGCCTAAACGTTAGCGTCACGTCGATACCTTCTGTCAGGAGCCGAATAGCTGTCCAGGCATCGGAGGGGCGACGCCCGACACCTGAGCTGGTGTCGGATAGGTCGCCTTGCACTTCCGCCTCGCCGTCCATTGCGATGAGGGCGAGGTCGAATGCCATCTGCCCGAGCGGACCAAAACTTCCGGCCATACGCGACACAAATACAAAGCGGCTAGCTGCGACGTCGTCAGCGAGGGTGCGGTAAACCGCTACATCGGCTGGCGTGACCGAGCCAGCCGCCCCGCCACGCTCTACTGCATCCATGTCGATCGCAACGATCAACAGAAGATTGCCGATTGCCTCCGCTTCCAGAAACGGGAAGAAGCGGCGTTCGAGATTGCGGAGATCGCATTCGAGCCCGGGAAAGCAGTTACCAACGCCAGACTCGAGGCGCGTCGCAGCCGGATTGCCTGCGATCACCTGGGTGATTCCGCTCTGATCGCCGAAACGGCGGAACGCGGCGACGTTTCGGGCGACAATTTTCGCGGAGTTGGAGCCACTCATGGCTGTATCCCTCGGATTGGGTACGACGCGACGAAGTAGTCTGGGCGCTCGGTGGCGAGCTCGCAGTAGGCGGCGAGGCAGAAGGTCAGCCAGCCGCGGATAAAATCGCAGCCGGCTTCCGTGCGCGTCGCTGCCTCTTGGTGGCAGCTACCCGAGCACAAGTACCGTGCCCAGCAAGTGTTGCAGGGCTTCTGCGCATGCACGTGACGCGCGGTGAGGAAGCGCCGTCGGCGGTGCGAATCGAGACCTTCACTGTTGCTCAAGATGAAGTCGTCCTCACCGATCGCCCGGTGGCAAGCGTACCAGTGGCCATCGGCGGCGACAGAGAAGTAGCCCCCGCCTGCCCCGCAGGGATAGGGTGAGCTAGCGCCAGCGTGGATCTGCTTCAGCGCGACCGCAAGGTTTGTCAGGCGGATAGTTCGGCCGCTCCGCGCACCGGCAAGTTCGCTCCGTGCGACCGCGATGAGTTCGTCCAGGTATGCCTGCCACCCGTCGCCGTCTATGTTCGCATTGTCTTTCGCGGTCCGCAGCGGTGCCACGCCAGCCTCGCTGAAGCCCAGTGCGTACACGGCGGAGAGTCGGGTTGCGAGATCGAGCGCACCGGCTGTGACCGTCAGGCGGGCGGCGACTTGGGCGCGTCCTGGCTCGGCGAGCAATGGGGCGAGACGTTCGACGAGGCGCGCGAAGGTGCCCCGGCCCCGCGTGTCCGGGCGCTGCGCATCCTGCGTCGCTGCATCACCGTCGATGCTCACTGTCACCGCGAAAGGGTGCGTTCGAAAAAGGTCGATATCAGCGGGTAACAACGTCGTGCCGTTCGTAGTGATGGAGAAGCGCACGTCAAGCCCGCGATCGTTGCCGGCGCGACCGGCGTACAGCACGACAGAGTGTATCAACGCTCTGTTGAGGAGCGGTTCGCCACCGATGAAACCGATCGTAATCGGCCGCTCCGGATCCGCCACAGTGAGCAGCCGGTCGACCGCCGCGATCGCCGTGGCATGCTTCATGCGGTCGGCTTGCTTGCCACCAAAAGCGCCTTTGTCGGCATAGCAGTAGCTGCAGGCGAGGTTGCAAGCCGAGCTGACGTTGAGGGAAAGGCTTTGCGGCTGCGGCTCCACCACAAGGTCTAGTGGCGCCTCCCCCGGCGCGGTTTCTCCCAAGGCACTGGCCAGCCGCTGCGCCTCCTCCGGCCGAAGATCGAGGTCGGCCGCCACCTCTGGAGGGAGGTCGAACAGGCGCGAATGTGGCACCACCAGAAGGTGCTCGCCTCGGGCCGAGCGGAAACGTTTATAAAGGGGCGCCGCCGACGGCGCGGGTAGGTGGGTAATGACGTTCATCATTGCCTCGCAACCGCGTCAATACGTGCCAAAACGGCCCTCCGTCGCGAGCGTGCCGAGGTCGACAGGGTGCGTGCCGCCCGCTCCGGCAGAGCGGCCGTGAGCCCGGCAATCGTAAGCGCCCTAGTCTCATCCACCCACCGCATCAACAGCTCGTATTGCCAAGCCGCCAGAGTCAGAGGCAGAGCATTCGACTGGCGCATGAAAGGAGGCATGCGCATCGAGCTGGCGATGGCGTTTTCGAAGCTCTCGACCTCGAATGGCGCGCGCACGATTTCGGCCACCCGATTGCGGCCGGCGAGGGCATCTTGGGCGACAAGTGCCACGAGGTTCTGAATGTCCGCTAGCGCTCGATGCCGCATGCGGGCGTGCTGGCTGAGCGGCAAGGGATCGTCGTTCGTCGCGGCTGGCAGACGATAAACCTGCGAGCGCAACGCGTCGCGCCCGCCCATCGCTCGGTCGGGGGCTGACCGGACACCTTGATCGATGTCGATGGCCTGCAACTTGGCCTCCGGCAGCGATGCCGGAACGAAATCGGGCGGCGGGCGCACGGCGGCCCTCCGGCTGCGGTAGTCGTCGACATTGAACAACGAAACTGTCTCGTAGATGCGCTCGAACAGATCCTCCACCCAGCCAGCCAGTGCCGCGCCGGTAAGACCCGCATTGCGAGCAGCCGCCGTCCCATCACGATCGTTGATTTCGTCGGCGACCGACAGGAATGGCCGGCGGTCCGGTGCGAAGTCAGGCGGCGCAACGAATGCGATGGCCCGCGTCTTCAAGGCTCTCTCTCCGGAAATTTGCAACGTGACATCGAAATGCACCTCGCAAGTATCGTCGACAACCCCAAGTGACGGTCCGTCGGTATCGCCGTTTTGATTGATCAAATCATAAGTATCCCCGGGTTGGACGAGGTTCCCTGTTGAAGCTCCTCGCCACCCGGCTGCGGGATCGAGGAAGGCGTTGGCGCTCGGCACGGCAGGCGCCGGTCGCCCAAGCGTCGGCTGAGCGCTCGCAGCTTCCGGCGGGCCATAAAACTGGCCGCGTCCCGGAGTGTAGCGGAAGCGGATTGTGTCGGTGCGCACGCTGCCGGACCACGGCTGTCCGGCGAGTTGTGGCGTACTTCGCAGCATTTGCACCGTGCCGAGTGGGATGTTCCGGTTGGTCGGAATCATAGGTACCGTTACGCTTGGAGGGCAGCGGCCCTCGACCATTCGCGCGGTGAAATCGTTGCCGAGGAGCATCACCGCCTGCCAGTTGCCAAATGCATGCGCGGGATCGCCCGTGCGGCGCGCGGCCTTGAGGTTCCGCGCGGTGACAGCGACGCGTAGTGAGGCGAGGGAGAGGCCGTCTGCCGCCAACAGCGCCGTGGTCAGCGGCGCCTCTGTCCACGTCGCGGGCGCGCTTCCGGACTCGCCGAGTCGCGCCCAGACCTCGAAGAAGGGCGCCACAGGACGGATGAGATCACCATCTCGGAAGGCGATCGAGGTCGGCAGGAAAGGCGCCACCGATCCGTCCGGTTGCACCGCCAGTGTCCACGAAGGAGCGATGTCCGTCTCGCTTTCGGAGCGAAGCCGCTCGCTGTCGACCCAATCGTAACTGTGGAGTGGAGTAGTGCTACCACCGAGGCGCGCGACGGCGAATGATGGAGTGATGAACAGGGCTTGGATCGGCATGCTGCCTCCCGGGGTGCGATTGCTTCAAATGAGGTGATCGTTCACGCTTCACCTTGATCGTGACTTCCACCATCGCATGGTCGGTCGTGCCGCCCCTTGAGGAGGCATTGCTCACGAGGACTGACAGGCGCTGCAGATCGCGAGAGCTTGCGTGTCACCGAAGCCGTGGGTTGGGGAACGACAGCCCGATTGAATTGGTCTTACGTATGCCGAGCCCTTTATCGAAGAATACCAACCGGCCAAGCTTAACCTTCTGGGCTCAAGAGGTGGTCCGAGCTTTTTGGGAAGTTGCGCCTCATTTTGGCCAGTGACGCCGTAGCTAAAGCGATCGTCCAGCAACTCGTCGTAGGTATCGACAGTGCAAGCAGGGAAAGAAGCAAAGAACGCGATATGAAACATCATGCGCAGAGAACTTGACTTCATCGTCATCCCTCCAGCTGGAGCGGCGCGGCACAACCTTAGCGATGTTCGTCTTCTAGTTGAAGTGCGAATTTCTCCCCGTGCACATTTCGGAGTTCTTCACGTTAGCCCGCACTGATCGGTTCGCTCCTCAACCCGGCAACGCGCGGACGAACGCTGCTTCCGTAAACCTTCTTGCAAGGACGAAAATGGCGATTTCTGTGGGTGCCAATCCAAGCAATAGTTTGCCGGGAATTCCAGTGAGTCCTCGCCAGGCATAGGGGCTTCTTGCGAGACGAAGCCGGCGCCCCAAGGCAGGGCCCGCGACGCAACACCGTCCAAGCAACTCGACCGAAGCTGCGACCTTGTGCCGCAAGTAAAGGCAGGTCCACGTGTCGTCCAAAAGCACGGCGCTGGGACGCCGCAAGCAAAGCCAAGGAGGACTGCCCGCCGAGGCTGGCGCACGTGCCGCGGAGGTCTACCCAGCTGCCGAGTGGCGAGGCTGTCAAGTAGGCGAGGCTGTCAGGTAATTGTGGTTGCAGTACTACCGCGACAACGAGAAGGAAGGACCGCGCCGAACATCTGGAACATTTCGTAGTCGTTACAGGAAAAAAGCGTGGTTGCCGCGAATAAGCCTCGCAATGGCTGATGTGCGCTGAACAGAGCAGGATTCGAGACGGTCCTGCTGGAAACAATGGCATGTGAAGGCAGCATTATCAGCGATGACGGTAAAAACTGATCGCAACGATGCACGCGGGATTACCCAGTTGATCCGGACGGGATGGTTCCCCTCGGTGCTCGCAAAGTCGGATAGGGGCTCAAGAGGTTCGAGCGCTGCTGGTTGCACGCAAGCAGCTTCTTGGGCGACTTATCGATGTGGAATTGAGTATCCCCGGGATTTTGCGTGGCTTTGGGCTGAAGGTTGGCCCGTGACGCGGAAGAATTTCGAAGCGCGGATCCGAGAGTTGGTTGCCGGGCAAGCGACATTGGAGCGCATTGCCACAGCATGCTTTCGGCCCGACCGGCTTTGAAGGCAGAGTACGCGAGGCTACGCAAGGCTGTGCTAGCAACTGTGCGTGATGATGCGTTCTGTCGCCGTCGCGGTCTCATCATCGGCAGCGACAGGCGAGCAAACGTGGTGCGCCAAGGGGATCGTGGCCGACGTCCTAGATGGGCGAACGCACGCTCGGCGCGGCAAAGGTCTCGGCCGGCGGTGCTAGAGCGACGATCGCGGTGGCGGAGATTGGGCCGATGCCGGGACCGGTCATTAGCCGGCGCGATACCTCCTCCTCGCGAGCACGTCGCCCGAGACCCGTGACCCTGTTAGTGCGCCAGCGAACGGCGGAACGAACCGCGCCTACCGCGCTGGCGAACTCGACCAGCATGCCGTCCCCACTGGTGTTTGATATCCGTCCTCGATGGGCAGCGATAGTTGGGTCGACAAGGGTCTTCCTGAGCGCCTTGAGCTGGGCCAGCGTGCCTTCTTCGTCGGTACCCATCAGGCGGCTTTACGCAGCGTCCGCCGCCAAAAAATAGCGATCGTGTCTCGTGGCGTGGTGTAGCTGGTGGCGGGTCACCACGTTCGCCGGCGAGAGCCGGGCTGGTCAGCTGGCGATCGCCGTGAGGCTGACGCTCTGATCATCGCTCAACGTGGCGATTGTTTCCAGTGTCATGTAACGGGCGCGCTGGACGGCCCATTCATCATTCTGTTCGAGCAGGATCGCGCCGATGAGGCGAACGATGGCGTCGTCATTGGGCAAGATGCCCACCACCTCGGCGTGCCGCTTGATCTCGCCGTTTGCGCTCGATCGGGTTGGTGGAGTGCAGCTTGGTCCGGTGCTGCGGCGGGAAGGTCATGTAGGCGAGCACGTCGGTCTCGGCGTCGTGTAGGAAGCCGGCAAGCTTCGGCAGCTTTGGCCGGAGCTGGTCGGCGACCTTGGGCCACTGGGCTCGCGCGGCATCGGCATCGTCCTGTGCAAAGGCTGTGGCAATGAGGGCGGAGACGACCCGCCGTCCGCCTTGCCGGCATGCGCCAGCGCGCTGCGCGTGAAGTGGACGCGGCACCGCCATCAGCTGGCATTGAGCACCTTGGCTACGGCGGCGTTGATAATTCGTGGGCATCGGACACGACGAGCTTGACGCCGCGCAGACCGCGGCGGGTGAGCTTGCGCAGGAACGCCGTCCAGAACGTCTCGGGCTCGGACGGCCCGATGTCCATGCCGAGAACCTCGCGTCGGCCGTAGCGGTTGACGCCGACCGCGACAATCACCGCGACTGAGACGATGCGGCCATTCTGGCGCACCTTCACGTAGGTGGCGTCGATCCACAGATCCGGCCAGTCGCCCTCGATTGGACGGGCGAGGAGGGCCTTCACCTTGTCGTCGATCTCCGCGCACAGCCGGCTCACCTGGCTCTTGGAGATGCCGGTCATGCCCATGGCCTGCGCCAAGTAGGAGCCCTTGCGCAGCTTGGGGATGCGCAGCTCGACGGCGCCGGCACGGGTCTCCCAGATCCGGTCGCGGTAACCGTTGCGCTGGGCCAGGTGTTCGGGATTCTTCTCGCCATAGGCCGCCCCGGTCTGGGGCCTCCCACTTCCAGCTCCATTGACGCGAGGCGGCAAAGCCGATCATCTCGCCCAACAGATCGGCGTCGGGGGTCTTCTCTACCAGCGTGCGCAGGTTCATCAGTCGTCGGTCATCGGTGGTTCCTCGGTTGCGTTGGCGTGTCGCAACCCGATCCTACCGGAGAACTGCCGGTGACCACCGCAAAGCCGCCCGCCCGCTACGGCGCTATCGGGGGCGCGTCCGGGCGGCTTTGCTCTACCGAGCTACACCACCACCGGCGACACGACGAAAATAGCTGCCAGTCGCCGTTCTACGATGCTCGCCGCTGGAGCGTTTCTGTCACAACGCTCAGCAGACATTATGTGGCGAACTTTAGATTCACGTTACTATTATGAGAGCCAAAGGCAGATCGACGGTTACTCCAAGTGAATGTCACGTTCGGAAATTCCCGCGCCCGGCAGCATCACCGACGATCAGCGTCGAACGCCTCTGACATTAGGACCGAGTCCAGCGCTTGCTATAACGCTGCTGGCTCCAGAGCGCCTCCGAAGCAATTTGCCTAAAATGCTCTGGTCCGAACAATTCGCCATTACGGCTGAATGAGTGAGATAGATCACAGAAAAAGTGACAACCTGTGCAACAATCCACTTGGGGCTGCAATCTGGAGGATTTGTTTCATGACGATCCTATTTCAATCCCACAGCGGAAGAGAAAAAGAAAAAGGCGCCGGCCCATCAGCAGCGCTTGCAGCTCCGCCCACTGGCACGGACATTGCGGTCGATGAGCAGGCGGACTTCGGCTATTTCGTTCCACCGCTGGATGCGCCCGAGAATTATTTACCGTTATCAGCCGCGACGGTCGGCGAACTCGATACGCTCGGCGACCTTATGATCGAAGCTGCCGCGGCCCCCAATACAGAAGACTCTGGCCCTGATTCGACGATGCCTCCGGTCTTGACATATTGGGGTCAATTCCTCGATCACGAACTGACCGCGCGCACCGACCGCGAGTCCGAAATTACTAGCGTCAAAGAACCGCATCCGCCCGCTGTGTCTTCGACGGTCGAAAGCAAGTTCAGAAACGCCCGCTCACCGCGCTTCGATCTCGACAGCGTTTATGGGGGCTCGCCGATCGGTCCCGGCATTACAGCCGATACAGTCACTGTCATATCGGGTCTGCGTCACCCAACCCTCGTGAACAAAATGCGGATCGGAACGGCGGTTGATCCGGGTCCGCTTCCGGATGGATTGGATGAGCACCGCGATCTGCCGCGATACGTCCAAGTGCAGGCCGCCGTTCGGGATGCCGCACTTCGCGCCGCCCAGGCGTCTCTGCCTCCCCCGGAGTTCGCAAAATTCTCGGCGGGACTTCCGCAGCGAGCCCTGATCGGAGACACGCGCAACGACGAGAACCTCGTTGTTGCCCAATTTCATCTGAGCTTCCTCCGATTCCACAACAAGTCTATCGACTTCTTGGCCAGTCACAATACCGGCTGGATCCCGGATTTTTCGTCGGCCCAGGCTCTCACGCGTCTCCACTACCAATGGCTGATTGTCGAAGGCTACGTAAAGGGCGTTTGCGATCCGGCCGTGGTGGACCGGGTGGTTCAGGATCGGGCTTCGCACTTCTTCAAGTTCAGGGCCGAGTTTGATGCGCGACGACCGGGTTCCAGACTTGGCAATGCGCTACCCCTGGAGTTCTCCGTTGCCGGCTACCGGTTCGGACATTCCATGGTTCGCGCGTTTTATGATTACAACAAGAACTTCGGCCGGTCCTCGGGAGGAGCCTTTCTCGACAAAGCGCCCCTTAACCTGTTGTTCGGCTTTACCGGTGGCGGCGGCAATATCGATGGTCCGAAAAAGCTTCCCAAAAACTGGGTCATGGACTGGACACGATTTGTCGGTGTCGCTCCGCACGATTCCGCGGACGGGCTACCGGCACGTGTAGCCCGAAAGATAGATACTGCGCTGGCGCCGCCGTTGGGCGAGATGGTCAAGGAAGGCAACGACGAAACGGACGGGCAACTGAAGGCGCTATTCAAGAGCCTTGCACGGAGAAACCTTCGACGGGGCTACAATCTGAGACTGCCCACCGGCCAAGCCCTCCATAAACACCTCAAACAGACTGGAGCGGTTGAGTCCGATCCGATCACCGACCTGTCGGCCATTTTCAACTCCAAGCCCCAGCTGCGGGATTTCGTCAAGAACTCGCAATCGAAGTTCTTCGAACGGACGCCGCTGTGGTTCTATATTCTGGCGGAGGCGGAGAAAGGCGGTGGCAATAAATTAGGAGAAGTGGGCAGCTTCCTCGTGGCATCAACCTTTGTTGGCGTTTTGCTGGCGGATCCCGATTCCGCGCTGTCGCGTGGTTTCGATCCGACGCAAAGTCCGTTGCGGATGGGCGACAGCAGCCCGATCGACTCGATTGCAAAATGGATGCGCTTTGCAAGCGTCATGGAATAGTTCCACTGGTTAATCGCTCGACTATCCATCTATTTTTCGTCAGTGGGCCTCGCCGCAACAGCGGCGAGGCCCACTGGCCGATCGCACATGCGGGCGCTGGATTAGGGCTGCAGCAGCCACGGAATCGGCAGCGAACTTACTGTCACTCGGAACGCGTCGTCATCATGGGCAAACCGCAGTCGTCGGCCGGTCATAAGTCGCGTAGAATCCGTTTCGGCCCAAGCACGGCCAGCCGCTACCGGCGCTCGGACCAGCCCGACGGTCAGCTTGCTTGGGTTCCTCAGAGAATTGAGCAGTGCCGACAGCGCGCTTGTCGACATCGTGCGACGGTTGGTGGAGTAGCAATGGACAGAATAGCGATCGGCCCGTCGAAGATCGAGCATGCTGCATCAGACTGCTCTCCGAGAGCGGCGTCGCTTTACGACCTACGGCACGTCCTTCACATTCTTCGGCTTCGGCTGAATATCAGGTTGCGCAGACTCCAGGATCGTCTTGACTTCACCCCGCTTTGCGATGGCATCGAAGACATCAGGCACGTCGGTCGAAAGCGAGAAGGATTTTGCGGATCGGTATACCTTGCCGATCTTGATCGCGTCGGCCGGAAGGCTGAGGCTCGCGCTCATGTCGTTTACGATCTCTTTGGCCTTTTCTGGGAGATCATTCGCGGAAATCTCGTCGTTCAAGAACACTTGAACCGACGATGGTTGTCCGGGCGACGTCGTTTCGCGCAGCCGCTTGGCGACGGCTTCGGACTCCCATTCGGACGACGCCTTGATCTTGTCACTCATGGGCAGCTCCTGCCTGGGTGGCTCCCAGCGCACATTTAGCCATCCTATGCTCAGCCGTTTGCCACGGCTGAACATAGTAGCATGACTTGGCCCGATTTATACGGACTAGAGCCGGTCCCTGGCCGATCAGCCGTGCTTTCGCTTTGAGGCCAGGGCTTTTTTGGCCTTGGGCCGCTGCTTCTTGACAGCCCGTACCACTACCCGCCGCACGGGCGTCTTACCGCGAGCGCGTCGTTTGGCAACTCGTCTCGACGGCGCGGCTGCGGCCGTGGCGACCGGAAGCTGCGATCCCGTCAGCAGCTGGAAAGCGCGTACGGCGTCGGGCACGCCGTGACTGCCACGAGCCTGGGGCATGCCAGCTGGCAGAGTGCATGAACCAACGATCGCCCGTTCGAGGTCGTAAGCAGTCGCCGATGGGCTGGCCTGCAAAAGCAACGCCGCAAGACCCGCGACATGCGGGGTTGCCATCGAACTTCCGTTCATGGTCTTGAACTTTCCGCCCGGGACGGATGACAGAACGTCCACACCCGGCGCCGCCAAGGCAGGACACAGCGGATTGACCGGCCGATCGAATTGCTGGCTGCCCGAAAAGTCGGCCACCCGATCGCTGGAGTCCATCGCGCCGACGGATAGGACGTTGGCGTAGTTACCGGGTGAGCGGCTCGTTTCCGGTCCCTCATTGCCCACCGCGATCACGGGCAGAACGTTTGCCGCCCGCAAGGCATCGATAATAGTCTGAAATGCAGGCGTGAAGCCGCGCAGACCTAGCGACATGCTCATGATGCGCACGCCCTCACCGATCACCCAGTCCATGCCGGCCAGGATTCGATCGATCACCTGACCGCCTTCGATCACCATGGCGCTCGCGAGCTGGGCTTCAGGCGCCATCCCGAACTCGCCCTTCAATCCGGAACGGCCGACGATGGTACCGGCCGTATGCGTTCCATGTTCATCGCTGTCCGATGGTTGCGCGTTCGGTACTTGGTCCCCCGCCATGTCGAATTCCGCGAACCTTCCGATCGCCCCCTTCAGCGCGGGATGGGCTGCATCGACGCCGGTATCGAGATGGCCAACAAGAACTCCTTGGCCGGTGATACCGGCCGCCCACAGGCGGTCCGCCTTCAGGCGCTTGATGCCCCAGGTCGGGCCGATGCCGAGTTTCGCGGCCTCGATAGCGACCGGCCGGATAAGGCTCAACTCCGGAGCCTTTTCGACCTTCTTGACCTGCGGGTCAGCTTCCAGCGAAGCAAGACCGTTTGCATTAACATAGCCTATCGCCAAACCAAGATGCGGATAGACTCGAACACGGCGCGACGTCGGCGGCTCTGCCCGTTTGAAGTTGCGGCTTGCGAAGTGGCTTGCTGAAGCCGCCAGGCTTTCGGCTTGCGCCATGTTTGGAATCATAAAATGATTCTCTATCGAACTCTTCGTCTGCGCCGAGGCAGCCGCAGCACCATCTGGAACTCCCTTTAGCGCAACAATCACCTTGGCAAAGCCAATCGAAGCTACGGTATCTTGCAGACTGGATGTCGACATCTTCGTTGCTCCCGTAAAAATGCTTTGAAAAAATCCGACGCGCGATGTTAGTCAGCCGCTCTTACCCAAGATTAAATATTGTAGCATTGCTCGCAGTGGTTGACGGTAGCACCTTCCATGCAGGATTCAAGGCCCGAGCAATTCGCTCTTCCATATGCCTCATACCGACATTGCACGCTCCGTCTTGCGACTTATGCCGATGTATCTCAGGAGATTGGAGGGGCTGCATTTGCGCTGGTTCGCGTCGCAGCCAAATTATAATGATCGAGTAGCAGACATTCTCTCAGCACTGTCCAGCCCCGCCTCGCATTTCCTGATCGGATGGCATTGTCGAGGAGCGACTATCTCTTGTTTCCGGACCGTTGCGCCAAACGTCACTGCAAACGATGTCGTATTGGAAAAAACATGTGCGCTTACTCATGCGTTGGGAAAACGCTTCAGAGGACTTTAGCGTTCGAGCAAGGCGACAGCCTGCTTACAGCTACAGAGAGCAAGCCGCCGAGCGCGAGCTTGGCTCACTAGCTGGGTGCCGGTACACTCGGCCTATTAGGCGCACAGGCGGAGCTGAGTGGTCGCCAGGCGGCCCAAATGAGAGCAATATTGCCGCAGGATGCAAGCTGCGGGTCGTGCGTCCGTGACGCGGTTTGTGTCTACCCTGCACCGGAGCCAACATCATGAACTATTTATCCTACCGGAGCGCGCTTTCGTTGCTCGTGGTGCCTGCCCTTGTGGTGGCATCGTCCGCCCAGGCTGTCGATATCTGGACTGTCGGCGTCGACAACACCCGCCAGGGCTGGAACAGGTCCGAAACGGTTTTGAAGCCCGCTAACGTGCCTAGGCTCAAGAAAATTCGCGAATTTCCCGTTGACGAAAAGATTGACGTGTCCCCGCTTGTCGTCGGTGACAAGCTCTATGTGTTCACGATGACGAACACGGCCTATGTCTTCGACGTCAACACCGGCGCCGAACTCGTCAAACGCCAACTTGCCCCACCGTTCGACCCCGCCGATATCGCCAACCCGCAGGGCATGGGCATGGACCTCCACAATATGTATCGCCATTGGGGAATAACGGCGACCCCTGTGATCGAGGTGGCAACGAACACCATTTATGTGACCACGTTTGGCAAGCCAAACGAGGCCAGCCAGAACATCGAACGTAACAATATGCTCTGGACACTTGACGCAACTAGCCTGGCGGACAAGAACCCGCCAGTGCTCATTGCCGGAAATGCTGACAACGGCGGGGGTGGGATCGCGAACGGCTTCACGACGCCATACCAGAAGATGCGCGCGGGCTTGGGGTTGTTGACCGACCCTGGTGGCAATCGCGCCGTGGTGATCTCGTTCTCGATCAATGGTGAGAACCCGAATGGGCCAGGACACGGATTCGTCGTTGCTTATGACGTGCGCGGCCTCAATCGCGACCCTGGGTTCAAACCGACGCCGGGGATTTGGAACGTCACCCCCGGAGGAGGCGCCGGCGGCGTGTGGATGTCGGGCTCCGGGCCGGCGATCGACGGCACAGATATTTACCTCTCCACTGGCAACGGGATGGATCCCGGATCGATGGCCGGCAATTTCGCCGAGAGCTTCGTGAAACTTCGGTATACCCCCGGCATCGCCGACGTAAACAACGGCAAGCCGACCCTCGATGTTGTCGACTACTGGGGTGCGTTCAGCGATTTTCAGCGCCGCGACAGAGCCGCGCCTCCGGACCGTCAGGCAGCTCAAGATCAGGACCTTGGCTCCGCCGGTGTCGTCCTCATTCCCGCGCGAGGCAACCTGATCGGCGGTGGTAAGGACGGCGTCCTCTACAACCTCAATAAGGACAATCTCGGAAAGAACACGTGGAATCCCCACTTCAACCTCCCGTTCGTCGCGACGTACCTGCCGAATGCGCCAAACGGACCGGCAGGCCTTCCGACGACCACGACGACCGATCCAAACTGGCCGATCATCAAACTCGAACGCAATCTTCCCGCGCAAACACCTAACGGGAAGAGCTATCATATCCACGGAACCCCTGTGTACATGGAAGGGGCAAACAGCGGGATCGTGTTTGTATGGGGCGAGAATGAGCGCCTCAAGGCCTACAACTACAATTTCACAACGAAGCGCATCACATCCTTCAGCGCCCAAGGCACGCAGGTAGCATCCGGAAATGATCCCGGAATGCCCGGCGGACGCCTCGTCATCTCATCAAACGGCTCGGATCCCGGGACCGGCGTCGTCTGGGGCACGTACCCGGTGCTCGGGGACGCGAACTCCAAAGTCGTCCCCGGCGCTCTCGTCGCGTACAACGCGACCCCGGCTGCCAATGGCAAACTGAAGCAGCTTTTTCACAGCCAACCCGGCGAGTTAGGACTCTTCGCAAAGTATTCCACGCCGGTGGTGGCGAACGGGAAGGTCTACGTTGGCACATTCAGCAATAAGGTCGTTCAGTACGGCCTCTGACGCATCGACCGTTGCGCCTCGTCGTGAACATACGGGCCGGCGGGAAAGAGAAGGGAACCGTCGCGATGCAATGCGTTGCCCACCAGGCCGTTGAATCCACGACGAAACCGCAGATCTGCTTGCATCAGCAAGAGGCGGATGGAGTGCGGGCACCTTTCAAGACCACATTCGCTGGATGCGGTTTGAAAAACGTCATGAGAACCGCGGTGCTGGCGCTGGTCGCCTGGAGCACCGCGTCCCACGGACAGACTGGGGACGAGGCGGTACAGAATACACCGGCGCCACAGCGGCAATCTGCTCCCCTTGAGAACACCGCACCCGCGGGTGACGGCCTCAGCGACCTAAATGCCAGGACTTTTAGCTGTGTCAGGGCTGGCTTGAATGCGGCAGCACGCGAGGCCGCTAAAGCTCCGTCGCAGGGCAGTTATCAATTCTCCTACTTCAAGATCATCAAGGACACACACCACTCATTTTATCAGGTCCATTTCAAGAGCAACTATTCGGAAGAGCCCGATTTGAAGTACTGCGTCAGCATCTACTGCCAGCAAGGATGGG
Organism: Bradyrhizobium sp. CSS354; assembly: GCF_029051725.1. Taxonomy (GTDB): domain Bacteria; phylum Pseudomonadota; class Alphaproteobacteria; order Rhizobiales; family Xanthobacteraceae; genus Bradyrhizobium. Next base: position 20,216 of record NZ_JAACFU010000027.1, read on the forward strand.
ACCCAAATACCATGCAGATCTCGGTGAGGCTGATGAGCAATGAACGCAAGGCGACGCTAGCGGCGACTCATGGAGCCGATTGCGGCAACGAGCAGATGCAGGTGAAGCGTCGAGCTAAGCGATAAAGCGACATGCCTGGGTGAAGATCGGGATGAACGCAGATCTTTAAGTGCCCCTGCTAAACTGAGTGGTCATACCAGTCCAGAAACGTTGCTTACCCATCCTGGTAAATGGTGCGCTCGACTATCTGGACGATGTGCTGGCGACTTTCGATTTTGTGATTGCGAGCATCCACAGCCCATTCAAGCTCGATAAAGACGCCGACGGGAGCGCCTGCTGTGCGCCATCGCCGACCCTACTCCACAATCTTCGGCTACATGATGCGCCGCGAGCTTCGGGCGTCGGCCAGCCATTCGCACAATTTTCGGTCAAAATCGGCTGCATTTGCGTATGCCTTGGTATGGAAGATGTCGGTCAGCGGCCGAACTAGACCCCTCGCCGACCTACTACTATGCCTTCGCGATTGGTCTAGAGATCGCTCTCGATCCGCGGCACGCTTGAGCACCACAACGTAAAAGCCGGCGATGCGTTTTCCTCATTGCACCCTCGCGACCGCCTCGCTCACAAATTGGCGAGGGCTTCATCCGCGCGGGTCGCACGCGTCTGGAACGCGGCTGAGCTATTGCGCCCGAGATCCGATCCGTTCGTGGCCGCCGCAGTCGGGAAAGAGAATTCAGTCCAGTTCACGCATCTCCAAAGGCGTTTGCAATTGTATCGGCAGCCCAGAATTGGCAGCGCGGCTGACCTTCTCTGCACGCGGCTAAGCAGCTGCCTGATATCCATGTGAACTAGTTCACTTGGCCGTGCATAAACAGCAGACTTTTCGATTAGATCTACATCGGGGCAACTTCGAGGAGAGATCGGCCCTCTACCTGATGAGTTTGGCAGGACAGGATCATACGCACTCCTTCTCGGCGTAAAAGAGGAGGAAGCGCGATTTGATGCTCTTCACGGTCGCCTCCTACGTCTCGACCCAGAAGGCGCAATCGCTTTTGCAAACCAGCGAGCGAACAGTTGATAGGGGTAGCAGAACAGAATAGCGGGTCAACACGCAGCTCTTTGTTTGCCAGCTGCGACGTCGCACAACGCCACACCGTTTTTGAGGATTGGTTCAAATCGCCGGACGGTCGCAAGGAGAAGGCAGCACTCGTATCGACCAGCGGACAGATTACTCCGCTTCGGATAACGGTTGCGCCTGCTTTCGACACTGAGGAAAGCCGCTCGGGCGCAATCATTACTATTGTGCCGATGGCGGAAGAGCTCGTACGGGCGGAGTTACAGGAAGTCCTCAGTGTACCTGGCTACGAACCAGAAGAGCTGGTTCTCGGCGTGATGAGGGCAGCTAGAAAGCTAATCCCTTACGATCTCGCTACATTCGGAGCGTACACTGATGACACGCAGTATCACAAAACATTGGTGATCACTCCGACACCTGAATGGAAGTGGACCACTGCTTGGTTTGCATTGGGCGAGAAAGTTCGCACTTTTCTCCTAAGCGATCGAACCTGGGGTACGATCTTTAATACCACCGCGGTCGATCTCACCCCCGGAATAGATGAGGATCTCGTTCTTCAGATTCTCGTCAAAGCTGGAATGAAAGCTACGTCACCTTGCCGATTGAACCGTCCCGGGTTTGCCGGAGGCCATTTGGTTAAGTTAAGCTGCCATGGCCGGTTGTTCCAGCATGGCGTAGTAGCGTTGCTCGGCTTCGTCCGGCGGGATGTTTCCGATGGGCTCCAGGAGCCGTCGGTTGTTGAACCAGTCGACCATTCGAGAGTGGCGAACTCGACGGCCTCGAAGCTGCGCCATGGCCCGCGCCGATGGATCACCTTGGCCTTGTAGAGACCGTTGAGGGTTTCGGCGAGACGTTGTCGTAGGAATCTCCGACACTGCCGACAGAAGGCTCGACGCCGGCCTCAGCCAGGCGCTCGGTGTACTTAATGGATACGTATTGGCTTACCCCTGTCGCTGTGGTGCACGAGCCTGCCACGATGGACCGGCCGTCGATCATGTAGTGCCTGCTCCAGCGCATCGAGCACGAAGCCTGCATGCGCCGTGCGCGAGGCCCGCCAGCCGACGATCCTGCGGGCATAGGCATCGATCACAAAGGCGACGTAGACAAAGCCGGTCCAGGTTGCGACATAAGTGAAGTCGGAGAGCCAGAGAACGTTCGGCGTTGGAGCCTTCAACTGGCGGTTGACGTGATCCAGCGGGCATGGCGCGGCCTTGTCGCTGATCGTGGTCTTGACCGGTTTGCCGCGGGTAACCCCTTGCAAACCCATGTCCCGCATCAGTCGCGACACCGTGCAACGGGCAACATCGAAGCCTTCGCGCTTGAGCTGGCGCCAGACCTTGCGCACGCCGTAGACGGAGAAGTTTTGATCGAAGACGCGCCGAACCTCGATCTTCAGCGCGCCGTCCTGCCTGGCGCGCGCCGACCGCTTGGCCGGATCGCGCCGTTTGGCCACATGGGCGTGGTAGGTCGAGGGGCGATCGGCAACACCTTGCAGATCGGCTCGACCCATGCGCCCCACGATGATCGTCAATAAAGGCGATCATCGTGGGACCGGCGGTGGAGCTCCGCCATCGCAAATAAGCGCTCGCCTTGCGCAGGATCTCGTTGGCCTGTCGAAGCTCACGGTTCTCCCGTTCCAGGGCCTTCAGCTTCTCGGCCATCTCAGTCGGGACACCGGTCCGCTGCCCGCTGTCGATCTCGGCCTTCTTGACCCAGTCATGAAGCGTTTGCGGTGTGCAGCCGACCTTGGCCGCAATCGATGTCACCGCCGCCCAGCGCGAAGGGTGCCCGCTGGCGTGATCCAGAACAATCCGAACCGCGCGATCCCGGACCTCAGGCGAAAACTTTCGTCTTGCTTGTCACGGCTCCATCCTCTCAGGAGTTGGAGCCTCCGGCAAACCCGGGGCGGTTCAATACTGGTCACCCTGTTTGCGGTGGTCGGTTATCCACCTGATCGGGGAGCAGGGGCTCTTCGCCGAACGGGCGATTGATGATACCGAGCGCTTCTGTGGCGGCATACACGCGGTTGCGCGAATAGCCGGTACGCTCTTCCAGAATGCCCGCTTCTTGCAGTTGAGCGATCGCTTGATGGACCTGCGGAGGACTGATGTCCAGCAGTTCGCCGAGCCGCTTGGCGGTCACGACCGGATAGTTGTGAAGTTCGTCGAGAGCGCGCGCAGCCGCCGACCCTTTGCGGAATTTGCGGCGTTCTCTCCAGACATCGGATAATTCGGACAGCGCCGCACGGGTCTGGATGAGTTCGTCAACCGTGCCGGTGACGGCGTCGGCCATGAAGGTGATGATCGGCTGCCAGTCCAGCCGTTGTTGGGCATCCTTGAGCGAAGCGTAGTACGTATCCTTTTTACTCTCGATATATGGCGACAGGTACAGCGGCACGTGCTTCTCGGCCGCCATCATGAGCGGTAGGAGGAGACGACCGACACGGCCATTGCCATCGCGGAAGGGATGGACCGCTTCGAAATGAGTGTGCGCTATCGCCATGCGCGTGATGAACCCTTGAGTCATTTGCTGCATTCCCTCGTTCCGCAGAAAGTCGACGGTCTGAGCTAAGCAGCCGGGGACGTCGTCGGGAGGCGGAGGATTCAAACTCGAATATGCGATGTCCTTATTTCCGCCGATCCATACGACACGCGTGCGAAGGTCGCCGGGAACATCCTTGTAGTCCGGATCATCCTTCATCACGGCGCTATGGAGATCTTTGATCAGATCCATCGTGAAGACGCCGTAACCGTCCTTGGCAGCGAGTGGAATGAAGCCATCGAGCGCCACGGCGTAGTTGCGTACTTGACGCGCTTCATCCCTGGCGCCGTCGTCCCCCGTCTCCTCGACCGACAGCAGTTCGTCGAGGGTGCTTTGGGTACCTTCGATCGATGACGAACTCACCGCTTCACGTCTGGTCAGGACGCGGCTGACGATGTAAGGGTCTTTCATGTGGGCGGCGACGGCATCTACCTTGCCGAAGGCCGCTTGGGCGGCGTCCAAAGCCTTTACAGACCCGGCTACCGACACTCCTTCCTCGGGTGGGGCCGGCGGGACGATACCGTAGTGAGAATCGTACGGCGGCGGCAATCGCTTCAGGGTTTCCCGGATGGTGTGGCTGAGATCGCTGCGCTTCATGAAAAGCCAAAGTTAGGCACCAGATTTCCTATTTATAATTAGGGTTCCAGAAAAAAGCCATATCATGCTGCGATCTCAAGGTCGCGAATGTAGGTTTTCGAAGTACGCCGAAGTTCCGTTAGCCTCATTGTTCCCCATATGTTCCGCGCCACGAGTGGCCACTGGCAAAGCCGCGCAGCGCCCTATCCACGCTCCTGAACAGACGGAGAGGCTGGCCGCCAAGGCGGCCGTAGGCAGAACTCTGCCCCAATCGCGCCGGTCGGCCAGAGACGAGATGCCACCGCTTACTAGCGAGCCGTCCTGGACAACCCTTCCTGCCGATGTCAGGGCCCGCCGCTACCCCGGCTCGTGGCAGGCGACGATTGGATGCGGCTGGCCGACGAGGTCTATGAGCTGACGGCGCTGCGTGCGCCTGCGGTGCAACCGCGCCCCGAACGGGATGCGGCGAAATTAGCGGCAGCAGCGCACCGATGCTATGGGGGTGCGCTCAAAGACACAGATGAACAAGCTACCGTAGCTCTTGCTGGCGCGACGGTGGGCTGCCAGGCATGCGGAGGCGTGATGGTGGATGTAGCCATACGGCGGCGAAAGGGCTGAACGGTTCAACGCAGAGCCGCCCGGCACACCGCCCCGCTATTGCCCGCGAAATAGCCAGAGCCTGCCCGAATTGGTTAAAGATTTGTTAATCCGCCTTCGGCAGGCTTGCGGTAAGCGCTGCCGATTAGCCCCCCAGCCACGGTAGCGCGAAGCGATGGCCGGCGGCAGTGATGCCCGCCGGCCATTTCGTTGGTGAGCGCCGCTCGCAAACACCGCGGCGGAGCCCCAGAGGCGGGTGTGTGGACGCGTCGGTCATGAGGCCAACGCTTACCTGCCTACGACCGCCATAATCCGTACTGTCAAGCCAGAACGTCCGGAAAAGTCTTTCCAAAAGTCCTTTCCAACAAGCAGGAACGGACTGCGGACGAAAGACGAACCTCCGGATTTGATCAAGCTGTCCAATTTAGCGCTTGTCGAAGGCCTTCGCACGCTGGAACAGAACGGTTTGAAGTCCGGTGATGATCAACTTGTTCAGTGTCTGGCAATCGCTGGGCGACAGATAAGGAAGCTGGCGCGAACTCTTCCACTGCTCAATGGCGGCGGTGACCGCGGCGCATAATTCGTCATCAGTTGGGCTGGTCATTTGTCGACCTCAATGCGATCGGATCGGCGCTACTTAATCCGCTGCGGATGTGACCTTGCCACCTTATAGTCGACCGCCGCCGTCGATCACTCTAGTAACTGAGCAAAGATTTTCCCACACTTCCTACTCGCTCGCCCACGCTGTTTTTGAAAGCGCTGCAAGCGAGCGTAAACCGCTTGGCGAGTGCGGCCCAGCCGGCGGCCGACCTCCTGAGCTGTGGCGCCTGCGCCAAAGAGCGAGAGCAATTCCGCCTCTTCGTCCGGCAGCCACGGACGCGTCGATGTGCCATCGTTCGTCATGCGCGACGCCCCAAACGCCTAGATACGCGGCGGCGCCGGGCGGCGCGGTGGGTCGGGAAACCGAGTTGGCTGTTCCGAGCGCGGCGGCGCCGGCAAGCGGCTGTGGTCTGGCACGCGATTACCGCGCGTCATCCACGCCAGTCGAGCGTAGCTTCGCCTGAGAGCCGGAACGAGCCAAGCAGATGCACCCTCGTGATCCATGCCGCAGAACAATATCCATGAACCATTTAGAAAAGATTGCCGGTTGTTCCTGATTTGTAACTGATCGTAAACCATGCGATGGCAACAAACGGCCATGGAAGCCGAACACCCGCTTGAAGCGATAGGTCAAGACATCGGTCAGGAGGAAAGGCGCAGGCCCCTTTTCAATCAGCATCACCGGCAAATGCTCGATCCTCTTCGTGACCGCGATTGGGTGTCTTCTTCGAAGCTTACCGATCACCCCGGAACAAAGCTCGCCCTTCTACGAAACGGATGGATGGAGCGACGCTCAACCGGCAAAGGTGTCGAATATCGTTTGACGGGAGCCGGCCTGGCAGAACTTAGCCGCGCCCGATAGGCGCAAACCGGTGGGAAACGACGAAACATGTCGAAATCCATGGAATTGATCGTCGCTAGCTACGTCAAGGTGCGGGACCGTCGCGCGCTGACGGAGTTGCTGGCGCATCGGTGCAAGGTGCTCGCTGAACTGCAAGCTGTATCAGGCATCAACCCCGAAAACGCAGTAAGGGCGATCCAAGACGAACTGGCTGTGATCGAAGCTGGCCTCAAAGAACTTAAACCTCCGCCCGGTTCGCTCCCTGAGAACGAGTGGAGCTAGCGATGCGCGTTAACAAGATCAATTGGGACAAAATCGGCCGAGTGACGGAGCCGGGTCGATACAAGTGCTTTTTCGGATATCTCACCGTCACGCCTGACGACCTCGATGTGTGGGCACGCTATCCGGACGCGACGTTTACTCTGGTCACGAAAACGGCGGATGAGCAGTCAGCTGGCGAAGAATATCGTCTCGGCGCCTTCGATATCGGAAATCCTGAACAGTAGGATGGCGCGCGATCGCCACCTGCGACACTGCCTCTATTGGCGCGGTCTCCAATAGATCGCGTTCGGCGCTACCTCGCGGATCGTGAACGGAACCGCTAGCGGTCGAGAACCCGAGAATTGGCCCGGACCCATCGTGATCTGTGGCTGCGCTAGCCCCACTATTCAGACCGCTTTGCCACTTCGGCTGCGAGCAAATCCCGCTCTTGCAAATGAGCCTTCTGGGTCTCAATCAGGGCATCGAGGATGGAAAACGCGAGAGCGAGATCGCGCCCCTCGCGCTTGAGGTGGGCGATGACCCTCTCTTGCTGACTGATGAGTTGCTCCCCTTCGCGAAGATAGCGCTCGGCTACGATCAAGCGCTCGCCCAAACGCGAAAGCGGCCGGTCCTGCCTCCGCTCCGGCTCAAAGCGGGCGAGACGCCGAGGACCGCACCAAACCTCGACTGGGTCGTTCGCCACCGCGGCAGAGCCTAGCTGTAGAGCCTCTTCGGCGTTATTGCAGTCGATTTCGTGCGCGTTCAGCGTGCTACCGCAGTCGTCGAGCGTGAAGATATAGCAGCGCATCGAGGTTTCGCAGCTCTTGTTCAGTCACCCTTCATTGGGCATTCACTGGGTCAGTACCTTCAGACCTTCCGTCGCGGCTTCTCGGTTCCCGAATTAACTTCCAGCAAGGGCATCAAGCTTAATCCGCGGTTTCGATTGCACCGGGGCTGCTGAGCGCTAGCCTCTCTGCGCCGGACATTGCGCCGTCCGGGTCCACCATGGCGCGGCCGTCGCGCCAAGATACTCGACGCGGCGGCTTCGTTTATCCGTTGCAACGCTATGAGCTTCATTTGGCAAATAAGCCCGACGGTGACCCGTTCGATCTCGTTGAGATGCGACGACAGATCACGAACTTGCGCTCGCAGCACTCAGACAATCTTCTCGTCACATCGCGATTGAACCGCTTCCTCGTGAAGATTGCTTTTCTCTCAGAGCCAAAAGATGCGGCGCACGCTCGACATCTTCAGTCTGAATTTGCTCGGATGCTGCGAACTGTTGACGAAATGGTCTCACGAGGCCGATCCACGAAGCCGCGGCCCAAGTAACACTAACGCACGCACGTTCTTGCGCCGATCCGGCCCTGCGCAGATGCTGGATGCAGTCGCGAAGTCGTCCTCCTTTCGCGTATCGGCGCCTTCGCGGCGAGGGGCCGCCGTCCCCCCGTCGGCGGCCCCGCCCATGGGCGACCTAGTAAGCACGCCGCACTACCCGGGGCAGAGATGGCAGTCTCGGAGTAAACCGGTGGGCAAGCGCGAGCACTGCGGCTTCGTCGGTTTCGAGCGCGATCTTCTGGGCGAGCATCACATCGCCAGCCGCCAGGGCATGTTCGGGAACGAAACACCAGCCGATCGCGGGCTGCCCTGATGCGTCGAGCTCTACAACATTGCTCAGGGTACCATATTGAACTCGATATCGCCTGCCGGTGTGAGAACCGGCGACTTCGAAATAGTTGTTGGCATCGAATTGCGCGCGCTGCTCTGGAGATAACCAATCCCGCAGCAGGCGCCGCGAACGCGCTTCCGGGCCGTTTTGCTCGGTGACGCTCCGATAAAGCTCACGGAGGGCACGGAAGCGCGCACTGTTAGCCTCACTGCGTCTGAACAGAAACATCGTCGCATCGCGATAGCTTAGCCGCCGACGAGACGCGGATAGAATAGCGTCTCATCCGCGGTGGGATCAAACGATCCGTGTGACCTCTAGTTCACTGCCCGCCTTCCGCGTGGCGGCGGTAAATCCCTGATCCGTGAGCCGCTTAAATCGCCGTTCAGCCTCGGCGAGGCCCTTCGGATCAGTTTGTTCAAAGAAATGTCTGCTGTCGCCTGCGTGGTCCAGAACGATCTGGGTAGCCATGGAAAGAACTCCCAAGGCCTAGGGCTCTGATGAAGGAAACAAACCTCGCAGCACTGAAAAGTGTTCCTAAGTTCGGCACGCCTTGGCAGTTCTTCTGGCGACGCTTGAAATAAAAAAAACCTGATCCGCCGCCACCTGAGCCGGCACGGACGGGCGAAGGCCGCCGGAGCGGTAGGCGCGAACGGAAGGGGCCGCGGCGACACCGCCGCCAAAACGGGGACGGCTGAACGGTCGATCTACTGCGGAGCGACCCGCGCCCAAGGCACTGATCTGGATCGTTTCAAGACGTCGCGTACCAGCCGTCAGGAAATGGAATGAGCGGCCAGTGCGTGTTTTCGGTGTTGTCGTTCGCGGCGGCGGGTTTGCTCGCAGGTGTAAGATCGGAGGAGCAGGCCTCCACCTCAGCCACCTCAGCGTCACTCGCCGGGCTGCGCGCGGCGCACCTCAAATCGATTTGCATGAACAAAGCTCCCCACCGGAAGCGCGGTTAAATGTGCAGAGTTCTCAAAAAATCGATCAAGACTTAATCACCCCACAACATATGGGGTCGCGTTGGCTAGCGATAGGAGCGCGAACCTGACCTAGTTGGTGGCCAGCTACTCACCCGTTGCCGCGCGCCGACAAACGAAAACGGGGTTTCGGGAAAGCACGTGGAGATCGCCCTGAAAGCAAAAGGAGCCAACGCCCGAGGTAAGATCGCCGGATCACCGTCGTTTAAGGTCGCGCTTCTTCCATAGTGCCCCTAACTCCTCACCATCTGGCGCCATTAGCTGCGCGCGCGACAGGCTGCACAGAGTAGCATTCGAAACTGACGTGAGGCCTAAAGCGAAAATAGTTCCGCTTTGACCCTCTGGCGGAACTTAACTCGCTGCGCTGAACGACAAATTTAGTTATGCCCAGTAATCATGATGACTCCACCGCAATAATAAAAAATAAGGTTGGGCAGAAGCAGGGAGTTTTTCGATGGAAGCTATGCGCCGCTTTCGCGCGATGGCGTTGCTGTGCCGACAAGCCGCCGTGCGTGATCCCGAGAGAAGCTGGAAGCTGCTCGCAGAGGCAGAGTACTGGGAGCATCTGGCGGTTTCGGCTCTAGCTCACTGAGCTTCGGCCTAGCGATTATTCGACCTTCTCTCGTTTTTCGCCGACTACTTCACAAAATTAGGGGCGGGTAATGTCCAGTATTCGTCAAGTTTATAATTGTGCGGTTCTGCGTGAACGTCTGCAAACGATGCTGGCGGAGCTTAGAGAAGTCGAGAAGCTTCGAAACAGAGTCCGAGATGTAGAAGCGAGAACAATCGTCAGGAGACGGCGTGCCAAATTGAGCGGCAGATCAAGAGCGGTTTGAAGACGACGCTAGGTCGCAACCCGAACATTGGGCTGGATGGGCTCGCCCGCGCGACGTCGATGTGCGGATTGCGAGCCATCATGAAAGCTAACATCCTTTGGAAGCAAGGCTTGCGTCTCCATCCCCGCGAGTAAGACGAATGCTGGCAGGAGCTGGTCGGCATCGTTGATAGCCCTGCCACAACGGCGACGACAGCCGTTGGTACACGAATAGATCAGGGCGCCGTTCTCCAGGAGAACCATCTGAGGCCCAGCCGCTCCGAGTCAGAATTGCGTCCTTTCATCCTAGCATTCCGCCGGGCTGAGTGTCGTTGATGCGCTACGTGGCGTACGCGGTAGATTTGTCCGGAGCGGCAGTCGCCATCTACGAATTGGAACGTGCGGGCGATGATGGAGCAAGGCACCGAGCGGAGAAGTTTCTCGAAGCAGATCCGACGTAGAATGGGACGGAGTGCGGCGCGTTGCGCGGCTCACCCGTCCAGCAGCCGAAAGCGGGCGACTGATTACAATTGAGGCGACGGGCCTCTCCGTCCCCAATCAGTGAAGCACCTGTATCGAACCCGGATGTTGATAACGAATAGCTCGCGATCTAAGCTTGCAACCCTATTTAAGGATTGAAGAGCGGCTCATTTCAAGTAAGTAGTGTTCCGAGGCGTACCATGAATAGTCGTGCGCGGCTGTACAATCGGTCTTTTGCCTTGTGGCAGCGTTGTGAGGCGCCCGCACTAGATTTTTGACTGGTCCCCTTCGCCCTGCGGTTCTGAAGGCGCCGTTACTTCGTACGGTTGAACGCCGCGTGATAGCTCGCCACTAGGCGCACTTCTTTTCTGCTCAGCCTGCCAAGGTGTTCTTGTCAACCGCAACCTGCGGCTGCCCAGCTGAAGTCATAATGAGCGCCCAACAACTTCATTGTGACAACAGCGACAAGAACGCAGATGATCTGCAACAACGTTCTGGTCGAGAACACTCTATTGAAGCGCGTCATGGTGCGCCTTCTAGCGCTGGTGACCGAGCCGGATTCCAAGCTTGAGCGCCTTTTGGCGGAGTGAGCCTTCGGAGCGCTTTGTGAGCTTCGCAATTTTCGCAACCGGAGTCTTCGCTTTCGAATGAGCGCGCAGCTCCTTCACGTCAGCCTTCGTGTATTCACGACGCACAGGTTTCTTCTTCGTAGCCGTCTTCTTTGCCTTCTTCGCCACTCTTAGCTCCTCGATTCGAAAGTGGGCGTACTAGCACAGCTACATTGAGGCGCAACTCTCCATCAGTTGACCCGATCCGCTGGTCCGATGCGTGAACTCGCTCAGATGTAAGTTTTGCCGGCGATTTGATGCCGGAGAGATTCGGTATGTGCCCGAAGTTCAAGCACGCATTAATGCGGTGCTGGCGGCGGGTATGACCACCGGTGCTGCCAAATTCTCCACGGCGAGCGCGGCATCCAGACGTTTGGAAAGGCCCGGGCGCTGGCGCGCCTTCACGCCGACCTTCGTCTTTTCTTTGCACACGGGCCAAGTGAGCACGGGCACGGCGTGCTGCGAGCTTGCCCACAGCGCATCCGGTCTGTCCGATTTGCACGCTACAGCGCACAGAAGTTATGCGCCTCCGATCCGCGGCGCGACGCACCTCTTCGTTTGTCGCCGGACGGCCAAGGCTTGAATTGCGAGCAGATTTCATTTATGCCCTTCTATAGCAAGCCGCAGCGCCTTCGGGATACGCTGCGCTTTTCCGCATGAGATAAACGCCACACGTACACGCGCCGTGACCAAGAGATCCTCTGCGCGCCTGCATTCCTGCAGTAACGTAATTGACGCGCCTCTCACCTCTTGCGGGAGAGTAACGACGTCAAGCACGTCGTCCAAGACTGCCGGCCTTAGAAAATCGATTGTCATCGACCGGACGACAAAGGCAAAGCCGGGCGCATCGTTCCGCGCCTCTTGGAGCAGCGCGTGCTGACTCGTTCCGAGCAGGCGCAAGTAATTCGTCCTGCCGCGTTCCATGAAGCGTAAAAAATTTGCGTGATACACAATTTGGCCGGAATCCGTATCTTCGAAATAGACGCGGACCTGCATCTGATGGCGTCCATCGCGAATTTCGCCGTCAAGAGAGGCTGTCACAGTGCGATTTCCCTTGTTGGGTTTTCGAGAACTCGTTCTCTTGCACGGACGCTCTTTTCCAAGCAATCATCAAAATCTTGGGCATTGCAGCGCCCTCTCGTTCGCGCTGTGCGCATCGGGCGGGCAAGCGCCGAAGGGGTTCTCGCCCGCAGTGCTGGTACGTTGTTCGATATGATATCTGGAAGGTTAGGGCAGGTCCAATAGCAGTCAGCTGCTTTGGCGTCGTCTCCCGCAGCGGTGCAGATGACGGCTCCGATGGTTGCCAGGAGTTGGCATCGGATTCGCGTCGCAGGAGCGCGAGCAGTTAGATCCATCCGGCCCCAGAGTCGCAGGCCAGCGGGTCGGTGCGACTCCGACGTGCCTTGCGTCCCATTCAATGACGTTCGTCGTGTAATGACTGCGAAAACGGCATCGTCATGCCGATGAACCGGATCAATCGGATGTCTCGCACCCTCAGACACAAGTATTTCTACTCCGCTTTGCTTAGCAAATTCCCGCCGGCTTACGATTAGCTTCGCAGCGACGCGCTCGCGCCGTACATTCGAAGAATCTCATTTTCATTCACGGCTGCAACAGTCAACATGAATAGGCTCGCCATTGCCAATTGAGACTTCCATGAGCGCTGCGGGAGCAAAAGTCATCCGTCGCCCTGTCGTGACTCTTGTCAGGTCATGGCGCTTGCCGACTGAGGCTGCTGCCGGATGGCGATCCGCATCAGGCGAAAGCCGAATGCAGGGGCTTCGATCGAGCCTCCGAACGGAGCATGCGAACGCCGCACGTGATCCCAGCCGCCTATTCATAGCGCGCGCTAGAAATTTACGGTAGCTTGTGAAGGCTTCGCTGTAATGCCTATCCGAATCCGGTCGCCTCGGGGCCAAAAGGCGATCATGCGACCGCTTGATCCTTCTCACCTGCAAAGTTGGGACAATCCCAACAATGAGGAAATTTGGCTTGAGCTGGCGCGTGCCATTGGACGGCAGCTTGCGCGGGATGAACAAGGCGTTGCGGGGCAGTCGATAGGGGAACGGGATGGCGACACGATCACAAAAAAAGAGGGCCGCGATATACGCCCGCTACTCGAGCGACATGCAAAAAGTGACCTCGATTGATGGTCAGCTATTACTCTGCCGGAAGGTCGCCGCACGCAATAGCCTCGATGTCGTTGGTGAATTTGTCGACGCTGCAAAGTCTGGCCTTACCGAAGACAAGCGCGATGGCTATCAGCGTTTGCTCGAAGGTGTGCGAAAGCAAGACTTCGACGTGATCATCGTCGAGCATTTCGACCGCTTGTCGCGCGACCCCGCCACAATCCAGCGGCTCAAGCAGGTGTTTGAGTTCAACCGCGTTGAGCTGATGGATCAGAAAGGCGTTTATGCGACGGCGACTGACATCAGCATCGCAAGTCTCTACAATACGATCTACAAGCCACAGCTCGCCGACAAGGTTCGGCGCGGGCACGATAACGCTGTCAGCAACGGAAGAATTCCCGGCTCATACGCCTATGGTTATCGGCCAAGGCCGGGCGCGCCTGGCGAGCGGATGATCGATGAGAGCGAAGCGAAGATCGTGCGCCGTATCTTCATCGAGTATACGTCGGGCCGTTCAACGCGAGATATCGCCGCCGATCTTACCCGCGAACGCGTGCCCACGCCTGGGGCCACTCGTCATAAGAACAAGGCTGGTCGTACCACCTGGAATCATCAGTGCATCACTGGCGGCCGCCATGGTCGCGGCATTATCGGCAACGAACTGTATATCGGCGAAATACATTGGAATGTTCGCTCAACAATTCTCAATCCGGAAACGCAGAAGAAGCAGAAGCGCCGCAATCCTGAAGAACGCCACATCATCGTCAAAAACGCCGAGCTGCGGATCGTTCCCGAAACGCTCTGGGATAGAGCGCAGAAGGTTCGCAGTGAGCGCGCTATCCACCTGTTCGGACCGACCGGCAAGCCGCGGCGCCGACCCGTGGTCCCGCGCAACAACGAGCATCCGCTTGCAGGAGTCCTTCGGTGCGGCGTTTGCTATGGCCATATGCGAATCGCTCAGTCCTCCCGGAATGGCGGACCACGCGCCGCATGCGCCAACGCGCATCAGCGAAGCACCTGCGAGCATACCCGCAGCTTTGATATGGACGTTCTACTGAAGGATGTTGCGGAAAAAATGGAAGTAAGATTGCTTTCTCCGAAAGCCATTGAAGAGGCGATGCGTGCCTGGAAGGAGGAGCAGAAGAGCAATCCGCAAAAGACCAGCGAACGCTCTAACCTAGAGCGTCGGTGCCATGTGTTGAACACTGAGATCGAACGCTTGTCATATGCGATCGCGAACAGCCGTCGCAAGCCGGATGAGTTAGTCAAGCGGATAGATGAATGTGACGCGGAGCGGGAAACTCTCGAGGAGCGCCTGCGGTTGCTCGGCAACGGTGGCGAAAACGTGATCCCGTTCGATCATCCGAGGTTTGGTGACCGATATTGTTCGGAGGCAAAGAGACTGGTCACCGCGCTCAAGACAAATCCGAAGGCGATCGAGACTCGTGTCGCTTTCCGCAACCTGCTCAACTGCATTATAGTGCATCCGGCGCGCAAGCGGATGCCCTACGAGTACACCCCGTACTTGAACGCCGCAGCCCTTTTCAGCCCGCAGCTTTTCCCAGAAAACTGTCCCAAAACAGGGAACATCAGCACGTTGAGCTGTTACGACAACGTCCAGTCTGAGAAATCCGTGTCCTCGTAGTAGACGCGGACCTGCATATGGTGGCGGCCGTCGCGGATCTCGCCGTCGAGATGAGCTGTCACGTCGCTAGCCTCTTCGCATTGCGGTCACCAACCCGTTTTGCGCAAAAACGGCCGGCTGCGCAAGCGTGGCTAGACGACCAATGGCCCCCGCCCCAGCGTCACTTCGACGATCTCAGGCGGCACGCCGACGCGGAGCGGCATGATGCTGCAACCGAGGCCGCCGGAGATGATGACGTCGCATTTCAGCCGGACATGACCATAGGCGAGCCGGAGGCCGTGCTGCGGCGGAACCGCCGGCGACCAGCCGAGCAGACGGACCTGACCGCCATGGGTGTGCCCGGACAGTTGCAACGCGACGCGGGCGGGCACGCGCGGCGCGATATTGGGCTCATGCGCGAGCAGGATGATCGGCGCATCGTCGGTGACCTTGGCAAGCGTCGCGTCGAGATCGTCGGCGCCAAAGCGCCCCGTGCTCCGGAAGCGTCGCGCCGGCAGAAAGGCGAGCTGATCGCCGAGCCCGGCGAGCCAGAATGCGCGGCCATCCTTCGCGAGCCGCATGACGTCGTTCTCGTAGACGGGAATACCGGCCGCCTCCAGCGCGCGATGCGCGACCGTCGGCCCGTGCCCGACCCGCTGCACGGTCCTGTCGTCCCAATAATCGTGATTGCCCATGACGGCATGGACGCCGAGCGGCGCTTTCAGGCCGGCCAGCACCTTGGCCCATTCGTTCGCCGGAATGATGCGCGTGACCTGGTGCAAGCCGGCGACATAGTCGCCGAGCAGCACGATGATATCCGCGTTCAGCGCGTTGGTGCGATCGACGATGGCCTCGATCCGCTCCAGCGACATCCAGGGATCGCAGGCATGGATGTCGGCGATCACGGCGATCTTCAGCGGGAAATCCGCCGGCCATTGCCGCGGGGTTGGATGATAGCGGGTGACCCGAAGCCGAAGCATCGGCTCGACGCCGACGCCATAGGCCGCGGTCGAGACGCCAAGGGCGGACAGGCCGCCGATGGAACGGAAGAAATGACGGCGCGTGATCATGGCAGCCCGATCGTGATGCGGCTTCTTGATGCGACCCTATTGGAGCGGAAATGGGGTGCGTTTGTGCAGACCATCTGCACGAGATGACCGGAAATTCATGACGGCCCGAGCAGCCTGCACTTGCGCAGATCAGTCGTCGCTCTCGTCGGTGCCGAACAGGCCGAACTGCGCCGCCGCATCGCGCGAGGGCTCGCTGATGCCGAGGTGGCGGAAGGCGTGCGAGGTGAGCAGGCGGCCGCGCGGGGTGCGCTGCAGATAGCCGCACTGGATCAGATAGGGCTCGATGATGTCCTCAATCGCATCGCGCGGCTCGGACAACGCGGCGGCCATCGTCTCGACGCCGACCGGGCCGCCGCCATAGTTCTGCGCGATGGTCGTGAGATAGCGGCGGTCCATGGCATCGAGGCCGGCGGCGTCGACCTCGAGCGCGCTCAGCGCGTGGTCGGCAATCTTGCGATCGATCCTGTCGGCATCGGCCGCCGAGGCGAAATCGCGCACGCGGCGCAACAGCCGGCCGGCGATACGCGGCGTGCCACGGGCGCGGCGCGCGATCTCGTTGGCGCCATCCGCGCTCATGCCGACGTTGAGCACGCGGGCGCCACGGGTGACGATGCTTTCCAGCTCCTCGATCGTGTAGAAATTCAACCGGACCGGAATGCCGAAGCGGTCGCGCAAGGGATTGGTGAGCAGGCCGGCGCGCGTGGTGGCGCCGACAAGGGTGAATTTCGACAGCTCGATCTTGACCGAGCGCGCTGCCGGGCCCTCGCCGATGATGAGGTCGAGCTGGAAATCCTCCATCGCGGGATAGAGCACTTCTTCCACCGCCGGGCTCAGGCGATGGATCTCGTCGATGAACAGCACGTCGCGCTCTTCGAGATTGGTGAGCAGTGCCGCGAGATCGCCGGCCTTGGCGATCACCGGGCCTGACGTGGCACGAAAGCCGACGCCCAGCTCCTTGGCCACGATCTGCGCCAGCGTGGTCTTGCCAAGGCCCGGCGGGCCGACGAAGAGCACGTGATCGAGCGCCTCGCCGCGCTTGCGCGCCGCCGCGATGAAGATGGACAGATTCTTGCGCGCCTGCTGCTGGCCGACAAAGTCGGACAGCGATTGCGGGCGCAGCGCAGTATCGCCGACATCATCGCTGCGGCGCTCGGGCGTGACCATGCGGGGAGGAGTGCTCATGCGGGCAGGATAACACGGTGCAGCGGTTTCGCGAGCCACCAGCATAGGCTGGCCGGGATGACAGCGACGATGGCGAGCATGGCGGAGAGCTTCAGCGCCTCAGGCGCGGAACGGACACTCGGCAAGATCACCGCCGAGGTTTCGGAAGGAACAACGAACATGCCAAACCCGACGAAGCCGGCGCCGGCCACGGCTGCGGCGAGCCACGCCATCCAGATCATGTTGAGGTCGGCGTAGACCGCAGCCAGTGCGAAGATCAAGCCGGCGGCGACTGCAGGAAGGAACGAGGCGAGAATCGTGGCGATGGCCAGCAGCACGATCGCGATCGAAACCAGCGTGCGCAGTGCCTCCAAGTCAAGGAGAAACATCTGCAGCACCGCGGCACCGAGCGTCGTCACCATCACCGAGACCAGCGCGGCGACCGTCAGCGGCCCCACAACGGAGAAGATCACGACGATACCGGCCACGCGCCAAAGGCGACGAAAAACAAAGGCGACGGGATTGGCGCGGGCCGCACTCACTTCGACAGCTCCTTCAGGCCTAGCCGGATAAGCTGCGCGGTTTCGGCGGTCTCGCCCGCGCTGCGCGAGGCCGATGCGATCGCCGCCGCCGCCTGCGGCTGGCCGTAGCCGAGATTGACCAGCGCGGAGATCGCATCCGCCACCGGCCGCGGCGCGCGCTGGTCGTCGACGGCACCGGCGAGATGCACGACCGCCGGATCGACATTGGAGAAGGCCGGCGCCTTGTCCTTCAGTTCGGTGACGATGCGCTCGGCGACCTTGGGGCCGACACCGGGCGTGCGCGCCACCGCAGCCTTGTCGCGCAGCGCGATCGCGTTGGCGAGATCGGATGGCTGCAGCGTGCCGAGCACGGCGAGCGCGACCTTGGCGCCGACGCCCTGCACGGTCTGGAGCAGGCGAAACCATTCGCGCTCCTGGTCGCTGCGGAAGCCGAACAGCTTGATCTGGTCCTCGCGAACATAGGTCTCGATCGACAGCACGGCGGCCTCGCCCGGCGAGGGCAGATGCTGCAGCGTGCGCGTCGAGCAGTGCACCTGATAACCGACACCGCCGACGTCGAGGATGACGAAATCCTCGCCGTAAGAATCGATCAGGCCCTTGAGCTTGCCGATCATAACCCAGCCACCTTCAGCCGCAGCGCGGTGCTCTGGCGATGATGGGCGTGGGTGATGGCGATGGCGAGCGCGTCGGCGGCGTCCGCGGACGGCGGATCGGCTTTCGGCAGCAAAATCTTGAGCATCATCGCGATCTGCTGCTTATCGGCGTGGCCGGCGCCGACCACCGTCTTTTTCACCTGGTTCGGCGCGTATTCGGCAACACTGATGCCGAACATCGCGGGCGCGAGCATGGCGACGCCGCGGGCCTGGCCGAGCTTCAGCGTCGCGACGCCGTCCTTGTTGACGAAAGTCTGCTCGACCGCGGCTTCCATCGGCTTGTGACCGGACAGGATGGCGGCGAGCCCCTCATGGATCGCGAGCAGCCGGCTCGCCAGCGGCAAATCGTCCGGCGGCTCCACCGAGCCGCAGGCGACGTAGATCAGCCGGTTGCCCTCGGCCTCGATCACGCCCCAACCGGTACGGCGCAAGCCAGGGTCGATGCCGATGATGCGAACGGGGCCACGAATCGGGAGCGTCGTCATGGGCCAGTGATAGCGGCTGGCCGCCGTGGGGGAAACAGAAACAGAACGGAAGTAACAGGGGAAGTGGCCCCCTACCCGCCCATCTTCGCCAGCAGCGCGTCCGACACCTCGAAATTGGCGTAGACGTGCTGGACGTCGTCGTGCTCGTTGAGCAGGTCCATCAGCTTCAATAGCTTCTCGCCGGTCTCGTCGTCGACCGCCACCGTGTTCTGCGGCTTCCAGATCAGCGCGGCCTTGCGCGGCTCGCCGAACTTGGCCTCCAACGCCTTGGCGACGTCGCGATAGCCTTCGGTCGAGGCGTAGATCTCATGGCCGCCTTCGCTCGAGATCACGTCGTCGGCGCCGGCCTCGATCGCGGCATCCAGCACCGCATCGTCGGAGGCGACACTGCGGTCGTATTCGACGATGCCGGTGCGGTCGAACATGAAGGAGACCGAGCCGGTTTCGCCGAGATTGCCTCCGGACTTGGTGAAGAAGGAGCGGATGTCGGAAGCCGCGCGGTTGCGATTGTCGGTCAGCGCCTCGACGATGACGGCAACGCCGCCGGGGCCATAACCCTCGTAGCGGATCTCGTCATAATTCTCGCCGTCGCTGCCGAGCGCCTTCTTGACGGCGCGCTCGATGTTGTCCTTCGGCATGTTCTCCTGGCGCGCCGCGATGATGGCCGCACGCAGGCGCGGGTTCATGTTGGGGTCGGGCGTCCCCAGCTTGGCCGCGACGGTGATTTCCCGCGCCAGCTTGCCGAACAGTTTCGACTTCTGGGCATCCTGCCGCCCCTTGCGGTGCATGATGTTCTTGAATTGGGAATGTCCGGCCATGCGTGATCTTCTCTAGGGGAATCGTGCGCCAAGGTGAGCGTGGGAAGCGCGGCCTTATAGGCCGCCACCCCACTGGAAAGAAAGAGGCTCTACGACTTTAAGGTAACACCGTACTGGACCGTGCCTAGATGTCAGGCATCGTTAACCCTGATTTCATTCCAGCCTGCGAAAATAGCGTCCGACCGTCCCCCGACAAGAGAGACCTGATGGCATTCGGACTATTTCGGAAGCGTCTGCCGGACATGGCTGCAACTGCGGCTGCCCCGCAGGCTGCGCAGCCGGTGGCCCATTCCGAGCCCGCGGCGGCCGTCGAAGGCGATTCGGCCAAGGAAATTCTGGAACTGCTGGAACTCGAGCTGGGCGCCATGATTCGCCAGCTCGAGCGCGCCGCCAATTCGGTGGCCGGCGGCGCCGAGGCCACCGCCACGACGCTTGCCGCCATTCGCGACCGCACCGACGCCCTGACCGGCCGGACCAACGCCGCGCAATCGAACGCCTCCACCTTCGCCCATGCCGCCGACAAATTCACCCAGTCGGCGCTGGGCATCGGCGCGCAGGTTCGCGAGGCCGGCAAGCTCGCCGACGAGGCCAGCGCCGCAGCACAGGAAGCCCGCGCCAATGTCGATCGCTTGCGCGAATCTTCGGCCGCCATCGGCAACGTCGTCAATCTGATCGCACAGATCGCACGGCAGACGACGCTGCTCGCGCTCAACTCGACCATCGAGGCCGCGCGCGCGGGCGCTGCGGGAAGAGGCTTTGCGGTCGTCGCCACCGAGGTCAAGGCACTCGCGGTGCAGACCCAAGGCGCGACGGAGGAAATCACCAAAAAGATCGACGCGCTGCAGCGCGACGCTGCCGGCTCCGCGGATGCGGTGCACCGCATCTCGCAGGCGATCGAGGCCATACGCCCGGTGTTCGAGACCGTCAACGGCGCGGTCGCCGAACAGAACGCCACCACCAGCGAAGTCTCCGGCAACGCGACAAGCGCGTCGGAGTTCATCATCTCGGTCGGCGAAAGCGCAGCCGAGATCGATGCTGCGACCAAGGCGGCCGAGAACCACGGCGAGAACGTCGCCAGCGCAGGCAAGGCCGTGACCGCCTTCGCACAGAAACTGAAATCGCGCTGTGCCGTGCTGCTCCGCCAGAGCGAGCACGACGACCGCCGCAAGACCGAGCGGCTGCCCTGCCATCTCAAGCTCGAAACCGCACGCGGAGTGCTGCCAGTCTACGAGATTTCGATGGACGGCGTGCTGATCGGCGGCGCCGACGCGGGCCGCCTTGCATCGCAAGCCATGATCGAAGGCACCCTCGAAGGCGTCGGGGCGTGCCGCCTGCGCGTGGTCGAGCAATCCAAGGCCGGCGCCCGCGCGCAATTCGTCAATCCCGATGCCGCGCTCAGCGAGAAGGTCGAGGACCGGCTCTGGTCGATCCACGAAGAAAACACCGAGTTCGTGACCCGCGCCATGGAAGCGGGCAACGCGCTGACCGCGATCTTCGAGCAGGCGGTTGCCCGCGGCGAGGTGAAGATCGATGACCTGTTCGACACCGATTATGCCGAAATCGCCGGAACCAATCCGCAGCAGTACCGCACCAGATATCTGGACTGGGCCGACCGCGCGCTGCCGGCGTTCCAGGAGGCCTTTCTGGCAAAGGACCCGCGCTTGGCGTTCTGCGCCATGGTCGATCGCAACGGCTTCCTGCCGGTGCACAACAGGATCTATTCGCATCCGCAGCGGCCGGGCGATGCCGCCTGGAACACGGCCAACAGCCGCAACCGGCGGATGTTCAACGATCCGGCGGGGTTGGCTGCCGCGCGCAACCTGCGCTCGTATCTGGTCCAGAGCTATGCACGCGACATGGGCAACGGAAATACGGTGATGATGCGCGAGATCGACGTTCCGATCCGCGTGCAAGGCCGGCACTGGGGCGGATTCAGGACGGCCTACAAGCTCTAGTGCGCGCTCAGGCAAGACGCCAACGCGCGAATCACCTCTTAAGACCGGAATTGGAATGGGAATGCCGCGGAGAGCCGGCGAACGGCTCTGACTGGAGGACTCTCAAGACATGTCCGTCGTACAACTTGCAGTACTGGACACCGGCTCCAACCGAACGCTTGCCGAACGGCTGATCGATCAGCTCGCCGACCGCATCGGCGGCCTCGGCGTGGAACTCGCCGACATCGCCGGCAACGTCCAGGAAGTCGCAAACCGCGTCGCGAACCAGTCGGAACGGTTCCATCATCTCCAGGAAACCGCCGAGACGATGGTGTCGGCCAATCACGACATCGCCAATGCGTCACAGGCGGTGCAAACGACCACGTCAGCAGCGGTCGGCGAGATCGCGCAGTCGCGCGGCGCCGTCGACGCCGCGGTGAGCCACATTTCCGAGCTCGTCGCGGCGGTGGAGCGGATCGAGGCGCGACTGAGCGCCGTCGGCTCCGCGCTGGCACAAGTCGCCAAAGTGTCCGGCTCGATCGAGGCTATCGCGAAGCAGACCAATCTGCTCGCGCTCAACGCCACCATCGAGGCGGCACGCGCCGGCAATGCCGGCCGCGGCTTTGCGGTGGTCGCAAGCGAGGTCAAGAACCTCGCGGAAGCCACCCGCCAAGCCACACACCAGATCTCCGACACCGTGCGCGATCTCGACGGCCAGATCGAAGGCCTGATCGGCGAGAGCAGCGATGCCTCGCAGCGCGCGAAGACCGCCGGCGAAGGCGCCCAGCGGATCTCCGGCATCATCTCGCGGGTCCAGCAGGGCTTCGCCTCCGTGGAAGCGGAGATCGGCAGCGTCACGCGCGCGGCGACCTCCAATCTCGGACATTGCGACACCGTCATCAGCGAGCTCAACGAACTCGCCAAGGGCGTCGACCTCTCGTCGCGCGATCTCAAGAACGCCGATCAGCGCGTGACCAAACTGCTCGACACGTCTGAAGGCCTGATCGCGCTGATCGCCGACAGCGGCGTCGAGACATCCGATGCGCCGCTGATCCGCCTTGTCGTCGAGACCGCCAAGCGGATCTCCGACGAGTTCGAAGCCGCCATCGGCCGCGGCGAGATCACGCTCGACCAGTTCATGGATGAGAACTATCGGGAAATCCCCGGCACCGATCCCAAGCAATACAACACTGACTATGTCGAGTTCACCGACCGCGTGCTGCCCGCGATCCAGGATCCGATTCAGAAATCCGATCCCCGCATCGTGTTCTGCGTCGCCTGGGCCAAGGGCGGCTATCTGCCGACCCACAACCCGAACTACCGCCTGCCGCAGGGCAAGGACCCGGTCTGGAATAACGCCAATTGCCGCAACCGCCGCCTGTTCACAGATCGCGCGGTGCAGAAGGTCGCGGCCAATACCAAGCCGTTCCTGCTCCAGACCTATCGCCGCGACATGGGCGGCGGTCAGTTCGTGCTGATGAAGGATCTGTCTTCGCCGATCATGATCCGCGGCAAGCACTGGGGCGCCTTCCGGATGGGCTTTCGACAAAACTGACGGTCGCCGCGACGCGCTTACGGCGGCGACGAATGGCCTCCCTGAATCAAAAACCTCGAAAACAACCCCATGCACAGTAGCCGGGGTGAGCAGAATCAATAGGTTAAGCGCCTGATGAATCCGCCGGTTCAGGCGCCTCGTGCGGCGTTGCGCCGTCGGGCAAAACAGGCGTAGAGTGCTATTATTCCGAAAGTCACACGCGCTCCTTGCAGAGGATCATGAGGGGTGAAACTATTTGCGTTCATCCAATCCGTGCAGAGGGCGAAGAACAGCATGCGCTATTTCCCCGGCAAGGACCTCGAAGAAAGCCACCGCAGCACACTTGACGAGCATCCGCACGCAACGGGCGCCGTGCAGCAGCAGATAAAACGCTCACGCGCACAGTTGGCTGCATCTCAAGAACTTCTGCATCGACCAGCAGTCGGCGGCACCGGACCTGCTGCGATGCCCACGGCCGCAGCTTGCCTGGAATTTGCCGCTGCGTTCAGATGCAAGGCCGCCAAACCCGGCACACCCGAGCGAACAGTGAACATCCTGAAGAATATATCCCGCAGTTTTACCGGCCTCGCGAGCCAGCTCGCGATACTGGAGGCTGCGGATAGGGCAGACCGCAGCGCCTCTATTTAGGGCACGCTGTTACCTATTTTGATAAAATCTTTTTCCGGTACGCCGCGTACTAAGGAGAATGGACGATCCTGACGAACGCCCTGCGGGCAACGACGCGCCGGAGCGGAAACAATCACGTATAGAGCAGGCGCGGCAGCTACTTGCCGAACACATTGACGACCTGCGCGCCCTCGTTGAGAAGCTCCGGCGCAAGATGAATAAGATCGTTTTTCAGGCTGGATACGATAGGGGCTCGGCAGCTGTCTGGTGGCCCGGCGCTAGCGGCGCTGTAGGGCCTTCCGGGCCTCCGTTGAGGCGGCCCGGTCGCTGTGCTTTGCCGATGAACGGCCTACTTTTTCTGCTCTGTGGTCGTCGTGGCAGCCGGGGTGCCGTCGCGAGCGTCCCGTCGCTCGTCACGTCCTGTACGCCTCTCTTGGCGCCGCTCTGTGCGGCCGGTCCGGCGTTCCTGTCGCCGCTCGGTTCGACCGCTGCGCCGCTCCTGGCGGCGTTCTGTGCCCGACTTGGGCGCGTCCGCTGGCGGCGTGGTGGCCGTGGCGGTCGGCGCCGTGGTCTGAGCTTCCGCCGTTGACAGCGTCAAACTCACGGGCGAGGCCACTAACCCAAACACCGCTGCGTGCCCAAGGAAAGTGAGTGCGTTGCGACGACAGACCTGTTTCGGCTCCGAACGTTCATTCATGTTCAGGCTCCCGGTTGCTGCCCCCTCAGAGCATGTCACCAGCGTCGGTGGCCTCCTTATTGATCTGGATCAACTTGGTTCGGTGCTTCAAGCCATTTTGGGATTTCGGTCGATGGGATCGACACTCTCGGAAAGTGAGGGATGATAGTCCCTGCAGTGACGACCAGTCCGTCGTTAAATTTGGTTCGCGCAAAATCCTTGGCTGCTGCTTCGCTTTCAAACGTGTTGGTCAGGCGCGGATGTCGCCGTCGTGACAGTGTGCCGTCCGGCGGCACCTCAAAAGTGACGTACCAAGTGTGTTTCATGCCGTAATGCCGCCCCGGCGGTACCGGTGGCCTATCCCCGCCAGAGAAAGAAAAGCCGCCACCGGGACGAAACGATGACGGCTTCTTCCTGGCTTGTGAAACCGGCCTTTACCGCCGGGCTCCAACGCGATTGACGCCACCATTCGCATTGCCACCGGCGTTATGACGGACTGCGGCGCGCGCCACCGGGCGCGGGCTGAGCACGACGCCTGCCCGGGCAACGCAGCCCGCCGGGTAAGCAGTGTACTGGCAGTACACGACCGCATTGGCCGGGGCTGGAGTGAGGGTGAGACCTGCAAGCCCGAACAGGGCGCTGGCAGCAATCCCGGCAACAGTCGCGGACTTTATCGAACGAAGCTTTCTCGAATGCATGGCGGACCTCCCTTTTCGCACTTGCGTCACCGAAAGTGACGGAAGCCGCCTCAGATGCGGCTGAACATAGCGTAGGGGTCGCAGTGCGCGGGTTCGATTGATCTACATCAACCTCACGCCCGGAGTGAGCCGCAATCTCGCGCGCGGGGCTCAATGAATTCATGGAAGGGTTCCATCATGCTCCGCTATATTCTCGCTTCTCTTGCCGCTTTCGTTTTGCTCACCGCCTGCTTGATCCCCGATGATGCCGAGGCTCGGCGCGGCGGAGGTGCCTATCGGGGTGGCGGCGGATACCGCGGCGGTGCGGTCGCAGTTCGAGGACCGCGAGGCGGCGGCGCTGTTGCAGTGCGGGGCGCAGGCTACCGTGGCTACGGCTATCGGGGCGGCTATCGCGGCTATGGCTATCGGGGCTACGGTGTAGGGGCGGCAGCGGTCGGCGCGGCTGCCCTTGGCACTGCTGCGTACCGCCGCAGCTGCTACGATGCTTACGGGAACTATATTTGCGCCTATTAATCCGTGGCGACGCGCGATCGCGCGGCTTCGCACTCTGCGGGTCCTTTCGAGGGCGTGGCTTTGTGCGGACCGCGCGACGGCCTGTTGCGAGGATATTCAAGAATCATCCCCCTAAATTATATAGATCAGTGTACACAACGCAGCGCGCGGGTCTTGCGGACCTGCTTGTGTCAGAATTGCCCCGCAGTTTCCCCTTGTTGATAATCTAATCGAGCGGTTACGGTGCTCCACCTGGATCGGGGCTTGGAGTGCGATGCTTTTCTGGCTGCCTCCCTCACCATGGCGGACCCGTCCCGCGCGGAACCTCACCGCTGCGTTGACCGTCGCATTGTTGGTCGCGACGACAGGCCAAAGTTATGCAGCTGATCCAGCGCCGAAACGTGTTCTGATGCTGCATTCGTTCGGCCTTCGGTTCAAGCCTTGGACCGTTTATGCAGAGGCCATTCGATCTGAAATAAGTCGGCACAGCAAAGTGGAGTTTCAGGACCACTCGCTTGTGGTTGCTCGCCTGAGTAACGACAAATCAGATGGTCCGTTCGTCGAATATCTTCACGCCCTTAATACCCAGAACCCGCCCGATCTGATCATGTCCATTGGCGCCCCAGCCGCCAATTTTGTCCAGCGGCACCGAAAAGAGCTTTTTCCAAATACGCCGATGGTCTTGACGGCTGTGGAGCGGCGGCGCGTGGCCTTCGATAAATTGGGCGAAAATGACACCGTGGTGGGATCTACCAACAACACCATCGAGTTCTTCGAAAATATTCTGAGCGTCTTGCCTCTAACAACCACAATTGCAGTCGTAATTGGAGCATCTCCAAGCGAAACGTATTGGCTGGAAGAGACGCGCCGACGAACCGCGCCGCTGGCGGGGAGAGTACAAATTCGATACTACAATGAACTTTCATTTGAAGAAATTCAGAAGGACGCAGCGACCCTCCCGCCGCATAGTGCGATCTTCTGGCTCTTGCTGAATGTTGACGCCGCGGGCGTGGCGTATGAGGGGCCCGGCGCGTTACTCCAACTTTCCAAGGTGGCCAACGCGCCGATCTTTACTCACGACCAATCTTTTTTTGGAGACGGCATCGTCGGTGGCCCCATGCATTCCGTGGTTGAGCAAAGCACCAAAGCCGCCACGGTCGCGCTTCGCATCCTCAATGGCGAAAAGATCGCCGACATCAAGCCATCATTCGTTGACGTTGCATCTCCCATATTCGACTGGCGACAAATGCAGCGGTGGGGAATTGCCGAGCGCGATCTGCCGCCCGGTAGCGCCGTCTACTTCCGGGAGCCCACGTTGTGGGAGCGATATTGGTGGCAAATCACGTTCACTATCGCGCTTGTCCTCGCGCAAGCGGGACTGATCGCACTTTTGTTATTTGAGCATCGTCGGCGTCAATTCGCCGAAGTACAGTCGCGACAGCGGATGGCTGAACTGGCCCACGTCAATCGCTTCGCGACCGCTGGTGAACTGACCGCCTCGATTGCTCACGAGATCAACCAGCCGCTTGGGTCTATTCTGACGAACGCCGAAACCGCAGCCGCGATCCTGCAATCGCAGCGTCCCGATATCGCTGCACTTTCTGATGTTGTTGAACTCAGGGAAATTGTGAACGATATTGTACAGGATGACCGGCGTGCCACCGAGGTCATTCGCAGGATGCGCAGCCTCCTAAAAAAGGCGCCGTTCGAGTTGAAGAAATTGGACCTCAATGAGGTTGTGCAAGAGACGGTGAGATTTCTTTCGGCGCTAACTGTCAGCCGAAGATTCGAAATGGTCAACGTGATCACGGCGGATGCGCTACCGATCCTCGGCGACCGCATTCAGCTTCAACAAGTCATTTTGAACCTTGTGCTGAACGGGGTCGAGGCTATGAAGGACACGTCTCACGAAAGCCGCACTATCAGCATCCGGACTGCGCGCGCCGATCAGTTTGCCGAGCTATCCGTATCAGATCGCGGACCCGGCATTCCAGAAGGCAAATTGAAACAGGTTTTCGAGCCGTTTTACAGCAGCAAAGCCGAAGGCATGGGCATGGGCTTGTCCATTGCGCGCACCATTATCGAAGCGCACAACGGGTTCATATCAGCGAGTAATCGGGAGCACGGCGGTGCCTCGTTCACGATCAGGCTTCCTTTGTCGGTTGATCCAAAACGGCGCCTGTTGGCCGAACGCCGTGGTGGGGTTTTTCATGTATCCTGAGGTGTATCCTATTCCCGCCGGGACGCGAGAAGCTCCTACATACGCAGGACGCGCGCTGATGCGTCCCCCGCGCGGACAATACCCGAATGCGTCGAAGAGCCCAGACGCGCACCACGCGCGTCCCCTGCGCGATCTCAATGGCTGTCTCCGGGGTCCTTTGACGGGCATAGAACTGTTGGGGGACCGCGCGACCCCATAGATTGAAGATATTTCACCCGGGCGTTTTTCGGGGTTGCGTTGCGGGTTGGTACCAAATTGTGGGGCATGTTCCAGTAGTCCTCCGAGGTATGACGGAGCACGATTTCGCATGTCAAAGACATGTGCCCCCGTAGAAGCAAGCATATTTGCGATCGCAAAAGCTCATCATCTCTACCACTTGATGAGGTCTGCTAGCCGTGCCAGCCTGATAGTGCACCTCGCGTTGCGATTGGGACTGCATGTTGAAGGCGTTCGCATTATCGATTTGTGCTGGCTTCCTTCTGCAAGCGACTTGTCATGCTACTGAGCTGACAGAAGACACCGCATTCGGGCCCGCGCCAGCCGCGCCAAAGGTTGACTTCCAGTCGCTCCGGATCAAGGGGCTCATCGTGGCGCTGCCCGGTCCGCAGGATACCATCGACCCCGATTTCGCCGGCATCCGATCAAGTCTCGCGGCACTCGGGATCGGCTACGTCGGCTACACCAACAACAACTTTTACGACAACATGCTGCCCGCGGAGCGGAGCACGTTCGGCCAGCAGGTCTATAATGGTCAGAAGCCAACCTTCTTCACGAATAACGTGATGCAGATGACTTACGACCTCAGCAGATACGGTATTTCCGACGGTCAGATCGCGGTTGGCGGCATCTACAATTACGACACCTGGGCACCGGCTGGGCCGAACGCATTTAGCCTCGCGACACTCAGCTATTATCAGACCTTCCTGAACCGGCAGGTGGAATTGAAGGTTGGATATTTGGCCAATGTTGTTGAGTATTGGGGACCATTTCTCGCAGGCAATTTGTCGTCCAGCATCTTTGGACCGAGCGGACAAATTCCGGTCGCGGCGGGTCTAAGCGCCTGGGCCTGGGCGAAACCGGCGATCAACATCAAGGTCAACGGCCCGGAGGGGCTATATGACAAGTTCGGTGTGCAGGTGGCGAGCAGCCCGGATGGCCCCTTCGCCGAGAAGACCGCTAACCCGACCGGCCTGGACTGGTCTACGCCGAACAGTGGATTTCTCGCGATCAACGAGGTTGGCTATCGCAAAGAGGCCGCCCCCGGCCAGCTTGCGACCTGGGTGCGTGCCGCAGCCATCATCAACACCAGCAGGTATGTCGATTTCGAATTCGGCGGACGGAATGCCGGGAATTACGCAGCCTATCTTCTGGCGGATCGACAATTTGTCCAACTTGCTCGAGTCGAAGGTCAGGCTGCAAGGGGGTGGTACGCTGGCCTCACCGCGATGTACGCTCCGCCGGAATTCAATCGCGTCAGCGAGTACTATGAGGCACGCCTCTATGGCATAGGTCTGCTGCCGTCCCGGCCAGGCGATATGGTATCCTTGGTTGTCTCCCGCAATGTCTTCAGCCGATATCTGGTCGATGCCGCCGTGCGAGGCGGCCAGCTCGCGCATACCGGCAATTTTTCGATAACTGCAGCCTATTATGCACCCATTGCGCCCGGCATCCGCGTGGGCATCGGGCTCGGGTACACCAATCACCCCACGCCGGTAGTCTATACGCCGCAGACCGGGAGCGCCCTCAACGTGTTAGCCAATGCGACGATGTACTGGTGAGGCGACCATCGCGATGACCTCGCTAAAGCGGCGCGTTTGCGTGTGGGTTGCTGCCGTTGTCGTGCTTGTCGTCTCAATGGGGAGCACAACCGCCCAAACCCTGTCTGGCCAGATTGCCGGCCAACCGAAAAAGATTTTGCTGCTTCATACATTCGGCCCGAATTTTGAGCAAGGAGCCGCATGGAGCAGGGAAATTCAGAGAGAACTCAACAAACAATCGCCTTGGCCGCTGAACATTCAGGAACACTCGCTCGTCACGGCGCTGGACGGGGACGACGCCGCCGATGCGAAATTTGTTGAGTATCTTAAGGCGCTCTATGCTCAACGGCCGCCGGATTTGATTGTCGCTTTAGGTGCACCCGCTGCCCTCTTCGTCCAGCAGCACAGGCCAAACTTCTATCCGACAACGCCGATGCTGCTTGCGGCAGTTGAGGTGCGGCGGGTTGAGCCATCCATGTTGTCGGAGCGGGACGCCTTGGCCGGGGTGCGATACGATCAAGTCGCGGCTTTTGAAAACATTTTGCGGTTGCTGCCGGAAACAAAGGCCATCGCGATCATCCTCGGAAGCTCCCCCAGTGAGCGCTTTTGGGCTGGCGAGAACCAACGGATAGTCGGTCCACTGCTGAAGAAAAACAACGTTGAATTAATCTTTTACGGCGAGCAGCCGCTAGCGGATATACTGAAAGCAGTTGCGACTTTGCCACCGCACACTGCACTTTTCTATCAGCAGCTAGCGGTGGACGGTGCAGGTGCCGTCTATGGAGACAAGGAGCCATTGAGGCGCATCTATGAAGTCGCCAACGCTCCCATTTTTTCATTCGATCAGTCTTACTTTGTCGGTCAGGTTGTTGGCGGTCCGATGTTTTCACCGGCTGAGGGCGCCCAACCAATGGCTGCTGTTGCCGTGCGCATGTTGCGAGGCGAGAAGCTCAGCGGCATCAATCCAATCGGATTTTCAGCGCCGAAATACGATTGGCGACTGCTTCAGCGCTGGAACATCAGCGAGAGCCGCCTGCCGCCGGGGAGCGAAATCCTGTTTCGGGAGCAAACTGCATGGCAGCGTTATTCCTCACAAATCCTGCTGATCAGTGCCGTTCTTCTCGCGCAAGCTGGGTTAATCTTGGCCCTGCTGAGCGCACATCGTCGGCGTCGGTTGGCGGAAGTACAAGCGCGGCAGCGAATGAAAGAACTCGCCCACGTCAACCGCTTCTCGACCGCTGGGGAGCTTACTGCGTCGATTGCCCATGAAATAAATCAGCCACTAGGGTCTATTCTGACGAATACCGAAACGGCACAGGCGATACTCAAATCCTCAAATCCGGACCTTGCCGAATTAAGCGAGATCCTGGGCGATATTCTAAGGGATGATCAGCGCGCCAGCGAAGTCATTCGAAGGTTACGAAGTCTGATGAAAAAAGCTCCCTTCGACCCGATAGAATTGGACCTCAACGATGTTGTGCGGGAAACCATAGATTTTCTTTCAGCACTGGCCATCGCACGACAGATCGAATTGACCAGCCCGACTACGCAGAATGCGCTTCCGATCCTCGGCGACCGCATTCAACTTCAACAGGTTGTTCTGAACCTTGTAATGAACGGCATCGAGGCGATGAAGGATACGCCGCCTGAACATCGCAGCATCAGCATCCGGACTTCGCGCGTCGAGAAGTTTGCGGAGTTATCCGTGTCGGATCGCGGGCCCGGCATTCCCGAAGACAAACTAAAGGAAATTTTCGAGCCGTTTTACACCAGCAAAGCCGAAGGCATGGGCATGGGCCTGTCCATTGCGCGCACCATCATCGAAGCGCACAACGGGTTCATATCAGCGAGTAATCGGGAGCACGGCGGCGCCTCGTTCACGATCAGGCTTCCGTTTGTCGGTTGATTCAAAACGGCGCCCATACGCGGAGACCGACCCCTCACCAGAGTGAGCCTGCGTCTACCGGCGTCGCTGCCCTCTCCCACAAGGGGAGAGGGCACAACAATGAGCCGCTGCAATTGATCGCGTCAGAAGTGCTCGCCGTCTGACTTCCATAATCGCACGAGTTTCGTCATCGCATGATTTTGCGCATTCGCACGATCATCTGCGGCGATCAATGACGCTCGCGACGAAAAAACGTCAGAAAATGACGATTATCATATCAATTAGCCCAAAATCACCGCAGCGATCGCCGCACAAATTCGTGAACGTCATGGCCTGACGCTCACGCTCCGCAAATATGCATTGCCGGACATGTCGACGCTTCATCGTTTCGCATCGATATGATTATTGTGCGCGCGAATTCGCTGACTAGATCGCCGTAAGCGATCGAGCGAGCAAGGGGATGCATATGGCAACTGTTCT
The DNA here is from genome assembly GCF_029051725.1 of Bradyrhizobium sp. CSS354. Taxonomy (GTDB): domain Bacteria; phylum Pseudomonadota; class Alphaproteobacteria; order Rhizobiales; family Xanthobacteraceae; genus Bradyrhizobium. The sequence continues at coordinate 52,041 of NZ_JAACFU010000027.1, forward strand.
CACCATCAACGGCGAAACGAAATCGTTCGACGCGCCACCTGAAATGCCGCTGCTGTGGGTCCTGCGCGACGTCCTCGGGATGACCGGCACCAAATTCGGCTGCGGCATCGCGCAGTGCGGCGCCTGCACCGTGCACGTCGATGGCAAGGCAGTCCGCTCCTGCGTCTTGCCGGTCAGCGCGGTCGCGAACCGCGCCATCACCACGATCGAGCATGTCGGCAGCACGCCGGCCGGCGCAAAGGTGCAAAAGGCCTGGCTCGATGCCGAAGTGATCCAGTGCGGCTACTGCCAGTCCGGCCAGATCATGGCGGCCGCGGCACTGCTGGCGGCAACGCCCAGCCCTGACGATTCCGACATCGACGCCGCGATGGCCGGCAACATCTGCCGCTGCGGCACCTATGTGCGCATCCGCGAGGCCATCAAGCAGGCCGCCTCCGGCCGCCAGTCATGAGGTCCGCCATGATCGCAGACAAGACTCTTCCCGACGTTTCCCGCCGCTCGCTGCTAACTGGCGGTCTCGCGACCGGATTCCTGCTCGCCTTCCATCTGCCGCTGCGCGCCGCCGTCAACGAACCGGAGCAGCCGCGTGACACCACCGATGGCAAGTTCGCCCCGAACGCCTTCATCCGGATCGAAGACACTGGCCGCACCGTCCTGATCATGCCGCAGGTCGAGATGGGCCAGGGCATTTATACCTCGATCTCGATGATCCTGGCCGAAGAGCTCGACGCGGATTGGGCAAAGGTTGCGGTGCTGCACGCGCCGCCCAACGACCAGCTCTACGCCAATCCCGCCTTCGGCCTGCAGGCGACCGGTGGCTCGACCTCGATCCGCGCCTGGTGGAAGCCGTTGCGCGCAGCCGGCGCGAGCGCGCGAGCGATGCTGGTGCAGGCCGCAGCGACGCAATGGCAGGTCGAGCCTGCAAGCTGCACCGCGTCAAAAGGCGAGGTCATGCACGCCGCAAGCGGCCGCAAGCTCGGCTATGGCGAACTGGCACTGGCCGCACAGGCCAAGACGCCGCCGAAGGACGTGCCGCTCAAGGACCCCAAGGATTTCGTGATCATCGGCCAGCCCCTGAAGCGGCTCGACACGCCGGACAAGGTCAACGGCAAGGCCGTCTACGGCATCGACGCGATCCTGCCCGGCATGAAGATCGCCGCGATCGCCAATTGCCCGGTCTTCGGCGGCAAGGTCGGCAAGGTCGACGACAGCGCGGCGGTGAAAATCCCAGGGGTGCGCAAGGTCGTGGTGCTCGAGGACACGGTCGCCGTGATCGGCGACCACATGTGGGCCGCCAAGAAAGGCCTCGATGCACTCAAGATCGAGTGGAACGAGGGACCGAACGCGAAGCTCAGCACAAACGACATCTGGCAGCATCTGCGCGCCGCCAGCGCGAAGGACGGCGTGGTCGCGAAATCGGTCGGCGACATCGTCAAGGGGCTCGCGAGCGGCGACAGGTTCGAGGCGAGCTTCGAACTGCCGTTCCTGGCGCACGCCTCGATGGAGCCGATCAACGCGACCGTTCACGTCAGGCCAGATGTGTGCGAGATCTGGACCGGCACGCAGATCATGACGCGCGTGCAGTCGGAGGCGGCGAAGGCCGCGGGCCTCCCCGTCGACAAGGTGATCGTCAACCAGCATCTGCTCGGTGGCGGCTTCGGCCGCAAGCTCGAGCCGGACATGGTGGTGGCCGCCGTGAAGATCGCAAAACAGGTCGACTATCCCGTCAAGGTGATATGGACTCGTGAGGAGGACATCCAGCACGACGTCTATCGACCGGTCTATCGCGACCAGGTCACGGCATCGCTGGTCGACGGCAAGGTCGCGGCCTGGAAGTACAAGGTCGCCGGCTCCGCAGTGCTGGCGCGCTGGCTGCCGCCGGCGTTCCAGAAAGGCATCGACATCGACGCGGTCGATGCCGCGGTGGATGCGCCCTACGACTTCGCCAACTTCCATGTCGAATATGTCCGCGCCGAACCGCCGGCGGTGCCCACCGGCTTCTGGCGCGGCGTCGGTCCGAACAACAACGTGTTCGCGGTCGAATGCGCGATGGACGAGCTCGCGCGCAAGGCCGGCAAGGATCCGGTCGAATTCCGCCGCTCGATGCTGACGAAGAATCCGCGCATGCTCGCGGTGCTCAATCTCGCGGCCGAGAAATCCGGCTGGGGCCAACCGCTGCCACCGCGCGTCGGTCGCGGCGTCTGCGTCCAGCCGTCGTTTGCAAGCTTCCTCGCCACCGTTGTGGAAGCGGAGATCGACGATATCGGCGAGATCGTGCTCCGCCGCATCACCTCGGTGGTCGACACCGGCATTGCGGTCAATCCCGATACGGTGAAAGCGCAGATCGAGGGCGGCCTGGTGTTCGGCCTCACCGCCGCGCTCTATGGCGAGATCACCATCGAGAAGGGCCGCGTGCAGCAATCGAACTTCCACGACTACCGCATGATGCGCATCAACGAGATGCCGAAGATCGAGGTCATCGTGGTCAAGAGCGGCGAGGCGCCCGGCGGCATCGGCGAGGCCGGCGTCAACGCCGGACCGCCGGCGCTGCGCAACGCCATTTACGCGGCAACCGGCGTCGCGCTGCGGCGCCTGCCGATCGATCGAAAACTGCTGGCTGCGGGGAAAAAGGCATGAGCGGCAAGATGCGTATTCTCACCGGCATCGTCGTGATCGCCATCGTCGTGGCGGCGCTCGGCGTCTGGTTCATCCGCGGGCCGGGTCCGCTCGACTTCGCCGGCGGCCCCAAGGTGGCTCTGGCGGAATACCGCGCCGGCAAGCCGACCGGCGTGCCGGCGAAGCTGGAGAAGGTTGGCATGGTCGAGCGCGGCGAATATCTCGCGAAGGCGGCCGATTGCATGGTCTGCCACAGCAAGCCGGGCGAGAAGGACTATTCCGGCGGGCTCGGCTTCAAGCTGCCGTTCGGCACGCTCTATTCGACCAACATCACGCCGGACAAGGACACCGGCATCGGCAATTACAGCGACCAGGATTTCCTCAACGCGGTCCAGCGCGGCAAGCGCCATGACGGCGCCCGGCTTTATCCGGCGATGCCGTACACGTCCTACACCTACATGACCGACGAGGACGTGCTGGCGGTGAAGGCCTATCTGTTCAGCCTGCCGGCGGTGCGCGCGAAGCCGCCGGAGAACACGCTGGCGTTCCCGTTCAACCAGCGCTGGGCCATGATTGTCTGGTCGGCCGTGTTCAATCCCGACACGCGCTTTGCGCCCGACACCTCCAAGAGCCCCGAGTGGAATCGCGGCGCGTATCTTGTTGAAGCATTGGCGCATTGCGGCGAATGCCATACGCCGCGCAATATCGGCTTTGCGTTGGACAACCGCAAGAAATTCGCAGGCGCGATTACGGCCGGCTGGCGCGCCTTCAACATCTCCTCCGACAAGGCCACTGGTCTCGGGAACTGGCGCGACGAGGACCTGATCTCCTATCTGTCGCTTGGCCATGCGCCGGGCCACGGCTCGGCGTCGGGTCCGATGGGTGAAGCGGTCGACCACAGTTTCAGCCAGTTCGCGCCTGAGGACATAAGCAGCATCGTCGCGTACTTGCGCAGCGTGCCGCCGCAGCCCTCGCCCGACCTGCCCGCAACCACCGCACCCGTTGCGCCCGCCTCGCACAAGGACGGTGTTACGGCGGACGCGCGCGGCAAGAAGATGTTCGCCAGCGCCTGCGCCAGCTGCCATGGCTGGAGCGGCGAGAGCCCGGTCTCGCCGATGGCGACGCTGACCGGCACCTGGGCCGTCAACGACCCTGCCGCCACCAACGTCGCGCAGATCGTGCTGTCAGGCACCAAGCGCCACACGCCCGACGGGGCGCTGTCGATGCCCGCGTTCGGCAACGCGTATAGCGACGACGAGATTGCCGCGGTGGCGAATTATGTCACGGCGCGGTTCGGGACGAAGGGGTCGAAGCTGACGGCGAAGGATGTTGCGGAGTTGAGGGAGCAGACGGCGGAGTAGTGGCGCAGCGGGATTGATGCGCAATCGCGCGTCAATCTCTACTGTCGTCCCGGACAAGCGCAGCGGAGCGGAGCGCAGATCCGGGAACCATACCCACAGGAAGTCGTTTGGCGAAGATTCGGAGTGGGAGCTGAGCCTCACACTACTCCCTGGGGTTATGAGTCCCGGCCCCCGTGCGCAATTGCGCACTAGGCCGGGACGACACTGAATTTGTCGCTTCAGCTCAACCAGAATTTCGGCGTCGCCGGCTCCAGCCGGCCGCCGGCACGCACCGGCGCGATGCGCAGTGCGAGTCCGGTCGCGTCATCAGTCTCTACGGCCACGCCACTGAGCGTCGCCGCGCCCGCTGCCGGCTCGAAGCGGCCTGACGGAATCCCGGAGGTGAACCTCCGCAGCGGCTCTTCTTTCTGCATGCCGATGATGGAATCGTAGTCGCCGGTCATGCCGGCATCGGTCATGTAGGCGGTGCCCCCCGACAGGATCTGATGATCGGCGGTCGGCACATGGGTGTGGGTGCCGACGACGAGGCTGGCGCGGCCATCGCAGAAGAAGCCGATGCCCTGCTTCTCGCTGCTCGCCTCGCAATGGAAATCGACGACGATGGCGTCCGCGGCAACGCCGAGCGGACAGGCACCGAGCTCGCGCTCCAGCGCTGCGAAGGGATCGTCGAACGGGGTCATGAAGACGCGGCCGAGCGCGTTGACGACGAGCGCGTGCTTCCCGTTCTTGGTCTCGACCAATGCGGCGCCGCGGCCGGGCGTACCGCGCGGATAGTTCGCCGGCCGCACCAGGCGCTCGGCGCGCTCGATGAACACAAGCGCTTCGCGCTGGTCCCACGAGTGATTGCCGAGCGTCACCGCGTCGGCGCCGGCGTCGAGAAACTCCTGATAGATCGCTTCCGTGATGCCGAAGCCGCCGGCGGAATTCTCGCCGTTGACGACGACGAGATCGAGCGACCAGTCCTTGACCATGCCGGGCAGATATTCGGCGATGGCATTGCGCCCGGCACGGCCGACGACATCACCCACGAACAGAATGCGCAACTTCAGAACTCCGGAAATCGAATACGTCGGATTCCGTTAGCACATAATCCAGCGCGACGTCGTGGGCTAGTGCCGGAACCGCCTTGATCTCCTGCGCTGCAAAAGCGAGCCCGATGCCGACGATAGTCTTGGCTTTTCGCAGATGCGCGAAAGTGTGGTCGTAGTGCCCCGCGCCATAACCGATGCGATGGCCAAGGCGATCGAAGGCAGCGAGCGGCGTCAGCATGATGTCGGGAATGACTTCAGCGGCCCCAGGCGACGGCTCGGGAATGCCGAGCGGGCCGAGCATCAGGCGATCGTTGGGATGGAAGACGCGAAAGATCAGCGCCTGGCCGCGCGCGGTGACGCAAGGCAGCGCGAGCCTGGCGCCCTGCTCGGCGAGCTTCTTCAGCAGCGGCATCGGATCGATCTCGCTGCGGATCGGCGAATAGCCGGATACGATACTGCCAGGCAGGAGCTGGAACGGCAGCCCGCGCTTGGCGAGCTTGGCGGCGGCCGCGGTGCGTTTCTTTTCGCTCAGCGCATCGCGCGCCGCGAGGGCCTTGGCACGGAGTTCGGCTTTGGTGTTGGTCATGCGCGTGCCCCCGAGGCAGAGCTACCCCCCGCTGTCATCACCCGCAGCGTGTCGGGGACGCAATTTCGACAGGCACGAACCAGAAGGAAGAAAAACAAAAGTGCGAAGCCGCGAACGCCGTTGAAGCACTCGATCCCGGAGTTCCCTACGAAAGTAGGTGGGCACCATATGTCCGAGCCCACGGGCCCGGCCAGGGACAGTTCCCTAAAGGATCGATAAGGCCCCGGGGATAATGGCTCCTGACGCGCGTCGCAGCCTCGCTCGGGCAATGTAACAACGATACTGACGAATCGCCAGCCCGGTGAAGGGTCAGCCGATGGCGATCCCGTTGCCGACGGTCCGGTTCAGAACCTGGGTCGACTTCTCGATGCGCTCGGCCGCAGAGTTCAGTGCGTTCACGACCGCGGTCTGGGTCAAGCGGGCGCGCTCGACGGCGGCGTTGCGGAAATCCCGCAATTCGGTCAGCTCCTGCTCCATCGTCCGGATGCGGTTGCCGGCGTCGACCAATTCGTCGCAGACGGTCAGCGCCGCCATCACGGTGAGCCTGGCATCACCGATCTCGCCGAACTTTCCGCGCAGCGACTGAATCCGCGTCTCCAGGCTTTCGGCGAGCTTGAGCAGCCGCACCTCCTGGCCCTCCTCGCAGGCCATGCGGTATTGCCGGCCGTTGATGGTGACGTTGATGTGGCTCATCCGTCCTCTCCGGTATCGAGCACCGAACGTATCGTGACGATCGCGGAATCCAGCCGATCGGAGATCTCGCGGCTGGAGCGCTCGAGCTTGCGCGCCTTCACCAGCGCGCCGTCGAGCTCGTCGGCAAGCCGCGAGCGATCCGCGCCCAGCGCCTGGATCCGCGCCGCGAGCTCGTTCTCGTCGCGATCGGCATCGCGCCGCCGCTCGACCGCGCTTTCGAGCGAGTCGAGCGCCGCCATGAGCCTGCGGGTCGCGATCTCGATCTCGACGGCCGAGGACTCGGTCATGGCAGAGCTGTTGGATACGCGATCGTTCATGCAGTCAGCGGCGGAACCTGTGGCCTATCCCCGGGGGGCTTGCCGTCCGGCAAAAGACTCGGTTCGGCAAGCGGTTAGAAGCAGAAATTTACGTGGCAAGCTAGCGGAGCGCAACGCCGCCACGAAACTATGCACTGATAGATCGGGATGGGCTTCACCCCGATCTATCAGTTCCTGCCGGGCATGATCTGGCCGGAAAACCGGCCTCCACTTTTCCGGATCATGCCGTAAGCAACTTTTGCGGCCAAACCGGCGTTTGATTGCCTTGGCCTGCCGGAACCGAGATGCTATCCCAGCCGCGACCCCAGCGGCCGAAAGGCTCCTTCCGGCGCGGCGAATCCAGCCACAAGCGCCTCATTTCAGACGGATTTTCAGACATGACGCAGGTCGATCACAACCGTATGGCCAATGCGATCCGCGGCCTTGCCATGGACGGCGTCGAAAAGGCGAAATCGGGTCATCCGGGCCTACCGATGGGCGCCGCCGACATGGCGACCGTGCTGTTCACGCAATTCCTGAAATTCGACGTCGCCGCGCTGGACTGGCCGGACCGCGACCGCTTCGTGCTCTCGGCCGGGCACGGCTCAATGCTGATCTATTCGCTGCTGTATCTGATCGGCAGCCCCGAGATGACGATCGACCAGCTCAAGGACTTTCGCCAGCTGGGATCGCTGACACCCGGACATCCCGAGCACGGCCACACCAAGGGCATCGAGACCACCACCGGTCCGCTCGGCCAGGGCATTTCCACCGCCGTTGGCATGGCGCTCGCCGAGAAGATGCTCGCCGCCGAATTCGGCAAGAAGATCGTCGATCACCACACCTATGTGATCGCTTCCGACGGCGATTTGATGGAAGGCGTGTCGCAGGAAGCGATCGCGATGGCCGGGCACTGGAAGCTCAACAAGCTCATCGTGCTGTATGACGACAACGGCATCTCGATCGACGGTCCGACCTCGATCTCCGATTCCGTGGACCAGGTGAAGCGCTTCAAGTCGGCGGGTTGGGCGGCCGAGAAGATCGACGGCCACGACCAGGCCGCAATCGCCGCCGCGATCACGCGCGCGCAGAAATCAAACAAGCCCACGCTGATTGCGTGCCGCACCACCATCGGTTTCGGCGCCCCGCACAAGGCCGGCACCAACAAGGTCCACGGCGAAGCGCTCGGTGCCGACGAGCTCAAGGCGGCCAAGGAAAATCTCGGCATTTCGCTGGAGCCGTTCTCGGTGCCCGACGACGTGCTGAAAGCCTGGCGCGCGGCCGGCAGCCGTGGCGCGGCGGCACGACAGGAATGGGAAGCAAGGCTCGGTGAACTCGGCAGCCGCAAGCGCGCCGAGTTCGAGCGTCGCCTGCGCCACGAGCGCCCGGCCGCGCTGGCGAAGGCGTTCAAAGGCTACAAGAAGGAGCTGCTGGAAAAGCCGATGACCGCGGCGACCCGCAAATCCTCCGAAGCCGTGATCGAAGTGATTGCCGGCGCGATGCCGATGGAATTTTTGGCGGGCTCGGCCGACCTCACCGGCTCCAACAACAACAAGGCGAAATCGGCGACCGCGTTCTCGGCCAAGACGCCGAAGGGCCGCTTCATCCATTACGGCATCCGCGAACACGGCATGTGCGCGGCGATGAACGGCATCTTCCTGCACGGCGGTTTTGCGCCGAACGGCGCGACGTTCCTGGTGTTCACCGACTACGCGCGGCCCGCGATGCGGCTCGCCGCGTTGATGGGGACCGGGGTCGTTTATGTGATGACCCATGATTCCATCGGTCTCGGCGAAGACGGCCCGACCCACCAGCCGGTCGAACATCTCTCGGCGCTTCGCGCCATTCCCAATATGCGCGTGTTCCGCCCCTGCGATTCCATCGAGGTTGCCGAATGCTGGGAGCTCGCGCTCAACCGCATCGACGGCCCGACAGTGCTGGCGCTGACCCGGCAGAACCTGCCGCAGCTGCGCACCACCGCACCGAACGAGAGCCCCTGCCGGTTTGGTGCCTACGAGCTGGTCGCCGCCCAGGGCGAAGCCAAGGCGACGCTGTTCGCATCGGGCTCCGAAGTGGAGATGGCCGTGGCCGCCCAGAAGCAGCTCGCCGAGCGCGGCATTCCGACCCGGGTGGTTTCGGTTCCCTCGCTCGAGCTCCTGCTAGCGCAACCAAAGGAGCGCCGCGACGAGATCATCGGCAACGCGCCGGTCAAGGTCGCGATCGAGGCCGCCGTGCGCTGGGGCTGGGACGCCGTGATCGGCCAGGATGGCGAATTTATCGGCATGCACTCCTTCGGCGCCAGCGCCCCTCTCAACAAGGTATTCCAGCACTTTGGCATTACCGCCGAGGCCGCGGTTAACGCCGTTCTGAAACGCGTTTCCTGAGAGTTGAGATTGCCGAAAAAAAGGACTACCTAACTCTCATATGATCAAGCCCCGCCCGGCCGAACCGGGCGTCCGCCCTAAAAAAACCCTTGCAGGCGCGCTAGCGCGTTGTGCGGGATGACAACGGTCATTGAAGGAGACGAAACATGGCAGTCCGCGTCGGAATCAACGGTTTTGGCCGCATCGGCCGCAACATCCTGCGGGCCATCGCTGAGTCCGGCCGCAAGGACATCGAGGTCGTCGGCATCAACGACCTCGGCCCGGTCGAAACCAACGCCCATCTGCTTCGCTTCGACAGCGTCCATGGCCGTTTCCCCGGCACTGTGACCGTCGATGGCGACACGATCAGCCTCGGCGGCAACAAGATCAAGGTGACCGCCGAGCGCGATCCCTCGAAGCTGCCGTGGAAGGATCTCGGCATCGACATCGCGATGGAATGCACCGGCATCTTCACCTCGAAGGACAAGGCCTCCGCGCATCTGACCGCCGGCGCCAAGCGCGTGCTGGTGTCCGCGCCCGCCGACGGCGCCGACGCCACCATCGTCTACGGCGTCAACCACGACACGCTGACACGGGAACATCTGGTCGTCTCCAACGGCTCCTGCACCACCAACTGTCTTGCGCCGATCGCCAAGGTGCTGAACGACCTCGTCGGCATCGAGACCGGCTTCATGACCACGATCCACGCCTACACCGGCGACCAGCCGACACTCGACACCATGCACAAGGATCTCTATCGCGGCCGTGCGGCTGCGATGTCGATGATCCCGACCTCGACCGGCGCCGCCAAGGCCATCGGCCTGGTGCTGCCGGAACTGAAGGGCAAGCTCGACGGCGTCGCGATCCGCGTGCCGACCCCGAACGTCTCGGTCGTCGACCTCAAGATCGTCGCCAAGCGCGCCACCGATCCGAAGGAAATCAACGAGGCGATGAAGCGTGCTTCCGAGCAGCAGCTCAAGGGCATCCTCGGCTACACCACCGCGCCGAACGTCTCGATCGACTTCAACCACGACCCGCACTCCTCGACGTTCCACATGGACCAGACCAAGGTGCAGAACGGCACGCTGGTGCGCGTGATGTCCTGGTACGATAACGAGTGGGGTTTCTCGAACCGCATGGCGGACACCGCTGTCGCAATGGCGAAGGTGATCTAACTCCGCAGCTGTTTCGTCATTCCGGGATGGTCCGAAGGACCAGACCCGGAATCTCGAGATTCTCAGGTGCGCAATTGCGCACCATAGTTCGCGCTGTGCGCGCGCCCGGAATGACCTCCTAGAGGCCCGGGACAAGAGAGCCCAGAGATGACCAACAAATTCCGCACCCTCGACGACGTCGACGTGAAGGGCAAGCGCGTGCTGCTGCGCGTCGATCTCAACGTGCCGATGGAGAACGGGCGCGTCAGCGACGCGACCCGGCTCGAGCGCGTTGCGCCGACCATCACCGAAATCTCGGACAAGGGCGGCAAGGTCATCCTGCTCGCGCATTTCGGCCGGCCGAAAGGGCGCGATGCCAAGGACTCGCTCAAGCCCGTTGCCGAGGCGCTCGCCAAGGTCGTGAAGAAGCCCGTCGCCTTCGCCGACGACTGCATCGGCGAGCCCGCAGCCAAGGCCGTTGCCGGACTGAAGGACGGCGACATCCTCTGTCTGGAAAACACCCGCTTCCACAAAGAGGAAGAGAAGAACGATCCCGCCTTTGTCGCGGAGCTCGCAAAACTCGGCGACATCTGGGTCAACGACGCGTTCTCGGCCGCGCACCGCGCCCACGCCTCGACCGAAGGCCTCGGCCACAAGCTGCCCGCCTATGCCGGCCGCACCATGCAGGCCGAACTGGTCGCGCTGGAGAAGGCGCTGGGCTCACCGACCAAGCCCGTCATCGCAATCATCGGCGGTGCCAAGGTCTCGACCAAGATCGACCTGCTCGAAAACCTGGTGACCAAGGTCGACGCGCTGGTGATCGGCGGCGGCATGGCCAACACCTTCCTGCACGCCCAGGCCGTCGGCATCGGCAAGTCGCTGGCGGAGAAGGATCTCGCCGCGACCGCGCTGCGCATCATGGAAAAGGCGGAAGCCGCCAACTGCGCCATCATCCTGCCGGTCGACGCCACCGTCGCCTATCATTTCGCGGCCAACGCGCCGTCGCACGCCTATGGCCTCGACGCGATCCCGGCCGACGGCATGATCCTCGACGTCGGTCCGCAATCGATCGCGCGTGTCCATGCCGCGATCGACGATGCGGCGACGCTGGTCTGGAACGGACCGCTCGGCGCCTTCGAGATGCAGCCATTCGACCGCGGCACGATGTCCGCCGCCAAGCACGCGGCCGAGCGCACCAAAGCCAAGAAGCTGATCTCGATTGCGGGCGGCGGCGACACCGTGGCGGCCCTCAACCAGGCCCATGTGGCCGGTCATTTCACCTATGTCTCGACCGCCGGTGGCGCATTTCTTGAATGGATGGAAGGCAAGCCCCTGCCCGGCGTCGAAGTTCTGCGCACCAAGTAATCGGTCGGCAATTCGTCAGCCGCCTTCAAGCAGTGGCCTTGCAGGCCCAAACGGGAGAAAAACACAGATGGCTCGGATCACGTTGCGTCAATTGCTCGACCATGCGGCGGAGAACGATTACGGCGTCCCGGCCTTCAACATCAACAACATGGAGCAGGCGCTGGCGATCATGGACGCGGCCAACCAGGTCGACGCGCCCGTCATCATCCAAGCCTCGCGCGGTGCGCGCTCCTATGCCAACGACGTCATGCTCAAGCACATGATGGACGCGGTGACCGAGATCTATCCGCACATCCCGGTCTGCGTGCATCTCGACCACGGCAACGAGCCGGCAACCTGCATGACCGCGATCCAGGCCGGCTTCACCTCGGTGATGATGGACGGCTCGCTCAAGGCCGACGGCAAGACCCCCGGCGACTGGGGCTACAATGTCGGCGTCACCAAGACCGTGACCGACATGGCCCATCTCGGCGGCATCTCGGTCGAGGGCGAGCTCGGCGTGCTCGGCTCGCTCGAGACCGGCATGGGCGACAAGGAAGACGGCCACGGCGCCGAGGGCAAGCTCAGCCACGACCAGCTCCTGACCAATCCGGATGAAGCCGTGAAGTTCGTCCAGGAGACCCAGGTCGACGCGCTCGCGATCGCGATGGGGACGTCTCACGGCGCCTACAAGTTCACCCGCAAGCCCGACGGTGACATCCTCGCCATGAACGTGATCGAGGAGATCCACCGCAAGCTGCCGAACATGCATCTCGTCATGCACGGCTCCTCGTCGGTGCCACAGGACCTCCAGGACATCATCAACACCTATGGCGGCAAGATGAAGCCGACCTGGGGCGTGCCGGTGGCCGAGATCCAGCGCGGCATCAAGAACGGCGTGCGCAAGATCAACATCGACACCGACAACCGCATGGCGATGACCGGCCAGATCCGGAAAGTGCTCAAGGACAATCCGGAAGAGTTCGACCCGCGCAAGTACCTGAAGCCCGCAATGGAAGCGATGACCAAGCTGTGCAAGCAGCGGCTCCAGGAATTCAATACCGCCGGGCAAGCCTCCAAGATCAAGAAGGTGCTGACGACGGCCGAGATGGCCAAGCGCTACGCCAAGGGCGAGCTCGCCCCGAAGGTGGCGTAAGGCCCTCAACCACATCCTTCCGTCATTCCGGGGCACGCGGAGCGTGAGCCCGGAATCCATAACCACAGCCTGGGGTTATGGATTCCGGGCCTGCGCCTTTCGGCGCATCCCGGAATGACAGCGGCGCCCCTGCGACGAACGTTAACTCGGCATTTGCCCGAGAACGGTCTATTTTCACCGGCAAGGGCAGAATCGTTTTGGGAGGACATCTCGATGAATCTGACTGAGCTCAACAGGATCGCGACCGCCATGGTCGCGCCCGGCAAGGGCATCCTTGCCGCCGACGAATCCTCCGGCACCATCAAGAAGCGTTTCGACGCGATCGGCGTGGAATCGACCGAGGAGAACCGCCGCGATTATCGCGAGATGTTGTTCCGCTCGAACGAAGCCATGAGCCGGCACATCTCCGGCGTCATCCTCTACGACGAGACGATCTGGCAGAACGCGAAGGACGGCACGCCCCTGGTCAAGCTGATCGAACAGAGCGGCGCCATTCCCGGCATCAAGGTCGACGAGGGCACGCAACCGCTGCCGATGTGCCCGGGAGAGCTCGTCACCGTCGGGCTCGAAAAGCTCGCCGAGCGCTTGAAGAAATATTACGAGCGCGGCGCCCGCTTCGCCAAATGGCGCGCCGTGATCGACATCGGCAGCGGCATTCCCTCGATGACCGCGATCAGCGTCAACGCCCACGCGCTGGCGCGCTATGCCGCGCTGTGCCAGGCCGCGCAGATCGTGCCGATCGTCGAGCCCGAAGTGCTGATGGACGGCGATCACGACATCGACCGCTGCTATGAGGTGACGAGCCGCGTGCTCAACAAGACGTTCCAGGAATTGCGCGTACAGCGCGTCGCGCTCGAGGGCATGGTGCTAAAGCCGAACATGGCCATCTCCGGCAAAAAGTGCGCGAAGCAGGCTTCCGTCGCGGAGGTCGCGGAGAAGACGATACGGCTGCTCAAGGCGTGTGTGCCCGCGGCGGTCCCCGGCATCGCCTTCCTCTCCGGCGGCCAGTCGGATGAAGACGCAACAGCGCATCTCAACGCCATGCACAAGCTCGGCCCGCTGCCCTGGGGCCTGACCTTCTCCTACGGTCGCGCACTCCAGGCCGCGCCGCAGAAGGCCTGGTCGGGCAAGGCCGAGAACGTCGCGGCCGGACAAAACGCATTCAGTCATCGCGCGCGCATGAATGGCCTTGCCTCCAAAGGCGAATGGCAAAGCAGCCTGGAAAAGAAAGCGGCCTAGATCTTGTCGAACAAATCTCCTCCGCCGCGCCCGGCGCCGCGCCTTTATCTCGCGACGCCTGTCGTCGACGATCCCGCTTCGCTTCTGGCCGAGCTGCCTGGCCTGCTCGCCGCCGCCGACGTCGCGGCCGTGCTGCTGCGGCTGAAGGTGACCGATCAGCGCACCATGATCTCGCGGATCAAAGCCTTGGCGCCGCCGGTTCAGAAAGCGGGCGCCGCGCTGCTCGTCGACGGCCATCCTGAGCTCGTCGCACGCGGCGGCGCCGACGGCGCGCATCTGCCCGGCATCGCCGCGCTGAAGGAGGCGCTGCCATCGCTGAAGCCCGACCGCATCGCGGGCGTCGGCGGGCTGACGACGCGGCACCATTCCATGGATGCGGGCGAGATCGGCGCTGATTACGTGCTGTTCGGCGAGCCTGACGCGAAAGGCCAGCGGCCGTCGTCGCAAGCGATTGCCGAGCGGCTGGACTGGTGGGCCGAGCTGTTCGAGCCGCCCTGCGTCGGCTTTGCCATCTCGCTGGAAGAGGCCCACGAATTCGCCGCCAGCGGCGCCGATTTCGTGCTGGTGGGCGACTTCATCTGGGCCGATCCGCGCGGACCCAAGGCCGCGCTGGTCGAGATAGATGCTGCTATCAAGAAGGCCCATGCGGCTGCGCTTGCGGGCCAAAATCCTGCGGGTCAAGAGCACGGCTAGCGCCCGACATGAAGCTCCCGCGGATCACCCTCCTGGCCACGCTGCTGCTGCTGACGGCGCCCGCGGCCGCGCAGCTCCAGATCACGCCGCCCGTGGCGACGCCGAGCCCTTCGGCCGAGAAAACCAAGGACAAGCCGAAGGCCACGCCGCACACCATCACCAAGAAGAAGGAAGCGGCGCCGGCACCCAAACCCTCAGCCTCCCCCAAGCCTTCAGCG
>NZ_JAACFU010000028.1 GCF_029051725.1 Bradyrhizobium sp. CSS354
TGAAGGCCGAAGGTCACCTTGGCCGCTGCTATCTCAAAGGCCGCGCCGGCGACGCCGCCAACGTCGTGCTCTCAGCAGTCGGCCACAACTTCCGCCGTATCCTCGCCTGGCTCAGAGAACTCTTGTGGCGTGCTGGCCGGTCCAGCCCCGCTCAGTTCGCCTTCTTAACGGACGACTAAATGCGCCGGTTGACGTCTCAGCAACCGATAATCATGAGCATCCACATCTATGCGGTCGTCAAGGGCGTTCTCATCGTGGTCTCAAGAATCCGAGTGACCCGCAACACGTCAAAGTGGGGACGCTTCGAGGCCCTGCGTACGAGTGCATTGAGTACGTTTGTCAAGATGGTATGGGAATTGTAGTTGCCGCTTAGGCGAACCGACATGGGCACATCAGATGCGAGCATATCCGCAGCCAAGTCGGGCCGTTGGTTGACCAGGCCGTATCGCCGCCAAATGCGGGGATCACAGCGCCTCGTAGCACGGAAACATCGATGAGAGATGAGATATTATCTCTGACCACCTCTTCATTCAGAGTCGCCGTTGGATGGCTGCGGCTGGTCTCCTGGCACGAGACCGAAGAGCATGCCGGTCGAATTGCTCGGACACAGGTTGTTCTCAAGGACCGCGAGCGAAGGTATGATCAAGGTCTCATGGTTACCCGAATCCGCCCGACGCTACGAGGACCTGAGCTGAGACATAGCAAGCGTCATACCAGTGCAGACAACTCCTGCATCAATTCTGTAGGGACTTACAAACTTCGCACTCCGGTCAACTACCAACGTTAGCAATTGATCGAAAGAACCGACGCATGGCATTCTCTATGAATGTCGAGCAAAGTCACACCTTCGGAATTCGGCACGCAACATCAACCCTGAGAGCAGGAGCAAGGTGATGATCGGGTATCGGCGTGACTATGAAAATGCCATCTCGGCCGTCGCCTTTCTGTTTGCCGTCATCGGGCTGCTCCTGGCCTTCAACGGCAAGATAGAGCTCGACGTTGCGGCGATGCTCTGGATTTTGTTTCTGGATCATTGGGACGGGCATATTGCTCGCAAGACTCGCCATCTTCGCCCCCCAGGTGCAGCGGAATTCGGCAAGAGCTTCGATAGCTTTGTCGACTTCATCCATGGCATCTTGTTCCTGGCCGCCATCATTATACTTGTTGGCCGAGGTTCGGCACTGTCACTTTTCGCCAGTCTGCTCCTGGTTTTGTCGGGTGCGATTAGGCTGAGCTATTTCGAGAATGTCGGCCTAACGCCTGACGCTCCTTTTGTCGGGATTCCGGTTTCGTATGATGCTCCATTACTTGCCCTGATGTTCTTGCTCCGACCGCTAATGTCCGGAGGGCGTTCGAGGCGGCACTGGCCCTACTGTTGTCAGTCCTTGCGGTCTTCCATTTATCCGAGTTTGTGAAGGTCCGGGCAATCCGAGGCCTTGGCGTTCCGATAGTACGGCCGCAGCGATTGTGTCGTTGGTTCTAATGGCCATCATTTTGATGTAGCTGGAAGCGAACTATCTAGGAGGGCGCCCCAATGAACAATGCGTTTGTAGCAGCACCCGCTGTGAAAGCCTCACTTCAGGCCCAGCTTGACGAACGTCTTAAAACGCCGATCGCACTTAGGCTGAATCCGCCGCCGCCAGTCGCACACGTCTTTGATCCGGTCCTCAGCAACGCAACAAACAACATTCTGGTACGGGGCGCTCTCAGCAAAATTATCGGACATCATCGTTGGTGTGGAACCGAAACCGACCGACGAGCCGGCGCTGAATTCTGCGCCTCGCGCCTGGGTTATCGAGCTGACGAAGCGCGTATTGTCCTGACAAGCAGCACGCAAAGTACTCTGAATATGCTCATTCCCGGCCTCGTCGGTGCAGGCGGGATGCTGGCCGTTGATGAGCTAACCTACCCGCCGATCAAGGGGTTTGCAGCCCGTTTTAGTGTAAGCTTGGCGCCGGTCCGGATGGATGACGACGGCATGATCCCGGATGCTTTTCGAAAGGTGTGCCAGACGCATCGTCCGAAAGCGCTATACCCTCTTTCGACGCTTCAAAACCCGACCACCGTCACCATGTCCCTGGAAAGACGCAAGGAAGTCGTCGCGATTGCCAGAGAGTTCGGCGTCTCCATCATCGAGGATGACATCTACAGCCTTATTCCCGGGAATGCGCCACCGCCGCTTTCTGCCCTTGCCCCAGAACTTTCTTGGTATCTGCTCGGCTTAGCCAAGAGTATCGCGCCGGGAATGAAGGTGGCCTATGTCGTTGCGCCGTCAAAGGAGGCGGCGGCGGACCTCTTTTGGCCGGGAGTCCGGGCTACCTTCTGGATGACGGCGCCGCTTAGCGCCGCACTCGCCACAGAATTGATTGAGTCTGGATCAATCGGAAGGATTCTCGACGCTGTTCGCAGCGCGACGGCCGCGCGGCATACTTTAGTTCGCCAACATCTCACAAATATCGATCACCGACTCGGGGAGGGGGGTCTCCATGTATGGATGCCAACGCCGCCTTACGTCACGAGTGCCGATCTAACTACGAGGCTTGAGCAGGCTGGCGTGCTTGTTTCGACAAGTGATGGCTTCGTGATCGGTGAAGCGGAGCCGCCACGAGCGATCCGGTTCGGCCTCGGCAACCCGTCGGATGACTCAACCCTCGAGAGGGCACTCACAATCATCGCGGCAGAGTACGACAAGTACCGATTGACCTAGGCCCAGCGTCATGGAGACAATAGTATGTCCATAGGAAGCACGGCAACGAGCCAACCTGCGTCGGGCCAGATTCACAGTCCCTGGGACGATTTTGATGGTCTCGGCTACTTTTATCAGTTTCGCCCGACGTATCCGCAGCGGATTGCAGAACAATTGAGATTCGTGCTCCCTGATTGCAGGGGAGGTCACATCATCGAGGTAGGCGCCGGGACCGGTCTGTTCACGCGCAGCCTTGCCGCGGTTTTTGGCTCTAGCTTCCAGATCGTCGCAGTAGAGCCAAATGAAGATATGCGGCGGCACGCGGAGACCCAGACGCCAACCGGCGTGCTCGTGCACTACACTGACGGGGTGGCCGAACATCTGCAAGCGGCAGACGGCTCTGCTCAGTTAGTGACGGCTGCTAGCGCAGTGCATCGCTTCAATCGTCCGGCGTTCTATCGAGAGGCGCAGCGTGTCCTGGCGCCGGGGGGCGTCCTCGCAATCGTTCAGTACGAGCCTTACGACAAGGGTAGTGCCTTTGTGGATGGCTTTCTCTCGGTAATCGAGGCCGCACTCCCCGGCTACCGTCGGCATCGGCACTCCAGACCTGAGGGCGGCTACGCAGAGATTGATATTGCGGTCGAGTTAGGAGCCGAATCTGGTCTGAAAGACGTGACGCGAGAACCCTTCGTTTTTAACGAGCTGATCGATCGCGAAACGTTTCAGCATCGTGCGCGGTCGTTCACAATCGTGCAGAAAGCGATCAATCACGAGGGAGAGGATGCGATCCTTTCGGCCCTCGGCATCCTCTTCGAACAGTACAGCGATAGCAACGCACTTGTCGAAATGCCTTACGAGGCCGAAATCATTACAGCGCGTCGCACCTAGGGTCTAGTAGAGTTTTCGTCCGTGGATGATGGAGATCAGGATGCGTTTAGTATTGAGCGGCGCGACTTTAATCGACGGACGTGGAGGCAGGCCAATTGCGAATGCTGAGGTCGTTGTGGAGGCCGATCGCATAATTGCTGTCGGCTCCGCAGGTGAATTCGCTGATCAAGCCGAAGCAACAGTTATAGACCTGACTGGGAAGTATCTTTTGCCAGGCTTCATCAATGCTCACGATCACCTAACAACAAAACGACTTCGCGGCTCGAGGACAGATCGCGCGGGTGCCGATGATGCGATAATGATCGCGCGGGGCATCCAAAACGCACTTGTCAACTTGCGAGAGGGTATAACAACTGTTCGCGATGCGGGCGCCCCCAGAGGATTGTCGCTGTCGCTTAAGTCTGCGATTGCGAGCTCCGATATCGTCGCGCCTCGCATTCTCGCAACCGCTCAGGGCCTTACTGAAACAGCGGGCTACGCGCATGAGATATTTGTGGAGGTGGATACTCCTCTTGAGGCGAAGAAAGCCGCCGGAGCGATGATTAAGCGCGGCGCTGACTTCATCAAATGCATGGCTAGCATCG
Source organism: Bradyrhizobium sp. CSS354 (assembly GCF_029051725.1). Lineage (GTDB taxonomy): Bacteria > Pseudomonadota > Alphaproteobacteria > Rhizobiales > Xanthobacteraceae > Bradyrhizobium. The sequence goes on from NZ_JAACFU010000028.1 coordinate 4,159, forward strand.
AATGGGGCCATGCCGAAGGCGAGCCATTAAGCGTGGTTAACATGGATGTTGCAACGATGCGGGCCGCTTTCGACCTTGCGCACCACCACGGCCGCAGATGCATGGCACACGCGCTTTGCGACGAAGCGATCGCAAATGCCATCGAGGCTGGCGCTGACACCATCGAACACGGCGTATTCCTCAGCGCTGCTACCGCAAGAGAGATGTCAAAAAGGGGCGTGGGCTTGGTGCCGACTCTTAGTAGCTATAAGGAACTCCGAAATGACTGGGGACGAGGTCAAGGCATCATGCGTCACAGCGCCGAGATCGTTGAGCACCACAAAGTAGGCTTTCGGCATGCCCTTGACGCGGGAGTGACGCTTGCCTTTGGTTCGGACAGCCTAGGCAATCTGACGGATGAATGCAGTACGATGCAGGAATGGGGAATGACCCCGATGCAGTGCGTTGAAGCGATCACCCGGAACGCTGCGATCCTGTTAGGCATCGATGACCAAGTGGGGATCATTGCTGCGAGAAGAGCGGCCGACCTCGTCGTTCTCGATGCCGACCCGATGGCAAATATCGCCGCACTTGGCGAAGTCGAAATCGTCGTCAAATCTGGCCGCTTAATGGATCCGGCGATGCTGCCCATATAGCTCCGACGCGATGCGGTTTTGTTTAGGTTGCGACCCGATGAGAGATTCCCGTTTCGAGTCCCGAAGCCAGCGCCTCCGCTTCCATTCTCCTCTTATCTCCAACAATCATGATCTGTATTCAGCAGGACTAATGCCTATCGCGAAACTTAGGCAATAGACGGTTCTTCACAACCTAACTTCGCGAGGACGCCGCTCAATTGACACCCTTTGTCAACGGCAACGGAAGCTCCAGCCCCGACGACAACACCTCGTTGCTGCGAGGCTTCGACAAACTCATTGCGGCTTAGGCGATCGGGCAGTTTGATCCAAAGGTGCTAACTTGCCGGATCGATACCGAGTGGCATGCCGAACGCCTCTTCCGCGATATTCCGTCGGCTTTGCGTTCCAGACGCACTGAATTTATAATTTCAGCTGCCAAGCCAGTCGCTAGCCAATGGGTCGCGATCTCCGCGATGAGAGGCGTAACCATTTAATTTGTCGTTCTAACCCCAGGCCACAATACCCTCTGCGTCGTCGATAAACTGGACCAAAAGCTGACAAGCCAAGGATTTGCTGAGACCCGAGATGTATCAGCTGCGTTCGGGCGCATACGCAGAAAGGGGAGGAGGAGCGTTCCGCGGGAGGACGCCTAAAATGTCGTCCTCAAAGATTGAAAGAGTATGACGGCGCGCAATCTTCGCGATTGCTTGTCGCCTCGTCTCGGTCACAATCGCTAATGTGGGATTATGAAGGGTAGGCATGCAGTATAAGGCGCGCGCTTTCCCCTTGAATTTTATGCACGTACGATCAAAGCTTTCAGGCTCGATCCCCTCCCCATCAATCGAGATGCCATGCAACTTTACTCGAAATAGATGCGACAGTGGTTTGATCGCAGGATACCTAAGTGCCTCCGTAAGGAGCACGCCAATTGGTTTAATATAGTAGCAAACAACATCGCGGGGATGCTCTGCGTACCGTTAGCGAGTGCTATTCGGCCCGGATCCGACGTTCCTCCAAGTCGCCGGGCGAGCCAATTGGCACCGGCTTCACGATCCTTTCGCTGTGCCGGTCAAAGGAGGAAATCAAATCGCCTCTGCGACATTCGTCTTCGCAAGATGGTAAAAGGACTCTTGGATTGCAGTCCAGACAAGCGGACTCGGAGGTGGAAGATCGCGTCCGTAGTTGATGAGCCATGCGGATGTCTGCGCAACTTCGCCAAGATTTGAAAGATTGTCCATTTTTTTCTTTCCTGGCTTGAAACCACAACGATCTTCAGTCGGCTTAAGGGGCATTACCCGCGACAGTTGCCAGCGCGATCGAGCCGGCGATCGCAAAGCCCGTCGCGATCGGCACCGCGATTCCACGAATGGCTGGGACGCGGATTGCAGTGGTCACGTATAACAGCGCGAGTATGATGAAGGCTGCCGCAACAAGCGTCGGAAAAACATCTTCCGATAACAACGGGCGAGCGAGCAGCAGGATAGTAAGGACTGGTGTACCGTATGAAACCGGAATGCCAATAAATCGCGCGTCAGATGTGAGTCCTACATTTTTGAAATAGCTGAGCCTGATCGCGCCCGCCAATACCAGCGCCAAGCTTGCGACGAGCGACAGCATCGTGCCTTGACCCACAAGGATAATGATCGTGGCCGGGAACACAACGCCATGAATGAGATCGGCAAGTCCATCGAAGCTTTTCCCGAACTCCGCCACACCTGGACGGCGAAGATGCCGCGTCTTCCGGGCAACATGCCCGTCCCAATGATCCAGAAACCAGGTCCAAAGCATTGCCGCAACGCCGAACTCTATCTTTTGGTTCAAGGCCAGGAACAGCCCGATGACGGCAAACAGATAAGAGAGGGCGGTGATGGCATTTGCATAGTCACGCAGATACCCGATCATCGCCTTGCTCCCGTCAGCGGGGTGGAACTCGCCGCGGAACGTGCGCGGCCCATCGACGGCGCGAAAATCTTCTCCGCTAGGCGCAGATCATCTTCGCTATCGATTTCGAACCAGCGGGTATCGCTGCAATCCGCCGCAAAAAGCTGCAGCTCTCGCTGCTCGACAAGCCGTGCGAGGACCTGCTCAACATAGGCCGTACGATGCCCGCTTTCCACAGCCTGGTGCAATGCTGGCACCAGCTGTTCGCGCGAGGCTTCCGCGGAAAAGTGCGTCAGGTTGATGGTCTTGAAGAGACCCCTGGCCCGGGCCTCGATGGGCGTCTGGTTCATGACGAACGTGACGACAGAACCATCGTCAGCCAGCTCGACGGCGGAACCAGTCATTGCTGCGTTAAACGCCGCCACAGCCGCCACGCTCTGCTGGGTGGATGAGACCGTTCGAAGTGTTCTTTCGAGGACTTCGCGCTCAAAGAACACATCGCCTTCGAGAAAGACGGTGTCGCCGGCAAGCATTGTATTTCGCGCTAGCCATAGGGAATAGGCGCTGCCGGTCCGATCGAAGATGGGATTGTGGATATATTCGATGTCGACATCCTCGAATCGATAGCCACAGGACTGTTCGATGGCTCCCTCGCGATAACCCACGACGATGGTTACTTCGCGAGCCCCGAGCTCAGACAACTGATGCAGCGCGTTGTGCAGCATCGAGGTTCCGTTCACCTTCACCAAGGGTTTCGGAACAAAATCCGTGTAGGGGCTCAGCCTGGAGCCCATTCCTGCGGCAAGGATCACCGCCCGTGTACCATTGAGCATTTTGAAACGTCCTTCTGGCAAGCTTCAGGCTGCTTGCCTCGTCTTCAGGCTGTTCAGGGTCTCGACGACGCGTTTCAGTCCCGTCTGCAGCAGGTCCGGCGGAGCACCGAAACAGAGACGCAGGCCGTTCACGTCCCCAAAGGTACCGCCGGCAACGGATCCCACATCGGCTTCCTCCAGGAGCAATCGTGCAATGTCGTCAGTGGATCGAAGGTGGCCGCCGGCCGGCAAAGCTGAGACAAGCCTCCTCAGATCGAGATAGAAGAAGAACGAGCCATCGGCACTCGGCGGGGGCACGTCGTGCAGACCAGCGAGGATGCGAAGACCAGCGTTACGAGCGCCAGACAGGCGCTGATGCATCTCTTTTTCAAAGCTGCCGTCACCGACTTGAAGGTGGTGCAAGATCGCGTGTTGCGCAATCACATTGGCATTTGAGGTCGTATGGCTCTGCAGCTTCCTAGCCGCGGAAACGATCTCCGGAGGAGCTGCGAAATAGCCCAGGCGCCAACCGGTGATCGCCAGCTCTTTGGAGAAGGCGTTGACCAGGATGGTCCGTGCACGGACGCCGGGATGCGCCATGACGATCGACTCATGGCGCGAACCGGTGAATACAAAGCTGGAGTAGCTTTCGTCGGAAACGATCCAGAGTTGATAGTTGATCGCGAGGTCGCCGATAGCTTGTAGAGTCGTTCGATCATAGACTGCGCCGGTCGGATTGTTCGGCGAGTTAATGATGACGGCTTTTGTGAACGGGGTGACAGCGGCGCGAATTGCGACGATATCGGGAGTATACGTCGGGGGGCGAACATCAACGAACACGGGCTTTGCGCCAGCGAGAAGAACCTGGGACGGGAATGTCGGCCAGCAGGGGCGAATGATGATGACCTCATCTCCGGGATTGAACACGGCCAAGGCAACGTCGAGCAGGCCCTGCTTTGCACCCGCAGTGATAGCGATGTTATCCGTAGTCCAGCTGATGCCTGTTTCCGCAGACAGCCTTACGGCGACAGCGCCGCGAAGCGGCGTCAGGCCGATGGAATCGGTATACCGGTTCGTTCCGGCATTGATCGCGGCGATCGCTCCTTCGCGCACGGATGATGGTGGCTCGATGATGACTTCGCCGGCCGCCAGATCGATGATCTGACGTCCGGTCGCGGCAGCCGTCTTAGCTGCCTCACGGGCGGCGGCAGTGCCCGAACCTGAAAGCAAAGACATCCGTTGCGCCAACATGTGCGCTCCTCCTGGGTCGATTGTCGAGTTTGTTGAGGTGATCGCAACCGCTTCGCCGCCGGTACGCGATCTGCCTCGGCGGATATCACTTCTTCTTCGACGAAGGCGTCGGCCAAATGGGGCTTAAGAGTTCATCGAGACCGGCGAGCACACAGTATTCTGGAGTCCAGGAGCCAGCACATAGATCACGGTCGACGGCCAGGACAGATTGTGGGTGAGTTTGCATGCTTAGCTCCTTTGCAGCTGATGTGTGCCCAGCCCGATGCTCATCCGTCAAATAGCTTGCTCCCATCACTAGATCAAATATTAGCGTTGGTAGTTGACCCGAGCGCAAAACGTAGTCGTTACAATTGAGGCGAGATTTGCGGTTCTTACGGTGCTGTGGGTCGTGAACGTCTAGACGAGCGCCTGGCGATGGCTTCTACCATTTGCAAGCGACCGAGGCGCTGCACTCCTGATCGGCGGCTACAATAAGGTGAAGCCTGGCGACATCGTGCTCTACGCCGATTTCGACTACGATTCGATGCAGTATGCAATGAACGCGCTCAAGGCGCGGCGCGGCATCGACGCCGTCGAGTTCGACGTGCCGGAGCCGGCGACTTGGCAGTCCGTGCTGGACGCCTACGCCCCCGCGTTCGACGCGACTCCAAAGACGAGGCTCCTGCGCCTCACCCACATCAGCCACCGGACAAGCCTCGTCATGCCGATTGCCGAGATCGTTCGCAGGCGAAGGCCAAGGACATCGACACCATCGTCGACACGGCCCATTCGTGGGGGCAGCTCGATTTCACGGTGAGCGAACTTGGGGCCGATTTCGTCGGCTTCAATCTGCACAAATGGATCGGCGCACCTATCGGGGTGGGCTTCCTCTACATCAGAAAAGAGCGTCTCTCCCGGACAGTCACCGCCACATGGGCGACGAGGACTTCCCGGAGGCCGACATCCGCTCGCGGGTGCACACTGGCACGGTCATTTTCGCCACCGTGTGACGGTGCCCGCGGCGATCGCGCTCCACTAGGAGATCGGCGCGGCCACGAAGCAGGCCCGCCTGCTGCGCTATCGGCGCGACTACTGGGTGCGCCGTCTGCGCGCGTTTAAGGACATCGAGATCCTCACGCCTGGCGTGGCCGGCTCCTACGGCGTCATCACGTCCTTCTGCCTTGCGGGCAAGACGAGCTAAGCCGGCAACGACGCCACGGTGGCGCAGCTCAGGGACAGCTACAAGGTGCTCACCGTCCGCCGGGCGGGTGTCGCCAAGGGGCAGCGTGACGCCGGCGCTCTATACCGAAGAGGCGGATCTCGACCGCCTGGTGGAGGCGCTGGCCGCCGTCACCGGCATGAAGGCGGGCTGAAGCGTGCAGGTCTTGAATAAGGCCGCCGCGTCATGGCCGGGAGAAGCCCGGGTGAGTCTGGAACGACTCTGCTTTTGTCCCCAGACGCAGTTGATTCAACTTCAACAGTAGCTCCGCCTGCACCAGCAGGGCTGGAGAAGGAATATCATCCCGCCCGTGGGCTCGCGCATGTGCTCCACGCGAAACATGCTGGCGCTCGCAAGCACCCTGCTGACGATTGGCGCGCTTGCCGACGAGTTCGGCCGCAAGTGCATTTTTCGCGGCGGCATCACACTCTTCGTCGTAGCCTTCGGGCTGCGCTGGCTACTCTCGACGAGGAATACGGGCCGTTGGAAATGCGAGCGCTATTCAAAAGAGAAATCCCAGGAGAGACGAAGCTCACGAGCGGCGCTGCAGACACCACCACGGGCTCGGCTCGTTCGCCGGGATTCGTCGATTGCGCCTGCACCCGCTCGCTTGCCTCAATCTCCCGAATGATCTGCTCCTGCTCCACCGGCAGACTTGCCAGAGTATCCTTCTGAAGGAGAACCGCCCGCAGGGGGGCGCGGGGGCTGCGCCAGCGATCGCGCTGCCTCGGCAGCCGCGGCCGCTTCGCCTGCTTGATTCCTGCACCACCGCGCGCTCGGTGCCTGCATCGATGGCCCGCTCGGCACGCTGTTCGCGCTGCAATGTCGGATTGAGTGCTGCAACCGCCTCTTCGCGACGCTCGCCGCCAACGGTACAATCGGGCGAGGCGCGCAGCGTCGCTGCCTCGCGTCCCTCCCGCAACCGTTGCCCGTCCGTGCGCGAGATGAGCCCGTCACGTGCTTCTCGGCACACAGGCCATAAGTCTTTGGGCGGGAGGTGCCGATGCGAGTTTTCGCTTCACTACGCGCGGGCAGGGGCAGACGGCTCGGGCTGTTGCTGCCGCTCCAGGTCATTCGTCGCCTTCCCCTAAACGCCTACCTCGCTGTCTGTCATCCCCCAGCAGATCGAGAAGCCAGCGTCGATCCCTTCGTTGATACGAGATCTCCGTCTGCGACATTGTGGCGGCACCATGTGGCACATCGACGTTTTCCGGCGAGCCTGGCCGCTGGACATTCGTTGTGATACGTCATAACCAGGACGCGCACCATCCACCCATCCCGTGATCATCCCTCTCGGCGACAATGTCCAATGTCGCCGTCTCCGCTAATCGTTCGGCCGCACACTCAGCGCAGCAAATCGCTCGCTGCATCGCCCCTTTACCCGATCAAATGAGGCATCCGATGAATGTCTCGCCGATGCGCGGCGACCACAGGCGCACCTTCTCCGCAACCGCACCGGCTACTACCCCATACCACCCACAACTCCGCAGCTTCGTTCATCGGCTTCTATGAGGTCGTACGCACGACAGAGCGCGCGGCTCGCACCGCGCCGCATAAAACGCTCAAGGTTCCCATTAGATGCCTTCAACGACTATCGTCAGGAACTACTGGATTCTTGGGATTCTGTTTTGATCTATCGGCATATAGAAGCGCTCGGGTCGAAAGGCGCCAAGCACATCACATGATGCTTCCCTTGCAATTTCCGTGGTGAGCAGTAGCGCGACATATGGGGCAAGCGTGACGCCTGCGTGCGTCACCGCAATGAATATCTGTGCTTGACCAGGTAGTCGCCCGACGATCGGGTAGCCATCTTTGGGAACGGGACGGGTCCCTCTCCGCGCGGCAATGGACTCCCCAAGGGAGGGGTCTTTAAGCTCGCCCCTTAATAACGAGACATTCTCCCTGGCAGCCGTGAGCTCTACACCAGAGTGGCGGACGCCCGTGGCATCGCCGGCACTGCCGACGATGAGAGAGGAAGGCCCGTTTGCCCGGAAATGAATATCGTTAGCAAAGACAACGTGCTCGATCGGAGGGCCGAAATACTGTATTTGCGCAAGTACCTCGGGCGACTCATGAACCAATGGCGCACACGCTAGATAGTCAAGCAGGGCGTTGATTCCGGTGCCGCTGGCCAGCACGACTGCATCGACAAGATAGCAAGTACGATTAGTCCAGACCACAGCGCCGTGGTTGAGAGGCTCTATCTTTGTACATTTTTCAGAGACCCAATGGGCCAGCCCGGTTGCGACGGCAGCGTCGATCATGCGCTTCGTGAAATAAACAGGGTCGAGCCATCCCTCCTGAGGAACCCGCACAATAACTTCGGGAGACCCCACGATGCTAAGATTGGGCTCAAGGTTCAATGCATCATTTCGTGAAAGGTACTCAACGGTCCTTCCTAGCCCCTCGGCCATACTTGCTGCCTGAAGCAACTTCTTATTTTGCGTGGAGTCGATTGACCACCGCAATGTTCCCGTTGCTCTAATGGCGTCTACCAGACCAATCGGGCGTGCGAGTTCCATGTGGTAGTCAAGGGCTTCGGACCTGAACTGCATGTAGTCCGATGTCGACGCAGCAAAGAAGTTTAGGCAAGCGAAACTCGATCCGGTTGCTCCAGAGCCGGGCTCGGCGCCATCAAACAACAGTACCGTCACTTCGTTCGCGGCGAAATGAAGCGCGAGCGACGCGCCCATAATCCCAGCTCCAACAACAGCGACCAACATCAATTCCTCCTTCAGCCAGCCGAGCGCTTGTTGGAGGAGAGGCTATCGGCAAAGAGGGGCTCCGCCACGGTCGTGATCGCTCGCTCTATTGTGTCTCGATGCACTGGATGGCCAATGCACAATCGTGTTCCATGCCGAACACCTGCATATGACGTTGGCTCGACGTTAATCAACCAGTCAGTGACACGCCTCTTTGATCCAGATCAGCTACTAACGTTGGTAGTGGATGCAAATTGTTGCATGTCGGTATAGCGTTGCAAAATCCAGCACCAATTTCCGATACGGAAGTTCTGAGTTGGCAATGAGCGAGTTTTATCGCCTCATCACCCAACTTCTTGTCGTAACACCAACATGATGATCAATTTTGTATAGGCTCAGCGTTGCTCTCATCCATTTTCAATCACTTTATTCTCTTCTGGCACGCTCAATCTAGGGTAACATCAACATTCGCGCCGCGGCTCACAGAAGCGAGTCGACGAGTGTCCGGTTGCACCAAGTTGGGAGATTCATCCGCGCGGCGCTACGGGCGCGCCCCTCCGACCGCGAATCACAAGGGAAACGGAATCAGTCTGCGCGGACTCTTTCAACGACCTCCACTCGGCAGCGCTGTCACGTGGCGTTCAGCACCTTGGCGGCCGCCTTGATGCCCTCGTGGGCGTCCGAAGCTCACTAGCTTGAGGCCGCGCAGACCCCGCCTGGCGAGCCTGCGCAGGAACGCCATCCGCGGATGGGCCGACATCCATGCCGGAGATTTCCGGCCGGCCATCCTGCACGATGATCGCGACGATCCCCGCGACCGAGACATTGCGCCCCTGCTGGCGCACCTTCACGTAGGTGGCGTCGATCCACAGAGAGGGCCATCGCCCTCGACCGGACGGGCGAGGAACGCCCCGTCAACTATCAAGCCTGCTAATTGATCAAGATGTCAGAAAAGGGGAGTGATTGCCGGATGAAGGTTGGGCTGCTCAGTTGGGCTCCTCAACCGTCGCTCCTGAGGTGTTCGGCATGAAACATCAACCAAAATCTGTACTCGCCAACGGTCCTGATCAATGCACCGCATCCTCGGCCGCAGAAATGCTGCGTGCACAGGTGTGCTCCAATCTTGAACTCTCCTTCCTCATGGAAGCGCATGACGGCCTCTCCGCTGCGATCGCCGAGCGCGCAGGGTTCAAAGGTCTCTGGGCGTCCGGTCTTTCAATTGCCTCCTCTCTTGGGTATCGTGATGTCAACGAAGCGTCATGGTGCCAGCTTGTCGATGCAGTCGAGCGGATCGTGGACTCGAGCAAACTGCCTGTTCTGGTTGACGGCGATGGCGGCTTTGGGAATTTCAACAATGCACGCCTCCTTGCCCGCAAGCTCCGTCAACGAGGCGCTGCGGGCGTTGCGCTGGAGGACAGCTGCTTTCCGAAGATGAACTCGCTCATTGGCGATCGTCATCCCCTCGCCGATATCCACGAATTCTCCGGCCGCCTGCGGGCAGTTAAGGATACAGTCGCGGACGACTTGGTCCTCGTGGCCCGGATCGAGGCGTTGATCGCGGGGCATGGAATGGACGAAGCAATTTTACGCGCTCACGCTTACGCGGACGCGGGTGCGGATGCGATCCTCATTCACTCGCGAAAGAGCACCGCGGACGAGGTTCTTTCCTTCACGCGCACCTGGCAAGGCCGATTGCCCGTCGTGATCGTGCCAACGATATACTATCGAACACCAGTCTCTGCGTATCGTAATGCCCGCATCTCAACAGTGATCTGGGCCAACCACTCAGTGCGAGCTGCAATAGCGGCAATGCAGCAGATCTGCCGTCGTATCATTGCAGAAGAAGGCGTTGCCAGTATCGAGCCCAATATTGCGACGCTCGACGAGGTCTTCGAGCTTTTGAGGTATGACGAACTTGCCCGCGCGGACGCGCGCTATCTTCACCCTCTTGACTGAGGGCAATGATTTCCCATTCACACGCAACAAACTCGCTCTCGAAGGACCACCGGCATTCAATCGGCCGCCTTACGGTTACGCTCCACCGCATTGTTCAGCGAAGCACAGGCGTTCCCTCCTAAAAATTGGATGCGCCATAGACAGCTCTTGCGCGGCTGATCCGAACATGCTGCAGATCTACGGGGCTCATTTCTCTCCTGAAGAAGAGCCAACGCGGACGGTGATCCGTCGTCCTCTTCAAGAAAGCTGGTAGACACCGCAACAGCAACCACAAGCGACATTTGAGACCGACAGAGAGCGCTCATGTTAAGGCAACGGACGGTTCTGCTCAACTCTTCGGGCACCGCCGCCAACGTGACAGATCTGCGTGGCGGCGCCGTTCGCAACGTGTTCTCTTTCAGTATGCGCCGCTGGCGCAAGCAACTGACCCAGCTAGGGTTGATTGGGACCATGGTTGTCGTCTCAGTTGCGGCTGGCAGTGTCACCGATGCGAACGCGGGAGACGAGCGGAAGGCTGGCTTGCAAACCCAAATCGGCCGGGTGCAGCCGGGCGCTAAAGCCATCTCTCTACCGATTCCCGCATGTGGCGAGACAACCCAAGAATTTGGCTCCAATGATCCGAACGATCACGTCGATGGCACCGTCAACAAGATGATCACCGAGTGGCTGCTGGCCGGCAACAAGGCCGCTTGGAAATCCAGCTTCGGTCTGGATAGGCGCTCTCTTGCCAACGCAGAGTCCGAAATCGGCACCTCCGATTGCGGGAAGGATCTCTTCCCGCCGGCCCCGAAGCCAAAACCCGCGGCATCGATCCGCATCGGAAGCAAATACTGCGGCACCGCGGTCTGTTCGATAATTCCAAGGGCCTTCTCGAAAACACCATTCCAGCCGCCGACAACGCGCTTAAGCACGGTTTCCACGGTTTCGAACTCGATCTTCGCGCAGATAGGAGCGGCCATGCCTGGATGATGCATGACACTACACTCGAGCGGGTTACCAGCGCCCCGAACAATTGCCTGATTTCGGATGTTTCTACCGAGGAAATCAAGAACATGAACCTCTCGATATGGAATCCCCATCAATAATGAACGAATTCCGGCGCTTGACCGCAACGGCATCCGCAAAAGATGGAAGACCGGCAGTACGTGCAAATCGAGCAAAAGCGCTTTCCGGTCTTCAAGGCCAGCAGGGCAGTGCACGAGCGCCTGAACCGCGACGAGAGCTCGGAGACGATCAGCTCGCCGTCTGAGGTTGTACAAGAGGGCAGGTGGCGCGCAGCCCGACCTTAGGGTTCTATCATGCCAAGCCTGCGGCGGCCGACGCGGTAACGCGCCACCTGTTGGGCAGGGTGCTAGTCACCATTGGCATCGACAAGTCCCGCGGTCATAGCGCACCAAAGATCAGTCCATCCTCGCCTGACTCAAACCAAGGCTGTTGTGCTGAATTGGTTCGGCTTCAAGTGAATGATCGTGAACAAACCGTGGTGAGAACCTCGTCCGCCCCCTCGGAGCCGATTATCACTTGGCTCGCGGAAGCGGGGAAACCACAAACGAGGGTCTTCGATCTGGCGTCCGTTTCGAACCAGCCACCAAATCGACCGAAAGAGCCTAGCAATCCCAAAAGATTGCTGGATTTTGTTTTGAGTCGCTTTGGTCGAGCGATCAGACGGGAGGTGCCACCCGAATGTCCTCTGCGCTGGCGCGTAAAGCCATAGCCCGGGTTGATGCCGCGTCCTGCATGCGTGCCCGACTCCGTCGCCCTGCACTGGGCCGCTCGGTTTGCTGTCGACAGCGATTAAAGAACGGACGACTTTATTAGAGACCGACAACGAAATCTTGTCCCGAATCGTGGGCCGGTTGTCGGTTCCAAACCAATGTTGTCGTGTTGACGACGTGAGACAAAGCGAAAAATCAGCAATTTTCAATCTGGCGCGTTGCTTGCTTTGTTCGCGCTGTCGGCGTCGATCGCCTGCGAAGGCATCGAGCATAGTTTGGCAACTTTAAGCGAAGACGCGGAGACTGGCTGTGTCGCGAACTGAGATAGAGCGATTTGTCAACGATCTAGGGAAAAAGGGCAATCTGCTCGAAAACGCAAAACCGAGTGCTACAGGTCTTGCATCAATTGTAGCGGTCGGAAAACGTCACGGCTACAATTTTACTCTTGATGAAGCGAAGAGTTACATCCGGTGTCTAAGTCAACAGGAGTTGATTAGTAAGCAGCTCGATGGGACTGCCGGCGCCAATCCTGATTCGAGTGTTGCGATCTCGAGCGGCGTTGTGCAGGCCGCCGGGTTGGCCAGGTCCGCTGCGGAGGTGCCCACGAGCGGCGTACAGGTCGCGGAAGCGCACTTTAACTTCGCCTCGGTAGTCGAGCCCGTCGCTGTTGTTCTGGTTGTTGTTGTTGCGGTCGTGGCCTGACATGCCTTTCGCTCTGACCGCATTGGCTCGTGCTCAAGGAGACGAGAAGTGCGACGAGAACATGAAAGCAGGCCTCGTCCGGGGTGAGATCATTGCCATTAGGCTTATAAGAGTCTGCTTCAAGGTTTATCCGTAACGTGATGACGCGCGCTGCCACCGAACACTACCGACAGAGTTTTGACCGTCGCACCCCCGAGCAACTGCGCACCCTATCGCACGTCAAGCGCTTCACGGAGCGGTTAGCCGGTGACGTGGAGTTCCGCAAGGCGCTTTCGGAGAACCTCGACGCCCCTCGTACGGTAACAGAGCGCTACGGCATCGAAGTTGACCCAATGGAAATGTTGCCGCTCTGGCACGGAGGCTACCAAAAATACCGCTTCAAGCCGGAGTCTGCCCAGTGGCCGCTGACTACGATGTGGGACGAGCATCTGCGCGAGATGTTGCGCCATCGCGACCTCCTGCGCGACGAAGGCGAAATGTCGACGATTAACCCTCGTTTCCATGCCTGGCGCGAGCGCCAAATCCGGCGCTGCAACGACGAATTGGGCGCATCATCGCTATCGGTCACGTACCCGATCATCGCCTTCGAGTTGAGCGAAGGCTGCACCGTTGGTTGCTGGTTCTGTGGCCTCTCTGCCGACCGGTTCAAAGGCTATTACGACTACAGCAAAGAGCAGGCAGAGCGTTGGCGTGGCGTGGTTGGCGTCGCGAGCGAGGTGTTTGGTTCGGCAGCCCGTACTGGCTTCTGCTACTGGGCTACAGATCCTATGGACAACCCACACTACGATCGCTTTCTGTTCGACTACTATCGGATCACGGGCGCATTGCCGCAGACAACGACCGCTGCGCCGCTCAAGGATCAGGCACTCACCAGACGCGTGCTCAGACTGTTCAACCTGTATGGCACCACGCCGAATCGTTTCTCCGTGCTGAGCAATGCACATCTCAATCAGATTCATATGACGTTTTCGCCAGAGGAGCTGCTAGGGGTCGAACTCATCCTGCAGGGCAAGGAGGCGCCGACCGCAAAGGCTTTCGCCGGACGCGCGCGCGAGCGGAAGGGGAAGCTCATGTCCGCCATCAATGATGATGCAACCGCGTTGCCGGAACGCGATCATACCACGATCGCGTGTGTTTCCGGCTTCCTCGTAAATATGCAGCAGGGACGTTTGCAACTGGTGACGCCGGTACCGGGGAGCGAACGCTGGCCTCTCGGTTACCGCATCTTGGGTGAACGTTTCTTCAGGACGCCTGACGAGTTCCGGGAGGGGCTGCAGAGCATGATCGACCAGTATATGCTCGAGAGCCCAGCCCCCCACCTGCCGATCCGCTTCCGCAGAGACCTGCAATACAAAGCGGGGAACCGGTACTTCCAGCTCCGCGCCCGCAACATGGAACACCGGGTGCCCGACGACATCGCTCCGATTTCCGTTGGCGATCTCATCGCGTTCGGCAACTGCACAGCGTCGGAGCTGGTTATGCGGGTCACGACTGACGGAACGAGCGTACTTGCAGTCGCTGACTTGCTCGATCGGTTGTACGCGGCCGGGGTAATCGAAGACGACCTCGACGACCGCTTCGCCTGGCAGACCAGCAATTGGACGACGAGCCGCATCGAAGCTGCCAAATACGCAGGCTCCCGCACGGACGTAGATCATGCCGACTCGCACTGAGATACTACGTCAGTATCGGGGAGCTGCGGCATCTTACCATCTCGCAGTGTGGACTGGGGTGGCAAGCCGTTTCGCATCCACCGTCCGCGGCTTCATGGCGCGCAGAACCGACGTGACCGGAGAACCTGTTCTTGGCGTGCCGGGCTCTCCTAGGCAGCTCGAACTCATTCGGTCTACCACCTCCCTGAGCTCCGCCGGATGGGCTTTGGTAGCTCCGCGCTGGACGCGACCGAAGGCCTTCCGCGCTCGCGGCTTCGAGCCAAGTCCTCGTTTTTTGCGGATCGGCGAGTACGACTGGAACGCTGCACGCTCTTCGTCAAGAACGGCTCGATCCGACCTGATCCTTGGCGTGGCGCCGCTTAATGTCGGGAGCGAAGCGGGTGTGTCGGCTCATCCACGGCTCGGCTCTAGCACCCTCCGCTGGACTAGCGCGTTCATGCTTTCCAGTCTCCAGGCAACGAACGTGACACGGAAACATGGCTCGAAGCGCGCCGCCTAGGGCATCCGCTGAATTAGTTGACTTCATGTTCACGGCTCCAATCACGGAGTCGCGCAGAAGTTCGCATTGCCGTCCAGCGCATGAGGCTGTGGCCGGGCGAACGCGCCTAGTCTTCCACAAATAATGGGGCATCACATGAGTATCGATGTGCCAATCGTCTTAGTCAACATGCCTATGTCGGCAGTCGAAAGACCGTCGTTGGCGCTTGGTCTGCTGAAGTCAGCGCTGACCCAGGCGGGGCTGCAAGCCACGATTGCATATCCGAACATCTGGTTTTTGGAATATATCGGCATTGCCGACTATGGGCCTCTTGAGAGTTGCCCGCCAGAGGAGGGGCTGGTTGATTGGCTGTTCGCGGGCGTTGCTTTTCCCGACTTCGAGCCTGAAGAAAGCGCCTTCCTGGACCTTTATTTCGAACGCAACCCGATACACGCAGGCAAATCTTTGGCCGAGCGTCGCGCGAATTTCCTCAGGCTGCGCTCGCTCGTCGGCGGGTTTATTGATTGGACGGCTGACAAGATATTGGAGCAGCGGCCGGCCATAGTTGGGTGCAGCTCGACCTTCACCCAGCATGTTCCCTCGCTCGCGTTGCTGCGCCGGTTGAGCGAGCGCTCACCGGATCTTGTCACTCTCATGGGGGGCGCAAACTGCGAGTCGGTAATGGGGCGGAGCACTCACATGCGTTTCCCATGGGTCGACTATGTCGTGTCGGGCGAGGCCGACTTACTGATCGGCCCGCTGTGTTGGGACATCCTCAATCGCGGCAGAGACATTCCGCCTGCTGACCTGCCATTTGGCGTTTTCGGTCCGGCGCATCGCGAGGTCGGTTATCCCACGGCGTCGACGCGCGACTTAGTGCCCCGCGCAGTGATCGAGACCATAGGTGACCTGCCGCTGCCCGATTTCTCGGACTATTTTGCCGAGCTCAACGCGTCGCTCTACGCCGACCGCATCCATGCCGGGCTGCCGATGGAGTTCTCTCGAGGCTGCTGGTGGGGCGAGCGGAGCCACTGCACCTTTTGTGGGCTGAACGGTGGATCGATGACCTATCGCCAGAAACCCGCGAGGCAGGCCGCAGAGGAGATGATTGAGATGTCGGCGCGCTACGGTTCGTCGCGCATCGAAGCGGTGGACAATATTCTGGCCACTGACTACCTTAAAACGGCGCTGCCTCGCCTCACAGCGCTACCCGAGAAGCTCGCGATCTTCTTTGAGGTCAAAGCCAACCTGAAGCGCCACGAAGTGGAGAAGCTGGCCGCCGCCGGCGTCCGCTGGATCCAACCGGGTATTGAGAGCCTGGATACCCGTGTTTTGAAGCTGATGCGCAAAGGAACGAGCTCAGCGCATAATGTCCAACTCTTGAAGTGGTGCCGTCAGCACGGTGTGCGGGTCAGTTGGAGTTTGCTGTGGGGCTTCCCCGGCGAGAGCGACGCATGGTATGCGGAAATGGCTCCTTTGCTACCGCTGCTGCATCATCTACAGCCGGGACCTGCGGTGCGTTTGCGGTACCAGCGCTACAGCCCCTATCACTACGCAGCAGAGAAACATGGATTGAAGCTGCGCCCGGCCGTCTCCTATCGCTACGTCTATCCGTTATCGGAGCGCGATCTGGCGGATCAGGTTTACTACTTCGAAGACAGTGAAGACGACGATGTCGGCGGTCATTTCGCGGCGCGCAGCGCTAAGGGCCGCCCGGGGCTAAGCGCTGTGGCCAAGGGTATCGATGCCTGGCTGAAAGCCTGGTGCGAGCCGAAGTTGTCTATGCTGTCGATGCGGGACAGCGGCGACGAGATCATAGTCGAGGACACGCGAGCTATTGCAGTCGAGCGCGAACACCGGGTCAGGGGCCTCGCGCGGGAAATTCTTCTGGCTGCGGACGCAGGCTCGCCTGAAACCCGCCTGCGCGAACAGCTGAGCGGGACGAATGTAATGCAGGCCGAGATTGAGGCTGCGATAGCTGACATGATCGCTCGCAAATTGATTGTGCGGCTGGACGCGCGGCTGGTTGGGCTCGCGCTCTGGCATCCCTATACGCCAATCCCTCCGATGACTGCGTTCCCTGGAGGCTATTTCGACCGACGTGCCGCGCCATTGGGTACCTCGCGTGAATGAGGAAAACTGCGGGGGGCATCTCGGAGGGAGACGCTTCTTCTGGGGCGCACGACGAGATGCCAAGTATGGCGGAGCGGAGATTTCGAGCTTTTGGAAGTTTTGTCTCTGTATGTTCCTCCGGACTGGCAGCACGGCGAACAGTGGGCGCCGGAAGAGCTCAAGGAGGGAATGCGCTTGCACAACGTGTTTGCCAAGCGTGTCCGGGCCAAATTTGAACGCGGATTGACAGTTTTTGGAGTGCCCAGTTTTATAACGATGTGGCGCACCAAACACGATGCGAACGTGTGACTTCCACCTTTGGGAAGGCAATGGTCTAGGCAGCCAATCGCGGAATGACTGTTTCCATCAATCGCAAAAACCGGGTAATATGAGCCCCCACGACCATCATTTCTGGCGAGACCCCGATTTCGAGAACACCCGTTCCATTTCGCCGGAATCGGGTGTTGCGTGTCCCCGCAACCAACGATTCTTGCGAAAGCAAGGCAACCAGAACCCCGGCCTCCGAAAGGACGTCGGGGTTTTTCTTGTTTGCGGCGACCGATTAACCTCGCGGGTGAACTCGTCGCAGAATTCCTTGAATAGATCGGGCTCCATCAAGTGCGTCCGGAGGCCACTGAGCACCGAGGCTTCGAGAGCGTCTCGCCTGATATTCAGGCGGTTGTCGCATGTGCCTTTGTTCCGCGACGTCGCGCAGCCGAGCAGATCCTTAGAGATCATCGTATAGCTGCCACAGCCGCGGATCAGGCTCAGCAAGTCCTCGCGTGTCCATACGCCCGGGCTCGTTCCGCGCATTCGCAGCAGAGCTTCGTCGCGCAATCGCGCGCGGCATTCGGTTCGTCGGCTCTGGGGCACCCGCAGTAGGAAGCCGAGGATGTCGTTAATCTCCAAGTCCAAGAGGCGCTCGGTGAGAACGCCCCAGATGCCGATCCGCCCCTCCGGTCCATGGGGTAGGGTCCCTGACAGGCTGGCCGGATAAATCCGCTCTTCCGGCCATTCCTCCAAGCCGCGGACCAGCAGATCGCGGGCCACGCCGGTGGCGTCGGCATTGGTAATCAGCAGATTGCGCGTGCCGGAATCGTCGAGGTGGTGTTTGGCCGGCCGACGGGTGGTACCGTGTTTGAGCAACGCGTCGAAGTCGGTGATTGACCAGGGACCGCTGTTGCGCAGCTTCACCTGCACGACGAGTTTGTAGCCGTCTGCGACGTTCGCGCTAGGTTGGACACGGCCAGGCGTCGCTGGTTCGAGCTCGACTCCAGATCTTCCTCGTTGGCGGGTTCGAGCGTGATCCTCGTCGCCGATTTGGTGATCAACATCAACCGCAGAGCCGCCAACACCGAGACGGCGAGTTGGTACTCGTAGCCATCGAGTGCAGCCTTGGCCCCGCCTGCAGCAGATGGTGGAGGGAGCGCTGTCAAGCGTCGGCACTCATCGAACGTCATCATCCAAGTATTGGAGCTGCTGGATGATTCATCATCGTTTCTTTCTTACAGGTGCTTATTGGCACCGGACATGCCAGAGGCATCGAGTGTCTTCAGCAACGCCGAGACGTTCCGTTGTCGTTTTTGAGCCCGCCTAGGCGGGGCTCTATGAGACCTCGTCAGGTTGTCTTCCGCATTTAGGGTGCTTGTCGGATAACCGAAGGCGAGAAAAAAGTGTGAAACTCGAATGGCGGCGACCGCTTGTCGGCGGCTGTAGATGCCTGTGATGAAACGACCGAGGCCTTGTTCGAGCAGATAATGGTTACGGTGCTTCTTTTGCCGTCCCATGCGCTTGAACTCGAAGACGAGACGCATGCCTTGAGTGGTGTCGTTCCAGCCATAGACAATGTCGGTCCGCCGCTCCTGAATGCGCGCTCCAGTACTCAGATCGATTTCCCCGATCACGTCCTCGGCTGATCGAGACCGCGCGCATCGCGCTTGCCATGGAGCAGTGGACGCGCGCGCTGCGGCTGCCGGAGCCGTTCTGCGACAAATCGCGCGAGCTCCCCGACGGAAGCTATGTCGGGTTGGTCGAGGCCGCCCGCGGCAGTCTCGGGCACTGGATGGCAGTGCGCGACGGCAAGATAGAGCGCTTCCAGATCATCGCGCCGACCACCTGGAATTTCTCGCCGCGCGATTCCTTCGACGTCGGCGGCTCCGCTGGAGCGGGCGCTGGTCGGCACTGATGTCGGCGACGCCGGCCCGCGTGCGGTTGCGATCCAGCACATCGTGCGCTCGTTCGAGCCCTGCATGGTGTGCACCGCGCATTGACCGGAAACTTCGTTGCCGGCTGCAAATCGAATTGTTTCCTCTTCTCGTGTTGGCAGCGTCCTCGCGTACCGTTCATGAAAGTGGTTCAAATTCGCAACGTTATGGAATCTCTCCATTTTTGAATCTCTCCAGGCTGTTGGCCTGCTTCTTGCTACCCTTTGCGTCATCGAAAAGTCAAAGCCGAAGGCGGGAGCATTCATGGGCGCGGCGACGGAAACGTTTTACAGCGTGATCAGGCGCCAAGGCATCACGCGTCGGTGCTTTCATAAATTCTGCAGCCTGACGGCGACGAGCCTCGGCCTCGGACCGCTGGCGGCGAGCCGCATCGCGAACGCGCTCGAGACTAAGCCGCGCGTGCCCGTGATCTGGATGCACGGCCTCGAATGCACCTGCTGTTCGGAGAGCTTCATCCGCTCCGCGCACCCGCTGGTCAAGGATGCGGTGCTGTCGATGATCTCGCTCGACTACGACGACACCATCATGGCGGCTGCGGGCCACCAGGCCGAAGCCATCCTCGAGGAGACCCGCGCCAAGCACAAAGGCCAGTATATCCTCGCGGTGGAAGGCAATCCGCCGCTGAACGAAGGCGGGATGTTCTGCATCGACGGCGGCAAGCCGTTCGTCGAGAAGCTGAAGATGATGGCCGAGGACGCGATGGCAATCATCGCCTGGGGCGCCTGCGCCTCCTGGGGCTGCGTGCAGGCGGCAAAGCCCAATCCGACACAGGCTACTCCGATCGACAAGGTGATCACCAACAAGCCCATCATCAAGGTGCCGGGATGCCCCCCGATCGCCGAGGTGATGACCGGCGTCGTCACCTTCATCACCACCTTCGGCAAGCTGCCCGAGCTCGATCGCCAGGGCCGACCGAAGATGTTCTACTCGCAGCGCATTCATGACAAGTGCTACCGGCGCCCGCATTTCGACGCGGGGCAGTTCGTCGAGGAGTGGGACGACGAGGCCGCGCGCAAGGGCTATTGCCTCTACAAGATGGGCTGCAAGGGGCCGACCGCCTACAATGCCTGCTCGACCGTGCGCTGGAACGGCGGCGTGTCCTTCCCGATCCAGTCGGGTCACGGCTGCATCGGCTGCTCGGAGGACGGCTTCTGGGACAAGGGCTCGTTCTACGACCGTCTCACCAACATTAAGCAGTTCGGCATCGAGAAGAACGCCGATCAGATCGGCATGGTGGCGGCCGGCGCCGTCGGCGCCGCGGTGGCTGCGCATGCGGCTGTGACTGCTGTCAAGCGGCTCGCCACCAAGCGCGAAGACGCCGACCACACTAGCTGATCGAAAAGACTCAGCAGGGCAGGACAATCATGGGTATTCAGACTCCCAACGGCTTCAATCTCGACAATTCCGGCAAGCGCATCCTCGTGGACCCCGTGACACGTATCGAAGGTCACATGCGGGTCGAGGTCAATGTCGACGCCGACAACGTCATCCGCAACGCGGTCTCCACTGGCACGATGTGGCGCGGCATTGAGGTGATCCTGAAGAACCGCGATCCGCGCGACGCCTGGGCGTTCACCGAACGGATCTGCGGCGTCTGCACCGGCACGCACGCGCTGACTTCGGTGCGCGCGGTCGAGAACGCGCTCGGGATCGCCATCCCGGAGAACGCCAATTCGATCCGCAACCTGATGCAGCTTGCCCTGCAGGTGCACGACCACGTCGTCCATTTCTATCACCTTCACGCGCTGGACTGGGTCGACGTCGTTTCCGCGCTCTCGGCCGATCCGCGGGCGACCTCGACGCTAGCGCAGTCGATCTCGAGCTGGCCGCTGTCGTCGCCCGGCTACTTCAAGGATCTGCAGACCCGGCTGAAGAAGTTCGTCGAGTCCGGACAGCTCGGTCCGTTCAAGAATGGCTATTGGGGCAGCAAGGCCTACAGGCTGCCGCCCGAAGCCAATCTGATGGCGGTGGCGCATTATCTGGAGGCGCTCGATTTCCAGAAGGAGATCGTCAAGATTCACACCATCTTCGGCGGCAAGAACCCGCATCCTAACTGGCTCGTCGGCGGCGTGCCCTGTCCGATCAATGTCGACGGCACCGGCGCTGTCGGCGCCATCAACATGGAACGGCTGAACCTGATCTCCTCGATCATCGACCGTCTGATCGAGTTCAACGAAATGGTCTATCTCCCGGATGTGGCGGCGATCGGCTCATTCTACAAGGATTGGCTCTATGGCGGCGGCCTTTCGAGCCAGAGCGTGCTCTCGTATGGTGATGTGCCAGAACATGCCAACGACTATTCCGCCAAGAGCCTGAAGCTGCCGCGCGGCGCCATTATCAACGGCAACCTGTCCGAGGTGCTTCCGGTCGACCACGCCAATCCCGACGAGATCCAGGAGTTCGTGGTGCACTCCTGGTACAAATATCCCGACGAGACCAAGGGACTTCATCCCTGGGACGGCGTCACCGAGCCGAATTACGTGCTGGGACCCAACGCGAAGGGCACCAAGACGGCGATCGAGCAGCTCGACGAAGGCGGCAAGTACTCCTGGATCAAGGCGCCGCGCTGGCGCGGTCACGCCATGGAGGTCGGCCCGCTGGCGCGCTGGGTCGTCGGCTACGCGCAGAACAAGGCGGAGTTCAAGGA
This sequence comes from Bradyrhizobium sp. CSS354, assembly GCF_029051725.1. Taxonomy (GTDB): domain Bacteria; phylum Pseudomonadota; class Alphaproteobacteria; order Rhizobiales; family Xanthobacteraceae; genus Bradyrhizobium. The sequence goes on from NZ_JAACFU010000028.1 coordinate 26,125, forward strand.
TCCCGTCGACAAGTTCCTTCGGGATCTGAACCTGCCGATGTCGGCGCTGTTCTCGACGCTCGGCCGCACGGCGGCGCGTGCGCTCGAATCCGTCTGGGCCGGACGCCAGATGCGCTACTTCCAGGACAAGCTCGTCGCCAACATCAAGGCCGGCGCCAGCTCGACCGCCAATGTCGACAAGTGGAAGCCGGAGAGCTGGCCGAAGGAGGCCAAGGGAGTCGGCTTCACCGAGGCGCCGCGCGGCGCGCTCGCGCACTGGGTCAAGATCAAGGACACCAAGATCGACAACTACCAGTGCGTGGTGCCGACGACTTGGAACGGCTCGCCGCGCGACCCCAAGGGAAATATTGGCGCCTTCGAGGCGTCGCTGATGAACACGCCGATGGTCAATCCCGAGCAGCCGCTGGAGATCCTGCGCACCATCCATTCCTTCGATCCGTGCTTGGCCTGTTCGACGCACGTCATGAGCCCCGACGGCCAGGAACTCGCCAAGGTCAAGGTCAGGTAGGAGAGGATCATGATGGATGCAGCTGCCTCGGACGCCGGGCCCGACCTCGCGGCGATCGCAGCCGATGCTTCCGGAGAACGTGCGGTGGGTCGTCCCAGCGTCTATGTCTACGAAGCGCCGGTACGGATCTGTCACTGGGTGAACGCGTTCTCGATTATCGTGCTTATGGTGACCGGCTATCTGATCGGAACGCCGTTGCCGACGGTCGCGGGCGAGGCGTCCGACAATTTCGTGATGGGCTACATCCGCTTCGCCCATTTCGCCGCGGGGCAGGTGCTCGCGGTATTCTTCCTCACGCGCATCCTGTGGGCTTTCGTCGGGAACCACCAGTCTCGGCAGATCTTCTACATCCCGGTTCACCGCAAGCAGTTCTGGGAGGAAGTGCTGCACGAAATCCGCTGGTACGCGTTCCTGGAGCGCGAGCCCAAGATGTATGTCGGCCATAATCCTCTGGCGCAGATTGCGATGTTCACGGGATTCACGCTGTTCGTGGCCTTCATGATCATCACCGGGTTTGCGCTCTATTCGGAAGGCACCGGCATCGATAGCTGGCAGCATAAGCTGTTCGGCTGGGTGTTTGCGATCTGGCCGAACAGCCAGGACGTGCACACCTGGCATCATCTCGGCATGTGGGCGCTGGTCGTGTTCGTGATGGTGCACATCTACACCGCGATCCGCGAAGACATCATGTCGCGCCAGAGCATCATCTCCTCGATGATCTCGGGCGAACGGCAATTCCGCGACTGAAACGGGAACGCCAAGTGAAGCCGACATTCTCGCAAGACGATCGCATCCTGGTGCTCGGCATCGGCAATATCCTGTGGGCCGATGAAGGGTTCGGCGTCCGGGCGGTGGAGGAATTCCACCGCCGCTACGCCGTACCCGACAATGTCACCATTCTCGATGGCGGCACGCAGGGGCTCTATCTCGTCAACTATCTGGAAGAGGCGGACCGCCTGATCGTGTTCGACGCGATCGACTATGGCCTCGAGCCCGGCCAGTTGAAGCTTGTGCGTGACGACGAGGTGCCGCGTTTCACCGGCGCCAAGAAGATGAGCCTGCACCAGACCGGCTTCCAGGAAGTCATCAGCGCGGCCGACCTGCTCGGCCGCTGCCCGAAACATCTGGTGCTGATCGGCTGCCAGCCGCTCGATCTCGAAGACTGGGGCGGGCCGCTGACGCCGCCGGTGCGCGACCAGATCGCGCCCGCGATCAATCTCGCTTGCGCCATCCTGGCCGAATGGGGCCTCACGGTGAGCCAACGCGCCGAGCCATTGGCAGATATCGAGCGGCTGCTCGCCAATGACATCGATCATCTCCACTACGAGACGCGGCCGGCCTGATCGGCCACACTGCCGGAGATTTGCCCATGTGCCTCGGCCTGCCCATGACGATTGTCGAGACCGACGGGATCTCGGCGCTGTGCGCGTATCGCGGCGAGCAGCGCCCCGTCTCTGTGCTGCTGCTCTCGAATCCTCCGGTCGGCGCCAAGGTGCTGGTCTATATCGACACCGCGATCCGGCTGCTGGACGAGGACGAGGCACGCCTGATCGCGAATGCGATCGAAGGTCTCAGCGCGGCGCTCGACGGCGAGGATTGCGACCGCTTCTTCGCCGACCTCATCGATCGCGAGCCGCAACTACCCGAGCACCTGCGGTCCGACTAGGATCGCCGCTGCTTCTCCCGTTTGATGCGTTGACGACATCAGTGACCGGCCAGCCTCGGCGGCCGCTGTGGGCCTGGAAGGTCGATTTCTACCTGCAAAGACAGCTCTCACCAGATATGGCAAGTTTCTTTCCATTGAAGCTTAGCTTACAATCGGCGCCAAGAAATACATGATCTGGATCAATGGGATAAATCCGGACATGTGATAACCGATCCTGGCACGTGGCTTGCGAACCTCTAGTTCGGCAAAAACACAAGCTTGTCAGGAGAGGTTCGATGGAATTCCAGGTAGGAAAGCATGATCTGGCGCGGAGTGGTCTGCCCGAGGTCGATGCTGCGACGGTCGATCATTTTCTTGGCGGAGCGGACGAGGCCGGTGCGGTCGCGGTGCTGCTGTCGGCGGGCGATCCCAACCGCTTTCCGGAGGCAATCGATGCCGCCGTGGTGCTGCCCGAGCTTATCGCAGCGTTCGGTAATCGGCTGCGCGGTGCGATCATCGCACGCGACGCTGAGCGTGTGCTCGGCGAGCGCTTCGAGGTGCGGGTGCAGCCGACGCTGATCTTCGTCGCCAACGGCAAGACGCTGGGGTTGATCGCCAAGATCCAGGACTGGTCGGTCTATGCCGACCGCATCACCAAGCTGATCGACCGGCCGCGCGGGCAAGGCGCCGCAGTCGCCGTCACCATCGTTCCCCATCATCGCGCACAAGAGGTCGGGCTATGAAGGCCGGCTTCTGGGATGCGCCCGGAGGCGCCGAGCAACCAGTCAACGTGTTTCCGATCGCCGACGAGAGTCTCAATGCAGCGAAGGGCAGCCTGACGGCGGCCGGCGCGCTCGCAAAGCTTGCAACGCTCGACAGTGCGGAGCTTGCAAAGAGCTGCCCGAACGCAGTCGCGCTGCTCTCGAGGATCGCGGATGCCATCGCGGATCAAAAGGCGAACGCGCCGACAAGACGGTTTCGGCTGGCCAATCTCAACGATCTCGAGAGCAAGCTGGTGGCCGACGTGCTCGGCGAAGGCGAGGTCGCCGGCGTCGTCGCGCTGCCGGACGGATCGCTGGCGCAGATGCAGGAATCGGTGCTGGCGGGAATTTGGCGTGTGCGGCTCGAGACCGACGCCACTTCCGAATATCTCGAGATCGGCGCGGTTCCCGAGATCGTCAAGCGTGCGGCTGCCGACCTGACATCCGCCGATTTCGAGATCGGGCAGGTGCCGGAGGGCGCCATGAACGTGCTGCCGGTGCTCGCCGAAATCCGCGAGCGGGCACAGGCCTGGCGGCCCGGCATTCGCTCGCAGATCATCAATTTCACGCTGCTGCCGATGAGTCCGGTCGACATGAGCTTCCTGCAGGACACGATCCGGAACGGACCGATTCAGCTCGTGTCCCGCGGCTACGGCACCTGCCGGGCGCTCTCCACCGGCATCCGCAATGTCTGGTCGGTGCAGTTCTTCAACGCCATGGACACTATCATTCTCGATACGCTCGAAGTCGGCGGCGTGCCGACGGTTGCGCTGGCAGCGGACGAGGATTTCGAGGATTCCGCCGAGCGGCTGCAGGAAATCATCGAGGCCTACTTCAAATGAGCGCCTTCGAGAATATTGGCGTGCGCCAGGACGTCGCCGACGTCACGCGGCTGGAATGCGGCATCTGCTGGACCGTCTACGATCCGGCGGATGGCGATGAGGTAGCGCAGATCGCGCCGGGCACGCCGTTCGCGGCGCTGCCGGAGGAGTGGCACTGCCCGAATTGCGACGCGCCAAAGTCCAAGTTCATGGCGATCGAAACATGACAGGAAGCGCGCCAGCGAGTGCGTCAGGTCCTGCCGGCGACGCCGACGCCGCGGGGTGGGGCGAGCTTCTGGCCGCAAGCTACCGGGAGATCGGCGAGCGCGCGATGCGCGATCTACCCATCTACAACGATGCGCTCGGCATCGAGGCGGTCGGTTTCCGTCCCTTCAACGGCACGATCGTCGGCATCATGGTCACGCCGTGGTTCATGAACGTGGCGATGCCAGCGGGCGCGGTGACGCCAGCCACCTCGGGCGCGACCGTGCGAATGCGTTTTCCCGCGGGCGATATCGAATTCACCCTCAGCGAGATCGCCCGGATCGGCCGGAACGCGAGCTGCTCGCTGTTCTCGCCGATGTTCCAATTCGCCGACATGGATGCCGCGCGAGCGACGGCCGAAGCCGCGCTTGCCGAATTGATGCTGCCGGCGGACAGCGAGGAGGCGGTTCGTCGCCGCGAGCCCGAGACAAGCCCGATCGATCGGCGTAACTTCCTGCGGGGTGTCTTGATGGAGCGGCATGGATGAGTCTCTCGTTCCGCAGCGAGATCGATATTACGGTGCTGTTGTCCGGCGCCACGATCGCCGACGTCGCGATCAAGCCGCGCAACCGGCCGCGGCTGACGCGGCTGTTTGCGGGAAAGCCCGCGGCTTCGCTGCTTCCGGTGCTGCCGCGTCTGTTCTCGCTGTGCTCGATCGCCCATCACGTGGCGTTCCAGTCGGCGGTGGAAGCCGCGCAAGGGCGGGAGGCGGCTCCCGCAACGGTGCGGCGCCGCGTCACCGCAGTCGTCGTCGAGCGGCTGACCGAACTGCTGCGCGGCCTGTTCATCGGACGGCTCGCGCTCGACGGCACAAACGCTCCGGCGGTGCGCGCCGTAATGCAGGCAAGCGCGCTGCTTTGGGGCGCGGACGAGGCCGTCCCGCCGGCCTTGCATCGCAACGCCGTGGTGCAGATCAAGGCCGCGCTCGGCGCGATGGGGATCGCCGGCGAAGAAGACGAGACGCTCGCGCCGGGCAGCCCGCTCGCCGCCTCCGTCGCGGGATGCCACGGCAAGCTGGTGTCAGAGCCGGAGGCCAATCCATCCTTCCTGACGGTGGCGGACGATTTGGACATCGTCACGCGTCTGCTGGCGGACGGTGCGGCCTATTCCGATGCGCCGGACCTCTGCGGCCGGATTCCGGAAACCGGCGTCTGGGCGCGCAGGACACGCCGTGAAGCGGTCTCGGCGGCGGAAGCGGGCTCCGCCGCGCGTCTGAAGGCGCGGATTGCCGAGGTCCCGCGGCTCTGCGCCTGGCTCGATCGTGGCGATGCGGATCTTGATGAAGGCGTCGTCGCGAGCTACCGGCTCGGCGCGGGCAAGGGGGCAGCCGCGGTCGAATGCGCACGCGGGCGCCTTCATCACGCCGTCGCACTGGACGACGAGGATCGCGTCGTCAACTTCGAGTTCCTGGCACCGACCGAGTGGAATTTTCACGCCCGCGGACCGCTGGTCAGGAGCCTCAAGGGCGCGACGCTCGCGACCGGCCGGCAGGGACAGGACGCGGTTCGCGCGCTGGTCGGCTCCTTCGATCCCTGCGTCGGCTTCAGCCTGCAATTTCGCGAGGCCGGCCATGCATGAGATGGCGCTGTGCGAAGGCATCGTCGGTATCGTCGAGGAGGAAGCGCGCAAGCGCGCTTTCACCAAGGTGAACGTCGTCTGTCTGGAGATCGGTGCGCTGAGCCATGTCGTGCCGGAGGCGCTGAAATTCTGCTTCGAGGCCGTGGCCGCGCGGACCATCGCGCAAGGCGCGCGGCTCGAGATCGTCGAGACGCCCGGCACGGCTTGGTGCATGGCCTGTTCCAAAACCGTTGAGATCGGGCAGTGTTACGAGCTGTGCCCGTCCTGCGGCGGCTACCAATTGCAGGTGACGGGCGGCGAAGAATTGCGCGTAAGGGAATTGGAGGTCGACTGATGTGTACGGTCTGCGGCTGCAGCGACGGCAAGGCATCGATCGAAGATGCGCATGGTCATCATCATGATCACGGCGATGGCCATGAGCACGGAGGGCACCATCATCATGACCGCGGTCATGGCCACGACCACGGTCACCACCATCACCACGGTGGTGCCCACGACCACGCCCTCGATGAGGCCGGGCTGCTCGACTGCGGCGCCAATCCCGCGGGCCAGAAGATCGCCGGCATGAGCAGCGACCGCATCATCCAGGTCGAGCGCGACATCCTCGACAAGAACGACCGGCTTGCGGCCGACAACCGCGCCCGCTTCGCGGCCGACGGCGTGCTCGCCTTCAACCTGGTCTCCAGCCCCGGCGCCGGCAAGACCTCGCTGCTGGTCCGCGCCCTGTCCGAGCTGAAGGCAAGCTTTGCGATCGGCGTGATCGAAGGCGACCAGCAGACCTCCAACGATGCCGAGCGCATTCGCGCGACCGGCGTGCCGGCGATCCAGGTCAATACCGGCAAGGGCTGTCACCTCGACGCCGCCATGGTCGGCGAGGCCTATGACCGGCTGCCCTGGCTGAACGGCGGCCTGCTCTTCATCGAGAATGTCGGCAACCTGGTTTGCCCGGCGGCGTTCGATCTCGGCGAGGCCTGCAAGATCGTGGTGTTCTCGACCACCGAGGGCGAGGACAAGCCGCTGAAATACCCCGACATGTTCGCAGCCTCGTCGCTGATGCTGATCAACAAGATCGATCTCGCGCCCGTGCTCGATTTCGATCTGGCGAAGACCATCGACTATGCGCGCCGGGTCAACCCGAAGATCGAGGTGCTGACGGTGTCGGCGCGCACCGGCGAAGGCTTTGCGACGTTCTTTGCCTGGATCCGCAAGCGGATGGCGGCGACGACGCCTGCCGCGATGACGGCGGCGGAGTGACGATGGGCGGCGAGGCCACGGTGCGGGACGGACGGCGGCTGCGCCTGCACGTGCGCGGCGCGGTACAGGGCGTCGGCTTTCGCCCCTATGTCTACGGCCTCGCCACGCGCTACCGCCTCGGCGGCTTCGTCGCCAACGATTCCCATGGCGTCGTCATCGAGGTCGAGGGCGAGCGCGCGTCGGACTTCGTCAGGGCACTGCCGCTGGAAAAGCCGCCGCTCGCCCGGATCGATGAGATCTCGGTGCAGCCGGTCGGGGCGGTGGCGAGCGAAGGGTTTTATATCCGCGCGAGCGACCAGGGCAGGGTGTCGACACGCATCGTCGCCGATGCCGCGACCTGTCCAAAATGCCTGAGCGAGCTGTTCGATCCAGCCGGCCGGTTCTATCGCTACCCCTTCGTCAACTGCACCCATTGTGGTCCGCGCTATACGATTGCCGAGCGGCTTCCTTACGACCGCGCGACCACGGCCATGAAGCGCTTTGCGATGTGCAAGGCCTGTGCGGGCGACTATGCCGATCCCGACAGCCGCCGCTTCCATGCCGAAGCGATCGCCTGCCCGCAATGCGGCCCGCGGCTCAGCCACGGTATCGAGGACATCGCTGCCGCGATCGCCGCAGGCAAGATCGTCGCAGTCAAGGGGCTCGGCGGTTATCAGCTTGTCTGCGATGCCCGGGACGAGGCGGCCGTGCAGCGCCTGCGCCAGCGCAAGCAGCGCGACCAGAAGCCGTTTGCCGTCATGGTCGGCTCGGTGGACGCGGTCGCCGGCATCGCCGACGCCGATGCTGCCGAGCTCGCCTTGCTCGAGACGTCGCCGCGGCCGATCGTGCTGATGACATCGCGCCATCGGCTCTCGCCGGCGATCGCGCCGGAGCTGGCGCGGATCGGCATCGCGCTGCCGGTCACTCCGCTCCATCATTTGATCTTCGAGGCGCTGGATGCGGCGTATCCGCTCGCCGGCGAGAGCTGGGCGATCGTCGCCACCAGCGCCAATCCCGGCGGCGAGCCGCTTCTGACCGACAATCGCGAGGCCGAGCTGCGGCTTGCCGGCATCGCCGACCTCATCGTCAGCCATGATCGCGACATCGTCACCCGCGCCGACGATTCCGTGGCGGCCGTCGTCGCCGGCCGGACGCAATTCATCCGCCGTGCCCGCGGCTACGTGCCGGAGCCGGTTCGGCTGGCGCGAGCGGTGCCGCCGATCCTTGCGGTCGGCGGCGCGTTGAAGTCGACCGTGACGGTCACGCGCGGCAGCGAGGCCTTCGTTTCCCAGCACGTCGGCGACCTCGGCACCGCCGAAGGCGTCCGTGTCTTCGAAGAAACCATTGGCCACCTGCTGTCGACGCTGGACGTCGAGCCGGCGGTTATCGCCCATGATCTGCACCCGAACATAGCGTCGACCCGCTTCGCCGAAGCGAGCGGGCGGCGACTGATCGCAGTCCAGCACCATCATGCCCATGCCGCCTCCGTGATGGCGGAGCATGGCCTCGCGGGATCTGCGTTGGCGCTGGTGCTCGACGGCTTCGGCCAGGGCAGCGACGGCGGCAATTGGGGGGGCGAGCTCCTGCTGTGCCAGCGCGCGCAGTTCCGGCGGCTCGGCCATCTGGCGCCGATGAAGATGGCGGGCGGCGATCGCGCCGCGCGCGAGCCGTGGCGCATGGCTGCAAGCGCATTGCATGGCTTGGCCCGCGGCAACGCGATCGCGACCCGGTTTGCGGCGCAGCCGCAGGCTGCGCGTCTCCATGCCTTGCTCGACCAGCCGGGCGTACCGGTGACGACCAGCGCCGGCCGGCTGTTCGATGCGGCGGCGGGGCTGCTCGGTCTTTGCCAGGTGCAGAGCTATGAGGGCGAAGCCGCGATGAAACTGGAGGCGCGGGTTCGCGCGCCGCGCTCCATGAAAGACGGCTGGACGATCGAGGATGGGGTGCTGTCCCTGTTTCCGTTGCTTGCGCGCCTTGCGGCCGAGGGCATCGATCCGGTCGAGGGGGCCGGGCTGTTCCATGGCACGCTCGCCGCTGCCTGCGTCGACTGGATCGCCCGTGCGGCGCGCGAGACCGGCGTCACGACCGTCGCCCTGAGCGGCGGCTGCTTTCTCAACGCGATCCTCAGTTGCGAGATCGAGCGCGGCTGTATCGCCGCCGGTCTCTTGCCGCTGCTGCCGCGGCAAGTGCCGCCCAATGACGGCGGTCTCAGCCTCGGCCAGGCCTGGATCGCCGCGCTCCAACTCGAACAGTACGGCCTGGAAGGAATCGGCTGATGTGTCTCGCGATACCTGCTGAGGTCACGAAGCTCCTGCCCGACGAGATGGCGATCGTCTCGATCGACGGCGTGAGCATGGAGATATCGGTCGCCTTGATCGAGAATCTCGCCGTCGGCGACTATGTGATCATCCATGTCGGCCATGCCCTGACGAAGGTCGATCCGGAGGAGGCAATGCGGACGCTCGAGCTGCTGCGCGAGCTTAGCGCCGAGGGGCAGGGAGCTGCGTCATGAAATATGCCGACGAGTTTCGCGACAAGGAGATCGCGCTCGGGCTCGCGAAAGCGATCCGCGCGGAAGCCGATCCGCAAAAGCTCTATCGCTTCATGGAATTCTGCGGCGGCCATACCCACGCGATCTCGCGTTACGGCCTCGAGGACATGCTGCCGAAGAACGTGCGGATGATCCACGGCCCCGGCTGTCCGGTGTGCGTGCTGCCGGCCGGACGCATCGACATGGCGATCCGGCTCGCTGAGCGGCCGGACGTCATCCTGTGCGTCTATGGCGACCTGATGCGCGTTCCCGGCTCGCAGGGCACATCGCTGTTGAAGGCGAAGGCGCGCGGCGCCGACATCCGCATGGTCTATTCCACCATCGACGCGATCCGGATCGCAGAGGACAATCCCGGACGCGAGGTCGTGTTCTTCGCCATCGGCTTCGAGACCACGACGCCGCCGACTGCAGTCATGATCCGGCTGGCGGAGAGGAAGCAGCTCGAAAACCTCACCGTGTTCTGCAACCACGTGCTGACGCCGCCGGCGATGCAGAACATCCTGGAAAGTCCCGACATCCGCAACGTCGGCCGGGTCGAGATCGACGGTTTCGTCGGGCCGGCCCATGTCTCGACGATCATCGGCACGGCCCCTTACGAGTTCTTTGCCGAGGAGTTCGGCAAGCCCGTGGTGATCGCGGGCTTCGAGCCGCTCGACATGATGCAGGCGATCCTGATGCTGGTGCGGCAGGTCAACGAGGATAGGCAGGAGGTCGAGAACCAGTACAGCCGCGCGGTGAACCGCGACGGCAATCTGCGCGCCAAGGAGGAGGTCTCCGACATTTTCGAGCTGCGCGATCAGTTCGAATGGCGGGGGCTCGGACAGGTTCCCTATGGCGGGCTGAAGCTGAAGGGCGCTTACGCCATATACGACGCCGAGGTGCGCTTCGACATGCACGAGCTGCGCGTCGACGACAATCCCGCCTGCGAATGCGGCGCCATCCTGCGCGGCGTGAAGAAGCCGGTCGACTGCAAGCTGTTCGGCACCGTCTGCACGCCGGAGACGCCCATGGGCTCCTGCATGGTCTCCTCCGAAGGCGCCTGCGCCGCACACTGGACCTATGGCCGCTTCCGGGACCACCAGCAAAGGCGCGTGTCATGAAGGCCTACCAGCGCAAGCTCGACATCAGGAACGGCTGCGTCGACCTATCCCACGGCTCGGGCGGCCGGGCCATGGCGCAGTTGATCTCAGGTCTGTTCCACGAGGCCTTCGGCAATGAATGGCTGGCGCGCGGCAACGACCAGTCGGCATTCGACGTTGGTGCCGGGCGCATGGTAATGACGACCGACGGCTATGTGGTCTCGCCGCTGTTCTTCCCCGGCGGCAATATCGGCTCGCTTGCAGTGCACGGCACCGTCAACGATATCGCCATGGCCGGTGCACGCCCGCTCTACCTCTCTGCAAGCTTTATCATCGAGGAAGGCTTCCGCTTCGCCGACCTCAAGATGATCGCGGAATCGATGGGCGAGGCTGCGCGCACGGCCGACGTTCACATTGTCACCGGCGACACCAAGGTGGTCGAGCGCGGCAAGGCCGACGGCCTGTTCATCTCGACCGCCGGCGTCGGGGTCGTGCCCCACGGGCTCGATCTCTCGGCGGAGAATGCCCGCGTCGGCGATCGCGTCCTGATCTCGGGCACGCTCGGCGATCACGGCGTGGCGATCATGTCGAAGCGGCAGAATCTCGCCTTCGAGACCGAGATCGTCTCGGATTCGGCGGCGCTGAACGATCTCGTCGCGAAGATGGTCGAAGCCGGCGGCCGCGGCATCCGCCTGATGCGCGATCCCACCCGCGGCGGGCTTGCCGCCACGCTGAACGAGATCGCCCAGCAGTCCGACCTCGGCTTCCATCTTCGCGAGGAGGCGATCCCGGTCAAGCCGGGCGTCGCGGCAGCGTGCGAGCTGCTCGGGCTCGATCCGCTCCATGTCGCCAATGAGGGCAAGCTGGTCGCGATCGTAGCGCCCGAAAATGCTGCTCCAGTGCTGGCCGCGATGCGGGCGCATCCGCTTGGCCGCGACGCCGCCGACATCGGCGAGGCCGTGGCCGACGATCATCATTTCGTGCAGATGGCCACGAGCTTCGGCGGCGGGCGGATCGTCGACTGGCCGTCGGGCGAGCAATTGCCGAGAATCTGTTGAGGCAAATCATGCGCATCATGCTCCTGTCGCATTCCTTCAACAGCGCAGCGGCTGCAGAGTCAAACCCTCGCGCCTCATGGCTGAACGTTATCTCACCCTGTCGCGCGAAGTCGGCCTGAAGCCTTGGGCGTTGCCGCGACCGCCTTGGGACGGCCTGTTCATCTGCTTGAGAAGGACATCTGGGTTGTGTAGGCGCTGGGTGGTCTGTTTGCATCACCGCTCAGCGAGCATGTCGTCTTTAAGGGCGTACGTCGCTCTCGAAAGGCTACAAGGTTATTCGTCGATTCTATGCCCATGGCAACCGCTCTCCGGTTGCCACCCCAGGGCGGAGCGGAGAGCGAGGCTCGAAGCTACGCGGGCCGTTGCCTAAAGTTAATTGGGTTTGGCCGGTATTTTGGGCGATGCCGTGGCGCCTAGCTGCTCGGCGCCTGGTCAAGAAGTCGCTACCGATGGCACGGTGGTCGACCGGGCTGCGCCCATTGGGGAGCGGCCAACGATAATGGTGAGCAGACCGTGGCCCCACAGCCGCTGTGCGGCCCTCTTGGCGTCCTCCAACGTCACTGCATCGACGACGGCGTTATGCTGTTTGACATAGTCGATCGGCAGCTTATCAAGCTGATGCTGCAGCAGCGTTCGCGCAAACTTCGAGGAAGTGTTGAGGGCCAGCATCTGTGAGCCTCTCAGGTAAGACTTTGCATCGTCGAGTTCCTGCTGGGTCGGTCCTTCCTCCGCGATTCGGTGGGCTTGATTCTCGATCTGTTCGACCGTCTCGTCAGCGCGATCGGCGCGGGTGCCGCTATTGCCGACAAACATGGCGGAATGATCCATCCAGACCAAGCGCTCATGGACCGAATAGGCCAGCCCGCGCTTCTCGCGGACTTCGCGGAACAGCCGCGACGTCAGACCGGGGCCGCCGAGGATGTGGTTGACGACATAGGCCGCCATGAAATTGGGCTCGCTGCGGCGGACGCCGGGACCGCCAAAGATCACAACGGTCTGGGGCACATCGAGCGGAATGAAGACGCGCTGCGGCGGTGTTGCTGCGACCACGTCGGGCACCGGCGTCAACTCCGCCATGGCCGGCAGGCCGCCAAAAGTCCTGTCGAGCAATTTGCACAGGGCCTCTGGATCGACGTCGCCGACCACCGCGATCTTGAGCGTGTCTTTTGCTATCACGCGTCGGACGTAGCCCTTGAGATCCGCGACTTCGATCTTTGGCACGCTCTCGATCGTGCCTCTGGTCTCCCGAGCATAAGGATGATCATTAAAGGCGACTTCGAGGAATTTGCGCTTGGCGAGGGACGAGGGATCGGTTGAGTCTTGCCGAAGGCTCGCAAGCATGCTGGCACGAATTCGCTCGACATCGGCCGGGTCGAAACGCGGCGAGGTTAGTGCCATCCGTAGCAGGTCGAAGGCCTCGTCCCTGTTGTCTTCGAGCGTGCGCAAGGCACCGCGGAAGTGATCGCGCGTCGATTCCAAATTCAGCTCAATCGCGCGACGGTCGAGCCGCTCATGAAAGGTCTGGGAATCGAGATCGCCGCAGCCTTCACCGAGTAGGCCAGAAACCATGTAGCCGACGCCGGGTTTATCGGCGGGGTCTTGGGTCGCGCCGCCGCCGAATGCGTAATCCATCGCAATCAACGGGACAGTGGCGTCCTGCACGAACCAGGCTACTATACCGCAAGATGACACTAGGCGCTGGATCTTGGTCGCGCCACGCGTTCCGGCCGCGGAAAGTGAATGTGGCGAGGCGAGCATCGCGGTCGAGCGCGAGGCTCCGCCGGCGAAGACCGCACGACGTGTGAAGGAATAGGTCATGATCGCTCCTCCTGGTGGTTCCGCTTTGACTTTTTCATAAGATAGCCGGTCACGGAGCGCTTCTTGTCGAGCCATTTCCCAGCGGCCGCGCGCACCTGGTCGGCGGTGACGGCGCGGATGCCGTCCTGCCAGCCTCGGATTTCGTCGATGCTGAGCCCAGTCGTGAGCCCACCACCATACCAGACCGCAAGCTTTGTTTGGCTGTCCTGGGCGTAGGTTGCTTGCGCGATCAGCTGCGTCTTGACCCGCTCGAGATCGTCGGCGCGCGCGCACATGTGCGCAATATCGGCTATCACCTCGTCGATGGCGCACTCAATCTCCCCGAATCCGACGCCGGGTTTCGGGATCGCATAAATCTCGAATTGCGTAGGATCGAGCGAGGTACGCTCGTAGCTTGTCTCCGCCGTGATCGCAATCTGCTTGTCGATTACCAGCGCGCGATAAAGATGTGAGTTGGCGCCGCCACCCATCAATTGCGCGAGCACATCAAGAACTGGACTCTCGCTGGCCGCGGGGTGAGCCGACGGCACGAGATAATAACGGCGCAAGGCTGGCTGCTCGACGCGGGGATCGGTCAGCGTCACGGTACGCGGCGCGGCCGGCGTCGGCTCCTGCGGTCGCAGGCGTTCCGTGGGAATTGATGGTTGCGGGGGGATGTGGCCATAATGCTTCTCCACCACCGGGCGGATCGCATTTGCGTCGACGTCACCGGCGATGATCAGGATGGCATTGTTCGGCGCGTAAAAATGCTTGTAGAAGGCGAGCGCGTCTTCGCGATCGAACTTTTCGATTTCCTGACGCCAGCCGATCACAGGGCGGCCGTAGGGATGGTTGAGGTAAAGAGCCGCCATCATCTGCTCGGCGAGCTGCGCATCCGGCTCGTTGGCGACCCGCCTATTGAGTTCCTCCAGCACCACGTCGCGCTCCGACAGCACGTTCTCCTCTTTGAGGATGAGACCGGTCATGCGGTCGGCTTCAAATTCCATCATTTTACCGAGCTGCTCGCGCGGCACCTGCTGGAAATAGGCGGTATAGTCGGTCCCGGTGAAGCCGCTCTGGTTGCCGCCGCAGCGCTGCACGGTCTGGGAGAATTCACCCGCCGGATGTTTGGATGTGCCCTTGAACATCAGGTGTTCGAGGAAATGCGCAAGCCCCGATTTGCCGGGTGGCTCGTCGGCGGAGCCGACCTTATACCAGATCATCTGAGTCGCAACGGGCGTCCGATGATCCGCAATCACCACGACCTTCAGGCCGTTCTGAAGCGTGAAGCTGGCTGGTCGATCCGACCTGACCGTGTCCCGGGCAAGGACGCTCCCTTCTTCAGGAATGTCATCCGCGCTATCATACGTTTCGACAACCAGTGCGGTGCGCGTCGTCAAATCGAAGGCACCAGCCGCGGTGCTTCCCACCTTGGCGGTTACCGAACTCCACTTCTTCATCGCATCGCCTTTTCGTTCCACAGAGAGCCACGTTCTGTGACAGACAATCCCGACCAAAGCGGGAAGCCGCACACCGTTTGGCAAGCAGCGGAGCAAAGACCGGGCCAACTGCCTGGCCGCCTGCGCTCGGCCACGCTACTCGCCAACTGGACGCAGAACAAAACGTGGGGGCGCGTTCTGGCCAAAGGTCAACCGCCGGCATGTCGTGAACACGACCTTGCGCACGAAAGCGCACGATAACTTGGTGCCGACTGGCAGAATGGCAACTTGCAGTAAACGACGGACCGAGCGGCGATTACAACGCCGTCTCAACTTTCGCCTGGCTCGCTGTTACACGCTTAAGGTCGCTCATCCATCGAAAAGTCTGACGCACGGCGTCCTACCGACGGTCCAACTCGGGCGGGCAGTGAACGATTGCCTGTTCGCTGGAGCGCAAATTTCTGCGCAGCGATGCCACGGCATTGCACTCAACTCGGCTAATGGCTCACTCTCCCTCTGCGCCGTGAGTGGCTTCGCAATATTTCTCATGATCGCGAGACGGGAGTTGGCGAGCAGCTGCTTGGAGTGCACTCCGCCGAAATAGTGTAGGACAAGGTGCCAGAATAACGTAGATGTCTCGATAACGCGAATTAGGTTGTCGAGAATGGGCCCACTTCGCCAATGTGGTCGCGGATAACGTTGATAGCGTGCAGCCGGCGAACCGCCTCGTCGGCAATCACCTCTAGCAATCAACAAGCGCATTGTTCCCTAGGGCGTCGTAGAATGGATTTTCTGCAGCATACGCGCGGCAAGGGCACATCTCGTCAAATGCGATCATAACCGTCAGGGAGAATTCGTCTTTGAGATGTCAGCCATGGACCAAAATCATGTGATCGAATGTTTAATCTCTCTCGAAGGTCTCCATTTCGGATCCGTTAGCGACAGCTCTGTGGTGCGGATGACCCCATTGGCGTGGCGCTCATCGTCGGCTGTCCACAATTAAAAATGCCCCGGCGTCATCTGTAGCGATCAGTCCTACTGCGTCATAATTTACACCGACTTCGACGTCAGATTGGCGAAGCAACAAGGGTGTCGAAATAGTATGGACACGAGCAGCCGCGTTCAATCTTCTCCGAATGGTGGCGATCGAGTTTGGGAGGTGTCGCTCATGCGGCAATGGCGGAGTCCCCTCGGTCGATAAGTTCCAGGAATTGCAGCTTCCTTGAACAGCTTGGTGGAGGCTGTTTCTGAGGGGAGAATCGTTTCTCGCGCGGAGACCAGAATCCGTAGGCGGCAACGCACAGTGTTGCGTGATGGTGGAAGCCAAGCCAGCTTCGCCCCTCGAACTGGCCAAGGCCAACTTCGTGTTTGAGTTTGTGGTAGTCGCGCTCAATGCGCCAGCGCAGCTTGACGGCATCGACGAGCTGACGGAAGCCAATGTTCGCCGGAAACGTTGACAACCAATATTTCGTCGGCGCCTCTTCGCCTGCCGGCCCCTCGATCGGCAGCCATTTCCTCCGGCCGGCTTTCGGCGCGCCACTAATCTCGATGTTCCGCACGGACGCGTACACGGGCGAAGCGCGAGGACGACCGTTCTGCCGTACCCTCACGCCACGTGGTCTTGTGCCAAGCATGTGATGGCAGGCCGAGCGCAAGCTTCTTGGCCGAGTTCTGCTCGGGTAACCCTGTGGTGAAGCGATCATCCGGTAGCCCCGGGAGTAGCGAACCCCAATGACCACGCGCACGCTGTTCGTGACCCATCGGGCGCCAAACCGCCCGTACAAGGACAGCCAGGTCATCAACGCTATATATTGAAGGAGGCGTTCGCGGCGACGAGCAGCACTGTCTTCTCGTGTGCAAGGCAGTCGGTGATGGCGTTGGCGATAGTCTGAGTCTTGCCCCTGCCGGGCCGGCCGAACAGTACATGGTCCGCGCCGCGGCGGCGACGACGGCAGCGATCTGCGGGAATCGGCCGAGAGTGGCGCAAACTGTTCGATCGGATCGATGATCTCGTCGATGGTTCGCGCATCGATGAAGCTCGCCCGGGGCCCATCGTAGGTGTGGGTCGGGGTATCGATCAGGTGACGCACGACGGGATTGCGCTTGAGCAAATCTGCGCGTCGACGAGATCCTTCCATATCAGTTATTTGGTGAAGGACAGCGTCGCGAGCGTGACCGGCTCGGTGACTTCCCAGCCCTTGATGCTCTTGATGCGGCGGCGGACACCTTCGAGCTGAGCATGCGGATCGGCTCATTCTGAATGAGGGGGTTGAGTTGCGCCGGCGCTCTCCGACTTGTCGGCCGGACTCAATTCGCAGGCTGCTGAAATACGAGCTGAAGAAATTCGGCGGAAGCTGATCTGGATGATCGGGCTTGCAACGATGCCCATGGGTCTGTTCGCCCTACTGTTGGGTTGCCGCATCGTCACAAACAGTCGCGTCGATGACGGCAGCCATGCGCCAGCTTGGGCGACGGCCGGTTCGATGTGGTTCTGCCGGGTAGCGGATCCTGGAAATGGCCTCCACGTTAGACGGTACCGAGTCTGACGTCCTTCGAATGCGGGAGCTGCTTCTCCAACTGCACGATCGACATGTTGCCTCAGGCAAGTTTAAGCGTGTCGCCACCGATCTCCCGGTTGCAAGGGCAGAGCTCATGAGTCTGGATCGCATCCAGAACGCGTAGCGTGTCCTTTGGGCTGCGGCCGACATTGAGGCTTGTCGCGTAGACATGCTGGATCGTGTTCTCAGGATCGACGATGAAGGTGTAGCGATGCGCGATGCCATCACGCGAGCGCACTCCAAGGCCGTCGACCAGTGCGCCCTTGGTGTCGGCAAACTGCCAGATCGATAGACGGTGCAGGTCCTTGTGCTCACGCCGCCAAGCGAGCTTGCAGAACTCGTTATCGGTCGAGCCACCAAGCACGATTGCATCGCGATCGGCGAAATCCTTGGACAGGCGGGCAAACTCAGCGATTTCGGTTGGGCAGACGAATGTGAAATCCTTCGGGTAAAAGAAGATGACTTTCCATTTGCCGGGAAAGCTCGTCTCAGTCAGCGTCTCGAAGGCGCTCTGCCCGTTCTCCTCTGGCAGGTGAAAGCCGGGCTTCACGCCTGTGATGTCGAACGGCGGCAACTTACTTCCAATTCCAGACATATTGTCCTCACAACAACATCGCGTCACGCGGAAACTGCGTTCCGGGACTAGCAGAGCAAGCGATATGCCACTCGATCGACGGCAAGTACCCACCGTGCCGGTCATGAAACATTCGCCCTTTGATGATGGCGGTGTCCTCGAACCCGATCTGCACAGTATGATCTCTTCAATCGCCTCGGGCTAAGGCCCGGCATTCCCCGTTCCGCGCCCTGTCGCCGGGTGCTCGTAATGGAACAAACACGCCAAGGCTTTGTCCGGTTTCAGTCAAAGCCCTTGCCGCTGTGGCGTGCGCCCAAGGCATCCGGTCTCGGACGACGGCGCGATTAGTCGAGCATGGTCAGGCGCTTGACGCACCTGCGAAGGAAATGGCACGCCCGTTGCTAAATGGATGCAGCAACAACGAGTGAGGGCTGAGGGCATGCCGACGCCGATGGCGAGCGATGGCCTCCTTCCCGAAACCCGTGTGCCTACGTTTCTGAGAGAGAAACAGCCTCGCGCGTTCGGCGCAAAAAATTTGGCAATCGGTTGATGGAGAGCAACATGTCTTCGCTGAGACAAATCGCGTTTTATGGCAAGGGTGGCATCGGAAAATCGACGACGTCGCAAAATACGCTGGCGGCCCTTGCTGAGTTAGGCCAAAAGATTCTGATCGTCGGTTGTGATCCCAAAGCAGACTCGACCCGCCTCATCCTGCACGCCAAAGCGCAGGACACCATTCTGAGCCTGGCGGCAAATGCCGGCAGCGTCGAGGACCTCGAAATCGAGGACGTCATCAAGCTCGGCTACAAAGACATTCGATGCGTCGAGTCCGGCGGTCCGGAGCCGGGGGTCGGGTGCGCCGGAAGAGGTGTGATCACTTCCATTAACTTTCTGGAGGAAAATGGCGCCTATGAGGACATCGACTACGTCTCTTACGACGTGCTCGGCGACGTGGTCTGCGGCGGCTTCGCGATGCCTATCCGCGAGAACAAGGCGCAGGAAATCTACATCGTGATGTCCGGCGAGATGATGGCGATGTATGCCGCCAACAACATCTCCAAGGGCATTCTGAAGTATGCGAATTCCGGCGGCGTGCGCCTCGGCGGCCTGATCTGCAACGAGCGGCAGACCGACAAGGAGCTGGAGCTTGCAGATGCTCTTGCCAAGAAGCTCGGCAGCCGGCTGATCTACTTCGTGCCGCGCGACAACGTCGTTCAGCACGCGGAGCTGCGCCGCATGACGGTGCTGGAATACGCACCAGATTCCAAGCAGGCGGATCACTATCGCAATCTCGCGACCAAGATCCACAATAATGCTGGACAAGGCGCTATCCCGACGCCAATCAGCATGGACGAGCTCGAGGATATGCTCATGGAGCACGGCATTATCAAGCCCGTCGACGAGAGCTTGGTCGGCAAGACCGCGGCCGAGCTCGCCGCTGCTTCGGCATAGTTCATGATGTCGGCCTTCTCGACCCGGGAAGGCCGACATCGTCCACTCAGATGCGGGGGGACCTTCATGATTGGTACACAAAGAAAAGTGGCCGATACGGTGTCACCTCCTGTATCGGCAGCTCACGTTGCCGAGCTGCGCGATGCAAGTAAGCTCTACGGCCTTCTGACTGGACGCCATCCAACAGAAGTCGACATCAGCGATAATTACGATTTCGATCGCCATGTGCTCGCCTGCGTTCTCGCCGCATCCGCTATGGATGGCGGCCAACTTCCCGAACGGGCTGGCTTGACTAACCAGGAGCTCAATGAGCTCCTAGTGCAATACTTCCCGTCCAGCCCGGTCAGAAGGTGTAACTGGCGCGAACAGTCCGCGTTATCGGCTCCTGCCGAGACAATTATGGTGCGCGACCTCCTGCTTGCGCAACGTTCGACCCATAGCGAGGTCGGCGGCTGGTTGGCGCCGATGATCGCGCGGCGCGCCATGGAGCCCAATCACTTGTGGGAAGATCTTGGTCTGCGGAAGCGGGACGAATTGTCCCGCCTCCTGACGCGCCATTTCGGGCCGTTAGCGGCTCGCAACTCAAAGAAGATGCGCTGGAAGCGCTTCTTCTATCGCTTGCTATGCGAAGATGACGGTCTGGTGATGTGTACTACGCCGGTCTGCACGGAATGCAATGATTTTGATCTTTGCTTCGGCGAGGAGAGCGGGGAGAGCCGGATGGCCGGACGACGGCGGGATCATCTGCGTCGTCTCGATGATTCCGTTTAAAAGACCAGCGCCCTACCAAGCGGTGGACCCGCGATTGCTTGGCCGCTCCCACCGCATTGTGATCGGCTAGCATTCAGGGTTTGCCAAATCACTTCGCTGTTGTCCGAGTTGCAAGTGTCGGTCACCGCCGAGCAAACCGAAACCATCCTCGCGCGCGTCCGCAAGCATGCCATCGAGCACAAAGGGCCGGTTGCCCCGGCGTGGTGGCAATCTGACGCGACAATCACGAGGGCTCCCTCGTCAAGGGCGCATGATCGGTTGGTCAGCCAGGGCCGCGCGATCAAGTCGAAACAGTCGGCCCGGATGGTTTCTGGGCGTGGATCTAAATGGAGGTTGAGAATGATGACGGACGGCATCCTTTCGCAATTGAAGAAGGCCTCGGCGGCAGAGGAGTTTTTTGCACTGCTCGGCGTCGAGTACGACGAGAAAATCATCAACGTGGCGCGGCTTCACATCCTGCGTCGCATGGGTCAGTATCTTGCGGGTGAGGAGTTGACCGCTGCATCCGATCCTGAGATCGCCTTGCGTTGTAAGGCTACGCTTGAGCGCGCCTATGCCGACTTCGTCACGTCCTCCCCGATCGAACAGCGCGTGTTCAAGGTCCTCAAGGATGCGGCAGCGCCACAACCGAACAAGCATCCAGCCCTGGTCCAGCTCGGTTCCTTGGAGTGACTCGAGTTTCCATCTCGTGCTCTGGACCGTGAAGGTTCGGAGCTGACAGCTCCAGCTTGCAATTCAAACGGAAGTTGCAGTGGCCTCGTGGATCCGCAGCTTTAACACTTACTCCGCTCTCCTTAAGGGCCAATCACGACTGAGCGCTGGTTTGTCCATCCTTTCAAGCTGGTGCCGATGGCGCGCCTATCTCCTGCAATGGTACGCCGGCAGCGGGAAGCGCACATTCGGCGAGGAAAGCGCACCAGATTTGGATGACTGTCTTCTGTCGCATTCCGGACACGACTCGAGTCGGTAATCGAATGTTCCGATCGTCTGAGAGGCTGCCAACCCATTTCCTTCAGTAAGAGTCTGTATTGGCGCCCAATTTTAATCGCCTACGCAATTGGTACGACAATTGCTGACATGGCTCAGCCAGTGGAGAAGCGCATGCACATCTTGGTCCGCATCGATTGTGTTTTTGACGTCGCGCAGGTTCGCGCGCGCTGCCTGTCCGCACCATGATGCGTCGCGACGCCAACGCGATGGCCGCATATTCCGACCTGGCTGAGCTAAAAGCTCGGTTTGATTTGCGCCAAAGGTTCGTCGACGAAATCACCCCCGGCCGATCTATGGCCGAGGTTTCGTGGGCGCAGTCCTTGCTCTCCAAGGCCGGTGGCGTGGGACCGTTGACGGGCGGTTTGACCCCGGCGCTCGTGCTCTCGCCAAGAGTTGCGGGTTTGTCGCTGCAATCGGCGAGATCTCGAGGGCATTCGGAGCAATGGATCGCGTTTTCACCGGCGAGCACGTGGCGGATAATGATATGAACCGAGTCTCTGCCACATCCTCGATCCGTTCCAGCTCGGTCGCATCTCGAAGATGTGGGGACCAATTGATCGGCTCGCGTGACCGGCGCGGAGAACCCGAAACGCGTGATTCCGGGGTCGTCGACACATCGAGCAATGTCTGTTTCGGCCCCGCGCTGCTGCCAGGCGGTGCTGACTCAATGGCGGGCACCCGGCCGAACTTTTGACTGAAGCAATCCTAAAGCTGGGGGCAGAGCGCGCTCCGCTGGCGAGCCACTACTGAACAACGGATGGGAGTACAGATGATGAGTACCGCACCCAAAAGTGCAGCGCCGGCCGCGGGTGGTGGTCGCGCAGCGACCAAGAGGGAGCTGTCGGAGCGATTTAAGGCGTATAAGCACGTCTGGGTCTTCATCGAGCAGGAACGCGGGGTTGTGCACCCCGTCTCCTGGGAGCTGATGGGTGCCGGCCGCCGGCTCGCCGACAAGCTCAACGTCGACCTCGCCGCGGTTGTCATCGGCCCGGTCGGCGAGACAACGGAGCAGGCAGTCGCCGAATCCTTCTGCTACGGCGCCGACCTCGCCTATATCGTCGCGGACCAACTCTTGGCCGACTATCGCAATGAGTCCTATACCAAGGCCCTGTCAGAGCTGGTCAATACGTACAAGCCGGAAATTCTACTCCTAGGGGCAACTACACTCGGCCGGGATCTCGCCGGCTCAGTGGCCACCACACTGCTCACCGGCCTAACTGCCGACTGCACCGAGCTCGATGTCGATCCCGACGGCTCGCTTGCAGCGACGCGGCCGACGTTTGGCGGCTCACTGTTGTGCACGATCTACACACTCAACTATCGTCCACAGATGGCAACCGTCCGCCCGCGCGTGATGCCGATGCCCGAGCGCGTGACGGGCGCCGTCTGCCGCGTCATCTCGCATCCGCTCGGGCTTGTAGAAGAAGATATCGTCACAAAAGTCCTCTCGTTCGTGCCGGACCGCGATTCTAAAAACTCCAACCTTGCCTATGCGGACGTGGTCGTCGCTGGAGGGCTCGGTCTGGGATCGCCTGAGAACTTCCAACTGGTACAGGAGCTCGCCGACGTGCTTGGCGCCGAATATGGCTGTTCGCGGCCGCTGGTACAGAAGGGCTGGGTCACCTCGGACCGACAAATCGGCCAGACTGGAAAAACCATTAGGCCAAAGCTTTATATCGCGGCCGGTATTTCCGGGGCGATCCAGCATCGCGTCGGAGTGGAGGGTGGCGACCTCATCGTTGCCATCAATACCGACAAGAACGCCCCGATCTTCGACTTCGCCCATATCGGTATCGTCACCGACGCCATTCGACTGTTGCCGGCATTGACCTCTGCATTCCGTGCGCGGCTGTCGCCGCACTCGCACGACCGCATCGCCGGCTAGGGAGCTTGTTATGATCGAGGAAAAATTCGACGCGATCGTCGTCGGTGCTGGCATGGGCGGGAATGCGGCGGCACTTACCATGGCCGAGCGTGGCCTGAAAGTGCTGCAGCTGGAGCGCGGGGAGTATTCGGGGTCGAAGAACGTGCAAGGGGCCATCCTGTATGCCGATATGCTGGAGAAGCTGATCCCGGATTTCCGCGAGGATGCACCGCTTGAGCGGCATCTGGTCGAGCAGCGCTTCTGGATCATGGACGATTGTTCGCACACGGGGCTTCACTATCGCTCCGATGATTTCAATGAGGAGAAGCCGAACCGCTACACCATCATCCGCGCTCAGTTCGATAAATGGTTCTCGCAGAAGGTCCGCGAGGCCGGCGCCACGGTCCTGTGCGAAACCACCGTGACCGAGCTCCTCCAGGATTCACATGGGCGGGTAGTCGGGGTGCGCACAGACCGCGATGGCGGTGAAATCCATGCAGATGTCGTCGTGCTGGCCGAGGGGGTGAACGGAGTGCTCGGGACGGGTGCGGGGTTAAGAGGGCGACTGAAACCGGATAAGGTGGCACTTGCGGTCAAGGAGATGCATTTCCTGTCGCGCGAGACAATCGATGCTCGCTTCAGCCTCAAAGGCGACGAGGGGCTCGTCATCGAAGCTGCCGGAACCATCTCCCGCGGCATGACCGGCATGGGCTTCATCTATTCGAACAAGGAATGTATCTCGCTCGGTATTGGCTGTCTTGTTGCCGACTTCCAGCGTACCGGCGAGACGCCCTACGGCTTGCTCGAGGCTTTCAAGCGTCACCCCTCCGTCGCGCCGCTGATCGAGGGTTCGGAAGTAAAGGAATATTCCGCGCACTTGATCCCCGAAGGTGGGTACAAAGCGATCCCGCAGCTTTGTGGTGAGGGCTGGGTCGTCGTCGGGGACGCCGCGCAGCTCAACAACGCCATCCATCGCGAGGGGTCCAATCTGGCGATGACGTCGGGCCGTATCGCGGCGGAAGCGATCTGTCTTATCAAATCGCGAAATGATCCGATGACGGCGAAAAATCTTTCGCTATACAAAAAAATGCTGAATGACTCCTTCGTAATCAAGGACCTGAAGAAGTACAAGGACATGCCGGCACTGTTGCATACCCACTCGCAGAACTTCTTTCTCACATATCCGCAGCTCTTCTCGAAGGCGATGCAGGATTACCTGCGCGTCGACGGTACACCAAAGCTCGAGAAAGAGAAGCTGATGCTGAGCTCGTTCATCAAGGCGCGATCGTGGAGTGGACTGTTCAGCGATGCCCTCCGCATTGCCCGGGCCTGGCGCTGATCACGAAGCAAAGACAACGACGATTGACGGAGCCAGAATCAATGCCGAGCGAACCATCCCAACGTGTCGAGGACAAACTATTCTACAACCGTTATCTTGTTGATTCCGGCCGCGCCCATATCAAGGTGCGGCCGCACGCCACGCCATCGTCGCAGCTGCTAGCGATGCTGAAGGCTTGCCCAGCACGGTGCTACGATCTCAACGATAAAGGTCATGTTGAGATTACAGTCGACGGGTGTCTCGAGTGCGGCACCTGCCGGGTGATCTGCGAAGAAAGCGGTGATATCAAGTGGAGCTACCCACGGGGCGGTTACGGTGTGCTATTCAAGTTTGGCTGAAGCTTCAGGGGAGGGCCTGGCTTTGGCAGGATACGGCGTTGTCGCGATGCAACGAGATGCGCGGGACTCGAGATTCACCCGGGCACATTCAATCGGGGCCACGGGCAGGCCCTTGCATGAGACAACCGCAGCTTCCCAGCTTCCCCCCATAATATTCCCGAGATAGCCAAAGCGAGCGGATCCAAAACAAGGGCGCGACGCATTGTATCGCGGGGATATATCGTCGGCCGGAGAGCATTATGACGATTCGAGTACAAAAGAGCAGGGCGGCCGCTAACGCGCGGCGAACAGAGGTAGGCCGTGAGAGTTCGGTTGGCGACATCCAGGCATGCATAGCCGAACTGAGAAGCTTGCCGCGCGAGAAGCTCGCGGATGCGGTGTTCATGCTCTCGATGAATGCAAGACGGCAGGGCGAGTTGATCCGACAGGCGATCGAGAAGCGCGCCGGGGTCGACTTGGACTTTGATCCGCCGGCGAATGCGGATTTGGCGACCTATCTCGCCAATGATGCGGTCTCGACCTTACGCCACCACGTTGTTGACCTTCCGGACTTGCTGGACTTCTTGGTTCAGCAAGCGCCTGACGTCTGCTTCACCATCCATCGGGAGGAGGCCGTTTTGCTGCTCGCCGCAATCATTCGCGAACAGCGGCTCGAAGGAGTCCTTGAAGGCCTCAGGCTCGCCGGGCTGCTGAATGAGCCAGCGAAGGATCGTCATGCCGGGATCGGTTCGGAAGCGGACTTGAGGGGAGCCGCCGACTGCGTGTGAGTGTTCAGGGCGCTTTGAGAACAGTCCCTGCAGAGAGGTCAAAACCGCGTCGAGAGTCCCGGCGTAGTTCCTTTCTCCTCCGTTTAACGTTTATCGCCGACGCGGAGCCGCTATGCACGCCCGGTCGCAGTCCCCGGCCGCGTCAAGCTCGGGACCTGAGTGAGCACGAGATTCGCAGTTCTGAGGTTTCGTGTTCAGTTGCAGCAAGCGCGGTGCGCAGCGCTGGCGGATCATGGAACTATTCACTAACAGGCTAGCAAGGGAAATCACGGCAGGACACGTCGGCCAAGCAGCGGCGACGTTTTTCCGTAGATGGCAGGCTTGCCGGGCGCAGTTGATCCATGTTCACTTTAGCGTCCGGTTTGGCGCCACGTCCTCCCGATCATGCGCATAGTAAGATGGTCTCAAGCTCTCGTATGCGCGAACGGCGCAAGACACAAAGTCGCGAGCTCCGCAGAATGACACCATCTCGGCCGTGATTCTTGAGAACCACGGACTCGCGGTCATGCCAAGACGCCGCCTTTTGAGTTCGAGAGAGCCGCATTCGCCTCAGAAGAATGATGGGGTTCTCCAGGGCCTGCCAAGACAAGGGCGTGGCACGGAAATAATAATCAGATTCCGCCGGGTAGCCCAGGCGACCTCCAGCAGATCGACGACCAACAAAATGCCACTCCAGTCCATGGCGACCCTCCGTTGATGGGAGGGTCGTCCCCGCGGCTGATGTAATGATGAGCTGCAGGGCCGAGCTTCGCCAGGACTCGCGATTCGCTTCGATCAGGCAGCGGCCAAACTGCTCTCAAAGATCAGCTCTCGGACGTTATTGGTTCAGCGAATTCACACGATCGACAGAGCAGAAAGCCGTCCGTTCCGTTCATGCGATCGGCAATGTTGCGAAAAGTCGCCCCTTCGAAGAGATCCTCGTACCTGTCGCGGAGGAGGTTGCCCAAGACGTGTCGTCGCTCAAAATCCATGCAGCAGAAAGTAACATCGCCGTTTGGGAGAAGAACATTACGATATTGCCGTTCGTCGGGACATGTTAGTGTTCCAACGATTGGCTGTCGTGCTTCAACCATCTCGAGCTCGCCGCTGCCAGCTCTCCTGCGCTGCGGACGCAAGCGGACCAGCGCTTCGTCAGGAATGATGCCGACAAGTTCGGGATGAACCTCGCCCTTGACGACGAAGAGCAGTGATGAAATGTCGCCGTCGACAAGTTGCCGCATCAAATCGACATAGTTGCGCCTGACGAGACCACTATCCATATACGTGCCGTCATCAACAACCTGCACCAGGAAAACGCGGAACTGCAGCGCACGTAAGCGTCTTAGATCCTGCCCATTCATTCCGGCCAGGGTTGTGAAAATCCGGATTCCATGGCCGCACGCGTAGGCATGCTCAACCATTTCGGTGCAAGCCGGATTGAGCCAAGGCTGCGAAAACCCGGAAAAGCTAATCTCGACAGCTGCTGGTACGTGCGCCAGGCATCGCTTGAAATCTTGCAGAGAAAGATGCTTCACGTCGGATCTCGCTCTTTGCCGTTCGGCAAACCTGTCCTGCGAGCAATATGAACATCGGACGACACAGCCCGTTGTCGTACTTATCTCCAAGACCCTGCCGCCAGCGACTGCAGAGCGCAGCTCCTGTAGAGTCATCGATTTGACATTATCCACTTCCGCGCTCCTCGTTGGGAATAAGAATCTTGAGGGTGACCGTCGAGTTATATCCCTCAAGCCAGTTCGCTCATGCATCATTTCGTTCGTCGTCCATCAGCGCGACATGGCACGGTTGCAAGCGCGACCGCGAAAGATGAAGAAGGCGCCACGGCTCTCTCCGCCTAGTCCAGCAGGATCGGGCAGCTCCCGAGTGCGCTTGCATCGATGGGCTTGGCCTAGCGTCTCGTTTACTTCAACAAGCATCGCTCATGCCAGGCGATACTGTGCATAAGTCGAACACGTTCGCGATACATCTCGTCGTAATTGCGGCAACCGAGGCGCAGCTCTACGCGATCGATAGCGCACAATATGACCTTACGTACGATTCAAGCGTAAGCGGGGCTGCGAGGCCCATCAGATTGTTTGTGCGTAGACCTGTGAGCGCCGTTAGAAGAGTCATCTTCTGGAAGGGTGCTCACAATGGACGACCATTCGGACGACATAAGACGACCGTTGTCA
>NZ_JAACFU010000029.1 GCF_029051725.1 Bradyrhizobium sp. CSS354
GTGGTGCGGGCGGAGCCGGTCGTCGCCAACAACCCGCCGCCGGCTCCGCCCGCACCACCGCCACCTGTGCTGCCGAAACCAGCCGACGCAGTGGCAGCACCGGCTCCGTCACCGAAGCCGCAGGTCGAGGCTGCCTTGCCGCCGGTACCGCCGCCGCCACCGCCTGTGAAACCGGCCGATCCCGTCACCGCTCCGAGCATGGAGAGCGGACCGAGTGCGGCCGTCCTGGCCGAGGACCCCACCATCAAGGGGCTGACCGCCAAGATCGCGGCCAATCCGGACGACGTGAACGCGCTTTACCGGCGCGGCCAGGTCTATGCCAGCAAGGGCGCCTACAGCCTGGCCATCAAGGATTTTGACGAGACGCTCCGGATCAACCCGAAGGACGTCGAGGCTCTGAACAATCGCTGCTGGACCCGCACGGTGGTCGGTGACCTTCAGGGCGCGCTGAAGGATTGCAACGAGGCCCTGCGGCTACGGCCGAACTTCGTCGACGCGCTGGACAGCCGGGGACTCGTCAACCTGAAATCGGGGGCGGTCAAGAACGCCATCGCCGATTTCGAGGCAGCCCTGAGGATCAATCCGCGCCTGACCTCCTCGCTGTTCGGACGCGGGATCGCCAAGCAGCGCAACGGCTCGGCCCAAGAGGGTGCGCTCGACATCGCCAATGCCAAGGCGATGGACCCGAACATTGTTCAGGAATTCGCAAGCTACGGAGTGCGTTGATATTTTTTGAATTGGGGCCGATGTGCCTCGAACCCGCGACGGCCCGGCGAAGACTAATCGAACGGATGCCGCAGGCCGTCCTTTCGGGGGGCTTATTGCGGGGATTTTGGAACTACGCGAGCTGGCTGCGCAGGAGGGACTGGCTATGAGATTGGCTGCAAAGGGACTTACCGCAATCCTGTCCATCATCACCGTCGGCGCCGCGCTGTCGCTGACGATCCCGCTGGCATTCGCGGGCGACGACGGCAACAGCAAGAACGTCACCGAGGACGAGATCGTCCGCGCGCTGGCGCCGCCGCCGAAGAAGCCGCTGACCCGGGGTCTGTCGATCGCTCCGCAGGCCGATCCCGTACCGAGTGCGACGGAGACCAAGCTGATCCAGTCCGTGCGCGGCCGCTCGACACGCTCGCTGTCGTCGACCGAGCGTGAAGAAATCGCGTCGGCGGCCAAGGACAAGCCGAACATCGATCTGGAAATCACGTTCGACTACAACTCGGCCAATATCAGCGCTAAATCGCTTACCTCGGTCCAGGCGCTCGGCCGCGCGCTGACCAGCCCCGACCTGAAAGGCTCGACCTTCGTGGTCGCCGGTCACACTGACGCCGCCGGCGGCGAGAGCTATAACCAGGATCTGTCGGAGCGCCGCGCGGATTCGATCAAGCGCTACCTGGTCGACAAATACAGCATCTCCGCGACCGACCTCGTCACCGTCGGCTATGGCAAGAGCAAGCTGAAGGACCCGGCCCAACCGATGGCGGAGGTCAATCGTCGCGTGCAGGTCGTCAACATGGAAAACAAGACCACCGCATCGAAGTGAGCACGACGTAATCCTTTGAAGTGACAAGTCGTGATGTGGTGTAAAGTCTCGCTTCCAGCGCGCGTCCCGCAACCTTGCGGGACGCTGCTTTATTTCAGGGAAACGCTCTCCATGGGCCGCGCGCGGATGGCCGTGAGCCTGGCCAGGACGATCCGGCGATGAACCTCTCTCAATATCTCAAGCCAGCCGGCACGGTGGTCTTCGTCGTCGCGCTCGGCGTCGGCTATTATCTGTTCGAGCACCGGCACCGCGCCGAGCCCAAGGAAACGCCGGGCGAGGCGCTGGTCATCGTGACCAAGTCGACCAATGCCTGCTTCTCCGACCTGGTCCGGGTGACCGGCTTCTTCGTGCCGCGCCGCGAAGCGGTGGTCGTCGCCGACCAGGAGGGATCCAGGGTCACCGACCTCTTCGTCACCGAGGGCACTCTCGTCACCGACAATCAGGAGCTGGCGCGCCTGACCGCCCCGCCCCAGATCCCGGGCCAGCCGCAGCGGCCCGGCCCGCAAGGTCCGGTGTCGCTGAAAGCCTCTGCGCCGGGCCTCATCACCGAGGTCCGCACCATCGTCGGCGCGCCGGCCTCGCCGCAGGCCGGCCCGATGTTCCGTATCGCCGTCAACAACGAGATCGAGCTGGACGCGCAGGTCCCGGCGGTGCACATGGCCAAGCTCAGCTCCGGCGCGACTGTGCGCATCAGCCGCGACGACGCGCCCGATCTGATCGGGCGGGTCAGGCTGGTCGCCCCCGAAATCGATCGCGCCACCCAGCTCGGCCGCGTGCGCATCAGCGTCACCAACAATCCCTCGCTGAAAGTCGGCGTGTTCGCCCGCGCCTCGATCGACGCCAAGCGAAGCTGCGGCGTCGCGGTTCCCAAGACCGCGATCGACCATCTCACCGTGCAGGTCGTCAAGGGCAACATTGTCGAGACGCGCAAGGTACGGGTCGGGCTGTCGTCGGACAGCGCGACGGAAATTCTGGAAGGCCTTAACGTCGGCGAAATCGTCGTGGCCGACGCCGGCTCTTCGCTGCATGACGGCGACCAGATCAAGACCATGTTCGCTGATGAACTCGATCGCACGCGGGTACGCTGATGGCTCTCAATATCTCGGCATGGTCGATTCGCAATCCGCTGCCGTCGGTGGTTTTTTCCATCATCCTCCTGATCCTCGGCTGGGTATCCTTCACCAAGCTCGCGGTGACGCGGCTACCCTCGGCCGACATTCCCGTGATCTCGGTCGCGGTATCGCAGTTCGGTGCGGCGCCCGCCGAGCTCGAATCCCAGGTTACCAAGACGGTTGAAGACGCCGTCTCCGGTGTCGAAGGCGTCAGGCACATCACCTCGCAGATCACCGACGGCCTGTCGGTGACGACGATCCAGTTCGCGCTGGAAACCAACACCGACCGCGCGCTCAACGACGTCAAGGACGCGGTGACGCGCGTGCGCTCCAACCTGCCGCAGAACGTCACCGAACCGCTGATCCAGCGCGTCGACGTCATCGGCCTGCCGATCGTCACCTACGCCGCGATCTCGCCCGGCAAGACGCCGGAGCAGCTCTCCTATTTCGTCGACGACGTGGTCAAGCGCGCGCTGCAGGGCGTGCGCGGCGTCGCCCAGGTCGAGCGCATCGGCGGTGTCGAGCGCGAGATCCTGGTTTCGCTCGATCCCGACCGCCTGCAGTCGATGGGGCTGACGGCCGTCAACGTCAGCCAGAGCCTGCGCGGCACCAATGTCGATGTTGCCGGCGGCCGCGCCGAGATCGGCAAGAACGACCAGGCGATCCGCACCCTCGCCGGCGCCAAGACGCTGAGCGACCTCGCCGGCACCATGATTCCGCTGTTCGGCGGCGGCGAGGTCCGGCTCGACGATCTCGGCACAGTGACCGACACCATCGCAGACCGCCGCACCTTCGCCCGCTTCAACGGCGAGCCGATCGTCGCGCTCGGCATCAAGCGCTCCAAGGGTGCCAGCGACGTGAAGGTCGCCGAGGCCGTGCAGAAGCGCATCGACACGCTCAAGGCGACCTACCCCGACGTCGATTTGAAGGTGATTGACACCTCGGTCGAATATACCAACGGCAATTACCACGCGGCGATCTCGACCCTGTTCGAAGGCGCCATCCTCGCCGTCGTCATCGTGCTGCTGTTCCTGCGTGACTTGCGCGCCACCATCATCGCCGCGATCTCGCTGCCGTTGTCGATCTTCCCGGCGTTCTGGGCGATGGACCTGCTCGGCTTCTCGCTCAACCTCGTCAGCTTTCTCGCCATCACGCTATCGACTGGTATTCTGGTCGACGACGCCATCGTCGAGATCGAGAACATCGTCAGGCACATGAACATGGGCAAGTCGCCCTATCGTGCCGCCCTGGAAGCCGCCGACGAGATCGGCCTCGCGGTGATCGCGATCTCGCTGACAATCATCGCGATCTTCGCACCCGCGAGCTTCATGTCGGGCATCGCCGGACAGTTCTTCAAGCAGTTCGGCATCACCGTCTCGGTGCAGGTGTTCTTCTCGCTGCTCGCGGCGCGCTTCGTCACGCCGGTGCTCGCGGCCTACTTCCTCAAACATAGCAATCATCAAGAGCCGCCGCCCGGCCGCGTGCTGCGGTCCTATCACAGGCTCGTGGCCTGGTCGGTGAAGCACTATTTCATCACGGTGCTGGTCGGCTTCGGCGTCTTCGCCGCCTCGATCTGGAGCATCACGCTGCTGCCGCAGGGCTTCCTGCCGGCGCAGGACAGCTCGCGCTCGCTGGTTGCCCTCGAGCTGCCGCCAGGCACCCAGCTCGCCTACACCGAAAAAGTCACCGAAGACATCGTCGCGCGCCTGCGCAAGCGGCCCGAGGTGAAGAGCATCTTCGTCGACGGCGGCCGCGTTCCACCGGGGACCCAGGAAGTCCGGCGCGCCGCTTTGATCATCAACTACACGCCCAAGGACAGCCGCGACATCACGCAGCGCGAGCTCGAATTCTCGATCAGCCAGGAGCTGGAGAACATCCCGGACATCCGCTTCTGGTTCCTCGACGAGAACGGCCTGCGCGCCATCTCGCTGGTCGTGACCGGCGCAGACGCCAACATCGTCAACAACGTCGCCAGCGAGCTCGCGACGCAGATGAAGCGGATTCCCACCATCTCCAACGTGATCTCGGAAACCACGCTGGAGCGGCCCGAGCTGCGCGTCGAACCGCGCGCCGATCTCGCCGCACGGCTCGGCGTGTCGACCGAAAGCCTGTCGCAGACCATCCGTGTCGCCACCATCGGCGACGTCGGCCCCGCGCTCGCCAAGTTCGACGTCGGTGACCGTCTGGTGCCGATCCGCGTGCAGCTCGAGGATGCCGCGCGCGGCAATCTGAAGACGCTCGAACAGTTGCGCGTGCCGCTCGGCGAGCACGGCGAGAAGGGCGGCGTGCCGCTCTCCGTGATCGCCGACGTCAAGCTCGACCAGGGTCCGACCAGCATCAACCGCTACGATCGCGAGCGACAGGCGACCGTCGCGGCCGATCTCGTCGGCTCCGCCGCGCTCGGCGACGCCACCAAGAAGATCTACGACCTTCCGGTCATGAAGAGCCGGCCGAAGGGCGTGAAGGTCTCCCCCTCCGGCGACGCCGAAAGCTTGAACGAACTGTCCGAAGGCTTTGCCACCGCCATCACGGCGGGCCTGATGATGGTCTACGCCGTGCTGGTGCTGCTGTTCGGCACCTTCCTGCAGCCGATCACCATTCTGTTCTCGCTGCCACTCTCGATCGGCGGCGCGATCGCGGCTCTGCTGATCACCGGCAAGCAGCTCACGACGCCGGTGTGGATCGGCATCCTGATGCTGATGGGCATCGTCACCAAGAACGCGATCATGCTGGTGGAATTCGCCATCGAGTCCATTCACGCGGGCACACCGCGCGAGGAAGCCATGATCGACGCGGGCATGAAACGCGCACGCCCGATCGTGATGACCACGATCGCGATGGCCGCGGGCATGATGCCAAGCGCGCTCGCGGTCGGCGCGGGCGGCGAGTTCCGCTCGCCGATGGCGCTCGCGGTGATCGGCGGCCTGATCTTCTCGACCATCCTGTCGCTGGTATTTGTGCCCGCGATGTTCATGGTGATGGACGATCTCGGCGCCCTGATCTGGCGCTTCGGCAAGCGGCTGGTCGTGCACAGCGAAGATGCGGAGGACGCCGGTCATCATGAAGCGGCGCCGGCGGGAGCGGCACCAGCGCCAAAAAGCATCGTGCACCCTGCGGCGGAGTAAATTCCGGGCGAGCGGTAGGGCGCACAAAAATGCATATTCCGAATGGCAAGAACGCCACCATCGAGATTCGGAAGATCGAAGACTACTGCCTAAGTCCCTCGCATCCACGCGGTCGGCATAAGGCAAGGGTCTTCCGCGATGCGCTCGATCTTCGACGTGGAGATGCCTCTTGGCTTCGCGACACCCTGCTTGAAGCTGCACCTACAGGCGACGCGGTCCAGATTGCGACAGATCGCTGGGGCAGCCATTGGCGCATGGATTCCTGCTCAGGCGACATCAGAAGCAGGCCGTGGTAAGAACCGCATGGATTGTACGAGCCGGCGAGGACCGGCCAACCTTCGTCACCTGTTGGGTTGTATGATGAGCGCAGTAAACAACAACGAAGATCGAGCGCCAGGGGCACTGGATGTTGTCGCGTTGCTGGCAAACCTTCCGGACCACCGGTTGGCGCGGGGGAACGTCGGCACGGTTGTCGAAGAACTCGACGGCACGACAGTGCTCGTCGAATTCAGCGACGATGATGGGCGGCCATATGCTGTCGCTCCTTGCCCCCGATCCGAGCTGCTTGTTTTGCACTACGTGCCGGAAGCAGCCTAGTTGCGTCCCTACTCGTTGCGCGCGATCGCCGTCAGCTTGGTCATGTTTCGCAGCAGGATGCGGCCGCGCTGGAGATCGAGGATCGCTTCCTTGCGCCAGGCCTGAAGCTGGCGGTTGACGCTCTCGCGGGCGGCACCGACGAAGACGCCGAGTTGCTCCTGCGAGATGTGCACCTCCGAACCGAAATCGGCGGCGAGCGCGCAGAGACGCCGCGCGAGGCGAACCGGCAGCGGCTGGAGCATGGACTCTTCCATGCGTTCGCTCTGCCAGCGGATGCGCTGGCACAGCAGCGCGATGATCTTGATCCCGACCTTCGGCTCGCGTTCGAGGAAAGCAAGAAAGTCTTCGCGCCGCAGCACGAACAGCTCGCTGGCTTCGCCCGCGGTCGCGTCCGCAGTGCGGCTCTGGCCGTCCAGCACCGCAACTTCCCCGAACAGGTCGCCGGGCCCCATGAAGTTCAGGGTCAGGCGGCTGCCGTCTGAGGCGCCGGTCTCGATGCGGACCTGGCCTCGGCGCACGCCGAACAGCGCATCGCCCGCGTCGCCCTTCTGGAATAGCACCTCGCCGTTCCCCAGATGCTGGGTGTGGCAGAGATTCGCCAGCCGCTGGAGCTCGTCTGCACCGAGATCGGCGAACATCGCATTCATCTTGAGGATGACCGCAAATTCGGCCTGCTTGCTCATTTCAATGTCCTTGTGAATTTGGTTGGCAAATCGCTTGGAACCATCGACATCAGGATCGCGTAAAACCGCGCCGGGGAAGTGTGCCATAAGTCACATAACTTTGCAGCACCCCCAGACTATTTTTACGTGCTTGGAGCCGCTTCCCGTCCCGGGATAAACTCAGGCGCAAAGGACGGGTGCAAATGACGGTCATGTGCCGGATTCGACGCCGATCGTTCGCCGCTGGAAAGTCGACATGAGAGCCGTAAAATTCGCCGGCGCGGCGGTGGCCGCAGTCGTCATCGTGATCGCACTCCTGCTCGTGGTCGGGCTCCCCTCGGGCTTCCTGACTTCGACGATTGCCTCGCGGGTCGAGAGCGCGACCGGCTATCGCCTGTCGATCGACGGCACGACCCGAATGAGCCTGTGGCCGACGCTTAACGTGACGCTGAACGACCTCACGCTTGCCGACCCCAAGGACCGCAGCGGCATCACGCGCCTGACCATCGACAGCGTGCAGGCCGACATGTCGCTCTCGAGCGTCTGGTCGGGCCGCCCGAAGATCAGCGAACTCGTCGTCACCCATCCCGTGTTCTACCAGCCACTGCTGCGCGAGCGCCTGCCGAATGCCGGCGGCACGTCGAAGCCGATCGCGCTCGATACCGATGGCGCCGCCATCGATCGCATCAAGGTCACCGATGGCGAGGTCGCATTCGCACGCGTGCGGGATCGCGTCGAGAACCGCATCAGCGCCATCAATGCCGATGCGATCGTCGGCCGCGACCGCAAGATCAACATCACCGGCACCGCACGGGTCGGCGAGCATCCGACCAAGTTCGACATCAAGGCCACCACGCCGGCGCCGCCAGCCGACCGGCCGACTATTCCGGTGGATTTCGCCATCGACATGCCGGACGTGCTGAAGTCCCGGCTCGCGGGTCATGCCGAGATGCGGCTGAGCGGCGATGTGGTGATGATCAACGGCGTGAGCGGCACGCTCGGCGATGGCGCGTTCAACGGCTGGGCCTCGATCGATATCGCGAGCAAGCCTCTGGTCAAGGTCGATCTCGACTTCCAGCGGCTCGCGATTCCGCTGGCGAAATCGCCGGAAGGCGCGTCCGGGCAGCCCTGGAGCGATGCGCCGATCGACGTGTCCGGGCTCAACTATGTCGATGCGCAAATCAGGATCTCCGCGCACGAGGCAGTGATCGGCGATGCACGCCTCGCGCCGCTGGCGGTCGATGCAAAACTCGCCGGCGGCGTGCTGAAGGCCGGCAGCGCCAATCTCGGCGCCTATGGCGGCCAGGTCTCGGGCGAATTGATCCTGGATGCGACCAGCGGCGCGCCGAGCTTTGCCATGCATTCCGACCTCGCCGGCGTGCGCGCGCTGCCGCTGCTGCAGGGCCTTGCCGAATTCGACCAGATCGACGGCAAGCTGCAGGCCAAGCTCGCGCTGCGCAGCGCCGGCACCAGCCAGCGCGCGCTGATGGCGAACATGCAGGGCACCGCCTTCGTCAATCTCCAGGACGGCGCCATTCGCGGCATCAACGTCGCACAGATGATCCGCTCGCTGACCTCGGGGACGCTGTCCGGCTGGCAGGCAAACCAGGACAACAGTCGGGAGCAGAGCACGGATTTGTCGCAGCTCTCGGCCTCGTTCCGGATCGACAAGGGCCAGGCGGTGACGACCGATCTCAACTTGACCGGACCGCTGGTCCGCGTGACCGGTGCCGGGACGATCGCCCTCGACACCAAGATGATGGGCTTTCGCGTCGAGCCGAAGCTGGTGATGACGACCGAAGGCCAGGGCCGCGCCGCCGAGCCGGTTGGCTTCGGCATTCCCGTGATGATCCAGGGCACCTGGTCGCAGCCGCGGATCTATCCTGACATGGCCGGCATGCTGGACAATCCGGACGCCGCCTATGCCAAGCTGCGCGAGATGGGCAAGGGGCTGTTCGGCGCTGATGGGGCCGGCCTCGGCAATATTTTGGGCAGCCTTGGTCTCGGAGGGACCACCGCGCCAGGTGGCGGCAATGCGGGGGGCACTGCCAATCCGCAGACCCAGCAGCCGGCACAGAACAATTTGCTCGGCGGCCCCCTGGGCGAGGCGCTCGGCAATTTGATCCAGCAGGGACTTTCCAGCGGCGCAAACGGCACTGGGACCGCCACTGGGAGCGCCTCCGGCACCGGCGCCGGCACTGCCACCGGCCGCAGCCGCAGCCTGCCTGCAGCGCCATCCACACTGATGCCGCAAGCCTCGCCGGCGTCCCCCGGCCTGGAGGACCCGCCGGCGGCGCAGCAGGACAGCCAGCCGATGAATGACGTGCTGCGGCAGCTCTTTAATCGATGATTGCAGGACCAAAGCGCTGGACTCCAAGCCCTCCCTTGCCAAGCCCATCCCCTTACCTCGGCTGGCCCGGCCGCGGCTTCCCCCAAACGGATGAGACTCCGACAATTCACCATCCTTCCGTCTGCCCCAGCGCCCACAGCGGGTAACCACACCGGCCGGTCACGCGGCTCCGACCAGTCCCTTCACAGTCCCTTGGACCAAATTGTGCTAGAAGGCTCGCAGGGTCCGTACGGCCCGTAGCGCCGGCGCCGATGGCGGCGCGAGAGGATCGGGATGGCAGGAGCGAACGACAAGACACGGTTTCTGCGCGAGGGTCTGTTCGCCAAATACGTCGTCTCTCTCGTCGGCCTCGTCGTGTTCGTGCTCGCCGTCAACGGCGCGATGGAGACCTGGATCTCCTACCGCGCCACCAAGACCCAGCTGACCGACGGT
The DNA here is from genome assembly GCF_029051725.1 of Bradyrhizobium sp. CSS354. GTDB lineage: Bacteria > Pseudomonadota > Alphaproteobacteria > Rhizobiales > Xanthobacteraceae > Bradyrhizobium. Next base: position 9,822 of record NZ_JAACFU010000029.1, read on the forward strand.
CTCGAGGACAAGGCGCAGGCTGCTGCGCGGCGGATCGAGCAGTCGATCTCGGAGCTCGAGCGCCAGATCAGCTGGGTGACGCGGGCGAGCCAGGACACGCTCGAGAAGCGCCGCGCCGACTACGCCCAGCTGCTGCACCAGGTCTCGGTCGTCAACCAGCTGTTCCAGCTCAACGGCGACGGCCGCGAGGTGCTCCGCGTCTCGCGGCAGTCGACCACGACCGGCAGCAATGCCGACCTCTCCCGCGACATGCGCTTCACCGACACCGTCACCCGCGGCGTCAGCTACGCGCCGGCCTGGTTCTCCGACCGAACGCCGTTCATGTCGATCTCGGTGGCGCATTCCGGCTTCAACGCCGGCGTCACCGTGGCCGAGCTCGATCTCAGCTTTCTCTCCGAGTACCTCTCCGACACCCAGGTCGGCAAGGCGGCCTTCGCCTATGTGGTCGATCCGCGCGGCCGCGTGCTGGCGACGTCCTCGAAAGGGCCCGAGATCGGCAAGGACCTCTCGAAGCTGCCGCAGGTTGCGGCCGCGGTCGCACCGGGCCACGAACCCGACAGTTCGGGCACCGACTTCAACGGCCATGCGGTGATGAGCGCGGCGAGCACCGTGCCGAAGCTCGGCTGGAGCGTGATGTTCGAGCAGCCGGCCACACAGGCCCTGATGCCGATCCGCGATCAGCTGGTGCGCATCGCGCTGCTGATCGGCATGGGCCTGCTGGTCGCGATCCTTGCCGGCACGCTTCTGGCGCGCCGCATGATCATTCCGATCACCGCGCTGCGTGACGGCGCGCACAAGCTTGGCGAGGGCGATTTCAGCCATCGCATCGAGGTGCACACCTCGGACGAGCTGGAAGATCTCGCCGGCCAGTTCAATCGCATGGCCGGCCAGATCCAGGAGACCTATTCGGACCTGGAGACCAAGGTCGAGGAGCGCACCCGCGATCTCGCGCAGTCGATCAACGAGCTCAAGGTGCTGGAGGAGGTCGGCCGCGCGGTCGCCGCCTCGCTCGATCTCAACGCCGTGCTGCCGACGATCGCCGCGCGCGCGATCGAGATCACCCATGCCGACGCCGTGCTGATCTACGGCTATGACGCGCAGGCGCGCCGGTTCAATCTGGTCGAGGCCAACGGCATCGACAAATCCGCCGACGGCGCCCATGTCACCATCGACGAAGGCGAGAATATCCTGAGCGATGCGGCCGGGAGCGGCGAGCCGATCGTGATTGCCGATCTCGACCAGGCCTCCGAGCAGCCGCTGCGCGACGTCGCGATCGATGCCGGCTTCCATTCGGTGCTGGTGGTGCCGCTGGTGGACCAGCAGGGCACGCTCGGCTCGCTGGTGGTGCTGCGCCGCGCCAGCGGCGAGTTCGCCCCAAGCATCATCGGCCTGATGCGCACCTTCGCCAACCAGGCCGTGCTGGCGATGCGCAATGCGCGGCTGTTCACCGAGGTCGACCACAAGGGCCGCGAGCTCGCGGCTGCGCACGAAACCGTGCAGCAGCAGGCCGCGAAGCTTCAGGAGCAGACCGAGCAGCTGCGCAACTGGAACCGCTCGCTGGAAGAGCGGGTCGAGAAACAGTTGGGCGAGATCGGCCGCATCAAGCGGCTCGAACGTTTCCTCGCGCCGCAGGTCGCGCAGCTGATCGCCTCGTCCGACGGCCACGACGCGCTGCTCGACAGCCACCGCCGCGAGGTCACCGTCGTGTTCTGCGATTTGCGCGGCTTCACCTCGTTCACGGAGGCGACCGAGCCGGAGGAGGCGATGAATGTGCTGCGCGAATATCACGCCGCGCTTGGCGAGCTGATCCACCGCTATGAAGGCACGCTCGACCGCTTTGCCGGCGACGGCGTGATGATCCTGTTCAACGCGCCGATTCAATTCGCCGACCACACCAAGCGCGCGGTGAAGATGGCGGTCGAGATGCGCGATGTCATTGGCCAATTGACCGAGAAGTGGAAGAACCGCGGCCATTCGCTCGGCTTCGGCGTCGGTGTCGCCATGGGCTACGCCACGCTCGGCCAGATCGGCTTCGAGCAGCGGCTCGAATATGCCGCGATCGGCAGCGTCACCAATCTCTCCTCCCGCCTCTGCGACGAAGCCAAGGCCGGCCAGGTCGTCGTCAGCCGCCGCGTCTACGGCATGGTCGAGCCCTGGGTCGAAGCCCGCGCGCTCGACGATCTCGTGCTCAAGGGTTTTAACCACCCCGTGCTTGCGATGGAGATTCTGTCGTGGCGCGAGGAGGTGGAGAACGTGGTGGATGCCGCCGCGGCGGCAAGGCGAAGAGGGTAGCCCAAACAAAAAAGTACGAAAACAACCCCATGCACAGTAGCCGGGGGCTGCAAGATCAATGGGTTACGCGGGTGCCGAAAATGGCCGGAAGCGGTTTGACTCGTCGGGCAAAACACCGGCAGGATGGCAGCATCCCCACGAACCACATCTCTCGTCCTCGCGACTAACGATCGCCTCCGCATCGAGGCGTTCGGATGGAGATGACCTGTGCCGTTTGCCTTGCCTTCGCGTGCGTATGATTTGCAGATGCTGGATCGTTCGGCCGATCGCGAACGCGATCATGGCTGGGTCTACGGTCTGCCGCCGGGCATCACGAGCGAACAATGGCCGCTCGATGCCGTCACCGGTTTTCCGCTGATGCACGGCTTCACCTTGAAACTGCCGGACGATTATCGCGTGCATGGCGAGGACATCGTCGCGGTGTCGTTCTTTGCCACGGCGCCCGATCACAATGACGGCGGGGCGCCTGACGATCCCGAGATTCGCGAGGCGGTGCAGACGCGCCCTTCGCATCCGCGCCTCTCGCGCATGACTGATGTCCTTGACTACGAGTATGCGGCGCTGCTGCTGACCAAGAGCGAATATGAGGGCGCGTTCGCGACGCCGCCCGCGCCGCTCGCGCTTGCAACGGCGGAGCGGCCGCGCTGGCTCGATGTCGGCGGCGCCAGCGCCTTCTTCGAGACCGCCGCGCCTTACGCGAAGAAGATGTTCGCCAGCCCTCCGCGCGTCGATCTGGCCGAGAACCTCGCGATCGCGTTGCAGCCGCGTGCGAGCGATCCCAATGCCGGCAAGGGTCCGCAGGACGAGCACACGCGCCAAAGCCCGCCGAGCGGCTATCAGCCGTACTATTATTATGTCGGCGGCGTGCCGAGCCGCGACAATTTCCGCCTGCACGATTGGGGCAAGGACCACGCCCACAACCATCTCGGCGGCACCATGCGGCCATGCCAGGCCTTGCCGGAGATGAGCCCGTTCTACGTCGAGTTCGAGGAATATTTCGGCGGCTACAATTTTGGCGGTGGCAACGCGCAGCTCGACTTCAAGGAGATGAAGTTCGACTGGGCCTGCGGGTGATTACACCCCGCGCTTCGACCCCATCGCCTCAAACCCAGCCTTCTGCTCGTCGGTCAGATCCGCCTCGAAATCGTCGAGCGCGTCGCTGACGCCGTTCACGGCTTGCAGCATCGTCTCGAGCCGCGCCTTCACAGCGGAAAGACGGGCCTGCGGTGTCGGTGCTGCCTGTGATGGACAGGCGCTCAGCGTTTCCATGGTGCGCAGCGTGGTGTCCTGGAGCACGTCGAGGCGGGCGCGGCCGGTGTCGTCGAGCTTGAGCGTTGAGGCGATCTCGGCCGCGGGCCATTGCTGCTGAATGAGCTGCTCGTATTGGCGCTGCAGCTTCTCGTCGTAGCGGGGATCGCTATCCGCCTGGCAGGCCGATGCCGCCTGCGGATTCTTTTCCTGGATCGCTGCGAGCGCGGCGCGGCGCTCCTTGGCGAGGCCATCGAGCTTGGCCCTCTGGTCGTCGTCGAGGAGATCGACGAATTTTGCGAGCGACGGCGCGACCGCGTCCGTTGCCTTGATCATGGCCTCGATGCGCTCGCGCATCAGGCCGAGGCGCTCCATGGCCGTCGCCGGGACCTGCGTTGGACAGGCGGCGCGGATGGTGTCGCGCGCAGATAGCCATGCGGTCGCGAGCTCGTCGAGCGCTGTGCGCTGCAATTCATTCGGCTGCACGGCAGCGGCGATGCGATCGACCGGCAGGCCCCCGGTGTCGCTGGCATCGCAGACCGTCTCCGCGGTCGGGACTCGCCGTCCGCGCCGGCCGTGCGGCGCGGTGTAGGCGGCAAGCTCGGTGGCCGCATAGGGCGCGAAGATCGCGGCATAGATGTCGCCATAGCCATAGAGCGAGAGGCTGGTCGCATCGCCGAGGATGATTGCGGTGGTGAGATCGTCATGCGCGAACGGCCAGAACACCGGGCCTACCCAGCCGTAGTTGCCGTCGGGGTGGCGCCACCAGCCCTGCGGACGGCGGCCGCCATGCCAGCCCGACAGCGCGGCCTGCGCCGTCATCGCGGCACGCATGACGTAGGGATTGGCAGGCTGCCCTCGTTCAACACCGCGAGGATCTTGCGACCTCAACGCTGCGGAGCGATATCGGCCGCCCCGCACCGCCATCCGGGCATGGCGCAGGCGCGACATGCCGATCATGTGGCCGACGGCAAAGCGCGCGACACCGAGCGGGCCGCCGCGGAAGCCGAACTGCGCCTCGGCCCGACCTGGCAACAGCGCCGCCAGAATCACGAGGGTTGCGCCTGATAGCGCCAGCCCCAAGCGTGATCTCGACTTGACCACTGACCTGTCCACCTTGGCCCTCCTCCGGCGCCAAGCGCGCATCGCGTCGCATCACAACGACGCGCGAGGGAACCAAATGTTCCGGAAGCGCACAGGGCAAAGCGTCGCAACGCGCACCGGCAGAGCCGATGCGGTGTCACTCCGTCTTCTGCGGCACCACGAAGGTCTGGCCGGGATAGATCAGATTGGGATTGTGGATCTTGGCGCGGTTGGCGTTGTAGATCACGGCAAAGCGGGCGCCGTCGCCATAAGCGAGCCGGCTGAGCGCCCACAGGCTGTCGCCGCGGGAGATCACCCGGCTGCCGCCTGCTTCCGCCGGTGCACCGCCGACGATTTCCGCCGGTGAGGCCGATGCAACGGTCGTGGCCGCGGGAGCCCGCGCCATCACCCTGGGTTTCGCTGCGCCCATCACTCGGGGCCGGGCCGCGGGCCTGTCCGATACCGATGCCACGACGTCCGACTTGTCGTCAGGCTTGTCGGCCTTCGCCTCTTGTTTGGTCTCCTGCTTCGTCTCTTGCCTCGCGACCGGTGCAGGCCGCGCGGGCGGCGGCGCGGCTTCGGCGATCACCACCGGCATGCTGCGGCCGGATTGCGTGACGGTGCCGTCAGGCGATTTCGCCCGCAGGGTCAGCTCATAGGAACCGGCAGGAAGCTGCGGCGGCATCATCACGAATTGGCCCGAGGCATCCGCAACCACCGTGTCGAGCGGCTTGCCGTCGCGCAACAGCTCGACCTTGGCGCCCGGCGTCGCCCGGCCAGCGATCACCGCCGCCTCGCCGTGATCGTCGACGCGCGCGACATCGAAACGGGGCCCGGTATCGGCAACCGCCGCCGGCGGCTTGACCGGTGCGAGATCGGCAAGCGCGGCCGTGACCTGCTTTTGCGTCTCGGCCAGCGCACTCGTCTTCGTTTCAGGGGCGGGGGACGCGGCCGGCGCCGGCGGCGCGTTTGCGGCTAGCTTGGGCTCTTCCGGCTTGAGTTCCGGCTTGGGTTCGACCTTGGCCTCCGGCTTGGCGGCGACCACGCTGTCGGTCTTCGCCCCGTTCGGCAGCAGGCGACGCAGCTCGTTGGGGCCGACCACCAGCACGGCACCGCCCACCGCGAGCAGACAGAATGCAATGAAGGCCTTGGATGCGGTCACCATCGGAAACGAACCTTGATCAGGAAGAACCTTGCAAATCAATCTAGCCGGCAAGTTGCGCCGTTTTGGCCACGGCAGCAAGACGGTCGATAGGATGATGAGCCGGCACGGGGATGAACCGACGCACCCCCGCCGGTGTCAAATGCTCAAGGCCGCATCGCGGCATTTTCTTGGGAATTGTCCGTGAACGCATTTTTCCGTCCCGCACAATGGCCTGTTGGGGTCGTGCTTGCCCTCACACTGGCCGCAACTCCGGGGCTCGCCGCTTCCAGCCCGCCGCCGGAGTACATGCTCACCGACAATGCCGATCTCGCCTTCACCTCGCCCGACGGCGCCACCAGGATTGAGCAGTACATGAAGGACGGCGGAGATTTCGAAGTCAAATGGCAGGTTTGGGCGAGGCGTGGTGAACAGATGACGGAGCTGAAGCCCGAGCAGGGCTACGGGGCCAGATTCCGCTTCACGCCCGACTCGCAATGGCTGCTCCGGATGCAGAAGACCGGTTCCGGCGAGCAGGATCTCTATCTCTATCATGTCGAGAAGGGCGCCTTCGTCAGCGCGACGAAGACCTCGCTCAGCGATTTGGCCTGGGCCTATTTCCACAGCCGGCCGGACACAAGGAAGATGAAGCTCGACTACCACATCTCGGCCAATCTCGTAAAAGGCACCGAAGAGGCCTATCGCGGGCTCGGCGTGCACTGGCCCGACAACCGTTACCTCGTGATCTCGCTGTCAGGCGAAATGGACAAGCACCCGAAGAACGTCGCCGTGAAGGGATTGGCCGACTGGCGCTGCCGCTATGATCTCAAGACCGGGACCTTCGACGTGCCGGCGATGTTCGCGAAGGCAAATGCAGAAGCGCTGAGATGGGAGATCCGACGCTGAGGGAACCAACCCTCTGATTCCGTTCCGATTCATGCTTTCCTAACCCTCGCTGGTAACTGGCTCTTGTCAGTTTTGCTGCATCTTGCATCCCACGGGAGGGCTGCATGGGCACATCGATCCGGTGGAGCGCGCGCATGCGCGCGTCGCTGCGCCGTTGGCGCGGCGCGCCACTGACATGGCTGATCGCAGGCGGTTTCGTGCTGATGGCCGCAATGGCGATCGGCACCGCGCTCACCGTCGACCGCTTCCGGCAGAATGCCATCGAAGGCGGCCGCGACAGCCTGGAGAGCGCGGTCCGGTTGCTTGCCCGCCATTTCGACCGCGAGTTCGAAGACTTCGCGGTGCTGCAGAAGAGCATCATCGCCGAGCTCGAAAGCCACGGCATCGAATCCGCCGACGTCTTCCGCAGCGAGATGGGCACGCTCGCCGTGCACGAGGTGCTGCGCGCCAAAGCCAGCGGCTGGTCGGACGTTGCCGGCGCCAATGTGTTCGACGCCAAGGGCGTGCTGATCAACTCGTCGCGGCGCTGGCCGGTCGCCGATGTCTCGGTCGCCGACCGCGGCTATTTCAATCGCCTCAAGAACGATCCGGCTTCGCAGGAAGAGGTCGAGGTGGTGCCCGGACGGTTGGGCAGCGGACCGGCGATCGTGTTCGCGCGCCGCGTCTCCGGCCCCCACGGCGAATTCCTTGGGCTGGTCTCGCGCGCGATCACGCCGGACCAGCTCGAATCCTTCTTCGCCTCGAGCGGGCTCGGCGAGGAATCCTCGATCGCGATGCACCACCAGAACGGCCAGTTGCTCGCGCGCATTCCGCACGTCGACGCGATGATCGGGCAGAACTTCCGCAACGGCACGCGCGAGCAGATGGCGGTGTTCGAGCGCACCTTCGTCACGACCCAGCTCGCAAGCCCGATCGACGGCAAGGACCGCATCGTCGCCGCTCGCCTCCTGACCGGCGAGCCGCTGGTGGTGGTCGCGACCAAGTCGCTGGATGCGACGCTGGCGACATGGCACACCCAAACGAAATTCTTCGTGACCGTCGCCGTGCTGTCGATCGGCCTGCTCGTGCTGACGCTCTATTTGATCTTCCGACTGATGACGCGCAGGCTCGCCGTGGAGAAGCAGCAGCTCGACACCGCGATGAACACGATGACGCAGGGCCTCCTGATGTTCGACCAGGATGAGCGGCTGATCGTCTGCAACCGGCGCTACATCGAGATGTACGGACTATCGGCCGACGTGGTGAAGCCCGGCGTGTATTTCCGCGACGTGATCCAGCATCGCCACGACACGGGCTCGTTCCACGGCGACGTCGATTCCTATTGCGACGGCATTTTGGGCAATGCCGGGCAGACGCAGAGCACGATCGTCGAGACCTCCGATGGCCGCCTGATCGAGATCAAGAACCAGCCCGGTGCCGCCGGCGGCTGGCTCGCGACCCATGACGACGTCACCGAGCGCATTCGCGCCGACGAGCGCATCGCGCATATGGCGCATTACGACGCGCTGACCGACCTGCCCAACCGCGTGCTGATGCGCGGCCATCTGGAGCGGCGCGTCGCGGAGCTTGCCCAGGGCAAGCCGTTCGCGATCCTCTATATCGACGTCGACGAGTTCAAGGGCGTCAACGATTCGCTGGGACACGAGGTCGGCGACGAGCTGCTGCGCCAGGTCGCGAACCGCCTGCGCGCCTGCATCAGCGGCAACGACATGGTGGCACGGTTGGGCGGCGACGAATTCGCCATCGTCAAGGCCGGCACCCGCGATGAGGCCGAGCTGACGGCGCTGGCCGAGCAGATCCTGAAGGCGCTGCGCGCGCCCGTAAACTACAATGGCCAGGAAATCCCGACCGGTGCCAGCATCGGCATCGCGATCGCGCCCGACCACGGCGACAATCTCGACGATCTGCTCAAGCGCGCGGATCTCGCGATGTATGCGGCGAAATCCGAGGGCCGCCGCACCTTCCGCGTGTTCGCGCCCGAATACGACGCCAAGGCGCGGCTGCGCCGCCAGCTCGAGTTCGATCTGCGGCAGGCGCTGCCCCGCGGCGAGTTCGAGGTGCACTACCAGCCGCTGGTCGATCTCGCGGCCAATGTCGTCACCGGCTGCGAAGCGCTGCTGCGCTGGCACCATCCGGAGCGCGGCATGGTCTCGCCCGCCGACTTCATCCCGGTCGCGGAAGAGACCGGATTGATCGGCGAGATCGGCGAATGGGTGCTGAGGCAGGCCTGCCTCGAGGCAGCCTCCTGGCCCGGCCAGATCCAGATCGCGGTCAACGTCTCACCGGTGCAGTTCCGCTCGCGGACGCTGGCGCTGAAGGTCGCCGCCGCGCTCGCCGAGTCGGGTCTCGCGCCCGGACGACTCGAGCTCGAGATCACCGAGACCGTCCTGATCCGCGACGACCAGGAGGCGCTGACGATCCTGCAGCAGCTGCGCGAGCTCGGCGTGCGCATCGCGCTGGACGATTTCGGCACCGGCTATTCGTCGCTGAGCTATTTGCATCGATTCCCGTTCGACAAGATCAAGATCGACCGCAGCTTCATCAGCGACATCGGTCAGTCCGAAGATTCCTCGCCAATCGTACAGGCGGTGGTGCACATGGCCGCCGCCCGTCACATGGCGACGACCGCGGAAGGCGTCGAGACCGAAGCTCAGCGCGAAGTGCTGCTCCAGCTCGGATGCAGCCAGATGCAGGGCTGGTTGTTCAGCCCGGCCGTGCCGGCGGCGAAGTTGAAGCAGCTGTTGCTGGCACAGGCAGTGGCGGCTTAGCCGCGCACCGCCGCACGCTTTGGCATAAAACATCTCCCTCCCCCGCCCGCTCACCGTGCGTTCGCGAAAGCGCCGGCCGGCTTGGAGCAGGATCAGACAAAGCATGGCGGTTTCAGGAAATACGCCCGGCAATCGCGGCGCCTAGAACACGCGCCGTTCCGTACAAATATGGACGACTGATCGAAACCCGAGCTGATCAGGAGGCGCCACACCATGACCGGGAACACCGCACTCATGCGCAATCCCTCGCACAAGGGCTTGCCGCCCGCACCCGACGCACAGCCTGACGACCGCTCGAGGTGCGAGCGGCGCGCCGCCGACGCGGAGATGGCGCGCGTGCTCAGGACCGAGCCGTTGCGCATGGCGCTCGACTCCTCCGGTGCCGGTATCGCGCACTGGAAGCATGATCCGCTGCACGACGTCGTCGAGCCCATGCGCCACCACGTGATCATGGCGCATAAAGGCGTGATGCAACGCATGGAGCGGCGGTCGGGAAAATCGATCGCAATCGGCACGTTTCGTCCGGGAGTCGTGAACATCGTTCCGGAAGGGTCGAGCTCCCGATGGGACATTCCGAAGCCCGTCGACGTCGTGCAGCTTTACCTTCCCGACGCAACGCTGCAGCGCGTCGCCGGCGAGGCCGGAAGCACCGGGCCCGCCGAATTGATTGAGCGAACGGCGCATCCCGACACGATCACGTCCCGACTGCTCCTGAGCGCGGCGGATTCGCTGGCGGGCCATGGCGTGCTTGATACGCTGTTCCGGCATCAGCTCACGGATCTTCTGGCGACGCGCCTTTTGGCTGCGCATGCGGGGGCGCCAACCACGTTCCAGCCGACCATGGGCGGGCTGGCGCCGAAGGTCCTGCTCCGTGCGATCGAACGATTGCGCTCCGATGGCGAAGCGGACGTCTCGCTCGATGCGCTGGCATCCGATGCCGGTCTGTCGCGCTTTCATTTCTGCCGGTCCTTCAAGGAGAGTACCGGGCTGTCGCCGCATGCTTGGCTGCGCCAGCACCGGCTCGAGCAAGCCATGAACATGCTGCGGGAGAGCGACGAATCGATCGTCTCGGTCGCCGCGGCGCTTGGTTACTCCTCGCAGACCGCCTTCGCCGCGGCATTCAAGAAGCTGACGGGCGAGACGCCGAGCGATTGGCGCAGGCGCGTGCGTTAACAGCAATCTCTCGACAGCGACGGCAATCGCGCTGGGGCAACGGCAAATCGGGTCGGCTACATCATGGCCATGTCCGGACTAATCGAGGGAGACCAGAGATGACCTGGAAAAACTTCGTCAGCCGACGGTTGATCTCATCACGCCGCCGAAGCCTTGCGACCGCGACCTTGTACGGACTCTCGCTGGCCGTTCGCTTCACATCGGCGACCGGCGAGGAAGTGGAAATTCCGGCCTACACCATGCACCCGGCACAGCCGCCCGTTTCCATCGTGATCCGCAATGGCCCCGGTCTTCCCTATCAGGACTGGAGTCGAAGTGAGCTGCAGCCCGTCGTCTTAGGCTACGGCCAGGCGCCGAGATCGCTGCCGGCTCGCTGCATCGCGCACTAAGACCAGCGATCCAACCCACCGCACGCGCCGACGCCGGACGCTGCCCTCAGCGCAGCAGCGCGGTCTTTCGAACAGCAACCAAGGAGAAAATCCATGCGACTCGTCATCATCGGGGCCGGCTTCGCCGGCATGTACGCCGCCCTTTCCGCAGCCCGGCTGCGCGACATCCGTGGCGCCTCGCCGCAGGATCTGCAGATCGCCCTCGTCTCACCGGAGCCGACGCTGGTGGTCCGTCCGCGACTCTACGAGTCGAAGCCGGAAACTCTGACGGCCCCGCTGCTCGACGTCCTCGAGGCGATCGACGTCCACTACATCCAGGGTAGCGCCGAGACGATCAACACCGAGGCCAGAACGGTGCAGATCACGCCCGCGAAGGGCCCGCGCAAGACGCTGTCCTACGACCGCCTCGTCGTGACCACCGGCAGCCGGGTGTTCCGTCCGAACATTCCGGGCCTCGCCGAGCACGGCTTCAGCGTCGATTCGCTCGACGATGCCGTTGCGCTCGACAAGCATCTGCATGGTCTCGCGAAGCGGCCCGCCGTGAACGGACGCGACACGGTCGTCGTCGCCGGCGGTGGCTTCACCGGGATCGAGGCGGCCACCGAGATGCCGGCGCGGCTGCGCGAAATCCTGGGCACCGACGCCAGGACTCGCGTCGTCATCGTCGAGCGCAACACTGCGATCGCACCCGACATGGGCGCGGGCCCCCGCCCCGTCATCGAGGAAGCCCTGCGCAACGTTGGCGTGGAGACACGGCTCGGCGCCGGTGTCGCGGCGCTCGACGCGGCCGGCGTCACCCTGTCCAGCGGTGAGCACATTGAAACCGAGACCGTGATCTGGGCGGCGGGCATTCGTGCGGCGCCTCTGACCACGCAGATTCCCGCCGAGCGCGACAATTTCGGACGGTTGCTGGTCGATCGCTGCTTGCAGGTGCCAGGCGTTCAGGGTGTCTTCGCGGCCGGCGACGCAGCACGCGCCGCCTGCGACGACGAGGGCAATTACGCACTGATGTCGTGCCAGCACGCCACGCGGATGGGCGCCTTTGCCGGCAACAACGCCGCGGCCGAATTGCTCGGCGTTCCGACCAGGCCCTACCACCAGAAGGCCTACGTCACCTGCCTCGACCTCGGCGAAGCCGGCGCGCTGTTCACACGCGGCTGGGAGCGCAAGGTCGAACTGGTCGGCGACGTCGCCAAGAAGACCAAGCGTGAGATCAACACCGTCTGGATCTATCCGCCGAAGGCGGAGCGCGCCCTGGCGCTCGCGTCGGCCGATCCGGAGCGCGTGACGAGCCTTTAGCGCACCAAGCGATCACGGCCGCGCTCTCCCCCGGCGGCGCAGCACGTTCAACAGACCAGCCGGAAGCCTCAACCCTCGAACAGGAAGACCAACATGAATCTGCACAACACCCCATTTCCCGTGTCGTCGGGACCCGAAGAGCTCGTTCCGTCGCGCTACGCGCTGAAGATCGGCGAGATCGACGTGCTGGTGGTCAGCGACGGCGTGCTACCGCTGCCGACCAAGATGCTCGCGCACAACGCCGACCCGGCGGTGCGGGCGACCTGGCTGCACGACATGTTCCTGCCGCAGGATGCTTTCGACTGGGCGCTGAACGCCGTCATGGTTCGCAGCGGCGGCAAGACCATCCTCATCGACGCCGGACTGGGCTCGGACCCGAACCTGAACTTGCCGCGCGCCGGGCAGTTGATCAGGCGTCTGGCGGCGGCCGGCATCGATCTTTCGGCGGTGACCGATCTGGTGCTGACCCATCTGCACATGGACCACATTGGCGGCCTGCTGGTCGACGGCGTGAAGGAGCAGCTGCGCAAGGACCTGCGGATCCACGTCGCGGCCGCCGAGGTCAAGTTCTGGGAAAAGCCTGACTTCTCCCGCACTGCCATGCCGGAAGGGTTTCCGGACGCGCTTCGATCGACCGCCAAGCGGTTCCTGAAGGAGTACGGCAGTCAGCTGCGGCTGTTCGATGACGAGCACGAGATTGCGCCTGGCGTCATCGCCCGTCGCACCGGCGGTCACACCCCCGGACACAGCGTGGTTCGCATGGCGGCCGGCGACGACGCGCTGACATTCGCCGGCGATGCCGTGTTTGCCGTCGGGTTCGAACAACCCGACTGGCACAACGGTTTCGAGCACGACCCCGAGGAGGCCGCGCGCGTTCGCATCCGTCTGTTGCGACAGCTTGCCGAGACCGGCGAGATGCTGGTGGCGACGCACCTTCCGTTCCCGTCCGTGGGCCGCGTGGCAGCCGACGGCGACGCTTTTCGTTGGGTGCCGGTGTTCTGGGACTACTGACCGCTTGCCGGGTGAGAGCTGAAGCAGGGCGCGGACTCGTGGCACCGATGAGTTCGCCCTTGAAAATAGGATCAATCATCGACCCTCGCGGTTGCCCCGCTGAGACGGCTGGAACCCGATCGGCGGGCGCCAGCCGGCATTGTGTCACGTGCAGCGGGCGGCTGTTCGTCTGCGCTCGTGCGCGCACGAGATCGAGCGAGGCGATATGGCGATCCCGGCATTCAGGATGATCACTCTCGTAGCGGTTGCTGCCATGATCGGCCCATCCGTGCAGGCCCGCGACGACGGTCGCTACGCGAACTCTCCCCTCAAGGGCTGGTTCGAGAGCCTGCGCAGCAAGGGCGGCGGTCCCTGCTGTGCCGACGCTGACGGCACGGCGCTGGACGACGTCGACTGGGACACGAGAGATGGACATTATCGCGTCCGACTTCTGGGCGACTGGATCGAGGTACCCGACGACACCGTGATCACCGAGCCGAACCGCGCCGGCCGCACCATGGTCTGGCCGTACTACATCAACGGCCGCGCCATGATCCGCTGCTTCATGCCCGGCAGCATGACCTGAGATTACGAATTCCGGTGTTCAGGGCGCGGCGCAGCATGGGCGGCTGATCAAAGTTGCGGGTCACTTCGCCTGCTTGGCCGCGTGGATCTCGACGAACTCGGAGTCGGGATGGGCGACGATGGTGGCGAACATGATGCCGCTGATGATCAGCGACCAGGCGGTGTTCCAATAAATCCAAAACACGTGCCAGCCTCCGTTTCGATCTGCTCCGCCCGCGGGATCAGGGTAACGGCAAGGCGAGGCTGCCGTTCCCGGTGCGCGGGCGGCCCGGGCGAGGTGCTATTTTGGTTTGGTCGGCGCGGAGTTGGGATCGGTTTGGCCGGTGTGGCGCTTTGCCACGACGTCCTCATCGCGCTCGCCCTGACGCGGGCGCGGCGGCGACTTGGGCTGGCCGGCCTGACCGCCATGCTTGCCGCCCATGTCGGGCTTACCTTCAAGATCGTTTTCACGGGGCATGCCGGTTCAATGCGCTCGCGCGGCATTGGTTCGCTTCGCCTGTGAACGAGTTCATAGGATCGCCGCGATTTGCAGTGCACGATCGCCAGGCCCGCTCCCCGGGAGCATTCTCATTCATATGACTGACGGATTCGGCCTGATGCGGAAACGACTCGTCGTCTGGACGATCCTGACCTGCGCGCTGCTCGCGGTCACCGTGTGGACCGTGCTCGGGCCGCCCGACACCCCGCCCGGGCCCCATCTGCCCTCCCGCACGGCGGCGATACGGTAAGCCTCCGACCGATACCATTTCGGCATCGATCGATCCCAATTGGAATTTGGTGCGGCGGGGCGGCTGCCGCTATCCTCGCCGGCAAAACGACAAATGCCGCACCGGCATCCAGGAGGGACCCCATGTTGAGACCGACCCGACGCATCAGATCCGGCGTACCCCGCGCCGCGATCGCCGCCACGCTTGCTTTCCTCACTCTCATTTCTGGAGTCCGCGCCGGCATGGCCGACACCTTCGCCTATGTCGGCAACGCCGACAGCAACGACATCAGCGTGTTCAAGATGGCCGAGAGCGGCGAGATGACGCCCGTGCAGACGGCCGCCTTCACCGGCGTCGAAAAGCCCGGCTCCTCGACGCCGCTCGCGATCACGCCCGATCATCGCGTGCTGATCGCCGGCGTTCGCTCGCAGCCGTTTCTCGCGGTGAGCTTTGCGATCGATCCGAAGACGGGCCAGCTCAGCCATATCGGCAACGGCCCGCTCGCCGACAGCATGGCCTATATCGCCTTCGACCGCGGCGGCAAATTCCTGCTCAGCGCCTCCTATGGCGGCAACAAGGTCGCGCTGAATCCACTGCTTGCCACCGGCGTCGTGGGCGAGCCGAAGCAGGTGATCCCGACCGGGCTGAACGCGCACGCCGTCCTGCCCTCGCCCGACAACCGCTTCGCGTTCGCGACCAATCTCGGCTCCGACCAGATCCTGGCTTTCGCGTTCGATGCCACGACCGGTACGCTCACGCCGAGCGATCCGCCGGCTCACAAGGTGCCGGAGAAATCGGGGCCGCGGCATTTCGTGTTCCACCCCAACGGCAAGTTCGTCTACCTCCTCCACGAACTGAATGGCGACGTCGCGGCGTTCGCCTATGAGGCGAAAGGCGGCGCATTGGACGAGATCCAGCGCACCACCGCGCTGCCCGAAGGATTTACCGGAAAGCCCTGGGCCGCCGACATCCACGTCACCCCCGACGGCCGTTTCCTCTACGCCTCCGAGCGCACCACCAGCACGCTCACCGCCTACAAGATCGATGCGACAACCGGCAAGCTGACCACGATCGGCAGCGTGCCGACCGAGAAGCAACCGCGCGGCTTTCATATCGATCCCAGCGGGCGCTACCTCGCCGCGGTCGGCGAGCTCTCCGACAGCATGACGGTCTATGCCATCGACCAGAGCAGCGGCGCGCTGACCAAGCTGAAATCCTACGCCACCGGCAAGAAGCCGAACTGGGTGGAGTTCTTGAGCCTGCCGTGAGGGGGAGCTGATACCTCCTCGTCGTCATGGCCGGGCCGGACATGACGAGTTGATTGGGCGGCGACCACCGGCGAACCTCTTTGCTTGTGCGGCGACTAATTCAACGGGCGGCATCGCGCCGCCCGTGCTGCTGCGGCATTCTCATCCGGCCGGCCCTTATGTGCCCTTGGCTCGCAGCGATCGCTTCTGCTAACGATGAGGCCGTCAAGGCCCCAACCGGAATGACCCATGCGTTCATTGCCTGCGCGTTCTGTTTCCAGACATCTCGTTGCGCTCACCGGACTGCTGTTGCTGTCCGCCCAGCCCGCTGCCGCCGCCGATGACGACGCGCCCAAGGGTCCGGCGGTCACGGTGCTGAAGGTCGCAAAATCCTGTTTCTCCGACATCGTCGAGGGCACCGGCACCATCATCGCGCGCGAGGCAAGCTCGGTGCGGCCGGAGCGGCCCGGCCTGAAGGTGACGGAGGTGCTGGCGGAAGCGGGCGACACCACCACCGCAGGCCAGGTGCTGGCGCGGCTGGCGCTGCCCGAGGGCGGCACGCTTCAGGTCACCGCCCCCGTGGCAGGCGTGATCGCCACGTCGACCGCGCAGATCGGCAACCTCGCCTCCGCCAAAGGCGAGGCGCTGTTCACGATCGTGGCGCGGAGCGAGTACGATCTTGTCGCCCTGGTCGCGACCAGCGATATGCGCAAGCTCGCGGTCAACCAGGTGGCGACCGTGCGCATCGCCGGCGCCGGGGACATCGACGGCAAGGTGCGCCGCATCGGCCCGACGGTCGAGCCGAACATCCAGCAGGGCGTGGTCTATATCGGCATTTCCTCACAGAAGCGGCTGTTGCTGAATGCGAGCGGCCGCGCGCTGATCAAGTCCGGGCAGAGCTGCAACGTCGCGGTGCCGCTGACCTCGGTGCAATATTCCTCCGCCGGCACCGTCGTGCAGGTGATCCGCCGCAACCGCGTCGAGACCAAGCGTGTCGAGGTCGGGCTGATGTCGGGCGGCAATATCGAGATTCGTGACGGCCTCAATGAAGGCGATATCGTCGTCGCCCGCGCCGGCGCGCTGCTGCGCGAAGGCGATCCGGTGCGCACCGTGATGGCCGCGGAAGCGGCGAAGTAGCAGGCGGTCTCGTAGGGTGGGCAAAGCGAAAGCGTGCCCACCAATTCTGTCAGCGATTTTGGAAAGATGGTGGGCACGCCGCGTTGCGCCTTTGCCCACCCTACAAGACCTAAGAAAAACTAGCCGCCGGCTTCGCCGAAATGGACGTCCTCGAGCAGCGAGGACGAGACGGACGGGACCTGGTCGCCTTCGCTGGCGCGGGAGATGGCAAGGCGGGTCTTGTTGAAGACGCTCTCGGCGCTGCCCTGCGCATTGAGGTTGTTGAGGAACTCGCTGACCAGCACGCTGTGCTCGCCCTTGCCGTCGTCGACGACCTTGCCGGGCGAAGCCGAGGAGAGGATCAGCGCATTGTCGGTCGCGCTGATCGGCGCGAGGCCGTGGCTGTAGGACCGGAAACGGCGCTCGTAGGGGTTGCGGCGGGAGGCGTCGACCACGACGAGCTTGGCCTTGGCGCCCTGCTCCTTCATCATGTCGAGAACGCCCTCGATGGAGATGCCCTGGCGGCGGACGTCGTTTTCCTTCCAGATCGCGGCATCGACCGGCAGCATGTAGCTCTCGCGGCCGGCCTGCACGCCGTAGCCGCCGAAGAACAGCATGACGACGGTGTCGCGCTTGATCCGGGACTTCAGGCGATTGACCGCGCGGACCATGTCGTCCTTGGTCGCGTCTTCCACCATGTCGACGTCAAAACCGTTCTTGCGCAGCGACGAGGACAGCGCGCGGGCGTCGTTGATCGACTGCGTCAGAGGCGCGGTGGCGTCGGGGTAATGTCCATTGCCGATGACGAGGGCGAGACGCGAGGCCTGGCCGATCGAGCCGGTGACCTGGTCGGTCGAAACGGCCTTGGCGGCATCGAGCGCCCGCATGTTGAGGGCAGCATGGGCGCCGATCACGAGCGAGACCGTGCCGATGAGGGCTGCGGCCACCGCGATCGTGCGTCGGGAAATGTCGAGCTGCGTTACATTCATCTCGCGTCATTCCTGTCAGTGCCAAAGACCAGCCAAGCACGCGCACACTGTTTGAGTAGCGCGATAGCGTCTTTGGGTTTGAGGGATTGGCCGGGGGTGTGCCCCCGAATTGCGCGCAATTTGCGGCGCCGCACCAAACAAACCCTTAACCGGATATCGCCTCCCCCGCAATAGATCGCCGAAAATTTGAGCTAAGCCACTGGAAACATGAGTTAATTTTCACTGCCCAATGTGTGATTTTTTTGCGTCCCCGTAGCCTTCCGGAGCCTGATTATGCAGGCTTCGTGCCGGCTTTTTCTGTGACCATCATCACATTTGTATTTCCTGCGAATCCGGGTAGCTTTTTCAACGACTTGCAGGGGGTGGCGCGCGGCTGGGAGCGTGCCGGCCGGCGCCCTCGGCCAAATTCCCGCGACCAGGTATTTCATGAGCTTTCAATATTTTGCCGGCGCCGCCTGCCGGGCGCTGACGGCGCGGAAGGACGGCCCCTCGCTTTACGACGTTTGCGATCCCGTATTGGCCGTTGCGGCCAGCGGCGATCCGCATCTGGCCAAGTTCTACAAGACCGCGCTCGGCAATCCCGCATTGCGGGTGCTGCTCCGCCGGGCCGGACTGCCCGAGCTGCGCGACGAAGGCAAACTGGCCCGGCTGCGCCAGGCGCTGGTGCGCGCCCGCGACGAGACCGAGCCCGATTGGGCGGCGGTCGGCCAGCCTGTCGCCGATCTCGTCGACAGCATCGCGCTGGATCATCCCAAGCCGCCGCCGGCCATGTTCACCGGCGCCACGCCGCAACAATCGCAGATCGACGGTGTGATCCGCGACTGCGCGCAGCATCTGCTGGGCTCGTACCGCAAAAATGGTTTTCTCCCGACCTACGCCGCGTTCAACCTGATCGGCGATCCCGATTTCCGCGGGCGCGAGCTGACCATGGCGCTCACGGGTCTCAACGCGCGCGGCTACAAGAACTCCTCGCTGCTGTTCAACCTCGCCCGTGTTTTCATCGCGCGAACGCCGGCGCGCGCCGTCGTCAATCCGCCCTGGCGAGGGGTTGCCGAACCGATGTGGGAGCCGGTGCAGATCCGCCACCGCTCGGCCTATTACGACGCGTTCTTCATCGAGGCGCTGTTAAGCTACGTCGACACAGGGCTGGCCTCGCTCGCCGACAAGATGGCGGCGGAGCGCGCGGTTGCCGACATGGTCGATTTCTGCGTCAACATCAGCCGCGAAGAGGTCGAGGGCATCGACGGGGCGCGATTCAACGTCATCACCGCGCTCGCGCCCGCACCGCATCCGCGCTTCTCGCGCTACTTCGCCCAGATCAAGCAGGACCTCGGTTTCGGCGTCTACGTGCCGGATTGCGACACCACGGCGTGCTCGATCTCCGCCGCGACGCAGGCCGGCTGCACCGATCCGATCCTCGACCAGCCGCTGCTGGATTTCTATGCGGGCTATCAGGTGCGGGCCGGCGTCAACGAGCCGCGCGTGACCGTGCCGATCAACGACAATATCGACTACGAGGGCGGGGTTGCGACCTGGATCGACAACCTCAAGGGCGAGCGGCCCTATGGCAACGATCTCGATCCGACGCTCAATCTCGACATTCTCGAGGTCAGCTTCCGCAACCTCGCGCGCTGGAAAGTATTGGAGACACCGGCGCGGCTCGCCACCGTTCATCGCATCATCGGCTTCCAGAAGCGGCTGGCGGCGAGCGGCGCCTTCGCCAATCCGCGCTCGCACATCTATTATCTGCCGGAGCTCTACAGCGCCTATTTCGGCCGCTGCTACGCCGCCTTCCTGGCGCTGCCGCTGGCGGCGCAGGCGATCATCGACCCCGACGGCGATTTCGATTTCATCCGCCACCGCGTGCTCTCCTACGTCAAGGGCGAGCTGATGGCCGCCGAGATGAACGTGTTCGACGCAGCGCTCGCCCTGATCGCGCTCGGCCATCTCGGCGCCGACCCGCGCGCCTTTGCGCCGGCGCTGAACGTGATCGTCACGAGCCTCGGCGAAGGCGGCCGCCGCGGCCCGTTCCGCGCCTATGAATGGAACAAGATGAAGACGCCGACGCGGATTTTGGTCGGCGGTCCGGAGGTCACATCGGCGTTCGTGCTGATGGGGCTGGCGGTGGCCAAGCGGGCGATGACGCGGGGATAGGTTTGGTAGGGTGGGTTAGCGAAGCGTAACCCACCACTTCTGCCGCCGTGGAGACGAAAGAGGTGGGTTACGCCTTCGGCTAACCCACCCTACAAAAACTTCGCCCGATGACGGGAAGTTGAAAGCCCAAGTGCCAGGCTTATGCTGGCCGGGCGAACAAAAGCCGACCACAATTGCGGGGTCTATCGCAATTTCCATCACACGCGGACCGGCATGTTGCGAAAATTCCTGATTGCGCTGTCATTGCTTGGCTTCTCCTTGCCCGGCTTGCCGTCGCCGGCTGAGGCCGCCGACATCACCGGCACCGCAAAGGTTCGCGCCGGCGACGCGGTGGTGATCGGCAACACGCGGATCAGGCTCGGCGGCATCGACGCGCCCGCGGTCGACCAGCTCTGCCTCAACAACAAGGGCGAGCGCTGGACCTGCGGCATCGCGGCCCGCGACGAGCTCGCCAAATACGCCGACGGCAAGAGCTGGGCCTGCCATGCGAGGTCGATCGACCGGCGCGGCCGCACCGTGGCGCGCTGCGATGTCGGCGGCGAGGACATCCAGAAATGGCTGGTGCACACAGGCTGGGCGCTGGCCTACACCCGCATGTCGCACGACTATGAGGCGGACGAGAAGGCCGCACGGGAGGCCAAAGCCGGGATGTGGCAGGGCGCCTTCATCGCGCCCTGGGACTGGCGCGTGCGCAACAAGAAGACCACCATCCTCGGCGCCACCAAGCCGCCCGACGGCGCGCATGCGATCCTGCTCGCTTCGGCCTCGGGCCCGGTCGCGCCCTCGCCGGACTGCACCATCAAGGGCAATGTCAACACCGCCGGCGAGTGCATCTATCACCAGCCGACCAGCCGTTGGTACACCCAGATCAAGATGAAGATCAGCAAGGGCACGCGCTGGTTCTGCTCGGTGGAGGAAGCCGAAGCTGCGGGCTGCCGCGAGACTAAGAGATAGCCCACGTCAGACCTGCGTTTTCCGGCCTTTTCTTGCACCGCAGCGCCGCGTAAAAGTGTAAATCAGCGACCCACCGATCCTGTTCTCAGGCAATAAGGACCAACAGCAATGACCGTTCGCGCGGGCCGGGAATTTCTGGCCATCCCCGGGCCCACCAATATGCCCGACGAGGTGCTGCGGGCGATGCATCGTCCGGCGATCGACATCTACTCCAAACAGATGACCGATCTGACCGAGAGCCTGCTTAGTGACATCTCGAAACTGTTTGCGACCAAGGGCAAGTCCTACATCTACATCGCCAACGGGCACGGCGCCTGGGAAGCGGCGCTGAGCAACGTGCTGTCGCGCGGCGATAAGGTGCTGGTGCTCGAGAGCGGCCGTTTCGCGATCGGCTGGGGCAATGCGGCTTCCCTGATGGGTGCCGAGGTCGAGGTGCTCAAGGGCGACTGGCGCCGCGCGGTACGGCCGCACGAGGTCGAGGAGCGCCTGCGCCGCGACAAGGAGCATACGATCAAGGCCGTCGTCGTCGTCCAGGTCGACACCGCGTCTGGCGTGCAGAACGACATCGAGGCGATCGGCAAGGCGATCAAGGCGAGCGGCCACCCGGCGCTGTACATGGTCGACACTGTCGCCTCGCTCGGCTGCATGCCGTTCGAGATGGACAAATGGGGCATCGACGTTGCGATGTCGGGCTCGCAAAAGGGCCTGATGACGCCGCCCGGCCTCGGCTTCGTCGCGGCCAATGCGCGCGCGCTCGAGGTGCAGAAGACCGCCAACATGAGCACGCCCTATTGGAGCTGGAGCGAGCGCGAAGGCAGCGAGCATTATCGCAAATATGCCGGCACCGCGCCGGTACATCTGCTGTTCGCGCTGCGCCAGGCGATCGACTTGTTGCACGAGGAAGGACTGGAGAACGCCTTCCGCCGTCACAGCCTGCTCGGCGAAGCCGCGCGCCGCGCGGTCGGCGCGTGGTCCGAAGGCCAGGTGCTCGGCTTCAACGTCGCGGAAGCCAGCGAACGCTCCAACACCGTGACCACGGTGACCATGAGCAACGGCCACGATCCGGCAATCCTGCAACGCTATTGCAAGGAGAAGTGCGGCGTCGTGCTCGGCACCGGCATCGGCGATCTCTCGGGACAAGCCTTCCGCATCGCCCATATGGGCCACGTCAACGCCCCGATGCTGCTCGGCACGTTGGGGGTGATCGAGGTCGGGCTGAATGCGCTGAAGATCCCGCACGGCAAAGGCGGGCTCGAAGCGGCGATCGCGTATCTCGGCGAAGAGGTGGCGGCGTAAACCTGTCGTCCCGGCGAAGGCCGGGACCCATACCGCGTGATCTATCGACAGAGCGCGGTCGCAGTACCGAGGACCGTTTCACTCCGAGTCTTCGCCAAACTCCTCCCTGGGGTTATGGGTCCCGGCCTTCGCCGGGACGACCCGGTTGCTTTAGCCGATACGCTTCAACCTGCGCCTTCAACTCATCCAGCGACGCAAGTGGCGCCTTCGGATCGACCCGATATTCCCCGTGCGCCAGCCACGACAGCACCTTCGCATCGACGATCGGCGAATGGTGGATGACGTCGCCGTAGTTGTCGAGGTCGTGCGTCACGTCCTTGATCGCCCGGAAATCGTACAGGCGCACATTGGGAAGCTGGGTCAGGCGCTGCGCCATGACGGCGGTGATGTCGGTGACGATCTTCAGCGTCGCAGGCGAAGCATCGCGCATCGCGACGAATTGCAGGATCGAATAGGGCGGGAAGTAGATGTCGAAGGTCACGTCCGGATGGCGCGCGATCAGGCCGACGGCGTCATGCTCGAAATGCCGCACCATGGCGTCGTAACGATAGCCTTCGCCGAGAAATCGGCTGCGTACGGGATCGGTGATATAGGCGAAGGCCGCGAGCGTCCTTTTCGCATTATAGGCGCGCGCGACGTCGACATCCCGCGGCAGCGCATAGATGTCGTCGACGTCTTCAAGCGCAAACTTGATTGGCAGAAAAGGCGCCGCCCGGGTCAGCGGCTGCCGCAACGGCGGAACCGACCGGAGCAATGCGAACAGGGATTCCTTCGCCATGGCCGCACTGAACAGATACGACGCGATGCCTTTTGCCGTCCCGCGATAGAGATCGGCAGAGAGATAGGGATCCGTCTCGATGTCGGCCGCATCGACAAAGATGAAATCGTCCATCTGCCAGATCACGCGCTTTGCGCCGCGGTCGATTGCCTGCTCCAGCACAAAGCCCTGCTGGCGCGAATTGGAGCCGGTCATCGCCAACTTCAGCGAGTGCACGCCAAGCGCATGGTCGATGTCGCTCTGACGGAAATGGATCGCGAGCGAGGTACCCATGAAGGCCGCGTCGAACGACTGGCTGCGGATCAGCCCTGCATTCTGCACGCGCGTGTCATCGGAATAGAACGGCGCGATGAGACGCGAGGGCCGGAACAGCTGCAGGGGATCGATGACATAGGTGAGCGCCGCCGCCCCGAGCACGCACGCGATGCTCGCGAAGAGAAGACGCCCTGGATGTGTGAACGCGCCCCGCATCAGAACCGGAAATAGATGAATTCGCTGTGGCTCTGGATGCCCAAGATCCCGAGCGCCAGCACCAGCGACGCGCCATACAGGACCAGCGGCCGCATCCGTCCGGCCATCAGGCCCTCGCCGACCCTGCGATTGGCGTGGTCGTACCCCATGAGTCCTTGCGTGTTCGGCGCCAGCCACACCAGCGCCGCATAAATTGCGACCATCACCGACGCCGCGATCTCCTCGCGCCCGAAGACGATGTTCGAGGGATCGGCCATCGCATTCAGAATCCGCATGGCCCAATCGACCCGTTCGGCACGGAAGAATACCCAGGCCACAACGACGGCGAGAAATGTCAGCGCGGCCCCGGCGACCCGAGTTGGGCGCGCGAGCAACTTCGGAACACTCGGCACCAGCGCGTTGAAGGCGTGATTGATGCAGAGATAGGCACCATGCAGCGCGCCCCAAATGACAAAAGTCCAGGCCGCGCCGTGCCAGAGCCCGCCGAGCAGCATCGTGAGCATCAGATTGACATAACGGAGCACGCGGCCGCGCCTGTTGCCCCCGAGCGGGATGTAGAGATAGTCGCGCAGGAAGTGCGACAGCGTCATGTGCCAGCGCCGCCAGAATTCGACGATGCTGGTGGCCTTGTAGGGCGAGTTGAAATTGACCGGCAGGAAGATGCCGAACATCAGCGATATTCCGATCGCCATGTCCGAATAGCCGGAGAAGTCGAAATAGAGCTGGAAGGTGTAGGCGAGCGCGCCAAGCCAGGCCTGATCAAAACTCGGCGCGCGCGCATCGAAGGCGAGCGCGACCAGCGGCTGGATGCCGTCGGCAAGGCACGTCTTCTTGAAGAGGCCGATTGCGAAGATGATGAGGCCGCACAGGATCAGATGCCCGTGCGGATGCTTGGTTTCCTCCCGTTCGAATTGCGGGATCATGTCCTTGTGGTGAAGGATCGGCCCCGCGATCAGATGCGGAAAGTATGTCACGAACAGCGCGTAATGCGGCAGTGCGTAGGCCGCGACCTGCCCGCGCCATGCGTCAACCAGGAACGCGATCTGGGTGAATGTGTAGAAGGAGATGCCGACCGGCAGCAGGATGTGGACCGCAAAGTGCGTGCCGGCCAGCGCGTTGATGTTCTCGGTGACGAAGCCGGCATATTTGAAGATGCCAAGCACGAGGAGGTCGCCGGCGACGCCGACGGCAAGTGCCACCTTTCGTTGCGACGGAGCAAGGTTCGCCACGATCAGGAGGTGGCCGATGCCATAGTTGAAGGCGATCGATATCAGCAACAGGGCGACGAACTGCCAGTTGCCGATGGCATAGAAGGTGAGCGAGGCCACCGCCAGCCAGATCACCGGGGCCAGATTGCTGCGCCGCCCGAGCCAGAAATAGCCAGCCAGCGCGGCAGGCAGGAACAGCAGGATGAACGGGTAGGAATTGAACAGCATCAGGCTGGACCGGCGGCGGGGATAGGGAGCCTAAAGCATAGAAGGGGCCGATCAACAACCCGGCGACTTGGCGCGGTCCTTGGCGCTGTAGCGCTGGCAATTCGCGGAATCGGGACGATATAAGGCAGGACGCATCTGAATGAGGATCGAGTGACACAAGCCAGAACACCTTCCCAGCCCCCCGTCGCCCCGCGCCGGCCGCATTCCTTCACGCGGCACGGGATAACCGTGACCGACGATTATGCCTGGCTGAAGGACGAGAAATGGCAGGAGGTGCTGCGCGATCCCGCGGTGCTCGATCCCGACATCCGCAAATATCTCGACGCAGAAAATGGCTACACCGAGAGCCTGCTCGGCCACACCGCAGCCCTGCAGAAGACGCTGGTGCGCGAGATGCGGGGGCGGATCAAGGAGGATGATTCCAGCGTGCCGTCGCCGGATGGTCCCTTCGCCTATTTCCGCAAATTCCGCGAAGGTGGTCAGCACGAGCTGTTCGGCCGCATGCCGCGCGATGGCGGCGAAGGCCACATCGTGCTCGACGGCGATGCGCTCGCCAAAGGCCATGAATATTTCAAATTCGGCGGCAGCCGGCACTCGAACGACCACAGGCTGCAGGCCTGGAGCGCCGACACCAAGGGCTCGGAATATTTCTCGATCCGCGTGCGCGACTGGGCGACCGGAAAGGACCTCGATGACGTCGTCGAGGAAACCGACGGCGGCGTAGTCTGGAGCAAGGACGCCACGTCGTTCTTCTACGTGAAGCTCGACGACAATCACCGGCCGATGCAGGTGTGGCGGCATAAGCTCGGCACTCGGCAGGTCGACGACACGCTGGTCTACGAAGAGCAGGATTCCGGCTGGTTCACCCATCTGCAGGAGAGCACCAGCGGCCGCTTCTGCGTCATCGCGGGCGGCGACCACGAGACCTCCGAGCAGCGGCTGATCGACCTCGCCCACCCCGACGCACCGCCGCGCCTGGTCGCGGCACGCGAGGAAGGCGTGCAATATTCGCTCGCCGACCGCGGCGACGAACTCTTCATCCTCACCAACGCCGACGAAGCCATCGACTTCAAGATCGTCACCGCGCCGCTCGCCTCACCCGAGCGCAAGAATTGGCGCGATCTGATCCCGTATCGTCCCGGCATCTACATCATCGATCTCGATCTTTATGCCGGCCACATGGTGCGGCTGGAGCGCGCCAATGCTCTGCCGTCGATTGTGATCCGCGACCTCACGACCAAGGACGAGCACGCCATCGCGTTCGACGAGGCGGCCTATTCGCTGGATACGATGGGCTCCTACGAATTCGAAACGACCACACTGCGCTTCGCCTATTCGTCGATGACGACGCCGTCGGAGGTCTATGACTACGACATGCTCAAGCGGACGCGCACCCTGCGCAAGCGGCAGGAGATTCCGTCCGGCCACAATGCGAGCGACTACGTCACGACGCGCATCATGGCGAAGGCGCATGACGGCGCCGAGGTGCCGGTGTCGATCCTCCACCGCCGCGGGCTCACTCTCGACGGCGCGGCGCCGTTGCTGCTCTACGGCTACGGCTCCTACGGCATGGCGATGCCGGCCTCGTTCAACGCCAACCGGCTGTCGCTGGTCGACCGCGGCTTCGTCTACGCCATCGCCCATATCCGCGGCGGCGCCGACAAGGGCTGGGGCTGGTATCTCGACGGCAAGCGCGAGAAGAAGACGAATTCGTTCGACGACTTCTCGGCCAGCGCCCGCGCGCTAATCGATGCGAAATACACCAGTGCAAAACGCATCGTCGGCCACGGCGGATCGGCCGGCGGCATGTTGATGGGCGCGGTCGCGAACCGTGCCGGTGAATTGTTCGCCGGCATCGTTGCCGAAGTGCCGTTCGTCGACGTGCTCAACACGATGCTCGACGACACGCTGCCGCTGACGCCGCCGGAATGGCCAGAATGGGGCAACCCGATCGAGAGCGAAAAGGATTTCCGCACCATCCTGTCGTATTCGCCCTACGACAATGTCGCGGCGAAAGACTATCCCGCGATCCTGGCGATGGGCGGGTTGACCGATCCGCGCGTCACGTACTGGGAGCCCGCCAAATGGATCGCGCGCCTGCGCGCAACGATGAGCGGCGGCGGCCCGGTCCTGCTCCGCACCAACATGGGCGCCGGCCACGGCGGCGCCTCGGGACGCTTCAACCGGCTCGATGAAGTCGCGATCGTCTACGCGTTCGCGCTGTGGGCGGCGGGAATGGCGGAGGCGGGGGTGTAAGCGACACCCTGCGCTGTCGTCCCGGCGAAGGCCGGGACCCATACCGCGTGATCTATCCGATAAAGATCGGTGTCAGTACCGCGCGAAAACACGACGACTCCAAGTCTTCGCCAAACTACTCCCTGGGGTAATGGGTCCTGGCTTTCGCCAGGACGACGACGGAGATTGTGGGACGAGTTGTCGTCCTTTACCTTCCGTTCGCCTTCCGCCATGCGGCGAAGTCGGTCAGCGTCTGCGGGTCGGTTGCCGGATAGAGACCGAAAATGCCGCGGCCCTTGTTGACTTCCTCGGTGACGAAGTCCTCGAACGCGGTCATCTCGAAGGTCTCGTTGGCGATCTCCTCAGTGAGATGCGCGGGGATCACGATCACGCCGTCGCTGTCGCCGAGAATGACGTCGCCGGGAAACACCGGCGCATCACCGCAGCCGATGGGAACGTTGATCTCGATGGCGTGATGCAGCGTCAAATTGGTCGGCGCGCTCGGACGGTGGTGGTAGGCGGGGATCCCGAGCTTGGCGATCTCGGCCGAGTCGCGAAAACCGCCGTCGGTGACGACACCGGCGACACCGCGCTTCATCAAGCGCGTGACCAGGATCGCACCGGCGGACGCGGCGCGTGCATCCTTGCGGCTGTCCATCACCAGCACGCTGCCTGGCGGGCAATCCTCCACCGCCTTGCGCTGCGGATGGGAGTGATTCCTAAAGACGTCGATGGTGTTGAGATCCTCGCGCGCCGGCATATAGCGCAGCGTGAAGGCTTCACCGACCATGGTCGGCTGGCCGGCACTGAGCGGGTGCACATCCTGGATCATCTGGATGCGCAGGCCGCGCTTGAACAACGCGGTGGCGACGGTGGCGGTGGAGACGGATTTGAGCTTGTTGCGGGTGGCTTCGGTAAGTTTGGTCATCTCGTGCTCTCTCTTGTCGTCATTCCGGGCCGATGCGAAGCATCGAACCCGGAATCTCGAGGTTCCGGGTTCGCTTCGCGCCCCGGAACGCCGGTGAAACTAGTAAATCGAGGGCTCGCCGATCGGCGCGCCGAAATCGGTCTCGAGGAAGTCGAAATCGCAGCCGTCATTGGCCTGCTTGATGTGCTTGGTGAACATCCAGCCATAGCCGCGCTCGAACCGGCGCTCGGGCCGCTTCCAGGCGGCGCGGCGCTTTTCGAGCTCGGCTTCCGACACATCGAGATTGATGGTGCGGGCGGCGACATCGAGCGTGATGCGGTCGCCGTTCCGCACCAGCGCCAGCGGCCCGCCGACATAGGATTCGGGGGCGACGTGCAAAATGCAGGCGCCGTAGCTGGTGCCGCTCATGCGCGCATCGGAGATCCGCACCATATCGCGGACGCCCTGCTTCACGAGCTTGGTCGGGATCGGCAGCATGCCCCATTCCGGCATGCCCGGCCCGCCCTGCGGCCCCGCATTGCGCAGAATGAGGATGTGGTCTTCGGTCACGTCGAGATCGGGATCGTCGACCGCCTTCTTCATCGATGGATAGTCGTCGAACACCAGCGCCGGCCCGGTGTGCTTGAGGAAGCGGGGCGCGCAGGCGCTCGGCTTGATGACGCAGCCGTCGGGCGCGAGATTGCCCTTGAGCACGGCGAGTGCGCCTTCCTTGTAGATGGGATTGTCGATCGAGCGGATCACGTCGTCATTGTGGACCTCGGCGTGCGCGATGTTCTCGCCCAGCGTCTGGCCGGTGACGGTGATGCAGTCGAGATGCAGATGCGGCTTGATCTGCCCCATCAGCGCCGGCAGCCCGCCAGCATAGAAGAAATCCTCCATCAGATAGGCGTCACCGCTCGGCCGCACATTGGCGATGACGGGCACCTTGCGGCTCGCAATCTCGAAATCGTCGAGGCCGATATCGAGACCGGCGCGGCGCGCCTGCGCGATCAGATGGATGATCGCATTGGTCGAGCAGCCCATCGCCATCGCCACCGCGATCGCGTTCTCGAACGCCTTGCGGGTCTGGATCGTCTTCGGCGTCAGATCTTCCCAGACCATCTCGACGATGCGGCGGCCGCATTCGGAGGCCATGCGGATATGGTTGGCATCGGCGGCGGGAATCGAGGAGGCGCCCGGCAGCGTCATGCCGATCGCCTCGGCAATCGCGGTCATGGTGGAAGCCGTGCCCATGGTCATGCAGGTGCCGTAGCTGCGCGCAATGCCGGCCTCGATGTCGAGCCAGTCCTTGTCGGAGATTTTGCCGGCGCGCCGCTCGTCCCAGTATTTCCAGCCGTCCGAGCCCGAGCCGAGCGTCTTGCCCTTCCAGTTGCCGCGCAGCATCGGGCCCGCCGGCAGATAGATCGCCGGAATGTTCATCGAGGTCGCGCCCAGCAGCAGCGCCGGCGTCGTCTTGTCGCAGCCGCCCATCAGCACCACGCCGTCGACCGGATG
Organism: Bradyrhizobium sp. CSS354; assembly: GCF_029051725.1. GTDB lineage: Bacteria > Pseudomonadota > Alphaproteobacteria > Rhizobiales > Xanthobacteraceae > Bradyrhizobium. The sequence continues at coordinate 39,501 of NZ_JAACFU010000029.1, forward strand.
GCTGCGCAGCAGCTCCTCGGCGTCCATCGCCAGCAGATTGCGATAGAGCATGGTGGTCGGCTTGAGCAGCGATTCCGATAGCGACAGCGCCGGCAGCTCCAGCGGCAGGCCACCCGCCATCAGGATGCCGCGCTTGACGTCATCGACGCGCGACTTGAAGTGCATGTGGCAGGGCTGCGCGTCCGACCAGGTGTTGAGGATCGCGATGATGGGGCGGTCCTTCCACTCCTCCGGCGCGTAGCCCATCTGCATGGTGCGGGAGCGATGGCCGAACGAGCGGAGATCGTCGGGTGCGAACCAGCGCGCGCTGCGGAGCTGGTCGGGCGTCAGTTTCTTCTTGGTCATGATTGGGTGCCCCATTTCTGCACGGTGTTCCGCTCGATGGCGCGGAAGATCAGGTTCTCGACAAAAAGCCCGATGATGATCACCGTCAAGAGGCCGGCGAAGACCGCAGGTATGTCGAGGAGGTTGCGGTTTTCGAAGATGAACCAGCCGAGCCCGCCCTGCCCCGACGATACACCGAACACCAGCTCCGCCGCGATCAGCGTGCGCCAGGCGAAGGCCCAGCCGATCTTGAGGCCGGTCAGGATCGAGCCGAACGCGGCGGGGATGAGGATTTTCGCGACGTACGGCAATCCCCGAAGGCCGTAATTGCGGCCGACCATGCGCAGCGTGTTGGACACGCTCTTGAAGCCGGAATGGGTGTTGAGCGCAACCGGCCACAGCACCGAATGGATCAGCACAAACACCAGACTGCCGTTGCCGAGACCGAACCAGATCAAAGCGAGCGGCAACAGCGCGATCGCCGGCAGCGGATTGAACATCGCCGTGACAGTCTCGAGGAAATCGGTGCCGATGCGGGTCGAGATCGCGAGCACGGTGAAGATCGCGGCGAGCGCGATGCCGGCCGAATAGCCCATGAACAGCACTTTTAGCGAAGCCCATGCCCGCATGGGAATCGTGCCGTCCTTGACGCGATCGTAGAGCGTAAGGATCGTGTCGTGCAGGGTCGGAAACAGCAGGGGATTGTCGAGGGTGAGGCCGTAGGCCTCCCAGACCGCCGCGAGAAACAGGATGATGACGGTCTTGCGGACAAAACCGTCGTTCCACAACAGCTCGAGCACGCTCAGCTTGCGCTCGACTTCGGCTGCGCTGCGGGCGACCGGCGCCTCACGCAGCAGGATTCTGGCTTCGCCCATGAAAGGCTCCCCTCAATGCGCCGTTGCTTCGGCGGCGAACAGGAGATCATGAATCTCCTTTTCGAGCCGGCCGGCACTGCCGTCCTCATTGGCGACCTTGTCGACATCGACCACCTCGGCCTTGACGCGGCCGGGATGCGACGACAGCAGCAGGATGCGGTTGCCGATGCGGATCGCTTCCGCAATCGAGTGGGTCACGAACAGCACGGTGAATTTGGTCTCGCTCCAGAGCTGGAGCAGCTCGTCCTGGCAGGTTCGGCGCGTCAGCGCGTCGAGCGCGGCGAACGGCTCGTCCATCAGCAGGATGTCCGGCTCCATCGCCATCCCGCGCGCGATCGCGACGCGCTGCTTCATGCCGCCGGAGAGCGTGTGCGGATAGGCATCGACCACGCGGGTCAGGCCGACCTTCTCGATATAGGCCCGCGCCCGCGCTTCGGCATCCTTGCGCGACAATTTTCGCGCGGTCAGCAGCGGAAACATCACGTTGGCCAGCACGCTTTTCCAGGGCAGCAGCTGGTCGAACTCCTGGAAGATCATCATGCGATCGGCGCCGGGACCGTGGATCTCGCGATCGTTGATGGTCATGCGGCCTTCGCTCGGGCTCATATAGCCGCCGACGGCCTTGAGCAGGGTCGACTTGCCGCAGCCGGACGGCCCGAGCAGCACGAAGCGATCGGACTTGCCGACGGTGAAGCTCACCCTTTCCGTGGCGGTGACGACGGCGCTGGAGGTCTTGTAGCGCAGCGTCACGGAGCTGACGTCGAGCAACGCCATCAGTTGCCCTTCAGATCGTGCGCGACGGGGAGGTAGTAATCGGTCCAGGCCTTGGGCTGGGTCTTCAGCGTACCGGTCTTGAACAGATGGGCGGCGAATTTCATGGTGCCCTGCGGTTCGAGATTCCACTCCATCATGCCGGGCTCCTTCAGGAGATCGAGCAGCTCTTCCACCGAGGTCTTGTCGCCGGTGATCTCCTTGTAGATCTCGACCGCCTGTCGGGTGTCGCTGCGGATCAGATCCTGCGCTTCCTTGGTGGCATCGCGCACGGCCTGGATGATTTTCGGGTTGGCATCGGCGAACTTCGTGGTCGTGAAGAACTGCGCTTGGCTGAGCGGGCCGCCCATCACGTCAGGCGACGACAGCACGACATGCGCACCCGGCACGTTCTTCAGCTCGAGGAAGGTGAACGGCGGAATCGAGAAATGGGTTTGCACCTCGTGCTTGGCGTTGGACAGCGCCGCATAGGCGTCGGGATGGCCGAGCTGCACCGTGTTGACGTCCAGCTTCGACCATTGGTCCGCACCAAAGGCCTCGGCGGCGGCGATCTGGAGCACGATCGCCTGGGTCGAGACTTTTACCGTCGGCACGGCGATCTTGTCGCCGGGGCCGAAATCCCTGATCGACTTGATGTTGGCGTCGCGGCTGATTAGCGTCATCGGCTGCGCCGAGGTCGCGACGATGCCCTTGACGCCGCCGCGAGTGCGGTCCCACAGCAACAAAAGATTGCCGGTGCCGGTGTTGAGAATATCGACCCCGCCCGCGAGCAGCGCATCGGTCTGCGCACCGCCGCCGGAGAAGGTGACCCATTTGGTGGTGACACCGGCCACCCCGAGCTGAGCTGCGTGTTTTTCGATCAGCTTCTGCTTTTCCATGATGTGGCTCGGCATGTAGAAAATGCCGGGCTGGCGCGACAGCGAGATCTCGGACTTTTGCTGCGCCTTCGCGGGCGAGGCCGTCAGCGCCGTTGCGGCGATCAGGGCGATGGCCGTGAGGCCGCACTGCAATTGCTTGATCATTGTTGTTCGTTTCCTCCGGCCGCCATTGACGAGCGATCTCACTGATGCACTAATGCATTAGTGCATCAAAGGCAAGGCCGGCCGGAGCCCTTCGCATGGAAACAGCCCAATCCGCTGCCCGCCCGGGCGCGCGGCTCGACCGGGCCCGGCAGGCGGCACCGCAAGTGTTCGAGCGGCTGCGCAACGCCATCCTCGCGCTCGAACTGCCGCCGGGCTCGCCGCTGTCGCGCACGGATCTCGCCGCACAGTTCGGTGTCAGCTCGACGCCGATCCGCGACGCCTTGATGCGGCTGGAGGAAGAAGGGCTCGTCGACGTGTTTCCGCAGCACGCCACCGTCGTCAGCCGGGTCGATGTCGGTCGGGCCGAGCAGGCCCATTTCCTGCGCCAGGCGCTGGAGCTCGAAATCGTCCGGCTGCTTGCGCAGCAGCACAACGAAGCCCTGGTCATACGTCTCGACCACACGATCGCGCTCCAGCAGCAATTCGCCAAGGCCGGAGACTTCCAGAGCTTCATTGCCGGCGACAATGATTTTCACGCGCAGCTTTATGCCGCGGCCGGCAAGCAGGAGCTCTGGACGCTGGTGCGCAGTCGCAGCGGACATATCGACCGGCTGCGCCGGCTGCATCTGCCCTCACCCGGCAAGGCCCAGAACATCGTCCGCCACCACAAGCTGATCACGCGCGCGATCGAGGCCGGTGACGCCGATGCCGCGCAACAGCATCTGCGCAAGCACCTGTCGGGCACGCTGAGCGAGCTCGACACGATCCGAAGCCACTATCCGGAATACCTGACCGACTAGCCTATGGGGCCCGATTGTCGCGAGCGCTTGTGCACGTCACCGTGCATAACTTGGCGCAACCGATTCGCCTTTTGCGAGCAATTGTCGGATCGATGGCGAAGTGCTTGCAGGCCGGATGCAATCCGCGCAACAATTTCAGAGTTGATGGTTTGATTTGCGGTCGCTGGGAAACCCCACCCGGCCCGGAGGATACCAGACGTGGCCAACATCCTGATCGTGGATGACGACCCGGCCGTGCAGATGACGATTCGGCTGCTCCTGGAGAGGGCTGGTCATCACATCACCGTCGCCGGAGACGGCCGCAAGGGACTTGCGCTGTTCGAAGCCAGCCAGTTCGACCTGCTGTTTCTCGACATCTTCATGCCCGGCATGGACGGCCTGGAGACGATGCGCCACATCCGGGCGCTGCAGCCGGCGATTCCGATCGTCGTCATTTCCGGCCGTTCGTCCACGCCGGATGCTCATGCGGAGCCGGACTTCCTCAAGATGGCGACCAAGCTTGGCGCGGTGGCGAGCTTGCAGAAGCCGTTCCGCGCCGACGCGCTGCTCGCCGCGGTCGCCGGCTGCCTGGACGCGACGCTGACGGCATCGGTGAGGAGTCCGGATGTCAGCACCGGCCGCCGATGACAAGAACCTTCATTATGTTCCAACCGAGCACGGGCACGGCCATTCGGGAAGCGGTGCAAATATCACCATGACGCTCGCTACGCGGCTCGCAATCGCGATGATCCTGCTGGTGGCGGTCACCGTGGCCGCAGTCGGCTGGCTCGGCTATCGCAACATCACCCAGGCCGTCATTCCGCGGGTCCTGGAGCGGATCGAAGCCCAGTCGAGCCTGCTGGCCACCCATCTTGAATCCTACGTTGCCGGCGCTCGTGGCGATCTACTCGGTTATCGCTCCGCCGCTGCCATCAATGGCCTGATCCGCGCCCATGTCGGTGGAGGCATCGATGCCGTCGACGGCGTTTCGGAGCAAACCTGGCGCGAGCGCATCGCAGCGCGGTTCGCAGCCGAGATCGACGCGAAACCGAGCTACGGGCAATTTCGAATTATCGGCCTTGACGACGACCAGCGCGAGCTGGTCCGCGTCGATCGCGCCGGCCCGAACGGAGCAGCACGGATCGTCCCCAACGGCGAACTCGAACGCAAGAGCGAACGAACCTATTTCCAGGAGACGATTCGATTGGCGCCGGGCGACGTCTATGTTTCGCCCCTCGATCTCGCCACCCGGCAGGGAGGAACCACGGACCCTCACATTCCGACGTTGCGCGTCGCGACGCCGCTGTTCACGCCGGATAGCAAGCCGTTCGGCATCATCATCGCCAATATCGACATGCGTCCCGCGCTCGATCGAATCCGCTCGACCGCGAGCGCCGGGGGAGAGATCTATGTCGTGAACGCGCGCGGCGACTATCTGGTCCATCCCGATCGCGCGCGGGAATTCGGCACATTGCGCGGCAGCGCAAATGACTGGCGCCGTGACTTTCCGTTCTTTGCAGCGCGGGCCGGCCTGCCGCAAGGATCGGCGCAGCTTACGAGCGACGGGTCGGGCCGGCCGAGTGGAGCGGCAATCGCGCCCGCGCTGCTTGCCGGCAAGGAGTGGTTGGCAGTCATCGAGACGGCCCCCTCCTCCGTGTTCAGCCGCGTTCCGGCGGCCATTCAAAAAACCTCCTCGCTGGTTGGCCTGCTTGCCGTCCTTGCCGCAGCTTTGCTTGCGATGCTGCTGGCGCGCTCATTGACGCGGCCGATCGGGCGTTTGACCGCGGCAGTGGAGGCGATCGGCAGCGGACGGCGCGCCGACATTCCCGTCGATGCGAGCGGAGAGACAGGCGTGCTGGCGCGGGCCTTTGCCCAAATGGTCGAAGAAACGAGAGCGAAGACGGCCGCTCTTGAACGCGAGGTCGAGGAACATCGCCGCACCGAGGCCGCGCGAAGCCATCATGAAGCGCGCGAGCGCTTGTTCAGCGCCGCCGTCGAATCCTCCGACGATGCGATCGTGATGCAATCGCTCGACGCCATCATCACCGGCTGGAATGCCTCCGCCGAGCGCCTCTACGGCTATCCGGCGAATGAGGCGATCGGGCAATCCACCTCGATCATCGTCCCACCCGACAGACGCGAGCAAGGCAAGGACTATTTGCGGCGGATCGCCGGAGGCGAGCCGATCGAACGCTTCGAGACGGTGCGCCTGCGCAAGGATGGCACGCCGGTCGAAATCTCACTCAGCCTGTCGCCGATCAGGGGCCCATCGGGCGAGATCGTGGGCGCCTCCGGCACCGCGCGCAGCCTGACCGAGGCGCGTCGGGCCGAGCGGGCGCTGCAGCAGCAGCTTGAGGAACGGCGACAACTTTTCGACACCTCGCAGGATCTGATCATGGTGATGGACGCGCGCGGCCACATCGCGCAGATCAGTCCGAGCAGCGAGTCTATTCTCGGCTACCGGCCGGAGCAGATGATCGGCCGCAGCGGCGCCGATTTCATTCATCCCGGCCATCTCGACCAGTCGCGCGACGAGATGCGCGCGCTCAGGCGCGGCGAGCGGCTGAAGCTCGCCGACACCCGCTGCTTCCACAAGGACGGACGCGAGGTCTGGCTGTCCTGGCTCGGTAGCTGGTCCGACCACGCCCAGCGTTACTTCTTCGTCGGGCGCGACATGACCGAGGCGAGGCTCGCACAGGAATCCTTGCGGGAGAGCGAGCAGCTTGCGCGCAATATCGTCGAGACCTCCCTCGACGCCTTCACCCAGACAGACCACACCGGCGCCATCCTGAGTTGGAACTCGCAGGCCGAGAAGCTCTTCGGATGGACGCGTGAGGAGGCAATCGGCAAGAATGCGATCGAGCTTTTCGTCGCCCCCAGTGAGCGCGAAAGCGTCAGGGCCAGACTGAAGCTCTTTCTCGAATCCGAGCAACAATCGCTAGCCAATCCACGGCGCGAACTTTTGGTGCGGCGGCGCGACGGTAAGGAATTCAGGGCCGAGCTCAGCGTGACGGCGCTCCGGCGACGCGAAGGCGTTCTCCTCAATTCGTTCTACCGCGACCTGACCGACAAGATCGCGGCCGATGAACGCATCCGTCATGCCGAGAAGATGGAGGCGGTCGGCCAGCTCACCGGCGGAGTGGCGCACGACTTCAACAACATCCTCACCGTCATCACCGGAACGATCGAGATCCTGGCCGACGCGGTGGCCAAGGAGCCGGAGCTCGCGGCGATCACGAAGATGATCGACGAAGCCGCCGGCCGTGGCGCCGAGCTGACGCAGCATCTGCTGGCGTTTGCGCGCAAGCAGCCGCTCCAGCCGCGCGAGATCGACGTCAACGCGCTGATCATCGACACCGCGAAATTATTGCGGCCGACGCTGGGCGAGCAGATCCATATCGAATCGGTGTTTGAGGACGAGAACTGCGTCGCGACCGTCGATCCGAGCCAGCTCACCACCGCAATCCTCAACCTCGCGCTCAATGCCCGCGACGCCATGCCCGGCGGCGGCAAGCTGATCGTGGAGACGGGCGCGGCCTATCTCGACGAGGTCTATGCCAGCGTCAACGACGTCCCGCCGGGCCACTACGTGCTGATCGCCGTGAGCGACACCGGCAGCGGAATTCCCGCCAACATGCTGGCCCGGGTGTTCGACCCCTTCTTCACCTCGAAGGGACCGGGCAAGGGCACCGGCCTCGGGCTTTCGATGGTCTACGGCTTCATCAAGCAGTCTGCGGGCCATATCAAGATCTACAGCGAGGAAGACCACGGCACCACGATCAAGATGTATCTGCCGCCCGGCAAGACTCCGACGGCGGTCGGCGAGAGCGTGACGCCGGCGACCATCGAGGGCGGACACGAGACGATCCTGGTGGTCGAGGACGACCGGCTGGTGCGCGACTACGTGCTGGCACAGCTGCATTCGCTCGGCTACGTCACCTTGCAGGCTGCGAACGCCGCGGAGGCGCTCGCAATCGTCGCCGCCGGAAAACCGTTCGACCTCCTGTTCACCGACGTCATCATGCCCGGCAAGATGAACGGACGGCAGCTCGCCGACGAACTGCAGAGAACGCGTCCCGATCTCAGGGTGCTCTACACGTCTGGCTATACCGAGAACGCGATCATCCATCACGGCCGGCTGGATTCGGGCGTTCTGCTGCTGGCGAAGCCCTATCGCAAATCGGATCTGGCGCGGGCCATCCGCAAGGCGTTGAGCAGTTGATGTGAGGGGCCGTAGCCCGGATGGAGCACAGCGCAATCCGGGACGTGTCTTGCCGTGGACACGGATCACCGGATTTTGCTACGCTCCATCCGGGCTACTGACCGATAAATTTACGACGCGCGCTGGGCCGCGGTCATCACGATCCGGATCAGATCGGCGGCATTGCGCGCACCGAGCTTCTTCATGATGTTGGCGCGGTGGTCCTCGATGGTGCGCGGGCTGATGCCGAGCGTGCGGCCGGCCTCCTTGTTGGAGGCGCCGGCGGCGAACTGCTCAAGCACCTCGCGCTCTCTGCGCGTCAACGGCTCGCGTCCGGGGAAATGCAGCGAACCGAACTTCGGCGCCGCGTTCTCCGACTGCCTGCGTGCATAGGCACCGATCGCCTCGTCGAGCCGGCCGACGATCTCGCTGCCGCGGAACGGCTTCTCGATGAAGTCGAGCGCGCCGCTCTTGATGGCCCCTACCGCCATCGCGATATCGCCCTGCCCGGAGATCATGAAGATCGGTGCCGGATAGTCTTCGCCGTGCAGCTCATTGAGAATGTCGAGACCCGACTTGCCGGGAATGTGCACGTCGAGCAGAACCGCTGCAGGTGTGCGGCTTCGCGCGACGGAGAGCAATGCTGCGCCGTCCGCAAAACAGATCACCTCATAGCCCGCCGCCTTCAACACCATCGACAAGGTGTCGCGAACGGCAGCGTCGTCGTCGACCACGAAGATTTCACCGCGAGAGCTTTGTTCGGCCATGTGCCACACATCCGGTTGGCATGAAGGACTCGCGTCCGCCCCAACCGTTATGGCGTTCGGCGCGGATTCGGCCCACCGTATTTGTACGGGACATGAACATAACGCACAAGTAGCGGCAAGGCGCCTAATTGCAGAGGACGGGGAATATCCATGCTAAATTGGGCGCTACGCCGCCTCTCGTCGCAATGCCCGAAATCGAGAGCCGTGAGCTGATTGCGGCTGACCTTCGCATGCTGATCTCGCAGATCGAGACCAGTATGCGCCGGACCGCCACAGCCATGGATCAAGAACACGGCAGCGATCCGGAAGGTTCCGCCGAGTCTTCGTGCTCGATGATGTCACACCCCGGCATGCCACGGCGATCGCCGCTCTCGATGCCTGCCGGGCCGGCCTTGGCAACGCCCTGGAATGCCTGTCGGAAGCCGGCAGCACGGTGTAGATCGCGATCGCTGCGACGCGGCAACCGCATTCTTTCATCGCATGGCGGCCCGCGGCTCAGGCGCGGTGCCGCTCCACGATCGCGTCGGTGGCGACGCCACCCCAGGTGTGCATCGCCGGCAGGCCCATCGCGGTCTTGCCGAGATTGGCGAGGCTGATGCGCAATGCGGCCAGATCCAGCGGCTTGGGCAGGCTCTGGAGCTCGATCCCGACGGAACGGGCGAAGCTGCGGGCGGCGCTGCGGCGCTTGCCGTCCATGCCGCTGATGACGATCACGGCGCCGCCAAATTTCGCCTTGGCCATCTCGCCCAGCACGTCGATGCCGTCGCCATCCTCCAGCACGAGATCGAGTGTCACGCAGTCGAAGCGCGCAGTGCGGAGTTTGTCGATCGCTTCGGCCACGGACGGCGCCACGGTGACTTCGTGGCCGGCCTGCTTGGCCGCGACCGTGATCAGGCTGCGCTGCGTGGCGTCGTCGTCGACCACCAGAAGCTGAAGTGCGCGCCGCTCGGCGCCGTCGGGCAGGTTTGACGGGAGAGGTGAGAAAGAGCTTCTGGGCATTACCGTATCCTGAGATTGAGACCGGCAATGGATACCCGGTTCGCGCTTAGGCGACGTAAAGCCGCGACGGCAAATTCAGTCGGATGTTTCAGCAAATGTGAACCAATGTCGCGGAGCACGACGACGAGACGCACGTGAAGATCACGCCGCCTCGTCACGGCCACCGGCTGCGCCGCGCTTCTTCCGGTTCTTGCCACGCAGGAATTGGATGTCCATTTCGACGCCGTTGACGCGCACCAGTTCGCAGCGGCGATAGGCAAGGCCGGTGGACGACAGCAGCAGGAAGAACTCTTTCAGGTTCAGGCCCTGAATCGAGCCTTCCACCGTCAGGACGGCGTCGGTGTCGGAGATCGCGTTGAGCTTGCAGTCGCGGCGCCAAGTGCCGTCGATGGCCATGATGCAGACATCATAGCCGCGACTGAATGTCACGCGTTCCGCGCCCTTGCCATCCTCGGCCATGCCTATCGTCCTGCCATGACCGCTACGCGCGGCGCGGCGCCGGCGAGAGCCGGCTTGGCGGCCGCGGCACGCGGGTCGTTCGGCTTGTAGAGACCGCGCCGCTCCGGAATCGGTCTGAACGTGTCGGTCAGTCCGACCACCGTTTCGGCCGCGCCCAGCACCAGGAAGCCGTCTCCCTCGATCTGACGAGCCAGGCGGTTGAAGATGTTGATCTTGGTGTCCTGATCGAAATAGATCAGCACGTTGCGGCAGAAGATGACGTCGAAAGTGCCGAGCTGAGCGAAATCGTGCAGCAAATTGAGCTGCCGGTGCTGGATCATCGCCCGCAGCTCGGGATTGATCTGCCAGGTCTCGCCGGTCTGCTTGAAATATTTCATCAGCATCTGGATCGGCAGGCCGCGCTGCACTTCGAACTGGCTGTAGATGCCGGCCTTGGCCTTCTCGAGCACCTCCTGCGACAGGTCGGTCGCGATGATCTCGACGCGCCAGCCGGTCAGGGCCGCACCCATCTCCTTCAGGCTCATCGCCAGCGAATAGGGCTCCTGCCCGGTCGAGCCGGCGGCGCACCAGATGCGCACGCTGCGGCGGCCGGCGCGGGCCTTGATGATCTCCGGCATGATGGTGTCGCGGAAATGATCGAAGGGGACCTTGTCGCGAAAGAAGAAGGTCTCGTTGGTGGTCATCGCCTCGACCACGCTGGTGACGAGCGCGCCCGAGCCAGCGCCTTGCAGCTTCTGCACGAGCTCGCCGATGCCGGAGATGCCGGCCTTGCGCGCCAGCGGCAACAGCCGGCTTTCAATCAGATATTGCTTGTCTGCGGACAGATCGAGGCCGGAATGATCCCTCAGGAACTTACGCAGATACTCATACTCGGTCGGGGTCACGGATAGGCCTCTCGGAAGCTGTACTGGGAACACTCTGGCTGGAACACTCCGCCAGATAACTCAGACCATGGCTTGTCCGACCGGGATCAAGCCGACTTCAGCGAATTTGTCGGCGATGATGTCTTTGTCGAAGGGCTTCATGATGTACTCGTTGGCGCCGCCGCTGAGCGCCTGAGCGATATGAGCCACGTTGTTTTCGGTGGTGCAGAACACGACCTTGGGCTGGTCGCCGCCCGGCAGGCGGCGCATGTGGCCCATGAACTCGAAGCCGTCCATCACCGGCATGTTCCAGTCCAGCAGCACAGCGTCGGGCAGCTTGCGCTGACAGACCTCGAGCGCTTTGGAGCCGTCCTCGGCCTCCGTGACTTCGAATTCCAGGCCTTCCAGGATCCGGCGTGCGATCTTGCGCACGACGCTTGAATCATCGACCACCAAACACGTCTTCATTTTGGTTCTCCGGCTTCGATGTTTTTGGGGCTCACGCAGCCATCTGTACTTCGGTTTTGAGCTCGAGGACGCGGTCGACGTCGAGGACGACCATGAGCTGGCCGTCGAGACGGTGGACACCGCCGGCGAGCTTGGCCATGCGGGGATCGAGATTGACGGGGTTTTCTTCCATGCCGTCCTCGGCGAGCCGCAGCACTTCGCCGATCTGGTCGATCAAGAGGCCGTAGGATTCACCGCGCAGGTCGACGCCGACCGCCATCGGGATCTTGCCGT
>NZ_JAACFU010000002.1 GCF_029051725.1 Bradyrhizobium sp. CSS354
GTTGATGAATGCTCCTTGGTCGAGTGATCCTCGGTCGCGCTGTGTGGATCATTGTCGAAAACTGAATGACTGCTGCCGCCTCCGCCGCTATATCCTGCTCCGTCTTGGGCGCCGGAACGTGCGATGGCTGTTGACGTTAACGACGTCGACAGCAGTAGCGTCATCGCTGGCGGGGTTACGGCAGCAAACCTGCCACAGGTCTTCAAGAACTCCCGGCGGTCTTCGTCTTCTTCTGTTGTGGGCATCGGGTATCCCCTCGGGCTACTGCAACTGTTTAACTTAAACCAGATTAAATAAATTAAATCCTTTTTATTAGTTCAATCACGAAAAGTTACGTTCAGGAGCGCCCACCATTGGTCGTACTGCCCTGCCCGAGCGGCGGCAGAAGTTCTGGATCAGGGTGAAGAACCGCAGCCACCACCTTGGCAAATGCGAGCCGCTAGATCCCGTTGGCGCTGAATTATTGCGGCAACAACTCGGGTCAGTCGTAACTATGCTGTATAGATTTCAGTTGCGTGGGCTTCTCTTGCGTTTATCCAGCTACGCAAGTCTGTCTCCAATCCACGACAGGCCTCAACTAAGCAGTTCGGCCAACATCGAACACGTCGCGGCCTTTGCGTTCCTAGGTTTCGCATTTGGTGCCGCGTACCGGGACCGAATGACGCTGGTGTTCAGCCTCGTGCTTGGAATCGCAGTGATGCAGGAATTGTTGCAAAAGCTGACGCCAGATTGCGATGCTAGATTGCTGGATGCGTCCGAAAAGGTGGTTGGCGGGTTCCTCGGGATTTTGCTCGCCAGCATCGCTTTACGCCTGATTGAGCGCTGGACGGCTGCATCTGATGTCTAACGGCTCTTGCGGGTTGGGTTCATGCCCAATCGTGCCATAAGCCAAGGACGCCCTCGACATAGCTCACGTCGCAATGTCGATAATCGACTTGGCGAGCTGGTTGGGTCCCTAGTCAGCCTGCTCAGTCCCTTCAACCAGGCCAGGAGCCGACTAGTTGGTAAGGTTCGGGTTTGAACGTATCCATTCGGCGTAGGCCGCAGGGCTACCGCCTGAGTAGTCCAGGGTTCTCTTTATAGAACTTGATGAGCTCGATCAGGTTGTCGATGCCGAAGTCGGTGAACGCCTGAACGCCGTCTTCTCCGACGCCATAGACCCAGATGATGCCATCCTCGATCTCCATCTCGTTGGCGATGTCCCACAGCCAATCTTCGTCTTCGCCGAGGTCTTTGGCGACCTTGGTGATGGTGGTGACGTGATGGACCTTGTTGACCTGGGTGGTCATGCCGCCGCTCGAGCGGAGAGCGCAGACGCTGACGTCCAATTCCAGGGCAGAAGTTCGTCCAGCCGATGAGCCGGATGAGCGGCGATGCGGGCGAGGACATTCGTGAGCCACGCCTGCGGATCGATGCCGTTGATTTTGGCTGTGACGATCAGGCTGTACATAGCTGCGGCGCGCCGCCCTCCGCGATCAGATCCGCAGAACAGCCAGGACTTCCGCCCAAGAGCGATGCCTCGCAAGCCCCGTTCGGCGGCATTGTTGGAGAGACACACGCGGCCGTCCTCGAGGAATAGGGTGAAGCTCGCCCAGCGCTTCAGGATATAGTTGAACGCCTTAGCCAGGTCGTGCCCCCGAGACAGCTTGGCAAGCTGCTCCCGCATATAGACCTGGAGGTCCTCGACCAGAGGCCGGCTCAGCGTCTGCCGAACCCGAAGGCGCTCCTCGGCACTCTTGCCGTTGATGGACCGTTCGATCTCGAACAGCGCATCGATCCGCCGCACGACCTCGATCGCGATCGGCGAGAGCGGGATTTCCTTTTTGCCGGTGGCCCTGCGCCGGGCATTCTCTTCGATGTCGGCCATCGCGAAGAACGGGCGCCGTCCATGCGACCAGCAGGCAGCCTCCCGGATTGGCCCGGCCTGGCGTCCCGGCAGATAGAGCTGGTTGTACCCGTCATAGGCGTCGGCCTGCAGGATGCCGGCATACCGGGCCAGATGCGCTTGGGGATGCTCGCCCTTGCGGTCGCGCGAGTAGTAGAACATCGCCGCCGGCGGGTCCGTGCCCCCAAATGGCCGATCGTCGCGGATGTAGATCCAGCACCGTCCGGTGTCGGTCTTGCCCTTGGCCAGGACCGGTACCGTCGTATCGTCAGCATGAAGGCGCTCGGCCGCCATCACGTGGGCTTCCACCAAGCGCAGCAGAGGATCCAGCGAGGCACAGACCGCCCCAACGGCATCTGCCATGGTCGACAGTGCGATCGGCACGCCTTCCAGAGCGTAGCGCTCCGCCTGGCGGTTGAGCGGCTGATGCTGGCCGAACTTCTCAAACATAATCATGGCCAAGAGGCTCGGACCAGCCCACCCCCGAGCAACGGCATGGAACGGCGCTGGCGCCTGGCTGATCTTCTCGCAGTCGCGGCAGGAGAACTTCTCGCGGACCGTCTCGATCACCTTCCACTGGCGCGGCACCACTTCTAGCGTGCGGGTCACGTCCTCGCCGAGCTTGCGAAGACGATTGCTGCCGCAGCATTCACAAGCCGTAGGTCCGTCGATCACTACCCGCTCCCGGGGAAGGTGCTCGGGGAAGGTCTGGCGCTCGGCGCGCTTGCGCGTAAATCCGCGCACCGTGGTCGACCTGGCCACGGCCCATTCCGCCGCCAGCTCGTCCTCGGTAGCGTCAGCTTCCAGCTCTTCGAACGTCAGCGCCAACTGCTCGATCAGCCGCGCCGAGCGCTCCGACCGTTGTCCGTAGATCTGATGTTTCAGCTTGGCGATCTGCAGCTTCTGCTGAGCAATCAGCGCCTCGTCTTCCGACGCTTTCGCGCGGGCGACCGCGAGCTCGGCGGCGATCTCCAAAGCCTTCGCGCGCTCGACTGCCGGCGCCTTCTTCAGGGCGGCAACCTCATCCGGAACAGCGTCGCGATCAGCATGCATGCGACGCAGTGAATCACAGATTGGACGCGATGGGATTCCCAAAATGCAAGAAGCTACAGATTCGGCGCTCAGCCCGCGCTTTGTGGCCGCCAGCTCAGTTGCGGATTCCGCCAGTCGATGCCTTCTAGCATGTAAGCCATCTGGGCCGCCGAGATCGACACCGCACCGTCCGACGCCGAGGGCCAGATGAACTTGCCACGGTCCAGGCGCTTGGCATACAGCGACATGCCCAACCCGTCATGCCAAAGAATCTTCACCAGATCACCGCGGCGGCCCCGGAAGATGTAGAGATCGCCGGCATGAGGATCGCGCTTCAAGCTCTCCTGAACCGTGAGAGCCAAGCTTTGCATGCCGCGACGCATGTCGGTGTGGCCAGTGGCGATCCAGACCCTGACGCCGCTTGGGATCGGGATCATCGTCGTCTCAAAACTTCAAGAACCCGCTGCAGCGTCTCGGTGTCTACGTCCCGGTCGACGCGCACGCGACAGCCGCCGCCAAACTCGATCTCGATGATTCCAGTCCTTGCGCGCTGCGCCGGCGGGGAAGAGGCCGGTTGTGGCGCGTCACTCGAGATCGGAGACGCCACCGGCGTGATCTCGACGGGAACGAGAGCTGGCACGGAATCTCCGCCCAGCCGACCCTGGCGCGCTTGTCGACGCCACGTGAACAGCAGGCTGTGAGCCATCCCGTGCCGGCGCGCGACGCCGCAGACTGTCTCACCAGCCTGCAAGGTCTCTTCGACAAGGCGGACCTTCTCGTCGTAACTCCATCGCCGCCGACGTTCGGCGCCCAACACATTGACCTGCATTCGCCACGTGACCTTAAAGCTAGACTTAAGGTCAAATCCTCGGGCCGCCTCCCAAACTAAACAAGGCGGCCGCCGCCGGAGGGATACGTTTGAACTCTCCCGGTACTGTGATTGGATTGCCAATTGCCTTTCCCGCCGCGCGGATAGTGTCGATGAACAGCTTCGCGGCCGGGTTCAAACCAATCGGAGCACCATGTCCTCTAGCTCCAACGCCGGTATCGCCAAGAGAGCGCGCACGAAGGCTGAGGCCGATTTTGCCACCTGGCTCATGATGGCCAAGCTGGGTGGTTTCGATGACCTGCCGTCCAGCGCCCGAAGGTTTCTGACAAATTATCAAACTCGGCTCGAGACAATGAGCGAGGCCGAGTCCACGGCTCTAGCCGTTCGCGAGATCTACAGCGCTTATTACAGCGAGATGGGAGGCGTAGGCGCTGCGCCGGAACCAAAGGCTCGGACGCCTACGACAGAGAGCAAACTCGTGCGGTCCCAGAGACCGCCTGGACCTCAACCCGGTCAATCGGCTGCGCGCCAGTCGACGAGGCCAATGACCCGAAAATCCCTCCCGGCACTGCTAATTCTCGCGAGCATGGTGGCACTGGTTGTCGCATTCGGATTTCTAGCGCAGTAAGATCGCCCGCGGAATGTGTGCGACGTCTGCTTCTCCTTCGACAGCGACCTAGCTAGCGGAGATCGTGCACTTCGCATTTGGGCCACAAGAAGACATCGCCGCCTCGTCGACAAGCAAAACCATTTATCTTATTGCTCCCGGACGCCTCCCTTCCTCAACCCATCGAGAAGTTCGTCGAACTCCCGACGAAACTGCGGATTACTTGAGAATGAATAAACAAGTTGACGCCACCACTTCACCGTGAAGTCTGGTCGGACCCTATTCAATTCGGCCAACGCCTGTCGCGCCGCCTCCAACTGCCCCGTGGTTCCGTAAGCCGCGATCAGATCTACATAGGGCAACCAGAACGAGTTGTTCATATTGACCGTCCGCCTGCATTCTTCGATGGCTTCTTTGAATTCGTGCAGGTGCATGTGGGCATGGCAGAGGTTGAAATGCCAAACGAAGGCAGCAGGATCTTTCGGGCTGATGCGGAGAGCCAACTGAAGCGGCGAGAAGGCTTCGCGCGCCCGCCCGGATAAGATAAGTGCACTTCCTTTGCCAGCATAGGCGACCGGGAAATTTGGATCGATTTCAATTGCAGCGTCGTATTCAGGCAAGGCCTCCTCAGGGTGTCCAACTCGAAGAGTGTCTCCCTTAACATTGTGCGCCAACGCGCTTGCCGGGCGTTTCGAAAGGGCTCGGTCGGCCAGGTCAGTCGCTGTCTTTTTTTCTTCGGCCACCGACGCGGACCATCCACTGATCACAGCAGCGGCTAAACACCAAGCTTTCCCAATCATTGCATCGACGTTGTCCGGATCGAGGTGCAGCGCACTGTCGAATAGCCCCTTTGCCTGCGCAATTTCCGTCTTCGACCGGTTCTCATAGGATTTTGCCCAGCCGCGCATGCTGAAGTCCACGGAGTCCGGATTTCTGGATCGGTCTGCTTCGTAACGGCGACTTTCGGCTCGGATGAGCTCAATGTTGAGCGAGCGGGCGAGCCGCGACCGTGATCTGGTCCTGCAAGGCCGCGAGATTCGTGCGATCGCCGTCGAAACGATCCGACCAGACATCGCGAGCGGTCGGAAGCTCAGTAAGGGATATGTTGACCCGGACCTGATCCCCGTTACGCCGCACCGCGCCCTGTACTGCCCAGCGGATGCCGAGTTCATTGCCGAGGGTCTTGAGATCGATTGGCTTCTTCTTGTACGTGAAGGCCGTTCCGCGTCCGATTACGAACGCGCTAGGCATTTGGGCAAGATCGGTCATCAAATCGGTCGTGATGCCGTCGGCGAAATAGTCCTGCTCCGCATCGTCGCTGAGATTCGCGAATGGCAGGACGACGAGAGACAAGCGAGGAGCGATGTCGGGTCGGGCCGCTGCTTCTCTCTGCGTCTTCTGCCCTTCCTGAAAAACATCTGTGCGGAGCGTCTTCCAAACATTCCAATAGCCGGCGAGGCCGCCAACGACCGCACCTACGGCAGCAATCGAGGCGAGCGCCCCGCTAATAAACTGCACTCGTGCTCGGAGGCGATTCTTTAAGTTGCGATCTGATACCGGTTCGTCCGGCGGCTCTTTGGAGACTTCCGAGTTTGTCACCGTTGCCTCCTGGAGGGCACACGCCTTATTGAAACAGTAGCAGATTTTCGCGAGTTCGGGTTGGTCAAGCTTATTGACTAAGTTCCGCATTTCGTAAGTCGCCGCTCGACAATCGTCCTTTCTACGAAGTCCGGGTTGGGTCACAATGCGAAGAACTCAACCTGAGCAAATCTTGTCCGCAACGCCTCAACAAGCGAACCTCGTGGAGCGATGCTGCCACTTCGCCGAAGGCCGAGAACTGACAACTTGCATCACTGCACGTTCATCGGCAATCTAAGGAATAGCTGTTTAAGCAAGCCCCCAACGGATTTCGCTATGCCGCTCTTTTTCAAAAAATCATTCATAGTGCTGGCTGGACTTGAAAGGTGAACTGGCTTTGGCGAAGACCGCCATCGAGCGCGGAAGCTACTTGGTAAACACCATTGTCGCTTGCGGAAACTGCCACACACCCAAGAATGCTCATGGATTGCCCATCAACTCGCGTGATCTGTCGGGCGGGCTCTCATTCAAAACGCCAAACTTCTCGGGCACCGCATCGAACATAACACCGGACATTGAAACCGGCATAGGTAGCTGGACTACGCAGAAATAAAAAAGGCCATAACCGAAGGCGCACGTCCCGGTAAACGCACGGCTCCCAGGCGTGCCGCTCTCAGATATTATGCCATCTCATTTTTACAAAGCACTGCTGTCAAGTGACGCGGACGCCATCGTTGCGTACCTGAGACGGTCCCGCCGGTACATAACGAGCTTCCCAGCCCCAACTACAAGGGTTTCGCAATCCCGCTCCTTACCCCGACGCCGAGACTGGTTTTACAGCCAACTCGCTGAACGATCCAGTCAGGCGCGGCACCTATCTGGCGGCGATCGGACACTGCATGGGATGCCATACACCCCGGACTCAAGGCATCTCAGATTTCACGAATTCGCTTGGGAAGGGCGGCAGCCGCTTCAGCATCGCCTTGGTGAAGGGCTACCCCAGCGCTTGGCAGGGTGCCATAGCCTCGAACATTACGTCTCATCCGCAAGCAGGAATTGGAGCTTGGAGCGACACCGAAATTAAGCGCGCGCTCACAACCGGTATTTCCCGCAACGGTCGAGAGCTGAATACACCGATGAAGGACCACTGCCGCTATTTTTGCGGCATGTCCGAAAGCGACCTGAGCGCATTGGTCGCTTGGCTGCGAACTGTGCCGCCTTTGGAATAGACGCCAAGAGCTGGATCGGCGTCCGGCTTGCCTCCGAGAGCCGACATTAAACGACTTCAAGCGACCTTCGGCTCAGGGCCACATTCGGACATGCGCCGCAGCAAACTGCCGGACTACTCGATCACGTCGTCGGCGCGGGCGGGACCTGATTGGAGCTGAAGGCTCAGCGTCCAACAAATCCTAACGCACCGATTAACACGATTGGTACATCGCCTGCAGATGCTTGCCGCGCAGAAAGATCATCTGGGGCGTCAACCCGCCGCGCGCGGCGATCCATCGCTGCACCCGCGTCGGATACGTCGAATACAGCATCATGGTCGCTTCGCCATTAGTGAAGGTGCGGCCGTTGATGCCGAAATCATACGCGGCATGGAAACCAAGCGCCGCACGCGAGGTCACGCAGATTTTGTCATGAGGGACCGCGCCGAGGACGATGGTGCAGGCCGAGGCACAGAGACCGTCAATGATCACGGATTGTCCGGATGAACGCAGACGTTGAAATTTTCTGACGTAGCTTCCGATTTGACCGCCCCGATCATCAGCAATGCGGACTGCCGCGTGACTTGCCCCGAGACCCGCAAGCAGGAGTGCTGACGCAAGCAGACACGTTACGAACTTCATTATCCCTACCCTGGTTCGCAAGCCGATTTGATCGTTTTGCGTGATGCGCGAAACAGCAAAAGCTGTCATTCTAGTTCGTGGCTTTATCTAGGCACCGGCTGCCAGATCTAAGACTTTCGGAACAGTTGGGCATTATAGTCTCCTCTTGGCTCTATCGCAGCTGTTCGTAGATCATCCTATTTCACAATCGCACTTCATGAGCCCGTGCGCTTTTCCAACCCATGCAGCCTAGGACGGATCGCGATCAGCAACTCAATTGAACGTCGGTAGTCGTCCCGTCATCTAATGGTGTCGCGGAACATACGAAAGTTTAAGGCGCTTCCCCTTAAAGCCGACCACTTCCGCAATGGGTCAATAGCGTCGGTTTGGCGCTCGGTTTCGAACTTCCGGTCTGCCCCAACGAACCGACGTAGAGCTGCACTGCGTCAACGGCAGCGATGGGCCACGAGCCGACATTCCATGGCAAGAATGTGCGCCATCATGCCGCCAGTTCGTCGAGCAGGGCCTTCGCCTGCTTCAGGTCCAACGTGTCAAAGCCCTCGGTGAACCAGCCGTAGACCGGAGCGAGAAGTTCTCGGGCCTCATCCCGCTTCCCTTGATCGCGCCATGACCGCGCCATGCTCATCGCAGCGCGCAGCTCCCAGGATTTCGCCTGCTGTTCACGCCCAACCGCGAGCGCCCGCTCGAAATACGCTTCAGCTCTTGCTGCATCCCGCTCTGGCGACATCAGGGCGATTTCGCCAGCAATGCGATGGACCTCGGCCTCGCACCATCTTGCCTTTGTTGTCTCGACCAAGGTGATTGCTTCCCCAATGTAACTCCAGGCGTCATCGAACTGGCCAAGCTCCCCACAGGCCATTGCCAAATGGAATAAATGCCACGCCAACTCACCTGATGATCCCCCCGAGCGATATACGGGGATCAGTGAGGTGAACGTGCTGACTGCAGAGGAGGCGTTGCCAGTTAAGGCCAAAAGATTGGCTCGCCTTAACAATCCCAGGGTCTTCCAGAAAATGGCGCCTTTTTCTTCGGCCAACGCGATTAGCTCATCCGATAGCGCCTTCGCCGTCGCGTAGTTACCGCTGAAGAGTTGGCTAAAGCATGCGTAATCCATCGTGGCCATCAGTGTGGCGGGGCCAGCCTCACGCGCCTCATTGAGCGCTTGTTCTGTGTATGCGAGCCCAGCCTCAGGATAGCCAAGGAACCACAGCAACATCGACCGAAACCGGAGTTCGTAGGCAAACCACTGCGGCCGACGTTCGACAGGATCGTAAAGCGCAATCGCCTGATCGTAGTGCACGCGGGCTTGCGCGAAGTTGCCCGTGATCCCCAAGACATAGGCCACGCAGCGATGCCCGAGCATGAGCATGCCATTATCTCCCTGTTTCTCGGCAAACGCCAGGATCTGCGCGGCACCCTCGCGCGCCAGGTCGCCGTTGAATGCGGTCAGGTCCGTTAACCACAAACCGTAGAGCGCCCGAAACAGAAGCAGTGGATCCTTGGGAGGCTCCCCGAGCCCTTCAGCCTGTTCGATCAGCAGAAGTGCCCGCTCCGCGGCAGTCTTGGTTTCCGGTGCCGCTCCCCCTTTGACCTGAAGGAGTGGGTTTAAGAGTGCAACTTGAAACCTGATTTCTTCGCCTCGGAGCGCCGGCGTGCCGGGCAAAGTCGCTATCTGTCCGAGGGCCCGCCTAAGCTGCTCGATGGCCTCAACCAACGCCGAGCGCTTCAGTGACCGCAATCCTGCTTTGCCCCACAGACCCGCGGCCTTGTCGATCAGCCCGGCCTCGGTGCAATGCCGCGCCAGCAGATCCGGCTGGCCTTCGGCGATGTCAGGAAACTGCATTTCGAGGGTGTCTGCGATACGCGCGTGGAGTGCGCATCTAGGCTGGCGCAGCAAGGTGCCATAGGCCGTGTCCTGCACCAGGGCGTGCTTGAACAAATACGCCGCGTGCGGCGGCACGCCTTTCCGGAACAGCAAACCGGCGCGGATAAGACGATCGAGTTCCGAGCCGAGTTCGGCCTCTCGCTTGCGCACCACGGCAGCCAACAGCGCATGAGAAAACTCACGGCCTATCGCCGCCCCGGTCTGTGCCACCTCCTTGGCCGGGCCGAGCCGGTCGAGCCGCGCCATCAGGGAAGCATGCAAGCTCGCGGGGACCGCCAGCGCCTGGGAGGGAACCGCAGCCGCAGTCTGCATCGCCTCCAACTCGCCCCCGGCCTCCAGCACGGCCTTGGTCATCTCTTCCACGAACAATGGGATGCCGTCGGTGCGCTCGATGATGTCCTTTCTGACGTTCGTCGGCAGCAGCTTGTTGCCGATGACGCGGTCGATCATGGTGCCGACGTTGCGATGCCCCAGCCGGTTGAGGGCAAGAGCTGTTACATGCGGTTGTCCGACCCAGGGCGCCTCAAACTCGGGCCGAAACGTCACGATCAACATCACGGGAAGGTTCGCAACCCGGTCCACGGTGCGACCGAACGCTTCCAGGCTCGTGGGGTCGCCCCAGTGTGCATCCTCGACAATCGTCAGCACGGGGCTGGAGCGCGCCAGAGTTTCCAATTGTAGGTCAAGTGCCTCCAGCGTCTTCTGCCGGCGCTGTTCGGGAGCAAGCTCCAAAGGGGGGTAGCGTCCGTCGTCAGGAAGTGACAACAGCGCGGCGAAGAGCGCCGCGTCCTGCCTGGACGTCGAGGTCTGCGCCAGTAGCGCATCAAGCTTGTCGAGCTTTGTTTGCGGAGTGTCGCCGTATGCAAATCCGGCGGCACGTCCGAACTGGCCAATTATTGGATAAAGGGCGCTGTCCGTGTGCTGTGGCGAGCAGAAATAACGCAGCCGCGTGTGTGGCTCGGCCGCGATTTCCTCCATGAGCGCGGCGGCAAGCCTGGATTTGCCGATCCCGGCCTCACCGGATAGCAGCACCGCCTGGCCTTCGCCGGTCTTCGCTTTCGCCCAGCGCCGCAACAGCAGTTCAAGCTCTTCTTCTCGTCCGACCAGTGCAGTCAGGACACCGGGGTGCATCGCCTCGAAGCGGCTCTGGACAGAACTTGCCCGCAGCGCGGCGAAAGCCTTCACCGGCCCGGCGATCCCCTTGAGGTCCTTAGGCTCGAGGTCTTGCAGTTCGAAGAGACTGCCGATGAGATTGCGGGTGGCCTCGGCAATAACGACCGTGTTCGGCTCGGCGATGGCCTGAAGGCGTGCCGCCAGGTTCGGGGTCTCGCCCACAATATCGTGTTCCTGCGCTTCGCCGGACCCCACAAGATCCCCGACCACCACCATCCCGGTGGCAACCCCTATCCGCACTTGTAGGGGCTCAGGAGCCGCGAGCGCTGCCACCGCATCAATCAACGCAAGGCCGGCCCGCACTGCACGCTCGGCGTCATCTTCATGCGCTGCCGGATAGCCGAAGTAAATCAGCACACCATCGCCCATATACCTGGCGACGAAGCCCCCGAAGCGGCGCACGGTCTCGGCGACGCACGTCTGATAGGCCGAAATGACCTCGCGTAGGTCCTCCAGGTCCATGCGTGCGGAGAGCGCCGTCGAGCCGACGAGGTCTGCGAACATCACGGTGACTTGGCGGCGCTCGGCGGTGTCCTTGGCGGCTTTGTCGGTTTCCAGAGGAGCGTCGCATAGCGGCGCGAGTGCGCTCGCTTCATCGCGCAAGGCTGCGATGGCGTCGAGCAGCTTACGACGATGTCCGACAAATCCGACACCAAGATCCTTCAAGTCATCGGGCGTCAACCTCGGCAGGACCGTGTCGTCGATCTTATTCTCGCGGAATGGCGCCTCATATTG
Organism: Bradyrhizobium sp. CSS354; assembly: GCF_029051725.1. Classification (GTDB taxonomy): domain Bacteria; phylum Pseudomonadota; class Alphaproteobacteria; order Rhizobiales; family Xanthobacteraceae; genus Bradyrhizobium. Next base: position 11,575 of record NZ_JAACFU010000002.1, read on the forward strand.
TTCGAGGCCAAGGCTCCGCAGCCAACCTCCGAGGTCCATGGCGGCGCTCCCTCGTGCCAACCGCTGCATGATCCCCCAAGGGAGACTGTCTGTCTAGGGAATGCCGATGACCGCTCTGGGTCAAAAGCAGCGGTGGGCGTCAAATTGGATCGGCGTCCGGTTTGCCCCTGACAGCCGACATGACCCGCGCTCAATCGACCTCCGGCTAAGGGCCATGTGTGGACGGCTCCGGGTTGGCAAGGAGAATCTTCACTTGCCGCGTTGGTCGGAGCAGCGCCCTCCGCGGATCAGGTCCCGATCAAAAGCACGCATTCGAAGATGCCATGGCCCATGTGGGTTGTCCTGATCGCCGGATCGACCGGCGCTGCATTAGTGCTGTTCGCCCTTCCAACCGTTACGTTACAGCCGGTGACCGGCTGTGATCTCGTTCACGCCGTAAGGCCGGCGGGTTCCTTATAGGGTTCGTTCCTGGCCATCATCGCCCATGCCATCCCGGCGAGCTTATTGGCGAGTGCGATGGCTGCGACCTTGGTGGGGCGGCGTGCCAACAACGCAGTGAGCCAAGGCCGATGGCTCGTGCCATGGATCTTGGCATAGCGGATCACGGTGAGTGCGCCCGCTGTGAACAGGCTGCGTAAATAGCGATCGCCTTGCTTGCTGATACGGCCAAGCTTGTCCTTGCCCCCACTAGGGTTCTGCTTCGGCACGAGCCCGAACCAGGCCGAGAAGTCCCGCCCCGATCGGAAGGTTGTGGCATCGGCAACGCTTGCGACTAGCGCCGTTGCCAGTGCTGGACCGACGCCAGGGATCACATCCAGTCGCCTGCTCGTCGCGTTTGATCGATGCCAGGCAATGATGCGCTTATCGAATTCCAGGATCTGAGCCTTCAGTACCCGCAACTGACCGCCGAGAGCCGCAAGACACGCGCGGGCCACCTCCGGGACCCGGCGGTCAGCTGGATCGGCGACGACTTCCAACAGCTGTTCGACACCCCTGCGCCCGACGGAGGCAACAATCCCGAACTCGGCCAGATATGCACGGATCGAGTTGATGACAGCAGTCTGCTGGCGAATGAAGAGATGGCGTACGCGATGAAGCATCAGACAGCTCTGTTGCTCGTTCGTCTTGGTCGGCACGAACCGCATGTTGGGCCTTGTGACCGCCTCGCAAATAAGCCTCCGCGTCGGTGCTGTCGTTCTTCTGCCGCTTGACGTAGGGCTTCACATAGGCCGGAGGCATCAGACGCACCGTATGCCCCAACGCCTGCAGCTCGCGGGACCAATGGTGCGATGAAGCGCAAGCCTCGATCCCAACTAGACACGGCGGCAACTTCTCAAAGAAGGACAGCACGAAGCGGCGCTTGAGCTGACGGCGTATGACCACCTGGCCGGCTGCATCGACCCCATTTACTTGGAAGACCGACTTCGCGATATCAGACCAATCGTTGAAACTGACTGCATAGGTTGTTCCTCCGAATCGTGGGAACCTTAAACGGCGCCCAGTCTTTGGCACTCTCGTGCCCGTGGAGGAGCCGTCCACAGCATCATCAGCAGACGCGTCCGAAGGGAAAGATGCGGTCGAGTAAGCAGCCGCCTACCTGATTGATCAATGAACAGCGGGGAAATGCGAGAGAGGCATCGGCAATCGAACGCGCTCATAGAGCACATGCGGCCGATGCTCGGGGCCAAAACCCGAAAGTGCAAGTCGCCGCGATTGCCCAGCTTCTCGCTTCATTACCCAGCGGCAAACACCGGTGACAGCCTAAGGCCCCCTCTCAGGCGGCCTTCTGCTCTCAGCGATAGTTATTAGGCATACACGACGCGGGCCGTCGGAGCTGGCAATTGCGGTGCTAGTAAGTGAGGTCGAAAGCAACGCTGTAATAGTCGGAGGTGTTACGGAGGCGAATCTGCCGCAGAATCTTAAAAATTCCCGCCGATCATCTTCTTCTGGAGAGGACATTGCGGCTCCTATGATTTTCTCGAAATAATTATTAGTCGATTAGAGAGTTAAGCAGTTCAATCACGAAATGTGTATCGGAGACCCGCCGCCTCGGGCATTGAAATGTTGCCCGAGGTCCGGTGCGGGTCACAAGCGGCGGCACGTCTGGCGTCCAGGCTACCGCTGATAGCGGACACTCAGCCTTGTTCGGCCAAGGGCCACAACCGGACTTAGGCTCACCCTCAGCAGCTCGAAGCACAAGCCGCTGCGGCATTGCGCTTGCAATGAACCATCGCCGAGGTGAGTTCCCCAGTCACTCAAGCAAAGAGCTTTGAACCGCGAACTGTAACAGAAAGAAGCCCGCCGACGTTGGCGGGCTTAAGTTTCCTACCACTTCTGACGACCAAACCAGTCGTCGAGTTCTTTTTTGGCTTGATCTTTTTGGTAGCCGTATCGCTGCTGGAGTTTACCTTCGAGCTGATCTTGCTTGCCGTCGATGGTGTCCAAGTCGTCGTCCGTGAGTTTGCCCCACTGCTCTTTCACCTTGCCTTTGATTTGCTTCCAATTCCCTTCGACGCGGTTCCAGTCCATGTGGGCCTCCTCCGTTGGGCTTTGCTTCAAATGCCGAGACCGTCGCCTTTGGCTATCTATCGCGAGCGCTTCGCAAAGCGGGCGGTTGACCTTTGGCTATCCGCAATTAGCGCCGTCACAGAACGACGGGCGACGGTCTCGCGCAAACAACACCGCTGATGGACATTTGTTCGCGTCGGGTTACGCGCGGACTGCCTTTTTACGCGCGGACTGCCTTTCGTTCGAACGCTGCGCTCCAATGGTGCGGATCGATGCCATTCCGGTTGAGCTAAGGGGCCCGCTCTTGCCCCTGATGGTCTGTCAATTTACCCCGCCACCGCAGCGCTAGCGAGAGACAAGGAGCCAATTCGATTCGCAGCGACGGCCTGTTGGAATTTCAATTACTCTATTCGCAGAGTGACACCCTTTCAGGGCTGTAGCCGCCAAAGAAAGCGTTGTCGGTTCTGATCGTGAACGCGCTGGTTTCTGCGCAAGATTGCCAGCTCCGTTTCAGCGGCGACCATATCCTTTCCCTCCCGCGTCAACTCAAGGACGAGCTTCTCTTGCTCGGCAAGCCGTCGTTCTCCCTGGACTACATCGCGTTCGACCTGCCTCAACTCATCATAGACGAAGGTCTTATCCATCGTTGTGCTCAGCATGGCTCCGCCCATCCCTTCACCGCCGACAACCTCATCGCCAACTCAACCTTCCCCGAGCTGCCATCCGAGTGCAACGTGAGGTCCTACTCGACTACTGCTTGCAAAAAAAATTTAAGAACGATGCGATGAAGGTCGCGTTGAGGCATGTCCATAGAGGAGGAAAGCATGCAAGGACAATGCGTAGTAGCAGTATACAACTCCCGCAACGATGCGGAGCAAGCGTATCGTGCGGTGGTCGGTTCAGGAGTTCCAGCAGATCATGTGAGGCTGAGCAATCAACCAGCACAGGCGTCAAGCAGCGGAAGATTAAGCGCCAGTTCGGAAGGAGAAAGTTTCTGGGACTGGCTGTTTGGTAGCGATGTGCCGGAAGACGAGCGCCGTCTTTATGAAACCCATATGGAAAGAGGCGGTGCCGCATTGTCGGTGTTAGTGGATGCCCCGACCATGGCCGATCTCGACCGTATTGAGGGTGTGCTGCAAGAATATAATCCAGTCGAGATTCACGAAGAAAACAGGGACGGTTCGACAGCGGCCGGAAGCGGAGCATTCGGAAGCGCCGGGAGTCAAGGAGGGTATGCCTCTCAAGGCCCGGAACGTGAGAAGGTCATCCCTCTGCCGGAAGAAGAACTGAAGGTCGGCAAACGGGCCACCGAGACCGTCAAGCATGTAAGAACCTACGTAGTCGAGGAACCCGTACAAAAGGACGTGCGACTGCGCGATGAGCGAACTGTCTTGGAGCGCCGCCCAGCCACGGGAACTGCGACAGGGCAACCCATGGAACGCGAGTACGAAGTGCGAGAGCTGCATGAACAACCCGTGGTCCAGAAGGATGTTCGAGCCGGTGAAGAACTTGTGGTGCGCAAAGAAGCGACCGAACGGACTGAACGGGTTGCCGACACGGTGAAGAAGACCAGGGTCGATATCGACAAGACCGGGCGCTGAGTTCAGTCTTCGCTGATAGACCCGTTAAAGTTCGGATAGCGACAAGTGAGAGCGGCTTTAGTTCCGCTCTCACGCAGCCCAAAAAAGATCAAGGACGAAGAACCCGTTCGCACCGAGCCCCGGCGTCAAGCGGAAGCACGTCGCGGTCATTCAGGATGAGGCGAGATGGAGGTTCGGTCTTCCTGGCGCATGCGAACACTGTGGTCCAAATGGTCCAATCGAGGCCTGTCCGCCAATTAGGTCGCACGCGCGCTGATATGCATGATGGCCCGGACCACAACACGCTCCAATCAGAGGCCGGATACATTGATGCAAGACCGCATCTGCCAGGTTGACGAAACCTCTTGCAACGCGCGGCCGGACCATACATTCGGGTCAAAGTCGGCGGTATACCTGAGGGCTGAGAACTTCCCACTGCGGACATGCCGAGGCGTTTCGCGAACAGCCGGATAGGCCCAAAGCCGGCGTCAACATTCAAATCGGGCTCAGGTTGGGAATGCCGCTTCGTCAGCCAAAGAAACAAGCATTTCTAAATGGTCTCTCAAGCAGCCATGAAAGCCGCGGATCCCGTCCTCAGCCATAATCCCTCACATGAAACGCCGGGATTTCTTTGCATTTGCCGCTGACGGCGTCGGGCGCGGACCCGTTCTTCGATGGGTTCCGTGCCGGGCTGCGGGCGCTGGGTTATGCCGAAGGCAAGAACATCGTTCTGCGGTCGCACTATGCGCCTGGTAACCCCCAGAGCTTACGTGAGGTCGTCTCGGAGCTGAAGCGTGACGATGTCGATCTCGTGGTGTCGAGCGGCCCGGCGACGCGAGCCATGGTTGGGGTGACGGACATTCCGGTGCTTTTCGCTCAGAGCGGCGATCCCGTCGCATTGGGCATCGTCAATAGCCTCGCGCAACCAGGGACCAATTTCACCGGCACCACGTTTCTTTCGCTCGAGCTGGCCGGCAAGCGGATCGAGTTGAAGGATGCCTTTCCGCGACTACGTAGGCTCGCGGTGCTTTCCAACACCGATCATCCGGGCGAGCCATCCGAATGGCGGGCGACTCAGGAAGCGGCCAAGGCCGTGGGAGTGGAGCCTATCTACATCGACTTCTCGGGCGCGAGCGAGTTAGACCGCGCGCTGTCGGCCCTCTCCGCAGTGCGCGCAGATGCAATGCTGACTTTTCCGGAGCCTGTCACGATGGTGAACCGGACCAAGGTTGCGCACATTGCGGCGAGCAACAGGCTGCCGTCAATGTTCGGCTGGAGCGAGTATTGCGACGCTGGCGGCCTCTTGAGCTACGGCGCTAACCAGCGCGATACGTATTTCTTGCTTGCCAAATACGCCGACTGCATCTTGCGCGGCGCACATCCAGCGGATCTCCCTGTTGTGCAGCCGGACAAATTCGAGCTCGCCCTCAATCTCAAGACGGCTCGGCTGTTCGGCGAAGACCTTGACCTTTCCTCCATCCTGTTCCGTGCCAACAAGGTGCTCGAATGATCCTGACCGGCACGGCGGGGAGGTCTCTGCGCCGCCAATGCTATCTGCGGGCGCTGAAGCTGCGCCGATCGCTCAGCTTCAAATATTTTGTCACGCTATTCGTGGCGGTGGTGCTGCCGTTGACGCTGGGCGCCATCTGCGACGCGTGGTTTGGCTATCGCGACCAGAGCCGGCATGTGACTGAGCTGCTGCAGTTGCATTCGCGATCGGCCGCCGAACGGATCGACGCCTTCGCGGACGAGATCGGGCATCAGCTCGGCTGGGCAGTGCAGTTTCCTTGGACCGACGGCAGCGATAACCGCCATAAGATCGACGCGTTGCGGCTGCTGCAGCAAGTGCCGGCCACCCTTTCCATCGTGCTGGTCGATGAACGTGGAACCGAGCGCGTTTCGGTGTCCAGGATTCGCCTGAACCGCATGGGGGCCGGCGAAGATATGTCTGCGGACAAGGCAGTGATTGGCGCGCGCGCGGACAAAGTCTGGTATGGACCGGTCTGGTACGAGCACGATTCCGAGCCATATATGCGGATCGCGGTCGCGGGAAACCTTGCCGCTGCCGGCGTGGCCATCGCCGATGTAAACCTAAAGCTGATCTGGGATGTCATCTCCGCAATCCGGATAGGCGAGACTGGCCACGCCATCGTGGTTGACGGCACGGGCCGGCTGATTGCCCATCCCGACATGAGCAGGTGTTGCGCGGCAAGGCCGGCTCGGGCGACTTCCGTCGGCTGAAGCTTGCACTCAACAATCCGCCGGGATCCGCTCTCATTACGACTGATATCGGTGAACAGCTGGTGGTCGCTGCAGCGACGCCGGTGGCCAAGGTGGGGTGGACGGTCATCGCTCTACAGCCGGCCCGCGAAGCATTCGCTTCTATTCGCGCAGCGCCTTGGCGTGCGCTGGCCCTCATGACCGTCGGTACTCTCTTTGCGCTTGCTTTGGCCTACGCACTCGCCCAACGCATGTCCGGGCCAATCCGAGAGCTGGAGTGCGGCGCGAAGCGGATCGGAAGGGGGCAGTTTGACCATCGCATTAGGCTCACCAGCGGCGACGAACTGCAAAGACTAGCCTCGCGCTTCAATGAGATGGCAAGAGAACTTTCACTATCGAAGCAGAAGTCGGAACGCATCGCTCGCCTAAAGCGGTTTCTGGCCCCACAGGTTGCCGAACTGGTCGAAAATTCCGACGGATTGCTGCGGGGCCACCGGCGGGACGTAGTCGCCGTCTTTGCCGATCTGCGCGGGTTTACCTCGTTCTCGGCGAGCGCCGAGCCCGAGATCATCATTGGAGCACTGCAGGAATACTATGAAGTAGTTGGCGCTGTGATTGCCAGGCACGAGGCCACCCTGATTCAATTCGCGGGTAATGGCGTCATGATCCTGCTCAATGCCCCGATGGCCGTTGCGGACCCGGCGCATCGCGCGGTTCGGCTTGCGATCGACCTACAGCGAGAGGTTCAATCGCTTGCGACCCTATGGTCCAAGAAGGGCTGTGTGATGGGCTTCGGCATCGGCATCGGAATGGGGCTAGCTACCGTTGGAACGATCGGATACGAAGGCCGGCTGGACTACACGGCTGTCGGGAGCGGCGTCAACCTCGCCTCTCGGCTCTGCGACCTCGCCGGTGATGGGCAGATCCTCCTAGATAAGGCCGTGGCAGAGCAGGTTCACAGCAGCGTTCCGATAGCATGCCTGAGCGAGCAGAACATCAAGGGCTATCGGGGAGCGATGAAGCTGTTTGCAGTGGTCGCCGCGAATCCACCAGGAATGCAAAACGTTGGATATAAAGATCGACGGCAGCCGCAAACTCAATGTCGGGCAATGAATATAGCGAGCTATTCGGCTGCGGCAGACAGTGAACATCCGCCTTCGTTGACCCCCGCTGCGACGTGAGCAAGATTGGTGCTCAAGCCCACGGGTGACCGGCGCCTAGCTTCGGCCCGCGACTTCGGCCTGACAGTCGAGCGGCACGTCAGGAACTTCTTCTGCTCGAAGCCCCCGTTGATTCCATCGACTATCACGAGCATTGGAAGAAGCAGGCTTGCTAATGGCGTGAGCTGCGACGGCACAGAGCGGAGACGTGTCCGGGTCACAGGTCGGGGTTTGCCTTATGGTCCAACGATTAAGGTTCAATGCTCACTCCGGACGTCCCGGGCACCGGAATGGGTCAAGAATTGTCGATTATAGCCTCTGACCAGCTTGGAAAGCGTTCTTCCGGGTATTGAGCCGAACAGGGCGATGCAGCAGTCTTTGCCGCCCATTGGTCGGTAGGAAGCGCCCGGTCCTGGGTCGGCCTCGATTATGATCCGATCCGCGCCCTTTCTTCTCGCTTCGCTGGCAAACCAGCGAGATCGCTTCATGCCCACGCCGTAACGAAGCATCGTCGGTTCAACAAATTCAACGAATCGGGCTCGTCACCCATCACCTTGACTTGAGCAACACCAACCAGCCTCGTTTTCTCCCGCGACCGCGCGATCGAGCTAGATTGCAGCCTGCACTCAATGGTGAGTTCATTGCGACAAGCTTCAATGAAATCGGCATCGTAGCCCCACTTGCTCGGCCAAGATGTTTCACCTTGCGGCTAACTGCGCACCCACAGGGAAGATGAGCTGCTGACGCGCCCGTCTGCCTTGCGAAAACAATGATTTCTGAAGGCCGCACCAAGCTCCTCTGAAAGATTTCCATGCGGCTACCTGCGAAAGAAAGACACGATGTCGGACGCGTTCCGCAGAGTTGGGCCGGCACATCACTCAAACTGGAGAGACAGACATGAGAACCATCGATAATTCGGCGGCAACCGCGGTGAACAACGGAGTCAACGTGGAAGCCTTGCTGTCTGCCCGCGAGGCTCTGGGCAACGCACCCGAAGCGGCACAATTCAAGTGGCGGGCGAGCTGCGTCTGGCTTAACGGAACGCACAGCCGTTCCACAATCGGCAACTTCTTCGGACTCACGGCCGAGCAGGCGCGCGACAAAACCTTCACCGTGGAAGCGGACCACCCGCAAGTTTTCGCAGCGGAGGATAATGCTCCGACCCCCGTGGAAATCGTCTTGTCAGGGCTGGCAAGCTGCCTCACCGCGGGCGTTGCGGCCGTCGCACAGCGACGCGGCATTCAGCTGCATAAAGTGACGGCGCTTCTCGAAGCCGAGATGGACATTCAGGGCATTCTCGGAATGGACGACGACGTGCGCAATGGCTTCGGCGCCATACGAGTTCATTTCGATATTCTCGCCGATGCCAGCGAGGACGAAATCAAGGCCTTGGTCGCACAGTCGCAGAAGCGATCGGCTGTGTTCGACATCATCACCAACCCGACCAACGTATTCGTCACGGTCAACTAAAGACGTCAGGATCAAGGAGCGAGTCTCGTGCGATACGCGACCACCATCATCATTGGCGCCGGCCAATCCGGGTTGTCCATGAGCAAGCATCTGACCGCCCGCTCGATCGACCACGTGTTGCTCGAGCGCGGCCAGGTAGCGAATTCGTGGCGGACGGAGCGGTGGGACTCGCTCCGCCTTCTGACACCGAACTGGCAGACCCGTTTGCCCGGCTACGGCTATGCAGGCGATGATCCGGATGGCTTCATGACCAAGTCGGAAGTCATCAGCTTCCTTCAACAGTACGCCGATGTTTCAGCTGCTCCGGTCCTCAGGGAAACGCGCGTGCTGCGCGTCAGACAGGAGGAGCACGGCTACCAGGTCTCCACCAATCTGGGCATCTGGCGCTGTCAAAAGCTCGTGATCGCGAGCGGGGCCTGCAATGTTGCCTCGGTCCCATCCCTCAGTGCCGCTTTCCCTCCGGCCGTGATCAGCCTTTCGCTTCTGCAGTACAAAAACCCCGATCAACTGCCGAATGGCGGCGTGTTGATCGTCGGCGCGTCGGCGAGCGGTATTCAGCTTGCCCGTGAAATCCAGGCGTCTGGCCGTCCCGTCGTGCTCTCAGTTGGAGAACACGTGCGGATGCCACGCACCTATCGCGGACGGGATATCCAATGGTGGATGAATGCGATCGGAGCGATGGATGTTCGGTACGACTCGATGGAGGACATCGAAAGAGCGCGGCGTCTGCCGTCGCCCCAGCTCATCGGAACGCCCGAACGTGTGACGGTCGATCTCAACAGCTTGCGTCAGGCAGGTGTCAGGCTTGTGGGTCGGATCGTCGGAGTTCACGATGGTGCCGTTCAGTTCTCGGGCTCGCTCGCCAACATTTGCGCACTGGCCGATCTCAAGATGAATCGACTGCTCAGCGCCATCGACGAATGGGTGAAATCGAACGGCTTGATCGACGAACTCGCTGTGCCGCCGTATCGCCCCGCAGCCACGGACATTGGGCCCGACACGGAGCTCAGCGTAAACTTGATGGCTGCAGGAATTGGCAGTGTCATTTGGGCGACCGGCTACCGACCGGATTACTCCTGGCTTGACGTCCCCGTCGTCGATCGCAAGGGGCGCATCCAACACGACGGAGGCGTAGTCGCCGCACCCGGCATGTACGTCATGGGTCTGCCGTTCATGCGACGGCGCAAATCATCGTTCATCGACGGAGCTGGTGATGATGCCGCGGACCTCGCTGCTCACCTGAACCAGAATCTGACCCGCGCCGCTGCTTGAGTGAAGAAAATGAGTGCGCTTAATCTTGAGACTAAATATGACGCTGTGATCATTGGCGGCCGTTGTGCGGGCGCTGCAACGGCGCTGCTGCTGGCGAGATCCGGGGCCAAGGTATTGCTGGTCGACCGGCAGACAGACGGGTCGGATACGACTTCGACACACGCGCTGATGCGGGGCGCGGTCATCCAGCTCAACCGCTGGGGACTGGATCGGGGCTTACTCGAAGCAGGAAGTCCCGAGATTCGATCCACCACGTTCCACTACGGCGACGAAGCTGTGCGCGTCGAAATAAAGGCTGAGCATGGAGTAGATTACCTTCTCGCGCCTCGACGGACCATTCTCGATCCGTTGCTGGCCGACGCGGCTCGGCGGGCCGGCGCTACCGTCTGCCATGGGATAGCGCTATCCGAGCTGGAATTTGCGCCATCAAGTGGGCGGGTGATCGGCGTGTCCTTACGAGATGCCAATGGCGCTTGCGCGACTGTTCGCTCGAACATGGTCGTCGGTGCGGATGGTCGCCACTCTACTGTCGCACAAAGTGTCAACGCTCGCCCCTATTTTGAGGGCCGATTTTGTTCAGGTTTGGTGTATGGCTACTTCGAAGGACTGAACTCGACGGGCCTGCACTGGCACTTCGCAAAGAATGCCGCCGCTGGCGTGATCCCGACGAACGGGTGTCACTGCATATTTGTGGCTGTTCCTGGACCTCGGTTTGGGACAACGTTCCGCGGCGATGTTCATGAGGGATTCCTCCAAGTCTTGGAAAACACTAGCTCTGGACTTCGCACTGACGTCAGCAGAGCGAACCAAATCGGACGGTTGCGCGGGTTCGCCGGCGCAAAAGCTCACCTTCGGCAATGCCAGGGAGCAGGATGGGCGCTTGTCGGCGATGCAGGCTACTTCAAGGACCCTCTCACTGCGCATGGAATCACTGATGCTCTGCGCGACGCACAATTGTTGTCCGGATCAATCATAGCTGGCGGCAGTCGGGCGCTCGAACGGTATCAAGAAGAACGTGACGCTCTATCGATGCCGTTCCTCCGCGTTACCGAGGAGATCGCGTCGTTTTCGTGGGACCTCCACGAGGTAAAGCAGCTTCATTCGACCATGAGCAGTGTGATGAGGACTGAGGCCAATCGCATCGCACAATTGTCGACCGCACCGTCCCTCGCAGCATAGGAGCGAAAATGTTGATGGAATCACCCTGGTCACGAACGCTCGCCGGCCAACCCGCACTGGGGTCCGGCGCCGAGAGGACCCGCACGACGTCCATGCGGGACGTGGAAATGTTCACGGAAATCACGGGGGACAGAAATCCAATCCATTACGACCTCGAGCTGGCGACCGCATCCCCGTTCGGCGGACTCATCGTTCAGGGGGGCGTCACGACGGGACTTCTCAACGCCGTTGTGGCAGAAGATCTTCCCGGGCCTGGCACGGTGTTTCTCGAAACAAACTGGCGCTTTCTGAAAGCCGTGCAGGTGGGCGAGACGATCACCGCAAGCGTCAAGGTCGAGCACGTTCGTGACGACAAGCCCATTTGCAAGCTGGAGACCCTCGTACGCAACGGCAACGGCGACGTTTGCGTCGTGGGCACCGCCACGACTTACACGATGCCGCTGTCCCGACGTGTGGAGGGCCTACTCGAACGATAACGCGTAGCACGCGGCGACTTCGCAGCTGCCGACCCGCAGCGCGGCAGTCTTTAGGCACTTCGCCGCGCTCAACCAGTTTTCTGAGAGCAGCCGATTTCGATGACTGTGCAGGATACCATTCGACCAACTCGCGCCCTTCCACGGGACAATCGTGCCGGTGGCAGGTTTGCAGGCGGGACGATTGATCGAGGCGCGCTGGTTGTCGCTGCGGCAACCGTGACAATGGCGCTCGGATTTGGCGGCCTTGGACTCATCACTGTCTTCATGAAACCGATGGAAGCGGACCTTGGCTGGTCGCGGGCAGACTTGAGCCTCGCATACGGCCTGTCAACAACCGGCATGGCGCTCGGCGGCCTGTTCTGGGGACGGTTGTCCGACCGCCTCGACGTGCGTCTGTTGCTGATACTCGGTGCCATAGGCATGGCCGGACCGTTGCTTCTGATGTCGACCGTCCGATCTTTGCCCGTGTTCTATGTCGCCCACCTTATATATGGCGCTTGCGGTTTTTCCACGCTCTACGCGCCGCTCTTATCGACAAGCGGCGAGTGGTACCCGCAGCGGCGCGGTCTCGTGATGGGAATCGTTACGGCAGGCGGTGCAGCCGGACAAGGTTTGCTGCCGTTGCTCTCCAGCTTTCTCATCGCTGCTCTCGGATGGCGGTTTGCGTTTACAGCAATAGGCTGCACCTTCATGGTCGCACTCGCGCTCGTTCTGCCGCTATTGCGATGGCCACAGGGAACGCGAGCGCCATCGGTTAACCTCGCCGACGTCCGCGACACCGCCACATCGGAGACCCTAACGGTGGCTCTTCTCGCATGTGCCGCCTTTCTCTGCTGCGCTTGTATGGGTGTTCCTGTCGTGCATCTGGCGAACTTCGTCGGCGGGATATGCGGCTCAGCCAGAGCTGGCGTTGCAAGTCTCGTCATTGCGATGATTTTTGGCGCTGCGGGCCGCGTGTGCTGCGGTGTCATCGCCGACCGCATCGGGGCTCTTAGAGCGTATGCGTTGGCGTCCGCGATACAGGCCGCATGCGTCTTCATTTTTCCCCTGCTTGAGAGCAGCGTCCCGCTCATGATGCTCTCTGCTGTTTTCGGGTTCGGCTTTGCGGGGAACATGACCTGCCTTTCACTTTGCGTTCGCCAAGCCGTGCTGCCAAAGCGTTTCGGGACAGCGCTTGGTGCTGTCATGATGATCGCCTGGGCCGGAATGGCAGCAGGTGGCTACATGGGCGGCTTGCTGTTCGATCTTTCGGGGAGCTACACAGCATCGTTCGACCTGGCGGCCGTAGCCGGCGTTATGAACCTCGCGGTAATCAGCGCGATCGGTGCCACGAGGAATTTACGCCCGATCTCCGCAGCGTGAAGCAAGGCTGCTGACTTGGCACTTCATCGGCTCTCCATTCGAGGAAAAATGGAATCCGTCGGTGAGCACACAGACGTTACCGCGTCTCCGTCCCCGAAGAAACTCAATTGCGGTCCGGTACGAGTGCGACAAGCGCCGCGCTCACTCGTCTGATACGCCCGACAAACGCAGCCCCTCGGTATAGCGATCAAGGAAGTCCTGGTCCTTGCAGAAGAACAGTTCCTGGCGCGCAGTAGCGGTGGTGTAATCGGGCTTGCGTCTCAATAATTCGGCCGCCGCACCGTTCGCGGCCGTTGTGTCACCGAGTTGTCCGAGCGAAGCCGCCAAGGTTACGAAAGCGCTATGGGTCACATTTGCTTGGCGCGTCGCTCTTCGCGCGAACTCGGCGGCAACGTCGTACTCGCCAAGCGAGAAATGTGCCCACGACCGCGCGTGGTGAAAACTCCAAACATGGCTGTCACGGGGGCTCAGTATTGTCGCGCGGTCAAGCAGCGTTTCCGCTTCGATAGCATTTCCACGCCACAACACATTGAAGCCTTGCGCGAAATAACCCTGCGCAAAGCTAGGGTTGAGCTCAAGCGACAGCTCGATCGCAGCAAATGCTTCGTCGTTCTGCCGCATCAGGCATAGAGCCCGTCCAAGCGCGCAGTGGCAAAAACAGTCGAGTTCGTCGAGGGCCACGGCGGTGCGGGCTTGACGCAACGCGGTCTCCAGCCGCGCAGCGCGATTGCGCGGATCGTCAGAGAACGCCCGCTGAACGTTGACGTAACTCAGCGCACCGTGCCCCCGCGCAAAAGCCGGGTCCGCTGCAATCGAGCGCTTGAAGAAGGCTTCAGCCGTATCGTACCCCGGAGAGGTGAAACGCCATAAGTTCCACAAGCCTCGCTGGTAACAATCCCAGGCGTCCAGGCTTTCTGGTGCCTTGCGCGCCGCGAGTTGCTGCTCAACCTTGGACAGCTCCGGTTCGATCGTCGCAGCGATTTGGCTCGCCATCTCTTCTTGAATGTCGAAGATATTCTCGAGCTGAAAGTCATACCTGTCCGACCACAGCTGCTTTCCATCCGCCGCTCGGGCAAGTTCTACGTTAATCCGTACCGAGTGCTGGCTCTTGCGAACGCTGCCGGACACGACGTAATTCACGCCGAGCTGCCCCCCGACTTCACGCGCGTCGACGACCCGGCCCTGAAAGCCGATGGTCGAATGACGCGATATGACAGAAAGCCAGCGATTGCGGGCGAGTAGCCGGATGATGTCTTCAGTCAGGCCATAGCTGAAATAGTCATTCTCGGGATCGTTTGACATGTTCTCGAAGGGAAGCACGGCGACGGACGGTCGCGTAATGGCTTCTGCCTTGACGGCCTCCGACACAATATCGTCGAGACGAGATAATTCAGCCGAAATCGCAGTGCTGGGGACCGCGCTTCTTGCCGCGGCCTCGTCAGGAACGTGTCGAACGGGGGCGACCTCTGCCTCGGTGATCTCCTTGACTTCGCCAACGAAACGGAATCCGCGCCGATGCAGCGTTCGGATGAAGAGCTGATCGGTCCCATTGTCGCCCAGCGCCCTTCTGGCGCCATTGATCCGACTGGAGAACGCGGCTTCTGAGATGATGCGCCCATTCCAGACAGTTTCGATCAACTCATCCTTGCTGACGACCCTGTCGTGATTGCGCACCAAATGCACAATCAGATCAAAAACCTGGGGTTCTGTGTGAACAGAAAGTCCCCGATGCCGCAGTTCATGCTGGCTGATATCAATTTCGAAGTCAGAAGATCGGTATTTCATTACCACTCCACCGGTCGTTAGCACAACCTAGAGAAAAGCAAAATCAAACGTCGTCTCAAGAAGATGGCATAGCGTCCTTGGTTAGCCCGATCTAAAGACCCGGTCAGCCCAATCAGACGTCAGCCCAAATCAGACCGGAGACGCCACATGACCGGCTCACCTCAATCACCTCCAGCGTGGCCCACCAGATGGCCCGGTGGCGGTTTTCACCTTGCTATGATTTGGCGACCGGCTATAGCGCTCGCAACCCGGTCAATCACCATCGCCTCGCAAGGATCTTTTGTTAGATTACCCGCCCGGAAAGGCGAGCGTCTGCAGGAATGCAAATGAGCCGCTGAATATGTAAGCGCTGGCGAGCGCAAGCAACGCCCGTTCCGGTTGGATAGAAATTGAGCGAACAGAAAAATTGCCGTGAGGAGATGGGCAACGGCCAAGACGGTTTGCAAAACCGGGATGAATGAGTCAATTCGGCGGACTTGCATGTTCGCGTATGGAGCCATAACTGCCGCCGCCACCATTAAAACGACGGTGACACCGACTGCTGCGGCTCGTTGCCGCGAGCTTGCCGGCATCGTTGCAATTATCAATGGGAAATCTTGACCCACTTCGTCTGCAGGCAATTGGCTCATTCCAAACTCAGCTTGATGAAGTTTCATCGCGTCGTCCCTGACTATCTTTGGACAATGAGTTCAGAGTCAGCCCGAAGAAAACAGTAATGCGGTGAGAAGAGTAAGCTTCTGTTGGACCCCTAATCTAACCATGGCGGCTCTCTTTCGGCCAGCATAGACGTGCGCCTTGGGCCACCTCCAGACTTGCGGCCGCGCGGTGGCCATGTCCGCTTCGCCTTCGGGGGCGCCGGCATTTTGCCAATGACCGTAGGCGCTCCAACGAAAATGGGTCCCCTTCCGAGCGGGACCTCTATGCCCAAAGTTCTCCCAGGCAAACTCCAAATTGATCAGCGAGCTTGAGCATGAGCAAGCGGACGAGAAAGAGAAGTAAGCCGCCTCGGTTTTCCCGTTGCCCTGCGGCGCGTAGCTCTCCCCAACACGCAAGTTTCCTCAGAAGCCCCGGTGTCCCAAGCGCCGGTTCAGCCGAGCAGCAAACGGCGCGCTTCCCAATGCGCTCTGTGGCCGTTGGGTTAGTCGCGCTTCGCAGCAAGCGTCTGGATTGCTCCAACCGAACGGCAATTTGCTCTTGGCGGTCTATCTGGTCCTGCATCATTTGTGTCGCCTCTGCAGAGTCAGACGGGTGGCGAGCCAAATAGTTCAATTCATTATGTGGGGCTGCGCCGCGCCGACTCGCGTCAGTTCCCACCCGCAAACCGCTTAATGGCGCAGGTGGCTCTAGGAGACCTCAGGAAGCGCCATCCGCGATGCAGCCACCAGGGTGGGCTCCCGAACGAGTCAGCGACTCCCTGGAACGGCGTAGAGGGCAACCTGCGGGCGCTGGAATCCTTCGGAATCCTTAGGCAGTGGCGGTGCTGCGAAGAGCTAGGACCAGAGGCCGTTGGCCCAGCCTAGGTCTTGGCAGTTCCGGCAATTCGATGTGGTCATATCATCTCAATAGGCGCGCGGGCCTTGCTCCAAAGGTCGCAAGAATACCGCGCGCCCTCCGACCGCGGCGCCGCATACTCAACGCACGGCGGCGATCGATCGACTCAAACGTTGTCAAGAACCGCGCGTTCCTCTGCTTAGCCCCTTGAACGAGCTTGCGCGTAGCAGCCCATCCGAAGGCGATGTCCCGGTATTCGATGTCGGCAAAGAACTTCGGCTCGACCCATGTGGCCTTGGGCTTTTTGATAGGTTTGGTGAGCTCTGTTTCGGGGCTGACGACCGTGTCAAGGGCGTCTCTGATCCTTCGTGACGTGGTTCGACCCACCCCGTCCCGACTTTCCCCATGTACCGCAGCTCTTTCCCTTCCTGCTTGCCGAGGTAGAGCGCGGCGACGCCGGACGGGTCCTTGACGAAGCCAACGACGGGGAATTTCTCGCGCTGGACGGTCTTGATCTTCTGCCAGGTCTCAACCCGCTCCGACCGGTAAGGGGCGCCCACTCGCTTGGAGACGATGCCCTCGTAGTTGAGCTTGCTGGCCGCCTCGAACAGCGCCTGCCCGTCACCTTCATGGTGCTCGCTGTAGAAGATGGGGGCTTCCAGACCGTTTTCTTCTATCAGCTGCTTCAGCAGCTCCTTGCGGGCAAGCTGCGCATGTTTGCGGAGGTCTACGCCGTCCAGCCACAGGAGATCGAAGGCAAAGAAAACGAGGCGGTCCTGGTCACCTCTACCGAGGTCCGCCTGAAGTTCGGAGAAGTTGGTGCGTTCTTCGTGGATGACGACCACTTCCCCGTCCACGATAGCCTGACCTGGGATGTCGAAGGCGCCGGCAATGACGGCAAACCGGTTGATCCAATTATAGCCGTTGCGGGTGAAGGCCTTACGGTCGTCGCCGTCAATATGGAGCTGGATGCGGTAGCCGTCGTATTTGACTTCGTGAATCCACTGAGCCCCCGAAGGAGCCTTCATCTTCAGGGTCGCAAGCTGGGGAATGATGAAGCCCCGGCATGGAAGCTCGCGGCTTCTTAGCCGGTGCTCGGGTACGCTTTGGCACTAACGCTACTCTCAAAAAGCCCGCCGCCGGTGTTGGGAGCCGACGGCGGGCAGTCTACCTACGTTACTCAAGAGTCTCCAACCGCAAAGCCCAAGCGGCGTTCCCAGGCGTTCTCTCATACAACCGCAATCGCGATTCCAGGTTGTATTTTCAACGCCAACGAGAACGGCCGCCGAACAGGGAGCGAACGCGGTGTGCTAATTCCTTCTCAGTACCGCCCCCGCTGCGGCGCGCCCCGCCGGCGGGAGATCAGTACCGGGAACGCAGGTCTGCTCGGCGGAAGTTTGCTTGCACCAATGATTGCCTGCGGAGATGATGCGGAATGTCGAAAGCGATGGAGTTGATTATCGCGGGTTATGTGAGGGGCAAAGATCGACGCGCTCTCGCAGAATTGCTCGCGCATCGGCGCAAGATGCTGGGCGAGCTGCAGGCCATCTCGGGTATCGACCCGGTGAACGCCATTCGAGCCGTTCAGGACGAACTTGTTATCATCGAAGCCGGCCTGGAAGAGCTTAAGCCGCCGCCCGGATCATTGCCTGAGAACGAGTGGAACTAGGCAGCCGCCTCGGACACGCGGGATACTGCTGCATGTGACCTGTTCGATCGTGCTGCCACATCGCGGCGAGATCCCGACACTGCTCGATGCGGGTGCCTCAGCAGCCTGCGCAGAAAATGCACGCTCGGCGAAGGCCGTTCCTAATGGTTTTCGCGTAGCTGCCGCTCCAGATCGATCGCTCGTTCTGCACTATAGGCACGCTTCAGCAATGAGCTGCGTTCGTACCCTGGAGGCTTCTGGTCCGCTTTCTCTCGCAAGTTCATGGCGAACCGCATCAGCCGCGTTTCGAGAGAAACTGTTTGCTTGAATCGTCGCCTGCGCTTGATCAACTTTGAACTCCCTTTTCCGTTGTTGGGGGAGTTGTAGCTCCGGGTAGACGAAAGCCGCAGGAACATAAGCTAATTGTGCGGACAGTTTATTTTTACCTGGCCATCTCAATTGATACGTGGAGCGAGTGACTGAACTACTACAATACCCACCCCAGCTTCGGGGGCTCAACCAGACTTGCAGCTTGGATTTGTGCGGAGTCCACGTCTTAAACCTCTCTCAAGGCCGGCAGCACGTGCGCCCCGAATGCGTCGATAAAGCTCAGTTGCCGCCGCCCGACTTGATGCAGGTGGATTTCGGCGAACCCCATCTCGGCGTACTCGGCCAGCCACGCTCGGTGCTGTCCGAGATCCGCGGAGACCAGGACCGACTGACGAATGTCCTCCGCCTTCACAAGGCGGCCGACTGTGTCGAAGTCCTGTGGCCGACGGAGGTCCCAGTTCACCTCTCCGCCGGCGATATTTGGCGCCCATTGGTGAAGTGCGTCGGCTTCAGCCTCCTCCTCGCTCGGTGCCCATGATAGCGCCGCCTGCAGGATGACAGGCTTGCCGTGCCCGCCGCCGCGGCGGAACGCCTCTACCAGATTTCCAAGCTGCTTCGGGGGCGCCTGGACCGTGATGAGAGCGTCGGCCCAGCCACCCAGCCATTCTGCCGTCTTCTCGGTTACGGCGGCACCGACCAACATGACCGGCTCTTCCGGGCGGCTGTAGAGCGTTGCCTCGATGACAGTGACGCGGCCACGATGAGTGACGGTCTCGCCCGCGAAAAGCGCCCTGATGATCTCTACACACTCAAGAAGGCGCGCGTTGCGCTCCTTCTTTTCAGGCCATGGCAGACCAGTGATACATTCGTTGATCGCCTCACCGCTGCCGAGCGCCAGCCAAAAGCGACCAGGGTACATCTGCGCCAACGTTGCAGCGCCCTGAGCTATTACGGCGGGGTGATAACGATAGCCCGGTGCCGAGATGACACCGAAGGGTAGCGAGGTCCCTTCCAAAGCGGCCCCAAGCCACGACCAGGCGAACCCGGATTGGCCTTGGCGCTCGCTCCACGGATGGAAATGGTCGGACGACATCGCGCAGTCGAAACCCGCCTCCTCCGCGCGCTTGGTCCAACGCAGCAGATCCGAAGGCGCAAACTGCTCGTGCGAAACGTGGTATCCGAAGCGCGCCATCTCTTTTCGGTCCTTGCAGATGAGATCCGTCGGCACGTCGGCGCGACATCGGTTTGCTGCAGGTACAGCAGACCTGATGCAGATGCGGGCCGTGTGCAGCCGGCGTGTAGCTGCAACTCCTCAGCGCAAGCCGCCGTTCCTTTGCTGACGAGAGGCGCGAACTCTTGGACGCGAACTCTTGGATTTGGATATTACCCGCCTGGTTGAAATGAACGAGTTCGGGTTTGCATCTGTGACGTGACCGCGCACTCGCGGGCTTGACCATCGGTGATGTTTCGCAGGTGGCACTCTGGCATCAGCCGGTCGCCAGTCTCGTGGCGGACTGCCTCCGAGACGAGGAAGCCCGCTATCAGCAGCGCAAGCAGCGCAACGGAGATTACCCGCGCATCTCGCACGATAGTCCCTGTGACTTGTCGACCCTCTCAAGCAGGGTCGTACTTTGAACGCCCAACGAGCTGCACGTTTCCAATTTGCGTGGGGTTCACCACGCCCCATGACGAATAGAGGATGGTGTTTGCTTCCAAGCACCGGGGCCAGCGTCTTGCTACGCTGGCAAGTAGGAACGCCTGAGCGTGCGGCGCGTCGTCACAGGTGCGCGTTTCTCGCGCTCGCCATCAACCAAAAGAGACCATGAAACATTTGTTAATACCCCCTACTCCCATCGATACAGCCATAGCGACTTCAGCAGCCCGCCACACCAACCCCGTTATTCAGGACTTTGCGAGATCTATGACATGGGCGGCTGATGCTCGTGTACTCGGTACGTTGGCGGGCGTAGGTTGGATCATGTCGCGCGGAGGCGATAGGCGGCAACACCTTGTCGCAAATCACGTAGCTATATCGCTCACGGCAGCAGTCATGTTGCCGAAGGTCATGAAGCGAGTGATCAATCGAACACGACCGGACCGAGTCGTCGTAGGCGAGGACCGACGCGGTGTTGAGACGTCAGGCCAGCCGCATGACTCCTTTCCCTCGGGCCATGGTGTGCACATTGGTGCGATCGTCTCGGCTCTGAGTTGGGCCTATCCTAGGAAAGCCGCAGTATTCCTGGCGATTGGGGGCGCGTTGGCAGCAACCAGAGTGGCCGTGCTTGCGCACTGGACGACCGATGTCGTGCTGGGACTGACCTTGGGCGCGACTATCGAACGAGCGGCGCGACGCGTCAGTGGAGCGCGACGCGGGAGTAGCCGCCTTTGAGACAAGCAATGACCGACAAACCCTTCGTTCTCTTTCCCGGGATGATCGAGCCGCTGCGAGTAGCCCGTGTATACGGCTACCTGATTCAGCACGGAGACGCGCTCTACCATCCCGGCGGCACTCAGCCGATATGTACGATGGCTCTGGCGCGGAAAATGGTCGAAGGCGGCTGGCTCGAGCAGCACGGCCAACGCTACGAGCCGACAAAGCAGGGTCTGCGAGCGACGGAATGAGGCGTCGGAATTGATGAAACGGCCCCAGGCCTGGGGGAAGGACCCAGGGCTGAGGCCGCTCCGGACTACCGAACGGATAGCCTCATGCGTCTGAAACGCATGTAAGAAATCAAGCCTGGCTGATGGGCATCGTCCCATGAAGGCTCTGGCCGGGGGTTTAAAGCGCAGGCAAATGTACTGAGGACGAAAGGGAATAAGCGCAGATGACGAAGGAATCTCTTCAGAACCAAGCCGACCGGGCCGAAGCCCTCGCCGCCCAGACCTCGGACGATGAGCTACGCGAGACCCTTCTAAAGGCGCCGCCGGAATACCGAGAGCAGCTCAACAGCGAAAACAACCACCGGGCCGATCGCCTGGGCGCCACCGACTAGGTCGCAAAGGGGGATCAGCATTGAGCGACAGGACCGGCAATGAACCTGCACCACTCGTCCTTATCGGGGTGGCAATCATCCCGATCATTGCGGTACTAGCTTGGTTCGCTTTTTAAGCCTTTGAACCTTTTCCGTGATGGCCCGTCATACAGTCGAAGCGTCCCTAAGCTTCCCCCCACCAGAAAGCCCCGCTTCCCCAGGCGGGGTTTTCGCTGTCGGCGCTGCATCAAGGCACCGATTTTTCAAGGGCCCTTTTGGCTCGACCACTTTTTCCCCATGCAGCAGCCTAGATGTGGGCAGGGATTTGAGGAGGCAAATTGCCGAGAACCTTAGTGGAATTCAGAGCGCAGAACCTTCGTTAGCAGCTTTGCCCGGACGATCCGAGCTACATCAAATCCTGGATCAGGAAGTTCGACCAGCAGAACGGGATTCGAACCTAATACTCCACCGAAGTCTCCAAGGAGCGAGGTGTTGCTTCACGGGCGGCGATCGGACCAACTGAGCTCGTGGTTTGCTTCGCTCGGCGCCGGACGCGCTACGGCCCAGAGGCGCGTTGAGCGCTAGGCAGTTCACCGCTTTTCGAGACGCCGCGGCCCTCCTCTTCAACTTGCCGGTCCCGGTATTCGACAGACGAGCGACACGCGGCAAGGCCGGTAAAGTCAGCGGCCGATAGCGGCTGGTTCGCGTTTGCTTGTTTCATGGAGACCTCCACATGCTGTGATGTAGGACCGTGTGCGCGGCCTCTGGTGCTTTTCGGCTCTGGGCCGATGTGACCGCCCCCAGAGGGGTAGGTCAGGCTTCTGGCGCGCTCACCTCCGCGACCGCCGTTGAACTTGCACACGCGACGCCGCGGATTTCGCAACTTTTTTTGCCCGTGACACTTTTTGGAAACTTGCGGCCTAAACTCTATGACTGTACGGCCGGCGCGCGGGGCGAAACTTCTGAGAGCCTGAATCACCCCTCCCCCTTCGGCGCCAAGCTCGTCCACGCAACATCGTTCGCGACCAGATCATCGACCATCGCATCGTATCGTCACGCGCAGCCTGAATGTCTCCACAGCAGCAACCATCGCCTTGACGCGTTGCTGGTTTGCAGGAAGCAGATCGGCTTGGACTTTGAGCCGGCCCCTACCCGACCATGTTTCCCCTCCGGTTTTGCACGCGCGGAAGGGAGGCTGGGGGCGTCGGTCCCTGGCGCGATTGTGGAAGAGATTTCCCATACCCCAGGGTCAGGCCGCATCTTGCACCTCAGGCACGGCGGCAAATGTGTCGCGAGCTATCATGAAGGACTTACCGTGCAACTCGGCTGGATCATCGAAGTCGCCGCACGCGATGGTGAGCCGCATAAGGTGCTCCTGCCCTGCGTCCTGCAGAGAAGCATTGCTGCCCTGTGTGAGGACGGCAACGCGGCCTCGGTCGGTTTGCATTTCGAGCCAACGATCGCCGCCCCTAGCAACCTCCACGCTGGACACCACGGTCAGCGGCACACCGCGCGGCACACTGATCTCAATAGCCGCCCCGCTGACCTTGCGCTCGTGCTCAGCGGCTTCGGCTGCGTCAACGGTATTGGAGCGGCGCCTGCCCATATCACCCTCCTCGGCCGGCTCTGGTGCCTCAGCGCGCGGCCTCACGCTACGGTCGGCTTCGTCGTATTTCTCGGAGGCCAGCCACTTCTCAAGGGGCATTCGTCGCTGGCCTGGTTTCGCGCTTGCAGCCCACGCAGCAGCTCGGCCGGCAATGTAGTCGACGTCGGGGTTGGTGATCCCTTCGAACGCCTGCTTGCTAGCTTGCTTGTTGCCGTAGCGGCCGTACGCCTTCCAGATTCGCTCGAAACTAATTCCCGCCACGGCCGGCGCCTCAGCGTCCGGCCCGCTGGCGGATACTTGATACATACCTGTCCTCGGGTCTGTCCCCGAGTCAGGTATGTGAGTCTTTGGCCCGCTAGGTGGGCCGCTTGAGGCATGAACTGGCCCGCCAACTGGGCCAGTGGTGGCCCGCCTAGTGGGCCGGTTCTGTGGATCATCAAACTGGCCCACCTGCTGGGCCAGTTCGGGAAACCGCCCTTGCTCCGCCAAATCGAGCACGTTGAAAACGGGAATGTATCGGCTGGCGCTCTGGTTGCGTCCCCTGCCGCGATAGGTGCGCGCAACCCAACCTGTTTCCAGTAGCAATATGATCGCGCGCGAAACCGCCGAACGTGACGGGCATTCTGCTCCATCGGGCGCGCGCTTCTTCATGACCGTGGCAACATGTCGTTGCGAGAGCAAGGCATCGCCGTGTTCGTGGTGATACCAATTGATCAGAAATCGGTAGACCAGCCTTGCCGTTTCCGACAGCCGAGGATCGAAGTCTACCAACTGGGACATTCTTCCAATCGCCACCGGGCCAGTAGGGTCGCCGATCTTGTGCGTCCAATACGCGGGCGAGTCCGCGATCTTAGGCTGCGCTGGGTTCATCGGCGGGAAGCTCCATGAGGGCCGCGAGGGCCATGTCGGAAATCGCGCGGTTGAATTGTTCACCAAACGCGGCGGTGCGCTCGCTGAAGGCGTTGGGTGCGACCGTCCAACAGCGGCCCTTGCCGCTCTGACGAAGGCCCAGGTTGTAGAGACGCAGGTGATCGTTAAGCTGCAGGTCGAAACGCGCAAGCGTCGTCGAGCCTGGAGGGCTCGGTCTGATGTCGAGTATTTGCAAGTGGAGTCCCCTGTTGGGGCTGCCCTATTGGGCGATGCTCTCGGCTAAAGGCCGATCGAGCTAGGCGGCTTGAACGCCACTCTGCTTGTTGTCGTTAGCGACCGTGCACGTCCGCGCCCAACGATCTAATTCATCGGTGCTGTAAACGACTGCTTTTCCGAAACGCATAAACGCAGGACCGTTGGTCCCGTAGCATCTGGCCTTATCCAAGAAAGATTTCGAAACGCCGAGGTACTCGGCCGCCTCTTGAACCCTGATATTCGCCATAGGTCGCCTCCCGTGGCTGGCGTTGCATGTACCTACTATTGCGGGTGCAGCCGCAGATCACTAAGGGCTGACCTAAACAAATATGGTGGTCGGCACGGCAAAGCTGCGGGGAAAATTGCGGGGCGCGCCTAACTGGCTACACCTTGGCTACAAAATTTGTAGCCAGCCTTCAGACTTCCGGATAAGTCTTTGATTTTATTGGTCGGAGCGAGAGGATTTGAACCTCCGACCCCTAGTCTCCCAGACTAGTGCGCTAACCGGGCTGCGCCACGCTCCGAACGTCGTTCCATTAGCTAGGATCGCCGGTTTGCGCAAGGCGAGCTCACACCATTTTGGTGCCTCTACCGAAAGGCCCGGAACTGGCCCCAAGCCGAGGAGATCCGGCGTCAGGCGTCCTTCAGCGCCTGATCCAGCATCTCGCGGCAGGCGATGAGCTCGGCGAGCACCCGTCCGAGGCGCTCCCGGTCGATGGCGCTGGGGCCGGCGGGCGCTGAGGGGGTGCCGCCCTTGCGGAAGGTGGTGAGGATTTCCTCGTCGTCGGTCTCGGAGAAGCGGAAGTCGATGCCCTCCTCCTCCTCACCCTGGTAGTCGTCATCGTCGCTGTCGCGGGCGCCGCGGACACCGGTCTCCTCCTCGGGCTCCATCAGGCTGGCGCCGACGGCGTCCTCGATGGCGCCGAACGAGACCGCGGCCGCGCTGTCGGCGAGGCCCTGCACCGATTTGACGCCGTGTTCTTTCAGGATCCGCTGCACCCCGCGGATGGTGTAGCCCTCCCCGTAGAGCAGCCGGCGGATGCCCTTGAGCAGGTCGACGTCGTCGGGGCGGTAATAGCGGCGGCCGCCGCTGCGCTTCATCGGCTTGATCTGGGAGAATCGGGTCTCCCAGAACCGCAGCACGTGCTGCGGAATGTCGAGTTCCTGCGCTACTTCGCTGATGGTTCGGAACGCATCCGGCGCCTTGTCCAAATGCCAAATCCTTATCCGGAGGGCGGATTACGCCTCGGGTTGCGCCTTGCTGGCGTCGCCATTGGTGCGGTGCTGGGCGTTGATCCGCTGCTTCAGGATCGCGGACGGCTTGAACACCATGACCCGGCGCGGCGAGATCGGCACCTCGGTGCCCGTCTTGGGGTTGCGACCGATGCGCTGACCCTTCTTGCGGACCATGAAGGAGCCGAACGAGGACAGTTTCACCGTCTCGCCTTTCTCAAGGCAATCGGTGATCTCCTTCAGCACGAGTTCCACGAAGGCAGACGATTCCGTGCGCGACAGCCCCACCTTCTGGTAGACGGCTTCGCACAGATCGACACGCGTTACGGTTTTACTTTGATCGGTCATCGCCCTGCCCCACATCACGGCGAACAATTGTTGTCTGAAATTATGAGCTTACGATACGGCGGTCAACAGC
Source organism: Bradyrhizobium sp. CSS354 (assembly GCF_029051725.1). GTDB lineage: Bacteria > Pseudomonadota > Alphaproteobacteria > Rhizobiales > Xanthobacteraceae > Bradyrhizobium. Next base: position 37,410 of record NZ_JAACFU010000002.1, read on the forward strand.
GCTCATCAATGCAGGCGCATCGATAATCCGATCTGATTCGGGCAAAATTTTATCGACTGTGGCTTACCAGCGCACCAGCGCGGAGCCCCAGGTGAAGCCGCCGCCCATGGCTTCGAGCAGAACCAGGTCGCCACGCTTGATGCGGCCGTCCTTGCGCGCCACCGACAGCGCCAGCGGGATCGAGGCCGCCGAGGTGTTGCCGTGAAGGTCCACCGTCAGCACCACCTTCTCCGGCGCGATATGGAGCTTGTGCGCGGACGCGTCGATGATTCGCTTGTTGGCCTGGTGCGGCACGAACCAGTCGATGCTATCGGCATTGAGCCCGGTCGCCTTGAAGGCGTCGACGATCACGTCGGTGATCATGCCGACCGCGTGCTTGAAGACCTCGCGGCCCTCCATGCGCAGATGGCCGACAGTCTGGGTCGAGGACGGGCCGCCGTCGACGAACAGCTTCGCCTTGTGGCGGCCGTCGGAGCGCAGATGCGTGGTCACGATCCCGCGGTCGGTCGCGGCATTGCCCGGCTGCTCCTGCGCCTCCAGCACCACCGCGCCGGCGCCGTCGCCGAACAGCACGCAGGTGCCGCGATCGGTCCAGTCGAGGATGCGCGAGAAGGTTTCCGCCCCGATCACCAGCGCGCGCTTGAAGGCGCCCGTGCGCAGGAAATTATCGGCGGTGGCGAGCCCGAACACGAAGCCCGAGCACACCGCCTGAAGGTCGAAGGCGGCGCCATGGTTGATGCCGAGTCCGTGCTGCACGGCGACCGCGCTCGCGGGGAAGGTGTTGTCAGGCGTCGAGGTCGCGAGCACGATCAGGTCGATCGACTGCGCGTCCACGCCGGCATCGGCGAGCGCAGCCTGCGCGGCCTTGAGCGCCAGATGCGAGGTGAACTCGCCCTCGGCTGCGATATGCCGCTCGCGAATGCCGGTGCGCTGCACGATCCACTCGTCGGACGTGTCAATGCGCGCCGCCAATTGGGCGTTGGTCACCACCTGCTCCGGCAAATAAGAGCCGCAGCCCAGCACGACCGAACGAATTTGAGTCACGAAACAGCCTCCTGCGCGGCCTGCACGGAATTGAGTGCACCACCTTCGCGGTTGAGCATCTGATTGATCTTGTTGAGGAGATCGAATTTGACCATCTCATAGCCAACATCGATCGCATAGGCAAAGCCTTCGGAGCTGATTCCGCCATGGCTCTTGACCACGATCCCGTTCAACCCCAGCAACACGCCGCCGTTGGATTTGTTCGGATCCATCTTGTTGCGCAGGGCCTGAAAGGCGTTGCGCGCAAAGAGATAGCCGAGCTTTGACAGCCAGCCCCGCTTCATCTCGTTGCGGAGCAATTCCGCCATCTGCCGCGCGGTTCCCTCCGCGGCCTTCAAAGCGATGTTGCCGGCGTAGCCTTCGGTCACGATGACGTCCGCGACCCCCTTGCCGATGCCGTCGCCCTCGACGAAGCCGACATAGTCGAGCTCGGGCAGGTTCCTGGCGCGCAGGATTTCGCCGGCCTCGCGAATCTCCTCGTGCCCCTTGATCTCCTCGACCCCGATATTGAGCAGGCCGACCGTGGGACGCGTCTTGTTGAACAACACGCTGGCCATCGCTGCGCCCATGATGGCGAGCGACACCAGATGGTGCGTATCGCCGCCGATGCTGGCGCCGAGGTCGAGAACGACGGAATCGCCGCGCCTGGTCGGCCACATGCCGGCGATGGCGGGACGGTCGATGCCCGGCAGCGTGCGCAGGTGGAAGCGCGACATCGCCATCAGCGCGCCGGTATTCCCGGCGGACACCGCAACATCCGCCTCGCCCTTTTTCACCGCATCGATGGCAAGCCACATCGAGGAGGTCCTGCGGCCGCGTCGCAGCGCCTGGCTCGGCTTGTCCTCCCCGCTGACCGCGACATCGGTATGGATGATCTTCGACGCGGCCTTCAGCGCGGGGTGGCGGTCGAGCTCGGGCTCGATCTTGGCGCGGTCCCCGATCAGCAGGAATTCGATCTCGCGATGCCTCTGGAGCGAGATGGCGGCGCCTGGAATGACCACGGCGGCGCCGGCGTCGCCCCCCATGGCGTCAAGCGCGATGCGAACCTTGCTTGGCATAAAAGTCCTGGAAACCTGGTCTGGTGCGGTCTTGAACGAGCGGGGCCGCAAATGGGTTCGCCACGAACATGGCGGTCGGTCAAGCGCCACGCCGCACCCGGACCGGGGCGCGACAATAGCGTTTTGTTACCCCGAAACAACCTCTTGCCCCCAGCCTTTTGCATTCTGGAACATCGGGCTGCGGACGGACTAATTCACAAGAAATACATGAAACTCAAATAGATAATTTGACCCTTCAAACCATCATCGCAAACACCTCACGCCCCGTAGCAAAGCGGTCCTCCGGGGAAGACGGCGCCTATTTGTCCTTCTTTCTGTCCTGGAGTGCCTTCAGGACCGCAAAGGGATGGTCCTCCGGATCGGGGGCGAAGACCTCGGGCTCAAACACTACCCCCGGCTTCCGCGGATAGGGATCGACCGCCAGGAACAGAGCGTCGGTGGCGAGCCGGCCGAGGTCGATGATCCCATTGACGATCGCCTCCGGCGGGTCGGCGACCTGCTCCTGATCGTCCTTGCCCTCCTCCATCAGATCGGCCAGGCGGCGGACCTCGGCCTCGGGGGCAAATATCAGGTCCACCTCCTCGTCGATCTCGCTCTCCATGGGGTCAAGCGTGACCACACAGGTCTGGCCGATCCTGGCGCGGACGTGCCCCGTGACCTGGATCCGGTCGCCGCTTTTCGGCACGATATCGAAATCGGCCTGGACCGAGACAACCTCGCGCAAACCTGCCGTCTCGGCCATGGCTTGCCGCTCGGCGGCCGAGGCCTCGAGCTTGCGATGCAGGCCGGTGTCCGGGATCTGTGCAACGATGACGGGCACCCGCCAGGGATCGGGCCCGGATGCTGGTATCGGTCGGCTCATGGCGTGACATCCTCAGGGAGCGCTGGGGGAAACTTGAAGGACGCACCCAGCAGTGCGGCCTCGCCGGTGCGGCCGAGGTCGGCCTCGGCAGCCCTGGCATAGGCCGCGAGCCGCTGCGCCTGGTCCATGCCGGCCCCATTCAAGATATTCTTGCAGATTGCCGATGCCAGCGCCTCGCCGCCGCTTTCCATGGCCTGATCGTAAGCCTGGACCCGGCCGTAAAACGCCTCGCCGAAGGCCCGCATCCGCTTCGGCACGGTCTGGTCGCCTATCCCCATCTCGCGCAGATTGTCGTCCATGTCCTCGCAGAAGCGGTCGAACAGCGCCTGCGACAGCTCGGTGGCGCTCTGGACCGTGCGCAGGCGGCGCAGCAACAGCCAGAGGTGCAGCAGCAACAGATCGAAACGCCCGTTAACGGTATCCGGCACGCCCAAGTCGCGGTAAAATATGGGTTCTCGCGCCTGCGTCACGATCATGCCATAGATGGCTTCAATGGTGCCCGGCGAGGCTAGGCGGGGTTTCCTGAAGTGATTGAACGGCCAAAGCATTGTGGTTTCCGCAAGCGGGCGCGCGCGTGTTGCATTCAGAGCCTCCGCCCGGTACTTCAGCGCCTCGCGCGACGCAAGGGGACGGAATCAGTTCCGCTATGACGATAACGAACCAGACCAGCCTGCGTGCAAACAAGCGGCGCGGCCTTCAAGCACGTTGGCGCGGCTTGCGCCTGTTCGCGGCTGCGGCCCTGGTTGGTGCTGCGCTTGCGGGCTGCACCGGCGAGCAGTTCCAGAAGGGCTATATCCTGCCGCCCAACGCGCTCGAGCAGATCCCGATCGGTGCGAGCCAGGACCAGGTGCTGATCGTGATGGGCACCCCCTCCACGGTCGCAACCCTCGACGGCGAGGTGTTCTATTACATCTCGCAGCGCTCCGAGCGCATGGTCGCCTTCATGAACCAGAGGGTGGTCGACCAGCGCGTCATCGCGGTCTATTTCGACAAGAACCGACGCGTGCGCCGGCTTGCGAATTACGGCCTCCAGGACGGCAAGATCTTCGACTTCATCAGCCGGACCACTCCGACGTCGGGCCAGGAGATGAGCTACCTCACGCCGATCTTCAAGCTACTCAGCTTTAACTGAGCCTGCGGCTTCGTGCGGCTTGCCGTTGCGCATCCGCTTCCATACGCTCCTGCAAAACAAGATGCAGGGAGTGGATTCGTGCCCAATAAATTGCTGTCCCGCCGTCGCGTGCTCACCGGCGCTGCCGCCATCTCGGCCGCAGCGATCCTGCCGCGATCGAGCCTGGCGGACTGGAAGCCCACCGAAAACGTCCGCCTCGTCGTGCCGGCAGCCGCCGGCGGTTCGACCGACGTGATGGGTCGGCTTCTGGCCGCGCATCTGCAGACCGCCTGGGGCCAATCGGCCGTGGTGGAAAACCGCTCCGGCGGCGGCGGCACGATCGGCACCGCCGAGGTGGTCCGCGCCAAGCCGGACGGTCATACCATCCTGATCGGCAATCCCGGCCCGAACGCGATCGCCTACAGCATCTTCAAGAACCTCACCTACAAGCCGGACCAGCTCCAGCCGGTCTCCAACATGATCCGGATCCCGAACATCGTCTCGGCGCATCCCAAGACCGGCATCAAGTCGATCGCCGAGCTGGTCGCGTATCTCAAGGCCAATCCGGACAAGCTCAGCTACGCCTCCTCCGGAGTCGGCCAGAGCCCTCACCTCACCGGCGCCTGGTTCCTGCAGCTCACCGGGCTGAAGATGACGCATATCCCGTTCCGCGGCGCCGGTCCCGCGCTCCAGGCGGCGCTCGCAGGCGACATCCAGATCCTGTTCGACAATCTCTATCCGAGCCTGCCGCAGGTGCAGAACGGCACCCTCACCGGCCTTTGCGTCACCACGACGGAGCGCAGCGACCTCGCACCGAACCTGCCGACCATGCGCGAGAGCGCGCCGGAGCTTGCGGCTTTCGACGTCTCGTCGTGGTTCTCGGTGTTCCTGCCGAAGGGTGTGCAGCCCGCCGTTCTCGAAGCGCTCAACCTTCAAGTGAAGGCGATGCTCGAGCGCGACGACATCAAGAAGAACATCATGGCCATGGGCGCCCGTGCCGACTACGGTACGCCCGACCAGTTTGCCGCCTTCGTGGACGCCGAGACGAAGAAGTTCGCCGGCATCATCCAGAAGGAAGGGCTGCAGATGGACGTGCAGTAGGCGCTACTTCCGTCATTGCGAGCGACTTGTCCGCCATAGCTCGAAGAGCGACGGCGGAAGCGAAGCAATCCAGAATTCCTTAGTGGAACGACCCTGGATTGCGTCGTCGCGAGAGCTCCTCGCAATGACGTGGTGAGGGCGTCCAACCCACCAAACAAAAACCCCGCGGCTTTCGCCGCGGGGTTTTGTGTTTCGGGCCGACGCTCCTCAGTGCGCGAGCACCGCGAGCAGCAGCAGCGCCACGATGTTCGTAATCTTGATCATCGGGTTCACCGCGGGACCTGCCGTGTCCTTGTAGGGATCGCCGACCGTGTCGCCGGTCACGGCCGCCTTGTGGGCGTCACTGCCCTTGCCGCCGAAATGACCGTCCTCGATGTACTTCTTGGCGTTGTCCCAAGCGCCGCCGCCCGAGGTCATGGAGATCGCGACGAACAGGCCCGTCACGATCACGCCGAGCAGCATCGCGCCCACGGCCGAGAACGCCGCCGACTTGCCGGCCGCCCCGCCCCCCGCGATCGCATAGATCACGAAGTAGACGAAGATCGGTGACAGCACCGGAAGCAGCGAGGGGATGATCATTTCCTTGATCGCCGCCTTGGTCAAAAGGTCGACCGCCTTGCCGTAATCCGGCTTGTCGGTGCCTTGCATGATGCCCGGCTTCTCGCGGAATTGGCGGCGGACCTCCTCGACGATCGCGCTCGCCGCGCGGCCCACGGCGGTCATGCCCATCGCGCCGAACAGATACGGCAAGAGACCGCCGAACAACAGGCCCACCACGACGTAGGGGTTGTTGAGCGAGAAGTCCGGTTTGACGCCGGCGAAGTAGGCGTGGTGCGCGGAGTCCGCAATGAAGAACTTGAGATCCTCATTGTAGGCCGCGAACAGCACCAGGGCGCCGAGACCGGCGGAGCCGATCGCGTAGCCCTTGGTCACCGCCTTGGTGGTGTTGCCGACCGCATCGAGCGCGTCGGTCGACTTGCGAACCTCCTTCGGCAGGCCCGCCATCTCGGCAATGCCGCCCGCGTTGTCGGTCACTGGGCCGAACGCGTCGAGCGCGACGACCATGCCGGCGAGCGCAAGCATCGTGGCGGTCGCGATCGCGATGCCGAACAGGCCGGCGAGGCTGTGGGTGACCAGGATGCCGGCGATGATGACGATCGCGGGAAGCGCGGTCGATTCCATCGAGATGGCGAGGCCCTGGATCACGTTGGTGCCGTGGCCGGTCACCGAGGCCTGGGCGATCGACTTCACCGGACGATAGTCGGTGCCGGTGTAGTATTCGGTGATCCAGATGATCAGCGCGGTGACGGCGAGGCCGACCACGCCGCACTCGAACAGCGCCATGCCGGTATAATCGACGCCGGCGAGCTTGCCGAAGCCGATCAGGTAATAGATCACGCCGGCGATGCCGACCAGCGACAGGACGCCGGTTGCGATCAGACCCTTGTACAGCGCGCCCATGATCGACTGGCTCGGTCCCAGCTTCACGAAGAAGGTGCCGATGATCGAGGTGATGATGCAGATGCCGCCGATGGCGAGCGGCAACGTCATCATGTCGGCGAGGATCGGCGTCTTGGCGAAGAAGATCGCCGCCAGGACCATGGTGGCGACCGCGGTCACCGCATAGGTTTCGAACAGGTCGGCGGCCATGCCGGCGCAGTCGCCGACATTGTCGCCCACGTTGTCGGCGATGGTGGCCGGGTTGCGCGGATCGTCCTCGGGAATGCCGGCCTCGACCTTGCCGACGAGGTCGCCGCCGACGTCCGCACCCTTGGTGAAGATGCCGCCGCCGAGACGGGCGAAGATCGAGATCAGCGAGGCGCCGAAGCCGAGCGCCACCATGGCGTCGATGACGACCCGGCTGTCAGGCGCAAGCTTCAGCGAATGGACCAGGAAGCCGAAATAGAGGGTCACGCCGAGCAGCGCGAGACCCGCAACCAGCATGCCGGTGATCGCACCCGCCTTGAAGGCAAGCTCGAGACCACCTGCGAGCGACGTCGTCGCCGCCTGGGCGGTGCGCACATTGGCGCGGACCGAGACGTTCATGCCGATGAAGCCGGCCGCCCCCGACAGGATCGCGCCGATGGCAAAACCGATCGCGACATAGAGCCCAAGGAAATAGGCAAGCAGCACGAAGATGACGATGCCGACCATCCCGATCGTGGTGTACTGACGCCGCAGGTAGGCCTGTGCGCCTTCGCGCACCGCTGCCGCGATTTCCTGCATGCGCGGAGACCCCGCATCCGCGCTCAACACCGAAGACGTCGCCCAGATCGCGTAGACGACGGAAAGCACTCCGCAGAGCACAATCAACCATAATGCTGTCATGTGATTTTTTGCCTCAGATCCTTGATGAACGTACCCCCGGCGCCTTTTGTTTTTCCGTCGTGCGGTGCGGCGCCTTGATTTGAAAAAGGCCGCCCCTTGCCCGAAGGCGCGGCCCTAGTCGGTCACGACCTTGCCAAAATCAAATTGAGGGTGCAACGCCAGATGAGGCCGAAAAGGCCGATCTCGGCAGGTATTTAGGCTGGTCTGGGAGTCCCGACGCCGGTTTGGAGCATTTCCTAGAAGTGGCTGTAGGAGAGCCGCTTCAAGACCAGCTCCTGGCCCTGCCCGTCCAGGAAGCGCGGCCGCTCATGGCCCGCGACGATCGTGCCGATGGCCGTGACGGCAAGGCCTGCCGCCCGCCCCAAGGCAATCAGCGCGTCGCTTTGCGCCGGCGGAACGGTGCACAGCACCTCGTAATCGTCACCCCCGGCAAACAACGTTTCAAGGGAAACGACGTTGCCCGCGATCAGGCCGGCCGCAGCGGCCGAGAGCGGCACGCTCATCACGTCGATCGTGGCCGAGACGCCTGATGCCGCACAGAGCTTGGTCAGATCTCCGGCAAGGCCGTCGGAGACATCCATCGCAGCCGTCGCATGGTCACGCACGGCCTGCGCGAGAACATTGCGCGGCTGCGGCACGCGATAGCGCGAGATCAGCGTCTCGCGCGCGTGCGGATCGGAGGCCAGCGCATTCGCCACCGCGCCGCCCGTGAGCACATCGAGGCCAAGCGCGGCGTCGCCAATCGTCCCGGTGACCAGGATACGGTCGCCCGGCTTGGCGCCGGTGCGGCCGACCATCCGCCCCTGCGGTACGCGGCCAAAGGCGGTGATCGAGATCATCTGCGGCCCCGGCGTCGACACCGTATCGCCGCCGAGCAGCGGACAGGCGAAGGTTTTCGCATCCTCGCCGAGCGCGTTCGCGAACGGCCTGAGCCAGGCGTCTTCCTGGCTGCGCAGCGCCAGTGTCAGCACGAACCCGGCCGGCATGGCCCCCTTGGCAGCGAGATCGGACAGGTTCACCCGCAGCGCCTTGCGCGCGATGGTATCGGGCGGATCGCTGGCAAGATAATGCACGCCCTCCACCACCGCGTCGGTGGTGACGACGATGTCGCCGCCGAGTGCCTGCAGGATGGCGGCATCGTCCACCAGCCCCAGCGCGCCGGGATCAGTCGCCAGCGGCTTGAAATAGCGCGCGATGAGCGAGTCTTCGGGGGAGGGATTGTGCGGGCTGGTCATTAGCTCGATCCGTAATCTCCCCGCCGTCATTGCGAGCGAAGCGAAGCAATCCAGACTGCCTCCGGAGATACAGTCTGGATTGCTTCGTCGCTACGCTCCTCGCAATGACGATCCCATAACTACCCCCGCCCGAACTCGTCACCGCGAAACTGCCGGCCGATCTGGTCGAGCACCGCGTTGACCATGCCGGTCTCCTCGCGGTCGACGAAGGCATTGGCGACGTCGACATATTCGGAAACGACGACGCGGCCCGGCACGTCCTTGCGGTGTTCCAATTCGTAGGCCCCTGCCCGCAGCACCGCGCGCAGGATCGCTTCGATGCGCTTCAACGGCCAGCCCTTCGACAGCGCCTCGTCGATCAGCGGATCGAGCTTCTTCTGGTCGCGCACGACACCGGAGACGACATCGCGGAAGAACGCCGCTTCCGCCGGGAGATATGTGTCGCCCTCGACCTCGTTGCCGAGCCAGTGGCTCTCGAACTCCGCAAAAATGTCGTTGATGCCTGCTCCGCCGATATCCATCTGATACAGCGCCTGCACGGCTGCGAGCCGCGCCGCACCGCGCCGGTTCGCTTTCTTCTCCGTGCCGGCCGGCGGCTTCTTGTTGTTATCGGCCATGATCAAGCCCGCGCCAGCCGGCGCTTTATGCGCAGCATCGCAATCGCGGCCCGCGCGGCATCGCCGCCCTTGTTCAGCTCGCTGGCGCGCGCCCGCGCCCAGGCCTGCGCCTCGGTGTTGACGGTGAGGATGCCGTTGCCGAGCGGCAGCTTTCGCGCCACCGACAGATCCATCAGCGCGCGCGAAGATTCCTGCGAGACGATCTCGAAATGGATGGTGTCGCCACGGATCACGCAGCCGAGCGCGATCGCGGCGTCATAGGGCCTGCCATTGGCGGCCGCGGCATCAACCGCGATGGCGATCGCCGCAGGAATCTCCAGTGCGCCGGGAACCGTGATGACGTCGTGGGTCAGACCGGCCGCCTTCAGCTCGGCCACCGCGCCTTCGAGCATGGCGTCCTGGAGATCGTCATAAAACCGTGCCTCGACAATCAGCGCGCGTGCGCCGGAGATGTCGGTCTGGTCCTTCAGGGGTGCGCGCCGCGCGTCTGCCATCATAAGCCTACTGTGTCATTGCCGGACTTGACCCGGCAATCCCTGGGTCAGGACCTCTTAAGAGCATGGATGCGCGGGTCAAGCCCGCGCATGACGAAGTTTCATCACCGTCACTTCATTTCCGTCAGCCGCGCCGCGTAGCGGGCCATCAGATCGACCTCGATATTGACCTCGTTCCCCGCCTTCCAGCCGCCGATCGTCGTGACCGTCAGGGTGTGCGGAATGATCAGCACCGAAAAGGTCACGTCCTTCACCGTATTAACCGTCAGCGAGACGCCGTCGAGCGTGATCGAGCCCTTGGTCGCGATGAACCGCGCCAGCTCCCGGGTCGTGGAGAGCTCGAACCGCGCCATGTCGGGCAGGTCCTCGCGGCTGACGAGGGTCGCGATGCCGTCGGCATGGCCGGCGACGATATGCCCGCCAAGCTCGTCGCCGATCTTGAGCGCACGCTCGAGATTGAGCCTGGTGCCGACCCTCCAGTGCTTGGCCGTCGTCAGCGCCAGCGTCTCGGCCGCGGCATCGACGTCGAACCAGGTCCTTTGAGCAGAGTCTTTGCCGGCTTCGACGCCGGAAGCAACCACGGTCAGGCAGACGCCGTTGCAGGCGATCGAGGCGCCGTCCGCAATGGTGGTCTGGTCGTAGCGGCAGGCGATGCGCAGCCGGTGCAACTGGCCCTGCGCCGTCGGCGTGAAGCCGACGATCTCGCCGATATCGGTGACAATGCCGGTGAACATTACGCGCGCTCGTAGATGGTGAGAGTATCCTTGTCGAAGGTTTCGCTAGCATGAACCTTGTAGGCCTGCGACTGCGTGATTTTCGACAGGGGCAATGCAGCGAGCGCATCCACCCCGTCGGTGCCCACCGCCTCCGCGCCGCGGAACAGCCAGATCTCGTCAACGAGGTCGGCGGCGATAAAGGACGCCGCAACGCGGCTGCCGCCCTCGACCATCAGCCGCGTGATGCCCTTGGCGGCCAATGCATGCAGCACGGCCGCAAGATCGAGTCCCGAGGCGTTGCCGGGCGGCACGCGGATCACCTGCGCGCCGGCAGCACCGAGCCGCGTGGCGGCCGCGGCCTCCGCGAGCTCAGAACCCATGACCCACAGCGGAATCTCGCGCGCGGAGCCCACGAGCCTGCTCGCGCCGGGAATGCGCAGGCTCTGATCGAGCACCACGCGCACCGGCGAGCGCGCCGCCATGCCCGGCAGGCGGCAGTCGAGCTGCGGATCGTCCGCCAGCACCGTGCCGATGCCGACCAGGATGGCGTCGCTTTGCGCCCGCAGGAGATGCACTCGGTCGCGCGCTGCCTCGCCAGTGATCGCGACCGGCTTGCCTCCGGCCGCGCCGATCTTGCCGTCGGGCGAGACCGCGAGCTTCAGGATCACATGCGGGCGGTGATCCCTGATGCGGCGGAAATGCCCGGCGTGGTCGAAGGCGGCTTCGCGCGCGCACAGACCCACATCCACCATGATGCCGGCGGCGCGCAGGCGCGCATGGCCCTGACCGGCGACTTCCGGATTGGGATCCTCGATCGCGGCCACCACGCGCTTGATGCCGGCAGCGATCACTGCGTCGGCGCACGGTGGCGACTTGCCGAAATGCGAGCACGGCTCCAGCGTGACGTAGAGCGTGGCGCCGCGTGCGGCCTCGCCTGCGCGCCGCAGCGCTTCAGGCTCGCCATGCGGCCGTCCGCCCGGTTGGGTCCAGCCGCGGCCGACGATCATGCCGTCCTTGACGATGACGGCGCCGACGGCGGGATTGGGCCAGGTGCGTCCCTGCCCGCGCCTGCCGAGCGCCAGCGCAAGCTCCATGAAGCGCCGGTCGGCATCCCTGGACTCGCGCGCCTTTTGCGCGAATTGATCTTCCAGGATGCGGAAGATCATTTGCGGATCGCGGCGAGCCGCGCTTCCTCCTCACCGGAGAGCTCACCGAGCACGTCGGCGAAATCCTTGGCCTCGCGGAAATTGCGGTAGACCGAGGCGAAGCGGACATAGGCGACGTCGTCGAGCGTGCGCAGATGCTCCATCACGGTCTCGCCGATCACCTCCGAGGAGATTTCGGCCTCGCCCCCGGTCTCGAGCTCGCGCACGATGGTGGAGACCATCTTCTCCACCCGTTCCGGCTCGACCTGCCGCTTGCGCAAGCTGATCGAGACCGAGCGCATCAGCTTGTCGCGGTCGAACGGCACGCGCCGGCCGTTGCGCTTGATCACCGTGAGCTCGCGCAGCTGCACCCGCTCGAAGGTGGTGAAGCGGAAATTGCAGGCGACGCACACGCGCCGCCTGCGGATCACGGAAGAGTCCTCGGTCGGACGCGAGTCCTTCACCTGCGTATCGAGACTGTTGCAGTTCGGGCAGCGCATCCGTGGACCTTGATCGGTTTTCTTGAGCCTTACTGATAGATCGGGAAACGGTCGGTGAGCGCCTTGACCCGTTCCTTGATCGCGGCTTCCACCAGCGGCGCCTTGCCGTCGTCGGACTGCGCGATCGCGTTCAGCACCTCGGCGATCATGCCGCCGACCTGCTGGAATTCAGCGACACCAAAGCCGCGCGTGGTCGCAGCCGGGGTGCCGAGCCGGATCCCGGAGGTGACGAACGGCGACTCGGGATCGAAAGGAATGCCGTTCTTGTTGCAGGTGATGGCGGCGCGGACCAGCGCCTTCTCCGAAGCATTGCCCTTCAGGCCCTTCGGCCGGAGGTCAACGAGCATCAGATGGTTATCGGTGCCGCCGGAGACGATATCGAAGCCGTGGCTCTTCATCGTCTCGGCCAACGCCTTGGCGTTCTCGACGACGTTCTTCGCATAGACCTTGAAGTCCGGCCGCAGCGCCTCGGCGAAGGCGACCGCCTTCGCCGCGATCACATGCATCAGGGGGCCGCCCTGCAGGCCCGGGAAGATCGCCGAGTTAAATTTCTTGGTCAGCGCCTCGTCATTCCACAGCATCAGGCCGCCACGCGGACCGCGCAGCGATTTGTGGGTCGTGGTGGTGGTGATGTGGGCATACGGTACCGGCGAGGCATGCACGCCGCCGGCGACGAGACCGGCGAAATGCGCCATGTCGACCAGGAGGTACGCACCGACGCTGTCCGCGATCTCGCGGAAGCGCTTGAAGTCCCAGGCGCGCGAATAAGCCGAGCCGCCGGCCACGATCAGCTTCGGCTTGACCTCCGCGGCCTGCTTGGCGACGGCGTCCATGTCGATGATCTGGTCCTCGCGGCGCACGGTGTAGTGCGCGGCCTTGAACCATTTGCCGCTCATGTTGACGGGGGAGCCGTGGGTGAGATGGCCGCCGGCCGCAAGATCGAGGCCCATGAAGGTGTCGCCCGGCTGAAGCAGCGCCAGAAACACCGCCTGGTTCATCTGGCTGCCGGAGTTCGGCTGCACGTTGGCGAAGTTGGCGCCGAACAGCTTCTTGGCGCGATCGATCGCGAGGTTCTCCGCAACGTCGACCCACTCACAACCGCCGTAGTAGCGCGCGCCGGGATAGCCTTCGGCATATTTGTTGGTCATCACCGAACCCTGCGCTTCCAGCACGGCACGGCTGACGATGTTCTCGGAAGCGATCAGCTCGACCTCATGACGCTGGCGGCCGAGCTCGCCCTTGATGGCGGCTGCGATTTCCGGGTCAGCCTGCTCGAGCGAGGCGGTGAAAAACGAATCGGGCGCGGAGGCGGTTTTGGCGAAGGTCATCTTGCGAATATCTCCACCGCCGCAGCCTTTTGGCGGGCTACGGGCGGGTCTGGTGTGGCGATCGGAAGCGGCGAGCGCGATCTACCACATCGCCCGCAACAGGCCAAGGGTTTGCGGGTCGGGCCTGAGATTTATGCAAGATATGGTGGGGATCGAAGATTTTCGACACCGGGGCGGTTCTATGGAATCGCCCCGTATTCGACCCTCAGGAATAAGGCCGCTTTGGGCCTCAAACTTCCGGCTGGACCCGCTGGCCGAGGCCAGCGGCCCCTCACAGGCCGGTATACCCCGCCTTCACGGGATCCACGCTGCCGTCGAGCTGCCGCAGATATGTCAGGCCGCAGACGGTCAACCTGTGGGTGTCCTTCTCGCCGGCTTCCATCAACGTATTGAGATAGTTGGTGACCTTTTCCCGCGCCTCCGCGCTCGCCGCAGACGTGCGGTTGGCGAGCAAATCGTAGGTATGCATGATCCGGTCGATGGCAGCTTCCATGGCACCCTCTGGTTCTTGCCGCGTTTGGGAGTTGAGATCAGGCAACTGCTTTGGCCTCGGACTGCGCCTCGAACCTGACGATGGCCTTGTTGGCCAGCCTGATCTTGTTGAATTCGCCGCGCTGGAGCAGCTTGATGACGATCTCGAGCAGACGTTCGTCGGTGACGAGGGTGTCCCGGATCGCGCCGGAGCGGCGAAGATAGTTCGCGGCGATGGCATAGGCCTCGCTCACGAGTTCCACGTTCATCACCCCCACGCCACGCTCGACCAGCATCGTCCGCCCTCCGATCGAAGGGGATAAGCACCGAACCGGGAACTCGTTCCCTGCGCCTGGGGATTTTTTTCGCAACCGCGAAATGGAAAAAACGCACCGGTCCGGACACAGCCGGGCCGGCGCGCTTGGGGAAGCTCAGGCACGTTCGGGAGGCTTGCCGGTCTTGTTGTGGGCCGGCTTGGCCAAATCCCGTCGAAAGAGCTCAGAGACGATACAGGATCTGGTCGGTCCAGAACCGCTCGAGGCGGTGCAGCGACTTGTTGAGGGTCGAGAACTCCTCGCCCGAGATGCCGCCGACCTGCTCGACCGTCTTGACGTGCTTCTGGTAGAGCGAGTCGACGATGCGACGAACTTCCTGGCCCTGCGGCGTCAGGCGGATGCGCACCGAGCGGCGATCGACGCGCGAGCGCTGATGATCGAGGAAGCCGAGCTCGACGAGCTTCTTCAGATTGTAGGAGACGTTGGAGCCGAGGTAATAACCGCGCGTGCGCAGTTCGCCCGCGGTCAGCTCCTTGTCGCCGATGTTGTAGAGCAGCAGCGCCTGCACCGAGTTGATGTCCGCACGGCCGCGGCGATCGAACTCGTCCTTGATGACGTCGAGCAGCCGGCGATGCAGCCGCTCCACCAGAGTCAAAGCTTCCAGATAGAGCGTCTGCACCGAACCCTGCTGGCCGGAGACGCGCTCTGCGGTATCTGCCGCAGTTGCGACGGCTTTCATCATGACACTTCCCCTGTTGTCGTTTTTATCGACACTCATTCGACGAAACTTGTGTCCCGTCTGATAGGTGCAACTTAAGGGGCTCGTTTGAAGATCGGCTTAAATAAGAGAATAAAGAGATCATGAATTTAAGACAGTGAATTGCGGATTAAGCCTGTGCCACAAGCACTTTTCGCAATAGTCTGTTGACTCTCGCAAGGTCCTGTTCACCCTCCGTCCGCCGCGATTGTCGCATTCCAGAACAACCCCGCCCCGTTTCGAAACGGCCGCGTAAGAGCTGTGGCGGAACACGCTGGTTAGCGAAAACTTACGTCGAATTTTACGCAACCAACCGTCAACCAAGCACGACATTCTCGTGTCCCGGACCAGCACAGCGAAGCGGAGCGCAGAGCCGGGACCCAGAAGGCCAGAGACGAGATCGCGGAGAAATGGGCCCCGGCTCTGCAACGCATCACGCCGCGCGTGCGGCGCGCTGCATTGCGTCCGGGGCACGAGAGTTTGCTATGGCGGCCGTTCGCGTGCGGCCATCCAGGCGAGCGCGAGATAGGCGGCCAGCATGAAGGCTTCGACGCCGACCACAATCAGGCTGCCGCCGTAGATGCCTGGGAACATCAGCTCGATCACCGCCATCGACACCACGGTCGTCAGCCACACCACGGCGCCCCAGGGCGTCGCCAGCCACAGCCCAACCGCGGCAACGAGTTCGATCACGGCGAAGTAGATGGTCGAGGCCTGCCAGGCCATCGACTGGTTCTCGAAGGCTTCGTCCTCGCCGCCGACGAAGCCCGTCACCTGCGCCCAATGATAAAGGCCCTTGAGGATCGAGAGCAGCGCCATCACCCGCAGGAACAGCACGAGCCGGCGCGTCCAGACATTGTCGTCGGACTCAGCCCGCTCCGACGAGATCGCCGCCACCGACATTGCACTGTCTCTGGCATTGTCTCGGATGGCGTCCCTGGCACTGTCGCGGGCCGCATCGCGGGTGGATATCTCGGACATGCCCCCTTCTGGCTGCTTTGCCCCGTAAAATCAATCGGCTGCGCCCAATCAGTTCATTGCCTTGCGGCAGCTCAAGCCGCGGTGACGGGAACCATGCGAGCTGGTATAAGAATAATTCCAGCCGGAGGAAGAGTGATGGCGATCAAATACGGACGTCCGATCGAATTGCGCGAGGTCTCGCGCCGGGATGGCACTGCGGCCTCCCCTGCCCTCGATCTGACCGTCCGCCCGCGCCGCAACCGCAAGGCCGAATGGGCCCGGCGCATGGTACGCGAGAACGTGCTCACGACGGACGATCTGATCTGGCCGCTGTTTCTGATCGACGGCAACAACAAGCGCGAGCAGATCGCCTCGATGCCGGGCGTCGAGCGTCTCAGCGTCGACCAGGCCGTGCGCGACGCCGAACGCGCGATGAAGCTCACCATCCCCTGCCTCGCGCTGTTTCCCTACACCGATCCGTCCCTGCGCGACGAGGAGGGCTCGGAAGCCACCAACCCGAACAATCTGGTCTGCCAGGCGGTGCGCGCGATCAAGAAGGAGTTTCCGGAGATCGGCATTCTCTGCGACGTCGCGCTCGATCCTTTCACCAGCCACGGCCATGACGGCCTGATCTCCGACGGCAAGATCCTGAATGACGAGACGGTCGCTGTGCTGGTGCGTCAGGCCCTGGTGCAGGCCGAAGCCGGCTGCGACATCATCGCGCCCTCCGACATGATGGACGGCCGCGTCGCCGCGATCCGCGAGGGCCTGGATCGTACCGGCCTGCTCGACGTGCAGATCATGGCCTATGCCGCAAAATACGCTTCCGCCTTCTACGGCCCGTTCCGCGATGCCATTGGCTCGGCCAAGACGCTCACCGGCGACAAGCGCACCTACCAGATGGACAGCGCCAACACCGACGAGGCGCTGCGCGAGGTCGAGCTCGACATCGCCGAGGGCGCCGACATGGTGATGGTCAAGCCCGGCATGCCCTATCTCGACGTCGTCCGCCGCGTGAAGGACACGTTCGCGATGCCGACCTTCGCCTACCAGGTGTCCGGCGAATACGCGATGATCGCCGCAGCCGCCAACAACGGCTGGCTCGACGGCGAGCGCGCCATGATGGAGAGCCTGCTCGCGTTCAAGCGCGCCGGCGCCGACGGTGTGCTGAGCTACTTTGCACCGAAGGCCGCGGAGAAGCTGCGGACGCAGGTGTAGGCCCCAATGTCGTCCCGGCGAAGGCCGGGACCCATACCGCGTGATCCAACGAGAGCGCGCAGTATTGGTACCGGGGAAGCGATCAACCCCTAAGTCTTCGCCAAACTGCTCTGCGTGGTTATGGGTCCCGGCCTTCGCCGGGACGACACTGTTGCTGTGGCGTCAGCTCCCTCTCCTCGCGGCTACCGCCGCCCCCGAATCGCCGGAATATTTCGGCTTGTTAATCCCGGCACCCTTGGCACGCGGACGGCCTATTCCCATGTGCTGCCACGGGAGTTTCCCCTCGGGAGGACGGTCATGTCGTATTCAGACTCGGGCAATGCCTGGCGCAGTGATGGTGCGGCTCACGCCTACGATCCCTATCTGCACCCGGAACTGTTCCGCGGCGTTGCGACGCGACGGGTGTTCGCCTTCCTGATCGACATGGTCGTGATCTCGGTGCCGGTGATCCTCGGCTACCTCTTCATTGCGGTGTTCGGCGTGGTCACGCTCGGCATCGGCTGGGCGCTGTTCTGGCTGGCCTGGCCTGCCTCCGTGATCTGGGCCATCGTCTATTACGGCGCCTGCATCGGCGGTCCGTCGTCCGCGACCATCGGAATGCGCGTGATGGATCTGGAGCTCCGCACCTGGTACGGCGCGCCCGGGTATTTCGTGCTGGGCGCCACCCACGCGGTGCTGTTCTGGGTGACGTTCTCGTTCCTGTCGCCCTTCGTGGTCCTGGTCGGCCTGTTCAACGGCCGCAGGCGCTTGCTGCACGATTTCGTGCTGGGAACGGTCGTGATCAACAATTCCGTTCGTGCGCCGGTGCCTCAAGGCGCCAGGACCTACTGATCAAAGGACCTACTGATCAACCAACCTGGATCAAGAACCTATCAACCTGGACCCGCTATGCTGTCCGACCTGACCTGCCGAGTAGACCGATTGACCGGGGGCTTTCGTAGCGCGATGCTGATGCACATTTTGGAGGCCCACGACGTCCCTTGACCCAGCACTCGCGCGATACCCCACAATTTTACCTCACGGCGCCCTCCCCCTGCCCCTATCTGCCGGGCCGGCACGAGCGCAAGGTGTTTACGCACCTCGTAGGTGAGCGCGCCGGTGATCTCAACGACCTCCTGACCCATGGCGGCTTCCGTCGTAGCCAATCGATCGCCTACCGTCCCGCCTGCGACCAGTGTCGCGCCTGCGTCTCGGTCCGGGTGATCGCCAACGAGTTCCGCCCCTCCCGCAACTTCCGCAAGGTGATCGCGCGCAACGCCGACATCATCGGCGAGCAGCGCAGCGCAGTGCCGACCTCCGAGCAATATTCGGTGTTCCGCGCCTATCTCGATTCCCGTCACCGCCACGGCGGCATGGCCGATATGACCGTGCTCGACTACGCCATGATGGTCGAGGACAGCCACGTCGAAACCCGCATCATCGAGTACCGCAAGCGCGGCCCCGACAGCGGCATCACCGGCCGGGGCGAAGAGCTGATCGCGGTCGCGCTGACCGACGTGCTCAGCGACGGCCTGTCGATGGTCTATTCGTTCTTCGAGCCCGGCGAAGTCAGCCGCTCGATGGGCACCTTCATGATCCTCGACCACATCGCCCGCGCCCGCCGGCAAGGGTTGCCTTACGTCTATCTCGGCTACTGGATCGAGGGCTCCAAGAAGATGGACTACAAGGCCCGCTTCCTGCCGCAGCAGCGCCTCGCGCCGTCAGGTTGGCTGCGCATCGACGCGCAAGGCGATGCGGCGTCCGAGCCGCAGGATTGATCGGCGCGCCGATCTAATAAGCCGGCAGTTCGTACTGCGAGATGGGACCAGCGCCGGAGGTTTTGCTTGTCGAGTATCTATGATCTGATCGCGCGGGGCATGGTCGAGCGCCAGCAGGTGCTCTGTTTCTATCAAGGGCACCCGCGTTCAGTTTGCCCCGCAATACTGGGCCATACCGATGGCGAGGAACGAACGCTCGCCTTCCAGTTTGGCGGCAGTTCCAGCAAAGGCTTGGCGCCCGGAGGGGCCTGGAAGTGCTTTAAGCTGGCGGAGATGACGAAGGTCGCGCTTCAGAGGGGGAAATGGCACGCGGGCTCGAGACATCGCAAGCGCCAACAATGCGTCAAGGTTGTCGATCTCGACGTCAATCCCCTCAGTCCTTACCGGCCGCGACGCCCGCTTGGCCAGAAGCCAAGTGCGTGATTGCGGCCTCAGCACTTGATGGGCAGGGGCGCGCAACAATCACGATCCGAACAGCGTATCCGCGAGCAGCTTCAGGTTCAAAACCACGATGATGCCGGCAACGATCCAAGCGATCGCCGCGACCCACGCCGGGATTACGAACTTGCCCATCTTGCGGCGGTCCGAGACGAACCGCACCAGCGGGATCACGGCGAAAGGCAGCTGCATCGACAGCACCACCTGGCTGAATACCAGGAGATCCGCCGTGCCGCGCTCGCCGTAGATCGCGGTGACGACGATCACGGGAACGATCGCGATGCCGCGCGTCAGCAACCGGCGCGCCCAGCTCGGCAGGCGTAAATCGAGAAAGCCTTCCATCACGATCTGGCCGGCGAGTGTCGCCGTCACCGTTGAATTCAGGCCCGAGGCGAGCAGCGCCACCGCGAACAGCGTCGAGGCGATGCCAAGACCGAGCAGCGGTGACAGCAGCTCGAAGGCCTGGCCGATCTCGGCGACGTCGGCATGGCCGCTCTTGTGGAAGGTTGCCGCCGCCACCACGAGGATCGCGGCATTGATGAACAGCGCCAGCATCAGGGCGATGGTCGAGTCCGTTGTCGCCCATTTGATCGCCTCGCGCCGGCCGGTGTCGTTGCGCTCATAGGCGCGCGTCTGCACGATCGAGGAATGCAGATAGAGATTATGCGGCATCACGGTTGCGCCGATGATGCCGATCGCGATATAGAGCATTTCGGGGTTGGTGAAGATCTCGGTCTTCGGCACAAATCCCCTCAGCATCTCGGCCACCGGCGGTGCGGCCGCGGCAAGCTGAACCGTGAAGCAGACAGCGATCACGACGAGCAGTGCGATGACGAAAGCTTCGAGGAAACGGAAGCCACGGTTCATCAGGATGAGCAGCAAAAAGGCATCCAGCGCAGCGATCAGCGCGCCGCCGATCAGGGGAATGCCGAACAAGAGTTTGAGCGCAATCGCCGTGCCGATGACCTCGGCGAGATCGCAGGCGATGATCGCCGCCTCGCAGGCGAGCCACAGCATGAAGTTCACCGCCGGCGAATAGGTCGCGCGGCAGGCCTGCGCGAGGTCACGGTCGGTGACGATGCCGAGCCGCGCCGCCAGCGATTGCAGCAGGATCGCCATCAAATTCGAGAGCAGGATGACGGAGAGCAGCGTGTAGCCGAACTTGGACCCACCGGCGAGGTCGGTCGCCCAATTGCCGGGGTCCATGTAGCCGACCGAGACCAGATAGCCCGGGCCGACGAAGGCGAGCAGGCGCCGCCACCACACCCCCGCGATCGGGATCGCCACCGTGGCATTCACCTCGGCCAGGCTCTTGGTGGCAGGCGCGTCGGAGCGCCAGCCGGCGGCGTCTTGGGTCAGATCGGGAGAGCGAGCATCCATGGGGCGAGAATACCGAAGTCGAGCCTTATTGCAACTCATTTGCAACTGCATCTAGCCGCATCGTTGCCTCGGCGGTCGATATGTGTCGCCCCTGTCGGGAAGCGGGTGGGTTTGGCGCCCTCGGGAGGCGGATACTGGCGCCAACCCGACTTTGCAGGAAATGAGCCATGTCAAATCCGCCGCGCCTCCCCGAGACATTCAACCGCCTCGCCTGGTCCAATTTGGCTGCACAGTCGGCCGAACAGATCGCGCTGGCTGCGGCCCCCATCGTCGCGGTGCTGACGCTCGGCGTCGCCGAGGGCCAGACCGGCCTGCTCCAGACCGCGCTGACCCTGCCCTTCGTCCTCTTCGCCATTCCGGCCGGCCTGCTGGCCGACCGCATCTCCCGCCGCTCGCTGATGGCGGGCGCCGAGGCGCTGCGGGCCGCGGCCCTTGCAGCGATCGTGCTGCTGCTCGCGCTCGGCGCGCTCAATCTGTCGCTGCTGGCGCTGCTCGGCTTTGCCGCCGTGTGCGGCACCGTCGTCTACAGCGTGGCCGCGCCGGCGCTGGTGCCCTCGTTGGTGAGTTCGGACCTGTTGCCGGCAGCCAATGCGCGGATCGAGCTCGCACGCACCATCGCCTTCGCCAGCGGCCCTGCACTCGGCGGCGCGCTGGTGGGGTGGTGGGGCGCGAGCCCGGCCTTCGGCTTTGCGGCCGCGCTGTCCGCGATCGCCGTCGTGCTGCTCTCCGGCATTTACGAGCCCGCCCGCACGCCGGCTCCACGGCGGCATCCGTTTCAGGACATCCGCGAGGGCGCGGCCTTCGTGTTTCACCATCCGCTGCTGCGGCCGGTCTTCATCACCCAGTTCATCTTCAACACCGGATGGTTCCTGCAGATCGCGGTGTTCGTGCCCTACGCCGTGCGTCACCTCGGCCTGACCGCCGCCGGCATCGGCGTCGTGCTGACGATGTACGGTGTCGGCATGGTGATCGGCGCGCTGTTCGCCACGCGCGTGATGAAGCGCATCGCGTTCGGCACGGTTGTCGGCCTCGGCCCCGTGACCGGCTTCGTTGCCGCAATGGTGATGGCGCTGACGGTGCTGGTCCCCTCGCCCTGGCTTGCGGCCTTGAGCTTCTTCCTGCTCGGCGTCGGACCGATCCTGTGGGTGATCTCGACCACGACGTTGCGCCAGTCGGTGACGCCGCCGCGCCTCCTGGGCCGCGTCTCCGCCATCAACATCATGAGCTATGGCGCCCGCCCGGTCGGCTCGGCACTGGGAGCGATCGTCGGCGGCCTCTGGAGCGCGGAAGCGTGCCTTTATCTCGCCGCCGCCGTGTTCGGCGTGCAGGCCCTGGTGATCTGGCTCTCGCCCGCGGTAGCGCTGGACCGGCAGCCGGACATGGTGGGCGATGAGGCGGTGGCGCGGTGTTAGCGTCTTCCGTCATTGCGAGCGAACCGAAGCAATCCAGAATCTCTCCGCGGGAACAGTCTGGATTGCTTCGTCGCAAGCGCTCCTCGCAATGACGGAGTTTGTTGGAGCAGCTAGCCTAGTTCGCCAAATACCGCTCGTAGCTCCCCGTCACCGGCTCGCTCGCGTCCACCTCCGGATCAAGCGTGTAGAGATCCTGCGCGCGGCCGATGCCGCGCAGCGCGTAGCGGCCGGTGGAGACGAGGTAGCGGCGGCCGGCGGCGTCGAGGCCCTTGTAGAACTCCGCCGAGGCCAGCAGCTCGCGATCGACCGAACGGCTCATCGAGGCGATGCGGCTGACCTCGTTCACGGTCGGACCGACCACAGTGAAGTCGAGCCGGTCCTCGCTGCCGATATTGCCGTAGAAGACCTCGCCGACATGCAGGCCGATATAGGCGGACGTGGTGGGCCGGCCCTCGGCGCCCCGCCGCAGGTTCAGCGCTGCCACGTTCTTGCGGAACAGATGCTCCGCCCGCAGCGCCGCGCGCCGAGCGTGCGCCATGTCCTCGCCGGTAAACATCGCGAGCACGCCGTCGCCGATCAGCTTCAAGACGTCGCCGCCGGCTTCGTGGATCGCATCGATCACGGCCTGCGCATAGTCGTTGAGGAACGGGATGATCTCGTCGGGGCCGATGCTCTCGCTGATTCCCGTCGAGCCGCGCAGATCCGAATACCAGAGCACGGCGTTGATGCGCTCGGTGACGCCGCGCGAGATGCGTCCGCTCAAGACCTGCTCTGACGCATCGCGTCCGAGATAGACGCGGCCGAGCGTGCGCGCGATGTCGACCTGCTGCGCCGACTTGATCGCGAGCCCCAGCACCGGCACGAGATCGCGCAAGGCCGCGAGCTCGCCTTCGGCGAAGCCGCTGTCGCGTCGGGTTGTCCAGGAGGAGTAGAGGCAATCCATCTGCCCGAGCGCTCCGGTCTCCCCGAAGCGGTGCACAAAGGCCAGGAAATGGCGGTGACCCGTTTCGGCGAGCTCGCCGATCTGCGAAAAATCGAGCGAGGGCGCGTCGGCGAGGTCGATCACCATCTCGTCGTGACCATGCTCGAGCAAATGATAGAACACCGACCGGCGCCAATTGTTGGCCGCGTCGCCCTCGGCCGTCGAGCCGTATTCGACGACGTCGCTCTCGTTGGTCGGCGTATCGCTCCAGCGGAAGGCGCGACCCTCATAGATCGGGTGCAGCGTATCAATGACGACAAGCCCACGCGAGAGCTCCAGCCCTTCGGCGCGGCAGCGCTCGCAGAAGCCGCGCAGCAGTTCGGGTTCGGGCAGTCCGGTGAGCCCCTGGCCGGCCAACCAGTTCATCAGCGCAAGGCGCGAGGTCAATTGCATGCGCCATTATGCCGTGCATTCGTGACGAGCGAAAGGCGGCGCGCGGACCTTGCGTCGCCAAAGCTCCGCTCACGGCCAAGGCTCCCGCCCGCGGCAGGTCGCATATGTCGCGGACGCTGTTGACGCGCTCTCGCCTCGGGCTGCAAATGCGAATGATGACACCGCCGATCAGAAATACGGGGATATGAGCCAGCGCCAGCTTCCGATCATCCTGGCACTCGGTACCACGCAGACCCTGGCCTGGGCCTCGAGCTACTATCTGCCGGCGCTGCTTGCCGATCCCATGGCGCGCGATCTCGGCATCTCCTCCAACTGGGTCTTTGGCGCGTTCTCGGCCTCGCTGGTGATCTCGGCGCTGCTCGGGCCACGCATCGGGCGACAGATCGATCTCGTCGGCGGCCGGCAGGTGCTCTCGGTGTCGAACCTGACGATCGCCGCCGGCCTCATTCTGCTCGGCCTCTCGCAATCGGTGGCGGTGATGGCGATGGCCTGGCTCGTGCTCGGCATCGGCATGGCAATGGGCCTCTACGACGCCGCCTTCGCCGCGCTCGGCCGCATCTACGGCACCGAGGCGCGCAGGCCGATCACCGGCATCACCCTGATGGCCGGCTTTGCATCGACCGTCGGCTGGCCGCTCACCGCCTGGGGCCTGTCGCATTTCGGCTGGCGCGAGACGTGCTTTGCCTGGGCCGCTGCCAATATCCTGATCGGCCTGCCCCTGAATTTCTTCATGCTGCCGACGATCAAGGGCGCGAGGCAGGCCGCGGCCACCGCAGAGAAGCCGCATCTGCCGCTCGACCGCACCATGATCCTGCTCGCCTTCGTTTTCGCCGCGGTCTGGACCGTCACCGGCGCGATGGCTGCGCATTTCCCGCGCATCCTGGAGACCACAGGCGCGACGCCGGTCGAGGCGATCGCGGCCGGTGCGCTGATCGGCCCCGCGCAAGTGGCCGCACGGGTTCTGGAAGCAGGCTTTCTCAGCCGCTTTCATCCGCTGTGGTCGACGAGGCTCGCCTGCCTCACCCACCCGATCGGCGCGGTGGTCGTGGCGATCTTCGGCGGCGCCGCAGCCAGTGCGTTTGCACTGTTCCACGGCTCCGGCAACGGCATTCTGACCATCGCGCGCGGCACGCTGCCGCTGTCGATCTTCGGCCCCAAGGATTTCGGCTATCGCCTCGGCATCATCGGCGCGCCGGCACGGATGGCGCAGGCTGTGGCGCCGCTGGCCTTTGGCCTGCTCATCGACGTCATGGGGGCCAAGGTGCTGATCGTCTCGTCCGCGCTCAGCCTCTCGGCGTTGGCCGCGCTATTCATGATCCGCGCGCAAGCGCGGCCGGATTGACCGGGCGGAAGCTTTCGCGCACAAGCGGAGCATGACCGAAGACACGCGCCCGCCCCGCACATTCAAAGGCCTCCTGCGCTGGGCGACCACGCCGCCGCAGGCCTGGGGTGTCTATCTCCTCGCCATCATCCTGGTCTGGCTGATCTCCTTCTACGCCGGCTCGCTGAAGCCGAAGAAGATGCCTGAAGCGAGCCCGCCCGCCGTGACTGCACCGAAAGGCTAGCTGCCTCAGTCGTAAAACTCAGGCGACATCTTCTGGCTGTCGCGCTGGGACTTGTCGTGGTTGATCCAGAGCTGCGCCTTCTCCTTGCCGAGCGTGTCGGCGATCTTCTGCATCGAGGCCGCGCTCTGGTCCTTGTTGGCGTTCATGCTGGGCACACGGCGGTTGTCCCAATTATCCTTGAAATGCACGGCGTCGCCCGACAGCACGACGGCGCCGGTCTTCGGCAGCTTCACCAGCAGCGATTGATGTCCCGGCGTATGGCCGGGCGTCGACAGGATGGTCACGCTGCCGTCGCCGAACACGTCCTTGTCGCCCGCAAGCAGCTCGACCGGATGCGACGGCTTGAATCGCGGCTCGTTGTTGGCGCCGGGCCAATCATACTCGGCCTTCTGCACGTAGAGCGTGGCCTGCGGGAACAGCTCGACATTGCCGGTGTGGTCGGGATGGGTGTGCGAGACCGCCATCATCTTGACGTCGTCCGGCTTGAGGCCGAGCTGTTCGAGCTGGGCGGCAAGCGTCTTCGGCCGGCGCCAGGTCACCGCCTTGGGATCGGCGGGCGCGAGTCCGTTCGGCATCGCGGCGACTGCGTCAGCGATGCCGGTGTCCCACAGGAACCAGCTCTTGGCGTGCTTGACGAGATAGCAGCTGTCGACGAAGTCCATGGTCTTGCCCTCGTTGAGGCCGGGCGTCCAGCGCGAGATGTCGCCGGCGGTGCCCTCCCCGCAATTGAGGACGTAGAGCTTTTCGACACCGGTCTTTTCGGATTGCGCAAGCGCCGCATGACCGGACAGAACGAGTGCAGCGACGGCGAGAGCGAGCGTGATCTTTGGCGTCATTCGTTCCTCCCTTGCAGCCATTGTCGGCTGTGACCGAGGGTCAACCCCGGTCAGTTCGCAGAATTCCCGCAGGCAGCTCAATGCGGGCAGGTCTCGACCTCGACCGTGATGTGGCTCAGCCCCTTGAGCCCGGCGAGCCGCCTCTTGTAGACGGCCGGCTGCTTCGGCTGGTCCGAGACCACCGAGAGCAGCACGGCGCAATGGCCGGGGCCGACCTGCCACAGATGCAGATCGGTGACGCGGTCGTCGCCGATCTCCATGCGCGCCCGGATCACACGCTCCAGCTTCTCGTCCGCGCGCACGTCGAGCAGCACCGCGCCTGACGTCTTGATCAGGCCGAACGCCCAGCTTGCGATTACGGCACTGCCGATCAGGCCGACGGCCGGATCGGCCCAGGCCCATCCCGAATACATGGCGACCACGAGCGCGGCGATCGCCAGCACCGAGGTCGCCGCATCGGCCATGACGTGGACATAGGCGGCGCGGAGATTGTTGTCGTGGTGGTGGTGGTGGTGATGATGATCGTGGTCATGATCATCATGATCATCATGCGCCTGACCGTGATGGTGGTGATCGTGGCTGCCGCGGAGCAGCCAGGCACTGGCGAGATTGACGCAGAGGCCGAGGGCAGCGACCGCGATCGCCTCGCCATAGACGATCGGCACCGGCGTGATCAGCCGCAGCACGCTCTCATAGGCGATCTCGACCGCGATCAGTCCGAGGATGATCGCGCTGGCGAAGGCGGCGAGATCGCCGAATTTGCCTGTGCCGAAGCTGAAATGCGAGCTCCCCAGATGCCGCCGCGCAAAACGATACGCGAATGCGGCAATCCCCAGCGCCGCCGCATGCGTGCCCATGTGCCAGCCGTCGGCGAGCAGCGCCATCGAGCCGAACAGCGAGCCGGCGACGATCTCGCCGACCATCATGACCAGCGTCAGGACGACGACGAGCCAGGTGCGCCGCTCGTTCTCGTCGTGCTTTTCGCCCAAAAAGGCGTGGTCATGGGTCCATTGTTCGATGGAATGGGAATGCATCACAAAGTCTCCGAAAGGTCCGGCCCGTTGACCCGCAATATAGACCTGCGGGGGTCCCGGACAAAATCCGGCGAAACGAGCCGATTGACAGATAGGTGCCGTTTCGATGTAATGAAGTGCATGGGGATTTGAGCGATCTCCCCACGAGGCGACATGCCCAAGTATCGCGTCCCGTTGTTTTTCACGAGGGCGCATCATGTCTTCCTACACCACGATATCATCTGACAAACTGGCACGGTTGATCGGCACGGCGAATGCCCCTGCCCTGATCGACGTGCGCACCGACGAGGATTTTGCCGCCGACCGGCGGTTGATCCCGGGTTCGATCAAGCTCAGCCACGACAATGTTCCGGAATGGGGTGCCGAATTCGCCGGCCGCACCGCGATCGTCTCCTGCCTGCGCGGCGCAAAGCTGGCGCAGGGCACGGCGGCCTGGCTCAGGCAGCTCGGGGTCCAGGCCGAGACGCTGGAAGGCGGCTTCGAGGGATGGAAGGACGCAAAGCTGCCGCTGCTGGATACCCGCAAGCTGCCGCCGCGCGACGCCAAGGGCCGAACCGTCTGGGTGACGCGGGCGCGGCCCAAGGTCGACCGCATCGCCTGCCCCTGGCTGATCCGACGCTTCGTCGATCCAAACGCGGTGTTCCTGTTCGTGGCTCCGTCCGAAGTGGTTGCCGTCGGCGAACGCTTCAAGGCAGCCCCGTTCGACATCGAGAACGTGTTCTGGAGCCACCGTGGCGAGCTCTGCACCTTCGACGTGATGATCGAGGAGTTCGGGATTGCCGCGCCGGCGCTGCTCCGGCTCGCAACGCTGGTGCGCGGCGCCGACACCGCGCGGCCCGACCTTGCGCCGGAGGCCCCCGGCCTGCTCGCAGCTTCGCTCGGGCTGTCGCGGATGTATGATGACGACCTCGAACAACTCGAGGCCGGCATGCTGCTCTACGACGCCTTCTATCGCTGGTGCCGCGACGCCACGTCTGAGACCCACAACTGGCCGACCAACAAGGCAAAGGCTTGATGGATACCCGTACGACCGAAACAGGAGCTGATGCCGGTCACGGCGTCAGCTTCAGTGAAGCCTTTCGCGTCTGGCTCCGTGTCGCCTGCCTGAGTTTTGGCGGGCCCGCGGGCCAGATCGCGGTCATGCATCGCATCCTGGTCGAGGAGAAGAACTGGATTTCGGAAGCCCGTTTCCTCCACGCGCTCAATTACTGCATGCTGCTGCCGGGGCCGGAGGCACAGCAGCTCGCGACCTATGTCGGCTGGCTGATGCATCGCACCGCCGGCGGGCTGATGGCGGGCGGGCTATTCATCCTGCCCGGCATCATCGCCATCATGGGACTGAGCTACGTCTATGCCGCCTACGGCAATGTCAGCTTCGTCGAGGCGCTGTTCTTCGGCTTGAAAGCCGCCGTGCTCGCCATCGTCGTCGAGGCGGTGGTCCGCGTCGGCAAGCGCGCGCTGAAGAACCGCATCATGATCGCGCTCGCCGCGATTGCCTTCGTCGCGATTTTCTTCTTCGCGATCCCCTTCCCGGTCATCATCATCGCCGCAGGCATCATCGGATATATCGGCGCCAAACAGGGCCGTCCGGAATTCGCGCCGGCCGGTCACGGCCCTGGCGGCAGCAGCGCCGTGATCGACAGCATGCTCGGCGACGCTGTGCCCGAGCATGTACGCCCCAACACCGCGCGCGCGATCCGGGTCGGCGCGTTGTGGCTGGCGCTCTGGCTGGTGCCGGTGATCGCGCTGGTGCTCACTGTCGGACAAGACAACGTCTTCAGCCACATTGCGCTGTTCTTCTCGAAGATGGCGCTGGTCACCTTCGGTGGCGCCTACGCAGTGCTGGCCTATGTCGCCCAGCAGGCGGTCGAGCACTATCACTGGCTGAAGCCGCACGAGATGCTCGACGGTCTTGGCATGGCCGAGACCACGCCGGGCCCGCTGATCATGGTGCTCCAGTTCGTGGGCTTCATGGCCGCCTACCGCGACGCCAGCGGCCTGTCGCCGATGCTTGCGGCCACGCTCGGCGGATTGCTCGCGACCTGGGTCACCTTCACGCCCTGCTTCCTCTGGATTTTCGTAGGCGCCCCCTACGTCGAACGGCTGCGCGGCAACAAGGGCCTCGGCGGTGCGCTCAGTGCGATCACGGCCGCCGTCGTCGGCGTGATCCTCAACCTCTCGATCTGGTTCGCGCTGCACACGCTGTTCCGCGAGACTGTGCCGGTGCACAGCTTCCCGTTTGCCTTCGACATGCCGGTGCTGACCAGCGTCGATGTGCCGGCGCTGCTGCTGTCGATCGCGGCCGCAACCGCGATCTTCCGGTTCAAGCTGGGGATGTTGACGGTGCTGGCGGGCAGCTGCGTCGCCGGCGTGGCGCTGCGGTTGGCGGGGGTGATCTAGGACGCGAACTAATTGGTTCGTTGCGTCCAGCTTCTATCGAAAGGAACGTTGAATCCGACTGGGCAGCATGGTGGCCTTGGGCCAGTCGCGGAGTTGAATGAGGTCGAACCTTGTTAGGCGGTCGCGCACTTATTCAACACGTCATGTAAAACAATACAAAAAGCACCGCTACTAACAACACTAGGTCGATGCTGGATAAGACTCTATCCACGCTCGCATAGGTCTTTGGGAAACGCCGTCTGGCCCCTTGCCCAAGGCAAAATGCTGCCACAGCGAGTCCGACGAAAATGAATGAGCCGGTTAAGAACGTCCCTATGATCCGGATGGATACAGGCAAAGTTATCGAACGGAAAGTCCGCATGGGGTCATGAACCGTGGATGAGCAAGCTCGGCATCACGTCCCGTCGGGCAAAACAGACGCGACCACTTCCGGCACCCCGCTTGTCAAGCCCCACTTCACACAATATTCCACTTTACCGAAATTCGGTTTTGACGTACAAGTGACGCACCCTGGCCCGAGACAAGGGGCGGATCGCGATCGTCACGAACCGCGGGCTGGGGTGCGATGGACGCGACGGCGTCGAGTACGATCGGCATTGCAGGGCGGCTTCGGCTGTGAGCAATGGCTTTCGCGCCTACGACACGGCGCCGACAGCGTCTTCGCATGGTTTCGGGTGTGAGCACACGCCAGCACTCGAAGTCTCAGCGAAGACGTGCGCGGACGAACAAGTCGTGTGGTCCTGACGCCCGGGGTCTGTGCGTCAAGTCCTGCGGTGATGTGGCGGTCCAACCGGGCGCGCGCATCAGTCATCTGCATGGCGACGGGGGCAATAGTGCATCGCTCCCCGGGGAGAGCACGAAGGACACGTTAAAACCATCGCGCAGGGAAGGCCGGGCGATCCGGCGAACCTGTGGTCCACCCCGTGTGCATTTCTATCGCGCACGGACCTGCGGGTGCCAGCCGGCGCCCGGCCTTCCCTGCGCCCTTGTCTCACTAAGGGCGATGCGACGAAGCAAAACTCGGGCGGAACGCGCCGCGAGATCGCGAACGCTCGTCCGCTGTTTGAAACGTGGAACGGAGCGGTGGCTGGGCGAACCTCACCCTCGGTGTCGTCGCCCGGCTTGACCGGGCGACCCAGTACTCCGAGACGATCATGATCGAGAAGAGAAGCCGCGGCGTACTGGATGCCCCGGTCGACCCGGGGCATGACAGCCTTTTCCTAGCGCCATCGCATCAGTTCCAAGCTGGAAGATTGGAACGGGGAGAATTCGCCCTGGTTAGCTCCCACTGCCGAAGAAATCCTCTTTTTGGATGAGCCATGACCGATCTATCCATCGATGCACGGCTGCTTGCCCCTGACAATGACCGCCACGGCGCCAATCTCACGGTCGTCGCTGTCGCGGCGGCAATTCTTCTGGCGGGCGCGGCAGCCTTGTCAGGCACGATCTCCTGGCAACAGGGATTGTTGTTTCTTCTCGGAGGCGCACTTGGCCTGACGCTGTATCATGCGCTGTTCGGGTTCACCTCGGCCTGGCGCGTCTTCATTGTCGCGCGAAGAGGTGCCGGCCTCCGTGCGCAAATGGTCATGCTTGCGCTGGCGACGGCCCTGTTCTTTCCGGCCCTGGCGCAAGGCACGCTGTTCGGCGTTGCCGTGCATGGCGAACTCGGCGCGGTGGGCGTGGGCATGCTGACCGGGGCCTTCCTGTTCGGCCTTGGAATGCAGCTTGGCGGCGGCTGCGCGTCGGGAACGCTTTATACCGCCGGCGGCGGCAACACCCGCATGCTGGTGACCCTGGCGGCCTTCATCGCCGGATCGACGCTCGGTGCATTGCATCTGCCGTGGTGGAGCGGGCTGCCGAACATCGGCGCCGTCTCGTTGATCGAACGGCTCGGATGGTTGCCGGCGCTCGGGCTCTGCTGGGCCGTCATGGCTGCGACCTATCTCATCACCATCAGGGCCGAGATCGGCCGGCACGGCGAACTCGAGCCGGGAGCGCGGACGAAGCTGCGTGGCGCCCGCCGCTTCATGCAGGGGCCGTGGCCGCTCCTATGGGGCGCGATCCTGCTCGCGATCGGAAATTTCGCCACTTTGTATCTTGCAGGACGGCCCTGGGGCATCACCTCCGCTTTCGCGCTCTGGGGATCGAAGATACTGATGAGCCTCGGTGTCGACGTCGCGTCATGGCCCTATTGGCAGGGCGCTCGTGCCGCATCGCTGCACCAAAGCGTCTTCGCCGACATCACCTCCGTGATGGATTTCGGCATCATCCTGGGAGCGTTGCTGGCCGCAGGTCTCGCCGGAAAATTCCATCCGACATGGCGCATCTCCGCATCCTCGCTCCTCGCTGCCATTATCGGCGGCCTGCTGCTCGGCTATGGCGCCCGGCTCGCCTATGGCTGCAATATCGGCGCTTATTTCAGCGGGATCGCATCGGGCAGCCTGCATGGCTGGTGCTGGCTGGTCGCGGCTTTCGTCGGCAACATTCTGGGAACACACCTCCGACCGCTGTTCGGCCTGGCCGTCGAGCGATAGGTCTTCGTCTGCGCGCCGGCGATGCTGCCGTCTAGCGCATCATCATTCGCGCGATCGCCTCGCCAATCACCACCGTCGTGAAGTGGGTGTTGGCCCGGCAATCCGATGGCATGATCGAGGCGTCGGCGACGCGTAAGCCCGCGATGCCCTTCACCGTACCATCAGGATTGACCACGCCCTCGGCGTTCTCAAAGCCGGTCATGCGGCAGCTTCCGGCGGCATGCTGGATGTCGCCGGTCTCACGGCGCAGCAGCGCGTCGAGCTTGTGATCCGGCAAGGCCGCAGCTTGCGGCAGCGTCAGATCGGTGTCGGCGAGCCGGATCCAGTCGGCGATGCCTGATAGCTCCGGCTGGGAGGTGATCACGGCGAGCCGCCTCACCGCGTCCATCATGCGCAGCATGTCGCGGGGATCGGCCAGCATGTTCTCCTCGACGACAGGATCGATCGCAGGGGCGGTCGAGGCCAGCTTGAGCGTGCCACGCGAATAGGCGTTGAACAGCCCGGCGCCGATCGCCCCTGGCACACCGATGCCGCGGTGGTTGAAGGCGATCAGGATCATGTCGCGCTTGCCTCCGTCGGCGAGGCCCGAGGAATAGGTCACGCAGCAATTGGTGTGGCGGGTGTCCGGATCGGTCGGCCGCAGGTTTTCATGGAGCTGGATCGTGGCGCGAAACAGCGGATGGTCGAAGAAGTGCTTGCCGACCGGCAGGTCGCGCTCGACCGCGATCCCCATCGCCTTCAGCTCATCGGCGGGGCCGATGCCCGAGCGCAGCAGGATTGCCGGACTGTGGATGGCGCCGGCGCACAGCACGATCTGGCGCGCGCTGATCTCACTGGTGCCCTGCCCCTCGATGTGAACACGGAGGCCGGTCGCCCGGCCGTCGCTGATCAGCACGCGATCGACCAACGCACGCCCGCGAATGTCCAGATTGGCGCGGCCGCGCGCGGGCTCCAGGTAGCCCTCATTGGTGGTGATGCGGCGGCTGTCGCGGCTGTTGATGGGATAGCAGGCGACGCCCTCGCCGTCAGCACCGTTGACGTCGGCGCACCAGGGATAGCCGCTCGCCAGCGCTGCATCGCGCAAGCCGCGATCGATCGGCCCCCATTTTTCCGGCGGCGCGCGATAGACCGGCAGCGGTCCGCCGCGTCCGTGGCCGGCGGCGTCGCCGAATTCCAGATCATCCTCGATCACCGAGAACAACGGCATCACGTCCTTCGCCGACCAGCCGGTGCAGCCATTGGCCGCCCATTCGTCGAACGCATCGGCGACGCCGCGGATGGCGATCTGGCCGTTCATCATCGACGAGCCGCCGAGCCCCTTGCCGCGCCAGTAGAAGCGCGGCTCCTGGCCGGCCACACGGCGCGTCAGCAGATCAGGCCATTGCCATTTCTCCTGGTACTCGCGCTTGTGGATGATCGGGATGGGATTTGGCGTCCTCACCTCCCAGGGCGCCTCGTCGGCGCGCCAGTCCAGACCGGCCTCCAGCAGCAGGACGCGGCGTGCGGGATCTTCCGAGAGCCGTGCCGCAACGGCGGCGCCGGCGGAGCCGCCGCCGACAACAATGACATCGTACATCGGGCTACTTCTCAACGTTCCAGAACACCGGGATGGCGGACGGTATCAGACCGCGCAAACTGGCGCGAGAGGCGGCAGGCTGTGCGAACTGGCCCCACGGTATAGCGGGTGCCTGATCGTACATGACGGCCTGGATCTCGCCTGCTATCTTCTTGCGATCCTCCTCGGCGGGCGCCTTGGCAAAGGCCTCCATCAGCGGCGTGATGCGCGCGTCGCACTGCCAGCCGGTGAAGTCGGCGCAATTGAAGGCGACCATGACGTTGGTCAAGGGCGAACCGAGATCGAAACCGCCGGCATGGACGCCATAGACGCTCCAGCCCTCCTTCTTGGCGCGGCGCGCCAGCACGCTCGCCCAGTCCATCACCTGGAGATCGACGGTGAAGCCGGCCTGCTTCAGCCGCTCCGCCAGCACCTGCGCCGAGACGCGCGGAGCTTCAAGATCGTTGGCCTCCATCACCACGACAGGCTCACCGGCGTATTTCGTCGCCTTCAGCGCGGCCCTTGCCGCCTCGATCGATGGACTGACCGCGGCGTCAGTCCCGGCCTTGCTGTCATAGGTGGTGCCGCAGGTGAAGTACGTCGCGCAAGGTGCCGCGTATTTGGCGTCCAGGCCGAGTGCGTCCAGCACTTCGCGCTGATCGACCAGCTTCCACAACACGCGTCTGATCGCGGGATCGTCGAACGGCTTTGATGCGGCATTGAGGCGATAAGCTCCGGCGAACATGTTGCCGCCGGTGAAATTGACCAGCTTCACCCGTGAGTTCTTCTCCATGGTCGGCAGCAGATCGAACGGCGCGTATTGCATGAAATCGACTTCGCCGGCCTGCAGCGCGGAGGCTGCAGTCGCGCCATCTGGAATGACGCGGATCTCGAGCGTATCGAGGTTGACGCGCTTGCCGCCGGCGAGGAAGTCGGCAGGCTCGGGACGCGGCACATAGTCGGCGAACTTCTTCAGGACCATGCGATCGCCGGTGCGGTGACCGGCCTTGCTGTAGACGAACGGGCCGGAGCCGACGATCTCGGTGATGCGCTGGTCGCCGGGCGTTTTGGCAATGCGCTCAGGCATCATGAAGGCGACCGGGCTGACGGGATTGCCGAGTGCGTCGATGACGAGACCAGACGGCTCCTTCAGCGTCAGCACGAAGGTTTTTGCGTCGGTCGGTTCGAGCGAGGCCGTGATCGCGAAGATGCGGCGGCCGAGCGCACTGCGGGTGCCCCAGCGCCGCAGCGAAGCGACGCAATCGGCGGCGGTGACCGGCTGGACGTCATGCCATTTCAGGCCATCGCGCAGCGTGAAACTGTAGGTCAAACCGTCGGCGGAGACCTTCCAGTCCTGCACCATCTGCGGCTTGATCTCGCCTTTGGAATCCTTCGCAAACAGCGTGTCGAACACCATGTAGCCGAACGTGCGCGAAATATAGGCCGTGGAGAAATGCGGATCGAGCGTGACGATCTCCGCCTCGAGCACCGCGACGAGATTGCCTGCCGCATGCGCCTGCGCCGCGGTCAGCGCCAAGGCGAGCAGCGCTGGAATGAAAGCCTTCAGTTTGGACATTGGTGCCTTTGCCGTTTTGACTGAAACGTTTGCAGTCGCCAGGAAAAAGCAATGTTCGTGCCCGTTCGATGAAAGCACTCATGCGCACACGGCTATCTGCCGCGCGTTTGCGCGCCACACCCTCACTGTCATCGCCCGGCTTGACCGGGCGATCCAGTATTCCAGAAAAAGCTATGATTGAGCCGAGAAGTCGCGGCGTACTGGATGCCCCGCCTACGCGGGGCATGACACTATCGATATGGCAACGGCCCGCGGACTACCCGATCACCCTGCCGAACTTGTTCGACTTCGGGAATCCCTTCGGCGGCAGACGGCCGGCGTCGGCGCGGGAGCCTTTCCACTCGGCGAGCTCCTTCATGGTCGCAGAGAATTCGCGTCCTGCGGAGTCTTTCCAGGTCAGGCCCGTTTTTGCGTCGAACACGGCAATGTCGGAGAGGCCGCCGTCCTTGTACTTCTGCAAGCGAACGCCGCGGCCGCGGGCCATCTCCGGTACCTGGTCGAGCGGGAACACAAGCATCTTGCGGTTCTCGCCGATGACCGCGACGGTATCGCCGAGCACTTCGGTGACCGTGCGCGCCTCGTTCGGCATGTCGACGTTGAGGACCTGCTTGCCCTTCTTGGTGGTACCGACGCAATCGTCCTCGTTGACCACAAAGCCCTGGCCCTCGTGGCTGGCGACCAGGAATTTGCGTCCGCCCTTGTTGACGAACAGCGTGACCGGCGCGGCCTCCGGCTCGAGATCGATGAACTGGCGGATCGGCTCGCCATGACCGCGGCCGCCCGGAAGTTTTGCGACATCGAGCGAGTAGAACTTTCCGTTGGTGGCGAACAGCAGCAGCTTCGAGGTCGTTTCCGCGAAGAACGCGAACCCGAGCTTGTCGTCCTGCTTGAAAGCCAGCCCCGAGAGATCCTCGACGTGGCCCTTGAGGGTGCGGATCCAGCCCTTGTCGGAGACCACGACCGTCACCGGCTCGCGCTCGACCAGGGCCTCCTCGATCGCGGCGAGATCGTGTTCGGGCGCGTCGGCAAAGGTGGTGCGGCGCTTGCCGAGCGGGGTCTTCGGTCCGAACATGTCGCGGACCTTGCCGACCTGCTCGCCGACCTTCTTCCACTGCTCGGGCTCGGACGCCAGCAGTCCCTCGATGCCCTTCAGCTCCTTGCGAAGATCCTTGTCCTCGCTGCGGATCTCCATCTCCTCGAGCTTGCGCAGGCTTCGCAGCCGCATGTTGAGGATGGCTTCGGCCTGCACCTCGGTGAGCTTGAACGCCTTGATCAGCGCCGGCTTCGGCTCGTCCTCATTGCGGATGATCCTGATCACCTCGTCGATGTTCAGATAGGCAATCAGCAAGCCGCCGAGAATCTCCAGACGGCGCTCGATTTCGGCCTTGCGATGATTGGTGCGACGGATCAGCACGTCGCGCAGATGGTCGAGCCATTCGCGCAAGCATTCCGCGAGCCCCACGACCTTGGGAATGCGGCCCTTGATCAGCACGTTGAGGTTCAGCGGAATCTTGTTTTCGAGCTCGGTCAGCCGGAACAGCGATTCCATCATCAGCGCGGGATCGACGTTCTTCGACTTCGGCTCGATCACGATACGGACGTCTTCGGCCGACTCGTCCCTGATATCGCCGACCAGCGGCAGCTTCTTCTGGTCCAGCAGCTCGGCAATCTTCTCGATCAACCGCGACTTCTGCACCAGAAAGGGTATCTCCGTGACGACGACGACCCAGGTGCCGCGCGCGCCCTCTTCTTGCTCCCATCGGGAGCGGACGCGGAACGAGCCGCGGCCGGTGGTGTAGGCTTCAGCGATCGCCTGCTTGGAATCGACGCAGATCCCGCCGGTCGGGAAATCCGGACCTTTGACCCATTTCAGCAGCGCCTTGGATTTTGCGTCGGGCTTCTCGATCAGATGCAGCGCGGCGTCGCAGAGCTCGGCGGCGTTGTGCGGCGGGATCGATGTCGCCATGCCGACTGCGATACCTTGCGCACCATTGGCGAGCAGGTTCGGGAAGCCACCGGGCAGGACGATCGGCTCTTTCGACTGGCCATCGTAATTGGGGCGGAATTCGACCCCGTCCTCATCGATGCCGTCGAGCAGAAGCCGCGCGACGTCGGTCATGCGCGCTTCGGTGTAGCGGTAGGCGGCGGGATTATCGCCGTCGATATTGCCGAAATTGCCCTGGCCGTCGACCAGCGGGTATCGCGAGGAGAAATCCTGCGCCAGGCGCACCAT
The DNA here is from genome assembly GCF_029051725.1 of Bradyrhizobium sp. CSS354. GTDB lineage: Bacteria > Pseudomonadota > Alphaproteobacteria > Rhizobiales > Xanthobacteraceae > Bradyrhizobium. The sequence continues at coordinate 74,725 of NZ_JAACFU010000002.1, forward strand.
GGCGTCGTAGATCGCCTGGTCGCCGTGCGGATGGAACGAGCCCATCACGTCGCCGACGATTTTGGCGGATTTCTTGAACGCCGTGCCTGGATCGAGCCGGAGCAGGCGCATGCCGTAGAGGATGCGCCGGTGCACCGGCTTCAGGCCGTCGCGCGCATCGGGCAGCGCGCGGTGCATGATGGTGGAGAGCGCGTACGCAAGATAGCGCTCTTCCAGCGCCTCACGCAGCGGCACCTCGTGAATTTCGGCCGGTTCCTCCGGCGGAATCAATCGTTTTCCCATGCCGCCCGGTTAAACCGTGGAAGCGAATCGGGCAAGGATCGATTGGTTCCCTGTAGGCGGCCTACTGGCCGGCCCAGCCTGCGGTGAAGGTCTGGGTGGGTGGCGCGGCTTTAGCCTGCGTGGTGGCCGGGGCATTGGTCAGGCACCGCCGGGCCGTTTCGATCTCGGCCTCCGTCGCGCCCTTGGACCTCGCCCATGCCTCTGCGGCTGCAGCGGAATATTTGGCCACATAGAATCTGACGACGGTACAGGAGGCACGGCGAAAGACGCCCGGCTGCTCACCCGCGAGGGCGTCCGGCGCCAGCGCGATCAGCGCTGCCGATATCACAAGTCCCTTGATCAGCATCAGGATATCCCCGGTTGGAACCCGGGGGGCAAGTCAGGGAAACCCGGTTTCGTTCCACGGCGGACCGACATATTGCGACAATGCAGAGCGGCGTCAGGCTCATGGCGCGGGCATTGTGGCCTTTGCCTGCTGTCGAATCAGCGCGTTGATGAAGCCTGCCCGCGCGTCGGAATGGCCCTGCCCGCGCGGCTCCAGCACGTGGCGCAGCAGGAAAAGGCCGGTCAGTCGAAAGCCGTCCTGGAGATCCTCGTCGGTGAGGTCGCCGTGCACCTCGCCCTGGCGCAGGAATGGCGGCAGCCGCAACAGGCGGTCGCGCCACGGTTCGCCCGCCCCGCGCGACACCGCTCCGCCGGATTTGGGCGAGACGTAGATCAGGTCGTTGGTTTCTCCGGTCACGGCGCAGTTTTCCAGCGCCAGCCCGAAGCCGAGCTCGGTAAGCATCGCCAGCTCGAAATGGATCACGTGTACGGCGGCGCTGCCGATGTCGTCGAAATCGTCCAGCGAATGTTCGAGCAGCGCCAGGAGGTTTTCGTGCGGATCGCGCTCCGGCAGCAACCGCGCAATCGAGGCGAGATGGGTGATGCCGTAGACGCCGTGGGATGATCCCAGCAGCGTCGCCGCCCGCAGCTTGAGGCCCTCGATGGCATAGGTGCCGAGATGTTCGTCGAGCCGCGCCCGCCACACCACGCTGAGGCTGTTGCCGGGCTGCAGCAGCGGCCGCATCCGCGAGCCGGCGCCGCCGCGGACAAGACCGAGATGGCGGCCGTGCGCGCGGGTCAGCAGCTCGACGATAGCGCTGCTCTCGCCATGCCGCCGCACCCCCAGCACGATGCCTTCGTCGGTCCATTCCATGGGTGAAGTCTAGCGGATTCCGGTCGTCAATCGTAGGGCGGATTGGCCGAAGGCGTCATTCGCCAATCGCGCGTGCACTCCTGGATGGCGGATTACGCGCCGCCAATCGACCCAACGCGGCCTTACGCATTGAACCAACCCTGCGCGTCGCCGCGAAACGAGAAATACAGCCCCATCGCCGTCAGCACGCAGGAGACGATCTCGATGGCGCTGTCGAGTTCCATGCCCTTCTGGCCGATGATCTGGCCGAGCGAGATCACCGACAGCACGAGCGCTGCCGCCAGCACCCAGCGCGGCCAGTTCTTGCGCCCGTGCGCGGCCAGCCTGACGAAATAGACCAGCAGCAGGATCATGCCGCCGGCAAACAGCATCGACGTCATGATCATCTGCTCGGTCATCTCGGCAGTGGGCGTGCGGTCCTGCACCGCCACCGACAGGGCATCAAGCATCAACGATGCATAGAGCAACGCTTCGAAGCGCCGTACGTTGCTGGGTACGCTCATCGCTGACCGATCTTTTCTTGGTTATTCTTTGGGAAATTCCAGGCCCATCTCGCGGTAGCGATCAGGATCGTCGCTCCAGTTCTCGCGCACCTTGACGAACAGGAACAGGTGCACCGGCACGCCCAGGATCTCGCCGATCTCCTTGCGCGAGTCCGCGCCGATCGACTTGATGGTGGCGCCGCCCGCGCCGAGCACGATCTTGCGCTGGCTTTCGCGCTCGACGAAAATCGTCTGCTCGATGCGCACTGACTTGTCCTTGCGCTCCTCCCACTTATCGGTCTCGACGGTGGACTGGTAGGGCAATTCCTGGTGCAGCTTGCGAAAGATCTTCTCGCGGGTGATCTCGGCCGCAAGCTGCCGCATCGGCGCGTCCGACATCTGGTCTTCGGGATAGAGGAACGGACCCGGCGGCACGATCTCGGCCAGTGTATGCCTGAGGTCGTCGACGCCGTCGCCGGAGATCGCCGCGATCATAAAGGTCTTTGCGAACGCCATGCGCTCGTTGGCGGCCTGCGCCAGCGCCAGCAGCTTCTCGCGCTGCACCAGGTCGACCTTGTTGATGACCAAAATCTTCTCGTGCTTGACGCTGGCGACCTTGGTGAGGATCGCCTCGGCTTCCTCGTCGATGCCGGCCTTGGCATCCAGCAGCACGCAGACGAGATCGGCATCATGCGCGCCGCTCCAGGCGGTCGAGACCATGGCGCGGTCGAGCCGGCGCTTGGGCAGGAAGATGCCGGGCGTATCGACCAGGATGATCTGCGCGTTGTTCTCGATCACGATGCCGCGGATCAGCGCGCGCGTGGTCTGCACCTTGCGCGACACGATCGTGACCTTGGCCCCGACCAGCGCGTTGACCAGCGTGGATTTGCCGACGTTGGGCGCGCCGATCAGCGCGACGAAGCCGCAGCGCGTCGCAGTGGGCGCCTCGCCGCTTGCTTCAACCGTCATTGCCGCCGCCAACGCCTTCACGTTCGATCATCACTGAAGCTGCCACCTTCTCTGCCGCGCGCTTGCTGCCGCCAATGCCTTCCGCCGGAGCGAGTCCCGGCAGGTCGACCGCGACGCGGAATTGCGGATCGTGATGCGGGCCGGTGCGCTCGACCTCGCGGTAAACCGGCGTCGGCAATCCCTTGCCCTGCGCCCATTCCTGGAGAACGGTCTTGGGATCGCGCAACGGACGCCGCGGCTTGTGCATGCGCTCGGTCCAGTTGCGCTTGACGAAGTCGGCCGCCGCCGCGTAGCCGCCGTCGAGGAAGACGGCGCCGATGACAGCCTCGCAGATGTCGCCGAGCACGCTCTTGCGCAGGCGCGCGTCGGCGCTGGAGCCGACCGAGCCGAGCTTGATGTCGTCGAGCAGACCGAGCGACTTGGCGACATCGGCGCAGCTCTCTTTGCGCACCAGTTCGGCAAGTCGCTTGGACAGCTCGCCTTCGTCGGCGTTCGGGAAGGTGTGATAGAGCATGTCGGAGACGACGAGCCCGAGCACGTGGTCGCCGAGGAATTCCAGCCGCTGATAGCTGTCGCCGCGCTTGCGCCCGGACTTCAGCGCGGAGACATGCGTGATGCCTTGCATCAAGAGGTTCGGATCGGCAAAGCTGTAGCCGATGCGTGCCTCGAGCCCCGCATTCGCATCCGAGCCCCTGGCCTTGCTGCTCCGCACCCGCTTCTTCTTTGCAGGCGCCTTGTTTTCAGGAGTCTTGATCTCAAGGGTCTTGTTCTCAAGACTCTTGGTCGCAGCTTCGCCGTCGGGGCCCGCTTGCGCCTCGGTCGGCAGGGTCGCGATGTCCTTGGCTTCGTCTTTCATCGGACGATTTTGAAGAAGCGATTCCAGCGCACCGCCCAGGGCCAGCGCCAGAACATCCAGGCATGCTCGCCTTCGGCGATCGAGAAGAAGATCATCTGGGCGCGCCCGATCAAATTCTCCTGGGGCACGTAGCCGACCTGACCGAGGAAGCGGCTGTCGGTGGAGTTGTCGCGGTTGTCGCCCATCATGAAGAAGTGGCCGGTCGGCACGGTGTAGACGTTGGTGTTGTCGACGTAGCCGTTATCGGCGCAGTCCAGCGTCTCGTAGGACACGCCGTTAGGGAGCGTTTCCTTCCAGCGCTTCACCCGAGAGACGCCGCTGCCTTCAGCGCCGCAGGGGTCCTCGCCGACAAATTCGCTCATGCGCTGCCGCTCGACCGGCGCGTCGTTGATGTAGAGCAGACCGTCCCGCATCTGGATGCGGTCGCCGGGAAGGCCGATCACGCGCTTGATGTAGTCGGTGGAATCGTCCTTCGGCAGGCGGAATACGACGATGTCGCCGCGGTTCGGGTCCGAGCCCCAGATTCGCCCCGAGAACAGCGGCGGCGAGAACGGGATCGAGTAGTGGCTGTAGCCGTAGGAATATTTCGAGACGAACAGATAGTCGCCGACCAGCAGTGTCGCCTTCATCGAGCCGGATGGGATGTTGAACGGCTGAAACAGGAAGGTGCGGATCACCAGCGCGATCAGGAGAGCGTGGATGACGACCCGGATCGTTTCGCCGACGCCGCTCTCAGTTTTCGTTCCTGAAGTCACGCTCATTGCTCTCTCAATTCCGGCGGGCGGTCACAGCGCGCCCTCCTCCCGCGAACAGCCCATCGCTCGCGGCCCAAGGAGATTGTCCTGATTCTGATAATGAGGGCCAATTCCGGCGTAAAGCCGAATTCGCCCAGCCTGATTTGCGTCCGCGGACTTTTAGACGGTTGTCGGAGGCCACGCAATCAAGGATCGCATCAAAACTGCATAAGCGATTGATTTTGAATGCGAATTATAAAATGATCGGTGCGCCTTCAGGGTTTGGCCAGCGGCACGGCGGAAATGATGACGAAGGCCTGTGCCAACGGCCAGTCATCGGTGATCGACAGGTCGATCTGCGCCGCGAACCCCTCGGGCGTCAGGGCCTGGAGCCGGGCCAGCGCCCCGCCCGTCAATTGCATGGTTGGCCGCCCTCCCGGCAGGTTGACCACCCCCATGTCGCGCCACCACACGCCGCGCCTTATGCCGGTGCCGAGTGCCTTGGAGCAGGCCTCCTTGGCGGCGAAGCGTTTGGCGTAGGTTGCCACCACCATCTTCTCGTTCTTGGCGCGCCGCTCCGCCTTGGCCCGCTCGGCCGCCGTGAAGATGCGGTCGAGGAAGCGCTCGCCATGGCGGTCGATCACCTTGCCGACCCGGGTGATGTCGATCAGATCGGAGCCGATGCCGATGATCATGCCCGGCTCCGGCCGCGGTCCATCGCCGCGCGCATGCTGCGCACCGTCTCGGCGAGACCGACGAACAGGGCTTCGCCGATCATGTAGTACCCGATGTTGAGCTCCATGATCTCAGACAAGGCTGCGATCGTCTCCGCCGTCGCGTAGTCCAGCCCGTGTCCGGCGTGAACCTCCAGCCCCGCTTCCTTCGCCAGCTTCGCCCCCGCCACGATCCGCCGCCATTCGGCCTCGGCCTTGTCGGCGGGGCCGTCGACGACAGCGTCGCACCAGGCGCCGGTGTGGATCTCGATCACGGGCGCGCGCAGCCGCGCCGCCATTTCGATCTGGGCGGGATCGGCAGCAATGAACAGCGACACCCGGATGCCGGCATCGTTCAGCCGCGCGATATAGGGCGCCAGCGCATTGTGCTGGCCGACGGCGTCGAGCCCGCCTTCGGTCGTCACCTCCTGGCGGCGCTCCGGCACGAGGCACACCGCGTGCGGTCTAGTGGCGAGCGAAATGCGCATCATGTCGTCGGTCGCCGCCATCTCGAAATTGAGCGGCTTGGAGATCTCGGCTTTCAGCCGCGCCATGTCCTCGTCGCCGATGTGCCGGCGATCCTCACGCAAATGAGCGGTGATGCCGTCGGCACCGGCCTCGATCGCCAGCAGCGCCGCGCGCACCGGATCGGGGTTGCGGCCGCCGCGCGCGTTACGCAGGGTCGCGACATGGTCGACATTGACGCCGAGGCGGAGCGGAGGTGCAGGCATTTCAGGACTCACGGAATCATAGGAATAGACCAAGACGGGAGGCGTCTATCCATTAACACGTTCGGCGCGGGCGACGACCGCCTTCGCGCGCAGCTGGGCCAGGATCGCGCTCAAATGCTTGAGATCGTAGACTTCGAGATCGATCGTCGTCTCCGTGAAATCCGGTGAGCGGCGCTGCATGCTGATGTTGTCGATGTTGCCGTCGTGCTCGGCGATCACGGTCGCGATCTGCGCCAGCGCGCCGGGCTCGTTGACGTTCTCGACCTTGATACGGGCCGGAAAGCGCTGCGGCGCGGAGTCCTCGATGTCCCAGCGCACGTCGAGCCAGCGCTCCGGCTCCTCCTCGAAATCCTTCAGGGCCGGCGCCTGGATCGGGTAGATGGTGATGCCCTCGCCCGGCGTGACGATGCCGACGATGCGGTCACCGGGCACCGCGCCGCCGTTCGGCGCGAACTTCACCGGCAGGTCGGAATTGATGCCGCGGATCGGGATCGCGACCGGGCTGCGCGGCGGTTCGGACGACTTCTCCTTGAGCTTGGCGGCAAGCCCCTTCTTGACGCCGTAGCGCGCGATGCGCTCCTCCTTGTAGTCGGGATACATCGCACGCGCGACGTGAGAGGCCTTGATCTCGCCGCGCCCCACAGCCGCCATCACGTCCTCGATCGAGGTCCGCGCGAGCCGCGGCAGCGCGCCCTTGAGCTTGTCGTCGGCATATTCGATCTTGGCGCGCTCGAACAGGCGCTCGACGATCCGTCGGCCGAGACCGACATATTGATCGCGCACCGCGGTCCTGGTGGCGCGGCGGATCGCGGCGCGCGCCTTTCCGGTGACCGCGAGTGTTTCCCATGCGGACGGCGGCGCCGCTTGCGCTTCCGAGGTCAGCACCTCGACTTCGTCGCCGTTCTGGAGCTCCGATGACAGCGGCGCAAACTGGCCGTTGATCTTGCAGCCGACCGCGCTGTTGCCGACGTCGGTGTGTACGGCATAGGCGAAGTCGATCACGTTGGCGTGGCGCGGCAGCGCGATCAGCTTGCCCTTCGGGGTAAAGCAGAACACCTGGTCGTGAAACAGCTCGAGCTTGGTGTGCTCGAGGAATTCCTCGGGGTTGGCGCTCTCCGAGAGGATGCCGATGGTGTGGCGCAACCAGGCGAACGCATTGGACTCGCGCTTGAGGAATTCGGTCGGCGAGCCCACGCCTTCCTTGTAGAACACGTGCGCGGCGATGCCGCGCTCGGCGATCTGGTCCATCGCCTCGGTGCGGATCTGCAACTCGACGCGCTGGTTGCCGGGGCCGATCACGGTGGTGTGGATCGAGCGATAATCGTTCTGCTTCGGCGTCGAGATGTAGTCCTTGAACCGCCCGGGCACGACCGGCCAGTTGGTGTGGACGATGCCGAGCGCGCGATAGCAGGCTTCGATATCGTTGACGACGACGCGGAAGCCGAAGATGTCGGACAATTGCTCGAAGCCGACCGACTTGCGCTCCATCTTGGTCCAGATCGAAAATGGCTTCTTGCGGCGGCCATAGACCCGCGCCCCAAGACCCCGGTGGCGCAGATTGTTGGAGAGCTGGTCCTCGATTTCGCCGATCAGATTGCGGTTGCGCTCCGCCAGCGCATCGAGCCGCTGCATCACCACCGAATAGGCTTCCGGGTCGAGGGTCCGGAACGACAGGTCCTCCAGCTCCTCGCGCATCTCCTGCATGCCCATGCGCCCTGCCAGCGGCGCATAGATGTCCAGCGTCTCCTCGGCAATGCGCCGTCGCGATTCCGTCGGCACGAAGTCCAGCGTGCGCATGTTGTGCAGGCGATCGGCGAGCTTCACCAGGAGCACGCGAACGTCGTCGGCAATCGCCAGCAACAATTTGCGCAGATTTTCGGCCTGCTTGGCCTCCCGCGACACCAGCTCCAGCCGCTTCAGCTTGGTCAGGCCCTCGACCAGCGCGCCGATCTCGGGCCCGAAGATCTGGTCGATCTCGGCCCGCGTCGCTTCGGTGTCCTCGATCGTGTCGTGGAGCAGCGCAGCCACGATGGTGGCGTCGTCGAGCTTCAGGTCGGTCAGAATCGCCGCCACTTCGAGCGGATGGGAGAAGTACGGGTCGCCCGAGGCGCGGGTCTGCGAGCCATGCGCTTTCATGGCGTAGACATAGGCGCGGTTCAGCAAATCTTCGTCGGTGTTGGGATTGTAGGACCTGACGCGCTCGACGAGGTCATATTGACGCATCATGCGGGCGCGAGGCTTCGCCGGGCGTGCCACCGGCGCAGTCGGGGCCACGGCAACCGATTCGGTTGCGGCCTGCATCTGCGCTGGTGTGCGGCGTCGATATACCATGCCGTCCTGCCTTCAAACGGGCCACGACACAGCCCGTTGTATACATCTTAGCTCCGATCGCGCGCGTGTCCGATCAATTCAGTGACAGGGACAGGCGCGAACCGACGACGCTATGGTAACCACGAAAACGCCAACAAAAGCAAAGGCCCGAACGACGGTTCGGGCCTTATCAGATCACAAAGAAGTCGATGAGCGCGACGGGACGATTTACTCGTCTTCCTCGGGCTGCTCCTCGGGCGGCGCGAGGCCTTCGAGACCCTTCAGGAGCTCTTCTTCCGTCATGCGCTCCACGGCGACTTCGGTATCGTCTGCATCCACGCTTGCACCGGCGGAACCGATCAGCGGCACAGTGTCCGGCTCGGGCTCGTCGACCTCGACGAACTTCTGCAGCGAATGCACCAGCTCCTCGCGGAGGTCCTCCGGCGAAATGGTGGTCTCTGCAATTTCGCGCAAAGACACAACAGGGTTCTTGTCGTTATCGCGGTCAACCGTTAGTTGTGAACCAGACGAAATCATGCGGGCACGGTGGGCGGCCAGCAGGACCAGGTCAAACCGGTTGTCGACCTTGTCGATACAATCTTCTACGGTGACGCGAGCCATCGACTGTCGCTCCGTTGTGGGTGGGACGAAATATGTGGATGAATGCCGCTAGTTATAGGGGCCGGGAGGGTTTCGCAAGGCCAATTTGTGATTTGGCCTCGCCAAACGGCTCTGCTACCCCCACATTGGGGCTGGGATGGGTGGTTTCCCGGGTTGTTGGCGACGGCAGCGCCGGGTCTATGCAAGTTGGCCATAACTATACCTTGATTGCCCCGACTTCTCCGGATTTGCGGTTTCGACGGGTTTCGGCGGGACTTTAGAAGTGCGCGGCTTGCTGTCGCCGCGCCAACAATAAACGATCAATCACGAACTCTACGCGAGCAAACTGAATGTCACCTTCCTCTACCGACAAGATCGCGCTCTTCATCGATGGAGCCAATCTCTACGCGACGGCGAAAACTCTGGGCTTCGACATCGATTACAAGCGCCTGCTGAAGGAGTTTCAGAGCCGCGGGACGCTACTTAGGGCGTTCTACTACACCGCGATCATCGAGGATCAGGAGTACTCCTCGATCCGGCCGCTGATCGACTGGCTCGACTACAACGGCTACACCGTGGTCACCAAGGCGACCAAGGAGTTCATCGACGCCTCCGGCCGCCGCAAGGTCAAGGGCAACATGGACATCGAGCTCGCCGTGAACGCCATGGAGCTCGCCGAGCACATCGACCAGATGGTGCTGTTCTCGGGTGACGGCGACTTCCGCTCCTTGGTCGAAGCCGTTCAGCGCCGCGGCGTGCGGGTCACCGTGATTTCCACAATCGCAAGCCAGCCGCCGATGATCGCCGACGAGCTGCGCCGCCAGGCCGACGTCTTCACCGACCTCGTCGAGCTGCAGTCCAAGCTCGGCCGCGACCCGTCCGAACGCCCCGCCCCTCGTGACCGCGGCGACCGCGAGGCGCGCCACCACGCCCCGCAGTTCCTCCAGCGCGCGACCACGATGGCGCCGGCGAGGGGCGATGACGACTTCGAGGAGTGAGGCGGCCCGGTCAAGCCGCCAGCCTCTCAGCCTCGTCCCCGACCGTGACTGTCCGCTCTGTCCGCGCCTGGTCGCCTTTCGCGAGGCGAACCGCGCGCGCGAGCCCTTGTGGCACAATGCACCGGTTGCGCCTTTCGGCGACATCAAGGCGCGCCTGCTGATCGTCGGCCTTGCGCCGGGGATGCAGGGCGCCAACCGCACCGGCCGTCCCTTCACCGGCGATTATGCCGGCGACCTGCTCTACGCCACGCTGCTCGAATACGGCTTCGCCAAGGGCCAATATCAGGCGCGTCCCGACGACGGCCTGAAGCTGGTCGACTGTCGGATCGCCAATGCGGTGCATTGCGTGCCGCCGCAGAACAAGCCGCTGCCGATCGAGATCAACACCTGCCGGAAGTTTCTCGCGGCGAATCTCGCAACGATGCCGAACCTGCGCGCGATCGTCGCCCTCGGGCGCATTGCGCACGATACCGTGCTCAAGCCGCTGAACCTGAAGGGATCGCAAGCCCCCTTCGGCCACGGCGCCGTGCATCAGGCCGGCGCATTCAGGCTCTACGACAGCTATCACTGCTCCCGCTACAACACGAACACCCGCGTGCTGACGCCGGACATGTTCCGCTCCGTGTTCGCGAAGGTGAAGGCCGACCTCGACTAATCCTTAGACAAGCCCTTGGCCGGATTGGCCTTCAGCCAGTCCAGGACATCGCCGGCGTTCCGGTCGGGCGGAAACACCGGATAGAACACATGCGTGATCCTGGCGTCGTCGACGATCAGCGCAAGGCGCTTGATCAGCGTCAGGCCCGCGACGTCCATCGTCGGCAAATTCAGGGCGCTCGTAAGCGCCAGCTTCTCGTCCGAGAGCACCGGGAACGGCAGATGCAGCCGCGAGGCCATCTCGGTCTGGTACGCGTTGCTTTGGGTCGAGAGGCCGTACACCTGCGCGGCGCCGGCGGCCTTCAGCTCGGCGAACAGATCGCGAAATGCGCAAGTCTGCGGCGTGCAGCCGCGCGCGCCCGGGATCATGTCCCAATCATCGACCAGCGCGATCTTGCCGGGCTCGCCGGTACGCGGATAGGCGAACACCACGGTCCGGCCACGCAGCGCCGACAGCGCGACTGACGTGTCGTCGGTGGCGAGCAGGCTGACCGGCGGCAGCGTCATTCCTTTCAGGTGCGCGGCTCCGCCGTCGTCCGCTGGTGCGGGAATCCGGGTCCAATCAACCTCGAGCAGGTTTCTCTGAGTCATCCCGCTATCCCCTCGCCCGCATCAGGCGGCCCTTCTCCCGGCTCCAGTCGCGCTTCTTCTCGGACTCGCGCTTGTCGTGCAGCTTCTTGCCTTTTGCAACCGCGAGCTGCAATTTGGCGCGACCACGCTCGTTGAAGTAAAGCTTGAGCGGGATCAGCGTCATGCCTTCGCGGTCGACCGCACCCATCAGCTTGTTGATCTGCTTGCGATGCAGCAGCAGTTTTCGCGGCCGCTTGGGCTCGTGATTGAAGCGGTTGCCCTGGAGATATTCGGGAATGGTGGCGTTGATCAGCCAGATCTCGCCGTCCTTGGAATCGGCGTAGGATTCCGCGATGGTGCTCTTGCCGCCGCGGATCGACTTGACCTCGGTGCCGGTCAACGCAATGCCGACCTCGATCGTATCCTCGATCGCATAGTTGAAGCGGGCCTTACGGTTTTCCGCCATGACCTTGATCGGACGTTCGTTCTTGTCGGCCATGGATGACAAACCTGATCGGGATGCGCGAGGACGCTAACAGTTTGGATGAAGCGCGCGCGTCAAGACTTCTTGAGGAGATCGCGGATCTCGGTCAGCAGCTCGACCTCGGCCGACGGCTTTGGTGGAGCGGCAGGCTGCGCCTCGTCCTTGCGCTTCAACTTGTTCATGGCACGGATCACCAGGAACAGCACGAAGGCAATGATGATGAAGTTGATTGTCAGCGTGAGGAAGTTGCCCCAAGCCAAAACGGCGCCCTGCTTTTTCGCGTCCGCGAGATTTGCGGCGGTGACCTTGCCCGAAAGCGGCGTGAAGTAGTTCGAGAAATCGAGGCCGCCGGTCGCTGCGCCGATGATCGGCATGATCACGTCGCCCACCAGTGACGTCACGATGGCGCCGAAGGCCGCGCCGATGATGACGCCGACTGCGAGGTCGACGACGTTGCCCTTCATGGCGAACTCGCGGAACTCCGTGAGCATCCGCGTGCCTCTTGCCTCAATCGCCATGAAAGCTCCCCGATCGGCTAGCGCGTCAGTTGATGAGGCCGGCATGAACCATCGCGCTGCGCACGGCAACGCGGGTCGGCTCGGTGACCGGCACCATCGGCAGCCGCAACGTCTCGTCCAGCTTGCCGAGCAGCGACAGCGCGTACTTGATCGGCGCCGGATTGCTCTCGATGAAAAGGTTGTTGTGCAGCGGCATCAGCTTGTCGTGCAGCTTCAGCGCGGTGGCATGATCGCCCTTCGCCCAGGCGGCCTGGAACTCGGAGCACAGCCGCGGCGCGACGTTCGAGGTGACCGAGATGCAGCCATGGCCGCCATGGGCCATGTAACCGAGGATGGTCGCATCCTCGCCCGAGAGCTGGTTGAAGTCCTCGCCCATCGCCGCGCGTTGCTGCGAGACGCGGACCATGCTGGCGGTGGCGTCCTTGACGCCGGCGATGTTCTTCAGCTCCCACAGCCGCGCCATGGTGTCGACCGACATGTCGATCACCGAGCGCGGCGGGATGTTGTAGATGATGATCGGAATCCCGATCGCGTCGTTGATCGCCTTGAAGTGCTGGTACATGCCTTCCTGGGTCGGCTTGTTGTAGTAGGGCGTCACGACCAGAACCGCGTTCGCGCCCGCCTTCTCGGCGTGCTGGGCGAGCTCGATCGCCTCCTTGGTCGAGTTGGAGCCGGCGCCGGCGACGACAGGCACGCGGCCTTTCGCTTCCTCGATGCACCATTCGACGACCTTCTTGTGCTCGTCATGGCTCAGCGTCGGGCTCTCGCCGGTGGTGCCGACCGGGACCAGGCCGTTGGTGCCCTCTGAAATCTGCCAGTTGACCAGGGAGCGGAACGCCGCCTCGTCCAGCGAGCCGTTCTTGAACGGCGTGACCAAGGCAGTGAACGATCCCCGGAATTTCGTCTTGGCTGCCATGGACTTCCTCCGTACGCGGCAATCTTGAGCAAGCCGCATTCATATCGGGTCTATCCCGCCGGTAAAAGACCCGCCTCGGCGTGACGCACCGTTTAGGCCGCGATTTTGCCGCGGTGGTGGTGCAAACCCGGCAAAGGTAAGCGGCTGTTGGTATTTTGTCCGCATATTCAATCAAATACAGCCAGATCTTGTACAGCTGGGTCTTGAGCCAATTGACTGATTCGGGGCGACGAAACGCCGTGATCTCCTTTCCGCGCGCCGCATGGCGATCCACTACTCTGATCGTGTGCCTGATGGCAGGGCTGTCGGCCGGCTGCGCCGCCTGGGCCAAATCCAACGAGACAACCGCGGAGACCGTCAAGGAAACCGCGAAACCGTCGGCCAAACCAGCCGCCAAGGACACTACGAAGGGGGCGTCCAAGGGAACCGGCAAGGAAACTTCGAAGGGCGCAACCAACGGCGCGACCAGTGCCCCCGCCAAGGATGCCGCGAAGAAGCCTGCCAAGGATACTGGCAAGGATGCTGGCAAGAACGCAGGCAAGGAACCTGCGAAGGAGAAGCTGAAGCCTACGGCGGCCGCGCCAAAGTCAACGCCGACCGCTGGCGGCTCGGTCCCGAAGACCGCACCCGCGCCGGCTGCGACGGCCACCGTCAGACCGACCGCCCCGGCCCCCGCCAAGCCCCTCGCGGCTCCTGTCCTGGCCCCGGCGACCCGCCAGCATGCCGCCCCGCGCAAGCCGGTCACACCGGCTGCGGTTGCCGCGACCTCCTCGACGTCGCAAGCCGACAAGGACACGCTGGAGACCGTGATCGAGCTCGTGCGCAAGCGCAAGGCGGGCGACGCCAGCAGTGCCGCGGCTACGATCTCCGATCCCGTCGCGCGAAAACTGGCGGAATGGATCATCCTTCGCAGCGAGGACAATGGCGCGACTGTGGAGCGCTACCGCGCCTTCCTATCCGCCAATCCGAGCTGGCCGTCGCAGACCTTCCTCCGCCGGCGCCTGGAAGCCGCGATGTGGGACGACAGGCGCGACGACCAGGTCGCGTGGTCGTGGTTCGAGAACGAATCCCCCGTGTCCGCCAAGGGCCGCTTCACGCTCGCCAAGGCGATGCTGGCGCGCGGCGACCGCGCCAACGCCGAACGTCTGGTGCGCGATGCCTGGCGCAGCGACCCGATGTCGGAAGACACCGAGAACAACGCACTCGACCAGTTCGGCGCGCTGCTGACACCCGGCGATCAGAAGGCGCGGATGGACACGCTGCTCTACGGCAGCGAGAACGAGGCCGCACTGCGTGCTGCGAAGCGCCTCGGGGCCGGCTATGTCGCACTCGCCAAGGCCCGCATCGCCTCCCTCAAGAAAGCGCCGAACGCTCGTGCGCTGCTCGACGCCGTGCCGCGCGAGCTGCACGGCGATCCCGGCTTCATCTTCAGCAAGATCCAGCTGCTGCGCCGCGAGGAGAAATTTGCCGAAGCCGCCCAGCTCATGCTGTCGGCACCGAAGGATCCGGGCCGGCTCCACAATCTCGACGAATGGTGGATCGAGCGGCGCCTCCTGGCGCGCAAGATGATCGACACCGAGGAATTTCGCAGCGCCTATCTGATCGCGCGCGATGCGGCCCTGCCCTCGCGCGACATCTACAAGACCGAGCAGGAGTTCACCGCCGGCTGGATCGCGCTGCGCTTCCTCAACGATCCCGCGGCCGCCACCCAGCATTTTGCCCGCATCGGGATCGGCAGCGTCAATCCGACGGCGCTGGCGCGCGCCGGCTATTGGCAGGGCCGCGCCGCCGAAGCTGCGGGCCGCCAGCAGGAGGCGCGCAACGCCTACGCGCGAGCAGCCGAGCAATCCACCAGCTATTACGGCCAGCTCGCACGCGCCAAGCTCGGCCTGCCGCAGATCGAGCTCAACGCGCAGCCGCGCAGCCGCGGTGCCGAACGGCTGGAGATCGTCCGCGCCGCGCAGCTGCTCTACGAGCTCGACGAGCGTGAGATGGCGATACCTGTTCTCGCCGACATGGGCGAGAACGGCGATCCCGAAGCGCTTGCCGGCCTCGGCGAGCTCACCCAGCGCTACAGCGACGCGCGCGGCATGCTGCTGCTCGGCAAGGCCGCGCTCAATCGCGGGCTGCCGTTCGATTTCTATGCCTATCCCGTCAACGGCATTCCGCAGTTCACGCCGATCGGCCCCGAGGTCGAACGCAGCATCATCTACGCCATTGCGCGGCAGGAGAGCGCCTTCAATCCTTCGGTCGTCTCGCCGGCGCAGGCCTATGGGCTGATGCAGGTGACGCCGGACGCTGCGCGCTATGTCTGCAAGCGGCACGGGGGGACCTACGATCTGGGGCGTCTGAAGAACGATTCGGCCTACAACGCCACGCTCGGCTCGGCCGAGCTCGGTGGGCTGCTCGAGGACTATCGCGGCTCCTACATCATGACCTTCGCCGCCTACAATGCCGGCCGCGGCAGTGTGAAGAAGTGGATCGATCGCTACGGCGATCCGCGCGACCCCAAGGTCGACGCGGTCGACTGGGTCGAGCTGATCCCGTTCTCCGAGACGCGCAACTACGTGCAGCGGATCATGGAGAACCTTCAGGTCTACCGCGCCCGCTTCGGCGGCGGCACGCGGTTGCAGATCGAAGCCGATTTGCGCCGCGGCGCCGGCAGCGTGGAGTAGCGATCATCCTCCCTCGACGCGCTGCGGTGAGTCCGTTGGCGGCGGGGGCCATCGTCGCCAGGACTTGAGCCACCGACGAAGAGCTGGGGTGCGATCGTCAGGCGGGCTTTCTCGCGATGTCCGTTGGCGGCAAAGCAAAGGGAGAACTATTGGCCTTCATTGCGGCGGCGCCTGGCGCGACGGGCGGCTCCCTCGGCCGGCGAGCGAGTTATCCCGACTATAATAGTGAGAGCGCCTTTCCCGCAGCCTGACACGGGACCCGTCGGCCGATCCGAGAGCGATCACCGCTCCTCAGCTTGTGGCGAATCGGGGAAAGAGGCAATCAAATCAATCACTTGCAAATGCATCACTCGACAGAGGCGATCGGCGACGAAGGCAGTCGTCCCCCGCGCGAGTGATCCGATCTAATTTGATAGCAAAATCAGTCGTTTACGTGGATAAAGGGAGCCTTTGTCCGCGCCAAAACCGCTCATCATACAGGCGCCAGAACCTCCAGCTTTGTGTCCGTTATCGCGGCGTTACGTTCTCGCCCCGGGAGCAAACCGCTTGGTTTCGGAATTCGCTGGGAATATTCGAGCAAAAACACACGCTTCCAAATTGACCAGCCCAAGTAATTAGATGCATAAGGCTCGCACCGGAGAGGTGGCCGAGTGGCTGAAGGCAACGCTTTGCTAAAGCGTCATACGGTCTCAAGCTGTATCGAGGGTTCGAATCCCTCCCTCTCCGCCACTCCTCAGCAGAATCTGAGATCTGTGCGTTCCTTCACCTGACACCCGACGGCGGTCTCATGCCGCTCCGAACCGGATGGAGGACCACAAGGGAACCTGATTCAGCGAAAGCCAGGTTCACCTCCGAAACGACGTCCGGGACCTGATTCTCCGCTCAGTGGGCGGAGACCCACGCCCTCGCGTCGCGCTGCGCGGCCGAGATATCGGCGTCCGACATCTGTCCGGCGACTTCCTGGCGCAGCGTCACGGCGTCCTTGCGGCCCTTGAGCGCGGCGAGGTTGAACCATTTGTGCGCGGCGACGAGATCGACGAGACCGGATCGTCCGCTCGCCCAATAGAGGCCGCGCTCGAACAGCACGTCCGACAGCGCGCCTGCGTCGATCGGCGTCGCCGTCTCCAGATCGAAAGTACCCTGAAACATAACGCATCCCCTTTTTTCTTATGCCGCCTCGTCCCCCGAGCGCGGCTCCCGTCCAATCAACTGTTCAACTCATCCCCGGGGCTTCTTGCCCGTGCCGTTTGCCGGCTTGTTGGAGGTAATGATGGCGGGCAAATTTGAATGGCAGTTTAAGTATCGCGATGAAGCAGACGTAAACGCGCCCGCCCCAGGGGCGCACAACAAATGCAAGAAGTCCCGGTTTTGCAGGCACTTCTGCAATTCGTCAGATTCGGTTTACCTTGGGATTTTGGGAGAACGATAACCATCGCGCACGGTGACGCGTGTCCTGTGGTGTCCCCGCCCGCTGTCGTCACCGGTATTCCAGAGACAGCAATGGTCCCAGGAGAAGCCGCGGCGAACTGGATCGCCAGGTCGGAGCCAGGCGACGACACGGCGAATGGAGAAGCGGCGCGTGAACAGCGTGCAACAGCGCCGCAGCCTCCCTGCTCAAGAAGCGCGCGCATATGAAGAAACATATGGCTGGAAGCTCGACTGCGGCCATCCTTCGAGACGCCCGCCTGCGGCGGGCCGTCAGGATGGGGGATGAGTATGCGGCAGCATCAACGCAGATGGACGCAGCCGAGCCTTATCCTGAGGAGGCCGCGAAGCGTTCGTCTCAAGACGAGGCGCTCGCTCAGGCGTCGCCGAGACGTCATATGCGAGAGCCCGGCCTGCTCAAGGCAGCACAGCCACGTCGCGGTCAGACCAGCAATGTCGGGAGATGGGAATGCCGGCAATACCCCGGCCTCAAGAGAACGAGGGCGTCGGCGAACACGTCAGGACCAGATTCCACGTTGGCCCGAAGGCCGCTTGTGAAATTGCGGAGCCCCTTACGGAGAACCGCACCGAACGAAGAAAACCTGTTTCTTCTGCCGGACCGCGCTTAGCGAGCGAACCCGCGAAGAGAACGATCCGACCGTTGACCTGATGTCTCGCCGACACCCTCTATCGTCGACCAGAACCTTTTGAGAGGCGCTGATGACGTGCCGGCTCTCTAGGAGCCGGCAACTTCAAAAAGCGAAGTTACTTCTTCTTGGCGACCTTGCGGGTCTTCTTCGCAGTCTTCTTCACTGCGCTCTTCGCCTTCTTCGCCTTCTTTGCCTTCTTAGCTTTCTTGGCCATGTTGCCCTCCGATGTGTGAGATGGCTTAATCGCTGCATGCAGTCGGGGATCGAGTGCACACTCATCCCGAATACACCAACACAACGAAAAAAACAGCGTCTCGCTTAAAGAAGTGTTGACGGCGAAACGCGCCTGCGCTGGCGAACGCGATGCAAGCGGACTGCATGAGTTGTGCTTGCGATCGCAGAGAGTGCCCGCGGCATCGACGTTTGCAAAAGATACGACTGCAGAAAAACACTATGCAGCAAGTATTTTCTTGCACGCGCACATCGCGCGCGATCGATGTCATGACCTATCGCGCCGATCGCGCGAGCGCCTCGCGAAGGCGCTTCGCGGACTCTGAGTCGCGACTTTTGGCAACGAAAATATTTTCATGATTAACGGCGCGCGGGCTCGTCGGAGCGTGTGCAAGTCGCCGTTTTGCGCGAATCGCGTGACGGCGATTCGGTCGGCGTATCGCGTTCGATCGGGATGAAGTTCGTCGCCGAGGATGCGCGCGAGCGTCGCATCGCGAACCGAAAGCGAGGTGACGACGCCTGTCCGTCACCTCGTTCGAACGCGCGAGGTCAGATGCCGAGCTTGGACTTGAGCAGCTCGTTGACGCTCTGCGGGTTGGCCTTGCCGCCGGATGCCTTCATCACTTGGCCGACGAACCAGCCGAGTGACTGCGGCTTGTCCTTGACCTGCGCCGCCTTGTCGGGATTGGCTGCGATGATGTCGTCGACAACCTTTTCGATCGCCGAAAGATCCGTGACCTGCTTCATGCCGCGGCTTTCGACCAGCGCGCGGGGATCGCCGCCCTCCTGCCAGACGATCTCGAACAGATCCTTGGCGATCTTGCCGGAGATCGTACCCTCGCCGATCAGGTCGATGATGCCCGAGAGCTGTGCGGCATCGACCGGAGAGTCCGTAATGTCCCGGCCTTCCTTGTTGAGACGACCGAACAGCTCGTTGATCACCCAGTTGGCGGCGACCTTGCCGTCGCGCGCGCGGTTGGCGAGCTTCTCCAGCACGGTCTCGTAGAACACCGCGCTCTCGCGCTCGGCGACCAGCACGCCGGCGTCGTAGGCCGACAGGCCGAGATCCGCGACGAAGCGCGTCTTCTTCTGGTCCGGCAGCTCGGGCAGCCCAGCCTTCAGTTCGTCGACGAAGCTTTGCGAGAACTCCAGCGGCAGCAGGTCGGGATCGGGGAAGTAGCGGTAGTCGTGCGCCTCTTCCTTGGACCGCATCGACCGCGTCTCGCCCTTGTTGGGGTCGTAGAGCCGGGTCTCCTGGTCGATCGCGCCGCCCTCCTCGAGGATTTCGATCTGGCGCCGGGCCTCGTACTCGATCGCCTGGCCGATGAAGGTGATCGAGTTCATGTTCTTGATCTCGCAGCGGGTGCCGAGCGGCGCGCCGGGCTTGCGCACGGAGACGTTGACGTCGGCGCGCAAGGATCCCTTCTCCATGTCGCCGTCGCAGGTGCCGAGATAGCGCAGGATCGAGCGCAGCTTGGTCACATAGGCCTTGGCCTGCTCGGCATCGCGGATGTCGGGTTTCGACACGATCTCCATCAGCGCCACGCCGCAGCGGTTGAGGTCGACATAGGACATGGTCGGCGACTGATCGTGCAGCAATTTGCCGGCATCCTGTTCCAGATGCAGCCGCTCGATGCCGATCGTGGCGGTCTTGCCGCCGTCCAGTTCGACCACGACCTCGCCCTCGCCGACGATCGGCGACTTGTACTGGCTGATCTGGTAGCCCTGCGGCGAGTCCGGATAGAAATAGTTCTTGCGGTCGAACACCGAGCGCAGATTGATCTGGGCGTTCAGCCCGAGTCCGGTCCGGACAGCCTGCCTGACGCATTCCTCGTTGATGACCGGCAGCATGCCCGGCATCGCCGCGTCGACCAGCGACACATGCGTGTTCGGCTCGCCGCCGAACGCGGTGGAGGCACCGGAGAACAGCTTCGCGTTCGACGTCACCTGAGCGTGGACCTCCAGGCCGATGACCATCTCCCAGTCACCGGTTGAGCCCTTGAGAAGCTTGTGCGTGGCCGTGCTCATGTCTTGCTCCCGAGCAGCGTGGCAGCGACGATCCGCTCCCACTCTGCTTGTAATGAATCCCTTGCCACGGGCTGGCCGGCCTGGCGGTACCAATAGCCGGCATTGCCGAGGTCGCCCTCGACCCGGTGCAGATAGGCGTGCACCCAGGCGGCCTCGCGGCTGCTCTCGTCCTGGACGATTCTGTGCGCCTGGTCCCAGTCACCCTTGGCGGCCCACCACAGTGCGGCGAGCGGCGCGCTGAGATCCGGCGGCGGCGCGGCGCCGTCAAGGCTGGCGATATACGCCGCCATGCTCACCACCATTTCGCCGGCGTGAAGCGGCCGGCGGCCTGCTCGATCACCTCGCCGAGCGAGAACAGCGTCTCCTCGTCGAATGGCCGGCCGATCAGCTGCAGGCCGAGCGGCAGGCCCTGCGCATCCTTGCCGGCGGGCACGGCGATGCCCGGCAGGCCCGCCATGTTCACGGTCACCGTGAAGATGTCGTTGAGGTACATCTCGACGGGGTCCGCGCCGCCCTTCTCGCCGATGCCGAACGCCGCCGACGGCGTCGCCGGCGTCAGGATCGCGTCGACGCCCTTGGCGAAGCAATCCTCAAAGTCCTTCTTGATCAGCGTGCGCACCTTCTGGGCACGCAAATAATAGGCGTCGTAATAGCCGGCCGAGAGCACGTAGGTGCCGATCATGACGCGGCGCTTCACCTCGGCGCCAAAACCTTCTGCGCGGGTGTTCTCGTAGAGTTCGTTGATGTTTCGGCCCTGCTCGCGCAGGCCGAAGCGCACGCCGTCGTAGCGGGCGAGGTTGGAGGACGCCTCCGCCGGCGCCACAATGTAATAGGCCGGCAACGCGTATTTGGTGTGCGGCAGCGACACCTCGACGAGCTCGGCGCCGGCCGCTTTCAGCCAGGCCGCGCCCTCGCTCCAGAGCTTTTCGATCTCGGCCGGCATGCCGTCGAGACGATACTCCTTGGGAATGCCGATCCGGATGCCCTTCACGGACTTGCCGATCGCAGCCTCGTAATCCGGCACGGGCATGTCGACCGAGGTCGTGTCCTTCGGATCGTGGCCGGCCATCGAGCGCAGCAGTATCGCGGCATCGCGCGTGCTGCGCGCGATCGGACCGGCCTGGTCGAGCGAGGAGGCAAAAGCGACGATGCCCCAGCGCGAACAGCGGCCGTAGGTCGGCTTGATGCCGACGGTCGCGGTGAACGCCGCCGGCTGACGGATCGAGCCGCCAGTATCGGTCGCGGTCGCACCCATGCACAGCAGCGCCGCAACGGCCGAGGCCGAGCCGCCGGACGAGCCGCCCGGCACCAGCGTCGTGTTGGAGCCATCACGCCGCCAGGGATTGCCGACGGGGCCGAAGCACGAGGTCTCGTTCGCCGAGCCCATCGCGAACTCGTCATTGTTGAGCTTGCCCAGCATCACCGCGCCGTCGCGCCAGAGCTGCGAGGTGATGGTGGACTCGTAAGTCGGCACGAAATTGCCGAGGATTTTCGAGCACGCGGTGGTGCGGACGCCCTTGGTCGCAAACAGGTCCTTGATGCCGAGCGGAATGCCGGCGAGCGGTCCCGCATCACCCTTGGCGATCTTCTCGTCGACGGCCTTCGCCATGTCACGCGCGCGGTCGGGCGTCTCCATGACGAAAGCATTGAGCACGCGCGCGGCTTCGATCGCGTTCAGATGCGCGTCGGTCAGCTCAAGGGACGTAAAAGTCTTGGCCGCGAGGCCCTTGCGGGCCTCCGCGAGCGTCAGCGATGTCAAATCGGTCATTTATTGATCGGGCTGCAGAAGAACGGAGACAGGGACTTGTCGTTGGCCGGGTCGTCTTTCTTGGCGGCCGCTTTCGCAGCCGCCTCGATCTCGTCGAGCACGGCATTGACGGCGACGTTGGGGTCGGCAGCCTTGCCCTGCCGCTCCATCTTGTCGAGATAGTTCATGTAGGCCTGATAGGCCTTCTCGTCGTCGCAAAGCATGCACATCGACAGCGTCCTAAGACTCTTTAGTTTGACGCGTTTTCTTTATGCGAACCGGTTTCCACTTCGCTCGAAAACGCTATGTAAATTACTCGACGACCTTGGGTACAAGATAGAAGTGACCTTCGGTCGCAGGCGCGTTGGCAACGATATCGTCGGCGATCTCGCCGTCATTGACCAAATCCTGCCGCTTCTTCATCTGCATCGGGGTGACCGAGGTCATGGGCTCCACACCCTCGACATCGACCTCCGAGAGCTGCTCGACAAAAGCGAGCATGGCGTTGAGCTCGCCCTGCAGATGCGGAACCTCGCCCTCTGAAACCGCAATGCGCGCCAGATGCGCGATGCGGCGGACGGTAGCGGCGTCGACGGACATTATATAAGGCCTCTCACGGCAAAACCTATGTGCCGTATAGCAGAGGCCGCTTTTGCGCCGCAACCGGCCGCGGGACCTATCCGGCGAGGGCCTTCATCCGGGCAAGCGCCGATTTGGCGAGATCCCGCGTCAATTCCG
This sequence comes from Bradyrhizobium sp. CSS354, assembly GCF_029051725.1. Lineage (GTDB taxonomy): Bacteria > Pseudomonadota > Alphaproteobacteria > Rhizobiales > Xanthobacteraceae > Bradyrhizobium. The sequence goes on from NZ_JAACFU010000002.1 coordinate 97,234, forward strand.
CTGCCGGGACCTCGCGGCCCAGGGCGATCGCCTGCCCGGCCCAGAGATTGGTGAAATCCACCCTGCCCTGCTTTTCGGCAGCCGCCTTCAGCGGTCCCAGCGCCGTTGCGGCATGGGGAAATGGCGGCGCGTCCGGCGAAATCGGGCCCGCCTCGCGCATCAGGCGGTTCTGGACGCCGCGCGCCGGCCGCCCGGTCATGACATTGGTGATGACGGTTGAATCATCCCGCCCCTCGGCGAGCGCCGCGCGTGCCGCCGCACCGACCTTGGATTCCGGACAGCGCAGATAGGCACTTCCGATCTGCACGCCGGCCGCACCGAGCGCGAAGGCGGCTGCGATGCCGCGGCCGTCCGCAAGGCCGCCGGCCGCAATCACCGGGACCTTCACCGCGTCGACCACCTGCGGTACCAGCGCAAAGGTGCCGGGCTGTTCCGAGATCTTGTCGGTCAGGAACATGCCACGATGGCCGCCGGCCTCCGCACCTTGTGCGATCACCGCATCAGCGCCGTGCTGCTCGAGCCAGACCGCTTCCTTCACCGTCGTCGCCGAGGAGATGACGAGACATCCAGCCGCCTTGACCCGCTTGAGCAGCGCGTCCTCCGGCAAGCCGAAATGGAAGCTGACGATCTCCGGCTTCAGCTCCTCCACGACCTCGCAGAAGCCGGCGTCGAACGGCGCGCGGTTCGCGGCATTGATGGGTGCGGCGGGATCGAGGCCATGCTCATTGTAGTAGCCCGCGAGGCGCTGTTTCCAGCGCGCCTCCGCCTCGGCCGTGAGCTCGACCGGTGTGTGGCAAAAGAAATTCATGTTCACCGGCGCGGAGACGCGCTGCCGGATGATGTTGACCTGCTCGCGCGCCTTCTCCGGCGACAGCATTGCGCTCGGCAGCGAGCCGAGCCCGCCGCCTTGCGCAACGGCGATCACCAACTCCGCGTCCATTACGCCGGCCATCGGCGCCAGCACGATCGGGAATTCGGTCTTGAAGAGATCGATCAGTCGACGGTTCGGCCACATGGTTGTTCTCTCGCACTTTAGGCGGACACGCTGGAATTGCGCCGACCGGTTAGCAGTTGCTCGGCCTCGGTCGCAATCCGTTCGACGATTTCGGCGGCAGACGGAATATCATGGATCAGGCCGACCGCCTCGCCCGCGATCACCGCGGCGATGTCGAAATTGCCGGCTGCCTTCGCGGCCGCATAGTCGGCCCCGACCGCGGCGACATTCTGCATCAGTTCGACCTCGCGGCCGATCCAGCGTCTGGCGTGATCGTTGACAAGGCACCGGCCGGTAAACGGCGCGGGCCAGACATTGTTGCGGGAGAGATCGAAAATGATTCCCCGCACCGTTGCGCCACTATCTGCCGCGCAGATGCGCCGCTTGGCCTCTTCCGCACCATCGGCCTCCTGGCTCGCGTAGAAGCGCGTGCCGAGCAGCACGCCGCTTGCACCGAGCATCATCATGGCCGCAAGTCCCCGCCCATCGGCAATGCCGCCGGCCGCGACCACCGGCACACGACCCGCGGCAAGATCGACGATTGCCGGCACGAGATCCATCGTGGTGCGCGAAGCGCCGTGACCGCCGGCCTCCGTCCCCTGTGCGATCAGGATATCAGCGCCCGCATCGAGCGCTTGCCGCGCCATCGTCTCGTCCTGCACCTGGCAGATCAGGCGTGCACCGGCGCATTTGATGCTCGCCGCGAAGGGTGCGGGATCGCCGAACGACAACATGATCGCGGATGGGTTTGCGGCGAGCGCAATGTCGAGAAGTTCGGGCCGCTTGGCGAGGCTCCAAGTTATAAAGCCGATCCCGAACGGCGCCTTCATGCCGGCGAGCTTGGCAATCTCCTGCTCCAGCCAAATCCTCTCGCCGTAGCCGCCGCCCAGGATGCCGAAGCCGCCGGCGCGGCTTACCGCCGCCACGAGGCGGCTGCCTGCCACGACGTCCATCGGCGCCAGCAGGATCGGATGCTCAATCTCCAATAGCGTGGTCAGCGACGTCGCGATCGGCATGGCACCTCCCAGGTCTGGACAGTGAGACTAGGCGCGAATACCATTCTCTAAAATTGAAATCTTGCGAACGCTGCCATCTCAAAAGAGAAACGATATTATGGAACTCCACGACATCCAGACCTTCGCCGCCGTCGCCCGTACCGGGGGCATCACCCGCGCGGCCGAAGAGCTCAACACGGTGCAGTCCAACGTGACCCAGCGCGTGAAGGCGCTGGAGGCGGAGATCGGTACGCCGCTGTTCGAACGCCATAGCCGCGGCATGACCCTGACCGGCGCGGGCAAAAGGCTGTTACCTTACGCGCAACGGATGTCCGCACTGGCGCGCGAGGCCGTGCTCGCGGCCTGCGACGACGGCGAGCCCAAGGGACCGCTCGCGATCGGCTCGATGGAAACGACCGCGGCGGTACGGCTGCCGCCATTGCTCGCGGACTTTCATCACCGCTTTCCAGCCGTCCGGCTGAGCCTGCGCACCGCGCCCACCGCCGACCTCGTCGCTTCCGTGCTCGAAGGCACGCTCGACGGCGCCTTCGTCGCAGGTCCGATCGCGCATGCCGATCTCATCGCGACAAGCGCGTTCCGCGAAGAGCTGGTGCTGGTCAGCGCGCGGCGCTGGGCCACGCTGGCCGAGCTGCGCGCCGGCACGCCGGAATCCGGCCCGACCGCGCTGGCGTTCCGCACCGGCTGCACCTACCGGCAGCGGCTGGAACAGATCTTTGTCGAGTTCGGCTGGCCGTCAGCCGCACGCTTCGAGCTCGGCACGCTCGACGGCATGATCGGCTGTGTCGCCGCCGACATGGGCGTGACGCTGCTGCCGCGCGCCGTCGTCGAACGTAGCGCGATCAACGGCAGCGTGTCGATCCACGCACTGAGCCATTCGCACGCGCAGGTCGAGACGCTCTTCATCCAGCGTCGTGCCGGACATCAAACCAGTGCGCTGAGCGGGTTTGCCGGCTGCCTGAAGCAAGACGACGAAGTCATCGCAGCCTGAGATGCCAGCGCGTTCCACCGCGCGAAATTCACCGTCACAAATCTGTCGCACTTGATCCGATCGACGCTGGGCGCAGCGAGTGCTGCGTTCAGCCGCCGCAGCATGGCACCGCGAAAAGTTTTGAAGCCCGCGGCTTTTCTACGTTAGGATGAGCGACTGGCCAGCGCGAAATCATAACGAAGCCAAACACCGGCAAAAACATCGGGAGGACTATTGATGCGCAATACGCTCGTGTTGTGCTGTGTCGCCGCGTTGTCTGCGACGATCGAAACAGCAAGCGCCCAAGACTGGACCAAATCGAAATGGGGGCCGAACGACGAGATCGGTGCTGCCAACTACATGACGCCCGAACTCGTGCTGAAGGCCGCATCTCTGGTGAAGACCGGAAAGACCTACGCACTCGGCATTCCCGTTACGTCCAGCACGCCGGCCTATCCGCCGCGCAGCTTCAAGATCACCGTGGTGCAGCCGGGACAGGCGGGCAGCGCAGGTCTCGGACCGAACAAGGCGACCTATAACGACGACATCCTGGACACATGGGTCGGCATCGGCAGCCAGCTCGACGGCCTCGGCCATCTCGGCGTCGAGCACGTCTACTACAATGGCAACAAGCTCGCCGACTTCGCCGATCCCACCGGGTTGAAGAAGCTCGGTATCGAGAAGGTCCCTCCGATCGTCACCCGCGGCGTGCTGCTCGACATGGCGGCGTATTACAACACTGATATCGTGAAGGAAGGCACCGCCTTCAACGCCAAGGAGATCGACGAAGTCGCCAAGAAGCAGGGCGTCGAGATCCGACAGGGCGACGTCGTCATCTTCCACACCGGCTGGCTCAGCCTGATCGGCAAGGACGACAAGCGTTATTCGGCAGGCGAGCCCGGTCTCGGCGTGGAAGGCGCAAAATACCTGACCAGCAAGGGCGTCGTCGCGATCGGTGCCGACACCTGGGCGCTCGAGGTGCTGCCGTTCGAGTCCAAGAACGTGTTCGAGGTGCACCAGATCCTGCTCGCGATGAACGGGACCTACATCCTCGAGAATATGGACACGGCCGCGCTCGCCCGGGACAAGGGCTACGAATTCCTGTTCGTGCTCGGCCAGCCGCGCTGGACCGGCGGCGTGCAGGCGATGATCAACCCGATCGCGATCCGTTGATCGGGAGCTGCCCATCACGGGCGAGGATGGCCTGCCGCCCGGCAGGCCGCCTCGCCCGCTTTTCGTTTGTCCCGCCCGTCATCGCGGCCTGAGATGCCTACGCCGCAGCGCGACGACGGCCCGGATCGCCTGGGGTCTCGCAACACCCCTCCGCAGCATACCCGACCGCGTCCGCCTAGATTCGGATCTCCTCGTAGGACTCGATGAGACGCGGGCCGACCGAGGTCTCCTCGTGCGAGTCCGCGTCGGCAAGATTGCCGAAGCCGAGCTTGGTCAGCTTCGCAAGATCCGCAATCGAGACCTGAAATACGCTGACATCTTCCTCGGACATGCGCTCGAGCAGATCCGCCTCCTCGATCCGGTCGATCCCCATGACCAGCTCTCTCTGGCTCATCAGGAATGCCGCCGCCTTGAGGACATCGTCTTCGCGGTCGCGCCGGATCAGTATCTTCCAGAAATACTTCGGAATCTGGATACCACCGAAGCTCGGATCCTTGTGCGGCCGACCGGACGGATTGGGCAGGTTGGATCCATCGGCGTCCGCTCCGTTGAAGACCGGTCCGTTCATCACGATGCCCTTCTCCTTGCCTTCAAGCAGAACATTACGCGTGTAATCCTCCAACCCTGCCCAAAGCTGCTTGCCCTGGTTGAACGAGAAGAACTGCGGCGAGCAATTGGTGAAATGGAAGGAATCGTCGCCGTGTTGCTTGGCCTTGGCGACCGTATCGCCCCAGGTCGCATCCAGGCGGCGCACGAGATGCCCGCGGTCGAACGGATTCTTGCTGCGATCCGCCTCGAAAGTGGCCTGCTTGCGGTAGAACTCGTCGCCGATCTGGGCGTCCTCGTCGATGCGCGGATCGCGCAGCCAGGAATCACCCTCGCGCTTGCCGACGTCCTGCTGCTTTCCGCCGTCGATATTGACGCAGCTGAAGAAGGCAAGCCTGCGCTGCTTGTTCATGACGACGCTATAGTTGAAATACTTCAGCTCGAACTGTTTGGACTTCCCCTTCAACATCGCAATCTCGGGTTTAAGTTCAGCGGGAATCTTCGGCAAGGCGACGGAGAATTTGCCGCTGCCGAGAAAATTAGCCTTGAATCCCGGACGGGATTTAAGCGTGCTCTGGTCGATATGCACTGCCTCCATGGGCAGACCGTTGTTCGCGCTGATGTGAGGCAACAAGCCGACCGGCGGAGCGACCAAAGGCCTGCTGCCGTTCTGCTTGCCGCCATTCGGTGCCCCTCCGTTGCCTCCGGCCGGGACTGGCAGGCGAGCCAACGGAGGCAAAGAAACATCCTTCCTGAACATGGGCAGCGGCACGCGAAACGGGACCACCAGCGACGTGCCGTCGACGGATTGCTCGACCCAGACGTTGGTGCCGTACGGCGCTGTCACGATCGAAGGCGGCTGGGCTCTCTGGACCTCGTGCCGGGTCGGCGGCTCAACCTCGTCAAGAACCGGTCTGATCAGGGCATGGGAACCAACGGCAATCTTGAGATCGGCAACGATTGCACTGATCCGGATGCCTTCGTTGGCGATCCAGTCGATCGAGATTTCATCCATCGATGGATCCCAAACCTTGCCGTCCTTGGTGAGAGTGCGGCCCTGCGCATTTTTCTTTGGAATACCGCTGTGGTGCAGCGCGACCACCTGCCAGAAGCGGTTGAACGCCGGCGAACCAGACGACCCGGCCGTCGTATCGGTGTTATACCAGAGGAAGTCTCCGACATATTTAAGCAGCTTGTTCTCGCGGACGCAGACCTGCTTCATCTGTCCGCTGGGATGCTGGATGATGGTGAGGTACTCGCCGGGGTCCGCCTTGCCGGGCGCACCGCTGAGCGGCAACCAACCCCAATTCTCGAGCTCCTCGTGACCTGACAGCGAGGTCGGCGCCATCGCGACGATTGAGAAATCGAGTCTGTCGTTGGTGTAGAAGAATTTGGCCGGTTCGAATCCGAACCGGATCGGCACCCGCTCTTCTCCCGAAATGTCCAGCTCATAATCGAAATCGGCGATCGAATTGGCTGCGTCGACCGGCTTGCCGAAAACGTGATGGTTCGTCATCAGCAGGCCCGGCCCGATCAGAAAGCCCGAACCATAGCCGAGCAGATTCGACTTCATGTCCCTGAGCTGAATGCGACACACCGAGCGCGAGGCCGCGGTGCCCTTGGCGAGATAGTTGATGCTGTCGAGATCATTGCCCTGGATGATCCGCTCCAGGCCAATCTCTGCCGCCTGCACGTTCCCCGTCTCCGCGAACAGCTGGCGCTGGCGCAGGATTTTCTTGTCGGAGCTTATCTGGATCGGGCCATCGCCTAAATTTCGGTTCAGGGCTTCAGGTGAAAACTCGGCCTGCTTAAATCGCCTTTCTGAGCCCGCGATCAGGCTTGGCTTGATGAGCATGATGACCTCTCAAAAATGACTGGACGAATCTGGACGTTGTCGGGAGCGCATTGAAAATTTGCGCGAAGGTTGCAGCGCCGCCGGACTGTCGGGTGCTGCCCATCGTTCTGGAATCGGAGGCTTCGCCCCGCACTACTTTAGACTATATATTTAATCTACCGCAACCAGAGCGTCAATCGATGCGCGCGGCCGGAGACGCGACATCATGCCATCGTCCGCGACGTCACCCGTGTGAGATTTGCCACAAATGGTCGATGCACCTGCGCATCACGATTTCGCGCGTCGTGGTGCCGCCGGACGATCTACGGCCTGAGACGCCAGCGCCGCAGCGCCACGACGGCCCAGATCGCCTCGACCACGCCGAACGGCCAGGCCCCTTGCAGGAAGCCGTAGGCCGAACCGAGCACGCAGGACATTGCGAACAGCAGCACGAACCAGTGGCTGCGGTCTTCCAGGGCGTAAGTGACCAGCATCGCCGTCACGGCGAACAGGCCAAATAGTGTCAGCGCATCCATGTTCCGGGTTCACTCCGCAGCGCGACGCGTGATATGCGCTAACACCATGCCGGCTCTTATCCTGCCTCTCGTCGATGCTGCAATCCACTGGCCCGAACGCGGCGGGTTGGTCGGCCTTGATCTGGGTACCAAGACCATTGGCGTTGCCGTGTCCAATCCGGACCGCCGGTTAGCGACCGGCGTCGAGACGATCCAGCGCAAGGCGTTCAAGCAGGATGCCGCCCGGCTGCTCGCGATTGCCGGTGAACGCAAGGCCGTCGGCTTCGTGCTCGGCCTGCCCATCAACATGGACGGCAGCGAGGGCCCGCGCGCGCAATCGACCCGGGCGTTTGCCCGCAACCTCGCCGGCCTGACCGTGCTGCCGATCGGTCTCTGGGACGAGCGCCTGTCGACCGCTGCGGTCGAGCGCGAGCTGATCGGCATGGACGTCAGCCGCGCCAAGCGCGCCGAAGTGATCGACGAGCACGCCGCGATCTTCATCCTGCAAGGCGCGCTCGACCGCCTCGCCAATCTGCGCGCAGCTCCGGGGCCAGGCTGATCCATGGCCGTCGTGATCGCGGCGCTCCTCCCCGTCTTCATCCTGATCGTGCTCGGCGTGGTGCTGAGGCGCACCCTGATGCGGCTCGACACGCAATGGAACGGGCTGGAGCGGCTAACTTATTTCGTCCTGTTTCCGATGCTGCTGGTCCAGACGCTGGTAAAGGCCGACCTGTCCAGCGTGCCGGTCGCCGGCGTCGGCGGCGCTCTGCTGCTGTCGGCGCTCGCGATGTCGCTGCTCTGCCTCGCGCTCCGCCCGGCTCTCGCACGGCTCGACATCGACGGTCCCGCCTTCACCTCGATCTTCCAGGGCGCGATCCGCTGGCAGACCTATGTGGCGCTGTCCGTCTCCGCCAACATGTTCGGCGAGGTCGGGCTGGCGCTCGCCTCGGTCGCGATGGTGGCGATCATTCCGCTGGTCAACGTCCTCAGCGTCGCGGTGCTCGCGCACTTCGCCGCGCCGGAGAAGCAATCCGCGCGCGCGATCGTCATGACTGTTGTCCGCAATCCCCTGATCTGGGCCTGCGCGATCGGCCTCGTCATCAATGTCATTCATCTGCCGCTGCCTAGGATCTGGCATGAGGTGGCAGACGCACTCGGCCGCTCCTCCCTCGCCATCGGCCTGCTCGTCACCGGCGCCGGACTGCATCTAAAAGGCCTGCTCCGCCCCAGCGCGGGCGCCGCTATCGGCGTGGTGTTCAAGCTGGTGTTGATGCCGATGGTCGCGCTGGTGCTTGCCGTCTGGTTCGGACTGTCCGGCGACAGCCTCGCCATCGTCGCGATCTGCGCCGCAGTGCCGACCTCGACCAGCGCCTATGTGCTGGCCCGCCAGATGGGCGGCGACGCCCCGCTGCTGGCGCAGATCATCACGCTGCAGACGATTTTGGCGGCGATCACCATGCCGATCGTGATCGCGCTGGTGGCCTAGACCTCCGTCATTGCGAGGAGCTCTTGCGACGAAGCAATCCAGACTGTCTCCGTGGAAGAAGTCTGGATTGCTTCGCTGCGCTCGCAATGACGGAGTATGAAACCTCAGCTCCCCAGCCACATCGTCAGCACCACCGCCGTCAGATTGTTCAGCGCGTGCAGCACGATCGTGAGCCAGAGCGAGTTGCTGCGGTAGCGCATGTAGCCGAACCACAGGCCGATGGAGAAGACCTCGGCGAGGAAGTACAGGTCGTATTGCAGGTGCACGACCGTCCACAGCAGCGACGACAGGATGATCGCGCCGGGCACGCGCAGGAAACTCGCCGACCAGCCGCGATAAAGGAAGCCGCGCGCCAAAATCTCTTCCGACATCGGCGCTGCCACGCTGAATGCGAACAACAGGAAGAAGGCTGCGCCCTTATCGCGGCCAGATTTCAACAGATCGGTCATGAAGCCCGGCGTGGCCTCGCGGCCGAGGCTCCGCGACATCGTCTCCCAGGCCACGACGATCAGGATGAGGCCAACGGCGCCAAACAGGAGTTGCTTCCAGGACGGCCAATGCAGCGCGAGATAGTCGACGAAGGAGGTCTTCTTGATGCGGATGGCAAGCCACACCGCGGCCAGTGTCGCCGGCAGGCCCAATATCACCGACAGCGCGAGCGCCTGCGGCTCGCCGCCGACGAGCTGAAGCGACGCGAGGTCCATCGGCAGGCCACGCTGTACCGCCAGCAGAACGATGGCGCCGATCTGTCCGACGAACATTGCAGCGAAAATGACGACGCCCCATATCGCCGTGCCCCAGAATTTCCAGACGCGCGTCGCCTCGTGCGCTGGCGTCGCAGTCAGCGGCGGATGATCGGGATTGAGCGAGTCCATCAAGGCGCTTTCATTGGGGAGCATTCCGGGCTGGTCGGATTGCGATCTACTTCGTCCGCGGCGGAATCGGGAAATCATAGGCCGCCCCGCCCGCCCCCGGCAGGGAAAAATGCCACCACTCCTTCGCATAGTTCACAAAGCCTTGCCTCGCCATCGCTGCCACGAGCCGCTTGCGCCAGGCGCGCTGGTCCGGACTGATCGACGGTGCGGCGGTGTGCCCTTTCACGTCGGTGCAGTCATAGCCGGTGCCCATGTCGACGCTGCCCTCTGGCGGGCGAGCCTCGACCGGCGCGGTACAGTCAGCGTAGGCCTTTGACGGGTCGTATTTGCCTGAATTGTCGGCCTTGAGATCGACCAGCGTGAGATCGAGCGCGGCGCCCGTCGAATGCTGCGAGCGGCTTGCGATGTAGCCGAGGCGGAACAACTCGGTCTTGGGAATTTTGGGATTGTAGCGCCGCTCGGCGGCCGTCTCGTGGCCGTTCTGCGACCACCTGACCATATCGAGCGAGGCCCGCGCCGGCCGGTAGCAGTCGAACATCTTCAGCGAGAGATTTTGCGCCGCCAGTTCCTGCTGCACCGCCTTCAGCCGCAGCCCCACCTCCCGCTTCACCACGCATTCGCCAGCGCCGTAGCCGGCGAGCGGACGGCCGACGAAATTGTTCGAGGTGGCGTAGCGGATGTCCTGGACGATGCTGGGGTCGATGTCGCGCAGATAGACGAAGCCGCCGGGAAGCGACTGGGCATGGGCGGATGAGATGAAGCCGATTGCTACAAATGCGGTAAGACCTGTTTTCACGATGCCTCCCCGTCCTCCGGCGTCATTCCGGGGCGGCTCGAAGAGCCGAACTATGGTGCGGGCTCCCGCACCAGAGAATCTCGAGATTCCGGGTTCGATGCTTCGCATCGCCCCGGAATGACGACAAGGTACAGATCGGGGGATAACTCCCCGCCCGGGCTTTGGCCCTTGCCCCCCCGGCCATCCCCGCCTATAGCTCTCGCTTTAATGACATCGAAATCGACCTTCGTCCTCGGCCACCGGCATTTGCTGGGCATCGAGGGCCTTTCCGCGGCCGACATCACCGGCCTCCTCGACCTGTCCGAAGAATATGTCGAGCTCAACCGCCAGGTTGACAAGAAGCGCACCGTCCTGCGTGGACGGACGCAGGTGAACCTCTTCTTCGAGGCTTCCACCCGGACCCAATCCTCGTTCGAGCTCGCCGGCAAACGGCTGGGCGCCGACGTCATGAACATGTCGGTGTCCTCCTCGTCCATCAAAAAAGGCGAGACGCTGGTCGACACGGCAATGACGCTCAACGCCATGCACCCGGATATCCTGGTGGTGCGCCATCACGCCTCCGGCGCGGTGGAACTGCTGGCCCGCAAGGTCGACGGTTCCGTAATCAATGCCGGCGACGGCGCGCATGAACATCCGACCCAGGCCCTGCTCGACGCGCTGACCATCCGCCGCAACAAGGGCCGGCTCGAGGGCCTCGTGGTCGCGATCTGCGGCGACGTGCTGCATTCGCGCGTCGCCCGCTCCAACATCATCCTGCTCAACGCGATGGGCGCCCGCGTCCGCGTCGTCGGCCCCTCCACGCTGCTGCCGCCCGGCATCGAGCGAATGGGCGTCGAGGTCGCGCGCGACATGCGCGAGGGGCTCAACGGCGCCGACATCGTCATGATGTTGCGGCTCCAGCGCGAGCGCATGAACGGCTCCTTCGTGCCGTCCACCTCCGAGTATTTCCATTATTTCGGGCTGGACCAGAAGAAGCTCGCCTACGCCAAGCCCGACGCTCTCGTCATGCATCCCGGCCCCATGAACCGCGGCGTCGAGATCGACACTGCGGTCGCTGACGGCGCCCAGTCCCTGATCCGCGAACAGGTGGAAATGGGCGTGGCCGTGCGCATGGCGGTGCTGGAAGCGCTCGCCCGCAACCTGCCGAACGCGTGATGCTCATGTTGACCGACCGCCGACCCATCCTGCTTGCCAATGCCCGCGTCGTCGACCCCTCCCGGGATTTTGATGGCCCCGGCGATGTCCTGATTGCCGACGGCATCATCCGGGAGACCCGCCGCGGCATCGGCGCTGCCGGCGTCCCCGAGGGCACCGACGTCGTCAACTGCGCCGGCAAGATCGTCGCGCCCGGCCTGATCGACATGCGCGCCTTCGTCGGAGAGCCCGGCTTCAGCCATCGCGAGACCTTTGCCTCCGCAAGCCAGGCGGCTGCGACCGGCGGCATCACCACCATCATCTGCCAGCCCGACACTTCGCCCGTCATCGACAACTCGGCGACGGTGGACTTCGTGATGCGTCGCGCCCGCGACACTGCCATCGTCAACATTCAGCCGATGGCGGCGCTGACCAAGGGCATGCGCGGCGAGGAGATGACCGAGTTCGGCCTCCTCAAGGCAGCCGGCGCGATCGCCTTCAGCGACTGTGACAAAAGCGTGATCAATGCGCAGGTGATGCGCCGCGCCTTGACCTATGCGCGCGATTTCGACGCGCTGATCGTGCACTACACCGAGGATCGCGATCTCGTCGGCGAAGGCGTGATGAACGAGGGCGAGTTCGCGTCGCGGCTCGGCCTGATGGGCATCCCGAACGCGGCGGAAGCCGTGATGCTGGAGCGCGACATGCGCCTGGTCGCGCTCACCGGCGGCCGTTATCACGCGGCGTCGCTGACCTGCATCGAGTCGCTCGACGTGCTCAAGCGCGCCCGCGACGCCGGCCTCGCCGTGACCGCCTCGGCCTCGATCAACCACCTTGCGCTGAACGAGAACGACATCGGCCCTTACCGTTCATTCCTCAAGCTGTCGCCGCCGCTGCGCACCGAGGACGACCGCCGCGCGCTGGTCGCCGCCGTCGCCTCCGGCCTCGTCGACGTCATCATGTCCGACCACAATCCGCAGGACGTTGAGGTCAAGCGCCTGCCTTTCGCGGAAGCAGCCCCCGGCGCGATCGGACTGGAGACCATGCTCCCGGCGGGCCTTCGGCTCGTGCATAATGACGAGCTGGGCCTCAAGACGCTGATCCGGGCGATGTCGACCCGGCCGGCCGAGATTTTGGGATTGCCTGGCGGAACCTTGCGTCCGGGCAGCCCCGCCGACGTCATCGTGATTGACCCCGATGTCCCCTGGGTGGTCGATCCCGCCGACCTCAAATCGCCCTGCAAGAACACGCCGTTCGACGAGGCCCGCTTTACAGGCCGCGTGGTGCGCACCATTGTCGGCGGACGGACCGTGTACGAGCATGTCTGACGTGCGGAGCTGCAGCCAGGGAATTTGCAGACATGGCACTTGAATTGTTCCTGCCGGTGGCTTTCGCCATCGGCTACCTGCTCGGCTCGATTCCGTTCGGATTGATCCTGACGAGACTCGGCGGCACACAGGATATCCGCTCGATCGGCTCCGGCAGCATCGGCGCCACCAACGTGCTGCGCACGGGACGCAAGAGCCTTGCCGCGGGGACCCTGCTGCTCGACGCGCTCAAGGGCACCGTCGCGGTGGTGATCGCCGGCTACATCGCCGGTCCCAATGCCGCGATGCTGGCCGGACTCGGCGCCTTCCTCGGCCATCTCTTCCCGGTCTGGCTCAAGTTCCGCGGCGGCAAGGGTGTCGCCGTCTATATCGGCGTCATGCTCGGGCTGTTCTGGCCGGCCGCGCTGGTGTTCTGCCTGCTCTGGTTGGCGACTGCCTTTACCGCCCGCTATTCCTCGCTCTCGGCCCTGGTGGCCTCGTTCATCACCCCGCTGTTCCTGCTGTGGTTCGGCCAACCCGCACTCGCGGCGCTGGCGGCAGTGCTGACGCTGCTGCTGTTCTTCGCACATCGCGAGAACATCAAGCGACTGCAATCGGGCAAGGAAAGCCGGATCGGCGAGAAGGCATAAGCCGGGAATCCACGGATACCGCGGCACCCCTTCTGCATTATATCCAAATGGTGTTCGCAACTTGCAGCCGAATCACGGCTGTATGGACGAACGGGTTCCTGGCTTGGCCCTGATCGTGGGCATGGCTCTACGCGGTTGCTCAGAATGAGCGAGAAGATTGTCGGCGCGCATGTTGAAGGTGGCTTGCAGGGCACTGCGGCAAGCCGGATGCTCTCGACGACGGACATCTGGTCCGCTGGGCCCTTCCCGCTTGTCACACCGGAGGCTGCTTCCGTCTCGCCACCATCGCGCGAGCCCGACCCGATCGTGCAAGCGCGGACACCAGTCGAAATTGTAGCTGTCGCAGCGCCCATCGCGCAGGATCGGGCGCCGGGGCAATGGCCGCCGCAAAAACTGTCGCTGGCGCTTCAGGGCGGCGGCACCTTCGCCGCCTTCACCTGGGGCGTGCTGGAGCGGCTGCTGGAAGAGCCGTCCATCGCGATCGACACCATCAGCGGCGCCAGCGCCGGCGCCATCAACGCGCTGCTGCTCGCCTCCGGTTTCGCCGAGGGCGGCCGTGAAGGCGCGCGCGCGCGGCTCAACCGGTTCTGGATCCGGCTGATGCACGAGGCCTCGTTCCGATCGCTGATGCTGATCGGCGGCTTCTCGCCGGCGGGAAGCTCGGTCGCGTTCGGTCCGACGCTGCGCTCCGGCCAGTTCGATCCGTTCGATCTCGATCCGCTGCGGCAGGCGCTGTCGCGCGACATCAACTTTTCCGCCTTGCGCGATCCGCGCTGCCCGAAGCTCCTGATCGCGGCGACCCGGATCCGCGACGGGCAGCAGCAGATCTTCCGCAACGACATGATCACCGCAGACGTCGCGCTGGCCTCGACCTGTCCACCGCTGGTTCATTGCGCGGTGGAGATCGACGGCGAGGCTTATTGGGACGGCGGCCTCGGCGGCAATCCGCCCCTGCTGCGGCTCGTGCAGGACACGGCGAGCACCGAAATCCTGCTCGTCCAGGTCACGCCGGCGCGCGACAGCTACGTGCCGATCACGCTCGCCGCGATCGACCGCAGGCTGGATCAGATCGCGGCCAACGCCGCCCTCAATGCCGAGATCGCGGCGATGGAATGGGCGCAATCGCAGACCGGATCGTCGTTGCGGCTCTCCAGGATCGCCGCGGAAGATTTCGTCGACGGCCTGGCGCAGCGCTCGTCCACCGATCTCGGCCGCGGCTTCATTCGCGCGCTGCACCGGAGCGGCCGCGAGGCCGCCGGGCGCTGGCTCAAGCAAGGTACCGATCACAGCGCAGCGCCGGCCGCATCCGGCCAGCGCATCGTCGCCCTCGAACCTGTGCTAGCCTGATTTCGCCAGCGCCTGCTCCAGGAACCACGCCGTCGCCAGCGCATGCGCGTCGTTGCCGAAGCGCGCAATCACCTGCACGCCGATCGGCAGGCCATTGGCCTTGAGCACCGGCACGTTGACGCAAGGGTTGCCCATCAGCGTCCAGAGCCTGTTGTAGCGGGGGTCGCCGGTGCTCGCGAGCTCCTTGGCCGGCGGCGTGCCCGGCGCCGAATAGGTCAGCAGCACGTCGAACCGCTCGAACAATTCGCCAAGCTCGCGGCGCCCGCGACGGCTGACCCGGCGTGCGTCGTCATAGTCCTTGGGTGTGAGACCGACCGTCGCATCGAGACTGGCGCGCAGCATCGGCGCGATCTCGTCGTGGCGTTCGGAAAATTCCCAGGCGAGCGCGCGATGCGCCTCGAAGTCCTGAATGATCGGATGGATGCGCCAGGCCTCCTGCACCGCCTGCGGCAGATCGATGGTCTGCACGCTGGCGCCGGCCTTCTCGGCGGCCTTGATCGCGGCCTGCAGCCCCTCCTCGGCGGCCGGCTCCACGTCGCCGGCAAACTCCTGCCGGATAACGCCGATGCGCGGCGCCGTCGCCGGGACAATGCCAGTGAATTCGGTGCGGCCGGACATCGCCAGCAGTCCCCGCGCGAGATCTTCCGCGCGCGCGCCGAACAGGCCGACCGTGTCGAGCGCCCACGAATAGCATTTGACGCCGACCGTCGGCAGCATCCGGAACGACGGCTTGATCGCGGCGGTCCCGCAATAGGCCGCAGGCCGGATCACCGAGCCGCCGGTCTGGGTCCCCAGTGCCAGCGGGATCATGCCGGCACCGACCGCCGCGGCCGAGCCCGAGGACGAGCCGCCCGGCGTATGGCCGAGATTGTGCGGATTGAGCGTCGGGGTCGGATCGCGCGAGGCGAACGCCGTGGTCGTGGTCTTGCCGATGATGGTGGCGCCTGCCCGCTTCAGCATCATCACGACAGGCGCATCCGCGCGCGGCTGCCAGCCGCGATAGATCGACGATCCCATCTCGGTCGGGAAATCCGCGGTGTCGATGATGTCCTTGATCCCGACCGCGATGCCGCGCAGCGGCCCAGAAGCTTGCGCCTTCGCGGAGCTGTCGTGACGGACGAAGGCATGGACGTCCTTCTCCCTGGCCTCGATGGCTGCATGCGACTGGGCAATGGCGGCATCGGGCGAAAGCTCGCCCGCTTCGATACGGCGCTGGAGGTCGGCGAGTGAGATCATGGGTATTCCTAAGTAAAGATGCCTCGGTCGCTAAACGGCAGAGGTAGGCCGTGCTCATCCAGTGTGGCCTTGTAATGATTGAGGTACGACCAAAGCCGGTTTCTAAGCTCGTTGGCATTCTTGTACGCTTCTGACGACTGGTCGATGGCCGAACAGGCGTCATCTGCCATGCAGCAGAGCGTGTGGAGCGCGTCGCCCTGAATCAGCATCCCGGGAAAATGCCGTCCCGGGTGACGCATCACCGCCGCGTTCGTGGTATCAGCGAAAATCTCGACCGGTGCGACACGCATTCCAATGCCTCAGAAACCAATCCGCTTGGTGACCATCCATTTATTCGGGTGCTGTGGCCGGGTCCACCCCCTTCCATACGCCCTCAGGTTGTTCCATGCTGTGCCTGCAAGGAGCCGCCGTGAACGCCATCAATCCAAGTGTAGAGCTGACCGAAGCCGACAGGATCGACCGCCTGCGGCTGATCCGGTCCGACAATGTCGGACCGCGCACTTTTCGGTCGCTGGTCGATCATTTCGGCACGGCGCGCGCGGCGCTGGAGCGGCTGCCGGATCTCGCACGCCGTGGCGGTGCGCAGCGATCGGCGCGCATCTGTAGCGCCGACGAGGCGAAAACCGAGCTCGCCGCCAGCCGCAAATTCGGCATCGCCTGGCTCGCGCCCGGCGAGGACGGCTATCCGGCGCGGCTGGCAACGCTCGACGATGCGCCCCCGTTGCTCGCCGTACGCGGCGACAATGCAACGCTGGTGCGGCCGATGATTGCGATCGTCGGCTCGCGCAATGCCTCCGGTGCAGGCTTGAAATTCGCCGGTCAGCTCGCCCGCGAGCTTGGTGAAGCCGGCTTTGTCGTCATCTCCGGCCTCGCCCGCGGCGTCGATCAGGCCGCGCACCGCGCCAGCATCGAGAGCGGCACCATCGCCGTGCTCGCCGGCGGACATGACTGCATCTACCCGCCGGAGCATGGCGATCTCATCGCCGCGATCCTCGACCGCAAGGGTGCTGCGATCTCCGAGATGCCGCTCGGCCATGAACCGCGCGCCCGCGACTTCCCCCGTCGCAACCGGCTGATCTCGGGCGCCGCGCTCGGCGTGGTCGTGGTCGAGGCGGCGCACCGCTCGGGCTCGCTGATCACCGCGCGCATGGCGGCCGAACAGGGCCGCGAAGTGTTCGCGGTGCCGGGCTCGCCGCTCGATCCGCGCGCCGCCGGCACCAATGATCTGATCAAGCAGGGCGCGACGCTCGTCACCGAAGCCGCCGACGTCGTCAACGCAGTCGCACCGATCATGGAGCGGCCGCTGATGCGCACCGCGCGCGAGCCCGACAGCGAGCCGTTCGAAAGCGATCCGCAAGGACACGACCGCGATCAGATCACCGGTCTGCTCGGCCCTGCCCCTGTCACGATCGACGATCTCGTGCGGATGTCCGGCGCCTCGCCTGCCATCGTGCGCACCGTGCTTTTGGAGCTCGAGCTCGCCGGCCGGCTCGAACGCCACGGCGGTGGCCTTGTCTCGCTGCTTTAAGGAGTGTTCCGCTCGTCGAAGCGCGTGCGCGCCGAGGCGATCTGCTGCTGATGCGTGATCGCCCATTCGCCGAGTGCCTTCACCGGCTGCTGCAATCCGCGGCCGAGATCGGTCAGCTCGTAATCCACCCGCGGCGGAATGGTCGGGAAGATCGTGCGCGTGACCAGGCCGTCGCGCTCGAGCCCGCGCAGTGTCAGGGTCAGCATCCGCTGCGAGATGCCGTTGATCATGCGCTTGAGCTCGTTGAAGCGCTTGGGTCCATCACTCAGCATCATGATCACGAACACGCTCCATTTGTCGCCGACGCGCGCGAGGATCGAGGCGACGCCACGGCAGTCCGCGTGGTCGCGATCCGGCATCGGCGTGGCAGGCAAATCGACGTGCGCAGGTTTCAAAGATGTGCCCATGGCTCAAAAAGGTGCGTTCTTGCGGGGATTTCGATAGTCACTCATGGAGCTCTGGTTACAAACTTATACCAGGGTGATCCCGAATGAAACTCCTCCACATCGACTCCAGCGTGCTCGGCCCCCACTCCGTCTCCCGGCAGGTCTCGGCCGCCATCGTCGACCGTCTCAGGCAGGCGACGCCATCGCTGGACATCGTCTATCGCGACCTGACGCAGAGCCCGCTCGCCCATCTCTCCGGCTCGCATCTGGCGGCCGCGCAAGGCGCGCCTGCGCCAGCGGAACTCGGCCCCGACCTCGCCGCCAGCAAGGCCGCGCTGGACGAGTTTCTTGCGGCGGACATCGTCGTGATCGGCGCGCCCATGTACAATTTCACGATTCCGAGCCAGCTCAAGGCCTGGATCGACCGGGTCCTGGTGGCGGGGAAGACATTCAGCTACGGGGCCAACGGCCCGCAGGGCCTTGCCGGCGGCAAGCGCGTAATCTTCGCGATCTCGCGCGGGGGCTATTACGGCGCCGGCTCGCCAGCCGCGTCGCTGGAGCACCTCGAAAGCTATCTGCGGGGCGTGTTCGGCTTCATGGGCATCCATCATCCCGAATTCATCAGCGCCGACGGAATCCAGGTCGGGCCGGAGCATCGCGAGAAGTCGCTCGCAAGCGCGCTCGAGGCGGCAACTGCCCTGCGCGCGGCCTGAGCGAAAGCGCCAATCATCAGCCGCCGCAACTCGGTCGCGGCGGCTGATCGAGCGGTGCGCGATCGGCGAAGCTAAAACCAGGCGCCCTGAATGCCGAGGATGACGGCGACGAGCGAAACGAACAGGCCGATGCCGGCAAAAAGAGCGACCCCGATGAACTCGGAGGTGTCGGAACGCTTGGCGGGAACGGTGTAATTTTCAGTGTAAATACGCGGTGCTGAAATCGGGGAAATAATACGAGCTGCCTTTGGCATATCGGGCTCCCTTGAAATGAGTCTCGTGACCCCTGCCCGTAAAAGGGTCTTGGCAGCCAAAGCGAAGGTTCAAAGCCTCACGCAACGTTCAGAAAATACAGCTCGCGAGAAGTGGGGATCGGCCGGCGCAACCGCTTTGCGTGCACCGACCGATTCAATTTTCACTTCAATTGATCAGCCGCGATAGATCGGCGCACCGCTCGGCGAGGCGACCGCACCGCCGTCGACGAAGATTTCCTGGCCCTGCACATGCGCGGAATCGTCGGAGGCGAGGAACAGCACCGTCTTCGCGACGTGATCTGTTTCGCCAATGCGCCCCAGAGGCGTCGTCAGCGCGATCCGCTTCTCAAACGCCTTCTCGGCTTCGGGCGTCGCGGTCGCAGGTCCCCAGATGGGCGTGCGGATCGCACCGGGCGCGACCACGTTGACGCGAATGCCGCGCGGCGACAGTTCTGATGCCATGATCCGCGCCATCGCCCGCACGCCGGCCTTGGCGGCGCCATACGCCGAATAGCCGGGAATGCCGAGCACGGAGATCACCGAGCCGTTGAGGATGATCGAGGCGTTGTCGTTGAGATAAGGCAACGCGGACTGAACGGTGAAGAACACGCTGGTCAGATTGGTGCTGATGACCTTCTCGAAGACCTCCAGCGTGGCCGACCCCAGCGGGGTGCCGCCGGCGATACCGGCATTGGCGAACACGATGTCGAACTTGCCGAATTTTTCCGCGCCCTTCTTGATCGCAGCTTCGGTCGCGGCAATGTCGGTGGCGTCGGCGGCCAGCGCGAGCCCGTTCGGCCCGAGCTCCTTCGCGGCCGCCTCGAGCGTCTCCTTGTTGCGCCCGGTGATCACCACCTTGGCGCCCTCGGCCACGAACAGCTTTGCCGTCGCCAGTCCAATGCCGCTATTGCCGCCGGTGATCAGGGCCGTCTTGTTCTTCAGTCTCACGTTCGCCTCCAGTGGTTGCATCATAAAACTATGATTGCCATCTAGGGCGTATGGTTTTATGATGCAACCACACAAGCGCGTGATCGGCTCTGAGATCGGGCGATCGCGAAAGGACGAAGCAATGGTGAAACGAACGAGCTTCGAGGGCGATACCTGTCCGATCGCACGCTCGCTGGAAGCGATCGGCGACCGGTGGTCGCTGCTGATCATCCGCGAGGCGCTGTTCGGCCTGCGCCGCTTCGGCGAGTTTCAGAGCAAGCTCGGCATGGCCAAGAACATCTTGTCGGCACGGCTGGGCTCACTCGTGGACCACGGCATTTTAGCAACCGCCCCCGCGTCCGACGGCAGCGCCTATCAGGAATATGTGCTGACGCCGAAGGGCCGCGGCGTCTTCCCGGTGTTGGTAGCGCTGCGCCAATGGAGCGAGGAATTCGACGATCGCCCGTCGGAGATCGCGACCATCCTGGTCGATCGCGAGAAAGGCCGCCCGGTGCGCAAGCTGGAGCTGCGCGCGGAGGACGGGCGATTGCTGACGCAAGCCGATACCACACTGAAGCCGCGGCCCGCTCCGCGCCGGCGGTTAGCGGGATAAGGATGCACCGCCACCCCAACCGTCATTGCGAGCGCAGCGAAGCATCCAGAATGTGACCGCGGTGGGACTCTGGATTGCTTCGCTTCGCTCGCAATGACGGCGTGGCGGGACTTGTACAAGACATCGACAGCGTCAAAGATGGCGAGGTCCCACCAAAGTGGCACCACCATGCCTCTGCTCGCCATCATCTACTTTTCCATCTCCGGCACCACCGAGACGCTGGCGCATGCGCTTGCGCGCGGAGCGGATGGCAAGGCGCAGGTCACGCTCTGTCGTATCACCGGCGGCGACATCGTATCAGGCCGCTTCCAGAATGAGAGCTTACTGGAGACGATCGACCGCGCCGACGCGGTTGCGTTTGGCAGCCCGACCTATATGGGCGGACCAGCCGCTCAATTCAAAGCGTTTGCCGATGCTTCAAGTGATCGATGGAGCCGGCAGCAATGGGCCAACAAGATCGCAGCCGGGTTCACGACGGGCGCCTGCGCAGGCGGCGATCAACTCCACACACTGTCCTACTTTTCCATTCTGGCCGCGCAGCACGGCATGCTCTGGTGCGGACTGGATATTCCGGGTGGGGAGGACCCGAGCGGCCGCAATCGCTTAGGCAGCCAGCTTGGCCTTGCGTCGCATCTGGTCGACAGCTCCTTGCCTCAGAGCGACCTCACCACGGCCGAATATCTCGGCCAGCGATTGGCCAAAATGGCAAGCCGCAACGGCTAACCGCACCGTCGTTGGAGCAGCACATCGCCCTCTTCACGAGAGCTTGCGCTTGCTCCGCAGCCGCAGATGCTCGTCGGCCTCGAGCTTGGTCATGCCCAGGAGATAATGCAGCACGTCGAGCTTGTGCCGCTCGGCAAGCTTGCGCAGTGCCCCGACCTGCTCGGCGATGAAGGCGACCGCCTCCTCGACGCCGCCCTCCCCCGGTTCCTCGTGACGCGAGCCTCCAGCCGCGCGCGATGCGGCGCCCGCCCGTTTCTTTCCTGGCTTAGTCACCAGCCCCCACCCGAATCCATGCCCCGCAGAAACATTACGCCGACATCGGCCGCAACTCAAAGGTGGTGTTTTGCAACTTTCTCGATATGAAACTTTTCCCATCTGGATGGCTTTCAACACCCCTCGATTTGACAGCGAGGGCCTCACCACCCATGTTCGGGACGAAAGGGCCGACCCGAATCTCATCGAATTCGGCCCCAAATTTCCCCATAAGTTACTGGAACTACATGAATATCGTCATTGTGGAGTCGCCGGCGAAAGCCAAGACGATCAACAAGTATTTGGGCTCGTCCTACGAGGTTCTGGCCTCGTTTGGCCATGTCCGCGACTTGCCCGCGAAGAACGGCTCCGTCGATCCCGACGCCAATTTCAAGATGATCTGGGAGGTCGACCCCAAGGCGGCCGGCCGGCTCAACGACATTGCCAAGTCCCTCAAGAACGCCGATCGCCTGATTCTGGCCACCGACCCTGATCGCGAGGGCGAGGCCATCTCCTGGCACGTGCTGGAGGTCCTGAAAGAGAAGCGTGCGCTCAAGGACCACAAGATCGAGCGCGTGGTGTTCAACGCCATCACCAAGCAGGCGGTCACGGACGCCATGAAGCATCCGCGCCAGATCGATGGTGCGCTGGTCGACGCCTATATGGCGCGCCGCGCGCTGGACTATCTGGTCGGCTTCACCCTCTCCCCCGTGCTGTGGCGCAAGCTGCCGGGCGCCCGCTCGGCGGGCCGCGTGCAGTCGGTCGCGCTGCGGCTGGTCTGCGACCGCGAGCTCGAGATCGAAAAGTTCGTTGCGCGCGAATACTGGTCGCTGATCGCGACCCTGCTGACGCCGCGCGGCGACGCCTTTGAGGCACGTCTCGTCGGCGCCGACGGCAAGAAGATCCAGCGCCTCGACATCGGCACCGGCGCGGAAGCCGAGGACTTCAAGAAAGCGCTGGAAGCCGCCAGCTACGCCGTGACCGCGGTCGATGCCAAGCCGGCCCGGCGCAATCCGCAGGCGCCCTTCACGACCTCGACGCTGCAACAGGAAGCCAGCCGCAAATACGGCTTCGCGCCGGCGCACACCATGCGCATCGCGCAGCGGCTCTATGAGGGCATCGACATCGGCGGCGAGACCACCGGACTCATTACTTATATGCGGACCGACGGCGTGCAGATCGATCCGTCCGCGATCACCCAGGCACGCAAGGTGATCGGCGAGGATTACGGCAACGCCTATGTGCCGGAAGCGCCGCGCCAGTACCAGGCCAAGGCCAAGAACGCCCAGGAAGCCCACGAAGCGATCCGGCCGACCGACATGTCGCGCCGCCCCGACAGCATGAGCCGCAAGCTCGAGTCCGACCAGGCGAGACTCTATGAACTGATCTGGAAGCGCACCATCGCGAGCCAGATGGAATCGGCCGAGCTGGAACGCACCACGGTCGACATCACGGCGAAAGTTGGCGGCCGCACGCTGGATCTGCGCGCCACCGGCCAGGTCGTCAAGTTCGACGGCTTCCTCGCACTTTATCAGGAAGGCCGCGACGACGAGGAGGACGAGGACTCCCGCCGCCTGCCCGCGATGAGCCCCAGCGATGCGTTGAAGCGGCAGTCGCTGGCCGTCACCCAGCACTTCACCGAGCCGCCGCCGCGCTTCTCCGAAGCCTCGCTGGTCAAGCGCATGGAAGAGCTCGGGATCGGCCGGCCCTCGACCTATGCCTCGATCCTCCAGGTCCTCAAGGACCGCGGCTACGTCAAGCTCGAGAAGAAGCGCCTGCACGGCGAGGACAAGGGCCGCGTCGTGGTCGCTTTCCTCGAAAGCTTCTTTGCCCGCTACGTCGAATACGACTTCACCGCCAATCTGGAAGAGCAGCTCGACCGCATCTCCAACAACGAGATCTCCTGGCAGCAGGTGCTGAAGGATTTCTGGACCGGCTTCATCGGCGCGGTCGACGAGATCAAGGATCTGCGCGTGGCGCAGGTGCTCGACGTGCTCGACGACATGCTGGGCCAGCACATCTATCCGCCCCGCACCGATGGCGGCGACATCAGGCAATGTCCGAGCTGCGGCAACGGACGGCTCAATCTGAAGGCCGGCAAGTTCGGCGCCTTCGTCGGCTGCTCGAACTATCCGGAATGCCGCTATACCCGTCAGCTCGCCGCCGACGGCGAGGCCACGGCCGATCGTTCGCTCGGCCAGGACCCGGATACGGGTCGCGATGTCTGGGTCAAGGCCGGCCGTTTCGGGCCCTACATCCAGCTCGGCGAACAGAAGGATTATGCGGAGGGCGAGAAGCCGAAGCGAGCGGGCATTCCGAAGGGGACTTCCCCTGGAGATGTCGAACTCGAGCTTGCGCTCAAGCTGCTGTCGCTGCCGCGCGAGATCGGCAAGCATCCGGAAACCGGCGAGCCGATCACGGCAGGTCTCGGCCGCTTCGGCCCGTTCGTAAAACACGAGAAGACCTACGCGAGCCTGGAGGCCGGCGACGAAGTGTTCGACATCGGTATCAACCGCGCCGTGACGCTGATCGCGGAGAAGATCGCCAAGGGCCCGAGCCGCCGCTTCGGCGCCGATCCCGGCAAGGCGATCGGCGATCATCCCACCCTCGGCACCGTCACGGTGAAGGGCGGCCGCTACGGCGCCTATGTCACGGCGGGCGGCGTCAATGCGACGATCCCGAGCGACATCGAGAAAGATGCCATCACGCTGCCGCAGGCGATCGCGCTGATCGACGAGCGCGCGGCCAAGGGCGGCGGCAAGAAACCGAAGAAGGCGGCGAAGCCGGCCAAGGCCAAGAAGGCTGCGGCGAAGGCCGCCGACGGCGATGACGCCGCGCCAAAAACCAAAAAGCCGGCCGCGAAGAAGGCGGCCAAACCCAAATCCGAATCCACCAGCAAGGCGCGCGCCGCCGTGTCGTCGACGGCCAAAACGTCGCCGACCAAGGCAGCTGGCGCCAAAGCTCCGGCCAAGAAAAGTGCCGGCACCAAATAGAGGTTAAGTGAAACGCAAGAATGACCGTGGCTTTCCCGACAGGGCAGCCATCGTCGCCTTCATTAAGGCAAATCCTGGAAAGGTCGGAACCCGCGAAATTGCACGCGAGTTTGGCCTGAAGAACGCCGACCGCATCGAGCTCAAGCGCATGCTGCGCGAGCTCGCCGACGACGGGCTCGTCAAGAAAAAGCGCCATACGATTTCAGAGCCGGACAGCCTGCCGCCGACGCTGGTCGCCGACATCACCGGGCGCGACGCCGACGGCGAGCTGGTCGCCTCCCCGACCGAATGGGACGAGGTCGAAAGCGGCGAACCGCCAAAGATCCTCATCACAATGCCGCGCCGGCCCAAGCCCGGCACCGCGGCCGGCGTCGGCGATCGCGCGCTGCTGCGGGTCGAGCGCTCCGATGAGACCGAAGGCCCGGCCTATCGCGGCCACATCATCAAGGTCTTCGACAAGACCAAGAGCCGCATCCTCGGCGTCTTCCGCAGCCTGCCCGAAGGCGGCGGACGGATCATCCCCGTCGACAAGAAGTCCGCCGACCGCGAGCTGAACATCGCCCCGACCGAGACGCACGGCGCGCAGGACGGCGATCTCGTCAGCGTCGACATCATCCGCTCGCGCGGCTTTGGGCTGGCATCGGGCCGCGTCAAGGAGAAGCTCGGCTCGGTCAAGTCGGAGAAGGCGATCAGCCTGATCGCGATCTACGCGCACGACATCCCGCTGCAATTCCGCCCCGCGGCGGAGCGCGAGGCCGAAGCGGCGGAGCCGGCCACTTTGAAGGGGCGCGAGGACTGGCGCGACGTGCCGCTCGTCACCATCGATCCGCCGGATGCCAAGGATCACGACGACGCGGTGCACGCGCAGCCGGATCCTGATCCCAACAACAAGGGCGGCTTCATCGTCGATGTCGCCATCGCCGATGTGAGCTTCTACGTGCGGCCGGGCACCGCGCTCGACCGCGACGCGCTCGATCGCGGCAACTCGGTCTATTTCCCCGATCGCGTCGTGCCGATGCTGCCGGAGCGCATCTCCAACAATCTGTGCTCGCTGGTGCCGGGCGAGCCGCGCGGCGCGCTCGCAGTGCGGATGATCATCGGCCCCGACGGGCGGAAACGCTCGCACAGCTTCCATCGCATCCTGATGCGCTCCGCAGCCAAGTTGAACTATGCCCAGGCGCAGGCCGCGATCGACGGCCGGCCGGACGACACCACGGGCCCCCTGCTCGATCCGATCCTGCGGCCGCTCTATGCCGCCTATGCCTGCGTCAAGCGCGCACGCGACGAGCGCGATCCGCTCAACCTCGATCTGCCCGAGCGCAAGATCCTGTTGAAGAGCGACGGCACCGTCGACCGCGTCGTCGTCCCCGACAGGCTCGACGCGCACAAATTGATCGAGGAGTTCATGATCCTCGCCAATGTCGCGGCGGCCGAGATGCTCGAGAAGAAGTCGCTGCCGCTGATCTACCGCGTGCATGACGAGCCGACCCTGGAAAAGGTCCACGCGCTGGCGGAATTCCTGGAGACGCTGGACGTTCCGTTCGCGAAAGGCGGCGCGCTCCGCCCCGCTTTGTTCAACCGCGTACTGGCGCAGCTCGAAGGCCACGACCACTTTCCGCTCGTCAGCGAGGTCGTGCTGCGCGCCCAGGCGCAGGCCGAATACTCCTCGGAGAACTACGGTCATTTTGGCCTGAATTTGCGCCGCTACGCGCATTTCACCTCGCCGATTCGCCGCTATGCCGACCTTGTCGTGCACCGTGCGCTGGTTCGCGCGCTCGGCCTCGGCGAAGGCGCGCTGCCCGACACCGAGACGCCGGAAACGTTGAGCGAGGTCGCAGCCCACATCTCGGTCACCGAGCGGCGCGCGATGAAAGCGGAGCGCGAGACCGTCGACCGCCTGATCGCGCACCATCTCGCCGACCGCATCGGTTCGAGCTTCCAGGGCCGCGTCTCCGGCGTCACGCGCGCCGGCCTGTTCGTCAAGCTCGCCGAGACCGGCGCCGACGGCCTGATCCCGATCCGCTCCCTCGGCACGGAATATTTCAACTATGACGAGGGCCGCCATGCCCTGGTCGGCACGCGCAGCGGCACCATGCATCAGCTCGGTGACGTCGTTGACGTCCGCCTGATTGAAGCAGCCCCCATCGCAGGCGCGCTACGCTTCGAGCTGCTGTCGTCATCGTCCGGCGAGACCGCGCCGCGGGGCCGCAGGTCATCCGGTCCGCAGCGCCGCCCCTCGTTCAAGGCGCACCCCGGGCGCAGTCCCGACAAGAAGCGCAAGCCGGACAAGCCGAAGAAACCCGGCAAGGGCAAAAAGGCCAAGGGAAAAAGCAAGGGCAAGGGCCAGAAGGGCAAGGCATGGTGAGCGCAGCCCCGAAGATCTGGACCCGCGAGACCGGCCTCGTCGAGAAGCGTGACGTCTTTGCTGCGATGAGGCGCGGCTTTCGCGGCCGCTGCCCGCGCTGCGGCGAGGGAAAGCTGTTCCGCGCCTTCCTGAAGACCGCGGACAATTGCTCGGTCTGCGGCCTCGATTTCACGCCGCATCGCGCCGACGATTTGCCCGCCTATCTCGTCATCGTCATCGTCGGGCACATCGTGGTGCCGGCTATTCTGTGGATCGAGACCAACTACACCACGCCGGTCTGGATCAGCTTCGCGGCCTATCTGCCGTTCACCTTCGTCGCCTCGCTCGCCCTGCTGCAGCCGGTGAAGGGAGCCGTGGTCGGATTGCAATGGGCTCTGCGCATGCATGGCTTTGACGAGAACCCGACCGATGGTATTCCGCCGGTGTAAGCAAAATAAGCAAAAGTGGTTTGGGTGAGGACATGACGGGTACGGCGCAGGCGGAAAAGGCGAAGATCCACGAGGGCAAGGAAGCCGACCATCATCCCTATTTCCGCCCGCGGGATGCGGCGACACTGATCCTGGTCGATCGCAGCGGCACAACTCCAAAAGTCCTGGTCGGCAAGCGCCACGACAACGTGGTGTTCATGCCCGGAAAGTTCGTCTTCCCCGGCGGCCGTGTCGACAAGGACGATTATCGCGTGCCGTGCGCGGCGCCGGTCACCGCCGAGTTGGAAGCCAATCTCGCCAAGGGCAGTCCGAAGACGCCGGCCTCGCGCGCGAAGTCGCTCGCGGTTGCCGCGATCCGCGAGGCCTGCGAGGAAACGGGTCTCTGCCTGGGACGCAAAGCCGAGGGCAAGGCAAAACTGGAAGGCCCCTGGAAGCCGTTCGCCGATGCGGGCCTGTTGCCCGATCCCTCCAGCCTGTTCCTGATCGCGCGCGCGATCACTCCGCCCGGCCGCGTCAAGCGGTTCGACACGCGCTTCTTCACGGCGGACGCCTCCGCGATCGCCCATCGCGTCGACGGCGTGATCCATGCCGATGCCGAGCTGGTCGAACTGGTCTGGGTCGAGCTCGGCTCAAAGCCACTCGCCGACCTGCATCCGATGACGCGCAACGTGCTCAACGAGCTCGACGCGCGCCTTGCCACCGGCCCGCTCCGCCATGATGCGCCGGTGCCGTTCTTCCATTTCTACGGCGGCAAGATGCAGAAGGATATTTTGAGCTAAAGAGTATCCAAGCGAAGTGGAGACCGGTTCGCGTCTCGTGAAGCTCACGAAACAGGTGGTCGTCATGCCCGGGCTTGTCCCGGGCATCCACGTTCTTTGCGCCATGCGGTGAGGCGTGGATGGCCGGGACAAGCCCGGCCATGACGATGTGGAAGCTTGAGCGCCTGGCCCGATGGATGCTCACCTTCCGGGGTGCGAGCTCGGAATGACGCGAATGTGCTGAGCGGCCACTCAAAAACAAAATAATCTTCCCGCCTCCCCCGATGGCGGAGTTCCAGGGCATGCCTATGTCTTCCGGAACGACACCAAGAACGGACACCGGGCGATGGCACAACGGCAACTCAAGCTTGGCGCGTTCATGCGCCCGATCAGCATCCACACCGGCGCCTGGCGCTATCCCGGGGCCTGGCCGGACGCCAATTTCAACTTCGGCCACATCAAGACGCTGATCCAGAAGCTCGAGGCCGGCAAGTTCGACGCCTTCTTCATGGCCGATCACCTCGCCGTCTTGAACATGCCGGTCAATGCGCTCAAGCGCAGCCACACGGTCACCTCGTTCGAACCTTTCACGCTGTTGTCGGCGCTCTCCGCCGTCACCGAGCGGATCGGCCTGATCGCGACGGGCTCGACCACATTCGACGAGCCCTATCACGTCGCGCGGCGCTTCGCCTCGCTCGACCATCTCAGCGGCGGCCGTGCGGGCTGGAACATCGTCACCACATCGAACCCGGATGCGGCGCTGAATTTCGGTCTCGACGACCACATGGAGCACGCCGAGCGCTACAAGCGCGCCCGCGAGTTCTACGACGTCGTCACCGGCCTGTGGGATTCCTTCGCCGACGACGCCTTCGTGCGCGACGTCGAAAGCGGCGTGTTCGTCGATCCCGCCAAGATGCATGTGCTCGACCACCAAGGCAAATATTTGAAAGTGCGCGGTCCCCTCAACATCGCCCGGCCGGTCCAGGGCTGGCCGGTGATTGTGCAGGCTGGCGCCTCCGAGGACGGCCGGCAGCTCGCCGCCGAGACCGCGGAAGCCGTCTTCACCGGCGGCGGCAGCCTTGCCGACAGCCAAAAGCTTTATGCCGACGTCAAGGGCCGCATGGCGAAGATCGGCCGCGACCCTGAGCACCTCAAGATCCTGCCCGGCGCCTTCGTCGTGGTCGGCGACAGCGTCGACGAGGCCAGGGAGAAGCGCGCGCTGCTCGACAGCCGCGTGCACTACGACAGCGCCATCGCCTCGCTTTCGGTCGTTCTCGGCACCGATGCCTCCGGCTTCGATCCGGATGGACCGCTTCCCGAAATCCCCGAGACCAATGCCAGCAAGAGCGGCCGGCAGCGCATGGTCGACCTCGCCGCCCGCGACAAGCTCACCGTGCGCCAGCTCGCCCAGCGCGTCGGCGGCTATGGCGGGCTGTCCTTCGTCGGCACCGCCAAAACCATCGCCGACCAGATGGAGGAATGGCTGGTCGGGCGCGGCTCCGACGGCTTCAACATCATGTTCCCGTTCCTGCCCGCCGGCCTCGACGATTTCGTCGACAAGGTGGTCCCGGAGCTGCAGCGCCGCGGGATTTTCCGGAAAGAGTACGAAGGGCCCACTTTGAGAGAGAATCTGGGCCTGCCCCGGCCTAAAAACCGGTTCTTCGAGGCGTAATCGGGCCGATTTGAGCGGTTTCCGACCCCTAAAATCTTGACATCAAGCCGTTTCTGGCTAGGTTGCCGGCCAACGCGGGCCATTTGGCCGGCTCCAGATTCCCTTCATTCCTGAGGTTCTGAACATGGCCAAAGCGGTCACCATCAAGGTCAAGCTCGTGTCCTCGGCCGACACCGGCTTCTACTACGTCGCCAAGAAGAATTCGCGCACCATGACCGACAAGCTGGTCAAGAAGAAGTACGACCCCGTCGCGCGCAAGCACGTCGAATTCCGCGAAGCCAAGATCAAGTAAGCAAGATCGCGGAACGTAGAAGACTTTCGCGGGGCCCTTTCGGGCCCCGTTTCATTTTGCGCCCAGCCTCTCGGGTGCCGGACGCGCTGCGGCCGTTACCCGGCCA
The DNA here is from genome assembly GCF_029051725.1 of Bradyrhizobium sp. CSS354. GTDB lineage: Bacteria > Pseudomonadota > Alphaproteobacteria > Rhizobiales > Xanthobacteraceae > Bradyrhizobium. The sequence continues at coordinate 127,120 of NZ_JAACFU010000002.1, forward strand.
TCCATCGTCGCTGCAACCACGGGCTCAGCCCGAGCACGCCGAGGTGACCAAGCGGCAGTTCGACGACGTTCTTCGTAGGCAGGTATCGACGCGCCCTCTCCGCTAACGCCTGGCTGCGGGCTCGCGGAACGAGACGGTCAAAACGTCCAACGACAATCCGGCTATCCCGGTGGACACTGTGGATCGAATCGATCGGGTTGAGATTCCTGAGCGCGATAGAGAAATCATTCCGCGAAAATCCCATGCGCACCGCATCGCGCTGGACCGTACGCGCAGCCGGGCTCGACCATATCATGAGGTCCCCCCTGTCAGCCGACGCGAAGCTCCAGAGCGGTACGCCGAGCGCTGCAGCGACAAGCGTCGCCGGAACTGTCCCCATGCTGTAGCCCACGACGGCCCGCGGCAGGTCATGCAAACGTGCACGCCGAACCGCAATGTCGACCATGTCGCCGATGCGAGCCGCACAGATCAGGGGATTTGGGCAGACCACATCGTCTGGCAGGCGGTAACAGGCGGCGAACGCGGAGTTCGGAATTAATCCGACCTTCTGCGCCAGCCCAAACCCCGTTCGCCACGGCAGGAAGTAGATCGGCCCTGTCCGGGCGCTGCCTTCCAGAATTGCGAACTGGTCCACCGGCCCGCGTTCACCGATAACTGACTTGTCGGTCCGCCGACGCTGTACGTGCGAGCGCTCCAATCTGCCAGATCGCCGAGAGCGCCACGACCACATAGATCACGCGGGATGCTGCCGACGATGTCGCGGTCTCTGCCGCGCCGTTGCCGAAGATGGCACTCACGAGATCAAAGTCGAAAAGTCCGACCAGGCCCCAGTTCACACCGCCGACGATAACCAGAAGCAAAGAGATGATGTTGACTGCGCGCATTATTGACCTCCGAGCTAAAAAACACGCGCAGTCAAAGCACCCGGCCAGCCACCGTTCCTGAGAACACCAACGCGCATTAACTTGGATCAAGCAAGAACCTGGATCAAAGGACCTGCTTCAGCGGTCTTGCCTCGGCCATTTTGTTCCTGCTGACGATGATCGCGGGTGGGCTGGATGTGATCATTCCCCACAATGCAGTGCTCGCGTTGTTCGGAACGCAACAGCGTTCGGCGGATTCGGTCTCGTCATTGCCGCCACTGTGCTCGTGATCTTCGACGCGTCCTACAGCCAGCGCCAGCTCGACACCGAATTGCTGGACGTGCCTGATCTTGCAAACAAGACCGGACAGAAGCCCGGCAAGGTTGCGCGTCAGCAGCCTCGGAATATCGCCAAGGTGCGCGACTGACCAGCTGACCTCAGATTGGCAAGCCCAAAAACCTCGCCGATCTGTTGGCCACGATGCCGGCTCTCGCGTGTCGACAGGAATATCCTCTCAACCCCCGGTTGCTCGCTGCTAAATGTATGTTACCGTGCACTTGCCGGGCAGAATGTCCGTCCCGGCTTTGGAAGGACATGGTCATGAGATTCTCATCAAGCCTTGTCGTGCCTTCAGCCGTCGCTGCCTTGTCAACAATCTTGCTGTGCGCGCCGGCAGCGTCGCAAATCCCAACCGGCTCCGCCGCCACGATTCCCCCTGTCACGGTCGACGCGCCGAAACAGGTGGCAAGGCCGCACGTGCTGGTGCGGGGCGCAAACACAATTGCGCCGCGTCGGACTGCGCCAACAGCTCAAACGTCAGCCGCGCGCACGCCTTCTTACGCGCCGGGTTCTGTGATGGGGAGAATTGCCAGCCTGGAGAAAGTCGCCAGCAGCTGCAACGGTGGCTGTGCATCGAGCTTTCCGAAAGGCAAGGAGCCTTGGATCGGATGTAGCGAGTCGGGCGGCCAACTAGACTACGGACCCTTCTCACCAACCTGCCGAGACACCATCACCCACACATCTTACCTGGGTTGCGTCGAAACAAAGACGTTCTTGGGCGAAGGCCGCAACAAGGCCCGCTGGTTGTGCAGCAGCCTGGCCGCCGGCAACAGGTTTAAGGTCGCCGATCTCAAGCGGTCAGGACGCACGCGTTAGTTCATACCGCTGGCGTAGCGAACAACGAGCCGCCAGCCTGCCCAAAAGCTGGCGGCTTTTCTTTTCGCCTTGCTGCAGTACCGCTGCGCTCATTGCATCGAACTTGATCTCCCTCAACCTTGCTTGCCGTTCTTTCCCATAGCCTCAGTTTGGTTCCGCGCAAGCGGGGGAGGAACGATGCTCGTAAGAAAGCAACAAATTGTGCCTCAACGGCCAAGCTCGAGCGAATTGAATGCGCTCGCCGGGCACGCTGTGTTTTGCAGCGAATTCAAATATAGACGCGGCACCGAGATCTTCGGAGAGGCGGAGCCGATCCAATATCTTTACCAGGTCAAGAGCGGGGCGGTTCGAAGCTATAAATTGTTGGCCGACGGTCGGCGGCAGATTATGGCCTTTCATCTCCCCGGTGATATCTTCGGCGTCGAGAACGGTGCAGTTCACCGATTTACCGCCGAAGCGATTGTGGAAACGATTGTCCGCCTGACCGATCGCCAAAATGTCGCCGAGCAGGAGCGTGGCAGTGCGACCACGACCAACAACGTGCTCAGGCTCGTCACCGGCAGCCTTCAACATGCCGAAACTCACATGCTGTTACTCGGAAGGAAAACGGCAATCGAGAAGGTCGCGGCTTTCTTGATCGAGATGGACGTCCGCTTGACTGCGGCCGGAATTATGAGCCTCCCCATGAACCGTCGCGATATCGCCGACTATTTGGGGCTGACGCTGGAGACGGTGTCACGTGCTCTGTCACAACTCAGGGATCGTGACATTCTCAGCTTCATCGGGCAGTCCCAGCGACAAATCATATTGCGGGATCGAGCAAAATTGACCGAGTTCGATCAATGAGCGGAATTGATGCATTTGGCCCGGGACAGACCAAGTGTGACCCACCTCGCAGAGCGCCGTGACCGGTTTCAATATCTCCAGCGGGATCGTTGCATGAACCTGGTCCATTCCCGTGAAGAGCCATTTGCCGTTGCTGGATCCGCTGCGCTTCGCCGCCGCCCTCGGCGTCGCCATGTTTCACCAGATGTTCTGGTCCTGGGCTTGGACCTCGATCGGCGTCCCGGGTTTCGAGCGCACCGTCGCCGCCGATGTTCTCTACCCGTCCGCCGCGCCCTACACATGGTTCGGCTGGGTCGGCGTTGAAATCTTCTTTGTCATTTCCGGTTTCGTCATCGCGAATTCCGCGAGCACATCTTCGCCGGGCGAGTTTCTCCTTGGCCGCGCGCTCAGGATTTATCCGGCGGTCTGGGTTTGCGCCACCGCGACCTTCCTCGTTCTGCTCCTCTTCGGAAGCGGACCCGCATCCGAATTCATTCTGCCCTACATCCACGCCATGCTGATGGTCCCGAAGGGCGTCACAGGCCAATGGCTTGACGAGGTCTACTGGACGCTGGCCGCCGAGACGGCATTTTATGGTCTCGTGTTCTGCGCGATGCTCACGAAGAGGATCACCCTGCGGCACCTGGCCTGGGGGCTCACCATCTACAGCGCAATCTTCAATGCCGTCGCGCTGCTCGTGCTGTCTTGCACGACGCCGTCCGACTTGCCTTATCTGGTCATTCTAATGTTCCGGGTGCCGTGCGCGGCGTTCCTGCTGACGCATGGCTGCTTCTTTGCGCTGGGGATCTGGCTGTTCATCTCCGCGAACAGACAATTGACGGTGCTCGAACAGATCGCAATTGCCATCACGTGCCTTTCGGGCGCGGCGGAAATCTACTTCTTTGCCTCGTTTTTCTTGACGTCCATCCCCGCCATCGCGGATCAATCAGCCCTAGTGCCGATCATGGTGTGGGCGGCTGCGGTGCTCCTCATTGCCCTCGTCGCGAACCGGCACCGGCGCTCTGCGGGCAGAGCTTCTCCTGAAGCACCAGCCTATTTGAGAACGCTCGGACTGATCACCTATCCGCTCTATCTCACGCACAACGTCATTGGCACCGCGATCATTCGTGCCCTGGTCGATGCCGGCTGGGACGCCACCTCGGCCGTACGGGTCGCGCTGGGCATGCTTGTTCTGGTCTGCTGGTTCATTTGCGCGAAGGTCGAGCCCGCCGTCAGAGGCGCGCTGATGCAAACCCTTTCGTATTTCGGAAAGCTGCCGGAAAGGCAGCCGGCATCCCGCCGCCCGGCACTGGCGCAGGGGCTGCGACTGTACCCCGCACGTTCCCTCTCGCGTCCCGGACGCGCTGCAGCGTGAAACGCTGCTGCGCAGAGCCTGGACCCAGAAAGCGACACAGCACGCTGCAGAGACGTAGGTCCCGGCTCTGCAGCGCACCGCTGAAGAAGCGCTGCGCTGCGTCCGGCAAGGAAAGCACGAGCGAGGCGCGCTTCTGGAAGCGTCGCCTCCGCTGTGCGCGCATGAGACGATGTTGAGCCGTGCCGCACCAATGTCGGCTATGGGCCAACAGGCGACTTTCGCGAAAGCAGCCGCCTGCCGAGAGAGTCTTATAGCGACCGCACTTCAAAACCAAATCCTGCCGCCTCAATGGCGGCCAAGGTCTTGGCAAAGAACCACTCGGCTTCGTTTGGAATTGGAAACTTTAAAAACACTGAAATTATAATTGCGCGTCCTGCAAGCTCCGGACGTTTCGCGGTCATCTCACCGCATTCAATAAAGCGGAGATAGGCATTGAGCTTTTCTTGCAGGATAAAAAGGTGGGATTTGACGTCCTCCCACGGGAGGTGATCTGAAATTGTCAGGACGGCTCTGCCGGTGGGATCATCTATCCCGATAAAATCGACAACTTCGATTTTCTCAACGGTCATCTGGCTTAATCTTGCGCTGCTCGCCATTGACCTTGCCCGCGTTGCGCGATGTCCGCAATGGGTCACAAGCGGCATTCGGCCGGATGCACACGGTCGGTCGGCTATGGGCCAGAAACGGAAATCTGCCCTTCAGAAATACCTGCATGCTAGATCATAGCGCCGGACGTGAGGTGCGGGCTCCATCACTGCGACCTGAGCACGATCACCAACTTCCCCCACGAAGCGCCCGCAGGGCCGAACGACAACGTCGACTGGCGGTACCTTGTTCGCCTCCCATTGCTCAATTTCCATTTCGACAATGTCGTTCGAACACTCCCTCGACACGCCAAGTACGCGGCCTGAAAGGACCTTCGCTTCGGGACGGGGCTTATCGCATGTTGTAAACTGGTATTCTGCGCGGCACCTAACCGGAACGCATTGCTTGTCTTGTGCGGAAGCGAGTGGTTGAACAATCGCCATCAACGCAAGGAAGAGTGCGAGCGACACATGTCTCGGCATTCTGGCTCTTAGCTCCGCTTGTTCGATGCCGCTAGGTTCTGCGAACATAAGACATGATGGTCTCGGAGGGCAAAGGACCGCTCAGGGTCAAAATGCGAAGAACTCAGGTTGAGCAAATCTGGTCCGCTCGACCACGATGAGCGGACCTCCGACAGACCCGGCGCAACTTCGCAGTTGGGCCAATCTGCGGATTAGTTCCGCGAGTGGTCGCGGTACTGTTTCAGGCCGGCGGTGCCATTTCGTTTAGCGATACCTCGTTCGACGAAGTTTGCTGCATCCTCCGCCGACATGTCCTGACCGTAAAGCCTCCGCACCGCCGGGCTTAGCCGCTCGGCAAAGATGACGACCAGCACATTATTGCCGGTGACCTCCTGCTGTCCCATCTGTTCGGCGTGGGCCTCCGCGCGCTGCATTACGCGCTGAAACGCGGCCGTGGGGCGAGATCCACCTATGGATATGCCAGTTTCGACAACGATGGATCGCAAATCATTGTCAATATAGTCGGTCAGGCTTTTCTTGATCGCCATAAGATCGACACGGCAAGCCTGCATAACCTTTGAGGCGTTTGGATCATCGGTTAGCGCGAGCAGCAGATGCTCACACGTCGTGTACTGATGCTTTCGCGCGTCACCATGAGCAAGAGCGCGCTGCAACGTGCGTTCCAGTTCGCTGGAGAAACGAGACACTCGGGGTCTGATCCCTGCATCGATCGTTGCGGGTGATGGCGTTGTCGCTTCGGCCCGGGGCGTGCTGACCTCGCCTCGAATTGTAGCAGCAAGCGTGTTCCAGTCCGCAGCGCCAAACGCTTGGGCAATCAATTCAAGGCTTTGGCTATTGGTGATCTTCAGGCCGTGATCGCCGAGGAAGACCCGGGCCGTATGCGCCATGGTCTTTGCGTCGCGATAGTCGCGCATGATCTTTCATCCTTTGCTTGAACGAAGCCGAGGTGCCAGGCGCTTGCGTTGCTGACCCGTTCGTTCGGGCAAAGGGTTTAGAAAGATCGATGATACGTTCACCATCCCCAATTGGGGCGCAAGCGGCAGGTCGTATCTACCTCAAGTCATCATGATCTTGTTGCAAACTGCTGTCAATTGCTCCTGACGAGATGGATCGTGTCCGTCTTGGGTCGATCGCGTCGGTTCAGCCGCGTCTCGGCCATGTCTCGTCTAACCTCTAAAGCTGACTGGCCGGACTCCTTCGCGAGTGTCTCCTCCAGGCCAACTAGAGACATACTCCTTGAAGTTTCCACTCAATTTTGTCTCTACTAATGGGAGCCCTCGGGGATTTATATGTCGGAGCAGCAATATTCCCGTCGTGAGGCTGTTTCATCGCTGGCTGCTACAGTCGCCTGTGCATTGGCCGGCCCCATCTCCGCAGCCGCAGAACCAGCTTCCGCGGGCGAGACGCAAGACTGCGCCGGACCGATTTTCTCCACTACAGGTCCAAACGCCGAGCTGTACGGAGCCAAAGATGGTTATCCTCTTCCCGACATTATGGAGGCGCGGAGGCAAGGCGACCCTTGGGAGCCAAAATACCGTGTCGGCGCATTCACCCATATCGATAACATCTATCCAACACGGCTCATCAAGCGAGCTGTGAAGCCTTGGAAGTTCAAGTGCTCGAAGGCAGAAGTTTACTACAATTTTCAGGGAAGCAAGCTTTCGCCCCTCGACTACATGTCGCGCAATCCGGTCACTGGCCTGCTGATCGCGAAGGACGACCAGATTATCTTCGAGCGCTATCAGTCCGCGCGAACTGATCAAGATCGGTTCGTATCCCAGTCCATGGTCAAGTCGATAACCGGACTGTTGATCGGGATCGCCATCTCGGAGGGCGCGATCAAGTCAGTCAATGATATCCCCGAAGGTTATGTGCCGGGCTTTATGGGCAGCGAGTACGGCAGGACGCCCATTCGCGATCTGCTGCACATGTCCTCAGGCGTGGATTTCGGTGAAACAAGAGACGGAGGACGTGACCTCAATCGCCTGTGGAACGGTATGGGGATCGCGTTCCCGGACACGAAATTGGGCACGATTAAGAGCATCGTGCAATTCAATCAGCGAATCGCCCCAGCGGGAACGAGATTTTACTACGCCAGCATTGAAGCCGACGTGCTCGGCATGGTGCTTCATAGTGCTGTTGATAAGTCAGCGTCTGACTATCTGCGCGAGAAAGTATGGGAGCCGATCGGCGCGGAAGCGGATGCCACTTGGTTGGTAGACGCAGAAGGATTTGAACTGGGACATTTCGGTTTCAATGCCGTTCTGCGCGATTACGCCCGGCTCGGGCGTTTGCTGGCGCATGATGGCGCATGGAATGGCAAGCAGATCGTTCCGACGCAATGGATGATCGATGCAACAACCGGTCGAGCTTCGGATGGCTATCTGCTACCGGGCGTGGCGACGAAAAGATTTGGTTACGGTTATCTTTTGTGGCTGTTTCCCGGTGAGAGGCGGCAGTTCGCGTTGTTAGGATTCAAAGGCCAGTATATTTGCGTTGACCCGACCTCCAAGATTGTCATGGTGCACACTGCAATTGAGGACCCGGTACATCGAGACGAGCCATGGGCCTTGTGGTCAGCAATGGTCGATCAGCTAGGCTGATAGTAGCTCGGAACAAACTCGGCATTGACCGCTTTGGGTCACAAGCGGTCCTCGGGCGGATGGGCACGGCAGGTCGGCTATGGGCCAATAGCGGAAATGGCTTTTGGCTTACACAGATGTCTAGTTAAGCGCGTGGTCCATCCGCGATGACGCACGCAGGCAATTATTCATTACTCGTCTTCGTTTGTCGCCTGCGCAACCGTCGCTCGATCACTTCGCCTAGTGGCGTATCCGGTGATTTGCGAAACGCCTTCAGCTTCTTCATTCGACCTTTGCGCAATGCTTGCGACTGGGCTTCATCGGCAACTTCGTCCGCAACGGCCCCCTGCGCAGCGATGAGGGCTTGTCTCACCGCCCGCCGCTCATCCTGATGCGAGAGCTGCTTGCTGCGCGGAATGTTCTTTCGACTGCTCTTCTGATTTTCGCCGTAGGTGTTTCGTCGGTCGTTTGTGTAGCTCAGTTGCTTCTTTTCCCGTGGAGTTTTGACCTTACTCACAGCTAGCCTCCGAGCTAGACCGGCGATGACGGGGCGGCCGCACGTCCTGCTCGTATTGATCGATAACCGCTCACGTCACCATCGACCAATAGCGGTACAATTTGGTGGTCGCCAGGTCCGCTCCGGCTCAGAAGCGGCCGATCACGACCAAGCAGCGCGCCGTCCGCTGTAAATTAGCGGGCGCTTACGAGCACCCTCCCTACGCCGTCCGCAACACCGGCGTCGGCGGCTGCGACGGCCGGATCAGCGCGAACGCCACCTGCACGATGCCGCCGGCCAGTCCCAGCGCGACGCCGATGCGCCAGGCCATCGTATATGAGCCGAGCGCGTCGTAGAGCACCCCTCCCCCATACGCGCCGAGGAAGCTGCCGATCTGGTGGCTCATGAAGGCGAGGCCCTGGATCATCGCCTGCCAGCGCAGGCCGAACATCTCGGCGACCGCGCCCGCGACCAGCGGGCCGACACCCATCCACAGGAAGCCCATGATCGCCCCGAACAGCAAGGTCGAGGCAGGCGTCGCCGGCAGCATGAAGTACCAGGCCAGCGCGAGTGAGCGGAAGATGTAGATGCCGCCGAGCAGCGCGAGCTTGTTCCAGCGCTGGCCGGCCCAGCCGAAGAACAGCGAGCCGAGCACGTTGAAGCCGCCGATCATGCCGAGCGTCTGCGCGCTCAGCATCGGATCGAGGCCGCAGATCGCGAGATAGGACGGCAGGTGCGTCGTGAGGAACACGAGTTGCATGCCGCAGACGAGATAGGCGCAGGTCATGACCACGAATGACGCGTTGCCGAACGCGGTCTTCGCCGCGATCATGGCCGTGGCATCGACGATCTCGTCAGTCGCGGGCTTCGGCAGCGGGACCGCGTCGACGCGCCCGGCATACCAGGCCGCCGGGATCATCAGCACCGACATCACCACGAAGCCGGCGAGCCCGACGCGCCAGCCGAAGCCCTCGTTGAGCATCTGCCCGATCGGCGCCGACAGGAGCGCGCCGAGCGAGCCAGCGCCGGAGACGATGCCAAGCACGGTGGAGCGCACCGTCGCGGGAACCGCGCGCGCCGCCACCGACATCGCGATCGCGGCCGCGGTGCAGGCCAGCGACGTCCCGATCAGCACGCCGGCGCCGATCATGATGGCGACGAGGCCGTTCGCGGTTGCCATCAGCACCAGGCCCGCGATGTACATGAACGAGCCTGCGATCATGATGGGACGGAAGCCGTAGCGCGTGGTCATCGCGCCCGCGAGCGGCTGGAGAAAGCCCCAGGCGAGATTTTGCACGGCCAGCGCCAGCGTGAAGTCGGAGATCGACAGATGAATGTCGTGGGTCAGCGGCTGCATGAAGATGCCGAGACTCTGCCGCAGCCCCATGCTCAGCGTCAGCATGATCGAGGCGCCGATCAGGATGGGCAAGGTCGGGCGCAGGACCTGCAACAGGGGCATTTTTGTCTCCCTCATCGGCGCGGCGGGGGCGCCGTCGTCTGCAATATCAGTTGATTTTGGTTACACAGACCTGTGTACTTAGGCTATGGTTAGCGTGCGCTGTCAAGCGAACAAGGACATTCACCGCCGCATGGCTCCCCCGCCCGCCCCACAGACGATGAAAGAGCGGATCCTCGAGACCGCCGACAAGCTGTTCTATCTGCAGGGCATTCGTGCCATCGGCGTCGACACCATCGCGGCCGAGATCGGCATCTCCAAGCGCACGCTCTACAACCACTTCCCCTCCAAGGACGCACTGATCGCGGCCTATCTGGAGCGCCGTTTCGTGCAGCCCCGCCCCTCCGACAAACCCCCGGCCGAACAGATCCTCGCCACCTTCGATTCGCTGGAGCGCCGCTTCGCCGCAAAAGATTTTCGCGGCTGCCCGTTCGTGAATGCGGTCGCCGAGCTTGGCCCGGCCGACCGCGCCGTGAAGAAGATCGCAATCGCCTTCAAGGAAAGCCGCCGCATCTGGTTTCGTGACCGCCTCAACGAGCTCGGCGTTGCGAACGCGGAGGCGCTCGCAACGCAGCTCGTGCTGCTGGTCGACGGCTCGATCGCGCAGGACCTCGTCCGCGACGACCCCGCAATGGCCCGCGCCGCCAAGGAAGTGGCGACGGTGTTATTGCGGAATGCGGGGGTGGAGGTGGGCAATGAGGCTGCGGTGAAGGCAGGCAAGCGGCCGGCCCAGCATCCCTGAAGCAGCTGCAAGATCAGAACCCGATCGGCCGCCGCAAGAAGTCCGGGTAGGCGAGCACGCCCCCCAACGTCCAATCCAGCTGCCGTGCTACACCTTTGATCTGTTGAAGGAAGTGAACTGAAAGGAACCATCGCCATTTCGGCGTAGTTGACCTTCTTTACACGGAGAAGGTCATGAATCGAAAAACGCTTCTTCTTACAGCCGCGCTGTCCTTCGCTGTTGCCGCTCCCGTCCTCGCACAAGGCGGAGGTGGTGGTGGTGGTGGTGGTGCCGGCGGTGGTGCGGCCGCGAGCGGCGGCGCGTCCGGATCATCCGCGAGCTCAGGCGCGGGCACTGGCACGTCTGGCGCCGCCAATGGAGGCCCCTCGGCGCCATCCGGCATGGGCACAAACGGAACCTCAACCGGCGCTCACACCAACAACTCTCCAACCAACCCGAACGTTCAGCCCCCGACGCCGAACGGCAACACCACGAGCACACCGGCCGCACCGGGCAGCTCAGGCACGAGCGGCACCGCGTCCGGGTCGACACAGACGGGCACGCAAAACGGGAGCGACAGGTCCGGCATCACGGCAACCAACGGTGCCAACAGCGACAACAGGGGCCAGATGAGCCCCGCCGAGCAAGCAAGGACGGGCATCAAGACGCTTCCGCAAGATCAAACTCCTGGAGCCGTCAGTGCGCCGGGCGTTGGCGTCGGTCATGCGGCGAACGGCTTGCCGATCGGTACGCCAGGTTCGGGGACGAGCAACGTCGATCAGAAGTAATCCGGACTTTGTCCATCTCCACAGGGCCCGCTACGGCGGGCCTTTCTGTGACGTGCTGAAGGGAGTGGAAGGCCAAGGGCTGCGAGGGGGAGACATGGGGTAAACTTGGCATCAGGCGGCCCTGCCGATACACTGGTTTCTTTTGGGGCGTGCCATGACCAAACTGTCGTCATTGCTATCATTTTCATTTCTGATCATCTGCACCCCGGTCTGGGCTGACGAGATGAACATCCAATTCACGTTTGGACCTCCGCGGCCCTGCACCACCGTCTTTCCAAATCCCGAAATCAAGATGAAAAGTGTTCCGCCCGGCACGCGCACGATCGTCGTCAAGTTTCGCAGAGAGAAGAACTACGAGATGGGGGGCCAGGAGATCCCATTTCCTTCAGATAACATCGTGAAGCCGGAGAGCTTACGAACCTGGGGCCCCTGCAATTCCGGCCTGTACACTTACGAAATCATCGCAAAGTCCAGCACCGGCGCGGCCCTGGCCAAGGCAGAATGGTCGGAGCCGTATCCTCCCTGACTTGAAGGGTGGACGCCCGCTTGTCCCGCCGTGGCATGCTGGATTCCCCGCTTGTGCGGGAATGACGGCGAAGTTTGTGGGATGTTCGGAATGCTACCAGCATGCTCCTGTTTTGCCCGACGAGTCAAACGGCATGCCGCCTGCTTCAGCCGTTTTGCCCCCCGCGTAAGCTATTGATTTAGCTGGCGCCGGCTACTGTGCATGGGGTTGTTTTCGCGTTTTTTTGCGCCGGCCTGTGCGAGCAGCCTCAGGCCGCGTGCGACACCACGCGATTGCGGCCGTCGTGCTTGGCGCGATAGAGCGCGGTGTCGGCGCGCTTGAGCACGTCGCCAACCGCCTCGCCCTTCTGCTCCAGCGTGGTCAGGCCGATCGAGATCGTGACCTCGATGCGCTTGGTGCCCTTGTGGATCGCAAAGGGCTCGCCGGCGATCGAGCGGCGCAGGCGCTCGGCGACCATGCCGGCGACGTGGAGATCGGTCTCGGGCATCACGATGACGAATTCCTCGCCGCCGTAGCGGCAGGCAAGGTCAATGCCGCGGATCGACTTGCGCACCCGCACGGCGAATTCGCGCAGCACGTCGTCGCCGGCGTCGTGGCCGTAATTGTCGTTGATCGATTTGAAGTAGTCGATGTCCAGGATCATCAGCGCCAGCGGCTTGCCGCGGGTCGCGGCCTGCTCGGCCAGCGTCGCGAGATGGCTCTCCATGTAGCGGCGATTGTGCAGCCCGGTGAGCGCGTCCGTGATCGCCATCTCGATCGAGTTCTGCACGTTGTCGCGCAGATGGTCGGTGTAGCGGCGGCGGCGGATCTGGGTGCGGGCACGCGCCAGCAGCTCGATCTTGTCGATGGGACGCAGCAGATAGTCGTTGACCCCGATTTCGAGCCCACGCAGCAGCCGCGTCGCGTTCTCGGGGTCGGCGATCGCCAGGATCGGCACATGCCGCGTGCGCTCCAGCGAGCGCGCCTGGCTGCACAGCCGCAAGCCGTCGAAATTGTTGAGGTCGAGCGAGACGATCAGCAGATCGTAATTGCCTTCGGCGGCGTGGAACAGCGCCTCCGTCGGGTTCGGCTCGACGTCGATGGTGTGCTCGGCGGCGAGGATCGTCGCCAGCCGCTCATAGGAGGACTGGCGGTCGTCGACCAGCAGGATGCGGCCGCCCTTGCCGGTGTCGGAGATTGCACTGCGCTCGGGCGCCTGCATGCCGATCTCGAGCGAGGTGATGGCGCGCATGCGCAGCTCGTCGGTCATCATCTTCAGCCGGGTCAGCGAGCGCACGCGCGCGATCAGCACGACGTCGGAGACGGGCTTTGTCAGGAAATCGTCGGCACCGGCCTCCAGCCCGCGGTTGCGGTCGGACGGGCTGTCGAGCGCGGTGACCATCACGACGGGAATGTGATGCGTGGCCGGATCGGTCTTGAGGCGGCGGCAGACCTCGAAACCGTCCATGTCCGGCATCATGACGTCAAGCAGGATGATATCGCATTCGGCGCGGGCGCAGATCGCCAGCGCCTCGGTGCCGTTCGCGGCGGTCATCACGTCGAAATATTCGGCGGACAGGCGGGCTTCGAGCAGCTTGACGTTGGCAGGGACGTCGTCGACGACGAGGATACGCGCGGACACTGTGAACTCACTTCCTATCCGATGAAACGTCGGACCGTCTCAATGAATTTGCCGACCGAGATCGGCTTGGACAAATAGGCCTCGCAGCCGCCCTCGCGGATGCGCTCTTCGTCGCCCTTCATCGCGAACGCCGTGACGGCGACGACGGGAATACTGCGCAGCTCCGGATCGTCCTTGATCCAGCGCGTCACCTCCAGGCCCGAGACCTGCGGCAATTGGATGTCCATCAGCACGAGGTCGGGCCGCATCTTGCGAACGAGGTCGAGCGCCTCGTAGCCGTTGCTGGTGCCGGTGGTCTGGTAGCCGTGCGCCTCCAACAGGTCGCGGAAGAGCTTCATGTTGAGCTCGTTGTCTTCCACGATCAGGACGGTCTTAGCCATCCCGCCCTCCTGATTGGTCCGCAGACCGATGCATGTGACGCCTCAGGCGCCGGTCGCCGGCGCTTCGAAAACTGGATTCAAACTAGCCTCGAATTCGCTTGAGTTTCGTTAAACCCGAGGGCCGACTTTCCGCGATGCGGTTTCCAGTTGCTTGTCGGGGGTCGCAAGACTCAGGAACGAGACTCGGGCATGGTGGCCCCAAAGTAGACACCGAAAGTTAACGGAAAGGCAAACCGGCCACGTGAAAAAGCCTGTTCACAACCCCCGCGAAGTCGCTGAAATCGTTGCGCTTCAGGCGCTGTCTTTCGTCGCGGCCGAACCCGAGCGGCTGGGCCTGTTCCTGGCCGAGACAGGGGTCGGCCCCGAGATGCTGCGCAATGCCGCCTCGGACCCCAATTTCCTGCTCAGCGTGCTCGATTTCGTGATGCGCGATGACGCCACGGTGAAGGCCTTTGCCTCGTCCGCGGAACTGCATCCGACCAACGTTGCCGCAGCGCGGCAGGTGCTCGGCGACGCGCTCGGCGACCCCAATTGGGAGCGCGACGTGCCGTGACCTCCCTGGAGACGGCCGGGCCCCGCTGCTTCTGCCGGGATTGTTCGGCCGATCTGGATATCGGCGTGCGGCGCTGTTCCGCCTGCGGTTCCCCCCGCCTCGCCCGCCACCGCGCGCTCGCAAGCCTGACCATCGCCCATATCGACTGCGACGCCTTCTACGCGACCGTCGAGAAGCGCGACAATCCTGATATCGCCGACAAGCCCGTCATCATCGGCGGGGGCAAGCGCGGCGTGGTGTCGGCCGCCTGCTATATCGCGCGCACCTACGGCGTGCGCTCGGCCATGCCGATGTACAAGGCGCTGGAAGCCTGCCCGCACGCGGCCGTGATCCCGCCGGACATGGCGAAATATGTCCGGGTCGGGCGCGAGGTGCGCCAAGCCATGCAGGCGCTGACGCCGCTGGTCGAGCCCCTCTCGATCGACGAGGCTTTCCTCGACCTCTCCGGCACCGAGCGGGTGCACGGCATGATCCCGGCCAAGGTGCTGGCGCGGTTCGCGCGCAACATCGAGCGCGACATCGGCATCACCGTTTCGGTCGGCCTCTCCTGCAACAAGTTCCTGGCCAAGATCGCCTCCGACCTCGACAAGCCGCGCGGGTTTGCCGCGCTCGACCAGGAGGAAGCGCGCGCGATGCTGGCGGACAAGCCGGTCGGTTTCATCTTCGGCGTTGGCCCCGCGACGCAGGAGCGTCTGGTGCAACGCGGCTTCCGCATCATCGCCGACCTGCAGAAGGCCGACGAGATCGAGATGATGCGGCAGTTTCCGAGTGACGGCCGCAGGCTGTGGCGGCTGGCGCGCGGCATCGACGACCGCCGTGTCGAGCCTGATCGGGGCGCAAAGACGATTTCGAGCGAGACGACGTTCGAGACCGACATCCGCGACTTCGCGACGCTGGAGAAGATTTTGTGGCGGCTCTGCGAGAAGACGTCGTCTCGCCTCAAGAGCAGCGAGCTCGCCGGCTCGACCGTCACGCTGAAGCTGAAGACCGCCGATTTCCGCCAACGCACGCGCTCGCAGTCGATTATGGCCCCGACGCAGCTTGCCGCGAAGATCTTCTCGATCTGCCGCGAGATGCTGGCGAAAGAGATCGACGGCACCGCCTTCCGCCTGATGGGCGCCGGCGTCAGCGCCCTTCGCGAGGGTTCAGTCGCCGATGACACCGACATGCTCGACCGCCGCGCCGCCCACGCCGAGCGCGCGGTGGACAGCTTGCGCAAGAAATTCGGCAGCGCCGCAGTGATCCGCGGCATCGCATATGAGGGGCCGGAAAAGGCCCAGGAGTGATGACAGGCGAACGCGACCTCAATGCACTGCTGAGAGACATGAAGCCGGATCGGCGGCCGGGCATTTTCGTGTTCTGCACGATCCCGACAGATCAGTTGATTCCCGCGGCGCTCAGCCCCTTGCTGACGTTCCGCGAGCAGGAAGGAACGACGCTGGTGATCCCTCGCGAACAGGCCGAAGCGGCGGGGCTATGCTACGCATTTGCATCGAGCCTGATCACCCTGACGGTTCACTCCGCACTCGATGCGGTGGGCTTTCTGGCGACGATCACGGCACGCCTCGCCACAGCCGGCATCAGCGTGAACGCCGTTTCGGCGTTCCACCACGATCATCTGTTTGTGCCGGCTGACAGGGCGGACGACGCGATGGCTGTCCTGCAAGAGATGTCCAAGGCGACGCACTCGTAGCCCGGATGGAGCGCAGCGCAATCCGGGACAGTGCATCTGCGGACACAGCTTCCCGGATTGCGCTGCGCTCCATCCGGGCTACGGGAAAGACCTCAATCCGCGACCGCGACCGCTTCGATCTCGATCATCCATTCCGGCGCGGCGAGCGCCGAGACGCCGACGAGCGTGCTGGCCGGCGGCTCCATGCCTTCGAAGAAGGCCGACCGGGCCTTGCCGATGATCGGTCGCAGCTCCGGCTTGTAGTTCACGACGAAGGTCGTGATCTTCACGATATTAGAGTAGCTCGCGCCGGCTGCTTTCAGCGCATGCCCGAGATTCTGCATCACCTGCGTGGTCTGCGCGGCCAGATCGCCCTCGCCGACAATCCGCCCTTCCTCGTCCACTGACACCTGGCCGGAGATGTAGATCGTCCGCGCACCGGTGGCGGTGACGACATGCGAATAGGCGGGATTGTGATGCAGGCCGCTGGGGCGGAGATGATCGAGCTTGGGCATGTCTGGCCTCCCGGACGTTTGTGGTTGGAAGGGAGCGTAGCCAGAGACCGCGTTGCAGACCAGCCCTCAATTGCAGGGCTTGCTGTCCTTCGCGTCGAACTTGCCCATCGCGCCCGAAATCACAAAATCGTTGTAATCGAGCACAAGCTGGCGCGAGACGCCGTTCTCGTAGAGCTCAAACGCCATCGCGTAGACCGGCGTCTGCTCGCCTTCCTTCCGCTGGGCCTCGCGGTCGAAATAGCTCACGGTGACTGGCCAGCGCTTGAGCGACTTCATGTGCTCGTCGGACGTTGAGGGATCGGGCGAGCCTTCGCGCTCAGCGGGGATCGGCTGGCCGATCACGGTCAGCGTGTTGTAGACCTTCTGGCCATCGTCGGAGCCGTCATAGACGGAGAGCTCGAGCAGCGACTTGCCGTCCTTGGCAGCGGCAATGATGCGCTGGATCTGTTCGGTCGGGAATACGATTTTGCCGTCGAGCGTAAAGCTCTTCGGCGCCGGCAGCTTCAGCTTGACGTTAATGTGGTCGCCGTCGCGCTCTGCCGAGCCGTCGACCCGGCCGGCATCCGCCTCGTTCATCCGCGTCTCGATCTTGAAGCGGTAGCTTTTACCGCCGGCGTCCTCCCAGGAGTTGGAGCGGAGGTCGCTCAGCGTGACCTTGCCCTCGCCGCTGTCCAGCTCGGAGACCTGGCGGAATTCGGAGGTGTAGCCCTCGCACGAACTTCCCGTGAAATTGTAGAGGATGCGGCCGCGCGCGCTGTTGATCGAATTGGAGCGCGATTTCACCAGGCTCAAATCATAGAGCGCCTGATGCGCGAGGAACGGACCATTCGCGGCCAGCGCCCCGCCTCCGGGGCCGAGAGCGGCCGCCGCGAGCGCCGTCACACCGAGCGAAGTCCGGAAAAGGTGCAGCATGTCTGGTCCCTTGGGGAAAGCGCAGATTCGACATTTTAATGACCGTTCCATTGCGTCGCAACTGAGGCCGTTTCACGTAAAGTTGCGGCCCCTGGGTTGAACCTTCTGCCCCGCCTCAACAAATTGCCACCCCCGAGGGTTGCTTGCATGTGGCGGCACGATGGGCGAAACAGGGCTCGCCCGCGCTGCAACAGATGCGCCCGGGCGGATGGATTTTTGGACAACGAGGGTCGGACATGGCGGGCACGGTCGAGCTGAAGCTGGCGGAACAGGGCATCAAGCTACACGAGGCCCCCACCCCGGTAGCCAATTACGTGCCGTTTGTGCGCACCGGTAATCTGCTGTTCGTCTCGGGCCAGGTTTGCTTCGATCCCGCCGGCAAGCTGATCGCCAAGGGCAAGCTCGGCGCCGGCGTGACCATCGAAGAGGGCGCCGCAGCCGCCCGCGGCTGCGCCGTCAACCTGCTGGCCCAGGTCAAGGCGGCGCTCGGCGACCTCGACAAGGTCGTGCGCGTGGTGCGCCTCGGCGGCTTCATCAACTCGGCGCCGGACTTCCTGGACGGGCCGAAGGTCCTCAACGGCGCCTCCGACCTGATGGTCGCTGCCTTCGGTGACAAGGGCCGTCATGCCCGCACCACCGTCGGCGTCGCCTCCCTGCCCGCAGATGCGGCGGTCGAGGTCGAAGGCGTGTTCGAGGTCGCCTGAGGCGAATGCGCGCTCCTGATTGGCTGACAGCCCGCCCCGTCGCCCATCGCGGCCTGCACGACATTGCCCGCGGCATCGTCGAGAACATGCCGGGCGCGGTACAGGCCGCGATTGCGGGCAATTTCTCGATCGAGGTCGACATCCAGCTCTCCGCCGACGGCGAGGCCATGGTGCATCACGATCATGCGCTCGGCCGCCTCACCGAAACCACCGGGCCGCTGGTCGACAAGACCGCCGCTGAGCTGAAGGCGCTCACCTTCAAGGACACGGCCGAGCGGATGATGTCGCTCAGCGATCTCTGCGGCCTGGTCGCCGGCCGCGTGCCGCTGGTGATCGAGGTCAAGAGCCATTTTGACGGCGACCGCAAGCTGGTGAAGCGGATGGCCGAGGTGCTGGCATCCTATGACGGCCCCGCCGTCGGCATGTCATTCGATCCGGACCAGGTGCTGGCGCTGCGCGAGCTGTTGCCCTCCCGCCCCCGCGGCATCGTCGCGCAGCGGAGCTATGAGGACGAATACTGGGCTTACCTGACCCAGCAGCAGCGCGACAGCATGCTGTACCTGCGCCACGGCTTCCAGACCCAGCCGGATTTCGTCGCCTTCAGGGTCGACGACCTGCCCGCCCCCGCCCCCTGGATCGCCCGCAATGTGTTCGGCTGCGCTCTGCTCGGCTGGACCGTGCGTACGACCGAGCAACGGACGCGGGTCACACAATATGCGGATCAGATGATCTTCGAGGGCTTCGTACCGTAGGCTTGATGTTCCCCACTCTTGAAGTCGCTGCTGCAATGCACGATCTTGGGCATGATGGCACCATCCGAAATCACCCTTGAGGCCGTACCTTCCATTGGCGAAGTATCGCCGGACGACTGGGACGCCTGCGCCAATCCCGGCAAGTCCTGTAACGGGCATGGCAAGGGAACCTCATCCGGGCTTCCAGGCGATTCCCTCGGCCTCTCAAAGCCTGCCTATAACCCTTTCGTCTCCCACGCGTTTTTATCCGCCGTTGAGAAATCGGGTTCGGCAACGATCCGCACCGGCTGGGGGCCGCGGCACCTCGTGGCCAAGATCGACGGCCGCGTCGCCGGCGTCGTGCCCTGCTATCTGAAATCGCACTCGCAAGGCGAATATGTCTTCGACCGCGGCTGGGCGGACGCCTACGAGCGCGCCGGCGGGCGTTACTATCCGAAGCTGCAGGTTTCAGTTCCCTTCACGCCGGCGACGGGACCGCGGCTGCTGGTCCGCGACGGCGTTGACCACGCGCGCATCATGGAGGCCCTGGCGGGTGGGCTGGTGGCGCTGTGCGGCGTCAGCAAGGCTTCCTCGGTGCACGTCACTTTCGCGCGCGAGGCGGAGTGGAAGCTGCTCGCCGAGCACGGCTTCCTCCAGCGCACCGACCAGCAGTTCCATTGGCACAACGAGGGCTTTGCGAGTTTCGACGATTTCCTGGCGACGCTGAACTCCCGCCACCGCAAATCGATCAAGCGCGAGCGGCGCGATGCGCTGGCTGCCGGGATCACCATCCACTGCCTCACGGGCAAGGACATCACCGAAGACGCATGGGATGCGTTTTTCATGTTCTACATGGAGACCGGCTCGCGCAAATGGGGCCGGCCATATCTGACGCGGGAATTCTTTTCGCTGATCGGCGAGACCATGAGCCAGGACGTGCTGCTGGTCATGGCACGCCGCAACGATCGCTGGATCGCGGGCGCGATCAACTTCATCGGTTCGGACACGCTGTTCGGCCGCAACTGGGGTGCGGTCGAGCATCATCCCTTCCTGCATTTCGAGGTCTGCTATTATCAGGCGATCGACTTCGCCATCCAACGCGGCCTGGGGAATGTCGAAGCGGGCGCGCAGGGCGAGCACAAGATCGCACGCGGCTACCTGCCGCGGACCACCCACTCCGCTCATTTCATCGCCGATCCGGGCTTGCGCCGCGCCATCGACGATTACCTCAAGCGCGAGCGCGCCTATGTTGCGGAAGCCGGACGGGAGCTGGCCGAGCTCGGCCCGTTCCGCAAAGGCGCCGACGAGGCGCCTTGACGGTTCGTTGCGGCTGGTGACAGTAAGCGCAAAATTCTAGGGAGCCGCCGCCATGACAGCCTACGACCCCAACAACATCTTCGCGAAGATCCTGCGCGGCGAGTTCTCCTGCCACAAGGTTTACGAGGATGAGCACGTGCTCGCGTTCCTCGACATCATGCCGCGGGTACCGGGCCACACGCTGGTGATTCCAAAAGCTCCTGCCCGCAACATCCTCGACATCAAGCCCGATGACTACGCCCATGTCGCCCGCGGCGCGCATAAGATCGCTGCCGCAGCGATGACGGCGTTCAGGGCTGACGGCATCACCGTGCAGCAGTTCAACGAGGCGGCCGGCGGACAGGTGGTGTTTCATCTCCACATGCATGTGATGCCGCGCCACGACGGCGTGGCGATGCTTCCGCCCGCCAGCCGCAAGGAAGACGTCAAGGTGCTGGAAGAGAACGCGACCAAGCTGATCGCAGCGTTGAAGGCGGGCTGACGCTCTCCACCCGTCATTGCGAGCGCAGCGAAGCAATCCAGACTGCCTCCGCGGCTACAGTCTGGATTGCTTCGTCGCAAGAGCTCCTCGCAATGACGGTGGGGCGGAGCGCGCCCCTTACTCCGTCTGGAAATCCCCCGGCTGCGGAGCAGCCAGCGGCGTGAACTCGCAACGATCTGGTTTGATGTCGATCAGCGGCGTGTTGTCGAGGCAATCGAGCCCGCGCACCAGAATCGCGTTGCCCTCAATGCCGACCAGCTTCACGATCGAGGTGCCGATCGGATTGGGGCGCACCGGCGAGCGCAGAGAAAACGTGCCGCGGGTCTTCTCGTTGTTCTTCGGGCTTTGCAGGACAATGTCGCGGCGCGACTTGTCGAGCCAGTAGAGCACTTCGAGATTGCTGTAGAAATCGACACCCTTGATCGCCGGCACGAACGGCTCGAAGATCTCGAGGCGGCATATCGGGCCGTCTGTCCGGCCCTGGCGCGGGGTCTCCATCCGCGAGCTCCAGGGCGTGCGGATGCGGCCGATGAAGACGAGGCCGGCATCCTGCGTCGGCGGCAGCTCGATAGAGACTTCACCCTCGCGGAGCTCGTTTTCGCGAACCATATTTCCAATTCCCTGCTGTTCGCCGGCGGTTTTAGCCCAACCACCACTTGCCGGCCAGCATGAAGACTTCACCCGCGACCACGCCCGCGAAGATCGAGCGGCGGGTCAATAGGAAGACGACGAGGCCGGCGCCGACCGCACCGTAGCGTAAGGCATCCGGCACACTCGCAAGCGCCCCGGGCGGCTCCACCACGATCTGGGCGATGACGCCGGCCAGGATCGCGGTGGCGACCGCCCGCACCCAGACCAGAAGCTCGGAGCCCTCGTCGATGCCGCCCCCGAACCACAGGCCCAGCATGCGCCATATCTGGTTGGGAACAACGCCGGCGACGAACAGCACCGCCAGCGCGTGCCAGTCGCCAATGAGTTGCGCAAAGCTCATGCGCGCACCTCCCGCCACCAATGCACGCCATAGGCGATCGTGCCAGCCACGAGGCCGCTGACGAGAATGTCGAGGCCGGAGTTCATCTTCGCGGCCAGTGGATAGAGCAGGATCCCGAGCGTCAGCGCGACGACGTCGGCGACCTCACGGCTGTTGCGTGCGGTCGAGAACAGGAACGACAACGGCGTCAGCAAAAGGATCGCCGCGCCAAGCGTCTGGGTCAGGTTGGCGGCGAGGAAATAGCCGACCGTGTTGGCGGTGAGACACACCGAGACAAGACCGAAGCCAAGTCCGTTGACGAAGGCGATCCGGCGTTCACGCGGCACCTGCGGCAGGAAGCGATGGCATTCGACCCACAGTGTCACCGCGGTGAGATGCGCCGCAAAAAACAGCTCGCGCCGTTTCGTCGTGGGCGTGCGCATCAGCGGCAGCACCGAAACCACCATCGGAAACAGCCGGATCGCACTGACGGTGACCGCGATCGCGGACTGGACGATTGTTGCACCGGAGCCAAGCGTGGTGATCAGGATGATCTGCGCCGGACCTGCCCAGACGAACAGCGTCGAGCAGAGCGCCCATAGCAGGCTGAAATGGGTATCGTGCGCGAGCGCGCCAATGCCGAGATAGGTCGCGAACAGGACCAGTGTGAGGATCGTCTGCGTGATCGAGCGCAGCCCCCACGCAAAGGCGCGCCACGGACTTTGCCATTGAGGTGAATCGAGCGGAGGAAGCGCCACGGGAGTCTTGGCCGGGAGGAATCGTGCCCCATAACGGGCAATACAGCGGTTCGCGTCAAGAAAGCGTGCGGCGGGGCTGGCATGCACCGTCAACGTTGCCTAGCGCCAGGCGATGCCCGGAGAGATCACATCGAACAAGCCGGTCCACACCATGATCGCACACGGGCCCAATGAGCCTGCCAAGGATAGCCGTTCAAAAGCATGAATGGACGCCCGCCTGGTCACGATGAAATATGCGAGAGCGATGGCGATCAATGGCAGCTTGAAAGTGTACAACAGCGTAAGCGGCACCGACTGGACAATCAGTTTGGCGACGGGCAGATCAAAAAACTTGATGTCGACAACGCTGGAGCCGATCCAGGCAACGAGAGTGACCGCCAACAGCGCCAAAACGGCGGTCATTCTTATCTGGTACCGGTGGCAGATGAGCCAGAACGCCAACGAGTTCCAGCCGAGGCAGATGACGACCTTGCTCACCCCGACGGTTCCGCTGATCGGATGCCCTTCCAGCTTCGCAGCCCACAATAGAGCGTTGGAGAAGTCTGCATTCAAGGCAAGCCAGAGCACTAGGCTCGCCACACAAGCGCACGCCAGAGCAATTCTTTGGACCGTTCCGGCGGAATCTGCGGGTGTTGCGTCGCCGATCACCTGCATCAGGTTCCGAAGCTCCACTCTCCGCGGGTCTGTTCGCGCGTCGATTGTCCTTTCACACGGTTGCATCCAACGCGCAAGATCAAGCAATGCTTGACCTCGCTCCTCACCACGGAGCAGCTCCAGCTCTCTCCTACCCGCTCACACCGCGGTTCTTCAGCACGAAGCATGCCCCGCCAGCCTTGCGTATGCGACCGCAGAGTTCATCCGCCTCGCTCCGAGTATCGGCACCGATGCGCACCTGGTAAAAGGCGCGCGTGCCGCGGCTGCGCATCACCGAGCTGAGCAGGCTCGGATCACGTTCGCCGATCACGGCGCTCAGCCGCGTGACCGCGCGGGAATACATCGCCAGCGCCCGGTTGCGGTCAAAGCCCGCGGCGAGCTGCACGCCCCAGATCTTAGCGGCCGCGAGCTCCACATGCTGCTCGAGCTCGGCGACGAAGGCATTCGGCGCGCGCTTCAAAAGCGCCATCAGATCGCGGCAGCTCGTCGGCGGCGCGCTGGGCGGCCCCTTGCCGGTCGCGCCTGCCTTGGCCCAGGCATCAACGCTCGTACCAGTGATGGCAAAAACGTAATTGCGGGTCTGCTCCGGCATGCCGCCGGTGCCGGCGAGCCATTCCTGCACCCGGCGCGGCCCGGCATTGTAGGCAGCCGCCGCCAGGCCGAGATTACCGAACTGGTTGCGCAGCTCGTTCAAAAATTCGGCCGATCTCGGCAGCGCCTGCACCGGATTGAACGGATTGAGCAGCCCGCGCTCGCTCGCGGTGCCCGGCATGAATTGCGCGATCCCCTGCGCCCGCTCGCCGCTGCGCGTCACCGGGCCAACCGCATCGCTCTGAAAGCGGCTCTCCTGCCAGATCACGCGGGCGAAGAACTCCAGCGGCAGATTGGCATCGCGCGCCGCGGCCTCGATAATCAGGCAGATCGACTCCCGCGTGTCGCTCTCGCGCGCATCGGCGGGCTTCGCCGGCGGCGTCGCAAGCTCTTCGACGCTGGGGACGGCGACATCGGTCTTGGCGGGCGAACTGTCCCACGCCGCAGCCTGTGTCGCCGAGACAAGCAGCGCGGGGATGATGCACATCGCAATCTGCACCCATCCTTTGCAGGCATGGCGGTGGCGCGCCTCGGCGCGGCATGCGACAGTGCGATCAACAATGTTGTGGCATCGTGCCATGGTTCGACGAGTCGCCAATATATGCTGCCTGACCTGCTTCTCCCAATGCGTTACCCCGCCAAACGGATCCGCGCGATCCTTGCCCTCGCCGCGCTCATCCTGAGCGTCGCGCCAGCCGCCGCGCAGGTGACGTCTCAAGTCGCGTCTCAAGTTACATCCCAGGTCACCTGGCGGATGACCACGGAATACCCCGAGAATAACATCTCCGGGATTGGACTCACGACCTTCGCCAGCCGCGTCTCCGACCGTACCCACGGTTTCGTGACCGTGACGAACGCCTTCGACAACCAGCTCAAAATCAACTCGGGCGAGATGCCGCGCGCGGCGCTGGACGGCCGGATCGCGGGCGGCGATGCCTTCGCGGGCGCGCTCTCGGGCCTCGACCCCGTGCTCGGATTGTCCACCCTGCCCTTCCTGGTGCAATCGGTCGATCTCGCCCGCGCCACCAATCTGCGGGCGCGTCCGCTCTATGAGAAGGCGCTCGCGGCGCGCGGCCTCAAGCTGCTCTATGTGACGATCTGGCCCGCCACGGGCCTGTGGTCGGAGCGGTCGCTCGAAAATGCCGATGACCTGCCGAAACTGAACTTGCGAACCTACGATGCCAATTCCACCGAGGTCATGCGCGCGGCCGGCGCAAACGCGCAATTCCTGCCGATGGACGCGGCGCTCGCCGGACTGAAGGAGCACCGGCTGAATGCCTTCCTCACCTCCGGCGACGGCGGCGCGGGGCGCAAATTGTGGGACTTCCTGCCGCATTTCACGGCCATCAACTACGCGATGCCAATCTCGATCGCCTTCGTCCGCAGCGATGCCTTTGCCGAACTGTCCGAGCCGATGCAGCGCGAGGTGCTGGCCGCGGCGGCCGAGACAGAACAGAGCCAGCTCGCACTACTGACCCACCGCACCATCGAGAACTATGCGCGCATGCGCGACAATGGCGTCCATATCGCCGAGCCGGCGCCTGCGTTCCTTGTCACGGAGCTGCGGAAGGCAGCAAAGGACGCGATCGCCGCCTGGGAAACCCGGGCAGGCGCGGAGGCGACCGCCATCGTCGAATGGGCGAGACAGCAATGAGGGAGCGCTAGCGGCATCAGCAATGAACGCTCCGCCGGTGTCGCTGCCTACTGCCTTAGTTTTTGACCGGAACCGAGATTTCGCCCCGGATGGCGCGGTCGAGGGCATCGATCAGCGCCTGGATCTCGATAAACTTGTTGCGCGCGCGCTCGGCGGTGTCGCGCACAAAGGGAGCGGCCAGCACTTTCGCATGCGCGTCCCTGTCCTCGATCATGCGATCACGGGCCTTCTTCAGAGTTTCAAGTCGCTCGCTCATCCGGCCTCTCCTGAAAAAATTCGTCTCGATCTCTCGTTCGGACTCGCCGATGAACGAGAACGCGGCGAACGAGCAACCCTCAACAGCCGCGGCAGATGTTCTTCAGCTTCGCTGCCGTTCTGGCCTCTTCCGCCACGAACGGGTCCTTGTAGGCAGCACGGGACCCATCGCCCTCCGCAGCAGCGGGCTTTTTTTCCTTCGGAGGAAACGCAGCATCGTAGCAGGCGAGACGTCCGCTCGTGCTTTCGATCGCCCGGCAGTCCGGTCCTGCCGCGACAGCGCCTTGCAACAATGTGCCAAGTATCAATGTGCCAAGTATCAATGCGAGAAGAAGCGCTCTCCGGCGGATCCAGTCGACCAGACGAACTCGAGTCATGCACGCTCCTGCTCAGTCGGCGGGAGCGCTGGTGACCCTCAGTCACCGGTCGATGCCAATGGAAGGCGGTGATGGCGCCACTCTACGCTTCCCTCCCGCGAATAGCGAGCTTTAAGGGATAGGCCATATCAGGAGGGCCGGATTTCGGCGTGACAATGGTTGCGCGTTTGCCTTGGTCCGCGGCCTCGTTTAGGCCTGGCAATAGGCGGCGGTATCAACACAGGCGCGGCAATATGGTGACACTCTATTTCGATCTCGACGGCACGCTGACCGACCCCAAGCCAGGGATCACGCGCTCGATCCAGTACGCTCTGGAGCGGCTCGACGTCGCGGTGCCGAGCGAGGACGAACTGACCTGGTGCATCGGGCCGCCGCTGCATGCCAGCCTGCAAAAGCTCACGGGCAGCGCGGAACTCGCCGACCGGGCGCTGCTGCTCTATCGCGAACGCTTCAGCGATGTCGGCTTGTTCGAGAACGGGGCCTATACCGGCATCATGGATACGCTGACAACGCTTGCCGCGACAACACCGCGCATGTTCGTGGCGACCAGCAAGCCCGCGGTCTACGCCACCCGTATCGTCGAGCATTTTGGCCTAAAACCGTATTTCGAGCGAGTATTCGGCTCCGAGCTCGACGGCACGCGCGTCGACAAGCGCGACCTGCTGCGCTACGCGCTCGGCGAAACCAAGGTCGATCCCGCCAGCGCGATCATGATCGGCGACCGCAGCCATGACGTGGTCGGCGCCCGCACCAACGGCATGACCGCGATCGGCGTGCTCTATGGCTACGGCAGCGAGGCCGAACTGCGGGATGCCGGCGCGCATCACATCTGCGCGGCGCATCCCGAGCTGCTCGGCCATTGCGTGCTCTAGTCGATCAAGCGCTGACGGTCTCCACCGCCGCCAGCATGCCGGTCTTGGCGTGACAGTTGAGGTACTCGAAGAACTGCTCGTCGGCAGCAGCCACGGTGACCTCGTGGTAGAGCCGCAGTTTTGCCGAGGGGCCGAGCGTCGACAGGTACTTCATCGCGGCGCCGAATATCCTGACGTGGGTCGGATGCGATTCCGCCCACCGCTCCAGCGCCGCCAGGCTCTTCCACCAGCTTTGGCCGTAGGACTTTTCACTCACGTCCCCGTCGGCTGCAAGCACGCGCATGTAACGGTTGGCGTAGCAGCCGATGCCGAGGCCGTCATCGCGCAGGAAGTCCATGCCCTCGCGCAACACCGGTTCGACGTCGTCCAGATAGAGCTTTCGCTCCGACGACTCGGTATCGCTCCAATCCTGGCCTGATCGGATCAGGCAGAGATTGTCGTGCGCCTGCACGCGCAGCCGCGCCCCGTCGCGGATCAATTCGGGATTGCCGCCGGGCGACATCGGATCGGTCTGCGACAGCGGGATGCGGTCGCGCATGCCGCCCCAATAGGCGTGCTCCTGCACCTCGCCGCTCATTCCGCCGGCGATTGCGGCGACGCCCTCGGGCCGCTCGAGCGAGGAAAACAGCGTCTCGTGCCGCGCCACCGTGGGGCGCAGCACCTCGATGAAAGTCCCGATGCCCTCGGGCCGCGTTCCGGTCCAGGCCTCGCGCGCCGGCGCAAACCATTTGTCGAACCGCGCAATGTCGTCCCAATAGGCCACCGAGACGACGTTCTCATAGCCAGCCTGATCAACATATTGCGCGCGATCCCAATGTGAAGGACCGCCTTCAGCGGCAAACCGCACCGCGATGTCAGAGAGCGCGTCCGTCGCAGCCGCCGGCGCCGTGCCGCGAGACTGCAGGCCGAAATAGGCCATCACGACGCGGTTCACGGCAGGCTTATAGCGCGCCACGAAGGACGGGTATGGCGGCTGGTAATCGTCCGGCACGCGCTTGTGGCGCGTGCGCGGGATCTCGAGATGCAGAGGAATTGCGGATTCCATGAGCGTGCCTCCCTCGATTGCGGCGATCAGCTCGCCGCCGCGGCAATGTCCGCGGGCTCGACGGTGTCGACCGGCAGCGCAAACTGCTCGACGCGCTGGTATCGCTTCTTATTGAGCAGGAGCCGGGTCACGTCGGGGCGCGAATAGTGCCCGGCCGGATCAGCGGCGTTCTTGGCGACACCGATGGCGCCAAGATCGATCTCGGCGATCAAGAGGCCTTCCTGGTCCGGCGCGAGCTTGTCGCCGATCTGGCTGCCATCGGGGCCGTAGATCGCAGCGAAGCCACCGCCGGCATGCAGCAGCGCATGCTTGTCCGGCCGATCACAGAGTTCGTCGATCATGGCTTGCGAGACCGTTGCGCAAGGGGCGAGCACGAAGCAGGAGCCCTCGACCGCATAGACCCGCGAGGCGGCGTTATTCACCTCGGCGCCGAGCGCCGGTGCGAAGGGATCGTAGAGCGAAAAGCTCGGCCAGGCCGCGACATGCACCTGCTCGTTCTGGGCGTACATCGCGTATTTCGACAGCGGCTGGAGATGCTCCCAGCAGCACAGTGCGCCGATGCGGCCGATGTCGGGCCGCGCGTGCACGGCGAGATCGCTGCCGTCGCCCTCGCCATAGACCGTGCGCTCGGCATGGGTCGGCCGCAGCTTGCGGCGCTTTGCGATGGTCTCGCCATCCGGGCCGATCAGCCATTGCGCGAGATAAAGACTGCCGCCGTCGCGCTCGGACAGGCCGAGCACGGCAGTGAGCTTGGCCTTACGCACGGCATCGCGCAGCCGCTCGGCCTGCGGACTGTCATAGGACAGCGAATTGTCGAAATAGCGCTGCACGAAGCCGCGGCCGATGGCCCAGGCCGGCGAATCCATCCAGATGTGCCAGGGGTAACCGGGGATGAAGGCTTCCGGAAAGGCGATCAGCTTGGCGCCCTTCTCGGCGGCGTCCCTGATCAGGGCGATCGACTTCTCGATCGAGGCGTCGAGATCGAGCCAGGCGGGCGCCGCCTGCACCACGGCAACCTTGTATTTCGGATGTTCGATGCCCATTGCCGCCTCCCTTGCCGGTTGATCGGAAGCCAGGTCCGATGCAGTCTATTGAGCCAGAGCCGGACAAGGCCGGCTCGACCGCCCGGGCACGAAAACTCGACTGGAACGGCGGTACGGGATTTGCCTCCGGTTAGGTGCGATACACGTGATACTGCGGGATGTGAAAGGGAGGCTCTGCAGATGCCAATCCAGTTCACCACGGACGACAGCCCAGGCCACCGCCGGCTTGCGTTCTGGCAGGATATCGTCTGCGACGTCTTCGTCGGGCTCGACTGCAAGTCCGATCTTGGCAGCGCCTTTCGTGGCTCGGTCACCCGGGCACCACTGGGCAAGGCGGAATGCTCCGAGGTCTGCTCCGACCGTCAGCACGTGTTGCGCACGCCCTCGCGCATCGCGCGCTCAGATCAGGATTTCATCCTGATCGCGCTCGGCAATCGCGGCACCGGCGGCGTGGTGCAGGACGGCCGCGAGGCCGTGGTGCATCCGGGAGAGTTTGCGCTCTATGACACCACCCGTCCCTACGAGCTGAAGTTCGACGGCACCTTCACGCAGACCATCTTCAAGGTGCCGCGCGAGATGCTGCAGCGCCGGCTCGGCGCCACCGAAACCCTGACCGCCACCTCTTTCGGGCCGGACTCGCCGCTGCAGAGGATCGCCTACGATTTCATCTATCGGCTCTGCCAGAGCGCGGATCAGATCGATCCGCACCACGCCGCCGCTCTGTCGGAACAGGCCGTCGATGTCCTGGCGATGGCACTGGGCGAGCGGCTGGGCAAGACGCCGCTGCCGTCCTCGACCCATCGCTCCGCCCTGCTCTACCGGCTGAAGGCGCATATCCGGGCGCATCTTGCCGATCCCGACCTCTCGCTGTCCGAGACCGCCGCGGCGCTCGGCATATCCTCCCGCTATGTCAACGATCTCCTCGCCGACGCCGACACCTCGTTCCAGCGCTACGTCCTCGGTGAGCGCCTCACTCAATGTCGGCGCGACCTCGCCTCCCCCGTACTCGCCCACCGCCACATCAGCGAAATCGCCTTTGCCTGGGGCTTCAACGACGTCTCGCATTTCGGCCGCGTCTTCCGCGAGCATTTCGGGATGTCACCGCGCGACTTCCGGCAGAGCGAGTCGCGGCATTGACGCAAGGTTTGCCGAGAGCATCGCCTACGGCACAAGCGCATCGCTGGGGGACGCGACGCGGGCCTTCATCGCTTCGCTCATGGGAAGCTGGAGGTTCTGCCCTTTCGGCGGAATCGGCGACTCGAACCACTTCGCGTAGAGCCTCCCGAATTCACCGGACACCATCTTCTCCTTGATCGCGGCATCGACGACGGCCTTGAACTCGGGATCTTCCCTGCGGGTCACTAGCCCATAGTAAGAAGGCGCATAGGTGGCCGCCAACATCCGGAAAACCCTGGGATCGGAGGCGTTCGCGACGAGACCGGCAACCAGGATATCGTCCTCGAACCACGCCGTGGCGCGACCCGTTCCCAGCATGAGGAGCGACTCGGCGTGGTCCTTGGCCTGGACGATCGTCACATTCAGCTTCTGGTCATCGAGGAGCTTCTTGGCGACCCCGAAATTCAGCGAGCCCTGCGTGATGACGACCGTCTGCCCGTCAAGTCCTTTCGGCTCCATCAGCTGCGACGAGGCCGACACCAGCCAGCGCGGCGATGCCACATAGGTCGCAACGGAGAACGCCACCTGCTTTTGCCGTTCGGCCGTATTGGTCGTGCTGCCGCACTCGACGTCAATGGTACTGTTCTGGAGCAGCGGGATGCGATTGGACGCATTCACCGGAACGTATTCGATCTCCAGCTCGAGCCGCTGCAACATGACCTTGACCTTGTCGGCCACTGCGGCACAGAGGTCGAGCGAGAGCCCGGTCGGTTTCTGATCTGCTCCGAGAAAGGCGAACGGAATCGACGCCTCGCGGTAGCCGAAGCTGATCTTGCCGACCTCCCTGATCTTTTCCAAAGTCGGACTCGCCGCTTGTGCGGCCCCCATTTCGAGCAGCGCGAGTGATGCGACGGCAATGGCGAGCTTCGGCGCGTGTACGCGGATCATGTCAGCCTCCAACCAGTTGCTAAGCAGTGGGATTTCGCGACAGCTCGTCGAGACTTTCTCTCAAAGCCCGATCAAGGATCTCAACGGCGCGATCGATCTCCTCGGTCGAGACGGTCAACGGCGGCGCGATACGCCACACCGATCCGCGCTCGGGGCGGCGGCGGATGTTCATGCTCAGTCCGTACTCGAAGCACTTCTTCGTGGTGAGGCCGCCAAGCTGGTGGGCTGGGCGTCGGCTGTTGCGATCACTGACCAGCTCGACGCCAAGCAGAAGGCCCATGCCCCTGATGTCGCCGATCTGCTCGTATTTCTGCTGGAGCCCTTCGAACCGGCCTCGCAGGTAGGCACCCATCTCGTTGGCGCGTGCGACAAGTTTCTCCTCAGTGATCACGCGCAGCACCGCGAGCCCGACCTCGGCAAGCAAGGGATCGGAGACGTGGCTGGTGTAATAAGTAAAGTGATCCTCGTGGAGCTTGCTCTCGATCGCCTCGGTGGTCGACACCGCCGCAAGCGGAAGCCCACCGCCGAGCGTCTTCGACATGGTCATGATATCCGGAACGACCCCGAAATATTCGGATCCCGTCTTCTTGCCGATACGCCCGAAAGCAGTCTGGGCCTCGTCGAAGATCAGCAGCATGCCGCGTTCATCAGCCGCCTTTCGCAGGGCCTCCATGAACGCCTTCGGCGGCACCAGCACGCCGCCGGCGCTGATCACGGGCTCCGCGATGATCGCAGCACCCCTCCCGCTCGACTGCATGTCGAACATCTTCAGGGCGAGTTCGAGATTGGCGAGCGCAGACTCGTCCTCGCTGCCCTTTGCGATGTAGGGCCGGAAGGCGTTCGGCTCCGGGATGACGAACACGCCGGGCGGCGGCACGCCATATCCCTTGCGGTCGCTTGCCATCGAGACCGATGCGGCACCGCCGGTGATGCCGTGCCACGAGCCGCCGAGAACGAGCACCTCGTAGCCGCCGGTGTACATCTTGGCCATCCGGAGCGCGACTTCCGTTGCTTCCGAACCGGTATTGATGAAGATCGAGCGTTTGAGATCCCCGGGCAGCCAATCCCTCGCCAGCACTTGGGCGAGCTCGGCGACCACTTCGGGGATCATCCCGCTGAAGAGATGGAAGGCCTTCTTCCCTGCACTCTCCACCGCCGCGACGATAGCCGGATGGTTGTGGCCGATGGTGGCGCACATCTGGCCCGAGGTGAAATCGAGATAATCGCGCCCATCGCTGTCGGTCACGACCGTCCCCTTCGCGGAGGTGAAGAGGTTCGGAAACACGTCTCCGCCATAGCGGACGAGGAATTCGTCGGCGGCCTGTTTCAGCGCTGAAGTCATGGGTTCTCCTCGGGCAAGCGGCATCCGCCGCACAGCCGTGCGGTGTGGCGATGCACTCGCCGTTGTCGGGTCAATCTTTTGGGGCACGAAGCTGTTGCTTCAGGGCGTTTGCGGTACAAGAATTGCCTGAGCAACGGATGAATTCGTACCGGGCAGACATGATGGGCGCCAGTTCAAAAAACTCAGCAGCCGATGAGGCGGAGTCAACACCGCGGCTTCGAATGCCGCCGCTCAAGGCGCTATCGGCATTCGAAGCCGCTTCGCGCCACGGCAGCTTCAGCCGCGCCGCAGAGGAGCTCGGGGTTACGCCCTCCGCGATCAGCCACCACATCCAGAAGTTGGAGGATTTCCTCGGCGTCCGTGTTTTTTCGCGGCACGCCGGCCGCGCGGTGCTCACCAATTCCGGCCGCGTCTATGCCGCCGAGATCGAGCGCGCATTCGGAATGATCATGGGCGCGACGCGGCTGGTCGCGCCGCAGTCGCAGCGCAATCATCTGTTCATCGCGAGCGGCCCGAGCTTTGCCGCAAAATGGCTTCAACCGCGGATCGGGAATTTCATCGGCGAGCATCCGGAGATCGGGATCAGGCTGTCAACTATCGCCGACTTGCGTGACCTCGATACCATTCGCTTCGATCTCGCCATCGCCTATGGACGCCCGCCCGTCCTCAACGACCGGCAGATCGAGCCGCTCCTGGCTGAGCGTCTGCGTCCGCTCTGTAGCCCGCTTCTGATCGAGCAACTCGGACTTCACGAGCCCGGCGATCTTGCCCGCGCCACGTTGATTCATTCGTCGAACGCGCTGACCTGGACCGACTATCTGCGAAAGGTCGTCGGCACGACGATCAAGGCACACCACGAATTGTGGTTCGATCGATCCACCATGGCCATCGACGCCGCTGTCGAAGGTCTCGGCGTCGTCCTGGAGAGCGAGATCCTCGCCGCCGACGAGCTGGAAAAGGGCACCCTAGTCGCGCCGTTCCGTCAGCCCCAATTCGAGGTCGAGACCGTGTCTTATTATCTCGTGCGGTCCGCCGAGGCCAAAGGCCGCGGCCATGTCGACGCGTTCGAAGCCTGGCTGCGCGCGAAGATCACGGCTGCGAATTTGAAGGGGACAATCGTGGCGTAACGCGTGCGGCCCCAGCAGAGCCGCTATGTGAGCACGCAATAGGACACGGCGCGTGCTTGCTCTACCATCCGGCACAGAGACCGCGGGGATCAATCAGCGGCCAGCCGAGGAACATATCGATGGAATACCGACGCTTGGGCCGCTCGGGCCTCATGGTGCCCGCCTTGAGTCTTGGGAGCGGTACCTTCGGCGGCGTTGGCCGTCTCGCTGCATGGGGCACCACTGACGCGACCGAAGCGCGGCGCCTTCTGGACATCTGCCTCGATGCCGGCGTGTCGATGTTCGACACCGCGAACGTCTATTCGCTCGGCGAGTCCGAGCGCGTTCTCGGCGAGGCCATCAAGGGCCGCCGCGACAAGGTTTTGGTCTCGACCAAGGCGACGTTCCGCTTCGGCGACGGCCCCAACGACATCGGGTCGTCGCGGCAGCATCTGCTCGCGGCCATCGATGCTTCGCTGAGCCGACTCGGTACCGATTATATCGACCTGTTCCAGCTCCACGGCTTCGACGCCTTCACCCCGCCTGAAGAGGTGCTCGCGACTCTCGACGTGCTCGTGCGCGCCGGCAAGATCCGCTATGTCGGCGTGTCGAACTTTTCGGGCTGGCACCTGATGAAATCGCTCGGCGTTGCCGACAAACATGGCTTCCCGCGCTACGTCGCCAACCAGACCTATTACTCACTGATCGGACGCGACTACGAATGGGAGCTGATGCCGCTCGGCCTCGACCAGGGCCTCGGCGCAGTGGTCTGGTCGCCGCTCGGATGGGGACGCCTCACCGGAAAGATCCGCCGCGGCCAGCCAAAGCCTGACGTAAGCCGCTTGCCCAAGACGGCCGAGTTCGGCCCGCCCGTGCCGGACGAGCACGTCTATCGCGTCGTCGATGCGATCGACGAGGTCGCCAAGGAAACCGGCAAGAGCGTCTCGCAGATCGCGCTGAACTGGCTGCTGCAGCGTCCGACCGTCTCGACGCTGATCATCGGCGCGCGCAACGAGACGCAGCTGCGCGAAAATCTCGGCGCAGTCGGCTGGTCATTGACCCAGGACCAGATCGCAAAGCTCGATGCGGCGAGCAAGGTGACGCTGCCCTATCCTTACTGGCACCAGCGCACGGCCTTTAGTGACCGCAATCCGCCGCCGGTTTAGCGACCGGGCGCGCGGCGCAGGGCCGGCTTGAGCTGCATCAAGCCGGTCCGCGCCGACGGTGGCATCGTGCGCACCCGCGAGGCAGCCCGATGCGCCGATTTGCCATGAAGGCCCTGTTCACCGCTCTCAATCTCAAGCGCGCCGAGCGAAGCGGGATCGATCGGGATCGGACCATCCTGATCGTCTCGACCGCGGTGACGGTTGGGCTCGTCGCGCTCTATGTGTTCGGGAAGTCGACCTCGCGCTGGTGAGCCGCGAGGGCCGCGCCGACCCATGCCCGCGGTGCCGGGAGACCCGCGCCCGGCGCAGGAACCGCCCGTATCCTGCCGGGTTGCGATGCATCTCGCAATTTTCTAGTCCGGAGACGAACCACGGCTCGAATCAAGCACGCCGCCATCATGTCGCCAGCCCAAATGGAGCACGCCGACGGCCTGCCGCAGCCGCAGCGCAGCCAGGCGGTCCTGACCATTGCGCTCGGCATCATCATGGCAGTGGTCGACAGTGCCATCGCCAATGTCGCGCTGCCGACGATCGCGGCCGACCTCAACGCCAGCCCGGCGTTCTCGATCTGGATCGTCAACGGCTACCAGCTCGCGATCACGATCTCGCTGCTGCCGCTGGCTTCGCTCGGCGAGATCGTCGGCTATCGCCGCGTCTATCTGGTCGGCCTGGTGCTGTTCACGCTTGCCTCCGCATTCTGCGCGCTGGCGCATACGCTGCCGCTCCTCACGATTGCCCGCATCGTGCAGGGGTTCGGCGCGGCCGGCATTATGAGCGTCAACGCAGCGCTGGTGCGCTTCACCTACCCCCGCAGCCAGCTCGCCCGCGGCATCGGACTCAACGCTCTCGTCGTCGCCTTCTCGGCCGCGGTCGGCCCGACGCTCGCCGCCGGCATCCTGGCATTCGGCAGCTGGCCCTGGCTGTTCGCCATCAACGTCCCGCTCGGCGCGGTGACATTGGTACTGGGCCTGCGCAGCCTGCCGCACACCAGGCCTGCGAGCCATTCCTTCGACTGGCAGAGCGCGGGACTGTCCGCGATCACTTTCGGCGTCGGCATCGCGGCCGTCGATAGCGTCGGTCATGGCGAAGCGGCGATCACCTGCCTCGTGCAGTTCGCCGTAGCGCTCGTCGCCGGCGCGCTGCTGATCTACCGCGAGACCCACATGGCCTCGCCGCTGCTGCCGATCGACCTGTTGCGCATTCCGGTGTTCGCCCTGTCGATTGCGACCTCGATCGCCTCGTTCTGCGGGCAGATGCTGGCCTTCGTTGCGATCCCCTTCTACCTCCAGAGCCGCTTCGGCTATTCGGCGGTGCATATGGGTCTCTTGATCACGCCGTGGCCGATCGCGGTGGCGTTCGCAGCACCCCTCGCCGGTCGCCTGGTCGAGCATTATCCGGCCGGCCTGCTCGGCGGCATCGGGCTCACGCTGTTCGCCTGCGGCCTCGCTGCGCTCGCCTTGCTGCCGGCGGCGCCGACGCCGCTCGACGTGATCTGGCGGATGGCGCTGGCCGGCGCCGGCTTCGGCCTGTTCCAGACCCCGAACAACCGCACCATGATCGCGGCCGCCCCGCGCGAGCGTGCCGGCGGTGCCAGCGGCATGCTCGGGACGGCGCGGCTGCTTGGGCAGACCACCGGCGCAGCGCTGGTCGCGCTGTTCCTCGGCCGCTATCCGATCGAGGGAACCAGGATCGCGTTGCTGACCGGCGTCGGCTTCGCGCTCTGCGGCGCGGCGCTGAGCATGTTGCGGCTGTCGCCCGCGGGCGCGCGCGGCGCCGAGCATGTTCGCGTGCAAGACGACCAGCGCCTGCGCGGCGAATAGCGCGTGACCATTTGGGAAGGCCGATTTCGGCTGCGTCCGCCGCGCCTCACATCTTCACCATCTCGGTGCGATATTTCGGCAGCAGTGCTGCGATCAGCCTACCCTTCTCAGCCATTTCTTCCGGGGTCGGCTTCGGCGGTGGCGATGTGCGGCTTTCGACGGGAAAGCCAACCGCCAGGAAGAATTCGTCCTGTCCCGCTGGCGTGCACATGCAGAGCATACGGGCCGTCTTGCCGGACACATTCTTGAACGCGTGCGGCGCGTTGGCCGGAACGTTGACCGTCGCCCCCGCACTTACGGTATGGGACTTACCGCGAAAGGTGAATTCAAGTTCGCCTTCGAGCAGCGTGAACATTTCCTCGAAGTCGTGGCGATGCGGCGGGGGCCCGCCGCCGGCGGGCACCAGCATGTCGACCAGGCAATAGCGTCCTGCGGTCTGCGCGCCCGACACCAGGACCGTGTAGGTGCCGCCGGCCACAGAGATATGCGGCACGTCAGCGCCGTCGGGATCGGCGACCGTCAGGGCGCGGCCGGGATCGTCGGCGGGGATCGAGGAAGCTGACGACGAGTCTGCAGAAGGCGTGTTGGTCATACCGGATCTTCTTGCTTATATTTGACTGCCCATAAGAAAGGCCGGCTTCTCAGCCGGCCTTCTCAATTCTTCGCGTGCAGATCAAACCTTGACCAGCGGGCTCTTGGTCGGCCCCTTCGAGCCGCCGGGGCCACCGGGCTTAGACTTGCCCGGCGGGCGCTTGCGGGCACCCGGGAGCTTCTCCTGCTTCGGCGTGACCGGACCCTCGACGAACTCGAAGCCGATCTTGTCCTTGGTCTCGTCGGCCTCGTCCTTGACCAGAACGACGCGGACATGGCCGCCACCCTTGAGCTTGCCGAACAGCACCTCGTCGGCCAGCGGCTTCTTGATGTGCTCCTGGATCACACGAGCCATGGGACGTGCGCCCATCTGCTCGTCGTAACCATGCTTCACCAGCCAGGTCTTGGCGGGTTCCGACAGCTCGATAGTGACGTCGCGATCGCCGAGTTGCGCTTCGAGCTGAAGCACGAACTTCTCGACCACCGTACCGATCACCTCGACGCTGAGATGGCCGAACGACACGACGGCATCGAGACGGTTGCGGAATTCCGGCGCGAACTGCCGGTTGATCGCCTCGTGGTCGTCGCCTTCCCGCTTCGAACGCGTGAAGCCGAACGCCTGCTTGGCGAGATCGGACGCGCCCGCATTCGTGGTCATGATCAGGATCACGTTGCGGAAGTTGACCTGCTTGCCGTTGTGGTCGGTGAGCCGGCCGTGATCCATGATCTGGAGCAGAACGTTGTAGAGATCGGGATGCGCCTTCTCGATCTCGTCGAGCAGCACCACGCAATGCGGATGCTGATCGACGCCGTCAGTGAGCAGGCCGCCCTGATCGAAGCCGACATAGCCGGGAGGCGCGCCGATCAGACGCGACACGGTGTGCCGCTCCATGTATTCGGACATGTCGAAGCGCAACAGCTCGACGCCGAGCGACGCCGCAAGCTGCTTTGCGACCTCGGTCTTGCCAACGCCGGTCGGACCCGAGAACAGATAGCAGCCGATCGGCTTCTCCGGCTCGCGCAGGCCGGCTCGCGCCAGCTTGATCGAAGCGGCGAGCGACTCGATCGCCTTGTCCTGACCGAACACGGTACGCTTCAGGGTCTGCTCGAGATGCTTGAGCACCTCGGCATCGTCCTTCGACACGCTCTTCGGCGGGATCCGCGCCATCGAGGCGATCGTGGTCTCGATCTCCTTGATGCCGATGGTCTTCTTGCGCTTGTTCTCGGCGACCAGCATCTGCGCTGCGCCGGATTCGTCGATCACGTCGATCGCCTTATCCGGCAGCTTGCGGTCGTGGATGTAGCGCGAAGAGAGCTGCACTGCAGCCTCGATCGCCTCATTGGTGTATTTCAGCCGGTGGTAGTCTTCGAAATACGGCTTGAGGCCCTTGAGGATTGCGATCGCGTCCTCGACCGTCGGCTCGTTGACGTCGATCTTCTGGAAGCGCCGCACCAGCGCGCGGTCCTTCTCGAAGTGCTGGCGGTATTCCTTGTAGGTGGTCGAGCCCATGCAGCGGATGGTGCCGGAAGCGAGCGCGGGCTTGAGCAAGTTCGAGGCATCCATCGCCCCGCCCGACGTCGCGCCCGCACCGATCACGGTGTGGATCTCATCGATGAACAGGATGGCGTTGGGATGCGCCTCGAGCTCCTTCAGCACCTGCTTCAAACGTTCCTCGAAGTCGCCGCGATAGCGCGTGCCGGCGAGCAGCGTGCCCATGTCGAGCGAGAACACGGTCGCAGCCGCCAGGACCTCCGGCACCTCACTGTCGACGATGCGCTTGGCCAGGCCCTCCGCAATCGCGGTCTTGCCGACCCCCGCTTCGCCCACGAACAGCGGATTGTTCTTCTGCCGGCGGCACAGCACCTGGATCGCACGGTTGATCTCGGAATTGCGTCCGATCACCGGATCGATCTTGCCGTCGCGCGCCTTCTTGTTGAGATTGACGCAATAGGTCTCGAGCGCCTCGCCCTTCTTCTTGGCGTCCTCGCTGCCCTTGGTCTCCGTCTCCTCGTCGACACCGCGGACCGGCCGCGCCTCGGAGACACCCGGCCGCTTGGCGATACCGTGGCTGATATAGTTGACGGCGTCGTAGCGCGTCATGTCCTGCTCCTGCAGGAAATACGCGGCATGGCTCTCGCGCTCGGCAAAGATCGCGATCAGCACGTTGGCGCCGGTCACCTCTTCGCGACCGGACGACTGCACGTGGATCACCGCGCGCTGGATCACGCGCTGGAAACCTGCGGTCGGCTTGGCGTCGTCGGCGCCGTCCGTCACCAGGTTCTCGAATTCGGTCTCAAGATAATTGACGAGGCTCGTACGGAGCTTGTCGAGGTCGACGCTACAGGCGCGCATGACGGCGGCTGCATCGGAGTCGTCGATCAGGGAGAGCAAAAGATGCTCGAGCGTCGCGTATTGGTGATGACGCTCGTTTGCGATCGCCAGTGCACGATGCAGGGATTGTTCAAGGCTTTGGGAAAAAGTCGGCATTCGCGTCCTCTATGGCCCCCACCATCATGATCGTCATCGCCCGGTCAGGCAACAACAACCTTTGTCACATATAGTTATACAAGATCGCGGCGAAAGACCGGTTCCGCGACTCAGGCGGCTGCACAGCTGCGGTACTTTTCGATGCAAAACCCGTTCCGATTGGGGCACGATCGGCACCGGTCCGAAATTCCGTAGTTTTGCCGTCTGCAACGAACATCACGCGCAGACATCACGCGGCAATCACTGCGACATGCCCAAGCACCGGCTTCAAACGTGCCGTAACGTGTGGTGTTTTACTTCTTTTCCATCACGCATTGCAGGGGATGCTGGTGCTTGCGAGCGAAATCCATCACCTGCGTCACCTTGGTCTCGGCGATCTCGTAGGTGAACACGCCGCACTCCCCGATCCCGTGATGATGAACGTGCAGCATGATCTTGGTTGCGGCCTCGGCGTCCTTCTGGAAGAATTTCTCCAGCACATGAACGACGAATTCCATCGGCGTGTAATCGTCGTTCAGGATCAGCACACGGTACAGGTTCGGCCGCTTGGTCTTCGGCTTGACCTTGGTGATGACGGACGTGTTTGGCGCAGAGGGACCGCCGGAACGGTTCTCGTCGTTGCTCATCAGGGGAGCGTGGGCGGCGGCGGCCGCGGACAGGTCTGGTCTGGAAGACAGTTGCGGCATGGCTCAGGCGTTCAAATTCCCCACGGAAGCGTATGGCGGTTCGCCGCGCAGCCCCGGCCTTCGGAGTTCGCACAGGCGCACCGCCTTGTTGGATCGCCGCTTCCAACCGGTCCGGTCCAAGCCAGATCGGCTTCACCGAATATGGGCCTGACCCCGGCTCGCCGCAAGCGTGCGACAGCTCGGCCGAGGCGGCCATGGCGGTCCCGATTCCCGGGTCGGGCGATCCTCGCCAAGGTTAGTCAATCCGGACTGATTTGACAAAACCTTCCGCCCCGCCCGTTTAGAAGATGTTGACCAGGAACCCGGCCGGTCACGCGGCTGCGGCGGTTTCGCGCGGGATATCTCCGGTTTTCTACGGACCCATTGACCCTCAATGGCGTGACGCGAAAAGGGGCAAAGGCACAGATTTCCGGGGATCGTCACGCCTCGCAGATCGACGCGCGGCAGAAGAAGCTGTGCGATAACGCCAAGGCGGCGAACATCACGATCCATACGGTGCAGGTGAACACCGACAGCGACCCGACCTCCAGCGCGCTGCAATATTGCGCGAGCGGCACCGACAAGTTCTATCGAGTAACGAAGGCAGATCAGACGTCTCGGTGTTCAAGGACACCGGCACGCTGTCGAAGCTGCGCGTGGCGCGCTGAGACCTAGCACTTCGAGACAAACAAAAAAAAGCCCGGCTGCTTCAGCCGGGCCTTTGATTCCAGGACGTCCGGGAAACGTTAGTTCGTGGCCGGAGTGAACTTCGACACGATGGTCTCGACCGGCTTGAACGCCTGCTTGGCGAGGTCGCTGTAGAGGCCGGCGATCTTCTGCGATTCCGCGACGAAGGTCTCGTAGGCGGAACGGGCGAAATCGGTCTGCGCTTCCATCGCCTTGTCCAGCGACTTCACGCCGGAAAGCTTCTCGACGAAGGACTTGGTGTCTTCGAACGACTTCTTGGTGTAGTCGCCGTAGGCGCTGGCGATCGCCTGAAGGCCGTGCTGCATCGAGGTCGCGGAGGCGACGTACTGCTCGAAGTGCTCTTTCCCGTAGCCTTGAAAGTCTTCAACCTTGAACATTCGGAATCCTTTTCCCTAGCTCTTGTCGGGAAGCCCCGGCTCCCTGACTCTGCTCACAATTAGTGCAACGCACAAAAAAGTCAAGAATTTTGTGCGTCGCACAAATTACGTGCAAAATTCGCCACGATTCCCGGGGTTTCCCGCAATGGTTCCTTAAGCTTTTGGAAACCGCGGCGCCCTACCTTGATTCCCTGGACATGTTCAACTTCTACAAGCGGCCAAAAGCCGTTGGAGAACATCACCTTAGCCAGAACAGCGGCTCAGGCCCAACGTCCCCCGCGGCGAACACCTGCGGAGGGCCGGCCTGAGCAGGTAATGATCCCGGGTCCATTGGGCACAATTTCGCCTCACGAGCCGGTGATCAAGTCAGAAACGGGGACGGGGTTTCATGCTTCGTAAAAACTTGTCTTCCTCGCGCTTGGCGCGGGTTGGCGTTTTTGGGCTTCTTGCGGTCACCACTGCAGTCATCTTCACCACAGATGCTGCCGAGGCGCGGCGCCACCGGCGTCACACTGCGCACCACCGCGTGCAGCGCGATGTGTCCGAGAGTTCCAGCCCGAAATTCGCGTCGATCATCGTCGACGGCAATTCCGGCTCCGTGCTTCAGGCGACGAGTCCCGACGGGATCCGCCATCCGGCCTCGCTGACCAAGATCATGACGCTCTATCTGCTGTTCGAGCGCCTCGAGTCAGGGAAGATGAAGCTCGACACCGAGATGCCGGTGTCGCAGCACGCCGCCGATCAGGATCCGACCAAGCTGAACCTGCGTGCCGGCCAGACCATTCGCGTCGAGGACGCGATCAAGGGTCTCGTCACCCGCTCCGCCAACGACGCAGCCGTTGT
This sequence comes from Bradyrhizobium sp. CSS354, assembly GCF_029051725.1. Lineage (GTDB taxonomy): Bacteria > Pseudomonadota > Alphaproteobacteria > Rhizobiales > Xanthobacteraceae > Bradyrhizobium. The sequence goes on from NZ_JAACFU010000002.1 coordinate 169,249, forward strand.
GATCGCGGAAGCCATTGGCGGCGACGAGGACGACTTCGCCCAGATGATGACGCGCAAGGCGCGTTCGCTCGGCATGTCGAGGACGGTTTACCGCAACGCCAACGGCCTTCCCAACGACGAGCAGGTCACGACCGCGCGCGACCAGGCCACGCTCGGCCGCGCCATCCAGGAGCGCTTCCCGCGCTACTATCGCTATTTCGCGACCTCGACGTTCAACTGGCGCGGACAGTCGATCCGGAACCACAATCATCTGCTCGGTAATGTCGAGGGCGTGGACGGCATCAAGACCGGCTACACCCGCGCCTCCGGCTTCAATCTCGTGACCTCGATGCGCCGCGGCAACCGCCACCTGATCGGCGTGGTGCTGGGCGGCCGCAGCGGCGGCTCGCGCGACGCCATCATGCGCAACCTGCTCGCGGAGAACCTCGATAAGGCCGCGACCACCCACACCGTCGCGGCGGTCACCGAGCGCAACGGCTCCGACGCCGCTGCCGAGGTTGCCGATGCGTCGGACACCCCGGCCCGCTCCGCTCCGCAGGTCCAGGCTGCCCCTGCTCCCGAAGCAGCCCCGTCGCGTCTCGCCGCGCGCCTGGCGACGCTTGCGGCTGCGACCGCCGCGGTGCCGCCGGCTCAGCCCAGATCTGAAGCCAACAAGCCTGAAGTTCGGCCGACTGAATCCAAGATCGAGCCTGCGCCGCTCACCAATGGCGTGATCTCGAGCCAGCCGCTCTCGATCATCCCCGGCTCGTCCGAGCCGATGAAGCCGGTCCGGGTCAAGACCGTCCAGGTCAAGGCCGGCGCCGTGAAGGTCGCCTCGGCCGCCCCGGCTCAGATCGCACCGCAGGTCACGAGCACGATTGCGGCTCGCTCCGACATCGCCGAAACCTCCGGCGCCGTCGTCGCCCGGGCAGACCTCATCAACAAGCACGAGATCGTCAGCCAACCGGAAGCGCCGAAGGCCGAGATCGCCCGTGCCGAGCTGCCGCGGCAGCCGGCGGGCTTCGGCACCGGCAACGGCATCCTCGGCGTATTGCCGGCCGCAACCGCCGCTGCGCCCGCCCCGGCTGCTCCGAAGCTCGCGTCAGCCGACCCGGCGCTGCAGCCGATCCAGATGAGCGCCACCACGAAGCCGGTCGTCACCCACAGCGGCTGGATCGTCCAGGTCGGCGCGCTCGAGAGCGAGAACGAAGCCCAGCAGCGCATCGACGCCGCACGCAGCTCGGCCCGCGGCCTGCTCAGCAAGGCCGACCCGTTCACCGAGCCGGTCGTCGCGAAAGACAATCGCAAGCTCTACCGCGCCCGCTTCGCCGGGCTCGACCGAGACCAGGCCGAAGCCGTCTGCCGCACCCTGAAGCGCGCCGATATCTCCTGCATGACCGTCCGCAACTGATCTTTCGCACCGCTCCAATGAAAATGCCCGCGCCTCGCGCGGGCATTTTCATTTTTGGGATGCGGTGACCGACGAGGCTGTTCCACGACAACCTCTCGTCAAGGATTTACGGTTAAAACTTTACGCAAGGGATCGACCACGCCGACAACGGCGGGCATCGGGGCGACGGCAAACAGAGCAAACGGAGCTCACACGGGACGAGCGTTTGTAGCGTGGTGCCGGAGTTAGCCGTTATGCGTGCGAAGCAGAGTATCCTTGGCCTCGTTTACACGGGCAGCGAGATACGTCGAGCCCCCCTGGTCGGGATGCAGTTTCTTCATCAGGGACTTGTGAGCCCGGCTGATGTCGTCACGCCCCGCCCCCGGCTGCAGGCCAAGGATCTGATAGGCCTCCTCCGTCGTCATTTTGCCGGTCGCCACCGTGCGGCGCTGCCCCCCTGCCGCGTCGCCCTGCGCGTTCTGACGCCAAGCGGGAAACCGGCGGTCCAGATAGCTTTCAAGTAGGGCCACGCTCTCGGCGTCGAACGCCGGGACCATTGCCAGCAGGGCCGCGAGATCGAACTCATCGAGATCGCGCCCGGCGTGAGGCCCGGCGACGATCCGGCCTCCGAGCTGGCCGGAATCGTGATCGAGCCGCATATCCAGGAATTGCGAGCGCACGCGCGAGGCCTGACCGGCCGGGCGCGTCGCGCCCCCGCCGAACAGCCCGCCGATATTGCCGAAGCCGGCGTTTGCCATCGGTGTCCAGCCCAGGAGCCCGGCACCGAATATCCCGAGCGGGATCGCCACCACCAGTTCGCCCTTCAAGCCCGTGAACGCTGCGACAGCCAGCGCCACCACGCCGCCGCCGAACCTGATCGCGCGTGCCAGCACGGCCGGATTGGCCGAACGGAACATCTGGAGCAGCAGATAAAGGGTGATAACAGCGATAGCGCCGGCGATCAGGGTCATGGCCGGAATATAGTCGGCCTACCGCCAAAAAGCATCGTGTCCTTGTGCCGCCGCGGGCCGCGCGCCAGCGCTACTTCATCTGGCCGATCAACCTGGCCGCGCCACTGGCGGTCTTCGCCAATTGCAACAGCGCCTCGCGTCCGCCGGCCGCGTAGGCGGCGGCTGCGCGCAACAGCTCGCGCAATTGCGCCGCCGCGCCCGGATCAAACCGGCACCAGGCGCCGCCGGTCAGGCGCGCGATCTCGCGAAAGGTCTGCTCGGCAACCGCGTCATGACCTTCCTGAAATACGAACACAGGCACTTTGAGCATGCCTAGCTCGCCGGCCTTGGCGCAGAGCTCGTCGACGTTCTCCTCCATGGCGTCGCCGACGAAGACAACGGCGCGCACGCCGGATGCGACCGCCTCGCGCCGCGCCTCGCTCAGCACCTTGCCGATCTGGGTGTCGCCGCCACGGCAATCGATCTTGCTCATCAGCGCCGCAAGCCTGGCGCTGTCGGAGATCCATCCCGTGGCGCGGCACTCGTTGAAGCCGCGATAGTAGACGAGCCGGATGTCGAGACTGCCGAGCGCGGCGCTCTCACGGAACATGTCGGCTTGAAGCGCGCAGGCCATGTCCCAGGTCGGCTGCCGACTCATCGTCGCATCCAGCGCGAAGATCAGCCGTCCCTTCGCACCGGGCGCATGCGGTGACAGCGCGCGCGCGTTGGCGACGAAGGCGGCAATGTCCTCCGAGGTCGAGGTCCCCGCCTGCGGCACAGCGCCGCCTGGTTGCGCCGAGACGGCATCGCGGCCGCGCGGTTTGATGGGTTCGCCGGACATTTCCCTTGACCCTTGCGTGAGCGGCTAATGTGGTCAGCGCATGCAGCCCGGTCAATGTGCAAAGCCCCCGCAGGCGGCAGCCGGCGGGGGCTTTGAAACGCGATCCACGACGAGGAAGGCGTCAGCTCTTGGCAGGCGCCATCAAGGCGACTGGCCCGGGCTCGAGAATCTTGGGCGGGGACGATTGCGTGTCGACCGGCGCCACTTCGCTGTCGGTCGCGCTCAGGAACTTGTCGAGCATGCCCTGGATCGAGTTCTTGGCCGCGTCCGGACCGGTGTCGCGCATGTCGTTGTGCTGGAATTCAGTCTTCACGACCTGGATGCCGGCCTTCTCGCATTCCTCGTCGGTCGGGATCACGCCCGCATCGGCCTTGAACTGCGGGTCGGTGGAGCGGAACGACAGGATCTTGAACTTGCCGGCGGTGACGAAGGGCACGCGAAGATTGTCGAGCGTGACGACCTTCTTGACCTCATCCGGATACTGCTTGGCGAAATACATCGTGATGTCGCCGCCCATGGAGTGGCCGACCATTGTCACCCTGTCGTAGTCGGCGTTGGGCTGAACCTTCTTCATCTCCTGCATGGCGAGATGGATGTTGGCGACGCCGCGCAGGATCTGCGGCAGCCGGCCGACATAGATCTCGCCGGGCTTGGTCACCATCGGAGGATCGGTCGGCAAATCATGCTGCGGGCTGACGACGAGGTAGCCGCGCGCCGCGAAAATGTTGGCGAGGAAGCCGTACTCGGTGTTCTTGACGGTGTTGCCGTGGTTGATCACGGCGACCGGCATCGTGATCATGCCGGCATTGGCCTGCATTTCCTTGTCACGACGGATCGCGATATCGACGGGCACCGCACGGTTGTCGCGCGAGGCATCGTAGAAGGTGATGGTCTCGTGCCTGATTGCCCACTTGCTCGCCGTGAAATAGGCGACGCCACAGAGGGCACTGACCGAAACCAGAACGGCAATTCCACGCTTCATTTTCGTCCTCAGCCTCAGGCTCTTGCGGCCTGAATCCCTGTTGAAAATCGTGTTCTTCCGGAGCTCTTCGGCCCCTGGTCGCCTATTCCCTAATATATGTCACAGGCGCGTGACAGGAAGGCTAAATATTGTGAACCATCAGCCCTTTCATTGTGCGGCGCACACGTTTCTTGGGCACCCCGCTCTCACGCGGCTACGCCAGGGTGCACCTCACCTTCCGACGCAACCTGTCTCGATCGGGTTCAATTTTGCAGTAAACGCTGGGTGAAAACGGCTGAGCGCAGGCTCGGTTCCCGCGGGAGACCGGCCGCTTTGATCGACTGGAAGTAGCGATATACCGCCGCCTCAGGCGCCGAGGATGTCGTGGACCTCGAGCGGCTTGTCGACCTGATTGAACCACTCGGCCCGGTTGGCCGCGCGGCGACGTCCGCGCTCGTCGAGCGGAAGCTTGAGCTGGCGGAGCAGGCTCGTCACCTCCTCCCGCGCGGTGAGATGGCCGAGATTGGGCCGCATGCCGAGGGTGGCCTCGTCGATCTCGTCCAGCGCGGTCAGGCCGCGCGGGAAGAACTCGCGATAGACAACGCGTTCGGCGAAGCCGTCGACGTAGCGGAAGCCGAGCCGCAACGACAAATCCTTCAACCCCTCGGCAACCAGCTGCTTGTTGCGCGAGCCGAGCATCGACAGGCGGTTGCGCACGACGATCCAGTCGGTGGTCGCGCCGTCGAGCTGGCGACGCTTGCGCCTGACATCCCGCACCATCTCGGCGTAGTGGCTCTCGCCCGTCACCGCGTAATTGGCGGGATCGACGGTGCCGAGCACATCGAAATCGAGAAAGCTGTCGTTGATCGGGGTCACCAGCGTGTCGGCCATCGAATGCGCAAGCCGCATCAGGTAGCTGTCGGTGCCGGGGGTATCGATGACGATGAAGTCGAAACTGCTCTCGACCGCCGAGACCGCTTCCATGAACTGAAGGAACTCCGAATTCTCGTTCTCGGCGACCTGCATGGTCTCACCGAGCTTGATGCAGCGATGCAGCGGCAGTTCGAGGTCGAGCTTGGTGCGGCGCGCCCAGGCGGAACGGTTGTTGATGTAGTGAGTAAAGCTCTGCTGACGGCAGTCGAGGTCGATGGTGGCGACGCGCTGGCCGGCTTTCAGAAGCGCGACTGCGATGTGCAGGGCGGTCGTCGACTTGCCGGAGCCGCCCTTCTCGTTGCCGAGCACGACAACATGCGCCGAGCCGGACTGGCCTTGGCTAGCTTGCACAAGCATCGCGATCCTCAACACCCCTAACGAATATCTTCAAGTTGGCCGCGTCTGCGGTCAAGTGAAATGCGTGACAGGCAATACAATTCGCGGCGCGCCGTCCTTCATCATGAATCGCCGCGCCGCTTCGCGTCTGTGATCCAGCCCACAATGTCGCGACCTCTTGCGCGCGGGATGCTGTGCCGCATCCGGATGCGTGGCGTCCATGGTCGCCGCTTGTTAAGGTTAGCCTGCCGGGCGCCGGGACGCGCCCGTCGATTCCCAACCGCGTCGAGTTCTGATGTCACGCAGCCCCTTGATCGCCCGCACGGTCCCCAACTTGCGACGCGCCATCGACAATCTTCGCAAGCGAAAGGCCACGATCGCGCTGGTCCCGACCATGGGAGCGCTCCATGACGGCCATGTGTCGCTGGTGCGCCTGGCCCGACGGCGCGCGAGCCGCGTCGTGGTGTCGATCTTCGTCAATCCGACCCAGTTCGCTCCGACCGAGGATTTTGGCGCCTATCCGCGAACCTGGAAGGCCGATCTCGCCAGGCTCGCCGCCGAGGACGTCGATATCGTCTGGCATCCCGGCGCCGAGGCCATGTATCCGGAGGGCTTTGCGACCCGCATCGTGCCGGAGGGACCGGCGCTGGCCGGCCTCGAGGACCGCTTCCGCCCGCATTTCTTCGGCGGCGTCGCCACCGTCGTCGGCAAGCTGTTCACGCAGTGCCGGCCGGATGTCGCGATCTTCGGCGAGAAGGATTTTCAGCAGTTGCGAGTGGTGGCGCAGATGGCCCGCGACCTCGACCTCGGCGTCAAGGTGATCGGTTCCCGCACCGTGCGCGAGCGCGACGGGCTCGCGATGTCCTCGCGCAACGTCTATTTGTCGCCACAGGAGCGGCAGACCGCAACCACGCTGTACCGCGCCATGAAGGAGAGCGCCGGGCGCATCCGCGCCGGCGAAGCGATCGCGGCCGCAATGGCGCGCGCAGCCGCGATGATCATGGCGGCCGGCTTTGAGCTCGACTATTTCGAGGTCCGCCATGCAGCGACCCTGGCGCCTGTCACCTCGCGCAAGGACGGCCCCTTGCGCATCTTAGTCGCGGCCAAGCTCGGCACGACCCGGCTGATCGACAATATCGCGGTTTAGAGCAGCCCGAGATCGCGCAGCTCGCGCCGCATCGGCTCCGGCATCGCCGCGATCGAGCCGGCGGCGGACTTGCCGAGATCGGGCGGCACCGAATCGTCGGCAAGGTAGCGCCAGCCCTGGAACGGGCGCATCGGCCGCGGCGACACGGGGATCACCTTCGGCTGCATCACGATCCGGCAGCGCCCGATGCCGTCCTTGTCGCGGAACGGCTCGATGCCGATGATCTTTTCGCGCGCGGCGACCTCGCCCTTGATCACCCAATAGAGCGACCCGCCCGACAGGATCTCGGCGTCGCGCTTGGGCATCATGCGGGTGATGTGGATGTGATGTTGCGGCAGACCCTTCTTCTTGGCGGTCTGCATCCGTTCGGCGGTCCACTCCTTCAATTCCTTGACGGATTCGCAGCCGACGGCGAGCTTGATCAGATGTAGTGGCATGCCCCAGCATTAGCCGGGCAGCCACCCATTTGGAATGCCGATCTACTCGTTATCCGCAGCCGGGGGAGCCCCAGGCGGCGGCGTGAGCGGAACCGGTGCTGCCGCCGGCGCCCGCGCAGCCTTCGGCGCAGGCGGCCTCTTCGCGGCGGGAGCTGCGGCCTGTGCCGAAGCGGCTGCCGGGGCGCGCGGAGCCGGCGCGGCCGCTGCGTTCGCGGCGGGCGCCGTGTGGCGCGTCGGCTCCGGATTCATGATGCTGACCGGCGGCGTCGACGAGGCGCTCGGGAATTCCGCATTGGTCGGCTTGCCCGTCGGCATCGACGGCGGCAGTCCGGCGAGCGCGGCCGTGGCCGGCAACGATTGCGCCGCTGCAGGCGCATTCCAGGTCGGGGCGTAGCGCGCGACCAGCGTGTCGTAGAGATGGGAATCCATGTTGGCGGCGACCTGCTGCTGATCGGTCAGCGAGCGGAAGGCCGCGCAGTCGAACTGCGTGCAGCCGTCGCGCACGACCAGCACCTGCGCGACCAGGCCGTAGCGATCACGCTCCAGCGACTTGCGCAGCACCTTGATGTCGGGCGTCAGGCTGTTCTCGGCGGTCGCGGCATCGCCGAGCGCCGTCAGCCGGTCGATCCTGGCCGCGGTGGTGGAGACGGCCGCCGCCGCCGCGTCAGGCGCGCCGAACAGCGCCTTCTCGCAGCCAATGGCCACGGCATCGCCAGCGAGTTCGTCAAGGCAGGACAGCGCCGGCAGGCTCGCGATCATCGCGGCCTGTGCGCGCGCCTCGGTCGGCGTGGTCTGCCCCGCCGGTCCATCGACGCGCACGACGGCAGCCAGCGCGATGGCAATGGCGAACAGCGTAATGACGCTCAGCGCACCGTTGGCGACCGACCTCTCGGCGCGCAGCAGCGTGACCAGGAGGATCAGTCCGAAGAAGCCGGCAGCCGCCAGCATCATCCACATTGGAAGGGCCGGCGAGCGCCAGATTTGGTCGAGCGACGAGGCCCATGCCCAGTTCATGCGCGACGTCCCCTCACGCGAGCAGAGAGCGAATGGTCAAAGCGAGCACCGAGAGTCGGCAACTGCCCCCGGCCCACCTTTTGAAGGTGAAGCGGGCCTTTTGACGGCGGCAGAATACAATTCCCCGAGGACGCGCCAATGCGCGGATAGCGTCGGCCTTCAGGACAGCGCGAGTTGGCTTTCCTTGGCGACGCGTTCGAAGGCTTCGGTCGAGCTCTTGATCCGGTACTGACAGTCGTCACCATCGGTCGGCAGGAGGCGGATGACCTCATACGAGCCGCTGGCAGCGGGGCGTGCGACATTGCTCGCGGTGAACAATACGCGCGCGCCAATAGGGAATTTGTGCTTCAACACCCTCTCCATCACTCAAACAACGCCTGCCACGCCCATGGTCCCACTGCGTCGGCCGGCCGGAAACCCGGCCGCTGTATAGCATGCAGCGGGCGTTTTTGGCCAGCAGTATGCAACATGGCAAACGTGCGAATTTTGCAGTTATTTCAGCGTGATGCCGCCAGCCGATGATACCGCTGGAACCGGTCCTTCAGGCGGTATGAAGCCAACGGCCGTCGGGGCTGGCGTGATCCACCGCCTTGCGCGGTTCCTGGGCCAGAATCTGGCCCAGCCGGTCGATCGGGATGTCGTGGCGCGCAGCCAATGGGTCGACATTGTCGCTGCGGAACTGGTCGGCCGAGCAAGCCCAGGATTCCCGTGAGGTCCCTCTCCTCGCCGACCACTCGGGCGATCGAGCGAGGCCCGATCGCAACCACGGATTACACGTTCTCGAACTTTTCGATGACCAGCGTTTCGGCGAGCCCGTCCCGAGTCCATTCCTGGAGCGCCGGCAGCGCCAGCATCGTGTCCATGTAGGCCTTGGTCTCCGGCGTGACCTCGATTGCGTAGGTGCGGAAGCGGTGCACCACCGGGGCATACATCGCATCCGCCGCGCCGAAGCGCCCGAACAGGAACGGTCCATCGGCGCCATACCGGGTCCGGCACTCGCGCCAGATCTCCTGCACGCGCGCGATGTTGGCCTCTGCGTCCGCCGACAGCGTCACGGCGCGCACCGGGCGATGCAGGTTCATGCCGCATTCGTTGCGAAGGGCCATGAAGCCGGAATGCATCTCGGCGCACACCGAACGGGCATGGGCGCGGGCGGCGGCATCGTGCGGCCACAGTTTCACTTCCGAATAGCGCTCGGCGACGTATTCGATGATGCTGAGCGAATCCCACACCGTGATGTCGCCGTCGACCAGCACCGGCACCTTGCCGGCGCGGCTGAACGAGATGATCTGCTCCTTGTCCGCGGGATTGTCGGTGTAGAGCGGGATGAGGGTCTCCACGAACGGGATGTCGTTGGCGCGGAGCGCGAGCCAGGGCCGCATCGACCATGACGAGTAATTCTTGTTGCCGATTGCGAGTTTCAGCGCAGCCATGTCATCCATCCTTCCCGATACGCCTTGAAGCGAGCCGCTTTTAACGCCATCGCCTGCCGCCAATCAATCGTTGCTGCACCTCGCCATGCGTGGCAAGCGTTGCGATCCTCGCCAGGAGACAGACATGAGCAGGCATTGGGTCGACATCACCGCCGTCGGCTTCTTCATCATCGAATGGCTGGTCTACGCGCTGACGCTGGAGCATTCGGCCTATGGCCGCGACAGCCTGTCGGCGCGCATGAACCGCTACCGCGAGGTGTGGGTGCGCCGGCTGCTCGACCGCGACGCGCGCATGGTCGACATGCAGATCATGGCCTCGCTGCAGAACGGCACCGCCTTCTTCGCCTCCACCAGCCTGATCGCGCTCGGCGGCGCGCTGGCGCTGCTGCACGCGACCAACGATGCGATCACGATCTTGAGCAAGCTGCCGATCGATCTCAGCACTTCGCCCGCCATGTGGGAGCTGAAATGCGTCGGCCTTGTCCTGATCTGCGTCTACGCCTTCTTCAAATTCGCCTGGTCGTACCGCCTGTTCAACTATGTCGCGATCCTGTTCGGTGGCATGCCGGCGGCCTCGCAGCGTGACACGCCGGAGGCCGAAGCTCATGTGATCCGCACCTCGCGCCTGTTCGAATCCGCCGGCCGCCATTTCAACCGCGGCCAGCGCGCCTTCTTCTTCGCACTCGGCTATCTCGGCTGGTTCGTCAGCCCCTGGGTATTGTTCGTGACCACGGCAGCCGTGGTAATCGTGACCTGGCGACGGCAATTCGCCTCGAGCGCGTGGGAGGCCATGGCGCCGGAGGTGGTGGATGGCGAGGAGATGCGGAAGCGCGGTCGTTGACGCGCTCGTGTCCGGGACGCGCTGCAGCGCTCTTGCGCTGCGTCCGGGGCACGAGAGCGGAGTGTGGCGGACAAGTCGCTGCGCTCGCATTGACGCAGTATGAGGCGGCAGCGCCACTTTTCCGGCTCGCATTTTGAATTGCAGACATAGCTTCGCACTCTCGCGGCGCATTTCGCCCGTATCTTTGCCTGGTCACTTCACCCTCTTATCCAAGAGGGCACAGGGAAGCCTGCGATCAAAGTCCTAAGCCGGCGGTCTCGGCCTGCTATGTGTAGCGATTGCCGCACGGGAAGTCCGTAAAGCCGCTTTGATCTATCTCAATTCTCTGACAGGAGCGGGCATCAGTTTGAGAGAGTCGCGTCCATCGCTTCGCCGCGCCGGCCGGGCGGTTGGGCGCTTCCAGGGAGCTCGATATGATCAAGTCGCTCGGAATTGCCACGTTCGCCTTCTTCTTCGCAGTATCGGCTCAGGCGATGACACCTGCCCCGATTGCACAGCCCGAAAGCCTGATTACGGAAGTCGCTGCTGCCTGCGGCATCGGCAGGACGCGTATCAACGGCGTGTGCGTGGCACGGACGACCGTCCGGCATACCCGTCGGGCGGTTCGCAGATGTGTGAGAGGGACGACGTGCTGACCGGTTGTCCTCAAGGACAATACGCAAATTGGTGCGTCGCGATTAGAATTCTGGAGTACCGACCCCAACGGTACATCGACGCCCCCACCGGCCTCAGTCTTTCCAGACTGAGGCCGTCTTGCGCCTGAAAGGTTGGACGGACCGGTCACCTTGTGGGATTTATCGACGCGGGGAACAACTCCAACCGCAACGCTGATGCCGGCACGCCAACAATCAGTCTTCGAGAGCCGGTCATCGTCAACTGACAAAGCTGACGCTGCAGGTGAATAGCGCAAACACAAAAAGCAAATGTTTACGCAATTTGCCACTCGACCATCAACGCGATGGTCTTCATTTTCTCGTCTGATAATTGCCTTGCGCACCTTGTTTGGTCGGATGCTCGGAGTGGTCCTGTCGTAGTGGAGGTGGCGGCATGTCCGAAATGGTGGAAGTGCTCGCCGGAACGAGTTTATTTCTACTCGCCTTCTCGCTGCTGATATTCGACATCCCCCGCTACACCTTATCGCTGGTGTCTCTTGCTCTGTTCAGCTCGAAGCGGCGAAGCGCCAGCGCGACGGTTAGCCAGGCGACAGTAAGCGTGATTATCCCGACATTCAACGGCGGCTCCGGGCTTGGTCCTTCGATCAACTCGCTGCGCCGGCAAACCCTGCGACCTGTCGAAATCATCGTCGTCGACGACGGCTCCACCGACGAAACACGCGCGGTAGCGGAGCGGGCGAGAGCGCAGGGCCTGGTTGACATGGTCATCTGCCATGGGACCCGCTGCGGCCGCAGCGCTGCCATCAACGCTGCCGCACGGTTTGCCCGCGGCGCTCTGCTTTTGACCGTGGATGCCGACACTGTCTTCGAACCGAACGCGGTTGAGCGCCTCGCTGCTGCGTTCGGCGATCCGCTCGTCGCCGGCGCAAGTTGCAGCATCGCGGTCAGCAACGAGCGCGACTCGATATGGACAGGACTTCAAAGCGTCGAATACCTGATGTCGATCACCGCGGGGCGGTCGATCCTCGACGTGGTGGATGCGATCGCGTGTCTGTCCGGCGCCTGTTCCATGTATCGCCGGGATATTTTCGCGCAGCAGGGCGGGCTCGACGTCGGCCCGGGAGAGGATATGGAGTACACCTTGCGGCTCCGCAGGCTCGGCTATGTCATTCGCTTCGTGTCCGACGCCTGGGCGGAAACAGCCGGCCCCGCAAGCGGCATAAGTCTGTTGCGCCAGCGGGCGCGCTGGGATCGCGATGCTCTGCGCATCCGTTTCATGATGTATGGCGAGCTGAGTTTTCGCCACCCGCTGGAGCGTTTACCGGACACAATCCAACGGCTGGACTTCATCGTCTTCGATCTCGTTCCGACGCTCAGCCTGCCATTCTACTTGGCCTACATCGTGCTGCTGTTCGGCTCGAATGCCGTGTTGTTTCTGTCGGCGATCTACCTATTGTTGCTCTGGATCTCGGTATTCAATATGGCACTTGTGTTCGCCCTATTCCATCGATCCGTCGGAACCTTCGGCTGGAAGATGGCGCTGATCTTTCCGCTTTACCAAGGCGTCTATCTGAAGTGCGCGCGGTTCTTTTCCTATTCTTCAGAAATTATCTTTGCCTCGTCGCGGAACGATGATTTCGTACCGCCGCGCGTTCGCCGTGCATTATTCGGAGATCGGACAGAAGAGGTGGCCAAATGACAGTCACCCTGACGCGACTCGATCCGCATATTCCCGATCCTATCGAGAGCCGTCGGCGTGCGGCCGGACGGGCCGTCCGCGCCGCCTATGCGACAATCGTATTCGGCATACTCGCATTCTTTGTCGTCTATTTCGGGAGGCCACTCCTCTATCTCGGCGGCCCAGGTAGCGTGTCCTCGCCGAGATATTTGGTTTCACTGCCTTACATCGTGCAGATTAACAGCATCACCGTGCTGAGAGGTGCATCGGTCAGGGCCGGCGAAGAAATCGGAAGGGTTCGGTCTCCGCAGCACGATGAAATCGTCGCGACTTATATGCGCTCGCTCGCGGACATCGCTGGCCGCAAGGCGGAACTGCGTGTCAAAGCCCGGGTTGCGCGCGAATCTCTCGACGCGACGCGCTCACATTTGCGCCTTGCTGAGGAAGCTGTCGAGCTTATCGCAACCTCATCGGCTGCGAGCCTGAATTACCGCATAGACATGTCCCGGGAGCGCGCCCTGGCGAACAAAGCCGTGGTCTCGCAGGAGGCGGAAGCCGCCGAAGCCAGCACTCAATTGGCTGCTCTCGACGAATTCAGCCGGCAACTCGGTGACCGCCTCGAAAAAGTTGAAAGCAGATTTGCCGATGGGAGAGTCTTTGCGCCCATAGCTGGCATCGTCGCGAACAATCCTGCGCGTGCCGGCCAGTCACTGGTGGCGGGCACTCCGATTGCAGAAATTCTCGACCCCACGGATGTCTTCGTCGATTGGTACGTTCCCAACGAACGCCTGTCCGATCCAAAAGTCGGCAACGAAGTCTTTGTGCTGTTCGGCAACCGACGAATTCTGGGCAAAATCGCGGAAATTTTGCCCGTGTCCGACGTGTACCCCGCAGCGGGCTCATCGGCGGCGCGCGAGCGTACCGCCTCGCAAATCGCGCGAATTCGGTTCAGCCCAGGCGCACATCCCCCGGCGCTGAACTCGGCCGTCGACGTTCACATGCACTACACACAACTCAGCGCGCGGATCGCTTCCATGCTGGTGGGACTATTCGGGCTCGACGAGCTGTGAGAGGGAGCGAGGTGCAGCATGCAGATCGAAGGGACTCAAACGAATTGCCCGGCTTGCGGCTCATCCGCTCTGATCTCGTTTCCGGTATTCCACCACATGATCTGCGCCTACGTTGGTCCGGAGTATGACTTCGCACCAAGCATCGCGGGATATACGTGCCCGAAGTGCTGCCGCGGCATTGTATCGGCTGACCCAGCTTGCGAGATCGTGGGCACTAGCGCGCGGTGCACAAGGTGTTGGGTTGAGATCGTGGTGTCCCCAGCGTGTGCTCCGGCTGGCTTGTAAGGATAGCGGCGATCTCGGCTTGTCCGTCGCCAGACGCAAAGTTGGACGCCCGGTCATTCTATGCGCTGAGCAGCAAGTGGGGCCCGTACGCTAGGAGGCCATTCCGATCAGGTCTGGCAACTTGACGTGCCCGTCGCCGCGACCGACCTGGGTGGTCTCGCTTCAAGCACAAAGCGGAATATATTGGCGCGAGCGGATTGACGGAGGGGACACAGAGGCGGTCGTGTAGCCCGGATAGAGCGCAGCGGCGCAATCCGGGAAGGTGCCAGACGCAACGCGAGCGGCCCCGATTGCGCTGCGCTCCATCCGGGCTAGATGACTACGTGCTAGCCGCCGAAATCCCGTGGTGTGAACGGCAGGTCCATCACCTTCCATTCCCCGTATTTATCGGCCGGCAGCATCTTGTAGGGCTGGCAGGCCTGAAGCGCGCTCATGGCCGACTTCACGAGCGCAACGCCCTTTGCCGACGGCGGGGCTTCGATCAGGATCGGCTCCCGCGCCAGCGTGCCGTCGGTCGCGAGCACCGTGCGCAGCTTGATGTTGACGTTGTCGGTCGGCGCAACCCCGGCCGGCAGTTTGGCGCAGCTACGCAAGTGACGACGCAGCTCGGCGATCACTTCGGCCGGCAACTTGGCCGCGATTGAATCCTTGGCATCGCCGCCATCGTCCTTGGGGGCGTCCTTCGGCAGCTCCGCCGGCAATTCCGGCGGCAGGCCCAGCATGACGCCGTACTTGACAGTGACGTCAGGCTCCGGCGCCTGAAAGGCCGGGGGCGGCGCGGCTGGCTGCTGCATCGCTTGTGGCAGTAGCTGCGGCGCCGGGGGCTGCGGTGTCGGGGGCTGCGGCGTCGCCTGAGGCGGCGGCGACTGCGATGGCTGAGGCTGTGGCTGTGGCTGTTGAGGCTGCGGTTGCGTCTGCGCATTTGCCTCGCGCTGCTGCTGCGACGTCTGTGAAGGCTGTGGCTGCGGCTGTTTCTGCTGCGGCTGTTCAGGCGAGGCCTGCTGCTTCGAGGACGGTGCCGCGGCCTGCTGCTTCGCCTCGGGCTTCGGCGCGGCCGCCGCCTTGTCCTTGTCGGTGAAATCCAACTTCGGCAGTTTCAGGTCAGGGGTCGGCTCCGGCGGCTTCTTGAGTTTTTCCTCGGCCTTCTCCTCGGCCTTGGCCTCTTCCTGCTTCACCTGCTCCGGCGTCACGATGCTGACGGAAACCGATTCGGGCGGGCTGGCGTGAAACGGATGGACTTTGCTGATCACGATGATCAGCGCGACCAGCGTCAGATGGGCGATCGCCGACGCTGCAATGTCCGTCCGTATGATCTTCCGCAGTTCCATCGCCTGACTTCAGGTTGCCAAGCTGGTCCTAGCATACGGCAGCCCCCTCTCAATCCCATTTTGGCGCGAAGCCGAAATCGGTCAGGCGGCCCCTGGGACTGGCCAGCGCGGCGATTTGGGCCATCTCGTCGTCCGAAAGCTCGAAATCGAAGATCTCGATGTTTTCCGACAGGTGTTCGACGCGCGAGGTGCGCGGGATCGCAGCGACATTCTGTTGCACCAGCCAACGCAGGCAGACCTGCGCCGGCGTCTTGCGATGAAGACGCCCGATCTCGGCGAGCGTCTGGTCGGTCTTGATCCGCCCCTTGGCGATCGGGCTGTAGGCGACCAGCGCGAGCCGGTGCTGATCGCAGGCCGCCCTCACCTTCGCCTGGTCCAGATAAGGATGGTATTCGACCTGATTGCAGGCCAGCGGCTCCGGTGACAACGCCACCGCCTGCTCGATCAGCGCGACGGTGAAATTGGAGACGCCGATGTGGCGGGTCAGGCCCATGCGCTTGGCATGCGACAGTGCGCCCAGCGTCTCCTCCAGCGGCACGTGCGAATTGGGCCAGTGCAGCAGCAGGAGATCGACCGAGGGAAGCCGCATGCGCGCCAGACTCTCCTTGACCGAGCGCTCGAGATCATGGGGCGCAAAATGGTTGGTCCAGACTTTTGTCGTCAGGAAGATGTCGTCGCGGCGCACGCCGGAGGCACGCAAGCCGTCGCCGACCTCGCGCTCATTCTCGTAGACCTGTGCGGTATCGATGTGGCGATAGCCGAGCCGTAGCGCCTGCTCGACCACACGTGCGCACATGCGCCCGCTCAGCTCCCAGGTTCCGAGCCCGATCGCCGGTATTCTTGCGCCATTGGTCTCGACGAACAGCATGAGGAATCCTCTCTGTCGCGGTCGCCCCAAATCATCGTCCAGGCGTCATTATGAACCCGGCTGGCGACACTGCCAACGGACGACGCCGGCCGCCGAGCCGGATCTTGCGCGCAATGCTAACGGGAGGTTCGCGCCAGATCTTGACGCCAAGCCTTGACGTCAGGTTTTGAGCTCAGGCTTTGGCGAGCGCCTGGAACACGGTGTCGGGGGCATGCGCGATCACGGCGAGCAGCGCGCGGGCGGGTCCCCGCGGGGCGCGCTTGCCCTGCTCCCAGTTGCGGATGGTCTCGACGGGAACGCCGAGTTTGGCCGCGAACTCCATCTGGGTCAGGCAGGCGCGTCGGCGCAAATCGCGCACGGCGAGCGAGCTGGCTTCGGCCGGCGCTGCGCTGGCCGCAGGCTGGATTGGCAAGGGCTGGATTGGAAAGGGCTGGATCGGAAGCGGCTGGACAGGAAACTCCTGCCCGTCCCGCAACTCGACGATCCGTCCGTCCGCCTTCAGCCGCACACGCATGCTCATTCCCCCAAGCAAGGCGATGATGCGGCAGGCCGCTTAAGTTCGGATTAAAGATGATGGCCAGTAGAACGGATGGAGCGCAGCGCAATCCGGGGCGTCTCTCGAGCCGACGCAGCGGCACCGGATTACGCTTCGCTCCATCCGGGCTACGAATTTCAACAGCTCCTACCTCAACCCGAACCACAATGTCGCGATGCCGAGGAAGGAGAAGAAGCCGACGACGTCGGTGACCGTTGTCACGAACGTGCCGGAGGCCACGGCCGGATCGGCCCTGACACGTTCGAGCGCCATCGGGATCAGGATGCCGCCGAGCGCGCCGGCGAAGAGGTTCACGATGATGGCGAGCCCGATGACGACGCCGAGGCCCGGGATCCTGAACCAGGCCACCGCGGCCACGCCCGTGATCACGGCAAAGGCGAGACCGTTGACGAGGCCGACCAGGCCCTCGCGCATCACCACGCGCCAGGCATTGGAGGAGCCGAGCTCGCGCGTCGCCAGCGCCCGCACCGCGACCGTCATGGTCTGGGTCGCGGCATTGCCGCCCTGGCTTGCGACGATCGGCGCCAGCACGGCAAGCGCCACCATCTTCTCGAGCTGGCCCTCGAACAGGCCAAGCACGGAGGACGCCAGAAATGCGGTGGCGAGATTGACCAGCAGCCAGTTAAACCGCGCGCGCGCAATGGTGAACACGGTGTCGGAGAGCTCTTCGTCGCTGTTGACGCCGCCGAGTGCCTTGAGGTCCTCGTCCGCCTCTTCCTCGATGACGTCGACGACGTCGTCGACGGTGATGACGCCGACGAGCCGGTCCTGGGTGTCGAGCACCGGGGCTGCGACGAGATTGTACTTGCCGAACATGCGCGCCACCTCCTCCTGGTCCTCCAGGACGGAGACGCGGCGGCGATCCTCGTCGGTCAGCTCGGCAAGCGCCACCGGGCGGCGGGCACGCAGCAGCACGTCGAGCGAGACCGCGCCCTGCCAGTGCTGCTCCTTGTCGACGACGTAGATCTCGTAGAAGCGGTCGGGCAGATCCGGCGTCTCGCGCATGTAGTCGATCGCCTGTCCCACGGTGAAATCCTGCGGCACCGCGATGAACTCGGTCTGCATCCGGCGGCCGGCAGAATTTTCCGGATAAAGCAGGCTGCGCTCGAGCACGACGCGCTCCTTGAGCGGCAGCTTCTCGAGGATCTCCTCCTGATCGGCCTGATCGAGCGTTTCCAGCAGCTCGACCGCATCATCGGATTCGAGTTCGAGCACACCTTCGGCGACTGTCTGCGGCGGCAGTTCCTCGAGGATCTCCTCGCGCACGCCCTCGTCGAGCTCGTTTAGCGCGGAGAAGTCGAAATCGCGCCCCGTCAGTTCGACCAGGCGGACCCGATTGTCGGGCTCGAGAGCCCCGATGAGATCGCCGAGATCGGCCTCGTGGAGCTCGGCAACGCAGGCGCGCAGCGCGGCGCTGTCGCCGGCCTCGATCGCATGGGCAATTTCCGCGACGAATTCGTGACGAATCTCGCCGTCTTCATTGCGCATCGGCACGTGGTCGAGTACCGATTCCGCGGCAGACGCGGCACCGTCCAGATGTTCATCCATGGCGCGCCTCGCCGTTCGACAGGTTGGAACGAGTGGTCTGAGCTGATGGTTCAGGCAATACCCACAAGGCAACTCTGAGCGCAATGACAAAGATGCTTCGACTGAGGTGGCCCTCGATGGCGGCGGGCGCAGCCCTCGCCGCCGTCACCGGCATCGCCTCGACTGAAGCCGTCGAGTGCCCGCGCAAGGACGCGCTCGGCACCTCGCGCATTCTGAGCGTCGACGCCAAGACCACGCCGCGCGTGGGCCTGAAGAGCTTTCCGCAGACGTTGCCACTCGCCGACCACGAGGTCGTGCTGACCTTCGACGACGGACCGCATCCGCCGACGACGTCGAAGGTATTGGCGGCGCTGGCGCAGGAATGCGTGCGCGCGACCTTCTTCCTGATCGGCCTGCACGCCTCCGAACACCCCGACATGGTCAAGCGCATCGCCCGCGAGGGCCACAGCATCGGCCACCACACCTTCTCGCATCCGTTCATGGCGCGGATCCCGCTCGACAAGGCGAAGAGCGAGATCGATCGCGGTATCGCCGCCGACGAGATGGCGCTGCACGGCACACCGACTACGACACCCTCGACGCAGTTCTTCCGGTTTCCCTATTTCGAAGCCACGCAAGCCGAGCTCGACCTGCTGCAGTCCCGCGGCATCGTGGTGTTCGGGGCTGACCTGTGGGCCAGCGACTGGAACGAGATGACGCCGGAGCAGGAATTGAAGCTCGTCACCGAGCGCCTCGCCGCCGCCGGCAAGGGGATCATCCTCTTCCACGATCCCAAGGCGCGCACGGCTGCGATCATGCCGGCCTTCCTGCGGTATCTGAGGGAGAACGGCTATCGGGTGGTTCACGTCGTGCCCGCGGGCACATCACAGAAGAGTGCCGACGCACATTGATGCCGGAATGTCACGCCGGCGCAAAATGGGGTGATTTGGGCCCTATTAACAGTCTGTTCATGCTACGCCATGCAAGTATCAAGGGGACTTGTCGCGGCACGGTTCGGGGTCGGGGTTCTTGCGCCTGAACCGTTTGCCGATGTCTCCGACCTACTATGGCGGCAATCGCGCAAGAGGGCAGACGGGGTTGATGATCGGAAGTAGCGTTGTTGCTCGGACGCGATCGTGGATCGTCCTTTGCTTTGGCGGATTTCTTGGTGTCCTGACCATCGGCTCGCCGGCGGCCATTGCGGCCGACTGCCCCGGCCATCCGGACGCGCTCGGGACCTCCCGCACGCTCGTGGTCGATCCGCACGCGCATCCCCTCATCGGCACCATGCAATACCGCGAGACGCTGCCGCTGAAGGACCATGAAGTCGTCCTGACCTTCGACGACGGCCCGTTGCCGAAATATTCCAACCAGGTGCTGCAGATCCTCGCCGACGAGTGCATCAAGGCGACCTTCTTCATCATCGGCGAACAGGCCAAGGCGAATCCGGAAGGCGTGCGCAAGCTGGTCGCGGCGGGCCACACAGTCGGCACGCACAGCATGAACCATCCGCTCACAATGGACCGGATGCCGCTCGACAAGGCCGAGGCGCAAATCAATGGCGGCATCGAGTGGACATCGGCCGCGATGACCGATCCGTCCAAGCTGGCGCCGTTCTTCCGCATTCCCGGCCTGATGCGCGCCGAAGGTGTCGAGAACCTTCTGATCTCGCGCGGCATCCAGGTCTGGAGCGCCGATTTCCCGGCCGACGACTGGCGCCATGTGTCGTCCGATCGCGTCTATCAGCTCGCGATCCAGCGGCTCGAGGCCAAGGGCAAAGGCATCCTGCTGCTGCACGATATCCAGGCCCGCACGGTGGCGGCGCTGCCGAAGATCATCCGCGACCTCAAGGCGCGCGGCTATCGCATCGTGCACGTGGTGCCCGCGACCGCCGAGCAGCCGGCGACGCCGACAACGCCGGTGGAATGGCTGCTGCATCCGCCGACCGAGACCACACCGATCGCGCGCTGGCCGGCCGTGCCGAACTTTGTGTTCGCGCAGACCAAGACGCTTCCGGCGCCCTCGCTGGCCGACCTCAACGCGCAGACCGCGCATCAGCCGCTGCTGCCGCGCAAGACCATGGCGCTCGCCAATGTCGCGGCCACCCTGCCCGTGCCCGGCCGCGATCTCTTTGCGATCCCCGAGGGCTCGGTCGAGGTGCTGCTGTCGACCACCTTGTCGCGGCGCGCCGCGACGCGCCTGGCCATGGCGGCCGAGACGCCCCGTGCGGCCAAGGGCAAAGCCGGCAAGCCGCGCGCTGCCCGCACCGCACATGCTGTTCATGGCACACCGAAGCATGCCGCAGAGGCCGACGGCACTGCCCCCAAGAGCGCCGCGCCCAAGAGCACCGCGCCGCGCCCGACCCGTGTGGCGAGCCTGAAGAAGCGCGCGCAGTAGAGCCTATTGTCGCATGATGTTGGCGACGCAGAGCAACACGATCAACGCCAGAAAGAACAGGTCCATATAGGACTTGACCTCGCCGTCGCGCCGCAGCCGCGCGACGTCGACCACGACCTGCCTGCGCGTGTTCGTTCCGCCCGCGCCGTCATTGATCGGGCCTTGCAGCCGCTTGGTCTCGGCCTCCAGCCGCTCGATCTTCTGGTAGAAGTAAAACGCCCGCAGCGTCGAGGCTGCGCGCATGCCGCTATAGATCAGCACGAGGATCGCGATGATCGCCCGGTTCTGGTACTTCTCCATGAAATTCAGGCTGAAATAGACCATCGCCATGAATGCGAAATTGGTCACGAAGCGATAGACGAAGCTTAGAAAGACCATGCGGGCTCAAGCCTTGAAGGTGGTGCAACCGGACCGTGTTGCGAATGCGGGGATCTGGGGCCAGACCGGAACAGCCGGCCTGAATGCACTGCAGGCCGGTCTAAGCCGATTTTGTTTCAACAAAGATACTATTGCCCCGGCAATGCCGCCTTTTAGCCACGCCCGGCCATAATGCAAGCTGGAGCAGGGCCGCCGGTCCCTTCCGCGCGCCTGTTGGCTGCAAGGGCTCCTTGGAGATTTGGCCGAAGTCCCGATAGACTGGGTTACCACATGTGGGGTCTGCCGATGCCGAAGAAGGGAATTACCGGCCACGACGACTGGGTTCTGACCGAGGCGCTGGCGACTGCGCTGGTCGCGCTGGAGCAGCTCGACACCAAGCATCAGCCGAACGCACATATGGACGACATCCGCAAGATGCTCTCGAACGGCAAGGAGCCGGCGGCGGTGAGCCTGCACCTCGCCCAGGCCAAATGCCGGCTGTTTCCCGACCTCGATCCGCTGGAGATCTACCGGGAATACGGCATCGGCGAGGAATATGGCTGAGGGCGCCGTTGACCGGCCGGACTCAAGGTCCGCCGGCGACCGATCCGGCGATCACCATGACCAGCGCGGCCAAGTCGATCTTGCCGTTGACGATCAGCTCCTGCGAGGCTTTCGCATCGTCCGCGCGTTCGACCTTCAGCAAGTGCGGCTGGTTGGCCGCCTGCCGCTTCAGCTCCTCGACGATGGCGTCCGTGAGTTTCTCTTCCAGCATGGGCTTATCCTCAGGCCGCCATCGCTCGGCAGGATTGTGCGCAGGAGCGGCACATGGCGACGCACTCGTCCATGCCGCCGATCCGCTCGCAATCCTCGGCGCATTCGCTGCAGATTTCGGCGCATTCGCCGCACGTATGCCGGTGATGCGGCGTATTGATCAGCATGAAATGCGCCGCCGTCCGGCACATTTCGGCGCACGCCATCATCAGGCGGAAATGCTTGGGCTCGACGTGCTTGCCGCCGGTCTCGAGGCAATGGTTCATCGCCGTGCCGAGGCAGGTCTGGTAGCAGCTCATGCAGAGCGCGATGCAGCGCGTCATGTCTTCGGATTGAGCCATCCGGTTTCTCCAATGCTGGCTTCCTGCACGCGTCAACCAAGGGGATGTTGCGATCGTTCCTGCCGTCGTGCCGATTGTGACGTCCAGGGAACCTCGCAAAGCTAGCCGTAACGCCTCGCGCGCACCGCGCGGTAGCGGGCATCGGTCTGCGGCTTGATGAATAGCGCCGCCACGCTTGGATGGCGTTTGCGTATCTCCGTCTCGATCGAAATGACGCATCGCTCGATGTCGTCGGCGCGCTTGTCATCCGCAAATTCGATGCTGAGGGCCGCAACGACCTCGATCGGCGACAGCTGCACCGTCAGAAGGCCGTTGGCCCTGAGCACGCCGGGCGAGCGCCTTGCGATGTCGAGGATCGATCGCGCAAGCTCCGGATCGGCGGGCTCGCCGATCAGCAGGCTCTTGCTCTCGCGCGCGAGACCGATCGACACGATCGCCAGCAATATCCCGATCAGGATCGAACCGATCCCGTCCCAGACCGGCTGGCGCAGCCATACGGCGGCCGCAGTGGCCGCCGCGGCAATGGCGATGCCGACCAGCGCCGCGCTGTCCTCGAGCAGCACCATGAATGCCGGAGGATCCTTGCTGCGAACGAAAGCCTGATAATATCCGAACCGCTGGCCGTCGGAGCTGAAGCGCCGCAGGGCAACCAGCCAGGAGCCGCCTTCAAACAGGAATGACAGCCCGAGCACCACGAAGCTGACGATCGGACTCTCGATCGGCTCGGGTGCGGCGACATGCAGAATGCCCTGATACAGCGAGACACCGGCGCCCAGCGCGAAGATCAGCAGCGCAACGATGAAGCTCCAGAAATACAGCTCGCGCCCGTAGCCGAGCGGATGGGATTCGTCGGGCGAACGGCTCGCGCGCCGGTAGCCGTAGAGCAGCAGGATCTCGTTGGTCGTGTCGACGAGCGAATGCACCGCTTCGCTCGTCATGGCCGAACTTCCCGTCCACGCAGCGGCGCCGATCTTCGTGACCGCGACCAGGACATTGCCGAAGAGCGCCGCATAGACCGCGGTCTTCGAGGATGATTCTGTGACCAATGTCCGATACCCCGCTCCTCATGCCAGCCGCCGCGGCAGGCTGTTGTGGATCGTGCAGGCGGCGAGCGCGGCGTGGCCGAACGCGACCGAGATCTGGTGCAGGTCGGTGACGATGTCGCCGATCCCGTAGAGCCCGTCGACCGAGCTGCGCTGATGGTCGTCGACTTTCAGATGGCCGTCTGCGGTGTGTTCGGCCCCAAGCGTCATCGCGAGATGCGAGCGCACTTCCGCACCCATCACCGGGTAGACCATCTCGAATTGCGCCGTCCGGTCATCGGCGAAGACGGCTTCAACGCCGTCGTCTCCCCGTCTCAGGCGCAGGCCGGGGGCGACGACGATCTCGACGCCCGCTCCAATCAGCTCCGGTGCCGCGGCCTTCCCGTCCTCCTCGCCTGTTGCGAGCAGCGTCACGTCGCGCGAGTAGCCGCGCATGAACAGCGCCTTGCCGGCGGCACGGTGAAGCGGACCGACGATGCCGATGCGGCGGCCGATCGCCTCGAAGGCGTCGCAGATGGGACAGTAGCGCAACAGCCCGTCCGCGACTGCCGCGCGCCATTCGTCGAATGGCGGATGGGTATCGACGATGCCGCAGGCAAGGATGACGGTGGCGGCGGTATGCGCGCCGCCGTTCCAGATCGCCTGAAACCCTCGCTCGTGTCGCCGCAAGGCGGTGACTTCGACGGCCACTCGCGTGACCGCGAGCTCGCCCAGTTGCGCGGACATGCGCGCAAGCAGGTCGGTACCGGACAGGCCGTGGACGAAGCCCGGCACATTGTGACTGCGCGGGATCAGCGCCGCCCGGCTCGCACCTGCGTCCACGACACAGACGCGGCGCCGAAATCGCGCGAGGTAGATCGCGGCCATCAGCCCGGCGGGGCCGCCGCCGACGATCAGGCAATCATAGGACTGATCATCCGCCGTCATTTGGGATTTGGATCGGACAGGCCCGCACCGGGCTCGCGAAGCTTTCCGCTCCGCGCCAGCCGGACCGCATTGCCCAGCGCGCGTGCGGCGTTCTGCACCTCTGTCTGGAATACCCTGTCGTCATCGAGGTCGCGGTGCGAGGTGGCGTAGGGCTCCATGTAGCCGACATAGCCATCGAGCTCGGCGAAGCGGCCCGCCGAGATCAGCTGCATGTCGGTCAACCAATCCGACAAGGCCCGGCGCACGCCCTCGGCACCGACCGCATCGCCATGAACGACAAGGCCGAAATGACGGCCCGCGAGATGGCGCGGATAAGACCAGCCCTTCAGCTCCAGCGCCTTGGCCTCGGCAGCCTTCTTGCCGTGGGTCGAGGTCGGATCGGGATTGCCGCCGTCGGCGCAAACCATGCGGTCCATCATCGCCTTGAGTCCGGCGGGCACGTGATACCAGTTTACCGGCGCCACGATCAGGATGCCGTGGGCCGCGACCCACAGCGGATAGATATCGTTCATCCAGTCGTCGGTCTGCCCCAGCGAATAGTTCGGATAGCAGCTGCACGGCCAGTGGCAGAGCGGCATCGCGGTTCCGACGCAGGACTTGCAGGGATGGATCGTCTTGCCGAACTCCGAAGCCAGGCGCGACAGGTCGAGGATGTCGACGGCAAACCCAAGCTCGGCAAAGACCGGCTCGGCGAGCTCGACCAGACGCCAGGTCTTGGACATCTCGCCGGGACAGGTGTGCTCGCTGCGCGCCGAGCCGTTGATGATGAGGATGCGCGGCGTCTCGTCCGCATCGTCATGGCGCCGCTGCGCCGCCAGGATCTTCGCGCGCGCATCGAGCCAGTCGATGGCGATGTCGTAATCGGGATTGGAGAATCCTGCACCCGCCTTTCGCGTGAGCGGGGCCTTGCGTGAATTGCTGTAGGCATCCCAGGCAGCACCAACGATGGCATCGAGCTCGCGCTGGAGCGGTGCAAAGGCGGGATCGACGAACCGGCTCCTGTAGCGGTGCTCGAAGGCCTCGCGCGAGAGCTTGACGGGCGGCATCCCCTTGCGAACGTCGGCTTCCGTCATGCTGGCTCCTCGCAAGGTCGGTACAGTCCGACCAACCCGGGGCGCAGCGCGCGGTTCCTCCTCGCTCTCCTCTCGTGGCTCTACTGGCGAACAACGTCCGGCGGCACATCGAATTGCGCAATGCGCTGGTCCAGCCGCCACAGTTCGATGCGGTGCACCAGCACGAGCGAGGCGGCCTCGCGCTTGGCCTGCTCATCATTGTCGCAGACCAGGTTGATGCATCCAAACACATGCCCGTCCGGATCGATCTGGAACGCGCGGTAGTGCTTGATGCTCCGCATCGTCATCCTCCCCGTCTCGGGTACACCGGTTCGCTCAGCCAGTCCGTCAGGTTCGAGGTCACCTCGTTCTGCTTGGCGCGCTGAAGCAGCATGTCGCGCTCCTTGCCGGGCGGCAGGCTGCGCGCGCGCTCGCGAGCGGTTTGGGCAAATGCTGCCAACCGCTCCTGGAGCGATTGGGTCTGTTTCCTGCGGTTGCGTTTCGCGGTCATTGTACCTTCACAAAGCCCTTCAGATGGAAGGAATTGGAATGGGAGGAATTGGCCCCGGCGGGAGGTCGGCGCCGGGGCCAGAGTTTCGTGCCGGTTGGGGCGGCCCAGCCCGGCAGTGTTGGCAGCTTCGGCCGCAACCGCAGGTTCCGGCATTTCAATAAGTTAACGGTGCGTGATTTTGCCGGTGCGAAACAAAACGGCCGAGCAGCGACGGATGCGCGCATTCCCTTCGCGCGCCCACGCCGCTTCGACTGCGCCGGAACCGAAATGCTGCAGCGCCCGGTCGCGGCCATTCGCAGCAAGGCGCAGCGCGAAGGCATTTCGCTGAAGCCGGTCAACCGCTCGCCTTACAACAGGCGATCGAAAGCAGCAGCGAAGCGGCGTTGAGTGGGGCGCCCATCCCGGCGCGTGCTGCACGTTTGGTGTCGTCGGCTCCTATTCCGGCGGCACGCGGTGTCGGAGATCCTGCTCTTCCCGGTTGTCGCGGAGGGCCTTGAGCTCCGAGCGCAACATCGCGCTTTCCATCACCACTCGGCGCACCTCGCGCGTGGCGTCATCAAGCTGATCCGCGACCGCTCTGCGCTGCGCCCTGAGGGCGCGGCTTGCTTCGATCGCGCGCTCAGCGCGGGCAAGCAGGACGTCGTTCATGGAACGACGATAGAAGATTCGGGACGAAACTGCCTTTACGTAAGTTACGTCAATTACTCAAAACCAGCCATCCGCTCAAAAAACATTCGCGAACGCTAACCTGGATCAAGTCTCCCGGAACCGCAGAGAAATCGCTTAGCCGCGTCGATAGAGTTGCAAATAGCTCGGCGAGAACAGCGCCGCGTCCTTGAGCGCATCGAGATCGGTGATGGTCAGCGTGCGATCGCGCAGCACGATCAGGCCGGAGGCACGCAGCTCCTGAACCGTGCGGTTGAGATGGACCACCGACAGGCCAGTGGCGTCCGCAAGATCCATTTGCGTCACCGGCATCACGCAGGAATTGCCCTCGACCATGCCGACGGGACGCAGCCGCTCGATGATCTCGCAGAACAAATGGGCCACGCGCTCGAAGGCTACCCGGCGACCGAGATTGATAGCCCATTCGCGCTGGATGGCGCTGTTGACGAGAGTCTCGCACAAGAAAGCTTCTGCCAGCGAGCGGTCGGTAGCCACCAGACTCTCGAACCGGGCGCGCTTGATTTCGGTGTAGACGACCGGCGTCATCGCCGCGATGGAATGATCCATCACGGGCAGCAGGAAGGCGTGCGCATCGCAACTCTCGCCGGGAAAAAGAAAATTGACGATCTGCCGCCGGCCGTCCTCCAGCGTCTTGTAGCGGCAGAGCCAGCCCGACAGCACGAGGCGGATGCTGTCGACCGGATCGCCCTCCGAGATCAGATCCTCGCCCGCCCCTGCGCGCTGGATTCCCTCGAGCATTGCGTATTCGAGCGAGGTGCGGGCCTCCGTCGACAAGGTTCTCAGCGCGTTCAGCCGGCGAATGACCGGGTCCACCTGGCTGCGATCTATCGTCGACAAGGGCATCAGTTGGCCACCGCCGGTGTATGGAACGCCCGCTTGCTGAGAGGAATGGCGATCGTGCATTCCAATCCCCTGGGATTGAACGCCATCGTGGTCTGCCCCTTGAACTCGAACGCGAGTGTGCGCTCAAGAAGCTCGGTCCCAAATCCTTTATGCGGCGGCGGCGCAACCGGCGGCCCACCGCGCTCCCGCCACTCGAACACCAGCTCCGCCGGGTTGGTGCCCTGCTCAAGGCGCCAGGAAATCTCGATGCGACCTGTCGGCCGGCTCAGGGCGCCGTATTTCAGCGCGTTGGTTGCGAGCTCGTGAATGGCAAGGGCAAAGGTTTCCGCGGCCTTCGACTGAAAACGCACGGTAGGGCCGCTGACACGTACCTGCTCTCCTTCCCTGGCATTATAGGCCAGCAGTTCCTCGACGGCGAGGTATTCGAGGTCTACGCCGCCCTCGGGATCGCGGGTCACCAGCGCCTGGGTTCGGGCGAATGCGTTGAGCCGGCCATCGAGATGGGAAGCAAACTCCTCGACCGTCGAACTGCTATCGGCCGTGCGACGGGCGATCGAGCGCACCACGCCCAGCGTGTTGCGGACCCGATGCTGGAGCTCGGCCAGCAGCAGGCGCTGCCGCTCCTCGGCGCGGGTAATCGCGGTGACATCGACGAACGTGATCACGACCCCGGCGATAAAATTGTCGATGCTGCGATAGGGCAGGATGCGGACGATATAGCGCGTGCCACTGTCTGGATCCCTGAGCTCGCGCTCGGCGATGGCAAGCGTCCGCAGCACGCCGCGAATGTCGTCATAGAGCTCCTCGATCGGGATGCGCGCCTTGATGTGCGCGATGGGGCGGCCCGTGTCGGTCTCGACGAGATGCAGAACCTGCGTGATCGCCGGCGTGAAGTTCATCACGCGCAAATCGTTATCGAGGAACACGGTCGCGATTTGGGTGCTCTCCAGGAAATTCTCGAGGTCGCTGGTGGCGCGCGTCAATTCCTGGACGCGGTGGGCCAGCTCGCCGTTCACGGTGGTCAGTTCCTCATTGACTGACTGCAATTCCTCGCGTGAAGTTTCGAGCTCCTCGTTTGCCGACTGAAGCTCTTCATTGAGCGACTGGTATTCCTCGTTGGAGGACTTCAGCTCCTCGTTGGTGCTTTCGAGCTCTTCGATGGTTGCCTGAAGGCGCTCCCGCGTCGCCCGCAGCTCGCCTTCGATACGTTCGACATGCTCGGTCTGCACCAGCGCGCTGGGCCTGCTCTCGCCGGCATCGGTGTTGCGCACCGGCCCATCCTTGAACAGAACGACGAAATTGCGGTGGTCGCTGCCGCCATCCTGGATCGGCTCAACCATGATGTCGACGAGAACACGATGGCCGTTGGCGCCGAGCTGCACCTGCTCGGTATGGGCGGGCTCGTTGGTCTCCGCTGCGCGGCTGAGCACCGTACGCAGGTCCAGGCGGAGATCGCGGTGGACGAGTTGAAGCAGATCGAGCGTGGCGGCGCCTGCCGTCGGCTCGATGTAGCGGCCGGTGCGCCCGGAGAAGTGCAGGACCTGAAAGTTGCCGTCAGTGATGACATAAGCGGGCGCGTAGCGCTCCGCGACCCGTTGCGCGCGGCGCTCCAGCCCGACGTCGGGGCGGAACGAGCGCAACGGCGGCACCTCGGCGGGCGCCCTGCCCGCGACGGTCGTGATCGGAAATTCCGGCGGCAGCCGCGTTCCGGTCTCGAGCTTCTTGAAGATGCGGGCGCGGCGATCGATCGGCGCAAACAGTTTTGGATGCCGCGTCACGTTCTCGGAATTGCCGAGGAACAGGTAACGATCCGGCAGAAGCGCGAAGTGGAAGAGCGGGATCACCCGGTTCTGCAATTCGGCATTGAGGTAGATCAGCAGATTGCGGCAGGAGACGAGATCGAGCTTCGAGAACGGTGCGTCCTTGGTCACGTTGTGCTGCGAGAAGATGCACATCTCGCGCAGCTCCTTGACCACGCAATAGGTATCGCCCTCGCGCACGAACCAGCGCGCCAGGCGCTCGCTGGTCATGTCCGTCTCGATCTTGGTGCGATAGCGGCCGACGCGCGCGGCCGCCAGCGCCCGTCCGTCGATGTCGGTCGCGAAGATCTGAACCTGCGGCACGGAGTCCATTTTGGCCATGTGCTCGCGCAGGAGGATACCGATCGAATAGGCCTCCTCTCCGGTGGCGCAGCCGAGCACCCAGACGCGAACCTGCTGGCCCGCGCTCTTGCCTTCGAACATCTTCGGGACGATCTGGCTCTCCAGCACCTCGAATTCGCGCTTATCGCGGAAGAATTCGGTGACGCCGATCAAGAGGTCGTTGAAAAGGTGCTGGGCCTCATCGTCGTCGTTGCGCAGGAAATCGACATAGGCGGAAATCTCGGCGATCTGAACCACCTGCATCCGCCGCTGCACGCGACGCAGGAAGGTGTTTTGCTTGTAGCCGTGGAAATCATTGCCGGTCTTGCTGCGCAGGATGTCGGCGATGCGCGACAGCGAGGTCGCGGCAGCGGCCAGCACCTCGTCGAACCCCTGCTTCTCTTCCAGCCGCCGCAGATGACGGGCATAGACCTGGATGTGCTCGGCGATCTCTTCCGGAGAGAGCACATAATCGGCGATCGCCGCCGGCGTGTTGGAGTCCTCGAGATGCTCAGCCTCGTCGCTCGCGCCCTTTTCGGCGATAGCGAGACCACCATGATCCTTCAGCGTCGCGGTGCCCAGCGTGCCGTGGCCACCGATGCCGGACAGGATCACGCCGATCGATTGCTCGGCGCGTTCTTCCGCCAGCGAGACCAGGAAGCTGTCGATTGTTGCCCGCTCGCCGGGCGCCTGCTCGGCCGCGCGGACGGCGAAGCGACCGCCCTGGATCGTCGTGATCTGCGCCGGCGGGCACAGATAGATCGTGCCGCCCTCGATGGTTTGCCCGTCGCTGATGTCGGCGATCTTGCCGCCGTTGGAGTTTTGCACGATCCGGCGCAGCCGCGGCTCGTCGAGCGCCTCGTGATGTTGCAGCGCCAGCACGACGGCCTGATCGGCGCCCACGGTCAGCTTGGAAAAGAACCGCTCGACGCTATCCAGTGCTGTCGGCGCGGCGCCCACCCCGATGACCAGCGGGGACCTGGTCTGGCGCTCTGTTTCGACCGATTGGTCGCCGATTTCATGCATGGTCTCGGTAGCTCTCATTCATTGGCGTGAAGCGGGACGCCCGCTCGCGGCAATATCAGAAATGATGTTATCCCAACAGGTGGAAGGCGGAAACGTCGCGCTGCGTTCCATACGGCGAACATCGGTGTCAATTGCCGACCAGAGATGTACGCGCCCGGCATGGAGCCAGGCGGCCTGCCAACGCCCCCTGGATCACTCCGGACCGACTTGCTGCCGGAGATAGCTAATCCGCTGCTCGATCAGGATGCGGTGGCGGAGCCATTCCGTCAGGGTCTGCTTCAGCACCTCGACCAGCTGCTCCGCCTGGCCGGCGTCGTGGCCACCGGCACTGAGTTCACGGATCCGCTCCTCCTGATCGCGGATGCGCTGGCAACCCTCCTCGATATCCCGATCGGCCTTGATCAGGTGGCGGCGCTCGGTGTCGAGCTGCTCGGTCCAATCGGCGAGGGAAATGGTCATGGCGACCCTCAAGCCTCCCGCTTGCGAGCCGGAGGATCGAGGGACTTTAGCACGACGCGCCGGATCATGTCGGCATATTCGCGATATTCGGCAGCCCGCGCCTGGTACATCTCGGCAACCGCAGGCCGGCCGTTGCGCCGGCCGTCGGCGGCCATTCGCTGCACCAGCTCAGCCCGCTCCTCGATAATGCGCAGTGCGACCCGCAGGGCTTCATCCACTTGCCCCTCCTGCTCTTTTGCGAGGATGTCGGCGGCGAAGGCGTGACCGACCTGACAGCGGAAGCGCATCGGGTGCGAGTCCTTCATCTCGGACAGCACGCCCCCGCAGGCCGGACAGGTCAGCGCAACCGGATCAGCCACCGAGAGCAGCTTGTCACTGCCGATCCGTTCGCCGGCCGCGATCTCGACCTCGAGCCGGATCTCCGGTGGGATCGGCAGCGCGGCGCCGGCAGCCTCCCTGGCGAGATCGGACAGCACATCGCCCATTCCGGCGCCGGGGACGCAAAGATCGATGATGGTCGCCTCAAGGGCGCTTCTTGGCATTTCATCGGCAATGGCGTCCGAGGGGTCCTGTACCACCGAAATTCCGCCGCAATGCTTGATGGCGTTGAGACCGGCCGAACCGTCGGACAACAGGCCGCTAAGGAGCACACCGATCACGCGCGGGCCGTAATTGATGGCGGCCGAGCGGAACAAGGCGTCGATGGCCGGCCGGACCATGTTCTCGCGCGGACCGCGCCCGAGGAACACGCGATCCTCGGACAGCAGCAGATGATGGTCCGGTGCGGCCAGATAAACCCGGCCGGGCTCGATCTTCATGCCGTTTTCGGCCTGCCGGACCGGCAGCGGGCCGGCACTGCTGGCGACCGTTGAGAGAATGCCGATCCCTTGCGCCGGGATGTGCAGCACGATGAACACCGCCGCGGGCAGATCGGGCGGAAGGCGGCCGAGGATCTGCTTCAGCGGCGCGGTCGCGCCGGCCGAGCCACCTATGACGATGATGTCGCGGTTGCTCATGGAACCCACTATCGGTTGTATTCGTTTGTACCAAGGCGGGTCACCGCCCTATGTTCCTACCGACCGCAAAGGAAGGCACGAGGCACCATGGCGATTTCGCCTGGATCGTCAGGTCCACAGTCGCCGCTCAGCGGGCGGCGCATCTTCATTGTCGAGGACGAATATTTTCTCGCCGATGACATTGGCAAGGCATGTCAGGCGCTCGGTGCAGAGGTCGCGGGGCCGGCCGGTGATCTCGACGACGCGCTCAGGATCCTGCGAGATGGCGGCATCCTGGATGCCGCCGTGCTCGACGTGAACATCCGAAGCGAGATGATCTTTCCTGTCGCACGCGAACTTAAGGCACGGAACATACCGTTCCTGTTCACGACCGGCTACGACAAGGTCACGATCAGTCCGGAATTCCACGACGTGCCGATCCTGGAGAAACCGATCGATCTGCCGGCGATGGCTCAGAGGCTGGCCGCGCTAATCGCCGATCCGCACGGTTGAGCCTGATAGCGATCAGAATAGATGCGCGAAAGCGAGCCAGGCGGTCACCGCCAGGCACAGGAGCACCGCAGCATAGGGCAATGCGATCCGCAATCAGCAGCCCTCCCGGCCGTCAGCCCATCATCATCCAGACGATCGCCGCCATCATCACCAGAAAGCCCGTGATCGCCGTTGCGACAAACGCCTGTTCGACGCGATCCATCGGCATCGCAGCCCCCTTTTTTCCAGCCCAACCAATTTGAAGGCTCGGGGAGCTTTGCGCATTAGGCTATGTGAATCGGCGTGCTCCTTTGTTGGTCCGCGGGAACGACCGCACCGCCCAGCAGAGATTGCGGGAGCATCGTTCTACGACTTCGCCGTGCCCGGCTCCGCCATCTTGCGATGCTGTTTTGCCAACATCTCGTTCGGCGTGACGTTGGCGATTGTGGTCTGAAGCTTGTTCTTCATTCCGGTCACGATGTCGGACTCGCCGCGCAACATGGCGTCGAAGCCGGCCTTCGCGACGTCGTAGGCACTGTCCTTCGGCTCCGTGCCGACCTTGGTGTCCATCATGTCGGCGCGGCGGAAGAACTCGGTTTCCGTGGCGCCCGGCATCAGGCAAGTGACGGTGACGCCGCTGTCGCGCAGCTCCTCGCGCAGTGCAAACGAGAATGAATCGAGAAACGCCTTGCTGGCGTTGTAGACCGCCTGAAAACTGCCCGGCGTGAATCCGGCGATCGAGCCCGTGATCAGGATACGGCCCGAATTGCGGCGAAGCATCTCGTTGCCGGCGCGATGGATCAGATACAGCGTGCCGGTGATGTTGGTATCGACGAGGTGCTTGATCCTGGCAAAATCCTGATCGAGGAAGGCCTTGCCGAGGCCGACACCGGCATTGGCCAGCAGCGCGTCCATCGGCCGGTCGCCGACCGCGGCGCAGAGCTTGTCGACGCCTTGGGTGGTGGCGAGATCAGCCTGCACCGCCTCGACGCTGGTGCCGAGCCTGCGGAGATCGACGGCCACCCTCTCGATCTCGGGCTCGTCCGCCGCGATGACAAGGTTGAAGCCTCCTTGGGCACAACATCTGGCGAGTTCCAGGCCGATGCCGGTGGAGGCGCCGGTGACGACGGCGAGTTGATTGGCGGCCATGAGCGTATCCTTCGCTTGTCCTTGAGTGGGATTGATGACGCTCCAATCACCGCAATGGCCGCTCGTTCCTATCGGGACACAGGCTGGTGCGGCGCAAAGATTTTGCACCGTGCGATAGCAACCATCGTTCGTTGTTCGACTTGGATGCCTCGTAGCTCGCGGGAGAACAGAGATGAAGGCGCTGGTCTGGCACGGCAAGGAAGACATACGCTGCGATACCGTCACCGATCCGGAGATTCAGGATCCGCGCGACGCGATCATCAAGGTCACGAGCTGCGCCATCTGCGGCTCGGACCTCCACCTCTTTCACAACTACATTCCGGGCATGCTGCCCGGCGACATCATGGGCCACGAGACCATGGGCGAAGTGGTCGAGGTCGGCTCCGGCGTCGACCGCAAGCTGAAGAAGGGCGACCGCGTCGTCGTGCCCTTCACGATCATTTGCGGCGAATGCGACCAGTGCAAGCGCGGCAATTTCTCAGTGTGCGAAACCACCAATCGCAAACGACATCTGGCAGACAAGGCGTTCGGACACACGACGGCCGGCCTGTTCGGCTACACCCATCTGACCGGCGGCTATCCCGGCGGCCAGGCCGAATATCTACGGGTGCCGTTCGCCGATGCCACCCACATCAAGGTGCCCGACGGCATTCCCGACGAGAAGCTGCTGTTTCTCAGCGACATCTTCCCGACCGGCTGGCAGGCCGCCGCGCAATGCGACATCGAGCCGACCGATACGGTCGCGATCTGGGGCTGCGGGCCCGTGGGGCAGATGGCGATCCGCAGCGCCATCCTGCTCGGCGCCAACCAGGTGATCGCGATCGACTGCCTTCCCGAACGGCTCAGCATGGCCGAAGCCGGCGGCGCCACCACCATTAATTTCGAAAACGAAAGCGTCCTGGAGCGGCTCGAGGAGCTCACCGACGGCAGAGGCCCCGAGAAATGTATCGATTGCGTCGGCATGGAGTCGCATGTGATGGCCTCCCTGCCCGACACGCTGCTCGATCGCGCCAAGCAGATGGTGATGGTGGAGAGCGACCGGCCGCATGTGCTGCGCGAGATGATCTATGTTTGCCGTCCCGGCGGCATCATCTCGGTGCCCGGCGTGTACAGCGGATTCTCCGACATGCTTCCGATGGGCGCCTTCATGAACAAGGGCCTGCAGATGCGCACCGGCCAGACCCACGTCAACCGCTGGACCGACGACCTGCTCCGCCGCATCGAGGAAGGCGAGATCGATCCGTCCTTCGTCATCACCCACACCGTCCCGCTCAGCCAAGGCCCCGAGATGTATCAGGTGTTTCGCGACAAGCGCGACTCCTGCGTCAAGGTCGTGCTGAAGCCATGAGGAGTAAGTCCATGTTTCATTTTTCCAACATCGTTCGCACCAAGGGCGACCCGAAAATCGTCGAGGGCGGCCCGAGCCTGAAGCGGCCCGAAGACCAGCTCGCCCGTGCGCTCGGCTGGTTCAGCATCGGTCTCGGCGTCGTGGAATTCTTCGCCCCGCGGCGCGTCACGGAGACGCTGGGCATGGAAGGCCATGAGACGTTGGTTCGCACCTTCGGCGTGCGCGAGATTCTGGCCGGGATCATGACGCTCTCGGTCGAGAAGAACGCCGGCCTGTGGGCCCGCGTCGGCGGCGACGGCCTCGATGCCGCCGCGCTGCTCTCGGGGCTGACCGCGGACAATCCCAAAAAGGGCAATATCGCGCTGGCGCTGCTGATGGTCGGCGGCATCGCGATGCTCGACTACCGCGCCGCGCAGGATACCAAGCCGCAGCGGCCGCCGCGCGACGCACGGCGCAAGCTGTATCCGAACCGTAGCGGCTATCCCAAGGGCATCGAGAGCGCCCGAACCGCGGCCAAGCAGATCGCAGCGAACGCTACGGCGGGACGTACCTGAAGGCCACACGACGAGGTGATGCAAGACGAGGTGATGCAAGGCAATGAGCGAGGCGTCCCGTAACGAAGGTGCGTGGTGGGAATCCGCCGTCATCTACGAAATCGCACTGATCTCGTTCCAGGACTCGGACGGCGACGGCAAGGGCGACCTCGCCGGCCTGACCTCGCGGATCGACTATCCGAAATGGCTCGGCGTCGACGCGGTGTGGCTGACGCCGATCCACAAGAGCCCGTTCCGCGACCTCGGCTACGACATCTCCGACTACTGCTCCATTGACCCTGCGTTCGGCAACCTCGACGCGTTCGACCGCCTGCTCAAGGCCCTGCACACGGCGGGGATCCGCGTGATCCTCGATCTCGTGCCCAATCATACCGCGAACGACCACGCATGGTTCGTCGAGAGCAGCAGTTCACGGAACAGCGCGAAGGCCGATTGGTACTTCTGGGCCGACGCGGCCGAGAATGGCGGCCCGCCCAACAACTGGCTGAGCCGGTTTGGCGGCAGCGGCTGGGAATGGTGCGAGGCGCGGCGGCAATATTACTACCATTCCTTCTTGGTCGAGCAGCCCGATCTGAACTGGAGAAACCCGCAGCTGCGCGCTGCGATCGCCGATGTCATGCGCTTCTGGCTCGATCGCGGCGTCGACGGCTTCCGCGTCGACGCCAGCGCGGTGCTGATCAAGGACGCGCTGCTGCGCGACAATCCGCATAACCCGCAAGCGGAAGGCAAGCCGCCGCCGCAGCGCCAGACGCCCGTCTTTACCGACGACCGGCCGGAGACGATGGATTGCATCGAATTCATCCGCGAAGTGATCGACGGTTATCCCGGGCGGATGTTGTGCGGCGAAGTCCAGGGCAAGACCGACCGCATCGGCCACTTCTACGGCAACGACCGGCCGCGCCTGCATCTGCCGCTCAATTTCGCACTGCTCGACTCGCAATGGGACGCGCTGTCCCTGCAAGCGACGATCGACGCGTATTTCAACGCTATCCCGGATCATGCTTGGCCGGTCTGGGTGATCGGTGGCCATGACAAGCAGCGGATCGCGAGCAAGATTGGCGAGCCGCAGATGCGGGTGCTGGCGATGCTGCTGATGACGTTGCGGGGAACGCCGTTCTTCTTCATGGGCGACGAGATCGGCCGCAAGCGCGTTCCCATTCCGCCCGACCGCGTCCACGATCCCTTCGAGAAGCTCGTGCCGGGGTACGGCCTTTGTCGCGATCCCGAACGCGCGCCGATGCGATGGGATGACAGCAGCAACGGCGGCTTTACAACGGGCGATCCATGGCTGCCGCTGGAGCCTCCCGAAGGCGCGGCCAACGTGGCCGCGCAGCAGCGCGACGCGCGTTCGATCCTGGCGCTGTTTCGCGCGCTGATGACGCTGCGGCGTGAGCATGCCTGCCTGCGCCACGGCGGCTACGAGCCGCTACGCTCGCAGAACGACGTTCTTGCCTACAGGCGGACGGACGGCGGCAAGGAAATTCTGGTCGTGCTCAACATCGCCGCCGAGCCGCGGAAGTGGCATTGGCAAGGTCGCGGCCGCCTGCTGATGTCGACGCATCTCGACCTGCCGTCCGAGCCGTTGCCGGGCGCCTCAATCCTGCTCCGCGGCAATGAAGGCGTGATCATCGAACTCGAGCCAAGATGACCGCCGAGGAACCATCCGCGCGGCAGCGAGTCTCATTCAACGCTTCCGACGTCCCCCCTGCCGGAGGCTGAATAGACGAAACCGCGGCCCCGGCGCTCATCCCCCTTCAAGCGCCGGGGTAGCGGCGCGAGCGTGGAGGCAGACCATGAGCAAGACCAAGGGCCTCGGTCAGCGGATCGCTGGCAAGGCGAAACAGGCCGTCGGCGAGATCGTCGGCGATCAGGATCTCCATGAGGAAGGCAAGGAGCAGGCGGAGCGCGGCCGGGACGAACAGAGCAAGCCGAGCGAGCTCAATCCGTTGAAGAAACTCAATCAGCTGACGTGAACGCCGCCGCGCCGTCAGCCATTTCCAATTCGATTCGCACCGGTGATGAAGGCGCCTCACGGCGACGCTCGCGCTGGATCGCCGCTGCCGAACTCGGCCTGATCAGCAGCACCTTCTCGACCATCGTCAGCCAGCTCTCCGCCGCGCGCCTCGGACGCGATGCCGCCGTCGACTGGATGACCGTCGCCGCCATTCCCGCGCGCGATTGGGCGATCAGCGCAGAGCCGTCGTGGAGCGCGGTCCTTGCCGGGATCGCCTTCCATCAATGGGCGGACTTCTCCTGGGCGGTGGTGTTCTTCGGCGTGCTCGGGCGCTGGACCGCCGAGTTGCGGCCGCTCACGATCCTGCTGCTCGCACTGCCCTGGGCCGTGTTCTCGTCGAGCATGGAATGGTTCGTGCTGGTGCCGCTGTTTCCGTTCTGGCAGCCGCTGTTCACGCTGCAGCAGCCCTACTGGATCGGCCTGCTCGTTCACGCCTCCTCGGCAGTGATGTATCCCCTGTTCGCCCGGTTGCGCTGGAGGCGAGGCGCGGCACCCGCGCGCGATATTCGCTTCACCAATGCCTGGATCACCGGCGCGCTGGCTCTGATCGCGCTGCTCGGCGCGACCGCGTTGTTCGGCAGCCATGGGTACGAGCCGCCATGGATGGGCCGCGACAGGGACGCGGACCAGAGTTACATCCGTCATATGACCGCGCATCATGCCCAGGGCATCGAGCTGGCCCGGACCGCAACGGAGCGCGCGCAGGACCCGCATCTGCGAAAGCTGGCGATGCTGATGGTCGCAAGCCAGACCGGCGAGAACCGGATTTTCGAGACGTGGTGGTTGAGCTGGTTCGACACCGAGATGCCCGATTGCAGCTCGGACGAACGTGCCGCCATGCCGGGCTTCCTGACACAGGCCGAGATGCGACAGGTCAAAGCCGCGCCGGCGGATCAATTCGACACGCTGTTCGTCGAGACGATGAGCAGGCATCACGCCGGCGCCGTCAAGATGGCTGACCAGATGTGGCATAGCGGCGGCGATCTGCGCCTGCGTGTGATGGCCCACGCCATTCGCCACGAGCAGCAGGGCGAGATCGCGCTGATGCACGGCGCCAGCGGCATTGCCGCCGTCGCCACCGCCTTCCACAACATGCTCGGCGACAATTTCAATTGAGCGGATCGTCCCCTACTCGCGCCAGAACTGCGCCAATTCCTCGGCGGTCATCAGATCGACCTGGCCGTGAAAGCGGGTGCGGTACATCGTCATGAGCGCATCATGGCCGACGTCGGACGAGCTGCACAGCGCATCCTCGATGATGACGACCCGAAAGCCGAGATCGACAGCGCTCAGGACCGTCGAGAGCACGCAGACGTCCGTCTCCGCCCCGGTGATGACGACCGTGCCGACGTTCTTGTCGATCAGCAGGCCGGCGAGGCCGGGATTGCTGAACGCGGAATAGGCCGGCTTGTCGATGATGGCAGCCGGCGGAACGAAGCGGCTCAGGGCCGGCACGAGTTCAAGACCGGACGGCGGAAGCTGCTTGCGGGTCGCCTGTCGCCAGCGACGAAAATAGCTCTGCCACTGTCCGGGCCGATCCTCCGGGTTCTCCGGCGTGATGAATCGCGTGAAGATCGTTCTGGCCTGATGGCGCGAAACGATCGAGGCGATCGTCGGCAACACTCGCGCCATCCATGGCGTCTCCCAGAGACTGCCAGGAGCGAAGATGTTCTGCATGTCGATGCACAAGTGAACGGCGTCGCTGATGTCGGTCACTTCCGACGCGCTGTCTTTCATCGTTCTCCACCATCAGGAACATGGCCATGCGCCGGAGCCGGCATTTCCGCAGCGACCTCACCGAGTGCAATGCGATTCCGACGGCCATCGTTCCACGGTCATCCGCGCCGGAGGAAGTGCTTGCCGACGCAGACCAATCAAGAGAAGCCCGGCGTCGGTGGAATCGGCTTGCGCAGCTTCCCAACCAAGCGTAATTTTCAACTCTACGTAGCTCATTCGAAAGCATCTATCGGGTTCGGCCAAGCGGGAGACAGCAATGGCGGATGTCCCATGGCACCTTTCCGGTGACTATTTCGAGAATTGCAGTTGCAGCATCGTGTGTCCCTGCCTGGTGTCGGCGGCGCCCCCGTTGACCGCGCGACCGACCGAGGGCTTCTGCAACGTACCGCTGATCTTCCACATCGAGACCGGCCGCTACGGCGATATCGCGCTCGATGAGCTCAATGTGCTCGTCATCCTCCACGCACCTGGGGTCATGGCAGACGGAGACTGGTCGGTGGCCGTCTATATCGATCAGCGCGCCAACGATGACCAGACCGAGGCCCTGGCTGCAATCTTCACCGGCGGTGCCGGCGGTCCCATGGCCGCGTTCGCGCCGCTGATCAGCAAGAACCTTGGGGTGCGCAAGGTCCCGATCACGTTCCGGATCGACGGCAAGACGCGCTCCGCGGAAATACCCGGCATCCTGCACATGTCCGTCGATCCGCTACCGACCATGCATCCGAGCGGCGAGATGTGGGTGAACATCGGTCATCCGGTCAGCCCCGACGCCATGGTGATGGCCGTCGGCGCCGCCGGCAATACCTTTAGCGATCATGGCATGCGCTGGGATAATTCCGGCAGGAACGGCCTGTATGCACCGATCCGCTGGTCGAACCAGGCGTGATGTAAACTCCCGATACCGGCTGTATCGGCGCTGGCAACATCGATCGTACAACATCGATCGCAAATGACGGACAGCCCCCTGGAAGCCGTGCTGCGGCGCGATCGCTGCATCGTCGGCGGTGCGATCGTCCTCATTGTCGCGCTGGCATGGAGCTATGTGCTCTGGCTTGCCAACGACATGGACATGGGCGGCATGGACATGACCGAGTTCCGCATGATCCCAGCCGGGACCGGAATCATGCTGCCGGCCAACGAGCCGTGGCGAACGATCGAGTTCGCCTATGTGTTCCTGATGTGGGCGGTGATGATGGTTGGAATGATGGCTCCCTCTGCCGCGCCGATGATCCTGATGTACGCCCGCGTAGGCCGACAGGGCAAAGCGCAAGGCAAGCCATTCGCCGCGACCGGCTGGTTTGCTGCCGGTTATCTTTTCGCCTGGTGCGGCTTTTCGCTGGCAGCCACTTTGCTCCAATGGGCGATCGAGCGGGCCGCCCTGCTGAATTCCCGGATGGCGATCGCGAGCAACCTGCTCGGCGCCATCGTGCTGATCGCGGCGGGCGTCTATCAATGGACACGGCTGAAAGACGTCTGTCTTGCCCAATGTCAGTCGCCGTTTCTATTCCTGATGCGCCACGGCGGCTTTCGCAGCGACGTGCGAGGCTGCGTCCTGCTGGGCTTTCGGCACGGAGGCTATTGTGTCGGCTGCTGCTGGGTTTTGATGGCGCTGTTGTTCGTGGGTGGTGTGATGAACGTGCTCTGGATCGCGCTTCTGTCGCTGCTTGTACTTTTGGAGAAAGTCACACCGGTGGGACGCTGGATCGCGCGGGCTGCCGGCATCGCCTATGTGGCCACTGGCGCCTGGCTCCTGCTGACCTTGCCGCGGTGATTGCGGCGGCGGCCGATCACGCCGACGGAGTGAACCCTCGGCCGCGAGATCGAACATCGGAGACTGGTGGAGGCCCAATTCCAGGGTTCGCAGTGCGAACACTGAGGGCACTGCGGACCGCGAAAAGATCCTTCGCGTGTCTGTTTGCTTGGTGCGCTCGGAGGGACTCGAACCCCCACGATTTTACTCACTGCCACCTCAAGGCAGCGCGTCTACCAATTCCGCCACGAGCGCTTTTGGGGATGCCGGCTTGAGGCTTGAAGGCCAACCGGATCAACGGCGCCGATCTAACAAATCCATCAGAGGGGTACAAGCCTCCAAAAGCCCTGAATTCCACAAGCTTGGCAGGAAAGTTCCGGCTCTTCGCGCCGGGATCGGCCTTTTCCGCCTGCCTAGGCCGCTACACGTGCCCGGGCCGCTACCGCGTGCCCAGGCCGCTACCGCGTGCCCGGGATGCGTGGCAGCATCTGCTTGACCTCGACCGCGATCCGGTTGCGGTCGACCAGCACGACGCCGGAGGCGACCGGCAAATTATTGGCCAAAACCTTGACCTCGTCGGCCTCGGTTGCGTCCAGCTCGATGATGGCGCCGCGGGAAAGACGTAATACCTGATGGATCGGCATGGTGGTCGTCCCGAGGACGACCATGAGATCCACGGTGACTTTGTCGAGAGTAGGCACTGCAGCACCACCGCAACTTGGGACTAGGACTAGGGACTTGGTATTTGCGCCTGCGATCATCACCCGGTTATGGTTAGCCAATGGTTAATTCACCCCAAAACCCCCGCCAAGAGCTCGATTTGACGTCGTTTTCCGCCTCCTCCGGCGAGCCCGTGGAGTGGCGGATTTCGGACGCGCCCGTGCCCTATCCGGAGGCCGTGACCGAAATGGAGGCGCGCGTCGCGGCGATCGCCGCCGGTGAAGCCCCGGAGCTGGTCTGGCTGCTGGAGCACCCCCCGCTCTACACGTCCGGTACCTCCGGCAAGGAATCCGACCTGCTCGATGCCCGATTCCCGACCTTTGCCACCGGGCGCGGCGGCCAGCTCACCTATCACGGGCCCGGCCAGCGCGTGGCCTATGTCATGCTCGACCTCAAGCGCCGCCGGCCGGATGTCCGGGCCTATGTCGCGAGCCTGGAGGAGCTGATTCTGCGGACACTCGCTGCCTTCAACATCCGTGGCGAACGGCGCGAGGACCGGGTCGGCGTCTGGGTCAAGCGGCCCGACAAGGGACCCGAGCACGAGGACAAGATCGCGGCGATCGGCGTCCGGCTGAAGCGCTGGGTCTCGTTCCACGGCATCGCCATCAATGTCGAGCCAGAGCTGTCGCATTTCGCCGGCATCGTGCCCTGCGGCGTCGCCGATCCCCGCTACGGCGTCACCTCGCTGGTCGATCTCGGCCAGCTCGCGACGATGGCCGATGTCGACGTCGCGC
This sequence comes from Bradyrhizobium sp. CSS354, assembly GCF_029051725.1. Classification (GTDB taxonomy): domain Bacteria; phylum Pseudomonadota; class Alphaproteobacteria; order Rhizobiales; family Xanthobacteraceae; genus Bradyrhizobium. The sequence continues at coordinate 211,488 of NZ_JAACFU010000002.1, forward strand.
TCCGGCAAGCCTTCGAGGAGCTGTTCGGGCCGACCCGGGTGCTGATGCCCGAAGCAGCGGCCTAACTTCCGGTCTCCCTCATTCTCCGCAAACCCGGAATCAGCTACGCTCGATTTCGGTGTCGCCCACGCCTCCCCCCTCCGCCGGGAAAGTACATTCATGCCGGGCGAATTGATCATCGGACCGACTGTTCGAGCGCCAGGCATTAGGAGGGGTTGCGTTTCAGCTCGCAATGGGAGGTTTTTGCGATGAGACTGTCTGCACCCATCTATCATCTGAAGCGAAGAGCGAAGCGCCTGTCCCGCGAGGAAGGCATCCCGCTGCACGATGCGCTCGACCGCATCGCCGCGACGGAAGGCTTTTCCGCCTGGAGCATGCTCGCGGCGAAAGCGGCCGCAGCGACGCCGGCCAACAGGCTCTTCCCGCAATTCCGACCGGGCGACCTGGTGCTGGTCGGCGCGCGCCCCGGCCAGGGCAAGACGCTGATGAGCCTCGAGCTTGCCGTGGAGGCGATGCGGTCGGGCCACCGCGCGGCGTTCTTCTCGCTCGAGTACACCGAGAAAGACGTCTTCGATCGCTTTCGGGCGATCCGCGTGGACCTCGCGCAATTCGACAAACTCTTCGAGGTCGACTGCTCCGACGCCATCAGTGCCGACTACGTCGTCAAGCAGATGGCCGCAGCACCGCGCGGCACGGTCGTGGTGATCGACTATCTGCAACTGCTCGACCAGCGGCGGGAAAACCCCGACCTCACCGTTCAGGTGCGCGCGTTGAAATCATTCGCGCGCGACAAGGGATTGATCGTCGTCTTTATCTCGCAGATCGACCGCTCCTATGATCCCTCGCTCAAGCCCTGCCCTGACCTGGACGATGTCAGGCTGCCAAACCCGCTCGACCTGAAGCTGTTCGACAAGACCTGTTTCCTGAACAAGGACGAAGTTCAGTTTCGCATAGCGAGCTGACGATCAGGAGGCCCAACCGGTTCAGGCCGCGGGTGCGGTTGTTCACCCGCGGCCTCGCTCCTCATGCCTTCTCCGGCGAAACCTCGAGCTTGCCGGCGATGTAGCGCCGTTCCTGGGTCATGCCGCCAAAGCCATAGGCGTCGCCCTTGACCTCGTCGACATGCAGATAGGTCTCGTGATGCAGCGGGCCCAGGATCCCGGCCATGCGCTGGAACATCGCGGCGAGGTAGGTGGCCTTCTCGTCCTTGGTGTTGGTGCCTTCGCTGACGTGGATGTCGATCCAGTAGCTCGCCAGCTTTTGCTCCGCGAGCGACTTGCCGCCGGCGAACCAGTCGCCCGCCTCCACTGACTTCACGATGATGGCGGTGACCTCCGGATCCTTGTGCAGGATTTTTGCGGTAAGCTCGGACACGGCGCTCGCGATGTCGGCTTTCAGCGAAGGCGACTGGCGGGAGGTGGTGTAGGACACGGTGATCAGCGGCATGGTCGTTCTCCTCGGATGTCGCGCAAGTGTTGCGCGGGGTTGGGGAGAAGCTAGACCCGCCCTCCACATTTTGGTATCTTATCTCTGTTGATACCAGTGATAAGATATCATAATGACAGCAACGCTCGACATCGCCACGGTCCAAGCCTTCCTGCTGGTCGCCGACCTCCAGAGCTTTACGCGGACCGCCGAAGCGCTCGGCACGACGCAGGCAGCGGTCAGTCTGAAGCTGCAACGGCTGGAGACGCTGCTCGGCAAGCGCCTCGTCGAGCGCTCGCCGCGCGCAGTCCGGCTCACGGCAGACGGCGCGACTTTCCTCGAGCGCGCCCGCGCCCTGATCGCGGCACATGACCTCGCGCTGTCGGGCGAGGCGTCAGTCGCGCAGTCGCTCTCGCTTGGCATCTCCGATCACGCCGCAGGCCCCGAACTGGTACCCCTGCTCGAACGCCTGCATGCGATGTCGTCGAACTTCACGCTCGCCGTCGCCATCGGTTTCTCGCGCGAGATGCAGGAGGCCTATGATTCGGGCCAACTGGATGCGGTGATCGTGCGCCAGGAAGGCAGCCGCCGCGGCGGCGAGACGCTGGCCGAGGACGAGTTCGGCTGGTTCGCATCACGACGCTTTGCCGTGCCGAAGGGCGAACAGTTGCCGCTCGCGACGCTCGCCCCACCCTGCGGCGTTCGCGCCATCGCCGTGCGCGCGCTCGACAAGGCCGGCCTCAAATGGCGTGAGCGCTTCGTCGGCGGCGGCGTCACTGCCGTGGTGGCAGCCGCGCTCGCCGGACTTGCAATCGCGCCGCTGGCGCGACGGATCGCGCCTCCCGGGCTGGTCGACATTGGGCCGACGCACAAGCTGCCGAAACTCGGCAGCTCGAAGGTGATGTTGCATTCGAAGGTCAGCGATCCCGCCAAGCTGGCGGCATTGCGCGCGGTGGCGGCGACGTTTCGGAGCGTGGCGGCGGTCTGACGCCGCACGGCCTTACAAGATCGCCTCGAACGCGCTTCGCAGCGTCTCGTGGCGAAACACAAAACCGCGGCTTAACGCCTTGTTCGGCAGCACGCGCTGGCCGCCGAGCAGGAGTTCGTCGGCGAAGCCGCCGCCGATCCGGCGCAGCAGCCCGCCGGGAATGCGAAACACGGCGGTCCGATGCAGACGGCGGCCTAGCTCCTCGCTGAACTTTGCGTTGGTGACGGGGATCGGCGCGGTGGCATTGACGGGACCCGTCAGATCAGGCGTCGCCATCACATAGGCGATCAGCCGGATCAGATCGTCGCGCTCGATCCAGGACATCCACTGCCGCCCGGTGCCGATGGGACCGCCGAGCCCGAACTCGAACGGCGTCAGCATGCGCGTGACGAAGCCGCCTTCGGTGCCGAGCACGAGGCCGATGCGCAAATTGACCACGCGGACGCCGAGCTCCTCCGCCGGTCGCGCCGCCGCCTCCCAGGCCGCGCACAGCTCGTGGCTGAAGCAGGCGTGCGACTTCGCCGATTCCGTCAGCACCTGGTCGGCCCACAGGCCATACCAGCCGATCGCAGAGCCGCTGACGAGCACCTCGGGCTTGCGCTCCAGCCGCGCGATCAATCTTACGATCTCGCCTGTCATGTCGATGCGCGACCCGAGGATCTTCGCGCGCTTCGCCTCGGTCCACAGGCCGTTGCCGATCGGCTCGCCGGCGAGATTGACGATGGCATCGATAGGCGTGTCCGAGGCGAGCTGATCGAGGCTGGTGATCAGCGTGACCGGCGGCGGCAGCATATCGGCCTTCGCGGGATTGCGGATCAGCGCAATCACCTGATGCCCTGCTCCGCTGAGGCTCGCTGCGAGGCGGCTGCCGATGAAGCCGGTGGCGCCTGATATCAGCACGGTCTTGCGGCCGGAGAGCTTTTCGACGAGCCCATGCGCGGGAACGCTTCGCATGCGGCCGAGCCGGCGCATCGCCGCGAAATCCCTGAGCCCGCAGAGCGCCGCACCAACCGCACAGGCCATCGCGGCAATGCTGAGCAGGCCCTGATACACGACCGTCACGCCGACGGGCTGCATGGCCCAGTCGATCAGCACCGGCAGCAGCAGCACCAGGATGGCGCCGTAATTGATCGCGAGCAGCGTGTGATTGATCCGCTCGCTCGGCGGCAGTTTTCGGCTGAGATCCTCCTCGACGAAATCCATCAGCGTGATGACGATCTCGGCAACCAGCACCGCGACGACCAGCAGCGCCAGCACGCCATAGACTTCGAGCCAGCCGAGCACGAGGAACAGCAGCGCATAAAGCATGTTGCGGATGCCGTGCAGCTTCAGCTCAAAACGCTGTGACGGACGCCAGGCCAGCCGTTCGGTGAATTCGTGGTGATAGAAGGTGTCGAACACGCCCATCACGATCTGGATGGCGATGAGCGTCCACATGAGCTGTGTCATGACACGGCCTCCCTAAACATGGCGGACTGGTGGATCAGCGCGCCGTAACGCGGATGAACGACATCGAGGGTGAAGCGGAAGGCGCCCTCGCCGAGATCGCTGTGCGTCACCGTGAGTTCGCCCGGCGTCAGCCATCGCGGCAGCGGAATCCACAGACGTCCAAACTGGAGCCCATAACCGGCGCTGCGAAACGTCAGCGCCTGGTCCTCGACTGCGATGCGGAGCGCCATCGAAACGCCGAAGCCGACATATTCCTCGAGCCCGGTCGGACCGGCAAAGCGTTTGGCGGAATGGATCACTTGCGGAAAGCCGCGCTTGCGCGCGCAGATGCGGGTCCAAGTCTGGCCGCCGCCCCCGGCGTCTTCGGTCACCGTGACGACGATGGGGACGCCGGTGTCGCGGCCGGTCGGCAACGGACCGCCGATCAGGCGCGCGGCTTGGGCGAACCACCAGCCGATGCCGCTGAAGCCGATCTCATCGACCACGCCGACATAGACGATGCTGTCGCCGTCGGCGACACGTTTCGAAAAGCGTCGCCAGGTCGCCAGCGGCAGCCGGCCCCAATCCTCGTCCGACAGCAGCGCGCGGAAGCGGCGATCGTCGAGCAGTTTCGTGTGAGCGAAGGTCGATGCGTTGGAGCCTGATAATCTTGCCGACGTCATCGCACCCTCCTCAAACCTATTTGGCCTTCCCCAGCGGCAGCAGATTGGCGATCTTCTCGCCAAGCCGCATCAAGGCGACCAGCCGCGGCCGCGGCACCTTCAGCATTTGCATGAACCAGTGGTCGGCGAGCTCGGTGAAGGCGAGCATCTCCTTCAGCCGTTTGCTCGCGACCGGATTGATGGTCGGATCGTCGGCGGCATCGGACACGCAGGCCCTGAGCGCTGTGATCGCCGGATCAAGCTCCCGCTCCTTGCGCCGCGCCGCGATCCTGGCAGCGACTTCCCAGATGTCGGTCTCGGCCTCGTAATGGTCACGGCGATCACCGAGAATCGGGACGCGCCGGATCAAGTTCCAGGCGAGCAGTTCCTTGAGCGAGTTGGAGACGTTGGAGCGGGCCATACCGAGGGTGTCGGCGATGTCCTCGGCCGTCATCGGCGCCTCGGCCAGATAGAGCAGCCCGTGGATCTGGCTCACCGAGCGATTGACGCCCCATTGGTCCCCCATGTCGCCCCAATGCAGGATGAAGCGCTCGACGGCGGCTGGGAGTTTCTTTCTTCCGGTTATTTCTGTCATAACAGAAATATCTGACGAATAGGATCGGCTGTCAAGAGCATCCCCTGGCTTGCGCCCTGCATACGGGCTCGCAATATTGCCTAAAAAGGTTCCAAGCTCGGGGAACAATCCGCCACCTGCGGCGTTTGCCCCCGTTAAGGCAGGGTCCGGGAATGGTCGAGAAGTTCAGTCAGCAGAGAGACTTGTTCGAGAGTGAACGCAGTTTCCGCCTGTTGGTTGAAGGGGTCGCGGACTACGCGCTCTACATGCTCGACCCCACCGGGATCATCACCAGCTGGAACATCGGCGGCGAGCGCATCAAGGGCTATTCGCCCGGGGAGATCCTCGGCCAGCACTTTTCCCGTTTCTACACCGAGACCGACCGCGCCAACGGTAAGCCCGCCCGTGCGCTCGGGATCGCGCGGGACAAGGGCCGTTACGAGGAGGAAGGCTGGCGCGTCCGCAAGGACGGCACCTTCTTCTGGGCGAGCGTCGTGATCGATCCGATCTACGAGGACGGCAAGCTGGTCGGCTTCGCCAAGATCACGCGCGACATCACCGAGCGCCGCAATACCCAGATCAAGCTCGAGGCGATGCAGAAGCAGCTCGCCGAATCCCAGAAATTCGATGCGCTCGGCCAGCTCACCGGCGGGGTCGCCCACGACTTCAACAACCTCCTGATGATCATCAGCGGCAGCCTCCACATGCTGAAACGAGGGGCCGACGACGAAGCCAAGCTTCAGCGCGCGATCTCGGCGATCGAGACCGCCGCCAGGCGCGGCGCGGCGCTGACCAACCAGCTCCTCACCTTCGCACGGCGGCAGAGCGTCAATCCGCAGGCGATCGACTTCGCCGACCGCATCGCGGCGATCCGCGAGGTGCTCGACGCCGGCGTCGGCAGCTCCGTGCGCCTGGCTTTCGACGTCAGCAGCGACGTCTGGCCGATCAGGACCGACGTCTCCGAGCTCGAGACCGCGCTGCTCAACCTCGTCATCAATGCCCGCGACGCGATGCCCGACGGAGGCACGGTGACGATCGCAGCGCGCAATCTCGTGCTCGACGAGGACCCCCTCGTGGGCGAATTCATCGCGATCGACGTCACCGATACCGGCCTCGGCATTCCCTCCGACGTTCTCGACAAGATCTTCGAGCCGTTCTTCACGACCAAGCCGATCGGAAAAGGCACCGGCCTCGGTCTCTCCCAGGTGCACGGCTTCGCCCATCAGGCCGGCGGCACGGTCCGGGTCGCGAGCGCGCTCGGCAAAGGCACGACCTTCACCATCCTCCTGCCGCGCGGCGAAGACGCACCGTCGCGCGATGCGGCGGCAGAACCGGCGTTTCAAGGCAGCGGCACTGTGCTGCTGGTCGAGGACAATCCGGACGTCGCCGCCGTCAGCATCGGTCTTCTGGAGCAGCTCGGCTATCACGTGCGCCGGGTCGCGGACGCCGAAGCCGCCTTGAGCGAGATCGAGAAGAACGGCGTCGACTTCGTGTTCTCGGATATCGTCATGCCGGGCAAGATGGACGGGCTCAGCCTCGCCCATCACCTCCGCCAGATCCGCCCCGGCCTGCCGATCCTGCTCGCCACCGGCTACAGCGAAGTCGCCGCAGGCGTGCGCGGCGACTTCCCGATCCTGCGCAAGCCCTACGAGATCCACGAATTGAGCGAAGCGATCGCCAAGCTGCCGCGGTGATTCTTTAGCTACACCGTCGGCAACACCGAAAACGCCTCGCCTGCCCGGCGCAAGTTCAGCTCATCGACGTCGGCCGTCTCGCTGGTGACGCTGTCGACGCGCGAGGACGGCGGCCCGTGGCGGCACAGCGCAACCATGTCGGCGACGTGCTTTGGCGGCCCTGCGAACAGCGCTTCGACGCTGCCGTCGCGGCGGTTGCGGACCCAGCCCTCGAGACCGCACGTCGTCGCCTGATGCTCGAGCCAGGCCCGATAGCCGACGCCCTGCACGCGCCCGCGGATCATCACCTGGAGGATCGCCCGGCTCATTGTTTCAGTCCGAGGACATCGGCGCTGCGCGCCTTGACGTCGGCCTCCCGCGTGACGCGGCTGATCAAGTCCGATGACGGAAGGCCTTTGAGATTCTTCGGCGCAGTGCCGTCGCGCAGCGCCTTCTGCGTCTCGTAGACGGCCTGCGTTGCGGCCGCGATCGGCGCATGGCCCTGAAGCGCGATGCGAACGCGCCAGCCAGCGAGATCATCGAGCACGTTCAACTCCTCCGGCGCGCCGCCGAGCACGATCGGCAGGCGCGTGGCGGATGTGATCGCCTCGAGCTCGGCGCGCGACTTGATGCCGGTGAAGAACAGTGCATCGACACCGGCATCCTCATAGGCCCTGGCGCGGCGGATCGCATCCTCGATCGAGGTGATCGAGGCCGCACCGGTGCGGCCCATGATGACGAGCGAGGGGTCGCCGCGGCCGTCGAGTGCCGCCTTCATCTTGCCGACGCCCTCCTCCAGCGAGATCAGCTGCGTCTTCGCTGCGCCGAAGCCAGCCGGCAGCAGCGTGTCCTCAATGGTAAGGCCGGCGGCGCCCGCCGTCTCCAGCTCCTGCACCGTGCGGCGCACGTTGAGCGCATTGCCATAGCCGTGATCGGCATCGACCAGCACCGGAAGTGCTGCCGCACGCGACATCCGCCGCATCTGCTCGGCAAGCTCGGTGAGCGTGATCAGCGTGATGTCGGGGTCGCCGAGCACCGCGAGCGAAGCCACCGAGCCGCCGAACATGCCGAGCGGGAAACCGAGATCCTCGGCGATGCGGATCGAGATGGCGTCGTAGACCGAGCCGGGATGGACGCAAGTCCCGCCCGACAGGATCGATCGCAGTTTTTCGCGGCGGGAACGAAAGGCCATGGTGATGTCTCGGTTAGTTCGAATTGCGTCCCGCCGTCGTCCTGGCGAAAGCCAGGACCATTACCACAATTGGAGGTGGCGACAGAGAATGACGGCCACCATCGCCGTCAACAACTACTCCCTGGGGTAATGGGTCCTGGCTTTCGCCAGGACGACATTGAGGCCCCTTACGCAAACTCCAAAATCAGCGCATCCACCGCGAGCGTCGCGCCGGCGGTGGCGTGGATCTTCTTTACGGTGCCGTCCTGCTCGGCGCGCAGCACGTTCTGCATCTTCATGGCTTCGACCACCGCGAGCGTCTCGCCCGCCTTGACCTCCTGCCCTTCGGTCACCGCGATCGAGACTACGAGGCCGGGCATTGGACAAAGCAGCTTCTTGCCGGTGTCGGCAGCCGTGGTCACCGGCATCAGCCGCGCCGAGGCTGCTTCCGCTTCGGTCCAGACATAGACCGGCACCTCGACACCCTGATGCGCGAGGCGAATGCCGTTCGCGATCGGGCGCACCTGAACCGCCACGATGTGCCCGTCGATGGTGCCCTGCCAGACCGGATCGCCCGGCTTCCACGGCGATTGCAACAGGTGCGCAGTGCCGGCCTTGCCGTCGGCATCGAGGAAACGCACCGCGACCGCCTCGCCCTCGCGCGCGATCTCCAGCAGGATCTCCTGACGGTCGAGCCAAACCGCACGGCGACGCTCGCGCTGCACGATGCGGCCGCCCATCTGACCCGAGATCTGCCGCTTGCGCTCGCCGAGCACGTGATCGATGGCGGCGCCGACCGCGGCAAGCCGCCGTGCGACCTCGCCTTCCGGCACACGAACGGCAAACCCCTTGGGGAATTCCTCCGCGATGAAGCCCGTGGAGAGCCGGCCTTCACGCCAGCGCGGATGATGCATCAGCGCCGACAGGAACGGAATGTTGTGGCGGATACCGTCCACGTAGAACGAGTCCAGTGCGGTGGCCTGCGCCTCGATCGCGGCCGCGCGCGACGGCGCGTGGGTGACGAGCTTGGCGATCATCGGGTCGTAATGGATCGAGATCTCGCCGCCCTCCTGCACGCCGGTGTCGTTGCGCACCGTGATGCCATCCTGGCTCGCTTCCGCCGGCGGACGGTATTTCACCAGGCGACCGATCGAGGGCAGGAAGTTGCGGAACGGGTCCTCGGCATAGAGACGCGATTCCACGGCCCAGCCCGTCAGCGTGACGTCCTTCTGCGTGATCGCGAGCTTCTCGCCGGCGGCGACGCGGAGCATCTGCTCGACGAGGTCGACGCCGGTGACGAGCTCGGTGACGGGATGCTCGACCTGGAGGCGCGTGTTCATCTCCAGGAAGTAGAAGCTCTTGTCCTGCCCCGCGACGAATTCAACGGTGCCGGCGGAGTCGTAATTCACGGCCTTGGCGAGTGCGACGGCCTGCTCGCCCATCTTGCGGCGGGTGGCTTCGTCGAGCAGCGGCGACGGCGCTTCCTCGATGACCTTCTGGTTGCGGCGCTGGATCGAGCATTCGCGCTCGCCGAGATAGATCACGTTGCCGTGCTTGTCGCCCAGCAGCTGGATCTCGATGTGGCGGGGGTCGACGATGAACTTCTCGATGAAGACGCGGTCGTCGCCGAACGAGGCCTTGGCCTCGGCCTTGGCGAGGTTGAATCCCTCTGCGACCTCGGAGGTCGAATGCGCGATGCGCATGCCCTTGCCGCCGCCGCCGGCGGAGGCCTTGATCATCACGGGATAGCCGATCTCGTCGGCGATCTTGACCGCGTGCGTGGCGTCCTCGATGACGCCGAGATAGCCGGGCACGGTCGAGACTTTTGCCTTCGCCGCAGCCCTCTTGGATTCAATCTTGTCGCCCATCGCCGCGATCGCGCCTGGGTTGGGGCCGATGAAGACGATGCCCGCCGCCTCCAGCGCGCGCGGGAACGCCTCGCGCTCGGACAGGAAGCCGTAACCGGGATGCACGGCTTCGGCGCCGGTCTTGCGGCAGGCCTCCACGATCTTCTCGATCACCAGATAGCTCTCGGCCGCAGCCGGCGGGCCGATCAGCACGGCCTCGTCGGCCATCTCGATATGGAGCGCGTCGCGGTCGGCCTCGGAATAGACCGCGACCGTTTGAACTCCCATGCGGCGAGCGGTCTTGATGACCCGGCAGGCGATTTCGCCGCGATTAGCGATCAGAATGCGTTTGAACATGCTTTTCTTGAGTCTCGACCTTGGGCGGGACCCTTCCCTGGCCGTTGGAGCCTATAGGACGGGCCGTGTGGCTCCCGTGGTACATCAAAATAGGCCGGAGGCAACGGTCAAAATCCGGCCGCTCTGGCGTACCAGCGCAAGACCGAAGCAAGACCGAAACGGGCCTGGCAAGCCCCGGACGGCCTACGGCTTCCCGGCCTTGCCCACGTCCCGGACCAGGCCGTGAATGAAGCGGAGCTTGTCGACGACGACCGGCGAGAGGATGAATGGATAGAGGTCGCGCATGCCCATGGCGCGGTTGACGCTGTTCATGGCGAAGGTGAAGGGCAGCCATGCGTTGACGATCGCCTCGACGTCTCTCGCCTCGTAGGGGTTGAAGCGGATGCGCGTCGTCAACTCCCCGTCGCGGTCGACCTTGGGCCGCACCTCCATGCCGAACTCGCTAGCCATCTCCAGGGTGTCGACGATGTGGAGATAGTGCGCCCAGGTCTCGGCGAAATCTTCCCAGGGGTGCGTGGTCGCGTAGGCCGAAACATAATTCTGCTGCCAGTCCGGCGGGGCGCCTTCGGCATAGTGGCGCTGCAAGGCCTGGCCATAATCGGCGGAATCGTCGCCGAACACGGCGCGGCATTCGTCCAGCTTGCCGCCGTCGCGTACCAGCACGTCCCAGAAATAGTGCCCGACCTCGTGGCGGAAATGCCCGAGCAGCGTCCGGTAGGGCTCGCCCATCTCCAGCCTGCGCCGCTCGCGCTCGATGTCGTCGGCCTCGGTCAGCGCGATCGTGATCAGGCCGTTGTCGTGACCGGTCAGGACCTTCTGCCCGCTCTGCGGATCGTCGGCGAGGAAATTGAAGATTAGGCCATGTTCGGGATTGTCCTGCCGGGTCTGGAGCGGCAGCTTCCAGCGGATCAGGGAATAGAACAGCCGGTGCTTCGCCATCTCCAGCTCGCGCCAGCCGGCGAGTTGCGCCTGATCCGACAGGTCCGGCACGACGCCGTTATGGCGGCAGGCGCGGCAATAGCCTGTGGTATCACCTGCATCCGTCAGCCAGTTGCACGCATCGTGCTCGGCATTGCTGCACAGCATGCGACTTTCGCCCTTGGTGGCCAGCGTCCGCCAAGCCCCACCTTGAGCCTCGCCGTCGGGCTCGATCGCCGACATCGTCTCCTTCTCCGGCAGGAACGCGACGCGATGGCCGCAGCGTTCGCAGGCGCGGTTCTCGAAATAGAGGACGTTGCCGCAGGCCTGGCAGACAAAAAGCTTCAAGATTTAGCCTCTTCGGAAAGCGAGTGTTTGGTAATGAAGGTTGCGGCCGCTCGGAGATACGCGCGCGGAGGGCTCATCGTTCCAAGGTTCGGAACAAATAGCCAGACCCGGCGTTCGTTCATACCCAGCACGCTGCATTCGGCGGCGCCTTTCTTTCCATATTTCTTTTGAGCAATGGCCATCACGCGTCGTCTGTGTGAATATCGGTCGGCCACGTGCGCTCCCGCATCACAACGGCCATCGCCTTGAACGATCCTTCGCCCGAGACCATCGCCGCCGAAAGGCTGCGCCAGCACCTGGAAGATGTCGCGCGCGAGCGCGACAGCGCCTATCGCGCGCTCCAGGAACGCGAAGCCGAGCTTGCGCGCATCCAGCGCATCGGCAAGGTCGGCGGTCTCGAAGTCGACTTCCGCGAAGGCTTCAAGAACCGCCGTTCGCCTGAATATCTGATGCTCCACGGCCTGCCGCCGGAAGCGGCCGACGAGTCGCACGAGGACTGGATCAATCGCATTCATCCCGACGACCGCGACGCAACGGTGAAGCACTTCATCGATTCGCTGTCCGGCACCAGCGAGGACTACACCGCCGAATACCGCATCATCCGCCCCAGCGACGGCGAGACCCGCTGGATCCGCGTCGTGGCCAAGATCGAGCGCGACGGTGGCGGCCGCGCCGTCCGCCTCGTCGGCGCCCATATCGACGTCACCGACCAGATGCTGGTGCGCGAGACCCTGCGCGAGAGCGAGGAGCGCTTCCGGCTGATCGCCGACAGCGCGCCGGTGCCGATCTGGGTCACCAAACTGGACCGCACACGATCCTTCGCCAATCAAGCCTATGTCGATTTCGTCGGCCTGCCCTACGACCAGGCCATCTCCTTCGACTGGCGCAAGGTGCTGCATCCGGACGATCTGCCGCATGTGCTGCAGCAGTCCGTCCAGGGTGAAGCATCGCTCAAACCGTTCGTGCTGGAAGCCCGCTACAAGAACGCCGCCGGCGAATGGCGCTGGCTGCGTTCGGAATCGCAGCCGCGCTGGGACCCGACCGGCAGGCATATCGGCTTCATCGGCGTTGCCCATGACATCACGGTGGCCAAGCAGGCCGAGATCGAGCTCCGGCAGCTCAACGAGACGCTGGAAGAACGTATCGTCGAGCGCACTGCCGAGCTCGAATCCAACGAGGCGCGGCTGCGCGCGATCCTGGAGACCAGCAACCAGTACCAGGGCCTCGTCAATCTCAGGGGCGAGCTGCTTTACGCCAACACGACCGTGCTCGACGCCATCAAGGCGAGCCCTGCGGACGTGATCGGAAAGCCGTTATGGCAGACGCCCTGGTTCAGCACGACAGACGGCATGAGCGCGCGGGTGCGCGAGGCCTTCGACACCGTGCTCAAGGGCGAAGCCGTGCGGCTGGAGATGCGGCTGCGCCTTCCCATCGGCGAGCGCGATTTCGAGTTCGGCATGCGCCCGGTGCTCGACCGCCACGGCAACATCACCGGCGCGGTACCCGAGGCGGTGGACATCACCGAGCGCCGCCGCGGCGAGGAAGCGCTGCGGCAATCGCAGAAGATGGAGGCGATCGGCCAGCTCACCGGCGGCGTCGCGCACGATTTCAACAATCTGCTCACCATCATCCGCTCGGCAACCGATTTCCTGCGCCGCCGCGAGCTGCCGGAGGAGCGCCGCCGCCGCTATGTCGATGCCATCTCCGACACCGTCGAGCGGGCCTCCAAGCTGACCGCCCAGCTGCTGGCGTTTGCACGCCGGCAGCCGCTGAAACCGCAGATCTTCAACGTCGGCAGCCAGGTCGAAGGCGTCGCGCAGCTGGTCCGGCCGCTGGTCGGTGGCCGCATCGAAATCGCGGTGGAGGTTCACGATGGCGACTGCTTCACGATCGCCGATGTCGCGCAATTCGAGACCGCGCTGATCAACCTCGCCGTCAACGCCCGCGACGCCATGGACGGCGAAGGCCGCCTCACGATAGCCGTCCGGAAAGTTCAGGGCATCCCTAACCTGCGGGCGCAGTCGGCGCGCGGCGGCGACTATGTCGCGATCTCGGTCGCCGACACCGGCAGCGGTATCGCGCCCGACAACATCGAGGCCATCTTCGAGCCGTTCTTCACCACCAAGGAGGTCGGCAAGGGTACCGGCCTCGGGCTGAGCCAGGCCTTCGGCTTCGCAAAGCAGTCCGAGGGCGACATCGCCGTGACGAGCACGCATGGTGAAGGCGCGACTTTCACCATTTATCTGCCGCGGGCGCATAGCCCCGCGACGGATCAGGAAGCCGCGGCGCTGACCTATGAGGCCGCCGCCACCGGGCGCGGCTATCGCGTGCTCGTGGTGGAAGACGACGACGAGGTCGGCCGCTTCTCCACTGAGCTGCTGGAAGACCTCGGCTATGTCGTCCGCCGCGTCGCCAACGCCAATGCGGCGCTCGCCATCCTCGGCGAGAACGAGTTCGCCGTCGACCTCGTCTTCTCCGACGTCATCATGCCCGGCATGAACGGCGTCGAGCTCGCCGGCATCATCCGCGAACGCTATCCGGGCCTGCCCGTCGTGCTCACCTCTGGTTACAGCAACGTCCTCGCCGAGAACGCCGATCGCGGTTTCGAACTGATCCAGAAGCCGTATTCGGTGGAATTGCTCTCGCGCATCTTGCGCAAGGCGATCACGGCAAAGCCGTCGATCACGCGGTGAGTGTTGTGATTGCACGAAGCTGACAAAAACTCCGTCATTGCGAGCGCAGCGAAGCAATCCAGAATCTTCCCGCAGGAACAGTCTGGATTGCTTCGTCGCTGCGCTCCTCGCAATGACGGCGCGTGCCGTTCCAACCTAACATACTTTTGAACAAAATTGAGGACTGAAGCTCAGGCCGAGACGCGGCAAATCACAGGTGGCGGTCCGCGGCCCGCAGGGGAAGACAGCGCCGGCGGCTTCCGCTATCGCTGCCGAATGAGCCTTCCCACTTCGAGGACCGAACGTGCCGTCTGACGCCATCCTGGCCTGGAGCATCATCGTCGCTGCGACCGCAGGCGTCATCATCCGGCCCTTTCGCCTGCCGGAGGCGATTTGGGCCGCCATCGGCGCCAGTGCGCTCGTGCTGTTCGGCTTGCTGCCGTGGCGGGATGCGTTGACAGGCATCGGGAAGGGTGTCGATGTCTATCTCTTCCTGATCGGCATGATGCTGATCGCCGAGCTGGCGCGGCTCGAAGGCCTGTTCGACTACCTCGCAGCGCTCGCCGTGGAATATGCAGGCGGCTCGCCGCAGCGGCTGTTCCTGCTGATCTACATCGTCGGCACGCTCGTCACCGTCCTGCTCTCGAACGACGCCACCGCGATCGTGCTGACGCCCGCCGTCTATGCCGCGACGCGCGCAGCCGGCGCCAAGCCGCTGCCTTATCTCTTCGTCTGCGCCTTCATCGCCAATGCCGCAAGCTTCGTGCTGCCGATCTCCAACCCGGCCAATCTGGTCGTGTTCGGGGCGCACATGCCTGAGCTCACCGAATGGCTGCGCCTGTTCGCCCTGCCCTCGGCGGCCTCGATCCTGCTGACCTATGTCGTGCTGCGCCTGACCCAGCACCGCGCCCTGAAGGAAGAAACCATCGCGCGCAGCGTGCCGCATCCGAAGCTCGGCCGCGGTGGCAAGCTGACCGCCATCGGCATCGTGGCGATCGGAATCGTGCTGGTCACGGCCTCCGCGCTGGACAAGCAATTGGGCCTGCCGACCTTCGTCTGCGGCGTGGTGACAGCGGCAATCGTGCTGCTGCTCAGCCGGCAATCGCCGCTCCCCGTGCTGCGCGGCGTCTCCTGGAGCGTGCTGCCGCTGGTCGGCGGGCTGTTCGTGATGGTGGAAGCGCTGATCAAGACCGGCGTGATCGGACGGCTCAGCGCGCTGCTGCATGAAGCCGTCGGGCAATCCGTGACGAAGGCGGCCTGGAGCGTCGGCATCGCCACCGCGATCGCCGACAACATCGCCAACAATCTTCCCATCGGCCTCGTTGCTGGCTCGGTCGCCGCCAGCGATCATTTGCCCGCGCCGGTCGTGAGCGCCATCCTGATCGGCGTCGATCTCGGGCCCAACCTGTCGGTGACCGGTTCGCTCGCCACGATCCTGTGGCTGGTGGCGTTGCGGCGGGAGAAGATCGAAGTCGGCGCCTGGCCGTTCCTGAAGCTCGGACTGCTGGTGACGCCGCCCGCCTTGATCGCAGCGCTTGCGGCCGCGATCCGTTAGCGCGGCCGATTACGTTCAGTTGTTTGCGGTGCATCAATGCCGACGGTCTGACCGCGGCTACAGTTCTCTTGTCGCGTGATTGAGACATGCCGCGACAAGGAAGGTTCATCATGCAGATTCAATCGAAGGCGCTACCGCAGAGCTTTTCCCTGCGTCGCGAAATCCAGAGCTACATCGCGCCCGCTGGCGGCCGGGGCGAGACGTCCCATCCCCTGCTCGTCTTCTCGGTCGTGGCGCTGCTGACTCTGTTCGCCATCGTGGAAATCGACCTGCACTCCGCCCAGCTTCAGGCCATCGGCCTGCTCAGCCATGGGATCGGGATCGATCCCGTCTTCCTGAGCCCGTAGCAGGACAAAGCCCGATCGCGGCCGTCGCGGCCGCGACCGGGTCACGCATCGTCAATCGTTCTCGTAGCCGTAGACTTCCGGCAGGATGAAGATTGCGGCAAGCAATCCGATCAGCGGGAAGATCGCGACCATCAGCGTGGCGTTCGCCTGCCCGATCGCAGCGAACACCGTCGGGAACAGGAAGATCGCGAGGAACGACGGCAGCTTCACGAACATGTAGGCGAAGCCGCTGGCGGTGCCGCGATATTTCGGCTTGGCGACCATGGTCGGGATCGTCATGCAGTTCGACGCATCCCAATAATGGCCCCACAGCATCGCGGCAGCCGCGAACGGCAGCAGGATCTTGTTGTCGGTGTAGAGAGCGAAGGCCGCGACCAGCAGCGAGGCCAGCACGATCGAGAAGCCCGCGATCGAGATGCCGCGATGGCCGATCTTCGGCGTCAGCAGCGGACCGACCCAGCCCGACAAGGCGGCGAAGGAGAACAGCGCCATCGTCACCAGATTTATGCCGAGCACGCTCGACACGCCGACCATCACAAAGAGCACCGGCAGGTAGAACGCGAAGGTCGAGAACTCGCTGGCCTGCGCGAAGCAGGCGATCCAGCCGTAGATCGTGGCGCGCCAGCGGATCGGATCCTTCTTGAGGTCGGCGAGGAACGCGCGGGTGGAGACCTTCGGCACTTCGACGTCATGGTCCGGCAGCATGGCGAGATCGTCGTTGAACATCTCGCGCGCGACCTGCTTGGCCTCGCGGTAGCGTCCCTTCTGCACCAGCCACACCGCCGTCTCAGGCACGTCGTGGCGCATCACCAGGATGATCAGCGCCGGCAGCGCGCCGAGGCCGAGCGTCACCCGCCACAGCATCTCGTGCTGCATGTCGATCAGCAGGAAGATCACGATGACGCCGATGGTGAGGACCTCACCGACCGCGAACATGAACTGCCAGCGGTTGCCCATGACCTCGCGCTCGCCCTTGGCCATGGATTCCATGATGTAGGTGTAGCCGGTCGAGATGTCCGAACCGAGCGGTATGCCGAGCAGGAAGCGGATCACGACGAGCCAGCCGACGCTGGGCACGAAGGCCTGCGCCAGTGCCAGCACGATGAACAGCACCATCGTCACCAGAAACATGACGCGACGGCCGATCTTGTCGGAAAGCCAGCCGCCGAGCAGTGCGCCGATCATGGCGCCACCTTGCGTACCGGCCGCGGCCAGGCCCAGCATCAGCGGATCGGGATTGAACTGCTCCTTGATGAAGATCAGCACGAAGGCGATCGAATAGAGATCCCAGGCTTCGACCAGGATCGAGGCCATCATCAGCCAGCCGACCTTGTTGCCCTTGGGACTGTAGTTCGTGATGAGGTAGCGGACCGCGGCTTCGCTCGCGGTCGGTTGTGGCATCGCCATCGTCGACATCTTTGGTCCTCTCTTAAACTCTCTTACGTGCCAAGTAGCGGCTCGATGCTGCAATCGAGCAGGCGCGGGTCGATCCCGACCTCCATGCCGGTGAACATCTCGCCCATGTAGTCGATCAGTGCATCGCTCGCCTTCACCGCGTCCTCGACACGACGATTGGCAACCGCATTAAGAATAGCCAGATGATGATCGATTGTTCCTGACAGCTCGGCCTGTCCCGGCATGAAACGGTGGTGGATGTAGCCGATACGCCGGTACAGCGTGTGCAACGGCCGCAGCGTGTGCACCAGAAACGGTTCGCCTGCCGCCTCCAGCACCAGCGCGTCGATGCGGCGGTCGATATGATTGAACTCGTCGAGGGTCAGATTGGCGCGGCGCTCGCGCAGAAGGCGCTCAATATGCAGCGCCTGATTGCGGTGCGAGAGACTGGCGCGATCGGCCGCGAGCCGGATCACGAAGCGCTCCATGTCGCGGCGCAAGGCCAGCAGCATGCGCTCGCGTGCCAGATCGATCGGCGCAATGCGCAGACCGTGGCGCGGACGGATGATGATCAATGTATCGGCGGAGAGACGATTGACGGCGTGATGAACCGGCGTGCGGCCGAAGCCGGTAATGTGCTGCAATTCCAGCATCGTCATGAACTGGCCGGGCTTGAGCTCGCAATGGACGAGCAGCTCTTCGATCCTCTGATAGGCGAGCTCGAAAAAGTTGAGACGGTTGCGCCGGGAGGGCTTGCCCTCGGCGTCGTCGTTCCTCACCACTTCGAGCGCGCGCTTGCGTGTTGCCATGTCGTCTCTCCCCTCAGCCCGCGCCGTCGTTGCAGGGCGGCGCCTTGTTGGTGATATCCCTAAAACATGTTGTGATATATTACAAGCGAGCGTAAGACTCGGCATGCGCCCGCACCATGTTGCGGTGCGGAATGACAACAAGACGGCGCTGCGCGCGCCTGCGATGGGAGGAGTATTGCCGTGAAGATCACGTCGATCGAGACGCTGCGCACCGAAGAATTCTCCAACGTCATCTGGGTGCGCGTCCACACCGACACGGGCATGATTGGTCTTGGCGAAACCTTCTACGGCGCCGGCGCCGTCGAGGCGCAGATCCACGATACCTTTGCCGGCCGCCTGCTCGGCCGCAATCCGCTGCACATCGAGGCGATCCACCGCGACATGCTGAATCTGCCGATGGCGCAGTCCTCCACCGGCGTCGAATATCGCGCGGCTTCGGCAATCGACATCGCGCTATGGGACCTGTTCGGCAAGGTCTGCAATCAGCCGGTGCACCAGATGCTCGGCGGCCTCTGCCGCGACAAGCAGCGCATCTACAACACCTGCGCCGGCACCCAATATGTCCGCTCGACCAATATCAGCCCGGTCGCGAACTGGAATCTTGGCGCTGCCAAGGGTCCCTATGAGGATCTCGATGGCTTCATGCACCACGCCGATGCGCTTGCCGAAAGTCTGCTGGAGAGCGGCATCTCGGCGATGAAGATCTGGCCGTTCGATCCGGCGGCGCAGGAGAACAAGGGCCTGTACATCACCGCCGCCCAGATGAAGCACGCGATCGAGCCGTTTGAAAAAATCCGCAAAGCCGTCGGCGACAAGATGGAGATCATGGTCGAGCTTCATTCGCTCTGGAACCTGCCGACCGCAAAACAGATCGCGCGCGCGCTCGAGCCCTACAAGCCGACCTGGTACGAAGACCCGATCCGGATGAACTCGCCGCAGGCGCTGGCCGAATACGCCCGCTGCACCGACGTCTGGGTCTGCGCCAGCGAGACGCTGGGCTCGCGATTCCCCTACAAGGACATGCTCGACCGCGACGCCATGCATGTAGTGATGGCGGACCTGTGCTGGACCGGCGGCCTCACCGAGGGCCGCAAGATCGCGGCGATGGCCGAGACCTATCACCGGCCCTTCGCACCGCACGACTGCATCGGCCCGATCGGCTTCATCGCCGCCATCCACATGTCGTTCAGCCAGCCCAACACGCTGATCCAGGAATCGGTGCGCGCCTTCTACAAGGGCTGGTACAATGAGCTCGTGACCACCATGCCCACGATCAAGGACGGTTTTGTCTATCCGATGGAGGGCCCCGGCCTCGGCGTCGACCTTCTGCCCGCCGTATTCGACCGCTCCGATCTGACCGTGCGCCGTTCCAACTCTTAAGGATATTTTTGAGATGAGCACCGCCCTCTTCGACCTTTCCGGCCGCACCGCGCTCGTGACCGGCTCCTCCCGCGGCCTCGGCCGCGCCATTGCCGAGGGCATGGCCAAGGCTGGCGCCAAGCTGATCATCAACGGCGTCGATCCCAAGCGTGTCGAGCAGGCCGTCGCCGAGTTTCGCGCCGCCGGCCACCAGGCCGAGGGCGCCGCGTTCAACGTTACCGACGAGCCTGCAATCGTCGCCGCCTTCAACCACTTCGACAACAAGGGCATCGCGGTCGACATCCTCGTCAACAATGCCGGCATCCAGCACCGCAAGCCGCTGGTGGAGTTCACCACCGAGGAGTGGCGCAAGGTGATCGAGACCAACCTCACCAGCGCCTTCGTGATCGGCCGCGAGGCGGCCAAGCGCATGATCCCGCGCAAGCACGGCAAGATCATCAACATCGGCTCACTCGGCAGCGAGCTCGCGCGTCCCACAATTGCGCCCTACACCGCCGCCAAGGGCGGCATCAAGAACCTGACCCGCTCGATGGCGGTGGAATGGGCCCAGCACGGCATCCAGGCCAACGCGATCGGCCCCGGCTACATGCTGACCGACATGAACGAGGCGCTGGTCAACAACACCGACTTCAACAACTGGCTGATGGGCCGCGTCCCCTCCAAGCGCTGGGGCCGACCGGACGAGCTGGTGGGCGCTGCGATCTTCCTGGCGTCGGATGCCTCGACCTATGTCAACGGCCAGATCATCTATGTCGATGGCGGCATGATCGCCGCGATGTGAGCCGCGAACCCTGAGGGAGCCAAGCATGCGCGCCGTCGTCATTCACGCACCAAAAGATCTGCGGATCGATAGCTATCCGGATGCAGCGCCCGGTCCGGGTGAAGTCCGCGTCAAGATCGCGAATGGCGGCATCTGCGGCTCCGATCTGCACTACTATCATCACGGCGGCTTCGGCGTCGTTCGGATCCAGCAACCGATGGCGCTGGGGCACGAGATCGCCGGCGTGGTCGCAGCCGTCGGTGACGGCGTCACGAATGTGAAGCCGGGCACCCGCGTCGCGGTCAATCCGAGCAAGCCGTGCGGCCAGTGTCTGCATTGCCAGGAAGGCATGCGCAACCAGTGCCTCGACATGCGGTTCCTCGGCAGCGCGATGCGCTTTCCCCATGTGCAGGGCGGCTTTCGCGAATTCATCACGGTCGATGCCGCGCAGGCCGTTCCGATCACCGACAAGCTGTCGCTGGCGGAAGCCGCGGTCGCCGAGCCGCTCGCGGTGTGCCTGCACGCCGGCAAGCAGGCCGGGGCCCTGCTCGGCAAGCGCGTGCTGATCACCGGCTGCGGCCCGATCGGCGCGCTGATGATTTTGGTCTCACGCTTCGGCGGCGCGGCCGAGATCGTGGTCACCGATGTCGCGGAGGCGCCGCTTGCCGTCGCAAGGCAACTCGGCGCCACTCACGCCATCAATGTCGCCGCCGATGCCACGGCGCTCGATCCGTGGCGCACCGGCAAAGGTGTGTTCGACACGCTGTTCGAAGCCTCGGGCAACCAGGCAGCACTCCGAACCGCGCTCGACGTGCTCAGGCCCGGCGCCACGCTGGTGCAGGTCGGCCTCGGCCGCGAGATGACGCTGCCGATCAACGCCATCGTCGCCAAGGAATTGCAGCTGCGCGGCACCTTCCGCTTCGATCCCGAGTTCGAGCTGGCGGTGCGGCTGATGGGCGAAGGCCTGATCGACGTCAAGCCGCTGATCACGGCGACCCTGCCGTTCGAGAACGCGGTCGCCGCGTTCGAGCTCGCCAGCGACCGCTCGCAATCGATGAAGGTGCAGTTGACGTTCTGAGCTACTGGCTTTCGACCAGCTTTTCGCTGACCAGCCGCACGGCGCCCCGTTTCCACGAATAGTCCGCGCCCAGGCGCAGGCCGCTGTCGCCGCGTGCCAGCACCGCGCCGGTCCTGGCATCGCGCACCTGAAAGCCGAGCGTGTACTCGGTGCGGCTGACCCGCCGCACCACCCCGATCAGCGACTGATCCGCACCCAGCTCTTGCGCAATCGCCGCCTCGCAGCCGCCGCAGTCGCGTAAAGCGCGCGCCTTCACCGCCGCCTCGTTGGCGCTGCCGACATCGACGAGACGGTAGCGGCCGGATCGGCCGAGGGCGTCGCGGACGCTGCCAGTCACTTCGGCCAGATAGGATGCGTCCGCGGCCGCGAGGCCGGCGGCCGGCGCCGCGGTGTTGTCGTCGAGCTCGAATTCGAACACCGCCAGTGCGATCGGAGCAGGCGTGCCGAGCGCGGCTACGATCTCGCGCGACACGAAGATCTCGGCGCGCTCCCACGATTCATCATTGTCGCCGCGGAAGGTGTAGAGCTTGTCCATCACGACCTTTTTGGCGCCGACGTCGATCACGGCGACCTTGGCCCATTGCACCAAGGTGCTCGTCTTCTGGATGCCGCCGATCACCTTGAACGCCGCGCCGTCCTGGGCCGACGGTACGAGCCGGTAGCGCCGGTCGCCTCCAATGTCCCGCCTGAGCGCGGCCATGAAGGCCGACAGTCGTCGCTCATGGGCGGCGGTCTGGTTGGCGGGTTCAGCCGACGTATCGGTATAACTGAAGTCGTCCATGGCGACGCCGATGGCCGTTTCGGCACCGGCCGACGCATAAGCCGCCGGAAGGACGACAAGGAGACAGACTGAGAGGATCAACCGGCGCAGGTGCATAAATGTGCCTCGTGTGACGGAGCGGCGCGCCAATCTGGACGGCGCAATCAGGCCATGCAGCAGCGCCGGTCCCGGCGATGGCCGGGAAAATTTCACGACGGTGCACCGCACTGGCGCCTGGCGGCTTTGCGCCGGATGCGTTCTGCCGTTTAATGCGAGCGCGACAAATCCGTTCGCACCAAGGTGCCCGCCGATGTGGAACCGACCGAGATTCGATCTCAAAGTCCGTCTGACGTTGCGCGTGGCCGCGATATCGGCCGCCTGCTTCGCGGCGATCTCCGCCTATTTCCTGATTACGTCCGACCGCGAGGCGCATGCGCGCCTCGACGATATCGCCGCCATCGTGGCCAAGACGCTGGAGCTGCAGCAGGGCAAGATCCAGTGGGTCGCGAGCCCGCGCTCGGACTTTCCCAACCTCGACCCCGTTTCGGCTTATGTGATGACGCCCGGTCTGTGCCTGGCGTTCCGCGGCACGAGCGGCGACGTCCTCCAGCGCTTCTGTAGCGGCGCGCCTGTCCCGGCGAACCCGCCGCCGCAAGCCTTCACGGCGTTCTATCGCGGCTTGTTCGACCCCGGCCGAGAAGCGGCACGGCCCGTGATCGTGCGCGGGACGAAGCTCGGGGAGGCCGTGGTCTCGGTCGAGCCGGGCGTGCAGACCGCGGAGGCTTGGCACGAGGCCGGCCGCCTGATGCTCGCGCTCGCGATCGCGCTGCCGCTACTCTGCGGGCTGGTCTACGCCGCACTGGCGCGCGCGCTGCGCCCCACCCGCATGATCCGCACCGGCCTCGAGCGGATTGCCGCCAACGATCTCACCACGCGGCTGCCGCCGTTCGATCTTGCCGAGCTCTCCGCGATCCGCGACGGCTTCAACCATCTCGCCGAAAGCCTCGAGACCGCGCTTGCCGAACGCAGCGAGCTGACGCGGAAGCTGATCGCGCTGCAGGACGAGGAGCGTCGCCATCTCGCGCGCGAGCTGCATGACGAGTTCGGCCAGTCGCTCGCCGCCATCCGCGCGCTCGCCTCCTCCGCCCGCCAGACCGCCGCGCAGGACTGTCCCTCCCTGCTTGGCGAATGCGACGGCATCGCGCGGACCGCAACCGGCATGATGGAGACGTTGCGCGGCACATTGTTCCGGCTGCGGCCGCCCGATGTCGAGGAGCTCGGGCTCGTCGCCAGCCTCGAAGGCCTCGTCGCAGGCTGGAACGGGCGCAGCCGCGGCGAGACGCGCTTCTCGATCCGGTTCGACGGCGCATTCGAGACCCTGCCGGCCACGATCAGCGCCAGCCTCTACCGGATCGTGCAGGAGGCGCTCACTAACGCCGCCAAGCATGCCGTCGCCACGCGGGTCAGCCTGGAATTGACGATGGGGGCCAGCGAGATCGCGCTTGCGATCGACGACGACGGTCGCGCGAGCGATCCCGTCGCGAAATCCGGAATGGGCCTGCTTGGCATGCGCGAGCGCGTCGCCGCCTTGCGCGGCCAAATGACCTTCGAGGCCGCGCCGAACGGCGGCTCCGCACTGCGCGTGGTCATTCCGCTCGCAGCCGCCGATCGGCCGCCGCTGGAGCACGCCGCATGAGCGCGGCCGACGCCACCATCCTGCTGGTCGACGACCATTCCGTCGTCCGCGAGGGCTATCGCTCCGTGCTCCAGAAGCAGCCGGGACTTCGCGTCATCGCCGAAGCCGCCGACGGCGCGGAGGCCTACCGTCTCTACAAATCGGAGGCGCCCGATCTCGTCATTATGGACCTGAGCATGCCCGGCATCGGCGGCATCGAGGCGGTCAGGCGGATCAGGCAGTGGGACAAGGGCGCGAGGATCCTCGTCTTCACCATGCACGAGAACGCCGGCTTTGCCGTGCAGGCGATCCGCGCCGGCGCCAGAGGCTATGTCACCAAGACCAGTCCCCCGGAGACATTGGTGCGCGCCGTGATGGACGTGCTCGCCGGCAAGATCGCGATCAGCCCCGACATCGACCATGAGCTCGCGCTGAGCCGGCTCGCCGGAGAAAGCTCTGCCGCCGACGTCCTCACGCCGCGCGAATTCGAAGTGCTGCGGCTCCTGCTCGCCGAGAACACGACAGAGGAGATCGCCGAGACGCTCCATGTCAGCCCGAAGACGGTGGCGAACCTGCATTCCCTGATCAAGGACAAGCTCGGCGTCGGATCCGACATCGAGCTGGTCAGGCTGGCACTGCGCCAGGGCATCTTGACGGAGGTCGATCTCGGCGAGGCCTGATCGTATCCGCCCCGGATTACTCCCGCGCGACCACCGAATCCAGCCACGCGCAATTCAGTGGCGGCACGCGGGGGTCGGCCACACGAACGCCGCGCGACGCTGCATCCAGTCTCATGTCGCGAAGGCGCTTCCGCTGCTCCTCGGGCATGTAGAGCCGCTCGTGGCCCCATAGCGACGGGCCGTCAAAGGTCTCGTGTGGCTTCCAGGTCTCGGGATCGATCACACGACCGCCCCAGCCATATTCGATGAAGAAGCCGGATGGCGTGTTCACGTAGAACGACGTCATGTGGTCGTTGGTATGCCGTCCTAGCGTGTAGGCGACGCGGCCGTCGTCCATCTGCGCGAGATCGTAGCCCTGCCCGACATCATCGAGGCTGCCAAGTTCGACCATGAAATGGTGCAGCGCTTTCCGCCCTGAGCCAACCATTGCAAAGGAGTGGTGACGGCCGTTGACGTGGAAGAAATAGAGCCCGTAGGGCTTGAGGCCGAAATCGGAAACTTGAAAGCCGAGCACGTCGCGATAGAACGGCACCAACGGTTCGACTTCCTCGACGTTGAGCACGACATGCCCCATGCCGAGCGCGCCGGTGCGGAAGCCCGAGATTGGCCGTCCGGGCTTGAACGGCTCGGTCGCCAGCTCCGGTTTGTAGAAGGCTTCGAGCCGGTTGCCGGCGGGATCGCTGAATACGATCAGCTCGGCCACATGCCGCTCGTCGGCCAGCGCGCGGGAGCCGCGGGTCACCTTTACGCCGTGGCTTTCCAGACGGCCGGCGAGACGGTCGAGGTCCGCGGTCGAGGGAACCTCCCATCCCATCACCGCGAGCCCGGCATCACTGCTGCCGTCGACCACCAGGCGCTGCTTGTGGTCGTCCATGCGGAAAGCGCGCATCTTGCCGCCGCGATCCACCTGCTGCATGCCGAGCAGCCCGGTCGCCATCCGGCCCCACTGGTCGAGCTGGGATGAATTGATCCCGATATAGCCGAGCGCGGTGATTTCCATCGAATTCCTCCCGAGGGCATCGCGTCCGCCGCACTGCGGTGAACTTGATACCGGCCGCGCGCGATCCTACGGTGGCATCCGCAATCGCTTCGCGTTCGCAAAGACGATAATCGCGAGGCCGCAGGCCACAAGGGAGGAAATGCGAAGTGTCCAAGGAGCGGACGAACGGTCAGCCGCGGCAGCCTGAAGGCGTCCGCGCCTTCAAGCGTGGGCTGGACGTGCTGCACGAAGTCAATCGCTCCGGCGGCATTCGCGCCGGTGACGTGGCCCGCGCGCTCGACCTGCCTCGCCCGACCGTCTACCGCCTGCTCGAGACCTTGGAAGAGCTCGGCTATGTCGCGCGCAGCGCCAGCGACGACCGCTTTCGTGTGACCCGGCGGGCGCTCAGTCTTGGCGATGGCTACGATCCCGGCGTCGTGATCTGCCAGGCGGCAGCACCTTTCCTCGCCGAGCTGAGCAAGGGCCTGGTCTGGCCGGTCGATCTCTCGACCTACGAAAACGCCGCGATGGTGGTGCAGGAGACCACGCATTCGCGCAGCCCGCTCTCGATCGACCGCGGCATGATCGGCAAGCGCCTGCCGATGCTGCGCACCTCCGCGGGGCGGGCCTATCTCGCCGCTAGCCCCGCGCGCGAACGCGACCTGATTGTCAATCATCTGCGCCGGATCGACGAGGCCGACGACCGCCCCTTCCTCGACGAAGGCCGCCTCGGCCGAATGATCGCCGAGACGCAGGCGCGCGGATACGCGATCCGCAGCGAGGGCGAATACAATCCCAAGACTGCCTCGATCGCCGTACCCATCGTGCGGAACGGCGCGGTATTTGGCTGCATCTCCATCATCTGGATCCGCTCGGCCCTCGGAATCGAAGAGGCGGTGGTGCAGTTTGCGGCGCAGCTCCAGGAGACGGCGTCGGCCATTCCCGTCGAGATCTAGGCGAGCCGTCCGCTGGGCGGACACTTGGCGCGGCGGCGTTGATACGACTGCATCCCTTGGGGAAGAGATAGTCCCCATGCAAGATAAATCCGCCCCTGAAGAGTTTGACGTCGTGATCGTCGGCCGCGGCCCGGTCGGAGCCACGCTGGCCAACCTGCTTGGCCTGTGCGGCGTGCGGACGCTGGTGCTGGAGCGCGAGGCGCGGACCTATCATCTGCCGCGGGCGGTCCATTTCGACGACGAATGCATGCGGGTGTTCCAAACCCTCGGCCTCGCCGACGCGATCCTGCCGCATGTCATCCTCAGCCCCGGCATGCTCTTTCTCGACGCCGACGGCCGGATGCTGCTGGATTGGTCGCGGCCGCAGACATTGACGCCGATGGGATGGAATCTCAGCTATCGCTTCCATCAGCCTGACCTGGAGGACGCGCTGATCGCTGGCCTCGCGCGCTGGCCACACATCGCCTTGCGCAACCGCTGCGACGTGTTCGCGCTGGATCAGGACGAGATCGGCGTACGCGTCCGTTACGAGGACCTTTCCAACGGGAGGCTGAGCGAAGTCCGTGCCGGCTACGTCATCGGTTGCGACGGTGCTCGCTCTCTGGTGCGCCGCTTCATCGGCTCCGGCATGGACGATCTCGGCTTCCACGAGCGCTGGCTGGTGATCGACGTGCTGCTCAAGCGCAACCGCGACGATCTCGGCGACTACAGTATCCAGCATTGCGATCCACGCCGTCCGGCGACCTATGTCCGCGGCACCGGCACGCGGCGACGCTGGGAGATCACAGTTCTGCCCGACGAAGACTCCCAGGTGGTCGCGCAGCCAGCGAAGGTCTGGGAGCTGCTGTCGCGCTGGATCACGCCCGAGGATGCCGAACTCGAGCGCGCCGCGGTCTACACCTTTCATTCCATCATCGCGCAGCAATGGCGGAGCGGTCGTCTGCTGCTCGCCGGCGACTCCGCACACCAGACCCCGCCCTTCCTCGGCCAGGGCATGTGCGCCGGCATCCGAGATGCCGCCAACCTTGCCTGGAAGCTCGCTGCAGTCCTGCGCGGACTGGCGGATCCAAGCCTGCTCGACACCTATCAGAGCGAGCGCCAGCCGCACGTGCGCGAGTTCATTGAGCTCGCGATCCGCCTCGGCGGCGTCATCAACACCAAGGCGATCGAAGCGGGCCTTGCGGCCGGCGAGGCGCGCGCGAATGCGCCGGTCAGGCTCGAGGTCAAAAAGCCCCTGCTCGGCCCCGGCCTCGCGCTTGGCGATCTCCCGCTCGCCGGACATCTTGCGCCGCAATTCGAATTGAAGGACGGCCGCCGCGGCGACGACCGGGTTGGCTACAGCCACGTGCTCCTCGTCGAGAGCGCCGCGACGATCTCATCGCGTCTTGCTCTTTCGCAATCTGGAACCGAAATCCTGACCAGCGACGATGCCGAAGGCGTCGGGTCATGGCTGCGCGAGCACGGCATCATCGCCGCGCTCGTTCGCCCCGATCGCTACGTCCGCGGCAGCGCCGGCAACGACACCGACCTCGACCGGCTGATTGCCGCCGTCACACCTCCAACCCACGTGCCGTCCGCGGCCTGAACCGACTTCTCCCAAGGATATCTCATGAAGCTGCTCTCTTTCATCACCGACGGCCATGCCTCTTTCGGGGCTGTCACGGACAATGGGGTCGTCGATCTCGGCACACGCATCGCGGGCTGCACCACGTTGCGGCAGTTGCTCGAAGCTGGGCGCGTTGCCGAGGCGGCAAAGCACGCGGCATCCGCTGCGCCAGATCATGCACTCGACGAGATCACCTTTGCCCCGGTCATCCCCGATCCCGGCAAGATCATCTGCGTCGGCCTCAACTATCGCGACCACGTCGCCGAAACGGGGCGCACCGTCACCGAGAAGCCTGCGCTGTTCGTGCGCTTCCCCTGCAGCCAGGTCGGCCATCTCCAGCCGATTGTGAAGCCAAAGGTGAGTGACGATTTCGATTATGAAGGCGAGCTTGCGCTCGTCATCGGCAAGGCAGGCCGCCACATCTCCGCGAGCCGCGCACGCGACCACATCGCCGGCTATTCTTGCTACAACGAAGGCAGCATTCGCGACTGGCAGCGCCACACCAGCCAATTCCTCTCCGGCAAGACCTTTGCCGAGAGCGGCAGCTTTGGCCCGTGGCTGGTGACGGCGGACGAGATCCCCGATCCGTCAAAGCTCAACTTGCAGACACGGCTGAACGGGACCGTCGTGCAAGACACCACCACCGATCTCCTGATCACCGCAATCCCCGAACTGATCGCCTACATCTCGACGATCTGCCCGCTCGTCCCCGGTGACGTCATCGTGACAGGCACGCCCGGCGGCGTCGGCGCCAAGCGCAAGCCGCCCCTGTGGATGCGCCCCGGCGACACTGTCGAGGTCGAAATCTCCGGCATCGGCATCCTGCGCAATAAGGTCGTCGCCGAGCCGGCCTGACTGCCGACGCCAATCAATCAAACATAACAACATCAGGAAACGCCATGGCCATCCTCCGCACGACATCCGCCGCCACTCTGTTGATCACGCTGGCGCTCGCAGGTACTCCCGCGCGTGCCGAGATCAAGGGCGAGGCCGTCCGCATCGGCGTCCTCACAGATATGAACGGCATCTTTGCGACCGCGATGGGCCCGGGCTCGGTCGAGGCGGCGCGCATGGCGGCGGAAGAGTTCGGCGGTAAGATCAACGGCAAGCCGATCGAGATCCTGCAGGCCGACCACCAGAACAAGCCGGACCTTGCGGCCTCGCTCGCCCGCAAATGGTTCAGCGACGGCGTGCAGGCGATCGCGGACGGCGGCAGTTCCGGTGCCGCGCTCGCGGTGCAGGAATTGGTGCGCGGCAACGGAAAGATCTTCCTCATCTCGGGCGCAGGCGCCAACCAGCTCACCGATGAAGCCTGTGCCGCGGGCAGCGTGCAGTGGACCCAGGATGCCTATTCGACCGCGACCGCGGTGGTCTCCGGCATCATGCAGACCAGCAAGGAGCCGTGGTTCTTCATCACCGGCGACTACGCTTTCGGCCATTCGATCGAGACAACCGCGCGCGCCCGCATCACCGAGCTCGGCGGCAAGGTCGCCGGCAGCGTCAAGGCGCAGCTCGGCACGCCCGACTACAGCTCGTTCCTGCTTCAGGCGCAGTCCTCGGGTGCAAAAATCCTGGCAATCAACGTTGCCGGCGACAACGCCACCGCAATCAAGCAGGCGGAAGAATTCGGCCTTGCCGACCAGGGCATCAAGATCGTGCCGATGTCATTCCAGAATGTCGATATCGAGGCCGTCGGGTTGAAGGCGACGCGCGGCGATCTCATCGTCACCTCGTTCTTCGAGGACGTCTCGCCGACGGCCCGGAAATTCTCCGATGCGTTCTTCGCCCGCCGCAAAGCGATGCCGTCGCAAATCCAGGCGGGCGTCTATTCCGCCGTGCGCCACTATCTCCAGGCGATGAAGGATACCGACTCAGACGACAGCACGGCTGTAATGGCCAAGATGAAGGCGACGCCCGTCTCCGACGCTTACACGCCCAACGGCCGCATCCGCGAGGACCAGCGCATGGTGCATGATCTGTATCTGGTGCAGGTCAAGACGCCTGAGGAATCCAAAGGGCCCTGGGATTTCGTCAAGCTGGTCGCGACCATCCCGCCCGACCAGGCCTTCCGCCCGCTTGAACGCAGCAAGTGCGGCCTGGTCGGCAAATAATCTGTCAAGCCAGATAGCGCGTGAGATAGCCTTCCATCGCGTAGAGCGCACAGAGCGCCAGGCTCGACCACACGGCGGCGGTGAAATACAGGAACATCCAGGTCAGCTCGCCCTTCCAGTGCGCGATGTCGTGGGTCACGACCCACCGGGTCGAGACGTCATGCAGGCCTTCGAGGAAGCCGAGCAATCTGTTGCCCTCTTCATGCCCTGCCCGCCAGCGGCTGAGATACATCGGCACGTCGACGGTGACGAGGAAGGCCAGGAAGCAGGCGATGCCGACGATGCCGGCAATCAGCGCCCAACGCACCGGTCCCTGGAATTCCGGCATCAGCCGGCACAGCGCGATGCCCGCGAGGAAGAATGTCACCGCCCACAGCGAGTTCTCGATCGCGTTGAAGAGGAAGTTGGTCGTCACCACCGCATACCAGGAGAAGCACTCCGCGACGATGATGATGGGCACGATCACCCACGCGACGTTCACGACCGTCTCGGCGCCCGTCATGGTCCCGAGCTGATGCAGGATGACCGCCCATTGCGCGGCGAAGCACAGTTCGGCCACGGTCGCGACCGTGCGACCGACGAAGACGCTGGAGAGCCAGGTGTCGAACAGACAGATGCGCTGCACGTCGGCGCGCGGCAGGAACGAACGGAAGGCGCAGCCGAAGACGTAGCCGGCGCAGAGCAGGAACATCAGTCCGATGTCGGAGCCGCCACTGATGCTGCCGGCGGGCGTCGGGTAGAACTCGCGGTACAGCATGAACCAGACGAGAATGTTGGCAGCACTGACCAGCGTCAGGGACCCCCACCACCACGCGAGGGGATTTGTCCGCGCCTGCCACTGCAACATGAATCGCTCCGATGTAATCGATATGACATTCAGTCGTAATAATCCTGTCACAACAAGCCACGCAATCGCGACGAAAATCTGTGTGCGGCGGGGCTCTTCGCGCACATTCTTGCCCTGCCGGCACAGCCGCCGTATGTCCGGATAATGGACATAAAACTACATTTTATGAATCTATTGGACATCTGGCGGGACCGGGTTCATTAAAGCCTGCATGGCCAGAACCGCCTCCAAACCGATCCGCGCCTCCTCGTCCGCTGCCGCCGTGCTGGCGGACAGCATCGATGACGCCGCGTTCGCGACGACGCTGGCGAAAGGTCTCGTAGTGCTCGAAGCGTTCAAGGCGGGGGCGACCCAGCTCGGCAACATGGAGCTGTCGACGCTGACCGGGATTCCGCGCCCGACGGTGGCGCGGCTGACGCACACGCTCGCGGAGCTCGGCTACCTCCGCTACGACGCCGAACGCGCCAAATATCGCGTCGGTGCGCGCGCACTCCGCATGGCGCATCCGCTGCTCGCCGACATGCAGTTCCGCCAGGTCGCGCGTCCCATGATGCAGGAGCTGGCGCTAAGCGTACGGGGCACGGTCTCGATCGGCCTGCTCGATGCGACCTCCATGATCTATGTCGAGACCGCGCGCTCCGGCGACGTCGGCCCGCACGTCCCCGACATCGGCATGCCCATTTCCGTGGTGATGACCGCTATGGGCCGTGCCGCGGCGGCGACCTTGCCGCAGGCCGATGCCGCGCTGCTCGAACAGCGCATTGCAAGCGAGGACACCGAGCTGTGGTCGTCCTTCCGTGAGACCTACCGCGCCGGCCTGACACAATGCGCCAGCCGCGGCTTCTGCACTTGCTTCGGCGAGTACATCGCCTCGATCCATGCCGTCGCCGCGCCGCTGTTTCATGCGCGTGAGGCGAAGCAGGCCTTTTCGATCAATTGCGGCATTCCCGCGTTCCGGCTCCAGCCCGGCCAGCTGGAGGGCGAGATCGGCCCGCGCATTGCCGCCCTTGCCGACAGCATCCGCACCATGGTTGGCGCGGCGCCGACGACCGAAACACAAAAGCAAAACAAGAAGAGCGCCAGACGATGAACGAGACAATCGGCGCTCCGCCACCGGGAGGCCACCATGACCGTCACACGGCGAACATTCTTGGGCACCCTCGCCCTTTCGCTATCGGGACTTCCATTCTCCGCACACGCTGAGGACGCCTGGCCGTCGCGTATGGTGCGGCTGATCTCGCCTTATGGGCCCGGCGGCTCCAATGACATCTCGCTGCGGCTGCTGGCCGAAGAGTTCGGCCGCAACCTGCACCAGCAGTTCATCGTCGAGAACAAGCCGGGCGCCGGCACCCGCATCGCCAACGACACGGTCGCGCATGCGCCGGGCGACGGCTATACCCTCCTCTATGTCGCGGCGCCCTACGCCACGGCCGAAGCGCTGTTCGGCAAGCTGACTTATGAGCGCAAGGATCTGCAGCCGGTCGCGATGACGGTGATCGCGCCGCTGTTCCTGATCATCAGCGCGGACGCGCCGTTCAAGACGCTCCCCGAATTGATCGCCTACGGCAAATCGAAGCCGGATGGCCTGACCTTCGCCTCGCCCGGCGCCGGCTCGCAGCCGCATCTTGCCGGCGAACTCCTGTTCAGGGATGCCGGCGTCAAGGGGCTCAACATTCCCTTCCGTGGCGATGCGGCGTCCTACACGGAGCTGCTCGCCGGCCGCGTCGATGCCACGCTGACGGCGCTGCCGACCGCACTGCCCTACATCCAGAGCGGCAAGTTCATCGTGCTCGGCGTCGCTTCCGCCGAACGCAGCGCGCTCTATCCGCAGGCGCCGACCCTGCGCGAGCAGGGTTTTCCCAACGTGGCCGCCGCCGGCTGGTACG
The DNA here is from genome assembly GCF_029051725.1 of Bradyrhizobium sp. CSS354. Taxonomy (GTDB): domain Bacteria; phylum Pseudomonadota; class Alphaproteobacteria; order Rhizobiales; family Xanthobacteraceae; genus Bradyrhizobium. The sequence continues at coordinate 244,375 of NZ_JAACFU010000002.1, forward strand.
GCTTCATGGCACCTTCGACGACGCCGCGCGCCATCGTCGACAAGCTGCAGGCCGAAGTGTTGCGCGCGCTGGCCCAGCCGGCGATCAAGGACAAGCTGACCGCCCAGGGCCTCGAAGTGCGCGCCGGTACCGCGGCCGAGTTCGGCCAGTTCATCGACAACGAAACAAAAAAGTGGACCGGGCTGATCCGCGAGGCCGGCCTCAAGGGCGAGTGACAGTCACGGACAGGGAATGGAAATGAAAAAAATACTTCTCATACGTGTCGCGGCAGCCGCGACCGTTCTCGCACTGTCGATCCCGGCGGCACAGGCGCAGAAGAAATACGATCCCGGCGCTTCCGACACGGAGATCAAGGTCGGCCAGACCGTCCCGCTCAGCGGGCCGGCCTCGGCCTATGCCGTGATCGGCAAGACCCAGGCCGCCTACATGAAGATGATCAACGACCAGGGCGGCGTCAACGGCCGCAAGGTCAACCTGATCCAGTATGACGACGCCTATTCGCCTCCGAAGACGGTTGAGCAGACCCGCAAGCTGGTCGAAAGCGACGAAGTGCTGCTGACCTTCCAGATCATCGGCACGGCGCCGAATGTCGCCGTGCAAAAATATCTCAACGCCAAGAAGGTCCCGCAGCTCTTCGCGGCAACGGGCGCGGCGCGTTTCACCGATCCGAAGAACTTCCCCTGGACCATGGGCTTCAACCCGTCCTACCTCGTCGAGGGCCGGATCTACGCGCAATATCTTCTGAAGAACTATCCGAACGCCAGGATCGGCGTGCTCTACCAGAACGACGATCTCGGCAAGGATTATCTCGCGGGCTTCAAAGCAGGTCTCGGCGACAAGGCGAAGATGATCGTCGCCGAGACGTCCTACGAGATCACCGAGCCGACCATCGACTCGCAGATCCTGCGGTTGAAGGATGCAGGTGCCGACGTGCTGTTCAGCGCCACGACACCGAAACAGGCCGCGCAGGCGATCAAGAAGGTCGCCGAGATCGGCTGGAAGCCGCTGCACATCATCGACATCAACGCCTCCTCGGTCAGCGCGGTGCTGAAACCCGCCGGACTCGACAATGCCAAGGGCGTCGTCAGCGTCGGTTATGTCAAGGATTCAGCCGATCCCGAATGGAAGGACGATCCCGGCATGAAGCGATATCTCGCCTTCATGGCCAAGTACTACCCGGAGGGCGATAAGGATTCGAACCTGAACGTCTATGGCTATATCACCGCGCAGTTGCTGGTGCAGGTGCTGAAACAATGCGGCGACGATCTCACGCGCGAGAACGTGATGCGCCAGGCCGCAAGCCTAAACAACATCACACTCGACCTGACGCTGCCGGGCATCTCGGTGACGACGACGCCTACCGACTACCGCGTCAACAAGCAGTTCCAGATGGTGCAGTTCGACGGCCAGCGCTGGCAGAAACTCGGCGACATCGTCACGGACGAGGCGAAGGAATGAAGCGCCCCTCATCCTGAGGGGCGCGCGCCTTGAAGACTGAAGGCCTCACCGGTGGTCCTCGTGCCTCGAGGCGGCCGCTCCGCGGCCTCCTCGGTATGAAGGAGGAAGGTGGCTGTTCGCGCTACCTCTTCATCCCGCCCACATAAGCCGCCAGCTTGTCGAGCGTCTGGTAGCCGTACTCGACCGCACCGAAGTTGATCATGCCGTCGCGCTGCGCCGTGCTCGAGGCCAGCTGCCGCATCATCAGAACCGTCTTGCCGTTGCTCTGTTCGGCGAAGGTGACGGTGAAACGGAACATGCCGGGATCCTCGTCCTGGTCGACGCCGTGATCCATCTCCATCAAGGACGGCCGCTCGATGCGGCGAAAGCGCATGCGGTTCGGATAGACCGTGCCGTCCGGGCCGATCATGTTGAAGCGCCAGACGCCGCCAACCCGCACGTCGATCTCGAAGGTCTCGAGCTTGAAACCCTTCGGCCCGAACCATTGCGGCAGATGCTTCGGGTCGGACCACGCTTCGAACACCAGATCGCGCGGCGCGTCGATCACGCGCGACATCACGATCTCGCGGTCGAGCGACCATTGCGACAGGGCGGGATTGGCAGAATTCGTCATCGTCAGGAACCTTTCCGTTTGGTTGTCTTGTTAGCTGTCTTGGACGGGCGGTTGGCGGCCGCCCTTTCCTTCTTCATCTGCATGACGTAGGCCTCGAACCGATCGAGCCGCGCCTCCCAGATCGCGCGCTGCTGCTGGAACCAGTCCTCCGCGCCGACAAGCGCGTCGGGACTGAGGCGGCAGGTGCGCACGCGGCCGGACTTCTCCGACAGGACGAGGCCGCTCGTCTCCAGCACGTGGATGTGTTTCATGAAGCTCGGCAGCGCCATCTCGAAGGGATCGGCAAGCTCGCCGACCGACGCCTCGCCGGCGCAGAGCCGCATCACGATCGCCCGCCGGGTGGGATCGGCAAGGGCCGCGAAAACCTGATCGAGCCGGGATAATTGGTTAGCCATGGGGCTAACTATAGGATTGCCGCTAACCGCCGTCAACAATTGTTAGCCGACTAGCTAAGTTAAATTTCGCCGGCTGATAGCCTGGATGAAGCGAAGCGTAATCCGGGGCGCTCACTCGGCTGCGGCACTTTCCCGGATTGCGCTTCGCTCCATCGGGCTACGGACCACTCGCGCGGAACCCACCACGCGCAATCGTGAATAGGGAGACACGGTCCGTCCCGCTACAAGAGACGTGGGGGCGCATCGCATTCTGCATCAGAGCCGTGCCGCCTGTTGTCACCTCATCATATCTTACCCGACGGGCGCTCGCCCGGGCTGCGCTCGTTCCGCTCGCGCTTGCCTGGCCGCGCGAGGCCGCCGCGGATTCCGACATGATCGCGCAGATGCGCGACATCGTCGCGAACGAGCTGGCGCCGACCGTGACGCCGGACCAGCCGGGCGGCCTTGCCGTCGCGCTTTATGCCGGCGGCCATGTCGAGTTCTTCAACTACGGCTTTGCCGACGACGCCACGCATAGGCCGGTCACGCCCGACACCCTGTTCAATCTCGGCTCCCTGCGCAAGCCGTTCGAGGCGACGCTGGTCGCGCTCGGCACCCTCCGCGGCGAGCTGCAGCTCGACGATCGTCTGGCGAAATATCTCCCCGAGCTCACCGGCGACTATGTCCGCCGCATCACCGTCGGCGAGCTCGTCACGCACACCTCAGGCATGCTGCTGCCGACCGACCATCCGCCGTGGCCGAGCGACACTTTCTCCCGCGCGCAGCTCATCGAGATGTTCAACAGCTGGAGACCGCAAGCCGGCGAAGCGCCCGGCAAGCAGCGCGTCTACAGCCACGCCGGCTACGTGCTGCTTCAACTCGTGCTCGAGCGCTGCTACGGCGCTCCGATCGCACGCCTGTTCGAACAACGCATCTTCAAGCCGATCGGCATGAGTGCGACCTCCGTACCCGAACGTGGCGAGGACGGCCGTGCCGTCATGGAGGAGGCCTGGATGCAGCGCGCGGTCCAGGGCTATTCGGATCAGGGCATGGCGATCGGCCCCATCGGCAACCAGCAGAGCTATTTTGATTTTCCCGGCACGGGCCAGATGTTTTCCTCGCCGCGGGATCTCGCGAGATTCGTTGCTGCCTGCATCGACGGGCGGACGATCGAGCCTCACTTGCGCGAGGCATTGCGGATGACACAGCACGAGATCTTCCGCGTCGACGACAAGTTCGGACAAGCAATGGCCTGGGAGACGGTGCGTCTTCCAGGCGTCACCGTTGTCGATAAGCCCGGCGGCCTCAACAATGCCTCCGGCTACATCGGCCTCGTGCCGGCGCAGCGGATCGGCATCGTGCTGCTCGCCAATCGGGGCGAATATCCCCACGAGATCGCACGCTACAGGATCCTGCCCGAACTGGCGCATCTGGTGGCGTCCCACGCAGGCTGAGGTCCAAACAGAAAGCCCCGGCCAGGCCGGGGCTTTCCACGCCAGATCAGGAAACGGGATGAAGCTCAATACCTGGCGACGACGGGTCCGCCGAACTTGTAGTTCACGCCGACCCGCACGATGTTCGACTTGAGGTCGACCGAGTGGGTGTAGACGTTGCTCGGATTTGCCGTGCCGCCTGCGAAACTCGTAAGATTGGTGCTGGTCGCGCTGGCGCGGCCGAGATCGACGTAGAGATATTCGGCCTTGAGCGACCAGCCGCCGCCGAACGCATATTCGGTGCCAACACCCGCGGTCCAGCCGAGGCGGGTGTCGCGGATCGCGGCCGATTCTGATGCCGCGGAGAAGGTGTCGGTGAAGTTGAAATTGCCCTTCACCTCCGCGATCGCCGCACCGCCCGTGGCGTAGAGCAGCCAGGTCGGAGCCGCGAGGAAGCCGATGCGGCCGCGGATGGTGGCGAGCCAGTCGGCCGAGACCGACGACGACACCGTGAAGCCGGTCGGTGCGCAGCAGGGATAGAGCGCCGAGCCGCTCGCGCTGCCCTTGAAGCCGAAATAGTTGATGTCGCCCTCGAGGCCGAGCAGCGCGTGGTTGACCTGCCAGTTATAGCCCGCGGTGAAGCCGCCGGTCACGCTGGAGCTGTTGACGCGCTGGGCGCCGACCGTGTTGATGGCGGGAACGCTGCTGGCGTCGAAATAACCGGTCGGCGTCCAGATGGTCGAGGTGGTCGGATCGGCGCTCCCCCACTGTCCGCCGACATTGCCGCCGACATAGAAGCCGGTCCAGTTGTAGGCCGTCGCCATCATCGGCGCTTTGGTATAGTTCGCCGCGAGGTCGGCCGCCTGCACGGATGCGGAGCCCAAAACGACCGCGGCAACTGCCAGCAAAAACTTCTTCATTCCAGTCTCCTTGCCTCACGCGATCGATCTCGCGTTTCGAATGCGCGGGCGGAAGTTGTCCGGCGCAGATCGGGCATAGGCTGCCGATCCCTCGCCGTCTTGGGCTGCGGCGAAGTTCATAGGGACTGTGACGTAGTGTGAGCCGTGCGGCACGCGAACGCGTGACAAGTGTGACTGAGGGGCCACGCGTGATCACACATCCGCGGCGCACGACGCACGCCAATGTCGCATCGCGACAAGCGCGCGAAACGCGATTCGAGCCCTAGCGTTTCAGACCGAGCGCGTCAGTCCGCCGTCGACGCGGATATTCTGCCCGGTGATGTAGGCAGCACCGTCGGACGCCAGGAACGAGACGGTCGCCGCGATCTCCTCGACCTTGCCGTAGCGCTTCATCGGCACGCTGTCGCGGCGCGCATCTAGCTGCGGCAGGCTGTCGATCCAGCCCGGGAGCACGTTGTTCATGCGGATGTTCTCGGCGGCATGGGTGTCGGTGAAGATCTTCGTGAAGGCGGCAAGGCCGGCGCGGAACACCGCAGAGGTCGGAAACATCGCGCTCGGCTCGAATGCCCAGGCGGTCGAGATGTTGATGATGGCGCCGCCCTTCTGCGCCTTCATGATTGGCATCACCAGCCGGGTGGGACGGATCACGTTGAGCAGATAGGTGTCGAGGCCGGTGTGCCACTGCTCGTCGGTGATCTCCGTGATCGCCGCCCGGGGCCCATGGCCCGCGCTGTTGACGAGCACGTCGATGCGTCCCCATTTGGCAAGTGCCCCGTCGACAAGCCGCTTCAGATCGTCGTTCGATTGGTTGGAACCGGTGACCCCCAATCCGCCGAGCTCGGCTGCCAGTGCCTCGCCCTTGCCGGAGGAGGACAGGATGGCGACGCGAAAGCCGTCGGCTGCGAGCCGGCGCGCAGCCCCTGCCCCCATGCCGCTGCCGCCGGCGGTCACGAGTGCGACCTTCTCTGCTGCCATCTGTGCTGCCATGACCGATCATCCTCTGTGATATCGTGGAGGCGAGCCGCCGAGCCCGGCCCGTCATGGGCCTTCTACCGCCGGACCAGCCGGATGGTCCACCATCGAAAGCGACCTTAAAAGATGAGCGATTTGCAGATCCGTAATTTGCGCCCCGAGGAGATCGCCATCGCCGTCGACTGGGCCGCGGCCGAGGGCTGGAATCCGTGCCTTTCCGACGCCGTCTGTTTCGCGATCCCCGACCCAAACGGCTTTTTCGTTGGCGAGATCGACGGCGAGCCGGTCGCGACTGTCTCCTGCGTCAACTACGACGATCGCTTCGCCTTCCTCGGCTTCTACATCGTGCGCGAAGGTTTTCGCGGCTCCGGCCATGGCCTCCGCATCTGGAAGGCGGCGATCGCGCATGCGGGCACTCGCGTGATCGGCCTCGACGGGGTCGTGGCGCAGCAGGACAATTACAGAAAGTCCGGCTTCCAACTTGCTTACGCGAATGTCCGCTATGGCGGCTTCATCGCCGCGCCACCGAGGCCGCCCGCCGATGTCGTTGCGCTCGGCTCGATCCCGTTCGCGCTCATTGAAGCCGACGATGCAACGGTGTTCCCGGCTCCGCGCGGCGCCTTCCTGCGTTCCTGGATCGGCGCATCAGGTCATGTCGGTCGCGCGTTGCTGCGCGACGGCAAGCTCGCTGCATGGGGCGTGATCCGGCCGTGCCGGACCGGCCGCAAGATCGGCCCGCTCGTCGCCGACAACCGCGCGGCGGCGGACGCGATCGTGCAGGCCTTGCTCGCGAGTGCAAACGGCGGCGAAATCTTCCTCGATGTCCCCGCCGTCAATCGCGAGGCGATTGCGCTCGCGGAGAAGCTCGGGCTGAAGCCGGTGTTCGAGACGGCGCGGATGTACACAGGACCGCTCGCGCCGCTGCGGATCGACCGCGTCTTCGGCGTGACCAGTTTTGAGCTGGGTTAGCTGAGCCGAATGCGCTGCTCAGTAGCAACGCATGATGTTGACCGTGTGCTCGCCGCCGCCGCGGCCGGGCACAGTCACCTGCTCCGTCGGACAGCTCGGCACGTAGGGCCGGTCTGACGGCACCACGTTCGGCGGGAAGCGATGCGTCCAATCCCAGGGAACGTCGTACGTATAGGTGTAGCGCACATCACTGGAGACGGGTTGTGCGGTCTCGGCGAAAGGCTGGCCGTAGCCTGCGTTGTCATAGTAGAACCCGCCGCCGCCCGGCCAGTAGACCCAGGGCGTGTTTCGGCCCCGGAACCTGGCGCCTGGCGCAATCGGCGGACGCGCCGCCGGACCGGACGGCGTGGCGGCATGGGCGACGGTGCCGCCGGGCCTCGCAAAACTGTCGCTGGGGGCAAGGAGCAGCGCGGCTGCGCTGAGCGAGGCGAGCAACGCCCCAAATGATCTGGACATCATGATACGCACCAACTCGTTTGGCTTCGCGGATAGCGGCTCCCCACCGCACGCTAGGCCGGGCTGTCGCCCACCCGCAAACGTATAATTAATTATTGGTTAAGGCACGGGATTAACAGGGAACAAGCTGCGGCAAGACGCCCGGGCTTCCGGCTGATGTCGCACGTGTTCCGGGAAAGCGGACTTCATAACCAGTTGATCGGAGTTGATCGCTTCGGCCGACAACACCCGGAACGCTCCCGCACTGCGGTCGTTGGCTCCCGACACCAGCAAGGAGCATCTCCAATGCAGAACAAATCAAAACTCCTCTGCCTGATCACGGCTTCACTCGTCGCGGGCACGACGGCCGCCTCGGCCCAGGGCTATGATTGGAACGGAGCGCGCGCGGGATGGGACCGCACCGCCCCGGCCTACCAACCGGTTCAGCCACGCGCGTACTATCCGGATGTCGCCGGACCGTACGGTGCGCTCAACGGCACCAACCATCCGGCGCCGAGCTCGACGCAGGGCGATGTCGGCCCGGATGGCAACAACAACGGCACACTGACCGGCGTCTATCGCAGCTGGTAACGCTCGCTCACGATGTGGCCCATCGTCCATCACGGACGATGGGCCTTCGTGCGTCAGCGGCCCTGCTGCTTGCGCAGCCAGTCCAGCATGTCCTGTGGATTTCCGGTGCCCTGCGACACGATGGCGGTGTTGCTACCGCTGCGGCGATAGACCGTGGTGCGCCCAGGCTCCTTCTCGATCTTGACCTCGGCCTGCGCCGGATCGCCGCTCTGGGTAATGACGGACGTGCCATTCTCGTCCTGAACTATTGTGGTGTGGCCGTCACCTGACTCGCCGGCTCCCGCCGGCCCGGCTGCCGTTGCCATCATGATGCTCAGTCCTGCTGCGAGTACGAAGAACCTCATGTTGCACCTCGCCTTCACGATCACCGGCTGAACTGAAATAGCGACAGCCAGTTGAAGCGCCCGAATTGTCGCACCGTTCCGGTGTTCAGATCTCCGATCTGGAGCAGGAGGGCGTTGGTGGAACTGCCGACCTGAGTGATATCGGCAATGTTGCTCACGCCGGACTGACCGATCGCCACGTTGGTCGTGCCACCGACCTGGATCACATTGACATAATTTCGCGTGCCGTTCTGGATGATCGTCGCATCGACCGTTCCCGTGCCACCGATCTGGATGACACGCGCGATATTGATGCGGCTGTTCTCCTCGATCGTAACAGGCTGGACATCGTTGCCGAACTGCACGACCGTTTCGATGCTCACGTTCCGGTTCGTCACGCCGCGCTGGACGGATCCGGCGGAAACCTCGGACGCGACGCTGACAGCGGCGAGCAATGCCGCCAATGCCAGGAGAAGTCTACCGCGTTTCATCGCCTTGCCCCATCACATTTCTGATGGCGGTGAGGTCGCCCAGCTCAATGGCCATTCTGGACAACCGTCGCCGAGTTGAACGCACCGAACTGCGACAGGAAACTGCTGGTCGACTGGCCGGCCTGGCCGACAAACGCGACATTGTTCACGCCCGCCTGCCCGACCGATGCCGAGGTCGTCCCGCCGAATTGCAGGATTCCGGTCGCGTTGTTCGTGCCGTTTTGAGTGACGGTCGCGCTGGTGCTGCCGCCGATCATGAACACGCCGGCCATGTTGAGTTGGCTGCTTTGGTTCAACACGACCGGCGGGCCGCCGAGCGACACGATGGTCTTGATGTCGGCGGTCTGGGCACCGGCCGATCCGGCGCCCACGCAACACAAGGTGAGAAGTGCGCCACAGGCGGCGCCTGAAAAATGCCTCATGACATGCCTCGCGACTGAAAATTGATTTGCGATCAAGGAGTCTGTTGCAAAATCGTCGAGCCGTTCAGGATTCCGAGCTGTCCGACGCCAGCCGCGTTGTTCGCGCCGATCTGGCCGATCAGGCTCGAATTGGAGCCGCCGACCTGGCCGAGTAACGCGGTGTTGGACGCCGTCGCAGTCGTGCCGCCCTGCCCGATCACCGAGGTGTTGACGGTAAGGAACGAGCCCGTCTGCAACGTGGTCGCAGTATTGGTGGCGCCGAATTGCATCGTGGTGGCGCTGTTGTTGGTGCCGCCACTCTGCGAGATGAAGGAGTTGTTGGTGGTGCCGAATTGCAGCACGCTGGCCGAGTTGCCGGCCTGGGCATCGACGGCGGTCAGCAAGCTGAACGCGACGATCGTGGCAACGAGATATTTTTGATGCATGACATTTCCTCCGCAAAGTCGGCGGACAACCTCTCACTGAGTCGTCCCGCCCGAGGCGGTGCTTTCAAGAATGGCGCGGACGCGCCGCAGTTGACGCGTCCGGCCAAACGGGGCTGGCTTAGTGCGCCGTCTGCGAGACGGTGCTGCCGTTGACGCCGAACACGCTGAGCTGTCCGACGGCGGCGGCGTTGTTCTGGAGCGGGGCAGGCCCGAACGAGTTCTGGGTGATCGCGCTGCCGTTGTTGCCGAACGCCACCTGGCCGGTCGTTGCCGAGTTCTGCACGCCGATCTGGTTCACCGTGCTGCCGTTGTTGAGCGAGGCCGCGCTGGTGCCCTGCATCGTGGTCGCGCTGTTGATGATGCCGAGCTGGCTGGTCGACGAGGTGTCGTTGGTGAGGCCCTGCTGCGAGACGCTGGAACCGTTCACGACGCCCACTTGCACAGTGGTCGAGGTGTTAGCGGCCTGCGCGGCGGAGGACAGGGCGAGCACGGCAACGGAAGCAAAAAACAATTTGCGCATGGAATATCCTTTCTGGCTAAGATCTCTGACTGGGTTCGGATGCCGTCTTGGAGGAGGCCGACATCGCAGGACAGACTTTGAACCGATCGTGCTGCGTGCAACAGACTGCAGTTCATGCTAATCGGTACGGACTAGACGTTGCGCGGCGTGTTGGTGCCCGCGGTACTAGCTGTACGGTTGTCCCGTGCCGGTTCGTGTCGTCTCTTCTTCGCGTCCCATACTGTCGACCAACCGCACCACCTCGATCGGCGAGCGAAGCTCCAGCTTTCGCATCATCCGGGTGCGATGGACCTTGGCTGTCACTTCGCTCACCCCGAGCCTCGCCGCGATCTGCTTGGCGACGAGACCTTCGGCCATCAACAGCATGATCTCGCGCTCCCTCGCCGTCAGCGTTTCGACGCGCTGGCGAGCTTCGCGAACGCTATCTTCGCGCTCGAGCCGCCTGCGGTCGCGCTCGATGCCATGCCTGATCGCGTCGAGGATCTCCTGTTCGCGAAAGGGTTTTGGAAGAAACTCGACCGCGCCGCGCTTCATGGCCTCGACCGAGACCCGGACGTCGGAATGGCCGCTGATGAAGACGATCGGGATGAGCACGCCCGTCTCGGCGAGCCGGCGCTGAAGCTCGAGGCCGGTCGGCGCCGTGCCGGGAAAACGGACGTCGAGCACGAGGCATGAAGGCCCGTCGGAAATACTGCCCGCGACGAACTCGTCCGTCGATGCAAACAATTTTACCTGATGCCCGGTCTCCTCGCAGAGACTTCCTATCGCGGTTCGAATCTGAATTTCGTCGTCAATGATATAAACTGTGGCTTGACCTGAACTCATGGCAACGGGCTCCCCGGCTTGGGGCTCGATGAACAAGCATCGAGCCATCCATTCTTCTTGCAAGCGAGATCAAGGTGCTTGGATGAATTCGCGAGGATCGAGCGAGTCGCTCCGATCCGCCGCTTCGACGTCTTAGGGCCAACACCCGTTCAAGACGAGTGAAGGTGTTCACATATCGGCTTTCGTGATTGCGGGGATTTGCCCTCGCGACCTGCGGCATCATGGCGAGGCGCGATATCGACAATGCGACGATCGGGAATGCGACGATCGGGCGTCGGAACTTCGGTATCGCCGACTGCGTCATGGCGTCGCCACCCACGTGCCGAGTTGAACGCCAGGCGCTGGCCGCTTCGGCCAGAGCAGACGGGACGTTCAGTCAGCTTGTCGAGTTCGATACCGCGCGCATCATATCGATACGCTCCGTATGCATTTCCGGCAAGTCACGAAAAATAGTACCCGCAGGCTTTACTTCTGGATCATCAAGCGCGCCCGACCGTCGCCCCGGCAGCGGCGACACACTGACGATCGACTGCGTTTTTGGTGATTTACAACCACAGCGAGTTTACAACCATAGCGCGATCTTTGCCTTTGCCGCCAACGATGCCATTTCAAGAGGCGGGTTTTCGATATGCGATTTGTGCCAGTTATTGCCTTGCTCGGAACTGCATGTGGCCTCGCCGCGGTCTACGCCGCCGGGCCAGCCGTCATCACCGACGCGGCCGGGAGCGCCGCGGAGAAGGCGGCCCGCGCCTTTGAATCGACCCAGCGGCTGCTCAAACCCGTCAGCCTGGAAGCACGGAGCTTCGGATCGGATGCCCCCGTGTTCCGCTATGCCTCCATCCAGCGCGGCAGCATCGAGCAGACCATCACCGTCACCGGTGCCCTGCAGCCGGTCAAGACGATCGAGGTGGGTTCCCAGCTGTCCGGGCAGCTCGCCCGGGTCTATGTCGATTTCAACGACACCGTCAGCAAGGATCAGCCGCTCGCCCTGATCGATCCGCGCAGCTTTGCGGCAAAGGTCGACGAGGCCAGGGCCTCTCTGGCCGTTGCCAATTCCCTGGTCGACGTCGCCCGGGCCAAGCTCGATCGCACCAGGATCGACCTGCAAAACGCGAAGGGGAGCCGGGACGTGCTCGCCGCCAAGCTCGACAGCGCTCAGGCCGTCAAGAGTTCGGCGCAAAAGACCCTGCAGCGGAAGCAGGCCCTCCAGTCGCAAAACGTGGTGGCCACGACGGCGGTTGATGACGCGCAGACAGAGTTCACCGCGCGTCTGGCCCAGGAACGCGAGGCCGAAGTTCTGATGTCCCTCAACTCCTATGCGGTGGATGGGGCGCAGGCCGACGTCCGCCGAATCGAGGCGGAATTGCAGCAGACACGAATGGCCGTGCCGGAGAAGGCGGCCGTTCTCGCTGCGGCCCAGGCCGATCTCGACCGCACCGTGATCCGCTCGCCGATCGATGGCGTCGTCGTCGGAAGGTTCGTCAACGAGGGCCAGACCCTCGCGGTCGGACTGGAATCGCGCACCACCTTCGTGGTCGCGCACCGGCTTGAGGACATGGAAATCCACGCGCAGGTCGACGAAGCCGATATCGGGCGCATCGCGCCCGACCAGCGCGCCCATTTCACGGTGGATGCCTACCCGGACCGCCGCTTCGAGGCGGTGGTGCGGCAGGTGCGCAAGGCACCGCAGAACCAGCAGCACGTCGTGACCTACACCGTCGTCCTGGCGACCTCCAATCTCGACGGCGCGTTGCTGCCCGGCATGACCGCCCTGGTGAAGATCGTGATCGAGCGGCAGGACGACGTGCTGAAAGTGCCGCTTGCCGCGTTGCGCTTCCAGCCCTCCGGCACACAGCCGGATGCCGCGGCGCGCAGCGGGGTGTGGGCGCGCACCGCAAGCGGCTCACTCCGGCGTATTCCCGTGACCGTCGGCGCGGCCGGCACCGAACAAGTCGCGCTCAGGAGCGGAGACCTCGTCGAGGGCAGTCAGGTCGCCGTTGGTCAGGCCATCCGGCCGGCCGGCATGGAGTTTCTCGGAATCAGGTTCGGATCATGACGGCCCTCCCGCCCCTCATCAGCCTGCAGTCGGTCTCCAGGACCTATCGTGCCGACGGCGTAGCGGTGACTGCGGTGCGCAATGTCAGCTTCGACATCGAACGAGGCGAGATCGTCGCGGTGATGGGACCGTCCGGCTCGGGAAAATCGACGCTGATGAACATGATCGGGCTGCTCGACCTGCCGAGCGAGGGCGCGCTCTATCTCGAGGGAACGGACGTCGCCGATCTCTCGGAAGACCGCCGGTCGTCCCTGCGCGCCCGCAGCATCGGCTTCGTCTTCCAGTCCTACAATCTGCTCGCTCGCCATAATGCGATTGAGAACGTCGCATTGCCGCTGGTCTATTGCGGCATCAGCCGCAAGGAACGTCTGGCCCGCGCTGAGCAGAGCCTGGAGGCCGTCGGCATGGTGCACCGGGCCCATCACTTCCCGCGGCAGCTCTCGGGCGGTGAGCAGCAGCGCGTCGCGATCGCGCGCGCCCTGATCGCCTCCCCGCTGATCGTGCTCGCCGACGAGCCGACCGGCGCACTCGACAGCCGTACCGGCGCCGAGATACTGGCCCTGTTCGCCGCGCTCAACCGGAGCGGCCAGACCATCGTCATGATCACGCATGATCCAGGGATCGCGACCCAGTGCCGGCGCACGATCCGCCTGCACGACGGCGCGCTCGTCGCTGACGAAACGCTGGCTCCGATCCTGCCGAAACGGAGCGCTGCGCCATGACGATGCTCCAGGGCTTTCAAATCGCGCTGCATGCCTTGCGCCTCAATCCGTTGCGCAGCATCCTCACCATGCTCGGCATCGTGATCGGCGTCGCCTCCATCGTGACGGTGTTTGCGATCGGGTCCGGCGCCCAGCTTCGCCTCCAGGAGCAGATCCGCTCGATCGGCGCCAACGTGCTGATGATCAACCCCGGCGCGGTCTACCAGGGCGGCGTGCGTCTCAAGGATGGCAGCAAGCTGACCATGACCGAGAGCGACGTGCAGGCGATCCTCGAACAGATCCCCGAGATCCAGGCAGCGGCCGGCTCGATTGCAGGAACGGCCCAGGTCATTCACGAGAGCAAGAACTGGAACACGACGATCAACGGGACGACGACCGGGCACTTCATGGTGCGCGACTGGCAGCTTGCGACCGGCCGCTATTTTTCCGGCACCGAGGAGGCAGGCGCCGGCAAGGTCGTGATCCTCGGCAGCACGGTGGCGCAAGAGCTGTTCGCGCCCGGCGAGGATCCGATCGGTGCACAGATCAGGATCATGAAGGTGCCGCTCGAAGTGGTCGGCGTCCTCGATCGCAAGGGGCCGGCGCAGGACGACGTCGCCTTCGTGCCGCTCACCACGGCCAAGCTGCGCTTCCTCGGCAGCGCGAGCAACATCAACCGGGATTCGGTCGCCTACATCATCGCCAAGGTGGCTGCGGACGGACAAATGGCGGGGGCGCGAACGGAGATCGAAAACCTGCTGCGGCAACGCCACCGTATCCCCGCCGGCCAGGAGGACGACTTCAAGGTCCAGGATCCGGCCGCCGCCATGGAAGCGCAGCAGGGAGCGATCCGGACCGTCGCGCTCCTACTCGTCGCCATCGCCTCGGTCTCGCTGCTCGTCGGCGGCATCAGCATCATGAACGTCATGATCGTGTCGGTCACCGAGCGCACGCGGGAGATCGGAATCCGCCGCGCGCTTGGCGGGCGGATGCGGGACATCCGTCTTCAGTTTCTCTGCGAGGCGCTCGTGCTCTGCCTGCTCGGCGGCGCGATCGGCGTCGGTGCCGGCGTCACGCTCTCGATGACGGTGGCTCGCTTGGCAGGATGGATCACCTCGATCGACGGCCAGGCGATCGGCCTTGCCCTCGCCTTCTCGATCGCGACCGGCCTGATCTTCGGCTTTTATCCCGCCCACAAGGCATCCAAGCTCAGCCCGATCGAGGCACTCAAGACGGAGTGAGAACATGCTGGGGTGTTCGCATCGACCAAAGGCCACGGAGGAGCATTCATGAGTCCGGATCCGAAACAATCGATCACACCCACGCCACGCGAGCGGGACCTGATGATGCTGATCGCACGCGGAATGCAGAACAAGAACATCGCGTACGAGCTCAAGATCTCGGAGAACACGGTCCGGGCGCATATCGGCAACATCATGCGCAAATACCGTCTCCAGAACCGAACCCAGATTGCGATCATCTTTGCCCTGCAGGCGGCGCCGCCATCGTTTCGCCGCCACCTGGCCAATGGCGGCCCCAATCCCGCGCCTGCCAAGGCGGTCGCGCAGAATACGCCGGTGCCGACGTCGCCGGATTGACCGCTCCGGCCACAATCCCTTGCGTCATCTCAGACGAAACACCCAAGTCCGGGGTCAACGGACCGGCGACAAAATATTTCTCTTTATTAGAATTCGGATTTTTGTTAGTAATTCCTCACTCCGGCCCAAGGAAGAGGGGCGTATCGCGATCGTCACGAACGCGGGCCGGACGGCGGTGGACGCAGGTCACATCGGCGCGAAGGGCTTCGCAGGGCGGGCAACCGTGAGCGAAAGTGTCGCGCACACGACCGGTGTGATTGGCGTACGGCAAAATCGTGTGGTCCTGGCGCCCGGGGTCTGTGCGCCAAGTGTTGCGGTGATGTGGGTTGCCCAACCGGGCACACGCATCAGCCATCCGCAAGGCGACGGGGGCAATAGTGCATCGCTCCCCGGGGAGAGCGCGACATAAGCCGTCAAACCACTGCGCAGGGAAGGCCGGATGTTTTGGCTTCACCTGTATGCCGCTGTGCAATCCAGTTACCACAATCTCGCACAGTGGACCGCGGGTGCCAGCCGGCACCCGGTCTTCCCTGCGCCCTCTTTCACTTGAGGGTGAGACGACGAAGCAAAGCTCGGGCGAACACGCCGCGAGGATGCGAAGGTGCGTCTGCGATCCGGAATGCGAATGGAAGCGCGACGCTGCCAGCCACAGATTCCGTCATTGCGAGCGCAGCGAAGCAATCCAGTCTGCCGCGGAAAGATTCTGGATTGCTTCGCTGCGCTCGCAATGACGATGCTGAAGCAGTTGCCTGCCGACACCGCGATCTCGTGCCCGGACGCAGCGCAGAGCGGGATCCCTACCCTTCTTTGCATGCCGCTCCGCTCTTGTAACAAAACCGTCATGCAGCGAAACTAAACGAAGCCGGGGGCCGCGGTTGGCGGCCAAGCTGTCTTCGCAGGGAGAGATTTTGATGCGCCGTTCACTGGTGTTGCTGTCAGCCGGACTGACAGTGCTGTCCGCCGGACTTTCGACCGGACCTGCCTCCGCCGAGAACAACACGCCCCGCAACCTGATCCTGTTCATTCCGGACGGTCTGCGGGCGCTGAAGGTCACACCGGAGACTGCACCGGCGATGGCCGAAATCCGCGACAAGGGCGTCAATTTCAAGAATTCGCACTCGCTGTTCCCGACCTTCACCATGGCCAACGGCTCGGCGATGTCGACCGGCCATTATCTCGGCGACACCGGCGTGTTCTCCAACACGATCTGGACCAACTACACCTCGGTGCCCGCCGGCGACACCGTGGTCCCCTTCATCGAGAACGACGCCGTGCTCGGCGACATCGACGAGCATTTCAAGGGCGACTATCTCAATGAGGACACGATCCTGAAGCTGGCCCGCGACAAGGGCTACAGCACCGCCGCGCTCGGCAAGCATGGTCCGACCTATCAGTTCGACCACACCGACAAGCCCGAAAAGGCCGGCCTGCATTCGGTCGTGTTCGACGATGCGACCGGCGGCAAGAACGGCGTGGCGCTGTCGGACGAGGTCAAGGCCGCTCTCACCAAGGCCGGCCTGCCCCTCGCAACGCCGCCGCGCGGCGACAACTCCAAGGCGGGCGATGCCAAGACGCCCGGCACCACGGCGGCCAACATCGCGCAGCAGGCCTATTTCGCCGACGTCGCGGCCAAGGTCGTGCTGCCGATGTTCAAGGCCCGCAACAAGCCGTTCGTGCTGGTGTTCTGGTCGCGCGACCCCGACGGCAGTCAGCACAACACCGGCGACAGCCTCAATCAGATCATGCCCGGCATCAACGGGCCGACCTCGATGGCCGGCATCAAGAATGCCGACAACAACCTCGCCCAGCTCCGCAAGGCGCTGGACGAGCTCGGCCTTGCCGCCAACACCAACATTATGGTCCAGGCCGACCACGGCTTCTCGACCATCTCCAAGGAGAGCAAGACCAGCCCCTCGGCCAAGCTTAGCTATGACGACACGCCGAAGGACTTTTTGCCGATGGGCTTTCTCGCGCTCGACCTTGCCAAGGCGCTCGACCTGCCGCTGTTCGATCCCAACGACAAGAATGCGAAGATCGAGGGCAACAAGCATCCGAAGGCCGGCAACGGCGTGCTCGGCAAGGATCCGGAAAAGCCCGATCTCGTCGTCGCCACCAATGGCGGCTCCGACCTGATCTATCTGCCGAACAAGGACAAGAAGCTGGCGGCCAGGACCGTCAAGCTGCTGCTCGAACAGGATTACGTCTCCGGCCTGTTCGTCGACGACTCGCTCGGCCGCTTCCCCGGCACCCTGCCGCTGTCGAGCATCAACCTGCGCGGCAAGGCGGCGACGCCGACGCCGGCGATCGTCGTCAACTTCCGCTCCTATGCCAGCGATTGCGGCGAGGCGCCAACCAACTGCTCGGTGCAGGTCGCCGACACCGTGCTGCGCCAGGGCCAGGGAATGCATGGCAGCTTCAGCCGCGGAGACACCATGAACTTCATGGCCGCGATCGGTCCGGACTTCAAAGCCGGCTATGTCAGCGAGATTCCGGTCAGCAATGCCGATGTCGGCATGACCGCCGCCCAGCTCCTCGGCCTGCGCAGTTCGCAGAACGGCGGCCTCGTCGGCCGCGTGATGTCGGAGGCCCTGCCCAACGGCACCGTACCGAAGGCGTACAAGGGGGTCGAAAAGTCGAAGAAGTCCGAGAACGGCCTGCAGACCGTGCTGAACTTCCAGCGCGTCGGCAGCCAGCGCTATTTCGACACTGCCGGTTTCCCGGGCCGCACGCTCGGTCTCGAGTTGGAGACCGGCAAACAAAAAACGGCGGGGAAATAACCCCGCCGTTCAAATGCGTCCTCGTGAGAGGCGCAGAATTTTACATGCCCGAAATCTTACATGCCGATGTCGAACACGTTCGGCAATTGGCCCGCCAGAGGCAGCGCGGTGGCGCCCAGGAAGGTCGCCACCATCGCCATCAGGCGACGGTTGTTCTGGCGCTTGCCGCGCATCTGGCCGGCGATCCACTCCAGCATTTCGCTGTTGACCTTGGAGGCATAGGACGGCGCCCAGCTCTCGATGTCGGACTCGGCCGACAGCGCCACGCTGCGCGGCGGCACCTTCAGGCCGGAGGCGCTGGCGGCATAATGGGCCACCGCCTTGGCGAGCAGGTCGTCGAAACGGCCACCATCGGTGCGCTCGGTTGCGGCTTCGTTGATCTCGAACAGCACTTCGGCCTCGGCGCGGCTGATCGGCTGGTCGTTGACGGCCGTGGCCGTCAGAATGCGGGCGCACCAGGCGGTATCATCGGCATCGAGCGAGCGGGAGAAATGCACCCTTCCCTTGGTGGTCGGGCCTTCGCCCGTGATCACGCCGTCGCGCACGATAGTCAGTGCATGGGCCGAGGTATCGCGGCAGGACGGTTCGAGGGACGGCGACTCAACAGACTTATGCGCAGCGGCAGACATAGTTCACTTCCAGATTTCTTCTGATCGGCCAGCATTTTCATGTCGGCGTAAAGGGGTGGTTAATGATTCGATACGGGGATCGCGACTTTTCTAGATGGTTGCCAATTGGTCGCTGTCAGGACCATTTCGGTTCTGGGAAGCGACGGGCGAGCGTGATGAGAGTCATAAAAGGCTTTCTCGGGGCAATCGCGCCCGTATAGCCCCGGTGGAGATGTTTCGCCGCAGGCGCGGCTGTAACAAAAAGGTGCTAGGAAATCAGGCCTTCAAAGAAGGAATTCACATTTTACTTGAAGCTGTTCAGTTAGCGTTCACTTGGGATCGTGGAGTCTCTATACTAGCCCTGACGATCAAAGATGAATTCGCAAGCAAATTCAATGGCATGAGGTAGAACCATGACACTTCCGATCGGCGCCACCGCCCCCGACTTCGAAGCCGAGACCACCGAAGGGAAGATCAAGTTCCACGACTGGATCGGCAATAGCTGGGCGCTGCTGTTCTCGCACCCCAAGGACTTCACGCCGGTTTGCACGACCGAACTCGGCGCGCTCGCCAAGCTGAAGCCGGAATTCGACAAGCGCGGCGTCAAGCTGATGGGCCTCTCGGTCGATCCGGTCGACCGCCACGCCAAATGGTCGGAGGACATCAAGGAGACGCAAGGCGCGGCCCCGAACTATCCGATGATCGGCGACACCGATTACAACGTCTCGAAGCTCTACGGCATGCTGCCGGCCGCGATCTCGGGCGATCCCCTCACCCGCACCGCCGCTGACAACCAGACCGTCCGCAACGTCTTCATCATCGGGCCGGACAAGAAGATCAAGCTGGTGCTGGTCTATCCGATGACGACGGGCCGAAACTTCCAGGAGATCCTCCGCGTCATCGACTCGCTCCAGCTCACCGCCAAGCATCGCGTCGCAACGCCGGCCGACTGGTCGCAGGGCGACGACGTCATCATCGCGGGCTCGGTCTCCAACGACGAGGCCAAGACGATCTACCCGCAGGGCTGGAAGGAACCGAAGCCCTACATCCGGATCGTGCCGCAGCCGAAATAACCCAATTGTCATTCCGGGCGATGCGTCAGCAGCGTCGCCCGGGATGACGATGTTGGCTCTTACGCCGCGCGCACGCGTTCGAGGAAGCCCTCGACCTCGGCCTTCAGGTGCAGGCTCTCGCCCGACAACGCCTGGGCGGAGGCAAACATCCGGCTGGACGTCTCACCCGTCTCGTTCGCACCCTCGGCGGCCTGACGGACGTTGACGGCGACATCGGCCGTGCCCGATACCGCTGCGCGAACGCTGGCGACGATGTTGTGGGTCGCGCTCTTCTGCTGCTCGACCGCAGCCGAGATCGAGCCGGCGATGCCGCTGATGCGTTCGATGGTCTGGCTGATCGCCTTGATGGCGGCGACCGATTCCTCGGTCGCAAGCTGCATGCTGGCGATCTGGTTCGAGATCTCGTCGGTGGCCTTGGCGGTCTGGCCGGCCAGCGTCTTGACCTCCTGGGCCACCACCGCAAAACCGCGGCCGGCATCGCCCGCGCGCGCCGCCTCGATGGTCGCGTTCAGCGCCAGGAGGTTGGTCTGCTCGGCAATCGAGGTGATCAGCTTGACGACATCGCCGATGCGCGCGCCCGCCTCGGAGAGCTGCGCGATGCGCTGATCGGTCGCCTCGGCCTGCCGCACGGCCTCGGCGGAAATGACGTTCGATTCCTGAACCCGCCGGGTGATTTCGGAGATCGATTGAGACAGCTCGTCCGAGGCCGAAGCCGCCGAACGCACGTGCTCGGAGGCATTTTCGGAAGCTCCCGCCGACCGCGCCGACAGATCGGCGGTGGAGCGCGCGGTGTCGGTGAGCTGCCGCGCCGCCCGCTCGAATTCGCCTGACGATGTCAGCACCTTGTCGAGAATGCCGCCGACGCCGCCGCGGAACTCTTCGACGAAATTGCGCAAGTCGGATTTGCGCTGCTCGGCGGCTGCAGCCGAAGCCGCCGCCTGCTCGCTGCGCATCCGCGCCCGCTCCTGCGAATTGCTCTTGAACACAGCGACCGTGCGGGCGATCTCGCCGATCTCGTCGGCGCGATCCTCGCAATCGATCTCGACGTCGCTTTGACCTTCGGCGAGCGCCGTCAGCGAGCGCGCGACCAAGGTGAGCGGCTTGGTGATACGGCGGACGACCAGCAAGGTCAGGACCAGCACCAGCAGCGCGGCGAGCCCGGCGGCGACCGCCATGCTTTCGATCGTGTGGGCCAGCATGCTCTCGAACTGGGCCATCGGGATGCCGACATAGAGGATGCCGGCGACCTTTCCGTTGGCGTCGGCGATCGGGAAATAGGCGGTCATGAAGGTCTTGCCAAACAGGGTGGCCGGGCCCTTGTAGGCTTCGCCGCGGCGCAGCAGCGCCTGCGCCGGATGATCGGCGGCAAGCTGGGTGCCGACGGCGCGGTCGCCATTTTCCTTCTTCACGTTGGTCGAGCGCCGCACGAACTGCCCGCTCGCATCGTCGAACACGAACAGGGTCGCGTTGCCGCCGACATAGGACACCGCGCGATCGACGATGGCGTGATCCCTAAAGTCCGGCATCTTGGGAATCTCGGCACGCGCCACCGCGCCATCCTTCATGCTGATCTTCGCGTCGGGATTGGTCTCGGCAAAGGCCAGCGCCAGCGTGCGCAGGCTAACCTCGATATCGCGCAGCGCACGATCGTTGAACACGGAGCTGAGCGACCAATAGCCGGCCCCGACCACGAGCGCCGTATTCATGGCGATCAGCAGCACCGCGCAGAGGAGCGCCTTGGTGCCAAGTTTGAATTGCGGCAGAAACTTCGCCGTTGCTCGTCCGTACATGAATGGAATGACTCCTGTAATTCCTGCATATTCATGCAATCGGCTTACGGCCGCATTAACGCGGTTCCCGTCGCGACATGCTTTCCAAATCGTTAACGAGGACACCCCTGACCACGCCCAGAACTACGCTAAGGACCACGCCAAGCGCTCCGCCCATCATCGTCTGGTTTCGCGATGACCTCCGCCTGTCCGACCATCCCTCCCTCCACGCCGCCGCCAAGGCCGCTGCAAAGACCGGCGCGCCGGTAATATGCCTCTATGTGCTGGACGACGCGGCCGGGCGAGCGCCGGGCGCGGCGGCACGTTGGTGGCTGGCGCAGTCGCTGCGGGCGCTCGGCGCCGACATTGCCACCCGCGGCGGATCGCTGATCCTGCGCAAGGGGCCGGCGGCCAGGGTAATCACCGAAGTGGCGCGCGAGAGCGGGTCCGGCGCGGTCTACTGGAATGGGATCGCACAGGCGCCGCATCAGGCGGTTGAGCGGCAGCTCGAAGCTGCGCTGGCGAAGATCGGCGTGGACTCGCATAGTTTTCCCGGTGACTTGCTCGTCCCGCCCGCGGCAATCCGCAACAAGGAAGGCCGCGGCCTGCGCGTGTTCACGCCATTCTGGCGGCGCGTGCTGGCGCTCGGCGATCCGCCCAAGCCCCTGCCGGCCCCGAAGGAGCTGCGTCCTGCGCCGACGGTCGCCAGCGACGCGCTGGAGACCTGGAAGCTCGAGCCGGGCACGCCCGATTGGGCCGGCGGCCTGCGCGAGACATGGACCGCCGGCGAAGCCTCCGCCCGCAGCCGCCTGTGCGACTTTCTCGAGCACATCGCACGTGGCTATGTCGGCGATCGCGACCGCCCGGACCGGGAAGGCACCTCACACCTGTCACCGCATTTGAGGTTCGGCGAACTCAGCCCGCGCCAGGTCTGGTACGCCGCGCGGTTCGCCGCAGCGGAAAATCCCGCGATCGGACCTGGTGTCGACAAGTTCCTGAGCGAGCTCGGCTGGCGCGAGTTCTGCCGGCACCTGCTGCACGACCATCCCAACCTTGCCACCGAAAACCTGCAAGCGAACTTCGACAGCTTCCCATGGAAGCCCGACGCCAAGGCGCTCTCCGCCTGGCAGCGCGGCCGCACAGGCTATCCCATCGTCGACGCCGGCCTTCGCGAGCTTTGGCACACCGGCGTGATGCACAACCGGGTGCGAATGGTGGTCGCCTCGTTCCTGGTCAAGCACCTCCTGATCGACTGGCGCGACGGCGAAAGCTGGTTCTGGGACACGCTGGTCGATGCGGATGCCGGCAGCAATCCGGCCAACTGGCAGTGGGTCGCCGGCTGCGGCGCCGACGCGGCGCCCTATTTCCGCGTGTTCAATCCGGTGCTGCAGGGCCAGAAGTTCGACCCGGATGGAACCTATGTGCGGCGCTGGGGGCCCGAGCTGAAAGACGTACCCGCCAAGCTGATCCACCAGCCCTGGCAGGCGACGCCGATCGAGCTTGCAAGCGTCGGCGTCACGCTCGGCAAGACCTATCCGCATCCGATTGTCGATCATGCCAAGGGACGAGAGCGCGCGCTCGCCGCCTACGCAAAGATCCGCAAAGGTTGAGCGTTGCTTTGACACAATTATGAAACCCGCTATCGTCATCGCTCCATGCAAACCGTGGGGGACGATATGGACGACGACAAGCCGATCACCGAACAGGCGATGGACACGATCACCGCCGCCGTAGAAACGACCAAGGACGCCGCTGTCACCGCCGTCAAGCAGGTGAAGAAAGCCGCCAAGAAGGTCGCGAAGAAGGTAGCGCCGAAGAAGGCTTCCAAGAAGAAAGCCAAGAAGGCTGCGAAGAAAACCTCGAAGAAGGCGGCCAAGAAGACTTCGAAGAAAGCTGCAAAGAAGTCGTCGAAGAAGGCGGCCAAGAAAACTGCAAAGAAAACGGCAAAGAAGGCCACCAAGAAAGCTGCCAAGTCGAAAAAGAAGGCCAAGCGCTGATCGCAAAGCCCAAGTCTCCGGGTGCGGACGCGCCCGGAGACCTCGCCGCGCCCCCTATCCTCGCCGTTTGGCTGCACGCCGGCCCGGATGATGCTCGCCTTGCGGATCGCGGAATTCGCTGCGATGACCGCGCCGGTCCTCGGCGTTGAAGCGCCGCCGCTTCTCAGGTGAGCCGAACTGCTTGATCAATCTCCTGCCGTTCACCTTCTTGATGACGTAGCCGCCCTCGGTCATCGAGAACGGCTCCTTGAGCGATCCCATGTGGTCGAACTTCGTGCCCCGGGGATGCTTGAAGGGTTCGAACCAGGAGGGATAGACGAAGTTCGACATCGGGAAGCCGTTGACGACGAAGGCGTCCTCTTCGACCGCGTCGCAAACCTCGTAGGCATATTGGGTGTGCCGGGTCTTGTCGGCCCACAGATTGGCCATGGGGTCGAGCACCATCTCGAACAGCTCATGCGAGGCTGCCAGACTGACCGGATCGTCCTCGGCCAGCGCCTTGAGGAAGATCTTCGAGATCGGCTGTCCCCGATGCGTCAATTCATGCCGCCCGAGGAAATTTTCGTGGGTCGCATCGTCGAAATAGACCAGCTGCCAGTCGGTGGGCTTCGGCTTGCGGGTGACGTCGAGATCGACGGGATAACCCCAGACCGGCAGGAAGTGCTCGTCATAGCATTTCTGCAGCGCGGCCGTGAGCCGCGCCATCATCCGCTCGCTCATCATCTCCTCTGCGTAATTGATGCAGGCAATCCGGACCGGCTTCAGGGATCTGGCGAGCAGTGCACGACGCGCCTTCTTCATGGAAATCACCGTGTGAAAGGGAGGCTGAAATGCCCCAAACCTAACACGAACGCACCCGCACGTCAGGGATGTATTCCGGGGATCCGGCCCGCCGGTCCTAGAAGCGTCGGTTGACCACGAACACCGCGGCCGCGCACATCACCATGCCCGCGATCGCCAGCGCATCGAGCTTCTCTCCGAACAGCAGATAAGCCATCAGCGCCGTCACGGCGGGCACCAGATAGAACAGGCTGGCGACAGATGTGGCGGCGGCATGGCGGATCAGCCAGTACAGCAGCCCGATCGAACCGATCGAAAGCGCCACGGCGAGCCAGGCCAGCGCAAGCATGAACTCGCGCGTCCAGTGCACCACGCGGTCCTCGAACAGGAAGGCGCCGATCGCGAAGAAGATCGTGACGGATACGTACTGCACGAGATTGCCGGCGCGCCAGTCGATCTGGTTGCAGTAGCGGCGCTGATAGAGCGTGCCGAGCGTGATGCTGATCAGCGAGACCACGGAGGCGAGCCAGCCGAGCCCGGCTTCGCCAGTCATGGGACGGCCGTGCAGGATCAGCACCACGCCGCCGAGGCCAAGCACGAGCCCCGCCCATTGCACTGGCGTCACCTTCTCCCCGAGCCAGCGGTTGGCGATGGTCGAGGTCAGAATCGGCTGAAGGCCCGGAATGAGCGCGGAGAGCCCGGCCGGAACCGAGTGCGCGATCGCGATTGCGGTGCCGCCGAGATAGAAGCCATGGACGAGGATGCCGGCGACCGCGCTGTGCGCGATGCCGATACGGTCCGGCCATTTCGGTCGCGCAATCGCCACGATGATTGCCATCAGACCGACCACGAACGCCATGCGGATGGCGAGGTAGGTCAAGGGGTCGGCATTGTTGACGACGTATTTCGTGCCGATGAAGCCGGTGCTCCAGAGCAGGACGAACAGGATCGGCGCGGCGCGGGCGGCCAGGGCTTCTTGATTTTGGTTCATTGCCGCCCTCATTGCCCCACCGGGGGCCAATGCGGCAATGCGAATTTGGACCAATTTTGTCCGAGCGATGCTGCCCTGCGACGGAGCGACGGCTCAGCCGCTCACCATTCGTCCGGACAGGGATCGATGATCTTCCAGAGCTCGACGCCGTTCTTGATCTTTTTCATGTCGGTGGTGAGCCCGCCATTGCGGCGGATCCAGTCCTTCACCTTGTCGGGGTAATAGGCCATAAGGTCGGACGTCCCCTCCGCGCTGGTGACCTTGATGCCGAAGGTGAAGGCCTTGTCGTAGTAGGCTTGGTGGAAGCCGAGGCTGGCACGCGGCGTCACGCAGATCTTGTTCATCGGCACGATGCCGAGCACCAGGGTGCAGGCCGAGTTGCAGATGCCGTCGATGATGACGCGCTCGCCCTTCTCGCGGACGCGCTTGTACTTGGCCTTGTACTCCTCGACATAGCCGCCGTGGTCGCGGGTGATGTGCAGCTCCGCCCGCGCCGGCGAGGCGGCGACGACTGAGAGCAACAGCAGACTCAGAAGCGTGATGCGCATGGTGAGGTGACGGCGAAAGCCTTCAGGAATGGACCGGCCTATGGACCCCAAAAAGCCGGCAACAGGAGTCTTATGCTAATTCTCTTTGGTCACACTTGTGTGGGGAATTCGTTAAGCATCTCGAAAAGGCCAAAAATGGGCAAGTCTGGACCACAGAACCGGCAATTCTGTCACACCCACTTGGGAATCTGCGGGATTGGCCCCGATTTCCGGGCTTCGGACGGGTGTTCCGGCCCCCCGAAGTGGCTATAAACGGGTGTCCTATTCGTGCGGGTTCCGGAGATTCGAGATGAGCAAGTTGAAGCTTGTAGCCGCGATTGCTGCCCTGTCGGCCGCAATCCTTGTCCCTGGCCTCGCAGAGGCGCGTGGACATCACCGGTACCACCGCCACTACACGAACCCGCTGCCCTACCCGATCAGCTATCTGCACAATTACGGGCCCGGCATGACTCCCGGGACGTTCGCCTTTTACGACGGCCCGTCGACCAACCATTGCTACCAGAGCGCAGCCGCCTATGTCGGCCAGGACCGCCGCCGGCACCCCTGCTACTGAG
This sequence comes from Bradyrhizobium sp. CSS354, assembly GCF_029051725.1. Classification (GTDB taxonomy): domain Bacteria; phylum Pseudomonadota; class Alphaproteobacteria; order Rhizobiales; family Xanthobacteraceae; genus Bradyrhizobium. Next base: position 270,598 of record NZ_JAACFU010000002.1, read on the forward strand.
GGGCGCAGGCGTATTCTCTGCGGGGGCCCTATTTGACGGCGCCCGACAGCAGCAATTGCTTCTCGATCTCGTAGACCGGCTGTTTGACGAGGTCCTTGCCGACCTCGCCCTGGAGTGCCTTGCGCACTACGTCCGAATAGTCGGCGCGGATCATCCCAAGCGCGCGCGGCGAGGCCACCATGGTCAAGGCCGAGGTCTCGCCTGAGCTGACGGCGGCATCGAGCCGTCCGGCGAGGCCGCGCAGGAAGGCGCGCTCGGCCTCGTCATGCCAATCAGTCTGCTCCACCGAGCTGCGCGTGCTGCCGGCCGCGCCATGGAGCCTGCCGGGAGCGTCGGTCCCTTGCGCACCGGTCGAGGGATTAGGCTGCTCGTGCACCTCCCTGGTATGGAGGTTCGGAAACATCTCGTCGCCGAGGTTTTCCAAAATGAGCGCCTTGCGCCCGTCGCACACGACCAGCCAGTCACCCTTGTCGATTCTCATTTTGTCCATTTGCACAGCTCCAAAGCGACCTCGCGAGCCTGCTCTTCGAATTGCTCGAAAGGCTGGCACGACGCCAAGCTTAGGGACGAAGCCGCACCGCTGAATTGCGCGGGATCAAGGATGGCGGCAATGTCCTGCGGGGACGCAAACGCAAGCGCAGCATTGGTCAAGAGCTCGAACCTGGGATAGTTTCCCGGAGCCAAAGGTCAGGCCCGCGGCGGGCTGGCTGAAGACCTGTTCATCAGCATTACATTTCGGTCTCGCCACAATTTGATCAGAACAAACTTCGATATCCCTGTATTGCGTAAGCGGAGAAAGACATCATGAAGCTTAGAATTGGCCTCGTCGCCGCGTCCCTGTTGGGTGCGTTGGTCGCATCGGCGGCGTCCGCCATGCCCATCGCGCCTGCTCCTGCGACGCCGCAGGTCTCGGACGTCGAGCAGGTCCGCATGGTCTGTGACGCCTGGGGACGCTGTTTCTGGCGCCCGAACTACTATGGATACTACGGGCCGCGGCCCTACTATGGTCCCCGATATGCACCGCGCTTTTATGGTGGTCCTCGCTATTACGGACCACGCTACCGCCGCTGGTGATTTTAAGGGGGCCCTCCGGGGCCCCCTTCGCTTTTGCGAGATCAAGGATGTTGATCTGGAGGCATTCCAAAACTGATCTAGATCAAAGACGAAATCCGCCACGCCGTCATTCTCCGACGATGGTCGATTTGATCGTTTTTCGATGTCCCCAGACGGGCATGAATGTGCAGACACATCTCGAGAAGCAACAGAGACAGGAGGCGCAGAGCTTTGCCTCCTTCGCCTGTCCTGCCTGTACGCGGCTGCATTTCATCGACCTCGCCTCCGGCCAGCCGATGACGCGAGACCGTTGACGACGACATCGATCCGCCGGGCTTTATGCGATGATGTCCGCAATACTACGGCCCGGAATCCGGTTTACTGAAGCGCGATGTTTCGCCATTGATGGCGATGTACTGACGTTCATTTGATTGTCACATTGCGGCAGCCGGCCACACCCATGTTGTTCGACGCCCTCGCCCCATCCTCGGCGCTTCAATTGATCGGCTTTGCCGACGTCGATGCGTTTCGGCCGATCGAGTCGATGGAGGATGCGAGAAGCATTCCGCTCGATGTCCAGAATTTCGCGGCGGCTCGCGCTGTCGTCTCCCTGCCCGGCTGCCGCATCGTCATGATGCGCTCGTTCGCGCGCATCCTCGACGCCGCCTATCGGATGCCCGGCGGGATGGTGATCCTGCCCATGACGGACGACCTTCAGGTCAATTCCAAGGGCATGGAGCTGGACGCGCGCTTCTTCATCGCGCTCCGCGGCAGCGATGAATGCCATTTCGTCGAGCGCCGGACCAATCATCATGCGATGATCATCTTCTCGCCTGGCCTGAGTGACCGGGGCTGGTTCGATCAGGTGGACGATTTGCGGGCCTTTGGCGCGAACCGCCCCGCTTTGCTCCACATACGCCAGCTCCTGCTCGACATTCTGCGAACCGCGTCGGTGCAGCCGGCCCTGTTCGAAACGACCGAGGTCGCCGCCCATCTCCAGGAAGGTCTGCTGCTTGCGCTCGACGATCTGTTTTGCATCGATCCGCTCTCAGACCGGAGTGCCTCCGTCCAGGGCGAGCGGTCGATCAAACTCGTGCAGCGGATCGACGATTACGTCGCGACACATCCGACTGCTCCGATCTATACAGCCGATCTCGCCGGCGAGTTCGGCGTCTCGATCCGGACGCTCGGCGGCGCCGTCAGCAAGGTGCGCGGCATGAGCTTGCACCAGTACATTCGCCTGAAAAAATTGTGGGCCACCCGGTCTCGCCTTCTCAAAGGCGGCGGCGCCACCGTCACCACATGCGCGCGCGCCCAAGGCTTTCACCATTTGGGGGAGTTTGCCGCAGCTTACCGCGCGACCTTCCACGAAGCGCCGTCCGACACGCTGGCGCGGGGCCGGCAAGCCGGTCCGACGGCAGGCTGACCAGGCAGGCCGCTGCGGCGGTGGTTGTTGTTGTTGTCAGCGCCCTCTTCCGAACATATCCGGAATTGGCGCGCTCGGAGAGATTCGAACTCCCGACCCTCGGAATCGAAATCCGATGCTCTATCCAGCTGAGCTACGAGCGCCCTGGGCCCGACATTGGGCCGCAGCCGAGACGCCCCAGTTCGCTGCTGGCGGGCAGCAGGCCGGATGACGTTCGGATGGGTTCGAATTAGCAGAGAGGCCCGCCAATAAAAAGCCCTTCCCGCCCCGATTCGAGACGGGGCAGACCCGCTCTTACCAGGTGCTATCGAAGAAGCCGAAATGCGGCTGCTGCGCCATCACCATCATCGGCCGCCCTTGCTGCGGCACCGGATGCGCTCTGGCGACCTTGCGCTTGGGCTGCTGCGCTGGGGTCTGAAGTGGCTGGGCCTGAGGAGTCTGGGCCTGGGCCTGCGCCTGAACTTGCGTCTTGGCTTCGGCCTTCTTGACCGCAGCGGCATCAGCCTTCGCGGCCGGCGTGAATTGAGCGAAAGTCTCGCGGACCCGCGCCTTGGCTGTAATCTCGGCCAAGGCCGGCGACATACCCTCCACGGGCGGCTGGGGAGCCGCGGCGGCGGCGATCTTCACCGCAGGGGCGGCAAGCGGCGGCTGAGTGGTGTCGAGCACGACGCGCTCCGGCAGGTGGCGATCGGACCGGATCCGGATCAACGGCTGTTCGTTGCTTGCGGTTGCAACCGCCTGCGTCACAGGCGAAGTCGGCAGAACGTGGTTCGCCGCGAGCAGCAGTGCGAGCAAGGCTCCACCGACAAAAATGAAATACCGAAGGATAGGCATTGGCCGCGCTCCGCCCGCCGCATCCCCGCGTGGGCTCTCCGCCTCAACAGGCGATCATTTAATTGGTTCCTGCCCCAGCCATTCGGTTCAAATGGCGACGGCAAGTTTTTTGGCCAAGGCCCCAGGACAGTAACTTTTCCGCTACCGAAAAATGCCGGCCTTAGGTCCGACGTGCTGCCACAAGCGAACACTTCGCCTGATCGGCATTCACATTGACGAAGCCGACAGGAATGCGCGCAAAAGTCTTGCGGCTCTTCATGTTAACCGTATCCGCCAGAACGCGGCTGCGGTCAGTGAGATGACTGCCATCGCGCCGCGCAAAAGCACAGGCGATCTCGACATCCTTTACGGCATAGTCGTTGTCGTTGCGCAGCGTGAACGTCACCAGCGCCTTCGAGCCAAGGCCGCCGCGGCGCCAGGTCTGCGATGAAATCCTGATCCGACCGAGTTCAGCCATTGTCGGAATCTGAGCTTCGGATGGCGACGACACGACGGCCTCGTCGCCCGAAGGCGCCGTCTCGACCGCTGCCACGTCAGACCTCACCGGTTCGGCACTGTTGCCTCTGGAGAGAGGGAGCAGCATCCAGACGCCGCAACCGACGATGATGGCCGCCAACAGCCACAGCAGGCCTCGCCCAAATGAAACGCTCGCGATCGTCACCGCCCGCGCCAGTCGTTCGCCGGTCCCGGCGAAACGCCCTAACCCGATGCGGTCAAACCGAGCGTTCATGGTTGCCTCACCGATCGCGGCGGAAGCACGTTCGACAACGAATTCGGCCACTGCTTACCTTAATCGGGAAGACGAACTAAGGTTCCCGCGCAGCTTTCGAGTGGCAAGAGCGGTGGCGGTCACCGGCCGAGGCCGCTAACATGCGCTGCAACATCAAGACCCGTCGGGAGAACATGAAATGCCAGTCGTCACTTGGGATCACGTCCATCTGCGCAGCCCTGATCCAGAGGCCACGGCGGCCTGGTTGCGGGACATCCTCGGTGGCGAGATCGTGCAAGCGCCCGGACGGATCGACGTGAATCTTGGAGGCGCAAGGATCTTCATTGCGCCACTCGAAGGCGACAACGCGGTCAACCCGCCGCCGTCGCACCCGCATCAGGGCCTCGACCATTTCGGTCTCACGGTGAAGGACATCGACGCCGTCGCCGCCGAGATCAAGGCCAAGGGCGTCACCTTCACGCGCGAACCGACCACGATCCGCCCCGGCGTGCGCATCTGCTTCATCCGCGGCCCCGAAGGCATCTCCATCGAGCTGCTCGAGCGCGACAAGAAATATACCTGACACGGCGCGCGCCGCATCGGCTCACCGGTCGTCGTGCCGCCCGGAGCGCCTAAGTCATGCTGCCGGGCATGAAGCAGCGGATGGCGACGCCCATGTAGCCGTAGATCGGCCAGACCATGGTGCGTCCCACCCGGTTCGGCTCCGAGATCACGGCCTCCTCGGGCACCTCGACCCAGACGAGCTCCTGCGGTCGGCCGTCGATCACGTAGCCATAGCGTGGAACACGGACCCGATAGTGCCCGTCCTTGCTGTCCCAGTCGGTGTCCGAGAGCGCCGAGCCGTCTGCATCGGAGCAGCAAGGCCCCTTGCCGCTTCGCAGGCCGTCGAACCAGGCCTTCAATTCGGCATTGGTGTTGACGAACTGGCCGCGGTCGCGCGCGTGCCCGAAGGGGGCTGCGAGTGCGATCAGGGTCAGGGCGCAAGCGAGGCTCGCCACGCTTCGCCAGCGTGCCGCGCCGCCAATCCGCCGTTGTCGTGTTTCGCAAATCGTGGGACGCACACTGTACAGACGCGGCTTCTCGCCGCCGGAATCGATCCAGTTGCTCACGTTTGTCTTGCTCCAGCACCCCGCGGCCAGTGCAACAATGGTTATGCATTTCGCGGGCCAACTTGATTCGCAACGACTGGCCTCGCTTCATGATCAGACCGTCATGGCGGCGTCATAGACAAGCCGGGACAACTACGGCTCACGGGCAGGCGCGCAAGCCCGGCGGCCAAACTCCCGCGTTGCGTGGGCGCATGCGCTTTGGCATAAATGCCCTACCGGTTACGCCATTGGGCGATGGCGGCCGGCCTCGGGACGTTATGAAGAACGGCCTCTATTCGATTCACGTGAACCTGCTCGATGGTCGGGTCGGCAAGGGCAGCGGCGTGATTCTTTTTCGCGACGGCAAGATTCTTGGCGGCGATGCCTACCTCTATTACACCGGCAGCTACACGGTGAAGGACAATACCTTCAAGGGCGAGGTGCTGGTCCAGCGTCACACCTCGCCGCGGGGTGACGACAATCCGCTGTTCGGCGGCCCTGCCGCGGTCGGCATCGGCGTCAGCGGCACCTTCACGGAGACGCGCGGGGACATGACGGGGACCGCGCTGGTCGGCAAGGCTAGCCAGATTTTCGGCGCAACGCTGCACAAGCTTGCAGAGGCCGACTAGAGCTTCGGTTCTGATTGAATCAGAATCTCAGCTCTCAATTGTTGTTATTTCGACGTTTTCTTCGCGCGAACCGGGCATCTACTTCGCTCGAAAACGCTCGGGCTATTCCGCGGCCTGCTCGAGTGGCGCGACTCGCGGCAGGATGATCTGGATACGTGTGCCGCCGCCCGGTTCGGAATCCAGATCGAGCCGTCCGCCAAGCCTGTTCGTGACGATGCTGTAGACGATGTGCAGCCCGAGGCCGGTGCCGCCCTGGTCGCGGCGCGTCGTGAAGAACGGATCGAAGGCACGGCGGCGGACGTCGAGCGACATGCCGCAGCCATTGTCGGAGAAGATGATCTCGACATTGTCCTTGCCGGACTCGCGCACCTGGATGTCGATGGTCCCCGGCCGGCCGTCCGGGAAGGCGTGCGCCACCGCGTTGAGAAACAGATTGGTCAGGACCTGGCCGTACGGTCCGGGATAGCTGTTCATGGTCAGATCGGGCTGGCACTCGACATTGAGCGTCAGATTGTGCTTTCGCAGGCCGGGCCGCAGACTCATCACCACCTGCTCGGTGAGGTCACCGAGATCGAAGCTGCGCTGGTCCGAATAGTTGCGGTCGGCGGCGACTTGCTTGAACGATTGGATCAGCTCGGCGGCGCGATTGAGATTGGAGACGAGCTGCGAGGACGCGTCGCGGCTGGTATGGAGAAAGTCGTTGAGCGTGGAGCGGCGCAACTCGCCCCGCTCGACCTCGGCGGTGAACATCGCGGTCTTGCGCTCCAGCGCGGAGGCGACCGTGAGGCTGATGCCGACGGGATTGTTGACCTCGTGTGCGACGCCGGCGACGAGGCGCCCGAGCGCCGCCAGCTTCTCCGCCTCGATCAACGAGGCCTGGGTCTCGCGCAGATTGCGCAGCGCGGTCTCGGCGGATTCCTTGGCTTTCCGCATCTCCTGCTCGCCGCGCTTGCGCTCGCCGATATCGAGCGCCACGGTGACGATCCGCTCGATCTCGCCTTCTGCATCGAGCAGCGGCAGCTTGTTGACGAGCCATTGCCGCATGTGGCCGGAAGAATCAATGTACTCCTCTTCGTAGAAGCCGAGACCTTTTCGCAGCGTCAGCACGCGCTTGTCGCTCTCGTCGGACTTGGCCGCGCCGTAGCGCGACATCAGGTCGGCCGTGGTGCGACCCAGTGCATCGCCGGGCTCGATTCCGAAGATGCCGGCCATGTAACGGTTCATCAGCACGTAGCGCAGATCGCGATCCTTGACGTTGATGACCGCGGGCACGGTGTCGATGACCTGCTGGAGCAGGCGCCGCCCTTCGGCGATGGCGTCTTCGGCGCGCTTCTGGTCGGTGATGTCGCGCAGCGTGCCCTCGTAGCGGACGATGTTGCCCGCCTCGTCGCGGACGCCGGTGGCACTGTCGGACAGCCACAAGATGTCGCCGCCGCGCTGGCGCACCTGGTATTCGAACTCGCGCACCATGCCGTCGCGTGCCATCAGCCGCTGATATTCGACGCGTGCCTCGGGATTGACGTAGATGGTGTGGGCGATGTCGTTGATGCTGTCGATCAGCTGCTGCGGGCCATCGTAACCCATCATCCGCGCCAGCGCCGGATTGGCGTTGAGGAGGTCGCCGGCCGGCGTCGTGACATAGATGCCATCGACCGAGCCCTCGAACAGCTTCCGGTAGCTCTCTTCGGCAAGGCGCTGCTCGGTCAGTGCGCGCACCGCCGCCTCGCGCGCCGTGTCGGCCTCTTCCAGCGCGCGGCGGAACACTTCGGCCGCCCGCGCAATGTCGCCGATCTCATTATCGAGGTCGGCGGACGGGATCGAGGTGTTCTTCTCGCCGGCTGCGAGCGCGCGGATCGACCGCGCGATCTGGGCAAGAGGACGGACTGTCCGCCGCACCACGAAGCCGGCCGCGAGAATGCCGATCAGCACGCCGATGGTACCGAGCACGATGCTCTGCCAGCGCGCCTCCGTCAGCGTGCGGGCAAAGTCGCGCGACAGCACGTGGCCGCGCCGGGCGCTGACCTCGCGCAGCAATTCGGTGACGCGGCCGATCAGCCGGCCCTCGGTTCCCAGTACTTCGCGGTCGATGTCGGCGATCTGCCGTTCCCGGACAGCGACCGCGATGATAGCCTCGGCGTAATCGTTGACGGCCGATCTGAGCTTCGGATCAGCGATCCCCATCGCCCACATGCTCTGCGCCGCCTGCTCGGCCGCGGACGGGTTGCGCGCAAGCAAACCGAGCGCGATCCGGCTCTGCGCTTCCGACAGGCGGGATGCCAGTTCTCGGTCCCCGGTGCCGGAGACAGCCGCATCGAACTGGTCGCGGAGCGGCGGCAGGCCGGCAAGTAGCTGGGCGCGGCGGTCGATCAAGGTCGAGATCCGCTCCAGCCCGCTGCGATAGGTCGCAAGCCGCTCGCTGACCCCGTCGATCATATCCTGCTGCTCGGGCACGAGCTCGATGCGGGTCTTCTTCAGGATGTCACTGAGCGTCGAGGCCGCCTCGCCCACCTGCTTGAACTGGATTCCGGCGCCGGGATCGGTGACGAAGTCGCGCGCGGCGAGCCGCAGCTCGTTCATGCGGCGGTCGATGTCCTCGGCGAGATCGCCGACGCTCTGCAGCCGCTGCAGCTCGGCAAAGGTCCTGTCGATGTGCCGGATCGCGATCACGCTCGCGGTCGAGGTGACGATGATCACCGCCAGCACCAGAAGGAAGCTGCCGAACGTGAGCTGGCCGATGGAGAGCGAGAATGTTCGCTTTTTCTCAGGGGTCGGCGTCAATTCGGCGGACATTGGTGATGTGAGGACCGGGCTATTGGAGCTCCCAATATACGACGTATTGCGGTCCCGGGGGAACATGCGTCTGGCCGCCGAATATCCTTAATATTAAAGCCCTGCCGCCCTCCCTGGCGCCGGTTTTACGACGTTTTGACGTCGGCCGGCCGCCGGGCCGGGATGGTCATGGCGGCGACGCCGAGGACGACGCAGGCAAGGCCGATCCAGGCGGTCCGGCTCAGGCCCTCGCCGAGGAAGGCGACGCTGATGGCAACCCCGATCGGCACGCGGAGATAGGCCTGCGCGGTGGTGCCGACCGAGCCCAGGGTCTGGATCAGGCGGAAATAGATCACGAAGGCCGCGGCGGTCGAGAAGGTCGCCAGCGCGAGCAGCGCCAGCACGGAACTCAGCGAGGGCGACAGCGTCCAGGGCTGCTCGACGATGAGCAAGGCCGGGATCAGCGCCGCCGCCCCCGCCAGCAGCGAGCCGGCCGCAGGCGCCATGGGATCGAGGCCCTTGAAGCTGCGACCGAAGATCGCGGCGCAGGCGTAGCAGATGGTGGCGGCAACGATGGCGGCCTCCGCGACGAGGCCGTTTCCGACATCATGGAAGGCATCGACGCCGACGATCAGCAGGATGCCGGCCATGCCGGCGACCACGCCGACCAGCTTTCGCGGTGTCGTCGCCTCGTGACGCGTCACAACGGCCGTGAGCAGGAAGGTGAAGATCGGGCCGGCCGAGTTGAGGATGGTCGCGAGCGCGGCGTCGACATGGCGCTCGCCCCAGGCGATCAACGTCCAGGGGATCACGCTGTTGAGCACGGCCTGGAAGGCGAAGCGTTGCCAGGTCGCGGCATCCGTCGGCATCCTGATGCCCCGCGCCCACATAATCGCGAGCAGCAGCAGGCCGGCAATCGTGGTGCGCGCTGCGATCAGCGTGATCGGCGGAATGGTGGCGACGCCGAGCTTGATGAAGGTGTAGGAGCCGCCCCAGAGCGTTGCGAGCGCGAGCAGCAGCGCCAGCTCGACGGCAATGTTGTTGTCCTGCCGGTTGTCCATGTCGCGCGCTCCGTCCCGTTGTCCGGGACGGAACCTAGCGCGTCTGCCCTCGCGGATACTTCGTTGTGTGTCGAACTGTCCTAGCCGACCGCCCCAACCTCGAACACTTCGCCGTCATAGCCGGCCTCGCGGGGGATGCGGAGCTGGCGGCCGGTGTCGGTCTTGGTCACGACAGGCATCACCGTCACGACAGACATGCCGCGGGCGTGCTCCAGCGCGGCGCTCACGCTCGACTGCTTGGCGAGCCGAATCAAATTGCGCGTGGTCGGGAACGGCAGCTTGAAGCGGCCGCTCTCGCCGCCCTCCACGGCCTCGCGCGGCGAGACCCAGATCGAATCGGTCGACTCCCGGCCGTCATGCGCGCCGAGCTGGTCGGGCGGTGCTGCCGCAAGGAAGAACCAGGTGTCGAAACGTTTTGGCATCCCCTCGGGCGTGATCCAGTGCGCGTAAGGCACCAGCGTATCGAGCGCGAGCTGGAGGCCGTTATCGGCCAGAATGCTCAGGAAGCTAACCTTGTGCTCGTTGAGCGCGACGCGATGCGCATCGGCGATCTCGCCGGCGCGCCTGGCGTCAACAGGCGTGCCCGAATCCTTCGACCGCGCCAGCAGGATGCCGCTTTCCTCAAAGGTCTCACGGATCGCAGCGATCCGAAACCCGCGGTCCGCTTCACTCAGGCCCTCGCCGCCCGAATACAGGTCGGAGCGCTTGACGATCTCCTGATCGCCGGCATCGACGCTGCCGCCGGGAAACACCAGCGCGCCCGAACTGAACTCGATCTGATGATGGCGGACCATCATGAAGACTTCAATTTCCTTCGCTGCTGCGCCGTCGCGCAGCAGGAGGATCGTCGACGCAGGGCGTGATGCTGTCGTCTCGGCCATTCGACTAACCTGCCGCGCTGGATTGCGGGCCGAGATTGGCGCGCTTGTCGACGCGGGCGACGCGCGACAGCAGGTACTCGACCTCTGCCTTCGCCGCCGGCGTGATGGTGGCGCCTGGCTTGCGCTGGACGCTGGAGGCGATGATGCCGCGCTTCTGCAGCACGTATTTGCGCACGGCAAGGCCCGCGCCAGGCTGCTGCTCGTAGCGGATCAGCGGCAGATGTGCGTCGAACAGATCATGGGCGGCGTCGCGCTTGCCTTCCTTCGAAAGTCGCACGACGTCGATCAGAAGCTCGGGGAAGGCATAGCCGGTCATGGCGCCGTCGGCGCCGCGCTCCATCTCAAAGTCCAGAAAGAGCCCGCCGTTGCCGCAGAGGATCGAGAGCGGCCGCAGCGAGCCGTCCTTCTGGAAATTGCGCAGCGTCGAGATCTTTTCCAGCCCCGGCCAGTCCTCGTGCTTGAGCATCACGCAGTTCGGATTGTCCATGACGATCTTGCGGATCACGGCGGGGGTGAACACCACCGACAAGGTCAGCGGATAGTCCTGGAGCACCCAGGGCACGTCGGGGCCGATGGCTTCGGCCGCCTGCTTGTAATAGCCGATGATCTGGTCGTCGGTCCGCAACGACGGCGGCGGCGCGATCATCACACCGGCCGCACCGGCCTCCATCGATGCCTTTGCCAGCGAGCGCATGGTGGCGAAACCCGGCGCGGAGACGCCGACGATCACCTGCATTTTCTTGGCGCGCTTGACGAAGCGTACCGCCACCTGTTCGGCCTCGGCGGCATCGAGCTTCGGCGCCTCGCCAAGAATGCCCAGCACCGTGACGCCGTCGCAGCCGACCTCCTCGTAGAAATCGGTCAGACGGTCGATCGAGCGCTCGTCGATCCGGCCGTCATCGTGGAACGGCGTCGGCGCGATTGCGAAGGTGCCCTTGGCGTCGGGGGTGAGTTTCATCTAGTCCTCTATCCTCTTGTTCGTCATTTCGGGACGATGCGTTAGCATCGAACCCGGAATCTCGAGGTCCCGGGTTCGCGCGCTGCGCGCCCCGGGACGACCATGGCCTAAAACCGCCGCGCCCCCATCTTGATCTGCTCTTCGGAGAAGAAGATCTCCTTGGCATGATCGGCGATGTCCTGGGCCTTCCAGCCCGTGTGCGGCGGCTTCCAGCCGTCCATTTCCATCATCCGCATTTCGCGCACGCCGCGGGGCCCGGACACGCCCAGCACCTTGCCGGTCTGGTCGCCCGACAAGTCGCTGACCATGTATAGCACGGCCGGCGCGATGCCGTCCGGCCCCAGCGCCGCACCGGGGTTCTCCTTATAGCGGGGCAGGTCTGCGGTCATGCGGGTCAACGCGCCCGGCGCAAGCGTCCAGATCCGGATGTTGTATTTGCGGCCCTCGATCGCCAGCACGTTGGACAGGCCCCAGATCCCGCCCTTGGCCGCGCCGTAATTGCTCTGGCCGAAATTGCCGATCAAGCCCGAGGTCGAGGAGGTGTTGACGATGACCCCGCCGCCGTTTTCCCGCATCCAGCGAAACACCGGCATGGTGCAACAAAAGGTGCCCTTCAGATGCACCTTGATGACCTTGTCCCAGTCAGACTCAGAGGCCTTGGCGAAGGTCTGGTCACGCAGAATGCCGGCATTGTTGACGAGGATGTCGGCGCGGCCGAAATGCTTGATGGCGTCGTCGAACACCGACTGGCCGCCTTCCATAGTGGAGATGTCGGCGCCGTTGGCGACCGCTTTGCCGCCTTCGGACTTGATCGCATCCACCACGAGCTGCGCCATCGATGTGTCGGCGCCGGAGCCGTCACGGGGACCGCCGAGGTCGTTGACGACGACGGAAGCCCCTTCCCGCGCGAACAGCTTTGCGTAGGCCTCACCGAGCCCCCCACCCGCGCCGGTGATCAGCGCAACCTTGCCGTCGAGTAGTCCCATGGTGGCGTCTCCCTTTGTTTTTTTGCTCCGTCATGGCCGGGCTTGTCCCGGCCATCCACGAACTTGGTCGCCAACCGCGCGGAAGAACGTGGATGCCCGGGACAAGCCCGGGCATGACGAGATAACTCAGAGCGCGTCGAGCGGCATCATCAACCCAGCACCGTCTTGCCGTTCTTGATCACGGTGACGCCGCGCGACTTCACCTTGGCTTCGAACGAGATCACGCTGCCGTCCTTCCAGAGGTCCATGGTCACGGTCTCGCCGGGATAGACTGGCGAGGAGAACCGCGCGACGTGCTGGCGGAAGGCGGAGGCGTCGTAGTCGGCATAGGTCTGGAGTACGCCGCGGCAAGTGATGCCGTAGGTGCACATGCCGTGCAGGATCGGGCGCGGGAAGCCGGCCTTCTTCGCGAATTCGGGATCGGAGTGCAGCGGGTTACGGTCGCCGCAGAGACGATAGACCAGCGCCTGGTCCGGGCGCGTCACGATGTCGATGGTCGTGTCGGGTGCGCGCGACGGGATCTTGTGCGGATCCGGCTGGGTCAGGTTCGGCCCGCCAAAGCCGCCGTCGCCGCGGGCGAAGCGCGAGGCGACCAAAGTTGCCAGCTTCTCGCCCTTCTCGTTCTTGAGCACGGTCTGGTGGCTGATGACGACGCCCTTGTCCTTGCCCTTGTCGTAGACTTCGACCACGGAGGAATCGGCGGTGATGTGTGCCGCCACCGGCAGCGGCTGGTGGAAGGTGATGTCGCGCTCGCCGTCGACCACCATCACACGGTTGAGGTTCATCTCGCCGGGACCCGCGCCCCACGCCGCGACGGATGCAAAAGTCGGCACCACCTTGAGCGGCCGCGGCGTCAGCGTGCCCTCGTTGACGAAAGCGAGCTCGTTCTCGTCCATCGGATCGGCGCCGAGCCCGATGCCGTAGGCGTAGAGCATCACTTCGCGATCGGTGTAGGCATATTTCTGGCCGAGGTTCTTGAGGCCTTTGAGTTCGTCGTATCTGGCGGACATTTTTGTTGTTTCCTCCCGGCAGCTTCAGCTGAGCGGCGCCCATTGTTGCGCCCTCTCCCCTTGTGGGAGAGGGCTACAAGGTGCCCGCAACAAACTCGTTTGGGTGAGGGGTTCGCTCCTCATCGAACAATCTCTCTGTGGAGAGATACCCCTCATCCGGCGCTTCGCGCCACCTTCCCCCACAAGGGGGGAAGGGAAGAACTCACCGCGCCTACTACGCCGGCGTAAAAAACGGCAGCGGCGCGCCATCGGTCGGCTTGAACACCACCTTCACCTTCTGGCCGATCTTCAACGTCGTCAAATCGCAATCGACGAAATTGGTCTGGAGCGACGGCCCCTCCTTCAGAGTGACGTAGCCGATCGCGTAGGGGCCGGTCGGCGACTTTCGCATCAGGCTGTAAGTGTAGATCGTGGCCTCGCCCGAAGACTCCTCCCACACCGTCTTGTCGGAGTAGCAGAACGGGCAGATCGCGCGCGGGAAGTAATGCGCTTCGCCGCAGGCGGTGCAGCGTTTGATCATGAACTTGCCCTGCTTGGCCGCGTCCCAGAACGCGGCGGTCTCGGGGTTCGTCACCGGGGCCGGATATTTCTTGGCTTCGCTCATCACACGCGCTCCAGAATGGCCGTCGAGGCGGCGTGGCGGACGCCGAGAAGCCCGCCGGTGCCGTGGGCGATGGCGAGATCGCAATTCTTGACCTGCACCTTCGGATGCGCCTCGCCGCGCAGTTGCCGCACGGCTTCGAGGATCTTGGTCATGCCGCCGCGGTTGACGGGATGGTTGCTGCAGAGACCACCGCCATCGGTGTTGAACGGCAGCTTGCCGACGCCCGAGATCAAATTGCCGTCGGCGACGAACTTGCCGCCCTCGCCCTTCTTGCAGAAGCCGAGGTCTTCGAGCTGCATCAGGACGGTGATGGTGAAGCTGTCGTAGATCGAGGCGTATTTGATGTCCTTCGGCGTGATGCCGGCCTCCTCGAACGCACGCGGGCCCGACCAGATGCCGGCGGAGTACGTGAGGTCGAGATCCTTGCCGCCGCGTGGCCCCTTCATCGCCTCGCCATGTCCGATCAGTTTGACCAGCGGCTTCTTCAGGCTTTTTGCGATCTCGGGCGTCGTCACGATCAGCGCGCCGCCGCCGTCGGAGACGACGCAGCAATCCATGCGATGCAAGGGATCGGAGATCATCGGGGAGTTCAGAACGTCCTCGACGGTGACGACGTCCTTGAGCATCGCGTGCGGATTGTATTGCGCGTGGTGCGAGGCCGCGACCTTGATCCAGGCGAGCTGCTCGCTGGTGGTGCCATAGTCGTGCATGTGGCGCATGGCACACATGCCGTAGGCATTGTGCGTAGTCGCGCCGTAAGCCGTCTCGAAATCGGCTTCCGCGCCGGCCGCGCGCGGCGGCATCGCGCCGGTGCGCGGCTTGCCGGCCAGCGTGATCAGCGCGATCGAGCACTTGCCCGCGGCGATGGCTTCAGCGGCGTGGCCGAGATGGATGATGTAAGAACAGCCACCGGTCTCGGTGGAATCGACATGACGGAGCTTTTTGGTGTTCAGCCCGAGATAATCGACCATCGGCCAGGCGCCGCCCGGGGCATCGCCCGCGCAGAAATAGCCGTCGACATCGTCCTTGCTGAGCCCGGCATCCTCGATCGCGCCCTTGGCGACTTCGGCATGGAGCTGCGCGGTGGATTTGTCCGGCGCATGCCGGGTCGGGTGTTCGTAGATCCCGGCAATGTAGGCCTTGCCCTTGATGGTCAAATAAGGTCTCCGCTGGCGTTTCTCACTTCCGGTTTTTTCTGAACCGCTGCTGCCCTGTTGGCAAGCGCGGAAATATTCCGCCGGGCGAGAGGGCAGCGCGTTGGCGCAAATCGCCGAGGTGCGGCGGGAGGGCCTCTGCTGCCGGATCGTCCTTGCGAGCGCAGCGAAGCAATCCAGGAATCTTTCCGCGGACGCTTTCTGGATTGCTTCGCTGCGCTCGCAATGACGGGAACGACGGGCAGAACCCTAAAGGTGTTTTGCCCGACGGCACAAGCGGTTTCGTTTTATCGAAAAACCCTTTTCCGCGAAAACAACCCCATGCACAGTAGAATGGTGGTTGATTTCATACAGGAATTTGTGGGGTGGATTAGCGAGCCCACCCCACAAATTCTACTCCGCTGCGATCTGCCTTGGTGCCGGCGGCGGGTTGGCCAAATCGGCGGCGAGCTGGGCGTAGCGGGCCTTGGCGTCTGCGACGGCCTTCTCCTTGACCGGGCCGTAGCCGCGAATGCGGTCGGGCAACGACAGCAGCTCCACCGCGGTGTCGATCGTGAGCGGCGACAGCAAGCCGAGCACGGTGGCGACGTCCTTCTCGTAGCCGGCGATGAGATCGCGTTCGAGCTTGCGGTCCGCACTGCGACCGAAGATGTCGAGCGGCGTGCCGCGCAGGAACTTGAATTTTGCCAGCATACGAAACACCGGAAGCATCCACGGGCCGAAGGCGCGCTTCTTCGGGCGGCCGAGCGCGTCGACGCCCCTGCTGAGAATAGGCGGGGCCAGGTTGAAATTGAACTTGAAGTCGCCTTCGAACTGGTCTCCGAGCTGCTTTTCGAACGCGCCGTCGGTGTAGAGGCGCGCAACCTCGTATTCGTCCTTGTAGGCCAGCAGTTTTGCGTAATTGACCGCAACGGCGCGCGTCAGCGCCTCGTCATAGCCGCCCTGTCTGGCGGCGTCGCTGACCTGGTCCACCAGCTTGCGGTAGCGCTTGGCCAAGCGGCCGTTCTGATAGGCGGTGAGGTGTTTTGCGCGGTGCTCGACGAGTTCGTCGAGCGTCATGGCGTCCAGCGTCTTCGGTGCGACGACTTCGTCAGTCCCCTTCAGCATGCCGGCGAGGCGCTGGGGATCGGCGACCGCGAGGCGGCCGAGGCGGAAGGCTTCCTTGTTCATCTTGATCGAGACACCGTTGACCTCGATCGCCTGCTCGATCGACTCCGCCGACAACGGCAGCAAGCCCTTCTGATAGGCGTAGCCCATCATCATCATGTTGGTGGCGATGCTGTCGCCGAGCAGCTGCTCGGCCGGCTTGGTGAAGTCGAAAAACACCGAGTCCTCATGTAGCGCGGTTTCCAGCAACCCGTTCAGCTTGCGGGTCTGGAAGTTGAAGTCGCGGTTGAGAACGAAGTCGGCGGTGGGAATGACGTGGCTGTTGATGATGCCACGGGTGCGGCTGCTATCGCAGAGCGAGATGGTGTCCTTGGCAACCGCGACCACCTCATCGGCTGCGAGCACGACATCGGCCGTGCCGGTGACGATGCGCGAGCAGGTCACCTCGGCCGGATGGTCGGACAGCCGGACGTGGCTGAGCACCGCCCCACCCTTTTGCGCCAGGCCCGACATGTCGAGGATCATCGAGGCCTTGCCCTCGATATGGGCGGCCATGCCGAGCAGCGCGCCGATGGTCAGCACGCCGGTCCCGCCGACGCCGCCGACCGCGATGTTGTAGGGCTTGTCCAGGTTCGGGCGCGATGCCGGCTCGGGCAGATCGCCGATATCGCCGACGCCCGCCGGCGCGCGCTTGCGCATCTTGCCGCCATCGACGGTGACGAAGGACGGGCAAAAGCCTTTGACGCAGGAATAATCCTTGTTGCAGGTCGACTGATTGATGGCGCGCTTGCGGCCGAACTCGGTCTCCAGCGGCTCGACCGAAATGCAGTTCGATTGCACCGAGCAATCGCCGCAGCCTTCACACACCGCCGGATTGATCAGCACACGGCGCGCCGGATCCTCCATCGTGCCGCGCTTGCGGCGACGGCGCTTCTCGGCGGCGCAAGTCTGCACGAAAACGATCGCGGACGCGCCCTTGACCTTGCGCAACGTTTTCTGGACCGCGTCGAGCTCGTCACGATGCGCGGTCTTGACGCCGGGCGCGATCTCGTTCGCCGGATAGGCGTCGGGATTTTCCGAGACGAGATAGATCTCGCGGATGCCTTCGCTGTGAAGCTGGAAGGTGATCTGCTGCGGCGACAATTCGCCGTCGACATGCTGGCCGCCGGTCATCGCGGTCGCGTCGTTATAGAGGATCTTGTAGGTGATGTTGGCGCCGGAGGCGATCGCCTGGCGGATCGCGAGGCTGCCGGAGTGGAAATACGTGCCGTCGCCGAGATTGGCGAACACGTGCTCTTCCTTGGTGAAGGGGGCAACGCCGACCCACGGCACACCCTCGCCGCCCATGTGTGTGAAGGTCTCGGTGGAGCGATCCATCCACAGCGCCATGAAGTGGCAACCGATGCCGGCAAAGGCGCGACTGCCTTCGGGCACCTTGGTCGATGTGTTGTGCGGGCAGCCGGAGCAGAAATACGGGGTGCGGGCGACAGGCGCGGTCGCCTGCATTTGCGACGCCTGGCGGCCGTTGAACCAATCGGCCTTGGCGCGCAGCATCGTTGCAATTTCGGGATTGAGATCAAGTCGAAGCAGCCGCTCGGTGAGCGAGCTGGCCAGCGAGGCGACGCTGAGTTCTTCGGCAAAGGGGAGGAAGCGCTTGTCGTGATCGTCCATCTTGCCGATGATCCGGGGACGGACATCGTCGCGCCAGTTGAACAGCTCCTGCTTCACTTGATTCTCGACGATCTCGCGGCGCTCTTCGATGATGAAGATTTCCTCGAGGCCTACAGCGAATTGCCTGACGCCTTCCGGCTCCAGAGGCCAGGGCATGCCGATCTTGTACAATCGAAGTCCGATCTTGGCGGCGACCTCGGGCGTGATACCGAGCTCGCGCAGCGCCTGACGGATATCCTCGTAGCTCTTGCCGGACGCCATGATGCCGTAGCGCGCGTTCGGCGAATCCATCGTGATGCGATTGACCTTGTTGGCGCGCGCAAAGGCGATCGCGGCAAAGCCCTTGTAGTCCTGCAGGCGGCGGTCCTGGGCGAAGCGGTCGTCGGGCCAGCGCAGATTGAGGCCACCCTCGGGCATCTCGAAATCGGTCGGGATCACGAACGGCGTCATCTCGTCGGTGAGGTCGATCTCGGCGGTGGTCTCCACCGTCTCCGTGATCACCTTCATGCCGACCCAGCAGCCCGAGTAGCGCGACATCGCGATACCGAGAAGACCCATCTCGATCATCTCGTGGACGCTCGACGGGTAGAGATAGGGCATCAGCGCCGACATGAAGGCGTGGTCGGATTGATGCGGGACGGTCGAGGATTTTGCACCGTGGTCGTCGCCGGCGAGACACAAGACGCCACCGTTCTTGGCGGAGCCCGCGGCATTGCCGTGGCGGAAGACGTCGCCGCAGCGATCGACGCCGGGGCCCTTGCCGTACCAGATGCCGACCACGCCATCATACTTGGCGCCGGGCGAGAGGTTGAGCTGCTGCGAGCCCCAGACCGCGGTCGCGGCCAGATCCTCGTTCACGCCGGGCTGAAACTTGATGTTGTATTGCTCGAGATGCTTGCGCGCCGCGAAGAGCTGCTGGTCATAGCCGCCGAGCGGCGAGCCGCGATAGCCGGAGATGAAGCCCGCGGTGTTCAGCCCCGCGGCACGGTCGCGCCGGATCTGGGCCATCGGCAGGCGGACCAGGGCTTGAATGCCGGTCGTGAAAATATGTCCGGTGTCCTGGGTGTATTTCTGATCGAGACTGATCGGACCCTGGTTGATGCCCATTATGTCCTCTTCCGCCCTTTTGAGCGCTTGGCTGCTTAAGCCGTTGCCTGCCCGTTGTTTTTAGCTAGGGCGCGCCGACCATTTCCGCCACTCTATGTCGGATATTTCACGCTCCGCATCACAATTCTGGACCAAAGGCAGCGTCGGGTAAAAATCGCAATTTCGTGGCTGCATTGGCATCCGCGATTTTCATTTTGTGTCACCATACCCCCGCCGTCGCGCAACGAATTGACGCCCGCTCGTCCGGGACGGCGTCGATGGGTCGCAGGAGAGGCTTTCGATGCGGACGATTCTGGCTGGCCTGGCTCTCGTGGGTCTGGCGTTGTGCAGTGCGGTTGCGAGCGCGGCCGTTGCTGCCGAGCCGTCACCCGAGCTGATCGCCTACGGCAAAGCGCTGGTGGAGGCCGGCGATTGCGCTGGCTGCCACACCGCCGATCCGGCCAAACCGCTCGCAGGCGGAAAGCGCATCGACACGCCCTTCGGCGCGATCTACGCGCCGAACCTGACGCCTGACCGCGACACCGGGATCGGCGCCTGGACCGACGCCGATTTCACTCGCGCCGTGCGCACCGGTGTCGCGCCCGACGGCTCCAACTATTACCCGGCGTTCCCCTACCCCTATTTCACGCGGATGACGAAGGATGACACGCTGGCGATCCGGGCCTATCTCGGAACGCTCGCGGCCATCAGCAGCCGCAACAAGCCGCCAGAACTGCGCTGGCCGTTTGGCTATCGCGGCCTGATGCGGATCTGGAACATGGTCTATTTCAAACCCGGCCTGTTCGAGCCGGACCAGAGCCAGAGCGCGGCGTGGAATCGGGGCGGCTATCTCGTCACCGGGCTCGGTCATTGCGGCGCCTGCCATACGCCGAAGAACTATTTTGGCGCGGACAGGCAGGCGCAGGCCCTCGCGGGCAACGAGGTCGGCGGCTGGTACGCGCCAAGGCTCGATGGTGCCGCCCGCACCGGGCTGAAATCGTGGAGCCTCGAGGACGTCACGGAATATCTTCAGAGCGGGCGCAACGCCAGGAGCCATGCCAGCGGGCTGATGGCGGAGGTGGTCGTCAACTCGACCTCGAAGATGAGCGACGCCGACGTGCGCGCGATCGCGGTTTACCTGAAGAACCTGCCGCCAGCACGGCGTGAGACGATGGTGACGCCGCCTGACGATGCCGAGATGAAGGCCGGCAAGGCCATCTACGCCAAGCTCTGCATCGCCTGCCATGAGGCCGACGGATCCGGCGCACCGCGGATCTATCCGCCGCTGCCTGCCAACGCGCTGCTGCAATCGGTCAATCCGTCCTCGACCTTGCGCATCATTCTCGACGGCGCCCACACTGTGACCACGCCACGCGCGCCCAATACGGGGGAGATGCCGGCCTATTCCAACCAGCTGTCCGACCAAGAGGTCGCGGCGGTGACGAACTACATCCGCAATTCCTGGGGCAACGCCGCGCCACTGGTGACGCCGGCGCAGGTGGCGAGGGCGCGGAAGCAGGAGCCGTAAAGAAAGAACCTCGCGCCGCAGCGACGGTACGCTCCCTCGCCCCGTCTTACGGGGAGAGGGTTGGGGTGAGGGGCTGCTTCAGCGAAGATAGTGACAGTTAGACTCGCGGAGAGCCCCCCCTCACCCGCCACGCTTCGCGCGTCGACCTCTCCCCGCAAGCGGGGCGAGGTAAGAAAGAAGACCTACCGCTGCTCGTCTTCCGTGAACACGAATTTCGGCATCTCCCATTTGTAGCGCACTGCCAGCAGGCGGAAGCTGATGCCGAGGGCGAACGTCAAAATGGTCCAGAGCTCAGCGTTCAGCTTGAGACCGAACGCGGTCGCATAGAACAGTCCCGTCACCACCGAGACGCTGGCGTAGAGCTCGGAGCGAAACAGCAGCGGGACGTCGTTGCAGAGCACGTCCCGCAAGACGCCGCCGGCACAACCGGTCACCATGCCGGAGACGATGACGATCGGCAGCGTGGCATCCATCTGCCAGGCGATGTCGCAGCCGGTCATGGTGAAGACGACGAGGCCGATGGCATCGAGCACGATGAAGGCCAATTTCAGCCGGTGCACCAGCCGCGCCATCAGGATGGTGAGGAAGGCGGCGCCGCCGGCCAGCGCGAGGTAGATGGGATTCTGCACCCAGGCCAGCGGATAATGCCCTAGGAAGAGATCGCGCAAGGTGCCGCCGCCGAGCGCCGTGATGCAGCCGAGGAAGCAGACGCCGAGCCAGTCCATGCTGCGGGGGCCGGCTGCGAGCGCGGCGGTCATGCCTTGCGCTGCGACCGCGACCAGCGACAACAGATGCAGCACGCTATCGCTCGGCGGCAAGCTCCACATCGTTTTGTCCCCCTTCCGTCAGCGGAGCTTACGCTTCGGGTTCCCCGGCGAACAGGTTCCGATTCACGCCGCGGGCGCAACATGCGACGAAAGCATTAAGGAGGGCGGAACAGAATCTCGCATCCACGGGTTGTCCCGCCGCAATAATCGAGGAGAACCAATCGATGGCTGACGACCGTTTTACGAACGATCCGTACCGCCCGAATCTCGCCGATGATGAGTATCGCAATGCGGCGCGACGGGATGCCCAGCTTCAGGCCGACCCTGAGCTTGGCGAAGGCCCCGCCTCCAGCGGCAAGGTAGCCCTGTTCGCAGTGGCAATTGCCTTGGTGCTGGGTGCCGTGTTCTACGGCCTGAACAACACGAACACCGGCAACCAGGCGAGCACCACGCCGGCAACGCAGACCGCCCAGCAGGCGCCGGCTACCAATCCGGCCGCACCTCCAGGCATGCGTGATGTGACGCCGCGCACCAACACCGGCCCGGGCGTGACCACGGGCGCCGCGCCGAGCAAGCCGGCCCCGGATACGCCGGCGCCCACTGAGGGCGCGAAGTAACGATTTACAACAATATGCGACAGCGGCGGGATGCTCATCCCGCCGCTTTCGTTTGTCTCTAGCTGAACATCCTGTTGAGCTCGCCGCCGGGATAGCCGCCCGCGAGTTCCGCGAAGGTGCCCTTCTCCGCCATTTCTTTCGCGGCCCGCATGAAGCCGCCCCAGGCGGCGCGAGCGAGCGAACCGCCGACGCTGATCCGGCGCACGCCAAGATCGGCAGCTTCCTGCAATGACAGCCCGGAGCCGCCGATCAGCAGGTTGAATGGTTTGGGTGCGACAGCCTTCACCACCGCGGCGATGTCCTCGCGGCTCTTCAAGCCCGGCGCGTAAAGGCAATCGGCGCCGGCATCGGCGTAGGCGGCCAGCCGGTCGATGACGAGCTTGAGGTCGGTCACGCCCCACAGATAGGCCTCGCAGCGGCCGACCAAGAGAACGCCGCTATCGCCGATCGCCTTGCGCGACGCCTTGATGCGCTCGACTGCGAGCGCGCGCTCGTAGATCGGCTTGTCCTTGTCGCCGGTGGAATCCTCGATCGACAGGCCGGCAACGCCGGTGCGCACACAGCGCTCGATATTGTCGGCTACCTGATGCGGCTCGACCGCAAAGCCGCCCTCGAAATCCGCGTTCACGGGGATGTCGACGGACGTGCTCAATGCCGCCAGATGCTGACAGACGTCCTCGACGGAGACGTGGTTGTCGGCCTTGCCGATGGTCCAGGCAAAGCCCGCACTCGACGACGCGAGTGCCTTGAAACCGAGATGCTGCAACGCTTTCGCGCTGCCGACGTCGACCGGATTGGGCAGGATGAAGCAGCCGCTCTCGTGCATCTTCCTGAAGGTCGCGCGCTTGTCAGCAGTTGTCACATGCATGTTTCTCTCCCTTGTTGGCCGCGCAGACATGGGGACGTGCCGCCGCGAGCGCTAGTGCGCGTCGTGCACCGCGCGGCTGTCCTTCGGCGCCTGCTCGCGATCATTCATGCTGTAGTCACGGATGACGCTGGCGATACGCAAATGATAGTCGGCGAAGATCTTCGCGCGGCCCTTCGCCTGGGTGCGGCGGTGCTCCATCGTGTTGCGCCAGGCTTGCACGGCCGCCTCGTCCCGCCAGAACGACACCGACAAAATCTTGCCCTTGTCGGTCAGGCTCTCGAAACGCTCGACCGAGATGAAGCCGTCGATGGTTTGCAGGATCGGCTTGAGGTCGGCCGCGAGGTCGAAATAATCCTGGCGGTGTTCCGGCTTCGGCCAGACCTCGAAGATCACGGCGATCATGGGCGTCTCTCCTGTCGTTGATGGCCTACAATACCACCTTACGCAAAAACGTGCGCTCTTCCGCGAGGATGAATTTGTGCTCCTCGGCGAAGTGGAAGTTCGCCATGCCTTCCGTATCCTGACGCAACCGAGCGCGATAGGCCTCATAGGCAGCGAGACTCTCGAAGGTGATCAGCGCGAACGCGATGTTGTTGGTGCCCTCGTGCGGCATGAAATAGCCGATCAGATCGCCGCCGCATTTCGGGATGATGGTGAGCCAGCGCTTCGAATATTCCTCGAACTGCGCGCGCTTGAAGGGATCGAGCTGATAGCGGATGAAGACGGTGATGGACATGATGGCTCCTCTGGTTCCACACCGTCATTGCGAGCGCAGCGAAGCAATCCAGGAATCCCTCTGCGGAGGCAGCCTGGATTGCTTCGTCGCCAGTGCAAAATTGCTTCGCAATTTTGTCACGGGCTCCTCGCAATGACGAGCAACACCACGCTACGCGCTTGCCCCACCGCAATGCTTCGGCTACCATCGAAGCATGAAATCAGGTCCAGACATCGCCATGATCGCCTCGCTCGTCGGCGATCCCGCACGCGCCAACATGCTCACGGCGCTGATGAACGGCCGCGCGCTCACCGCGAGCGAGCTGGCGCAGGAGGCCGGCATCACGCCGCAGACCGCAAGCTCGCATCTTTCCAAGCTCGAGGCCGGTGGCCTGATCGAGCCGGAGAAGCAGGGCCGCCACCGCTACTACCGCCTCACCGACGATGACGTCGCCGGTGTGCTGGAGGGCCTTGCGGGCCTCGCCGCGCGGACCGGCCATATGCGCGTGCGTACCGGGCCGAAGGATCCGGCGCTGCGGCGTGCGCGGATCTGCTACGACCATCTCGCCGGCGATCTCGGCGTGCAGATGCTCGATACCCTGCGTGCGAAAAACCTGGTCAGGCAGAAGAAGCAGGAGATCGAGCTGACGGCCGAGGGCGAGCGCTTCCTGGCGAAGCATTTGCAGATCTCGCCCGACATGCTCGCTCATCCGCGCCGTCCGGTCTGCAAGGCCTGTCTCGACTGGAGCGAGCGGCGCCACCATCTCGCCGGCACGCTCGGCGCCGCGATGATGCAGCGTTTCGCCGAGCTGAAATGGGCCGCCCGCGACGCCACGCCCGGCAGCCGCGTGGTGAATTTCACCCGCACCGGCGAGAAGCAGTTTGCCGTGTTGTTCGGTGACGGGCGGGAATAAACACAACTCCGTGTGAACTGAGGATCTCGTCATGGCCGGGCTTGACCCGGCCATCCACGTCTTTACTGCGGCTGCCACGTGGATGCCCGGGACGTCTGCGCGAAGATGCGCTTCGCGCTTTTGCCCGGGCATGACGGAGATTGTGTCGAGCACCTCAGTCCCAACCAGAGACCTCAATGAACCGCTTCCTCCCGGCTGCCCTCTGCGCCGCTCTCCTCTTCTTCGCTCCTCTTTCATCCCACGCCGCCGACACTGCCCCGCGCGGATCTTACGGCATCGCGCTCGAAGGCTTTGCCTATCCTTACCCCGTGCACCTGCTGCCTATTGTCAATGACGGCGAGCAGCTCAGCATGGCCTATATGGACGTGACGCCTGCGCAGCCGAACGGCCGCACCGTCGTGCTGCTGCACGGGCGCAATTTCCCGTCGAGCTACTGGGCGCCTGTTATCAAGATGCTGAGCGAGGCCGGCTTCCGCGTCGTGGTGCCGGACCAGATCGGCTTCGGCAAATCCTCCAAGCCGACGGGCGAGCTGCATTTCGACAATCTGGCGCGCAACACCATCGCGCTGCTCGATCACCTCAAAATCAACAAGGCCGAGATCGTCGCCCATTCGCTCGGCGGCATGCTGGGCGTCCGCATCGCCCGCGCCTATCCCGACCGCGTCGCTCATCTTGTTCTGACGGCCCCGATCGGGCTGGAAGACTACCGCCTCTATGTGCCGCCGACGCCGACCGAGAAGATCATCGAGACCGAGGACAAGCTCACGGCCGATGGCTATCGCAAGCAGCTTCAGACCAATTATGCGATCAAGCTACCGGCGGAGGCGATCACGCCGTTCATTGATGCCCGCTTCAATATCAAGGGCAGCCCGGACTATCCGCGCTGGCTGCGCGCCTTCGTTAGTTCCGGCCAGATGATCTATCGCGAGCCGGTGGCGCACGAGATCGCACTGATCACCGAGCCGACGCTGTTCATCATGGGTGCCGACGACCACAACGCACCGGGCCGACCGAACGCGCCGGAGGCGCTGCGCGCGAAAATGGGAGAGAACGCCGAGCTCGCGAAGGCGCTCGCGGTGAAGATGCCGAATGCGCGGGCCGAGGTGATCCCGGACACCGGCCATCTCGTCTTCCTGGAGGCGCCTGAGAAGTACAAGGAGCTGGTCCTGGGCTTTCTCGGCCGCTAACGACATTGCTGTCGTCCGGAGCCGCATGCGGGGAATGTTCATGCCGCATTCAGGTCATGATTGGCAGATTTGGCTCGCGTCGTGTCGGCATGTTGCGATTTTAACGTGTCGAATCGTGTCTTTTGATTCATGGTGCGCCGAAAACGCCAAGCCCTCCTAGAACTTGCCCCCAAAGACGAGAAGGAAGATCAAATGAAATACCTGTTTGCCGCCGTGATGCTTGCCAGCGCGGTCGTTGGTTTCAGCGAGGCGGCCAGCGCCGCCGGCGGTTGCGGCCCCGGCTGGTATCGCGGCGCCTATGGCGGCTGCCGCCCGATGCGCGGTCCGGTCGTTGTCCGCCCGGGTCCGATCGTGGTTGCGCCGGCCCCTGTCGTCGTCGTGCCGCGCGCGCGCGTGTGCCCCTACGGCTTCCGCTGGTACGCCGGCCGCTGCCGCCCGTTCTGATCTCGTTTTTTGCATAGCTAAATGGCCGCGCGGCGAAAGCCTGCGCGGCCTTTTTTTTGGGGCACCTGACGTCGCACCGGGATGTTTCGAATCAAAACGGGGACCGCGATCGCGGTCCCCGTTCGAGCCTGGCTTGCGCGAAGCTTACCAATGGCGGCGGTGCCATCGCCGGCGATGCCAGCCCCAGTGACGGCGGCGCCAACCCCAATGACGGTGGTGGCCGTGCCAGTGCACCTGCTCCGGCTTCAACTGCGCGGCCTCTTCGCTGCTGGTGACTGCGGGATGAGCGTCGGGATTGCCTTGCGGCATGCTGGGATCACCGAGCGGCTGCGGCGCCAGCGGCGCAGCCTTCGCGGCGGTCGTGAACGCGGCAGCTCCGGCCGCGACACCGATTGCAAATTTCAGAAAGTTCCGGCGCTCCATAATTTCTTTCCTCTTGGATGGTCGTGCCAGTGATGCAGAGGCGAGTGTCGCGGCGACGACATGAACCGAAGCTGAATCGCGCGTTCAGGTTCGTTGCGACTCTGACAATGACGGCACGCCGCCCCAGGCGCTACTCGCCAAACTCCTGCGCCAGCACCAGCAACTCGCGCGTGCGCGTCACGTCGGGCCAATCGCGCTTGAAATCCGCCACCAGCTGCGTCAGCGCATCGCCCTTCAGCATGGCGTGCAGCGCAGCCTCGCTCTCGAACTGATACATCGCCTGATGCAGTGACGGATCGTCGAGGCTCCAGAACCGCCAGGCCTTAGCCACACCGAACGCCTTCGCCGCGTCGGGCAGATGTTCCGTCTCGTACCATCTGTCGAACGCGGCGCGCCTGCCGGCATCGGCGACGATGGCGCGGACGACGAAGAAGGCTGACGGCATCGGATTTCCTCCTGTTGTTTGGGGAGACTAGCGGGTTACGCCGACGACGGCAAAAAAGACGGCACCGGTGTCGGAACGCGCGCCTCTCGTCCGTCCTATGCCTGGACAGCAGACGGAGACACCACATGCCCGACCTCACGCTCACCACCTTCGACTGGGTTCCTCCACCCCCGCGCGGTTTCGTCCGCGATCTTCGGGTGCGCTGGGCGCTCGAAGAGGCCGCATTGCCCTATCGCGTCGCGAGCGCGCCGTTCGACGACCGCGGCGCCCAACATCTCGCGCACCAGCCGTTCGGCCAGGTGCCGTGGCTGACCGATGGCGACCTCTCGATCTTCGAGAGCGGCGCGATCCTGCTGCATCTCGGCGGCCTCAGCGCAAAGCTGATGCCATCAGATCCGCGCGGCCGCAACGAAGCCACGGAATGGCTGTTCGCCGCACTCAATTCGGTGGAGATGGCAAGCCTGCCCTGGGGGATGTCGAAGTTCATGGGACATCCGACCGATACGGCGGCATGGAAATTCGTGGACGACTTCCTCAAACTCCGCCTCAAGCACATGGAGGCGGTGCTGGCCAACCGCGAATGGCTGGGAGGCACGTTCTCCGTCGCCGACATCCTGATGTCCGACGTGCTGCGCGTCGTCGATCAGTTCGATGGGCTCGCGGACAGTCCCGCCTGCCGCGCCTATGTTGCACGCGCCACGGCCCGCCCGGCCTTCGGCAAGGCCCACGCCGACCAAATGGCGCATTTCGCGGCGGCGGATGCGGCTCGCTGACGCGGCGTGGAGTGTGACGTGCCTCACATAAAAAATCCGGCGATGGCCGTAGGGTCACGGCCATCAAATCATCCCTGCGGAAGGTGACACATGGCCCGCATCGCATATCTCAGAGACCAGCTTGCCCGCGCCGAACGGCTGGCAAAAGCGATCCTCGACCGGCAAACCGCGGAGCAGCTTCAGGCGTTTGCAGCCGAATGCCGCGAGGAGTTGCAGGTGCTGTCGCGCAGGGCTGCGGCGTAAGGCTGCTCGGTTACACGAGCTTCATCGGCGTGTCGGCGACCACGCGAAGGTCGAAGCTCCCAATCAACGCTGAGCGGCGCGCCTCCGCAGCACCGATGGCCTCGTCAGTCTGCCGCAGCGTACTGACGTTCGAGCCGAGCGAGACGATCCCGCCGAGCACGAGAGCTACTGAGCCGAGCGCGGCGGTCTGCCCCGTCCCGAGCAGACCGAGGATCGTGATCAGCAACAGTGCAGCCCCGCCGCCGATGGCAATCTTGGATGCCAAAATATACTTCCGGCATCGCTCGGCAGTCCCGGCCAGAGCCGCAATCCGGTCTTCAATGTCTGAAATCTCGTCGGTCGGATCGTCTTCGGTCATTGGATTCGGATCGAGGATGCCAAGTCAGAAACAAGATCAGTAGCCCGCATGAGCGAAGCGACATACGGGAGTTGGATAGAAAACCCGGATGTCGCTACGCTCATCCGGGCTACAAGTCCGCTCACAACGGCAAATTGTCGTGCTTCTTCGCGGGCGTTTCCACCTTCTTGTCCTTCAGCATCGACAGCGCCCGCGCGATCCGCTTGCGGGTGGAGTGCGGCATGATGACGTCGTCGATGTAGCCACGCTCGGCGGCGATGAACGGAGACAGGAAGCGGTCTTCGTATTCCTTGGTACGCGCGGCGATCTTGTCGGGGTCGCCGATGTCGGCGCGGAAGATGATCTCGACCGCGCCCTTGGCGCCCATCACGGCGATCTGGGCGGTCGGCCAAGCGTAGTTCATGTCGGCGCCGATCTCCTTGGAGGCCATGACGTCGAAGGCGCCGCCATAGGCCTTGCGCGTGATGATGGTGACCAGCGGCACGGTGCACTGCGAGTACGCAAAAAGCAGCTTGGCGCCGTGCTTGATCAGGCCGCCATATTCCTGCGCGGTGCCGGGCAGGAAGCCCGGCACGTCGACGAAGGTGACGATCGGGATGTTGAAGGCGTCACAAAAACGAACAAAGCGCGCCGCCTTGCGCGAGGCATCGCTGTCGAGCACGCCGGCTAGCACCATCGGCTGGTTGGCGACGAAGCCCACCGTGCGGCCGGCGATGCGGCCGAAGCCGGTGACGATGTTCTTGGCAAAAGCGTCCGCGATCTCGAAGAAGTCGCCCTCGTCCACGACCTTCAGGATCAACTCCTTCATGTCGTAGGGCTTGTTCGGATTGTCGGGGATCAGCGTGTCCAAGGACATGTCGACGCGGCCGATGTCGTCGAAGCTCGGCCATTCCGGCACGCCGTCGGTGTTGTTGGACGGCAGGAAGTCGATCAGGCGCCGCATCTGCAACAGCGTCTCGACGTCGTTCTCGAAGGCGCCGTCGGCGATCGAGGAGCGCGTCGCATGCACCGAGGCGCCGCCGAGCTCTTCAGCCGTGACGACCTCGTTGGTGACGGTCTTCACCACGTCGGGGCCGGTGACGAACATGTAGCTGGTGTTCTTCACCATGAAGATGAAGTCGGTCATCGCGGGCGAATAGACGTCGCCGCCGGCGCAGGGGCCCATGATGACGGAGATCTGCGGGATCACGCCGGAGGCGAGCACGTTGCGGCGGAACACGTAGGAATAGCCGGCGAGCGCTGCGACGCCCTCCTGGATGCGGGCGCCGCCCGCGTCATACAGGCCGATGATGGGCGCCCTCGCCTTCATCGCCATGTCCTGGAGTTTCGTGATTTTCAGCGCGTGCGTTTCCGAGAGCGACCCGCCGAACACGGTGAAGTCCTTGGCAAAGACAAACGTCTTGCGGCCGTTGACGGTGCCCCAGCCGGTGACGACGCCGTCGCCGGGCACCTTGTTCTTCTCCATGCCGAATTCGGTGGAGCGGTGCTCGACGAACATGTCGAATTCCTCGAACGATCCCTTGTCGAGCAAGAGCTCGATGCGCTCACGTGCGGTCAGCTTGCCGCGGGCGTGCTGCGCCTCGATGCGCTTCTCACCGCCGCCGAGCTTTGCGCCGGCGCGACGGTCTTCAAGGGCGTCCAGGATGTGTTTCATTTGCTCTCGCCAGTTCTTAAGTGATGCGGGGTTCTAACACGGCATTTTGCGAGCCGGAAAGCGCCTTTCGACCTCGCAGGGCTGCCTTGCCGCAGCGGGAAAGCGCAAGGAATTCAAAGTTTTGCCTGGGAGACGAGCATGACCGAAGGAACGGCCGAGGCCGGCGCGGCGACGGGCGGCGTCAACATCCTGCTGCGGCTGGAGGGACTGACCCTCTTCGTGGGCATGGTGATGCTCTACTGGGCCTGGGACGGCTCATGACTCGTGTTCGCCCTGCTGTTCTTCGTCCCGGATCTGAGCTTCCTGGCATATCTGTCGGACGCCAAATTCGGCGCGCTGGTCTACAACGCCGCCCACAGCTACATGGCCCCAGTCACGCTGCTGACCTTCGGTTTCGGCCTCGCCTCGCCGCTCACCCTGTCCATCGCCTTGATCTGGCTCGCCCATATCGGCCTCGACCGGGCGCTCGGCTATGGCCTGAAATATTCGGCCGGGTTCGGCTTCACCCATCTCGGCCGGATCGGCCGGCAGAAGAACCACTGACGCAGTTGCAAATCTGGTCCCGCCCGGTTGACCGGGCCTGCCGATTCAGGCTTGCTCCAGGCTTGCGATCAGGCGCCGAATGTTGCGTGAGCTCAGTCGGTACGGCGGCGGTCATCATTTCCGGCTGCAAGCATCACCACATGTCCGCGACGGTCGTTCCCCTGCCGCCGAACTCGTCGTCCGAAACCACCGACTTCCTGCGGCGCATGGCCAGCATGGTGTCGGGGCGGAACGGCGAGATGCTGCTGCGCGCGGCCGCGCTGATCGAGTCGCTGGCGCAGCGGGCGATGTCGGCGGAACGCCTCTATCACCGGGAGCACGAAGAGAACACGCGCAACAGCGAATTGCGCGAGGCCGGTGAGATGGCGTCCGACGCCATGGTCAAGCAAATCGACGGGCTGCGCAGCCAGCTTGCCGAAGTCACCGCGGCCGCGGCGGCCGAGCGCGCGGCATTCGATGCGGAGCGCGGCAACCTGCTCGGCCTGATGCAGCACGCGGAGGGCCATATCGGCAAGCTCACAAGCGAGCTGGAGACGCTGCACGCCTCGCTCGACAGTTTGAACGAGACCGCCATCTCCGTGCCGATCGAGGTGCTGCGGCTGGCGCGCACCCAGTTCGATGTCCTCTCCGCCGGCTTTGCCCGCAAGGGCGACGTGATCTCGCAGGTGATGAGCGAGATCGGCGGTTTTGCCATCGACCAGGCGCTGACGGTGAAAAAGGCCGATCCCGCCTGAGGCCCGCGCAATCACATTCACGATTGGGCGTCATGCCCGGGCTTGTCCCGGGCATCCACGTGCTTGAAGCCGATGAGAAAGGTCGTGGATGGCCGGGACAAGCCCGGCCATGACGCGGGAGCGATCCGCGCGCATCAAATTGCCATCGCGCTAGACGCTTGCGTCGAGCTCGATCCGCATGTCGGCGGTAATCCAACGACTGCCGCCGAGTCGCGCAAGGCCGTGGAGGGATTTTTGCAAGCGCTGTTCAAGCTGGGGTAGCGCTGGGAAGCAGCTGGCCTTGGGAGCCGGCGTCGGCGCCAAATACTCCGTCATTGCGAGCGCAGCGAAGCAATCCAGAATCTCGCAGCGGAGCCAGCCTGGATTGCTTCGTCGCAAGGGCTCCTCGCAATGACGGAGGCTACGGCTCGCCCGGCTTGAACGGCTCCTGCTTGTCCGGCGGCACGGTCTCCTCCGCCATTGCCAGCAGCATCGCGACCATCACGTAATTGCCGGCGACCGCGGTGAGGTCGACGATCTGCTGGTCGTTGAAGACCTTCTTCGCGCGCGCGTAAGTCTCGTCGGCGATCTTCCTGGTCGTGGTGAGCTCGGTGACGAAGTCGTAGACGACGGTCTCGTCCTCGGCCATCTTCGACGGTCGCTTATTGGCCTTCAGCTCCGCGATGATGTCAGGCGACAGGCCCGCCTTCGCCGCGAGCGGCGCATGGGCATACCATTCGACCTGCGAGCGCCATTGCCGCCCGATGATCAGGATCGCGAACTCGTTGAGCTTTGTCGGGACCGAGGTTTCCCAGCGCAGATAGTGGAACAGGTCGAACAGGCGCTGGCCGAGCACCGGGCTGCGGATCATCGGATTGTAGGGACCGCCGATGCCGACGCTCGAGACCTTCATGATCTGCTCGCCGAGCGGTTTCTGCTTGGCGTCGAGCTGGTCCATGGTGAGCTGCGGAAAGCGCGGCTCCCTGCTGGTGGCGGGACCGGCAAACATCGTGGCGGCGAGCCAGCCGCCCGCGGCAGCAAGCGTCAGCGACGACAGCCAGAGTGGCGTTGAGTTCATGTTGTCCTCCCGATTTTTCTTGATCCGGAGGATGCTAGTCGAGCGGCACCGGCTTGGTAGCGCTAGATCGCGCCGATCTCGGCAAGGCAGGCTTGCGTCAGCGGCATGCGCTCGCCGACCAGACGCGGCTCCTTGCAGTCCATATTGAGCGCGAACACGGTGTGCGCTTCGCCCTTCTCTGCCCAGCCCACCATCCAGCCAAGCGACGGCTCGCCGCGCTCGGCGCCAAGCAGCCCGGACTTGGCGCGAATGACGCTATCGCCGACTTTGGTCACCGGCAGGATGTCAGCGACGAGGTCCTGGCTGCGTTTGGAGATCGGCAGCGCGCGGCGGCGCAGCCTGTCGACGAAATCGACCTGCTCGACCGGATCGATGCGCAAGGCGCCGGTGAGCCAGAACTGGTCGATGCCGCCGCCGATGTCGCGGTTGCCGTAGTCGAACAGATCGACGTATTTTTGCATGCGCTCTTGTCCGATCCGGCGCGCGATCTCCTGATAGACCGGTACCGCGCTCACGAGAATCGCGCTGCGCAGTGTGTGATCCTTGTTCCAGGCCTCGATCGGACGCTTCACGCCATCCCAGGGAAATACGTCCTTGTCGGGATCGGCGACGACGCCAGTTTCGAGCGCGATCAGCGAGTTCGGTATCTTGAAGGTCGAAGCCGGCAGCTTCGCCTCGCCCGAACGTTCCTTGTCGCTCGCGATGACGAGATAATCCTCGACCTTGTAGCCGACGAACGTCCCGGCCGTACCGAGGTCGGTGAAGCGCTTTGCGAGGCTGTCACGAATCTCGTTGCGCGGCGGCGCGACATGGGCGAGTGCGCGCGACGGCAGGATCGCGGTTGCGGCGAGAAGACCGAGAGTCGAACGGCGGGTGAGCACTGGCGGTGTCCGTTTACGCGATGAAGAAGGCTCCGACCATGCAGCCGCTATCGTGGTGAAACGATGACAGGTTATTTCTTGAGCATGATCTCTTCGGAAAACCGCTGCACACTTTTGCGGATCATGCTCTACCGCCTACCCGACAGCCGCAGCACGAACACCAGCACTTCGGCGACGGCCTTGTAGAGGTCGGGCGGGATCTCCTCGCCGAGCTCGACCTTGGACAGCGCGCCGGCCAGGATCTCGTTTTCCTCAATCGGGATGTCGTTGGCCTTGGCGATCTCGATGATCTTTTCGCCGATCGTGCCCTTCCCCTTGGCGACGACGACAGGCGCGTTGCTGCCCTTCTCATAATGGAGCGCAATCGCAAGCTTCGACGGGTCGCTCATGTGGCGCGATCCAGGAAGTGGCCGGCGCGGGCCGGTGCGGGCTGTGGCGGGGTGCCATCGCGGACCAGGATGTCGCCGGGCTTGAGCTCGGCCCTGGTCAGGGCCTGGTTGAGCTCACCGATTCCGGCGCGAAGCTGCTGTGCGGTCGCCGGCCGCTCCGCCCACATCCGCACGAAGGTCGTGTCGCCGTTCAGGGTAATCAAAGCGTGCACGGGGCCGGCCGGCTCGACACTGAGTGTGAAGCGCGCGCGCCAGGCGCGCCCGGCGGGATCGGCGGATTCATTGCCGCCGTCGCGCGAGATCTCGAACTGCGCCATTGCCGTGCCCTGCGGCGTCGCGAATGGAATCTCGAAATTCCACTGCGGCACGGTCGGATCGATCCTGTGACCGCTGGCATCGGTGCGATCGGGGAGCGAAGCGACCTGGAGCAAGGTCTGGCGCGCGATCGCGGCATCGGTATCATCGAGCAACCGATGCACGGTCGCGGCGAGCGGCGTATCGGGCGCGAGTGACGGCGAGGCGATGGATTGCGGCGACGGTAATGCGCCGCGAACCGGCGGTGGCGTCGCGCGCGCGGCGGCTTCGAAAATTTGTCCGTCGGGCACGGCTTTGTTCGAGCCCGGCAAATTGCCCATCATGCGCGGCAGGTTTTGCGTGATCTCTTGCAGGAGGCTCGCGGCAAGGCCCGCAGATATGGTTCGCGGCATCGCAGCCTGCGGCGCACCGCCAGCTATGTCCGCCAGCACAGCGGCCGCGAGATTGGCGCTGCGCGGCATTTGCGGTGATTGGGCGATCTCGGGTTCCGTTGCGGGCAAGGCGGCCTGTGCAGCCTGCGTCTGCGCGGTAGCGACCTGCGGTGTTGCCCCGGTACCGGCTGGAAGGGTGGCACCTTGCGTCTGTGGCGCCGTCTCGAGCGTTGCCAGCGTCTGCCGCAGCACCAGAAGCGCGGCTTTCAAATCCGGCATCGTGGCGGAGGACGGCGTCGCGCCTGCGGCGAGCGAGGCCTCTAGGAGCAGCCCGGATCTCTGGAAAGCGGATTCGACGTCGCCGCCATCGAGCCCGGTGTTGAGCGGCGTCTGCTGCGCCAGCACGCCCAGCATCGCCTGCTTCAGCCCCGCCGGAAGATCGCTGCCGGTGACCACCGCGGCCAGATTGGCGAACAGCGGCGCCTGGCTGCCCTGTTTTGTGACCGCCTCGGCCGAAGCTGCGGTAACGGCGACCTGCTCCGATGGCGTCAGCACGTTGCGTCCCGCGCCCGCCGACGGAGCAAGCGAGGGGCTGTCAACCAGCGAGGCCGCAGCAGGCGTCAGCGTGACCTGATCGGCGGCCGCCTCGCCTGCCCCGCCCATGACGGCGAGCCGGATGGTGCCGCCGTTCTGCGACACCGCAAGCTGAAGATTTTGTCCTGGTGTCAGCGCCACCTCGGACAGCACATCCATCGAGAGGTTGGCGATCGCGATCCGCACCAGATTATCGGCGAGCACGCTGACCACTCTGGCGTCGACGACGCTGCCGGCCTGCAGCACAAGATCGGGCGTCGCCGCGTCAGCAACAGGGCTGGCGGCACTGACGGGAAGAATCGAGCTTATCGGCGTCGGCATCGCGAGGGGCCCGGGGAGCGCGGGTCCTACCCTAAGGCCGCCCTCGTAAACCTCTCGTTAAGGACCCTTGGCCACGGGCGGCCTCACGGCGTTCAAAACCGCCACGGCAGCCTCGAAATCCCGCAGACGGGCAGCGCGGCGGCCGGCCGCTTCTTCGTCCACGCCCCATTTCTCGGCATTCCAGTCCTCGTCGACATAAGCCGCCGCCCAGACCTGGTCGGCGTCCCGTACGCCATGGGCGAGCGCCAGCGCCAGCAGGGCCGAGCCGGTCAGAGTGGTGATCACGTGGAGGGCGGCGACCGACCAAGCATCCCCCGGCAGCGCCGCACGCGCGGCCTGGAGCGCCTCCGCCGGCTGCGTCACATGCATGACGCCTTCGGACAGGATGAAATGCGCGCCCAGCGTCTCCGCGGCCCAGAACAGCACGGGATCCCAATGCGCGGCCTCCCGGGCGACAAGTCCCTCGGGATGGCCGGCGCGGTAGAACAGCAGATCGGACTGGAGGTATTTTGCGAGGTCTTCCGTGACGAGATCGACGCGGTCGACGACACCCTCGACCACGCTATTGGCGATCCGCGTCAGCGGCATGGTCATGGGATTGATCGTCTCTTTCTGATCCGCCCATTCCGTGGCGACTGCATCGGCTAGCGCGCGCGAAGGGATCACCACCTGGCGGCCAGAGGGCGTGCGGATCGCCTTGCCATCGAGTGTGATGGCGAAGCCGCCTTCGGCCTCGGCCACCCCAACCTCCTTGTAGAAGCGCTTGCGCAACGGCACGCGCGAGGCCTGGCGGACCGCCTCTTGCGGATCGAGCGGGGATCGCCCCGCAACTTCATCGAACAATTCGCGCATCTGGTTTTCGGCCCTGATCACTCAATGCTAGGCTTGTAAGGTAAGAGCGGCGACCGATAAAGCGAGCGGCAGGTATGAGGGAACTTGCGGGCATTGTGGCTCTGCTAGCCGGGTTTTGGCCGGCCGCGGCGCAGGCCGGCTTTCGGACTCCGGAATCGGTGGTCCGCAACGTCTACGCTCATTACGGCCAAGGCGCGCCGGAGCTCTCAAAAGGCCTGCCGCGGGATGCCGCCACCGCCCGGCAATTCTTCGACCCTTCCTTGCGCAAGGTGTGGTCCGCGCCGCAGGTCGCGCCCTACGATTTTCTGGTGCAGAGCCCGAGCTGGAAACTCGGCCCCGTCGCCATCGCGGTCATTCGCAGGCAATACGACAAGACCTATGTCGCGGCGAATTTTGACAACCGCGGCCGGCCGGTGACCTTAAATTTCATCCTGGTCAGCGGGCCCGAGGGCTGGTTGATCACGGATGTCGAGAGCCCGCACGATAGCCTGCGTATGTTTCTGGAGCAGTTTCGGAATTGAGCGGGCTTCATTATTTCGGGGCGCAGCGAAGCAACCCGATCGCAAACTCAACTACTCTTCCGGCGCGTTCTCGATCGGATCAAACCGGCTTGCATCGAGCCCGAGCAGGTTCCACGACTGCTGCATGTGCTGCGGCAGCGGCGCGGTGGCGTCGATGAAGCCGCCGCGCGGATGCGGAATGACGATGCGGCGCGCCAGCAGATGCAGCCGGTTTTGCAGGCCGCCCGGCAATTGCCAATTCTCGATGTTGAAATATTTGGGATCGCCGACGATGGGGTGACCGATATGTTCCATGTGGGCGCGCAGCTGGTGGGTGCGCCCCGTCACCGGCTTCAGCGACACCCAGGTCAGCTTGTTGCCGGCGGTCTCGACCACCGCATAGTACGTTACCGCGTGGCTTGCGCCCTCGTCGCCATGCTGGGCGATGCGCATGATGGTGTCGTCCTCGCTCTCCTCCTTGGCAAGGAATGTCGAGATGCGGCCCTGCTTCGGCTTCGGTAGTCCCGGCACCAGCGCCCAATAGGTTTTTCGCGCCGACCGCGAACGGAACGCGCCGGTCAGATGCGAGGCGGCAAAGCGGGTCTTGGCGACCAGGAGACAGCCCGACGTCTCCCTGTCGATGCGGTGCACGAGGCGCGGCTTCTGGCCCTTGGAATCGCGCATCACCTCCAGCATCTGATCGATGTGTCGCGTCATGCCCGAGCCGCCCTGCACTGCAAGTCCGGCCGGCTTGTTCAGCACGAGAACGTCGTCGTCCTCGTAGATCGTCATCTCCTTCAGCGCGGCAAGCGTCTTTTGCGCCGCCTCCGACTGCGGGTTGGGCGCCTTCGGCGTGTCGAGCTTCAGCGGCGGAATGCGAACG
Source organism: Bradyrhizobium sp. CSS354 (assembly GCF_029051725.1). GTDB lineage: Bacteria > Pseudomonadota > Alphaproteobacteria > Rhizobiales > Xanthobacteraceae > Bradyrhizobium. Next base: position 308,020 of record NZ_JAACFU010000002.1, read on the forward strand.
CTCTGGCCCTCCTCCAGGCGATCCTTGCTGTCGACGCGCTTGCCGTCGACGCGCAGCTCGCCTTTGCGAACGACGCGCTGAATGTGGGAGAACGACAGGCCGGGAAAGTGCGCTTCAAGGAAGCGATCGACGCGCATGTTGTTCTCGTCGGCTGTCACCTTGACGGTCTGCACCTTCGTCGGCAGCAATGCCTCGACGGGCTTTGCCGGTGCAGCCTTTTCCGGTTCGGCTTTGGGCGCGCGCCGCTCGACGCGCTCGCTGGCAAAGCGCGGCGGCTTCGTGCCCGGCTTGCCGCCCGGCCGCAGCCCAGCAGGCTTCGCGCTGCGCGCCTTAAACGGGCGCGCCTCCTTGCGCTCATCGCGCGAACGGGGCTTTGGATCGGTTCTTTTGATGCGGCGGCTCATGGTGCCTGCCTAGCTCAAAAGCGGCCTCACGTCACGGCGAAATGGCGATTTTGGCTTCAGCCACCCCGCTCCTTCCGCAACTTGGCCCAATAATCCAGCCGCTTCCTGATCTCCCGCTCGAACCCGCGGTCGGGCGGGTCGTAGAAGGTCTGGCGGCCCAGGGCCTCCGGAAAGTAGTCCTGGCCGGAAAAGGCGTCGGGGGCGTCATGGTCGTATTCGTAAGATGCGCCGTAGCCTTCCGACTTCATCAGCTTGGTCGGCGAGTTGAGGATATGTTTCGGCGGCAGCAGTGAGCCGGCCTGCTTTGCGACCTGCATCGCCTTGCCGAAGGCGGTGTAGACGGCATTCGATTTCGGTGCGGTGGCGAGATAGACCACCGCCTGCGCGATCGCGAGCTCGCCTTCGGGATGACCGAGGAAGTCGAAGGCGTCTTTGGCGGCGTTGGCAATGACCAGCGCCTGCGGATCGGCAAGCCCGATATCCTCGACCGCCATGCGCACGACGCGGCGGGCCAGAAACAGCGGATCCTCGCCGGCATCGAGCATGCGCGCGAGATAATACAGCGCGGCATCGGGATCGGAGCCCCGCACCGACTTGTGCAGCGCCGAGATCAAATTGTAATGGCCGTCGGCCGACTTATCATAGATCGGCGCGCGGCGCTGCAATATCTCCTGCAACTGCGCGGCGTCGAAAATCTCGTCCTTGCGCGCGGCGCGCCAGACTTCCTCGACGAGCGTCAGCGAAGCGCGGCCGTCGCCATCGGCCATGCGCACCAGCACGGCCCGCGCTTCCTCGTCGAGCGGCAGCTTGCGGCCCTCGACCTCCTCGGCATGTGCAAACAGCTTTTCGATCGCGGTCGCGTCGAGCGAGCGAAACACCAGCACACGCGCCCGGGACAGAAGCGCCGCGTTGAGCTCGAAGGACGGGTTTTCGGTGGTAGCGCCGACCATCACCACCGTGCCGTCTTCCATGACGGGCAGAAACGAATCCTGCTGGGCGCGGTTGAAGCGATGCACCTCGTCGACGAACAGCAGCGTGCCCTTGCCCATCTCGCGGCGTGCACGCGCGGCCTCAAAGGCCTTCTTCAAATCGGCGACGCCGGAGAACACCGCGGAGATCTGCTCGAAGTGCAAATCGGTGGCGTCCGCGAGCAGCCTCGCGACCGTGGTCTTGCCGGTGCCGGGCGGGCCCCAGAACACCAGCGAGCCCAGCGTGCGCGTCTCCAGCATGCGCGTCAGCGCGCCGTCGGGACCCAGGATGTGATCCTGGCCGACGACCTCCGAGAGCGCGCGCGGTCGCAGCCGATCCGGCAGCGGATGCGGAGCCTCGTGATCGAGCCCCGCCGCAGCGAAGAGAGTTGGCGTCTCCTGTGGTCGCTTCGGACTCATCCGCCCAGCGTGACGTTGATCTGCTGACCCCCTCGCACCAGCGTGATGCGCCAGATGCGCTGGCGCTCGGCCGCCGCCTTTTCGAGGTCGCTGGTCTTGCTGATCTTTTGGTTGTTGACCGCCAGGATGACGTCGCCCTTCTGAAAGCCGACATTCGCGGCCGCGCTGTCGCCGCCAAGATCGGTGACCACGACGCCTTCGGTGTCGGCGTCCAGATGCAGTTCGTCGGCGAGCGCCGGGGTGATGGTCGAGACCTTGGCGCCCTGGAGAGGCGAGCGCGCGGTGATGACGAGCTCGTTGCGGCCGGTATCGGGCGCGGCGTCCAGCGCCACCGTCAGCTTGACCGGCTTGCCGCCGCGCTGCACGTCGATCTGCGCCGTGCCGCCGAGCGGCCGTGTGGCGAAGCGATAGTCGAAGGCGTTGGGATCATCCACGGTCTGGCCGTCGATCGAGACGATCAGGTCGGAGGATTTCAGCCCGGCCTTGGCCGCCGGTCCGTTCGGAACGACGCTTGCGACCAGCGCACCGGTCGGCGAACGCAGGCCGAGACTCTCGGCGATCTCCGGCGTCACCGCCTGCAGCTTCGCGCCGAGCCAGGGCCGCTTTACCGCCTTGCCGCCGCCTTTGGCGGAGGCGACGACGACGCGCACCATGTTGGCGGGGATCGCGAAGCCGATGCCCTGCGAGCCGCCGGAGCGAGAATAGATCGCGGTGTTGATGCCCGCGAGCCGGCCGTTCATGTCGACCAGCGCGCCGCCAGAATTGCCGGGATTGATCGCCGCGTCGGTCTGGATGAAAAACTGGTAGTCGGTGATACCGACCTGCGTGCGCGCCAGGGCCGAGATGATGCCGTGGGTCACGGTCTGGCCGACGCCGAAGGGATTGCCGATCGCCATCACGACGTCGCCTACCAGCAGCTCGTCCGAATTGGTGAATTCGAGAGCCGGAAACTTCTCCTTGGTGTCCTTCAGACGCAGAACCGCGAGATCGCTGCGAGAGTCCTTCAGCACGATCTCGGCCTCGAACTCACGTTTGTCCGACAGCGACACCTTGACCTGGTCGGCGCCTTCGATGACATGGACGTTGGTGACGACGAGCCCGGACGCATCGACGATCACGCCCGAACCGAGCGAGCGCTGCACCTGCTCCTGCTGCTGGCCGGGCACGCCGAAGAAGCGGCGGAAGATCGGGTCGTCGAGCAGCGGATTGCGGTTCTGCACCACCTTGGCGGCATAGACGTTGACGACTGCCGGCTGCACCCGCTGCACGATCGGCGCATAGGACAGCCGCAGTTCGGCGGGCGAGGACGGCACTCGGCGGTCTTGCGCGGCGGCCGGATTGAAGTTGGCCGAAAAGGCTATGCACAGCGCCGTGACGACGGCGGTCCAGGTCGATCGAAACATTCCTACCTCTTGGAAAAGACGCCGGAATATAGGCGCGTTCGCCCCCCAATAGAAGGCGCCCGGCGGCATATTCGGCCCCCTTTTTGGTGTGTCCGGCCTGCAAGCTCTGCGTGCCAAATGGCAATTTGGCGGGGCTGTGCATTGGCATGATGTGCGTCATCTTGCATGGTGGTGCAAGGCGGATTCGGTTGCGACGAATTTACACCACTGGGAACCGCGCAACCGGGCGCAGCGTCGCGGGGCAGTCATCGATCATATCTAGGCTCTCCGGCAGCGACTTGGGGAAGTTCGTCAAACGATGGAGTCATGACGTGAGCAGGACAAGAATTGCAGCCACGGCGATTGGTCTCGCCGCCGCACTGGCAGCTTCGCAGGCCCAGGCCCAATCGGCGAGCAGCAGTGACCAGGAGATCGCGCTCCTGAAGCAGCAGTTGAAGATGCTGGAGCAGAAGCTCGACAAACTCCAGAGCCAGACCGCCGCGAACACTGCCGCTGCGGCAAAGGCCAGGACCGAAGCCAAGGCGGAGGCGAAAGCCGAAGCGCGTTCCGAAGCGAAGGCCGCGGTCGCCAACGCCAACGCGGCGATCCCGCTCAAGGGACCGGCGCCCGCATCCGGCGTCGTCGTGACGATGCCGAATAACCGGCCGACCATCTGCACTGCCGATGGGGCAAACTGCGTCGGGATCACAGGCCGCGTGCATTGGGATGTCGGCGGCTACGACTATCGGCCCAACACGGCGGCAACCGTGCCGCAAAAGCTCGACAGCGGCGAGAATGTCCGCCGCGCGCGCATCGGTCTCGCCGGCAAGTTCTTCCACGACTGGAATTTCGCGCTGGTCTACGACTTCGGCGGCTCCTCCGACGGGTTTGGCGGCGCAGCTCCGGGGTCGCTGCCCGGCGGCGGCGTCTCCGGCGTCGAGAATGCCTATCTCAGCTACACCGGCCTGAAACCGTTCGGCGGCAAGATGGCCATCGAGGGCGGCATCATGGACCTGCCCTACACCCTCGATGAGGCCACGAGCTCCAACGACATCATGTTCATGGAGCGCGCCTCAGCCGGCATCGTCGCCACCAGCATCGCAGCGGGCGACTTCCGCTCGGCGATCGGCACGCGCTGGTACAACGACCAGCTCTGGATCGGCGGCTATGTCACGGGACCCTCGACCGGCGCGATCCATTCGGCGTCGAGCGTAGCACCGAACGGTGCTTCCGAGCAGTATGGCGCCGTCGCCCGCGTTGCCGGCCAGGTCGTCAGCGCCAAGGATTACTCGCTGCATCTTGGCGGAAACGCCGAATGGCTGATCCAGCCGTCGCGCAACATGGTGACGGGCGCACAGACGGTGACACTCAGCGACCGCCCGGAACTGCGCATCGATCCCACGGCACTGGCCACGACCGGCGCAATCGCCAATGCCTCCGGCGCGCAGGTCTACAGCGTTGAAGCGGCCGCAACCTATGGACCACTGATCCTGCAAGGCGAGTATTTCTGGTACAACATCGATCGGAGCGCCAATACCGGCCTGCCGCCGCTGGGTGCGCCGAGCCTCAAATTCCAGGGCGGCTACGCGCAGGCCGGCTACGTGCTGACAGGCGAGGGTCGCAGCTATAATGCGGCGAATGCGGCCTATGGCGGCGTCAAGCCGGCGCATCCGTTCTCGCTCGAGGGCGGCGGCTGGGGTGCGTGGGAAGTCGCGGGACGCTTCTCCACGATTGACCTCAACGATCAACTCGGGACCGCCACTGGCATCGCAGGCGGTCGGCAGACCGTCTACACGGCGGCGCTGAACTGGTATGTCAACGGCAACGTCCGTTTCATGCTGGACTATTTGCATGGCACGGTGTCGAGGCAGGCCTCGCCGATCTCGACCGCCGATGTCGGCTCGAAGTTCGATGCGGTCGCGATGCGGACGCAGTTCGCGTTCTAGGTCTCGCCTGTCGTCCCGGGGCGCGCAAAACGCGGACCCGGGACCCCGCATCTGCAACGCCGCTATCTGAAGGAGACTAGCCATGAAGGCCGTTGGTTACAAAAAGTCGCTTCCGATCGAGGAACAGGACGCGCTGTGCGATTTCGAGACCGCTAAGCCCGAACCCAAGGGCCGTGATATCCGCGTGGCCGTGAAGGCGATCTCGGCCAATCCGGTCGACTACAAGGTGCGCAAGCGCGCCGCCCCGCCCGAGGGGGAAACGAAGATTTTGGGCTATGACGCGGCCGGCGTGATCGAAGCCGTTGGTCCCGACGTCACGTTGTTCAAGCCGGGCGACGAGGTATTTTACGCCGGCTCGATCCTGCGCCAGGGCACCAATTCCGAATTCCATCTGGTTGACGAGCGTATCGTCGGCAACAAGCCGAAGAGCCTGTCGTTCGCGCAGGCAGCCGCCCTTCCCCTCACCTCCATCACCGCCTGGGAGCTGTTGTTCGACCGGCTTGGTGCGGTGCCCGGCAAGAGTGTCGATCCGCGTACGCTCTTGATCACGGGCGGCGCCGGCGGTGTCGGCTCGATCCTGATCCAGCTCGCCCGCCGCCTCACCGGGCTGACGGTGCTCGCGACCGCGACGCGGCCGGAATCGCAAAAATGGTGCCTCGATCTCGGCGCGCATGCGGTGATTGACCACGGTAAGCCGATGAAGGAGCAGATCGAGAAGCTCAAGCTGCCGCCGGTCGCGCTGGTGGCGAGCCTCACCTTCACGGACCAGCACTACAAGAGCATCGCCGATTTGATGGCGCCACAGGGGCGGTTCGGTCTGATCGACGATCCCCCGGAGTTCACCATGAGCACGTTCAAGGGCAAGGCGATCTCGGTGCATTGGGAATCGATGTTCACGCGCTCATCGTTCCAGACCGCCGACATGATCGCGCAGCATCATCTGCTGAACGACGTCGCCGACCTCATCGACAAGGGCGTGCTGCGCACGACGCTCGACCAGACCTTTGGCACGATCAATGCGGCCAATCTCAAGCGGGCCCACGCGCTTTTGGAGAGCGGCAAGTCGCGCGGCAAGATCGTGCTGGAGGGGTGGTAGGTCTTAGCGCGAAGTGGGCGCCGCATTCGTCTCAGGCGGACGCGTCGCCCGCTCGATAAAGCCCTTGGCGAGCGCGTGGTAGATCCCTTCCTCGCAGATCATCCGCGATGTGGCATGTGCAATCAGGGCGGCGGCCATCAACGGCACCACCATGGCATGGTTATCGGTCATCTCGGTCACGATGACGAAAGCGGTGATCGGCGCCTGCACCACACCGGCAAAATAGGAGACCATGCCGAGCAACATGATCGCACCGAGCGGAGCGTCGTGGAAGAAGGATGCGATATTGCTGCCGAGGCCGGCACCGACGGCGAGTGACGGCGAAAAAATTCCGCCGGGTATGCCACTGATCGCCGCGAAGGTGGTGGCGAGAAGCTTGAGGATGCCGAAGTCCTGCGGCAGCGGTGCGCCCTGCTCCAGGGCCGTCTTTACCTGCTGGTAGCCTGTGCCATAGATCGTATCGCCGGAGACGATGCCGCAGATCGCGACCGCCAATCCGCACGCAAGCGCGAACCACAGAGGGTGGCCCTTCACCGCGCGTCCGAAAGGATGGGCCAAGCCGCGCGCCATCACGATGACGATGCGGCTGAAGAGGCCGCCGGCCAAACCGCCGACCACGCCGCACACCGGAACCGCCAGCCAGTCGGCACCGGGGGCCAGCGACATCGCACTGCTGCCGAAATAGGCGTAGTTGCCCATCAGCGCGAGCGAGGTCAGGCCGGCCGCGATCACCGCCGCGATGATGAGACTGCTGGTACGCGTCTCGAAAGCCCGGCTCATCTCCTCGATGCCGAAGACGCCTGCCAGCGGCGTGTTGAAGGCGGCCGCGACGCCGGCGGCCGCGCCGGCCAGGATCAATCCGGGCTGGCGGCGTGGCGAGACGCGTCCGAGCGCGAACATGATGGAAGCGCCGACTTGAACGCTCGGTCCTTCCCGGCCGACCGAGCCACCGCACAGCAGACCGAACAAGGTGAGGATCACCTTGCCGATCGCGATTCGGGTCGAGACCAGGCTCTCGCGCGCCGTCTGGTCGGTCAGATGCCGTGCGGCGATCGCCTGAGGAATGCCGCTGCCCTGTGCGTTCGGGAACAGCCGGGTGGTTAGATAGGCCGAGAGCATGAAGCCGAGAGGTGTCACCGCGAGCACGGCGTACCGGGACTGGGCCAACAGCAGCGCAAAGGCGTGCTGGGCGAGATCGGCGAGTTGCGCCAGCGCCACCGCCGCGGCGCCAACCCCGATCCCACCGAGCACGAAGATTGCCCGCCGCTGCCATCGCGCGGATGTCAGCCTGAACAGGCGTTTATGGCGCGTCGACAGGGGCCAGAGCATGAGCCGGAGTTTTAGCCGGTCACGTCGTGAATTGAAGGGGCAAGCGAGCAGACCAGCTAGACTGGAACCACGCCTTCAACGAACATCAACCGCCGCTCCAGCGCGGTCCGCCGCAGTTTGAGCGCCGCCGCATATTCCGGCGACGCGTACCATTCGCGCGCGCGTTCGATCGAGGGAAACTCTACGATGATGATGGTCTTGGGCGGCGGGCCGCCCTCCACCACCTCAGCGGCACCGCCGCGCGCGAGGTAGCGGCCGCCATATTGCGCGATGGTTTGCGCCGCCAAGCCGCGATAGGCCTCCATCGCGGCCTGATCGCGCGCCTCGACCTCCGAGATCACATAGGCCGGCATGAATTGGCCTCAGGCAATCGTGTTGACGATGCCGCCTTCCGCGCGCAGCGCCGCACCGTTGGTTGCGGACGCTTCCTTCGAGGCGACATAGACCACCATGTTGGCGATTTCGTCGACGCTGGCGAAGCGCTGGAGCAGCGAGCTTGGGCGATGCTGTTTGACGAAATTGGCCGCGGCCTCATCGACCGACTGGCCGTTCTGCTTGGCAAGATCCTTCACGAACGTCTCCACGCCCTCCGACATGGTCGGGCCCGGCAGCACGGAATTGACGGTGACGCCGGTGCCGCGTGTGAGCTGCGCCAGGCCGCGCGCGACCGAGAGCTGGGCCGTCTTGCTCATTCCATAGTGGATCATCTCGACGGGAATGTTGAGCCCGGACTCCGACGAGATGAAGACGATTCGGCCCCAGTTACGCTTGAGCATGCCGTTCATATACGCGCGCGAGAGACGCACGCCGCTCATCACGTTGACCTCGAAGAAGCGACTCCAGTCCTCGTCCGGAATGTCGAAAAAATCTTTCGACGCGAAGATGCCGGCATTGTTGATGAGGATGTCGACGTCTGGCAGCGCCGCGGCTAGCGCCTTGCAGCCGGCAGCGGTCGAGACGTCGGCGGCGATGCCGCGGACCTTGGCCCCCGCTCCCTCCAGCTTGCGCACGGCCGCATCGACCTTGTCCTGGCCGCGTCCGTTGATCACGACGCTCGCACCCGAGCCGGCAAGGCCCTCGGCGATGGCGTGGCCGATCCCGGCGGTCGAGCCGGTCACGAGGGCGGTCTTTCCGGAAAGGTCGATGTTCATGCGTGATCTCCGTTGATGCTGACGGAGATATTGGGCGCTACCGGCACGATAGCAATCGGCACTCACCGACGCGTGAGGAACGGGACCTAACGAACAAGGACGGCTAATAAAAAAGCGGCGCCCGAAGGCGCCGCTTTCTGAAAACTCTCTACCGGTCGGCTTACGCCGCCTCGGCTTCCTTTTCCTGCACCGGACCGGAGTCCTGGCCCTTGGCATCAACGTCACGATCGACGAACTCGATCACGGCCATCGCGGCGTTGTCGCCGTAGCGGAAGCCGGCCTTGATGATGCGGGTGTAGCCGCCTTGGCGATCCTTGTAGCGGGGCGCGAGCGTGTCGAACAGCTTCCGGACCTGATCCTTGTCGCGCATCTCGGAGATGGCCTGGCGGCGCATGGCCAGCCCGCCCTTCTTGCCGAGGGTAATCAGCTTCTCGACGATCGGACGCAATTCCTTCGCCTTCGGCAGCGTGGTGACGATCTGCTCGTGCTTGATCAGCGCGGCGCACATGTTGGCGAACATCGCGCGGCGATGCTCGGCGGTGCGGTTGAGCTTACGATGAACCTTGCCGTGACGCATTTTTTCATTCCTTGAATTTCATTCGTCGCGACGGTTCGTCGGACCAGTTGCTCAGGTGGGCTGCCTGCGTTCGCCCGCTAAGGCGCGATGAATTCGCGCCTTAGCCTGTTGTCGTTCGGATCAGTAGTGATCCTCGAAGCGCTTGGCGAGCTCGTCGATATTCTCCGGCGGCCAGCCCGGCACTTCCATGCCGAGGTGCAGACCCATCTGGGCCAGCACTTCCTTGATCTCGTTCAGCGACTTGCGGCCGAAGTTCGGAGTGCGGAGCATTTCCGCTTCGCTCTTCTGCACGAGGTCGCCGATGTAGACGATGTTGTCGTTCTTCAAGCAATTGGCCGAACGCACCGACAGCTCGAGTTCGTCCACCTTCTTGAGGAAGGCCGGGTTGAAGGCGAGGTCCGGGATGATCTCCTGGGCGACTTCCTTGCGCGGCTCTTCGAAGTTGACGAACACGTTGAGCTGATCCTGCAGGATGCGCGCGGCGTAGGCCACGGAATCATCCGGCGTCAGCGCGCCGTTGGTCTCGATTGTCATGGTCAGCTTGTCGTAGTCGAGGATCTGGCCCTCGCGGGTGTTCTCGACCTTGTAGGAGACCTTGCGGACCGGCGAGTACAGGCTGTCGACCGGGATCAGGCCGATCGGCGCGTCCTCGGGGCGGTTGCGCTCGGCGGGAACGTAGCCCTTGCCGGTTGCGACCGTGAACTCCATGCGGATCTCGGCGCCCTCGTCGAGCGTGCAGATCTGCAGGTCGGGATTGAGCACGACGACGTCGCCCACGGTCTGGATGTCGCCGGCGGTGACGACGCCCGGGCCGGACTTCTTGACGACCATGCGCTTGGGGCCTTCGCCCTGCATCTTGATCGAGATGTCCTTGATGTTGAGCACGATGTCGGTGACGTCCTCACGGACGCCCGCGATCGAGGAGAACTCGTGCAGCACGCCGTCGATGTGCACCGACTGCACCGCCGCGCCCTGGAGCGAGGACAGCAGGATGCGGCGCAGCGCGTTGCCGAGCGTCTGGCCGAAGCCGCGCTCGAGCGGTTCGGCGACGATGGTCGCGAAACGGGTCGGATCGCTGCCGGGCTGTACCTGCAGCTTGTTCGGCCGAATCAGTTCTTGCCAATTTTTCTGGATCGTCACTGTTTCACCCATACAGGCCAGTCAGACTGCTGTTGCAGGCACTGGCGTTGGAGAAAGGCCGCAGATCATTTCCACGGCTTTGCAAAAAATCATTGCGGGCGCCAATGCGCCCGCAATCTGGTATCAAACGCGCCGACGCTTGCGGGGACGGCAACCGTTGTGCGGGATCGTGGTCACGTCACGGATCGAGGTGACGGTGAAGCCCGCGGCCTGGAGCGCCCGGAGCGCCGATTCGCGGCCCGAACCGGGACCGGCGACTTCGACTTCCAGCGTGCGCATGCCGTGCTCCTGCGCCTTCTTCGACACGTCCTCGGCGGCAACCTGTGCGGCATACGGGGTCGACTTGCGCGAGCCCTTGAAGCCCATCGTGCCGGCGGAGGACCAGGCAATCGTGTTGCCCTGCGCGTCGGTGATGGTGATGGTCGTGTTGTTGAACGACGAGTTCACGTGCGCGACGCCGGAGGCGATGTTCTTGCGCTCACGACGACGAACGCGGGTGGCTTCCTTGCCCATAGACTACCTTTCCTGAAGATCTCAAACGCCGCCGTAATGCCAGCGGCTACACCTGTGGAACGAAAGGCGCGTGGCGAACGGGTCATCCCCTTTCGCCACACGCCGTGATTGGATGCGAAAACTTACTTCTTCTTGCCGGCGATGGCCTTGGCCGGACCCTTGCGCGTGCGCGCGTTGGTGTGGGTACGCTGGCCACGCACCGGCAGACCGCGACGATGGCGCAGGCCGCGGTAGCAGCCGAGGTCCATCAGACGCTTGATGTTGATGCCGACCTCACGACGCAAATCGCCCTCGACGAGATAGTCGCGGTCGATCACTTCGCGGATCTGAAGCACTTCGGCGTCGCTGAGCTGATTGACCCGACGATCGTCTGGGATCTTGACCTTCTCCATGATCTCACCGGCGATCTTCTGGCCGATGCCATGGATGTACTGGAGCGCGATCAGCACGCGCTTGTTGGTCGGGATGTTCACGCCGGCAATACGGGCCACGGCCTTCTCTCCTGTCGCCGATTCCTCGTCAGGAATCGCGCTTTAAGTGCTTGGTTTCTCGGGCAGGTGTTCACAAACGCGAACACGACGCCCACCCCTGGTCTTCCTGGGGGCCCGGCATCGTTTGAAACTATCCGACTTGGATGCGGGGCTTATTAGGGGATTCAGGGGGCTTTCGTCAACCGCTGCTAGCGCTTAGCTCGCTTTTTCGTGACCTTTTTTGCGGCCTTTTTGGCACCTTTTTTGACAGCCTTCTTTGCGGTCTTTTTGGCTGCCTTCTTCTTCCCTGCCTTCTTCACGGCTTTCTTGCCGGTTTTCTTGGCCGCCTTCTTGGGACCCGTCACGGTCTTTTTAGCCGCCTTCCTGGATTTGGCGGCCTTTTTGGCCGTCTTCGTCGGCTTTTTAGCCGATTTCGTCGCCGCCTTGGCCTTTTTAGCCGGGGCGGCCTTGGCCGCGCTGCGGGCGCGGGTCTTGCCATGAGTCTTGCCATGACTCTTGGGCTCGACCGCCCCGAGCGCCAGGAGCTGGCGATGGATGGCGCGGGTGACCTCGTCGATGGCCATCATGCCGTCGATGGTCGAGAGCTTCCGCCGCTCGGAATAGTAGTGAATCAGCGGCTCCGTCTGGTTGCGGTAGCTGGCTAACCGCTTGGTTAGGACCTCCGGGGTGTCGTCGAGCCGGACCTCCTCCCCGCGCTCGCGCATCTGGGCGACGCGGGTCTCGACACGGTTCAGGAGCGCGCTCTCGTTGACGCGGAGCTCGATCACGGCGTCGAGCTTGAGGTGCTTGTGCTTGAGCAGCTCATCCAGCGCCTCGGCCTGCGGCACGGTCCGCGGGAAACCGTCGAGGATGAAACCGTTTTTGGCATCCGGCTGATCGATTCGATCGGAGATGATTCCCACCACGACATCATCGGGCACGAGACCGCCGCTGGCCATGATCTCCTTGGCCTTGAGACCGACCGGCGTTCCGGCCGCCACCGCTGCACGCAACATCTCGCCGGTCGAGAGCTGGACGATGCCATAGCGCTGCACCAGCAGCTGCGCCTGGGTGCCCTTGCCCGATCCCGGCGGCCCCAGAAGTATAATTCTCATCGGCGTACGCCCCCCGATTGGTGCGCGATACGTCGTGCACCTGTGTTTTGAAGTCCAGTTACAGTGCAAATCATAATCAGCGCCGCACCGCTACCCATATCATAGGGGAGCAAATGGCCGGACGCCAAGAAGCCTTTGAAATCAGTGCTTGCACGACAGTAAGAGCGGCTCTGCCGAGGCGACCGAATGCCCGGCTCGCCGTCCGCGCGCGTTGCACGCGCGGCGAATCGGCGGCGCGATTGCGCCGCCCGAGGGGACGCCGCGCTTAACGGCGGCGGCCGCGCAGCTTCGACTTCCGGATCAGGCCTTCGTACTGGTGCGCCAGGAGATAGCCCTGCACCTGCGCCACCGTGTCCATGGTGACGCTGACGACGATCAGCAGCGAAGTGCCGCCAAAGTAGAACGGCACCGACGCGTAGGAGATCAGGATTTCCGGAATCAAGCAGACGATCGCCAGATAGACCGCACCGAGCACAGTGATGCGCGACAGCACGTAGTCGATATATTCCGCGGTACGCTCGCCGGGACGGATGCCCGGAATGAAGCCGCCGTGCTTCTTCAGATTGTCCGCAGTCTCGGTCGGATTGAACACGATGGCGGTGTAGAAGAAGGCGAAGAACACGATCAGCGCCAGATACATGATCAGGAACAGCGGACGGCCGTGGCCGAGCTGGGTGTTGATCCACTGGAACCATTCCGGCCCACTGCCCGCGTTGAAGTTCGCAACCGTGGTCGGCAGCAGCAGCAGCGAGGACGCGAAGATCGGCGGGATCACGCCCGAGGTGTTGAGCTTGAGCGGCAGATGCGAGGACTGCCCCTCGAACATCTTGTTGCCGACCTGGCGCTTCGGATACTGGATCAAGAGCCGGCGCTGGGCGCGCTCCACGAACACGATGAAGGCGATCACGGCCACTGCCATGATGATGACGACCAGAATCAGGCCGGTCGACATCGCACCCTGACGACCGAGCTCAAGCATGTTGGCGAGCGCCGCAGGCAGCTCGGCGACGATGCCGGAGAGAATGATCAGGGAGATGCCGTTGCCGATGCCGCGCGAGGTGATCTGCTCGCCCAGCCACATCAGGAACATGGTGCCGCCGGTCAGCGTGATCGCCGTGGACAGACGGAAGAACATGCCGGGGTCGCTGACGACGTTGCCTGCGCCTTCGAGGCCCACCGCGATGCCGTAGGACTGGAACGCGGCCAGGATCACGGTGAGATAACGGGTGTACTGGTTCAGCAGCTTGCGGCCGGACTCGCCTTCCTTCTTCAGCGCCTCGAGCTGCGGAGAGACGGTGGTCAGAAGCTGGATGATGATCGAGGCCGAGATGTACGGCATGATGTTCAGCGCAAAGATCGCCATGCGGTGAATGCCGCCGCCGGCGAACATGTTGAACATGCCGAGGATGCCGCCCGCCTGGGAGCGGAACACCTGCTCCCAGATGTTGGGATCGATGCCGGGCAGCGGGATGTAGGTCCCGAGCCGATAAACGAGCAGCGCACCCAGGGTGAACCAGATGCGCTTCTTCAGTTCGTCGGCCTTGGCAAACGCACCGAAATTGAGATTGGCTGCCAGTTGTTCCGCTGCAGAGGCCATCTTGGACTTTCTCCCGCCGCTTCTTGCGCCGTTATGCCCGCGGCCGGGCTACATTATACCGGACACCGGACATTATCTGGGGCTACGGCTTCGATAAGTCCATCGTCCCGCATGCGTAAAGGCCCGCAAGCCGCGGGCCGATGACGCAGTTGTTACGCCGCCTCGCCTTCTTCCTTGGCAGGCGCGAGGATCTTCACCGAGCCGCCGGCCTTCTCGACTGCCGCGATCGCGGTCTTCGAGGCGCCGTGCACTTCGATGTTGAGCTTGGCCTTGAACTCGCCGCGGCCGAGCAGCCGCAGGCCGCCCTTGGCGCGGCGCAGCACGCCGGCCTTGACCAGGGATTCGACGTTCACGACGCTGCCGGTGTCGATCTTCTTGGCATCGACCGCGTCCTGGAGCCGGTCGAGATTGATCTCGGCGAACTCGATGCGGAAGATGTTGTTGAAGCCGCGCTTGGGCAGACGGCGATGCAAGGGCATCTGGCCGCCTTCGAAACCCTTGATGCGCACGCCCGAACGCGCGGTCTGGCCCTTGCCACCGCGGCCGGCCTGCTTGCCCTTGCCCGAACCAATGCCGCGGCCGACGCGCATACGCTTCTTGCGCGAGCCGGCATTGTCGGCGATATCGCTGAGCTTCATCGCCCTGCTCCTTGTTTCTTGCGCATGACCTTCACCGAAAACGGGTCCCCGCTTCGGGATCGTGCGCCTTTGCTTACTTCTCGTCGACGATGCGAACGAGATGGTGAACTTTCAAGATCATGCCGCGCACCGCCGGGGTGTCCGGCAGTTCGCTGGTGCGGCCGATCTTGTTGAGCTTGAGCCCGATCAGCGTCGAGCGCTGCGAGTGATGGCGGCGGATCGCGCTGCCGGTCTGCTCGATCTTGATCGTCTTTGCGGTCGTAACGGCACTCTTGGCCATGGGCGTCTACTCCGAAAAGCTTGCGTTATTCGGCAACCGCCTCGGCGTCGCCACCGATACGGCGGGACTGGAGGGTGGACACCTTGATGTTGCGGCGGGCAGCGACCGAGCGCGGTGAATCCTGATGCTTCAGCGCATCGAAGGTCGCGCGAACCATGTTGTACGGGTTCGACGAACCGATCGACTTCGCAACCACGTCCTGGACGCCGAGCGTCTCGAACACGGCGCGCATCGGACCGCCGGCGATG
This sequence comes from Bradyrhizobium sp. CSS354, assembly GCF_029051725.1. Classification (GTDB taxonomy): domain Bacteria; phylum Pseudomonadota; class Alphaproteobacteria; order Rhizobiales; family Xanthobacteraceae; genus Bradyrhizobium. Next base: position 323,294 of record NZ_JAACFU010000002.1, read on the forward strand.
ATCCCGGTACCGGCCGGAGCTGCGCGCAGGTAAACACGGCCCGCGCCATGACGGCCGGCGATGTCGTGATGCAGCGTGCGGCCCTCGCGCAGCGAGACGCGGGTCAGGTTGCGCTTGGCGGATTCGGTTGCCTTGCGGATCGCCTCGGGCACTTCGCGCGCCTTGCCGTGACCGAAGCCGGCGCGGCCCTTCTGGTCGCCGATCACGACCAGCGCTGCGAAACCGAAGCGCTTGCCGCCCTTGACGACCTTGGCGACGCGATTGATGTGGACGAGCTTGTCGACGAACTCGCTGTCGCGCTCTTCCCTGCGTTCACGTCCGCCGCCGCGTTGATCGCGTCCACCACGTTGTTCGCGTTCTGCCATGGTTTTTCCAGTCCTTCAGAGGCTTACGCCTCAATCCTCAAATTCTGTTAGAAGCTCAGCCCGCTCTCACGCGCCGCGTCGGCAAGAGCCTTGACGCGCCCGTGATAGAGATAGCTGCCGCGATCGAACACGACTTCCTTGACACCCTTCTCGGCGGCGCGCTCGGCCAGCAGCTTGCCGACCGCCTTCGCCGCATCGATGTCGGCGCCGGTCTTGCCGCCATCGCGCATCGACTTCTCGAGCGACGAGGCAGAGGCAAGCGTCTCGCCCTTCAGGTCGTCGATGACCTGGGCGTAGATGTGCTTGGACGAGCGGAACACCGACAGGCGCGGACGGCCGCCACCCGAGCGGCGCAGCTTCAGTCGTACACTGCGCTTGCGCCGGGCATTCGTAACCTTGGCTTTCGACATGACCGGCTCCGTTACTTCTTCTTGCCTTCCTTGCGGAAGATGAATTCGCCAACATACTTCACGCCCTTGCCCTTGTAGGGTTCCGGCGGACGATAGGAGCGAATCTCGGCGGCGACCTGGCCGACGCGCTGAATGTCGCTGCCGGTCACCGTGATCTCGGTCGGCTTCGGCACGGTGATCGTGATCCCTTCCGGGATCGCGTAGACCACATCGTGGCTGTAGCCGAGCGCGAGCTGCAGGTTCTTGCCCTGCAGCGCGGCGCGGTAACCGACGCCGGTGATTTCGAGCTTCTTCTCGAAACCCTTGGTGACGCCTTCGACCAGATTCGCGACCTGGGCGCGAGCGGTCCCGTACAGGGCCCGCGCGCGGTTGGTCTCGACCCGCGGGTTCACCTTGACCTGGCCGTTGTCGAGCTTCACCTCGACGTCGCTATGGACGACGAACTGAAGCTGGCCCTTCGGCCCCTTCATCTTGACGGTCTGCCCGTCGACGGTCGCGGTCACACCCGACGGCACCGCTACCGGCCTTTTGCCAACACGTGACATGGATCAAAAATCCTTCTCAGAACACCGTGAAGAGAACTTCGCCGCCCACGTTCGCTTCACGCGCACTGTGGTCAGCCATGATTCCCTTCGGCGTCGACAACACCGAAATACCGAGTCCGTTATTGACCCGCGGCAGGTTCTTCACCGAGGCGTAAACGCGACGCCCGGGCTTGGAGACACGCTCGATCTCGCGGATAACGGGCTCGCCGTCGAAATACTTCAGCTCAATCTCGATCTCGCTGCGGCCCGAGGAGTGCTCGAGCGTGGCGTAACCGCGGATGTAGCCTTCGCTCTTCAGCACCTCGAGAACGTTCTCGCGCATCTTCGAGCCAGGCGTGGAGACCTTGTTCTTGGAGCGCATCTGCGCGTTGCGGATGCGGGTGATCAGATCGCTGATTGGATCGTGCGTAGACATTTAAACGACCCTCCTTACCAGCTGGACTTCACGAGGCCCGGGACCATGCCCCTGGAGCCAAGGTCACGCAGCGCGATACGGGACAGCTTGTTCTTGCGGTAGTTCGAGCGCGGGCGGCCCGTCAGCTCGCAACGCAGACGGATGCGGGTCGCCGACGAGTTGCGCGGCATTTCCGCCAGCTTCAGGGTCGCGGCGAACCGCTCCTCCATCGGCAGCGACTTGTCGGCGATGATCGCCTTCAACCGCTCGCGCTTCGGGGCGGCGTTCTTCGCCATCCGCTTGCGCCGGTTGTTCTTCTCGATTGAACTCTTCTTTGCCATGCTTGGCTCCTGGGTATCCGCGTTTGAGAGGCTTTAGGTCAGCGTCTCACTGCCGGAACGGGAAATTGAAAGCGGTCAACAAGGCCCTCGCCTCGTCGTCGGTCTTGGCCGTGGTGCAGACGGTGATGTCCATACCGCGGGATTCCGTGACCTTGTCGAAGTCGATCTCGGGGAAAATGATGTGTTCCTTGAGACCGAGCGAGTAGTTGCCACGGCCGTCGAAGCTCTTCGGGTTCAAGCCGCGGAAGTCGCGGACGCGCGGCAGCGCGACCGTCACCAGGCGATCGATGAACTCGTACATGCGGGCCTTGCGCAGCGTGACCTTGCAACCGATCGGCTGGTTCTCACGCAATTTGAAGGTCGCGATCGCGATCCGCGAATAGGTCACGATCGCCTTCTGGCCGGCGATCTGGGTCAATTCCGCAGCGGCGTTCTCTGCCTTCTTGCGGTCGTTGACGGAATCGCCAACGCCCATGTTCAGCACGACCTTGTCCAGGCGAGGAACCTGCATGACGTTCTCATAACCGAACTTCTCGGTCATTTCCGTCCGGATCTTCGCGTCGTATTCCGCGCGCAGGCGCGGCGTGTAAGCGGCCTCAGCCATCGATCTCAGCTCCCGAGCTCTTGGCGATGCGGACCTTCTTGCCGTCCGCCAGAATCTTGAATCCGACGCGGGTCGGCTTCCCGTCCTTGCCGACATACGCGATGTTGGACAGTTGGATCGGCGACTCTTTCGAGATGATGCCGCCCTCCTGGGCCTGCGTCTGCTTCTGGTGACGCTTGACCATGTTGATGCCGCGCACCAGCGCCGTACCGGCGTCGGGACGCACTTCGAACACCTCGCCGGTGCGGCCCTTGTCGCGGCCGGTCAGCACGACGACCTTGTCGCCCTTGCGGATCTTCGCAGCCATCACAGCACCTCCGGCGCGAGCGAGATGATCTTCATGTGGTTCTTGGCGCGCAGCTCGCGCGGCACGGGCCCGAAGATACGAGTACCGACCGGCTCGGACTGATTGTTGATCAGAACGGCGGCGTTGCGGTCGAAGCGGATGACCGAACCGTCGGCGCGGCGGATGTCCTTGCGGACGCGCACCACGACGGCCTTCATCACGTCGCCCTTCTTCACCTTGCCACGCGGAATCGCTTCCTTGATCGAGACAACGATGATGTCGCCGATCGTGGCGTAGCGGCGCTTGGAGCCCCCGAGCACCTTGATACACATGACACGGCGTGCGCCAGAATTATCGGCCACGTCGAGGTTGGTCTGCATCTGAATCATTGATGCACCTCGTCCTCTTCTATTTGCGCCAGCCCAGCCGGCGCTCAACATTTCCCTGAAGTCAGTCGGCTAAAGCCAACAGATCAGGCGCTTTTCTTGTGTTCGCCCCGGATCACGACCCAGCGCTTCAACTTCGAAATCGGCTTCGATTCCTCGATCCACACCATGTCGCCCGGCTTGAACTCGTTGCTCTCGTCGTGCGCGTGGTAGTTCTTCGAACGGCGGATCGTCTTCTTGTAGATCGGGTGCGTGAAGCGGCGATCGACGCGCACCACGATGGTCTTGGCTTGCTTGTCGCTGACGACCACGCCCTGCAAAGTACGTTTCGGCATCTTCGTAAGCCTCTTACTTCTTCTTCGCGCGCGTCTGCGCGGCGACGGTCTTGATCCGGGCGATGTCACGGCGGGCCTCGCGCAGGCGCGAGGTGTTCTCGAGCTGCCCGGTGGCGCGCTGGAAGCGCAGGTTGAAGCGCTCCTTCTTCAGGTTCAGGATGGCGTCATCCTGCTGATCGGGGCTCAACGCGCGGATGTCTTCGATTTTCATCTGGGCCATGGCCATTACTCCGCAATGCGCTCGACGAAGCGCGTCTTGATCGGCAGCTTCGCTGCCGCCAGGGTCAGCGCCTCACGCGCCGTCTGGGTGTTGACGCCGTCGATCTCGAACAGCACCCGGCCCGGCTTGACGCGCGCGACCCACAATTCCGGTGCACCCTTGCCGGAACCCATGCGGACTTCGGCAGGCTTCTTCGACACGGGAACGTCGGGGAAAATGCGGATCCAGACGCGGCCGGCACGCTTCATGTGGCGGGTCAGCGCGCGGCGAGCGGCTTCGATCTGGCGCGCGGTGACGCGCTCAGGCTCGGTTGCCTTCAGGCCGAACTGGCCGAACGCCAACGTCGCGCCCGAAGACGCAACGCCGTGGATACGGCCCTTATGCGCCTTCCGGAACTTCGTTTTCTTAGGTTGCATCATGGCTTCAAGCCCTCAAATTCTCTGTGCTGGCGTCAGGCTGCAGCGTTGTCACGGCGCTGCCGACCGCCGCGATCGCCGCCGCCACCAGTCTCGCCTTCGGCCATTCTCTTGTCCTGGGCCATCGGATCGTGCTCGAGGATCTCGCCCTTGAAGATCCAGACCTTGACACCGCAGGTGCCGAAGGTCGTGAACGCGGTCGCAACCCCGTAGTCGATGTCTGCGCGCAGCGTGTGCAGCGGCACGCGACCTTCGCGGTACCACTCCATGCGCGCGATTTCCGCACCGCCCAGACGTCCCGAGCAGTTGATGCGGATGCCTTCCGCGCCGAGACGCATCGCCGACTGGACGGCGCGCTTCATGGCGCGGCGGAACGCGACGCGGCGCTCCAGCTGCTGCGCGATCGACTCGGCCACCAGCGTCGCATCGAGCTCCGGCTTGCGGATCTCGACGATGTTGATGACGACGTCGGACGAGGTGATGTCCGCGACCTTCTTGCGCAGCTTGTCGATGTCGGCGCCCTTCTTGCCGATCACCACGCCCGGACGAGCCGAGTGGATGGTGACGCGGCACTTCTTGTGAGGACGCTCGATCACGATGCGGGCGACGGCCGCCTGCTTGAGCTCCTTGTGCAAGATCTCGCGGATCTTGACGTCCTCATGAAGCAGCTTGCCGTATTCCTGCTTGCCGGCGAACCAGCGGGAATCCCAGGTCCGGTTGATGCCAAGACGCAGACCGATCGGATTGATCTTTTGACCCATCGTGTTCTCCTGCGTCCCTTAAGCCGCTGCCGCGGCTTCGACCTGACGAACGATGATCGTCAGCTGTGAAAATGGTTTGTAGACACGGCCCGAGCGGCCACGGCCGCGGGCGGCAAAGCGCTTCATCACGAGGCCGTTGCCGACGAAGGCCTGCGCCACGACGAGATCGTCGACGTCGAGGTCGTGGTTGTTCTCGGCATTGGCAATAGCCGATTCCAGGCACTTCTTCACGTCAACCGCGATCCGCTTGCGCGAAAACTGCAGGTCGGCGAGCGCAGCAGCCGCCTTCCGGCCGCGAATGAGCTGGGCGACCAGGTTGAGCTTCTGCGGGCTCACCCGCAGCATCCGGGCGACCGCCTTGGCCTCGTTCTCGGCGAGGCTCCGTTCGCGCTTAGGTTTGCTCATCGTTTAATCCTCAAGCCTTCTTGGCTTTCTTGTCCCCGGAGTGGCCATGGAAGGTACGGGTCGGCGAGAACTCGCCGAACTTGTGACCAACCATTTCCTCGTTGACCGCCACCGGCACGTGCTTCTGACCATTGTAGACGCCGAAGGTCAGGCCGACGAATTGCGGCAGGATCGTCGAGCGACGGCTCCAGATCTTGATGACGTCGTGACGGCCGGACGAACGCGCGGCATCTGCCTTCTTGAGCAGAGAACCCTCGACGAACGGGCCTTTCCAGACTGAACGAACCATGTCCGGCGTTCCTTACTTCTTCCGCTTGTGGCGGCTTAGGAGAATGAATTTGTTGGTCGACTTGTTGGAGCGGGTCTTCTTGCCCTTGGTCGGCTTGCCCCACGGAGTGACCGGGTGGCGACCGCCCGAGGTACGACCTTCACCACCGCCGTGCGGATGGTCGATCGGGTTCATCGAAACGCCGCGGTTGTGCGGCTTGCGGCCCAGCCAGCGGTTGCGGCCGGCCTTGCCGATCGACGTGTTCATGTGATCCGGGTTCGACACCGCGCCAATCGTGCCGCGGCAACGGCCGTGCACCAGGCGCTGTTCGCCCGAGTTCAGGCGGATGATCACATAGTCCTGGTCACGACCGACGAGCTGGGCGTAGGTGCCCGCGGAACGGGCGAGCTGGCCGCCCTTCCCGATCTTGACCTCGATATTGTGGATGATCGTGCCGACCGGCATGTTGCCGAGCGGCATGACATTGCCCGGCTTCACGTCGACATAGTTGCCGGCGACAACGGAATCACCGACGGCCAAACGCTGCGGCGCCAGGATATAGGCCTGGGTGCCGTCTTCGTACTTGACCAGCGCGATGAACGCGGTGCGGTTCGGATCGTACTCCAGCCGCTCGACCGTCGCGGGCGCATCGACCTTGTCGCGCTTGAAATCGACAGTACGCAGCGTCCGCTTATGACCGCCGCCGCGGAAGCGCACGGTGATGCGACCGGTGTTGTTGCGGCCGCCAGAGGAGTGCTTGCCTTCGGTGAGCGCCTTGACCGGCTTGCCCTTGTAGAGGGCCGAACGATCGACCATGACCAGCTGGCGCTGGCCCGGCGTCGTGGGATTGAATGTCTTCAGTGCCATCGTCGTACGACCTTACAGACCGGTGGTCACGTCGATCCGGTGACCCTCTTCGAGAGTCACGATCGCGCGCTTGGAGTTCGACTGCGAGCCGAGATTGCCGCGGAAGATCTTGGTCTTGCCCTTGCGGACCAGCGTATTGACACTCTTGACCTTGACGTCGAACAGCTTCTCGATCGCTTCCTTGATCTGCGGCTTGGTCGCCTTCGCGGCCACCTTGAACAGCACCTTGTTGTGCTCCGAGGCGATCGTGGCCTTTTCGGTCACGACCGGCGACAGGATCACGTCGTAGTGGCGAGGCTCGATGTTCTTCGTCATTTGAAGCGCGCCTCCAGCGCATCGATGGCGGCCTTGGTCAGAACAAGCTTCCGACGGCGCAGGATGTCATAGACGTTGATGCCCTGGATCGGCAGCACGTCCATGTTCGGGATGTTGCGGGCCGCAGCGGCGAAGCCGTTGTTGAGCTCGGCGCCGTCGATGATCAGCGCGTTGGTCAAACCCAGACCGGAGAAATGACCAAGCAGCGCCTTGGTCTTGGCAGCTTCCAGCGCGGCCTTGTCGATCACGACGAGATCGCCGTCCTTGGCCTTGGCCGAGAGCGCATGCTTGAGGGCAAGCGCACGGACCTTCTTCGGCAGGTCGGTGGCATGCGAACGCACCACCGGACCGAAGGCACGGCCACCGCCGCGGAACTGCGGCACGCGGGCCGAGCCGTGACGAGCACCACCGGTACCCTTCTGCTTGTACATCTTCTTGCCGGTGCGCCAGATCTCGGCGCGGCCCTTGGCCTTGTGCGTACCGGCCTGGCGCTTGTTGAGCTGCCACTGCACGCAACGTGCAATGATGTCCTGGCGCGGCTCGAGGCCGAAAATGGTGTCGGAAAGCTGGACCGAGCCGGCTTCCTTACCTTCGAGGGTCGTGACCTTCAATTCCATCTCACGCCTCCTGCGCAGCCGGAGCAGCGTCCGCTTCGCCAGCAACCTTGAACTTGCCGGGCTTCGGAGCTTCCTTCGGCAGCGGCTTCTTGACGGCGTCGCGCACGCGGATCCAGCCGCCCTTGGAGCCGGGAACGGCGCCTTCGACGAGGATCAGGCCGCGCTCGACATCGAGCTGGACGACCCGAAGGTTGAGCGTGGTGATGCGGTCGACGCCCATGTGACCGGGCATCTTCTTGTTCTTCCAGGTCTTGCCCGGGTCCTGACGGCCACCGGTCGAACCGATCGAACGGTGCGAGACCGACACGCCGTGGGTGGCGCGCAGACCGCCGAAGTTCCAGCGCTTCATACCGCCGGCAAAACCCTTGCCGACCGAAGTACCGGTGACGTCGACGAACTGACCGACGACAAAGTGGTCGGCCAGGATCTCGGCACCGACGGGGATCATCTGATCCGCGGAGACGCGGAATTCCTCGACCTGCCGCTTCGGCTCGACCTTGGCGACCGCGAATTGACCGCGCTCCGCCTTGGGCATGTACACGGTCTTGCGGCTGCCAGAACCAAGCTGGAGCGCGACATAACCGTTTTTCTCTTCGGTGCGGTGGCCTACGACCTGGCAATTGCCGAGCTTCAGCACGGTCACGGGGATATGTTCGCCGGCCTCTGTAAAGACCCGCGTCATCCCGACCTTTTGTGCGATCACTCCGGAGCGCATCGGCGTGCTTCCTGTTCTTTCTGTCCGCTAGTGGCGAACGTGATCCAAAAATCTTAGAGCTTGATCTCGACGTCGACACCGGCGGCCAGGTCGAGCTTCATCAAAGCATCGACGGTCTGCGGGGTCGGATCGACGATGTCGAGCAGGCGCTTGTGAGTGCGCATCTCGAACTGCTCGCGGCTCTTCTTGTCGACGTGCGGCGAACGGTTGACGGTGAACTTCTCGATGCGGGTGGGCAGCGGAATGGGTCCGCGGACCTGCGCGCCGGTGCGCTTCGCCGTGTTCACGATCTCGCGGGTCGACGTATCGAGGATACGATGGTCGAACGCCTTGAGACGGATGCGAATGTTTTGGCCGTTCATTGCCGTGGTCTTTCTTCAGTGGGGTGGCGAATAGCGAATAGCGAATGTCACATTCGCTATTCGCCGATCCCTATTCTCGTAATTACTCGATGATCGAGGCGACGACGCCGGCGCCGACGGTGCGGCCACCTTCGCGGATCGCGAAGCGGAGCTTCTCTTCCATCGCGATCGGCACGATCAGGTGCACTTCCATCGCGATGTTGTCGCCCGGCATCACCATCTCGGTGCCTTCCGGCAGATGCACAACACCGGTCACGTCGGTGGTGCGGAAGTAGAACTGCGGACGGTAGTTGGTGAAGAACGGAGTGTGGCGACCGCCCTCTTCCTTGGTGAGGATGTAGGCCTCAGCCTTGAACTTGGTGTGCGGCTTGACCGAACCCGGCTTGCACAGCACCTGGCCGCGCTCGACGTCCTCGCGCTTGGTACCGCGAAGCAGCGCACCGATGTTGTCGCCGGCCTGGCCCTGATCGAGCAGCTTGCGGAACATTTCGACGCCGGTGACCGTGGTCTTCTGCGTGGCGCGCAGACCGACGATCTCGATTTCCTCACCGACCTTGACGATGCCGCGCTCGACACGGCCGGTCACGACGGTGCCGCGACCCGAGATCGAGAACACGTCTTCAACCGGCATCAGGAACGGAAGGTCGACCGGACGCTCCGGCTGCGGAATGTAAGCGTCGACCTGCTTCATCAGCTCGAGGATGGCCTCGTGGCCGAGCGTCTTGTCGGAATCTTCGAGGGCGGCGAGCGCCGAGCCCTTGATGATCGGGATGGTGTCGCCCGGGAATTCGTACTTCGAGAGCAGCTCGCGAACCTCGAGCTCGACGAGTTCGAGCAGTTCCGGATCATCGACCATGTCGCACTTGTTGAGGAACACGACGAGCGCGGGAACGCCGACTTGGCGGGCGAGCAGGATGTGCTCGCGGGTCTGCGGCATCGGACCGTCAGCGGCCGACACGACCAGGATCGCACCGTCCATCTGGGCGGCGCCAGTGATCATGTTCTTCACGTAGTCGGCGTGGCCGGGGCAGTCGACGTGCGCGTAGTGGCGGTTCTTGGTCTCGTATTCGACGTGCGCCGTCGAGATCGTGATGCCGCGCGCCTTCTCTTCCGGCGCCTTGTCGATCTGGTCGTACGCCGTGAACGTCGCACCGCCGGCTTCGGCGAGGACCTTGGTGATCGCCGCGGTCAGCGACGTCTTGCCATGGTCGACGTGACCGATGGTGCCGATGTTGCAGTGCGGCTTGTTACGTTCAAACTTTGCTTTGGCCATTTGACTCTCCGTTCAATCGTCAGTTCGAGACCGACGACAATCAGGCAAACTTCTTCTGGACTTCTGCCGACACGTTGGCCGGCGCTTCTGCGTAGTGGTCGAACTGCATGGTGAAGGTCGCGCGACCCTGGCTCATCGAGCGCAGGTTATTCACGTAACCGAACATGTTCATGAGCGGCACCATCGCGTTGATGACGTTGGCGTTGCCGCGCATGTCCTGACCCTGGATCTGACCGCGCCGGGAATTCAGGTCGCCGATGACCGAGCCGGTGTAATCTTCCGGGGTCACCACTTCGACCTTCATGATCGGCTCGAGCAGGACGGACTTGCCCTTCTGCAAGGCTTCGCGGAATGCAGCGCGCGAAGCGATTTCGAAGGCGAGCGCCGACGAGTCGACGTCGTGATACTTGCCGTCGACGAGCTGAACCTTGACGTCGACCACGGGGAAGCCCGCGACGACACCAGAGCCCATCACGCTGTTGAGGCCCTTTTCGACGCCGGGGATGTATTCCTTCGGAACCGCACCGCCGACGATCTTGGATTCGAACTCGTAACCCTTACCGGGCTCGTTCGGCTCGACCACGATCGACACTTCCGCGAACTGACCGGTACCGCCGGTCTGCTTCTTGTGGGTGTACTTGACCTCGGCCCGCTTGGTGACGCGCTCACGGAACGCCACCTGCGGCGCGCCGATGTTGGCATCGACCTTGTAGGTGCGGCGAAGAATGTCGACCTTGATGTCGAGATGGAGTTCGCCCATTCCCTTGAGGATGGTCTGGCCGGACTCCTGGTCGGTCGACACGCGGAAGGACGGATCCTCCGCGGCAAGCTTCGCCAGCGCCACGCCCAGCTTTTCCTGGTCGGCCTTGGACTTCGGTTCGATCGCGATCTCGATGACCGGCTCGGGGAATTCCATCTTTTCGAGGATCACCGCCTTGTCGGGATCGCACAGCGTGTCGCCGGTGCGCGCTTCCTTCAGGCCAGCCAGCGCAACGATGTCGCCGGCATAGGCTTCCTTGATGTCTTCGCGGTTGTTCGCATGCATCAGCAACATGCGGCCGATGCGCTCCTTGCGGTCGCGCGTCGAATTGATGACGCCGGTACCCGACAGCAGCGTGCCGGAATAGATGCGGCAGAAGGTGATGGTGCCGACGAACGGGTCGTCCATGATCTTGAACGCCAACAGAGCCAGCGGCTCCTTGTCGTCGGGCCGGCGAACGACCTCGTTGCCGTCTTCATCGACGCCCTTGATCGCGGGCACGTCAACCGGCGACGGCAGATAATCCACGACCGCGTCGAGCAAAGGCTGCACGCCCTTGTTCTTGAAGGCCGAGCCGCACAATACCGGGAAGAACGCGCCAGTCAGCACGGCCTTGCGGATCAAGCGCTTCAACGTCGCCTGATCGGGCTCATTGCCGTCGAGGTAAGCGGCGAGAACGTCGTCGTCGAGCTCGACGGCGGCTTCCAACAGCTTCTCGCGATATTCCTTGGCCTTCTCGACCATGTCCTCGGGAATATCGATGTCGACGAACTTGGCGTCGAGCTTCTCTTCTTCCCAGACCACGCCCTTCATGCGGACGAGATCGACCAAACCCTTGAAGTTGTTCTCCGAGCCGATCGGAAGCTGGATCGCGATCGGCTTCGCGCCGAGGCGATCGACGATATCCTGCATGCACTTGTAGAAGTCGGCGCCGGTCTTATCCATCTTGTTGGCGAAGACGATGCGCGGAACCTTGTACTTGTCGCCCTGGCGCCAGACCGTCTCGGTCTGGGGCTCGACGCCCTGGTTCGAGTCGAGCACGCAGACGGCACCGTCGAGCACGCGCAGGCTTCGCTCGACTTCGATGGTGAAGTCGACGTGGCCGGGAGTGTCGATGATGTTGAGACGCTTGCCTTCCCAGAAGGCGGTGGTCGCGGCCGACGTAATCGTAATGCCGCGCTCCTGCTCCTGCTCCATCCAGTCCATCGTCGCGGCACCTTCGTGCACTTCGCCGATCTTGTGGCTCTTGCCGGTGTAATAGAGGATGCGCTCGGTGGTCGTGGTCTTGCCGGCATCGATATGCGCCATGATACCGAAGTTACGGTAGTTCTCTATGGCATGAACGCGGGGCATGGAGTGTTCCTTAGATTCCGTGTGTCGCCGTTACCAGCGATAGTGCGAGAAGGCGCGGTTGGCTTCCGCCATCCGGTGCACGTCTTCGCGCTTCTTGACAGCGTTACCCCGGTTGTTCGACGCGTCCAGGAGCTCCGCAGAGAGCCGCTCGGTCATCGTCTTCTCGTTGCGATCGCGCGCAGCCGAGATCAGCCAGCGAATGCCCAGCGCCTGACGGCGCACCGAGCGAACTTCGACCGGAACCTGATAGGTCGCGCCACCGACGCGGCGGGAGCGCACTTCGATCGTCGGCATGACGTTCTCGAGTGCCTGCTCGAACACGCCGAGCGGGTTCTGCTTGGTCTTGCTTTCGATGAGGCCGAACGCGCCGTAGACGATACCTTCGGCGACCGACTTCTTTCCGGCGTACATCACCGAATTCATGAACTTCGTGACGATGATGTTCCCGAACTTCGGATCGGGAAGGACTTCGCGCTTTTCGGCAGAATGGCGACGAGACATGGACCTGGTTCCCGCTTACTTCGGACGCTTGGCGCCGTACTTCGAACGGCGCTGCTTACGGTTCTTGACGCCCTGGGTATCCAGAACGCCGCGGAGGATGTGGTAGCGCACGCCGGGCAAGTCCTTGACGCGACCGCCGCGGATCATGACCACGGAGTGCTCCTGGAGGTTATGGCCTTCACCGGGGATGTAACCGATCACCTCGAAGCCGTTGGTCAGGCGCACCTTGGCAACCTTACGAAGCGCCGAGTTCGGCTTCTTCGGGGTCGTGGTGTAAACGCGCGTGCAAACACCGCGCTTCTGCGGCGACTGCTGCAGTGCCGGCACCTTCTTGCGCGACTTCTGCACTTCCCGCGGTTGAGCGATCAGCTGGTTGATCGTCGGCATCCTGGCATTACCCTTTGTGTTCTGCCGCGGCCCGTCACCGGGTCCGCAAATTCTTTCGAGCTACCCGCCCGACGAGGCCGCCTTCCGCGGAACAATCCGCACAAAGCGAAATCGCGCCAACCACCCATCAACGGGCGGAAAGCGCTTCGACGCCACAGAGGACCGCAGTAGTTGAACCGTCAGCTTGCAGCTGCGGCCCGCGCACCGAGGTCATGCATCCGAATTCGATCTCGAGAGAACATGCTCAAGAGACCTAAAATCGCACTGGCATTGCCTAGCTATGATCGACAGCGTTTGAGCGGCATTCGTCGAGGTTGGTGCCTGTCTTGGCGATCCCGGGGGATCAAACAGGTGGCCCGTTCCGACGTTGGCGATGCTCACCGCCTGTCGTTAAGTGAGGGGGTTCTATAAGTGGGAGTCGGTCAAGTCAAGGCGAAACGTCAGTCAGAAGCGCTTCCCGCGCCTGTCGAAATTGCTTCCTGGGTCGCTCGCTGCGCCTTCCCGATATGGAAATGAGGAGAGCGCTCCGCCACCTCGAATCCTATTTATACCCGGGTTAAATATACTTTTATAACCGTTGGCTAAGGCTTTCTTTCCTGTTGGAGCGTCAATGTGCCGCCTTGGGCAGAGATTGGCGCCATGCGGTACACCGACATTGCCATCATCGGCGGAGGATTGTCCGGCTCGACCGCCGCCGCGATGCTCGGCCGTAGCGGCATTTCGACCATCCTGATCGATCCGCAGGAGAGCTATTCGGCGGACTTTCGAGTCGAAAAACTCAGCGGTCGCGTGCAGGTCGGGCGATTCCTGCAGACGGGAATCGCCGAATCGGTGCTGCGCCGCGCGACCTTTGTGGGTGAGAACTGGATCGCGCGCTTCGGCCGCCTTCTCGACAAGGCGCCAAGCCGGCAGTTCAACATCCCCTATGATTCCCTCGTCAACGCTGTCCGGGACGAAATTCCCGCCGGCGTCGAGCGCATCTGCGCCAAGGCCGTCTCGGTCGAAACAAGTGCGGAGCGGCAGAAGGTCACTCTCTCCAGCGACGAGATGGTCTCCGCCCGGTTGGTCGTACTCGCCAACGGCCTCAACGTCGGCCTGCGCCACCAGCTGGGAATCGCGCGAAAGATCGTCAGCCCCTGCCATTCGATTTCGATCGGGTTCGACGTGGTGCCCGCAGGACGGGCCTCGTTCGACTTCCCGGCGCTGACTTATTTCTCGGAACGGCCGAGCGACCGCATCCCCTACCTCACGCTGTTTCCGATCGGAACGCGGATGCGCGCCAATCTGTTCGTCTATCGCAGCTTCGACGATCCCTGGCTGCGCGAGCTGCGCCGCGCGCCCGCCGAGACGCTGAACGCCGCGCTGCCACGGCTCAAGCGCATCACCGGACCATTCGACATTCCAGGTGAGCTGAAAATCCGCCCGGTCGATCTCTATGTGAACGATGCAAGCGGCCAACCCGGCCTCGTGCTGGTGGGCGATGCCTTCTCGACCTCCTGCCCCGCTGCCGGCACCGGTTGCGACAAGGTGTTCACCGACGTCGAGCGCCTCTGCAACGTTTACATCCCGCAGTGGCTGGCTTCCGACGGGATGGATACAAGCAAGATCGCCGCCTTCTACGCAGATCCGGTCAAGCGGGCGTGCGACGATTGGTCGGCGGCGAAGGCGTTCGACTTCCGCTCGGTCTCGATTTCGACGAGCCCCTATTGGACGGCGATGCGCTGGGCACGCTTCATTGCCTGGTCGGTTCAGGGGCTATTGCGGCCGCTTGGAGGAGCCTTCCATCTGGAGCCGAACTTCCTCGGTCACTCCTCCTCATCGTCCTCGTCGAGGTCGTCATCATCCTCTTCGTCATCGTCGCTGTCCTCGTCGACGTGAGCCGGCGCGCCATGAGGTTGGTGGATCTGGTCGTTCCACAGCTTGCGATAGGTGCCGTTCTTGGCGAGCAACTCGGCATGCGAGCCGCGCTCGATCGCCCTGCCCCCTGAAATCACGATGATCTCGTCCATCTCGACCACCGAGGTCAGTCGGTGGGTCGACCAGATCATGGTGCGGCCCTTGGCAACCTTCAGCAGCGTGCGGTTGATCGCGGCTTCCGTGGTCTGGTCGAGCGCCGAAGTGGCTTCGTCCAGCAGCAGCACCGAGGGATTACGGATGACCGCGCGCGCGATCGCGATGCGCTGGCGCTGGCCGCCCGACAAGGTATCGCCGCGCTCGCCCACCGGCGTGTCGTATCGCTGTGGCAGGCTCATGATGTAGCGGTGGATCTCGGCCTTCTTGGCCGCCTCCTCCACCTCCTCGTCGGTCGCGCCCTCTTTGCCGAGCCGGATGTTCTCTCGGATCGACATGTTGAACAGCATGTTCTCCTGGAACACCACCGCCATGCTCCGGCGCAGCGAATCCAGCGTTACCTTGCGGACGTCGACGCCGTCGATGGTGACGCGCCCCTCGTCCGGCACATAGAGCCGCAGGATCAGATTCAGCAGCGTGCTCTTGCCGGAACCCGAGGGACCGACGATGGCAATGCGCTTGCCGACATTGAGCTTCAGGCTGAGATTGTCCAGCACCGGCGTCTGGCTGCCTTCGTACTGGAACGTCACGTGGTCGAAGGTGATGTCGTTGGTGATGCGGGGCAGATCGGGCGCGCCGGCACGATCGGCGCTGCGCGTGGGCTCGTCGAGCAGCTCCTGCATGTGACGAATCGCGGCTGCCGAGGAGATCGACACGGGGATGAAATGCATCACATGGGCGATGTTGTAGGACACCTCCCAGAACGCGCTCTCGAAGGTGACGAAGGTGCCGATGGTGATCTGACCCTTCGTCGCTAGATACGCGCCGATCGCGAGCACGACGAGATGCAAGAGCAGCACCGAGATGGTGACCGTCCGCTCCACCATGGTCGACAGGAACGTCGCCGAGGCCATCCTGTTTCGCGTCTCGTCGTTGCGAAAGGTGAAGAAGCCGAACATCCTGCGTTGCAGGCTGAACGCCTTGATCACGGCCTGGGCTGCCACGTTCTCCTGCACCATGCCGAGCAGCGCGGACTCATTGAGTTTCTGCTCGTAATTGGCCTGAACAGCCTTCGGCGTGAGTATGCGAGGACCGATCAGCGTGATCGGAAACACCAGCAGCGCAACCACCGCGAGCTGCCAGTTCAGGAACACCATCAGGATGATGCCCGCGATCAACTCCAGGAACGGCAGCGCCGCGCTGTTGGCGAAGGTCTTGACCGAGCCCTCGAAGGCCGCGAGATCGACCGAGAAGCGCGACAGGATCTCGCCGCGCTTGGTGCGGCCGAAATAGGCTGCCGGCAGGTCCTGGACGTGCTCGAACAGCCGTTTGCGGACATCGGAGATGATGCACGCCGCAAGCCGTGCATCCCAGCGTTCGTACCAGACGGCGACGATCGAGGTGAAGATGCCTGCGACCGCGAGCACGCCGAGGATCTTGTACAGCGCCTGGAAATCCTCCTCGCCGAGCGCGTCGTCGATCAGGTACTTCAGGCTGAGCGGCATGATGACGTTGAATAGCGTCTCGACGAAGACGCCGAACGCCACGAACGACAGCATCTGCTTGTGGTTGACCAGGAAGGGTTTGACGAAACCCAGGATGGTCGCGAGCGCGCCGGCGGCCTCGCGCGCGGTAAAGACGACGAGGTCCTCGTCCTCATCGTCGTCATCGAGCTCCAGCCCGCCATCCTCCTCGTCTTCATCGTCCTCCTCGACTTCGAGGTCCGGCTTGGCGGTAGGGATGAGCTTGTCGTCGAGCTCGGCCGCCTCTTCCGCGGGGAGCTTCTGTTTGTCGGGCGGGAGGGGCTTGGACGCCATGAAACCAACCGATGCTGACGGCCGGCATGACCGCAGAGAAAGCAGGAGATAGCGGCAACCGCTATTGCATCGATTCTATGCGATCAAGATGAATTCGGCAAAACAATTGGCGAAGGCGCCCGCTTCAGGCGGCTAGTCGTCTTCCTCGTCCTCGACCTTGTCGAAAAAGGAATAGCGCAAGGAATCGGCGTCGGCGTACCACTGCCCCGGGCCCTTGTTGGCGGCGAGCGTCGCCTCCCAGAGCGCGTCGGTGCAGTCCTTGCGGTGCATCGACAGGTCGAAGCCGTTGCCGAAGAACAGTTCGGACCATTCCCACCAGGTGCCGAGCTTCTTGACCCCGCGCAGAAGGTCGTAGCGGTCGATCAGTGCCGGCGCCATGTCCGAGGTGACCGAGCCGAACACGAGGCCGGTCTTGACCACGCGGTTCAGCTCCCTGATCGCACGGACCACCTGCTTCGGGGAAAGATGGCAGAGGCTGGTCTCGAATACGAAGTCGAACGCACCGTCCTTGAACGGCATGTCGGTGATCGAACCGAGCTTGTTGTACTTCTTCAGCGCCTTCGGCGTTCTGGCGTGAATGCCGCGGTTGTTCTCGATGCCGAAGGCATCGATGCCGCGGTCGCGCAGGGCGCCGACAAGCTCGCCGCTGGCCGAGCCCGCGATCAAGAGCTTCGTGCCTTTGGCTTTGCCCCAGACGATGCCGATCAGTTTTGTGAGATAGTCGGGATCCGTGAAGTGTTGCCACGCTTCGCTGTAAGGACCCTGGCCGCGATAATTGTCAAAATAGTCGCGATCGATCTTGTCCGAGAGCGGCTTGTCGTCCTGCGAACGTTCGCGGCGCAGGCGCATCATCTCGGTCAAGATGATGTCGGTCGCCGCATCCGAGGAATCGAGCAGGCCGTTCAGCGTCGAGTCGAACAGATAGTCGCCGACCACCACGATTCCGGGATGTTCCTTCGGCTCGGGGCGGTGATTGGTCATGACGTCGCGCACGGGCAAGCCGCCTGGAATCGCGTTCACCGACGACAGCCAGCGGTGGATCTTGCCTTCCATAAAATGCGCGCGTGCATCGCCGAGCGATGCCGGCAGCGATTTCAGCGCGGCATCGATCAGTTCCTGGTCGGAGAGATTCGCAAAGGCCAGGGCGTCGGAGCCCGGAATCAGCCAGTTCAGCACGCCGTGCTTGCCCACATCATGGCGCGCGCCCTCGTTATAGACGCAGCAACCGCCAAAGGCTTCCGACATAAACCAGGCGCCGGCGATCTTGTCGCCCCAGAACGGCGTGTCGAACAGAATCGAGACACGCAGATAGTGCGCAGGACGATCGAAGTACGAGACGTGCTTGACCATCGACTTGCGGAGCTGTTCGCCCTCCCAGCCGACGGTCCCGAGCCAGGAATGCGGCAGACAGACCAGCACAAGGTCGAAGTCGCGCGTCTCCGGCCCCTTGCCGTTCATCATCTTGAGCTGATAGCGGCCGGTCGTCGCCTTGCCGACCGTGAGGATTCGGTGATTGAGCTGGATGTCGGCATTGACCTCCGACTGGAGGCACTCGATGAGCTGCTCGTTGCCGTTCTGGATGGAATAGAGGCCGATATAGCCGTCGACATCCATCAGGTAGTTCTTGAGCGCGTTGAGCCCGTTGGTGTTGTGGCTCTCGGTCGCGAGGTCCGAGCGCGCCATCACCTTGAAGAATCGCTTTGCGGTCTCGTCCTCGACCTCCTCGTCGAGCACCTGCTCGGCGGTCTTGTAGGCCCAGGGATTCTCGTTGTCGTGCGCGCCGACGCCCTCGTAATACTCGATCGGCGTCATCGTCTCGGCGCAGCGCTTGCGGAACGCCTCGATTGCGGCCGCGGTCTTGGCCCCGTATTTGCGGCGCATACCCGCGACGTCGTTGAGGAGCTCGCCTCCGAACTGGACCTGCTCGGCATCCATCGGAATGGTCTGCAGGCCGAAATGCTGGATCAGCTCGCGCAACGGATCCGGCCCGGTCATCGAGTAGTCGTAGATCTCGGCAACGCCGGCCTCGTACATCGCGGGGGCGGAATCGAATTTGCGCGTGACGATCTTGCCGCCGAGCCGGTCGGATGCCTCGTAGATGGTGACCCGGCAGAGGTCGCCGAGCTTGCGCTTCAGATACCAAGCGCTCATCAGCCCGCCGGGGCCGCCGCCTACGATTGCGAGATCAAGCATGAGAATTCCGTGGTCTCCGGCCCGCCCCCTTCACGGGACCACCGGTCTAAGCTCTCCTAGCAGAAGCGCTTTTGCGCCTGAAGGAAAGATGAACAAAGGTTGATCCTGCACCGCAACAGGGAAACAAAGCAGCAAAAAGGCCGGCTTTCGCCGGCCTTTTCAGTGTCCTCGGTATTCCTACGGATGAACGATCATTCCGCAGGTGGCAGCGCCATCGGCTCCACTTCCGGCGCCGGCGGCACGACGGCCGCCTGCTTCTCGCGCTCGTCGAGGATCATCTTGTCGCGCTTCACGGCGACTTCGCGGATCTTCGCCATGGAGGCGCCGGTGCCTGCCGGAATCAGCCGGCCGACGATGACGTTCTCCTTGAGGCCTTCGAGCGGATCGACCTTGCCGTTGACCGCCGCTTCCGTGAGGACGCGGGTGGTCTCCTGGAACGAGGCCGCCGAGAAGAAGGAGCGGGTCTGAAGGCTCGCCTTGGTGATGCCGAGCAGAACCGGCGTCCCCGTGGCGATCTTCTTGCCCTCTTCCTTGGCCTTGGCGTTGATCTGGTCGAACTCGATCTTGTCGATCTGCTCGCCCGAGATCATGTCCGTGTCGCCCTGGTCGGTGACTTCCACCTTCTGGAGCATCTGACGGACGATCACCTCGATGTGCTTGTCGTTGATGAGCACGCCCTGGAGCCGGTAGACCTCCTGGATCTCGTTGACCAGATAGGCCGCGAGTTCCTCGATGCCCTTGACCGCCAGAATGTCGTGCGGCGCCGGGTTGCCTTCCACGATGAAGTCGCCCTTTTCGACGACGTCGCCGTCCTGAAGGTGGATGTGCTTGCCCTTCGGGATCAGGTACTCGCGCGGCTCGTCGGTCTTGTCCATCGGCTCGATCGAGATGCGACGCTTGTTCTTGTAGTCGCGCCCAAACCGGATGGTGCCCGCGATTTCGGCGATGATCGCCGCATCCTTCGGACGCCGAGCCTCGAACAGTTCCGCCACCCGCGGCAGACCGCCGGTGATGTCACGCGTCTTGGCGCTTTCGGTCGAGACACGGGCGAGAATGTCGCCCGCCTGGACCTTGGCTCCGACATCGACCGACAGAATGCCGTCGACCGACAGCATGTAGCGGGCATCGCCGCCACGGGCGAGCTTGAGCACCTTGCCGTCCTTGCCCTTGATCACGATGGCGGGACGCAGGTCCCCGCCGCCGCGCATCGAGCGCCAGTCGATGACCACGCGCTTGGCAATACCGGTGGCCTCGTCGAGCGTTTCCGAGATCGACTGTCCCTCGACCAGATCCTCGAAGCCGATGGTGCCTTCGACCTCGGTGAGGAGCGGACGGGTGTAGGGATCCCATTCGACGATACGCTGGCCACGCTTGACCATGTCGCCCTCGTCGACGTGCAGGCGCGAACCGTACTGAATACGGTGCGTCGCACGCTCGGTGCCGTCGGCATCGACGATCGCGATCACCATGTTGCGAACCATCGCGACCAGGTGGCCTTCGCTGTTGCGGGCGATGGCCTTGTTCCTGATCACGATCTTGCCGTCGAAGTTGGATTCGACGAAAGATTGCTCGTTCAGCTGCGCCGCACCGCCGATGTGGAAGGTGCGCATGGTGAGCTGGGTGCCCGGCTCGCCGATCGACTGGGCCGCGATGACCCCGACCGCTTCGCCGTGGTTGACCGGCGTGCCGCGAGCGAGATCGCGGCCGTAGCACTTGCCGCAGATGCCGTTGACGAGCTCGCAGGTCAGCGCCGAGCGGATCTTCACCTCTTGGACGCCGCCCTGCTGGATGGCATCCAGATGGCTCTCTTCCATCAGCGTACCGCGCTTGAAGATCACCTTGCCGGTGCTGTCACGCACGTCTTCGCAGGCCGTGCGTCCGAGAATGCGCGAGCCGAGCGAAGCGACCACGGTGCCGGCATCGACGATGGCGCGCATCTTGATGCCGAGCTTGGTGCCGCAATCGTCCTGCGTGATGATGCAATCCTGCGCGACGTCGACCAGACGACGGGTCAGGTAGCCGGAGTTCGCGGTCTTCAACGCGGTGTCCGCGAGGCCCTTGCGGGCGCCGTGGGTCGAATTGAAGTACTCGAGCACCGAGAGGCCTTCCTTGAAGTTCGAGATGATCGGCGTCTCGATGATCTCGCCCGACGGCTTGGCCATCAGGCCGCGCATGCCGGCGAGCTGGCGCATCTGCGCCGGCGAACCGCGGGCACCGGAGTGAGCCATCATGTAGATCGAGTTGATGTCGGCATCCGCCCCGCTCGCCGTCTTCTTGGTCGAGGAGATCTCCTTCATCATCGCCTTGGCGATTTCTTCCGTGGCCTTCGACCAGGCGTCGACGACCTTGTTGTACTTCTCGCCATGGGTGATCAGACCGTCGTTGTACTGCTGCTCGAAATCCTTCGCCAGCGTACGGGTGGTGTCGACGATCTTCCACTTGGAGTGCGGCACGACCATGTCGTCCTTGCCGAACGAGATGCCGGCCTTGAACGCGTTGTAGAAGCCGAGCGCCATGATGCGGTCACAGAAGATCACCGTCTCCTTCTGACCGCAGTGGCGGTAGACCTGGTCGATCACGCCGGAGATCTCGCGCTTGGTCATCAGCTTGTTGATGATCTCGTACGGAACACGCGGGTTCTTCGGCAGCAGATTGCCCAGCATGACGCGGCCAGCGGTGGTCTCGATCCAGCGCTTGGAGATCTTGCCGGTATCGTCGATGCCTTCCCACCGGTACTTGATCTTGGTGTGGAGGTGGATGACCTTCGCGTGCAGCGCGTGCTCGAGCTCCGCCATCTCGCCGAAGATCTTGCCCTCGCCGGGCAGGCCTTCGCGCATGATGGAGACGTAGTAGAGACCGAGCACGATGTCCTGCGACGGCACGATGATCGGCTGGCCGTTGGCCGGATGCAGGATGTTGTTGGTCGACATCATCAGGACGCGCGCTTCCAGCTGCGCTTCAAGCGACAGCGGGACGTGCACGGCCATCTGGTCGCCGTCGAAGTCGGCGTTGAACGCGGCGCAGACCAGCGGGTGGAGCTGGATCGCCTTGCCCTCGATCAGCACGGGCTCGAACGCCTGGATGCCGAGGCGATGCAGCGTCGGTGCGCGGTTGAGCAGCACCGGATGCTCGCGAATGACCTCGTCCAGGATGTCCCAGACCTCGGGCCGCTCCTTCTCGACCAGCTTCTTCGCCTGCTTCACGGTCGTGGACAGCCCCTTGGCGTCAAGCCGCGAGTAGATGAACGGCTTGAACAGCTCGAGCGCCATCTTCTTCGGCAGGCCGCACTGATGCAGGCGCAGCTCGGGACCGACCACGATCACCGAACGGCCCGAATAGTCGACGCGCTTGCCGAGCAGGTTCTGACGGAACCGGCCCTGCTTGCCCTTGAGCATGTCGGCGAGCGACTTCAGCGGACGCTTGTTGGCACCCGTGATGACGCGACCGCGGCGGCCGTTGTCGAACAGCGCGTCGACGGCCTCCTGAAGCATGCGCTTCTCGTTGCGGATGATGATGTCCGGCGCGCGCAGCTCCATCAGCCGCTTCAAGCGGTTGTTGCGGTTGATGACGCGGCGGTAGAGGTCGTTGAGGTCCGAGGTCGCGAAGCGGCCGCCGTCCAGCGGCACCAGCGGACGCAGGTCCGGCGGAATCACCGGAACCACGGTCATGATCATCCATTCCGGCTTGTTGCCGGAGTGGCGGAACGCTTCCACGATCTTCAGGCGCTTGGCGAGCTTCTTGTGCTTGATGTCGGAGTCGGTCTCCTGCATCTCCGCGCGCAAGGTCAGCTCGAGCTTCTCGAGGTCCATCCCCTTGAGCAGTTCGCGGATCGCTTCCGCGCCGATCATGGCGGTGAAGGAATCCTGGCCGTATTCGTCCTGCGCCTTCAGATACTCGTCTTCCGACAAGAGCTGACGGTCCTTCAGCGCGGTGAGGCCCGGCTCGAGCACGACGTAGTATTCGAAGTACAGGATCCGCTCGAGATCCTTCAACGTCATGTCGAGCAGGAGGCCGATGCGCGAGGGCAGCGACTTCAGGAACCAGATGTGGGCGACGGGGGCTGCGAGCTCGATATGGCCCATGCGCTCGCGCCGGACGCGCGACAGCGTGACCTCGACCGAGCACTTCTCGCAGATGATGCCCTTGTACTTCATGCGCTTGTACTTGCCGCACAAGCACTCGTAGTCCTTGATCGGCCCGAAGATGCGGGCGCAGAACAGGCCGTCGCGCTCGGGCTTGAAGGTACGGTAGTTGATGGTTTCCGGCTTCTTGATCTCGCCGTACGACCAGGACAGAATCTTCTCGGGGCTCGCGATCGAGATCCGGATCTGGTCGAAGACCTGAGCCGGCGTCGTCGGATTAAAGAGATTCATAATTTCTTGGTTCATCGTCTTCTCCTCGCGTGCCGGTCGCCTCCGGCAGCAAATTCGAAAATCACTATGCGGGGCGCCCTGCCCTCGCGACTCCAGGACTGGGCGCCGATGCCCGGCCGTTCAGGCCGGGCATGAGGGTCGTATTACTCGGCCGCTTCCGCCGTCCCCGGTCCAACCTTGGAATTGTGCAAGTCGACGTTGAGGCCGAGCGAGCGCATTTCCTTGACCAGCACGTTGAACGATTCCGGAATACCGGCCTCGAAGGTGTCGTCGCCACGCACGATCGCCTCGTACACCTTGGTACGGCCGGCGACGTCGTCCGACTTCACGGTCAGCATCTCCTGGAGCGTGTATGCCGCGCCGTAAGCCTCGAGCGCCCACACTTCCATTTCGCCGAAGCGCTGGCCGCCGAACTGCGCCTTGCCGCCCAGCGGCTGCTGGGTAACGAGCGAGTACGGACCGATCGAACGCGCGTGGATCTTGTCGTCGACGAGATGATGCAGCTTGAGCATGTAGATGTAGCCCACCGTCACCTTGCGATCGAAGGCATCTCCGGTGCGGCCGTCATAGACGGTCGACTGACCCGAAGCGTCGAGACCGGCAAGCTTCAGCATCTCCTCGATGTCGGCTTCCTTGGCGCCGTCGAACACCGGCGTCGCGATCGGAACGCCGCGGCTCAGATTGTGGCCGAGCTCGATCAACTCGTTGTCGTTGAGCGACTTGATCGTCTCGTCCTCGCCGTAGACCTTCTTCAAGGTTTCCTTCAGCGGCCTGATGTCCTGCTTCGACAAATAGGCATCGACCGTCTGGCCGATACGCTTGCCGAGGCCGGCACAGGCCCAGCCGAGATGGGTCTCGAGGATCTGTCCGACGTTCATGCGCGAGGGCACGCCCAGCGGATTAAGCACGATGTCGGCATGCGTACCGTCTTCGAGGAACGGCATGTCCTCGATCGGCACGATCTTCGACACCACGCCCTTGTTGCCGTGGCGGCCGGCCATCTTGTCGCCGGGCTGGATCTTGCGCTTCACCGCGACGAAGACCTTGACCATCTTCATCACGCCGGGCGGCAATTCGTCACCGCGCTGCAGCTTTTCGACCTTGTCGAGGAAGCGCTGTTCCAGCCCCTTCTTCGACTCGTCGTACTGCTTCCGCATGGCCTCGATCTCGGCCATCAGCTTGTCGTTCGGCGAAGCGAACAGCCACCACTGCGACTTCGGGTACTCCTCGAGCACCGCACGGGTGATCTTGGTGTCCTTCTTGAAGCCCTTCGGGCCGGCAATGCCCTGCCGTCCTTCGAGCAGCTCGGCAAGACGGTTATAGACGTTGCGGTCCAGGATCGCCTGCTCGTCGTCGCGGTCCTTGGCCAGACGCTCGATCTCTTCCCGCTCGATCGCCAGCGCACGCTCGTCCTTGTCGACGCCGTGCCGGTTGAACACGCGAACTTCGACGATGGTGCCCTGCACGCCCGGAGGAACGCGCAGCGAGGTGTCGCGGACGTCGGAAGCCTTCTCGCCGAAGATGGCGCGCAGGAGCTTTTCTTCCGGCGTCATCGGGCTTTCGCCCTTCGGCGTGATCTTGCCGACCAGGATGTCGCCGGCGCGCACTTCCGCGCCGATGTACACGATGCCGGCTTCGTCGAGGTTCTTCAGCGCTTCTTCCGACACGTTCGGAATGTCGCGGGTGATTTCCTCGGGTCCGAGCTTGGTGTCGCGGGCCATCACCTCGAATTCTTCGATATGAATTGAGGTAAACACGTCTTCCTTCACGATCCGCTCGGAGAGCAGGATCGAGTCTTCGAAGTTGTAGCCGTTCCACGGCATGAACGCGACGAGCACGTTGCGGCCGAGCGCGAGCTCGCCGAGATCGGTCGACGGACCGTCGGCGATGATGTCGCCCTTCTTGACGATGTCGCCGACCTTCACCAGCGGACGCTGGTTGATGCAGGTCGACTGGTTGGAGCGCTGGTACTTCATCAGCCGGTAGATATCGACGCCCGACTTGGTCGGATCGAGATCTTCCGTGGCGCGGATGACGACGCGGGTTGCGTCGATCTGGTCGATCACGCCCGAACGGCGCGCCGCGATCGCAGCACCCGAGTCACGTGCAACCACGCCTTCCATGCCGGTGCCGACGAACGGCGCCTCGGCGCGAACCAGCGGCACCGCCTGGCGCTGCATGTTCGAGCCCATCAGCGCGCGGTTGGCGTCGTCGTTCTCGAGGAACGGGATCAGCGCGGCTGCGACCGAAACGAGCTGCTTCGGCGACACGTCCATGTAGTCGACCTTGTCCGGGGTCACCGGCAAGACTTCGCCGGCATGACGGCAGACCACGAGATCTTCGGTGAAGCGCCCCTTCGGATCGAGCGGCACGTTGGCCTGCGCGACCGTGTAGCGGCCCTCTTCCATCGCCGAGAGGTACACGACCTCGTCGGTGACGCGGCCGTCCTTGACCTTGCGGTAAGGGGTCTCGACGAAGCCGTACTTGTTCACGCGCGCGAAGGTCGCGAGCGAGTTGATCAGGCCGATGTTCGGACCTTCCGGCGTCTCGATCGGGCAGATACGGCCATAATGCGTCGGATGCACGTCGCGCACCTCGAAGCCGGCGCGCTCGCGGGTCAGACCGCCCGGTCCAAGTGCCGACAGACGGCGCTTGTGGGTGATCTCGCTGAGCGGGTTGGTCTGGTCCATGAACTGCGAGAGCTGCGAGGAGCCGAAGAACTCGCGCACGGCGGCGGCCGCCGGCTTGGCGTTGATCAGGTCCTGCGGCATGACCGTGTCGATGTCGACCGAGGACATGCGCTCCTTGATCGCGCGCTCCATGCGGAGCAAGCCGATGCGGTACTGGTTCTCCATGAGCTCGCCGACCGAACGCACACGGCGGTTGCCGAGATGGTCGATGTCGTCGATCTCGCCCTTGCCGTCGCGCAAATCCACCAGCGTCTTGATGACGGAGAGGATGTCTTCCTTGCGCAGCGTGCGCTGGGTGTCGGGCGCATCGAGGTCGAGGCGCATGTTCATCTTGACGCGGCCGACCGCCGAGAGGTCGTAGCGCTCGGCGTCGAAGAACAGCGACTGGAACATCGCCTGCGCCGAATCCAGCGTCGGCGGCTCGCCGGGACGCATCACGCGGTAGATGTCGAACAGCGCGTCCTCACGCGTCATGTTCTTGTCGGCCGAGAGCGTGTTGCGGATGTAGGCGCCGACATTGACGTGGTCGATGTCGAGCAGCGGCAGCTCCTTGTAGCCCTGCTCGTTGAGAGCCTTCATCGACTTGTCGGTGATCTCTTCACCGGCTTCCGCGTGGATCTCTCCCGTCTTGGGATTGACGAGGTCCTCGGCGATGTAGTTACCGACGAGTTCCGCATCCGACAGGCGCAGCGCCTTCAGACCCTTCTCCTGCATCTGACGCGCACCGCGCACGGTGAGCTTCTTGCCGGCTTCGAGCACGACCTTGCCGGTATCGGCGTCGATCAGGTCGTTGATGGTCGAGTAGCCGCGGAAACGATTGGCGTCGAACGGAACGCGCCAGCCCTCCTTGATCCGCTTGTACTGGATCTTCTTGTAGAAGGTGCTGAGGATCGCCTCACCGTCGAGACCGAGCGCGAACATCAGCGACGTCACCGGAAGCTTGCGGCGACGGTCGATACGCGCATAGACAATGTCCTTGGCATCGAACTCGATGTCGAGCCAGGAGCCGCGATACGGGATCACGCGGGCGGCGAACAGCAGCTTGCCCGACGAATGGGTCTTGCCCTTGTCGTGGTCGAAGAACACGCCCGGCGAACGGTGCATCTGCGAGACGATGACGCGCTCGGTGCCGTTGACGATGAAGGTGCCGTTCATCGTCATGAGCGGGATGTCGCCCATGTAGACGTCCTGCTCCTTGATGTCCTTGACCGACTTCGCGCCGGTTTCCTCGTCGATATCGAACACGATGAGGCGCAGCGTCACCTTGAGGGGGGCCGCGAAGGTCATGCCGCGCTGGCGGCACTCGTCGACGTCGTATTTCGGAGGCTCGAACTCGTAGCGGACGAATTCCAGCATCGAGGTGCCCGAGAAGTCGGAGATCGGGAACACCGAGCGGAACACCGCCTGCAAGCCCTCGTCAGACCGACCGCCCTGGGGCTCGTCGACCATCAGGAACTGGTCATAGGACGCCTTCTGAACCTCGATGAGGTTCGGCATCTCGGCCACTTCCTTGATGTGTCCGAAGAACTTGCGAACGCGTTTGCGACCGGTGAATGTCTGCTGCGCCATCGTGGCCTCTCATTTTCGTCGCCCGATTTGGGCGCGCCCTCCGGAACGCGGCGACCGCCGCTCCCCGGGTTGAATTTTTCGAACCCGTCTTGTGGGCCGGAGACTCAGTTTCAGGCAGGAATGTCCTGAATCTGTTCTTCAGACCTTCAAAACGCAAAACGACGCGCGGGGCGCAGGAGCGCGCCCGCCCGTCACAACCATCCTCTTCACGGACTGCAAAAGCCCGAAATAGCTTGCTCTCCCAACGGCTTACAGAGAATCCGGTATCCCTGCCCACCGCGCTTTCGTGCTGCCGACCCGATATGGGGCGACATTAGTGCAGATTCGAGGGACAAACCCTCAAATCCCCACACTTTTTCGTGTTCGGCCTGCGTCGGGCGGTTCCGTCGCACGCCTTTTGCATCTGGCCCACCCTTTCGGAGGAGTGGACCGAGATCCCGGTTGCGATGATGCTCACCGGGATCTCGTGCCAGTAAGCGATGCTTACTTGAGCTCGACCTTCGCGCCAGCCTTCTCGAGCTGGGCCTTGAGCTTCTCGGCTTCGTCCTTGTTCACGCCTTCCTTGACAGGCTTCGGCGCGCCCTCGACGAGGTCCTTTGCTTCCTTCAGGCCCAGGCCGGTGATGGCGCGGACTTCCTTGATGACCTCGATCTTCTTGTCGCCGGCGGCGGCAAGAACGACCGTGAACTCGGTCTTCTCTTCGGCCGGAGCGGCGGCAGCGCCACCACCAGCCGGGCCGGCCACGGCGACAGCCGCGGCAGCCGAAACGCCCCACTTCTCTTCGAGGAGCTTCGCGAGTTCGGCAGCTTCGAGCACGGTGAGGCTCGAGAGGTCGTCAACGATCTTCTGCAGGTCAGCCATTGTTCAGTTTCCTTGAATGTAAGTCTGGTTCGGGTTTGAGTTTTGCGAAGGGCGTCAGGCCGCTTCGCCCTTTGAGGCATAAGCCTGGATGACGCGCGCGAGCTTGCCCGCGGGCGCGTTGGCGAGCTGAGCGATCTTGGTCGCCGGGGCCACAAGCAGGCCGACGATCTTGGCGCGCAGTTCGTCAAGCGACGGCAGCGAGGCAAGTGCCTTCACGCCGTCGACATTCAGGACGGTCTTTCCCATCGAGCCGCCAATGATGACGAACTTTTCGTTCGCCTTGGCGAATTCGATGGCGACCTTTGGCGCCGCTACCGGATCGTCCGAAGTGGCGATCACGGTCGGTCCCTTCAGCATGGGGCCGATGGCAACGACGTCAGTGCCTTCAAGAGCAATTTTGGCGAGACGGTTCTTCGAGACCTTCACCGAGGCGCCAGCCTGCTTCATCTGCATGCGCAGCTTCTGCATCTGGGCAACGGTCAGGCCGGAATATTGGGCAACGACCGCGACGCTCGTGGTCTTGAAGACCCCATTGAGCTGTTCGACCGCTTCCTTTTTTGCCGCTCGTTCCACAGCAAGCTCTTTCCGGTTGGCGGTCATCGCGAAAGCGGGACCGCCGGGTTGCACCCATCGTCCCGCCCAAACCTGAACCTCAGGGCCAAGACCCATCGGACACGCCGGGCAAGACGACAATTCAAAGCCTGCCCTCCGGGAGCCCGTTAGAGCCCACGGCGTGTCGAGGTCCGAACCAAACCCATTCCGCAACCGACCCTAAGGTGGTCACGACGTGAAATCCGGTCTTCACCCGTCTATGCAGGCCATGCGATTAAGCCGTTGAGAAATCGAAATTCCCCGCAGGCGCCTGCAGTCTTGGACAGGACAAGGTCAGCCGGCGAACCGCCCGACCTCTGCCCGCATCCCACGCCCGACGAATTTCCCTCCTTTTCCAGCCAATCCTCACGGACGTCCTGAAAAGGAATGATCTCCATCGCTTGTTTTCGGAATGCGTGCACGAACGCGCCAGCCAAGGCCGGTGCGTCCGGAAGCGGTTCTTTAACCGCTCGGAGCCTGCTTGCCAAGAGCAAAATTCACACCAGTTCCAATCCGTTGCCGCAGGCGCTTGACCCGGGCCGACAAGGGCCGATTCAGGCTCATTTGACCCCGTAAGGCAGCGGCTTGCCCTCGAAAAACGCGCTCAGGTTCGCCAGCACGCAGTTCTGCATGGCGACGTGCGATTCCAGGGTGTGGCCGCCGATATGGGGGGCGAACACGACGTTGGGCAGCGCCGTCAGCGCGTCCGGGGCGTGCGGCTCCTTGTCGTAGACGTCGAGACCCGCGCCGGCGATGGTCTTCTCGGTGAGCGCCAGCACCAGGGCTTTCTCGTCGATCACCGAGCCGCGGGAGATGTTGACGACATAACCGTCCGCCCCGAGGCGCTTGAGAATATCGGAGCCGACGGCATGCTGGGTCTCGGCTCCTGCCCGGACCGCGATCATCAACACGCTGCACCAGTCGGCGAGCGCCTCCAGCGTGGGGAAATATTGATAGGGCAGATCGTATTTGCTGCGGCTGAAATAGCCGACCTCGCTCTCGAAGGATGCGCAGCGCGCTGCGATCTTGCGGCCGATCTCGCCCATGCCGTAGATGCCGATGCGGCGGCCCGGCATGCCCACCTGCGGGCGCATCATCGGCGAGGGCTTTGACGCGGCCCAATCGCCGCTTCGGACGTACTGGTCGGCCACCAGGATTCGCCGCGTCGTCGCGAGCATCAGGGTCATCGCGATGTCGGCGACCGAGGCCGCATTGGCGCCCGGGCTATGTCCGACCGCGATGTCGCGGGCAGCAGCGGCCTTCAGGTCAACACCGTCATAGCCAGTGCCGTAGCAGACGATTGCACCGAGCTTCGGAAACAGGTCCATCGCCTCCGCGCCCAGCGGCGTGCCGCCGGCGGTGAGAACCGCGCGGATGCCGCCGAGTTCGTCGGCCGAAAACACCTCTCGCGCCGGCTTGCCGACGGTGTCGAGCAGCTCGAACCGCTCGGCGAAGCGCGCCATCATCGTCTTGGGAAAGCGCGAGTAGATCAGGACCTTGTCAGTCATTGTTCTTGTTTCCGGTGAACGCAGTCACAAATGACGAAGGGCGGAATCGGTTGCCCAATTCCGCCCCTCGCCTCATGTCATTTCCAGACCTTAGCCGAGAATGGTGCCCGGCTCGACCTTCACGCCGGGGCCCATCGACGAGGACACCGCAACGCGCTGGATGTAGGTGCCCTTGGAACCGGCCGGCTTGGCCTTGGAGACAGCGTCCGCCAGGGCCTTGATGTTCTCGACCAGTTTTTCCTCGGTGAACGAGGCCTTGCCAACACCAGCCTGCAGGATGCCGGCCTTCTCGACGCGGAACTCGACCGAGCCGCCCTTGGCACCCTTCACCGCACCGGTGACGTCCATGGTCACGGTGCCGATCTTCGGGTTCGGCATCAGGCCGCGCGGGCCGAGCACCTTACCAAGGCGGCCGACCAGCGGCATCATGTCGGGGGTTGCGATACAGCGGTCGAAATCGATCGTGCCGTTCTGCACCTTCTCGACCAGGTCCTCGGCGCCGACGACATCGGCACCCGCGGCCTTGGCCTCGTCGGCCTTGGCGCCGCGGGCGAACACGCCAACGCGGAGCGTACGGCCAGTGCCGTTCGGCAGGGTCACGACACCGCGGACCATCTGGTCGGCGTGACGCGGATCGACGCCGAGGTTGATCGCGACCTCGATGGTCTCGTCGAACTTCGCTTTCGCGCGTTCCTTGACCATCTTGATGGCGTCCGCGAGCGGGTAAAGCTTTTCGCGATCAATACCTTCGCGGGCTTTGTTCAAACGCTTTCCGATTGCCATGAGCCCTTACCCCGCCACTTCCAGACCCATCGAACGGGCAGAGCCCTCGACCATCTTCATGGCCGACTCGATCGAGTCGCAATTGAGATCCTTCATCTTCTTCTCGGCGATCTCGCGCACCTGCGCTTTGGTCACCGCACCCGCCTTGTCACGGCCCGGCGCCTTGGAGCCGGACTGGATTTTGGCAGCCTGCTTGAGGAAGAAGGACATGGGCGGCGTCTTCATCTCGAACGTGAATGAACGATCGGCGTAGATCGTGATCACGACGGGAATCGGGGTATTCTTCTCTTCCTTCTGGGTCTGGGCGTTGAACGCCTTGCAGAACTCCATGATGTTGAGACCGCGCTGACCGAGCGCGGGACCGATCGGGGGCGAAGGATTCGCCGCACCGGCCGGGACCTGAAGCTTCAGGTATCCGGTCACTTTCTTTGCCATGTATCACTCCTGTTGGGCCGGCCTGGGCCGGCGGTTTCAGGTTCGTGGTCTGGGTCGGATGCGGCTGGCAACCGCCCTCTCCCTCCCACGGCCTCTTGTTGCGCGAGACCGAAGTCTCACGCCTACGCGATCAGACCTTCTCGACCTGACCGAATTCCAGTTCGACCGGCGTGGCGCGGCCGAAGATCGACACCGCGACCTTCACGCGCGAGCGCGCCTCGTCGATTTCTTCGACCACACCCGAGAACGAGGCAAACGGGCCGTCGGCCACGCGCACGTTCTCGCCGATCTCGAACGATACCGACGCCTTCGGCCGCTCCACGCCCTCCTGCACCTGGTGCAAAATGCGCATGGCCTCGGCTTCCGAGATCGGCATCGGCTTGTTTTCCGCGCCGAGGAAGCCGGTCACCTTCGGCGTGTTCTTGATCAGATGAAACGCCTCGTCGGTCAGCTTCATCTTCACCAGCACGTAGCCCGGGAAGAACTTGCGCTCAGCGTCGATCTTGCGGCCGCGGCGCACTTCCGTGACCTTCTCGGTCGGAACCAACACCAGCTCGAACAGCTCCTCGAGCCCGCGCTGCTTGGCCTGCTCGCGGATCGATTCGGCGACCTTCTTCTCGAAGTTCGAATAGGCGTGGACGATGTACCAGCGCTTGTCAGACAATTGAGCCGTTGCTGTTGCCATCAGTGAATGCCCAGAAGGAAGGTGATGAGGACGCGGATGATCTGGTCGGCGGCGAAGAAGAAGATCGAGGCCACGGCGACCATGACGAACACCATGATGGTGGTGATCGTGGTCTCACGGCGGGTCGGCCAGGTGACCTTGGCGGTCTCCGAGCGGACCTCCTGCAAGAACTTGAACGGGCTGACTGCCATCGTTTGATGTCCAACGTCCGTCGACAGACGCGAATGAATTTCAGGGATCCGAACAGCCGCCGTTGGCCCAGCCCTCTGTCTCGAAGGATGAGCCGGAAACCGGGCTCGATTGTTCGGGGATTTCAAAGCCGCGCCGGAGATCCGCGTCTAACGGGCCGGCTGCGAGTGCGCGGTATCTACTGCGGATGGGGCCAAAGGTCAAGATAGGGCGGCCCTGCGCGCGCAAAACGACCTCCGCGGGCGACCAACCAGAGATCAGGCCGATCAAGGGCTTATCTGCCGCCTGCAATGCGCCGTCCCAAGGCCGCAGCCGGTTCCTTGCAGGACGACACCACCGGCGCCCCTCACCTGCCGCCCCTTTGGCGACTCTCAAGGTCAGTCCGCCCGGTCGATCGTCGAAATGCCCGGCAACGGCACAACGAACTTTCCGCCCTCTGCGAAATAGCCGGCGTGCTTGGCCCGGATCGGATCCACATAGCGCCAGGCGAAGACGACGACGAACGCCGGCTTGCGCTCGTAAAGGGCGGCGGGCGGCAGTATCGGGATGTCGTACCCAGGGCCGGCCATCACGTTCCCCTTCTTGGGGTCGTCGTCCACCAGGAAATCGATCTTGTTCTCCAGGCCGAACTGCGGCAGCAGGGTCGTGGTCCCCACCGAGACGCCGTAGCCGGCCACGAGCTGGCCGCGCGCATGGGCGGCATCGGCCATCGCGACCAGCTCGTCGCGGATGGCGGCGATCCTCTTCGCATAGGGCACATAGTAGGCCGACCGGTCGACGCCGAGCCGGTCTTCCTCGGCGATGAAGCGGGCGACCTCCGCGGACGGCTTCTTCGCGCCGCCGGTACGCTGCACCGTCACCCGGATCGAGCCGCCCTTGGTCTCGATGTGCTGGACGTCGATCAATTCCATGCCAAGCCGCGCGAAGAAGCGTGTCAGCGGCTTGATGTTAAAATACGACAGATGCTCGTGGTAGACGGTGTCGAGAAGGTTCTTCTCGGTGACGTCGACGCAATACTGCGTTTCGAAAACGAACAGCCCGTCCGGCGCAAGCACGTCGCGAACCCCGATCACCAGCGGGTCTAGATTGTCGACATTGGCGATCATGTTGTTGGCGATTACGACGCTGGCCGCGCCATGGCTTTGCAGGATGCGGCGACCGATGGCATCGGTGAAGAAATCGCCGATAGTCTCGATTCCCGCTTCCGTCGCACGCCGCGCGATGTCGACGGCGGGATCGACACCCAGCACCCGCATGCCGCGCTCCTTAAAGAAACCGAGCAGCGATCCGTCGTTGCTGCCGAGCTCGACGACCAGCGAGCCCGGCGCGATGGCGAACCGGCTGACGACGTCGTTGGCGTAGCCCGCGAAGTGCTCCCGCAGGCCAAGCGAGAGCGACGTGGTATAGACGTAGTTTCGGTACTGGATCTCTGGATTGCCGACGTGGAGAATCTGCAGATGGCCGCAGTCCGCGCACAGGTGCAGCGCCATCGGCACCGCGGCCCGAAAGACGGGATCGTCGACGCTTGCATCCGGCACCTGGAAGTTCGGCGTGCCAATGGGCATGCCTGCCATCGGGACGACAAGCTCTTGCTTGTCCGAATGACAGAGGCGGCAGGTATGACGGACGTAGAACAGGTTTTTCATCGTAGGACCGTAAGACGGAGACATGCGAACAGGTGAGGCAATCTCACCCCGTGGTGATCAGATCGACGGCACCGCCTCAGGACGCCGGATATTCCGCCCGACCGATGATGAGGTCGATCGCGGCCATCATCCAGAACTGATGCGTGGTCTCGACGATGTTGTAGCTGCGGCTGTCGACGTAATAATTGACGTCGCCGAGATTGCGCAGGGGATTCTCCGCGTTCATGCCCGACAGCGTGATCACATCGAGGTTCATCGTCCGCGCCTGCGCGACCGCATTGAGAATGTTCTTCGAGCGTCCCGACGAGCTGATCGCGACGAGGCAATCGCCAGCGCGGGCGCTCAGCCTCACAGCATGCGCAAGCCAGTCCTCGAAACCGTAATCATTGGCAAGGCACGAAATCATGCTGGCATCGCTGAAGCAGAGTGCGGGCACTGATGCGTTCTTCGCCAGATCGATCGCGAGATGGGAGGCGATGCCGGCCGAGCCTCCATTGCCGATGAAGATGACGCGGCCGCCCTGCTCGCGCGCGCGCAACCAGGCCGTGCGGGTGGCGGAAATCCTGGCGAAAATCCCGTCGTCAATTGCCGTCGCGCGATGGAGGCGCCCCACATAATCGTCGAGGAAAGCCTTGTGATCGGGATCGATGGGCTCCACAGGCATAGGTTGGCAGCTCGACGGCGACATGACGTCCTGATACCGGCTATCACCAGGGATTGCAAAGGTATATTACCTTCGAAGTCTATCAGCAGCCGATTCGGTTTCCACCTTCACTCAACATTGGCGAGCCTGTTTCGCTGGGCATTCGCATCACGGATGTTCCTATGAAATGCATCGTTACTGGTGGCGCCGGCTTCATCGGCAGTCACCTCCTCGACCGCCTCCTCGACGATGGCCACGAGGTCATCGCGCTCGATAATTTCGTGATCGGACGCCCCGAAAATCTGGCCTCGCGCATCGATTCGAATCGACTGAAAGTCGTGCGGGCCGACGTCACCGAACTCGAATCGATCAAGCCGCATTTCGACGGCATCGACTGGGTGTTCCATCTCGCCGCGCTGGCCGACATCGTTCCCTCGATCGAGTCCCCGATCCCCTATCACCGCGCCAATGTCGACGGCACCGTGAACGTTCTCGAGGCTGCACGGCAGGCCGGCGTCAGCCGCTTCGTTTATGCCGCGTCGTCGTCCTGCTACGGAATTCCGGACGTCTATCCGACGCCGGAGAGCGCCGAGATCCGCCCGATGTATCCCTATGCCCTCACCAAGAATCTCGGCGAGCAGTGCGTCATGCACTGGTGCCAGGTCTACAAGCTGCCCGCGGTCGCGCTGCGCCTGTTCAACGTGTACGGGCCGCGCCATCGCACCACGGGCACCTACGGCGCCGTGTTCGGCGTGTTCATGGCGCAGAAGCTCGCCGGCAAGCCCTTCACGGTGGTTGGCGACGGCGAGCAGACCCGCGACTTCACCTTCGTCAGCGATGTCGCCGACGCTTTCGTGACCGCTGCGCGCTCCGACGTCTCGAACGAAATTTTCAACGTCGGCTCCGACAACACCTACAGTGTCAACCGGCTGGTCGAGCTTCTCGGCGGCGACAAGGTCCACATTCCCAAGCGTCCCGGCGAGCCCGATTGCACCTATGCCGACATCACCAAGATCAAGCGGATCCTGAAATGGACGCCGAGGGTAAAATTTGAGGACGGGGTCGCGACGATGCTGAAGTCGATGGATCAGTACAAGGACGCTCCCTTGTGGACGGTGGACAAGATCGCGGACGCCACGAAGGACTGGTTCAAATATCTCGGGGACAACACCGACGCGGCGTCCGGCGCACCGCAGAAGGCAAGCCAGTGAACAGGTTCACCGGGTATTGTTGCCGCGAATCGATCAATTCCGGGCCGCCCGGCTGAGTCCGGCCGGCGCTTTGGGTTATTCACATGGGCAATCTTCCGACCGACAATCCCGCGTTGAACGACCAACTGGCGGCGCACGAAAAGATCAAGACGATCGAGCAATTGGGCGAGATCGCGCGGTCCGCGCAGGCGCGGGGCCGGAAGGTTGCACTCTGCCACGGCGTCTTCGATCTCGTGCATCTCGGCCATATCAGGCACATCCAGGCGGCGCGCAACGAGGGCGACGTCGTCATGGTGACGATCACCGCCGACCGTTACGTCAACAAGGGACCCGGTCGGCCGATCTTCCCCGAAAACATGCGAGCCGAGATGCTGGCCTCGCTCGCGACCGTCGATTGGGTCGGCATCAATCACACCTCCAGCGCCGAGCCGATCCTGGATACGGTGCGGCCGGACATCTATGTGAAGGGGTCCGACTACGAAAATCCCGAAGACGACGTGACCGGCAAGATCCGGACCGAGCGCGACGCCGTCGAGCGTCACGGCGGACGCATCGTGTTCACCCGCGACGTGACATTCAGCTCCTCGTCGCTGGTGAACCGGTATTTCGACATCTACGATCCTCCACTCCGCGACTACCTGCAAAAAGTCCGTGAAGGTGGCGGCGCCGATCGCCTGCTGAAGCTGATCGACAAAGTGCAGGACATGCACGTCGTGCTGGTCGGCGACACCATCATCGACGAATACCAGTACGTCACGGCGCTCGGAAAGGCCTCGAAGGAAAACATCGTCGCCACGCTGTTCAAGAGCGGCGAGCAATTTGCCGGCGGCGTCATTGCCGCGGCAAACCATGTCGCGAGCTTCTGCAAGTCGGTGGAGGTCGTCACGACGCTGGGTGGCAACGACTACCCTGAGGAGTTCATTCGCGCGCATGTCCGCCCGAACGTCACGTTGACGCCGATCCGCCTTCAGGGCCGTCCGACGACCCGCAAATCGCGGTACGTCGAGCTCGGATATCTGCACAAGCTGTTCGAAGTCTACACCATGGACGATACGCCGCTCGACGAGGCCGATCGGAAGGAGATCGACCGTATCACGACGGAGCGCGTGCGTGGCGCGGACGTAGTGATCGCCACCGATTTCGGTCACGGCATGATCGCGTCGAGCACGATCGACACCCTGATCGCCAATTCCAAATTCCTGGCGGTCAATGCCCAGAGCAACAGCGGCAATCACGGCTACAATTTGATCACGAGATATCCGCGGGCCGACTACATCTGCATCGATGCGCCGGAGGCGCGTCTGGCTGCAACCGACAAGTTCAGCGACATCGCGTCCGTGATCGAGGCCGGCCTGCACGGCAAGATCGATTGCGACAACATGATCATCACGCACGGCTCCTTCGGCTGCTACCCCTTCTCGTCGAAAACCGGCGTCACGCGCGTCCCCGCCTTCACCAAGACCGTCGTCGATACCGTCGGCGCGGGCGACGCCTTCCTGACGATCACCGCGCCGCTGGTCGCTGCCGGCGGCAACATCGAGGACGTCGCCTTCATCGGCAACGCAGCCGGAGCGATCAAGGTCGGGATCGTCGGCCACCGCAGCTCGGTCGAGAAGGTGCCGCTGGTCAAGTTCGTCACCGCGTTGTTGAAGTAGCGCGACGGCAGATACTGGAGAACGACAGTGATTGGTCAAAAATGGAATGTGATGGTCACCGGTGGTGCCGGCTATGTCGGCAGCGTGCTGGTTCCCCAGTTGCTCGCTGCGGGCCACAAGGTCACCGTGCTCGACCTGTTCATGTATGGCGAGGACGTGTTCGATGCCGTCCGCAACAATCCCAATTTGCGCCTGATCAAGGGCGACATCCGTGACGAAGCCGCGATCAACGAGGCCCTGCGCGGCAACAACGCCGTCATCCACCTCGCCTGCATCTCCAACGACCCGTCGTTCGAACTGGACCCGGGGCTCGGCAAGTCCATCAATTACGACTGCTTCCGGCCGATGGTGCGCGCCGCCAAGAAGGCGGGCATCAAGCGCTTCATCTATGCCTCTTCGTCCAGCGTCTACGGCATCAAGGACGAAGCCGAGGTGACCGAGGACCTGTCCTGCGAGCCGCTCACGGACTACTCGAAGTTCAAGGCGATGTGCGAGACCGACCTTGCCGACGAGGCCGCGTCCGGTTTCGTCACCTGCACGGTTCGTCCCGCCACCGTCTGCGGCTACGCACCGCGGCAGCGGCTCGACGTCGTCGTGAACATCCTGACAAATCTCGCAGTCAACACCGGCCGCATCCGCGTGTTCGGCGGAACGCAGCGCCGACCCAATTTGCACATCGAGGACATGTCAGCCGCCTATCTGTTCCTGCTCCAGCAGGATGACGCAAAGATCGACGGCAAGACCTACAATATCGGCTACGAGAACCATTCGCTGATGAAGATCGCGGACATCGTCAAGTCGGTGGTCGGCAGCAATGTCGACGTCGTCGTCGAGCCGACCGACGATCTCCGCTCCTACCACGTCTCTTCGGAGAAGATCCGCCGCGAGCTCGGCTTTGCGCCGACCCACACAATCGAGCAGGCCGTGTCCGGCCTCGTCAACGCCTTCAAGGGCGGCCGCCTGCCGAACTCGCTCAACGACCCCCGGTACTTCAACATCAAGATGATGCAGAACATCAGCCTGAAGTGAGCGGCGTGCGGATCGGCATCGATTTCGACAACACGATCATCTGCTACGACAAGGTCTTTGCCGCCGTCGCGCGTCAGCGTGGGCTGGTGCCGGAAGGGTGGGAGGGGCTGAAGACCGACCTCCGGGATCATCTCCGGTCCCGCGCGGGCGGCGAGCTCGCCTGGCAAGGACTGCAGGGCTTCGTCTACGGCAAGGGAATTGGCGGCGCCGAAATCTATCCGGGAGTGCGGGAATTCCTGGCGGCGTGCAAGCAGGCCGGCTCGAAGGTCTGCATCGTCAGCCACAAGACCCGATTCGGTCATCAGGACCCCGACCGCACCGACCTGCGTGACGCCGCCCGTGGCTGGCTGCGGGGAGCCAGCCTGATCGACGCCGCGGATGCGGCGCTGGCCATCGGCGACATCTATTTCGAGGACACACTGCCCGCCAAGGTCGAGAGGCTCGTGAGCCTGAAGCTCGACGTCTTCATCGACGACCTCGTCGATGTCTTCGAGCAACCGCATTTTCCGAAGGCCACGCGATCGATCCTGTTCACGCGGTCGCAGCCTCCCCACCCCGAACACTGCAAGCCGATCGGAACATGGGCCGACATCCGCCGCGAGGTGTTTGCGGCATGAACGGGACCGACATCACCGCGCCGGATGCGATGGCGATCGGCAGCCGCCTGGCCGGCGCGCGTGTCGCGTCCGCCCAGCCGGCACGGTCCGGCGGCAACAACAGGGTTTTTCGGCTGGAGATGGCGGATGGACCGCCCCTCGCCCTCAAGCATTATCCGTCCGACGGACGCGATCGCCTGGGACAGGAGTATGATGCACTCTCGTTCCTGGCGCGCCACGGCATCACGTCGACACCGCGGCCGGTCGCGAAGGACGCAGATGCGTTCTGCGCGCTGTACCAATGGTTCGACGGCGAGGCCGCAGTGCTGCGCCCCCAAGGCGACGATGCCGATCAGCTCGCCGATTTCCTCATCGAGCTGCAGAAGCTGCGCGAGGCCGAAGACGCGCAGAATTTGCGCAACGCCTCGGCCAGCATCTTTTCGCCCGAAGCGGCCATCGCCCAGTACGAACAGCGCCTGGACGCATTGAGGCGGGCTTCGGATGATCATCCTGACCTGCGCGCGTTCATGGAAGGCAGCCTGGTTCCCAGCACGGTCGTTGCGATTCGGCAGCTCCGCCGGCGCTACGCGGAACTCGGTCGGAATCCCGCAGCGGACCTTGCGCCCACCCATCGCGCGCTGAGTCCGTCCGATTTCGGACTGCACAACGCACTGCGCGCCGAAGACGGGCGCTTGCGATTCATCGACTTCGAATATTTCGGCTGGGACGATCCGGTCAAGCTCATGTCCGACACCGCCATTCACCCCGGCAGCGATCTGCCCGAGGCGAGCGCGAATCGCTTGATCGAACGGCTGTCGCGCGCCTTCGAGGCGAGCGATGACGCGTTTGCGATCCGACGTGACGTACTGTATCCTGTGTTCAAGGGAATCTGGTGCCTGATTGTCCTGAACGCCTATTTGCCGGACAGCCGCTCCCGGCGCGCAATGGCTGCGCAAGGTGGCGATGTTAGGATCCGCCTCGCCGGTCAGCTCGACAAAGCCCGCCGACTTCACCAGACGATTCGCCCAACCGATTTACCGAAGTGACCCAGATCTCACCCCACGCTGAAGCCGCCCTCACCTGCACGCTGGATGAGCGCAGCCTTTATCTGCGCCGCCTGGTCTTGGGGTCTGTCCGCTCCGCGGGGCGCGGACATGTCGGTCCGGCATTGTCGCTGATCGAGATGGTCCGCGTGCTCTACGATGACGTGCTGCGGATTGATCCCAGCAACCCGCGCGATCCGGCCCGCGATCGCGCGATCCTCAGCAAGGGACACGGGTGTCTGGCGCTCTATGCGCTGTTGGCCGATCGCGGCTTCTTTCCGCTGTCGGAGCTGGACGGTTTCTGCGGCCCCGACAGCATTCTGGGCGGACATCCCGAATACGGAATGGTGCCGGGGATCGAGGCCTCGACCGGCGCGCTCGG
The DNA here is from genome assembly GCF_029051725.1 of Bradyrhizobium sp. CSS354. Lineage (GTDB taxonomy): Bacteria > Pseudomonadota > Alphaproteobacteria > Rhizobiales > Xanthobacteraceae > Bradyrhizobium. The sequence continues at coordinate 364,089 of NZ_JAACFU010000002.1, forward strand.
ACACGGCCTGTCGATCGGTGTCGGCCTGGCGCTCGCCGCGCGCCTGCGCGAGCGCACCTACCGCACCTTCGTCCTGCTTGGCGACGGCGAGATCAACGAAGGATCGGTGTGGGAAGCTGCCATGGGCGCGGCCAAGCACGGGCTCGACAATCTTGTCGCGCTGATCGACTACAACAAGCTGCAGAGCTACGGGCCCACCGACTACGTCCTGCCGCTGGAGCCGCTCGCGGATAAATGGCGCAGCTTCGGCTTTGCCGTCCAGGAGCTCAACGGCCACGACGTCGGCGCCCTGCGCACCGTGCTGAAGCAGGTCCCGGCCGTTCCGGGAAAGCCCACCGCGGTCATCTGCCATACTGTCAAGGGCAAGGGTCTGCCGGCCGCGGAATCCAACGCCGATTGGCATCACAAGAACAAGCTCACCGACAGCGAGCTCGACGCCATCCGCGTCGCCGTCGGGGATTTTTGATCGGCTCCTCATGCGCAACACCGCGATGAACATGGTCCACAAGCTCGCCGCGCGCGACGAGCGTGTGCTCTACATCGGCTCCGATCCCGGCGCGGGCACCTTGCGCGCGATGAGCAAGGAGTTTCCCAAGCGCCACCTGATCGAAGGCATTTCGGAAGCGCACATCATCGGCATGTCGGCCGGTCTCGCGATGGAAGGCTTCGTGCCCTACGTCAACACCATCGCCACATTCCTGACCCGCCGCTGCTACGAGCAAGTCGCCGTCGATCTCTGCCTGCACAATCTGCCGGTACGGCTGATCGCCAACGGCGGCGGGCTGGTCTATGCGCCGCTCGGCCCCACCCACCAGGCGATCGAGGACATCGCCATCATGCGGGCGCTGCCGAACATGACGGTGGTCTGCCCGTGCGACGCCGACGAAGCGGCGCGCCTGATGGAGCAGACGCTCGACTGGACCGGGCCGATCTACATCCGGCTCGGCAAGGGTGGCGACGCAATCGTCTCGAGGGCCGAGCACGGCTTCGAGATCGGCAAGGCCATCCTGATGCGCCCCCCCGGCGACGTCGTCATGGTCACGACAGGCATCATGCTCCAGCGCGCCCTCGCTGCGGCCGACTTGCTGGCCGCGCAGGGCATCCGCGCCGGCATCCTGCACATGCACACCGTCAAGCCGCTGGACACCGAGGCGCTGCTGCAAGCGATCCGGGGCACCAGGCTAGTAGCGACGCTGGAGGAGCACGTGCCCTCCGGCGGCCTCGGCAGCGCGGTCGCCGAGGCGCTGATCGACAAGCTCGGCTCTGGCCTGCCCGCGATGCTGCGGTTGTCGCTGCCGGACCGGTTCATGCACAATTACGGATCGCAGGACTCGCTGCTGAAGAAGCACGGACTTTCTGCCGACGCCATTGCGACCTCGATCGCGCGCGCGCTCATCGCCTCGCCCACCTCTTCTCCTCAACTTCATTCCACCTGACGGGCCCCATGCACGACGTTCGATATTCCTATCTGCTCGAGCAATTCTCCGATCCGGCACCGATCCTGGCCGAGATCGGCCGACTGGTGGCGACGGGTGACTTCACCCTGGGCAAGCCGGTCGCGGAATTCGAACGGCGCTTTGCCGAACTGATCGGCGTGCGTCATGCCATCGGTGTCGGATCGGGCACCGATGCGCTCAAGCTGCCGCTCAAGGCGCTCGGCATCGGCCATGGCGACGAGGTCATCACGGCCGCCAACACTTTCATCGCCACCGTCGGCGCCATCGCCGAGACCGGCGCGACGCCGGTGCTGGTCGACTGCGACGACTCCTTCTGCATGAATGTCGACTACGTCGAAGCCGCGATCACGGAGAAGACCAAGGCGATCATGCCGGTTCAGTTGACCGGCGAGGTCACCGATATGGGCAAGCTGATGGCGATCGCCCAGCGTCACAACATCCCCGTGGTCGAGGATTCCTGCCAGGGCATCCTGTCGGAGTTCGCGGGAAAACGGTCCGGCACCCACGGTATCGCGGCCGGCTTCTCCCTGCATCCGCTCAAGAACCTCAACGTCTGGGGCGATGCCGGCGTCGTCGTCACCAACGACGACGGGATGAACGAGCGGCTTCGCCTGATCCGCAACCACGGCATGAAGAATCGCGACGAGATCGCGATCCTCGGCTGCAATTCGCGGCTCGATTCCCTCCAGGCGGTGGTCGGCAACTGGCTGATCGGCCAGACCAGCGAGATCACGCGCCGTCGGATCGAGAACGCGGCCTATTACGATTCGGGCCTTGCCGACCTGCCCGGCCTGCGCACTCCGCCGCGCCGGCCCAACGTGAAGCACGTCTACCATCTCTACATGGTGTTCGCCGAGCGTCGCGACGAGCTCTACAAATACTGCCTGGACAACGGCATTGAAGCGAAGATCCACTATCCCATCCCGCTGTATCAGCAGGAGGGCCTCAAGCACCTCGGCTACGCGCCGGGGACGTTCCCAGTCACCGACCGCCACGCCCAGGAAGTCATCAGCTTCCCCGTCGACCAGCATCTGACGCGCGCCCAGCAGGACCGCGTCATCGAGATCGTTCGGAAGTTCTGCCATGGACGCTGACACCGGCCGCCGGCGCATCGGTTACGTCAATCTTCCCGCGCAATTCGAGGAAGAGCGCGTTGAGATCATGCAGGCGGTCGAGGGCGTATTCCAGCGCGGCGATTTCATCGGCGGCGCGGCCGTTGCGAAACTCGAAGAGGAGCTCGCCACCTATCTCGGCTCGCCGCATGTGGTGACGCTGAATTCCGGCACCGATGCGTTGATCCTGTCCTTGAGGGCGCTCAACATCGGTCCCGGGGACGAGGTGATTACCCCGCCGAATTCGTTCGTGGCATCGACCGCGGCCATTATCGCCGTCGGCGCCAGGCCCGTGTTTGCGGACGTGCTGCCGGACCAGAATATCGATCCCGCCGCAGTCGAGGCCGCCGTCACTTCGCGGACCAGGGCGATCATGCCGGTGCACCTGACCGGGCGCATGGCCGACATGAACCCGCTGATGGCGATCGCCGCCAAGCATGCTCTCGCCGTGATCGAGGACAGCGCGCAGGCCGTCGGCTCGACTTATGACGGGCGGATGAGCGGGACCATCGGAACGTTCGGCTGCTTCTCCGCCCACCCGCTGAAGAACCTCAATGCCGCGGGCGACGCCGGCTTCGTCGTCACCGCCGATGCCGAGCTTGCCGCGAGAATTCGCCGCCTGCGCAATCACGGCCTGATCAATCGCAGTGACGTTCAGGAATGGGGCATCGTGTCGCGCCTCGACACGGTCCAGGCCGAGGTGCTTCGCATTCGCTTGCGTCACCTGCCCTCCGTCATCGAGCGCCGGCGTCGCAACGCCGCGCAATACCGCGCCGAACTCGCCGGTCTTCCCCTGTTCATCCCGGTTTGCCGCAACATCGAGTTCAACACCTTCCACACCTTTGTCGTGCAGACGGACCGTCGCGACGACTTCCAGAAATATCTTGCCGACAAGGGTATCGAGACCGCGATCCATTATCCGGTACCGATCCACCTCCAGGAGGCGGCGGCGCATCTTGGCCACGGTCGCGGCGCGTTTCCGGTGACCGAGCGGCAGGCGGATCAGATCCTCACGCTTCCCATCAACCAGTTCCTCTCGGCCTCGGATATCAGCTATGTTTGCGCGACCGCCCGGGAGTATTTTGCATGACGGACACGGCTTTCCTCGAGGCCGATGAGCAGGCACTGGCGCAACGCTTCATCGACGACGGCTTCGTCACCACGCCGGCCGACCATCGCGCCGGGCTGGACCGGATCCAGCGGCGCGCCGCCGAGCTCGCGGCGGACTATCTGAAGCTGCCACACGGCAACGACCCCTACGCGATGCTCGACACCATCCACACGCGGGTGAGCGTGGATGATCTCAACGGCCTGCGGCTGCACGTCTTCAACGGCCTCAATGCCGAGCCCTGGTTCCGGCCGACCTATTTCCGTCTCGCGCGCTCGACGATCGAGACCATCGTCGGCAACGAGCTCTGCATGCAGCGCCGCGTCAATCTCAGCATCCAGCTGCCGGGAGACGATTCGTCGCTGCTCGCCACCCATTCCGACGTCTGGTCGGGCGACTCCCCGTTCGAGGTCGTGGTGTGGGTACCCCTGGTCGACGTCCACCGCACCAAATCGATGTATCTGCTGCCGCCATCCCTGAACGGCGACATGCAGGACCGGATGGCCAGCTTGCGCAGCGCCGAGGAACTCTACCAGACCATCAAGCCGCACGCGACCTTCATCGAGATTCCCTACGGTCACGTGATGCTGTTCAACCAGACCCTGATGCACGGCAATCGCATCAACGAGGAAGCCGGCTCGCGCTGGAGCATGAACTGCCGCTTTAAAAGCATCATGTCGCCCTATGCGGACAAGCGATTCGGCGAATTCTTCGAACCAATCCTGCTGCGTCCGGCGACACGCGTCGGCATGCAGTACAAGCTGCCGGGAGGCTTCCATGGCTGAGCGAGCCGGCCATCGCGGCTATATCGGCGCCCGGCCGCTGAACGGCAGCCGTACCCCCCAGCACGTCCAGAACATCGTGATCCGCGACTATGCGCGGCGGAAAAACCTGCACTATCTGCTCAGCGCCGCCGAGCACACCATGCCCAGCAGCTACATGGTGCTCGAGGACATCCTCGACGAGCTGCCGCGTTTGCGCGGCCTGATCCTCTACAGCATCTTCATGCTGCCGCCCGACGAGGCACGGCGGCGGGCGATCTATGACCGCGTGCTGAGCGAGGGCTGCGATCTGCACGCGGCCGTCGAGGAGATCACGCTGTCCTCGCGCGACAACATACAAGCCGTCGAGGACATCCTGCTCGTCAACAAATTCGCGACTATCCTGTAACGATGCCGCGGACCGGTTCAGGACAATGACCGAGATCAACCTGCTCCAGCCGATGCACGCATCGACCAAGCGGAACTACGTTCAGCGGGTCGTCGAGCACGACAAGGCGGAATCCGCCACCGTCGCGCGGCAATGGGGATACGACTATTGGGACGGCGACCGCCGCTATGGCTACGGCGGCTACCGCTACGACGGACGCTGGCGCCCGCTCGCCCAGACCCTGATCGACCGCTACGGCATCAAGCCCGGGATGAGCGTACTGGATGTCGGCTGCGGCAAGGGCTATTTGCTCTACGAATTCACCCAGCTCGTCCCCGGCCTCACCATCGCAGGCATCGACATCTCCGACTATGGCATCGCCAACGCCAAGGAGGAGGTGCGACCGCAATTGAAGGTCGGCAGCGCCGTCGAGCTCCCCTACCCCGACCATAGCTTCGATCTCGTGGTGTCGCTCGGCGTGCTCCACAATCTTCCGCTCGAGGACGTCTTCCGCGCCGTGTCGGAGATCGAGCGCGTTGGACGCGGCGCCTCGAAATATCTGATGGTGGAATCGTTCCGCGACGAGCGCGAGAAGGCGAACCTGCTCTACTGGCAGCTCACCTGCCTGAGTTTCCATGGTCCGGAAACCTGGGCCTGGATCTACGACAAATGCGGCTACCGGGGCGACCATGGGTTCATCTTCTTCGAATGAAGCAACGGGCCTGCGCCGGCCGGCCTCGTTGCGGGCGCAAAATCCCGAAGTGTATTATTCGGATGACGCCATCGTCACGGCGGACGACGCCACGATCGCGGAGCTGAAGCGCATCGCTGCCGGCAATCCGCGTCTGCGCAGCCGGCTGTGCACGCATCCCGAGCCCTCGTCCGACCTTCACGAGATGCTGATCGTGCATCAGCGCGAGGCCTATGTGCGGCCTCACAAGCATTTTGGCAAACCTGAATCGTTTCACTTGATCGAGGGCACTGCGCAGGTCGTGATCTTCGAGGACGACGGCCGCATTCGCGATGTGCTCGATATGGCGCCGTACGGCCGGGGCGCGCTCTGCTATTACCGGATGCCCGAGCAGGTGTTTCACTCGATCCTGATCACCTCGGAGTGGCTGGTGTTTCACGAAACCACCGCCGGTCCGTTCGATCCCTCCCGCACGGCGTTTCCCGACTGGGCACCGGATGGCGGCGATGTGGCGGAGGTCCAGAACTACGTCACCAAGGTTGGTGCGCTCGCCACGGAGCATCTGGCCCATCGCCATACTTCACGAGCCATTCCAGCAGAGGTTTCTACCGATGACTGACCATTGCCGCCTCTGCCATTCGACCAATTTGCGCCCGGTCATCGACCTCGGACAGATGCCGATTGCGCATCGGCTTCGGCACAGCCGCGACGAACAGGAGGAACGGTATCCGTTCGAGGTGCTGGCGTGTGGCGAGTGCGGCCTGCCCCAGATCGTCAAGCCGATCGATCCCGACATTCTGTACCGGCAGTTCAACTACAATTTCAGCAGCTGGAAGCCGGAGCCGCACCAGGTCGACGAACTCGACACCATCGCCAAATTCTCAGCCCACCAATCCGTGTTCGAGATCGGATGCAATGACGGCCTGTTCATGGACAGGCTTCGCGAACGCGGTGCGAAGGTCTTGGTGGGCGTCGAGCCCAACCCGGTGTCCGGCAAGATCGCCCGCGAGCGTGGCATCAAGGTCTATGCCGACATGATCAGCCCGGCGCTGTGTCACGACGCGATTGCCGAGGCCGGCAAGTTCGACCTCGTCGTCTCGCGCCAGGTGCTGGAGCACATCGTCGATTTCGAGAACTTTTTCGACTGCGTGAAGATCGCGCTGCGCGACGACGGGCTGCTGTTCATCGACGTACCTGATTTCGCACCCGGCTCGACGGCGGGCGACCTCTCGGTCCTCTGGGAGGAGCACGTCAGCTACTTCACCGAGCCGACGCTGCTCGCGCTGCTGGCGCGCCACGGCTTCGAGGCGGTGTCGGTGAAGAAATACAATTTCAGCGGCGGCAGTCTCGCGATCGCAGCGCGACGCGCGACGCGCGACGTGACGGCCCCGCCCGCGCCATCCGGCGTCGGCGAGAAATTCGGTCGGCGCGCCAGGGAGTACGGCGCGCGTCTTCGCCCGATCCTCGCCAAGGCCCGCGCCAACAGGGCCGAAATCGCCATCTACGGCGCCGGCTGCCGCGCCTGCACCTTCACCAATGCCCATGAACTCGGGGATCTCGTCGATCTCTCGGTCGACGACCAGAAGGAGCGCCAGGGCTTATTCCTGCCCGGGACCGGCATTCCGATCCGCCCGCCGGAGGACCTTGCCGGCAAGTCGAATCCGCTCGTCTGTCTTCTGGCCGTGAACCAGGAGAACGAAGACAAGGTCGGTAGCCGACTACGTGAAAACGTGAAGCGTCCGCTCCACATCGTTTCGATCTTCGCGCCCTCGGACATCTGGAGCGAGCTCGATCGCCTCGAGGCGGCCGCGGGGTCGCGGCATGGCTGAGGACAAGCTCTTCAACTATTACGAACGCCAGGACGTCCTGCCGACGTTCGGGAATTTCAAATCCGCCGCCGAACTCGGAGCCTATGCCGGCCTGCGGCGCGAGTTGTTTTCGGACAAGCTGGTGCTGCCGCCGCGGTTGTTCCGCGATGCAGACGTGCTCGAATTCGGCCCCGATTCCGGCGAGAACGCGCTGGTGTTTGCAGGCTGGGGCGCGAACATGACGCTCGCCGAGCCGAACCGGCATGCGCACGCGAAAATCCAGGCTTACTTCGCGCATTTCAGCCAAGCGGAACGTCTCCGCGAACTCGTGTCGTTCGACGTCGAAGGCTTTCGCAGCGATCGTCGTTTCGACATCATCGATGCCGAAGGATTCATCTATACGGTACAACCGACTGAAAATTGGCTCGGCATCTTTCACCGGCTACTCAATCCGGACGGTTACGCCGTCGTTTCCTACTACGAGCGCTACGGCGGCTTCTTCGAACTCGCGCTCAAGGCGATTCATGCGGCCGGCAAGGCACTGACGGGCCGTCCCGGACTCGAAACGGCGAAGCTGCTGTTCGACGCGAAATGGAACAGCATTCCGCACACGCGCAGCTTCGAATCCTGGCTGATGGACGTGCTCGAAAATCCTTTCGTCCGGCACCGCTACTTTCTCGACGCGGGAGCCTTGTGCACGGCGGCACATGAGCAGGGATTCGACATCCATTCGGCGTGGCCCGCCTATCGCGACAGCCTGGATGTCTACTGGCACAAGAAGGTTCTCTCCGACGACGAGAAGCTGCGGCGCGCGACGCGCCACCTCGGTCGCAGCCGTCTGAGCTTTCTCGGCGGACGGAAGCTCTATCTGACCGGCAAGACCAAAGCGGTCGACGCGATTTCGGCTTCGATCGAGACTCTGGTTCACGATGTCGACGCGATGATCGACGATCCCTTCGGCGACAGCCTGCCCCGTGTGATCGCGAACCTCGCTTCGCTGCGCGAGACGATACCGACGACAGATGTTCTCGCCGACGATGCGTCCGACCTCGATGCCATCATTGCGACCCTCGACAGTTTCCATCGCATCTTTGGCGCGATCGGGCGACGGGACGTGTCCACAGTTACCGCCCTCACCCAGTCAGACCAGGCGTTCATCCACACCTGGGGACAGCCGGCGCATTTCCTCGTTCTCCGGAAACGCTTCGAGGGTCCTAACAAGTGAGGCCGGGCATTGGCATCATCGGAACGGGCATGGTCGGCCAGATGTGCCACCTCGCCAATTTCGTCGCCAATCCCGCCTGCCGCGTTGTCGCGATCGCGGATCTGCGGCCTGATCTCGCCGCGGCAGCGGCGCAAAAATTCGACATCGCGCGGGTCTACGGCACGCACCGGGAACTGCTGGCGGACAGCGAGGTGTCGGCCGTCGTCGTCGTGACCAAGCGTCGCGCCACCGGCCCGATCGTGCTGGATGCGTTGAACAGCGGCCGCCATGTGCTCTCGGAAAAGCCGATGGCCTACACCACGGCTCAGGCCGTTGCACTGGCCGAGGCGGCGCGGCGGCACAACCGCGTCTACAGCATCGGCTACATGAAGCGTCACGACGCCGGGGTGGCGCGCGCGATGGCCGAATTGGCGCGCCTGCGAGCGGATCAGTCGCTTGGACGCATTGTCGGCACGCGAGGCTGGTGCTTCGGCGGCAGCACGGGCCGGTCGCAGGACAATTTCGTCATGACCGGCGAGGTACGGCCGGACGGGCTCGAACTCTGGCAGGATGGCCCCGACTGGATGCCGGGCGCGATGCGACCCGGCTACGACAATTTTCTGAACGTGTTCAGCCATATCATCAACCTCGCACGCTACGTGCTCGGATCGTCACCGGCGGTCGCCGAAAGCACCATTGCGAGCTCGGGCGCGGCGACCGTGACACTCGACTTCGACGGCGTCGCCTGCGTGCTGCAACTCGCGAATGAATCCGAAGGCGTTTGGCGCGAGGGACTGAGCATCAAGTTCGAGCGGGGCGCGCTGACCATCGAATTGCCCCCGCCTTTTGCCGAGCAGGAGGCGGAGGTCATCCTCGATCAGCAAGGACAACGCACGCAATTGCCGCGCGACACCAGTTGGGCGTTTCAGCGTCAAGCCGATGCATTCGTCGCCGATATCGTGGAACGGAGGACGCCGCTGGCGTCCGGCGCAGATTCCGTGGCCGATATCGCCCTTGCGGAGGCGATCTGGAAACGGCAGGTCAGCGGTTAGGTTTCACGCCGTCCGGCGGCAATATCCCGACGATGGCTGATCGCCCACATCCTAGCTAAGTGCTTGATTTCGCTGGCAGGAGTGGCAGGGCTCGAACCTGCGACCCCCGGTTTTGGAGACCGGTGCTCTACCAATTGAGCTACACTCCTACGTGCCTCAAATCGTTCGGCCTTTTCCGGGTTGGCAGAGAACATTACGAGCACTCTGCTACCGGTTTGCTACCCAACGTCGTCGGCAGGTCTCTTTATGGCGGCCCGGAGTGCGCTGTCAACCGCGGCGGCCGCCTCGCCCTGCATGTTCGGCATCAGGTGGCTATAGATGTCCATCGTGACGGAAATTGAGGAGTGCCCGAGGCGTTCCTGCACGACCTTGGGATGGACCTTGGCGGCCAGCATATGGCTGGCGTGGCTGTGCCGGAGACCGTGGAGAGTGATGCCCCACTGATCGAGGAAATCGGACATCATGTGAGTGAGGCTCCGAGGCTGCATCTGGGTTCCGTCCGCCAGAGTGAAGACGTGCCAACTGTCATCTGCCCTGACGCCCAGCCTAAGCAGTTCCTCCGCCTGCGCCACTCGCCAGCGGCGCAACTCCTCCACCGCCATCATCGGCAGCGCCACCGTGCGCGCCTTGCCGCTCTTGGCCTCCTTTTCCCGGATATCGCCGGCATCCGTCTGCTCGGTGCTCGCGACCACGGCTAGCTGGCCATTCTCCAGATCCACAGCCCGCCAGCGGAGGGCAACGATCTCGCCGCGGCGTAGACCGCACAGCGCACCGAGCACCAGCGGAATGAACAGGCGCCGTGCCCGAGCGGCGTCCAGCACGGTCGCGGTCGTCGCCGCGTCAATGGTGGTGACGGATTTGCGCTCGATCTTAGGGCGGTCGCGCTTTTCGAGCAGCGCCGCCGGATTGCGAGTGATTACTTTCCAGCGCTCAGCCTGCCCCAGCGCGGAAAAGAGGACGCGGTGGATGTGGTTGACGGTGCGCGGCGACAAGCCACCCTTCCCGTCCCGCCGGCCGTTCTCCAATGCCTTGCCATAAGCCTCACTAATATCGATCGGCTGGAGCTTGGATAGGATCTTGGCGCCGAGCAGCGGGACAATGTTTTTGGTCGCGATCTGCTCGTACCGTTCATAGGTCCGCGGGGCGACGTTTGGCTTGATGTGCTTCAGCCATCGATCGAAGAATTGCGCCAGCGTCGTCTTGCTCGGCTCGACATAAGCACTGCTGCTCATTTCGGAGACGATGCGGGCTCGTTCGAGCTCGGCTTGGCGCCGTCCATTGCAGCCTGGGAGCGATACCCACTTCCGCTTGCGCTTGCCGGTGGCCGGGTCTCGTGTCTCGACGACCGCATACCAAGTCTCGCCGCGCTCGATGACGCCGTTTTTCATCTTCATTTTGCGTTCCCGTCTGGCTTGAGGCTGTAGCCGAGGGCAGCAAGAAGACCCTTCGGAGTTTCGTCCGCTGGCGGAACCGTCTCGGCAGGCTTGCCCGTCATGGCAGCGAAGATTTGCTGGCGGAGCTCCTTCCTGAGGCTGTCCGCCATTTCCTTCCTGAGATCGTCCGCCAAAGCCCTCGCCTGTGCGTCGAGCGCGTCGAGCAGCTCTTTCTGCCGGAACGATGCTTCGAGGCGCTCGATAATTTCGAGGTTCATGGATTGGTCGTTCTTCTCGGCCGCCTTTTCCAGCTTGCGCCTCAACTCCTCGCTGAAGCGCAACTTGAACTGAACCGTTTCCGTGAGCTTGCGGGCCACTTGGGCGCTCTCCTCTTGCACTGACTGGTACAAGATGGCACGGAATGGATGGGGCCGCAAGTGACCCCACAACTTTATTTGGGACCACTTCTGTCCCCACTTGACGGAATCACACCAAATCATATCTCGTGGGCAATGGGGACACATCTGTCCCCATTTGCTCAGAGGTGAAAATGTCTGATGAACTCACAATCAGCGTGCCAGAGGCCGGCAGGCGATATTTCGGCCTGTGCCGCAACTCGGCTTATGCCGCGGCAGAACGCGGGGACATCCCCACCATCAAGATCGGCCGGTTGCTGAAGGTGCCTGTTAAGGCGCTGGAGCAGATGCTCGACAGCCCGCGCAAGACGGAGGCCGCATAGATCATGGCCTCCAAAATGGAAAACCCCGCGCTGGCGGCACGGGGCAATCCGGTAACTGTTCAGGCAAGAACGAACAACCCGGAATATGCCCTCGCTCAGCTTCGCGCGCAATACCTCGCTGAAATCTTCCAGATGCCGGCGTGCACCGCGGCCACCGTTGCCGAACTGGCTTTCGGACTGGAGGCCACGCGATGAGCCGCGAGCAGCTTCCCAACCGCCGGCCGAACGAAACCCTTGAGTTTGACCGGGATGGCATCCGCATCACCCTGACCGTCGGCTACAAGCCGGACGGCAGCGTGGGCGAGATCTTCCTGAACGCTGATCGTTCGGACTCGATGCTCGACGTCCTCATGTCGGACGCCGCGATCATTGCCAGCCTCGCCCTGCAGTATGGGGTTTCGCTGCGGCAGATCGCTCATTCGATCAAGCGCGACAAGTTCGGCATCGCCTCGTCTCCGATCGGCGCCGCGCTCGACCGCATCTCCAGCCCGGAGGTGTTGTAATGGAGCCTGTCACCATCACCCTTGCCGGCCAGCCCCAGGGCAAAGGCCGGGCTCGCGCGTTCCTGCGAGGTGGCCATATCGGCCACTACACGCCGGAGAAAACCCGCAGTTATGAGGGCATGATCCGCACCGCGGCAATGGACGCGATCGCGGGGCGCCCTGCCCTCGATGAGCCTATTGAGTTCGTCTTGCGCGCCATCTTCCCGGTGCCGGCGTCATGGTCTGCCCGAAAGCGTCAGCAGGCGCTAACCGGCGAGATCAAGCCCGGCAAAAAACCGGACCTCGATAACATCGTGAAGGCGTGGAACGACGCTCTCAATGGGGTGGCCTATCGGGATGACAGCCTGATTTGTCGGATGACCTCGGAGAAGCGTTACGGGCCTCAGCCGCTCGTCGTCGTGACTGTGAGGCCCATCTAATGAGCCGTCCCCTTATGGTCTCCGACCCGAATATCAGAAAGCAGCTCCAGCTTGCCGGCCTCCGTTTCATGTGCAGTCGCGCGGAGTGGCTGAAAAGCGAGGCAATGATCCTGGGGGTGGCCCTCAAAAAGGGCACCCTCTCCACCTCCGAAGTTGACACCCGGCTCGAGGAATTGGGCGCGCTCGACCTCGTCTATCCCGAACTGATGAGGTGCGAGTGATGAGCATCAGCTTTGAACCCGAAGAGGGCTTTACGGTTCTCCTGCCGGAAGCCAACCCCTGCCTGCTCGACCCAGAACAGGCCCGGCAGGCGATCAAGCGGGACCGGAATGTCCGCCGCTCGCATCTCTTCCCGCTTCTGGACGCGACGGCACGGTTTGCCTGCTCGCTGCTGGTCATGCCTCAGGGCTGCAAGCCGTTCGATCTGCCGCGCGATCCATGGATCATATCGGTGGGTGACGACATGCATTGCGCCTGGGGCCCGAAGGCCTTCCCGGCCGACTCTCTGGACGCCGCGATCAAGGCGGCCGGTCATTGCGTCATGGTCTTAAGCGGACCCGACCCCTTCCCTTACCGCGTCGCGGCCACGGTCGCGGTTCGAGATCGCAAGAATTGTCTCCTGATCGAAAGCCTTCCGCATCAGAAGGAAGCTTGGCTTCAGCGTATCGAGGGCGTGCGCGCGGCCGATGATTTTGCCGGCAAGTTACCAATCACTTTTTGCCTCCCCATCCCGGCAAAGGGGGCAGCATGAAGCACAATCACTCCGCCTATCTGTATGACGCCTTGAACGCTGCGGCGAACGGCTATTCCGTGTTGCCGGCGAACGCCCGAACGGGTGAACCGCTGGTCGCGGTGGAGAAGGCCAGCACCGACCCGGAGGTGATCCGGGCTTGGTGGGTGGAGCATCCCTCCGCCCATCCGGCCTATGTGCCGCCAAAGCCTAAGAAGCTCCAGGCTACGCCATACGTCTGGCGAGAGCCGGCCAGCATCCCACAGCGGGAATTTCTGTACGGCCAGCATTTGATCCGCAAGTTTGCATCGGCCAAGTTCGCCGCGGGCGGCGTCGGAAAGTCTATCCTCGCACTAACTGAGGCGATTGCATTGGCGACTGGCCGCGCGCTGCTCGGCATCCAACCCGCCAAACGTTGCCGGGTCTGGTATTGGAATGGCGAAGATCCCGTAGACGAAACGGAACGCCGAATAGCGGCCATCTGCGTGCATTTTAGCATCACGGCTGAAGAGCTCGAAGGCTGGCTGTTTATCGACAGCGGCCGCGACCAGCAAATCATCATTGCGGAGCAGACCCCAAAGGGCGGCGCGATGATTGCCAAGCCCGTGGTCAAGGCCCTTATCGACACCATCGAAGACAACGAAATCGACGTTGTGTTTATCGACCCCTTCGTATCGTCCCATCGCGTCACCGAAAATGACACCATGGCCATGGACCTTGTGGCCAAGCGGTGGACCGCGATCGCGGATGAAACCAAGATCGCCATCGAGCTGATCCATCACACCCGGAAGACCGGTGGAGCTGAAGCCACGGTCGAAGACGGCCGCGGGGCCGTGGCGGTGCTCAATGCCGTCCGCTCGGCACAGGTGCTCAACAAGATGAGCGAAGCCGATGGGCTCAAGGCCGGCGTTGACAACTATCGCCAGTATTTCAACGTCGAGAACGGCAAAGCCAACCTTGCCCCGCCATCCGAAGGCAAGAACTGGTTCCGCATCCTGGGGGTGCCACTCGGCAACGGCAGCGGAATCGGCCAAGGCGATAACGTCGGCATCGTCGTGAAATGGAAATGGCCAGACCCCTTGGACGGTGTGTCAGGTAACGACTTCGAAGCCGTCGCCAGAGCCATCAGAGCCGGCAAGTGGCGCGAGAACCCGCAAGCCAAGGATTGGGTGGGCTGGCCTATTGCTCAAGTCCTCGGGCTCGATGTCGCCAGCAACAAAGCCGACAAGGCCAAGGTCTCCGCCTTGATCAAAATCTGGCTCGCCGCCGGCTCCCTCGCGATCGTGGATGGCCTGGACGAAAAGCGGATGCCTCGGAAGTTCGTCGAGGTGAAGGCCGAAAGCGATGAATGAGGCTCTGCCACACTGCCACACCATGGGTTCGGCAAAGGTTCGGCAGGTTCGGCAGAAAGCTTGCCACACCACCACCCCCTTAGGGGTGTGGGGGTGGGGCATGGCAAAGAAGGATGGGGCAAGTGAGGTGTGGCAAACAAGGCCATCCCTGCAAAGATGCTGGGGCGGGTGCTGACGCAGGACGAAGCGGCGCGGCTGCTGAAGAAGTTCTGAGTTACCGCACTGCACGCTTGAATAGAAGTAGACCGCCGGTGCCCTCGCCGCTACATACGTTCCCGGCTGAGGGAATTGCATGTACTGGATTATTTTAGGCGTCGTCGTCTTCGACGCCGTATGGATTGGCGCAATCGCTTACGCGTTCGTTAGAGGCAGGCGGCAGCTTAAGCCGGAAGACTTCGAGCGGGCTCCCGGCGATTGGTGACTAGTTCACCTTGGGAAGCGTCGGCGGGACGGCATCCGGCACAACGTCGCACACACGGAACAACGCGCGGAACAACGCGCACGCCGCTGGCGCTAGTTTTCTTGCCGGTGAAATCCTTCCCGCATGACCGGGATATTCCCGGCCATCGACTTCGATATTGCGGCGGGTGGTCGGCTCGCTCTGGCCAGATCAGCGGCGGCGGTGACGAGCCGTTCGGTAGCAGCTTGGTAGCAGCGCGCGCACCACATCGATTCATCGCGCTGAATTGGCTCAACATTCTCGCCGGCCAGCACCGGTTCTATAGTTCGGAAACATCGTCGCACTAAATGGGACTAGATGGTATAAGTCTCTGATATTGTTGTTGATTTAGCCATTTAAGTCTTTCATATCCCGTAAGACATCGTCACACTCGTCTGCATGCTGATTTGCAGAAAGTCGCGATGAATGCCCGCCGATACCACCGAGATGAATGCCAAGCCTGACGGCGATAAGGGGAAGGTGCGGCTGCTCTGTCTTGCCGACCTCGATGGCCGGACGCGAGCGGCGCAACTGGTCGGCAGAACAATAGACGCCATCACCGCTGACCTCGGTGGCAATGACAATCTCAGCACCGGTGAGCAGCTTCTGGTGCGCAATGTCGCGATGACGGCCGCCATGAGCGAAGACCTGGCGGCGCGGTGGCTGACTGGCGAGCCGGTAGATCCGGCCGTGTTCTGCACCCTCGGCAATGCCGAACGCCGCTTGCTGGAGACGCTGGGCCTCAAGCGCCGGCAGAACGACGTGACCCCGAACCTAACCGACTACCTAGGAAAGAGGAGCGCTTGAGATGGCGGAAGTCGCTGTAGCTGAGACCTATTCGATCGAGGACGCGGCAAACGCTCTGGTCGAAACCCCCACCTCGGCGCCCGCGGTCTATGATCCCGGCCAAATCGAGAGCGACACGCCAGCGGAATACCGCTCGCGGGGCGGATTGACCGAAGCCGAGGCCGTGGACCTGCTCGAGGACGACAGCCCCGTAGCTGCCGGTCGCGCGCTGGCCTACCACAACGGCAAGCCCCTGAAGCTTCAGCACCTGATCCAAGGCTTCAACGAAGGTCTGAAGCTCTACGAAGTGGTTGACGATATCAACTCGCGTTACGACGCGGTCGAGCAAGCCGGCAGAAACGTCTACATCGGGGCCAACGCCATCGCGGAATTGCTGGCAACGCTGTTTCCACACCCCAACGCTGCCATGGCGACTACAGATCCCATTGGCTACCAGCAAGCCCAGGTCGTCCACGAGCAAGTCAACAACGCCGCTATCCAGGTGACGCGCTACGCTCAGGGCCTCGCGCAGCAGAATGCCGAGTGGGCCAAGGCACAGAGCTCAAAGGACAGCGCTACATTCGGGCTGGCGTGCTTCCTGGAGGATTATCCCCAGGCAAAGGACCCGGAGTGGCTCAATCAGTTTGTGACTCGGATTACGCCGGCTGCGGAGGCCTGCGGCTATCATGCAAGCGAGCTTATGCAGGTTACTGATTCCAGGGCGTTCAAGGTTCTCGAACTTGCTGCCACCGCATTGGAAAAGCGGCAGGGAGGCTCAGCCAAGCGTGAGAGCGTCAAGCCTCCCGCCAAGCCCCGCCTAGTGTCGGGCCAAGGCCGTGGGGGCCTGACCATGTCTGAGGCGATGGGTCTGGATTTCGACTGATGCAGGGAACGATCACCTTTGCCGATGCGTGTCTGGAGCCAGCCCTGTTCGGGGATTGGTTCAGTGGTCCGACCTGGGCCAATTGGCGCGTGATCGACAAGGCGATTTTCGGGCTGCAGCTCGATGCCGACGAACTCGAAATCTTTCGGCACCTGACCGGCCGCGACGACGCTCCTACTGATCCCGCCGAGGAGGTTTGGCTGGTAATTGGTCGTCGCGGCGGCAAAGACGTAAAATCCGCAGCGTTGTCGGTCTACCTCGCGACAATAGGCGTGGAGGCCTATGGCTGGAAAGAACGCCTTGTTCGCGGCGAGCGCGGCGTCGTTCAGTTGCTAGCAGTTGACCGGGATCAGGCTCAGGTCGCGTTCCGTTATATCGAGGGGTTCTTTGAGAAGCCCGTGTTCGCCAAAATGGTCAAGCGGCGCACGGCTGACACCATCGAATTATTGAACGGTTTTGCAATCGAGGTGACGACTGCTGATCAGCGCCGTGTGCGGGGTCGAACAGTCGTCGCCGCTGTGTACGATGAGGTCAGTTTTTGGCGCTCCGAAAACACGATGTCGCCTGACATCGATGTGCACCGCGCGGTTAAGCCCGCCATGGCTACCATGCCAGGGGCCATGGTGGTCGGGATCTCAAGTCCATACGCGCGCCGCGGTCTGCTCTGGAACAAATACAAGAAACACTACGGGAAGGCCGGCAAGGTTCTGGTTGTGCAGGCGCCGACTTGGGTCATGAACCCCAATGTACCGCGCGACGGCGAGTTGATCCAGGAGGCTTACACCGACGATCCGGAATCCGCGTCAGCAGAATTTGGCGCAATCTTTCGTTCCGATATTTCCAGCTTTATCACCAAGGAAGCGGTCGAGGCCTGCGTTGAAACTGGCGTGCGGGAACGACCGCCGCAAAAGCAGTTCCGCTATGTCGGGTTCGTTGACCCCAGTGGGGGTGCTGTGGACTCGATGACGGTAGCGATCGCCCATAAGGAGGGAGACACTGCAATTCTGGACGCTATCCGCGAGATCAAGCCGCCATTCTCCCCGGAAGCCACCGTAGCCGAATTCGCAGAGCTGCTGAAAACCTATCGCATTTCCCGAGTGACCGGCGACCGTTACGCAGGCGAATGGACCAGAGAGCCGTTCCAGCGCGCCGGCATCTTCTACGAAGCGAACGCGCGTCCGAAGTCGGATCTGTACCGCGATTTTCTGCCTCTGATAAATTCGCGCGCCTGCCAGCTCCTCGAAAATGACCGGATGGTGAACCAGATCGCCAGCCTAGAGCGGCGCGTCGGTCGTTCCGGAAAAGACCTGATCGACCATGAAAAGAATTCACACGATGACGTTGCCAATGTCGTCGCAGGCGTGATCACGCTGGTGGCCGCTGGTCCGTCGCTGATCGTAAGCGATCGGGAATGGAATAACTTCCGGCCGCGGCAGGTGGCGTAACAGTGGAGAACACAATGCAAAACGAAATTACTGTTGTTGACCGATATACCGGCAAGACCCTGCATCTTCCGCGAACCCACGCGATGGACCGGATCCAGCAAGGTACCGCTGTTGAAACGGTGCCCGCGGATGTGTCGGCCGCTGAGGAATGGCGCGATGATCTTCGCGCGCGGATCTTTGCGGAGACCGTGGAGCGGGGCAACGAACAGGACATCGCGCCATTCCAGGAATTTGAGCGGTGGTGCGCGACGCAGGGTCTGCACGCGCTGCCGGTCAAGGTGGAATGTGTCACCCTGTTTCTGCTGAGCCTGATGCGTGATGGGGCGCCCAAGCATGAGCTTTCCCCGAGAGCCTACGGCATCGAGCGCATTCACGCGCTGGCGAACCATCCGCCGCGACAACTCGCCAAGCAGGTGTTGAACAGCGTTTTCCGCGCTCTCGAATTCGCCAAGCTCGAGATCGGGTCGCTCATGGGGCTGGTCGAGGATCGCGAGCTGCAGGCCGCGCGCACGGCATTGGGCTTGTTCCCAAATGGTGAGATTCCAAAGCAGTACACCGCCCATGTCTGATCGTCGCGAAAAGATCGAAGCACTGCTCAACAGCCCCGTTGCTGGCGAGCGTGATGCCGCGCGTGCGGCGCTGGAGCGTGTGACGGAAGAGATACCGACATACGCCAGCCCCGAATGGCATGCCGCTATCCAGGAGTGGTGCCGCAAGCTCCAGTTTTGCGTTTCGCGGATCAGCTCTCCGCTGCTCTCGGATGCCGAGATTGTCCTGGTCCGTAACTGGAGCAGAAACCGCGGCGATCCGTGGTCGCCCGGCTCGGGGCAGATCATGGCTATTTATCGAAAGCTGAAGGCGGCGGACGGCGCGCAGGATGGCGCGGCCGAGGCGCTGACAGATCAGGTGGGACACTTGAGAGTTGGATAGTGAGGTGCAGGCAGCATCGGCGCGGGCGAATCCTAACAGCGGACAATCGACCGAACCGAGCTGCCATCGTCAAGGCAAGGCGGCAACGCCAAGCACACGATAGGCACGACGACGACTGCCGAGATCGAGGACGCTTGATCAGAGTGGTCAACCGGTATCGCAGCGGGGACGCTTGCGGTGATGCCGGGTGCGGAGTGGCCAGGGACGCTTGGCTGCCCGGCATTTCTTTGAACCGGCTGCTCGAACGAGCGGCGCAACCGATAGACCGTGAAGGATGTTCATATGAACAGCAACGTAAACTCCGCATCCGACGCGGTAAGCTATTCGCATCTCCTGCACGTGCGATGCCAGCCGGTCATGAATGACATGATTGAGCGGGCCGCCACGTCGAAAGGCACGCGTCCGGCGGAGTACATTCGCCAGACGCTGCTAGCAGGGCTGCGCGCCGATGGTTTTGACCCTACAGCAGCAGGATCGCTGTACGACATCGTAGAGGGCAAGCAGCGGTACGCCCTGGTGGTTGGCGATGACATCGCCGGCATCACCTATCACCACGCCAAGCCGGAAGACGGCCGAACGTGGTTACCGGTCGTGCATGTAGACAGCGAGCCATTCGACATCGCACGCCATTGGCGGCTTACTCCGGTCTACTCGATCGAGGGTGGCCGCGTGGTGTGCACATATCCTATCGTTTCCAAGACGCTGGAGCACATGTAATGCCGTTCTTTAGGTGGAGCCTTACTGCGTCGGTTAATGCCAGCGCTGATCCGACGATCAACTACAGCGAGGGCCAGGCACCTTCCTCCCTCAACGATTCCGCCCGCGCCATGATGGCCGCTCTGAAGGGATGGGGCGTTGACACGGCCGGATCACTGATTACGGGCGGGACCGCGACGGCCTACACCTTGGCCACGAACCAGGTGTTCACCTCCAAAGCTCTGATGGATGGCGCTGAAATCTCGTTCACGGTCAACGCGACGAACGGCGCTTCCCCCACGCTTAACGTGGATGGACTCGGAGGCGACCCCATTACGCTTGATGGCGTCAACGCGGTCCCCACGGGGACTCTGATCGCCGGCAGCGTCTATACTGCTGTCTACTATTTTTCCGGGACGGCATGGCGTTTGAAGAACTTCTATCAGCTCCCGTTCACCGTTCCGATCGGCGGCACGATCGACTTTTTCGGCACCGCCTCGCCGAACAGCAACTTCGTGTTTCCCTACGGGCAGGCGATCTCGCGCGCAACTTATTCAGCTCTGTTCACGATGATGAGCACGACGTTTGGTCCTGGCGACGGATCAACGACGTTCAACATCCCGGATCTGCGCGGGCGCGTTGTCGCCGGCAAGGATGACATGGGCGGCAGTGCTGCAAGCCGCATCGGCTCTGTTGTAACGGATAGCGCGACGATCGTTGGCGCAACGCTAGGCTCTGTCGGCGGTTCGTCCACGCACGTTACGACCCTTGCTGAGCTACCAACAGGGATCACGTCAGCAGGAAATATTTCGGTCAACGTTCCGAGCGCACAAAATGTCGCCGTCGCCAATGCGATTGCCGACGGTTCGTATGGCTCGGCGACTTCTGGCGGCACGCATCTACCAATCGCCAGCGGTTCTTTCTGGAGCGGTATCGGAACCTTGGGACCAACCGGCAACACGATGACATCAAACAACACCAGCGGCAGCGCGCACGCCATGTTGCAGCCCACGATCATCGCCAACAAGCTGCTCAGGATTATCTAGCGCAACACCGCCGTAGCGTGGATTAGGAGAAACTAAGGTGACACCAACCGACCTAAACCTCGCGGCGCGGCTTGTCTTCGCCTACCAACATCAACCTCATTTGCTCGATAATGCGGAGAGTTTCTGGAAGGTGACCGGCCTTGGCCCCGGCGCCAATGCTGAATTGCTCAGCATGGTTCGCGGCGTCATCGAACGCCTGCAAGATCGGGATTCTAAAGCCGACGTTGAGCGTGCCGAGCCTCTGAAGTAGGCAGGTCAAGATAAACTGCATCGCGAGGTTCTCGGCCGAAATCTTGACCACCTGTTCTTCAAGTTTGGAGAGTACATCGCGTTCGGTCATAGCGCCCTCATTTGTAAGGCCACGCGCGGCTAAGTGCGGTCATAGCCAGTAGGCGGCCCATCCTGCCATCAGCAGGGCTGCAAGAACAAACTCGATTCGGCGAGGTCGGGACATGATCAAACGTCGTCCCAACTGCCGGCAAGGTCGGGCTCAGGGCCCAAATAGTCTAGGAAGCTGTAGCTGTCGACTGCTCCACCTTTTGCGACATAGATCGACAGGAAGCTATACTTACCCGCGGTCAATAGCGGAACGATTAGGGGAAGAGCGTCGGCGGGCATAAACAGGACGGCGGAATAGTCGGCGCCTCTGTAAGAGACTTCCCCAACAGGGCGGGGGTCGTGCGACGCGCTCGCATGCTCTTTATAGCCAGCGATCAGCGCCTCGTATGGAATACATCTGATCTGGGCGATTTTAGCTTTGATGTTCTGAGGCTGCTCGATCCGGGCTCGAATGGTCAGATGTCGCCCGTCCGAATACAACTCACGACAGAATCGGTTCTTGCCGGTCCCAAACGAATAGTTCAGGCGCCAGCTCTGGATTTTCAGCGAATGATGAACCATTGCGGCTTGGGCCATTGTGGCATGGCAGCATGTTTTCTCCCCGGTGGGGAGTGGATTTTTAAGCAAATCAGTGATTGCATGTCCGTGGGCTTAAGAACCCGGACCGAGATATAGCCGCACCATTCCTTGTCAGAATGCCCCTTCGATTGGCGTCGCGGGGTTGCGGTTGAATGTGGTGGCGCATTGGCGTGCGTCCCAACCTGGCCATTATGGCCGGGAGGGCCACGCTATGTCCAGAGGGGCAACCCTTAAAAGCGTCGCCGCTGGTCTCTCGGCCAGTTCTTAACTCCCGGCTGCCGGTCTGACACCGGCGACGGCCTTAAGAAGCCGATACCGAGAGCAACCACCATGACCATTGAAAGACCTATGTTCCCGCCCAGGCGGCGATTCCTCCTGCAAGCCGCTGGCGTGGCCGCTGGTAGCGCCGTGCTCGGGATGGCACTTCCGCTGCCCCAACCGGCTGTAGCCGCTGTGGCGAGTCCGGACCCGATCTATGCGGCCATCGAAGCTCACAAGACAGCCAAGGCAGCCTTAGAGGCTGCCCTCCACCTGTATTCGGCGCTGGACCGCGAATTGCCCTTGGAAAAATGCCGGTCTCGGGTGACGGCGTGGGAAGAAACCATAGTGGAGACCGATGATCCCCGATGGATCGAATCCGAGAGAGCTTTAGACCGCTGCCACGACGCCGAAACCGACGCGGCCTGCGCTCTGCTTTCCGAGGGGCCGACAACAATGGCGGGCTGTATAGCGTTGCTCAAATACGCCGTCGAAGCCGATACCGACGGTATGAGTTGGCCTGAGGGTCTGTATCGCGACGTCAACGACCCTGGCCCGACCAGGACCGGCTCATGGCATCAACTGCTAGTTGAGAACCTTGCCGAGATCATGCCCGAATTAGCGCTGGGGGTGGTGGCGTGAGCAATATTGTTGGATTGCCGAGGACGACCCGGACCGCGGAAGAAAAGGACGCGCTGCGCGGAAGGGCTTTGAGCGATCTGGACACGCCGATTTATGATTGCGCGGTGATGGGTAAGATCCCGCGCAACTCATGTCGGACGCAGACGACGGCACCCGGCCAGAGCTATGCTTTGCCGTGTTGCATCTATCCGAGATGCTCGACACGCTCGTCGACAGGTATCAGGCCGCCTTTCATGGGGAGACCACATGCGACTGATCCGGGCCCTATGGGCACTCCAGCGGCTTAGATGGGCCCGCCGTTGCTTTCAGCTGAGCATGGGGCTTGCCGAGCTAGGTCAGCGGCTGCATCGGTTCTAGAAATGCGCCGCCGGGCAAAAAATACCTTGTCCCGGCGGCGTTTGTTTCAGTCCAGCCCCGAGATTGGGATTAGCAAAAAATCCCGGATATTCATGAGTATGGGCGTGGAGTGTGAAGGTTCAGTTCGTAGTGGCCTAGTTTGAAAATCTGATCTAGGAACGTTGGCTGCAAACTGTGTTAACCGTCCGATGGACCGACAACGAGAAAAACGTCTGCTGGAAGAGCAGCTAGCTAAGTACCATGAGTTGGCGAGGGCTTTCCCCGAAGGTGCCGTCAACGAAACAATGCTCGACCTCATTGCCGAGGTGAAGCGGCAAATCCAAGCGTTAGACAAAGAGAAGGCCGCCCACTGAAGCGGACTATTCGTCTGCGCCGGTTCACGCTGGCGGGCCTCTCTGTGCTAGCACCACCGGTGCCGTGCCGATCGTGCGGAACGTCGCGGCGTCGGTCGCAGGAGCAGCCTTTTAGCCGTTCCTGCGACCTTCACTTTCGAGCTCCGGCGCTCTGATCCGTAATTGAATCGGCAGCCGAGAGCATTGGGGCTGGAATGGGAACCGTACCATGTTCGCCCTGCAGCGACAATTCGTAGCAAGGCGGCTTACCGACTCCAATTTCGGAACGGGGTGTTCTACTGTGAGAACACCGGCGCGATTTAAATACCAACCAATTTCAAGTTTCCCGGGAATGCCGCAGTGGGGCTGGAACCACGCTGCGGCTTTTCCCTGTTTGGAATCCTTCTTAAATTTGGGAACGCCCGGCTGCGGTTAGTGTCGTTAGCTACGTCAACAGCTAGCGATTTGCAGATGCTCCCTCTTGATTCCAACTCCCCGCCACTTAGCCCAAGTCAATTTGGGAATTGCCAGCATTGCGACGGCCGCTTGCTGCGGGTCCAAAGCTATCTCGACACACGCTCCGGTAAGACAGTCCGCATCTTCAAGTGCACCAACTGCCAGAAGCTCACGTGGGACGACTGAGCCGGGAACACTGAATGACGCGAGGCGCCTTCAAGAGGCTCTGCGAAAGGCAGGCCGTCCTCACTTCAAACTCAAAGGTGCGCGCCGCTCTCCTGGAAATGGCCGAAGAGTACCAACAGCAAGCGGATTATGAAGAAGCGGAAAGAAGGGGCGCTCCGGGACCTTTAACATAGGCTAAGCGTTGGTGCTTTGTGAGGGAGTACGCACGATGCGCCGGGAAGAATGGATTGCCGCGATCGTGCTTCGGATGGACCGCGTGGTCGAGATGATTGCGGAGTCCATTTGTGCTGGCGGCACCCCAGTTGCGGCACAGCGCGTGCTTTGGGGCTTGACTGCCGAACTCGCAAGGCAGACCCAGCGATAGTAGGGCCGCCTCAGGTGGGCGGCCTCTCGTCTGAACCGTGATTAGCTCAACTGCTTTAGGAACGAACTGCTTTCCTCCCGGTTGCCGCTTTTTCCCGATCGAACCCAGGGGCGGCGTAATGAATGCTTTGGAACAGATCGGCGAGGCAGCGCCGGAATCGTCGAAGGCCAGATTAACAGAGATGGCCATCAGCCTAACTTTCGGGACCGGTATCCTTGTTGCTACGGCGGCCTGGGCGTACTTCTTGGGGCACCTTCTAGTGCGGGCGATAACTTGGGCTCTGTCCTAGCAGACGCCGCCTTACAGTAGTTCTCCGCCATCTCAAGCAGGGCAGCTCGACTGGGCTCGTGCTGAACAATTTCTGCCCATTCGCGGCAGACCTGCTGCATTTGATGATGGCCCCGAAACCGATCGCGACGCGGCCACAGCTCCCGGCCCATGATCCCCAGCAGCATGCCGAAAATTAGCCCGATAAGCGCGTCCATCGCCCGCCCCTCAATCGCGTTGGGCGAAGGCCGGTTGCTACCGGATTGCTACCCAACTAGTTGGGACGACGTGAGATAGGCGGGAATGGAAGGCCGGCTGGACCAGGGAAATACCCAGTATTTCAGCACGATAAGGGGTCACGTAGGAGAGCCTGGCACGACCGATCCAGAATTTGGAGACCGGTGCTCTACCAATTGAGCTACACTCCTACGGACCCTGCGTTGCCGCTCGGATCAGGCCGCTTTGAAGCACAGGGGGCGGCCGGATTGCAAGGCCGGATTGCAAGGGTGAAGCGCGCTGGCTTCGCTTGTTTGTGCCGCGCCTTCTGGGCCACAGTCCGCTCCGAACAATAATAAGCAACCGGGAGTGCCCATGACTGCCCAAGCCTCTGCGACTGCCCAAGCGTCCGTTACAGCCGCCCACCGCCCGTCGACCGCGCCGAAGACCCCGCATCTGCCGGAATCCCGCCCCGAGACGCTCGGGCTGTCGCGCCCCCGCCTCCAGGCCATGTCGGAGGCCTTCAAGCGCGAGATCGACAAGGGAACCGTGCCGGGCGTCACCGTGCTGGTGGCACGGCACGGCCAAGTCGGCTGGTTCGAGGCGCTCGGCAGGCAGAGCCCGACGGGCGCGGCGCCGATGGCCCATGATTCGATCTTCCGCATCTTCTCGATGACCAAGCCGATCGTGTCGGTCGGCATCATGGCGCTGGTCGAGGACGGCCACCTAATTCTTGGCGACGCGGTTGCGAAATTCATTCCGGAGTTCGCCGACCAGAAGGTTGGCGTGGTCAGCGGCGGCAAACTGGAACTGGTTCCGCCGAAACGCCCGATGACGGTGCAGGACCTGCTCCGCCACACCTCCGGCCTGACCTACGAGCACCAGGGCGACGGCCCCGTGCACAAGATCTACCAGGACTCGCGGGTGCGCAGCCGCAAGATCACCAATGCCGAGCACGCCACCCTGGTGGCGAGCTTCCCGCTGGTCTGCCATCCCGGCGACGAGTTCAACTACAGCCGCTCCACCGACATCCTCGGGCGCATCATCGAAATCGTCAGCGGCAAGTCGCTCGGCACGTACCTCGCCGAGCGCATTCTCACGCCCTTGCAGATGGCCGAGACCGGTTTCTCGACAGCCGAGGCCAATGTCGGCCGGCTTGCCGAGCCGTTCGCGGCCGATCCCTGGACCGGCGACAAGGTCGCGCTGTTCAATATGCTCGAGCAGCCGATCATGGAGTCCGGCGGCGGTGGCCTTGTCTCCACCACCATGGATTATGCTCGCTTCGCGCTGATGCTGCGCAATGGCGGCACGCTCGACGGCAACAGGATCATCGGCCGCAAGACGCTGGAGTTGATGGCCTCCGATCATCTCGGACCTCACGTCGTGACCAACGGCACGCTGCTGTCGCCGGGCCACGGTTTTGGCCTCGGCTTCGCGGTGCGCCGCGAGGCCGGCATCGCGCCCTTCCCCGGCAGCGTCGGCCAGTATTTCTGGAGCGGCATTGCGGGGACGTTCTTCTGGATCGATCCAAAGGAGGATCTGTTCGTCGTCTTCATGAGCCAGGGCCCGGGACAGCGCGACTTTACGCGAACGCTGGTGCGGGATTTGGTGTACGCGGCGGTGGATTGAGGTCTTTGCCTAGTCGCAGCGTCGCACCTCCACACTCCCTGTCATGCCGCGCGAAGGTGGGGCATCCAGTACTCCGCAGCGGATGTGGTGAGAGCGAGCTCTCCAACGACCGCTGCGGAGTACTGGATCGCCCGCCTTCGCGGGCGATGACAGCTACTGGGGCCTCAGCTGATCGTTGCGCCGCCGTCGATCACCATGGTCTGGCCGGTCATGAAGTCGCCGGCCTTCGAGCCCAGGAACACCGCAGCGCCCGCGATCTCGTCGGGGACGCCGATGCGCAGCAGCGGCGAACGCGCGGTGGAGGCTTTCAGATTCTCCGGATTGTCCCACAACGCTTTCGCGAAATCGGTCTTGATCAGGCCGGGCGCGATGCAGTTCACGCGGATGTTGTGCGGGCCGTACTCGCAGGCCAGGTTGCGCGCGAGCTGCATGTCGGCGGCTTTCGAGATCGCGTAGGCGCCGAGGATGGTCGAGCCTTTGAGGCCGCCGATCGAGGACACAATGATGATCGAACCGTCCTTGCGCTCGATCATCTGCGGCACCACCATCGAGATCAGCCAGTTATTGGCGACGATGTTGTTGTCCAGGATCTTCCTGAACTGATCGTCGGAGATGCCGGCGAGCGGGCCGTAATACGGGTTCGACGCGGCGTTGCAGACCAGCACGTCGATCTTGCCGAAGACGCGGTTGCTCTCGTCGATGAGGTTTTGCAGGTTTTCCTTCGACGAGATGTTGGCGGCGATCGCGACCGCCGTGCCCTTGCCGAACTTGTCGTTGATGCCCTTCGCGACCTGGTCGCAAACGTCAGCCTTGCGCGAGGAGATCACCACCTTGGCGCTGTGCTCGGCCATGCGTTCGGCGATCGCAAGCCCGATGCCGCGCGTCGAGCCGGTGATGACGGCGACTTTCCCCTTCATGTCGAACAAGGTCATGTTTCTCTCCCAGATTGATCTTCGTGTTCATTGTCATTCCGGGGCGGCGAAGCCGAACCCGGAATCTCGAGATTCCGGGTCCGGTCCTGCGGACCGTCCCGGAATGACAGCTCACTCAGGCGAGCTTCTTGACTTCCGGCCCCGCGGGTTGATGCATCGCCGCATGCGCGTCGTCCGCGATCCACGGCTGCTGGTTCACCATCGGCAGCCGCCAGACATTGCGCTCGGGACTTGCGAAATAGTCGAGCCGCGTCACCGAGCAATTGTCGATATCGAACGCGAGCCCCCGCTCCGGCTGATTGTCGAGCGCCAGCCCCAGCGCCGCCTTGATGGTGCCGCCATGTGCGACCGCGATCACGTCCTGCCCGGCTGCCTCGATGTTGATCCGCTCGATGGTGCGGCGGGTGCGGTTGTAGAGGTCCATGAAGCTCTCGCCGCCGGGTGCGGGCTCGTTAATGTCGGCGAACCAGCTCGAGCCGACGGGACGGCTGGCGATGAACTCGGCGCGGTTCATGCCCTGCCATCGCCCGAGATTCTGTTCGGCGAGGTCCGCTTCCCATGTCATCGACGCAGGCCTAGGGAAGCCCGCCGCCCAGATCGCTTCGGCAGTCTGATGCGTGCGCATCAGATTGCTCGAATACCAGACCGCCTTGCGTGGCAGCACCTTGGCAACAGCATTGAAGACGTAGGTATCGCTGGTGTCGCAGGCGAGATCGGACTGACCGTAGATGTTGCCGCCGTCATTGCGCACGGGCGCGTGACGGACCCACCACCAGCGTGTCGTCACCACTTTGGGCTTGTCTGCGCCTGCCATCGAAACCCTTCCATCGCGTTTGATGTCGCTGTACGTCAGTAGTGAACGTGTCTCAAGACACTTTACCGTTTGAAATCTTGTTTGAAATTCCGTCGCGCGGCAAGCGTCGCGTGCGAACCAAAGGGAGAAATCGCATGGGCCGTCTGCAAGGCAAATCCGTCATCATCACCGGTGCCGGCAGCGGCATCGGCCGCGCCGCCGCGCTGCTATTCACCAGGGAAGGCGCCAAGCTGATCGCGGTCGATCGCACCGAGGCGGTGAAGGAGACGGTCGACGAGGTGAAGAAGGCCGGCGGTGTCGCGGAAGCCATGATGGCGGACGCGGGCTCCGAGCAGGACGTCATCGCCGTGATCGACAAGGCGGTGAAGACGCACGGGCGGCTCGACGTGATCTGGGCCAATGCCGGCGTCTCCGGCGGACTCGTTCCGCTCGGCGAGCAGACCGTCGAGCAATGGCAGGAGGTCTTGCGCATCAATCTGATCGGGCCGTTCCTCGCAGTGAAGCATGCGATGCCGCACATGGTGAAGCAGCAGTCCGGCGCGATCGTGCTGACCGCGTCCGTCGCGGGCCTCAAGGCCGGCGCCAGCGGACATCCCTATGCCGCGAGCAAGGCCGGCGTCATCTCCCTGGTGCAGACCACCGCCTATTCGCTCACCAGCACCGGCGTGCGCATTAACGCAGTGTGCCCGGGCCTGATCGAGACCGGCATGACCAAGCCGATCTTCGACCGCGCCAAGGAGCGCGGCACCGCCGACAAGATCGGTCAGCTCAACCCGCTCAAGCGCCCCGGCCAGCCGCACGAGCTCGCCGCGATGGGATTGTTCTTGGCCAGCGACGAGGCGTCGTATGTCAACGGCCAGGCGTTCCCGGTGGACGGCGGCCTCACCGCGTCGATGCCGTATACGGGGAAGCCGGTTTAGCACAACTGCTTCAGCACCGTCATTGCGAGCGTAGCGAAGCAATCCAGAGTCTTTCCGCAGCGGGAGCCTGGATTGCTTCGCTGCGCTCGCAATGACGGAGCCTGTGGGTGGCAGGGTCGCGCTTCCATTCGCACTCCAGATCGCAGACACACCTTCGCCCTCTCGCGGCTCATTGCGCCCGAGCTTTGCTTCGTCGCCTTACGCTCAACGAAAGAGGGCGCAGGGTTGCGTCCCGCGTTGACCACAATTGGGGTGTTTTGCCCGACAGGCAACGCAAAGTCTTGTAGCCCGGATGGAGCGCAGCGAAATCCGGGAATCCATTCACGCGGACAAGAGGTCCCGGATTACGCTTTCGCTCCATCCGGGCTACGGACCTGTGATCTGGATTTGCGCCTCCAGCCACCGCATTGGTATGGTTCGTGCAGGCACTTCAGCTTCCATCCCCCTGACAAGAACGTGAAAATGCCAAGCTCAAGACCCGACCGCATTCGCAAGCTGCTCGCCGACCTCGTCGGCTTCGACACGATCAGCGATCGCTCCAACCTGCCCCTGATCGCGCATATCGAAGGCTATCTCGCCGCGCTCGGCGTCAAGGGCGAGCGCATCGTTGACGAGACCGGACAGAAAGCCTCGCTATGGGTCACCATTGGACCCGAGGACCGCCCCGGTCTGGTGCTGTCGGGACATACCGACGTGGTGCCCGTGGTCGGCCAGGACTGGAGCCACGATCCATTCAAGCTGATCGAGCGCGACGGCAAGCTCTACGGCCGCGGCACCACCGACATGAAGGGTTTTGTCGCCGTGTGCCTCGCCATGGTGCCGGAGATGCTGGAAGCGAAGTTCGCGACGCCGATTCACCTCGCGATCTCTTATGACGAGGAGATCGGCTGCGTCGGCGTGCGGCCGATGCTGCGCGAGGTAGCGAAGAAACGCGTGAAGCCGCTCGGCGCCTTCATCGGCGAGCCGACCGAGATGAAGGTCATCATCGGGCACAAGGGCAAGCACGGCGTGCGCGCCACGTTCAAGGGGCTCGCCCGCCACTCCTCGATCGCGCCCGACGGGGTCAACGCCATCGAATACGCCGCCGAGCTGATCGTCGAGATCCGACGCCGCGCCGTGGCGCTCGCAGCCGTGCGAGCGGCCGACAGCCTCTACGACGTCCCGCACTCGACGCTGCTCACCAGCATCGTCCATGGCGGCGCCGCGCTGAACATCGTGCCGGATACTTGCACGGTGGATTTCGAATGCCGTGGCATCGGCATCACCGAGTCGCGCGAGGTCACGGATGCGATCGTTGCCTGGGCCAAGGCGGAGATCGAGCCCGCGATGAAGGCCAGACATCCGGAGTGCGGCATTGATTTCGAGGAGATCCTCGACTACCCCGCCCTCGACACGGCGGCCGATGCGACAATCGTCACGCTGGCCAAGAGCCTTGCGGGGCGCAACGACCACGCCAAGGTCGCCTTCGGCACCGAGGCAAGCCTGTTCGCCAGCATGGTCGATATCCCGTCCGTCGTGATCGGCCCCGGCTCGATCGCACAGGCTCATACACCGGACGAGTTCGTGGAAATGGCGGAGCTGGAGAAATGCGCGAGCTTCGTGGAGAAGCTGATCGCGCATTGCGAGAAGGGGTGAGGCTTCTTCTCGTCATTGCGAGCGAAGCGAAGCAATCCAGAATCGTTCCGCGGGGGCAGTCTGGATTGCTTCGTCGCAAGAGCTCCTCGCAATGACGGGAGTATGTGGGGCAGCGCGTATCCCACGTGAGCGGTGCGCCTCAGCGCTCCTGCAATGCCAGCCGCACGCCGATCGCGCAGTAGATGGTCCCGACCACCTTGCCCTGCCATTTCACGACGGCTGGATGGCGGCGTAGCAAATTGCCAAGGCGACCGGCGCCGACGGCGAACACCACCGTGCTGACGAGGCCGAGCCACACGAAGACAGCGCCGAACAGCGCGAGCTGCAGCGTCGTCGAACCATGCTCGGGACGGACGAACTGCGGCAGGAACGCAAGGAAGAACAGCGCGGTCTTCGGATTGAGCACCTCAGTCAGCACGGCCTGCCGGAATGCCCGCGCTGCGCTGATCGCGGGCGCGCCGCCATTCACCTCGAGCGGCGTCTTGTCGAGCATGGCGCGAATGCCGAGATAGATCAGGAAGCCTGCGCCTGCGTATTTGACAACGCTGAACAGGAGCGCCGACGTTGCGATGACCGCAGAGAGGCCGACGATTGCCATTGTGGTGTGGACCACGTCACCGGCCGCAATTCCCGCCCCCGTCGCGATGCCGACCCTGGTTCCCGAGCTTGCGGCGCGCGCCATGGTGAGGAGTGTCGCCGGTCCGGGAATGAAGACGAACCCGAGGACGATAAGGATGTAGGTGATGAGCGTGGTGTGGTCGATCATGCGGACATCTCTCTCGTCATTCTGTCTCGTGTCCCGGACACGAGAGGAACGCAAGCAAAGGCGCGGCCGCCGGCCGCGCCTTCGGATTCCTTAAACCGCCCCCGCCTTCTGCGCGTATTCCCACGATGCCTTCGACAGCGGCACGGTGCGCTTGGCTGACTCCAGCGCCTTGGCGTTTGCCGCGGTGCCGTCGCGGACGCGGCCGGCGATGCCTTGCGTGATGCCGGCGAGGCGGAACAGGTTGTAGGCGAAGTACCAGTTGAGATCAGGGACCGTCATCTTGGTGACGTTGCAATAGATCTGCGCGGCCTCTTCCACGCTCGGAATGTTGAGCGCCTTGAGGTCGGCGCCGTCCAGGCCGGGCATGACCCACTGCATCAACAGATAGGTGAAGTCGGCCATGGGATCGCCGAGCGTCGATAATTCCCAATCGAGCACGGCCTGCACGCGCGGTTCCGTCGCATGGAAAATCATGTTGTCGAGGCGATAGTCGCCGTGGACGATCGAGATGCGCGCCTGCTCCGGCACGGTCTTCGGCAGCCATTCAGCGACCTTCTCAAACTCCGGAATGGTCTGGGTCTCGGACGCGCGGTACTGCTTGGTCCAGCGGTCGATCTGGCGCGCGAAATAATTGCCGGGCTTGCCGAAGTCGCCAAGACCGATCGCGACGGGATCGAACATGTGAAGCTTGGCCAACGTCTCGATCTTGCTGGTGAAGATCTTTCGACGATCTTCCGGCGTCTGGCTTGGCAGCGTCGGATCCCAGAACACCCGGCCGTCTTCCATCGACATGATGTAGAAGGCCGAACCGATGATGCTGTCGTCCTGGCACAGCGCATAGGCCTTCGCGACCGGAAAACCCTGTTTTCCCAGTGCCGCGATCACGCGATATTCGCGATCGACCGCATGCGCCGACGGCAACAATTTGCCGAACGGCTTTCTACGCATCACATAGGAGCGGTTCGGCGTGTCGAGCCGGTAGGTCGGGTTGGACTGGCCACCCCTGAACTGGAGGACGACCAGCGGTCCCTCATAGCCTTCGACGTTGTCGCGCATCCAGGCTTCGAGCCGCATCTCGTCGATACGATGACGCTCCTCGACGGGCTTGGTGCCCGAGAATTCTTCGTCTTTCCTGACGCCGTCAGCCACGATGACGCTCCCTCTTCAGTCCGAACATGATCCTAATCGGTAACCCCCAGCGCACTTGCGTCAAGCGGTCATCCGATCACGGATCATGTTCTGTCGTTTCTTCAAATCGGGAGCGCCAGCATGCTCTCCCGCTTAATGACTGGAAGAGTTTGCATACTTCCGAACCTCGAGCCTGGCAATGGCGCGATTGTGCACCTCGTCCGGGCCGTCGGCGAGACGGAGTGTGCGGATGTGAGCGTAGTCCTTGGCAAGGCCGGCTTCGTCCGAGACGCCTGCACCGCCGAAGGCCTGGATCGCCTCGTCGATGATCTTCAGCGCCATGTTGGGAGCTGCGACCTTGATCATGGCGATTTCGGCCTGCGCGGTCTTGTTGCCGACCTTGTCCATCATGTCGGCGGCCTTGAGGCACAACAGCCGCGTCATCTCGATATTGGTGCGGGCTTCGCCGATGCGCTGCTCCCACACAGAATGCTCGACGATCCGCTTGCCGAAGGCCGTGCGCGAGGTGAGCCGCTTCACCATCTTCTCCAGCGCCTCCTCGGCCTTGCCGATGGTGCGCATGCAGTGATGGATGCGGCCGGGACCGAGGCGGCCCTGCGCGATCTCGAAGCCGCGGCCTTCGCCGAGCAGGATGTTCTCCTTCGGCACCCGCACGTTCTCGAGCAGCACCTGGGCGTGGCCATGCGGCGCGTCGTCGAAGCCGAACACGGGCAGCATCTTCTCGACCTTGATGCCGGGGGTGTCGAGCGGAACCAGGATCTGCGACTGTTGCTGATGCTTGGCCGCCTTGAAATCGGTCTTGCCCATCAGGATCGCGATCTTGCAACGGGGATCGCCGACGCCCGACGACCACCATTTGCGGCCGTTGATGACGTAATGGTCGCCGTCGCGCGCGATGCTGGTCTCGATGTTGGTGGCATCGGACGAGGCCACGGCCGGCTCCGTCATCAGGAAGGCCGAGCGGATCTCGCCGTCCATCAGCGGACGCAGCCATTTGCGCTTCTGCTCCTTGGAGCCGTAGCGCATGAACACTTCCATGTTGCCGGTGTCGGGCGCGGAACAATTGAAAACTTCCGAAGCCCAGGAGATGTGGCCCATCTGCTCCGAGAGCAGCGCGTATTCGAGATTGGTCAGTCCCGCGCCGCGGAATTCGTCGTCCTCATGCTCGTTCGGCGGCATGAACATGTTCCAGAGGCCTTCGGCCTTCGCCTTCTTCTTGAGGTCCTCGAGCACCGGGATCACCTTCCAGCGTTCGCCGCTGCGATCCTGCTCATCATAGACCGGCACCGCCGGGCGCACGTGCTTGGCCATGAAGGATTGCACGCGGTCGAGCCATTCCTTCTGCTTCGGCGACAGATCGAAATCCATGGGACGCTCCTCGTCTTTGCCAACTCGTCTTGGCGAACTTGTTTTGGCGAACTTGTTTTGCGCCGGACTGTCCACCCGCATTGTGCGACCCGCAAGTGCGAATGCGCGACTTGCGGACGCTGGGGAACCGGTTCGCGACGTTGCGAACAAGTCCCGATTGCGGATTGACTTTCCCGGCCTTCAAACGATAGTTTCATACAACTGTTTGAATTGCAACTCCCTCCCCGAGGGGCTCCCATGGCCAGCGATCATACCCGGACTGCCATTCTCGCCGCCGCCGAACGGCTCTATGCCGATCGCGGGTTCGGCGACGTGACGCTGCGCGACATCGTCGCGGAGGCCAATGTCAACCTCGCGGCGGTGAACTATCATTTCGGCTCGAAGGACGAGTTGATCGCGGAGCTGTTCGTGACACGCTCGATCGCCACCAACCGCGAGCGTTTGCGCGAATTGAAGGCGGCGGAAGAACAAGGCGGCGGCCGCGCGCCGATCGAAATGATCCTGCATGCCCTGGTCGGCCCGACGCTGCGCGGCTGCCTTGGCCCAGAGAACCAGCGCTCGAGCGCGGCGCGCTTCATGATCCGCGCCTCGATCGAATCCGTGCCGCCGATCCGCCGCATCAAGAACCGCGAGATCGACCATTTGCGCAAGTTCGCTGGCGCGATGCGAAGGTCCCTGCCCGACCGCAGCGACGTCGATATCTATTGGGGCCTGAATTTCGCGCTCGCCATGGCGCATCACACCATCCGCGAGAGCGAACGGCTGACGAAATTGTCGGAAGGCAAATGCGATCTCGACGACGTCGAGGACGTGGTCGCGCGCGTCGTCAGCGTAGCGACGATCGCGCTGACGGCGGGACGGATGGAGACGAAGGCGCCGTCAAGGGTGGCGGCACGCTAACCTCACATCATCGCGATGCAGTCGATCTCGACGTCGAAGGGGCCGAACCATTCCGGCGTGCAGACGAAGATCCGCGCTGGCGGATCGTGTGGGAAATAGCGCGCATAGACGGCGTTGAACGCCGCGAAGTGTTTGGTCGAGGTGCAGTAGACGTTGCACTTCATGACGTTGTCGAGGCTCGCGCCCGCCGTCTGGAGGCACAGCTTCATCTGCTCCATGACGAGTTCGCTCTGCCGTTCGATCGGTACTTCCGCGATCTCGCCCGTCTCGGGGTCGAACGGCGGCAGACCGGCGACGAAGATCATGTTGCCGGCGCGCGTGACCGGCGAGACCGGAGCGTTCCGGCGGTCGAGGAATGTCGAGATCGGTTCGACGCGGAGCGCTTCGCGTTTCATTTCAAGTTTCACGGGCGGCCACCTTCGGTGCAAGCGAGATGACGGCTTGCTACATCATTGTGCAGCCGTCATGCTTCGCTTCTGATCGAAGTGTGCTCGCCGAGCCGGCTAGGCGTGCTGCGGCATCTCCTCGGCCTCTTCCTTGGCGAGCAGCAGCAGCATCTCGATACCCATGTCGCCTTCCTGCGGCGAGCGGATGAACTTTATTTCGTCGGCGCTTTGCCGCAACGCGGCAACGATCGCGACGGCCTGATTGGCTGTTGCTGCCTCGGTCGCCAGAATTGCCTTCTGGTTCTTGGCCTGAAACCCGATCGTGTAGGACATGCTTTCCCTCCCGGACTGAGTGGATGGATCGAATCTGAGTCGCGCGCGGAGCGGAAGCCTGTGTGAGTACGGACCGGGATTATCTGGGGATTGCCCGCAAGCCTCAGGCAAGCCCGAGCGTCGCGCGGGCCTCGGCGGCGGTCGCGACGCTCGCCCCCAGGCTCTTGAGGATGCCGGCGGCATGCGTAACCAGCTCGGCATTGGTCTTCGCCAGCACGCCCTTGGACATATAGAGATTGTCCTCCATGCCGAGGCGGACGTGGCCGCCAAGCAAATAGGCCTGCGCCACCATCGGGAATTCAGCGCGGCCGATACCGAAGCCGGACCAGATCGCGCCCGGCGGCAACAGGCTGCGGGCATAGAACATCGTCTCGGGCGTTGCGGAGAAGCCGTATTTGACGCCGAGCACGAGCGAAAACAGGCCCGGTCCCTTCAGCGTGCCATCGGCAAGGAGGTCACGGGCGAGATGGCAGTCGCCGGAATCGAACAGCTCGATTTCCGGCAGCACGCCGGCCGCCTTCATCCGCTCGGCCATGATGCGGACGTTGCGCGGGGTGTTGATCACCACCTCGCCGCCCGAATTCATGGTGTTGAGATCGAGCGTGCAGATGTCGGGCTTGAGCAGCTCGATGTGCTCGACGCGCTTTTCGGGGGGCAGCAGCGTTGTGCCTGCAGCGGCGACGCGGGGGTCCTCGATCGAAGGCACGAAGCGACCGCCGGGGCCGGTCGTGAGGTTGATGACGAGACTCTTGTTGCGCGCGCGGATGCGGTCCACCACGTCGCGGTAGAGATCGATCTCCATCGAGGGCCGCCCCGTCGCGGGATCGCGGACATGGATATGGGCGATGGCGGCGCCGGCTTCGGCGGCTTCCAGCGCCGATGTCGCGATCTGCTCGGGTGTAATCGGCAGATGCGGCGACTGCTCCGGCTTGGTCAGGTTGCCCGTGATCGCGCAGGTGATGATGGTTTTGGTGGGGGTCATGCGTGCTGTCCCTTGCCGGTCAACGAGCAGCTAGATGATACCCTGCTGCTTCAGCGCCTCGATCTTGCCGGCATCGTAGCCGAGCTTGCCGGCGAGCACCTCCTGGGTGTGCTCACCCAGCAGCGGCGGGGCGCGGTAATCCTTGATCGGGGTTTCCGAGAGCGTCAGCGCGTTGCGGATCAGCGAGAGATCGGGCTGGAAGGGATGGTCGACCTTCACCCGCATGCCGCGCGACTGGACGTGCGGATCCGAAAACACTTGCTCGAAATTGTTGATCGGGCCCGAGGGCACGCCGGCCTCCTCCAGCTTGTCCAGCCAATAGGCCACCGGCTGCTTCAGGAACAGTCCGGCGAAGATCGCCATGATCTCCTTGCCGTGCACGACGCGGTCGTTGTTCTTGACGAAGCGCTTGTCGCTCGCGAGCTCGGGCGCGCCGAGCACGGCGCAGGTGCGCTGGAACTGGCCGTCATTGCCGACCACCAGCATCAGTTCGCCGTCGGTGCAGCGGAACACGCCGGCCGGCATGCCGCCATTACCCCAGGTGCCGCGGCGCGGCGGCGTCTTGCCGTTGACGAGGTAGATCTGCAGCCAGTGCGACAGCGACGCGATCACGGTGTCGAACAGGCAGACGTCGATGTGCTGTCCCACGCCATCATTGGCGTCGCGATGATAGAGCGCCGAGAGAATCCCGATCGAGGTATTCATGCCGGTCATGTAGTCGACGATCGACGGGCCGACCTTCATCGGGCCCTCGCCGGGCTCGCCGTCGATATGGCCGGTGACGCTCATCAGGCCGCCCATCGCCTGCAGGATGGCGTCATAGCCGGCGCGCGGCGCATAGGGGCCGGTCTGGCCGAAGCCCGTCACCGAGCAATAGATTATGCCGGGATTGATCGCCTTGATGGTCTCGTAGTCGAGGCCGTAGCGCTTGAGATCGCCGACCTTGTAGTTCTCCATGAAGACGTCGACGTCCTTGGCGAGCTCGCGGATGATCGCCTGCCCTTCGGGCTTGGCGATGTTGACCGTGACCGACTTCTTGTTGCGGTTGGCGCAGAGGTAAAACGAGTTGTTGTTGTTGGCCTTGCCATCGGGGTCGGTCAGATAGGGCGGGCCGAACGCGCGCGCGTCGTCACCGGTGCCCGGCCGCTCGATCTTGATCACCTCCGCGCCGAGATCACCCAGCATCTGGGCCGACAACGGCCCGGCAAGCACGCGGGTGAGGTCAAGGATCTTGATGCCTGAGAGCGGCAGGGCCGACATGTCGAATTCCTCCGGGAACTGGATCTTGGCGCGGCGGCGAGATCGCGGGACGCGCTCCCTGCCGATACACCATTTTGGTGGTCCGAGCACTGCACTGGGGGCATACGGCTATCCGCCCGCCCGCCCGGCGCAGATCACCCGCGCGGTGAATTTCCGCAGCGCGAATATTCTCAGGTCGCGGCCGCTGCAGCCACCTGCGGCCGCCGGCGGCCGAGCAGGACCAGGATCAGCACCGTGGCGCAGGAGCAGACGAAGGTGAGACCGAGCGCGCCGCGGCTGCCGAACTGGGTGAGCAGGCCGACAAGGAGCGGCGGCGAGACCGCGGATGCGAGATTGAGCGGCAGCGCGATCATCGACATCGCCTTGGCGAACTCGGTCTGATCGTAGAACACGAGCGGGATCGTCGCCCGCGCCACCGCCATCGCGCCGCTGCCGGCACCATAGAGCAGGATGAAGGCCGCAACCGCCCAGGTCGCGCCCTCGCTCGTCATCAGCAGCAGCATGGCGACCGGGAGCGCCGTGCCGGCAACGAGCCCGGTCGTGATTCCATCCCACCGCCCTCCGCCGAGAAAATCGAGCCCGCGGGCGCTGACCTGGATCACGCCCAGCATCGAGCCGAACGCAAGCGCCTGCGCCGGGGGAAGCCCCTCCGCCCGGAGCAACTCGATCATGATGGCGCCGATGCCGAAATTGACGAAGGCATTGAGCGTGATCGCGGCGACGACGAGGCCGAACGTGCTCCTGGGAATCGCAGGCGGCGGCGAAGGCTTCACCGGCTCACCGCCACGATCACCGACGATTTTCCGGCGCGGTGCAAAGAATGCATAGAGCGGAAGGTTGATGACGAGCATCATGGCCGCATAGACGAGGCACGTCCCGCGCCAGCCGAGCAGACCGCTGAGGAACGATGTCGTTGGCCAGAAGATGCTGCTCGACAGGCCCGTCACCAGCATCAGCGCGCCGATGGCGTTCTTGGCCTGCCGCCCGGCGACCTCGTTCAGCATGATATAGGCGCCGGTCGAAAGCGTGGCGCTGCCGGCAGTGCCGAGGACGATCCAGGCAGCGAAATACAGTATCGGCTCGCGCGCGAGGGACAGCAGGATGAAGCCCGGCGCGGTGAGGACCGTGCCTGAGATCATCACCTTTCGTGCGCCGTGCCGCGCAAACGACTTGGCGAGCCAGGGCGCGCACAGGCCCATCGAGACATAGAGAACGGACGTCCCGGCGAACACCGCCGGCAGGCTCATGCCGAGATCGGCCGCGAGATCGCGGCCGACAATGGCGGGAAGACCTATCGTACCCCACCCGACAAGCTGGGAGACCGCAAGCACCAGCAGGACCCCGATGAGCCTGCTGTCAGATTTCAAGAACCGCATTCCAACCGTCGCCTGCCCGCCAGGCGCAGATCACGCCCGTGACGCCAGTCTTACCCGGAGACTCAGCGTACGGAAACGCCGGCCGTCGAATGGCAGCAGGCGGCCGGGAGCATGTCAGGAGGCGGCAGGAGCTCCCTGCCCTGCGAGCCCGAGCAGGGATCGCGCCTCGGCCGCAGTCGCCACGCGCCGGCCGTGGCGCGCCACAGCCTCACCGGCGATGGCCACGAGCTCCGCGTTGCTGGCGGCGAGGCGTGCCTTGTCGATCCTGATATTGTCCTCGAGCCCGGTGCGGACCGCATCGGCGCCCCGCGCGAGCGCCCAGCCCATGACCTCGGCCTGGTGGCGTCCGATCCCGGCTGCCGTCCACGTCGCCTTCGGGATCAGCCGCCTGAGCTCGCCCAGCAGGATGTCGAGCACATGCTCGTCCGCGGGCATGGCGTTCTTGACGCCCATGACGAACTGAACGTGCGGACGCTGGTCGATCAGCCCCGCCTCGATCAGACGGCGGGCACCATGCAGATGCGACAGATCGAAGATTTCGATTTCCGGCCGGATACCATTCGCCTTCATCCCGGTGGCGAGCATCTCGACCAGAGCAGCGCCGTTCTCGTAGACGATGGTCGGAAAGTTCACCGATCCCGTGGACAGCGAGGCCATGTCCGGCTTCAGGTAGAGCGACGATCCGCGCGCCGAGGGATCTCGGCCCCGCCCGCCGGTCGAGAACTGAACGATCATGTCAGGACAGTGCTTCCTGATCCCCGCCTGCACCGCGGCGAAACGCTCGGGATCGGAGGATGGCGTCTCGTCATCGTTGCGAACATGGATATGGGCAAGCGTGGCACCGGCTTCGAAGGCCTGGTGCGTCGACTCGATCTGTTCGGACGGCAGGATCGGGACCGCGGGATTGTCCTTCTTGCGCGGAACGGAGCCGGTGATGGCGACAGCGACGACGACGGGGTTCATTCTGCAACCTCATGATGATCGCGCTCGCGCGCGGAATTCGAGCAGGCAGTTAGGTAACGACTCACACCCTGCCGCTGCAACCGTCCTCGATCGCAGCGGCATGACTTCCTTGCGTACCCGTCAGGTCGGAATTGCGGCCGCACCGCTCGCCACCTCCGCACGCTGCCGCTCATAGTCTGCCCGCGGCATCGGAACGGCGTTGGGATTGCCGAGATCGTCGATCCTGACCCGATAGGTCTCCCGGGCCGTGACCGCCGCCAGCGCTGCGATGACAGTGATGCCGAAGGCGATCGCCCCCACAGTCAGGGGAATGTTGGCCGAGCCGGGAGGCGCCACGGTCGCAAACAAGGCCGGAAGCAATGCGGTGATGGTCGTGCCGATGTTCTGCGAGATCGCCATCGCCGACACGCGGGTGCGGGTTGGAAACAGTTCGGGGTAGAAACTCGGGAAGATCGCGTTGTAACCCTGATAGACCACGCCCCACATCAAGAGCGACAGCAGGATCGCCAGCGGCACGTTCCTGATGCTGATGGCATAGAGATAACCGAAAGCCAGCACGCCCGAGAGCAGCGCGCCGACGACGATCGGAGGCTTGCGGCCGACCTTGTCGGAGAGATTGCCGACGAAGGGAATGACGAACACGGCCAGCATGTTTCCGAGCACGGGGATCCAGAGATAAACGTCCTTGGCAAAACCGATGCCGTAGGCCGGCTGCACCGCATAGGCCGCACCGAAGATGGTCGCAACCACCGGAATGACATTCATCAGTGCCATGCAGATGACCCTGAGCATGTCGCGCCAGCTCAGTTTGATGGCCTGGACGATGGGCGCCCGCGGCGTTTCTCCCCGTTCGCCGTCGCGGGCAAAGGCAGGGGTCTCGTCGACTTCGCGACGAATGATGTAGCCCGCGACGATGACGAAGAAGCTGAGCAGGAAGGGAATCCGCCAGCCCCAGCTGTTGAAGGCCTCGGTCGGCATGTAGGCCGCCAGCGGTAGGAACACCGCGGCCGCGAGAATTTGCCCGGCCTGCACGCCCTGAAGCGCAAAGCTCGCATAGAAGCCGCGCCGGCCGAACGGGGCGTGCTCCAGAATCATCGAGCTCGCGCCGGAGATTTCACCGGCCACGGCAAATCCCTGCACGAGGCGCAGCATGACGAGCAGGATCGGCGCCAGGATGCCGACCTGATGATAAGTCGGCAGGATACCGACCGCCATGGTCGAGATGCCCATCAGGAACATGCAGACGATGAGAACGGTCTTGCGGCCATGGGTGTCGCCCCAATGTCCCAGCACGAAGGCGCCGATCGGACGAGCCACATATCCGACGCCATAGGTCGCCAGCGAAGCAACGATCGCGACGGTCGGATTCTCGGACGGGAAGAAGATTTGCGGGAAGATTAGCGACGCGGCGGTCGCGTAGATGAAGAAGTCATAATATTCGAGAGCTGACCCGATCCAACCGCTGGCAGCGGCCTTCCTGGACTGACTCATGTATCGGATCGCAGTCATCTCAAGATTCCTCCCTTGGGTTTTGCTGACGTCCCGTTGACGGGCTTCGCTCAAAATTGGGCAGCACTCTCCGGCCGCTCTGCGGAGTTTCGCGAGCGCTTATCATTGCCGATGGGTGTCTGCTTGGTGGCGACGATAGGCTTTCGCCGGGCTAACACAATTACCCAGTTATGCGACAAACCTAACATGATGTTATTTGCGCGCGAGACGTCCCGGCGAACACCGCCGGCAGGGTCATGCCGAGATCGGCCGCAAGAATGCGTCCGGCGATGGCGGGGTGGGAGGCGGTTGACATTGGACCATTACACGGTCCATTTTATAGAAATTGAGGAAGGACAATGAGATGCGGGTCTCCGTCACCGACGCAAAAGGACAATTGACCGATCTTGTCCGCCGCGCAGAGGCCGGCGACGAGGTGATCCTGACGCGGCATGGACATCCCGCGGTGCGGCTCGTCCCGGTCAGGCTTGCGCCGGACCGCGCCGCCCGCCGGACCGTGCTCGAGGCGGCGCGAAGGACCGGCGGGGCCAAAGCTATCCCCGGACCGACCGCCGCGCGCAGTCAGGACTTTCTTTTCGGCGATGACGGGCTGCCGGAATGATCGCAGTCGACACCTCCGCGCTGATGGCGATCGTGCTCGACGAACCGCAAGCCGATGCTTGCATCACCGCACTGGAGACCGCCGACGAAATCCTGATCTCGGCCGCCTCCGTTGCAGAAAGCCTGATCGTCGCGGCACGGCGGGGCGTCGACGAAGAGATGAACAGGCTGATCAACGATCTCGGTTTGAACGTGATCTCGGTGACCCAAGCTTCGGCCGAACGCGTGGCGCAGATCTACTCGCGTTGGGGCAAAGGCATTCGTCCCGCCGGTCTCAACTTTGGTGATTGCTTCGCCTACGATGTCGCCAAGGAGCATGGCTGCGCACTTCTTTACGTCGGCGACGACTTTGCCAAAACGGATATCGTTGCGGCGGCGTAAGTCGACGACTGCCGGGCGGCGACCTACCGGCCGAACAGAAAAGCCGCGGGGCAGCCGTCAGGCTGTATGGCCGGGATCGACGTGCTTCGGCGTTTTCTTGTCGCGTTGGGGTGTCATCTTGGCCGGATCCGGCGCATCCGGCACGCCGCGCGGCCCGAGCTGATC
Source organism: Bradyrhizobium sp. CSS354 (assembly GCF_029051725.1). Classification (GTDB taxonomy): domain Bacteria; phylum Pseudomonadota; class Alphaproteobacteria; order Rhizobiales; family Xanthobacteraceae; genus Bradyrhizobium. Next base: position 407,075 of record NZ_JAACFU010000002.1, read on the forward strand.
ACGCTGAATGTCGTCTTCGGAGCGGGAGGGCTCAATGCCGTTCGGCTCACGGGGCTTGGTCATCGCAGGCTCCTGAAGTGTTCTGCTCGGAGTGTCCGTCAAATTCCCAGCGCGTTCTCGCCGGCTTCGCGGCCGGGCACGCTGACATGGACTTCGTGTCCCTCGCGAAGCGCCAGCGATGCTGCGGCCACCGCCGATTCGAACGCGGCTTCCTTGGTGGAGTATCTGTTCTTGACATCGCCGTCGTGCAGCACGCCCCATTCGTCCTGCACCGGCACGATCGTGTATTGAGCAAGGCCCATGGTGTAACTCCTCGAGATCTATCGCTGCGTGAGCTGCGGGTGCGCCGCCGTCACGCGCCAGACCGTGTTGCCGCTGTCATCGGCGACCAGCAGCGCCCCGACCTTGTCGATGGCGACACCAACGGGCCGCCCGCGCGCGTGATTGTCGTTGTTGAGGAAGCCGGTGACGACATCCTGCGGCGGGCCGCTCGGCTTGCCATCCGTGAACGGCACGAACACCACCTTGTAGCCGTTCAAGACCTGTCTGTTCCAACTGCCGTGCTCGCCGACGAAGGCGCCGCCGCGATAGGCCGCCGGCAAACTCGCGCTTGTGTTGAAGGCCATTCCAAGCGGCGCGACATGCGAGCTCAGTGCATAGTCAGGCACGATCGCCCTGGCGACGAGATCAGGACGCTGCGGCTGGACGCGGGGATCGACATGCTGGCCGTAATAGCTGTAGGGCCAGCCATAGAAGCCGCCGTCCTTCACCGACGTCATGTAGTCCGGTACGAGATCGGGACCGAGTTCGTCGCGCTCGTTCACCACCGTCCACAGCGTCCCGGTCTGCGGCTCGAAACTGAGACCGTTGGGATTGCGCAAGCCGCTTGCGAAGATGCGCCAGCGGCCGCTGGCGCGGTCGATCTCGAGGATGGCAGCGCGATTGTGCTCGGCCTCCATGCCGTTCTCGGTGATGTTGCTGTTGGAGCCGACGCCGGCATAGAGCTTCGAACCGTCGGGGCTCGCGACCAGGCTCTTGGTCCAGTGATGGTCGATCGGTCCGCCCGGCAGCGGCGTCAGCACCGTGCCCGGCGCGGTGATCTTCGTATCGCCTTCGCTGTAGGGATATCTGACGATTGCATCGGTGTTGGCGACATAGAGATCGTTGCCGACCAGCGCGACGCCGAACGGCGAGTTGAGATGGTCGAGGAAGACGCCTTGCGTGTCCGGGACGCCGTCACCGTTGACGTCGCGCAGCAGCGTGATGCGGTTGCTCTCGCCGGTGTCGCCGCCTGATGTCGCCCAGGACTCGATGTATCCCATCACGATTTCCTTGGGCCGCTTGATCGGAGCACCCTTCGGCGCCTTGGATTCCACGACCAGCACGTCCCCGTTGGGAAGCACGTAAAGGAATCGCGGATGCTGTAGGCCGGTCGCAAAGGCCTTGGCCTGCAAGCCCTGCGCAACGGCCGGGGTCTCGTCCTTTTTCCAGCCGACGATGCGCGCGATGTGCATCGGCGGCAGCAGGTATTGCTGGATGTCGGGCAGCGTCGGGTTGGCGCCGATTTGCGCCTTCGGATCGCCGCTGCCGTCATTGCAGCCGGCGAGACACAGCAGCGAGGCGCACAACAGCGCCCGAGCGATTGCGGAGTTCATCGCGCAACTCCTACGCCGTGGCGATACACCATGGCCCAGCCGAGCCAGCCGGTGATCGGCAGGATCAATACGGTGATGGCTGAAAGAATGAGCCCGGTCGGCCACACCGAGGTCCAGGCATCGCGCGTGTGGATCAACGCATTGACGATCGCCAGGACCAGCGCCAGCGCGTTGCCGATCAGATGCGGCCAGGCCGGCGGCTGCGCCCGCACCAGGCGGTTGCCGAGGAAATCGGTCAGGCCCGCGATGGCGGCGAGCACGCCGAAGATGACGCCGACCACCAGAAGCCAGGCGGAAAAATCCGCCCACATGATCTCGGCACTGACGACATAGGCGATGTCGGTCAGCAGCGCCCCGATGAAGCAAGCGATTGGGATCGGCACCAGCATCGGATGACTCGGATGGCCTGCGATTTGCGCGGTCGAGCGCACACGCACGTTATCTTGCACGGTTGGCCTCTTGTCAGATCGCAGCCCCTCCCCGGTAGAAAACACCCGCTTCCAACGAAGGTTCCTGATGGTGGACCACGGCGCCGCCGTACCTCAACAGCGCTGCGGCGTCGAAGCACTCACGAGAAACCCCTTGCCGCTCCGAGTCTCGAGATGAACCTGCCCTTCAGGAGACGGCGCCTCCTTCAATCCAGCCTCGAAGCTCGATGGCGTCTCGCGGCGCCAGACCGAGCAGATCGAATCCCAAAGCCGGCCGAACGCCGCACTCATCCAAGAGACGATCCGCACCGAGGGTGAGCCGGAGCTGGAGCGGCGATGGTGGGCCATCGTGCTGTTCCGAGGAAACGTGGCTCTGGGGAAACGTGGAACTTCCCAGCCCCGCGTATGTTGTGGGCGATGAGTGATGCGGCGGCTAGCACAAGGCGGGCCGTAATTGCTTACGCACGATTGCCCATCATCGAACTCAGGAGCCGGAAATGAGCCGCGGAATGCCATCGATGACCGCCCTCTTGGGTATGCTCGCAATCGCCGGTTATCAAAATCGGGACAAGCTCGCCGACATGTTTCGCAATGCGACCTCCGGTCAGCCGTCGGGTGCCAAGGATTCCCTGGGCGGCATGCTCGGCAATCTTGGCGGCCTTGTGGGAGGCGGCGGCGTCGGTTCGCTGCTGAACGGCGGGATCGGCGAGTTGCTCGAGCACTTCAAGCAGAACGGACAGGGCGATGCGGCTCAATCCTGGATCAATCAGGGGCCAAATCGCGAAGTCACCCCGCCCGAACTCCAGCAGGCTATCGGTCCGGACGTTCTTCAAAAGCTGGAGCAGCAGACCGGCCTGTCGCAGCAGGAGATCCTCGACCGATTGTCGCGCGAGCTTCCGGCAGCGGTGGACAAATACACCCCGGACGGACGACTTCCGGCGCAATCCGTGGGATAGGCACTCCTCAAGACTCGAGAAAAGATATGAGCATCATCTGGACGATCATCATCGGTTTCATCGCAGGCGTCATCGCGAAGTTCATCATGCCTGGCGACAACGAGCCCTCGGGTTTCATCCTGACCACGATCCTGGGAATAGTGGGCGCGTTCGTTGCGACCTATCTTGGCCAATCTCTCGGCTGGTACCGGCCAGGAGAAGGCGCAGGACTGGTGGGGGCCGTGGTAGGCGCCATCATCGTGCTTCTCGTCTACGGTTTTGTAGCCGGTCGCAGCCGTCGGGCCATCTAACCACAGCGAACGGAATTCCGCGCGTTAGCGGAGAATTCGCCCGGCGCGAAAGGCGATCGGCAAGATGAAATGGATGCTCGTTGTCCTGGTAGGAGGTATGACCCCGGTCAACACCGACCTGGTTTTCGACAAGTTCGCCGATTGCCTTGCCGCCGAGGAGCAGATGCGAAAGCACTACACGGACGCTTTCGAGGCCTGGGACCGATGGGCCGCGGCCAATATCGAGCGACGACGCGAATACTCAAAGGTGCGCGACCTCCAGGCGAAACGGCTGCTCAGCAACATCGGTACCTGCGTTCCTCACGCAGGCGGCGAGGCCGCAGCGCCTCAGCAGCAGAGCAATCCGACACCTTCTCCTCAAGCCGCACCTACGCCGCAGCCAAGTCCGAAAACGTGACGTTTGAACCTTCCGAACAGGGGCGGTCGCAAACGAATGTTGCAATTGCTTTCGATACGCTCCGGACTTTGGAGGAGATCAGCATTGAGCGACAGGACGGGCAATGAACCTGCACCCTTGGTGCTTCTCGGCGTGGCAATCATCCCGATCATTGCAGTATTGGCGTGGTTTGCTTTTTAGCTTTGAACTTTTTCCGCGATCGCGCGTCATACTGTCGAAGCGTCCCTAAGCTTCACCCCTACCAGAAAGCCCCGCTTCCCCCAGGCGGGGTTTTCGCTGTCGGCGCTGCATCAACGCACCGATCTTTTCAAGCACCCTTTTGGCTTGACCACTTTTTCCCGATGCCGCAGCCTAGATATGGGCAGGGTTTTGAGGAGGCACAATTGCCGAAAACCCTAGTGGAATTCAGAGCGCAGAACCTTCGTTTACTTGAGCAGCTTTGTCCGGACGATCCGGGCTACATTCAATCATGGATCAGGAAGTTCGACCGCCAGAACGGGATCGAACCTGAAGCTCCTGCGAAGTCTCGCCGGGAGCGAGGTGTTGCTTCACCCAAGAAGGCCAGGTCCAGCAACCGAACCAAGGCGCTGAGCTAGGCAGCTCGCCGCTTTTTCCGGGGAGCGCTCGCCTTGGCCTTCAACTTACCGGTCCCGGTATTCGACACACGAGCCACACCTCCGAGTGCAGCTGCAAGAACCTCGTGCTGAGCATCTCGGCCTTACCGTGCTCACAGCCGTCTTCAACAGGCCGGACATGAAAACATTGGAGCGGGTGAAGGGAATCGAACCCTCGTATTCAGCTTGGAAGGCTGCTGCTCTACCATTGAGCTACACCCGCGACAGGGCTCCCTAACACGGCCGGGCGGCGGTCTCAACTGCCCAAGATCAACGGCCCAAGACAAGATCAACTGCCCAATTGATGGCTTCCAGCGCCTTCCCGGCCTTGCGAACCGCCGCTGGTTCCTCCCGACCCGCCTCCCCTTAACAATGGCGGAATTGCCGCCTATATTGAAATCTTCCGCAACCAACGAAAGGAGGTGATCCAGTGTCTCTTACCAAGCGCTGTCACCTCGCTGGGATCGCCCGCTAAGCTTTGAATAAGGGCTTGGCATCGGGGCGCTCTCAGCCCTGGACCAGCGAGCAAGAAATCGGGCGCGACGGGGTCTCCTCGCCGCGCCTTTTTCGTAGGTCACGCGCCTGCTGCTCACGCGGGCGGCTCGCCGGCGAGCACCTCGCGGATCCTCAGTGACAGGTCCGCCTTCCGATACGGCTTCCTCAGCAGCGCAACGCCGGGACCGAGCTGACCCTCGTGGTCGAGGGCGTTGTCGGTGTAGCCGGACGTATAGAGCACCTTCATCCCGGGGCGGAGGCGCCGCACGGCCTCGGCCAGTTCCTGCCCGTTCATGCCGCCGGGCATGATGATGTCGGTGAACAGCAGATCGAATTGGGCGCCCTGCTGCACCAGCGCAAGCGCGGTTGCGCCGTCGCCGGCTACGAAGGTGCGATAGCCGAGGCTGCCGAGCTGGGCGATGACATAGCCCTGCACCAGCGGATCGTCCTCGACGACGAGAACCGTCTCGTGCCCGCGTGCCGCCGCGGGCGCCTGCAGCGACCCGACCCTCGCCTGCGCTCCGCCCGCAGATCGCGGCAGAAACAGCCGAATCACGGTGCCGCGGCCTTCCTCACTCTCGATCGCAACGCTGCCGCCGCTCTGCTTGGCGAAGCCGTAGACCATGCTGAGGCCGAGCCCGGTGCCGCGACCGACCCCTTTGGTGGTAAAGAACGGCTCGAACACGCGGTCGCGGATATCGGCGGGGATGCCATGGCCGGTGTCGGTCACCGCGACCATGATGAAGGCGCCGCGCGTGGCGTCGCCGTCACCAGCACCATCCGCGCCATCGAATTCGCGGTTCGCGGTCTCGAGCGTCAGCGTGCCGCCGCCAGGCATCGCATCGCGCGCATTGACAGCGAGATTGATGATCGCCGACGACAGCTGCGACGGATCGGCCATCGCCGGCCAGGCGTCGTCCGCGAGGTGGGTCACGATCTCGACGTTTCCGCCCAGGATCGGCTTCAACAGCTTCGCCGTCTCGAGCACGAGGCCGTTGACGTCGATCTCGCGCGGCTCCAGCGGCTGGCGACGCGCAAAGGTCAAGAGCTGCGAGGTGATCTCCGCGCCTCGCGCCGCCGCATCGTCGATCAGCTGGGCGATCGCGGCGAGGTCGGGCTTGTCCGCCAGCCCCTCCCGGACGATCTCGATGGTGCCGGTGATGACAGTGAGCACGTTGTTGAAGTCATGCGCGACGCCACCGGTGAGCTGACCGATCGCATCCATCTTCTGCGACTGCCGAAGCCGCTCCTCCGTCTCGTGCTGCTCGGTCAGGTCGGTGGCCGAACCACGATATCCCATGAAGCGTCCATCGGCGCCGAACACCGGCTGGCCGTTGACGCTAAAATGGCGCGCGCGCCCAGCCGCATCGCGGCCGCGATACTCGAACTTCCGGAACGGCTCGTGGCGATCCAGCGTCGCCAGGTGACCGCGCCATTTCTGCGGCTCGGCATCGTGGTCGAAGGCGGCGTCTGAACGGCGCCTCCCGATCAGCGCCCTCGGGTCCATGCCGAAAGCATCGGCCCGCTCTGAAATGTAGGTGAACACGTGATCCGGGCCGGTCTCCCAGAACCAGTCGGATGCGGTCTCGGCATAATCGCGGAAGCGCTGCTCGCTCGCGCGGGCGTTCTCCTCGGCGTGCTGCCGGATCTTCAGGTCACGCTCGAGATTCCCATTGGCCTCGCGCAGCTCGCCATAGGCATGTTCGAGGTTGGCGCACATGGCGTTGAAAGCAACGACCACCTTGTCCAGCTCGTCGGCCTCGTAAGGCGGCCGGCGCTCCAGGCGCAGAGGCGGCGGCGGCCGTCCGAGGCTGTATTTGCCGACGTACTCGGCGATGGCGCCGAGATGCCGCGTCACCAGCAGATGAAACATGTAGATGATGAACAACGAGACGAGGAACGTCTTTGCCGCCTGGCTTGCCAGGATGACGAGGGCCCTGTTCAGCAAATGCTGATAGACGTCGGTCAGCGTCGCCTCGACCCGGAGCGTGCCGATGGCGCGCGAGGTCCCCTGCACCATGGTGGTCAGCGGAAATTCCCGGGTCATGATCGAACGGCTGTTTCGCTCGCCGACTTCGACACGGATAGGATCGGGCCGATCGGCGATCTCGCGGACCTCCGCCGCGCGAACGTCAGGCAGCCGCAGAATGCCATCGAGCTGGAGCTTGAGCAGGTTCTGGTCGAGATTCCACAGGCTCTCTCCGAGGCTGCCCGTGGTGCTGCGGCCGATCTCGTCCAGCCGCGTCTCGATCAGTCCGACCTCACGATTGTAATCCAGATAGAGCTGGAGCACGGTCAGGGTCAGCGTCACGACCGATGAGAACAGCAGCACGGCAGCAAGCAGCCGGGGCCCGACGCCGCTGCGCGACCAGTTGAAGATCCGCGACAGGAGCGCCGCGAACATGGGAGGCGCGAGCGCGGCGCCAATGCCGGTCAAATCCTGCTTCGCAGCCACCGGCGCAATGGCGCGGCCACGCTTGCTATCGTCGTCGCCTGCGTTGCCCATGCACCACGTCCCCGAAAATGGCGGCACCTGCTCAGCCTACCGGTCGCAGCCGCGAGCAAAGTGAACGGTCGAGACCCTGCCTCAGCAGGCGATACGTGTGGCGATCCTGTCGGCCCATGATCCTGTCGGCCGATGATCCTGTTGGCCCTTGGGCGGCTTGAGCTCGACGGGGTCATATCTTGCGCCCAGCAACAGGATTCCCGCGCAAACTACCACCTCGCATGCTAGAATGACATCGGTGAAAGTCCGGAGACGCCCGCACAACGGGAACGCGCTGCAAACGTTGCGGGCCGGCACAGCTGCCATCTCCGGTAGATCGCGCGGCACCGCAATCCGATGGTAGCAGGGCACGCCCAAAAGGCATGGCCAGGGAGATGCGTCATGAGGCGGATAGTCGTGGTCTGCCTATTGCTGCTCGCGGCAAGCCCGTCGCAGGCGCAAGAGGTCATCCGGCTGGCACGCATCGCCGATATCCCCGATCAATATGTCGGCGGCGAGATGCTCCGCGCGGTCTATGCCAGGCTGAACATCAAGCTCGAATTCGAGGATGTCCCCGGCAAGCGCGCGCTCGCGCTGTCGAGCACCGGCGAGGTCGACGGAGAGGTCCAACGGATCGGAACGCTCTCTCGCGACTACCCGACGCTGATCCAGGTGACACCTGCGATCAATTACATCGAGCCCGCTGTCTTCACCACGAAACTGCAGTTCGACGTCGCCGGCTGGAATTCAATCAGGGACTACAGCATCGGCATCGTACGCGGCGTCGGCTCGTCGGAAGCCGGTACGCGCGGCATGACCCGGGTCACGGCGACCACAAGCCTCGACAACATGGTCAAGATGCTCGATGCCGAGCGCTTCGACGTGATGGTCGCCGACCTCTTCAGCGGGTTGGCTGCGGTGAGGAAACTCAATCTCCAGGCCAGGATCCATCCGCTCTCACCGCCACTCGAGCGCATCAGCATCTACCACCATCTGCATGAACGCCATCGCGATCTCGTGCCGAAGGTAGGAAGGATGATCGAGCAGATGGAGGCGAGCGGCGAGCTCGCCCGGTTGCGGGAAACCCTGATCAAGCAGGTGCTGAGCGGGATGTGACAAGCCGTCAGTTCGTGCGAGGCCGCTCCCGCACCGCTACCGCGGCGATCAACAGCCCGACGCACCAGGCCATGGCGGCCCGCGGCGGCTCGCTGCCGAGCAGCACGGTGAAGATGCCCGCAAGCAGGCATGGCGCGATCGCCTTACCGGACCTGCTCGCGAGCGAAAGCAGAAACGGCATCGCGGCGATCGATATCTGCACGGCGTTCATTGTCGCACGCTGTTTCGCAAGTGTTGGGCTTAGAAGCCGCAAACGTTCATTGCGCGCGGGCGCTTGCCGCGCCGGCTTTCGACGATGCGCTCGCCGCCGCTCTCGGCCGAGCTGCCATAATAGCGGTGGTGGCCGCTCTGGTCGTGCAGATCCGCAGCGTCCGACTTTCCCGCCCGACGCGCGTCGCAGATGATCTTGATGGTCGACATGGCCGCCTCCGAAGTGTTCTTGGTGGCAATCAGTCGCGCCGATTTCGGACGGCGTTCACATCTTTCGGCCGCAATCGGGTTTCGGGAAGGTTTCGTCGCCCTGCCCCGCGACGCAATATTTCCCAAACCCCATTGTCGGCTGCGACGGTGGTGATACGTCCTTCGGACGCGCGCAGCGAAAATCAACGAGGTGACGATGCTTTACGCCATCCTGGCCTATCACGTGGAAGACGAGATCTTGTCCTGGACCCCCGAGAAGGACGCCGCGGTCGTGGCCAAAGTCATCGAGGTTCAGGCTCCCCTCCGGGCAAGCGGGCACTTTGGCCCGGCCGCCCGCCTGGATGAGACCCGAAAGGCCCGCACCTTGCGTGGCCCCGGCGCGGGCGTCGTGCTGGACGGCCCGTTTGCCGAGACCAAGGAGCAGCTTCTGGGCTTCCACCTCGTCGAATACGACACGGACGAGGAGGCGATCGCGGCCGCGCGGACGCTGCGGCAGGTCAATCCGTCAGCGGTCTACGAAATCCGCCCGGTCAAGCTTTACGTGCCGGCCGACGGGTTCGGCGCGACGCCTTCCGGCGAATGAACGGCAGGCCTACTTGTCCGTCCCGGTCGGCCCGACATAGAAGCGCTGGATCAGCAGCCCGCCGAAGGCGATGAACCACACGAACGGCGCGACTTGCGGCGCGAACGCCGCAACGACCGTGCCCGGGATGAACACCAGCAGCGGAAACAGCGAGGCCATGATCTCGTGGCGCCAGCCGCCCAGGATCCTCCACCACAGCCAGGCATTGAGGCCGGCGATCGCAGTCAGGTGCAGGCCGTAGAGCACGGCGACCGCACTGCTCCTGGGGTAGTTGGTGTAGAGGCCGTTGGTCACCGGCAGCAGCACGATCGACAGCAGGAAGAACAGATTGAGGATCACCGCGCCGCGGCTGCCGACGGGCTGGCGCGCCAGCCGCCGGTGATGGCTGATCCAGAACACGCCGGCGATGATGAAGCTGAGCGCGAGACCCGCGAGCTTGCCGGAATAGACCCGGGCGAGATCGTTCCAGTCGGGCGCGCTGGTGAACACCGCAGCCTTGGGCAGGTCGTAGGCGAGCAGCGTCATGGCGACGCCAAAGATGGTGTTGCTGAGCGATTCCAGCCGTCGCATCTCGAACTGGTCGGATTTGAGCTCGGTCATGCCAGGTGGCGCTCTTTTCGGAATGGAACCTTGGGCCGTCTTGTCCCTAGGTCTTAACATCGGTCCCGTCCAGACGCATTGCGATTCGCAGCGGGATCGCCGACTCTGGCTGTTTCACCGGGGCGATTCGTGGCGACATATCTGGACACGCTCAATGCGGAGCAGCGCCGCGCCGTGGAGCATGGCGTGGTCGATGGTGCGACCGTGGGCGCGCCCCTGCTCGTCATCGCCGGTGCGGGCTCCGGCAAGACCAACACGCTGGCCCATCGCGTCGCGCACCTGATCGTCGCGGGCAGCGATCCGCGCCGCATCCTCTTGATGACGTTCTCGCGCCGCGCCGCGGCCGAGATGTCCGGCCGGGTCGAGCGCATCGCCCGAAAAGTACTCGGCGAGAACAACGCCGCGATCATGCGCGACGCGCTTACCTGGGCCGGCACCTTCCACGGCATCGGCGCGCGGTTGCTGCGCGAATATGCCGAGCGGATCGGCGTCGATCCTGCCTTCACCATCCACGACCGCGAGGATTCCGCCGACCTGATGAACCTGGTCCGGCACGAGCGCGGATTGTCGAAGACGGAGAGCCGCTTTCCCGCCAAAGGCACCTGCCTGTCGATCTACTCGCGCTGCGTCAATGCCGAGATGGAGATCGAGAAAGTGTTAGGGGCGCACTATCCCTGGTGCGCGGGCTGGGCGGCCGAGCTGAAGGGCCTGTTCGCGGCCTATGTCGAGGCCAAGCAGGCCCAGCACGTGCTCGATTACGACGATCTCCTGCTCTACTGGTCGCAGATGATGAGCGATGCGCTGATCGCGGAAGAAATCGGCGGCCGCTTCGATCATGTGCTGGTCGACGAATATCAGGACACCAACCGCCTGCAATCCTCGATCCTGCTGGCGCTGAAGCCGGACGGACGCGGCCTCACCGTGGTCGGCGACGACGCGCAGTCGATCTACTCGTTCCGCGCCGCCACTGTCCGCAACATCCTGGATTTTCCGCAGAGCTTCTCGCCCCGCGCCGAGATGATCACGCTCGACCGCAATTACCGCTCGACGCAACCCGTGCTGGCCGCGGCCAACGGCGTCATCGGCCTGGCGCGCGAGCGCTTCACCAAGAACCTCTGGACCGACCGCAGCTCCGCGCAAAAACCACAGCTCGTCACCGTGCATGACGAGACCGACCAGGCCCGTTACATCGTCGAGGAGGTGCTGGCCAACCGTGAGCAAGGCGCGCTCCTGAAGCACCAGGCGGTGCTGTTCCGGACCTCCTCGCATTCGGGCCCGCTGGAGATCGAGCTCACGCGCCGCAACATTCCCTTTGTCAAGTTCGGCGGGCTCAAGTTTCTCGACGCCGCGCATGTCAAGGACGTGCTGGCGCTGCTGCGCTTCACCGAGAATCCGCGCGACCGCGTCGCCGGGTTTCGCATCCTGCATCTGTTGCCGGGCATCGGACCTGCGACGGCGCAGCGTGTGCTCGACCAGATGGCGGAGAGCTCCGATCCGCTCGCCGCGCTCGGCCAGCTCCCGGTGCCGCCACGCACCGGCGCGGACTGGACCGGCTTCGTCCGCACGATCGAAAATTTGCGCTATTCGGAATGGCCGGCCGATCTCGAACGCGTGCGGCTCTGGTACGAACCGCATCTCGATCGCCTGCACGAGGATTCCGAGACGCGCCGCGCCGATCTGATGCAGCTCGAGCAGATCGCGAGCGGCTATGCCTCACGCGAGAAATTCCTGACCGAGCTCACGCTCGATCCCCCGGATGCAACCAGCGACAAATCCGGGCCCCCCTTGCGCGACGAGGACTATCTGATCCTCTCCACCGTCCACTCCGCCAAGGGCCAGGAGTGGAAATCGGTGTTCGTGCTCAACGTAGTCGACGGCTGCATGCCGTCGGATCTCGGCGCCGGCACCAGCGCCGAGCTCGAGGAGGAACGCCGCCTGCTCTATGTCGCGATGACGCGCGCCAAGGACGATCTGCACCTCGTGGTGCCGCAGCGCTTCTTCGTCCACGGCCAGGCCGCCAAGGGCGACCGCCACGTCTACGCCTCGCGCACCCGCTTCATCCCGGAGCAGCTCGTCTATCTGTTCGAGCGTACTGCCTGGCCGAAGGCCGGGGCAAGCGCAGCGCGCACTGCCGCGCAAGGCCCGAAGGTCGACATCGGCGCTCGGATGCGGGGAATGTGGCGGTAAGACACAAGAGGCTGGTGTCGGGGCCTGTCAGGATAACTGGAACAACAGAGGTCCGACATGAAAGCGGTCGTCGTCGAACAATACGCGCCCATCGATCAAATCGCCCTGAAGGACGTTCCGTCTCCGCGCATCGAGCCCGGACAGCTGCGCGTCCGGGTAGAGGCGGCAGGGATCGGATTTGTCGACGGCTTGAAGATCGAGGGGCGCTATCAGACCAAAGATCCCCTGCCCTTTATTCCCGGAACTGAATTCGCAGGGATCGTGGACGAAGCGCCCGGTGCACCGGGCGGCTATCAACCCGGCATGCGCGTGATGGGGATGACGCGCTCGGGCGCGCTTGCCGAAGAGATCGTCGTCACCCCCGAAGCGCTCTACCCCCTGCCGGACGGCGTCGCGGCCGAGGTCGCCGCCTCGTTTCGTGCCAATTACCTGACAGCCCTCTATGCGCTGAGTGCGCGCGCGTCGCTCAGCGCAGGCGAACAGCTCCTGGTGCTGGGCGCAGCCGGCGGCACGGGAATCGCGGCTGTCCAGATTGGCAGGCTGCTCGGCGCCCGTGTGATGGCAGCGGCATCGACACCAGACAAGCGCGAGTTCGCGCGACAGCACGGCGCCGATGCTGTGGTTGACTACACGCAGATCAACTGGCGCGATACGTTGAAGGAATTAACCGGAGGACACGGCGCCGACGTGATCTTCGACCCCGTCGGCGGCGAGGTCTCGGTGCAGGCCTTTCGCTCCATCGCCTGGCGCGGACGTCATCTCGTGGTTGGCTTTGCTGCCGGCGCGATCCCCGCGCTACCGTTCAATCTGCCGCTGCTGAAGGGCGGCGCCCTGCTCGGCGTCGACCTCGCGCAGCTTCCGATCCGCGAGCCCGAGGTGCAGAAGCGCCTGATGTCGGAGCTGGTGGCCTGGTTGGCCGAGGGCCAGCTGAAGCCTGTGGTCGGTCGCGTCTTCGCGCTGGATGATTTCCGGGAAGCGTTCAGGACCATGCAGACGCGCGGGGCGCTTGGCAAGATGGTCGTGCGCATCCCGAAATAGGACGCACCGGGGCGCGGGATGTGGCGGCAGCTAAGCGCCCAGCCGATCGAACTGGACCTTGCCTGCCTTCATCACCAGCGGAATGTGCTCGCCCTGGCCGAGAAGGCAGGCGACATCGCGCAGCGGATTGCCGTCGACCACCAGCAGGTCGGCAATGGCTTCGGGCGCGATCCGGCCGAGCCTGCCCTCCATGCCGAGCACCTCGGCGCCGACCAATGTCGCGCTGGCGATGACGGCGCGCGGACCGAGAATCTCGGCGCGGATACGGAATTCGTCGCTCTGGAGCCGTTGGGACGGCCCAAGCAGGTCGCTGCCAAACCCCATCTTCACGCCCGCATCGCGGTAGATCGTGAGCGAACGCAGGCCGGCGTCGCGCACATCGGCGATCTTGGCAACGCTTTCGGGCGGCAGGCCATATTGGGCGCCCTCGTTGGCGAGCGCCTCATAGGTGACGAGCGTCGGCACCACATAGGCGCCCTTCTCGGCCATCAGCTGCGCGGTCGGAGCATCGACCAGGTTGCCGTGCTCGATGGTGCGTACCCCGCAGCGCACCGCGCGTTCGATGGCAGCAGCGGTGTAGGCGTGGGCGAGCACATAGGTCTGACGCCCGCGCGCCTCCTCGACGATGGCGCGGATCTCGTCCTCGGAGTAGCCGAAGGCGCCGACCGGATCGGTCGGTGAAGCCACGCCGCCTGAGGCCATGATCTTGATCTGGTCCGCCCCCATCTGGAGCTCCTCGCGCGCCGCCCTGCGCACGCCGTCGACACCGTCGGCAACGCGCGCCAGCGCGCCGACACGCACGCAGCAGGGGCACGGTGCGTCGCTGGCGAGGTAATCCGAACGCGCCCGCATGTCGCCGTGCCCGCCGGTCTGGCTGAGCGCACGTCCCGAGACGAACAGCCGCGGACCGTCGGTGAGTCCGGTCTCGATCGCCTGCTTCAGCGCATGGCCGGCGCCGCCGGCGTCGCGCACGGTGGTGAAGCCCCGCCGCAGCATGCCGCGCAGCAGCAGCGTCGAGCGCAGCGTCACCAGCACGTTCGGCATGTGCACCTGCTGCGCCAAATTGAGCTCGACGGCGATCGCATGCACGTGCAAGTCGATCAGGCCGGGCATCAGCGTCTTGCCCTTCAGATCGATGGTGCGATCGGCTTCGGCCTGGAGCGGCTGATCGGAAACCTCCTTGATCAGATTGTCCTCGACCAGCACATGATGTCCCTCCAGGAGGTCCGGCTGAAGCGGATCGAGCAGAGCGGCGTTCTTGAAGAGCACACGGGACATGACGACTTCCTGTCTTATCAGGTGAGCAACGCGGGCAAGGCGAGCTGGGCGAATGGAAGGCACGCAGCGACATCGTCCTCGCCGTACCAGCCTGCCTCATGGAGCAGATTGAGCGAGCCGAGCGTGCGCCCGCACCAGCGCACGGGCATGTTGAGCACGCTTTCGCAGCCGAGCGAAGCGATCAGCTCGTGATCGGAAAACACCTCGCGCAGATCGTCCCGGGTGCGGCCGATATAGGCCTCGCCGCGGTCGAGCACGGCCTCGGTCCACGGCCCCGGCGCCAGGCGTTTGCGTCCGCCCGCCGGGTAAGGTCCGGGGAGATTGGAATACACCCGCGCTGCTTCCCTTGTGTCGTCGTCATAGGTCAGGATCGTGAACAGCTTGTGCCCGATCGCGGATTTCAAGGCGTCGTCCAGCGCCGAGTACAGAGCCTTCGGCTGATCCCCCCTGCCCTGCGCGGCCGCCACGGCGCAGAGCAGCGGATCGGACCGGTGTTTCGTCTCCCTCATGCGACTTCACCCGCCGCAATCTCTTCCAGCGAACGGCCGCGCGTCGGCACCCCCATCAGCACCACGGTGAGCGCGCCTAACAGCAGCACGCTCGTGGTGAGGCCGAACACGCCGGCGAAGCCGAAATTCGGATAGAGATAGCCGACCAGGATCGGCGACACGATCGCACCGATGCGGCCGATTGCCGAGGCGAGCCCGGCGCCGGTGGTTCTGACCGCCGTCGGAAAGACCTCGGCGGTATAGGCATAGACGCCCGCATAGGTGCCGTTCATGAAGAAGGACAGCAAGATTCCCGCCATCATAATGTGCTGGTCGCTGTGCGCGAACGCCAGCCCGAGCGCGCTGGCGCCGCCGAGCACCATGTAGGAGGCGATCGTCGCCTGCCGGCCGATGCGCTCGTTGAAGTACGCGGCGCTGAAATAGCCGGGGATCTGCGCGCAATAGATCGCGATCGAATAGGCGAAGCTCTTGGTGATGCTCATGCCGTTCTGGACCAGAAGGCCGGGAATCCAGACGAAGAAGGAATAGTAGCTGAACGTGATCGCAAGCCACATGATCCAGGTCATGATGGTGATGCGCGCCTGGCGGCCGGCGAGCAGCGCGGCGAAATTGGCAAGCAGCGTCCCACCAGTCACCGCAGGCGCCGTGGCTTCGATGACCGGTTGCGGCAGGACATGGCCTTGGCTCGCAAAACCGGCCTCGATCCTGTCCAGCACGGCTTCGGCTTCCTTCTCCCGACTCCGGCTTTCCAGCCAGCGCGGCGATTCCGGAAGCGCCCTGCGCCACCACAGCAGCATGACGACCGGCACCGCGGTGATCACCAGAACGATGCGCCAGCCGTTCTCGTAGGCGGGCACGATGAAATAGCCGAGCAAGGCCGCCGCGACGAAACCGAAGGAGAAGAATCCGGCGAGCGCGCCGGTAAAGCTGCCGCGGTAACGCCGTGCGACGAATTCCGCGAGATAGGGCGCAATGATTGCGCTCTCCGCGCCGGTGCCCATGCCCGCGACGACGCGGGCGGCGAAGAAGGACGACCAATCGTTCACCGCCGCGCTGACGATGGATGCGACGCAATAGAGCGCCAGCGCCGACATCATCACCGCACGACGGCCGATTAGGTCACCCAGCGTGCCCGCCAGCAGCGCGCCGAACAGGAAGCCGATATAGGTGCTGCTGCCGAGCACGCCGATCTGCACGCTCGACAGATTCCAGGTCGTGCGCAGCACCGGCAAAATGAACGCCAGCACGGCTGCGTCCATCGCGTCGAACATGTAGCCGAGCCCGCCCATCAGCAGCAGATGCCCGTGGAAGCGCGCGAATGGAAGGCGCTCGATGCGCGCCGAGATCATCGACATGAAAGTCCCCTTGTGTCTGGCGGCCCGGCACTCCGCTCATTCCCGGGGGAACCATAGACAAGGAGATATTATCGTCATAATTTATAATCATGATCTAGCACATCACTGTGGTGAATGTTCTGTCGTTCCGAAAGCTCGACCTCAACCTGCTGAAAGTCTTCGAGGCCCTGATGACCGAGGGCAGCGTCACGCGCGCGGCCAACGCGCTTCTGATGACGCAGCCGGCGGTCAGCAACGCGCTCGCACGCCTGCGGGACGCGCTCGGCGATCCCCTGTTCGTCAGGTCCGGCACGGGCATCCGTCCGACCCAGCGCGCCGTTGTGCTGTGGGAGCCGATTGGCGAAGCGCTCGAAACCGTCCGCGGCGCGCTCGACGAGCAGGTGTTCGATCCGCGCCGTGCGCAGACCGAATTCAGCCTGTCGATGTCGGATTATGTCGCTTCGCTGGTGATGCCGAACCTGCTGAACCATTTCGGCAGTGTCGCGCCGAAGGCGCGAATCCATACCGTCCCCAACACCGTCGTGGAGATCGCCGACCAGCTCGAGGACAATCGCGTTGATTGTGTGTTGAGCGTCTATGTCAACGAAGCACAGCAGCCGGCCGCCATCCGCTCGCGCTCGCTGTGGACCGTCGACTACGCCTGCTTCATGCGGCGCGGTCATCCCCTCGCGACGATGAAGCGGCTGAGCACGCGCAGCTTCCTCAACGCGGGGCATGTCGATGTGAGCCTCGCGGGCAAGACCTTGCCGTCCTACGACCTCTTCCTCGCCTCGCGCGGGCTGTCGCGCAACCTGGTTGCGACCGTCAATCACTACAGCGCCGCCTACGAGGTCGTGCGCCAGTCCGACCTGATCGCCGTGCTGCCGAGCGATCTGCGCTCGCAATCCCGGCACGCGCCGTTCCTGCACGCGATGCCGCTTCCGCTCAAGGCGCCGCCGCGCATCGTCAGCCTATTCTGGCACCAGCGCAACGACACCGTGCCGGCGCAGCGCTGGCTGCGCGAGACCCTGGTCGAGATGTTCGCCAGGTCCGACTGAAAGCCGCGGGCAGCGGGCGGCCGACACCATGAAAAAAGGAAACAATGGGTTTCTCGAAGCAGCATTGTGCACCCGTCCCGGCTGCTTAGCTGCGACTAAAGCAATCCCCCACAGTGACAGGCGCGCAAGCCGCGCCCGCAGAGATCTCATCGATGACCGCACCGCTCGAATTCGGACTGGACACCTTTGGCGACGTCACCAGGGACGCCTCCGGCGCGATGCTTCCGCACGCGCAGGTGATCCGCAACGTCATCGACGAGGCGGTGCTGGCTGATGACCTCCGCCTCGATTTCATCGGCCTCGGCGAGCATCACCGCGCCGACTTCGCGATCTCGTCTCCCGAGACCGTGCTGGCCGCCGTCGCATCGCGGACCAAGCGGATCCATCTCGGCTCTGCCGTGACCGTGCTGAGCTCGGATGATCCGATCCGCGTCTTCCAGCGCTTTGCCACGCTGGACGCGCTTTCGAACGGACGCGCCGAGGTGATCCTTGGTCGCGGCTCGTTCACGGAGTCCTTTCCGCTGTTTGGCTTTGATTTGCGCAAGTACGAAGAGCTGTTCGAGGAGAAGCTCGATCTGTTCGCGGCACTGCTGTCGCAGAAGCCGGTGACCTGGGAAGGCAAGCTGCGTCCGCCGCTCAAGGATCAGCTGGTCTATCCCCCGGTCGAGAACGGCACGCTCAAGACCTGGATCGGCGTCGGCGGCAGTCCGCAATCGGTGGTGCGCGCGGCACATTACGACCTGCCCTTGATGCTCGCGATCATCGGCGGCGATCCGGCGCGCTTCGCCCCCTTCGTCGATCTCTATCACCGCGCATTCAAGGAGTTCGGCCGCCCGGCACAGCCGATCGGCGTGCACTCGCCCGGCTACCTCGCCGAGACCGACGAACAGGCGCGCGAGGAGCTGTGGCCCGACTACAAGGCGATGCGCGACCGCATCGGCAAGGAACGCGGCTGGCCACCGATGGGCCGCGACGAGTTCGTGAACGAGGCCGAGCATGGTTCGCTCTATGTCGGCTCGCCGGAGACGGTCGCGCGCAAGATCGCCAAGACCGCCAAGGCACTCGGCATCTCGCGCTTCCAGCTGAAGTATTCGGCGGGCCCGTTGCCGCACGAGAAGCTGATGAAGAGCATCGAGCTCTACGGGCGGAAGGTGGTGCCGATGGTGCGGGAGATGATGGGGTAACTTACGCTCTGAGCGAGTCCGCCTACGCCCTGCGGGCTACGGCGCGACAGCCTTCGCTCACTTCGCGCCATGACCATCGGTGCCGGCTTGCCGAGCCGTAGCTCGCGAAGCGAGCGAAGGCTGGTGGGGGAGGCAGGACTCGAACCTGCGAAGCCATAAGGCGGCTGATTTACAGTCAGCTCCCTTTGCCACTCGGGACACTCCCCCGCTCGACGGCAGCACAATCGGGCCGGACCTTGCCGGCGACCGAAGACGGCCATGGAACGTGAAGGCCGCGACAGCCCGGATGGGGGCGCGACCGGGCGCGGTTATCGGCGAAGCGGTGGGGTAAAGTCAACCGAGGCGAACAGCTAAAATCGCCCCCGAAGCCACCCAAATTGCCATATTCCGGGACCCGTGACACAAGCGAGCCCATGAAGGATCGAAAATTCAACCCGAGGGGCCCCCGCGGCGGGTCTAAGCCCTTCAACAGGCCCGGAAAATCGGCTGGACGGCCGGCCCGGCGCGATCGCGATTCGGACACCGACGGGCCTGTCATCCTCTATGGCTGGCACACCGTCACCATGGCGCTCGCCAACCCCCAGCGGCAGATCCGCAAGCTGACCCTGACCGAGAACGCCGCAAGGCGTCTGGCGGACGAGAACATCGCGATCCCGGTCACACCCGAGATCGTCCGGCCCCAAGAGATCGACCGGCTGCTGTCGCCCGACGCCGTGCACCAGGGCCTGCTCGCCGAGGCCGATCCCCTCCCCTCGCCCGACATCGAGGATTTGGAGCAGGACGGCATCGTGCTGGTGCTCGACCAGATCACCGATCCGCACAATGTCGGCGCCATCCTGCGCTCGGCTGCGGCGTTTGCGGTGAAGGCGATCGTCACCACCGCGCGTCACAGTCCGGAAGCGACCGGCGTGCTGGCCAAGGCCGCCTCCGGCGCGCTGGAGCTGGTCCCGATGGTGACGGTGCAAAACCTCGCCCGCGCACTGACCACGCTGAACGAGCTCGGCTTCCAGACCGTCGGACTGGACAGTGAAGGCAGCGCGGATCTCTCCGAGGTCGCCCTGCGCGAGCCGCTCGCGCTGGTGCTGGGCGCCGAAGGCAAGGGCCTGCGGCAATTGACGCGCGAGACCTGCAGCGTCGTGGCGCGGCTCGACATGCCCGGCGAGATCAAGAGCCTCAACGTCTCGAATGCCGCCGTGCTCTCGCTCTATGTCGGCGCCAGTCGGCTCGGGCTGATGAAGCGATAACAAAGCAAAACAAAACGCCCGTCCGCATCGCGGACGGGCGTCTCGTTGGCTCAACCGATCAAGCGATCAGTAATAGCGGCGCAGCACGCGGTGGCCGCCATAGTACGGCGCATGGCGCGGAGCGTAGCCGTAGCGCGGACCGTAGCCGTAATGCGTGCGCGGCAGATAGCCGGCGCGCGGGCCGTAGCCGTAGCGATACGGACGGTAATACGGGCGGCGGTAGGGATAGGCGGCCGGCGCTTCGACCGCGGCGGCGCGATAGCCGTAGCCGTTGCCGTAACCATAGCCACGGCCGTAGCCGTAATTGGCGGGCGCAACCACCGCGTCTTCACGATAGGTCGGATACGGCGCGAAGGCGCCCGGGCCGGTATAGGTCGGGCCCTGGTTGACGTGATAATATTGCGTGGTGGGCTCGGCGAGACGCTCATAGGCGCCATAACCGTAGCCGTAGCCGGCCCCATAACCGCCGCAGCCGGTGTTGCAGCCGGAATAGACCGGCGCGACCGGCTGGCACGGATTGAAGCCGCAGGCCGCGGCGGGCGCGGTAGCGACGAACATCGCGGCAGCCGCCATGACCAGTCCCGAAATCATCTGACGCATTGCTCTCTCCTGTTGATTTTCGTTTGTTGTTTTCGTTTCTTAACCCGGCGGCCTGCCGGGCATCTCTGCACGCGGCCGCGGCCGAGGACGCCGCGGCTGGTCGTTGATCTCAGGCGCGAGGATCACCGGCGGCGGATTGACGGGCACGTCCATCTGCGGCGGCAGCGGCGCCGATTGCGCGCCCCAGCTCTGGTAATAGCTCTCGGCGGGCTTGGGCATTTTGCGGTTCGCGGGCGGCTCGACCTCGAGCCGCCCATAGCCGGGCCGCAGGCCCAGCGTCGGGTAGTAATGGCCGACGTCGGCGGGCTGGCGCTCGGCGACATAACGTCCGCCATAGATCGTGGGCTGCACCTGGACGTTCTTCCCCAGGCCCCAGGTCCCCTCGACCGCGGCATAGGACGCGTCGATGTTGTTGATGATGATGGGCACGCCCGGGCGGCCGGGAACGACGATATCGAAGCCGCCGCCGGCAAACGCCGTCGCGGGCAGTCCGATCAGAAACGCAGCGAGCGCAGATGCGCGCATGAGGGGATCCCATTTATTCGGCGACAACCTACCCGATAGCGACGCAGAGAGGGTTAAGGCCCTCTCACCAATTGCTGGTAAGCCTAATGTGTAAGGATTGCGCGCCGCTCAAATGCTGTAAGGCGAACTAGCGAAGCATTAACGCCGCTGGACCCTGCAGTCGGGAACCATGGTGCGTGCTCACTTCCGTTTGAATATCGTTGACGAAAATCCACCGGTTTCAGCGGAACGTCCGGCGCCCTCGGCGTTTAGCCCCCGTCAACAGAACGGGAGCCAAACAATCATGAATATCAAACTTCTCGGAGCCACGGCGATTGCGGCGACCCTGGTGACAGGCTCTGCCATGGCGCAGGCCGTGATCACCAATCCGGGCCGGTGCGCGGCGCAATTCCCCAACGCCAACTGTCAGAACGTCGGACCGGGAAATCCGTACACCGATAGCGGCTATCGGCATCGTCGCGTGTCCTATCGCCAGACCAACAACGGCGATTGGAATAACGACTGGAACAGGAGCCGCACCGGCTTCTGGCCGACCGACGTAGCCACTGGCGCGGTCGGAGCAGCCGCCGGCGTGGCCGGCGCAGCCATCGGGACTGCGGGCGCAATCGCAACCGCCCCGTTCCGTGCCACGAACGACGCCTACGCCTACGACAGTGGCTGGGATAATTCGTGGAATAATTCTTGGGACAACCGCGGCTGGGACACCCGCACCTACGCCCAGCGCAACGGCTTCGTCTGCACGCCCGGCACCTGGTTCAAGGGCCAAGACGGGCGCCGCCATATCTGCCAGTAAGGCGGTTTGAACCGAACGCGACAGATCAGGCGGCCTTCGGGCCGCCTGATTCATGTTTGCAGGAGCATCGCGGGTTCTGGCACTTTCCGGGCAAGTCTGGTATTGCGGCGCGCACGGGCGGACAGCCCCGGCATACGCCGGCCCTGCCCCGTTTTTCCAGGCGGCGCCGGCTTAGCTCAGCGGTAGAGCAGCGGTTTTGTAAACCGAAGGTCGGGGGTTCAATCCCCTCAGCCGGCACCAGCGTTTACAACAGCTTATCCCTGATTTGTAGCCCGACCTATCTCAGCTCATCGCCGCAGATAGCTTCTTGGGCTACGCTGGGCTACACTAATGCAACAGGACCCCACGGAAGCCCCAACATCTATTTTGAAGACCCTAAAGATATGAACCGAATACGGGACGACAACTCGCCGACGTGCAACAGCTGCTTGGCGCAA
Source organism: Bradyrhizobium sp. CSS354 (assembly GCF_029051725.1). Taxonomy (GTDB): domain Bacteria; phylum Pseudomonadota; class Alphaproteobacteria; order Rhizobiales; family Xanthobacteraceae; genus Bradyrhizobium. Next base: position 429,301 of record NZ_JAACFU010000002.1, read on the forward strand.
ACGATGCCTCGAAACTCAGCGAACGCGGGCTGAGATGCTCCGCAAGCACCGTGAGCCCGATGGCCCCAAGCGCGATGTCGAACTCGCCGTGGAGAAGAACTTGGCTACGGCATAGATTGTAGTGAGCGACGTACAGCGCGACGGCTGCAACGTGGTTGTCAAGCTTCTTGCTAAAAGCCGTTCGTTAATCGCATGAACCGACGCGAGGCCAGGCACAGCGAAAGGTGCTGGCGCTCGACGTAGGAGGTCGAAACGTACTGGTCGGGTCGCCCGATACTACGTCACGGCTTACAGCTACTACGGCGGCGGGCGAGTACCGGCCCTGCGCTTCCTTTACCAGATGCGTTACCGAGTACGTCTTTACGATCACGCCATGTGAGGCATTCGGGCCAAAGGCGTCGCGGATCGCTACGCGTTAGGGGTGGAAGCCGTCCGTCGAAATCTCAGGCTGACCAATAACCCGGTTGCGGAGGTCGCGTAGGAAGTCTCCAAAGTACTTTCGTCGCTCCGCTTGCCAACGCCCCAGCTGATGATTGCCTTCTGCGTTCCGGCGATGCCGATGAAAACATACTGATCGCCCTTGGCGTTAATCTCGTGGCACTGGACGTTCTTTTGCATCTTGCCAACGAAGCTCCACAACTCGTCAAGCTCAAGGCAAGGCGCTCGGTGCGCACGCCGACCATGATGCGGTCGTGCAGCTCCATGCAGCCCATGCCGACGCACAGGGCCAGGCTGGCAACGTTGGCGCGGGTATAAGACCATTCCCAAACTCAACTTAGGCCACTGGCGACGGCACTCATTTTTTCAAAAAGAACAAAACAAGAACAAACCCAACCGGATGCAAGCTTCGTGCGCCTCTTTGTCGGGACAACATTGCGCTCGCCTGCTGAGGGCAAACTTTCCGGTGCCAGACTGGCGCCGCCGTGGCTTCGGATCAGGCAAATTTCCGGCTTGCCAACCGCGGGTATAGGGAACAGGGCATGGACTAACGCAAGCGGGAGCATAAGCGATGCCCAAACAACCTCCTGGCAGCAAGATCAAACCGACCCATACGCAGGACACGAAGCGCTCATACTTGAAGGGCGGATGGTTGCTACTGGCGCGTGCGCAGAAGAAACTGACCAGGCCGGGCGACATTATCGATGCCCTCATGCATCTGTTTTCCGATCCCACACTCGTGCTCCGGGCGGCAACAACGCGGCAGTACAAGCAGCAGGTACGTGCGGTCATTGAGTACAAGCTCAATAAAGGAGAACTGGCCCATGATCGCGCAGTGTCCGGCCTCGCCGACCTGACGACTCTGCTGAAGGACCGCCGCGGCCCCTGCCGGAAGCGTACATCAGGAGCGAAACTCAAGGCGCCGACCAAAGCGGAATACCTCCAGATTTGCAGTGATTTCAATCGCCGCTGGAGGCTCGCCGGCGGGCTGGACGAGACCGATACCGTTCTGTCCCTGATGATCGCCCTCGGCCCCTACCTCGGGCTCCGTCCCCAGGAATGGCTAAACACGACGATCCTTGGCGACAAAATGATTGTTGCCAACGCGAAATCAACCAACGGGCGATCGGCAGGCAAGACCCGCACTATTCTGCTCGACAACTTTCCGGAGGGTATCACGCATCTAGTAGAGCAGCTGATCGCCGGGCTTCGCCGCCTTTTCTATGGACTGGAAGAAAACTGGAGGCGGCTCCTCGGGCGGCTTGGCGAGAGGCTGGCGAGGGTTTGTGCGCGGTTGGGCATCCGTAGGTGGTCGTTGTACACCACACGGCACGTAGCCATGGCTAACTGGAAGCGCGCCGGCTTCGGCGCCGCGGAGATCGCGGCCCTAGCTGGACATATCTCGATCAAGACAGCCCGCAATCATTACGCGGGCGGCCGCCATGGTTGGACGGCCAAATTTGCTTGCGCCCGGCCAGACCCCGATCTGACGGCCTTGATCTCGTTGCGTAACAATACGACGCTCATTCGCCCGGCAGTCGCTGTCAGGGCCGAGACCAGCAAACGAGAGGTTATCGATGCGACCGCGCCGGTCGAACGTCCATTGATCGCTAATTTGAACCAGCCCCGCCCGGATGACCCAACCGCAGCGGGTGAAACGCTGACGCCCCGTGGCAATGACAACTCCGACGAGGGGCTTGGGTTTGGCATGCCTTAAAGGAATTCGCCATCTCTGTAGGACGCTAGTCAACTGGGCTCGGAGTGGCGGCCGTGATCGGAGACGCGCAAGGCAGGGGCCGCGCAGATTCCGCGCGTAGGGGCGCGTGAAACAACGCCAATCGCGAGAGCACAGTCACGATCCGCCTGGCCGATTTGCAATCTTTTCTAGCGACCAAACGTTTTCGGCTCCCGACCCAACCTCCGCACGAAATTAGCGACGCCTCCTATGGCGGAATTCGCGCTATCGATCTGAAGACCGGCAGGACGCGGTGGGATCGTCCGTTGGGTGAAGCCCGGACGAACGGCCCGTTCGGGATCCCGTCGATGTTGCCGATCAGAATTGGGACGCCAAATAATGGCGGTGCCGTCGTGACCGCCGGCGGCCTGATCTTCATGCCAGCGACGACCGACAATGTGATCCGTGCCATCGACATTAAGACCGGAAAAACCATCTGGAAGGACGTGCTTCCTGCCGGCGGCCAGGCCACGCCGATCACCTATGAGGCCGACGGCCGCCAATACCACGCGATCATGACCAGCGGTCATCATTTCATGGAGACGCCGATCGGCGATTCCTTGGTGGCTTAAGCTTTGCCGGCAAAATAGATGTCATCGAGACCCCGACCGGTGTCCGTTTCGATTCGCCGATCCGAGAAGGTCCCATCAACTCGCCAGCATCACAATGAAACAGCGCCTGGCGATCTAGCCCGTTCGCATATTCCCGTCTTCCTGAGCGACTATTTGGAGGCGAGCTTAATCCGAACTCCCTGACCGGACTTCTCGTCCGGAAAAATGAATTCTATGCCTGCTTTCTCGAAGCCAGATCTGATGGCCTTCAGGGCATTCCTTCGGCGCAGATCTTTGGAGGAGAGGTCGTCCTCGGCTTCCAATTTCGAGATCGTCCGCTGGCTGAGCCCTGCCAATTTGGCTGCTCCTGCCTGATCGAGACCGAGCAGTCCCCTTGCTGCACGGATCATCGCCGACGTCAGCATCTCCTCCCGGTCCAACTCCGTCACCGAATCGCTCCTCAGGGTGCGATTAAGGTTAACACGGCTGGATCGGAGTACCTCGGCATGAAAACGTTGCGGCCTCCTTAATTCGTGCTATAGTAGCACGATTGTCAACCAAAGGAGATCGTTACATGGAAGTTGAGTCGCTCAGTGAGTCCATTTCCGAGGCCGCGCTCGCGCGCAGCGCTCGAACGCTCGTTGCCAACGCCGTCGCATCGGCTTTCAATGAAGACCCGGTGATCGGCCCGGATCTCAGCCGAGCGATCTCGGTGGTGGGCTCCGTCGTGAAGCGCCACGGCCTTTTGCTCCAGAGCACGACGGCCAATGCGCTCGCCGCCAGCGGCCGGTTCGACGTCCTCGTCGACATCGCGATCCCGATCGTCGACGCCGCCAGCGAATTGCTGCTCGCCCGCAATGCCGCGGAAGACCTTGCTCGGATCAATATCCGGGCCGACGCGTCTGCCGAGCGCATCGTCACGGTCGATCTCGTGGTGGTTGATCCGGAGGTGGGCTGGGCCGGCGTCTACGACTTCAAGCGGGGCAATGGCCCGGTCGACGGCCGCACCCGGCGGCCGACCGAGCATGACTTGAGGGCGGCGGGCATGGTGCTGTCCAGCTATCTCGCGAAGCGAGGCTACCGCAATATCTTGCGCGTCACGGCGGGCGTGATCGACTACTACGGGAACACCGGCTTCACCAAGGACTTCAAGATCGGTCGCGAGGAGCTCGATTCGCACTTCGAGGTCCCGGTCCGTGAGACGCTGGACACGGTCACCTCGTGCCTTCGCAAGGCGCTGCTCGCCGAACTGCCGCACCTCTTCTCCACCGTCATCGAGGGGGTTATCCGCGAGAACGCCAAGAAGGATGAGACGACCTGCGGCATCGGGCTGATGCCCGATCTTGATCCGTTGCGGGCCGAAGCGCCCGTCGTTCATTTCGCCAACGCGCGCCCGACCGGGCCGGGACCGCGCAAACCGGCCGTGACCGCCAAGATCGGCGCGGCTTAATCCATCGGCGCCGCCGACGGCCCGTCGGCGGCGCTAATCAAACCCGACGGAAGTGGACGTCCAAGACATGACTGACAACACCAATGCGCCCGCGTCCAATGCTCGGCATGAGGATGACCGCCGAGTTGACGGAGCTGGGTCCGTGGTCGCGATCGATCGGCGATCGACCCCCGACGCTTGCGGCCACCGCCCCGTCTGGCCGGTCAAGGAGCAGCCGGATCGCCGTTGGCCTTTCAAGGCCGCCGATGTCGTGCCGTTACAATGGTGGCGAACGCTGCCCTCAGATGCGCTTCGCGACGCCGAGCAGTCCCTCATGCTGACGACCTTGGATCGAATCGGCGTGCTCCATCCGGTCGATGATCTTAAAGCCGCGCTCGCCGGCGACGCGGCGGCCGCCATCAACATGGCGTTCTCGATGATGCCGATCGAGAAGACCACGCTGGCCATCGACATCGGGATGACCGCGCTCTGCCGTTGCGCGCTTGCGCGACACGCGGCGTCGGCGCTGGTCATGGCGCAAGTGATCGGCCTGACCAACTTCGATCACGGGTTGTCCATCGAACTTGCCATGTCCTGGTACAGGCACGGACTGCGCTACGCGAGTGATCCGCGCAAATTCCGCGAGGCCGAGACCGTGCTCTTGAAGACCTTCCATGAACTCGACCGTTCCGGATCGCGGTGACGGACGCGGTGCTGGTCTCCACCCCAAACGCTTCTCAGATGATGTCCGGCTCCCGCCAACACGGCGGCTGGGAGCACGAAGCATGACGACCTCGGACGATTCCGATGATTTCGATCACACAGTCGAGGACGATGCTGCGTCGACTGGAGCCGCGGCCGATTCTTCGGACCTCGATGAAGAACTGAAAAAGTTGCCGCGCCTCCTGCGCTACGCATTGCTTTCGAGCAAAGGCGAAGAGCACACCCAGGAGCGACTCGTCGGAGAGATCAATGAGGTCTGTCCTGGTCTTGCCGAGACCTCGGCCTGGATCGTGACGCAGACCTCGGCCGCCGGTCTTGAGCTCGCCGCCGAGCTCGACCGGCGAGCCGTCAAACAGGACGAGCCCGCCTTACGCAGCCTTTCCGACTGCGTTCGCGTTTTTAGTCTGCCATTACCCTGCAGCGCAGAGTTCTTCGATGACTATCAGAGGGTGGGCAAAGCTTTGATCGCAAGCTTTGGGAAGGTCTGCCACGACGCCGATGAGAACCTGTGTGCTGAGCTGGAAGAGTTTGTCTTCGGCTGGGCCGCGCTGCCGGCGTGCAGCGATCTGGTTTCACGGCATGGCAGCGCCGCCGCCGGCGCCGCCAGGCTTGGCCCCCTCACGGCAGAGCACCGCCTCACAGCGACCAAGGTAGCTCTGCGTCGCAAGCTGAAAGAGGAGGAAGAAAGACGGCAGCAGAGGGATGCCGAGACCGCCTCCACGAGTGAGTTGCAGAAACCTCTGGCGCCTTCAGCGCCGGAGCGCAGCGTCGTTGTGGCACAGCTCTCTGAGCAGCAGATGAAGAACACCAAGCTCAAAGACGTTCTTGGGCCATTCAAAGGTATCGTCAACGTCGCCATGCCGCTTGTCGAGGCGCCGCCTCTGCATGTCGTGCGTAGTGCCCTCCTTTTTGAATTCCCCTATGCCGCCGAAGTGATTGATTTTGCGCTCGCCGATCTTGTCGGCCGACCAACAGTTCGCTTACGTCCTCTACTGTTCGTGGGCGAATCCGGCGGCGGCAAGAGCAGATTCGCACGGCGCCTGGCTGAGTTGTTGGGCGTCAACGTCTGGCGCACTGATGCCAGCCGCGCTGATGGCGCCGCGTTCGGCGGCACCGACCGCCGGTGGTATTCCGCCGAACCTTGCCATCCTTTTCTTGCGGTTGCGCAGGGCGCGAGCGCCAACCCACTGGTGATTATCGATGAGATCGAAAAAAGCGCGACGCGGAATGACTATGGCCGGCTCTGGGACTGCCTCCTCGGCTTCCTCGAATTCGAGACGAACAGTCGCTATCCAGATCCAGCGCTGCAGACGAATCTGGACTTGTCGCACGTCTCCTACGTCGCTACCGCCAACAGCGTCGATCCTCTGCCCTCGCCGATCCGCGACCGCTTTCGGGTCGTGAGATTTCCGAACCCCACGTCCGCTGATCTCGACGCGCTCTTGCCTGCGATCATCGCCGACCTTGCGAAGGATCGCGGCCTCGACACCCACTGGGTTCCGCCGCTCGACGGCACTGAACACATCGCCGCCGCGCAAAGCTGGCACGGCGGCTCGGTCCGGCTCCTCCGTCGCATCGTCGAGGCTATCCTCCGCGATCGCGACGCCAACGCGACCCGAAACTGATGAGCCGTACCGCCATGTACAAGTCACCAAACCTCCCGTTCGGCCTGCCTTGGAGACAACCGGCGAATCCTTTAGTCGAAGTCGCCACCCAAGTACCGAGCCAGCCGGAGATTGTTCTGTCCGAGGATACGGGAACGCCCGAGACGATGGCGCGCATGCTCGAGGCCACCGGCAACTACAAAATCCTTCGCCGTCTTGCCCCACGGACTGCCGAGCCTCGCCCCGCGGCTGGTCGAATCGGCCTGATCATTGACCTGGAAACGACCGGCCTCGATACCACGCGCAACGAGGTCCTGGAAATCGCCGCCATCAAGTTCGGCTACGCCGACGACCGGAACACTTCCGTCATCGGCACCTTCCAAGGATTCCAGCAGCCGTCGGAGCCGATTGAGGCTGCGATCACCGCATTGACCGGCATCACGGATGCAATGGTGGACGGGCATAATATCGATAACACGGCGCTGGAGCAGTTCGTAGCGGACGCACACATCGTAATTGCTCACAACGCTGCCTTCGACCGCAAGGTCGCGGAACGGCACTGGCCGGTCTTCGCGGACTGTCACTGTGCCTGTTCAGCGACCGGCATCGACTGGAAAGCCCATGGCCTCGGCGCCCGCCCCGCCTACCTGCTCTCGGAATACGGCCTTTTCCACGACGCTCACCGGGCGCTGGATGATTGTCGTGCAGTACTTGAGATTTTGGCACTCGATCTTCCCGGGACCGAGCAATCCAGACTTGCGGCTCTGCTCGATCGCGCGCATCGCCCTCAGCACCGCATCTGGGCCGATGGCGCGCCGTTCGCATTGAAAGACACTCTCAAGCAACGTGGCTATCGGTGGCACGACGGTACCGATGGTCGCCCCAAAGCCTGGTACCTCGACGCCGATGCTGTCGAGGCCGAGCTCGATTTTCTCCGAAAGGAGATTTACCGCCAGGACGACCTAGATATCGTATGGCGGACGATAACATCACTCGATCGGTTCTCGACACGGATTTAGCGGTTCAACATAGCTCTGCGTGGGTTCGGATTGAACTTCAAGACGGAATGAACAGTAAGCGCGCGCGAAGTCACCCTCCTGCTTGATATCAGTGAAGACAGGATAGCGCGGTTTCCAGGCCGTGCCCTTGGCTGTGGTTATCTGGCTGAGCCGTTCGAGCACGTTGAGACCGTCCTTGCGCAGACTTGCAGACACCGCGGCCCGATCGGGAAAATTCTTTAGAACGGCGTCGAGCCAGATCGTGCGGCCCGCCAGGAAGCCGCTGGCCCCTGCAGCATAGGAGTAGTCGAGCACGCGTTCGAACTTCTCCGGTGCAGCGCCGCCTGACAGCAGCACCCAGGGAACGTTGCGCTCGCGGCAGATATCGCCGATCGAATCAAACTCCTTCTGCGCGGCCTTGGCTTCCGCGCTGCCATCGCGGGCCGGCAGGCTGTTGGCCGCGACTGGGCTCTCCAGCTTGAGGAGATCGACGCCATATTCGGGCTTGGCAAACTCGCGCACGCTGTCGATGACCAGACCGGGAAGCTTGCCCGGCGATTCGACATAATCAGCGGTGTGATTGGCGCTGCCCAGGAAGGGATAAACAAGCAGCTCGAGAACATAGGGAATGTCGTGACGGGCGCAGTCCTGCCCGATCTCGCGCACGAACTTCTTCTGGTGTTCGTTCACCGCGGCATCGGCGTCTGGCCGGTACCAGGCCAGCACCTTGACGGCGTCACCGCCCATGGCGCGGATCTTCTCCACACTCCAGTTGGTGATGGCCCGCGACTTGCGACCGCCCGCGGTCTCCTCGACGCGATGCTCTTCCAGCGTCATGATCAGGCCGCAGCGCGGCGGCAGCAGATCGATCGCGGCAGGCACGGCAAAGTTCGGGTCGAACAGCATCGAGCTGCAATGCGGCGCAAGGTTCTCGACGAGAAGGCGCTTGGCCGCCGTGACGTCGGAATACTCGACCTGGTCCCGCGTGATGCCTTTTGCGTTCGCGATGGCATCGAACAAGGGTGGCCGCTGATCAAGCGCGACCATGCGAAAGTGGCCATCCGCATCAGCAAGCCGTGCCAGGCCGCGGTTCTTTCCAATCGTTCTCATGGCTTCGTCCTCATGAATGCAAGACACTCGTTGATATCGGGGATTCCGTTACGGCCGCCGGCGTGGCGGCATTTCATGGCGGCCGTCGCCGCCGAAAATGCCATGGCGGCGCGCACCTCCAGGCCGGCGCCGATCGCCAACGCGTAGGCCCCGTGAAAGACATCACCCGCGCCTGTGGTGTCGACGACCTCAATCGAATAGGCGGCCTGCCGGTGAAGCTGGCCGTTCTCGTACCAGCTCACGCCACCCTCGCCGCGCGTGACGGCCATGACGCGACAGCCGAAGCGGGCGACGGACGCGAGGGATTCATCATCGGCGGAGCCGGCAAAAACGGCGAGCGCGGGCTCGGAGAAGATGGCGTGATCGGTCAGGGGCAGCAGCCGTTCGAACACTTCGGCATCTGCCATGTCGCCGTCGAGCACCGTCGCAATGCCGCGCGAGCGCGCCTCGCGGAACAGCGTCGCGGCGCCCTCCACCCAGCGCGGGTCGGCTAGTACGGAGGATGCGCGGGCTACAGCTTCGAGCGGAAGCCAATCCGCGGCTTCAGGAAAAAGGCCGCGGAAGTTCACGATCTGCCGGTCGCCGCTACTGTCGACAATAATCCCGGAGACCGACGAGCGGCCATGGGGAAACAGCCGGAAATTCTCGACATCCACGCCTTCCGCGGCGAAGGCGGATCTCATCTCGTGGCCGGCGGCGTCATTCCCCGCCCGCCCCCAGAACGCGACGGTCGCGCCGAGCTTCGCCACCGCCACGCTCGCATTGGCGGCCATGCCCCCGCCCAGCGTGCCGTACGCGAGGGCCTTGATCTTCTCGCTTCCACCCGCGAACGGCCGATCGACGCGCCAGACCTGATCGAGCGCCGAGAGCCCGAGGCAGATCACGTGCACGGGTCGGGCTTTGGACCCGACGCCCGCCAGCGCTGAGAGATCACCGATGTTGGCTGACGTACTCACCGCAGGACCTGTCCGTTGGTGGCGTCGAACAGATGCGTCTTGCTCGACTGCGGGCGCAGCGCGAGGCGGTCGCCGACTTTCGGTCGCAGCGACGGGTCGATCCGCGCGATCGCGGAGACACCGGCGAGATCAAAATGGATTAGCGTATCGGAGCCGAGCGGCTCGACCAGCTTGACCTCGATGGCAATGCCATCGGCAGCATTGGTGGCGACAGTGAAATGTTCGGGACGAATGCCGAGTAAGGCATTGCCGGCCCGGCGCAGACTACTCGCGATCTCGCCGTCCACCGGCACCGCCGTTCCACCTTGGGAGAGGATTGCGCAGTCGTCGTGCCACTCGACCGCGAAGAAATTCATGGCGGGCGAGCCGATAAAGCCGGCGACGAACTGGTTGGCGGGTCGCTCGTAAACCGTCTCCGGCGTGTCGTATTGCTGGATCGTGCCGCTCTGAAGCACCACGATGCGGTCGGCCATGGTCATGGCCTCGATCTGGTCATGGGTGACAAAGACCATGGTGGTCTTCAACTGCTGCGATAGTGCCTTGATCTCGGCGCGCACCTGCCCGCGCAGCTTGGCGTCGAGGTTGGACAGCGGCTCGTCGAACAGAAACGCCTTGGGATTGCGCACGATGGCGCGGCCCATGGCGACGCGCTGGCGCTGGCCACCGGACAGCTCCTTCGGCTTGCGGTCGAGATAAGGCTCGATGTGCAAAAGCGCGGCGGCGCGCTTCACCCGCGCGTCGATTTCCGCTTTCGGCGTTCCCCGCAGCTCCAGCGCAAACGACATGTTGTCGTAGACTCGCATGTGTGGATAGAGCGCGTAATCCTGGAACACCATCGCGATATCGCGGTGGGCCGCCTGCACGCCATTCACGCGCTTGTCGCCAATGTAAAGGTCTCCACCCGAAATAGGCTCGAGGCCCGCGATGATGCGCAGCAAGGTCGACTTGCCGCAGCCGGATGGGCCGACGAACACCACGAATTCATGGTCCGCGATCTCCAGATTGAGATCGGGGATCACGGTGAAATTACCGTAGCGCTTGGTGAGATTGCGGATCGAGATCGAGGCCATGATCGCTTAGTCCAGCGCCAGCACAGGCTTGATCAGCTCGCCGTTGGCGAACCGCGCGAAGTTTTCAGGGAGATCCGAAAGACCGAACTCGCCGTCAACGAGGACGCGGTATTCGTCCTTGTACTTGCGCAGCAGCTCGACATTCTGCTCGAAATCCGAGACCGGGAAGTAGAAGGTCCGGATCATGTAAAAATCCTTGCGGCGGAATACCTTGCCCTCCTCGATGGTCCATGGCGCGGCGTTCTCGCCGACCAGCACCAGCGCGCCGCGCGGCAACACGAGCTCGATGCCGAGATTGCGCGCCGCATGGGCGCCCGAGCATTCCATGATGAGCGCGAAGCGCTTCGAGGTGTCGCCGACCGGGTGCGCCTTCGCGCCGAAGGACTGTGCGATCTTCAGCCGCGCCGCATTGGGATCGGCGACATGAATGTCGTTGTAGCCAAGCGCGCGAAGCGCCAGCACGACGCCGAGACCGACAGGCCCCGCCCCCATCACGAGGGCCGGACCGGCCTCGTTCGCCGGCACCACGCGGCTGACGAACCGTACGGCGTGGCCGGATGTGCCGATGGTGTCGAGCAACAGCGGCGCGAGGCTGTCCTCGATATCATTGGGTACCGGCAGCAAACAATTTTCCGGCACGGGCACGTATTCGGCATAGCCGCCCGGCCTGTTCCAGCCGATCAGGCTGGAGACCTCGAGGCACATCTGGGTATCGCCGCGCTTGCAGGCGGCACAGTGATCGCAGTGCAAGGGAATGTAGACGGCGCAGCGGCGGCCATACAGACCGTGGCCTGGCTGCTCGACGACGCCGAAGATCTCGTGGCCGGCGGTGAACTCGGCGCCCTTGTGCCAGAGCTTGAAGTCTGAGCCGCACAGCGCCGTTCGCGAGACACGGACCAGCACCTCGCCGGCGCCGATTTCGGGCATCGCCACACGCTCGATGGTGATGCGATCATTGCCGTGGAAGACCGCGGCCTGCATGATCGAATTCGGACTGGGGGACATATTCATCAGATACCTAGCCTTTCACTGCGCCGAGCGTCAGTCCGGACACCAGCCAGCGCTGAACCAAGGCCGCCAGCACCAGCGGCGGCAATGCGATCAGCGTCGCCGCGGCCATGAGGGCGCCCCATTGCGTCGAGCCTTCGCCGATGAAGTTGAAGGCCGCCGCGATCAACGTCTTGGTGTCGCCATTGGAGAGCACCAGCGCAAACAGGAAGTAGTTCCACGAGAAGACGAAGGCGAGGATCGCCGAGACGGCGACGCCCGACGCCACCAGCGGCATCGCGATGCGCCAGAGGATACGCGTGAAGCTGCATCCATCGACTTGCGCAGCCTCGAACACGCTGCGCGGGATGACATCGAACGACGGCAGCAAAACCCAGATCACGATCGGCAGCGTGATGACGGCGTGGCTGAGGATCAGCGCGGTGTAGGAGCCGATCATGCCGATTTGCCGGAACATGACGTACCACGGCAGCAGGAACAGCGTGCCGGGCGCCATCCGCGCCGCCAGCGTCAGGATCGCCGGCCAGGTAATCCGCGTCCAGGAGACGGCGAAGGCGGCGGGAATCCCGAACAGCAGCCCGAGCGCGGTCGAGCCGACGGTAACGATGAGGCTGTTGAGCGCGTAGCTCAGGAACGGCGTGGTCCTGGTCAGCTCGGCGTAATTCTCCAGCGTCGGCGTGAAGACCAGCGTCGGCGGATAGGCGGTGACCTCGAAGGACGGCTTAAACGAGGACAGCACCATCCAGACCGTCGGCGCCATGATGATGATGCCGGCGAGCACGAGCTGCACCGTGTTGAGGCGGTGGATCCAGCGCTCGGTGTTGGCGGCATCGTTCATGACATCACCACGCCACTGCGCCGCGCAGGCGGTTGAAGGCGAGCACGGCGCCGAACACGATCGCCGTCAAGGTCAGCATCAGAGCGCTGGCATAGCCGATGTTGAAGAACTCGAAGCCGACGCGAAAACCGTAGATGTTGAGCGTGTTCGAGGCGTTGCCGGGGCCGCCCTGGGTCGTGATGTAGATGATGTCGAAGAAGCGCAGGAGATCGACGCTGCGCAGGATCGCCGCGGTGACGATGGTCGGCAGCAGCAGCGGCAGCGTGATGCGCTGGAAGGTCTTGAACGCGGATGCGCCGTCGATCTGCGCGGCCTCGTAGACACTCGTCGGAAGGGATTGCAAGCCGCCCAGCACGATCAGGGCGACGTAAGGCGTCCACTGCCAGCTGTCGATCAGCGCGACGGTCGGAATGACCAGCGACGGCGAGGCCAGCCAGTCCGACGGCGGTAGACCGAACGATTGCAGGATATAATTGGCGGCGCCCAGCGAGGGATCGAGGATCACCAGCCACATCATGCCGGCCACCACCGGCGGCATCATGAAGGGTGAGATGAACAGCGAGCGCACAATGCCCGGCAACCGCTTGGCGTGAAACAGCACCAGCGCCAGCCAGACGCCGAACACGAGCTGCAGCACCAGCGACAGCACGAAGAGAGCGATGGTGATCCACAGCCCGTGCCAGAACTCATAATCGGAGATCAGCTTGGAATAATTGGCAAGGCCCGCAAAGGACTGCTTGCCGGTCGAGGAAAATGTCTGGAAGCCAAGCCAGATCGTATAGACGACCGGAAACGCGATCATTGCGACCGTGAAGATCACGGCCGGCGCCGATAGCGCCGCCATTTCCAGCTTCTGCCGGTCCTGCGTGAGTGTCGCAGCCGAGTCAGACATCCGTTCGCGTCCTCAGTGTGTGGGGAAATGCCGGCAGGCAGCGAGCCTGCCGGCATGAAGCCGTTACTTCTGGGCGATCAGCGCATCGAGCGCCTTGTCGGCATCCGCGCAGGCCTGGTCGATCGGCTTCTGCTTGAGGATCAGGTCCTGCACCGCCTGGCCGATGAACTCGCGCGATGCCGGATTGGCAACGATGGGATAGCCGACCTCGGAGGAGCCCTTGCTGGCGAGCACGTCGAGCGCGGCCTGCCATTGCTTGCGCACCGGCTCCTCATCGATCCACTTGCGATATTCGGGATCCTTGGCGACCGACGGACGCGGCGGGGCAATGCCCTGGAGCGCCATTTTCTTCTGCACCTCGGGGCTCGTCGCCCATTGCACGAAATACCAGGCCGCTTCCGGCTGCTTGCTGTGTGAGGAGACTGCCATGCCCCAGCCGATCGTGGTCGGCACCTGGCCGGCCTCACCCGCCGGGAACGGCAGCAGGCCGGTATCCTTCAGGCGCGCGCCGCCTTCCATCACTGTGCGCAGTTCGTTCGACGATTCGAACGCCATCGCGGCGCGGCCGCTGCGATAGAGCGCGGAAATCTGCTGGAAGCTGTAGTTGACGACGCCGGGCGGTCCGAAATCGCGCAGCAACCGGCTATAGGTGTCGAGCGCCTCCTTGCCCTTGGCCGAGCAGAGATTCGACTTGCCGTTGGCGATATAGCTGCCGCCGACATTGTGCAGCATGTTGCTGAAGGTGTAGGCGACCGCGGGTTTGAGGCCGCGCGAGACGAACGGCGTCACCGCGCTGTCGCAAGCCTTGATCTTCACGGCGGCGGCCTCGACGTCCTTGATGGTCTTCGGCGCCTCGAGACCGCACTTCTTGAAGATGTCAGTGCGGTAATAGAAGATCGGCCCTTCGAGATTCATCGGCATACTGGTGAGCTTGCCATTGAAGGTCGCGGCCTTCAGCAGGGCCTGGCTCAGCCCGTTCGGATCGTAGTCCTTGGCGACGTCGTTCTTGGCCATCGCGGTGAGATCGCCGTACCAGCCGGCAGCGGCGAACTGCTCGCCCTCGCGCGAGGGCAGCGTCATGAACACGTCGACCTCGTCGCTGTTCGCGTTCATGACGGTGACCAGACGCTGGCGCATCTGCTGTTCCTGATAGCCATCGACCTTCAGGGTCATGCCGGTCAGCTTCTCGAAATCGGCCTTGTAGGTCAGCAGTGCCTGCGCGACCGGATTGTTGTTGGCGAGAAAGGCGACGGTCTTGCCCTTGAACTTCATCCAGTCAAAATCGGCGGCATGCGCCTGCGCACTGACGGCAATCGCGAGAACGGGCAACGCGACATGCGTCGCGAGCATCCTGGCCTTCATCGAAGTCTCCTCCCGGCCGGCCGCCTTAAGCTGGCGGACCATTTTGAACATGGTTGAGCGTCACTTGAAAACGGTTACAAAATAGACCTCACATCCGCCGTGTCAAGCGATGGACAGATCGCGCAATCTACGACAAATTTAGGCGTGTGCCACTACTATATGGCTCGCGACGCAGAATGTAACGTTACACTCATGAGATTGACCAACGTCAAGTCCGTCAAGCAGGGCATCCGCGCCGTCGCGGCGCGCGCCGGCGTGTCGACCGCCTCGGTGTCGCGCGCCCTGAACAATCCGAACGCGGTCAGCCCGTCCCTGCGCGCGCGAATCGAGCAGGCCATCGACGCGCTTGGCTACATCCCGCATGCGCCGGCGCGGATCCTGTCGTCGCGCCGCTCACGCACGCTTGGCGCGATCGTGCCGACGATCGACAACACGATGTTCGCGCGCGGCATCGCCTCGCTCCAGCAATATTTATCGTCAGTCGGGTACATGCTGTTCCTCACCACGAGCGGATATGATCTCGATGTCGAATTGCAGCAGGCGCGCAATCTGATCAGCCGCGGCGTCGATGGCCTCGTGCTGCGCGGCGATTGCCATCATGAGGCCTTGCGCAAGCTGCTTGCCGACAACAAGGTGCCCTTCATCAATGTCGGCATCTACCAGCCCGACAGGCCCTACCCTTGCGTCGGCACCGACAACGAAGCCGCAGCCCACCGCGCCGCCGCACATGTCATCGAGCTCGGTCACCGCCGTATCGGAATCGTCTCGGCGCTCCAGCGAAACAACGACCGCGCCAGCGCCCGCGTCGCCGGCTTTCGCCGCGCGCTGACCCAAAACGGCCTCGCGCTTCCTCCGCAATGGCACGTCGAGGTGCCCTATACGCTGGACGATGCGCGCGAGGCGGCACGCTATCTCCTCAACCTCAAGGACCGTCCGACGGCCGTGGTGTGCGGCAACGACGTCATCGCCTACGGCGTATTGCTCGAGGCGGAGCGCGACGGTTTCGCCGTGCCGCGCGACCTTTCAGTGGTCGGCTTCGACGACCTCGACTGGAGCCGGCATTTGCGGCCGAGCCTGACCACGATCCATGTTCCGACCGGAGAAACCTGGCAGCGCGCCGGCGAATATCTGGTGCGCAGCCTCGCCGGCGAGCAGACCATCATGCACCGCGAGATCGACTTCTCGCTCGTGGTCCGCGAATCGACGGCCTCACCGCCGAAATCCCTGAAGTGAGACCTTCCGATGAGTTCGAATTTTTCCCTCAAACCGGGCTTTCATGCCGTCGTGATCGGCGGCGCTGGCGACATTGGCGCCGCGATCAGCAATCAATTTTGCGATCTCGGTGCAACGGTGACGGCAACAGGCGCCAATGACGCCGATCTCGCCCGCACTCTCCTTAAGCCACGTGCCGGGCTCTCGCTCGCGGCGCTCGATGTCACCGACGACAACGCCGTCACGTCCTGTGCCCGGCAGCACAAGCGCGTGGACGCGCTGGTCAACTGCGCCGGAATTCTCGCGCGCGACAAGGAATTCGAGATCGAAACCTTCATGAAAGTGCTCGACGTCAATCTCACCGGCACGTTCCGGACCTGCATGGCGTTCCACCCCCTGCTCGCGGAGACGAAGGGCTCGATTGTCAACATCGCCTCGATGAACGCCACGCTGGCGTTGCCGCGGATCCCCGCCTATTGCGCCAGCAAAGGTGGCGTCGTGATGCTGACCAAGGCGCTGGCTTTGAAGTGGGCCGAAGAAGGCATCCGCGTCAATGCGGTGGCGCCCGGCTATATCGAAACGGCCATCAACGCCGCGGGCCGCACCGATGGTGCACACTATCAGCGCATTGCTGATCGCATTGCGTTCAAACGGTGGGGAAAGCCGGAAGACATTGCAGGTGCGGTCGCCTTCCTCTGCATGCCGGCCTCCCAATACGCCACCGGCACTGTTCTTGCCGTAGATGGCGGCTTCCTTGCGGGATGACCTAAGAAGGTCGGCTTCGCAGTCATTCCAACTTGCCGTGTGGATCTCTCTTGACCTCCCGGTGCACACGTCATGCACACGCCATTATCTAACCGACTGAAAGGCCCGCGGTCTCGCTCCAGTCCATCATGGGCCAATTTGGGCTAACTCCACCCAAGGACGGCGGAGTTGATCAAGAGCAACATGAATTGCGCCGACTTTCCTTTCCGCAAAGTAGTCGCTTCCGTTGCTCCGACATCAACATTCGAGAAGCCTCTCAAAACTCTTCAACCAACCTCACGCCGCACCTTAACTGCCGCATCGCACATGGCTTTCAGCTTCCCGAAGGCAGTTCTGCGTGGCATGTATTTCATGCCGCAATCCGGCGCCGGGATAAGACGATCGGCCGACACGTATTTGAGGCCGTTGCGAATGCGGTCGGCGACGGTATCGACGCTCTCGATCGCCGGATTGCCGAGGTCGAGCACGCCGAGCATGATCTTCTTCGACTAATCCTTGAGCACGCCGAGGTCGAGCTTCGGCTGCGCCGCCTCGATCGAGATCTGGTCGGCAATGGTGTCGTCGAGCTCGGCCAGGAACGAATAGCCGGCCGGCTTGTTTGACCCCGGCACGACCGCCGCATGGCCGAAGCAGAGATGGACGACGGCACGGTGATGCCATTTAGCGCGCGGTTGATCGCCTTCACGGCGTAGCGCTTGGCCAAATCCGGATTGTTACGCACCCAGGCCTCGTCGAGCTGGATCACGTCCGCGCCCGCTCTCTGCAGGTCGAGCACCTCTGCATTGACGGCCTCGGCGAGAGCCATCGCGAGCTCTTCGTCGTCCTTGTAGAATTCGTTCTTGGCCTGCTGGCTCATGGTGAACGGGCCCGGCAACGTGATCCTGGCGGCGCGGTCGGTATTCTCACGCAGGAACTGCATGTCGTGCAGCTCCACTGGAGCCCGACGTTTGACGGGACCAACGACGCGCGGCACCGGCGTCGGGGTGTTGCCGGTGCGCGCCACGATCATCGCGGGATTGTCTCCATCGATACCGTCGAGCGCGGTGGCGAAACGATTGGAGTAGCTCTCGCGGCGGATCGCGCCGTCGGTCACGATGTCAATCCCGGCGCGCTCCATGTCGCGGATCGCGACGATGGTGGCATCGTCCTGGGCTTCTTCCAGAAGCTCCGCCGGCAACCGCCACATGTCATGCAGGCGGGTGCGCGGCACCACCTTCGACAGCATGGCTCCAAACGGACGTTACCGCCCTAGTTGGGCGCTTGTTCAAATACCGTCAGAGATTAGGAGCGCGCTAGTCCAGTCGTTCGATGGTTCACGTGCCGCCACCACAAATCTTAAGCTATAGGTGTCCACTGATCTGGGAAGGCTAGGAGTCCAGTTGGCGCTCTCGACGCGCGATATCGTCAGCGGTCATTGGCCACAACCCATTGACAGTCCCGTTTCCTGTTTGTGGTTATCCAGTCTGGGTGATCCGGAAGTGCGGTGGCGCGCCGGGCGGTCTTGACGCTCTTTGCGCGCGTCTGCGGTTGGCGCATCAAAAACAGCTAACTTCGAAGCAAAAGCGCATCGCTGATCTTCTCGGCCGCCATGATCACGGGGATGTTGGTATTGGCCGTCGGCAACCGCGGCATGATCGAGGCATCCCCCACGAAGATATTATCGCTGCCGATCACCAGCCCTTCTGGATCGACCACTGCCATAGGGTCGGTGGGATCGCCCATGCGGCAGGTCCCCACGGGGTGCCAGACGCCGAAAACGCTCTGCCGCACGAAAGCTTCGAGCGCGCGGTGGTCGGCAAGCGTGGCCTGGAAGGTCGTACCATTGAGCAGCGCGAGCCGGATCACGAGCTGCCGGAGGCCAACGGGTACGTCGAGCATCGGCCCGAGGATGGACGCGACGATGCGGTTGGCCGTGCCATACCGGCTCAGCCGCTTGATGCACGGGGAATACGAGGCCGGGAAGAAGTCGGCGGCTTCAGGATTAA
Source organism: Bradyrhizobium sp. CSS354 (assembly GCF_029051725.1). GTDB lineage: Bacteria > Pseudomonadota > Alphaproteobacteria > Rhizobiales > Xanthobacteraceae > Bradyrhizobium. The sequence continues at coordinate 447,977 of NZ_JAACFU010000002.1, forward strand.
GCGCGGGGTGAACGACGAGGCTCGCAAGCAGGCGCACGGACGCAATCATCCGTTCGAGATCACGCGGATCGGACAACAGGTCGAAATCGACAACGGGATAGGTCTTGGGATCGGGCGCTGCCAGCTTCAGTGATCCGCTCGAATACGGCCGGTTACACCAGAGGAAATAGAGGCCGAGCCGGGTGCCCAGAGCATGCCAGCCGCCGCGCGCCGATGCTGTTATGTACATGTCGGAGGGATCGCAGCCTAGATGTCCCGACGAGAAGCGCATCGCGGCGAAGTTCGGGCGGCGACGCGCCAGCGGCAGTCGCAGCCGGCGCGGCAAATATTGGCAGAACGTCAGAGCTGGATGATCGCGTAGATTGCTACCCACGCCCGCGAGATCAATGGCCACGGGGATGCCGAGCGCCTGGAGCGCAGCGCCCGGGCCGATTCCCGCCCGCATCAGGATTGCCGGCGATTGCAACGCGCCTGCGGTGAGGATCACGCGGCTGGCGCTAACGGCAAGCTTCTGCCCGCCGCGCGCGACCACGACCCCCGTCGCGCGACGCCTTTCAAGCTGAAGCTGCGCCACCTCGCTTTCGGCCCAGATCGTCAGGTTCGGCCGTGCCCGCGTTGCCGCATCGAGATAGCCGGCAGCGGACGAGACGCGCCGATCGTTGTGGTTCGAAAAGGCCGGCGGAAAAATGCCATCCTCGAACTCGGCGTTCTGGTCTTTCCGGAACGGCAAGCCGGTTGCCGACAACGCTTCTCCGACGGCTTTGCCAAACCGGGGCATCGCCTCGCGTGCGACGCGGCGGATCGGGATCGGTCCGCTCTTGCCGTGCAGCGGGCCGTTGAAATCGAGGTCGGTTTCGAGCTTGAGAAAATAGGGCAGCACATCCGCCCAGCCCCAGCCATGCGCGCCCAGATCGCGCCATTCGTCGTAGTCGCGCGGCAGGCCACGATTTGCCGACTGCACATTGATACTGGACCCGCCACCCATGACCCGGCCCTGCTCATAGGCGCGGACGACCGGCTTGCCCTCGGCATTGCGGCCGGCTACGGCCGAAAGGCCCGGCCAGATGTATTTGTCGCCAAAGAACAGCGGCATCGGATAGCTGTCGAGGATTTCCGGCGGCGTCGCTTCGGGCGGCGTGTCCATCCCGGCCTCAATCAGAAGCACGCGGCGGCTCACGTCCGCAGAAAGCCGGTTCGCGAGCACACACCCCGCCGATCCGCCGCCGACGATCACATCGTCGAAATGCAGCTCATCCATTCCCATCTCGTTTTGCAATTCGATGGATCGGCGCGGCCGTTGCGGCCGCGCCGATATAATCTAGCGAAAGTTGCCCTTGGTCTCGGGAATCACGATCGCCCCGATCAGGTAGATCACGAACACCCCCACCGCGAAGTAGGCTAGAGACATCGGAATCTCCGCGGGGCTGCCGCTCACCAGCGAGACGAAGGTCGGCATCATGCCGCCCAGCGCGAAGCCGATGTTCCAGGACAGGCCCGTGCCGCTGGCGCGCAGCGCGGTGGGGAAACGCTCGTTGAGGAAGATCAGCACCGGCGCGTATCCGGCGTTGCCAATGAAGGCGATGGCAAACGCATAGAGCGTGATTTGCGTCGTGTCCTTGGTGGCAGCCAGGTTGAGATAGCAGAGCGGCAGCAGCACCGCCGCCAGCACGCCGATGATGAGGAACGTCTTCTTACGGCCGATGCGGTCGCTGAGCGCCCCCACCAGCACCGCGGAGCAGAACGCCGAGACACTCGCGCCCATCAGGATCAGCGATGAGGTTTGGTTCGGGACCGCATTAATGACTTTCAGGAAGCTCGGCAGATAGCCCGAGGTCAGATAGTAGCCGGCGCCGCCGCCGAAGGTGATCAGCAAATTAAGCAACAAGACGCCCCGATACTCGCCGGAGAACACGTCCTTGACCGGCGCCTTCGAGACCTTCGCCTGCTTGTTGCCCTGCTGACGCTTGAGCTCCTTGAAATAGGGCGACTCCTCGAGATTGCGGAAGATGAACCAGCCGAGCAGCGAGCTCAGCAAGCCGGAGAAGAACATGAAGCGCCAGCCCCACACGGCGAAGGCATCGCCCGGGAAGATCGAGGACGTAATCAGGAAGATGAAGGACGCCAGCAGTGCGCCGATGCCGGCGCCGCCGCCGCCGACCAGTCCGGACATCGCGCCGCGCCAGTGCGCCGGCACAGACTCGGTGCCGATGGTGTGGGTGGACGCCACGACGCCGCCGACGAAGATGCCCTGCACCAGGCGCAGAATCAGGAAGATCACCGGCGCGATCACGCCGACTTGCGCGATGGTCGGCAGCAGGCCGAAGGCCGCCGTGCTGATGCCGACACCGACGATCGCGATCAGCATGGCCTGCTTGCGGCCGTGCACGTCGGCATAGTGACCGAACACCGCCGAGCCGAGCGGCCGCATCAACAGCGTCACGGCAAACGAGCCATAGACCGCGGCCAGCGACAGCGCCGCATTGCTCGATGGAAAGAACAGCGCGCCGACGACCGGCGCGACATATAATAGAATGAACAAATCAAACAGGTCGAGCGCCCATCCGAGCACCGAGGCGATGATCGCATTGACCATCTGCTTGTTGTCCGCCGAGCTTCGCGCACCCGCGACCGGCATATCCATCTCAGCCATGTTGTTTTACCTCCCCCGTTTTGATAGAGCCGCGGTCCGCGCCATTGCGAACCGCAGCAGTTCTTCCCGCGTATCAGCGGCCGGCGAATTTCGGCGGGCGCTTGTCGTTGAAGGCCTCGACGCCTTCCTTGAAGTCCTCCGACTGGCGCAGGCGGCTGTAGCAATGGCCTTCGAGCTCGATGGCGATGGCGAGCGTCGAATCCTCGGTGTCGTTGAGGAGTTTTTTCGCCGTGCGCTGCGCCAGCGGCGAGAACGTGCGGAGCTCGTCGACCAGCTTGTCGGTCGCCTTCTCCAGCTCGGCATCCGGCACGCATTCGGTGGCGATGCCCCAATCGAACGCCTGCTTGGCCGAGATGCGCTTGGAGCGCATCACGATGTCCTTGGTGCGGGTGATGCCGACCATCTTCTGCAGGCGCGCCGAACCGCCCGACCCCGGGATCTGGCCGAGCTTCTGCTCCGGCAATGCGTATTGCGTGGTCTCGGATGCGATACGGAAGTCACAGGCGAGCGACAGCTCGAAGCCGACGCCGAAGCAATAGCCCCGGTTGGCGACGATGACGGGCTTGGCGCAGCGCGCCGGTGCTGCGATGTTCCAGGCGAGCTTGGAGACGTGCTCGGGGCTCGCCTCCATGAAGCCGCCGATATTACCGCCGCTGGAGAAATGCTCGCCCTCGCCGCGCACCACAATGGTGCGGACGCGCGGATCCTCGTCGAGCGTCTCGAAGGTCAGCCGCAGCTGGTCGCGCTGCGGCATTGCCACGACGTTGTATGGCGGACGGCCCAGGATGATGTCGGCGCGCTCATGCGCCTCGTCGATCTCGACCTTGAACCCGTCGAGCTTAGCGAGCCGGGCATCGGCGAATGTGTAGGGTGACGGCATGTTGGCTTCCTTCTGTTGAGTGCGTGATGATCAGGCGGCGTCCGACGGCGGCTGGCGCTCGGCCTCGTATTCTCCGGCAACGAGCAGTCGCCGCAGCAGCTTGCCGACCGGCGATTTGGGAATCGCGTCGACGAATACGTAGCGGCGCGGCCGCTTGAAATTGGCGAGGCCCGAGGTGCGGCAGAACTGCTCGAGCTCGACATCCGACACCGGACGGTTGCGTTTCACGAAAGCCGCGACGACCTTGCCCCATTTTTCGTCGGTGACGCCGACCACCGCGACCTCGTCGACCGCCGGATGCAGCGACAGACAGCTCTCGATCTCGACCGGCGAGACGTTCTCGCCGCCGGTGATGATCATGTCGTCGACGCGCCCGGTGACGAACAGGTCGCCGTCGGGATCGACGAAGCCGGTGTCGCCGGTGAAATACCAGCCCTCGCGCAGCGACTTGGCATCCGCTTCAGGACGGCGCCAGTAACCTTCGAACGCCTCGTCGCCGGCAAGCGTTGCGATGATCTCGCCCTCCTCGCCGACCGCCGCAAGCTCCGCGACCGATCGCGCGCCGATGCGCACCACCTTGATGTGCTGGTTCAGCCCGGCCTTGCCCGCCGACCCCGGCTTTGCCGCGGCGTTCTGGTCGATGGTAAAGGTGTAGATCTCCGAGCTGCCGTAGTGATTGACGAACAGGTCCGGCTTGAACGCCTCGTTCAGTTTTTTCAGCAGTCCGTCGGTCATCGACGCGCCGGCGAAGCCGAGCTTGCGGACGCTGGACACGTTGGTCCCAGCAAAGGCCTCGTGATGCACGAGGTCGTGATAGAGCGTCGGCACCAGATACAGATTGGTGATCGCCTCTTGCTCGATCAGCGCCAGCGCCTGGCGGCTGTCATAGCGCGGCAGGCAGACGAAACTGCCGCCGATCAGCGACATCGCCAGGAGCGAGCGGACCCCCATGGTGTGATAGAGCGGCATCACGCCAAGCGTGCGCTCGCCGCGGCCGTAGAGGTTTTGTGCGACATGGGCGATCGCCGCGGCACGTTCGGCGCGATGCCGCCGCGGCACGCCCTTTGGCCGCGACGTCGTGCCGGAGGTGTAGAGCATGATCGACCAGGAGTCCGCGCCGATGCGCGGCTCGGCATCTGGCGCGGCGTCCCGGATCAGATCGGCGAAGCTCGTCGCTCCGCCTGTGCCAGGATCGACGGACACGCGCAGCAGCTTGCCCGCCAGCGCCGATCCCTGCACTGCCTCCGCGGAAATATCCTGATAGACAAGCGCGCAGGCTTCGGCGTTCTCGATGCAATAGTCGAGCTCGTCGGCCTTGGCCCGCCAGTTGATCGGGGTGATCACGAGACCCGCAAACTGGCAGGCCCAGTGCAGCGTCGCCGCCTCCCAGCGGTTCTGCAGCAGCGTGACGACGTGATCGCCCGGCCTGAGGCCGAGGCGGTCGAAGGATGCCGCGAGTGCGGAGATCTTGTCGTACCATTGCCGGTAGGTCAGGCGGAGATCGCCGTCGACCAATGCAATGGCGTGGGGATCGCGCGCGGCGCTGGCCATGAAGCTGCTGGCGAGATCAAGCATCGGACGTCTCTTTTTTGGATGAAGCAAGCTGGGCGGCGGCTTCCAGCGCCGCCTGGATGATCGGGGTGTAGCCGGTGCAACGGCACAGATGGCCGCTGAGGAGATCGCGGATCTCCGCTTCCGTCGGTGCCGGGTTCCTGGCGAGATAGTGGTCGAGCGACATCAAAATGCCTGCGGTACAGAAGCCACACTGGAGCGCGTGGTTGCGGCGGAACGCCTGCTGCAGCACGCCGAGCCGGTCCGCCGATGGCGCCAGCCCTTCGACCGTCTGGATCTCGCAGCCATCGACCTGCGCTGCGAGCGTCAGACAGGACCGCGTCAGCATGCCGTCGACGACGATGGTGCAGGCGCCGCAGACGCCGTGCTCGCAGCCGACATGGGTGCCGGTCGCACCAATCTGGTGACGCAGGAAGTCGGAGAGCAGCATGCGCGGCTCGGCTTCCGACTGGACGGGCTTGCCATTCAGCGTGAGGCGGACGGAATGGCGGGCATCTGCCTTGAGGCGGGTCATTGCAGCACCTCGCCGATCAGGTCGCGGCCGATCATGCGGACGAGGTCGCGGCGGTAACGTGCGGTGGCGTGAACGTCGTCGCGCGCACCGAGCTCGTAGGCGAAGGCGTTGAGGACATCGTCGAGCGCGCCGCCCTGCAGAGGCGGCCAATCCCGCGCGGTCGGGACGTCGGCGACACCGCCGACGGCGAGGCGCACGCCCGTGGCGGTCTTCATCGCGGCGCAAGCGACGATGGCGAAATCGCCGTGACGGCGCGCCACCTCGCGGAAGGCAACGCGCGATCCCTGGATAACAGGCAGCGAGATGCCCTCGATCAATTCATCGTCGCTGCGCGCCGTCAGCATCATGCCGGCGAAGAAGTCCTGGGCCGCGACGCGGCGCCGACGTTTGGCACTGCGCAAAAGCACCTCGCCGCCGAGCGCGACCAGAGCCAGCGGCATCTCAGCGCTAGGATCGGCATGCGCGAGCGAGCCGCAGATGGTGCCGCGGCTACGGGTCTGCATGTGCCCGACCCATGGCAGCGCCAGCGCCACCAGCGGCAGCGCCTCGGCCAGCTCCGGCCAGGCGAGCAGATCGGCCTGGCGCACGCCGGCGCCAATGACGACGGCATCGGCCTTCCGATCGATCTTGCGCAGCTCCTCGAGGCGCATGATGTCGATCAGGAGTTTTGGCTTGGCGAGCCGCATATTGAGCATCGCCATCAGCGACTGGCCGCCGGCGAGCACGCGCGCGTCGCCGCCTTGCTGCGCGAGTCCTTCGAGGACGTCGCCGACAGTCTCGGCGCGGAGATAATCGAATGCGGGCGGCTTCATCGGCGCCCCCCGAACAGGCTGACGAGTTTCGTCAGCACCGCGAACAGCGAGAAACCGCCGCCAGTTGCACTACCGCCGCCGGCCTTGCGGGCCAGCGCCGTGAAGAACTGGCCGATGATGACGCGTGTCGCACCATCGAGCAGGCGGCCGCCGATGCTGGCGACCTTGCCGCCGATCGCGGCGTCGTAGCTGTAGGTCAGCTTTGTTCCGCCGCTGCCGTCGGGCGCGAGCGTGATCCGTCCCTCGGCTTTGCCGAAGCCGAGCGCGCCGGTGGCCCCTCCGCGCACGGTCACCGCGCGCGGCGGATCGAGATCGAACAATTCCACATCGGCTCGATAACGCCCGCTGACGGGGCCGATGCCGAGGGTGACATCGGCGCGGAAATGCGTGTCGGTGATCCTGTCGACACGCTGGCAGCCGGGAATGACGGATTGCAGCGTATCCGGATCGAGCAGCATCGCCCAGACCTGCTCCGGCGCGCCCTGCACCGAGGCCTGCCCCTCGCCGCGCAGCCGCCGGTCGCCCTCGCGCACGGGCGCCGCGGCCGCACCGCCAGCGGGCGGCGGCGGTTCGGCACGGCGCACCATCTCTGCGAGCCGCGCCGGCACCAGCGGCAGCGTGACGTCGGCAACACCGAGCGCGTCCGCGACCGCATTGGCGATGCACACCGGCGTCGACATGCAATTGCCCTCGCCGACGCCTTTTGCGCCGAGCGGCGTGAACGGCGACGGCGTCTCCATGTGGATGATCTCAGGCTCCGGCACCTCGGTGGTGGTCGGCAGCAGATAGTCGGCGAACGTACCCGTGAGGAAACTGCCGTCCTCGGCGTAGGCATATTCCTCGTACAACGCAGCACCGAGCGCCTGGGCAAAACCGCCACGGATCTGGCCGTCGACCATGCCGGGATGTAAAATCGTGCCGCAGTCGTGCATGGTGACGTAGCGGTCGATCCGCGTCTCCAGCGTGGTGCGGTCAATCTCGACGCCGCAGAAATCGAAGATGAAGCCGTGGCAGAGCGAGGAGTTGATGCGGTCGTCCTCGTCCGGCGGCGTCAGCTCCGGCGGCGTCCAGAACACGGTCTCGCGGATGGTCTGGACGGCATCGTCGGGCAGCGAGCCGGGCGACCAGTGGCTGAGGGCCGCGACGCGCGAGAACGCGATCCGGTTTTCCGGATTGTGTTTCGAAGAAACGAAGCCCCTTGCGAACACGATGTCCGCAGCTTCGACGTTGAGCTGGCTGGCCGCGATGCGGGCAAGACGGCCCGCAACGCGTTCAGCCGCGACCTTCGCCGTACCGGCGACGGCCGCAGCAAAACGGCTGGCATAGTTGCCCGATGCAATCGACCAGGCGTCCTTCGCCGTGTCGATCTCGGTGTTGACGCGGATATCCTTTGGCTGAAGGCCGAAGACATCGGCGACTACCTGGGACAGCACGGTGCGATGGCCCTGCCCCTGAGGCACCGACGCCACGTGGACGGTGACGCTGCCGACCGGATCGAGCCCGACGGTGGCGGTCGCCTGCGCGCCGTTCTTCGGGCCTGCCTTGCGGCGCTCGGCCGCCGTCAGCACGGTGGTGATGTAGCCCATGTTGGAGACGCTGGGTTCGACCACGGCGGTGAAGCCGATGCCGTAGAGGCCGCCACGCGCCTGCACCTCGTCACGCTTCGCCCTGAGCTCCGCGAGCCTTCCCTGCTCGACGGCGCGCGTGATCGCTTCTTGATAGTCGCCGGAATCGAGCAGCGCGCCGGTCGCGGTGCGATAGGGAAACGCGCCGGCATCGATCAGATTGCGCTTGATGACATCGAGCGGATCGAGGCCGAGCACGATTGCGATCCGCTGCACCAGGCGCTCTAGCGCGAAATAGACCTGCGGTCCGCCGAAACCGCGGTTGAGGCCGGTCGGCGTCTTGTTGGTGACGACGACGCGGTTGCGGATTTTGACGTGGCGGATGTCGTAAGCGCCGGTCAGATTGCCGTGCATGCGGTAGAGCGTGGCCGGCTCGGGCGCGCGCAGATGCGCGCCGCAATCCTCGACCTGGTCCCAGTCGAGCGCGAGGATCTTTCCGTCGGTCGCGACCGCCGCGGCCAGCGTCGTTGCACGGTTGGTGGCCGATACCGATGCGGTGAGATGCTCTAGCCGGTCCTCGATCCATTTCACCGGCCGTCCCGTCACACGTGCGGCCGCCGCAATCAGCACGATATAGGGAAACACGCCCTGCTTGACGCCAAAGCTGCCGCCGGAATCCGGCGGCGTGCGCAGCCGCAGCCGATTGCCAGGCACTTTGAGCGCACGCGCGATCACCGTGTGGATGCTGAACGGGCCCTGGAAATTGGCGAGCACCTCGAACGCATCTTCGCCGGCGTCATGCGAGGCCACGACGCCATAGGTCTCGATCGGCGTGCAGGAACTGCGGGGGTATTTGATATCGATGGAGAAGCGATGCGGCGCATCGGCGAAGGCCTTTTCAGGGTCGCCGTAGCTGAAGTGGCGATCGCTGGCGAGATTGCCGGGAAAGCCGTCGTGCAGCAGCGGTGCGCCGGGCGACAGCGTGCCGAGCGGATCGACGACAGCAGCGCGCGGGCGATATTCGACATTGACCAGCTCGGCTGCGTCCTCGGCGCGGGCGCGGTCGCTCGCTACGATCACAGCCACGGGCTCGCCGACATAGCGTACACGGTCCATCGCAATCGGCCAGCATTCGACCGGCGCCTTCACGCCGACGACGAGGCTGGTGGTAACGGCCTTGACGTCACTGCCGATCAGAATGGCCGCAACGCCCGGCAGGCGCTTGGCGGCTTCAACGTCTATGGAGAGAACATCGGCGTGCGCATGCGGCGAGCGCAGGATGGTCGCATGAAGCGTGCCAGGCTGAACGCCGAGATCGTCGATGAAGCGGCCATGGCCGCTGAGCAGCGCGGCATCCTCGACGCGTTCGATCGAGCGCCCGACCCATGGCTCATCGCCGCTTCCCGGATTTGCGGATTTGACCGCCTGTAACATGTCCCGGCATACCTCCCGACGCGCTCTATGACGCGGCGGTGACAGATGTCAGGACGGCAGGTGCGCGGGCCATACCGCCCGCTCTCACGACTTACCAAATCGTCTCATTCGAGCGCGTGCAGCGCAATATCAGCCCGCAAGATCAGCCCGCAAGACGCGAGACGTTGCGAAACTCGCGCGGGCTGACGCCGGCATGATCGCGGAAGAAGCGCGTAAAATGCGCCGGCTCCGGAAAGCCGAAACGCTCGCTGAGCTCACCGAGCGGCGTCTCCTCGCGCATCACCGCATCGAGCGCGCGCTCCATGCGGACGACGTTGAGATAGAGCTTTGGCGAGACGCCGAGCGAGGTCTCGAACAGACGGAAGAACTGGGCGCGCGAGAGGCCGGCGCCCTTCACGAACTGATCGACGTTGGCATGGGAATCGTGCGTCCGCATCACGTCCATCACGCGGCGGATGCGCCAGTCGCAGCTCACCGCGCTCATGCCGCGGATCGAGACCGGAAAGCTGCGCCACGGCGTGAAGCGCTCGATCACCGCGATCATGAGATCCGACAGGGTCTGCTCATGGGTGCGCACCGCATCCGGATTCGCCATCATTTCGGCCGCCAAATGCAACGTGAGCTGGCGGATGCGCCGCGATACCTCGCCTGACGGCCGCTCGAAAAAGCCCGGCGCGCCGCTCGCGGCCCAGCCGGGACGGAACTCCTTCAGCCATTCCGGCTCGATGTAGAGCGCCATGATGAGTGTGCGCGGACGGTTGGCGTCGTGCACATAGGCATGCGGCTTCCAGCCGTCGACCAGCACGGCGGCGGTGTCCGTGAGCGGCGTGACCCGGTCGCCGACCAGAAACTGGGTATCGGCGCCCTCGACCTTGAGCAGGACATGGCAGTGATGATGGGCGTGGCGGACCAGCGAACGGTCCATGTCGAGCAGAGCGACCCTGCCGAAAGCGCCATGAGCGATGCGCAGGGCCGTCGACATCAGTTCCTTCCTCCCGGCATTGCGCCCCAAAATGATTGGCTTGTTGGCGCGGCACTATAAGCAGCACCGGCTACATATTCCAACCGCGCACAAGGACGCAAGTTGCTCGCGGGCGGAAACCGGCTCACGTCCGCGTCTCCGCGAGGAGGCGCGCGACCGCGGCGCTCGGGTCAGCTTGCAGAGCGGTGGCCAGATCGACCTCCTCCTCGCCCTTGACGCGGATGCGCTTGAAGGCGAGCTCGGGCGCGCTGACCGGCGCGGTCGCATCGAGGCCCATCTTGGCGCTGATGCCATTGTCGGTGGTCGGATCGAGTTTCGAGCCGAGCGCGCCGGCGACGACCATGAGGTCGCGGTCGGCCTGGAAGCGCGTCGCCACCGCCCATTCGATCTCCTCCGATGAGGAAATGTCGACGTCCTTGTCGACCAAGACCACCTGCTTGATGTCGTAATGCGCGCCGAAGGCGCACATCATGATGTTCTTGGGCTCGCCATCGTTGGTCTTGTCCATTCTGATCGCGAGATGATAGCGGCAGGTGCCGCCGCGCGTGAGGCGGACGTCGAGCACATTTGGAAAACTGCGGCGCAAGTGCTGAAGCAGCGTCGCCTCGCGCGGCACGCCGCCGAGGATGAGATGCTCAAAACCGCCGCCGACGATGGTGTGGAAAATCGGCGCCATGCGATGCGTGATGGCATCAACCTCGATCACCTCGCGATTGGCGCGCGGACCGTAATATTGAGGGAATTCGCCGAACGGACCTTCCGGCTCGCGCACACCCTGCAGAATCCGCCCCTCGATCACGATTTCCGCATGGGCGGGCACTCGCACCGAATTGGTGCGGCATTTGACGACGTCCACGGGCGTGCCGAGCAGCGCGCCCGCAATCGCCATCTCGTCCTCGTCGAGCGCGGCAATCGCTTGCGAAGCCAGCATCAGCGCCGGATGCGCGCCGATCACGATCGCGATCTCCAGCGCCTGTCCCATCTCCTCCGTCATGCGATAATAGGAGAACGTATGCCGCGGCAGCAGCAGCACGCCGATGCGGTTCTTGCTGCTGATCTGGCAGCGGTGGATCGAGACGTTCTGCACGCCGGTCTTGGGATTGCGGGCGATCAGCAGACCGGCGGTGATGTAGGGACCACTGTCGCGCTCATTGTGCTTGGGGACCGGCAGCTGACGGAGCAGATCGACCTCGTCGTGCACGACCTCCTGCACCGGCCCGCTCGCGACCTCATGCGTCGGCAACGGGTTATTCGCCGCGGCCAGGAACCGCGGCAGCAGCTGGTCCTCGGTCACACCGATGGAATCGGCGACCCAGTCGCGACCGGCAAAGAGGTTGGCGACGACGGGAATATCGTGCCCATCGGGGCGCGGAAACAGCACCGCGCTGTCGCGCTCCAGGCGCTTGGCGATTGCGGCGAGCTCGTCAGCCAGCCCAATGCCCTCACGGGCAATCGCAAGCTTGCCGCGTTCGGCGAGATGGGCGAGCCAGGCGCGCAGATCGGCGGGCGAGCTCACACCTTTCGCGGCAACATTCTCCATTCGCATATGACGGTTCTTTCCTTTGTCTCAAAGTCAGGGCGCGATCTTGCGCAGCGACGGCGAGCGGCGCTTGAGCGCTTCATCTTCGCCCCAGCGGCGCACGATTCCGATATCGATGTCGAACAGGTCGAGCACGCGACCGACGGTGTGCTCGACCATGTCGTCGAGATTTTCGGGCTTGGCGTAGAAGGCCGGCACGGGCGGCGCGATCATCGCGCCCATCTCCGAGAGTGCCGTCATCGTCCTGAGATGGCCGGTGTGCAGCGGCGTCTCGCGCACCATCAGCACCAGGCGCCGGCGCTCCTTCAGCACGACATCGGCCGCGCGGGTGAGCAACGTCGTGGTCACGCCCGAGGCGATCTCGGACATCGAGCGCATCGAGCACGGCGCCACGATCATCCCTGCGGTACGGAACGACCCGCTCGAGATCGCCGAAGCCATGTCGTCGATGGCATAGTTGACATTGGCGAGTGCCCTCACCTCCGCGATCTTCAGGTCGGTCTCATAGGCAAAGGTCAGCTCGGCCGTCTTCGACATCACCAGATGGGTCTCGACGCCGGCATTGCGCAGCAGCTGCAGCAGGCGCACGCCATAGGTAACGCCCGAGGCGCCGGAAATGCCGATGATCATCCGCTTGGGCGTTGCGTCCTGCATATTTATGGTTTCGCTCCCGGGGTCACGCGGGTCCGCCGCGAGACTAGGCAATCCCATCCATCATCACAAATAATGATTGATTATATCATTCATCATTCGCGATGATGGTGCGGGGAGCAAGACCGGCGAGGAAGGACGGATCCGTGGAACTCAGGCAGATGCAATATTTCCTGTGCCTGGCCGAGGAGAAGAACGTCACCCGCGCCGCGCGCCAGCTCAACATCGTGCAGCCGGCGCTGAGCATGCAGATCGCGAAGCTCGAGGCCGAACTCGGCCAAAAACTGTTCGACCGCAGCGTCCAGGGTATGACGCTGACCAGCGCCGGCGAGGTATTGGTGCGGCTGACGGCACCGATCGTGCGCGATGCCGAGTATGCGCGGCAGGAGATGGCCCAGCTCGGCGGCCGCATCTCGGGCCGCGTCTCGGTCGGCCTCATTACCTCGGTGGCGCAGAGCACCATGGCGAGTTCGTCGGCGACCGTCGCCAGCCGCTATCCCGAGATCACGCTGTCGGCCTGCGAGGGCTATACCGAGACGCTGGTCGATTGGGTCAACACCGGTCAGCTCGATTTCGCGCTGATCAACGTGCCGCGCCGGAAAACGCCCCTCGCCGCGCATCACGTGATGGACGAGGAGATGGTGTTTGCCTATCGGAAGGACAGCCCGAACAGGCCGCCAGCCAAGCTGCGCTTCGACCACATCGCGAGGTTCGATCTGGTGCTGCCGTCGAAGCGTCACGGCCTGCGACTCATCCTCGACGAGCACGCCGCCGCCGCCGGCATTGACCTGAGGCCGCGGCTCGAGCTCGACACCCTGCCCGCGCTCTGCGACGTAATCGCGACCACCGATTTCGTTACGGTTTTGCCAACCATCGCGCTCCGGCAATCGCTTGCGAGCGGGACCATCCGGGCCCATCGCTTCGACGAACAAAGGATCGTGCGTTCGATCGCCTGGGTGCATCATCCGCGGCGCGCGGTGTCGGTCGCGGCCAAAGCCGTGCTCGACGTCATCAGCCACGATCTGGCACAGGCCGCAGCAGTGGTGAGAGAGTTCGTAGAGCCCGCTTCCAGCGGCAGACGGCCACGCAGGAAGACGATTTCCTGAATTCCGAACGCCGCTCGGACAAGATGTCGCGCTCATCCTAAAATGAGACGGGTTGGTAAGTTTCGAGACGAGCCAGCATGACGGTCACGTCAAGTCGCTGATTACGGTCCAGGCGCAGAAAATCGCGGCCTTGCGCTCCTCCCGGACTATTCTTGTCACGGACGCTCCCAAGGTTCGCAGAACAAGACACGTCGGGAGATTCGGTCCGAGATGGCAAGGTTCGGTCACAGCAAGATCACGGGCGGCACCAGGCGGCACGTTGAGGGATTTCATCCTGACCGCAGGTCTCTGCTCTCGCTCGGCGTAGGCGCGGCTCTCTCCGCCACCGGACTGCATCCTGCGCAAGCGCAAGACTATCCCGCGCGTCCAATCCAGGTGCTCGTGCCCTTCGCCGGCGGCAGCGCCAGCGACGTCATCACGCGCATCCTTCTCAACCGCATGTCGACGTCATTGGGACAAGCCTTCGTGGTGGACAATCGCCCTGGCGCCGGCGGCAATATCGGCACGGCGGCCGCGGCGCATGCTGCCGCGGACGGGTACACGTTGCTGATGAGCACGTCCGGCCCACTGGCTGCGAACAAGTCTCTCTATAAGGAGCTTCCCTACGAACCGCTGAAGGATCTCGCCCCGATCGGCCTGTTCGCGGCGCTACCGAATGTTGTCGTGATCAATTCGAGGCTGCCGCCGAAATCCCTGCGCGAGCTGATCGAATACGCCAAGGAGCACCCTCGGGAGCTGAACTACGGAACGGTCGGCGTCGGCTCGTCGCAGCACCTGGCGGCCGCCTATTTCGAGCAGCTCACCGGCACCGAGATCACGCACGTTCCCTATCGCAACATCGCCGCATACACGCCGGACTTCATCGCGGGTCAGGTCCCGCTCGGCTTCCAGCTGCTGCCGAACGTCATCGGCCTGATCCGGAACGGCGATGCGCGTCCGCTCGCGGTCGCCAGCGACAAGCGCATGACGGCCCTGCCGGACGTGCCAACCGCAGCCGAGGCCGGCCTGAAGGATTACGAAAGTGCCGCTTGGTTAGCGCTGCTTGCTCCGGCGAATACGGACAAGACTGTCATCGACAAGCTCTACAAAGCCATGGTCGAAGCCGTGAACGATCCGAAGGTGCGCGCCCTCTTCGTCGAACAAGGGGCCGAGCCGCTGGTGATGGACCCGCAAGGTCTGAAGGATTTTATGACCTTGGAGGCCGCGAAATGGGCGACGATCATCAAAAAGATTGGCATCGAGCCGATGTGAATCGGAGGCTTCGCCTCGCGTGGCTACGGCCGTTTTGCACGCTATAATGCGCCATATTACTCTGCCCGCGGAAGCACGTGGAATCCACACACCGATCGGGGTTTAGTGGAAGCCGCAACTCGGGTCGACGCTATGAGAGGAAGTGCGAACATTCTCGCCAAACACGCCAAATTGCGCGGCAGCCGCCGACGACCACACAACTCCCACTTTATCATTTCGAACGCGGCTTCGTCGTTGATTTGCAAGCAAAATTCTCCACGCGTCACGGACAACCCCCGACGATATACCCGCTGCGATTTTTCGGTCTTGAATTCACAGAAAAATTCGAGCCGCTCGCAGCGCTGGCGGTCCGGGTACCTATCGGGGTCAATCGACTGATCGGCTCTGCCTAGGTAGCGAAGATGGCAGTGCGCGTACTGGCGCGGTGTAAATTCAAATACCGTCAGAGATTGGAAAGGCGCTCGGCCGCTCGCTCGGTCCGCACAGACAAAGGCGTTCTTGCCGAGAAGATGAATATTCCCTTGATGCCGCTGCCGTCGACCTCGCCGACCCACAAACAGACGTCTATCGGTGTGGCCAGCGGGATTATTTTCCGCGGAACACCGCCGGGCGACGCTCCACGAAAGACTGGATGCCTTCTTTCATGTCTTCGCTGCTGAAAACGCGGTGCTTGATCTTGGGGATATAATCGATCGCCGCTCTTTCGCCAGCCTCAATGTACTTCAGGGCGGCCTCTTTGGTTACCTGAATGCCGATCGGAGCGTTCTTGGCGATCAGACCAGCAATTTCCATCGCGCGGGGAATCTGCTGACCAGGAGCGACGACTTCCTGAACAAACCCGATTTTGTACGCCCGCGCCGCGCTGAACTCGTCGCACAAGAACAGGTGATACATCGCATCCCCCCATCCTGCCCGCGTCACGTACCGGAATGGGCGCCACCGAGCGGCGCGATCCCGCGCTTGGATTCCATTTGGCAGAACCGGGCGTCGTCGGTGGCCACAACGATGTCGCCGGCCAGAATCATTTCGATGCCAATCGTGAAACAGATCCCCTGCACGGCCGTCACGATCGGCTTACGACACCGGCTTTTCAGCGCGAACGCATCGATGTTGCCGGGCTTGATCTCGGTATTTCGGCCGTGGGTCCGAAGAACTTCGGCATATCAAGGCCTGCCGTGAAGTCCGGGCCGTCGGCGCAGAGCACACCGACCCAATAGTCGTCGGTGCGGTCGAGAAGCGTCATCGCATCCGACATCTGAGCCATCATCTGCGGGCTGAAAGAATTCCTCTTGGCCACGTTGCCGATGACGATCTTGAACACATGCCCATGCACCACGGTACGGATCTGACCGACTTGCGTCGTCTCGATCATTTGCTAGTCTCCGAATGCTCGTAGGCAACTGCGCGACGTTGCGCAGGATTAACCTGTCAATTTGCTCAGCTCAGCGCCGCAAACGCAGTCCGTTCAAAAGCCATCAGTTCTTCCGTCCGTCCGTCGCGTATCTTCAGCAGCCACTGCGGATCCTGAAGCAGCGCCCGCCCCGCCGCGACGAGATCGAACTCCTCGCGATCGAGGCGGCGGATCAACTCGTCGAGGGATGCCGGACGGGAGCTCTCTCCGCCGTACGCTGCGATGAACTCGCCGGTCAGGCCGACCGATCCGACCGAGATCGTCGGCACACCCGTCACCTTCTTGGCCCACCCCGCGAAGTTCAAATCCGAGCCATCAAACTCGGGCTCCCAGAAGCGCCGCTGTGAGCAATGCAGAACGTCAACTCCGGCGTCGACCAATGGTCTTAGCCACTCTTCCAGCGCCCGAGGCGTGTCGGCGAGCTTCACCTCATAGTCCTGCTGCTTCCACTGGCTGATCCGCAGCAGTATCGGATAGTCTGGTCCCACGGCTTGGCGCACCGCGTGGACGATATCAGCGGCAAACCGGGCCCGGCCTGGCAGATCCTTGCCTCCATAGGCATCCTCGCGGCGATTGGTACCTTCCCAAAAGAACTGGTCGATCAGATAACCGTGCGCCCCATGCAATTCGACGGCATCAAACCCCAGGCGCCTCGCGGCAAGCGCGGCATCGGCGAACGCGCGAATAGCGTCCGCGATATCCTCTTCGCTCATCGGCTCCCCGAACTTCTTCTCGGGTCGAGCCAGACCAGACGGGCTGTCGTAGGCTGCAGGAGGCGACCAATTCTGGGCACGCGTGCGGACGGCCCCGACGTGCCATAGCTGCGGCGCCATGAGGCCCCCCGCACCATGCACCTCGTCTACCACGCGCCGCCACCCGGCCAACTCCTTCTCGCCATGAAAGCGGGGAACATTCGGATCGTTCAGGGATGCCGGACGATCCACGCCGGTCCCCTCCGATATGATGAACCCAACTGCTCCTTCGGCACGGCGGCGGTAATACTGCGCGACGTCTTCGGTTGGAATTCCGCCCGGCGAAAACGAGCGGGTCATCGGCGCCATCACGACCCGGTTCGGCAGGTTCAGGCCTTTCAGCTTGAAAGGCCGGAAAAGAACGTCGCTGGACATTGGTCCTCCATAGTTCGGCTGGTCGCCTTGCGGGCGCAGATCACCCGCATTGCGCCTTCAAACGGCCAATTCACTTGGTCTCGGCGCTGAGTACGTTACCGAATTGCTCCCACGTGGTGCCATTCCAACGCTGCAGTTGCAGCTGAGTGTACGCCATGCTGCTTTCCGGGCCCGTGTTGATCGTAGCGCCCGGCATGAGAGTGGGAAGCGACAGCCCGCGTATGCTCCGCGATTGCTTGACGATATTCTCGCGTGAGAGATCGTTGCCGCACTGCTTGAGCACCTGCTCCAGGATCTGTCCCTGCTGGGTACCAAACAGATAATTGTTATCGCCAATATCGGCGCCCGGCAGGTATTTGGCAAAGAAGTCGCGGTACCACTTCATGCCGGGATCGTCGGCCCACTTCTTGTCATTCGGGTCCTTGAAGATGGTCGCAGCGACTATGCCTATGGCCTTCTCCGGTCCCGCCGGGACGATGGTCGACGACACGGAGCTCGAAACGAGATTGATCAGGAACAGCGGCTTCCAACCGATCTCGTCGACTTTCTTGATGGCCTGCGCTGCGAATTTTGGCGTGCCGGCCACCAAAAAGGCCTCTGCGCCTGACGACTTCAGCGACACGACGTGAGAATCAATGGTCGGCTCGGTCACCTCGTAGGAGGACACGACGACTTTCTTGTCGAAATCGTCCTTCAGGTAGCCCTTGAATGCGTTGACGAAGTCCTTACCCAAATCGTCGTTCTGATACAGGATGGCAATCTTCGCGTCCGGACGGGTCTGGGTGATGTACTTCGCGTAGATCCGTCCCTCGGTGTCGTAGCTCGGCAATCCAGTCGTGGTCATCGGAAATTCAGCGAAATTCGTGAATTTGGTGACTCCGCTCACGACAAACAGATGGGGTACTTTCTTCGCGTTGACGTACCTGATGGTGGCGCTGATGCCGGGCGTGCCCAACGGACCGAACAGGAAGGCAACCTCATCGCTCTCGATGAGTTTTCTGGTCTGCTCTACCGTCTTGGGAGGGCTGTAACCATCATCGTAGGTGCGAGATTGATTTTCCGTCCGTTGATGCCGCCACGCTCGTTGAGCGAATTGACGTAGGCGATCATGCCCTTTCCGGTGTTGCCGAGCGGGGAGGCGGGGCCGCTAAACGGAAAGGTCGCCCCTATCTTCACCTCGGATTCGGTGACCCCCGGCGTTTCCGCACGAGCCGACGCGCCCCCTACAGATACCGCGAGCGCAGTCGCAATGATGATCTTCCCAAACATCGACATCTCTCCTCCCGGCGACGGCTCGCGCCGCTTCTCGATTTCTTCTCCCAGCGATCCAAGCTTGTTCTGAACGCCCTGGTTATCTTCCCTGCATGCGTCAGACCGCAGCCGCCACATCGGACCTGGTTGCGACCGCCGGCGCGGTCGCCATCTCGCGCAATTTGTGTTTGAGTATCTTGCCGGTGGAGGCCGATGGCAGAGCCTCGAGCACGATCACCTCGGTCGGACGCTTGTACGATGCGAGCTGTTGAGCCGAGTACGACTTCAGGTCCTCGGCGCTGAGGCGTGCGCCGGGAAGAAGCTGCACGAACGCGACGACCTCCTCGTTGCCGTCGACCGATCGTCCAACGACGGCCGATTGCACAACCTTGTCGTGCGAGTTCAGCACAGCCTCCACCTCGGCGGGGTAAACGTTGAAGCCGGAGCGGATGATCAGTTCCTTGGTGCGGCCGGCGATATACAGATGCCCCTCGCCGTTGACCCGGGCGAGGTCCCCCGTGTTGAACCATCCCTGGTGGTCGATCGCGGCCGCCGTCAATTCCGGAGCGCGATAGTAGCCGAGCATTACATTGGGGCCCCGGACGTGCAATTCGCCGACCTCACCGGTCGCGACTTTGTTGCCTTGCATGTCCACGATCCGGTGCTCGATACCGGGAAGAAAGGGGCCAACTGACTCGTCTGTGACAGGATGCTCTGAACGGACACCCGACAAGCCCGGAGAGCATTCGGTGATGCCGTAATTGTTCAAGAGCGGGATTCCAAACTCGTCCTCGATCCGCTTTTTCAGATCGAGGTCGAGGGGAGCGCCGGCGACCGACATGAGCCGCAACCTGCCCCGTTCGAGCCGTTGGATACACTTGACAGCCTTGTATTCTAGCAAACGCTGATATGTGGCGGGCACGCCGAACAGGCTCGTAATACCCTCCTCGGCTATGGCATGTGCCAGCGCAGCCGGGTCGGCCTTGGCTACGACGTGCAGGGTGCTGCCATGCATCAGCGTTGCAATCAGCAGAATCGAATAGCCGACGATGTGGGACATTGGCAGCACACCATAGATGCGGTCGGCCGGATCGTTCTTGCGCAGCAGCCCCGAAAGCCTCCCGGTGAAGAGGAGGTTGCGGTGGCTCAACATGACTCCCTTCGGGGCACCGGTCGTGCCCGATGTGTAAAGAAGACCCGCAATCTGCCGCGCGCCATCCTTCTCGACCGGCTCCGGCTTCGCATCGGCATTGAGAGGACCGATGCCAATTCCGCCAAACGGCCCCACGGCGCTGATCTTGGCCCCGATGCGGCTGGCGTGATTGGCGGCTTCCTTCGAGAGCGCCGCGTTGAACAGCACGCGCCTGGCGCCGCTGTGCGTGCCGATCTGGTCGATCTCCCGGGCCGAGAGGCGGGGATTGACCGCGATGCCCCACGCATCGAGCTTGCTGGTCGCAAAGAGCATCGCGCCCAGAGCCACGCTGTTCTCGCTCGCAATCATCACGCGATCGCCGGGCCTGATCCCCAAACCGGAAAGATCGTTCGCCGCAGCGTCGACGGCTTCCGAGAACTGGCGGTAACTCCACGAACGCCCGCCTTCCACGAAGGCCGGATGATCCGGGATGTCCCGCACGAAGGGCGCGTAGACCTCGTGTACCCTGGACGGCAGTCCATCCAGCAACTCGGCCGCAGTGATATCGTCCACGCTCCTCATGCCGTCCTCCCTGGTGCTGTGTTTTTGAGAGCGCAGAGCGGCCCGCTTCGAACGGGAGGGTCCGCACTGTCACTCCATCTGCCGATCAGTAAATCGTTCCAAAACAGAACTGTCAACACGAACGACTGTGCAACACGCCTCAGATACCAGTTCTGTTGGTGCAATGCCATAATTCCTATTTGGAATTTTTATCTCTCGGCGGAGATCGTTCGGTGAATCCGCAAGGTGGCACCGGCTCGAAAGAGCAGAGTGCCCGTTCGAACGGAGCTGCGGTGATCAGTGCTCGGAGTCTGCTGATCCTGGTTCCAACGCTTGCGCTACCGCTCAGGTTTGAGAAGCTTCTGTCGGGACTTGGCATGCGTTCGTCGGGTTGAGAGTTCGCGCCTCCAGACTCACCATTTCTCGACCCACGGCCGGAGCACGACTTCGAACGCCCAGGTCGACCGATGCTGCCGATGAAGCTGCAGATAGGTTTTCGCGATGTGGTCGGGGTCGGCCATATTGTCCTCGACAGTCGTCCCTGCCAGCCGATGCGCGCGAGTGCCGTCCTCCTGGGTCCAGCCGATCGCGGCGTCGATCGGCACACTCGCTATGTGGACGCCCTGCGGCATCAGTTCTCTTGCCATGCTTTGCGCGAGTGCGGACTTGGCATGACATGCCATTGCAAACGCGCCACTTGAGGGGAAGCCCTTGAGCGCCGCGCTGGCGTTCGTGAAGATGATCGTTCCTCTCGCGCCGTTGCCGTCGGGTTCATTTCCGAGCATGAGCCGAGCTGCTTGTTGACCGACCAAAAACGCGCTGAACGCCGCGTTTCGAAGGGTTGCGAGCACCATGACCGGGTCGGCTTCGATCACGTTCTTGCGGAAAATGCCGGGAACCCGGCCGTCGATGTTGTGAACGACAAGCCTTGGCGTTCCGATGTCTTGAACGACATTATCGAACAGCCGTGCCACGGCTGCCGGTTCGCTTGCATCGCAGGCGTACCGGCGCACGCCAGACGTCTTCTCGAGAGTTTCAAGCACCGCTTTTTCGGGATTCCTGGCTGCAACACCGACACGCATGCCGCTTTCCGCGAACAGCCTGGCGCAACTCGAGCTGATACCCGGGCCGCCGCCGACAATGAGAGCAACAAGCTGGGCGGAAGTCTGGGTGTCGCGGTTGGATTGAGTCATGTTACTGCCTCCGATGCGTTTGGTGACCTATTGCTTCACTGCAGTGACGACATTGTCCTTCGCGCCCGGCATCGCAATTCACTCAGCGGGTTTCACCTGTAACTGGGAGAACGTTTCTCAATGAAAGCTCGCACGGCTTCGGCGTGTTGCGTAGTCCCTGCCGCAAGTACCATCCGCTCGGCCTCCTGATCCAATGACGTCAGGAAATCAGCCGACAGCGCAAGATCCAGATTATCCTTGATAGAGGCAAATGCGCTCCCCGGACCGTTCGCCAACATCCTTGCCACTGCAAATGCTTCCTGTTGCAGTTCAGAATCGGACACCACGCGATTTACCAGCCCCAGTGCCTCACAACGGCGTGCATCGAGCCGTTCGGACAAATACATGAGTTCGCGAGCACGCGACGTTCCGGCCAACCGGGTCAATAGCCACGAAATGCCGTAATCGCCGGTCAGCGCAATCTTGGCGTACCCAGTCGTCATGATGGCGGATTCGGCTGCAATACGAATGTCACAAGCGAGCGCGATGGCAAGTCCGGCGCCAGCCGCCGCTCCCGGCAAAGCCGCGATGGTGGGCTTGCGCACCGAGACAAGTACGCCGGTGAGGGTTCGCTGACGATCCCTTAATCGCTCGACCTTCTCGCTGACTGACATGGCCGGTGCTGCAGTGTTGCTGCCCATCCCTTTGACGTCGCCGCCCGAACAGAAGGCGGTACCCGCGCCGGTAATCAGCAATGCTCCGACGTCCGGATCGTCACCGTTGCGCTTGATCATCCGACGCAACGCCGGCGTGAGATGATCGGACAGCGAATTTCGTGCCGCCGGTCGGTTCAAAGTGATCACGGCGACGCGGTCCCGAATCACACACAGCAGTTCGTCCGTTCCGGTATCGATTGAGATTGATTCATCCGCCATGTCATGTCCTTTCAAGTTTCGCGCAGAGCTCTCCAAATGACGAAGCGCGCACTACGGGTGATCGTTCTCGCGTCAGCCAGGGACTACCAATTTTCGCGGAATGGCCGCAGCTCGGTAAGAAACGACCAGGCCGATCGGCCCTGACCGTAGAGATGAAATAGTTCTTCAGCGATCGCTTCAGGCCTGATGAAAACTTCATCTGGTTTGTCGCTCATCCGCGCGCGCATACGAGGGGTGTCGATCACGGCGTCGATGAGGACATAAAAGACGTGGACGCCGAGAGGTCCCACCTCACGCGCAATCGATTCAGCCAGAATGCGCTGCGCCGCCTTTGTCGGCGCGAAGCCGGCGAAATTGGCTTTGCCCCGGATCGACGACGTGTTTCCGGTCACCAGGATAGCGCCCTTGCCTCGGTCGATCATGTCAGGAGCCACTTCGCGCGCGAGGTACAACAAGCCCATTACGTTGACCTCGAAATTGCCCTTGAGCATCTTCGGATCGATCTCGCGAAAACTGCCCCAGCCGCCTCCTACTGCGTTGTGAATGAGAACCTCGGCCGCGCCAAAGCGGTGCTTTATATCGCAGACCGCGGCATGCACTTGGCCCTCATCTGAGACGTCGCAGGTCACCGCGTGCACGTCCGGGAGCTCTTGCGCAAGGCGATTGATGAGCTCCGCTGATCGAGCGAGCGCCATGACACGGAACCCGCCAGCGGAGAAGCGCCTGACGATGGCAGCTCCCGTGCCGGGCCCCACCCCCGTCACGATCGCGATCGGTTTCTCGGTCATTTGACGCTCCCTTCGAGCTATTGTGCGGCTGCTCTCATATGAATTCGCTCGGACTGCGACTGATAGGCGGCCGCTTCCTGCGCAGACACCAGGGCCAGACGAACCGCAACATTCTTGTGGTAGGGCGTACCGGCAATGGGATCGCGGTTACCACTCTCTGTGAGCAGATTGATACGTGGCCCGTTGATCAGTCGCTCTCCGTCGGACGCGGGGTACGCCTGACCGTAGCCGTGCGGGAGCGCGAGCTGCCCATTCCGCATGCCGTCGTCGACCTTACAGCGCACCACGAGCCGCCCGACCATCGACTCAACGGCGACCCAGTCGCCATCCTTCGCGCCCAACTCGCTCAAGTCGCTCGAATTGATCAACAAGGCGCCGTCCGGATCTTCGCGACGCCACGCGGGATCGCGAAAGATCTGGTTGGCATTGAACATACGGCGGCCACCAGCCGCCAGCATGAACGGGAACTCCTTTGGCGCGCCCGCGGCTTGCGGATCGAGACGCGCCAACCATTCCAACATCTGCGGGACGACCAGCCGGACCTTGCGATCCGAATGGCCGATCAATGACCAGACCTCGTCATAGTCGTGGCGTGTAATGGCCGTGCCCTGCCGGGCGGACACGATCGTATCGAACAGGAGGTCGCCGAGCTGATCATCCGCCACGTCGTCCGATGCGCCGATCGCCCGCCGCACCGCTTGCGGTGTTCGTTTCGCGCAAGCCAGTGCCGCGCTCCACATAGGCGCCGCGGCCGCCGTACCATCCGGAAGCGTCTGCCCCAGCGTATGGTAGAGCACAAGGGCAGGCACTGCCGCAGGGTTTTCCCCGATGAAAGCACGAAAGGCCGCGGCGAATTCCGGTCGCGAGCGCCGTGCTATCTCGCGCAGCGGCGCGAGCACATTATCGCCCGGCAGAAGCCCCAGGGCGACGGCCAGCCGCGTGTAGATCTCAGGCTCCGGCAAGGTGCCGGCAAGCGGCGGCAAGGCAGCCGCACGAACCTGGAAATAGTTCGTCGGAAACTCGAAGTTGAACAGGGTAAACTCTGTCTTCTCAAATTGCGAAGACGCCGGGAGAACGTAGTGCGCGAGCCGCGCGGTTTCGGTCATCGCAACGTCGACCACGACGCATAGGTCGAGCGAGCGTAACGCACGTTCTACCGCCTCGGTGTTTGCCGCCGTATTGGCAGGGTTGGAACTGTCGATCCAGACGCAACACAACCGGTCGGGATGGTCATTGAGCACCGCTTCAGGGAAGATGTTGGGAGGCAACAGGCCCCCAATAATCGCGTCGCCAGTCGGCGCGAACGTCTGGTTCGGTGAATTGCCCCACAGAGGTTGAAGCCAGCTATGCAAATGGTTTGTACCTTTTCGGCCGAAATTTCCGGAAAGCATGATCAAGAGCTTCTCGAGATAGGAGTTGAGTGTCGAGTTGATGCCTTGCTGAATGCCGAGCTCGACCCGCACCACCATGGCCTTCGCGGCCGCAATCATCGCGGCGCAACGCTCCAGATCCGCAATCGAGATATCGGCAGCGGCGGCCCATTCTTCGACAGGGATGTTCAGCAGCGCCTGCTTCACGTCCGCGAAGCCGATCGTGTGCTCCTGAATGAAGGCATGGTCGATCCTGTCGGAACGGATTAGCGTTGCCAGCAATGCGCCAAGGAGAAACGAGTCGGTGCCGGGGCGGACCGCGAGATGCAGATCCGCCATTTCCGCGGTTTCGGTTCGCCGGGGATCAATGACGATCAGCTTGCGTTCGGGATCCTTGCGAATTTGATTGAGATGATCGCGCGCATTGGGGAAGCCGTGGGCGATCCACGGATTTGCACCGATGACAAGCAGAAGATCGCAATGATGGACATCCTCGGCGGTGTGACACGTCTGGCTGCCGAACATGTGGCCATTGACCCAGAAGTCGCCGGTCTTCTCCTGCGAAAGGGCGTTGAACACGCTGCGCGAACCCAGCGCGCGCAATAATCCGCTGGCATAGGCGCCGCCGGCGTGGTTGCCCTGCCCGCCACCGCCGTAAAGGGCAATAGTCTTTCCGCCATGCTTGTCCACGATCTCGCGCAGCCGCGCCGCGATTTCCGCGATCGCCACGTCCCACTCGATTTCGTCGAAGCCTCCGTCCGCGCGCCGACGTAACGGCTTGGTCAGCCGATCCTTGTGATGGGCATAATAGGGAATCCGGGTCGCCTTGTTGCAGAGATAGCCCTGTGATTTCGGGCTCGAACGGTCGCCTCGCACTTTCTCGAGGCGCTCGTTGTTCACGAACACCTCGATCCCGCAATTGATGTAACACAGGTTGCAGGCTGTTTTGAGCCACTTGCCGGCCGTCATCGTGACCTCCCTGGTATTGTTATTTGTCGCAGCGCATCGTCGTTGTCGCCCGACGCCGAGGCTTTTGAGTCCGGCCACTGGCAGTCATGCGTCCCGCAGCGAGAATTCCGTCGGAAAGCTTCCCAGCACCAACAGCACGCGACAGCACGATTGATCCAACCAACGTTGCGATAGCGCCGGTCGCGATTTGGCGGGCCTGTCGAGGCGGCTGATCGGGAAGCAGTTCGACAAAGACGTCGATCATCTTCTCCAGCTTGTCGGCAAACGCCTGCTGCTCGCTCGAGCCCGATCGAGCGATATCGACAGCCAGGGTTGGAAGGGCGCAACCATGTTTGGGATTGTCTCGATGCCGCGGACTCAGATAGTCGGCAATCAAGGTCTCGAAGCGTTCGCCGTTGGCCGTGTCGTGCGTCAGCTTTTTCCAGCGCTCGGTCGTTTGGTCCATTGCAAAGGCGATCGCCTCGCCAACAAGCGCCTCACGCGACTCGAAATGATTGTAGAAGCCGCCATGCGTCAGACCCGCAAGCTTCATCAAATCGATGACGCTAAGCCCTTTGGCGCCCTTCTGGCGCAAACCGTAAGAGGCATTTTCGACTATCCGACGGTGAGTCCGACGCCTGTGGTTTTCTCCGTAGCGCATCGCCACTCCGTTGCAAGCTCCCAAGAGGACCGGCTGTGCAACCGTACTCGCCCCCGGAACAATTCTGGAACCGCGCTTCCTTGAAGCCTGCGGCAGGATTTCATTGCAATGCCCACCATCTTATATGACTATCATCATATAACAACAGATATCAGCAGGAGAGTTCGCGATGGCCGCCGTTTCCGATCCCGTCGTCATTGTTTCCGCCGCTCGCACGCCACTTGGGCGGTTCATGGGCGAGTTGTCGTCCGTGAGCGCCCACAAGCTCGGCGCTCACGTGATTGGCGCGGCGCTGGAGCGGGCGAAGCTCGCGCCTGAAAGGATCGACGAAGTATTTATGGGCAATGTGCTGCCGGCCGGCCAGGGCCAGGCTCCGGCACGCCAAGCCGCCCGCGGCGCCAAGCTGCCTGACGCCACTGGCGCTACGACCGTTAACAAGGTCTGCGGTTCCGGCATGAAGGCGACTATGCTCGCGCACGATATCATCAACGCGAGATCAGCGGAGATCGTGTTGTCCGGAGGAATGGAGAGCATGAGCAATGCTCCCTATCTGCTGGCGAAAGCGAGGGGTGGGTATCGCGCTGGGCACGACCGGATCATCGATCACATGCTCATGGACGGGCTGGAGGACGCCTATGAGACCGGGCGCTCGATGGGCGATTTCGGCGAGGCGACTGCGGAGGCCTATCAATTCACCCGCAAGGACCAGGACGCCTACGCGATCGAGACGTTGACCCGCGCGCGCAAGGCGGTCGAGGGCGGCGCGTTTAAGGCCGAGATCGTGCCAATTACACTGTCCGAAAAGGCCGGGCCGCGGATCATCGCCAATGACGAGCACCCGCTAAAGGTCGATCCCGCCAAGATCCCGGGGCTGAAAGCCGCGTTCCGCGCCAACGGCACTATCACGCCGGCCGCCTCCTCCGCCAATGCCGACGGTGCCGCAGCCCTCATTCTCGCAAAGCGCTCGCTGGCGGATCGCGACGGCCTCCCTGTGCTGGCCGAGATCAAGGGCCACGCCACCCACAGTCAGGAGCCGCAATGGTTCACCACGGCGCCGATCCCGGCGATTCGCAACCTGTTGGACAAGGTCGGCTGGAGCGTCGGCGACGTCGATCTGTTCGAGATCAACGAGGCCTTTGCCGTGGTGGCGATGGCGGCGCAGAAGGATCTCGGCATCCCCAGGGAGAAGCTGAACGTCAATGGCGGCGCCTGTGCGCTCGGTCACCCCATCGGCGCCACCGGCGCTCGATTGATCGTGACGCTATTGCATGCGCTCGAAGCCCAAAACCTCAAGCGGGGGGTGGCTGCACTCTGCATCGGAGGCGGTGAGGCTACCGCCATCGCGGTTGAGCGCATTGTCCGCCGATAGGACGGACCATCTCTGTGAACGGCACGGCGAGCAGAGCGAACCGCGATGCTCGCCGCATTGTCTGCCTATTCCCTATTACCGCGAAAGATCAAATGGCTGACCAGTGCGAAGCAATCGAGTCCGCGCCGCCGAGTGTTAATATCTCCGGCGCGCTGCCGATTGCAATCCTTTCCCTCCTGGCCGCCATGGGAACGCTTGCGACCAACATTTTGCTGCCTTCGCTGCCTCAAATTGCGATCTCATTGAATGTCACGAGTGCGGCGGTCACGTCCGCCATCACCGCGTTTCTTGCAGTGTTTGGGGTAGGCCAGCTTCTGGTCGGACCGCTTTCGGATCGCTACGGAAGACGCTGGCCGGTCCTGATCGGATTTGCCGTGTTCTTTGGCGGCAGCATTTGGTGCGGTTTGGCCAACGATTTACCTAATCTCTTGGCCGGCCGCATCGTGCAGGCTGCCGGCGCTTGCGCGACATCCGTGCTGTCTCGCGCCATCGCCCGCGACATGTTCAGTGGCGCGGCGCTGGCACGCGCGATGGCGCTGATCATGATCGTGATGTCAGCAGCTCCTGGATTCTCGCCCTGCTTGGTGGCGCACTCGATCATAGTTTTGGCTGGCGCTCCGAATTCGTGCTGGTCGCGGCCTTTGCCGCTTTTAGCGCAATTGCTTACAGCATTGTCCTTGGCGAAACCCACAATTCGACCCGCACGCCGCTCAATCCCCTCGCTATCGCAAAGACCTATGCTGGCCTGATTGGCGACCGTCGTTTCGCTATCCCAGCTGCGACCTCAAGCCTAATCATGGGCGGGTTGTTCTCGATGTTTTCGGCTGCACCGCGCTTGTTCATCGAAGCGCTGCGCTTCACGCCAATCCAGCTCGGTCTCTTCTTCGCCGGAACCGTCTTTATCGTATTCGCCGCCGGTATACTCGCAACGAGATTGGCACCACGCTACGGGCTCGATGGCCCGATCCGGGCAGGCTTGTGGGCGACGGCCGCCAGCAGCCTTGCGATCCTGCTCATCTCGATGGTCGACCCGACTTTCTTGCCATTTCTAGGCGCGATGAGCGTATTTCTCCTCGGCATGGGCATTGTCAGTCCATTAGCCACCGCGCGAGCGCTGTCTCCATTCGGGGAGAAAGCCGGCGCGGCGTCGGCGCTGCTCGGCTTCTCGCAAATGATGACTGCCGCAATCGGAGTATGGCTTGCCGCCACGGTGTCGCATCAAGCGATGTTGGCGCTAGGCATCGTGTTGAGCACGTTTTCGCTGCTGGCTCTTTGCCTGTACGCGCGGCGCCGGGGGTCTTGATTGGCGTCAATCAAGTGCCGTGGAATTCCGGTTTGCTGCTGCCAGGCGGCCGCTTCATCTCAAACATGTTTTCCGTCCTGACCTCGAGGTAATCTCCACCACGGCCGGCGCGCAGAATGGGACGCGCAAGTGCAGTGTTGTAGACGCCGTCCTCGATCAAGGACTTGTCGATGTATACCGCGACGACCTCGCCGAGCACGAACCACCCTTCTACCTTCTCGCCGCGCGCATTCGCCAACTGAGAGACGTCGACGACCTTGCATTCCATTGCCGCCCTGCTCTCGCCTACCCGCGGCACAGCGACGTGTCGCCCGGGTACTGGCGTAAGCCCTGCCGCTTCGAACTCGCTCACGCCGTGATCGAGAGGCGCCGCAGTCGTGTTCATGCGCTCGCCCAGATCCATCGTAACCAGATTCCAGACAAACTCCCGGGTCTCGCTGACGTTTTTGACGGTGTCCTTCCATGAAATAGAGGAGAACCCGATTATTGGAGGGTCGTAGAGAAACGCATTAAAGAAGCTGTACGGAGCAAGATTCAGCTGCCCGGCCGCATTCCGCGATGAAATCCAGCCAATCGGACGCGGCGCGACGATCGCGTTGAACGGATTGTGCCGGAGTCCGTGACCCTTCGAAGGCTCATAGTAGTGGAAGTCGGCCGGATCCATACATTCTCCTTCAAGGCTGCCGACAGTCGAGCCTGATCGATAGTAATCAACGCACGCTCGATCATGTGTGCGCAACCTCGTCAAGACATACGGTAGCAGCACAACCGTGGAAGCCCTTATGCAATCGCCCGGGCGACAGCCGGCCTGTGCTCGGCAGCATCGAGGAACCCGATCAGACGCTCCCGGATGATCTGCTCGGCCTCCATCATGATGCGGTCGATGAGCTCCTTCACCGTCGGGATGTCGTGGATCAGTCCGACCACCATGCCGCAGCTCCAGGCGCCCGCGTCCATATCGCCGTCGACCATCACCTTGGGGTAGACGCCCGCCACCTGCTCATGGATGTCCTCGATCTTGAGGCTGGCGCCCTTCTCGCGCTCAACTTCGAGCAGCTGATCGACACCCTTGTTCTTCAGCACGCGCTCGGTGTTGCGCAGCGCACGCATCACCAGCACCGTGTCGAGCTCGGTGGCTCCGACCAGGGCCCGCTTCACGTTGGCATGGACGGGCGCTTCCTTGGTTGCGACGAAGCGGGTCCCCATGTTCATCCCGGCGGCCCCCATCGACAGCGCGGCAACAAGGCTCCGCGCATCCGCCATGCCCCCCGAGGCCACGAACGGAATTCTCAGCTCATCCGCCGCGCGCGGCAGCAGGATCATGTTCGGGATGTCGTCCTCGCCGGGATGGCCGCCGCATTCGAAACCGTCGACGCTGACGGCATCGCAACCGATCTTCTCGGCTTTCAGCGAATGCCGTACCGAGGTGCATTTGTGGATCACCTTGATGCCAGCCGCCTTCAGTGCGGGCATGTACTGCTCGGGGCTGCGGCCGGCGGTCTCCACCGCCTTGACGCCGCCTTCCTTGATGGCGGCGATGTATTCCGGATAAGGCGGCGCGGTGAAGCTCGGCAGGAAGGTCAGGTTGACGCCGAACGGCTTGTCGGTCATGTCGCGGCAGCGCGCGATTTCCTTCGCCAGCAGCTCCGGCGTCCGCTGGGTCAGGCCCGTAATGATGCCGAGTCCGCCGGCGTTCGACACCGCGGCTGCCAACTCGGCAAAGCCGACGTAATGCATGCCGCCCTGGATGATCGGATGCTTGATGCCGAACAGTTCGGTAATTGCTGTCTTCACGTGCGCTTCTCCGCTTTCCGATTAGTTGACGATTTCGAACAGGCCGGCCGCGCCCATGCCGCCGCCGATGCACATGGTCACAACGCCGTACTTCGCCCTGCGCCGCCGCCCCTCGATCAGGATGTGGCCAGCGAGCCGGCTGCCGGTCATGCCGTAGGGATGACCGATCGCGATCGAGCCGCCATTCACATTGAGCTTGTCCGGATCGATGCCGAGCTTGTCGCGGCAGTAGATCACCTGGACGGCATAGGCCTCATTGAGCTCCCAGAGATCGATGTCATCGATCTTCAGGCCGTGGCGCTTGAGAAGGCGCGGGATCGCCGCTACCGGGCCGATGCCCATTTCGTCCGGCTCGACACCGGCGGCGACGAAGCCGCGGAAGATG
Source organism: Bradyrhizobium sp. CSS354 (assembly GCF_029051725.1). Lineage (GTDB taxonomy): Bacteria > Pseudomonadota > Alphaproteobacteria > Rhizobiales > Xanthobacteraceae > Bradyrhizobium. The sequence goes on from NZ_JAACFU010000002.1 coordinate 479,141, forward strand.
CCGAGCGGATTCAGGCCCTTCTTGGCGGCGATCTTGTCGCTCATGATCACGCAGGCCGATGCGCCGTCGGAGAGCTGGCTGGCGTTGCCCGCCGTGATGGTCTTGCCCTCGAACACCGGCTTGATCTTCGCAAGGCCTTCCGCCGTGGTCTCGGGGCGCGGGCCTTCATCCTTCGAGAGCGTCACCTGCTGATAGGTGACCTCCTTGGTGTCCTTGTTGACGACGGCCATCCTGGTCGTGATCGGGACGATCTCATCATTGAAGCGGCCGGCCTGCACCGCGGCACCGATACGGCGCTGACATTCGAGACTGTATTCGTCCTGCCGGTCGCGGCCGATCTTGTAACGCTCGGCGACGACTTCCGCAGTGTCGAGCATCGACATGTACATGTCCGGCTTCATTGCCATCAGCTCGTCGTCGACCGCGTGGAACCTGTTCATGTGCTCGTTCTGCACCAGGCTGATCGATTCGATGCCGCCTCCGATTGCGATCTCGACGCCGTCCAGCATGATCGAGCGTGCCGCGACCGCTATGGCCTGCAGGCCGGAGGCGCACTGCCGATCGATCGTGGTGCCGGCGACGGTAACCGGCAGGCCGGCACGAATCGCCCCCTTGCGTGCGACGTTCATCACCATGGTGCCCTGTTGCATCGCGCAGCCCATCACCACGTCCTCGACCTCGCCGGGTTCGATCCCTGCGCGCCTGACCGCTTCAGCCATGACATGACCGGCCATGCTCGGTCCCTCGGTGTTGTTCAATGCACCCCGATAGGCCTTGCTGACACCGGTGCGGGCGGTGGAAACGATAACTGCCTCTGTCGTCATGCTTGCCTCTTTTGTTACGCAGCCGCGTCGAGCTGCACATAACGCAGCAAGTGGTGAGCGGGATCGCCAAACTGGATGTTGATGGAGGAGATTCGTTTGAAGTAATGGCCGACATTCAATTCGTCGGTCATGCCCATGCCGCCATGGAGCTGCACCGCCTGGTCGGCGATGAACCTGCCGGCATAGCCGATCTTCGACTTGACGCCGGACGCTAGGCGGGAGACGCCGCTCTCGCCGGCGCCCAGGCTGAGACTGAGATGCTGCATCAGGGAGAGCGCCTCCTGATGAGCGATGAACATGTCGACCATCCGGTGTTGCAGCACCTGGAAGCTGCCGATGGTGACGCCGAATTGCTTTCGGGTCTTGGAATATTCCAGAGTTGCGGAGTTCAGTTCGGCCATGGCGCCGACCGCCTCGGCACAGAGCGCGCCAATGGCCCTGTCACGGCAGGCTTCCAACAAGGCGACGCCCTCGCCCTCGCTGCCGAGCAACTCGCCGCGCACATCGCGGAAGGCGATCTCCGCGGCACGGCGGCCATCGATGGTCTTGAAGCTGCGCAGATCGAGATTGGCCGCCCGGGCGTCGACGACGAACAGGCTGACGCCGGCGCGATCGTCGCGCTTGCCAGCAGTCCGGGCGGAGACGATGAGATAATCGGCCCAGGGCGCGGCGATGACAGCGGTCTTCTCACCACTGAGGATGTAATCCTTGCCGTCGCGCCGCGCCGCAGTCGCGACATTGGCAAGATCGAAACGCGCGCCCTTTTCCGTCCAGGCCAGCGCCCAGATCTTCTGTCCGGCGATGATATCGGAAATCAACGCCTGCTTCTGCTCATCTGTCCCTGCATGCTCGATCAAGCCCCCGGCCAGAACGACCGTTTCGACGTACGGCTCCACGACGAGGTGGCGTCCGAACTCCTGGGCAACGATCATGGTGGAGAGCGGGCCGCCGCCGAGCCCGCCGCTCTCCTCCGAGAACGGCGCGGCAAGCAGGCCGAGCTCGGCAAAGCCGTTCCACTGCTTCCGACTCCATCCCTCTTCGCCGGTGACGATCTTGCGGCGCGCCTCGAAGCTGTATTGGTCGCGCAGCATGCGCTGTACGCTGGAGCGCAACAGTTCCTGCTCTTCCGTGAACTGGATATCCATCCGATCCTCTTGTCGCGCCTGTTGCTAGAGACCGAGCACTGCTTTGGCGATGATGTTGCGCTGGATCTCGTTCGATCCGCCGTAGATGCTGAGCTTGCGCGCGTTCAGGTACTTCTCCGTCGCGGTATGACCGTAATCGGGACCCGGCATGAACTGGTTTGCGCTCAGCGGCTGCTCGCGAAGCGCCAGCCCGTAATTTCCGATGGCACGGTGCGTCAGCTCGGTGATCCCCTGAAAGATCTCGGTGCCGCGGATCTTGAACAGCGAGGCCGCAGGACCCGGATCAATGCCGCGCGCCATCTGGGCAACAACGCGCAACTCGGTCGCCTCAAGCGCAAGCACGTCGAGCTCGATCCGACCGATCTCCTTGCGGAATTCGAGATGGGCCGGGTCGTCCGCTGTGATCTCCGCGTTCACGATCTTCTTCAGCCGGTCGAGATAGCGCGTCGACCGCCCGATACCGGCCATGCTGGTGCGCTCATTGCCCAGCAGGAATTTTGCATAGGTCCAGCCCTTGTTCTCCTCGCCGATCAAATTCTCGACGGGGACGCGGACGTCCTCGAGGAAGACGTCGTTGACCTCATGCGATCCGTCGATCGTGATAATCGGACGCACCGTGACGCCGGGCGATTTCATGTCGATCAGGAGGAACGAGATGCTCGCCTGAGGCTTTGCGCTCGCATCTGTGCGCACCAGGCAGAAGATCCAGTCGGCGTGCTGCGCCAACGTCGTCCAGGTCTTGTGGCCGTTGACGATGTAGTGGTCGCCGTCGCGAACGGCCTTGGTGCGGACGGTAGCGAGGTCCGAACCCGAGCCCGGCTCGGAATAGCCCTGGCACCACCAATCCTCACCCGACAGGATCCGCGGCAAGAACTTCTGCTTTTGCGCGTCGTTGCCGAAAGTGTAGATGACCGGCCCCACCATGGTGACGCTGAATGCCAACGGCGGCAGCGTGCCGGCCCGGCTCGTCTCCTGCTCGAAGATGAAACGTCGGGTAATCGACCAGCCGGGGCCGCCATATTCCCTGGGCCAGAGCGGCGCGATCCAGCCCTTTTTGTAGAGAATGCGATGCCAGAGCAACGATTGCTCTTTGGTGAGGTCGGTCTCCGGATTGGGGACCCGCATTTCCTTCGGATAGTTCTCGGCGATGAAAGCGCGCACCTCATCGCGGAAGGCGGCGTCTTCAGGAGACAGTGCGAGTTCCATCGAGGCGTCCTACCACTTCTCACCGAAGGGCCGGATTTCCAGCTCGAAGGTCCATGCGCTCTTCGGCTGCTGATAGAGCTGCCAATAGGACGTCGCGACCGAGGCCGGCGGCATCAGTGCATCGGGATCGTCAAGCGCATTGGGCCCGAGTGCTTCCAGGCGACGCTGCCGAACCCACTCGGTATCCACGCCGGAATCGATGATCAAGTGGGCGACATGGATATTCTTCGGGCCGAGTTCGCGCGCCATCGCCTGCGCCACAGCGCGCAGCCCGAATTTGGCGCTGGCAAAGGCGGCATAGCCGCTGCCACCGCGTAAGGAAGCAGTCGCGCCGGTGAAGAAAATGTTGCCCTGGCCGCGCGGCAGCATCAGCCGGGCCGCTTCGCGCCCGGCGAGAAAGCCCGAGTAGCAGGCCATCTCCCAGACCTTGCGGAACACGCGCTCGGTCGTGTCGAGAATTGGGAAGTTGACGTTGGCGCCGATGTTGAAGATGCAGACATCCAGAGGCGCGTGCTTGTCAGCGTCATTCAGGAAGGAGATGATCTCCTCCTCCTTGCGCGCGTCGAGTGAATGTGCGTGCACCTCGCCGCCGGCGGCCTCGATCTCCTTGACCAGCGGCGCCAGCTTGTCGCCGTTGCGGCGGCCCGCGAAGACGGTAAAGCCCTCGGAGGCAAATTTCTTGGCGATCTCGCCGCCGATGAAATCGCCCGCGCCGATCACGGCGACGGTTGCATTTCTCTTTTTCAAGGAACTTCTCCCGGTTAGGTTAGGCGCGCTGTGCGCAAAGCTGTTCTAGTGGCCCTGGAACGAGGAGCGCAATTTTGCGGCCGATGACGAGGCGCTCGTCCCCTCCCGTCTCGCTAGTACGCTGGTGAGGTTACCATGGGCAAAGGCGCAGTCATCAAGCGGCGTGGTTCGCTCCAAGCGTTTGGAAGCCTGGCGGCCGGCCGATCGATGGATGCGGCTCGCAACCCGACAGCAGTCTCGTCGAGGCCAAGCGCTTGCGACAGTTTCGCCACGACCAACCACCTCCCGCCTGAAGAACATCGACGCTTCCTCATCAATGCGCCTCGCGTCGAAACATGCGTTCTTTTTTAGAACTCGTCAATTGCTATTTTGCTCTCACAACCGGATCAGGAAATGGCAAGTTCACTGCCATAATCGCCAACCTGCGAGATCGCCGTTTACAACGCAGCTTCCTGCCATTACGCATAACGTATCAAATAAGAACTTATGGGAGGGGCGAGCATGGGAGAAAGTCGCGGGGTCGCGATGCTGGTCGGCGCGGGTGATGCCATCGGCGCTGCCGTTGCGCGGCGGTTTGCTAACGGCGGCTACACTGTCTGCATCTGCAGGCGCGATGCAGCCAAGTCCCAGGCGCTGGTGGATGAGCTCAGGGCGAAAGGCTGCGACATCCACGCATTCAGCGTCGATGCCCGCCAGGAAGCGGAGGTGCAGAAGCTGTTCGCGGACGTCGAACGCGACATCGGGCCGATCGAGATCTGTCTGTTCAATGCCGGATCGAACGTCAACAAGCCCCTGCTGGAGACCACCGAGAAGCTCTTCTTCAAAGCCTGGGAGCTGGCGTGCTACGCGGGCTTCCTGGTCGGACGTGAGGCCGCACGCGTCATGCTTCAGCGCGGACGCGGCACCATCTTTTTCACCGGCGCGACCGCAAGCATCCGCGGCAGCAAGGGGTTTGCCGCGTTCGCATCGGCAAAATTCGGTCTTCGCGCGCTGGCCCAAGCCATGGCGCGCGAGCTCGGGCCCAAGAACATTCACGTCGTCCATCTCATCATCGACGCCGGCGTCGATAGCGAAGCCATTCATCAGCGCATGAAGGCAGCCAAGGGGATCGAGGCCAGTGAAATCCCTCCCGACAGCCTGACCAAGACCTCCTCGATTGCGGAAGCGTATTGGTTTGCCCATCAGCAAAGCCGCGACGGCTGGACCCATGAACTCGATCTTCGCCCCTCTGTGGAGAAATGGTGACATGGGCGACAGTCCAGACCTCACTTTGTGGGGCGTCGGGACAAGCCGCACCGTTCGGCCGCACTGGGCGATGCACGAACTGGGCCTGCCCTACGAGATCAAGCCGATCGGCCCACGGACCGGCGAGACCAAGACCGCCGAATACACCAAGCTCAATCCGCGCCAGAAGATTCCGCTGCTGCAGGACGGTGACTTCCGCATCGGCGAGAGCGCCGCGATCGTCGCTTATCTGTCGCGCATGTACTCTACGCCGGAGCGCGCATTGATCCCTGAATCCACCCGCGACTATGCAGCGTGGCTGGAATGGTGCTTCTTCATCGTCACCGAGCTCGACTCGACCAGCCTGTATGTGATGCGCCGTCACAGCGCCGATGCGCTCGGCCCGATCTACGGCGTCGCACCGGAGGTCGTAGCTCAAGCCGCCGAATATTTTCGGGCGCAGCTTCGCCATGTCGAGGTCGCGCTGGCCGACGGCCGACATTTTATCATGGGCGAGCGATTCAGCAGCGCCGATATCCTGCTGACGACGTGCCTGGACTGGGCGGTCGCCTACGGTGTCGGCATCTGCGACAATGCGCTGCCTTATCTCGAGCGTATGCGAAGCCGGGAGGCTTACCAGCACGCGGCTGCGGCGAATGTTCCGGCAGCACCGATTACACCGGTGCCTGCCAAGGCTTGATCGCCGATCGCCGGACGAGGAAAGGGCGTCGGCCTAAACGGCCACGCGCAACGTGCGAGCAGCGACCATATCGTCGATCGCGCCATCATCGTAGCCAAGTTCGCGCAGTACCTCGCGCGAGTGCTCGCCCACGCGCGGGGCTGGGCCGCCGATCGCGGCCTGGTTGACCTCGAAGCGGGCCGCGGGCTTGGGCTGGCGCACACGGCCGACCTTCGGCTGATCGAACTCCGCGATGATCCCGCGCGCCACGACCTGCTCATTGTGGATGATCTCGCCGCGCCGCAGGATCGGCGCGCAAGGCACATCCGCGACGTCCAGACGCTCCAGCCATTCGGCGGTCGTGTGCTGGCCGATATACTCCGCCATCTTGTTGATGCGCGCCGTCGCATTGACCGAACGTGCCGAGGGGGTCGCGAACCGCGGATCTTTGGCAAGCTCGGCATCGCCGGACGCCCGGCAGAAGCCCTGCCATTCGGAATCGGAGATGGTGCCGGCCGTGATGTAGCCGTCGCTGGTCTTGAACACGAGATCCGGCCGGTCGTTGGGATCGGCGGCGGCGGCCTCGGCTCCGACCACGGTGTACTGCATCATGCCTTCCGGCCAGAGATAGGAAATCATCGCGTCCAGCATCGCGACCTGGATATGATCCCCCTGCCCCGTCTTCTCACGCGCGTAAAGCGCGGCCGCCACGGCCTGCGCGGTGAACACGGCGGTGGTCTTGTCGCAAACGATGGTGCGGATCATCTGCGGGCGGTTTGTGACCGGCTGCGACTGGATATCGGCAAAGCCCGACAGGCCCTGAATAATTGGATCGTAGACGCGCTTCTTCACATACGGTCCGGTCTCGCCGACGCCGCTGATCGACACGTAGATCAGGCGCGGATGGCGCCGACGCAACTCTTCGACGCCGAGACCGAGGCGCTCCATGGTGCCGGGGCGGAAGTTCTGCACCAGGACATCGGCCTGCGCGACCAGCTTGGCCAGCACCTCGCGCCCGGCCGTGCTCTTGACATCGATCGAGAGCGAGCGCTTGCCACGGTTCGACGAGATAAACAGCGCCGAGAATTCGCCATCCTTGTCGATAGTGGCACGGCTGCGACGGGTGATATCGCCGCCGATCGGCTCGATCTTGAGCACGTCGGCGCCCTGATCTGCCAGAAACATCGTCGCAAACGGGCCCGACACCACGCCGGTCAGATCGAGGACACGAACGCCGCCAAGCGGACCAGCCATTGCACTCTCCCTGGATTTTTTTATGCCAACGGGCTGAGGTTAACTCTTCCCGCTGCCCCCCTCACCACGATCGCCCGGACAGGCAACTAGCCGGTCTTGGAAACGGGCTGCCGGGTCTGTTTGACGATCGATTCCTCGACGTCCCGGAGTTGGTCCTTGCCGAAAAACATCTCCTTGCCGACGAAGAATGTCGGCGAGCCGAAGACGCCGCGGCTGACGGCGTCATTGGTGAGCTCGATCAGTTTCTTCTTGACGTCATCCTGCTGCGCGCGCGCGACCAGCCTGTCGATGTCGATCCCCGAGGAAGCAAATGCACTCCGGAACACTTCGGGATCGTCCATCTTCTTGGGCTCCTCCCACATGTGATGATAGGCGGCACGGAAATAGGGCTCGAACACGCCTTCGAACTGGGCCGCGACGGCCCCGCGCATCAGCATCAATGTATTGACCGGAAAGAAGGAGTTTTGGCGAAATTTCGTGATGTTGTGGCGCCGGATGAACCGCTGGGTTTCGAGCGCCTGGTATTCCGGCTTGTTCTTGATCCCGCGAAGCGAATCGAACGGCGACATGTTTCCGGTCGCCTTGTAGATCCCGCCGAGCAGGACCGGGACGTACTCGAATTTTACGCCCGTCCGCCGCTCGATCCCTGGGATGGCGACCTCCGCCAGATAGGCATTCGGGCTGCCGAAATCGAACTGGAATTCAACCTTGAGGGTCATGACCGCTTTCTCCCGCAGAGCGTATTGGATGGTCAGGGACCGGCGATCCAATCGCATGGCTTGCCTGTTCTCACTTCTATAGTTCTAAAATCGAACTGTCAAATTTGACGGTATTTGTGCTGGTTTGACCAGTTCATCGGGTATTGTTTGGAATTCAGTACCTATCTAGAATGTTAGGGAAATGCAGCGACCTCGGCGGCGATTCGAGCGGGCCTTGCCGGGATGATTGGAGAGTACGGATGAAGTGGAAAGAACTGGAGGAAGAGCCGTGTTCGATGGCCCGAACCATCGGCGTGATCGGCGACCGCTGGACCCTTCTGATCCTGCGCGAATGCTTTCTGCGCACGCGGCGCTTCGAAGGATTCCAGTCGGCGCTCGGAATTACCCGTCATCTCCTCGCCGAACGGCTGAAGAAGCTGGTTCGGCAGGGCATCCTGCGCCGCATTCCCTACCAGGAGGCGCCCAAGCGTCACGAATATATCCTGACCCAGAAGGGCCTCGATCTTTATCCGATCATGATGGCACTCGTGCATTGGGGCGACACTCACATGGTCGACGAGCGCGGCCGGCCGTTGCTGCACCAGCATCGCAAGTGCGGAAAGGACTTCGATCCGGTCATCGTGTGCTCTGAATGCGGCGAGCCGCTCCTGGCCAAGGAGGTTCATACCCATCCAGGCCCAGGCGCCCAAAGCCTGCGGACGATCGCGGCACCTGACAAGCCGAAGGCAAAGCCGCGCCGCAGCGCCGCTTGAGCCAGCCACTGGCATCACGAACCGAGCGCATCCTCAGACTCGAATCACGGCTGCGTCGGGTTCGTTGCAGTGGAGACGGTCCGCTTGATCAGCCCGGTGTTTGAGCACAGCACGTTGATTGACATAGGCCTTGTCGGTGATTTCTCCCGCGGCCAACGAGGGCGGATCCTTCAGCAGGGTGAATGAGCAGATTTTTTCGCTGCTTCCAACCGCCTCATTGTATTCCCGCAAGCGCTGCCTCAGGAATTCGATCACTCGGGGGTCGCAGGTCAAATCAGCAGCTGGCGCGTTCGAAATCCGCGCCGCCTCGGTCGGGTTCAGCCAGCATAGCAGCGCGCAGGCTTCACGGTTTTCTCCCGCAACGACAATGTCCAGCAGGACGCCGCACGTTGCGGCCAGGATGGCGGCACGCATCGCTCCGATCGCAACCCAGGTGCCGTTCGCGAGCTTGAAGTTCTCGGAAATTCTGCCCGTGAAACGCAGACCAAGCTCCGGCATCTCGGGATCGATAAACGACACGGTGTCGCCGATGCGATAGAACCCCTCCTCGTCGAAGGCCTTCTCGGTGAGATCGTCCCTGCCGAGGTAACCGGGGGTGACGTTGGGCCCCTTCACCCTGGCCTCGAAGGTGTCGGAAACAGGGATCAGTTTCAGCTGCACGCCCGGCGCGGGAAGGCCAATCTCGCCCGGCCGATCCGTTGCCCAATGGGTCGTGCTGATTGTCGGCGCCGTTTCGGTCGTCCCGTAGCCCGACATCACCGGAATCCGCCGGCCCGTGATCGACGAGGTCAACCGATAGAGTTTTTCGAGTGTGCCTTGTGAAATGGCAGCCCCAGCGTAGCTCAGTCGATCCAGCCGCTTGAAGATGCTCGCGCCGAGGCCGACGTCGTTCTCGATGGCATCGCACAACAGATTATAGCCGGCGGGAACGTTGAACATCGCCGTCGGCGAGATCTCCTTGAGGTTCGCCACCGACTTGTGAAAGAGCTGAGGCAGCGGCCGGCCGTCATCGATGTAGAGCGTGCCACCGTTCTTGAGAATGCCGTGAAGAATGACGTTGCTGCCCATCGTATGGTGCCACGGCAGCCATTCGACCTGAACCGGCGCCTCCGGAGGCGACACGAGCAGGCTCCCCATTTGCAGGGAGCTCGCCATCATGCGGTGCGTGTTCAGCACGCCCTTTGGCAGGCCGGTCGAACCGGAGGTGAAGAGAACTTTCGCAACGGCGTCGCTGGAGATTGCACCCGACGCACGCGTGAATCCGTCACGGTCCGTTCGATCCATCAGGACACGGAAGGGCGTCGTCTGCGGCGTGCCATCGACGCTGATCCAGGCCGAGTCTGCCAATTCGGGAATGGAACGGGCTGCAGAAAAATCGCGTCCACTCTGAACGAAAACGAAGTTTGGCCGCAGCACCTGCGCGATGTCCTTGAGGCGCGCAAGGCCGCCGGGCATCAGCGTGTAGTTCGGCGATATTGGCGCCAGAATGACGCCTATCGACATTGCCGCAAAGGAGATCACCGCATTCTCGATGGAGTTGCCCGAAAGCACGGCCAGCCTGTCAGTCGGCTTTGCGCCCATATCAATCAGGCTCTGGCCGACCGCCTGGACCTGCGCCCATGCCTCGCCATAGGTGATCTCGTCCCATCCCCCTTTGGCATTGCGTTGCGCGAGGAATATTCTGTCCGGAACCGCGCTTGCCCAGCGCGGCAGAAAATCGGTGACGCGCCAGTCGCATGGCCCCAATTCGAGCGGCGACCTCAATATGAGCGTGCCGTCGATCCGACGCTCGACAGAGAGCTCCCTTGGCGCAAACGTCAATGGCCTCGTCGACATCGAAAACGATCTCCTGAATTTCCGCGGACGGATAGAACGGCGGGCGGCGCCAGATTCACTCGGATCTGGCATCCAGGACTTCTCCGAAGGCTTGCCACGTCGTGCCGGTCCAGCGCTGCAGCCGCATCTGCGTCCAGATCATGTTCTCCGTCTCGCTGGTGTTGACCTTGATCCCGGGCAGCGCAGTGGGAACGACGACATCTTTAAGGTTCTTCGCCTGTGCCAGAATATTCTTCCGCGACAGATCATCTCCGCATTGCCTCAGAATCTGCTCGAGCAGGACGCCTTGCTGATAGCCCGTCAGATAACTGCCGTTGGTGACATCGACGCCCGGGAGATATTTGTCGAGAAATGCCCGGTAGGCCTGCATGCCCGGGTCATCCTTCCATGTCTCGTCCAGGATATCCTTGTTGATCGTCCCGACCATCACGCCAACCGATTTGTCCAGGCCGGCCGGTGCAAGCGTGCCTCCGACCGATCCGGACGGAAAATTGATGATCACGGTCGCCTTCCAGCCGATCACGGAAGCTTGGCGGATGGCCTGTGCCGCGAACTTGGGTGTCCCGGCAATCACCAGCGCCTCGGCACCCGAGCTCTTCAGATTGGTAATCTGCGAGTCAATCGTCGGTTCGGTGACCTCATAGGAAGCGCTGACGACCTTGCGATCGAAATCCTTTCCGAGGAACGCCTTGAAGGCGCCGAGGTAATCTTTGCCGAGATCGTCGTTCTGATACAGGATGGCATATTTGGCGTTCGGCAACGTCCTCGTCAGGTATTTGGCGTAGATTTTTCCTTCGTTGTCGTAGCTGACGAGACCCGTGGTGATCAGCGGGAAATTGGCGACATCCGTGAATTTGGACGAGCCGCTGACGATGGCGACACTCGGTACCCCCTTGGCCTTCAGGTATTTTGCAGTGGCCGAGATGCCGGGCGTGCCGAGCTGGCCGAACATGAACGATACTTCGTCGCTTTCGACGAGCTTGCGGACGTGCTCCACCGCCTTGGGAGGACTGTATCCGTCGTCATAGGCGATGTAGTTGATCTTGCGTCCGTTGACGCCGCCGCGGTCATTCAGGGCCTGAATGTAGGCCATAAGGCCCTTGCCCACCAAACCGATCGATGATGCCGGTCCGCTGAAGGGAAAAACCCCGCCGATCTTGATCTCGGTAGCAGAGATTCCCGGCTCGGAAGCGGCGAATGCGGGACCACTCAAGAACAGAGCCAGAGCCGCGACGATCTTCCATCTCACCAACATTGCTCGTCCTCCCAAACGTGCACCCTTTTCGGGTGTGCGGCTTTTGTTTTGTTGCGCCGGCGGCGGCTCGTCGCGCGTCCTTGCGAAGAGGCACGCGCTGAACGGGTCGAGCTGTAATCCGGCGCTTCGCGGCCGTTGCGCTCGGCCACCTTCGCGCAGACTACAGTTCTTTTTTTGAACTCGTCAAGCGATTAGATGCTCACGTGCCGGGACTCGGACAAAGGGCCGCTCTCGCACTGGAAAGCTTTTGATCTATAATCGAGCCTGAAATGCCGCGTATTCGGCTATTCTGGGAGAGGATCGCTGGCGTATTTCCACGCTCCTGAAGATCCTTTTACATTCTGTTTTTGAACTGTGAGGCCGGTGCGAGGGCACGCAGTGCCTGGCTTATCTAAGCAGACACCCACCGCTGCACTGAGAGATTTGGCCGAGCCCTACTCGGCGGCCATTGCTGTTCGCAATTCTAAATTCTTGGCCGAACTCTCATAGAGTTCGTCCGGGGCTTGATCCGAAACCACGCGACGTAGAGCGCAGGAAGAAACAGCAGGTTCAGCACCGTTCCGACCGCCGTGCCGCCGATCAGCGTATAGGCCATCGGACAGGGTGACGGCCCGTTCGCGAACGGCCTTCGCGGAAAGATTGAGGTTCATTTACTAACTTACAATTGGTTCGGCGGCAGCTTCCTTGAGGCCAGCTGCCGCTTGGGCTGCAAGCCCGCGCGCGGCTTCCTGTGAATCCAGAAATTCATCGATTGCATGGACTCTGCCCCACCGCAGGGTGAACACGTGGAGACCGCGGTTGACGTACAAGCCGTCGCCATCGAGCAGCGTTGCGGTGCCGTCCCACTCGACAAACACGGTGGTGTTCCAGGGCCAGCCCTTCACCCACACGTTGTTGATCTTAATCTGGAGAGTTGGCAGGACGCGTCCGAGCCGCTCGAACCAGCGGCGCAGGGCGGCTTTGTCGTGGCGCTCCCCACCCAGCGCGTGATTGCCGGAAACACGGTGATGGACGTGCGGCACGGCCCCGTTCACCACTTCATCCCAGCGATGGTTGTTGACATGGTCGAAGCTCTTTCGGATTTCTTGCTCGACAATGTAGCTGTACATATAGCTTCTCCAACGGTTAGCGCGGTTAGATTGAGACCAGGCAGTTGCTCCGGCTTCCAGCGGTGGTCCTGACGCGGGCGCCCTCCTGCGGGAGGTGAGCGCCGAGCGAAACGATCGCATCACCAGAGGTCAACCCGGAGATCACGGCCGTTTCGTCTGTCACCCGAACAAGTTTGATCGGCCGAAAGCTTACGGTAAGGTATCCGCGCCCCGATGGATGCCGGTGAAGCCACGCTACGATCCGGTAATCCGCGCCGCGGCCGCGATCCTGACGACCGGTGCTTCCTGTCTCGGGTCGCCCACGGCGGAGGCTGCCGGCGCGCGAAGCGCAACGAATGCGGCCACCGCGCATCAGGACGCTCCCAAGCTCGATCACGGGTCGCGCTCTCATACGATCGCCTCATACCAGATAGATTGCGCTCGAGCTCTATATCGAATAATAGATGTTGAACGCAATCCAAATTTGGAGACCCAGTGATGCGAGTGAGTCGCAATCAGGCTGAGGAAAACCGGCAAAACGTCATCAACGTCGCAAGCCGCCTGTTTCGGTCGCGGGGATTTGACGGCATCGGGCTCAAGGACCTGATGGAAGCTGCCGGGCTGACCCAAGGCGCATTCTACAAGCAGTTTGAGTCGAAGGAGGACCTGGCCACGCAGGCGTCGGCGCGCGCGCTGGAGAGCGCCACACTTCGGTGGTCGACGGCCATCGCCGCGGCCCCTGAGGATCCCCTGCGGGCAGTGATGGGGTTCTATCTCAGCATGGATCATCGCGACGAAAAGATGGACGGCTGCCCGATCGTGGCGCTCGGCTCCGATGTGGCCAGACAGAGCAGCGAGGTGAAAGCGTCGTTTGAAGGCGGGATCAAAGCTCATATCGAAATCCTCAGCCGGCTGATCGCTGAAACGAGCGACGAAGAATCCAGGAGCAAAGCCATGGCCGTTCTTTCGACAATGGTCGGGGCGTTGACACTCTCACGCGTTGTCAACGATCCCGATCTCGCTCAGGCCTTTCTGAAAACGGCGTCGCGACAGATTCGCGACACTGTCGCCGCTTGAGGACCGGTGCTCGATAACTCACAGGGACAACGCAAATGCGCAAAGCAGGGATACACAATTTTCCGGCAATAGATCGTGTCGTATACGGCAAAGCTGCGTCTGACGCCTTGAACGATGAAGCGGTGCGGCTGGATGCCAAGCGCATCTTCCTGATCGTCAGCCGCACCTTGAACACCAGGACCGACGAGATCGAGAAGATCCGGCGCGCGCTCGGCGAAAGACATGTCGCGACCTTCGATGGAATTGCAGAGCACACCACGCGCAAGCAAGCTGCCGAGGTTGCCCGTCAAGCCAAGGATGCCGGAGCCGACCTGGTCGTCGCCGTCGGCGGAGGCTCGGCGATCGACCTCGCCAAGATCGTCATCATGGCGATGGAACATGACATCGCCGACGAAGCGGGTTTCGATCCCTTCCCGATGGGGCCTGGGGTCACCGTCTCACCGTTCCGATCGCCAAAAATTCGACAGATCGCGGTGCCGTCGACGCTGAATGGCGGCGAATACAATGCAGCAGCGCTTGTCACGGATGAACGCAACAGGCTGAAGCAGATTTTCTTTCATCCCCGGATGATGCCGGTGGCGATCATTCTCGACCCTGCGCTCACCGTTCATACGCCTTCCAAGCTGTGGATGGGATCGGGAACGCGCTCGATGGATCACGGCATTGAAGCCTTGTGCTCCCCTGCCGGCACCCCGCTCGCCGACGAGGTCGTCCTGGCGGGCATCCGCACCCTGCGCGACGGAATGCTCCGGACCTTGCAGCAACCTGATGATCTGGAGGCGCGCCGACTGTCCCAATACGGCGCGTGGCTCGCCGCTTTCGGCCTCCAGGCGCGGGTACCGATGGGAGCCAGTCACGGCATTGGCCATGTGCTCGGCGGAACGTTCGGCGTTCCGCACTACTATTGCACACCGGTCATCATGCCGAGCCTGCTTCGTTACAACAAGCCGTTCACTGAGGATGCGCAGCAACGCCTGGCGACGGCCCTTGGCGAGCCCGGTATGGAAGCCGCCGCCGCCTTCGCGCAATTCACCAAGAAACTTGGATTGCCCGGCCGTCTTGCCGACGTCGGGATTGGCGAAGACAAGTTTGACCAGATTAGCAAGATTGCAATCAATCATCGCTTCGTCCTGGCCAATCCGCGGCCATTCAAAAGCGAAGCCGACATCCTCGATCTGCTGCGAATGGCCGCTTAGCTATCAATCAGCAAAGTATCTCCACACCGATAGTTACGCGAAGCCGCAACGTGCGATTGGCTCATCAGAACAAAAACACCTGTTGAACTCGTGGAGGCCGCTGGAGCGCGCCACAACACGCTGCTTGCGTAAGCCTGTGGGATTCACACCCTGATAGGGGGTAAGTGGGTGCCGCAACTCAGGTCGACGCGCCAAACCAAGCCAAATTGCGCGGCAGCCGCCGGCCACACTACCCCCACTCGATTGTTGAGCAGAAAGTTTCGTCCTTGTTCTACAAGCACAAATCTCCACATCTGACGGACATATCCCGATGGTATATCCGCTGCAATTTTCGATCTCGAATTCACAGGATAATTTGCGCTGTTCGAAGTATCGGCGATATGGCTACCTGTCGGAGACGATCGACGAATAGTCTACAGAAGTGGCGGAAATCGCCACTTCTTGAACTGCCACAGTATCAATTCAAAATACCGTCAGTGATGCGGAAAGCGACGGTTCGGCCCCTGAGCCGGGCCGACATAGGTTCAATCGATCAGAGCACGCCGGGTGTGCCAGTCCGTCACCGATTGGAAGGCATGCCCGGAGCGGGCGAGCACATCCTCGGACAGATGAGGGCCGACCAGTTGCATGCTCAGCGGTAGGCCGTCCGACGCTATGCCGTTCGGCAGCGTGATCGTCGGGCTGCCGGAGAAGTCGAACACCGCGGTGAAGCGCAGGATGCTGAGCAGCACACCCGGATCTGCGCCGTATTCCCCCATCTTGGTTAGCGTCGGGATCGGCACGGGCATGGTGGGAATGAGCAGCAGGTCGACGTCACGGAACAACGCGGAGAGGCTGCCGCAGAACTTCAGGCGCTCGTGATGGATCTGCGCGATCTCGACGCCGCTCATTGACCTCCCCTGCTCGATCAGCTGCGCCAGATCGGGGCCGTATTCCGACTTCCGCGACGGATAGGTCTCGAGATGCGCCTCCGCGGTCTCAATCGAGCACATCGGAATCCACATGCTCACGAGCTTCTCATAGGCCGGAAACTTGACCTCGCGGATGTCGGCCCCCAGCGCCGCAAGCGTCCGCTCGGCGTCCAGCAGCGCGGCGACCACCTGCGGATCGATCCCATTCTGGGTGTAGCTGCGGTCCATGCCGATCCGTAAGCCTCGAATGCCGTCTCCGATCGCGGCTAGATAGTTCGACACCGGCGCCTGCAGCGCCGTCGGGTCGTTGACATCCGCTCCCGCGATCACGCCAAGCATGGCGGCCGCATCGGCTGCGCTTCGACACATCGGCCCGACGTGGTCGAGCGAGTCCGCCAGGGGAAAGATGCCGTGACGGCTGACGCGTCCCCAGGTCGGCTTGATGCCGGTCAGCCCGCAGGTCGCGGACGGAAACCGGATCGAGCCGCCGGTGTCGCTACCGATCGAGCCGAAGCAGAGCCCCGCCGAGGTCGCCACGCCCGATCCGCTCGAGGAGGAGCCGACCCAGTAGTCGACGTTCCAGGGATTGAGCGGCGCCTGATCGTCCGGATGGTGACTGGTGTAGGCACCCTCGGTCATCTTCAGCTTGCCGAGCGTAACGGCGCCGGCATGCTCGAGCCGGTCCACGATCGTCGCATTGAAGGACGGGACGAACTTGGCGTGGATCGTGGTGCCGCCCGCCGTCGGCGCAAAGGTGGTGTAGCAGAGATCCTTCAGCCCGATCGGCACGCCGTGTAGCGGCCCGCGCCAGATCCCTTTCGCGAGCTCCGCGTCACAAACTTTCGCCCGAGCCATGGCGCGCTCGGCGAGGACGAGTGCGTAGCCGTGAAACCTGCCGTCGAGCTTCTCGATCCGGCTCAGCATGGCCTCCGTCACCTTCGACGGCAGGAGCTCACCCCGGCGGAACAGTTCGGAGAGTTCGGTGATCTGCTTGTAGTGGATTGGATCGGTGGACATTGGAGGCTCTTCTTCTTGGTGTTATTCTCAACTGAACGACAAACTCGGTGCACCTCGCCCGCTCGCGGGAGAGGTCGCGCCGCTGCACGGATAAGGGCTTTCTCCTCTTGGGGATTCCCGACGCGGAGACACCCTCTCGCCGATCCTCCCCCGCAGGCGGGGGGAGAAAGCGCGATGCGCTCGCGGCCCTAGAACTGCACGCCGCGCGTGAGCGCGCCATCGACCACGAGGTTGGTCCCCGTAATGAAGCTTGCAGCCTTGCTGGCGAGGAACACCGCACCGTTCGCCATTTCCTGCGGCGTGCCCATGCGGCCGGTCGGGTTCAGCGCAAGTGCAGCCTTGTACAGCTCGGGATTGCCATCCTTGATCTGGTTCCAGACGCCTCCCTCGAAATAAGTGTTGCCCGGCGAGACCGAGTTGGCGCGGATGCCCTTGCCAGCAAGCTGGAATGCGAGCCCTTGCGTGTAGTGGATGATCGCGGCTTTGAACGTGCCATAGGGCCCGCTGGCGAAATCGACCTCGCGGCCCGACACGCTGGAGATGGTGACGATCGCGGCGGCCTTGCTCTTCTCCAGATACGGCATCGCCGCATTGACCAGCCGCACAGTGCCCATCATGTCGGTGGAGAACTCCTTCTCCCAGCTCTCCTCGTCCTGCCCGATCGACAACGCGCTGACATTGGCGACGACGACGTCGATGCCGCCGAGCCTGGAGGCCATATCCTCTACCCAGGCCTTGAGCGCCGGGCCGTTGGAAACGTCGACCGAGCTGCCGAACGCGGCGACGCCCTTCGCCTTGATCGCGGTGACCGCGTTGTCGACGTCGGCCTGGTTGCGCGAGCAGATGCCGACATTGGCGCCTTCGGCCGCAAACGTGTCGGCGATCGCCCTGCCGATGCCCTTGGTGCTGCCCGTGACGAGAACCCTTGCTCCCTTGAGTCCCAGATCCATGTTCATTTCCTCCCTATCGACGACTTCAAGACACGCATGCTGCCATTCAGAGCAGAAGCTGTTCGCGGACGTTCTCCTCGTTGACCTCGGCGCCTGCCAGCGACTGCGTAATCTTGCCCTTCTCCATGATGTAGCAGCGCTCGGCGACCGCCAGGATCGTGTCGAGGTTCTGCTCGACGAAGATGATGGTGGTTCCGAGCTCGTTGCGGAACGACCGCAGCGCCTCGCAGATGTGCTGGACGATCGACGGCTGGATGCCCTCGGACGGCTCGTCCAGGATCATGAGCGACGGATTGCCGATCAGCGCCCGGCCGATGGCGAGCTGCTGCTGCTCGCCGCCCGACATGGTGCCCGCGGCCTGCCGGCGACGCTCCTTCAGCCGCGGAAAATATTCATAGACGAGCTCCGGCAGCTTCTTGCCGCCGGGGCCGCCGATCAGCTCTCCGACCTGAAGATTCTCCTCGACGGTCATCTGTGGAAACACGTCGCGCCCTTGCGGGATGTAGCCGAAGCCGGCCCGCGCCCGTGCATCGGCTTCCAGCGCCGTGACGTCCTGCTCCATGAACTGTATCGTGCCGCGCCACGTCTGCAGCAGGCCGATCAGGCATCGCATCAAGGTCGATTTGCCGACCCCGTTGCGGCCGATCACGCCGACAATCTCGCCGCGCGCGACCGACATGGTGACTCCCTGCAGGATCGGCGTCGCACCATATCCGGCCCATAATTCCGATACGTGCAAAATCCGGTCGGTGGGTTTGGGCTTAGTGAGCATGGGTCTTGCCGAGATAGATTTCCGCGACCTTCTCGTCCTGCAAGATGCTCTCGAGATCACCGCGCGCAAAGATCTTGCCGAGATGCAGCACCGTGACGCGCTGGGCCACCTGGCGTACGAAGGCCATGTCGTGCTCGACGACCAGCACCGTCATTCCCTCGGCATTGAACGATTTGATCAGCTCCCCGGTCTTGTAGGTTTCTTCCGGCGACATGCCGGCCGTCGGCTCATCCAGCAGCAGGAGGTGCGGCTTGAGCGCCAGCGCCATCCCGATCTCGAGCCATTGCTGCTGGCCATGCGACAGCGCGCCCGCGAGCTTGTCGCTGTCCGGTGCGAGGTTGAGCAGCGTCAGCAGGCGATTTTCCTCCGCGATGCGTTCCGCGCCGGACAATCGCTCCTGGAGCGCAGTCTGGATGTTCTGTCGGACCGGCAATTCCTTGAACACGCTCGGGGCTTGCATCTTGATGCTCATGCCCCGCTGCACGCGCGCATAGGGACGCTCCTTGGTGATGTCGACACTGTCGAACAGGATGCTGCCCTCGGTCGGGGGGTAGAGACCCACGATCAGCTTGAACAGCGTGCTCTTGCCGGCGCCATTGGGACCGATCAGGCAGTGGACCTCGCCGGCGTTGACCGTGAGGTCGACGCCGGAGACCGCGGTCAATCCGCCGAACCGCTTGGATACGCCTTTGACCTCGACCAGCGCCATGATCAGGACTCTTCCGACTGCAAGCGACCGGCCTCCGCGATGACGTCACCGTCACCGCGACGTCGTCCGCGCGACCAGTCCGCAACGAGCTTGCCGATGCCGAGCACGAAGCCCTGCGGCGCCAGCATCACCGTGGCGAGCAGCAACGCCCCCATCAGCACCAGCGCGGCCTGCTGGCTGTAGACGGTGATGGTCTGAAAGCCGAACAGCAGCAGGAACGACCCGACCAACGTCGCCGTCAGATCGCTGCGCCCGGAGAAGGCGACCCAGACGATCGGCATCGCGGCAGCCGGCAAGCCGATGCTGGACGGTGTGATGAACTGCCCCCAGGATGTGTACAGCGCACCACTCAGCCCAGCGAGGCCGCTGCCGATCACGAATGTCAGAAGCTGATATTTGCGGACGTCATAGCCCAGCATTTCCGCACGCTGCGGATTTTCGCGCGTCGCCACGATGACGTTGCCGATCCCCGAGTTCACCAGCATCCGCAGCGCGAGATAGACGATCACGATCAGCGCGACCATGACATAGTAGAGCGCCGATCCCTCGATGTAGAAGTCACCCACGGTCAGCGGGTCCATGCCCTTCATGCCGTTGAAGCCGTTCAGCCGGGCCGGACCGATATGCCATTCCGGTCCAGCCGTCTGGCCGAGGAAGAAGGCCAGCACCAGCGTTGCGGACAGCGTAACGATGCCGAAGAAGATGCCATTGATACCGCCCCAGATCATGAAGTAGCCGAGGATGCCCGCCGCGATCATCGCGAGCACCACGGAGAGCACGAGCGCGGCAATCGTCGCGCTCCCGCCGCCCATGTTGATCGCGAGCACGCCGTAACCGTAACCGGCAATACCGAAGAACAGGGTCTGGCCGAACGAGAGCATCCCGCCATAGCCCCACATCAGGCAGAGGCCAAGTGCCATGAAGATCCAGATCAGGAAGTAGGCGAAATTGCCGACATCGTAGGAGTCGGCGAACAGCGGGTAGGTCAGCGCCGCGCCCAACCCAACCAGGAAGCAAGACCAGAACATCCTGCCACGTCCAAGGGTCTGTGGACCTTCCAGCAGCTTGAACATCAACATCTCCTCTTACCGCCCACGCCGAACCAGCACGCTGGAGAGCCCTTCGGGCAGCACGCGGATGATCAGGATGACGGCCACCAGCATGCCGATCTGCCCTATAATCTGGCCGTAACTCGCGTTCAGCGCCATCCGGATCATCGCCAGGAACACCGCCGCCGGCGCCGTTCCGAGCAGCACATTGGCTCCGCCGATCACGACAGTGACGAAACTCTCGACGACGAACGTCGCCCCCATGGTCGGAATCAGCGTCATGGTCGGCGCGTATAGCGCCCCGCAAAGCCCGGCGAGGCCGGTGCCGATCCCGAAGCTGATGGCATAGATGCGTCCGGTGCGCGCGCCGAGTGCCTTCGCCATCGCCGCATTCTGCATGGTCGCGCGGGCGATCACGCCGAACCGCGTCTTCATAAAGATGATGTAGAGGCCGGCCAGCACGGCCACCGCGCAACCGAACAGAACCAGGCGATAGGTCGAGAACGTATAGCCGCCGATCGCAAAACTTCCCTCTGGCGTTCCGATGCCGCGCACGGCAGAGCCGACGATCAGGAGCATCGATTGCGTCACGATAAGGCTGAGGCCCCAGGTCGCGAGCAGCGAATCCAGCGGCCGCTTGTAGAATCGCCGCACGACGAGGAACTCGACGAGAACTCCGATGAGACCCGCGGTGACCGCGGCCAGGATCTGTGCGATTGCGAGCGGCACACCGAGATTCACCAGGCCAACGGTGACATAGGCGCCGCACATGATGAACTCGCCATGCGCCATGTTGATCACGCCCATCATGCCGAACACGATGGCGAGACCCGCGGCCGAGAGAATGAGGAACGCGAAGACGTCGGCGAACTGGTAGAATACCGAGAACACTTCAGCCGACATCCTGTCACCCCCGCCGCTCCCGGCGCCGCGTCGTTGCGGCGCCGGTTTTGTTCAGGATCGTAAGACTCAACACGAGCAAGATCCGTGCCCGAACATCACGACTTCTTGGGAAGATGGTTTGGCGTGTACTGATCCTTGTCGTTCTTCTTGGTCAGATCGCAGCCGATCTCGCCGAGCCAATAAGGCTGGATCGTGCCATAGTCCTTCTCGACCTTCACCTCATGCTTTGGTCCAACCGAAATCAGGCGCATGCGGTGAGACGTGTGCTGGCTCTTGGGATCGATGCAGACCTTGCCTTCGGGAGCATCGATACACGCATCGCCGGTGGCGATGACCTTGCGCATGTCCTCGAGCTTGATCGACTTCGCCTTCTCGACCAGCGCCTTGTACATGTAAAGCGCGTTATAGGCGTTGTACCCCATGTCGTTGATGTAGAGCTCGTCGGGGAATTTCGCGTGCCATCGCTTCTTGAACTCGGTGGCCTCGGGCGTGTCGATCTCCTCGAACCAGTTCGCGGTCGCGTGCATGTTGTTGAGCGCCGGCGGCTTGAACCGCTTGTGCTCGAAGCCGAGCATGACCTTGATCGACGAGCCCATCGGCAGGTTGAGGTTGGCCGCGGCCGCCTGTTCGAAGAACGAATCCTGGGCGGCGCCGACATTGATCGTCAGCAGCCAGTCCGGCTTCGCCTTCTGGATGTTCTGGATGGTCTGCGCGAATTGCGACACGCCGAGCGGAATGAATTCCTCTCCGACGACCTCGCCGCCCAGGTCCTTCATGATCTTGCGGTTCCACTCCGCCGAGATCTGACCGAAGTTGTAATCGGCGGCGATGACATAGACCTTCTTGCCAAACTTCTCGACCATCCAGGGGATCAGCGTCGAGAACTGCTGCTCGGGCACCGCGCCCATGCTGATCATGCTGGCGTCGCAGACACCACCCTCGTACTGGTTGGTGTAGAAATACGGCGTCGTCGTGCGATCGACGATCGGACGCAGCGCCTCGCGCGAGGCTGAGGTGATGCCGCCGATCAGCACGTCGACCTTGTCCCGATTGAGCAGGCGGCGGCCAAATTCCTGATAGCGCGCGTTGTCGCCTTGCGGATCAAGGTGGATCAGTTCGATCTGCCTCCCCAGGATACCGCCACTCTTGTTGATCTCCTCGACAGCGAGCTGCGAGCCGTGCAGCTTCGGCATGCCCATGAAGGCGAGATCGCCGGACACGTCCTCGAGCAGGCCGACCTTCAGTGGCGGCTCCGCTGCGCGCCCAACACTCATCGACGCCACTGTGCCGAGCAAGGCGCCGAGCAAAACCATCCGTAATTTGCGTCCCGAATTCATCGTGATGTCCCCTCTATGGAAAGCGGCTGGGTGTCATGGCTTGAGGTAATTCTTCAGGATGGACGCCCCCATCGTGTATTTGGGGTCCACCATGTTGCCGAGGCGCATGCGGCCGGCCTGGCTGAGCAGCATGTAGGCGTCGATCTCGTCGAAGCCGTAGTCGGCCGCCATCCATCGCACCAGCTCGCGATAGGCGATGCGCGCCGCATCCTCGAGCGGACGCGCGCTGCCGATCGTCATGATGAAGTCCTTGGTCTCGAGCCGCGGCCAGGCGAAGCTCCAGTTCTTGATCAAATCGACCTGGAGCGTGACGGTCGCACGCTGCTCGAGCGCAACGCCGGAGAGTTCGCCGTCGCCCTGCGTCGCGTGGCAGTCGCCGACGTAGAGCATCCCGCCGTCGGTATGTACCGGGAAATAGATGATCGCCCCTGGCGCGACGTCGGGCAGGTCCATATTGCCGCCGTGATAGTCCGGCTGCAGCGACGAGATCGCCTCGATCTCCGGCGAGACGCCGATGGTGCCGATGAAGGGCTCGTAGGGTAGCGTGAGCCTGTCGTTCCAGCGCACGCCGCTCTTGTCGACATGCAGCTTCTTCACGCGCTCCCGCAACGGCGGATTGAGCAGCGCCGTCGACCCGGTCCCGACCAGCCCGCCGAACTCCGGAATGATGCAGGTCGTGCCGGCCGGCTGCTCGCCCCGTGTCTCGACGTCGCGGATATAGATCGCGAGGCAATCGCCCTTCTTGGCGCCATTCACCGCGATCGGCCCGCATTGCGGATTGAGATAGGGGAAGTTGAGCTTGGCGGTGGGGCTGTCGGTCTCCTTGGTCAGCACGCCGCCGAACGCATCTTCGGTTTCGATGACGACCACCCCGCCCGGGTCGATCGACAGGGTCGGCTTGGCATAGGGACCGTAGACGTAATGGAAGTCCCCCTGCTGCTCGATGGTCAGGCTATGGGTCGCGCCGGTCGCGCCCTTGGCGACGGCGCGCCTGGCCAAGATGGATGTGTTCAACCAGTCTTCGGACATGAGATCGGCTCCTCGGCTCAGATCGCGGGATGACGCTTGTGCCAGTCGGTGACGCGCTGGAACGCATCGCCTGCGCGAACGAGGCCGGCCTCTTCGAAGTGACGGCCGACGAACTGGAAACCGACCGGGCCGCCATTCGCCGCGGAGCCGCCGGGCAATGTCACGGTCGGACTCCCCGTCATGTCGAACGGGCATGTAAAGCGGAGCAAGCCTCCAATCAGCGAGGCGTCCTCACCGAGCGCTGCCATCTTGGCAAGCGTCGGCGCGGCGAACGCCTGGGCCGGGATCGCGAGAAGATCGACCGTCTCGAACAGCGCACGCACGGCGCCGCGAAACGCTTCGCGTCGGAGCACAATCTTCTGATAGTCCATGCCGGACTGTTGCCGGCCGAGATCGAGCAGGCCCGCCAGCGCCGGGCCGTACTCGTCCTTGCGTGCCGGATAGGTCTCCTCATGCGCGACCGCGACTTCGATGCCGCAGAGCGGGAACCAGTCGTCGATAATCGCCTTGGGATCGGGAAAGGCAACTTCCTTGATCTTAGCACCGAGATCGGCCGCCACCCGCAACCCCTCGGCCAGCACCTTTGCCGCATCGCCGTCGGTGCCGTCGCTGGTCCAGCGCCGGTCGACGCCAATGGTCACGCCGCGCAGATCACCGGTCAGCCCGGCAAGATAGTCAGGAACCGCCAGCGGCACCGCCGTCGTGTCCTTGGGGTCCTGCCCCGCGATTACGCCGAGGATGGCGCCGCAATCGACCGCGCTTCGCGCCATCGGACCGATGTGGTCCAGCGTCGCGGCGAGTTCGAAAGCGCCGTAGCGGCTGACCCGTCCCCAGGTCGGCTTGAGGCCGGTGACGCCATTGGCCGCGGAGGGAAAGCGGATCGAGCCGCCGGTATCGGTGCCGAGCGAGCCGAAGCAGAGGCCTGCTGCCGTCGCGACGCCGGAACCGCTCGACGATGCGCCCGGCCAGAGATCCGCGTTCCACGGATTTTTCGGTGGGTCGATCTTCGGATGATGATCGGCGTAGGCGCCTTCGGTCTGCTGCAGCTTGCCAAGGATGATGGCGCCGGCGTCCTTCAGCCGCGCCACGACCGTTGCATCCTCGGTGGGGCGGAAGTCACCATGGATCGTCATGCCATGCGCGGCAGGTGCACCCTTGGCCCAGCAGAGATCCTTCACCGCCACAGGCACACCGTGCAGCGGCCCCCTGATCTTGCCGGAGACGATCTCCTTTTCGGCCGCGGCGGCATCGGCGAGCGCCGAGTCAGCCATCACATAGGCAAAACTCTTGAGCTTGCCGTCGAGCTTCTCGATCCGCCCGAGCATCGCCTTGGTCGCTTCGACCGGCGACAGCTCTTTCGCCTGGATCTTTCGTCCAAGGTCGACGAGCCCGAGATAGTGGAGATCCGTTTCCGCCATCGCTCTTTATCCTCCCGCTCACATGACACACCGCCGTCTCGCGCATGCGCCACCGTTCTGGCGACGCGGACGCATCGCCAGCTTCTTCGGCGGCAAACGAAAAAAGCCACCCGTCCCTCCCGAATGAGGCGACGAATGGCTCAAATGCCGCGGCTATGATCTGTCGCTTAGGGTCCGTGATCGAACGAAGCACTTAGTGCAAGGAACTGGACGTCATCGGCCAGATCGGCGCACGCGAGGTTCGACAGGTTGCCCTGTAGGAGAAAAGTCTAAGTAACTGCCTATCGCGTTGTCAACGATGCTGTCTGCCTAAATTTCGAGAGTGCTGCGCAGCAAAACGGCAAGCCACTTGCGCAGTCATCCGCGATGATGATTTCATCTTCGCGTTACTTGATCGAAAGCTGTCAATGACAAAGCCGTCTGTTCCCGTTGGCATCATCTGCTCGCAGTCCGGGCCTTATCAGGCCATGGGACGCGAGATCCTCAAGAGCGCGATGATGGCGGTCGACGAGATCAACAGCCAGACGGACTTCGACTTCGCGATCGCGCCTCATGTTCGCGATCCTCGCGGCATCGTCTCCGAGTATCACACCGTCTGTGACGACCTCATTCGAAATGTCGGCGTCGCGCACATCATCGGCTGTTACACCTCGGCCTCGCGCAAGCAGGTGCTTCCCATCGTGGAGCGCACCGATCGCCTGCTCTGGTATCCCGCCCGCTACGAAGGCTTCGAGTGCTCGGACAACGTGATCTATGTCGGCGCCTCTCCCAATCACAACGTGCTGCCGCTGGTCCGCTACGTGCTCGACAATCTGTCGCGGGAGATCTTCTGCGTCGGCTCCAACTACGTGTGGACTTGGGAGACCAATCGCGTCACCCGTGAACTGGTCAGCGCGGCGGATGGCCACATCCTCGCCGAGCGGCTGCTCGAGCTCGGCGAGAGCGCCGTCGGTCACATCGTCGACGAGATCGTTCGCCGCAAGCCGCCAATCGTGTTCAACACACTGGTCGGAAGCTCGAGCTACGACTTCATCCGCGCATTTCACGCCGGCACCAGGGCCGCGGGGCTGGTGATTCCCATGCTGAGCTGCAGCCTGTGCGAGCCGGAACTGGCGATTGTCGGGCCGGCATCGACCGGATGCATCACGTCGTCCGCCTATTTCGAGAGCATCCGCCTGCCGGAGAACCGCGCCTTCGTCGCGCGCTGGAGGGCGCGCTACGGGGAGGACAGCAGCCCTTCCGTCGACGGGCAATCCGCCTATGTCGCAGTCTATCTGCTGGCGCGCGCGCTGCAACGCGCGGGCACGTCTGACATCTCCGAGGTGCGACGCGCCGCGGCCGGATATCGCTACAATTCGCCGCAAGGACCGGTGTGGATCGACGGTGGCAACAATCATTGCGTCCTTACACCGCGGCTTGCGGTATCCAATCCGCAAGGACAGTTTGATATCTTCTGGGAAGCCGACGCGCCTGTTAAACCTGATCCTTACCTGACGCAGCTCGACGTCGCCGTCAGTCCGTCGAAAGAAACCTCGGCGGGCGGCGCATTGCCGAACGCGCCGCATTTGCGGGTTGTAAAATGAGCAGACCGTCTTCATTTTCGCTACGCGGACGCAAGGCGCTCGTCGCCATCAAGGACGAACGCGACGCAACCATCGTGCGACGCCAGTTCGAGCGTCTCGGGATCGAGGGGGTTGCATGGTCGCCTGCGGAGCCCGTCACCTTCGCTCCCGACCTGTCGCTGATCGACGACGAGTTCCTGCCCCTGCTGCAAGCGGCGCAACGTGCGTTCCTCGCGCGATCGCCTGTCATCGCCCTGCTCGGCACCGAGACGCCAAGCCGCCTCAAGCTGGTGTTCGAACTCGATCCGGCTTCCTTCCTCATCAAGCCGTTGCGATCGGCCGGCATTTACGCAGCGGTCGTCATGGCGTTCGAGCGCAACGAACGCACCAGCGAACTGAAGCAGCAGATTCTCAAGCTCGAACAGCGCCTGCGATCACGTCGCGTCGTTCTGGCTGCCGTTCTTCAGGTGATGCATTCGCATGCGCTCGCCGAACCTGCCGCCTTTGCCCTGATCCGCAGAACCGCGATGGAGCAGCGCAAGACGATCGAAGAACTCTCGGCGGAGATCACGACCAGGGGCATGCTCCCGCGCGCAGCAGGTTAGACTGTCCCGTTCTACTCTGCACAGAGCGCGGCAAGGCACGCCGCCTATTTCGGAATCAGCTTGGCGCGTAGCGCGAGGTTGGAGGCAATTTCCACCCGCGCGCTTTCGCCATTCCGCCCGGTCGAGCTCCTTCTTGTCGCCGAGCTTGAGGGGGGCCCGGGGCCTTCCTGCTCAGGAAGATCGCATCGCTCATCCTTCGGCCGGACCTGCGGTTCGTGCCGTTGACTTCCTTCCACAACCTCAACTCACCAAGCCTGAGCTTGGGGAGCTCCGCCATGATCTCGCGATAGACCGGCGATCAGCCGCAACGTGGTCGACTTGCCATAGCCCCGACGGTCCTGGCAGCACCAGCAGCGAGCCCCTTGTCCGCCGTCAGACTGCTGTCATCGAGGCCGGGCATCGCACCCCACGACTTTGAGACCTCATTCAGTGTAATGGCCGACATTGGCCAGTCGCTCTCAAGCAGACACAGGCTGGTCGCGGTTGACATGTTATAACATTTAAGTAAATGTCTTAACTAACCGGAATTATAAATCCGGATTTTCGGGAGGACCGCATGCCGTCATTCAAGCCGACGCGACGAACGCTACTCAAGACCGGAACCGCAGCCGCCGCCGTTGCGACGCTTGGTCCGGCCTTTCTCCGGCAAGCCGCAGCACAGGACACCGACCTCGCGCCCTACAAATCCGCTCAGATCGACTGGCAGCAGGTCTCCGGCGAGACCATCACGGTCGCCGTGATCCCGGCGAGCTACTTCGAAAACCTCATCACGCTTACGCCGCAGTTCAAGGCGCTGACCGGCATTGATGTCCGTTTCGAAAAGATTCCGCCGGCGCAGATCCGTCAGAAGAGCGTCATCGACCTGACCTCGAAGACCGGCACCTACGCGACCCATGCCGCGGACCCCATGTATTACGCGCTCTACGCCGCGAACAAATGGGTGGAGCCGCTTGACACCTATCTGAACGACAAGTCGCTGACCGACCAGGCATGGTTCAAGCTCGACGACATCATTCCGGCCTGGCGCAGCGCCAATGGCATCGACGGCAAGCTCTATGGCATGCCCTATGACGGCGAAGTCACCATTCAGGTTTATCGCAAGGATCTCTACGACGCGAAGGGTCTAAAGCCGGCCGACACGCTCGAAGCCTATATGTCGAACGCCGCGGCGCTGAACACGCCGAACGACCGCATCTGGGGCGCAGCGCTGCGCGGCGTCGCCGGTGCCGGCCAGAATATGTACATCTATCCGTCAATTTTCCGCGAATTCGGCGGCGACTGGATGAAGGGCGGCAAGCTCACCGTCAATGGCCCCGAGGCCGAGGCGGCGCTCGCCTGGTACGTCGATATCATGAAGAAGTACGCGCCGACGGCGGCTGCGAACTGGAACTGGCCCGATATTGCCGACGCCTTCTCGCAAGGCACCGTCGCCAGCTACATCGACGCGCATTCCTCGGCCTCGGTCATCAACAATCCCGAGAAGTCCAAGGTCATCGGCAAGGTCGCCTTTGCGCGCTGGCCCAAGGGCCCATCGGGCACGCGCACCACCTCGATCTGGAACTGGGGTTTTCCAATCAATTCCGCGCTGCCCGAGAAGAAGCGCAAGGCGACGTGGCTTTTCATTCAATGGGCCGCGAGCGCCGAGACCCAGGCGCGCACCGCGCATCGTTTTGCAGGCCCGACCAAGCGCTCCGGCGTCAACCGCACCTCGGTTTGGAAGGATCCGGAATACATCAAGCTCATGAACGGCTTTGGCGAGAATTTCGTCGAAGCCACGATGGGCGCTCTGCAGGATGATACCGACGTCGACTGGCGCCCGCGCGTGCCACAATGGCCGGCGATCGGCGACACCATGGCAACCGCGATCCAGTCGGCCCTCTCCGGCCAAGCCACGATCAAGGCCGCATTGGACGATGCGCAGCGCCGCATCGAACCCATGATGCGCGGCTGAGCCATGGCGACGACAGCGGCGACATCAGCCGGGATCGCGAGTGAGGCGCCTCGCAGCGATTTCGGTCGGGTCTTGGCGCAGCGCGAGCGCCGGTTTGCAGCGGCCCTGCTTGCACCGGCGTTTCTCGCCCTGCTCGCCACGACGACGTTCCCGCTGCTCTTCCTGGTCTATACCAGCGCGTTCCGGCTGGATCTGGCGATGCCGTTCACCAACGGCTTTGTCGGATTCGAGAACTACCAGGTGCTGCTCTCCGACGAGCGCTTCTGGACGTCGCTGCTGGTAAGCCTCGTCTACACCGGCTCGACCGTCGCGCTCCAGGTCATCATCGGGCTGGCGCTCGCCTTGCTGGTCATGGACATGAAGCGCGGCCAGGGCTGGTTTCGTGTTATCGCAATCCTGCCCGTCGTTCTGTCGCCGGCCGTCGTGGGCATGATCTGGCGCACCTTCATGCTGGCGCCGGAATTCGGCATCGTCGACTTCCTCGCCATCAACGCCGGTCTCGGCAGCAAGAACTGGCTCGGCGATCCCACGCTTGCGATGGTCTCGGTGATCGCAATCCATACCTGGCAATGGACGCCGTTCGCGTTCATGGTGCTGCTGGCCTCGCTGGCCTCACTGCCCGAGGACATCTATGAGGCCGCGCGGCTTGATCGGGCTTCCGCCTGGCAGCGCTTCCGCCGCATCACCCTGCCCTTGCTGCGGCCCGCAATCGTGATGGTCATCATCATGCGGACGATGGTGGCGCTGACCGCGTTTGCTGCGATCTTCACCGTCACCGGCGGCGGTCCCGGGACTGCGACAGAGATCCTCAACCTCTATGCCTACAGGAAATCCTTCACCGAGCTGTCAATCGGGTACGGTGCGGCGCTGGCGGTGGCGCTGCTGATCGTGACCATCATCATCTCCGGCATCCTGTTTGCCCTGCGGAGGGCGAAGTGACGGCAAAGCGTCTCCGCGCCATCGCCTTGCTCGCGATTTCCATGGTCTTCCTGCTGGCCTGGGCCTTCCCGATCATCTGGAGCGTGCTGAATTCGCTCAAGACCGATTCCGACGTGCTCGCCTATCCGCCCAAGCTCGTTTTCTCGCCGACGCTGGAGGCTTATCGGGACGTACTGTTCGGCTCCGGATCGATCCTCCCGAACCTCCTTTCAAGTGCCATCATCTCGGTCGGCACTACTATCGTCACCATGTTGATGGCGGTGCCCGCGGCCTATGCCCTGGCGCGCCTGCGCTTTCGCGGCAAGAAGTTCGCGGGCTTCTACGTATTGGCAACCCAGATGCTGCCACCAGTCGGCATCATCATCCCCTACTTCCTGGTGCTGCGGAACATCGGCTGGATCGACACCTATCAGGGCATCATCCTGATTTATCTGTCGTTCTCCCTGCCGTTCGCGATCTGGCTACTGGTCTCCTATTTCGAGGACATTCCCTTCGAGATGGAGGAAGCCGCCTATCTCGACGGCGCCAGCAGGCTCAAGACGCTGTGGCGCATCATCATTCCGCAGGTCCGCGGCGGCATCGCCGTAACCGTCGTGTTTGTGTTCCTCAATGCGTGGAATGAGTTCCTGTTCGCCGTTGTGCTCAGCGGCAACACGGTGCGGCCGGTGACGGTGGCCATGTTCAATTTCGTCTCCGTTGAGCAGACGCTGTGGGCCAAGCTCGCAGCGGTCTCGGTCCTTGCCATGCTGCCTGTCGTCGTGCTCGGCGTAGTCGCACAGAAGCATATCGTAAAGGGCTTGACGGTCGGTGCAGTCAAAGGCGGAGGGCGCCGATGAGCGGCCAGGGTCAGGTCAGTTTTCGCAACATCGTCAAGATGCACGGCGAGTTCGCCGCGCTCAAGGGCGTCAATTTCGACATCAAGCCGGGCGAGTTCTTCGCGCTGCTCGGCCCCTCTGGTTCGGGCAAGAGCACCACACTGCGCATTCTCGCCGGCCTGGATGCGCCCACCGCCGGCCGCGTGCTGATCGACGACAAGGACGTCACCTCGACTGACGCGCGCGATCGTGACATCGCCATGGTATTTCAAAGCTACGCGCTCTATCCGCACATGACGGTCGCAGAGAACATCGCCTTCCCACTTGAGATGGCCAGGCTGCCAAAGGCACAAATTGCTTCCGCCGTGCAAGAAGCGGCAAGAAAAGTGAAGATCGACCACCTTTTGGATCGGAAG
Source organism: Bradyrhizobium sp. CSS354 (assembly GCF_029051725.1). GTDB lineage: Bacteria > Pseudomonadota > Alphaproteobacteria > Rhizobiales > Xanthobacteraceae > Bradyrhizobium. The sequence continues at coordinate 510,526 of NZ_JAACFU010000002.1, forward strand.
CCGGGCCAGCTCTCGGGCGGTCAGCAGCAGCGCTGCGCACTCGCCCGCGCCATTGTGCGCAAGGCGCGGCTCTTTTTGCTCGACGAGCCGCTATCAAACCTGGACGCGAAGCTGCGGCTGGAGACCCGCGCGGAGCTTAAGAAGCTGCAACGCTCGCTGGGCGTCACCGCGGTCTACGTCACCCATGACCAGGAAGAGGCCATGACGCTGGCCGACCGCATGGCGGTGTTCATGTCAGGCGAGATCCAGCAGATCGGCACGCCCGCGGAGGTTTTCGCGCGCCCGAACTCGATCGACATTGCCGGCTTCATCGGCAATCCCCCGATGAACCTCGTTCCCGCCCGCTATGTCGACGGCGACGTGATCATCGCCGGGCATCGTCTCAAGACGACGACCACAACCGCGGGCAAGCGTGATGTGGTGGTCGGGCTTCGTCCCGGCGCCCTGCGCATGACGGAGGGCGGACTCGGCGCGCGCGTCGACCTGATCGAGGACCTCGGAGATACCGCCGTGCTCGATCTCGACTGCGCTGGCACCATGATCCGCATGCGCGTCAGCGACGGCAACATTCCCAGCGAAGGCGAGACCATCTCGATCACCGCCCGACCCCGGGACATTCACTTGTTTGATCCCACGACCCGCATGCGGCTCTGACACCATGGCTGTTCAAACCCGCAAGAAGAAACCCGCTCCGCTCGGCAGCGATGTCGTCGCGGAAGGCTCGACGCCCCTGCACGTCCAGATTCGCGAGTCCATTCGCAGTCAGGTTCGCGACGGCAAGCTGATTGACGCAACTGGCCGTCTGATGACCGAGGCCGAGCTCGGCCGTCATTTCAGCGTCAGCCGCATCACCATCCGCAATGCCATTGCGCCGTTGGTGAACGAAGGCATGTTCGACCGCTCACGCGGCCGCGGCACATTCCTGCGCTCGAACCAGCCCGAGAACTGGGTCGGCCGCCTCATGGGCTTTTCGGAGACCATCCGCGACGCCGGCTACCATGCCGGCGCCAGGATTTTGCAGCAAGGCATGACCAATCGCCACGACGCCGCCGTTCGCGATCAGCTGCGCGAGCGCGCCGTCTGGCAACTCAAGCGTCTCCGGCTCGCAGATGAGACGCCAATCGCGATCGAGCACGCCTTCTATCCGCCGGACATCGGGCTCGAGCTCGAAAAGCGCGACCTGGTCTCGATTATCATGTATCGCGTCTTCGAGGACGAGTTCGGCCTTGCCATCAAGGATGCGCAGCAAACCATAAGCGCCGATCTTGCCGACGCCAGCAGCGCAAAACTGCTCGGCGTGAAGGTGGGGTCCCCCCTGCTTGCCATCGAGCGCGTCACCTTCGGCAAGGACGGACGGGCGCTGGAGCTTCTGCGCGCGGTCTATTTGCCGAACTATTTCCGCCTCAGCATCAGCCTGACTCGCCGCCACTGAGATCGCCACACGTCAATAACGAGGACACAAACATGCCGAATGGCGCAAAGACCCCTGATAAGCCCAACATCCTGCTCATACTCAACGACGACATGGGCTTTTCGGACATCGGCTGTTACGGCGGAGAGATCCAGACGCCGAACCTGGACCGCCTCGCGGCCAACGGCTTGCGCTATTCGCAGTTTTACAACACCGCCCGCTGCAGCCCGTCACGCGCCTCGCTGCTCACCGGTCTGCATCCGCACCAGACCGGCATCGGCATCCTCACTTACAGCAACGGCCCGGAAGGCTATGCCGGCAACCTCAACAAGAGCTGCGTGACGATCGCCGAAGCGCTCAAGAGCAGGAATTATACGAGCTATCTCAGCGGCAAGTGGCACATCGCCAGCAGCCTCACCGAGCCGACCGACGCGTGGCCGATGCAGCGCGGCTTCGACCATTTCTACGGCACCATCATCGGCGCCGGCAGCTTCTATCACCCGAATACGCTGACCCGCGGCAACGACAATATCGAGCACGAGGCCGTCAAGGACCCGTCGTTCTTCTATACGGATGCGATCAGCGACCAAGCTGCCGCCTTCATCCGCCAGCACAGGTCGGAAAAGCCCGACGCGCCGTTCTTCCAGTACGTCGCCTACACCGCCCCGCACTGGCCGCTCCACGCCCATGACGAGGACATAGCAAAATACAAGGGCCGCTTCGACGCCGGCTGGGACAAGCTGCGCGAGGAGCGCCTCAAGCGCCTCGTCGAGGACGGCATCATCCATCCGAACTGGCGCCTGACCGACCGCGACCCGACCCAGCCCGCGTGGACCGACGCCGAGCAGCGCGAATGGACGCTGCGCTGCATGGAGGTCTACGCGGCCCAGATCGACCGGATGGACCAAGGCATCGGGCGTATCCTGAAGGCGCTGGAAGAAACCGGCCAGATGGACAACACGCTGATCATCTTCCTCTCGGACAATGGCGCCTGCGCCGAGGACATTCCGGAAGGCGTCACCGCGAAGGAGCTGGTCGACCAGCTCATGATCGCGCAGGCAAAGACGCGCGACGGCAGGCCGGTGCGCTTCGGCAACGATCCAAGGCTCATGCCTGGCGGCGAGGACACCTACCAGAGCTACGGCACCGCCTGGGCCAATCTCTCCAACAGCCCGTTCCGGCTCTACAAGCACTGGGTCCACGAGGGCGGTATCGCCACGCCGTTCATTGTGCACTGGCCGCGCGGCATCGCCGAGAAGGGCGGCCTGCGGCACAATCCAAGCCAGCTCACCGATGTGATGGCGACCATCCTCGACGTCACCGGTGCCACCTACCCCAGTGAATACAACGGCAACACTATTTTGCCCTGCGAGGGCGAGAGCCTGGTGCCATCTTTCGCGGCGGCCTATGGCAATCGGGGCCCGCTGTTCTGGGAGCATGAAGGCAATGCGGCCGTGCGCGTTAGCAAGTGGAAGCTGGTGCGGAAATATCCCGGCCCCTGGGAACTCTACGACATGGAAACCGACCGCACCGAGATGAACGATCTGGCCGCGCAGCATCCGGATCGCGTCCACGAGATGGCGGCGCAGTATCAGCAATGGGCCAATCGCTGTGGCGTGATCCCGCGCGAGAAGATTCTCGAACTGATGAAGGCCGCGGGCGGCACGGCCTTTTGGGAGGAAGAGAAGCAGACGTAGGACATGACGAAGGATCGCTCGCACTGTTGCACCGAGAGCGCCGCCGACAAGGGGTCGGCGACGGGCAACGATGCGCAGGCAGCGATCCTTCCCAGTCTAACCCCGATCCCGCGCCGCTGGAGCTCAATGATCGTCGGAACCTTCCACATGGGATCTGCCGACAGGGGCTTCGTTGAAGATGGCGAAGGCCCGGTGCGGCCCGTCACGCTGTCGCCGTTCGCTATTGCCTGTCACGCCGTAAGCAACCTGCAGTTCGGCGACTTCGTCCGTGCCACAGGCTACACGACCGAAGCCGAACGCTACGGCTGGAGTTTCGTCTTCGAGGGGCTCCTGCCGGAAGAGACGCGCACTGCGCAAACGGCGCGCGTTCGCGAAACGCCCTGGTGGATCCGGGTGTTGCATGCTTACTGGGCGCAACCGGAGGGCCCGTCGAGCAGCATTCTGGACCGGCTCGATCATCCGGTCGTCCATGTCTCCTGGAATGACGCTCAGGCCTATTGCGCGTGGTCGCGCACGCGGCTTCCGACCGAAGCGGAATGGGAGATGGCCGCACGCGGCGGGTTGGACCAGGCCACCTATCCGTGGGGCGATGAGCTTCAGCCAGGCGGCGAGCATCGTTGCAACATCTGGCAGGGCGATTTTCCGAGCCGCAACACTCTGGACGATGGCTATCTCGGCACGTCGCCCGTCCACGCCTTTGCGCCGAACGGATGCGGCCTGCACAATGTCGCCGGAAATGTCTGGGAATGGTGTGAGGACTACTTTTCGCCGAGTTATCACCGCCTCACAACATCTCACGATCCCTTGAATCGCGAACTAGCCCCGAACCGCTCGATGCGCGGCGGATCCTTCCTTTGCCACGAATCCTACTGCAACCGCTACCGCGTCGCGGCGCGAAGCTCCAATTCACCCGATTCGTCATCGAGTAATACCGGCTTCCGTGTCGTGCGCGCTGAACCCCCGCGGGATCCGGCATAGGATGGCGCCAGCCTCACATGCCGGGAAGCCGGCTCAAGCTGCCGGCATCCGTTTGCTGCCGCTCTTTCTGCGCAACTTCGTGCGCAATCGCGAGACCGGCCTTGTGCTGGTCGCCATTGTCATCGGACTGCTCAGCGGCGTTCTCGTCGCCACCATCTCGGGCCTCAGCCAGGTGTCACATGCGCTGCTGTTCGATATTCCCTTCGACGCACATCTCAGCGCCACCGGGGTGATTTCGTGGCAGCGAACACTGCTGATCCCGATGCTCGGCGGCCTTGTGCTCGCGCTGATCGGGCTCTACTTCGCCCGACGCGTAAAGGGCCAGCAGCTCGCCGACGCGATCGAGGCGAATGCCCTCTATGGCGGCCGGCTGTCGTTTCGCGGCAGCCTCCTGATTTCGATGCAGACCCTGCTCTCCAACGGCTTCGGCGGGTCGGTCGGACTGGAGGCCGGCTACACGCAGATCTGCGCGATGTTCGGTTCTCATGTCGGCCAGCGCCTCGCCGCACGACGTAACGACATGCGGCTCCTGGTCGCCTGCGGCGCCGCGGGTGCGATCAGCGCTGCGTTTTCTGCACCTCTGGCCGGCGCCTTCTACGCCTTCGAGGTCGTGCTGGGCGCGTACACTTCCGCCGCACTTGTTCCGGTCACCGCCAGCGCCGTTACTGCGTGGCTGGTCGCGCGGCAATTGACGCACCAGTCGTTCCTGATGGTGCCCGGCTTCCCCTCACCGGTGTCCGTCGAGATGATCGGGCAAACCGTGCTGATCGGCGTCATCTGCGCCTTCGTCAGCATTATCGTCATGCTCGCAGTCGCGTTCTCGGAACGGTGCTTTCAGCGCATCACGGTATTCAAGGGATTCGTACGGCCGATCCTCGGAGGCCTGCTGCTCGGCGGCCTCGCCCTGCTGACGCCGACCGTGCTCGGCGCCGGCCACGGCGCGATGCAGATTCTGCTGGTCAGCAATCCGACCTGGCTCCTGCTCACGACCACCATCGTGTTCAAGATCCTGGCCTCCGCCATCTCGCTCGGCTCGGGCTTTCGCGGCGGCCTGTTCTTCGCCTCGCTCCTGCTCGGCGCGCTGATCGGGCAGCTCTACAGCGTCGTGCTGACCGGGCCTCTTCCCACGATCGCGCTTCAGCCCGGCACCGCCGCGATTGCAGCGCTCGCCGCGCTCGGAACCGGCGTGCTCGGAGCACCCTTCAGCATGGTCTGTCTCGCGCTCGAGATCACCGGCGATTTCTCCGTCACCGTTGGCGCCGTGGTCGCCTCGTCGGTCTGCGCGCTGATCGTCCGCGAGCTGTTCGGATACAGCTTCGCGACATGGCGCTTCCATCTGCGCGGCGAGGCGATCCGCGGCCCGCAGGACATTGGCTGGGTCCGGCAGATGAGCGCGGCATCCCTGATGCGCGCCGACTTCGAGAATGCGCTGACGACGATGCCGATCGGCGAGGCGCAAAGGCAGTTCTCGCCGGCGCTGGTCCGCCAAATCGTATTGCGCGATCCCAACGGCATCTATGCGGGCATCGTGCCCGCCGCCACGCTGCATTCCGTGGCCAGTCAGGACGAGGAACTGCTCGGGTCGCTGGCGCAGCAACAGGGTGAATACCTGCTCCCGACCACCCCGGTCCGCGAGATCCTGAAAGCTTTCGAGCGCAGCGAGGCCGACGTCCTTGCAGTCGTCGACGGCGCCGACAGTCGCACAGCGATCGGCACGCTGAGCGAATCCCACGTGCTGCGGACCTATGGCGAAGAACTTGAGCGTCGGAACCAGGAATTATTTTCCCGTTAGACGGTCAAAGTCCGGGTTTGAGCGTGACCTTGCCCGAAAGCCGCTCTGCGCTCTTACGGATTAGGCTCTATGGCCGCAGGTCCATGTCGATACGCACGAAATCTCCTCGATAGGTGACTTCGCCGAGATAGATCACGGTGCGGTCGCTGGTTGTGAAGACGCGACGGACTTCGGCCACGGGAGAGTTCAGGGGCACGCGCAGCAGCCGCGCCGCCTCGAGATCCGCGGTGCCAATCGTGAGCGTCTGACGGGCGCTGGCGATCGCGGGATCCTTGAGATCGTTGAGGATCGGAATCACGGTCTCATTGCGGAAACGCTTTGGCGACCTGCGAAAGATCTTCTCGTCGAGATAGATGGAAATGACGCAGTAAGGCTGCTTCCCGCGTGAGTGCAGACGGCGCATGAAGACGTATTTCTCGGCCGGCTTGCCGTCCTCGGCAAGCAGCGGCGCGTTGCTGCGGCTCTCCGAGATGTTGATGATCTCCGGAGAGGTGTCGCGGTACATGTCGGCGAGATCGGACAGCGTAGTCTCGACCTTAAGCCAGCGATCCTGCCGCACGGTGCCCGTGACAAACGTGCCTCGTCCCTGCTGGGCCTCGATCACGCCGTCGCGGGCAAGCAGCTCGACCGCCTGACGGATGGTGACGCGCGACACGCCGAACTCGGCCGCAAGGTCCTCGTTGGCTGGCAGGCGAAAGCCACGGGTCCAGGTGCCGCGCGCAATCCGCTGGCGGAAGATGTCGGCAATCTGCGCGTACTTGGGGACGTGACTGTCGGAACTCAATTCCATCTCGCCCTCCGGAATTCAGGCCGCGCGATCAAGCCATGACCAGCGCGGCACCGCGTTCGCCGATCATCAGGCTGGTCGCATTCGTGTTGGCCGACGTGATCTGCGGCATCACCGAGGCATCGATCACCCGCAACCGCTCGACGCCGCGCACGCGCAGCTGCGGATCGAGCACGGCCTGCGCATCCCTGCCCATGCGACAGGTGCCGACACAGTGAAACACCGTGCCCCCGGTATTACGCGCAAAGTCCCACAGCCCGGCATCATCCCTTGCCGCCTCGCCCGGCACCATCTCGACGTCCCAGAGCGTGCGAAACGCCCTCTGCTGATAAATCTCGCGCAGAATCTTCAGGCCCGCAACAATGGTCTTGCGGTCGATTTCCTCGGCAAAATAATTCGGCTCAATGCGCGGCTGCTTGAACGGATCGGTCGAGCTGATCACAAGCCGTCCACGCGACTTTCCATGGCATTGCCAAACCGAGGCGGTGAAGCCGGAATAGCTGTGCAGCGGCTCACCGGGCTTGTCGACTGAGAGCGGCATCACGTTGAACTGCACGTCCGGCCGGCCTCCGACCGCGTATTCCGTGCAGGCTGCGCCGCCGACCTGCCCCGCGCCAACCGTCAACGGACCGCTGCCAGCGAGCATCCACTGCAAGCCCATCTTCGCAAGCTCGACCGGATTTCGGACCTGATCGTTGAGCGAGATCCGCTCCTTCAGGCGGACGATCAGCCGAGCTTGATAGTGGTCCTGAAGATTGGCGCCCACTTCCGGAGCATCGGAAACGACGGGGATGCCGAGCTTGCGCAGTACATCAGCCGGACCGACGCCGGAGAGCTGGAGGATCTGCGGCGACTGCAGGGCCCCACCCGACAGGATGACCTCGCGATCGGCTGTTGCGCTGTGCACCTGTCCATTGCTAATCCATTCGACGCCGGTCGCGACGTGACCGTTGAAAACGACCCTGCTGACATGCGCATGGGTGATGATGGAAAGATTCCGACGGCCGGCAACCGGTTGCAGAAACGCGGAGGCGGAGCTGGTCCGCCAGTGGCGCCCGATGCCGAGCTGGTAAGTGCCGACGCCGAGCGTGGTTGCGCCGTTGAAGTCGGGATTGGGTGGCAGGCCAAACTGCACACCCGCCTCGACCCAGGCCCTGGATGCCCGATTGTCGTTGCGGAGATCAGAGACCTCGAACTCCCCAAGGCCACCGTGAAACTGGCTCTCGCCGCCGCGGTAGCGTTCGTAGCGCCGGAAATAAGGCAGGAGTTCGCGATAGCTCCAGCCATCGGCGCCGAGGCGGTCCCAATCGTCAAAATCTTCGTGCTGGCCGCGGATGAAGATCAGGCCGTTGATCGATGAGGACCCGCCGAGCACACGACCGCGCGGCCAGACAATGGCGCGGCCCCCGCTTCCCTCCGATGGTTCTGTCCTGAACAGGCGCGAGAAGCGTTCGTTGTAGATGGTCCGGTAGTATCCGACCGGAAGCCTGAGCCAAAAGTTCCGGTTCGATCCACCGGCTTCCAGCAGCAGCACGCGGCAGGCGGGATCGGCTGATAACCGGTTTGCGACCACGCAGCCGGCGGAGCCCGCGCCGACGATAATGTAATCGTAGCCGTGCGATGACATCAGGCGGTCCGGTACTGTTCGATCGACGCGAGATCAGGCGTGAGGCCGAGACCCGGCCCGTCGCCGAGCTCGATCGTTCCGTCCCGGACTTCAAGCACGGGACCACAGAAGCGATCGCGGAGCGGGTTCTCATTGCAATCGACTTCCAGCAGCCCGTCCCCGCCGACGCCGGCCAGAAGGTGGGCCGATGCAAGAAGTCCGACGCCGGCGCCAAGATAATGCGGACAGAACATCTTTCCTGACTGCAGGATGTCGCGGGCGATGCCCTCGCAAGCCGACAGTCCACCCCATTTCGCGATATCAGGCTGGACCACGCCGAGAACCGGCTCGCCCAGCACCTCGGCAAATCCGGCGTGGCTGGCGATGTTCTCGCCGGCGGCGAGCGGAAAGCGGATCTTCTCGCGGAGCTGCTTCCACTCCTGCCGCGGGCGGTCGGCGCGGATCGGCTCCTCGAGCCAGCCGAGGCCGAAGGCCTCCAGCTGCGGAGCAAGCTCAAGCGCCTGAGCGATGGTCCAGGCCTGGTTGACGTCGGCGGCAAGCACGCCCTCGCCAACAAGCCGCCGCAGTGCTGCAAGATTGGCGCGGTCGACAGCTGGATCAAAACCTATCTTCAGTTTCAGGGCGCGGTAACCGCGTGCAAGCGCTGCCTCCGCCGTTTTCTCCGATCCGATCGGATTGATGCCGCTGGCGTAGACCTTGATCCTGTTCCGAGATCCGCCGAGCAACTTCCACAGCGCAACGTTCTGGCGGCGCGCGTGGAGATCCCAGACAGCAAGATCGATGCCGGCGATCGCCTGCGCGAAGGGACCCGCTTCGCCGGATTGCAGCGCGAGCACCGAGGTTCCCTGCGTCAGGCGCTCGAAAGCAGCTGATGGTCCTTGCGCCTTGAATCCGACAAGGGCCGGCGCGAGCACCTCGTTGACCAGCCGAACACGATGCTCGGCGCCCGGCGCTGGAAAATTGCACCACACCTCGCCCCAACCCACGTAACCGTCCGTATCCTCGACGCGAACGAAAACAGCAGGCCGATCGGCCATCCGCCCGAACGAGGTGGTGACGTGTGTCGTCAACGGATAGCGATAGCCGAAAGCCTGGAGGCTGCGAATGGTGAAAGACGACGATGTCATGCTCAAAAGGCCTGCTATGCCTATGACCAAAGGCGCTCTTGTATGGTCATCCTATTTATAATATGACTTGGAAAACATCAACCGCTATCCAGGTGGACGCGTCGAATGAACGGAGCTGGCGTAAGACGCTTTGGTCTCGGATTGATTCCGTGGGTCGGTGCAATCCTGCTCTGGTACACGGTGCGCTGGAGCGGCTTCGTCAATGTCTCGCTGATCCCCGCGCCGCACCAGGTCGCCGCCAAGTTCTTCGAGCTCCTCACGAAGGAAGGCCTCCTCGTCGACATCTTCGTCTCGACCAGACGCGTCTTCTTCGGCGTCGCGCTCGGGATTCTTGCAGCGGTGCCCGTTGGCTTCCTGCTCGGCTGGTATCGCCCGGCCCGCACCTTCGCCGACCCGATGATCAACTTTTTCCGCGCGCTGCCACCAATCGCGCTGATCCCGCTGGTGATTGTCTATTTCGGCGTGGACGAGGTCGCAAAACTGGTCATCCTGTTCTACGCCTCATTCTTCTCCGGCGTGATCGTGATGTATGAAGGCGTCTCGCAGATCACGCCCCTCTACATCCGCGTAGCGCAGACGCTCGGCGCGAGTCAGGCGGAAATCTTCCGCAAGGTCATCATTCCCCTCACCGTCCCGCATATCCTCACCGCGTTGCGGGTCGCATTGGGTGTGGCGTGGGCGACTCTCGTTGCATCCGAGCTGATCGCGGCCCAGCGCGGACTTGGTGCGATGATCCAGAATGCCTCGACCTATTTCCTGCTCGATGTCATTTATGTCGGCATCATTTGCATCGGCCTCATCGCTCTGATCATGGACATGATCCTGCGCAGGATCACGGCGCGGCTGTTGGTGTGGCAGGATCGGGTCGTCGCATGACGAAGCGTGCGCGATTCGAAAACGTTTCGTTGTCTTTTGAGACTCCGAAGGGCCGGCTCAACGTCGTCGAGGACGTCAGCTACGACATCAACGATGGCGACTTCATCGCCGTGATCGGGCCCTCCGGCTGTGGCAAGACCACGATGATGAGCATGCTCGCGGGTTTCCAGAGGCCGACGACCGGAAATGTGCTGTTCGACGGACGTCCCGTCGCGGGTCCCGGACCCGAGCGCGGCGTCATCTTTCAGGAGTATGGAGTCTTCCCGTGGCTGACTGTGAAGCAGAACATCGCTTTCGGCCTGACGCTCAGCGCCAACCGCGTCGCGGCAGGCGAGCGCGATGCCATCTGCGATCACTATCTGGGTCTGATGGGATTGTCCGACTTCGCCAGCTCCTATCCCAAGCATTTGTCCGGCGGCATGCGTCAGCGGCTCGCGATCGCGCGTGCCTACGCTGTCAAGCCGCAGTTCCTGCTGATGGATGAGCCGTTTGGCGCACTCGATGCCCAGACCCGTTCCAACATGCAGAACCTGCTGCTCAAGGTGCTTGAGACTGAAGGCAAGACGGTCATGCTGATCACCCACTCCGTGGAAGAGGCGATCTATCTCGCCTCCCGAATCGTCGTGGTGACCGCCCGGCCGGCACGGATCAGGGAGATCATCGACGTGCCGTTCGCCTATCCGCGCGATGAATCGATCCAGGAGCGGCCCGAATTCGGCGAGCTGCGAAGCTACATCAAGCAACTGGTGATGGACGAGTATCGCGCCCAGCAGGCGCAAATGCGTCCGGCATCATTCTCGGAATAACAAGCAAACTGGAGGATACACCATGGATCGCAGACAATTTCTGGGCACGACGGCGGGCCTTGCGCTTGGCACCTTCACGGCCTCGGCACCGGCGATCGCGCAAGCGAAAACGAAGGTCCGCGTCGGTTATCTTCACACTGTCGCCGTCGATGGCCAGATCTGGACCGGCATGGATCGCGGTTCCTTCGAAAAGCAGGGCCTCGATCTCGAGCTGCGACAATTCAACACCGGCTTGGAGATCTTCCAGGCGCTGATCGGCGGCAGCCTCGACGTGCTGGCAACCGGCGCCGTGCTTTCGAACTTCCCGGCCCGGGGTCAGGGCAAGGTGTTCCTGATCAACGACATTGAGGTCGCGACGGCACAGCTCTGGGTTCGCGGCGACCAGGGCATCAAGTCGTTTGAGGACCTTAAGGGCAAGCGGATCGCGACCGCGACCGGTACCACCGCGCATGTGTTCTTGGATACCGCGCTTCGCGCCAACAAGGTCGATCCGAGGGAGGTCGAACTCGTTAACCAGACCATGCCAGCCGCCGTGACCGCCTTTATCTCCGGCGCGGTACCGGCCGTCGCTCTTTGGGTACCCTTCAACGTCACGGTTCGCGACAAGGTGCCAGGCGCGGTCAAGCTCGCCGATGCATCAGCCTACTATCCAAAGGCCGCTATCATCGGCGGCTGGGCGGCGGCCAACGATTATTACGAGCCAAACAAGGAAACGCTGGCGAAGCTCATCCGTGGTTGGGCGGATGCCAATGACTACATCATCGCGAACAGTACCGAAGCAATGGATAAACTGCAAAAGGACCACTATAGCCAAACACCGCTGGCGGACATCAACGAGTCATTTAAGGCCCAGAAGATGTTCACGTCCAAGGACTGGAAGCGCATGTATTCAGACGGGACGGTCACCAACTGGCTGCAGCAATCTACGGATTTCTTCATGGCCAATGCAGGCATCAAGGATTTCACGCCGGCAAGCAAATATTTCGACCCCAGTCTGTATCTAAAAACAATCGTGTGATCTTATCGCGGAAGCTGGCGGCTCCGTTGCAAGGAGCCGTAGCACCCGCGCTCTCTACATCATAAAATAGGCTTCCGTGCGAAAGCTAATCAGTCGATGATATGGCTTCGGTTTACTTGGAGCCTACTGGCGGCGAAACCGCCTCTTTTGCATAACTAAGCGACCACAGCTGCGGCTTCATTGGCCCTTCTCATTCACTGTAGGATCGCTGTTGCCCTGTTTCGGCCGTCTTGTTCGAAGACAAGCAACGCCGCGCCCGCTCTATCTGGACGTCGGTAGTACCCTGACTACGGGCATACATTTCAGCCAGGGCTGCTGAATACCTTGCTACGTAGTATCTGACTTCCGAGCAGGAGATCCGGTCTCCGGGCCTGTGTTGGCGTGCGGCATACGCGTCAGAGCTCATCGTGATCAGGAACAAAACGGCAGACGCGACCTTCATTGCTACCTCCGTACCTGGTGGTTCATTGCACGGAGGTGGCCTGACTCGCGGTAGCTGCGCAAATTAACATTTGTAGCCCTGCGGAGTGTTGCTCTCTTGCGCCACAGTCAGAGTCGTAGAAATGTGAGCGTCACGATGGAGGCGCAGCATCTGGGATGGCTCGTCGCTCCGACGACGGCCAGCTCAAAAGCGCCCGACTTGCGGCGGCGTGGGAATCCAATCCCCCAAGGACTCACCAGCCGGTAATCAGTAGCAACCGTATTGCCAGATTGGCATCATCCGGCGCCTATCATTTGCGCGCGAACGCCTGACCAATTCCGAGACAGAGGCTTCGTTGCTGAGAGCGCCGCATTAAGGATGGGTTCCCCGATTAGGTCGCGTGCGGATTCACGACTGTATATCCGCGCAATGAGCGAGCATGAACGCGTGTTGCATGCCCGCCAGAGTTGGCGTCGTACGCCATCCACATGTCGCCCCCAACGTGCTGTTCCAATACAAACACGTGGCCGTGGCGTGCAGCGACCATTCCCGGTGCAGGCGTGTACGGGGCAAACGGAGCCAATTCGCCGCAACGTTCAACTCCGGAATGACCCGACCGAACGCAAGGATCGCGGCGCCACAACCGCAATATGAGGGCGGGCATCCGGCCGGACGACCACCGATCACGCTGCCCTCGGGCTCACTCGCGCTCGCAAATGCATTCAAAGCATTTTCAGTTGAAGTCCCTCGTTCGCGCATCTGCAGCCAACCCGCGCGTCGTGCGCTCCTGGGACCAGCGTTCAGGTACGAGAAGTCACACGGCATCGACACGTTGCATTCGGCGATTTTCTGGTTGCGGAAGGGACGCGCCTCAGATGGGATTGAGCCGGTGATGAAAACAAGCGAAGTGAAAAAGACAAGCTTCAACATGCAGGACTCCTACGCGTGTCCTGCCCCGCCTGCAGAGGCTACAAACAATTTGGTCTACTAAAGGCCATTTTTGTGGCCACCCTGCTTCTGCTGACGTCCTGCTTAACTCAGGTTAAATTGAAACGCGCACACATGGCGCTTCTCGTCGAGTATCCACCACGTAGATTTCGCCGAATATCAATTGCTGCTGACTGATAAGGTTTGCCGACAATTCTCATCAGTCTAGGACCGTCTTTAATTGGGCGATCGTTACAAGCAAGCCGACTGTTTCCGCGTCATCAGATTAGGCGCCACTTTCCGCCGCTGCGCTCGGCTTCAGAACGGATGGCGTCAATCGCGTGGAGCTATCAGGACCGCAACGCTGGCGGCGATTATGATGACTAACAACCAACTGATCACCCTCATCTCCATCAACATTATAGAGTGAACGCGCTCAATCCCGCACAGTCAAAAAGAACCCGCCGGAAAGCTTAATTTCAGCGAGGGGCTGAGGACTCAAGGCCGTCCGCAGTCGGTCCTATTAGCGAAATGCCAGTAACCGGGTCTCGACCGAGCCCACCATGACCGGGTCTCTGTGCCTTCGCAGCGGCAGAAACCAGAATTGTTCCGCCCTCGGAACAGAGGGTTTCGGTTTCGACGAACTTATGTTTGCAATAGAGACAAAGGTGCGGCAGAACTTTTTGTTACGGGCTGGCTGCATATTTCACTTGGTGTTTTTAACCCGGCTTCATTTGACGACGCGTGGGCCGCAGCGACTTAACCTCCCGCTGCGGCCTTCGCCGCACGGCAGGCCAGCGTGAAGCGGCGAGCGCCCCTCAAGGTACGGCCTGTCGTTGAGGCCTCATAGTCGGAGGACCGTGAGAACGGCTCAAGCGTCTCCAGCCGCAGCTTTCCCGTCTGCTCCGCTGATCGAGTTTCGCAAGAGCGGCTCGCCCTGAGCATTTAGCCATTGGGACAGCTGGCCGCGAGTCGATTCCGGTTGCACTAAAGGGGCGGAATCCCGCATTATGGTTTTGCTGGGCGAAGCGGACCTACGGTGGCTCTGAAGAACCCTGAGGCTATTGCGGCAGTCGTGACCGCGCTCCGGTTTACTCACGGCGACGAAACGGCCTCCAGCTCTCTGAATTTTAACGCCTTTACGGTTTCCTGACGGAAGATCGGGATAACTGGCTAGAGGGGCGGGACGGCAACGCGCAGCGTGGGCCTGCCATCGACGAAGACCCGCAGCCGATCGGTATCATCGATCGCCCCAACATGGCTGGCGGGGCGACGATCGATGTCGATGTTGGTGAACTGCACGCGACCGGCATTCAGCTCCTCGAGGAAGGCCTGCACGGTGCTCGCTTCGACGAGATCGACATAAGTGTCAATCTCGTCGCTGTTACCAACGCTGAGATTGGCGATGCCACCAAGCTTGTGTGCGTCAGGCATTTCCGGCGTCGTCTGGCTAAGTAATTCCCATGCTGGTTGCCGGCAGCGCCTCATTTGAGGCTCCTCACTTGAGGAGATAGAACATGATAAGCTCGGGCCGCAAACTCGGTCCTGAGAATGATGCCGGGCACTCAATGGTTACTTGCGCTTGGCGCTTCGAATTACCGTTCCTTAGTGCGCATTGAACGCTGGACCACCTGCGCCTTTCTTGGCCCCATGTTGCTCGCTGGGAGCCGCCCGAGCAATGTGTGAAGCTCCCGGAAGGAACCCACGAGGCGCGCATTCCGCATCGGTACCCATGGCGCACTTCCCGCCAGAAACAATTTAAGACGCCGACTCGTAAGCGTTTGACGCAGGTGATCTTGATAAGTCGCTGTCGCCCGGCGGGTCATGTATGAAGACCCCGAGACGACAAGAACGTCCGGCTTCAACTTTTTGAGTAGGGGAGCAAGTTCTTCCGCGGGCGGGCCTTCGCCGACCCAGTGAACTTGCAAACCCGCTTCTACCAGCACCAACTCCGCGAGCGACAGTCCCAACGTGTGTCGCTCCCCAGGCATAGTCTGCAGGATGGCAACACGTGAGGCGTTGCCATCCGACGAAATTTCATTAACGCAGGCCGCCGCAGCGCGTCGGAACGCCTCGCTTGCAATATGTTCCTGGAACACATTGCAATCACCAGCTTCCCAAAGCCTCCCGATTTCAACGATGACCGACGCAAGCTCGTCGGCCACCTGCGCCCAATCTCCACAGCGCTCTCGAGCAACGAGAAACATCGTCTTTAGTCGCAGTGAATCTCCGGTGAGCATAGCATCGAGCCACGCAGCCAGCGGCTTTGCCAACTCTGGAGGACGCATCGATGCGATCAGACGCCGCAATTCAGCCACGGGTATGCGTCGATGACCGCCGTTTGTTCGTTCTGCGCGTAATAGACCGCTATCGACCCATCGCTGGATCGTTGCGGGCGCGACATTCAATCGGCGTGCAGCCTCTCCCGTCGCGACGCTATTTTGTGCTTTCATCGCTATTGAGCCTACTCGTAAGCGCTTAGAGTTCCACAAATCCGACGGACCATCAATGGCACATTGACATCTTGCGCGAGTTTTGGTATCCAAATTCAATCAATCCGCTATTTACCTCGATGTACGTGCCGTCGAATGCGTTTGTCGAGCGTGATCGGCGGGAGCTTGCTGTCGCCGGTTCAGCGGGTTGCTGGCCGCTGTGCGGCGCGGGTTGAACCAGGAACGATTCTTTTCCTCTAAGATGGAGAAGTCGTCATGAAGCATTCGCTTCTCGCTGCAGCAGCCGTCGGCGCAGTACTCTTGACAGCGTCGCCGGCTCACGCACAGACCTCGCCTGCGGCAAGCTCTTCCTTGAATGGCATCGTGCTGCCTCGGTTGGAGGCGGATTTGGCGCGTTTCTTTCAAGGATAGTGCGAGGCGGCGCGGCGGCGCTCACGCTAACGAGGAGTCGGAATGTGCCTTGGCCTGTGGCCCTCTTGCCAATTTGCTCCATGGAAGACGGATCGCCCCAAGGCAAGACCGCCTGGCTGACGCGGCCCTACTACGTCCCTCCGCTTGGCAAAGGCCTGGATTGCGTCGGGTATTCAGCGATCGCCGACGACAAGGCTTTTAGGGCGGTGAATCTAGCGTTCGCACATGGCTGGCAGCTTCTCTGTCACTGTAACGGGGACGCGGGCCGCCGACGTCTTCATCGCCGCTCTCCAGGATCCGACGAAAAAGCACGGAAAAGCCGATCGCCGCGCAGCAAAAAGCGCTGGTAAAAATTATCGTTTCGTCGAGCAATCATGGGCTCGCCAGTCTAATGCGTGATGTACCCTTGTCTCCCGAGCCGGGAAGCGGTTCTGTGGACGTCGTGGCTCGCGAGGACGCAGAGGTCCCGCCAACACACGTACGTGCCGAGTTGGAATGCATTCTCTCTAGCCAGCACTTCCCGGCCAGCGAGCGTCGTCGCGCATTCCTGCGCTTTATTGTCGAGGAGACGCTTGCCGGCCGTGGCGATAGCCTGAAGGGCTATACTGTTGCCTTGGCCGTATTCGGCCGCAAGGAGACGTTCGATCCTCAAGCTGATCCGGTCGTCCGTCTCGAGGCGCGCCGCTTGCGGCGAGACTTGGACAGCTACTATGTAGGCGCCGGACGAGACGATGCCGTGCGTATTGTCGTCCCCAAGGGATCGTATGTTCCTTATTTCGGGTGGTTCGCCCGCTCGCCCGTACCGCCGTTGATGTCTGCTGATACTGCGCAAGTGAACGGCGCGAAGCGCGTCCGCGATCCAAGGAGGTCCGACCTCTCTTGGAGAGTGCTGATCGCTGCCGCCTCGGCGGCCATTCTGTCCATTGGGCTCGCCGCGCTGTGGATTTGGATGCCACGATCGCCCCCGCTTGTATCCTCGCGCGAGCCTGCGGTCCTCCTCATGCCGTTTGAGGCACTGAGCCCTGGAGAAAGTGCGCGCCATTTCGCCGCGGGCATTGGTCAAGAATTGACCAGCAATCTGATTCAGTTTGAAGGCTTTCGGCTTTTCACCTCGCCGACAGGTGGCGGCCAGCCCCCGAGTTCAGCCGCCGCGCAATTCGGCAACGGCCTTGACGTTGTCTACGCCATCAGCGGAAGCGTGCAAACTAATGCCGACGAAGTGCGGGTGACGACAACTGTATCAAACGCGAGCAACAGGGAGATAGTTTGGGCGCGAACATACACCCGATCGGCCGATCCCCGATTGCTCATGGAGACTCAAAAGGAACTCGCGGGCGAAATTGCGGGTCTCATCGGCCAACCGTCGGGCGTGCTGCGGAACGACATTCGCAACAGCCCGTCCCCGCGCAGCATGGCAAGCTACAACTGCGTGTTGCGGGCTTATGAATATCAGCGCACTTTCTCGCATGCGCTTTTCGCTCCTGTCATGGAGTGTCTCAAGGAAACCGTTCGACGGGATCCCCGATACAGTGACGCATGGGCGATGCTCGGATGGCTGCATGTTCACGCGGGACGCCTGGGCTACACCGGGGCCGGCAATACTCAAAAGGAATACGCCGAAGCTCTGGAAGCAACGTCGCGCGCGGTCAAGCTCCAGCAAAATAGTCCCCTTGCGCTGAAAGCCCTTGCCGCGACTTATCATTTTTTGGGCCGCTATGAAGAAAGTGATCGCATTAGCCGACAAGCGATCCGACTCAATCCGAACGATCCCGATGCGCTCGGCCAGTTCGGTTGGCGGCTCTCGATCCGAGGAAACTTTGCCGAGGGCGTCCCACTGCTCAAGCGGGCGATAGAAGGCTCGTTGAGCCCTCCGCCCTGGTATTTTCATTTCATCGCCGTTGATCTGTATATCCAAGGCCAGTATGAGCAGATGCTGCATGTAGCCGAACAGGCGGCGTTGAGCGATACGGGGTTCAGCCAGTTATTGATCGCGATCGCGAATGCAGAACTGGATCGTCGCGACGACGCTGAGGTCGCACTTGCAAAGCTGTCGCGACATGAACCATTGGCGAGCGATCCCGCAGGTTTTCTTCGCCGCAATGGCGCGGCTGATCAAGTTGTTGACGCTCTCACGACTGGCCTGCGCAAGGCGCGGTCACATTGACCCGGGCAGAACTTTCAATCCGGTCAAACGCGGCCTGTTCGCTTTGGTTCGCGCCGGCAAAAGACCGCCTGTCGGCGGCCCTCTGTCAGCCGTGAAGGGACTGGGCACGGTTACGGGCGAATCCCGTTCTTACGCGCGCAATCGCGGTAGGCGGAATAGCCTGCGGAGTTTCGCATGGCCGTGGCTCCGCTTGTCATGCTGCCGGCAGCAGCCGAGGCAGCTTCGTTCGCCTGTCTGAAACATTCAGCACGGATTGCGTCGGTATCTTTCTTTGGCGCAGCATCGGCTGGACGGGCACTGCCAAGCGCCAGCACAAGTAGGCCTAAAGTGCTCAGTGTTCTTGCATTCAACATCATCCTCTCCCTTGATCCGTTGCTTCTTGGATAGCCCATCCCACCGGCTCAACCGGCAGCTTAGCCCTCGAAAGTTTGCTTCAAGAACAGAGGCGATCAAGATACGGACATGTTCGCACCGGTCCTACGGAACCGCTGCATGGAGGCGTCAACCCGCGCTGCGGTTGGTCATGTCGAAAACGGCGTCCAAAGAAGAACAGGGTCGTCGGCTTGCCGAGGAATTCGCTCCCAGAGGTTTAGACAAATCGCGAGAATTGTTTCGAGTGAAATCAACCCGGACTGCTGGATGGACAAAACTGCGCCCGAACGAATCAAAGTCGTTGGCTGGGGAAAAGTGACGTATAATGCCAAGAGCATTCATGGCGTCTAACTGGTCGGCCCGAAGGGTCTGGCCATGTATCAGAACAACTCACAGCGAGCCATTTGCCGCGCTCTCATTGAGGTTCGTTGATTGGGGACTAGGTTCCGTCCTACTAGGGACAATATCGCAAGGGCGACCTTCGCCGTCTCCGCCGAGACCAGCGGATCGACGATCGTGATGCCTTCGCTGCCCTCGATGATCGTCATGTTGGACTGGTCCTGGTTGCGGACCTGATAGATGCCTTCCACTATCTCGAACAGGGCGGAGATGTTGATGAGCCGGGATTGCCGCCACAGGCTGGGATGGACTGTCTCGGGCGCGTTGGCGTGCTTGATGAAACCGTACTGCTGCGCAGCCACATCGCGTCGCCTGCGCTTCCATCTCAACTGTCCCATCTGCTTCGGCTTAGGCTTTGTCTGTGAGAACCACCAGACCGGGCCTGGAGCGAAGAACTTGGCTGCTTGACGACGTCAACGAAGGATCCGCACGTCGAGAGTGCTTTGCGTTCCCACGCCGCAGCGTCTTTGCCGCGGCGGACGTCGGCCGTCGACGACGTGGCAATATCAGCAATTGTAACGAGAAGTTGCGCGGTACAACACCGGCAGACAATCTGTAGTGGCAATCCCTCGCGCCGCATTTTCGCGGCTGAAAATTCTATCGACGAATACTAGAGTTGAATCGGGCTGGCTTTGGAGACCGCGGATGGATGTACCGCGAATTCAATCGGCTTCGCCTTCGGTAACGCCAGCCGGAGATCCGGTCGCATTCGACCCGCAGCGCTTGTGCTTCCCCGCCGACCTGTGGCGGTTCCGCTCGTTGCTATTGGGAACGGCGGTAACGCTCGCCTACGGCCAGGTCGCGGTTGCGGCGGATCGCATCCACCTTCGATACGATGGCTACCGGCCCGCAACGAATGATTACTGCATCAATGCGAGCAGCGTACAAGGCGATCCGCAAATCGGTTTCATGTGGCGCTTCAGCAAGAGCGGAACGCTGACCGGCGGGCCGACCTTCCTCGACATGAGGACAGACCCGGCCATCGAAGTATTCCCCCCGTCATTCGATGATCATGAGAAGTTCAGGGCCTATGGCAGTGCCCTGGGACCGCTGCTCGGTGAAAAGTCCCTTTCGAACGAGGTGAATGCATTCACCAACCAGTTGTGTTCCATATCGCCGCCATCACCGCCGCCGCCTCCACCGGGGCCACCACCGCCGGGGCCGCCGCCGCCGCCAATTCCGCGGCTTCCACGGCACTGGAACGGCTTCATACCGTTTCCAGATTTCGGGCCATTCCCGCCGCCGTCACCGCCCTCACCACCGCCTCCGCCACCTCCGCCGGGGCCACCGCCGCCGCCAGCACCACCCGGGCCACCTCCACCTCCGCCGCCGATGCCGGTGCCGCATGCGAATTTCGCACGCGCATTGGGGACGGATTTTGCGCGCAGCTACTTCCTCTCGGACGCGATCCTGGCCGGGTTCAACCAGTACGCAAGCGTTGCCAACAGTCCGACCTCGGCATCGATGGGCCACGGTTGGCACGCATGGGTCACGCCGCGCCAGGTCAATTTCACCGACCGGGTCGTCGGGCTCACGTCGCAGGGCACGCTGTCGGAACTCACGTACGGGCTCGACTATCGTGTCGGCCCGGACCTCATTGCGGGTATCGCGCTCAATCCGGAAAGCACCAAAGTCACGTATGACGGACTGAATGCGTCGATTTACCAATCGGGAATTGGCGGCGGGCCTTATCTGGGATGGCTCATCACCCCAACAACGCTGTTCGATGCCTGGCTTGGGTACGCGCGACTCGATCGCGCCTTCGACGCTTTCGGGCACGGCGCCAATATGCCCGTCGACCGCGTCTTCCTGTCCTCGAGCATCACCCAGATCATCGATACGCCCTGGATGCGTGTCCTGCCTCGATTTACGGTTTTTCATGCTCACGACGACGTCTCGGGTGTCACGAGCGGTCAGGGATTTTCCATCCCCGGCCAGGCCTATAGCTGGGGCCATGTGGAAGGCTCGGTGGAGCTCAACCGGGATTTCGGTCTTGATTCCCGATTTATGCTGCAGCCGTTCGTCCAGGCCACATTGCGGTACGACACGCAGCAACTGGTCAACACCATCACAACGATCAACGGCACGGATATCGAGCTCTCGCGCTTGCACGGGCAATTGCGCGGCGGCGTCCGGACCCGGCTCGGATCCCAGGCTGAGTTGTGGCTCTCAGGCGGCTATCTGTCCTTCTTTACGCCCGGGATCGATGCGTGGGAGGCGAAGGCGCATTTTCGCATGCGGTTCGACGAGGCGAGCTCGGCGTTTGCTGCCTTCATGCCGGTCAAGGCCAAGCCGATTCTGCCGTATAGCTGGACCGGCTGCAGCATCGGCGTGAACGCCGGCTATGGTTCGGCCAATGCCGAATTCTCTTCGGCGCCGAATGGAGCCGTCGTTGAGTTTGCTCAGATCACCGGAACTCTCCCCCAACTTGCAACCCAGCAGGCGGGCTCGAACGCCGCTCGACGCAAAGGCGGGGCTACGGCCGGCGGAGGCGTCTCCTGCAATGTGCAGTATGGCAAGACGGTCGTCGGGCTCGAAACAGATTTGAACTACACCGATCTGCAATCGTCGGAGCTGCGCGGACCATTCCCGCTGGCGCCGGGAGTCAACAACACCTGGGAGAACAGCTTTCGATCGAACTATCTCGGGACCATCCGCGGACGCCTCGGGTTCCTGGCCAACCCTTCGAACATGTTCTACGTGACCGCGGGCTTGGCGTATGCGGAGTTTGCCTTTGCGACCGCGGCGGATTTCCCTGGCTTCTCCGGCTTTCGATTTGCGGGGGCTGACTCGCGCGTGAAGCCGGGCTGGACGGCGGGCTTCGGCTGGGAAACCGTTGTGAGCGGCCCGTGGACGGCCAAGTTCGAGTATCTTCACGTCGACCTCGGCGATCGCAGCGCCCCGGCACCACAGAATGTCGGTGCGCTGAGCCCATTTGCATGGACACATTCGGCCAAATTGAGCGACGACGTCATTCGCCTAGGGTTGAGCTACAAATTCACCGGTGCGCCAAATGGAGCTACCGGCTGGTTCGCGCAATGAGACAATAGCAGGATCGATGCCGAAGCTTGTGGCCTACACGCTCGACGGACATGAACTGGACATCCGTCCTGCTCCGCTCGAACGCGACTGGATGGATGCCAGCGACCAGCGGTTCGCGTATCGCTGCCTGCCGCTGAACATCGCAAATGCTCACGGCTGGGAACTGCTCTGCCCGTCCGGGTTCTCGGCGCGCTGGGACGGGCTCAACCACAAGGAGACCATTCGGATCAAACCTGATCTCGGCACAGTGGCGCCCGCCGTGAGCCATTTCGGTCATGGCGTTTTGACGTTCCATGTCCCCTGCCTGTTTCGCACGGATCCCGGTTTCGACCTTTTTGTGACCGGCCCGATCAACAGGCCGAAAGACGCCATTGCGCCGCTGAGCGGGATTATCGAAACGGATTGGTCGCCGTACACCTTCACGATGAATTGGCGATTCACGCGTTCGAGCACGAAAATCCGGTTTGAGCACGGGGAGCCATATTGCCATCTCTTTCCAGTAGAACGGGGAAGTCTCGAGCAAATCGAGCCGGAGACGTTGCCCCTATCGGGGGCACCCGACACCGAGCGTGAATACAAGCTATGGTCTGACGGTCGCAGCGCCTTCAATAGCGACTTGCAGCAGCCGGGATCGGAAGCAACGCAGCAGCGCTGGCAGAAGGCATATTTTCGTGGCCTCAATCCGTCTGGCGAGGAAGCGCGTGCGGACCACCGAAGCCGCCTTCGGGTGAAGGATTTCAAGGTAAGGGATTAAAGCTGCACGCTCGACGGTATTGTGAGGCCGGCACATTTGGAGATGCACTGCAAAGATCCACTTCGATTTCGCAGCGACTTGTGACCGAACGGCTACAGATTCCCGGCTTCGATTCTGCTCTACTTGTGATCTTGACGGCGTTCGGGGGTACAATGAAGATTGTTTTCTCAACTGTCTGCCGAATCGCGATCGCCGCTTCCGCGGCGCTGGCGTTGTTTTCTCAAGCAGCTCGCGCGGATGAAAATGGTGTTTCGCTTTGGCTTCCGGGCCAGTTCGGCAGCCTCGCTGCTGCGCCGGCCGTTCCCGGCTGGTCGCTCGGGATGGTGGCCTATCACACCAGCGTGGAAGCTTCAGGCAACGTTGCGGCAGCACGTCAAATCCAGATAGGCCAAGTCCCTGCAACGGCAAACGTCAGTCTCAACGCCAATCTCAAGGCCAATGGCGATTTATTTTTTGTTGCACCGACATATACGTTCGCCACGCCGGTGCTCGGCGGTCAGCTTGCCGTCGGCGTCACCGGGATTGTCGGCCACCTCGACACCAGCATCGCCGGCACGCTGACCGCGCAGGTTGGACCAATCGTCGCGACACGCAATGGATTTTTGTCGGATTCACTGACCGGCGTAGGTGACCTCTATCCGCTGATCTCGTTGAAGTGGAACCAGGGTGTTCACAACTATATGGTGTACG
Organism: Bradyrhizobium sp. CSS354; assembly: GCF_029051725.1. Classification (GTDB taxonomy): domain Bacteria; phylum Pseudomonadota; class Alphaproteobacteria; order Rhizobiales; family Xanthobacteraceae; genus Bradyrhizobium. The sequence goes on from NZ_JAACFU010000002.1 coordinate 534,278, forward strand.
GATTCGGCGACATTCCCGTGGGCGCCTACGAATCGACACGTCTATCCAACATCGGCATTGGGCATGGCGGGATCGATCTGGGCGGCGGCTATACCTACCTCAATCCGGCGACAGGCAACGAGTTCTCCGGCGTCGCCGGGTTCACCTACAATTTCAAGAATCCGACCACACAATATCAAAACGGCATCGATTTCCACTTCGACTGGGGAGCATCGCACTTCCTGTCCAAGCAGCTTTTTGTCGGCCTCGTCGGGTATGCCTATCAGCAGATCACCGACGACTTCGGCGCGGCACCATTTCTGGGCGGATTCAGGTCGCGCGTTCTCGGTGCAGGTCCTCAACTGGGCTATCTATTTCCAATCGGCGACAAGCAGGGGTATCTGAACCTGAAGGGTTACAAAGAATTCGCGGCAGAGAATCGCCCGGACGGCTGGAACGTGTGGTTGACCTTCGCTATTTCGAATGCCGCCCCCACGTCAACCGTAACACCAACGAAACATTCGATCACAAAGTAGGATTCAACGGGTTCGAATCCTCGACATCGCCGTCAGCTTTCTCCTCGAGGAGCTCGTAGACCCGGGTCTCGGCAGCCATTCCTTTGGCGACGGCCGAATCTACGAACCGGCAGCGGAAGCGATGCTTGACCCGTGCGTGCACGGCGTCGCTGACCAGAATTTGCGTTCCGTAGTCCTTGTTCAGTCCTTCCAGTCGCGCGGCGAGATTCACGACGTTGCCGAGTGCCGTGTAGTTCATGCGTTCGGACGAACCAACATTGCCGACAACGGCCTCGCCGGCATGGATTCCGAAGCGCGTGTGGAACGGGGGCAATCCCTCTGCGTCGAACTGACGATTGATGGCTTCGTTGACGGCTTTCGCTTGCAGCGCGGCACGACATGCGCGCTCGCAATGATCGGCTTGCGGATTCGGCGCGTTCCAAAACGCCATCACGGCATCACCGATGAATTTATCGACTGTGCCACCCTGCGTTAGGATCACGTCCGTCAGGGCCGAGAAGTATCGAGACGTCTGCTGCATGAGAGTATCGGGATCGGCTGCTTCGGCGATGGTGGTGAAGTTTCTTACATCGGTGAACAGGGTCGTGATCTCCTGCCTTTTGCCGCCAAGCTCTGTGGAGATCGAGTAGTCGAGTACACCTCGGACGATCTCGCGCGGTACGAGCCGCGAAAACGACCAGATGGCGCGTTGAGACTTGTGTATCGTCCTGCCCAGGGTATTGAGCTCCGTGACGAAAGATCCGATCGGCCGGCCTGGCGGCGGCGCCATGGTGTGGAGGCGGTCTGCTTCGACCGTGATGTCCTTGACTGTCTTTGACATTCCGCTGCCGAAAATCCAGGCCGCCGGGATGAACAGACAGCATGCGATCACCGCCAGGATCTTCGCCCTCCTGTTGAGATCTCTGATGCCAGAAGCAAAATCATCCTCAGGCGCGACAAGCAGAACATTTCCCGTCAATGTTGGACCAATGGCGATGGTTTCGAGGCGAGCAAAATACACCTTGTGGTCGCTCCAACGCAGCTTGCACCAATAGGGACTCGCCTTGTCCCACTCGGCGATGATCTCGCCCTCGATGCTGCCCTTGAGATCATCCGTGCTTGGAAGCCTGGCGCCGTTTGGATTGGCAGACGAACGAGCAAACATGGCGGCGTAGTCGCGGTGCGCGATCACGGTATCACTGGCGTCGAAGATCGAGAGATAGCCGCTCTTGCCGAACTTCAGGATCGGCTCCGAAGCGCTATAGACGTCGAGCTTGAGATCGACGCCGACAACTCCCAACGCTGATCCTTGAATAGGCGCGCTGAACGTGATCATAGGGACGCGCAGATTGAACGAAAGATAGGGCGCGGAGGCGACTAATTGCCCGGTTTCCCGGGCATTGAGGTACCAATCGCGCTGCCGGGCATCGTAGCCGCGTGGCGGTATTTCAATTTGTGCGATCCGGTTGCCGGTCGCGTCCTGAAACACGCGCGTGGTCGGCATTTCCTGAGCACCATTCCAGCGGGTGACCGTGACGGCAAATGCCGCTTCGGGTGGACCTCCCACCCGACTGCGCTGCTCGCCCTTCAAGCCGACCAACCGTTGAACCTGGAGCCAGTGGCCGTTGCCATAACCGACATAGATGCTGTCCAATGCGGGCCACTGTAAAAGATTGTTTCTCATCAGCGCCGCCGACGAACTCGCGGCGTCCGGCTCGTCTGATCCGGCAATCGCCGGACTGAAAGCCAGCGTTCGGGTTGCCCGCGAGAGCATCTCTACCTGGTACTGCAGCAGCGAAATCGTGTTCTTGCTGGCCGCCTCCATCGTCGAGGAGGCGGCGTCTTCAATAGCAAGATCGAGCGTGCGGATCTGGACAAAAACCAGCAGAGCGGCCAACAGGCCGATCATCAACATGACTGAGGTCGTAAGAGTGACACGAAAACTCATGGCACATCCACCGCACACACCCGCATTCGCAGATGCCGAAAAACTCCGGAGCAGCCATCGACGAGATGGAATCCAACGAGCCTTTACCCGCGTTTTCCTCTTTCTTTAGCCGGCTGCATGACTGCAGCCGCTGTTCTCCATTTGCATCCCGCATCCGGCTTCCATTCAGAACCAGACACCCTGGACCGCCGCAAATCGTAACCCTGGGTGGCGGTCAACAATCATCCGGATGGCGACATCGCCCATCCAGCCGCGATGAGGGCGCAGCTTCATCGCGCATATCTATTTCAATCGAATAGTGACCCCGCCGACGGCCGCCGACACTTCAGCCCCGACTCTCGGTCCACTGAGCTGGAGGATCACGCCGTTGCCATTCTGGAGCTGAACACCACCCGCGCCGGCCGCAATCGCGCCGCCGGCGCCGATTGCGCTGTAGCTGCCTTCGAATGATGCAGGTCCTCTGAGGTTAAGCGCCCGTCCCGTGAGCCTAGTCGTCGAGGCGCCGATCGTGAAGCCCACGCTCATGCCCGAAACGGTGAAGGGGTATTGCCTGCCGTGATTGATCAGCACGCCTTCGCCCCCACCCACCCCGACAATGAACCCGCCCTTGGTGAAGACCACAGCGACCCTTCCCGTATCGGCTCGCGATGCCGAACTGAAGCATGTGATCCCTGCGAACAGGGCAGCAACCAGAGCAGCGCAAATGGCAATTCTTCTCATGACCTCTCCTCTTGCAAAAGCATCAGGCACTCTGACGATCCTCTTCCGCATGGACCGATTCTCCCTAGAACGGATTGACGTAGTTGAGGATTGCGAGCTGGCGTAGGACCACGCGGCGAACGATGTGGGTCGGCTTCAAATGCTCGGTGTAGATCGCGGCCGTTCCGGTGCTGCCGGCCGGCAGGCGGTCGGCAAAGGCGCCGTCATCAAGCTTGACCCGCACGATGAAAGGAGCGGCCTCGATCGCTTTCGACACCACCGCCGTACCCGAGGTCTGGATCTGGCCGGTCGCGATCGCCTGAAGCACGCTCTCGACCTTGCCGGCATAGATTTGTCCCGGCGCGAACTTGAAAGTGACTTCGACGGCCTGCCCTGGCCCGACGTAGCGCGCATCGATCTGGTTAATCTCGACGCCGATGATGGTGTTGGAGGTGTCGATGAAGGCCATCACCGGAGACAGTGATAAAGTCCCCACTCGCGCCCCCTTGCGGAGAGCAAGATTGGTGACATAGCCATCGGCCGGTGCGCGCACGACAGTCTTGTCGAGATTCCATTGTGCCGCCTCGAGCTGCCCTGCGAGCTGGTCGACCTCAGCCTGGCGCTGCTCGACGTCAAAGGCGCGGCCGGCGTCGCGTTCGTAGAGTTGCGTCATCTGGCCGAGCCGCGTCTTGGCGAGCTTGAACTGCGCCTCGATGGTTTTCACCTGTGCCGCGTAGGGCGTCGGATCGATCTTGAACAACACGTCGCCGGTCTTCAGCGGAGTGTTCGCCACCACCGGCACGTCCATCACCTCGCCCGCCACTTCCGGCACGATCGAGACGGCATTGCGCGCCACGAGCGCGTTGCCTTGCGGGGCGCCCCAGCCCATCGGAACCAGGAGGCCAAACATCACGAGCACCAGCACGATGAAGGGCGAGGCCTTCCAGAACGCATTGAAGGGCACGATCTTGAAGCGCACCAGCAAGAACAGCAGCAACAGGTAGATATTGAGAATCGCGACCGCCATCAGACGTCTCCCCCCTTGCGCGCGGGAACGTCGACATAAGCCCAGATCAGCGCAACCGGCCACAGGGCGAAGCCGAAGAACAGCGTGATCCAGCCGGCGACTGTCACCGCCTCCGCGTAGGGGTGGTTGCGGGATTTCGCGATGTGCCCCGGCAACCAACCCGCGATGCAGACGACCCCGATCGCGCTCACCAGCAGGATGACGAGCACGATCCAGGCGAAGATGTCGTAACCGCTCATTGGCAATCCTCTAGCTGGCCGGCTGCGGTTCTTGGAATATCCCTCTTGCCGGTCATGATCTCAGGCCCTGGCCGATAAAGGCGTACGGTACAGTCCAGCCCTTCCTCATTGCATCGGCTCCAGCGGCGGCAGCTTCCATGCCCCGGTCATGGCAGCCTTGCTCGGGCCATAGACGCGCGCGACCAGGCTGCACTTCCCCGCCGGCGCCGGCAACCAGTTGCTCTCCTTGTCCGTTCCCGGCGAGGCGTTGCTCACATAGATCGTCAGCGAGCCGTCCTTGCCGTATTGAAGGCCCTTGGTACGATCGCCGATCGAGTAGCGGTTGATCGGATTGGCGTAGAGAAACCGGTCCGGGATCGTGTACATGGTCATCGACCAGAAGAATTTTGCCGGAGGCAGATTGGGCTTGGTAAAATGCACCATGGCCGACTTGCTGCCGTCGCAAACGTAGCCGCCGTACCAGGCTTCCTCGAGCGAGTTACCGTAAAGTCCCTTCATGGCGCCGACGTCGCGTTGCAAATAGTTGGTCTTCAACTGCGCGCGGGAACCGAACAGACCGTTGGTGCTGAAGGTCTTGGCTGCCAGTGCATCGATCTCCGCCTGCCCTTCTTTCACGCCGGCATCGATCGCAGCGAGCGTCGCGGGATCGACCTTCGAAGCGTCCCACGGCCGGTCGGGTCCGATACCAATCTTCTCGAAGCGCTTGCGGATCGCGAACTCGCTTGGAACGGGCGGTTCTGCGAATTGCAGCAGGAAGTTCAGATAGCCGATGAAATCATGGGTGCGAGCCTTGGCCTTGTCATATAGCGGGAATTCGATCGGCGGCGGTGCCGGCGGCGCGGGCTGCTTCAGGAAGGCACTCAGCGGCTGAAGCTTGTATTGCGCCTGGATCGCCTTGACGTTCGGAACGTCCTCGGGTCCCTGCAGCGCGGTACGCGTCAGCGTTCCGACGATCTCGGTTTCAGACTTGAACACGTCCTTGATTCCGGCCGGCTTCCTGCCGCGCCATTTCGGTCCGGCAATCAGGTAGTTGCTGGCGCCGAAGCCCGTCGATCGCACGCCGATGTAAGCAAAATTCTGGGTGAACAGGTCGATCCATTGCATCACGTAGTAACGATCCTTCGGAACCGACGGCACGCTGACCACCATCGGCTCCGCGCGCAAATCAAGCCACGCCCAGGAGTACGGCGTGTCGTTGTTCGGCGTCACGATGTCCTTGTTATCAGGCGTGAACGGCTCCGAATAATGCCGGAACACGTTGAAGCCGCCGACATACCCATTTGCGGCCTTGTCGACCGCCTGGGTGCGCCAAGTCTGATAGCTCTCTATCATCGCGTAGGAATAGACATAGGCGTCCTTCGCAATCGCCTTGGCCTCGGCCGAGGAGACGGATTGCGCGGACGCGCATGTTGACGAGATCACGAATAGGGAAGCAGCAGCTGCCACAGCACGAAGAAACATCATCGAACCTCATTTTTCGAACTTGAATCGATCGCTTGCCCCTGTCGGCGCCCTGATCGGCGATCGCAGGTGTCATCCCGCTTGCGTCAACGTCCCGGACCGGGCCGCTGAAGGCCCGGCTGCTTTCAAAGGCGATCGCCTCAGGACGGCCCCGCATCACCGGCAATAATCCCAAAATCCCTGTGTCCGGGACGGGTCGGTGTAGTACCAACACATGCCGGGTGCGGGTGCCGCACCCGCCCAGGCAGCCGCCGTGGCCGCGCTCACGAAACCGATCGCCGCACTGGCGGCGATAGCGCCGCCTCTTGGCCAGCGGTAGTTGCCGGGCCGTGCCCAGCCGCCGCCTCCGCGCACAACCGTGGTGCTGCGAACCGCGACATTGCCGCGCGGCCCGCGGACCGCGGTTCGGCCGTGATAGGCTCCGCTGCGAGGGCCGACCGCGGCGCCGCCGCGGTGCACCACGGCGCCACCGCGCGGGCCAACGGCAGCTCCGCCGCGGTGACCGGCAGCGCGCACCTCGATGAGATCAGGCGGTGCCCTGATGTTCTGGTGAATTGTCGCGGGTGACAGCGGCGCCGCCAAGGCAATTCCGCCCGGCATGGAAGCGCTCGACGTGACCATCAGGACGGCGGTTGCGAACGATATCGTGCGGGTGTGATTGGACATCAAAGCACCTCTTGAGATTGTTTACGGTGGTATCGTTGTGTTGCGACGCGCGCGACGAAATCGGCAATCGCCTTTTTCGCCGCGCCGTCATCCCTGGCCGTCTCCTATCGCGGCTTGAGCGTTTCAAGCTCGTTGAGCCGTTTCAGCGCCGCCTGTTGCCGGAGCATTCCGTAGTTGATGCTGCCCGCGTTCAGCGAACTGCCTTCCTGATAGGGGAACTGGTCGAAATCGGAGAAGAACTCCTTGATCTTGCCCTGCACCGGCACGATCAACCACATGTTCTGGGCAAGGAATTTCATCGCCTCTCCGCCTTCTTCCAGACCACGTTCGTATGGGTCCATGCGCAGATTGGTGATCAACGACCAAGCCGTCACCTCGCGCGTGCCTGTTGCGATGTTTCCCTTCGACGAGGCAAAGCTCAGCTTCCAGTCCTTCCACCGGATGGCATTGAGATTGCCGCCCTGATCGAAGTAGTAGATCGCGTCGCGCGGGCCCTCCTTGGCATCGCCCTTCAAGTACGGCAAGAAATTGTATCCATCGAGATGGACCTTAAAGTTCTTCCCGTTGGCACCCGCGAAACCGGTCTTCATCCTCTCCTTGACATCAGGGATCCCTGCCGCTGCGGCCAAGGTCGGAAACCAGTCGATCAGCGAGATGATGTCGTTGTACTGGGTACCGGGCTTCACCACGCCCGGCCAGCGCACCATCATGGGAATGCGCATGCCGCCTTCCCACGTCGTGCCCTTCTCGCCATGGAATGGCGTCATGGCTCCGTCGGGCCACAGCGCGATCTCGGCACCGTTGTCGGTCGTGTAGAGTACGATGGTGTTGTCGGCGATGCCGAGATCGTCGAGCTGCTTGAGCAGCTCTCCCACCATCCCGTCATGCTCCACCATGCCGTCGGCATGGATGCCCTTGCCGGTCTTGCCCAGCGATTCCTTTTTCAGATGGGTAAAGACGTGCATGCGCGTCGAGTTGAACCAGACAAAGAACGGCTTGTCCGCCTTGGCTTGCCGGCCGATGAAGTCCTTGGCTGCGCCAAGGAATTCCTCGTCGACCGTCGGCATGCGCGCTGTATTCAGCGGACCGGTGTCCTCGATCTTTCCATCAGCGGACGATTTGATGACGCCGCGCGGACCGAATTGCTTCCGGAAGTTCGGATCCTTCGGATAGAAATAGCCCTCCGGCTCCTCTTCGGCATTGAGATGGTAGAGATTGCCGAAAAACTCGTCAAAGCCATGCTTCGTCGGCAAATGCTCGTCGCGATCACCCAGATGGTTCTTGCCGAACTGCCCGGTGGCGTAACCTTGCGTCTTCATGGCATCGGCGATCGTCGGCATCCAGTCCTGGATGCCGTGGGGATCGCCGGGCATGCCGATCGTGAGCAGGCCGGTCCGGAATGGCTCCTGGCCGAGAATGAAGGAGGCGCGGCCGGCGGTGCAGCTCTGCTGGCCGTAGGCGTCGGTGAAGATCGCCCCTTCGCTCGCGATGCGGTCGATGTTGGGCGTGCGATATCCCATCATGCCCATGGTATAGGCGCTGATCTGCGGGATGCCGATGTCGTCGCCGAAGATGACCAGTATGTTCGGCTTGCGGCCCGAGGCGCCTGGCGCCGGAGTTGCTGCGGGAGCCGCCTTTTGCGCTTGTGCGAGTGCCTGCGATGTTAACGTCGCTGCGGCGACAAGTGATGACGAGCCGAGCAGCACGGCGCGGCGGTTCATGGTGGAATTGTCAGCATGGGTAGGATCGGCGACGGTGTTGTCCTGCTTCTTCTCGGTGCTCATTCGGCGCTCCTTGATGTCCAACTTTGATTACGGTCGTTGGTTCGGGTCTTGCAGTCTGCTTGCTCGGCCTCCTCCTTCGCTCATCGGGCAGGCTTTCTGCCCACGTAAGCCGAAGCGCTAGAAGCCGCGGCCGGATTCAGGTGCTGGGGTAGACGTGTGTTCGTGTGGACCCGCGCGCGCGAGCGCACGCTGCGCCGGGCGACGGCGACGCCGCGCCACAATTGACTCGGTGACCAGTGGCCTGCGTCGCGCTGAGCTCCGAATAGTTCGCCTTCGAGAACCCCAAGCTGCAGGTCTAGCGAAGGGTCGCGCGCAATCGCCTTGAAAGCGCCAAGCGTATTGTCCGGCGGCGCTGCATCCAGATGCGGCAACCAGTCGAGCAAGGCGAAGTACGCGGCCCTTGCATCGCGGTGACGAACCGCGCGACGAAGCCTACCGAAGGCAAAGGCTTCGGATTGCAAATTAGCCTGTCGCCGCCTGCGATGGTGGTCGGCGAATCGCCGCACCACGCCCGGTCCGAACCACGCGAGTGCGGCGATGCCGAGAACGGCGAGCAGTGCGAATGGCCAGTGTTCTGCGGCGAAGTCGACGAAGCCATCCCAGGTCCAACTCCTGCTCGACCCGCCAGCAGGCGCCGTGCCGAGCGCAGCGGGATTGACCGCGACCTTCAACGGCACGACATCGAGATGAACCGTCTCGACTTTACCGCTTCCGACATTCCACCAGCCGAAATCGATCGCGGGCAGCACATAATCGCCGGGCCGCTCCAGCATGTAGGTCGCCGAATCGATCCGGGTCGACGTCATGACGTCGGTGCGTCCGTCCGTGCGGTCCTCGAGCGACGGCTGCGCCGGATAGAGCCTCAGCCCGTCGATCGTCGCGAACGACTGCGGCGGCAGCAGCATCGCGGGCGTACCTTCCGCCCTGATCGTCACTGTGCGCGTCACGGCATCGCCGGCCCTGAGCTGATCCGACGAGCGCTTGACCTCCTGCTCGACCGTCAGCTTGCCGGCAGACAAAAAGGGTTGCAGCTCGACGGCCGCGTCGGGAATGAAAGCCTCAAAGGAAACATCGGGCAGCGTGACGTCGACCTCGCGCGTCGCCGGTGGCTCAGCCGCATACTTGATATGTGCCTTCTGGCCGGAGACGGCGTAGGAGCCGGGCTCCTGCGGATAGATGGCGTATTCGAACTGCACGCCCGCGTAAGCGACGCCGTCCCGCTGCTCGTTAGTGTTGACGCTCTGCAGCTGCCGCGTCACGGCATTGCGCACCTGAAAGCCCGGCAACTCGGGCGGTGACGTCATGTAGTTCGGCGCCAGCACGACGATATGGATCGTCGCCGGCTGCCCGACCACGACGCGTGGCGGATCGATCGTCACTTTGACGACCGGCTCGGGCCCAACAGCCTGCTGCGCGAGCGCATTTTGCGACGGCAGCGCGATCGCAACGGCGAAGACGGCGAGCCAGCACCTCATGGCGACGCTCCCTTCTGCACCGGCGCCGCCGCCTGGACTGCGAATTTCAGCTTCAGGAAATCTGCGGGCGAAGTCTGCACCTGGCGCATCCAGGCCTCCGCCGCCCCTGCGGTCGTGACGTCCTGCGGCGTAACCTTGATCGTCTTGCCGCCTTTCTGCTTGGGATCGATGCGCATCTCGTCGGCCTTCTGATCCGGCGGCGAGTCATCGCCTTGCTCCTGCTTGCGCCGCTTCGTCTCCTTGGCGTCGAGAGCGGCCTGCACGATCGCACGATTGCTCTTGGCGGCGACATTGTTCGGCTGCACCTTCAGCACGTCGTCGTAGGCCGCGATCGCCTTTTCGAAGGCGTGGTTTTGGGCTTGGGCGTTGCCCAGCGCAAACGTGCCATCGAGGGTTTTGACCTTTGCAAATTCCTGCGCAGCCACAATGAAATCATAGGCGCGATATGCGGAAAGGCCGCGCCACATCGGGTCGGCAAATAGCGTTGCGGCGGCGCGATAGTCGCCGCGGTCGAACGCGAGCCGGCCCTGCTGATCCGGCGTCAACCAAAGATTAATGACGCGCAAGGCCTCGCCGGCCCGCGATTGACCGGCATGCGTTACGATGAGCAGGGCAACAACCCATGCCACGGTCGTACCGCGCCGGAACCAAAGCAGGATCAGCAGCACGAGCGGCAGCAGCAGCCAAAAGCCTTCGTCCTGCCATCGCGTGCCAAAAGCATCGCCCTGCGCGGACTGAAAGCGCGTTTCGATCCGCCGCTCCAGCCGCAGGATGTCGCTTCCATCTATGCTGACCTTGACGGCGTCGCTTCCGAGTGCAGCGGATGTGGTGCCCGCGGCCACGGCGAGCATCACGAGATTGTTGCGCCCAGCCGCCTGCCGGATCGCGGCAGCGTCGGCGGTGCCCAGGTCGTCGGCAACAACCATGATCGTGCCGGCAACCGGCTCGGTCGCGAGCGACTGTGCGGCCAGGGCAACCGCATCGGCCACGTCCTTGCCATCGGCCGGCATCAATCCCGGCGCCAGCGCGGCGAGGAAGGGCGCGATGACCGCGCGGTCATCGGTTAAGGGCATCACGAGATGAGCGGTCCCGGCATACGCGACGAGACCGGTTCTGGCGCCGGCACGGGCCGCGAGGAGGTCCGCAATCTTCTGCTTGGCGCGCTCGAGGCGCGAGGGCGCGACGTCGCTCTCGCTCATCGAGGACCCGACCGCGAGCGCGATCATCAGCGGTGCCTTGTCCTCGACGAAGGGCGGCAACTCGCGCCGCCAGGTCGGGCCGGACAGCGCGATTATGCCGATCGTCATGGCGGCCGCGACGAGATAGAGCGGATTGACGCTGCGCCCCGGGCCGGGCTGAACGATCAGATGGGCTAGGAGATGCGGCGCAATCACACCGCCCCATTGCGCCCGTACGCTTTGTCGCCAGAGCAAGAGCGCGAACACGGCGGCGACCGGTATGAGTGCGGCGAGCCACAGCGGACGCAGCAGGTGGAACGATATGGCGGCGGCGTCATGCATGGCTGACAGCCTTCACCCGGCGCCATTCGCTGCCGAGCAGCAATGCGATCCACAGCAACAGGCCGAGGACGACGGCCGCGCCGAGCGGCCATTGAAAGAGCGGCAGCTTCGGCCGCCACGACAGCGTCTGGAGCTTGGCCGGCGCGAGCCGGTCGATATCGGCATAGATTGCCTGCAGCTGCATACCATCCTCGGCCCGGAAGGAATGACCGCCGGTGGTGCTCGCGACGGACTGCAGTACGCTGAGATCGACGCGATTTTCGCCGGATGCCGCGGGATCGCCGACCCCGATCGTGTAGACGGTCACGTCGTTCTGGCGTGCGATATCCGCGGCATGCTCGGGTGGCACGCGGCTTGCCGTGTCGTTGCCGTCGGTCAGGAGGACCAGAAGCTTCTGTTTTGCCGTGCTCGTCACGAACGTCTTGATGGCAAGCCCGATAGTATCGCCGATCGCGGTCTGCTGGCCCGCCATGCCGACGGCGGTCTGGTCGAGCAATTGCTGCGCGGTCTGCAGATCCTGCGTGAACGGGACCTGCACATAGGCCCTGGTGCCGAACAGGATCAGCGCGATGCGATCGCCCTTCCGCCGCGCGATGAAATCCTTGATGACGCGCCTGACGCCGTCGAGGCGCGTCAGCGTCGCGCCGTCAGGCGCCTTGAAATCGCGCTGCTCCATCGATCCCGAGATGTCGATGGCCAGGATCAGGTCGCGCGCGGAAACTTCCCGCGTCACGGGATCGCCGACCCATTGCGGCTTGGCCAAGGCTGCAACCAGGAGAATCCAGATCGCGATCGCTGCGATCATCTGCACGGCGCGGCGCTCGAGTACCACGGCACCCCGTTGCGGCGTCTGCCCGGTCGCGGCGGCCAACCGCTCGAAGAACGGCACCTGGATCGAGGCCTGTTGCGCGCGGTAAGGCGGCAACAACCACCAGACGAGGACCGGCAGCGGCAGCAGCAGAAACATCCATGGCCAGGCGAATTCAAGCATGGTGTCCCCCGATCCAGCGGCACACCAGATTCGAGAGCGATTTCAGCTCGGCTTCGTCCGGCTGAATTTTCTGATAGGGCCCGCTGACAAGCAGGCGCCCAATACCTTGCGAAAACTCCTGCCCGCCATAAGAACGGTCAAGGAAGGAAAGCCATGCCGGGCCGGCCAGGGATGCCACCTGCTCGCGCGGAAATGCCGCGAGCGCAGTCCGCCGGACCAGCAGGGTCAGTCGCGTCAGCAAATCTTCAGGCCCAGCGGGGCTCGTCTCCGCCATCAACCGCAATTCGGCGAGCGCCTCCCGGCGATAGCGATTGACGCGCCGATAATGCACCAGGCGCCAGAGCACAGCGACCACGACCGCAAGCAGCAGCACAATCGCAATCCGCGCCTCCCAGGTCTGCGGCCACAGGCTGATCTCTGGGGGCAGTGGGATATCGATGAGCCCTGCAACGGGATCGATGGGTTGAGCGTCAGCCAAGGGTCGCCTCCGTCCTTTGGCCACCGCCGCCGCGTCCGTGCCTGGCCGGCATCCCGCCGAGCAGGCGGCGAAGCTGCGCTGGAGTTCCTTCGGCTGCGCTGAGCGGCAGCACGGGAACACCGAGCTCGTGCGTCAGCGCAAACACGCCCTTCAGACGCTCCTCCGTGGCCTGCGAAATGCTCTTGCGAACGGTGTCGCGACCAACCTCGAGCTGGATCTGCAACTCGCCATCGGTCACGGTCATGCTGGCGGAAGGCGGCAAATCGCTCTGCAGGGGATCATGGACCAGCAAGGCTACGACGTCATTGTGCTGCGCCATCGCGCCGATCATCTGGCGCGTCGCATTGTCGGCACCATCGAAATCGCTTATCACGACCACGAGCGCGTCATGCAGGGCGCGGCGCCGCGCATGCTCCAACGCCGCGTTTAGCATCGTGGGCGCGGAAACGAGACCGCGCCCGACGCCGAGTGCCTGGTTCTGAGTCACGATGGCCGACAGGATCTGAAGCACGGTTGCCCGGCTGCGCCGCGCCCTCACCTCGATCAGATCCTTGTCGTTGAATACGATGGCGCCGACACGGTCGCCGACACCGAGCACGCGCCATGCGCCGATCGCCGCGGCTTGCGCCGCGGTCACCGATTTCATCGCAAGCCGGCTGCCGAAGAACATCGACAGGCGCTGGTCGACCAGGAGGACCGCCTGCCGATCGCGCTCCTCGTTGAAGACGCGGATATGGGGCTTCTGCAGCCGTGCTGTCACCTTCCAGTCGATGGAGCGGACATCATCCCCGGCGCGATAGTCCCTGATCTCCTCGAAGCTGAGACCACGGCCACGCACGCGCGAGGCAAAGCGGCCGGACAGCAGGCTGTGCACGGGCTGGCGCGGCAGGAACGAAATCTTGCTCCCGCGGAGTTCGAGCGCGATGAGATCGTCGAGACCGACATAGACACCAGGCGTTTTGGCTAATGTCTCGGTCATTGACGGCCTCAGGCTGACGCAACCAGTTCGATGATCTTGTCGATCACCTGGTCGGGCGTAATCCCCTGTGACACGGCCTCGTAGCTGAGGATCAGCCTATGCCGCAGGCAGTCGTGGATCACCGCGCGGATGTGGTCTGGCGTCACGAACTGGTATTCGTCGAGCCAGGCGCGGGCACGCGCGCACCGATCGAGCGCGAGGCTGCCACGCGGGCTGGCGCCGACTTGAATCCATTTGCCCAGCGGATCGCCATAGCGGCTGGGGAAGCGCGTCGCGAAGATCACGTCGACCATGTACTTCTGGGCAAGGTCGGAGACAAAAACGCCGTCGATCTCGCCGCGCGCGTCCAGGACGGCCTGCTGCGGTATGGGCGCGGGCTCCGCAGCGTGATCCTTCGGCTTCTGCGCGTTCTCGTTGCGATTGAGTTTGATGATCTCGCCTTCGACGGCTTCATCGGGATAGGTGATGACGACATGCATCAGGAAGCGGTCGAGCTGGGCTTCCGGCAGCGAATAGGTGCCCTCCTGTTCGATCGGATTCTCGGTCGCGAGCACCATGAACAGGTCGGGCATCTTGTAGGTCTTGCCGGCGACGGTGACCTGGCGCTCCTCCATCGCCTCCAGCAGCGCCGACTGCACCTTGGCCGGCGCGCGGTTGATCTCGTCGGCAAGCACCAGATTGGCGAATATCGGTCCCTTTTGGAACTCGAATTGGCCGCCCTTTTCGGTCTGGACATAGATTTCCGCACCGGTCACATCCGACGGCAGCAGGTCCGGCGTGAACTGGACGCGCGACAGATCGGCCGCAAGATGTTTCGCCAGTGTCTTGACCGCACGGGTCTTGGCAAGACCGGGAAGACTCTCGATCAGCAGATTGCCGTTGGCAAGCAGCCCGATCAGCATGCTTTCAACGAGATGGTCCTGGCCGAGCACAGACTTTCCAATCCGCGATTTCAGCTCGAGCACGGCATCGCGGGCGGCCGAAGCTCCCTTTGAACTTTCGGGCTCTGTCGCGGCACTCGATTTATTGATGCGAGGTTCCGGCATGGCTCTCATTGATTGAATGATGCCCGGCCGCCGCGATTGGCGACCAGGGCATTGTGCTTGCGACCCCTACTTCGTCCCTGCCTTGTCGAGCGTCTTCATCATCGCCTCGATCATCTGGTCGATGCTGAAGCTCGCGGAGCGCTGGCTCGGTGGATAGTCCTTGAAGGTCTGAAGGAACGGCGCCACCCGCCAGGTGCCGTACTGAAGAAGGTAGGCATTCTTGGCCAGCCAATCGTAGTACTGATCCGAGACAACATCGGCACGCTCGAAGGGGTCCATCCGCAGATTGAAGACCTTCGGCGCCCGCAAGCATGTGAACGGGTTGGCCCACACGATAAAGCCACCCGGCTGCCGCTGCTCGCAGTACACGAGCTTCCAGTCGTTGTAGCGATAGGCGACCATCTCGCCATCGTCATTGAAGTAGTAGAAATCGTTCCGAGCGGACTTGCCCTGGCCTGTCAACAACGGCAGTTGATTGTAGCCGTCGAGGTGCACCTTGAACGTCTTGCCGCCCAGATCGGTGCCCTTCAGCAACCGGTCCTTGATATCGGTGTCGCCAGCTGCCGCCAGCAGCGTCGGGAACCAGTCGAGACCGGAGATCATCTCGTTCGAGACTTCGCCAGCCTTGACGCGCCCGGGCCACCGGACCATTGCCGGCACCCGGAATGCACCCTCCCAATTCGTGTCCTTCTCGCTGCGGAACGGCGTCGTCGCTGCGTCCGGCCACGACCATTGATTGGGCCCGTTGTCGGTGGTGTAGACGACGATGGTGTTGTCGGCGATGCCGAGATCGTCGAGCACCTTGAGCAGCTTGCCGACATCGCCGTCGTGCTCGATCATGCCGTCGGCATATTCGTTGCCAGGCATGCCGCTCTGGCCCTGCATTGACGGACGAACGTGAGTAAACGCGTGCATGCGAGTCGTGTTCATCCAGGTGAAGAATGGTTTATTGGCCTTCGCCTGCCGCTGCATGAAGTCGATAGCCGCAGCCGTCGTCTCGTCGTCGATCGTCTCCATCCGCTTCCTGTTGAGCGGGCCGGTGTCCTCGATCTTGCCGTCGGCCGAGGCCTTGAGCACGCCACGCGGCGTATTGCTTTTGGTGAATGTCGTATCGTTCTTGGGGTAGTAGGGCCGTTCGGGCTCTTCCTCGGCATTAAGATGGTAGAGATTGCCGAAGAACTCGTCGAAGCCATGCTTGGTCGGCAAGAACTCGTCGCGGTCGCCGAGATGGTTTTTGCCGAACTGTCCGGTAGCGTAGCCGCGCGCCTTGATGGCCTGAGCGATCGTGACGTCACGATCTTGCAGGCCCACCGTGGCGCCGGGAATGCCGACCTTGCAAAGGCCGGTACGCAGGCAGACCTGGCCGGTGATGAATGTGGAGCGTCCAGCTGTGCAGCTGTTCTCCGCATAATAGTCGGTGAACAACATGCCTTCGTTGGCGATGCGGTCGATGTTCGGCGTCCTGTAACCGACCAATCCGCGCGTATAGACGCTGATGTTGGACTGACCGACATCGTCGCCGAAGATCACCAGGATGTTCGGCTTTGCGACGTTGGGCTGTTGCGCAGATGCGGGCGAGCAGACGAGAGGAGAGAGGCTCGTTGCAACGAGCGCTGCAGCGAAGATAGTTCGAAGCATCCCGCCGGACCGGGAATGGCGATTGGGACCTTCATTCATCCCGGAACCCCGACAATGGTCTTTCTTTTCGAACTTCATGAGCTTTTCCCTGCTTCTTCGAGTTGACTACGCCTGACTGTCAGAGTGCTACCGACGGCGACCGCCGCCTCCATGGAAGCCGCCACCATGGCCGCCGCCACCGCGCATCGCGCCACCGCCGCGTATGCCGCCGCCCGCATGAAATCGCGGCCCACCACCGCCGCCTGCATGAATCTGCGGTGCACCGCCGCCACGGTTGATGTGAGGGCGCGCACCGCCGCCAGGACGGCTGACGTGCCGCCCCGAGCCAGCGGCGTGCCTGCCCGCGCCGCTCCGCGCGCGTCCAGCCTGCTTATGGCCACCACCCCGCGAGACGTTCGCCGGGCGATTGCCTCCCGGCCGCGCGCCAGCGTTCTTGGGACCCCTGCCTGCGTTGGAAAAATTCCGCTGACCCGGATTTGAGCGACCCCTCAGAGCTTCCCGCGCGGCAGCCGTATTGCCGCCGCCGAAGCGGGCCGCGACGTTAGCATTGTGATAGGCCACGCCACCGCGATGCGCCGGATTATGGGTCCATCCGCCATTGACGATGCTGGTGCGATTGAACCGGTTGTAACGATTGACGTTGATGTTCACGTCGCGCCGCCACCAGTCGCAACGTCCCCAGATCGCGGCGCCCACCGCGACGCCGGCGGTAAAGCCGATCACCCCTGCTGCAACATAGCCAGGCGGATACCAGTAGAACGGCTGGTAGGCTGGATAATCCCATGCGCCGTAGACGACGCCGGGATCATAGACCGGAACGTAATAAGTGTCGGGGTCGACGGGTTCGATGGCGATGGCCTGCTGCATACCCGGCGGCGGCGCAACACCGGCCGGCGGCGCAGATTTCGTCACCTTCTGCTGTGGCGTGGACTTGAGATTGCCCGCGGCATCCGCTTGCGCGCGCAATTTCTGGACGGCATCCATGACGTCCTGCTGCTGCGCCAGAAATGCATCGCCAAGCTGCTGGGTCCATTCCAGCTTGTCGTTCATCATCTGCAAAGTCTGTGGAATTGCGGCGAGCGCCTTCACGCTCGGATCCCACGATTGCTTCTGCATGGCGTCCTCGAGCGCCTCGCCTTTGACGTTCGTATTCTCCTTCGACCAGCGTGCGGCTTCCACCACCTCCAGCGGGTAGGTCGAAGCCATGAAGATTTGCGAGAGCAAGGAATCGGGATAGAGCGCGATCGGCGCGACCAGTTGTTCGATCTGTCCCTGGGTCAGCGCGGCTGTCGGCGGCGGGGCCGCACTCGTTGCAGGCGCAGGGCTTGGGCTCGCGCCGGGAGCCGCGCCGCCGCCTTGGGGTTGAGGCGGGGTTTGGGTTTGAGGCGGACTCGCTGGAGCGGCTGGCGACGCCTCAGGTGCCGGCGCCTGCGCCAATGCGGGCACATCTTGAAGGCCCAGGACGAGGGTCATCATGCCTACGTAGACAAGCGAAGTGCGCAGCGCCTGCACGATCCGTTCAAACATCGTCTCGTCTCCTTCCGGCCAAGTCGGCGAATGGCCATCACAAATTGCGCGACTGACCCCCCTCGCGAGGTCCTGCGCGCACAATGCATCGGAAGCCCACATGGCTCGTCGACGTGTCGATCGGTTCTGCATGCCGCGCGGCCGGACGATAGCGACGGCAATAATTGGGAGCGCACAGATGCGAGCCGCCCTTCAAGACCTTTCGTGGAATCTGGATATGGGGCAGGCGGGGATCCATGCTCGCACTTTCGGGCCCGCCACGCGGATTTTGCGGAATGCAACACGCCTTGGCTGCATCGGCCTCATGCCTGGTCGACCACCAATCGGAGGTCCATTCCCAGACATTCCCGATCATATCGTAGACGCCGTAATTGTTCGGCGGAAATGTCATCACCGGCGAGGTGCGCTCAAAACCATCCTCGCAGAGGTTCTGAGCCGGGAAGCTCCCCTGCCAGGTGTTGGCCATATGCTTGCCGTTCGGCACGAATGCATCGCCCCATGCGTATTCCACGCCGTCCAGGCCACCGCGCGCGGCAAATTCCCATTCGGCCTCCGTCGGGAGGTCCTTGCCCGCCCATTGCGCGTAGGCCAGCGCATCGGCATAGGCCACGTGCACGACCGGATGATCATCGAGGTCCCTGATGTTGCTCTTCGGGCCATAAGGGTGGCGCCAGTTCGCATCTTTCATAAATGACCACCACTGACTCCAGTCGCGCAGGTCTGAGATCTTCGCTTGCGGCAAGAACACCAGCGAGCCCGCATAGAGCATTTCGGGACGTGCGCCGGGGTAGTCCTTCGGATCCGGGGTTACTTGCGCCGTCGTCACGTGACCTGTGGCGTTGACGAATTGCTTGAATTGTCGATTCGTCACCGGGGTACGATCGAGCCAGAACCCGTCCACCGCCACGCGATGAACGGGCGCCTCCTCGGGATAATGGTCGTTCGATCCCATGTGGAACGTCCCGCCAGGGACCCAAACCATGCCCTCGATTGAGCCCGCATGAGGATCGACTGCGAGTTTGGCAGACGACAACATTGGTACGGACTCCATGCCCCGGCGCGGTAATGATTTGGGCACCATTGCCGAGTTACTTCTCGTTCTTCAGGAGCGTGTCGATCGCTTCAACGATCTTGAGATCTGGATGGGCCCTGCAATAGAGGATGAGCTGATGCTCTCCGGACTTTGCCCGTGTGATGTGGGCAAAGTGCTTCTTAGCCAGACCGTTGTACCAGCCGCTATACCACGCGGCCAGCATATCGGCGTCTTCCTGATACGTTCCGGCGAGCTGCGCGCATGTCAGCGCCTGCACGTCGACAAAGCCTTTTGAATCAGCATAGGCCGAAAGCGGAGTTTGTGCCCGCGCACTTGACGCTGCAAGTGTCGCGACGGCGATGGCGACGAAGATTGTCTTCACGACGGATATCACCTCTTGCTGGAGATCTTGGCGTCTTCTGATCGTCATCGTTGGCTCTTTCATCTATTGGAAGCTGAACACACGTTTCCAATCATCTTTCATACTGACAACCGTCCAGCCGTTGGCGCCGGCCGCGTCGATGGCCTTGTCGAGCTTGCCGAAGGGCGACTTGCGGTCGTAGGCGTATTCGCGCTCAGCATCCGTGTGATGCACGAGCAGACCGAAGCGGCGGCCGCGCGCGCCGGTTGTCCATTGCAGCATCTGGAAGTCGCCATCGGAGTTGCCAAAGGCCGCAATGGGGCGACGGCCGATATGCGAATTGATGCCGACCGGCTTGCCGGGACCATCGTCGACGAGATCGATGGTCGGCAGACGCACCAGCACCGCCCCGTCCTTGTCGACCTTGAACTGAGTCTTGATGCTCGATCCCACGACCTGCTCGGGCAGGATGCCGTAGATGCGCTCGCTCCAGGGCCGCATGAATTCGATGCCGCCGCCTGAGACGATGAAGGTCTTGAAGCCGTTGGCCCTGAGATAGGCAAGCAGCTCGCGCATCGGCTGGTAGACCAGATCGGTATAAGGCTTGTCGTATTTCGGATGACGCGCGCTGCCAATCCACTCGCTGGCGATTTGTTCGAACTCGGCCGTGGTCATGCCGGCATGGGTCGCCATGACCAATTCGACCAAGCCCTTCTCACCTGCCTTGGCAAGCATCGCGATATCGTTGTCAAGCACTGCCTTGAACGGCTGTTTCTGCTTCCATTTCGGGTGCTTGGCGGACAAGGCCTTGACCCGGTCCAACGCGAACGCGAGCTGCACATACATCGGCTGCTCACACCAGAGCGTACCGTCATTGTCGAAGGTCGCGATACGCTCCGGCGCAGGCACGAAGTCCGGCGCTCCCTCCCTTGTCACCGCGGAGACGAAGTCCAGGATCGACGTCTTCGCTTGTCCTTCGTTCCAGGACGGAAGAGGATCACTCTGGGCCCGCGCAGACCGGCCCGAGACCGACAGCGTGGCCGCCGACACCAGCAGACCAGCCAGAATCGTACGACGATCAACGGAGCTTCCCTTCACAGCCACTTGTCCTCCGATACAGCCGTTCACGATGTCGGAACGGCCCGAGATTTCGGACCGCTCCGTCGAGCGAGTTCAGTTGCCGTTGGGCAGGCCTATGGCAAAGCCATCCTTTGCGAGCGCTTCCCTGAAGAACTGGAACCGCTCGTACTGTTGGATCGTGATCGGTCCCGCGTAGGTCTCGCTCTGGATCTTCCTCGGAGGATACTTCACGTAAGTCTTCATCAGATCCTTGATCGCGCCACTAATCGTAACCATGGACCATGTGCGCTCCGTGTAGTTGTTCATGAAGATGTCGTAGCGCTCCTGCGGGTCCTGCCAGAGGTCAAAGACCTGGGGAACAGTCGCCACATAGGACTCCGCGCCCTTCCAGCCGAGATTGCTGTCAACCGCGAGGCCGCCCGTCTTTGCGCCGTCGTCGCCGCGCAGATTGAACACCGCCTTGTAATTTCCGACGCGAGCAGCACCAGGCGTGAGCTCGGACTCGGTGAAATAAAACCAGCTCTTGCGCTCGGATTTTCCCGTTCCGAACAGGATCGGGGACATGTCGATACTGTCGAAGATGATGGGCTTACCCTCGCGATCGTTCTCCGGCAGGTTCACGCCGGCGAGCTTTGCGAACGTCGCCATGTAATCGAGGCCGCCGACGATGTCGGAGTTCTTCGTGCCGGCCTTGATGCCAGGTCCCCATGCGATGGAGGGGACGCGGTTGCCGCCCTCGCGGACTGTGCCCTTTGTGCCGCGGAACGGCGTATAGCCGGCATCCGGATAGACGTCCTGCCAGGCGCCGTTGTCGGTCGTCCAGAATACATAGGTGTTCTTGTCGAGGCCGAGCGACCGCACCTTGTCCAGGATGCGGCCAATACGCGTGTCGTTCTCCACGACCGAGTCGGCGAACTTGCTCTTCGACATCGATTTGCCCTGGAATTCGGGCGCCGGCATATTGGGCTGGTGCACCTTCATGAAATTGATGCTCATGAAGAAGGGGCCCGAGGATTTGTTGCGATCGAGATACTCGAGCGAGGCCTTCTCGACATAGTCGTCGAAGAAGGGGATGCCGACCACGCCCTTGTCCGGTGTGTTGACGTACTGGCCGTTGATCTTGAAGTCTTCCTTCGCCTTCTCGCCTGCGTTTCCGGACAACGCGCCCTTGGTGACCTTCGTGAACATCGCCCTGAGTTCTGGATCCATATCGGGAAACCACGTCGGGTCGGCGTAGGTGTAGGCGTTGAGATGATACAGCCCGCAATACTTCATCTCGTCATAGCCCTGAGCGTTCGGCATTGCGTAGTCGTCCTCGCCGAGATGCCATTTGCCGGTAAAGAAGGTCTTGTAGCCTCCGGTTTTCAGAACCGAGGCGAGCGTCCATTCCGCCGCGGGAAGACCACCTCCCTGGCCCTGGAATGCCACCGTGGTCATGCCGCTGCGATTTGGGATACGGCCGGTCTGCACTGCCGCTCGTCCGGGCGTGCAACTCGGCTGCGCGTAGAAGGACATGAACTGCAGTCCTTCGGCCGCCAGACGATCGATACTCGGCGTCGGCATGCCGCGATTTTCACCACCGCCGTACGGCCCGGAGTCACCGTAACCAAAGTCATCCGACAGGATCAGGATGATGTTTGGCTTCGCTCCACCGGCGGAGGACGACGGTTGCGGGGTGGTCGCCTGGGCTTGCGCTGTTTGGACGGGTGCCATGGCCGAGAATGCCGCAATCGTGGCAAGCGAGCTGGAGGCCGCGAGCAGTTTGCGGCGGCTGAGGTCTTCTGTCGTCTTCTTCTCAGTCATCACTTTCTCCCTGCACGTGTGACGCAGCGAAACCCGAGGTGGCTGGTAGACGTGTCGATCGGCTCGGCATGGCGCGCGGCCGGTCGATAACGCCGGCAATAGTTCGGCGCACAGAGATGCGAGCCGCCCTTGATCACCTTGCGTGGAATCCGGCTCAGCGGCAGCGACGGATCGTGGCTGTCATGTTCGGAGCCGCCCCGCGGGTTCTGCGGAATGCAGCAGGCCTTCGTTGCGTCGGCGCGATGCTTGGGGGCCCACCAGTCACTGGTCCACTCCCAGACATTGCCGATCATGTCGAAGACGCCATAGCTGTTCGGCGGATAGGCCGTCACGGGCGAGGTGCGCTCATACCCGTCCTCGCACCTGTTCTCGAAGGGAAAGTGGCCTTGCCACGTATTGGCCTGTTGCGTGCCACCCGGAGCGAATTCGTCACCCCAGGCGTACTCGGCTCCATCGAGTCCACTGCGCGCGGCGAATTCCCACTCCGCTTCCGTCGGCAAGTCCTTGCCGGCCCACCGGGCATAGGCGAGGGCGTCGGCATAAGCGACGTGGACGACAGGATGGTCATCGAGCGACTTGATGTTACTTTTCGGGCCGTAGGGATGGCGCCAGCTTGCGCCCTTGAGCAGGGTCCACCATTGACCGTAGTCGCGAAGGTCGACAGGATGATCCGGAGGCGTGAAGGTGAGCGAACCTGCGAAGATCATGTGCGGCAGGGCATCCGGATAGTCCTCTGGATTCGGAGCGCCCTCGGCAAACGTGACGTGGCCGGTGGCGCGCACGAACTCTTTGAATTGCCGGTTCGTCACCGGCGTCCGGTCGATCCAAAAGCCGTCGACGTTCACCCTGTGGGACGGAGCTTCCTCTGGATAGTGCCGATCCGATCCCATGCCAAACGTTCCGCCCGGAATGAAGACCGAGTTTGGCGGACTGCTGTCGTCAATATCAGCGATCGGTGCTTGCGCAATGTTCACGTCGGATACTCCATATCTGCAAGAGCGCTCCTCGCAATCCATTCGATGAAAGACTGGCCAGGAGCGGGAGAACCAGGCCCAACGATTCGCCTAATTGAGCCTTGGTCCATCGTGTTTTGGGCGCAATGGGCATCGCGCCTACCGTGCCGTGACTGCAGTGTCGAGGGTAGGCAGCTTCGCGATGCCGTTACACCTTGCCCAATCCGACGTCGTCCTCGCTGGATTTCCGCCTCGACGGGTGCCGCCCTTCGAGCGATACAGGTCGAGTGTCGGTCCCGCCGAAATAGAGCGGATCGATGTGATTCCTTCGCTGCGCTCAATGGTCGTCATGTTCGCTCAATGATCGTCATGTCCGACAGGGCTGAATTCCGCGCATGGTAGATGTCGTCGGTGACTTCGAAGATCGATCAGCCGCTGTCCCTGTGTCTGGGGCAGGCATGCAAGATCCCAGGCGCGACGAGACTTGATATGGAAAGCTTGACGAAAACCTTCACTGTCATACTCATCTCCAGTGGGACCAAATTCGTAGTGGTAAGTCCGCAAGCCGCAGGTATCGTGGGTCAGTTCAAATAGGCCAGGGCCTCCTGTTCCAGTTCGGCGACGATCTGTTCGTACTCCGCTGCCTTCCGGTTCCCGTCGGGGTCTCCGACGCGAGCTGCGTGTTGCCAATGCCGAAGCGCTCTCATCGCCTCCTCATGATCCGCGCAAACTGCTCTGAACTGAGCGTCACGCATAAAGCGGCGCCGAATTTCGAGTTCGCGCTGCGGGAAGCGGGCCACTATCGAGCGGACTTCTTCCATGGAACGAAAACCGTGCAAGCACCATGCATCGCCAAGCTCACTCGCTGTGCAAGCGGGGTCAAGGTACGAACATGTTCGCACCTATCACCGTATGAGTGCAGGCCGGCTGAACCACAGTACGCTAATGACGCCGTGCCTTAGTCGAGGCCAACTGCGCTTTGTTTGAGCGTGGTGGGACGGATCCTTGCTCCAAATCAAAACGGACCATGGGCGCGGCAAACGGCTCGCTTGTGAGTTGCATAAAGCGCTGATAGAAATTATCGTTCCGTCGAGCAATTATGGGCTCGCCAGTCTAATGCGTGATGTACCCTTGTCTCCTGAGCCGGGAAGCGGTTCTGCGGACTTCGTGGCCGGCGAGGACGCAGAGGTCCCGCCAACACAGATACGTGCCGAGTTGGAATGCATTCTCTCGAGCCAGCACTTCCAAGCCAGCGAGCGTCGTCGCGCATTCCTTCGCTTTATTGTTGAGGAGACGCTTGCCGGCCGTGGCGATAGCCTGAAGGGCTATACTGTTGCCTTGGCCGTATTCGGCCGCAAGGAGACGTTCGATCCTCAAGCTGATCCGGTCGTCCGTCTCGAGGCGCGCCGCTTGCGGCGAGACTTGGACAGCTACTATGTAGGCGCCGGACGAGACGATGCCGTGCGTATTGTCGTCCCCAAGGGATCGTATGTTCCTTATTTCGGGTGGTTCGCCCGCTCGCCCGTACCGCCGTTGATGTCTGCTGATACTGCGCAAGTGAACGGCGCGAAGCGCGTCCGCGATCCAAGGAGGTCCGACCTCTCTTGGAGAGTGCTGATCGCTGCCGCCTCGGCGGCCATTCTGTCCATTGGGCTCGCCGCGCTGTGGATTTGGATGCCACGATCGCCCCCGCTTGTATCCTCGCGCGAGCCTGCGGTCCTCCTCATGCCGTTTGAGGCACTGAGCCCTGGAGAAAGTGCGCGCCATTTCGCCGCGGGCATTGGTCAAGAATTGACCAGCAATCTGATTCAGTTTGAAGGCTTTCGGCTTTTCACCTCGCCGACAGGTGGCGGCCAGCCCCCGAGTTCAGCCGCCGCGCAATTCGGCAACGGCCTTGACGTTGTCTACGCCATCAGCGGAAGCGTGCAAACTAATGCCGACGAAGTGCGGGTGACGACAACTGTATCAAACGCGAGCAACAGGGAGATAGTTTGGGCGCGAACATACACCCGATCGGCCGATCCCCGATTGCTCATGGAGACTCAAAAGGAACTCGCGGGCGAAATTGCGGGTCTCATCGGCCAACCGTCGGGCGTGCTGCGGAACGACATTCGCAACAGCCCGTCCCCGCGCAGCATGGCAAGCTACAACTGCGTGTTGCGGGCTTATGAATATCAGCGCACTTTCTCGCATGCGCTTTTCGCTCCTGTCATGGAGTGTCTCAAGGAAACCGTTCGACGGGATCCCCGATACAGTGACGCATGGGCGATGCTCGGATGGCTGCATGTTCACGCGGGACGCCTGGGCTACACCGGGGCCGGCAATACTCAAAAGGAATACGCCGAAGCTCTGGAAGCAACGTCGCGCGCGGTCAAGCTCCAGCAAAATAGTCCCCTTGCGCTGAAAGCCCTTGCCGCGACTTATCATTTTTTGGGCCGCTATGAAGAAAGTGATCGCATTAGCCGACAAGCGATCCGACTCAATCCGAACGATCCCGATGCGCTCGGCCAGTTCGGTTGGCGGCTCTCGATCCGAGGAAACTTTGCCGAGGGCGTCCCACTGCTCAAGCGGGCGATAGAAGGCTCGTTGAGCCCTCCGCCCTGGTATTTTCATTTCATCGCTGTTGATCTGTATATCCAAGGCCAGTATGAGCAGATGCTGCATGTAGCCGAACAGGCGGCGTTGAGCGATACGGGGTTCAGCCAGTTATTGATCGCGATCGCGAATGCAGAACTGGATCGTCGCGACGACGCTGAGGTCGCACTTGCAAAGCTGTCGCGACATGAACCATTGGCGAGCGATCCCGCAGGTTTTCTTCGCCGCAATGGCGCGGCTGATCAAGTTGTTGACGCTCTCACGACTGGCCTGCGCAAGGCGCGGTCACATTGACCCGGGCAGAACTTTCAATCCGGTCAAACGCGGCCTGTTCGCTTTGGTTCGCGCCGGCAAAAGACCGCCTGTCGGCGGCCCTCTGTCAGCCGTGAAGGGACTGGGCACGGTTACGGGCGAATCCCGTTCTTACGCGCGCAATCGCGGTAGGCGGAATAGCCTGCGGAGTTTCGCATGGCCGTGGCTCCGCTTGTCATGCTGCCGGCAGCAGCCGAGGCAGCTTCGTTCGCCTGTCTGAAACATTCAGCACGGATTGCGTCGGTATCTTTCTTTGGCGCAGCATCGGCTGGACGGGCACTGCCAAGCGCCAGCACAAGCAGGCCTAAAGTGCTCAGTGTTCTTGCATTCAACATCATCCTCTCCCTTGATCGGTTTGTTTTCTGGACCCATCCCACCGGCCAAACCGGCAGATCAGCCGTCGCAGGTTTGCTCCAAGAAGGGAGATGTTCAAGGTACGAACATGTTCGCACGGTTGCGGCGAAGCCGATCCATCCGAAGCTCGCGCCGCAGCTGCTCATGTCGAAAGACCTACACTCAATCCGATGGACCGCTCAATTTTGCGGTTCGCTGGTGACGCTCCTTGACGTCGTCCATTGAGAACTTCCAGTTCTTTGAGGGTGCGCGCCTCGATTTCCGACCTTGTCGCGATCGGCGCGACGGGCGACGCGGGGGTATCGTTCTCCGCAAGTCAGTCCTCCGCAAGGAAGCATCTCCACGAGCAACGTGGATGGGGAACGAATCCCGTCGCGACGCATTCCCCGCTGAGTTGTATCTTGCAATGGAGAATACAATGCGTTCCACTAAAGCTTTGCTTGCCCTAGGCTTCGTTGCTGCTGCAGCAACCGCACTTCCGAACGCCGCAGGAGCGCGCCGCATAGGTGGCGGCGCTCATTTCCACGGTGGTGGAGCGCATTTCCACGGAGGTGCGGCACGTTTCCATGGTGGCGGAGCGCGCTGGCACGCGCATGGGCGTCCCGGCTGGCACGGTGGCGGCACGCGATGGGCCGGTGGACGATACTATCGTGGAGGATATTACCGCGGAGGCTACGGCTGGGGCGCTGCAGCGGCCGGCGTTGCAACGGGCGCAGCACTTGGTGCAGCCGCAGCCTACGGCTCGTCATGCTATCAGACTCAGAACGTCTGGAACGGCTACGCTTACGTCCGGCAGACCGTCAACGTTTGCTAGTCTGCCGCAGAACAAACATCCGATGGACGCTTGGCCGCTGCCCCATCGAGTTCTCACAAGATCCGTCCGTGCGGCGATCGCTTGATTGATCTGATCTCTTTTCCTCCAAGAGGGATCGGCAACGGTGGCTCCGGCGTACCCTACTTATGCCGGGGCCCCAGCTCTCCTGCCTTGCGCTCCTGCAAGACTTTCGCCTTGCGAGCTCGCCAAGACTTTCCGATGATACATCGCTGAAGTCCGACCCGGAGCAAAGGTCACGAAGGCTGCCCACCCAAATTCCGGAGAGTGCGCAAGCTTAGTCGCCACGGCTGCTGCAGGCCCACGCCTGTCCGGCAAGGCGAGCGTTGTGCTCAGACGTGGTTCGACACCGAGGATTGCGCGACGGCCCCCGGTCTTGCATTGGTCACTAACCATTCTCGACAATCTGCCGACCTTTCAGCTGCCCGTCGTCGGCGCGCCGCAATTCGTGGCTTGCAGCGATCACCGCCCCACCCTTGCGGTGATCCGGCGGCTGCTGCGGATGAAGTACTGGCTGAACTATGCTCGGCAACGAGGTCTCGTGCTCGGCGCGCTCGCCATGATATCGTGGTCGCCGATAGCGTCGGCGCAGACGTCATCCGCCGCGACGGCCGACAATACCGGCCTGGACTTTTTCCGTCCACCTACCAACCTCCTCCAGTTGCAGTACGAATACCGGACCGCCCCCGGAAGCACGCGCGACGTCACGACTGACACGCTTAACCTTCGTTACGACCACGCGTTCTATTTGTCCCCGACCTGGACGGTGGTGAGCCGCATCGATCTCCCGCTGCTCGCCAGGAACACCATCAATGCGAGTAATCCAAACGGCGACTATCTGTCCGGCCTCGGAGACGTCGACGTCCAGGCTGCGGTCATCCACGACCTCGACACGCGCTGGGCGGTCGGCTTCGGCCTGCGTCTGATCACGCCCACCGGCGCGGATCCTCTTGGATCGGGCAAGTGGCGTACTATGCCGATCATCGGCTTTCGCGTCGCGCTGCCCGAGCTCAGCAAGGCGAGTTATTTTGAGCCGATCTTCCGGTACGACTTCAGCGTGGCCGGCGATCCGACCAGGCGGAATATCAGCAACCTCCAATTTGGTCCTACTTTGAATGTCGGACTTCCGAAGCGCTGGTTCGTCACATTCTTTCCGAGCCAAGATATCCGATACAATTTCGGCGACCCGGTCACCGGGCAAACCGGCCGCTTATTCCTTCCGCTCGATGTCAGGTTTGGAAAGAAGATCTCCGATCAAATCGCGGCGTCGATCGAGGTCGGAGTGCCCATCATTAAGGACTATCCCGTCTACAACTTCAAAGGACAGCTCCGCTTGAACGTCACGTGGTAGCACTCTCCGCGATGTCTCATCGTGGATGGCTGCATCCACCCCGTCGATATTGACTCGATGAGTCCAATGAGGAAGCAGGCGGCCGCGACACCACTTATGCGTTGGCATGGGCCCCAACCGCGCGTGAAATCGGTATAAGCGGGAAAGCGAGATACAATGGACAGACCCTCTTAAATTGCTTTGCCTCAGCCATTCTCTGCGTTGTCGTAGTAATGTTAGTTTTTAAACTCTACGATTCTCGATGTCTCACATGATCGCAAGGATCTGCATCAGCTCGACATGCTCGGCGAGTGCTAGGATTTCAATCGACGTTTGGATCGACAGCGAGGCCACGGACTCTTGGCTGAGCGTCCACGACGGGCTGGTGGCCGGGCGCGTGGCTTTCCGCAAGCTCGAGGACGACGGCTTCCCGCCTAGCTTGGTCGGGAGCATCGGCCGTGATGACTGGCTGCGGTTCTTCGTCGACGACGAAACCAGGCTGCGCCTCGTGCTGGTGACGGCCGAGGGCATCGAGATGCGGGCCCAATAAAAGGGCGCCGGCGCGAGGTTTTCCTCGCGCCGGCAAGGCCTGATCGTATCCTCGCCCCCCTCAAACCGCACTTTCTCCGGTTCTTTACTTGGTCGGCTGGCAGGCCCCCTAAGGAGTATGCGTATCGACATTTCGCAGTAAAGCGCTCCCGCGATCCGCGATAACCATGGGCTTTTCTTTGGCTTCAACAGATGCCACAATTCTCCATCCAAAGTAGGTGTAAGACTAAGATGAAGAAATCAAGTGGGCATCACGAGCCGAATTCTATCCTTGAGGATGTCGGGCTGCGTGCCTGCGGGTATTTTCGGGCCCGACAGACAGAAGCCGAACTCACGATTCCGAGTCAAATTCGCGCAGTCGAGGCCTTTTGCGACCGCAAGGGTAGGAGATTGGTAGCGCAGTTCGTCGAACAGGGTGCAACGGCAACCGATGACAATCGCCCCGATTTCAGAAGATGATTGAGCGCGCCTGCGACGATGATCATCCCTATGACGTCATCGTTGCCTACTCGTTCAGCCGCTTCTTTCGCGATGGCTTCACCATGGAAATGTACATCCGCAAGCTTACGAAGGCGGGCGTGCGGCTCGTTTCCATCACCCAGGAGCTGGGCGATGATCCTGCGCAAGTCATGATGCGGCAGATCATCGGTTTGTTCGACGAGTACCAGTCCCGCGAGAACGGCAAACACGTCCGGAAGGCCATGGTCGAGAATGCTCGTCAGGGTTTCTACAACGGCTCGCCCATCCCGCTCGGATAGAAGACCATCGAGGTCGACAAAAGAGGCGCCCGTATCAAGACGAAGCTGACCATCGACCCCGTGGAGGGCCGAGACGATCAAGTTAATCTTCCGCTTGTATCGCCAGGGCGACAGCATGTCTGGACCGCTGGGCGTGAAGAACCAACCTCCTGGCTCAACGAGCGCGGCTACCGCACCCGTCGCGGTGCCCGCTTCGGCGTCGCGACCGTCCACGGGATTCTACCAACACCGTCTATATTGGCGAGTGGGTGTTCAATAAGCGGGATTCCAGGACCCAGCAGCAGAAACCCGTCAACGAGCATGTCACCGTCGAGGTGCCTTTCATCATTCCTAGGACCGAGTTTGAGGTAGTCTCAGCGACCCTAAAGACCCGTGACCCCAGAGTGACTGCTCCCCGGGTCGTGAGCCATGTCTGCGGCCGAGCGTATCCACGCGGAACGATACGACAGCACCAGTCCTGGCCAAGGGCAAGGCCGGCTTTGGACCTATGTGCGCGACGACCGCCCGTTCGCCGACCCCGATCCGCCGGCGGCCGTGTTCTTCTACTCGCCCGATCGTGGCGGTGAGCATCCGGAGCAGCATTTGACCGGGTATGCCGGACTGATGCAGGCCGACCTCTACGCCGGGTTCAGCACGCCCTACGAGCCCAATCGCAAAGGAGACCAAATCGTCGAGGCCGCATGCTGGGCGCATGGCAGGCGCAAGTTCTTTGATCTCGCACGGCTCAGCAAGGCACCGATTGCGGCCGAAGCTGTCAAACGCATCGATGTCCTGTTCGCCATTGAACGTGAGATCAACGGGCTTGCTCCGCAGCAGCGCCGCGCGTGCGCCAGCAGCGTAGCCGCCCTCTGATCGTCGAGTTGCAGGCGTGGTTACGCGAACAGCGCGCCAAGCTCTCCAGGAGCAACGATACGGCGAAGGCAATCAATTACTGTCTCAGCCGCTGGCATGCATTTGCTCGCTTCCTCGATGACGGGCGCCTGTGCATGTCGAACAATGCCGCCGAGCGCGAGCTGCGGGCTGTCGCCGTGGGCAGAAGAAATTGGACCTTCGCCGGCTCCGATGAGGGCGGCCGGCGTGCGGCTGCGATCTACACCCTCGTCGCCACGAAGCTCAACGACATCGATCCTCAGGCTTGGCTCGCCGATGTGCTGGCCCGCCTGCCGGATCATCCCGCCAAGCGCATCCACGAACTTCTGCCCTGGAATTGGAGCCCCAAGAGCATCGCCCACGCTGCTTGAGCGCAAAATCACCTATATGCCCAAGGCGACCCAACCAGGGGTCGTCACCGGATGCGTACGACTTGGCGGCGCACACGGTTTCTGAACAGCACAACATAGCGCATCGATCGAGTTTGTTAATGGGCCATTCGCACGCCGCATCGCTCGTAGTGAAAGTAAATGCACGCTGAACGTAGAAGCGTGATCACCGGGTCCCCTTGTGGATACGCGCGGCTCTTAACAATCTGAGCCCGTGGCAGGATCGTCAGCGCGATGGTCGCGAGCCTGTGCTCCAAGTCGACGATTATCAAAGCCCCTTAACGAAGACTTGGGAAATGCGTATAAAGATTGTTCAGATTTATTCCGCGCCGTGCACTGGCTTCCAGCGTCTTTCGAGTTGCCCTCAGGAGCGCGGAGCGGCCGAATCGAGCGGCATGGATGTCCAATTGGAAGGACCCACTGTAACCTACATATCCGACAAATAAGTCCAAAAAACCATGATAGTGAAGGGCGCTTATCAGGTTTCTCGCTACGCCAGAATCTACCCCGGCATCATTCGCGCGTATTCGAGACAGTGACAATCTCTTCCACGTCGGGGGGCTGTCTGGTGGCAGGCAAATTAGTGCCTCCCGTATCACTGCACCCAAAAACAATTCCACTTCCGGTTTAAGCAGCGAGGGTTCCGATCGCCTTATGATGCTATGGTGCCCTTTGATATCGAACCATAAAGTGGACAAGACTTCGTGGGATGCTTGGGAAAGCGCGCCGCAGGAGAGATCGACCGCCGGAAACCGCTTTGGTTCCGAGCGAGGACGTGGGCAGTTGGCACGACCCGATTGGTTGATCAAAGTGCGCAGTCGGCTCTGAACGCTGGAGTAGCTGCGCTGCATTGTACATGCGAGTTCACAATAGACTTGCCCTGAGAAGCCAGCTCAAGACGCCTGGTATCGTCGCCGCCAGTCCACCGTTTTCCGCCACGAGCTCTGTCGGGGGGTGATACGTCCATACAGACCTCCAAGATTAACGGTCGGATGAGCATCTCGAAGAATTACTGAGGAGTAGTCGGACACTCTTCCCCAAGTGCCTCCGGCACACGAATGCATAGCAGAAACGTTCCGATCTCAACTAGAAGGGCAGGACATCGAAGAAAAACGTTCTCAGTTCGCCGAGTTGGCTTGCTGTCATCGTGATCGCCCAAGCTTTGTGTCCCTACGAACATACCCGAATATTCCGCCTATGGATCGAGTAGGTGGGATCATTGGCGCATTTTTTGCCAGCGTCAGCTGAAGGCGAGCGTTCGAGACATTAAAAGCAACAAGCTCCTCTGCGAACCATCACGCGAACACACCTCTTTTTTGCTCTTTTCGATATCCCGTGCGGTTCCTTCCCTTGCATCGGCGCATTGTATTCGCGACCTCGTGGAGCGCCGCTCAGGTCTTCAGCGAATAGATGGCATGGTCCTCGGCGCAGAAATGCATGAAGAAGAGCCGCGGCTATTCATTCAGCATGTGGCTGCAGCGCTGTCACCTCGATGCCCGGCATCCGCAGCGCAATGCCGACGGGTTCACATCGTCGCTGGTCAAATCGCCGGTGCAAGCCTTTACCGGCGCCTGGGCGGCTCGTCGGGCCGCCTATGAAGAAGCTGCCCGGCGATGGTCGGGAACAGCAACACCGACAAAACTGCAGCTCCCACCAGCACGGAGCCCATCTGCTGGCTCATGGTTTTTGCACGAACGGCGATCTCGGTGATGACCACGACCAATGAAAGCGAGGCGACCGAACTGTAAAGCGCAAACGGTATCCGTTCTGCGGGCTTCAGATCCCTGCGATACAGAAATACCGGCGCGCCTCGCACCAGCAGAAAAAGCACGAGCGCGACCGGTATTAGCAACATCGTGACGACGCTACCGGTTATTGACGCGAGATCGAATTTTATACCCGTGCCGACGAAAAAGAACGGGATGAACCACCCGAAGAAGATGGCATCAATTTTCATCCGCGGTGCTTTTCCGTCCGGCCCTTGTGTACCCAGCCCCACGACCAATCCCGCAGCAAAGGCTCCCAATATGCTCTCGAACCCGAAGCGCTCCGACAGAACGAAGAAGGCGGCAAACAGTAGCAGAGTAATGCGAACTGGAAGCTGGGAGCTCCCATGCAGCGAGCGAGCCAGGAGGGCGACAACACGGGGCGGACGTAGCCCCAAGCTGATTGCGGCCGCCAAAACTACGACCACAAGGAATGCCACCAGGAAACCAAACTCCTGGACAGTCGTGTACTGCTGGCTAAGCAGCAACGACATTGCGACAATCGGTCCTAGTTCGCCCATTGTCCCTGCGGCGATAAAAAAACGCCCGAACGGTGTGTCGAGTTGATTTGCATCACGCAAAATGGGTAGCAGCGTACCCAGCGCGGTTGTGGCAAGAGCCAATGCCAAGATCATAGGATCATGGAGCGAACTCGCACGAAGGATGGCTGCCGCTGACACCGCAAGCAAGACTGACATTCCCCACCCGCCCATCGCAAGCAACAAGGGCCGTCCGCGAATTCTTTCGAACTCGAGCTCCATGCCCGCCATGAAGAGCGTAGCCGCCATTCCGAAGGCGAACATAGAGGCCAAGACGCCGTCGAATCGCACCCAGCCAAGAACTTGCGGGCCGATGATGACGCCTAACACGACTTCAAGCACTACCGCTGGAATGCGAAATCCGATCGGAAGCTCAGCAAGCAAAGGTCCGGCGACGGCCATGACCAGAACCAGAAGGACAGGCGAATGAGTGTCAGCCAACATTCCAAGTCCTATTGATTCTTCCCCTGCCAAGCCGCGACGAAGACGCGTCTCTGCAATGATCGAATGGATGATAGTCCGGAAGGATTGCGTTTCATCATGGCACAACGGCAAAAAATAAATACGCCGCGAACATGACGAGATGCACGATTCCCTGAAGCACGGTTGTTCGCCCCGTGCCGAGAGTGATCACACCGAGAAGCAGAGTCAGGGCGAGAAGCCCCTGCTCCTTCGCATCCAGCCCAAGCTCCAGACGGTATCCGAGCGCAATTGAAACTGCCGCTACCGCAGGGATCGTGAGACCGATCGTGGCGAGCGCCGAGCCGAGCGCTAAGTTCAAGCTGGTTTGCAATCTGTTGTTTCGCGCCGCTTTGATTGCTGCTCCCGCTTCCGGCAGCAGAACCAGCAGAGCGATGATGATGCCGACGACTGATTCCGGCACGTGGAGATAACTGATTCCCCGTTCGATCGAAGGCGTCAGAATCTTGCCGAGAGCGACCACGGCGGCAAGCGAAACCAGGAGAAGCCCTGCGCTTAGCGCGGTCGCTCTATTGTCGGGCAGCGCGACATGGTCGTCGTTGCTTGGTGGCTTGACCGGCAGAAAATAATGACGGTGGCGTACCGTCTGGATGAAGACAAATGCGAAGTACAGCACTAGCGATACAAGGCCGGCGAAGATGAGTTGCGGCGTGTTGTACAGGGGGCCGAGTTCCTGTGCCGCGAGATTCGGAAGAATCATCGTTAGGCCGGTGAGCGCGACGAGAACCGCCATCGCCGCACTCGCACCCTGAGCCTGGAATCCCTGTTCGTGGTGACGAATGCCGCCCCACAATAGACACGCGCCTACGATGCCATTGCACACGATCATGACGGCAGCAAAGACCGTGTCACGAGCTAACGCCGCTTTTTCGGCCGGCGCGGCGACCATAACCGAAACGATCAGGGCCGTTTCAATTACTGTTACAGCCAAGGCAAGAACAAGTGTTCCATACGGCTCACCAACACGGTGGGCAACCACCTCGGCATGGTAAACGGCTGCAAAAACGGTACCCAGCAACACGGCTCCGGCGAGTCCACCGACGATGACCCAGGTACCGATGAAGGGGGCCATCGCGAGCAGCAGCCACGCCATCGCGGGCCAAGCCCAGCTCCACCGCGGCGTACTCGCTACAGTCATGACGCGCAGCCCGCGTCAGAAAGCAATGTCCGCTGATGGTTGCTCTGGATCTGGTAATTAACACGCATCCGGTTCTCCCCCGCACCCAGCTGGGCTGTTCTGGATCGTGATTGGTATTTTCGCCACCCACTATGCAGTTTCGGCTGAGACGTCCGATCGCATCATACTTGTGCAAAGGCTCCCAATGGCGCTCGGCTCGGCCAGACGCCACATTTTGCACTAGCGATCGGAACCAGTTTGATAAGGCTTGCGCCCGGCCACATTTCGCCCGACTTTCTGCTCTCGACATAAAATTGACGATGGAGAACGGCGTCCCCCTATGACGATCACACAAAGCAAGAAAATTTCCGCGTGTCCTAGCTGGCTCGAACTGAGCGAGGACCGCAGGAGCTTCGTCTATCTCGAGGATCGAGCCGAGATAATTCGAAAGATCTTTGAACTTTCGATTGGCGGGTTGGGCAGCTACGCAATAACCAACTTTCTCGAGAAGCAGGGCATCCCTCCGTTCGGATCATCGCTCAAATGGGACCACACCACGATAGATAGCATGCTCCGCAACCGCGCGGTCTTAGGGGAGTATCAGCCGAAGAGTTATGCCGGCGGGCGAAGCAAGGGGATTCCGACGGGTCCGCCCGTGCCGGACTACTATCCCGCCGTGATAGACGAAGATACCTTCCAAAAAGCTCAGGCCGCCCGCCAACAAAATTTGATGACCGGCCGCGGGCGAAAAGGGAAATGATCTAGCAAACCTGTTCGATGGACTTGCCACATGCGCATACTGCGGGAGCGAAGTCCGGTTTCTTAGTAGTCACCCTTATAAGAGCCTAGCCTGTGCGAAGGTGCTCGACGAAGGCGGCTGCACGAGAACGGCATGGTCCTACCAAGATTTCGAAGCAAACGTTTTACAGTTTTTGGCCCACCCTGCGCTTCTGGAAGCAGCGGAGCCTTCGCGGAAGGACGAGCTTCGAAATCTCGTTGGAGACATCGTCCGCTTGGGCGACGATGGCGACCCTTACGTCCTTCGTTACTCCATCGCCCTAAGTCTCAGAAAGATCGTGACGCGGCTTACGCTTTCAAGCAGCGGGTCTACCCCCGGGAATCGTCTGGCGAATGCAGCCGTTCGACGCGACGTCAAAGGACGATTCTACGAGCTGCGTTTGTGGGACGGTGACATCTACAGGGGCATCTCAACGAGCTGAGTTGAGGCCTACGGCCGTTTCGAGGTCTCTTCTATCACTATGATGAAGTCACAAGCGACCGACAAGGCAACATCTTTTTGGGTCGAAGCGACCGGCGTTCCTACGTTCGTTCCACCCGCATTCCACAATCATCATGGCCGGCCCAGCCCAGGCCGAGACGCGTAGCCTAGAAATCGTCGAGAGACGTTTCGGCTCAACCGCGCTGCAGGGAACGCAATCTTAGGTTGTCCTAATCTGCGGGGCACCAATGGAAAAACCCCCAGCAGTTTTCTGCCGAGAGCCTTTGGATGTAACCCTTACAAGAGCCTGGTCTGTGCGAAGGTGCTCGATGAAAACGGGTGCACGCGGACGGCATGGTCCTACCAAGATTTCGAAGCAAACGTTTGGCAGTTTTTGGCCCACCCTGCGCTCCTGGACTCAGCCGAGCCCTCGCGGAAGGACGAGCTTCGAAATCTGGTTGGAGACATCGTCCGCTTGGGTGACGACGGCGACCTTTACGTCACTCGTTACTCCATCGCCCTAAGTCTCAGAAAGATCGTGACGCAGCTCACGCTTTCAAGCAGCGGGTCTACTCCGGGGAATCGTCTGGCGGATGCAGCTGTTCGACGCGACGTCAAAGGACGATTCTACGAGCTGCGTTTGTGGGACGGCGCCATCTACAGGGGCATCTCAACTACCTGAGTTGAGGCCAATGGCCGTTTCAAAGTCTCTTTTACCACTATGATGAAGTCACAAGCGACTGACAAGGCAACATCTTTTTGGCTCGACGAGACGCTTAGCCTAGAAATCGTCGAGAGACGATTCGGCTCACCGCGCTGCGGGGAGAGCAGGCTTAGCTGTCCTGCTCAGCCTGATGCCCCTCAGCGAGACCTCGTCACTGCCACCGAACGCAAAAACCCCCGGCAGTTTCCCGCCGAGGGCTCTTGGAGGTTAGGTCCTTAGTGCCAAACTTACCAGTTCCGCTGAGCGCGGAGCAGCAGGGTCAGCGAGTCCTGATCCTTCAGCTCGTAGAATGCGGCCGGCTTGGCAACCGCGAAGTTGCTTCCCGCGGCCACGACGCCAGCGTACTTCTGGTCGACGTGCGTCCAGTTGAAGTCAGCCGAGAACGTCAGGTTCTTGACCGGGGTCCAGCGGGTGATCAAGCCCACCTGACCGACGTTGAAGTCCGGGTTACACGAGGTCAACCCTGCGACCGCCGTGAAGACACCGGTGGGACCGCAGAGGAAGGTCTTGGCACCGCCGCCAAACTGAGCTGCAGCGTAAGCACCGTAGATTGCGGTGTTCCAGTATGGATCCCAGTTGTGGGTGTAGGCACCGCGGAAGCCCCAAGTCTTGATGGACTCCTGCTGGCCGCCATTGATAAACACGGTGTCCGGAGCGCTCACAGCAGCGACGCTGCCGTAAGCACCGGCGCCCGAGGTGCCGTACATGACGTACGAGCTACCCGCCAGGTTCTGGAAGTTGTAGCGGGTCGCGCCGTCCGTGTAGACGCCCGAAATGTTGATCACGTCACCCGCACCAGTCGGGATGTTCTTGATCGACAGAGCGAGTTGAACCGCCCAACCCCACTTGTCGTCGGGGTGGCCAGTCGGCTCGGTCGCACCGTAGTAGGCAACGTGGTTGTCATGCGCAGCAACCGACGCCTGGAACAGACCCCAAGCCTGGTCGACACGCACCATACCGACGAGGTTCGGAGAACGCGTACCGCCGATGGCGTTGGCACCCACCGCACCAAGGGTAAGCCCGGCGATAGCACCCGCACCACCAGGCGCACCGATGCTGCTCAGATTGAGGTTGCCGGCATCATAGTAAGCCGCCCTATCTTCCGCCGAGAACGACGCCGTGATGCCCTGACCGAAGTCAGCGGTGTAGGTGAACTGGTTGACACCAGTGACCGTGCCGCTGCCGCCGACGAGGCTGTCGATGTTGTTACCAGGATAGTTGGTCCAGGGCGCGTCGAACTGCGACACGGCCTTACCCATCGTGAACCCAGCGAACTGGATGAAGGCATAGTACACGCCGAGCGAGCCGCCCGAGGTACCACCGTCGGTCGGGTTGATCGTCGTGCCAACCAGCGCCGGGGTCGCACCAGCGTTATTGATGGCCACCGTGCTGGAATAGGCAGTGCCGCCGAAGCCGGAGCCGGTGCCCTGATAGCTGCCGGTGGTCCAGGAGAAGGTCGCATCGAAGAACGTGCGAACGACGCCGTATTCGGTGGCAGTACGCGTGTCGATGTTGAGATCTTCACGAGCGCGCCAAGTGTAGTAGTTGCTCAGGCGGTTACGCGCACCACCGGGAGACCCGTTGGAAATGCCGTAGACGCTGTTGGTGCCCAGCGCGACTTCAGCGCGCAGGTAACCACCCAGCTTGATGCAGGTGTCAGTGCCCGGGATGTAGTAGAACCCAGCACCATAGAGCGAACAGATCTTCACGTATTCGACCGCCTTGGCCTTTACGGGAAGATCAGCCGCTTGTGCTCCACCAACGGCGAGCAGAGCTGCCGCGGAACCGAGCAAAAGGCCCTTGAACTTCATGTTAAACCTCCAAGTTGAAGCCCCGTACAATCCCTCGTACAAAGGCCGTTGAGCTACCCGCGAAAAGACGTTGGAAATCAACGCATCCTCGTAACGATGGTCTACTTAAGCGAACCACCTAAGACGGGACGACCTCGGGATGCCCCCCTCCGTCGCACTCACGATATGAGGCAAAGACCTCCGATCAATCAATGACAGAGTGCCTCGGATGAGGTCGGAATGGCGCGTTTTTGGACGGATGTTGCACAAATATCACTTTTTGCTGAACATGGGCAGCGGCCTAGTACCTTGTTATTGCTTAGAAATTTGCCTGACATTCACAAAGTCGGTCAGGGAACCATTTCCTGCGGATCGGGTTCTCCCCAGCCTTGGCGCTTGGGCTCAAGGGATCACGTGGCAGAATCATTCATCCCAGGCGCCGTGCAAGCATGTGAATGAGCGAGAGCTTCGGCTTAGTGCACGGTGAGCAGATGCAGTCTGCACAGATTCGGGATCAGCGCTCTTGAGCGACGCGCGGACGGAGCGTCTGACAGCGCTTTGCCGTATCCGGCGCGGACTGCTCGCCTTTTTTAGGTCTAGGATTGCTACCGGGTTTTCCTTGGACTGGCTACATATCCAGAGGAACGGACAGACCAAACCCGGACGTACAAAGTGTACTGGCCATGAGCTTTGTTCAGCCCAGCTTGTTCCATTCCCTCCCCCTCTCTCGCTGATGACTGAGACGAGCAGACATCTTGTCCGAAGGCGCGCGTCGTCACCAGTTGCACAGATGCTACCACCCACGAGTCGGGAAGCAGCGTCTTTTCTCGGTTGCGTGCAATGAAGTACTTGGCAGCCCCTTCGCCAGCCTGCATCGTGCGCCACAGGACGACACCGGTGAAGACAAGACGACGCTCAGAACTCGATCATAAGCTCACGATGAATGTCGATCCCGCTTAGGCCCGCTGGATCGTTGAGCAAGTCGTGCGACGTCCGGATCAACGTCGTAAACAGACCTCCGCTCGAAAGGCCAAATACGCATGTTGTGGACCAACCCGTTCTGCCACAGGACGCCCGCAGGTGATTAGCTTAATCAAAAAAACGACGGGTGCCTCGCTATCGGGGGCACCCGTACAAGTTAGTTAACGAAGCTCAATTTACTTGGCGATCGCTGCTTGGGCGGCAGCGATCTTCGCTTTCACAGCCTCAAGATTAAAACTCGCGCCCTTCTGCATCGGCGGAAACTCGATCGCAGTCATCGCCAGCTTTTCAACCTGTTGTTGGACAAATACGAAGCGCCAGAATTCGTATTTGAACCAATCGAAATATTGCTGCGCGCCCTCCTTGGTCCCATTGTTCGGCCAGCCCGTGCGCTCAAACGGATCGAGGCGGAGGTTGGTTATGTAGGGTACGTCGGGCTTGCTTTTGTCACCCAGCCAGCCCCCGGGCTGGTCGATGAAACGAAACTTGTAGTCATCGATGCGAACCGCGCCGAGTTCGCTTTCGCCGAAGTACCAGATCTCGTGCCTTTTCGACGGCCCCTGACCGGTGATCATATCCATCTGGTTGTAACCATCGAGATGGCATTTGAACGTGGCGTCGCCGATCTGTTTTCCCTTCTTCAATTCTTCCGCAATGTTGGGATTGCCCGCGGCTGCAAGAAGTGTCGGGAACCAGTCGAGGCCGGAGATCATGCCATTTTCCACCCTGCCCGCCGGCACTTTGCCGGGCCACCGGATCATTGCTGGCGCGCGGAAGCCGCCTTCCATCACCGTGCCTTTGCTCTGCGCGAAAGGCGTCTGTCCGCCGTCAGGCCAGGTGAACACTTCGGTGCCGTTGTCGGTCGTGAAGATGACGATGGTGTTGTCGTCGACCCCCATGTCCTTGAGCTTCTTCATAACGATACCGACGTCATCGTCGAGTTGCGCCATGCCGGCTTCATGGATCGTCCAGCCGTTCTTGGAGTTGCGTAACGCCTGATATTTCGGCGACAGATGGGTGACGATGTGCATGCGGGTCGGGTTGAGCCACAGGAAAAACGGCTTGTTCTCAGCCTTGGCCTTATCGATGAAAGCCAGCGAGAAGTCGCGAATTTCGTCGTCCACAGTTTCCATTCGCTTCGGATAGAGCGTTCCGGCGTCCTCGATCTTTTGCTTGCCTACCCTGCCCCAGCGTGGATCTACCGTCGCGTCGTCAACGCTGGTGGCATATGAATGAATCATGTTCCGCGGACCGACGGTGTTCAGCAAATCCTGCGGATAGGCGGGATGAGCTGGATCTTCCATCGCGTCGAGATGATAGAGGTAGCCGAAGAATTCGTCGAAGCCGTGAACGGTTGGCAAGAACTCGTTCTTATCACCGAGATGATTTTTCCCGAATTGGCCGGTCGCGTAGCCCATTCCTTTTAGCGCCTGAGCGATCGTTACCGCCTGAGCCGGCAGACCAGTGGGAGCGCCGGCTTGCCCAACCGTAGTCATACCGGTGCGGATCGGCAGCTCGCCAGTGATGAAGTTGGCGCGGCCGGCCGTACAACTCGCCTCGGCGTAGTAGTCGGTGAACAGCATGCCCTCGGCGGCGATCTTGTCCAAATTCGGAGTCCGGCCGGCCATCATGCCGCGGTGATAAGCGCCAAGATTCCAGATGCCGATGTCGTCGCCCATGATGACGACGATGTTGGGCTTCTGTCCGGCAGACGCAGCTGCGGGCGCTGTCGTTGCCTGCTGCGCCTGGGCAGGGTTCGTCAACCCGACGGCTGCGAGTGCGGAGGCCGCGACCAGAGAGCTGCCGCTCAACAGCAACTCGCGGCGTTTCAATCCTGCGCTGCTCGGCCCGCTAGAGAGCTCTGACTTCTCGGACGCCTTTTTGTCGCTCATGACAGTCCTTTTTCCTGTTCGCGGTGGCTAACGGGCTTTAACTCAACCCAACGAATATCGCGCAGGGCACATCAGATCTTGCGATCCGACACGCTGATGCCGACGCCGCACTTTGACTGTGTTTCCAGCGATCGACTATGCACAAACGGCAGCCGCTTCGAATGCACGCATATGCGTTTTGGACTCAACCTCGACAGTCGCGGCATGTCAGCTAAGAGCCAAGGACGAATGCGACACCGCACTGTTGGCGGCCGAGGGATCAACCTGAGCGCCGCCACACGCTAAAAACGTTAGCCTCCCTCTACAAGGGAGGCAGCACACTGGAAAATACCTAGACCGAGAAACATTTTGCTCGTCGAGAACGCTAAGATGAACCGACACGAGCGTTGCAATAGCGCTTACATCGAGAAGCATCTGAGACATCGGCAGATGGCAAGCTAGGCAACGGCCTTTTACATCAGGATTTCGTCCTGGAGATACACCGGAATCCAACATGGCTCGCCGAAGTATCGATCGGCTCGGCGTGACGGGCTGCCGGGCGATACCGTCGGCAGTAGTTCGGCGCGCACAGATGCGAGCCTCCCTTAAGCACTCTCCGGGGAATGCTGATGTTTGGGGTACGTGGGTCGTAGCTTTCGTCTTCGGCGCCGCCGCGGGGATTCTGCGGAATGCAACAAGCCTTCGGCGCATCGGCGTCGTGCTTCGGCGAATACCAATCGGCCGTCCACTCCCAGACATTCCCAATCATGTCGTAGAGGCCGTAGCCATTCGGTGGAAACGCGGTCACCGGCGAGGTACGTTCGAAGCCATCGGCTAAAAGGTTCTCATGCGGGAAGTTACCCTGCCAGGTGTTTGCCATGTGTTTGCCAGCAGGCGTCAGTTCGTCTCCCCACGCGAACTCCGCCTCGCTCAATCCGCCTCGCGCGGCGAATTCCCACTCGGCTTCGGTTGGCAGATCCTTCCCGGCCCATTTTGCGTATGCGTCCACGTCGCGTAATGCGACGTGGACGACGGGATGATCTTCGAGGCCACGGATATTGCTGTGGCGTCCGTACGGCCGCCGCCAGTTGGCGCCGAAGTCGAAGGTCCACCACTCACCCCAGTAACGCAGATCCACCGCCTCTTTGGGCGGAGTGAAGACAAGGGAGCCAGCTTTGAGCATCTGCGGCAATGCGTTCGGATAATCCTTCGCTTCAGGAGTTATCTGGGCGAAGGTGACGTAGCCGGTCGCGTTGATAAAGTCGCGGAACTGGCGATTGGTTACAGGGGTCCGGTCCATCCAAAAACCGTCCACGGTGACGCGGTGGGCGGGAGCTTCTTCCGGATAATGCTTGTCCGAGCCCATCCGAAACGTACCGCCTGGTACGCGCACCATCTCTGGATGCGGCGGGTCTTCAAGGGGGCGCCTGAGATCAGACTGGCGGGCAGAATTCATGTGACTTCCGTCTTGACGGTCACTTCAGCAGCAGAATGCGCACCCTGCGCCGTGCGCACTATGCGAATTCGGCAAAATCCGTAAACCCCGAAGAGAAAAGAAAGCCTTAGCTACGAACTCGAAAGGCCAGGATTACCAATCCCGCTCCCTGAATGAGGAGCAGCGCACCAAAGACAACCGGCACGGCCAATGCGGCTGCGATGGGAGACCCTAGTAGCAGAAGACCGACCAGGCCGTTGATCGCTCCCAAGATAAGCGGCCCGATGCCGCCACCCTTGAGGCCGGCAA
The DNA here is from genome assembly GCF_029051725.1 of Bradyrhizobium sp. CSS354. Classification (GTDB taxonomy): domain Bacteria; phylum Pseudomonadota; class Alphaproteobacteria; order Rhizobiales; family Xanthobacteraceae; genus Bradyrhizobium. The sequence goes on from NZ_JAACFU010000002.1 coordinate 577,700, forward strand.
TGATCTGCAGAGTGCCCATGAGAAGTCCTTGAACGCCGAGAATGAGCACCAGCACCGTCGGCACAGTCAGGGCAGCAACGAGCGGGTGTCGCAGAACGAAAAGACCTGCGAGAACGCCAACCACTCCGCTGAGCAACGACCATATCCATGGCGTTGAGCGATCGATAAAAACTTGGACGAACGCAAGCAAGCCCGTTATGAGCCAGTAAAATCCCAAAAACGTTGTGAGCGCGAGGATCGTCGCGCTGGGTTGGGTGACAAGCATAAGGCCTAGGATGACGCCGGCAAACCCTTGCAGGAGGAAAACCCACCAGATGCTGGACTGCTGTGGCAGGACGGCGATGTTGGTCATGACCTAAGCTCCCGAGATTTGCTAGTTGTTGGCCGGCGGCAGCCTCAGCTTCTCCATCGCCTGTTCGACAGAGAACGAACCAGGTCGTTGCCGAGGCGGAAATTGCGCGAAAGTCGCCAGATGCTGCCCGACAACTAGCTGCGCGGGCATGACCACGAACGCATGCTCGATAAACCATCGGACATAGTCGCCGGATTCATGTTGGGCCCGCTCGAACGGATCGGAGCGCAAGTTGAACAGCATGGGAAGGCGGAGCTGAATCATCGGTTGTTGCCAAACGCTGAAACCTTCGGCCTTCTGCTCGAGAAAGACTGCTTTCCATTGCTCGAAGCGGAGCCCGGCGAGGTCGCCGTCATCGGTCCAGTAAAAGAATTCCCGACGTTTGTCGGGACCTTTTCCCGCCAGCAGGTCGCGCTGGTCATAGCCGTCAAGATGAACCTTGAAGTTTTGGCCCGCCGCCTCATAGCCTTGAAGCAGCTTTTCCTTGATGGCGGGCTCGCCGGCCGCAGCGATCAGTGTCATCGCCCAATCCTCGGCGGAGAAAATCTCGTTGATTTCCGTTTTCGCCGGGACGAAGCCGGGCCAACGGATCATCGCGGGGACCCGGTAGCCGCCCTCCCAATTGGTGTTCTTCTCGCCTTTGAACGGCGTGGTTCCACCATCAGGCCAGCTGAAAGTTTCAGCGCCATTGTCGGTCGTGTAGACGACGATCGTGTTGTTAGAAATGCCGAGATCGTCGAGTTTCTTCAGCAACTGGCCGACCTGCCCGTCGTGTTCGACCATACCATCGGGGTAGATGCCCAAACCCGTCTTGCCTTGCGATTCCTTCTTAAGGCGCGTCCAGATATGCATGCGGCTGGGATTGAACCAAACGAAGAACGGTTTCTTGTCCCGATTGGCGCGATCGATGAAATCTGTCGATGCCTTTAGAAATTCCTCATCAATCGTCTCCATGCGCTTCTTGGTAAGAGGACCGGTGTCCTCACACTGCTGTTTGCCAAGAGGTCCAAATCGGGGATCGTCGCCGGGCGTCGCAGTTGCCGTAGCAAAACACTTCATGACTCCGCGCGGACCGAATTTCGCCCGGAACGATGGATTAGCCGGATAATCCGCATGCTCTGGTTCATCCTCGGCATTTAGATGATAAAGATTTCCAAAAAACTCATCGAAGCCGTGCACGGTCGGCAGAAATTCGTTGCGGTCACCTAGATGGTTCTTGCCGAATTGTGCGGTTGCGTAACCCTGCGGTTTCAAGAGCTCCGCGATCGTTGGATCTTTCGCGGAGAGCCCTTCCTTGGCTGCAGGCAGCCCAACTTTCAAAAGGCCCGTGCGGAGCGGGCTCTGCCCGGTGATGAAAGCAGCACGACCGGCTGTACAGGACTGTTGCCCATAATAGTCGGTGAAAATTGCGCCCTCGTTGGCGATACGATCGATGTTGGGCGTCCGATATCCCATCATACCTCGGTTGTAAGCACTGATATTCCAGTAACCGATGTCGTCAGCCATAATAACGAGAATGTTGGGCTTCTGCGGCTGTTGCGCTCGAACAGAAGTGTTGACGGCGGCCAAGGTGGTGAGTGCGATCAGGCTTGGTCGGATGATCTTGCTGAAGCCCATTCTACGTCCTGTGATTCCTGGAATTTCTGGAACATGCGGCCGGCCCTTCGCGGCCGGCCGCTAATTGTGTTTCAATCGAGCACTAACCGTTCGCTAATCGCTCCGTCCAGCAGTCTTGGCCTGCTTGAGCTGCTGGATAACCTGGTCGAGGTTGTAGCTTGCAGGATCCTGGAGCGGCGGATATTCGACGTAGGTCTCCAATTCCTTCAGCCACAGCGTCTGACCGATGGGCAACATGTTCCAGTCGTAAACGTAGGCCGTCGAAGGTGAGCCGATCGTGCCACCCTGGCCCATGAGGGTCTTGAACTGCGCACCGATCGACGTCTCGAACGGATCTCGCTTGATATTGACGACCTGTGCCCAGTGGTAGGGAAGCGCGCCAGCAATAAAGCCGGATGGAGCGTCAGATACCATCGTGAAGTAGATCTTCCAGTTCTTGTACCGAACCGCCGAGGGGTCCTTGCCGGAATAGTAGAAGAATGTGTCGCGCGCAGACTTTTCCGAACGTCCGGAGAGGTACTCGGTCTGATCGACGCCATCCAAGGTCGTCTTGACGATGCCGGGATATTGCCCGGCCTCGATGCGCTTCTTCAAACCATCACCCTTGGCGCCGCCCGCAATATTGATAAGCGTCGGCATCCAATCCAGCGACGCAAAAATATCGTTCTTGATCGTGCCTGGCTTGATCACTCCCGGCCAACGGATAAGTGCAGGTGCACGCATGCCGCCTTCCCAAGTGCTAAGCTTGCCGCCCTTGAATGGGGTAGTGCCGCCGTCCGGGAAGGTGATGGTTTCGGCGCCATTGTCGGTCGTGAACACGACGATCGTATTGTCGAGCTGGCCCATGTCCTCGAGCTTCTTAAGCACAGTGCCGATGTTATCATCCAGCTGCTTCATGCCGGCCTCGTTAAGGCCCCAATCCTTGCCGCCGGCTTCGCCAATCATGCCCGCGTACTTCTCATTCAGCACGGTCGTAATGTGCATGCGTGCCGGATTGTACCAGGCGAAGAAGGGTTTGTTGGTTTTCTTCGGGTCATTGCGATCGAGGAAGTCAACGACCTTCGCCGAGATTTCCTCGTCGACGCTCTTCGAGCGCTCAAGCGTCAGGGGACCTTGATCGCTGCACGTCATGTTCTTTGCGGTGCCATCGGACGATTTGCACGACAAGACTGGTCGCGGCGGTGTCAGGCAAACTGGTGACGTTTTCGGATCAACCGCACCATTTACCTCCTGCAACCCAGGTATCGGCGTGTTCTTGCACGGCGGAGCAACGGTCTGTTGAGTAGGAGACTTGTTGAGGTCCGGGAAGCTCACGCCTTGCATCGCGTCGAGATGATACAAATAGCCCCAGAATTCCTGAAATCCATGCGCGGTCGGCAATGCATCGGTATGGTCGCCGAGATGGTTTTTGCCAAATTCGCCGGTATTATAGCCGAGATCCAGCAGGAATTTTGCGAGTGCCGGTGTGCCGGGTCGTAGATAGGACGGGCTGCCAGGCAACTGCGGAGGAATCATACCTGTGCGCAACGGATGCATTCCAGTGAAGAAAGCGTTCCTTCCGGCCGTGCAACTTTGCTCGGCATAGTAATGCGTGAAGATCGCACCCTCGTTGCCGATGCGGTCGATATTGGGTGTCTCGCCAACCATCAATCCGCGATGATAAATGCTTGGCTGGTATAGTCCAATGTCGTCGCCCATGATGAAGAGGATGTTGGGCTTTCCGGCTGGTGCCTGTGCGAAGGCAGGCAGGGAGATTACCGGCAGACTGACTGCCGCCAAGGCGGTTGCTGACACCAGCATACGTTTGAAGTTTCTAGTGATCTTCATAACTCCGGCTCCTAGCTGTCACGATACTTGATCGGCAGACTTCTCGAAGTCTGTGGGGTGCAGAAGCGAAGAGGAGCTGCCCCACTCACAGGGCTCCGCTCTCCGTGGAGGTTAGTCTGTCCGAAGTTTCTTCGATCGCGCTATGCGAATTCGGCACAGCGCTTGAATTACTCCTCCTTGCTGGAGACGCGGCGCAACGTTGATGACGGCGTCTCTCCGAAGACGTCGCGGTAAGCCACCGCGAAGCGCCCGAGTTCGGTAAAGTGATGATTTCGCGCAATCTCTGAAACACTGGCTGATGCCGGATCGGCGCAACGCAATGCTGATCGCGCCCTATTCAATCGCTGCAACAGGTAGTAACGGCTTGGACTAACGCCCAGAAATTCGGCGCAGCAAAGTCGCAAGGTGCGCTCCGGCACCCCGATTGTGGTGCAGAGCTCCGACAGATTCAAATGAGGCTCTTTTTGTCGAGCCAAGCAGTCCTCGAAACCAACCATAATGTCCGAGTGGCGCCGCCTGGAGTTCGAGGGTCTACCCCCATTCTTGATCGACAGGCATTTGACAAGCGCGCTGAGCAACTCGCGCTCAAGCGAGGCGGCGCCCGCTGTTGAGAATACTTCTCCCACCAGTTCAGCGAGATCGCACAGCTTCGAAACGATGGCAAGAAACGCTGCGGTGGCGTCGTGTGCAGGCATGACGTCACAGGATTCTGATGGCACTCTGATACTTTCGCCGATCAACCTTCTGCTGCATGCGGTAAGCTCGTCTGGCGGCAGAGATATAAGGCACCACTCGGCTCCTCCAGTCGTGCGCTGGTGTGCTCGCTGTTCAAGGGAATGGAACACCAGGTCGCCGAAGTTCAAGGCCACGCCGCAATAGACCATGCTCCGCGTCCGGCTTGTCGAAAACGAGATATGCACATGGGCCGACGGCAAGGCGATAAAGGCGATGCGGGGAAGGTTCTCTCTTCCTCTCAGCACGTGCAGGCGACCAATTTTCAAGTGGGTCAATTGCCCCTTGAACTCTCCATCACCTGTTACAAAAAGCTCGACCTTTTCTGCTCCAATCGCCGCACCGTAGGCATCGGGACTAACGAAGATCGCCGTTCCGTTCTGGATCATCCGAATCGTCTCGTTCGAGATGGCCGCCACCGCCGCGAGCCCAGCCGGGCTACAGCATGGTAGATTGGCAACGACCTGCCTATGCAGCTTCGGAAGCCGATTGTGCTTCGTCGCGACTTTTTGGTGCCCTGAGAGCTCCGCTACGCGACTCGCGCTTTACTCCGAGTGTTGCGCCGGTACATCAACCACGCACAGTTTGTTGTTTTTGCCGATTTTGCATAGCTTAAGGCCGAACCGCAGATAGCATAGGATAAGCATGTATCGAGGAGCGGGCAGATGCGGCGTGATCGTTCGATCAGGGACTTCCAGCTCGGTACCGGTGCGATCTGTGCGATGCTGATCCTCACGAGCCAACAGTCCCGCGCCGACGAAAGCGGCATTTCGTTCTGGCTGCCTGGCCAGGTCAGCAGTCTGCCGGCAGTCCCGCAGGGCGCGCCGGGCTGGTCAATGGGAACCGTCTACTACCACACGAGTGTTGCAGCCTCCGGCTCCGTCGCTGCGGCAAGAGAGATTCAGGTCGGCAGATTGGCACCGACTGTCAATGTCAGCCTCAACGCGAGCCTGAATGCGCAAGCCGATCTCTTGTTGCTCAACCCAACCTACACTTTCGGCACGCCGGTCCTTGGTGGTCAGTTGGCGATGGGAGTAACCGGCATATTCGGCCGGTCAGCCGCGACCATTGACGGAACATTGACAGCTAACGTGGGAGGATTTGCGGCAACCCGGATGGGGAGTATCGGAGATTCAATCACGTCTGTCGGCGACCTCTATCCGATGATCACGCTCAAATGGAATTCGGGTGTCAACAATTACATGACGTATATAACGGGCGACATTCCCGTCGGCGCTTACGATCCAAGTCGCATCGCGAACCTTGGTATCGGCCACGGCGCGATCGATGCCGGCGGCGGCTACACCTATCTGAACCCGGCTTCCGGCGTGACGATTTCCGGAGTTGCAGGGTTTACCTACAATTTCAAGAACCCCGACACTCAGGTTCAAAGCGGGATCGATTTTCATTTCGACTGGAGCACAGCCCAATTTCTTACGAAACAGGCTTTTGTGGGCTTCGTTGGCTACGCCTATCAGCAAGTCTCAGATGATACTGGCGGTCATCCACTGCTTGGTGGCTTCAGATCCCGCGTTCTCGGCGTGGGGCCCCAATTGGGATACATCTTTCCCGTCGGCGACATGCAGGGGTACTTAAACATTAAGGCGTATGGGGAATTCAATGCGGCCAACCGGCCATCTGGTTGGAATACCTGGCTGACGTTTGCAATTTCCCCAACTGCGGCAATTGATGCGAAAGCGACCCGGCATCTCGTGACGAAGTAGGGCCGCAAAGCCGCCGAGGCCTTCGCCTCCCAACGCGCCTTCTACTTTCCTTCTAATCGCTCGATCGGACGGGCTTGGCCGCCATGCCGGAAGCGCTACCGGGCCGGCGAATTACACCCAACGGCCGGGGCCATCGCCAATTTGACGTTCGTGGCTGCAATCGCGCCTGATGCCGAATGAAGTGCAGATAGAATGCAGTGCAGATAGAATGAACCAGCAGTGTTTTCAGCGCGTATCGAAGGGAAAGATCACTTTCCAGTCTTTTTTCATATCGATCACCGTCCACCTATTCGTAGCAGCGGCGTCCAAAGCAATGTCGAGATGCCCGAAATGCGACTGCCGATCGTAGGCGTACTCGCGCACTGCGTCGGTGTGATGAACGATAGCCCCAAAGCGCAAGCCGTCGCTGATGGTAGTCCATTGAAGCATTTCGAGATCTCCGTCTGAGTTTCCGAATGCAGCAATTGGGCGGCGGCCTACGGCTTCGTTGATGCCGACGGGCTTGCCCGCCTTATCGTCGATGAAGTTCAACTCCGGCAAACGAAACAGCGTAGGAATTCCGTCGCGCATCTCGAATTTGGTCTTGATGGATGAGCCTACGACCTGGTCGGGAGGAACCCCGTAAACCTTATCTGTCCATGGACGCATGAACTCAACTCCACCGCCCGAGACGATAAAGGTCTTGAAGCCGTTCGCCCGCAGGTAAGAGAGCAACTCAAGCATTGGCTGGTAGACCAGATCAGTATATGGCCGCCGGAAGCGCGGATCGCGCGCGGAGCCGAGCCAATCCATTACTATTTTCGAGAACTCGTCAGTGGTCATCCCGGCATGGGTCTGCATGATCAGATCGAGGAGGCTCCGCTCGCTGAACCCCGCCAGTGCTTTCATGTCGCCCTCAAGAACCGACTGGAAAGGCTCGGTATATCGCCATTCCGGATGCAATGGCGCCAAAGCCTTTACCCGCTCGAGGGCGAATACCAATTGAACATACATTGGTTGCTCAACCCAAAGCGTGCCATCGTTGTCGAAGGTCGCGATACGTGCGGCGGGCGGCACATACTGGGAACTTCCGGACGTCGTAACTCGACGCACGAAATCGACGATGGCTTGTTTAGTCGAAGTATCGTTCCATGACGGCAATGGGTCATCTTGGGCAGACGCGCGCGGCAGCCAGCTGAGAGTCAGCGCCACGCACAGTATCGCGCCGGCAATGGCGCGCCAACATTTGCGCCTCATAGCTCACCTCCAAAAGCCAATTGATGACAGCAGCCGTCTAGTCAAAGCTTGATGGACTTGGATGCTCACCGTCTATGCAGTTTCGGCGAATCTTCGGAATACACGGGTTTACGAGCAATGAAGGAGGAAGCTCGACATTGCTCAACCTTTCCGAAATATGTCTCCCCTACGCGCGCGTTCACATGGAACTGCCGCAAAATCGAATGAATTAAATTTCTCCGGAATTGCATAGCGCGCCTGAGTGTTGAACTTCAGACTGCGGCAAGCCACTGCGATAAACCACCTCCAGGCACGATCGCTTTGGAGGCGAGGACAGCAACCACTCCATGGCCGACTGCAGGATTGTAGGATTGCTCATGATCACCGCCCGCTCGCTGGCTATCATTCTCATCCTTGAACATGCGCTGCCGTCAGTGGCCATCGCCAAAGACGGGCACGAACGCACCGTGACAATTCGCGATACTCGGTCCGCTCTGCGCGTGAGATCTAGCATGGTCGCTCGACAGGATCTGTTTGATCGGCGCAACCCAAATAACTTCCGCGTAGACTGGCCCAGCCCTCCTGCTCAACCCGGCCAATTCTGAGGGAGCAGAACTTTTTGATGAACTTCCTCATCCGTGAGGGTGATCAAGTCGGTCCTGTCGCACGCGATCTTGGGCCGCGTAGGTCGATGCCACGAAGCGAACCGAGTTGCAGACAGGCCATTTTATTGTGATCTCGACGCCGACAACCGGACTGCCTTAACACTTCAGAGAGGCCAACAATGCGCAAGATGCTCCTTGTCGTGACAACAATGCTTTTGGCGGAAAACTCGCATGCGAAGCGCAAACGGACCTCACCGCATATGCGGATGCTACAACGGCCTCGCCAAGAAGCATTACAATATAGCGAGATCAAAAGAGCTCGAGCATGAGGTGATCGTCTACTGCAAAGCAAGTCCTCAAATAGCATCATTGAGGCCATTGCCGTCATGCCCAAGCAAGAGCGGCTCTCGGCCGGATTCAAATGACATTGCTCTTGACCGCAATTTTTAAGCTTCACGATGTGGAGCACGTGGTCTTGCGAGAGCCTTCATCCCCAGATTCCGCGTCAGAATTGGCCGGCAGAGAGAATTACCTTTCCGGTCGCCGGAATTGCATAGCCAAACGCACAACGCTCTTCCATGGTCGCCCCGAGTAACGGGACGCCTTCCGACAATTCTGGAAGCGAGACGTCCGAGAACGTTGACGAATAAGGGGGCGATATGACGAGCAAGACCAAGACCGCCGCGCTCGCAGGATTTTTGGGCGTTTCCATCGCGTTCACAGGCATCGCCAGCGCATTTGGGCAGGCAGGTCCATCATCGTCCCCAATCAAAACGATCGGCACCCCCAGCGCGCCTGCCAAACCCGAAATCGTCCCGTCCCTGTTCGTAATGAACTCCCGCGGTGCATCACTGCAGGGAGATAACTTGGTTCTGACTGGCGTCACGCCGAGCTCGATTATCTTCGCCGATCGCCCGATACGAGCTGCCGGTCACCAGGCCACCGCCGACGTGATTGCAGAATGGGGCGCAGGAGAGGACAGCTTCGCCAAGAACCCGCCCAATGCGACAGTGTCCGTTTTAGCGAAGGACGGCTCAGTGAAGGATGCAGTCGTGGTGCTGAAGAGCCCGAAGCTCGAGGGTGACAAGCTGACGTTCACCGTGCAGACGCTGGAAGGTGATCTCGCCGGCGCCGACGGAGCGGCAGCGATCTTCATCGATATTATCGGGCGACCGCTGACGCCGCTATCGTTTGCCGGAGTTGCTCGCCGTTCAGCATTCCGCGGCGCAATGTACGCGGGCGCTGTAGGGGCTGCCGCATAATATGGGGCGGCAGCTTATGCCGCCCCATATTATCGTTCCTATCCGCCCCCTCCGGCCTGCGGCTACTACCCTTACCCGCCTTGCTATTGAAGACGCACCTCCGAGAACAGACCCTCTTGCCTTCGGAGCTCGGCGCCCCTTGCCGCGGGCGCTCAATCCTGACAGCCGCTCGGCTTCCCCGAATGCTCCTCCAGAATTCCGTCGGTAAAACTTGGCGGCTTCAACTCATAAGGACCGGCTCATGTGGCGTTTGTCACGTATCGCTCTCCTCGCCACCACGACCGGCGCCGTTAGCGCATCGGCATCTGCTGCCGACCTCCCAAGTCGACTGGAGCCGCTCGCACCGGTCGCCTATGCGCCTGCGTTTTCATGGACAGGCTTCTACGTTGGTGGAGAGCTGGGGTGGATACAAACGAACCCCCAATACACGACCGGCGCACATTTGTTTGGGGCTCCATTCCTGCTCACATCCGGCTCGCGTAAGGATGGCCTGACATATGGAATTCTCACTGGCTATAACTACCAAGCGGGTCAGTTTGTGTTGGGCGTGGAAGGCGATTTTCAGGGATGGACGGTCGGCGTAATACGCTACACCGCCATCACCGGCGATTTCCTCACGGCGCATAGCAAATGGGGCGGCTCGATACGCGGCCGGCTCGGCTACGCTGCCGACCGCGCCCTGCTCTATGTGACGGGTGGAGCGGCGTTCGCATCCATCGAGACCTCGATTCCTTTTACCGGCATTTCGGTCGGCGGCGACGGCACGCGGGTGGGCTGGACGGCCGGCGCCGGAGTGGACTACGCCATCACAAACAACTGGTTCACAGGCCTCGAGTATCGCTACTCACAGTATCAATCCAGATCCTTGGTGTATCCGATACCGGTTCTCAATCTTGGCATCATTGGGCTTAAGCAAGAGCTGAGCAACAACCAGGTCACGGTTCGCCTTGGCTATAAGTTCTGAATCGCCTTCGACCCTTGGCTGAGCCCACATCGAGTAATTGCAGCAACGCGGGATTTCGTCATGCTCAAATGTCTGTTCACGCTGTTGCTCGTGGGGCTCGCCGCAGTGGTCGTATCACCTTCGGTTGCCCAGCAGCCGGCTCCCGGAGTTAGCGTGGGTACCCTCACGTGCAAAATGGCGCCTTCCATCGGCTTGATCTTTGGATCACGCCAGCGGATGGCATGCCGCTTCGCACCCAATGGCCCTTATCCGCAAGAAGCATATCTCGGCGTAATGGGCACTATCGGTATCGATATCGGGATCACGGCAGGCGGGGCGATGGCTTGGGGCGTCTTTGCCCCCACGGCAGGTCCACGACGCGGAGCGCTATCCGGCACTTATGTGGGCGCGAGTGGCGCCGTTGGCGTAGGCGTCGGGGTCGGCGCCAATCTGCTGTTCGGCGGAACGGGGCGTTCGATCGCCTTGCAGCCGCTCTCCCTCGAGGGCTCGGTCGGGATCAATTTGTCGCTTGGAGTTTCAAGCCTCACGCTTTCCTTAGCGCAATGAATTACAGACAAGGAGCATCCCTCAGTGTTCATCACGAGCCCGCAGCCATTTCAACGATGGCGCGGTTCGGAGCCAGTCATCAGAGGACGTATCGATGAGAATGACAGTCAGATTAATCATCATCCGTGGGGCTCTCCTGTGCCTGGCCATTTCGTCGGCTGGCAACGCGTCCGCGCAGACCGACGTGGGAAAGGCCCTTTTGGAAAAGCTGACCGCCAGGGTGGCAAAGCTTGAGAGCGCCTGCGCAAGCGAAATCAAGAAATACTGCAAATCGGTGACGCCTGGTGAAGGGCGCATGATTTATTGCATGCAAGCCCATGAAGACAAGATCAGCCCCAAATGCGCATTTGAACTCGGGGAAGCCGCGACAAGTGTGCAAACAACGGCAGACGTTCTGAAAGACGCTGTGATTGCGTGCAAAGCCGAGATAACCGGAACGTGTGGAAAAATAGTGCCCGGCCAAGGTCGAATTGCCGCTTGTCTGCTGTCTAATAAATCGACAGCCTCTGCGGGTTGCGTGGAAGCCATTCAGAGGGTCGAGACCATGTCGTCTCAATAGCACTTCGTCGATCAAAGCCTTATTGACCTGCCAGGTCGCTATCCCCATCAGCCTGACGGTCTCCCGAAGATCGCTGGCCCAAACAGCGCAGAAGGACTTCCGTGTCCGACAACGAACCGGAAGAAACGACCCGAGCTTTTTTTTGCTCTCGCACCGGACCGTTCGGGCTGTTCAGAATTCCAATGGCGCGAGACGAAACCGACTGTTTGACGATTAGACAAGTCAGTATTGGTTTGCTCGGAAGGGAAAACCGTGCCTACCCGGCACACGATCAATACACCTTTCCAAGAACCAGATTCTTAAGGCGCGCCAAGGCCCCGTAACACTCCGCCAATTCCAAAAGCTTCCGTCTTTGCGGTCCATCCTGCATGCTTGCGGCGTCTTGAATCAGGATTTGCGAGAGTTCGTCGCACTCCTCCACAGTCAGATGTTGATCTTCGATCGAGGGTCTGACGTTTATCGATGTGTTCACGCTGGCTACCCTTCTGGCGGTGCTCGCGATCAGGCCATCGAGGGGAAGCTTGCGCTACAACATGGGATAAACTTCGTTCATCTTTCTCGGTGGCGGTTCCCCGTGGAGCTACGTGCATGAGTTCTGAATGCTCGTTGCCGTGACAATGCCAGCTTTGCATATCCTGCGACGACCTATCCGGCCGATTGCCGCACCGCTCGGCGCGCTCACCGGCGCCCGGATGACGATGGACCGGCAGACCTGCGCTGCGCATCGGCTTCCGTCTGGCCGCTGGTGTCGCGCCGGTGTTCCGCTATCCGCTTGATGATGCCGCTCCGGATCAGCCGCCACTGCCAAATTGTGTGATGTTCGGCGCCGGCGGATTGGGATATCGCCTTGTCGTTGCCTTGTAGTCTTCGACAGTTTTGAGCGCCGGCCCCGACACCCAGCCAAACATCGCAGCCACAATGAGGTCCTCGTGAGGATCCATCTCAATGTTGAAAATCTTCGGGTAACCGGCCATTGGAGCACCGGCGGAGAACATTCCCGGCTGCCGCTGCGGGCCGATACCGGTGGGGTGAACGTCGGTAAAGTAAATGCGCCACTGCTTCCAGCGCGTGGCGACGAGCTCTCCTCCGATAAAGCTCAACATGCTTTCGCGACGACCCGTGGCCGCAGCGCCGATCAGGAGATCGAACTGATCGATGCCGTCAATCGCTCGGTCCGCTGGCATCGTGCCTCCCACGATATGTGAGAACGTCGGCAGGAAGTCCATGATGGAGAACATGGCGTATGTAGTCGTTCCCGGCCTGACCCTGCCAGGCCAGCGGATGATCGCCGCTGTCCGTATCGCTCCTTCGGTCACTTCGCCCAATTCACCGCGGAACGGCCCGGAACTGCCCATGTCGGGCGTCCCCTGATTGCCGTGTTCGCGCGCGGTTTGTCCTTGCGGGCCATTGTCGGAAGCAAAGACGACAATCGTGTTGTCCTCGAGTCCAAGTTCCTTGAGCGTGTCGAGAATCTCGCCGACGTGATAATCGCCTTCCATCAGCTTGTCGCCATAGTTACCAATCCGCGATTTGCCCTTGAATTGCTGAGAAGGCAGGTTCGGAAAGTGCCCCATGGAAAAGGGAAGGTAGAGGAAGAAGGGCATCGCGGCGGCTTTTTGACGCCGCATGAAATCGACTGATTTGTCCACCAGCTCATTGTCGATGTTGGCGCGCACCTCTTCGGTGAATGGCTTGACGGTCTGCAAGGACCCCTTAGCCTTCCCCTCGACGATATGGGGCCCTGCTCTCAGCAACGCATCATAAGGCTCGTCGATCGAATGCGTGAGAGCGATCGTTGCGGGGTATGTTGCTGCATCCCAGCTAATGTCAGGCGGAATACCGTAGAACTCGTCGAATCCGTGCGCCGTCGGCAGGCTTTGGGGGGCGCTTCCGAGATGCCATTTCCCAAAGATCGCGGTGGCATAACCCACGTTCTTGAACAATTCCCCCATCGTGAAGGCGTTTGCAGGAAGTGTATAGGGGCTGCCTTCAATGGCGATCAGCGAAAGCCCACTGCGAATCGAGTACTGGCCCGTCATAAGTGCCGCACGGGAGGGCGTGCAGGCCGGTTCGACCAAAAACTGCGTGAGACGGAGTCCCTCTTGGGCAAGCGCATCGAGGCGCGGCGTCGGAGCTCCGCGCAGCTGGCCTCCGCCGTACGATCCGAGGTCGCCGTAGCCGACATTGTCAGCCAGGATAAAGACGACGTTGGGCTTGTTGCGCTGCTGCGCAAACGCGGTCGTCGACCCCATTACGGCTAGTAGCGCCACACAGGACGTAAAGCGCAATCCAGCAGAGATCTTCATGGGAGCACCTTTCTGAGCCCGGACAATTGATCCTGTTTCCGCGTGAGAACTGAGCAGTGCACTAGGACCAGCGGTGCCGAAAGGCACCCGGGGCGATCAGTGCCATATCGTCTGTTGCGGTATACTCAAAACGCCGTGCTATCGCGCGAACCGGCTTCACCCAGCAGTACATCGGCTTGAAAGCGATTCGCCACGGCCGATGCCCTCGAATGCGTCCGCCGAACATGCTGCCCGCAAGCAGCGTTGATGCGAAAGTTGTTCGGCTGCTTGCGTACATCTGAAACCTCTCGCACTACGACGACACGACCTTACGAACGTTCGTTTGCGCGTCTATGCGATTTCGGCACGCGCCGGTCCATGCTCCGAACAAGTAAGCCCGGAGCTACGAGCGTCTGCTTGCCACAAAGTCTAATCAAGCAAGCACGCTCTTATCCGCCGGGAGGCGGATGAGCCGCTTAGAAATTCTTCCGGCCCCCGTTCATGCTTCAGATCCTATCGCGCCGGCATATCGCCCATCCTGGAAACGCATCCTGTGCAGGGCACACCCGCCGCCCTCAACCTCCGCATACTTCCCAGGAGCGCACTGGGTGATTGAACTTCTAGGCTTGGGCTGGTCCAAGTACCACACTCGCCCGCACTAAGCTGGGTCATGCGGATTCCGCTGGTTCTTTGCATCACGTTTATCTCCATACGATTTGGGCGGAGACACGACAGGACATCGACGCCGATTTGCGACCACAGCAAGCAATTCGATGACGTGAGTTCGGTGCGCGCACGCTTCCGGCGGGTTTCCGTGTAGCGACTATGTCCTACCGTTGCTCTAATTCGCGGCGAATGTACCTGTCTCTCACTAACAAGCGAGTAAAACTGCCCCGTGATGGCTTTTCAGCAGCGGCCGATGTCGAGACTGCCGCCGATCTCAACGCGCTGTCGACGGTGCGCTATACTCGTCAACCCGAACTCAAAGAAGTCTACTTGTCCCATTGGTTCATTTGCAGGCACGTTTGCAAGCTGACGTAACTGGGAGTGCCCCCGATCGACTCCTGGGGAATGCATTCCGCTTTGCTCGAGGCCGGGAACGTCGACCATCGCTGGGCTAATTGCTTTCGCGCTCCCTGTTCATCCCTGATGCACGCCCGGAGCGATTGGGTATCGGACAGTCCGGATGTCGCAGCCAAATCGAGCTTGCAGCTTCTTGCCATGTCAAACGCCGGCACACCGTCCGCTACCGCCACAACCAGTTGTGTGCTCAGAGCGATCATAGCCACTGAAAAAGGCATTTCGTATTCTCCTAGAAGTAGCGCTTTTTTGCCGAAGAGCTGCCCTCAACGAAGGCGCCAGCGGCAGTCTCGATCGCTAACAAAAGCTCATGTCAGTGCGCTTTTCTCTTGGTAGCAAGCGCCCCCTGCGAAGCGGGTCAGAACACTTCCGGACCGCTACGCCAGTTAGCCACGCTCTGCGTACGACGTCTATGCAACTTCGGCAGACGCAATGACACAGGCTGGATTGACGGCTGGGCTTCTCGGGCGGAAGGCGCCTCCTGAGGTTTTGCCAACTCAGGTAGGCACTATGCCGATTTTCGGCGAACGGCCGATTCTGCATAGCCCCTAGCTGCAGCACCGGCGAACATCCTCCCGGCGGACATTCACTCAAGCACTCGGCCCGCATGATTACGACTCTTGCTGATGGGGACAGCAAAATGACGCGTCTCGTGCTCGGATTGCTCCGACCTTATCGCGGCTGGCTCGCTATTGTTTTCGCAGCGATGCTGCTCGAGATTGCGGCCAGTCTGGCGGCGCCTTGGCCCCTAAAGCTCGTGCTCGACGACGCACTCGGAAAGCATAGATTGCCCGACTGGCTGGCATGGGCACATGACTATGGCTTCGGACGCCACACGCTCGGTGTGGCCATGTTCGCGGGCGCCGCGACGCTGGTCATCGCAATCATAAGCGCGCTCGCCACATACATCGACAATTACTACACCACCAGCATCGGACAATGGGTTGCGAACGATCTGCGGATCCGGATTTACGAACACCTGCATCGATTGTCGCTCCGCTTCTACGATACCGCCAAGACGGGCACGCTAATGTCAACCATTACAAGTGACGTCGCGACAATCCAGAGTTTCGCGTCTTCGTCAACGCTAAGCATCGTCGTTGATGTCATTACCATCATTTTCATGGTGGGATTGATGTTTTGGCTAGACTGGGACTTCACCCTGATCGCCCTTGCAGTGACGCCCTTCCTCCTGACGGCCGTGATGCATTTCAAGAAAGCTGTAAAGGAGGTCACGCGTATCGTCCGAATCAAGCAGAGCGAGCTTGTCGCAGTAGTTCAAGAGGGCCTCGGATCCGTGCGCGCTGTGAAGGCATTTGGACGACAGGACCTTGAGACCGCTCATCTTGAGGCTGCGAGTCACGCTACCGTCGAGGCCGCTCTGAAGGCTCGGCAGGTAAAATCGCTGCTGTCGCCTATGGTCAGCATCGTAGTTGCGTTCTGCACTGCAATCGTACTGTGGAGAGGTACGGGCTTGATTGTCGCGGGGGTGATGACAACCGGCGCGCTTACTGTTTACCTCGCCTATCTCGCAAAGTTCTTCAAGCCTGTGAAAGATCTCGCCAGCATGACGAGCGCGATTGCACAGACAACTGTCGCGCTCGAGCGCATCCAGAAAATCCTCCTGGCCGACGCTGTCATTCGCGAACATCCCGAGGCAGTGGATCCAGGCCGCGTTAAGGGCGCCATTTCTTTCGAGAATATCGCGTTCGGCTATAGCGACGAAGTTCAGGTACTTCGGGACGTTTCGTTCAACATCGAACCCGGCCAAGTCATCGGCATTGTCGGCCCTACCGGGTCTGGAAAATCTACCATTCTGAGCTTGCTCCCGCGCTTTTATGATCCCAGCGGTGGCCGCATTCTCGTCGATGGAAACGACGTGGCTACTTTCAAGTTGGCGGCGCTGCGGTCTCAGGTCGGATTCGTCCTGCAGGAGACGGTCCTGTTCCGCGGGACCATTCGCGAAAATATCGCCTACGGGCGTCCCGGAGCAACCGACGAAGAAATCATCGCGGCGGCGACAATTGCCAACGCCGACGAGTTCATCAGCCGTATGCCCCACGGTTACGATACCGTCGTCGGAGAACGAGGAGACACTCTTTCTGGCGGTCAGCGGCAACGGATCGGTATTGCCCGGGCTGTAATTCGGAACAGTCCGATCATGATCCTGGATGAACCGACCGCCGCGCTCGATACCGAATCCGAACGCCTCGTGATCGAGGGGCTACGACAATTGATGAAGGGCCGCACCGTCATCATGATTGCTCATCGCCTCAGCACGATAAGCCAGGCAGACAAAATCGTCGTTCTAAAGGATGGCGTGGTTGCCGAGGAGGGTTCTCACAGCGAACTTCTCGCGCGCAACGGCGTCTATGCCGAGCTGCACCGAATTCAATACGAACCGGCATCGGCATCAGCAAACGCGGCCTAGTTATCGAGCCGGCTAAAGTACGGAGCAACACCATGCCCCACAGACTTATCGTTCTTCCGGACGATACCATCTCGGCAATTCTGGATCCGATCAGCGCCGCCAGGCGCTCCTTAAATATCAGGATGTTTCTGTTCACCGAACCGACCCTATTGAAAGCGGTGATCGCAGCCAAGGAACGCGGTGTCAATGTCCGTGTCATGTTGAATCCCGCAAGGCGCAACGGGAAGAGTGAAAACGCGAAGGCTAGAAAGGCACTTTTGGCAGCGGGCGTCGAAGTGCGGGACAGCAGCGCGGCGTTCGCGTTAACGCATCAAAAATCAATGGTCATCGACGACAAGATCGGTTTTGTAGAGTCCCTGAATTGGGAGCCTCGTGATCTCACGGAAACCAGAGACTATGCGGTCACGACGACCAAGAAGAGCGAAGTTCGGGAAATGGTACGGTGTTTCGACGCTGATTGGACCCGCAAACCATTCAAGCCAGATCCGAAGTCGCACCTAATTTGGTGTCCGAACAACGGGCGCGAGCGTATCGCGAATGTGATCGATAAAGCGAAAAAGACGCTCTGGCTGCAAAATGAACGTTATCAGGACACGGTGATTGTAGAAAGGCTGGTACGTGCTGTGAACCGCGGCGTTCGCGTCAAGATCATGGCTCGAGCTCCACATAAGCTAGGCGGCAAGAAGCTCGCCGAAGGGATCGGCGGCTTGCGCATCATGCACGACGTTGGAGCGAAGGTGCATCTGTTGCAGGGGCTTAAGCTTCACGGCAAGATTCTGATTGCGGATGGGAAAGAAGCAATTGTCGGATCAATCAATCTGAGCCCGGGAAGTTTCGACTCGCGACGCGAGCTGGCGATCGCGACCAAATCCAAGCCTGTGATCAAACGGTTGGTCCAGGTCTCGCGGCGCGACTGGAAACATTCGCATAGGCTCGATTTGTCCGATCTCGGAATTTTGGCCGATCTGAAAAAGCACGGCCAGGATGGGGCGGCGTTGGTTCTGGGGCACGGTGATGGCAGCAGCAAGAAATAGCTGGCCGCGCTTTTCCAAAGCAGTGCTCGGCGTGCGCTGACTCGGTCTAGCATGCCAAGCGGAACGTCAGGCTCGATACTGCCTTTAGACCATTAGACGTGCCGCCAGATATCAGGCAGCCCACACTTCGTCGGTGGCGCAGCGTCACCCGGTCGGCCTGCGCGCTTGCTCCGGGCGCAGTTATCACGATCAGCGACGCCGCAACTTGTGGCTCGGCCTTCGCGAGTCACTTTCAACGTTTCGGTGTAGCGTCACGGAGGTGCAAAAGCCGGAAATGGCCGGATTTGCATACTGCTTTCTACGCATCGGTCCACACTCGACGTGGCAAATCGGCCATCACTGCGGTGTATTGGACCATCTGTACTAAAAGCGGCCCCCTGCTCGTCGAGATCGGGCCATTCGGCAAGCCCGCGATCAGCAATGGCTTACATCTTCCAGTCACGACGATCTTCGAATTTTAGGGATGCTAAAATGCAAGCAATTCAATTTGCGGTTAGCCTGGCCATGCTGATGACGATGATCGGGCCAAGCTATGCCGCAGGCCAGCAATTTTTATGCAAAGGTCAAATCGTTCAACAGATGCTGGATCCGGCCATTCAACCAAAACCAGTCGACCTGAACGTCACGCTGGATGGCAGGGACGGGATGTCGCTGATCATGGCAAATAATAAACTCCCTCTCCGTGTTACCAGTAATAACAAGATCCAGCTCAAGTTTGTGACAAAGGAATTCGTTGGAGAAGACTTCCATTATACGGGCGACCTGTTTCTCATCTACAACTCAGGGCCTCTCGCTCGGCTTAGTTGCACACCCTCCTGATTCCCAATGAATTCTTCCCGTGAGACGTTTGAGGGATCTGGGCGCCGCGCACGCCAATTAGTCCAGATGCTAACGCCGGCCGCCCATGAGGCGCAGCATCATCATGAACAGATTGATGAAGTTTAGATAAAGCGACAGTGCGCCGATCACCGCCTTGCGGCCTGTCGACGTTCTGTCATCGCCACCTTCGTACATCTCCTTGATCCGTTGGGTATCGTACGCTGTGAGACCTGCGAACACGCCGACACCGATGACGGAGATCATCCAATCCAGCCCGCTAGATCTCAGAAACAAATTCACCAGGCTGGCAACAATGATGCCGATCAAGCCCATGAAAAGAAAGGTGCCGGCACCCGACAAGTTGCGCCGGGTCGTGTAACCCCACATGCTAAGCGCACCAAAGGCGGCGGCCGAGACAAAGAACACCCGTGTGATCGAAGACTCCGTGTAGATGTGAAAGATGGTCGACAGGGAGATTCCGACAAGCGCCGCATAGAGGAAAAACAATCCTCTCGCGGTTTCCACCGACATCGTGTTGATTCGTGCACTGATGAAGAACACCAGCGCCAGGGGAGCCAGCATCAGCACCCACATCAGCGGACTTTGAAGTAATTCCGGACCGCTGAACTGATAGGTCAGCAGCGCCATGACGCCCGTTAAAGCAACCCCGGCAGCCATATAGTTGTAGACCCGTAACATGAAAGCGCGGAGGCCGACGTCAATCGCTGTAGCGTTCGGAGAAAGGGGGGCAGCGGGTGCATTTCCGTCGTAATTCGACATAGGTCGCGTCCTTGTTGATCCTCGCGCGAGAAATTCGGCGGCTGCTTATGACGGAGTCTTCGTAAATCTCGCGCTAGACCGGAGCACTTCGTCCTGAATGCGTGCAATCATGCCGCGGCCTGTTGACTGATCAAATTAGCGCGGGGGGCTGCGCGTTACTATGCGAGTTCGGCAAACCAAACGATTGCGCGCGCAAAGGCGACCGCCGTTAGAAGCCAATTTTGCATTCGGAATAGTTGCTGAACGGGGCACAGGCGGTTCAAAATCCGCGTAAAGATGACGCGACTGAATAGGCCTCGCGCGCCCTTTGTCTGATCGTTAGCTGTTGGAGCGAACCTTCAGGGGCGCACCACCTTGTAATTGGTAAGGCTTCTAGATTGGTGGCAACTCGGCTGGGCATGGGCAAACGGCAGCCTGAGTATTCCCGGCAATAACCTGTACAGTGGGCACACCGTATTGGGAAACTGATCGACAGCGCACCGCCTGCGGCCCGACGGCTCTTCCAAATCCATCGGTAGAGCCTTTGACGAACTTACGACACTAGCTTCAAGGGACGGCTTACCTTTTCCTGCCAAGAGTCTGGTGTTTTGCGAAGGGTTGCAATTGGTGATTCGTCAAACATCTGCCGATAAGCTACAGCGAACCGCCCCAATTCACAAAACCCGTGCGCGGTCGCCACTTGGGTAACGGTCTTTGCATCAGGAGCGGCTTGCCGCAAGGCATGGCGGACGAGATGCATTCTCCGCAACGTCAGATATCGAATGGGTCCCATCCCGAGATGCTCCTCGCATGCGGCGCGAAGCGTTCGCTCTGCCACCCCAATGGCTGCGCAAACTTCGCTCAAATGCAACGGAGTATTTGGATTCGCTTCCAAATACTCTTCGAAACGTCCGAGGATGATTCCGTGGCGCAGCAAACCTGTTCCAATGTTGGAGGCCTCACAATCAGCTAAACAGTTTATCAGCGCGTGCAGCAGATGCTGCTCAATCGCGTGAGCCACTTCCGGCTGTGTGAAGAGGTCGGGCGCGCTCTTCGCCAACCCTCCGGCAATCGCATGAAGGTTCAGGAATCGGCTCATTAATCCAGAATTCGGCCGTATGAACCGCGCGCCCTTGTGCGGATTGAATTCGGATCCGACCAATGCCCTCCAGGTCGTAGCCAGCGCCTCTGGTCTTAGGGAGACCCCCCAAACCTATAATCCCCGGAGGTTTTGACATGTTGCACGTCATAATCGTGGACACACATTTCCCCCAGCGATAATAGTCGTCCCCGGCTGTGCACCTCGGGCTGTTCGTTTGTCAGAAAAGTATAAACCTGACGGCCTGGGCTAATCGTACCCCTGTGCACGCGTGGCAAGCACTCCGCAAAGCGCTGCATCCACAGTTCATTCAATGTAACTTGAGTCAACTCAGCCCGAAAATCCCCTTTGGTCGTCGGGAAAATCTGTATCTCCGCGGAACGTACGCTCGTCGCGTATTGAGCCGGATCGTTGAATACAAGGACTTTGCTCCAGGGCATTTTGACCCCCACAAACGCCACACGCGAAGGCTGTAGAGCAGACGATATTCGTGAATGACCGGCAGAAAGTCTATGCAAATTCGGCAGAATCGGGAATTTGGAGCAAACCGCCGCAGTCGCATAGTCCATGTGACTCAACCGTGACATAAAGCATCAAATCGGAACGGAAATGTCCAGGAAAAGCGCCATCGGAATCAACGAAATTGACCGCGAGGCTATGATGCATCAGCAAGACCAATGCTTTAGCGCTGAGCAGTGCGACGAATTGGCGCAAGCCCTCTGTCAGGAAGCTGCAGGCATGCCATGCGGACATCGGAATGAGCGCCTGGAAGCTTACGGGACCCTTGGCCAGATGAAGCGAATGTTCCTCCGCGGCTCAAACTAGCTTACTCAGCATGTAAGGCGGCATAGCACCCGATGGATCGCATCGCTTCTTAAAGCCGGCGCCACCGCCTTTTCCCGCCGTTTTTGCATAGTCAACGTCCTTCCCAGCTTTAACTTGTCCGCACGTTTTGCGTGTAGGCAAAGATAGCTTGCTGAACTCACGCAAAAGCGAAGTCCTCTCTCGGCCGCTAATAAGATTTTTAATGCGGCATCAAATACTTCGCAGGGAGCACAAATTAGATCTCCGGACGTATTTAGCAATGGAAAGTGTTGAGCAGCCTATGGCCTGGAGTCGTGTTTTCAATTTTGACGATCCATTCCCTTTCCAGCAGTCTATCCGAGGGTCGGACAACAAGCTGCTGCTAACAAAAAAGGGGGACTTCCGCGCCGAACTGACCCAGGTGACATTCAATCGGCTAATGATGCAGCGCTTCGACGTTACGCTGCCGCAAGTCTACACGAGCCAGATCACCTCTGGTCGAAGGGTTATCGCCTTTCTTACCGGCGAGCA
This sequence comes from Bradyrhizobium sp. CSS354, assembly GCF_029051725.1. GTDB lineage: Bacteria > Pseudomonadota > Alphaproteobacteria > Rhizobiales > Xanthobacteraceae > Bradyrhizobium. The sequence continues at coordinate 599,945 of NZ_JAACFU010000002.1, forward strand.
GCCGACGTTTCTCCATCGCGGCAGAGATCTTTCGCTCAACGAAATCGTTGTCTGCAATTACGACGTAGTGCATCACAGAACCGAAGGGGACTGCCGCTTTGGAGCGATGTCACTGGCCCCTGGCGATTTCGAGGCCGCGTGCAGGGCTATCGCGGGTGATGAGTTTTCTGGAGTGGAGTTGGAATATTTGGTCCGGCCAAGTTCGGTCCTTATGCGGCAATTGCAACAACAGCACGAATTAATTGGCAAGATGGCCATCGCGACACCAAACCTTCTCGAACTCCCAGAGGTGGCCCGGGCCTTAGAGCACAACATAACGTACACTATGATCAAGTGCCTCACTGAGGGCTTAACGTCGAAAGTAGAAGGCGCCAACCATCGTCACGGGCGGATAGTTGCGCGGTTCGAGGAATTCCTCGAAGCAAATCCCGTGCAGCCGTTGTATTTAGCTGATATCTGCACCGCGATCGGCGTGGCCGAGCGAACACTTCGAGTGGCCTGCGAAGAACATCTGGGGATGGGACCCATCCGCTATTTGACTCTGCGAAGATTGCATCTGGTCCGTCGCGCGCTGCTCAGGGCTGATCCTTCATGCTCGACAGTCACAAAGATTGCCACCGATCATGGCTTCTGGGAACTGGGGCGATTTGCGGCGGCTTACCGAACGATGTTCGGAGAACCGCCCTCGATCACGTTGCGTCGGTTCGCGGCGGACAACTATGGCTTTGATCATCTGACCTCCCCAGCGACCGTGTCCTTTAGCGACTGACGTCAGCTTGGGCGTCGCGCTGCTCCGCGGCGGAATCGGATAAGCTCATTCGAATCCGACGATAAGTGCGAACGAGACCTTCTCACCAGTCCTTGAATGTGGGTTCGGCGCACCCCCCGCAAACCCAGGGAAAACTCCAGTCGGCTGTCAGTCTCGCGCTTGCGGGAATGTATCGGCTCCAAACCGACGGTTTGATTGGTGAGATCGATCGCCAAACTACGTCGAACGTTCCTGCAGAATTTATCTTACCAACCATGGCAGGCTTGGACAGATGGTGATTGGTGTTCATCACAACCTCGAAGCCGCTGGGCGCTTTCACTCGCTGACCGTACATCGCTTGACGGACGGCGTTCACTTCAACAGTGCCGGCTTGGCTGACCGCCTGGGCCCACATTCGAAAACCGACGAAAGTGGCTTCCATCGGATCATTTGTCATGCTGTCACGCTGCCCGTTGAAGTCGGTCCACATTTTGACAAACGCGTCGTTTTCTGGCGACTTGATAGACTGAAAATAGTTCCATGCCGCCATTTGACCAGCCAGCCTGTCAGCGCCGATTTGATGCAATTCGCGGTCTCCGATCGAGAGCGCCATAACAGGGAGGGTCGTAGCGCTGACCTGTTGAGCGATCAGCTCACGGTAAAAAGAGGTGTTGGCGTCTCCATTAATGGTCGAGATGACAGCCGTCCGTTTCCCTTTCGAACCGAACGCCTTGATCCTTCCGACAATCTCGCGCCACTCTGATTGCCCAAAGGGCGTGTAGATCGTCGTGATATCCTCGGGAGCTACGCCTTCGCTGTACAGATAGGCGCTCAGGATCTTGTTGGTGGTGTGCGGATAGACATAGTCGGTGCCGAGCAATACCCATCTGCGAACTTGGCCGCCCTCCTTGCTCATTAAATACCGAACCGCCGGAATTGCCTGCTGGCTCGGCGCGGCGCCACTGTAGAAGATGTTACGCGAACTCTCCTCGCCCTCATACTGAACGGGATAGAAGAGCAGGCCATTCAACTGTTCGAAAACGGGTGTTGCCGCTTTTCGGGACACGGAGGTCCAGCAGCCGAATACGACGGCGACCTTGTCCACCGTGAGCATCTCGCGAGCTTTTTCGGCGAAAGCTTCCCAATTCGAAGCAGGGTCTACGACTACTGGCTCCAATTTTTTCCCCAGCAAGCCCCCCTTTTTGTTCTGGTCCGCAATCATCATCAGAACCGTATCCTTGAGAACGGACTCGCTGATCGCCATGGTTCCGGACAACGAATGCAGAATGCCCACCTTGATGGTCTCTTCGGAAGCATGACCCAGCGGACCAGAAAGAGCGAGCATCGCCCACAGCAGGCCGCGCCAGATCGAAGCGAATTTCATGCGGACGCTCCATCGAGCCCGTAGATGCGCGTTTCAGTGGACATCCCCTTCGCCATGACCGCATCGAGGGCCCTAAATCTAAATTGATCGCGAACGCGCGAGTAGACGGCTTCGCTCACTAGGATTGTCGTACCGACCTGCTTGTTGAGTCCTTCGAGCCGAGCAGCAAGGTTCACTGTGTTGCCGAGAGCTGTGTAGTTCATTCGCTCAGTTGATCCGACATTTCCAACGACGGCCTCTCCAACATGAATACCGAACCGCGTGATGAATGGCTTCCACCCTTCCGCCGCGAACTCAGCGTTGAGTCGCTCCCCGGCAGCTCTGGCTGCCAGTGCCGCACGGCAGGCACGAGCGACATGATCAGGTTGCGCAGCGGGCGCGTTCCAGAATACCATCACCGCGTCACCGATAAACTTGTCGATTGTACCACCTTCGGCGAGGAAGGCTTGGCTTAGGGCCGAGAAGTAGCGCGAGGTCTGTTGCATCAACAAGTCGGGGTCGACCGATTCCGCGATCGTCGTGAAGCCCTGAACGTCCGTAAAGATCAACGTGATCTCCTGTTTGATCCCTCCGAGCCTAGTGGAGATGGAGTTGTCCAGCACGCCGCGCACTATCTCTTTTGGAACGAAATGCGCAAACGACCATATCGCACGCTGCGCCAAATTCACGGTACTGCCTAGATCGTGTATCTCTGCAATGTAGGATGTTACTGGCACTGGATCAGGCTGAGCCAGATTCTGAAGTTTTCCGGCCTGCGCAGCAATAGCGTTTAAGGAACGCGCCATGCGATTGCCGAAAATCCAGACCATCGGGATGAATGCCGCGCCAACGACGATCGCCAAGATCAAGCCCGTGAACTGTACCTTCCTGACATTCTGGACAAAATCATCCTGCGCCGCCACCAGCAATATGCTGGCGCTGTAGCCATCGCTCAAGGTGAAACTCGTCAATCTAAAAAGATAACCGTGCCCCCGGTTATCTTCGACCGAACCTTCGTCCACGCCGAGATTGCGTGACATCCGCAGCACAGAGGCAACGAGTTCATCTTTGATTTCGCCGATGTTGGGTAGCTGCGATCGCGCGGGATCGATCATCGCATTATCGAGTAATTCCACAAAGTCAGGATGGGCGATCAGGGAGCCAGCTTGGTCGAAGATCGTTGCGGTGCCATGTGGTCCTGGGCGCTGGGCCTGGACGAAAGCGCTGAAGCTATCGAGCTTAAGATCGGCCGCGAGTACCCCGGTGACCTTGCCCTGCAAGGGCGCAGCCACAGTCATCACTGGTGCGCCAAGATTGAAGGAAAGATACGGCTCGGTGACAAAGGTCCGGCCGATCTTCATGGTCTGGGTGTACCAAGGCCGCGTCCGAGCATCGTAGCCGTATTTCCAGAAATCGATTTCGTCGACTTCGCTGCCCTGCCGATCTTGGAACACCCGGCGCATCGGCAGCTCGCCTGCCGCCGTGGGCCGTACGAGATTAATCACGATGTCAGCGTTGGCCGGTGCTCGCAGCTTTGCGCGCTGGTCCTCAGTGAGATCGCTGGTGCGCCGCACTTGTAACCAGGCGCCATTCGCAAAGCCGACGTAGATGCTGTCCATCTGCGGCATTTCGTGCAGTGCGGCCTTGAACAGGGGGATCGCCCTGCCCGTTTCGGATCGGTCATCCGAATCCGCTACGCTCGAACTAGTAGCAAGCACGTTCACAATTGAAGAGATGGAGCTCAACTCACTATGCAAGCGGCCCAAAGCCTTGGCGCTTGCTGCGTCCATATAGGCTGAAGCCGCTTCGTGCGTTGCCAAGCGCAGAGATCGAACCTGAATCGCAATCAATAAACCTGCAAGCGCGACCACAAAAGACGCCACAGCAAGCGTTATCGACGTTCGGAACGTGAACATACAGGCGCACCGCTACTTTGAAACTAGATTAGGGGAGCCTGCCTCTCGCCACTATGCTAGTTCGGCAACAACGTTTGCTTCATCTGAAAACTTTCGGTTTCGCGCGTCCGGGCATCTCGTCCGACCTAAGACGACGCCCGTGATGGCCGACGAGACGAGTGCACGAGCAGGATAAGAGTGCGCTTGATGTGATTGTGGCCGGTGCTGTCGCTCCCTCAGCATGCGGAGAGAGCTAGTTCCTCACAAAGCGAAGCCCTTTTTGCAGCGCAGTAGCCGAAGTAGCATAGCCAGGCCCGCACCTGTTGGTACCCTCTTCAGGTGGCAATCTCGCGCCACGTGCGATCACTAGGAGCAAGCCATGATGAATCTAAGGGTTCTGGGCGCGACCGTGATTGTGGCATCAGCCCTGTCCGGCTCTGCTGCATCGGCACAATCGGCCCTCTCTAATCCAGACATGTGCCAAGCTGAATTCGCAAGCTGCACGGGACTTGGGACTGGGGCGACCCCTACCACCGGCTATCGATATCGACAATCAACGCGGCGCGCCAATAGCCAGCCCGTCGCTGCGGCAGCAGGTGCTACGGTTGGCGGATGGGGCAACTCTTACGCCAATGCCGGCGAGATGGGCTGGCACGGCAACTGGAACACCTATGCCACTCGTAATGGCATCGTTTGCCGCCCCGGCACCTATTTCAAGGGGCCTGACGGCCTTCGACATGTCTGTCAATAGGTCATTGCCCAATTGACCTCAGGCGGCCGGTATCCGCCGCGCCGTGTCGTCGACAAGATGGCGCCGCCCGGCGCCTCAGTTTCTGACGAAGTATAGCGGCGTTCTAATCGTCAGCTGATAGGCAGGCTTTGGTGTCCATGCAATCTGGGCTGTGATGCCAAACAGGCGATTATCGTTATCGTCCATCCAGACGAGGTCGAACCGTACAATTGGCTGAGTAAAGGATGGCACTGTCGCCAGGTTCAGCAGTTGCGCTCCGCCGAACTATTGAACGCCCGGGCGGCCCGTGAATTTCCAGTTGTTGGGCCGAATCCGGCCCCGATCTCGTGATGGTGGTCTGCAGTGTAATCGTTGGTATCGATCCGCTATTCTGCTGATAAAGGTCAGCTTGGAAACCCACGTTCCAGCTAGAGATCGCAAGGGACGACCAGTCAGACGTACCACTTTGCAAAGCGCTCGCCGTGAAACCGCCATACAATGAAACGGCGTCGCTAACATCGACCGTCAGCGGAATGTCAAGTGCGATGCTTTGGGTCGATGGCGACGATGGTGCCGGAAAGCTCGCAAGTCGCGATGAACTCGACAGATCCGAGCGGATTCGAAGCGCCGCGCTGGCGGTTGACAGCGAAGGACCGCTGAAGCCGATCGAAAGTGTATTGGCGGGCACCGTGGCGTAGTTCGTTCTCTAGTCCAAATAAACATTAGGCCACGAAGTCGGTCCGGATCCACCATTGCTGTCGCTAGGATCCTGAGCCAAGCCAGGACGGGACCGGAGACACATACCAAAGCCGGCACTAGCATCAGGCAACAGTACGATCGAACCACATCGGCAAAACCCAGCTCTTGCGCCGTCCCTTTGGCTCGAGCTCGGAAAATGAACATTGTCATCCCAGCCGGCCGCTTTGATAGCTGCGGCAGTATGGCGCGAACGTAATAGCTTGTCCAATGTGGCTCTAATTCCGGCCCATCACTGCCGTTGATGCAACCCAACTGAATGCCGGTTGATAGGGACGGACCGAAAGCTTGCGGGATTGGGCAAACTGGCGCTCCTGACCCTTAAAACAGAAGTCGGGTAGCCCGTTTTTACCTCTGTACACCAAGGTCGCCGACGGTCTATGGGCGAAGCTTACATCTTGGTGTTCGTCGCAGTTTCGATGGCGACCAGCAGGGACGCAGGTTGCAGCGGCTTGGTAAGGAAAGCCGCGCACCCAGCGGCTTCGCAGCGTTCGCGAGCGCTGGCCTCGTTGTGAGCCGTGATGACGATGGTCGGAATCCAGATCCCTGAGCGAGTGAGTTGGTGCTGAAGCTCAAGGCCGCTCATTTCGGGCATCTGCAGGTCGACAATCAGGCACACTGGTACTCCGAGCGGCAGGCTGGTCAGAAAGTCCCGAGCGGAGGTGTATGTCCTAACCTTGAGCGCGCGAGCCCTTAACAAGCGCTCGAGAGCCCTCAGCACGAAAGGGTCGTCATCCACAATCGCGATGCAGCCCGAGTTGTCTCCCATGGCGACACTATCGGCGTCAGGGTTGTGGGCTGTCGAGTTGGCCCTTGGACCAACATCACTTTGGTACCACTCGGCACTAGATCCGCGCTTTTTCCGTCAGCCTTACGAGGTCCGCTACCGAGCGTACCCCGAGTTTCATCATCACCCGCCCGCGGTGCACCTTGATCGTCTTCTCCGCAGTACCGAGGTCCCCCGCGATCTGCTTGTTGAGGCGGCCGGCGACTACCTGGGTCAGAACCTCGCGCTCCCGCGGTGTCAGCATCGCGAGCCGTACCTTGATCTCGTCGATCTCAACGATAGCGGCACGGGTCGCCGCATCCTGTTTCTCGGCTCGTGCGATCGCAGTCAACAATTCTGTTTCCTTAACCGGCTTGGTCAGGAAGTCGATCGCACCCGCACGCATCGCGCGGACGCTGGTCGGTATGTCGCCCTTGCCAGTTAGGAAGATGATTGGCCTTTGCGAACCTGCTGCAGTCAAGGTCTGCTGCAACTCTAGCCCATTTAATCCCGGCATAGACACATCGAGGATCGCACAGCCGGGTACCGACCCATCGTGTTCGGCCAGAAACATCGGCGCAGACGTGAATGCCTTGAGGCTGAAGTTTCGCGCCCGTAACAGCCGCGACAACGCATTCAGCACCCTCGTGTCATCATCAACAAGAAAAATCGTGAACGCCGGATCTTTCATTCAAGCCTCCGCAAGGACTTCTTGCGTTGGGAGCAATATGGTGGCGACGACGCCACCAGTACTGTCATTGGCCACGACAATCTTTCCTCCATGCGCTTCAATGATGCTGGAGCAGATCGTCAATCCAAGTCCAAGGCCATGGTTCTTTGTGGTGAAGAACGGCTCGAACAATCGGCCTGCCTGGGCAACCTCAATCCCTGGTCCCCGATCTCTGACAAAAACCTCAATGCATCCCTGCGTTGCCCGGCTGGATACCGTGATCATCCGCGTCCCCTCGGTTGAAGCCATCGCGTCCATTGCGTTCACGAGAAGGTTTAAGAGAACCTGCTGCAATTGGATGGCATCGCCTAAGAGATGAGGCAAAGCGGCCGCAAGATCCATGTTGACCACAATGCGGCGATCGATCATTTCGCTCCGAAGCAACGCGACCGTCTGATCGATCAATGCGTTCATACTGACAGATTCCAGTTCCGCCTGGCCCTTCTTCAGCAGGCTTCGCAGCCGATAAATGACTTCGCCCGCCCGGTTAACATCTTGCACAATATCCTGCAGCGCGTCTCCAACCTCCGCGACGTTGGGGGGATCGTCAGCCAGCAGATAGAGCGCCGCCTGCGCGTTCGATAAGATCGCCGTGAGTGGCTGGTTGACTTCGTGCGCGATCGCGCCGGAGAGCTCACCCAGAACGGAAACCCTCATCAAGTGCGTGACTTCCTGTCGTTGCAACTCCGCTTCGGCCTCGACGGCCTTCTGTTCGGTGACATCAACGAAGATTCCGCTAAATCGGTTCGGAGCTCCATGATCGTCTGGGCGCACACGCGTCCGGATGCTGATCCACCGGACCCGCCCTTCTGATATAACACGAACTCGCGTTACGGCAGGTTCCCCGGGATTCCTAATTTGGCGGATCGCGGCGAGTGCGACATCGCGGTCGTTAGGGTGTACGACCTCCAAAAACGCATCGCGAGTAAGCGGCAGGTCACCCACGAGTCCGAACATTGCTCGGCAATGCTCAGTCGTCCACATTTCGTTGGTACTTCCATCAAACTGCCATAGGCCCACATTTACCGAAGCCGCGGTGAAGCTCATTCGCTCCTCGCTTTCCTTGAGCGAGATTTCAGCTTGATGGCGCCGGCGTCGTTGGAACAGCAATGCGACGACGAAGGATGCCTGCAATCCGACAATCAAGATCGTGCTCAGTACGAGGTAGCGATGCTCACTCCAGAGAGTCGGCTCCTTGAAGAGCACAATGCTGCCGAGCGGAAGGTCACTTTCTTTGAGGCCCCACTTCTTCATAGCCCGCGCGTCAGTACGGAAGGCGGGCTTGGGATTGGATTTTGGAGGTACCTTTGTCACCTCGGTACCCGAAAGTATATCAAGCGCCATGTCAGCGGCAGTTATGCCCAGAGATTCGAATGTGTCTGTGTACCCTCCAACGATCCCGGCGCCGATATAGGTATCGAAGATCCCGTAGACCGGAGCGGCGGAAGCTTTCGCCACAGCGGCAGCCACATCTCTTGGGATGAAGCGTTTGCCTTCGCGATCTGCGAAAAAGGTAAGAATCATGACAATGCTGTCTCTTGGCAGCTGCGAAACATCGCGGAGCAATTCCGCGTATGTGAGGTTGGACCAGTAGAGCACCTCAGGCCCGGCATTTTGGCTTTCGATCGCCGTGCGTGCGATTTCACGCCAGCGGAGATCAACGGTATCGGTCCCGCTAATCACCACTAAGCGACGTGCCTGGGGCTGAAGCCTTTCTGCAAGCTCAAGTGTCTTTCCGGGGTAGGAGTTATTGATCACGCCGGTGATGTCCGGCGGCAGCTGCAGCGCTTCGTAAGTCGACCGGGTGACATCCGAGAATACGACGGGAACCGCCGGGCCGACCACGTCGCGATACTTCAGGATGAAAGGTATCGCCGAGACGCCGATCACGAACAGGAGGTCAAAATGTACGCCGTCGTATTTTTCGCGAAGGAAATTGGCCATTCGTGAGGCGTGGGCCTCATCCGGACGTCGGGCCAAATCCAAATATTCGGCGTCGATTTCGATCCGCTCGGCAGAACGTTCCAGAAAGCGCTTCCGGACCGCATCCGAAACCATTGCAGTAGCCGGGAACGTATAATTGTATGAGTGAAGAACTAAGACCCGCCGCGATGCATCTTCAGCCTGAGATTGCGCGATGAAAATCCAAGGCGCGAAAAAAATCAGCAAAAATACGCCGCGCCAAAAGCGCGCGTACCTAGCAGCCGGCCAACCACCCCGATCGCAGGCTTTCACGGAGCTCGTCCATTCGAAACTTGGGCGAGAATAGAGCATTCATTCGGGAACTGTCGAGTCGTGAACTCGGCTTGGGGCCGTGGCGGGACAAAGCCGCATTGGATAGAGCCCAGCGCCCCATATCCTTCGGCTCTGCCAATGTGGGACCTTGGTCCAATTCAGCGGTGCGGTTTGGCCGAATATCTTCCTCACGTAGATACCTTCGCTGCGGCGGCGGCACACCCGCACTCCACAGCGGGCGCGAAGACAACTCTTGATCCATCAATTCACGTTCCGGGCGACCAAACGCTTCATCTCGCAAGATGGCGACAGCAATGCGCCAAATTCACTATTTCAAGTTGTTTTTGACCGGCCGGCAGACCGGCAGCTTGGTCGGCCAGTGCGTCGGCGACTTTGTCGCACTCGTCCGCTGTCAGCTTGATCGGCTGCTCTGGCTCCGTGCCCATAACCCTCCCCGACCCCCTCAAACCTTGAAGCAAAAGGGTGGCCAACCAGATCGCTTGATTTGGAGCCCGCGGCCGAGCCGCTAACCCGAACCGTCCGATAAGAAACACGCGCCACACTCAACACGTGTGCCGAAAACTGCGGAGGAGAAGATGGATCGGAGTGCGACCCTCAGTTTTGAAGATCCACTTTGTTACCAGGCCGCGATCACGACTGCGAATTTCGAGGTGCTACCCACGTCCGGCAGTTCCTTCAAAGGGGAACTGACCAAGGTTCGCCTAGGCGAGCTATTGCTCCAACGCTTCTTCCACAATTTGCCCACGATCAACTCCGGGTTCATCAAGCCCGGACGCAGCGTACTTACATTCCTGACGTCATCGTCCCCAGCTAGTATGCGGCACTGCGGGATGGACGTTTCGTCTGGGACCATTATCGTCAATGACAGTGACGAGATACACCAGCAGACCGAGGCCGAGTTTCGTCTAGGATCGATATCTCTTGAGATGCCCAGACTTGATGCTGCTTGCCAAGTCATAGCCGGTTGCGATTTGTTTTCGAGCTCTTCGCAAAGGCAGCTTGTTCGGCCAGATGCTGCTATGATGTCGCGGCTGCTGAACCTGCATGAGATAGTGGGCCAAATCGCTGCGAACGCGCCCGAGATTCTTATCGTCAACGAGGCGGCGCGCTCTTTGGAGAACCAGTTCATCCATCTATTGGTCAGGTGTCTCACCGAGAGCGCCTCTAGTCGATCCATTAACTGCGGCCTGCGTCAGGCTCGGATAATCGCAAAATTCCATGAATATCTCGAAGCTAACCCAAACGTGCCGCTTTATTTAGGAGACATATGCGGAGCGATCGGAGCTGCGGAGCGCAGCCTTCGCGCCGCCTGCGAAATACATCTCGGTATGGGTCCTATCCGCTACCTCGCGCTGAGGAGAATGCACCTTGTTCGCCGTGCACTCTTGCAAGCCGGTTCTTCCACGACAACGGTGACAAGAATTGCCATGGAGCACGGATTCTGGGAGCTGGGGCGCTTCTCGGTGAATTACCGCGCGATGTTTGGGGAAACACCTTCGGCTACGTTGTTCCGAGCCACCGCGCGACCGAGCCTACGGATGGCCGATGTGGCGTGAGCGCTCCCAGCAGAATTCATCTGGTAAGTGCAACGTCCTTGAAGGAGGCGACTAGCGCCATCTCCAGCTTTCCCCTCCTGCCGCGATGTTGATCCCCGGCCTGTTCTGACGCGCAGTCGGGCATCAGCAACGTTGCGGTGACGGATTCGTTTTGGCTTCCGACATCTTCAAGATCCCGGTTTACTGTCCGATGGTTAGTCATGTAATTGGTCAGCTTCGAGCCAGACCGGAATATTCTCCGACGGGATTGACGCTCTTGGCTGGTGCGGGAGGATAGTCCCTGCCGTAACGATCAATCCGCCGTTCAACTTGGCTCGTGCAAACTCCTTGGCTTCTGATTCGGTTTCAAACGTCTTGGTTAAGCGGGGATGTCGCCGTCTCGAGACCGTGCCATCCGGCGGAACTTCGAAAGTGACGTACCAAGTGTGTTTCATTCCGTCATAACGCCAAGGGGCTGTCAGTAGCCTATCTCCTCGCTGAAGAAAAAAGCGGCCACCCTGCGCTGAGTTCTTCGCATTTCGACCCGCAGCAGATAATTTTCTATCGACGCATGACTTCCATCAGACACGCTTCACACCGGGCGGCCTCCACGTCCCTTCGCCAGCTGGCAGGATCGACGGCGGCATAGGGTTTGGCCAGTACAGGCGCATCACGAGATAGATCCTGTCATCGGGCGCAGGGAGCCAATTCGCCTCCTTGTCCGCGCCGGGACTGTCCTTTTGAATGTACAGCGTCAGGGAGCCGTCCGCGTCCTTTTTCATTGTCGACATCATTGGAGAGTTGATGAGGTACCGATTGAGCCGGTTCTTGACCAGTAGCTGGCTCTTGCCATCGTACATCGTAACTGACCAGAACGCATTTACTGGCGGCAGCTGGCCCGACGCGAAGGTGATTGTGTAGTTGTGCTTGCTGCTGTCGAGCGGCTCACCACTCGCGTCCACTCGGGTATAGGGATACATGGCTTCGACAGCATCATTGCCGTATAGACCGCCCTTGGCAGCGCCCGCTCGCATGACCCAATCGCCGTTGTAGAAGGTCTCGTCGCCAAAGAACGAACCAACATTCCAGCCGTCGATGTTTTTGTTTCCGGCGGATAGCCATGAGTCTACCTTCTCCTCACCCCGCTTCATCCCCAGAAGGATTTCGGCTTTGTGTTCGACCGATAGATCTTTGAACGCGAAAGTCTTGCCGGGCCCGATGCCGATCTTTGCAAGTTTCGCACGGATCGATTTGTCTCTCGCTGTCTCGGGGACAAATTGCAGCGCCGCGTCGAGATATTGGAAAAAGTTACCTTTGATGCCAGCCGTGGTGGCAGGAAGAAAGTCGATCGGGGGCGCGGCGGGCGGCGCGGGTTGTCTACGGTATGCAGAAAGCGGCTGCGCCTTGTACCCGGACTGAACCTTCTCGACGTTCGACATATCGCCAGGATTGAAGAGCTGAGTACGGAAAATCGCGAGCGCGAACGGGGTCGTTGATTGAAAGACCTGCTTGACCCCGCTGGGCGTTTCACCCTTCCAGCCCGGAGCAACCAGCAGATAGTCACCCGCCGCGCTCCCAGTGGCTCGTGTGCCGATGTAGCCAAAATTGTAGGTATTGCCGTCGATGAACTGGACCGAGTAGTAACGGTCCTTTTCAGTCATCGGGACCGAGACAACGATTGCTTCAGCGCGGAGATCCAGCCAGAGCAACGAGTAAGGAGTGTCGCTGTTCGGGGTAATGACAGCGGTGTCCTCCGGGGTAGCGACGCGATGCTGGTTGTTGATTTCGTTGAAAGGCGCCTTGAACTGCCCCGAATTCCTATCAACCGCGAATTCCTGCATCACCGCATAGTTCATCACGAGCGGCAAGCCGAAGATGAAACCTTCTTCGGCGATGTCCTTCGCCTCAAAAATACTCGGCCATTCCGGTCTGTTTTGGGCATGCACGTCAGTGGATACCAACGTAGCGGACGCGAGCCCCGCGATTGCAGCAGAGCGGAGCAACTCCCGTTTTGTAAGCATCTAACAACTTCCTTCCGTCTCTCGCCTCGTCAATGACGTTCGGACAGGAAGCACAATAACCAGGGTTTTGGAGTGCTGACTATGCGAAATCGGCGAGCTCAGGCTCGCTTCTGGTGGCGCGAATGACCCTGGAGTGTGAACTCGAGATTCGCGCGATGCCCGGAGAATATCTCAACAACTGGTTTTTGACTGGTTCAGCGCTCTCATCAGTCGTCCGGGCCCGGCGAAGGTCAAGATGAAGGAGCGCGAGCGCTTCCGCGCGGCGTCCGCCAACCAAAAGACGGGATCATTATCGAGGGGGCCGCCGCCTCTGGATCATGACCTCGGTAGCCTAAGCCGAGGCAACCGCGTCGCCGAACGCGCCTTTCGCCCGTTCGTCTTCTCATCTGCCACACCATTTTCCAAGGTGCCTCTCGCAATTCATCCGCCCTCGCCAGGCGTAGGTCCTTCTTTGCAGCATCGTAGGCCGGCAACATCGCTTCCATCCACAGCAGCATGCCTGCATTTAACTAAACGACAGCAGCCTTCCACGATTGTACACCTCCGGCTGACGTTCCGTAGGAAAGGTAATTACCTTGCGGCCGGAGTTGATTGCTCCTTTGTGGACGCGCGGCAACTCCTCGCTAAAGCGCCGCATCCACAATTTGTTCATCACCATTTGAGTCAATTCGGCGCGGAATTGTCCTCTTTCGTGGGAAACCTTTTCCAGTCTCCAGCCCGGATCGCGGCTGGTAGAGGTGCGGATCTTCGAAGGCGAAGACTTTGCTCCAAGGCACTTTCATCTCCGCTAGATAATGCTTCGCACTCGCCCCCAGAGTGAATGGGATGCGTTCACCCTTCGAGCAGTGTTGAAATGACTACTCAAATTCGGCCGTGGGAAAAATCCTAGCAACCGCAGATTGGCTCGCCGCGGCCGCGAATTCGATACCAGGAATTACGTTTGGCCGTTTTCGCATAGTCGCGATTACCGAGAGGCATTATCGAACAAGAGGCCTGGCAAGAGACAATAACAAGCTCGAATATACACCCCGCTCATTGCCGGTGACTGCGTTGAGCAACTTTGGAAAAGGGGAGCCTCCGGTGATCAAATTTGCCAAAGTGCCCTTGGTTCTGGCGATCCTGACCTTCGCACTCGCATGTGCCTGCGAGACTGCTGCCGCTTCGGTGCGCGTCGCGGGCCAGGTCCAGGCCGGCGGTGGACCGTTCGTAAGCTCGACCATCACCCTGTGGGGTGCGAGTGCGGGCGAACCCAAGCAGTTGGCTCAGGCAAGATCGGACAGTGACGGCCGATTTGAGCTTCGAACTGACGAAACACCCGGCAAGGACGTAGTCCTGTATGTGATTGCTAAAGGTGGCGCAGGTACTAAAACCGGCAGCGGCGACAATCCGGCGACCACTCTGTTGAGTGTGCTGGGCAACAATCCTCCCGCGCAGGTCGTCATCAACGAGATGACTACCGTCGCGTCGGCGTTTACTGCCGCCCAATTTATCAAGGGCGACTCCATTTCTGGCAATCCACTCGGTTTACGCATCGCCGCTGGAAATGCTCCAAACTTGGTTGATCCGACCACCGGGGCATGGGGCAAGGTGCTCCTTGATCCGCTCAACAGCACGCAAACCACCACACTTGCAAGCCTAAACACTCTAGGCTCGCTGATTGCGGCGTTTGCGACCGCAGGTAATGATGATTGGCGAGCCCGCTTCCTCAAGGCCGCCACCACCAGCAGCGGCGTGACGCCGAAGACCACGCTCGAAGCGATGGTAAGCATCGCCCGCAAGCCCTGGGCAGACCCAAAGACACTTTACGCGTTGTTCGATGAAGCCTACCCGCAACCCAAGGACGGCGCCCGACGCAAGGCGCCGTTCGTGCCGTACTTGGCTTACGTCCCCGATGACTTCGCTCTCTCGCTTTGCTTCGCAGGCGGCGGGGTTTACTCGGCCGGTCGTCTGATGTTCGACCCCGAGGGCAATCTTTGGAGTGGACAAAATTGGATGGCCGGTTCGCAGTCTGGCGTCAATCAAAGTACCGGCGGCGGTGTGGCCAAACTCTCGCCCGCCGGAACCGCGCTCTCGCCACCAATCACGGGCTTCACCGGGATGGGTATTGATGGAGTCGGCTGGGGCACCGCTGTGACGCAGGATAGGGTTTGGACCACGAGTTTTAACGGAAAGATTTTCGTGATGGATCTCGACGGTCGCCCCAGCGCCATGGAGAGCGACTTTCCTTTCAAGGAGAAATTTCTTGGCCTCATGGGCATCGGCGTCTCGGCAGGCGGTGATGTCTGGATTGCAGATGGCTCCGACAATCAGTTGCTGCACTTTCCTGGTGGGCGGGTGAAGGACGGCCGGATCGTCAAAGTCGCCGGTCTGAAGTCTCCCTTCGACATCGTCGTCGATGGCCAAAATCGGGTTTGGGTCAGCAACTCTCAGTCGGACACCGTCGTCCGGTTTGACGCCGGTGATCCCTCTAAAACGGAAACATTCCGCGCCGGGATTGGTGTTCGTGCTCTCGCGCTCGACAGTAAGGGGAACGCTTGGGTGGCCAGCAATATGTCGCTCGACTTCCCCCCGCCGGTCATTCCCGACGGCGCGTCTATCATGGAGCAATTCAAGATCGCCGCGGGACACATGCTCAAGGTCCTCGAGACCAACCCCAAGATGGTCACCGGCGTCGTCAACATGATCCGTCCCGACGGCTCCCAGCCTGCTCCGATGGGCTTCACCGGCAACAAAGCAGTCAGTGTGCCGTGGGGTTTGAATATTGACGGTAACGACGACGTCTGGATCGGCAATTTCTGGGGCCGTGGTGTCGTGTTGATGGCGGGTGACAACACCACGAGTCATCCGGCGGGTATGAAGACTGGCGATGCCATCCACGTTTTCAGAGGCGGCAGCATCCAAATGCTGACCGATGTATCGATTGATGCGGCCGGCAACGTTTGGGCGGCTAATAACTGGAATGATCTCAACGGAGCCGCCGCGCCTGACCCTCTTCGTCCCACTTCGACATGGGGTGGAGGTTCGGGCATCACGGTCATTTACGGAGTAGCGGGCCCGGTAAAGCCGCCGCGCATGGGCAAGGTCCAAAGGTACTGAACGAGATGAATTGAAAGATCCATTTTTGTGGGTGCCCCGGAAAATGTGGTGCCCACTTCTGGATCAGGGATGGAAAGATCACCCGCGCCTGGCGACTACACCCACACCGGAAGGATTTAGGCAAGCGCCCTCGCGGAACGCGCCTTGGCTCGCCCTCTCGTCTTTTCGTCCGGTAACCTCGTCGCCAACGCGGCCTTTCGCATTTCGACTGCCTTCGCCAAGCGGGGGTCCTTCTTTGCAGCTTCGTAGGCCGGCAACACCGCTTCCATCCACATCAGCATGCCTTCGGCCTTGAACACGACGCGGTCGGCGGCGCTGTAGACGGTCTGGGTAATGGCAGCGACCTCGCGCGACATTTTGTCTGCGCCGCTCACGCGATGATCCAGAAGCGCGGATGCATATGCACCTTCCCCGAAATTCTCAAAGAAACTCGTGACCGACCGACGCTCGTCATGAGGGCCAATCCGGTTCGGCAGCCCGACAACAGTAAGCAGATCCGGCCATCCCGGTTTGCGACCTGCCAGGGCATCAAGCGCGTGATTGAGGGAGGAAGGGGTAATCGCCTTATCCAGGTGGGCCGGTACGCGATTGTCGTTACGTTGTTTAGCGGCGAGAGCGCGCACAAGGTACTTGTTGCGATCCTGCGGAAACGCCCAGGTCGATACTGCGCCTAACTGTTGTTTCGAGTACCGCGCAACTCTTTCGAGGATCTCGATCGCGATAGGCGGAACGCTCAGCTTGATTTCGCGCTTGTTTTTCACCTCGTCCGGTTTCCAGGTATAGACGCGCCAACCGACACGTTCCGGGGCGGGATCAGGAACCCAGCGATCGGAGCGCAAGGCGAGCATATTCACCAGCGCGGAGCTCCGTTGAGGGATCATCCATGAAACCTGCAGAGCCCCCAGCACTGCGTCGTTGTTATTGCCTCCCAAAGGCCTGACGGCCTCCAGAAGGGCAATGAGCATCCCGATCTGCGCCGGGGTGAGATAGCGCCCTGAGCGATCCTCCATCTCGTACTCGTGGGATAACGCCTCCCACCAGGTCGCAGTCGGTTCGAGACCGGTGAAGCGACGCTTTTGCTTGAGTCCCCAGCGTAGAACCCGCTTGGCAAGATCAGCATATTTTGCGGCAGCTGAAGGACCTGAACCACTGGCCTCAATCAGGTCGCGAACCTCTTCAAGATCCTCAAGCCGAAGCTCCTTGACGAAACGCTTCTTGAGGTCAGCGTTCTCCGGCCGATCCCGCAATCGCGTCTCAATCTCGGTGATTGACGAAGGTGCAAGTCGCAGCTTGGGTGCTTCATTGCGACCACCATTTTTCGAGCTTTTCGTACGTTGCGCATACTGAGTGATCAGCATCTCGAACGTCCACAGTTCGCCCTTCAAAGCTTCAGCGCGATCTACTGCGACAGCGACGGACTTCTCGTCTCCACCCATAAGCCTTGTTTCAATGACTGCATCCGGATCGCGCCCATTCTTGATCGCGAAAATCGTTTCAGTAGCGATCTTCTTTACCTGGGCGAAGGTGAAATCTCCTGCCGCCCCAAGCCGCCGCTTTACAACTGAGGATTTTTGGCCGGGGACGCGCGTGCGAGCCTGCACATAGTATGCAACCTCTCCGCCCCTGACACGGATGCTTAGACCCCTTGGATTATCGATGGCGAACTGACATTCGGCGCTCACGTCGCGCTTGGCACTAGCCTCGCTCAGCAACTCCTTGGTCAACGCGTAGCGCCTGTTCGCCATCTTCCTAGCCTTTTGGGGATACACGGGGCTACAACGATATGGAGGTCCAAGGCCCATTCCACAAGCGGTCGCTTTGGCTGTCCGTTTAACCTCCTATACCGTCAACAAATTTTGCCATTCTTGGTTCGTCGAGAGATATCCTGTTTACAGACACGCGGTTTTGTAAACCGAAGGTCGGGGGTTCAATCCCCTCAGCCGGCACCATTCGCCGCCGGAATCGACAACTTAGCGGGCCCTACCCAGGGTAGTCGAAACTTTCGGTTATTTGTCGATGCACCAGCTTCAACGACGGGGCAGCCGTGGTGCATTACAACTGTCCTCACCGTGAAGCTTGGGTCCAGAAGTCGTATACGTCAAACGTTGTCGCGCATTTGCTTTCGTCCAATGCGATGGCCGATCACGCCAAAGACTACCGCCAGGAAGAGCATCACGGGGAACTTGCTCCAACCTGGTCCGTCGAAAACAAATTTGTTCACGACGAGTGCAAGCATCACGCCGTGGCCAGCAAAGATCAGGCCCTTCCACCGAATGGTCCAGTCGCGGCTCATTACCGGTCCCCTTTTGAGAGTTGGACATCAGTGCCATACGGCCATCGCGCCATCTGTGAGCAACCGCACGCAAGAACTTCGTTGCAATGAGCCCACTTAAACTGCAACGCCCCGCAAATCAGGCGCGGTATACGATTGTTTGAATCACGATGGTCCTGTCACTCACAAACAGGAACATCTAAAATAACCAAGCCCATCACCTTTGCGCTCGTGGCAGACCCATGCTCGTCCTTCAGCCATTTCATCGTTAGCAGCGGCCCAAGGGTCTCTTGAACGTCCGTAGGGGTTAACGACGCCTAGAATCGATTTCCGACGCAATCACGTCAGAGCTTTCCGAGCGACTGTCACACTCAACTCGAGCAGCGGGTGCTTCTCGTTCCTGACTGTAATAAGGACCTGCGTCCCCTTTGCCGACGCGACGTCTCTGGCAATCGAGGTCGCCATAGCGATCGCCTCTTTTTCGGCGGCTTCCGGGCCGGGCAAATCCATCCCATCCTCGTCGACCGCAGCAAAGAAGTCGTCCTTGATGTCGAAGTAAAACTTCATGGCTCACAGCGAAGGATTGAGATGAAGGTAAAGCACATCGAAGTCTGCTATTTCGCGCAGCCTGGCTTCATCAAGGATCGATATTCGTCCCCGCTCCAAGTCCAACACGCGCTGAGCACGCAGCTGCTGAACGACCCGATTCATGTGAACCACACTCGTGCCAACGGCGTCGGCGAGGAGTGCCTGCGAGGCCGGAAAATCGAAGGACAGGCCGTCCGCTCGGCCGATCGCTTTCAATCTGGTGTAAAGCTCAAGCACGAGGTGCGCCACGCGGCTTGTGGCTTCGCGTTGACCGACGTTGCAAATCCACTCCCGGAAAATCGCGGCGTCAGTCAGTGTATCGCGCCAAAGCGCTTGAGCCACGTTGGGCCGCTTTCTTATCAGCGAACGCACCGCTGCATGCGGAATGAAGCCGAGAACGCTATCGCCAAGGGTGCTGACGTCATGGTCCATCACATGGAGAAAGAGACCCTGCAGATCGGGAATGTCGCCGGGTTGGTGAAAGGCCATGATTTGGCGGTGGCCATTGCCGACGATCTTGGATCTCAGGATGAAGCCATCAACGACAAGGCAGCATGCCGAAGGTCGATCTCCGAGAGAAACGACCGGCTGACCGCCAGCCATCCGCTTCACCGTGATTGGCAGATCACGGATAGCGACCTCGTCCTCTTCATCAATTTCGGTGCTGACCCGCAACCGCTTCAAGAAAGGTTCGAAAATTTTCGCGTTATTCATCGTTAGCTCCGGTCGGCAAACGAGTTTTTGTGACGTTCGTTCCAATCCGGACCGCTAGCTATTGTCTCACGCGAAGCAGAGGGGCTGCCGCAAATTCCAACGCCTCTCGGCGGGAACCGAACGGGAACGGCGTTAATTCATCCCGCCGCGAAGCATTGGCGCAAAATTTGACGCGCAACTCTCACTTCGAATGCTTCGGCGCGCTGCCTTGGTGGAAGTGCTCAGCACCTGATATCTCCACCCAGGCATGTTTCGACTGCTCGAAAACCGATCGGATGGGGGCCGGGTAGTTCGGAGCCGCGATCGCGCCGACGGCAACGCCGATCATCGCAGGCAGATTGTCCGCCTTCCAATAGACCGTCGAACCGCACTCGAGGCAAAAATAGCTACGGACCTGGCCGCCGCTTGCGGCTGTCCGGACGTACTCCTTCGACGCCCCCGAGATCGCAACGCCCTCCGCCGGATAGAACGCACCGACTCCGAACGGCGCGCCGGTTCGACGCTGGCAGTCAATGCAGTGGCAGGCGACGACGAGGCCGGACGGTCCCGGAAGCGACAGTGTGAGCGCGCCGCAACGACATCTCGCGCCGATCATCGAAACTCCTTCCTCTCAGTTGGCTGACGGGTTCTGTCGCTCGGCTGGAGCGCAGGGCGATCCAGGACGGACCCTCACTCCTTCGCAACCTCGAACGCCAGCAGTGCGTTGCCGGCGACCCCGCCCCATTGTCCGTAGCCGGAATTGGTGTAGAGCATGCCGCCAGCGATGATCGGCCCGGGGCCGTCGATCGCGCCGCCATGCGCAGGGGCGCCGTTCACCGTCGTATAGTCTCGCGCCGTGTCGTATTCCCACAACAGCTTTCCATCGGCTGTCGCGTAGGCGCGCAGGAAGCCGCTGACGCCGCCGGAAAACACGACGCCGGGGATCAGGCTCACGGCAGCCGAGAGCGCAGGGCTGCATTGGAGGCGATCGCCACAGGCGACAGGAGATACTTCCATCGCAATTTTTCCACTGGCGAGGTCGAGGCCGAACAGGCCACCGCCCTGGGTGGAATCGAGCCGCCGCGTACCATCGCGCAGGAACCGCACGTCGGAGTTCGCGACATAGATGCGATCCTGGTCGGCGGCCGAGCCCCACTCGCTGCCGCCGAGCGCACCGCCCTTCCCGATCCGCGTCTGCCACAGGATTTTGCCGCCATCATCAGGATCGAGCGCGTGCACGACGCCGGACTTCTGCGCGATGGCGAGAACGCGCCTGCCGTCACGCAAGGTCACGAGGATCGGCGACTGGCCAAAATCGTGGTCAGGCCCGTGATCTTCAGGACAATTGGTCTTGTCCGCGCCGAAGCACGCGACGATGAAGGCGTCGCTCGGGGTCGCTTGCTGCTTCCAGAGCAGCTTACCGGTCGCAAGCTCGAAAGCGAGGACCGCATCGGCGGTTGCGGCCGGCGGATTCGAATAGGAATTGCTGGTCGCGACGTAGACGGCGTTGCGTTTCGGATCAATCGTCGGTGCCGACCACACCGCCGCGCCGGACGGGCCGAACAGCTGCGTGCCTCTTGCATTCTTGCCGGTCGGGTGCGGCACCTCGGGGATCGTGTAGGCCTGCCACACCGGCTTGCCGGTCACTGCCTCGATCGCGACCACGCTGCCGCGGAAAGTACAGCATTCGTAACTGGCCTGCGAACCGGCGGCCTCCTCCAGCGAGGAGACCGGGACATAGAGCACGCCGGAATGCAGCGTCGGTGCTCCGGTGATGCGCGCTGCCGGATGCTCCTCGATCTTCGTCTTCCAGATCAGCGCGCCAGTCAGTGCGTTCACCGCATAGGCATTGGCGCGCAAGTCACCGAAGAAGATCGCGAACTGATCGGTGCCGGGAAGCGGCCCGAAGCTGATCGCCGCGCGCACCGCGGCATCGGTCGGCAGCGTCCACAGCGTGCAGCCGCTTCGCGCATCGAGCGCGTGCACCTTGCGGTCAGTGCCGCCGATGAACAGCAGACCGCCCACGATGGTCGGCGGCGCAAACGACACCGAGGCGCCGGGAAAGGCATAAGCCCATTTCAGCCGCAGGCGCGGCACCTCTTCCGCGGTCAGGCCGGCCATGTCGGCCGGCTGGAAGCGGCTGTTGCCAGCGTCGACACCCCACCCATTCCAGCGCGGACCATCGAGCGGTTGCGGAAAGAAGTTGACCTGCTGCGTGCAGCGTCCCTCCGCATCGACTGCATTGTCGCCCACCGCGGCCTTGCCGGTGACGAAGGCAGCAATCGAGCGCCGTTCCGAGTCGCTGCGGTCCTTCGCCATCGCCGCCATGCTGCCGGAAGTCAGCGTTCCCAGCACATGATCGAACGACATCGCCTGCATGGCACCGCGGCCTGGCACACGGCTCTGGCCATCACCGCCATCGTGACATTGCGCGCAGTGGCTTGCGTAGAGCGCAGCGCCGTCCTGCTGCGCCAGCGCGGGCGCGCAGCACCAGACCAGCATGGCGACCACGACAACACTCGGTCTCATGGCGTGCTCCGGCATCGTCACCGCAATGCGCGGCATCATGCAACCCAAAGTATAGCGCGACGGCAATCACTGACGCAACGGACGTTCAGCCCGCGTCCGTCACGTCCCCGGGACAGTGAGGACACGATCCGGCAGTTCATCCATCGCCCACAGCCCGAGGCTCTTGTCGCGCCAGCCGCCATTGCCTTCCTCGCAACGCTCGTTGATCAGCGCGTGCGGTGCCGGCCAGTCGAACGGCGCCTTCTCCATGTTCAGCGCCCGCCAGTCGCCGTCCTCGCAATCGCGATTGCCGTCCCATTCGGGAAACGTCGTGACCAGCAGGAAATGCGCGCCGCTGGCGCGAAAGTTCGCCATGGCGCGAGAGATGTTGTCGAAACTCAGATGGACCAGACAGTCCCGGCAAAGAATGACATCGGCCTTCGGCAGCGCATCGCGCGTGATGTCGGCAACGCGGAAGCGGCCGACGAGTTCTCCCCGGGCCGCGCGCTCGCTGTTGGCCGCGATCAGCGACGGCACGATGTCGATGCCGGTATAGTCGAGATCCAGCTTGATGCGGCCGATCCAGCCCGCGTCGCCGCAGGGCGCATCGAGCAGCGAGTGCGCGCCGAGCCGTTGCAGCAGTGCAGGAAGCGCCTCGCGGATCGCGGCGGTCGCGGGATCCTCGGAGCCGAGGCCCGACACCGAACTGGCTGCGCCCCACAGGTTGGTCTGCTCGATCCGCTCGAACCGCGCAGCGAGATCGAGTCCCGCGAAATTGTCGCGGTCGGCGGCGAACCGCTCATGGGCGAGCACGGGTGGACGCTTGGCGATCATGGAGGGGATGTGAATTCCGGCGCAGCCGCACTATACAGACAAAGCGAGCGGTCCGAAATGGTCCGCAAGCGAACCTGCTTGCGTCATCTGTCGCGTCCGGCCCCGATGCGCCCCACCACAGCCAAAGAGAAGGCCAGGATCGCCGCCGGCGCGGCGGCGGCCGTCGTCATGGCGGCCGTGCTGTTCGCATTCGCCATGGGATTTCTGCTGGCGCGATGAGTGCGTAGCGCGGCGGACGAAAGCCGCCGCGCTGACTCAAGCGGCGCGCACCGTGTGGAGGAATTTCCCGACTTGGTCCTTCAGCCGGTTGCTGTCGGTCGCCAGCATCTTGGCGGTGGAAAGCACCTGCGAGGAGGCCGAGCCGGTCTCGGCCGCACCGCGCTGCACGTCGGCGATGTTGGTGGAGACCTTCTGGGTGCCGTGGGCGGCCTGCTGCACGTTGCGCGAAATCTCCTGGGTTGCGGCGCCCTGCTCCTCGACGGCCGCGGCGATGGTCGAGGACACCTCCGACAGCCGCTCGATCGTCGCGGAGATGTCACGGATCGCGTTGACGGATTCCTGGGTCGCGGTCTGGATGCCGGAAATCTGCTGGCTGATCTCGCCGGTCGCCTTCGCCGTCTGCTCGGCCAGCGTCTTCACCTCGGCGGCGACGACGGCAAAGCCGCGGCCGGCCTCGCCGGCACGTGCCGCCTCGATCGTGGCGTTGAGCGCCAGGAGGTTGGTCTGGCCGGCAATGGTGTTGATCAGTTCGACGACATCGCCGATGCGCGTCGCCGCAACCGAGAGCTCGCTGACGCGCTCCGTCGTGGTGCGGGCCTGGGTGACGGCCTCGCCCGCCATCCGCGCGGATTCCTGCACCTGCCGGCTGATCTCGTTAACCGAAGAGGACAGTTCTTCCGTGGCGGTCGCAACCGACTGCACGTTGACCGTGGCTTCGCCCGAGGCGACCGCGACGACGGAGGTCAGTTCCTGCGCACGTTGCGCGGTGGTGGCCAGCGTCGAGGACGACGCTTCGAGCTCGGTGGACGCCGAGCCCACCGTCTCGATGATCTCGCCGACCGCGCGCTCAAAGCCGTCGGCAAGGTTGACCATGTCGCGCTTGCGCTGATCGGCAGCCTGCTTCTCCACTTCGACCTGCGCAGCCTTGAGGCGCTCGACCTCGATCCCGTTGGTCTTGAAGATTTCGACCGTCCTGGCCATGTCGCCGATCTCGTCGCGACGGTCCTTCTCGGGCACTTCGGTCTTGAGATCGTTGCGGGCAAGGCCCTCCATGGCGAGCTTGAGGCGGGCAATCGGCCGGGACATCGCGTTGAGGCCGATGAACAGCGCGATCGCGATACCCAGGATCAGGCCGCCGGCGCTGACGCCGATCACGGTCCAGGTTGCGGATCTGGCGTCGCGGTTGATGGCGTCCTTGCGCTTGGCAACCGCCTGTGCGGTCTCGCCCACGAACTGGGCAATGCGCCCCAGGGCCGCATCCATCACCGGGTCGCACTCCTTGTGCGCGCGTTCGGATGCCTTCGCGTTCTCTTCCGGGCTGCTTGCGAGCGAGCCTGCCTTCAGCACCGGATCGCAGCCGGCGAATACGGCTTTCAGCTGGTCGCCGATGCTCTTGATCTGGCTCGCGCGCGCGGGATCGTCCTGCTCGGCTGCGTCGAGGTATTGGCGGATTTCATCGCGGTTCTGGGTCGCGGCCTTGAGGCGGTTGGCGTTGCCCGCCTCCGTCGCCTCGGTGAAGACCGCATAGAGCGCGGCATGATAGGTCTCGGCGCGGCGCTGGGCTCGCGTCAAGTTGAGCGCTGAGGATTGCGCGGCGGAAAGCTCGGCGAAGCCGTCGACAGTCGCCGAGAGTTCGCGCGTGCCGAAGCCCGCGACGGCGACCATGGCAAAGCCCATCACGGCCACGATCAGCGCGACCTTCCACACGATCTTCAGATTGTTCAAAACGCTCATTGCAGCCGCCCCAGTGATTTCCGCCGGCGCATATTCCCAGCACCGTGCATTGGAACCAGCTGACGTTAAGATTTGATGCCAAACATCCCGTGTAGTCTTACGGAAAACTAACTATTTAGGCTTTCGCCGTAAGCTTCGCGTAAGCTTCGGACTATTCGGGGTGCGAGCCTGGCGTGGGAAACCGGAATCGGTCGCCGGCGTCAGTCGTTGTCGGTCCATGCGGATCAGGGAAGAAAACCGAAACATATTTCTGCTGGCGACCGTTACGCTGTGCTGTAGCGCACTGGCTGGAGCAATTGCGCTGTTCGAACCGGCTCCGGCAAAGCAGCAGGCAGAAGCGTCGGCGATCGGCATGATCGCTCCGACGCCAGTTCGGGTGGTCGGGGCCCCGTTCGAGCCCAACCTCAATCCGCGGGAGCGCTAGCGCTCACACCGGCGAGACGTCGGCGCCCTCCTCGGGACGGCGTTTGGCGCGGGCCAACTCCTCAACGATCGCGATCACCTCCGCCCGTTTGTCGGGCGGCAGCGACAGGAACGCGCGGACGAGTCTCAGGCCCTCCGCTTCGGTCGAATGGTCTGCTTTGGCATCCATTCCCCACTGTCGGGCGGTCGGGAAAAATATGCAATCCCCCGCCCAACACCTTCTTGATTCGGCTGGCCAGCTTTGCTGGAATAGCCCCAACAGGGGTGCACCATGAAGTGGATCGCGGAACGCGACGCGCTGATTGCGCAGACAATGGCCTTCGTCCAATCGGTAACCGGCAAAAAGGATGACTTGCATCCACCGGAGATCCCGACGGCGGCAGTGGCCGTGTCGGTGCAGATCGTCCCCGCCAACACCGTCGTCGAGACCGAGCCACTTCAGGCCGCTCCGCCGCAGCCCTTACCTCTGCCTCCGCCGCGGATGGCGAGCCACGACGTCCGCACCGAGATGCAGGCCCGCATCGCCAATTTCCGCAAGCATCAGGAGCGGTTCGAGCGCGAGCGCGAGGAATATTGCGCGGCAACCCTGACCAAACTGCGCGCCGCCATCGGCGACGCCTCCCCCCGTCCGCCGGCTGACAAGTAAAGCCGGGGCCTCCCGTCGCGGGCTACAGCCAGGACCACACCAGCCAGAGATTGGCCACGCAGGCGCCGAAAAGGGCCAGCGTGAGGGGCAGCAGCATGTGCCCGCAAGAGGTTTTCAGGTCGGTCGTCATGCCCGAAAACATCCCCTGATTCCGCCAAACGAGTCCCGGGGATTCTTTTTTTCGGGATTCAGGACTCGTTAAGGACTCAGGCCCCGGCGACCTCGATCACGGCCGCGTGATCGACCGACGAACGGAACCCCTCCCCCGCAAAGTCGTTAATGCGCTTTCCGGGAGCGGGAAGAATGCCCTACGCCCTGTTCTGCAACGACGCCCAGATCAGCAAGGCCTATCCTGACGAGGCCGACGTCTGGAGGCTCGCGCAGCGAAGTGGCCTCGTCGTGGACATCTCCGCGGATGACAACCGTCCCGGGCCCCGCCGGGTGCTCGACAACGATTATGAGATCAAGCCGTGCCGGGCCGCACAGGGTGAGGACCCGGCCCGGAACAAAGCCGAGGCCGATCGCCAGGCCAGGATGGAGCTTGAGCTCAATTCCTGAGGACAGCTCGAAGCCGGGAAGCCAGAGCTCAGGAAAATCTCAGGGCGTTGCGGTCGCGAGCGAGGCCTGCTCGCCAGCCAAAGCCACGCAGGCCTTCCGGCGATGCAGCCCGCGGATCGCGCCGGTGACCTTCAGCACCTTGCCGGAAGAGCACGAGTCATCCTTGACGAAGGCCACCTCATAGGGTGCCAGCATCAGAGGCTCGGATTTGAGGATTGTTTGGGCAGCGCACGGCAAACCGACGAAGCACGAGAGCACCACTGCCGACACCAAGATACGCATGTCCGTCGTCCCACCAGCCCGGTAATCGTCATATAACGCGTTCCGGCGCGCGAGTTCCGTAAGCGGCAAAAATTATTTTTGCTTTACCCGAGCTCCATGACGCGCGTGAGAAAGCGCCCGCCGGAACGTTTGCTTGCAAATGACGCGCCAGATGGTTGACGCAATGCAAACAAAACTCGCCAACGAGGGCCGGGCAAACGAAAGGCCGGCGAGAGCCGGCCTTTGTCAGTTCGTGGTCATTGGTGGCGCGTCAGTAGCGCGAGGCTGCCGGACCGCCCCAGCCAAAGCGGTAGTTCACACCGACCTTGACGGCATGCTCGTCCTCCCGGCCGCGGACGCCGACAACGTCGACCGGACCGGAGGTGATCGTCGTGCTGCCGAAGTTGTAATACTGGTACTCGGCCTTGGCCGACCAGTTCGGCGCGAACATGTATTCGAGGCCAGCGCCGACAGTGTAGCCGTCTTTGCTGTTGCCGGTGGCGGTGAAGGCCTGCGGGACGCCGGCGATATTGACGCCAAGGCCGCCGTTGCGCCAGGCATAACCGCCCTTGGCGTAAAGCAGCGCCGGACCCCAGGTGTAGCCGATGCGACCGGTTACCGAGCCAAGCTGGTCGGTATTGGAGGTCACCTGCGTGCCCAGCGGGAACGTGGCACCGCTATTGTTGGTCGGCAGCCAGGAATACTGGGCCTCGACGCCCATGACCCAATTGGGCGCGAACTGGTAGTCGAAGCCGCCCTGGACACCGCCGAGGAAGCGCGCGTCGCTCGACTGGAAGCTGCTGTCGCCGGCAAAGGCGCCGCCGACATGGCCGCCGATGTAGAAGCCGGTCCAGTTGTAGATTACCTGCGGCGGCGTGTAGGCCGGAGCCTTGGTGTAGGTGCGCGCCTGCATGTCGGCTGCGGCAGCCGGCGCGGCCAGCGCAAGCAGGGCAACTGCACCCAGCAAAATCCTCTTCATGATCATCCCCGTTCTTTCAATTACGACACTCAGGAAACAACGTGGCGTGAATTGGGTTGCTTCGCGGCGATGCCGGAACGTTGATCGTTCGTGACTGTGACGGAGCGGCAACAACGCCGTTTTGTTCCGTCCCGCAGGCTGGTGCCGACGGTTTTTTTCCGTCGGCTGCAACCTGCCGTACCGATTAGTCGCAACGCAAAACCACCCCGTTCAAAGCTCGCCGAAATGTGATCCCGCAACTCCGGCGGGCTCTGTTCTATCACCCGGCGATGAAGGTGGGCTTTGCGCTACCGCGTCATCTTTTCAAGTTCCGGAAAGGGTACGTAAACCGCGCCCGCGCACAGCTCGCTGGCGCGATCGACGACGCGGTCCGCCCGGCCGTTGACGAAAATCACGGCGCGTTCTCTCATGGCCTTGTAGGTGCCGTCGGTCTCGCGTGGGGTGAAGTGCAGGCAGCTGACATAGAACTGCCGGCCGCCGACCTCGCGCTGCACCGGCTCGGCCATACTGGCGTCACGCACGCCGACGGGGTTGTTCAGATAGCTGCGCATCAAGGCCAGCGTGTCGCCGCGGAAATTATCCGGGAACGGTTGTGGGCCTCCGGCCTGGGTCCCCTCCATCAGAGCCGGACGATCACCGCCGCTGCCGAAACATCCCGTGAGCGCCAGCGGCAGTGCCAGCATCAACGCCAAGCTCACTGCGCGTTCCGCTAGTCGCCGCACCGCTTACGCTCTCCGCTCGATCAGTCTCGGAGACGTTCCAGCCCCAAGGTTGCAATGATGCCTGTCTACAGGTGTTTTGCCCGACAAGTCAAACGGCTTCGTAAAATCCGCAGATGAGCCCATCCGTCAAACCATTGATTTATCTAGCATCGGCTACTGTGCATGGGGTTGTTTTCGAGGTTTTGGTTGCGGCCGCCAAACCTGGGAGGTTGCTCGCGGGCTTCATCATGGTCGTACCGGCCCGCCGCCAGCACCTCGAGCTTTCGCGCGAGGCGTGACGAACAGGCCGGCCTGAATTCCTCACGCGGCGGCGGGGGCAATGCTAGGACGCCGCCGCGCAGGATCAGTGGTTAGCTGCGCTTGTCCATCGTCGCCGGCTTGGTCACGTCCGGCTGCGTCTTCAGCGACTTCTTCGCTGAGAGATGCTTGTGGTGGTGGCGATGCGTGCGCACGGTCTTGTGCTCGTCGGGTGTGACCGCGGCGTTGGCATTCATCGCCTTCGACTTCGAGTCCACCTTGGCATCCACCTTGGCGTCGGCCTTGGCGTCCGAAGTCTTGGCGTCCGAAGTCTTGGCGTCCGAAGTCTTGGCGTCCGCCTTGAGGCCGGCGTCGGGTTTCGCGGCGGTGGTCGATGCTTTGGTCTGGCTCTGGTCCGCCTTGATCACCGGCGTGGTCGTCGTGGTCTTGCCGGTCTCGGCTGCGAAGGCCGGGGCTGCGATTACGGAAGCTGCGAGCAAGGCTGCGGAAATGGTCTTCAACATGGTTGATCTCCTCTTGGAAGGATCTTGAGGCGGGCGCCCTCTCGCCAACCCTTTGATCGTAGGTTGGAGCCTAGGGGGCACGCACTGAACCCAATCTGAAGCCCGCAGCAGGCTTCCGTTCATCTGGATGACAAGTTTGTCATCCGGCCGCAGGACGAATAGGCCGGGATGCTGGGAATGTTTTTGCCTGATGGGTGTTCCGGTCTTTGGGCAATCGTGTAGGATCGCCACGTTCCATACCGGAGAACTTCGATGCGCAAACTCTCAACGCTTCTTGTGCCGGGACTTGTCGCCATGACATTGGCGGCCGGGCCGGCTCTGACCAGCGCCTATGCCGCAGGTGGCGACACCCCCTCCTCTCCGCCGGCGTCGGACACCTCGACCAAAAAGGGCAAGAAGAAGAGCTCCTCCATCAGCGATCCGAAATTCCTCGCCGCCTATCGCACTGCCTACACCACGATCTATGACAATCACGACTACACCGGCGCGATCGGCCAGCTGAAGTCGCTCAAGCGCGACGACGTCGCCGACGTCGCCAATCTGATCGGCTATTCCTATCGCAAGCTCGGCGACTACCAGTCGTCGAAGGTCTATTACGAGCTGGCGCTGAAGGACGATCCGAACCACATTCGCACCTGGCAGTACTATGGCCTCTGGCAGCTCGAGCAGGGCAACCGCGAGCAGGCGCAGTATCACCTGAACAAGCTCGCCTCGCTCGCCGGCACCGACAGCTCCGAATATCGCTCGCTCGCCGCCGCGCTGGACAAGCCGACCGGCGCGACCCTCGTCTATTAGCGCATCGCATTTTCGAATGAGGCGAACGGGCACAACCGCAGGGTTGTGCCCGTTCTGCGTTCTCGGCTAGCTTGCCCACCAATCCTTCCCTCGCAAATCGGTGCGCAATGGACAAGTGGCTGCGATCCGCGATCGACTACATCGGCTCCTGGATCGAATTCCAGCACACCACAATCCAGCAGCCGGGCGTCATGGTCGCCTTCGTCCATCGCGGCGAGGTCGTTGCCGAGCATGCGTTCGGCCTCGCCAATCTCGACACCGGCGAGAAGCTCACCCCACGCCACCGCTTCCGCATTGCCTCGCACTCGAAGAGCTTCACCTCGGCCGGCATCATGAAGCTGCGCGAGCAACGCAAGCTCCGGCTCGACGATTCCGTTGGCCAATATGTCGCCGGCCTGCATCCGCGCGTCGCCGAAACGACGATCGCGCAAGTGCTCTCGCACAGCGCGGGACTGACGCGCGACGGCGCCGATTCCGGCCAGTTCATCGACAGCCGTCCATATCTGAGCGCCAAGGAGCTGCTCGCGGAATTGAAGCTGCCGACCGCAATCGAGCCGGGCACACGCTTCAAATATTCCAATCACGGCTTTGGGCTGATCGGTCTCGTCATTGAGGCCGTGACGAAGGAGCCCTACCCGGTCTGGATCAAGCGCGAGATCATCGAACCCGCGGGCCTGCGCGAGACCGAGCCGGATGCACCGCTTCCTAAGGGCGCGTCGTTCGCGCGCGGCCACACCCGCAAGCTGCCGTACGGGGAGCGATGCGTGATCCCCGGCGACAATCCCGCGCACGCGATGGCCTCCGCCGCCGGCTTCATCGCGACCGCCGCCGATACCGCCCGCTTCTACGCGCAGCTCGCGCCCAATGCGAAGAAGAGCGTGCTATCGGTCGCGAGCCGCCGCGAGATGACGCGAAACCATTGGCGCGTGCCGCAAAGCTTCGAGGCCTATTACGGCCTCGGCGTCAACGCCGGCAAAACCGACGGCTGGGATTGGTTCGGCCATGGCGGCGGCTTTCAAGGTTACATCTCCCGGACCTGCTCCATCCCCGCTTGCGAGCTCGCGATCAGCATCCTCAGCAACTCCATCGACGGCGCGGCACCGTTCTGGATGGACGGCGCGATGCAGATCCTGCGCGTCTTTCAGTCCCGTGGTGCACCCGACCGCCGCGTGCGCGACTGGACTGGCCGCTGGTGGACGATCTGGGGCGCGAACGACCTCGTGCCGGTCGGCAACCGCGTGCTGGTCGCCAATCCCCAGTTCAACAACCCGTTCATGGACGCCGCCGAGATCGAGGTCACCGGCCGCGACACCGGCAAGCTCGCCTGGGCCGCCGGCTACTCCAGCCACGGCGAGCCGGTGCGCCGCGTCCGCGACAAGCGCGGCAGGATCAGCGACGTCTGGATCGCGGGCGCCAACGTCAAGCCTGCGGCCGTCGTGGCGCGCGAGATCGCGCGGAGATACAAGCCGCGCAAGCGACGGCCTACTCCCGAATGAGAGTCTCGACCTCGCTCCGAAGGGCTTGGCGCGAGCCGTCGCGCGAATAGAACATGTGGCCGCCGGGATAGACGACGAACTTGACTCGCTGTGTTGCGAAGGCCGGCAACTGGTCGAGCACGCGCTTGGAGCCGAAATAGGGCGTGGCGAGATCGAACAGGCCGTGCGCGACCAGCACGTTCAGCTTCGCATCCGTGGCGAGGATCTGGCGCAGCTCGGAGACGGACTGCGGCGGGTTGATGCCGCGCCCGAAATCCCAGTGACCCTCGACGGCGCCGTTCAACACCTCGTAGGAGCCATCGGGCCGCCAATTGAGCTTGCGTGTCAGCAGCTCAACCGCGGCGCTCGTCAGCGGCGCCTGCAGCGCATCGCCGGAGGGATCACCGAACCGCGAGCTGCTCGAATCCGGATAGGGATCGAAGCCGCGCACCGAGGCATCGTAGCGCCCTGTGACCTTGCCGTTCTTGCGGTCGAACTCGCGGCGGAATTCGCCGACATCGAAGCGGCCGGCGAGCCGGCGGCTGACCGCCTGGTCGATGCCGGTGAGTTCGGCGACCTTATCGGCAAGACGATTGGTCGCCTCCCTGTCCGCCTCGCCCTTGACGAGGTCGGCCAGGAATTCGCCGCGTGCGTAAGCCTCGGCGTCGGCGAGATCGGCACGCTTGACCGGGCCTTTCGCCTCGCGCGCCACCGCGACATAGCTCGGCAGCGTCGCGACATATTGCAGGAGGCTGGTGCCTGTGAACTCGCGGAAGTCCAGCAGCGGCGACACCAGGATCAATCCCCTGACGCCGACGCCGTGCTGGAGCTGCAACTGGCGCACCACCTTCGGCCCGCGAATGCCGCCATAGCTTTCGCCGGCGACGTATTTCGGCGAGGTCAGCCGGTCATGCTTCTCCAGCCAGCGGCGGATCACCAACGCGATCGAATTGACGTCGCCGTCGACGGAGTAGAACGATTTGCGCGCGTCATCGCCGGTCGCGACAAAGCGGCTGTAGCCGGTGCTGACGGGATCGATGAAGACGAGATCGGTGAAATCGAGCCAGGTCTCCGCGTTCGGCTTCACCTCGGGCGAGGCGGACGGCGACAGTGCTTCGCCATCGAGCGGCAACCGCCACGGCCCGGCCGCGCCGAACTGGAGCCATGCCGAGGATGCTCCGGGCCCGCCGTTGAACAGGAACGTCACCGGGCGCGTCGCACGATCGGCGCCGTCGAGTTCATAGGATGTATAGGCGATATCGGCCACCGGCTCGCCCTTGCCCTCGAACACGCGGATCGATCCGGCGGTCGCCGCGAAATTGAGGGTGCGGCCGGGAAGATCGAGCGTCTGCTTCGTGGTTGAATCCGGCGGAAGACGGTGCGGCTCGGCGGATGACGATGCATTCTGCGACGCGCTTTGTGCGCCGCCGCGTCCGCCCTTCTGTCCGGCTGCCGCCGCCACCTCTGCGCGCGGCTGCGGCGGATCGTCGGCGCGCGCAAATCCTGCGAGCGCGAAAGCCGACACCGCCAGCACCAGCGTCGCACGGCGGAGTGCCGGGATCTTCATGTTCATGATCGTTCTCCCTGCCCGGCTGCAAGAACCGGTGCGGACGGTGAGGCTAGCTCGGAATTGCGACGGTTTGGGGGATCACAGGCCCGGCCGCGCCTGAAGGGCCTGGTTAGGCATAAATCGACCCGGTTTTGTCTTCAGGCCGAGATGGCCAGTTGCCAGTCTCCTTTGAAGGGCGGTCCTCCTCGACAATCGAGGTCGAGATCGTTAGACGAGCCCGGCGGAACTTTCTCCAGCCAGCGGCCCTGCCCGGAAGCCATGACCAAGCCAGCGCGATACGACCGGATCGCCTTCGTCGCCAGCCCGAGCAGCGAGGCGCAAGCCGCCTTCGGCCAGCTCACCAGGGACTTCGGCAATTGCGATCCGAAGGACGCCGACATCGTGGTCGCACTCGGCGGCGACGGGCTCATGCTCCAGACGCTGCATCAACACATGCATACGGGCAAGCCGATCTACGGCATGCACCGCGGCACCGTCGGCTTCCTGATGAACGAGTACTCGACCGTCGATCTTCGAGCCCGTCTCGAGGCGGCGCAGGAATCCGAAATCCACCCGCTCCTGATGCGCGCGACGGACGCCAACGACCGCGTCCACCTGCATCACGCCATCAACGAGGTCGCCCTGTTCCGGCAGACCTACCAAGCCGCGCGCCTGCGGATCCTGATCGACGAGCGCGAGCGCATGTCCGAGCTGATCGCCGACGGCATCATGGTGGCAACGCCGGCCGGCTCGACCGCCTACAATCTGTCCGCCCAGGGTCCGATCCTGCCGATCAACGCCGCGCTCCTGGCGCTGACGCCGATCAGCGCCTTCCGCCCGCGACGCTGGCGCGGCGCGCTGCTGCCGAACACGGCTTATGTCGTGATCGAGGTGCTGGAGGGCGACAAGCGCCCCGTGGCGGCGGTCGCCGACCACGACGAGGTGCGCGATGTTCGCCGCGTCGAGGTGCTGTCCGACAGGACCATCTCGATGCGCATGCTGTTCGACCCCGGTCACAGCTTGGAAGAACGCATTCTGCGCGAACAGTTCGGCTCTTGAGCCGCCTCGCCGGACTGCAGATCGCAACCCTTCATTAACCCCCGGCGAGATATGGTTAACGAAAGTTGACCGCTCCGGCCCGGGCTCCATGTTCCGCATCGATTTCAACAAGCTGCGTTTCCTCGTCTGCGACGACAATCCGCACATGCGCCGCATCCTGCGGACGCTGCTGCATTCCTTTGGCGCGCGCGAAGTCTACGAGGCCGAGGACGGCGCCACGGCGCTGGAAATGTACAGCCATTATGTGCCCGACATCGTCATCACCGACTGGGCGATGCCGATCTTCGACGGGCTCGAACTGGCGCAGATGATCCGGCAGCCGGAATCCAAGGGCAATCCCTACGCGCCGATCATCATGCTGACCGGTCATTCCGAGAAACGCCGCGTCACGGTGGCGCGCGATGCCGGCGTCACCGAATTCCTGGCCAAACCGATCTCGGCCAAGGGGCTCTACCAGCGCATCCTCAACGTGGTCGCCAGTCCCCGCCCCTTCATCAAGACCAAGACCTATTTCGGCCCGGACCGGCGCCGCAACATCAACTCCGCCTATATGGGCCCCGAGCGCCGCGTCGGCGAAAAGCACGAGGTGCTGCAGCAGCCCTCGCTGCTCGACAAGGCCCGCTCCACCATCTAGCGCAACGTCTCTCACGATCGAGGCCGATACCATGGCGAAGAACAGCGCAAGAGACATCGAGATCACGGCCTTCGCCACGCATCAAATCATCACACAGCCCAACCCGCTGCGGTCGGTCCTGCGCCGTGTCGAAGAGAAGGACATGGACGATCCGATCGGCCGCGCCGAACAGGCGCTCGCGGGCCTCGCCGGCGAGTTCAAGGACTGGATGGCGACCGAGATCAACCGGCTATCGGCCGCCTACGTCGCCATCCGACACGACGGCTTCACCAAGGACAGGCGCGACGAGTTGTTTCGCGCCGCGCACGACATCAAGGGCGATGCCGCGACCTTCGGCTATCCGGCGGCGGCAGGCATAGCCGAGAGCCTGTGCCGCGTCATCGAGCACGCGCCCGATCTCGAAAAGGTGCCGGCCGAGTTGTTCACGCACCACATCAACGCCATCCTCGCCATCGTGCACGAGAATACCAAACTCGACAGCATCAGCGTCTCCGCCGAGCTCGGCCGGCGCCTGCGCAAGGTCGCCGACGACTATCTCGCCCACGCCAACCGCGACCGCCCCGAGCATCTCGAAGTGATCCTGGCGCCCAGCATCGCGCCGGCGGGGTAGCTTTTCCCTCTCGTCATTGCGAGCGGAGCGAAGCAATCCAGACTGTTCCCGCGATGGGATTCGGGATTGCTTCGCTACGCTCGCAATGACGGAGTTTTCGGGACCGGCTCGAACTACGCCGCAATCAGCTCGCTATACACCGGATCGACCGCGTCGTCCGCGACCAGCTCGTCGCAGAACAGCCTTGCCTCTTCGCGGGCGGATTCGGTGGCGAAGCGGCGCAGCAGGACCATCAGCGGCTCCGTCGCGCCGCGGTCGGTCTCGCAATGGGTGAGCACGCGCTCGACCATGCGGCGGCGCAGCCGCGCCGCATTGTCGTCGCTGTCGACGAAGCCTTGCTCGTGGCAGGCATCAAGGGCGACCTGGAAGGCCGCAAACGTCGTCTCGGGAAGCCCGGCGCGACGGAGCAGCGCGTGCAGGCTGTTGCCGCCGCGATCGTGCAGCAGCGCGGACACGCGCGCCAGCGGCAACTCGGCGAGCTCAGCCAGCGCCGCGTCGAACAGGTCGAGATTACTCGACAGCAGCGCGCGCAGAATGAGACCCGCGGTGAGCTGGCCGGTGATGCGCAGGTGCCGCACCAGACCTTCCATGTCTTCGCCCCGCGAGCGCGCCGCGATGTTCATGGTGGAGCGGTCGCGCGCCTCGGTCGCGATGCGCTCGGCGCGGTCGGCACTCAGCCAGTTCCGGGCCACGACGAATTGAGCCAGCGTCTCCGAGAGTTTTGCCACCAGCGCGGCGCGCGTTGCGGACGGCAGATCCTCCAGCACCAGCATCGCCTCGCGGATCGCGGCGAGATGGCCGTGACGCTCGACGATGCGATCCCAGGAGAACGGCGCAAGCTCGGCATGAGGATTTTCGATCAGCTCGAGCGCTGCCGCCGCGCAGCCGACTTCGGCAATGGCGGCGCAGACCGATACCGGCAGCGCGATGCGGCGCGCGACCGCGCACTGCACCTCGTCGTTGCCGGTCGCGACGATGTCGACGAGATCGGCGTCGATCAGCAGCGGAGAATGTTCGAGCACGGGCAACGCGACGGTCGGCTGGTCCGCCGACAGCGCCCGCACGATCGACGCCGGCGCCTCGGTGCTGCGCGCAAACGCCTCGGCCATCGCCTGCCGCACCAGCGGCGAGGCATCGTCGAGCAGCATCAGAAGCGCGCCTTCAGCGGCAACACGGTCGTCATGGGAAAGGTCTGAGATCAGCCAGGCCCGGGCCAACGCCCGCGTTGCCTCAGCCCGCTCGCCAGCGGGCGCCGTCCTGATCCAATTGATGAACTGCCGAACGATCATGGTGCTTCCGGCTTACGCAACGAAGACGAAGCGGTGACGGCTTGTCACCTGCAACACAAAATAAACCACGACGCTTAACAAAGCGTTCACCATAACTGGCTGGTTTTATTGACGTTTTGTTAAGGGAACAAAGGCAACCCGGCACGCGCCGGGACGTGCGCAGCAGCGTTCACGCTGCGACGCGTCCGAGACACGGGGTGCGTATTAGCTTGAGAACGTGCCGCTGCGATCGCTGAAGAGATCAAGCGGCTGCGGCGGCCGGACGTCGGGCGTCGCCGATGCGGCCGAGGTCGCGACCGAGGTGAGCGAGGCATTGTTGCCCCACAATTTCTGCACGGTCGTCGAGACCGGCTGGGTGGTGTCGCCGGGCTGATAGATCGAGCGAAACACCGGCGTGCTCGGTGCATTGTCCGCGACCGTCATTGGCGCTGTCGCGCTGACCGGCGTCACCGCGCGTGTGTTCGGAAAGGTCTGGAGATACGCGGCATTGTCGATCAGCGGCGCGGCAGGGTGTACGCCGTTGGCGCTCGCGACCTGCGCGGTCGACGGCGTGCCGCCATACATCGCCATCGCGCTGCGGGTGGTTTTCGAATTTGCCGCGCTGGCGTAGCGTGCATCCAGCACCGAATAGACCTCGGAGACGCTGCGCGCGCGG
This sequence comes from Bradyrhizobium sp. CSS354, assembly GCF_029051725.1. Taxonomy (GTDB): domain Bacteria; phylum Pseudomonadota; class Alphaproteobacteria; order Rhizobiales; family Xanthobacteraceae; genus Bradyrhizobium. Next base: position 637,105 of record NZ_JAACFU010000002.1, read on the forward strand.
CCGTCCTTGGCGTAGAAGATCGAGCGATTGGCGGAGGCCGCGTTGGGAAACAACCGCGCGCCGACCGCTTGCGGATTGTCCTCGGCATTGGCGATCAGTTTCGCGGCGCCGCCGACGCCCATGAAATGCGCCATGTAGAGTTCGCTGTCGGACGGCCTGCGGCCGAGCAGGCCGGTGAGCTTGAAGCTGTTCGACTGCGTCAGCGCAGCCGCCATGCTGGACGCGGCCTCCGGATCGTCGCGCAGCTTCATGATCGACCGCTTCATCGCGGGATCATCGACGGTGTAGGTGCCCGACGACGTCCTGGTGATGGCGTCGGAATAATTGCCATAGCCGAGCTGGGTGCCCGCTTCCTTCACCGTGCCGAGCCAGGTCTGGTCGATGAACTGGTAGAGCCCGTGCGCCGATGACGTAGTCGCCCCCGCCGTGGGATCGAAATCCGATTCCATCTTGGCGGTGGTCAGCATGTACTGGAAGCTGACGCCGCCGACGTTCGAAGCCTGCTTGATCGCACCGGCGACGCGTGCCCGCGACGGATCGAGAACCGCCGTCGGAGAGGCACTGGAATTGTCGACCGACATGATGAAATGCCCGCCCCGCGCGGCGTTGAGGGGCGCCGGCAATTCGGCGCCCTGTCGTCTCACCGTGGGACAGGTATGGTTAATGCGAGGTTAATCCGGGCCGACAGCTCCGCATGACGGAAGGACTACTTCTTGTACACCGCGTCCGGATCGAACAGCCTGTCCGCATCGACGAAGACGAGCCTGGCGCCGCCGTCTTCGGCCTCGACCTTGCGGTAGAAGCAGGAGCGGCGGCCAGTGTGACACGCGGCACCGATCTGCTCGACACGGAGCCAGACCGCATCCTGATCGCAATCGGTGCGGATCTCGACCACACGCTGGGTCTGACCTGAGGTCTCACCTTTTCGCCACAAGGCATTGCGCGAGCGGCTGAAGTACCAGGCCTCGCCGGTCGCGATGGTCTTGCGCAGCGCCTCGTCGTTCATGTGCGCGACCATCAGCACGTCGCCAGTGGCGACGTCGGTCGCAACGACGGTCACGAGGCCGGCCGCATCGAACCTGGGAAGGAAGGCGAGACCTTCCTCGGTTTCATGAGAGTGAGCGGACACAACGCCCTCGCCGGTCTGTTCGCGAGGTCAGCGCTGCAGGCCTCGCACCAGGGACAGAAAACGAGCCTGCTCCGCCGGATTGTCGCGGAACATGCCGGTGAAGCGGCTGGTGAAGGTGGAGGCGCCATGCTTGGCGACGCCGCGCACCGACATGCAGGTATGCTCGGCCTCGATCAGCACGGCAACGCCGCGCGGCTTGAGGATCTCGTCGATCGCCGCCGCGATCTGCGCGGTCATGTGCTCCTGGGTCTGGAGCCGGCGGGCGAAGATGTCGGTGAGGCGCGCAAGCTTCGAGAGGCCGACCACGCGTTCCACCGGCGTGTAGGCGATGTGCGCCTTGCCATAGAACGGCATCATGTGATGCTCGCATTGCGAGGTGAACTCGATGTCGCGCACAAGGACGAAATCATCATAGCCGGCGGTCTCGCCGAAGGTGCGATCGAGCACCTCGGCCGGGCACTGGTGGTAGCCCTGATAGAGTTCGTCGAAAGCCTCGACCACGCGGCGCGGCGTGTCGAGCAAACCCTCGCGGTTGGTATTCTCGCCGATATAGGCGAGCAGCGTCTTAACCGCCTGCTCGGCCTCGGCGCGCGCGGGGCGCGGCTGGTCGGCGCGGACGGCGGCTGCGAGGAATTCGGAAGGATCAAGCTCCGCCGGACGGCTCTCGGGCTGCCGGTCGGAGGGCTTGTTGGGGCGGATGGATTTGATGGTAGCGTCCATGTCTACTCCGTTCGACGGCCTTGCGGCCGGAGTGTCACCGGCAGACGGGGCGGCGAACCGCCGGACGCCTGAGAGAACAGTTTCGGCGAAAAGATCTGCAAGTTAGAACGCCGACAGCACGGTTCTGGATCACACCACTGCCGCAGCGCTGGACTGTTTTTCCGCCAGTTCCGACCCTATATAGGGCCGTGGACGGCGCACGCCAAGGCCGATCCTGCTGGACTCCATCACATGCTGAACGACATTTATAACAAGCGGATCATCGAACTGGCCGGCAATATTCCGCGGCTCGGACGGTTGTCGGACCCGGATGCCACCGCCACCGCCCATTCCAAGCTGTGCGGCTCGACCGTCAAAATCGACCTCAAGATGGAGGGCGACAAGGTCACCGACTTCGCCCATGACGTGAAGGCCTGCGCGCTGGGACAGGCATCTTCATCCATCATGGCAAGTCAGATCGTCGGATCGACTGCGAGCGAACTCCGCGAGTTACGCGAAACTGTTCGCAAGATGCTGAAGGAGAACGGCGCGCCTCCTGAAGGCAAATGGGAAGAGATCAAGTTCCTCGAGCCGGTCCGCGACTACAAGGCGCGCCACGCCTCGACGCTCCTGACCTTCGATGCCGTGGTCGATGCCATCGGCCAGATCGAGGCGAAGGCGAAGCAGCCGGCTGCGGCGCAAGGCTGATTCCGGAGGCTGATTCTGGATGCTGATTCCGGGCTCGTCGCTGGGCCCGAAATGAAATCGGCAATTCGAGGCTACTTCTGCGACGCCGCAACCGGCGTGGCCACGCTGCCCGTCGGGACCAGCGCTTCCGCCGTCTTGGTCGATTTGGCAGGCTGCTCCGGTTCCGCACCGAACCTCGCCTGGGTCTTCGGTGCAAGCTCCGCCATTGCCGGCGCGGAGATGTCGACATGCGGCAGGACGTCGGCCACGAGATCCGTCGTCACGAGATTGGTGAGCTTGAGCTCCCCTGCATCGAGCTCGTGCAAATCTTCCCAGGGCGGGACGCTGAGCGCGAGCGACAGCAGATCGCCGGCACCGCCCATGTCGAACGTGTATTTGGCGAGCCGGCCGATGTCGCGCTCCACGATCATCAGGTCCTGCGCGCTGTAGCTCGCCGCCTTGGCATCATCGGCGCGATCGCCCATCCAGATCTGGTGGACCCGCACATGGGCCGCTTCCGGCACGTAGCGCTTCTTGCCGGCCAGCAGCAGGAATACGCACATGGATTCGCAATAGGCCTGAGGCGCGACCGTCGGACGAACCGTCTGCCCGCCGCGGCTCTGAACGCTGATGCCGACGGTGGTCAAAAGTCCGAGATTGCGGAAGCGCCGGCCGAGCGTGATCGCGTCGTTGACGGAACCGCCGCTGGAATCGAGCACCACGGTGGCGCCGCCGAGCTGGCGTCCGCGGGAAAACTCTTCGAAGTCCCTGGGCGTATCGGCGGTGATGATGCCGACCGCGCTGACCCAACCGCGGCAATTCGGCTCGCAGGCGACCCAGCCGAACTTCATCGGCAGCTTGCGCTCTTCGAGGGCAGCACCGGCCCGAGCCGACGACCCGAGGGTCGCGACGGCGCCAGCCAACACGACTCCACAAGCAGCGGTTCCCACCAGCAACCAGCCGCGAAGTTTGAGCGCCTTCAGAAGTTTCAAACTGGTCCCTTCCCCAAGTCCCAAGCTTTGACCCAAGCCTTACAGCGAACCGACTCAGCCAAGCCCCCGTTCTGACGTTCCAATGAGTCTCACATGAACGTCACAAAAATGGTATCCGGGGGAATACAGCTCGTCCATAGGCACTTGCTGCACTGCTCCCAAAAAGCATGCAAAATATGACGTACAAACAACAGCTTACAGTTCCCTGCACCGGAACCGCGCAGAACCTCGCCCAGGATCTCAGCAAGCGCCCATGAAGCAATCAGCCTGCGAGCACTGTTCCAATCCCGTCGCGGGCGCGCTCCGGCTTCCGCGCAAATTCGGCCGTGCGCTGATCTGGCTCTACCGCCACACGCTCTCGCCGCTGGTTGGCTACAATTGCCGGCACCTGCCGACCTGCTCGGTCTATGGCGACGAGGCGATCGAAAGGTTCGGGCTGTGGGCCGGCGGCTGGATGACGCTCGCGCGCCTGCTCCGTTGCAACCCGTTCGGCACCTCGGGCATCGACAACGTGCCCCTCACCGCGCCACAGGGCGCACACTGGTACTCGCCTTGGCGCTACGGCCGCTGGCGCGGCGTCAACGCATCCCAAGACTGATGCGGCTCCTTAGGCGTCGCTACCCTGAGTGGAACCGAAATTCTCCCCTCGCGTTGATGTGATGCTCCCGCGGGAGGAAACAACAATGCGCTGGAAAATCAGCCCTCATTTTCACGTCAGGTCTAGACCGGATTCGCGGGGTGGTTCGCGAGGCCACGATCCCAGAACCCTCGACATGATCGCCATCATCGCTCTGCTAATGCTCGTCGTCGGCTCCGGCTGGTATTTGGCGACGAGCACTGGCACGCCGCCCAGCACGACGGCATTCATCGTGCCGAGCCAGAGCGTGCACTGGTAGGGCTAGACTTCAGAGGTCCAGCACCAGCCGGTCGGCGTCTGATCCGGCGACGCAGATCATGAGAAAGCGTTCGCGCTCATAGGGCGACAGGACGCGATCGCGGTGCACGGGCTTGCCCTCGATCCAGCCGACCTTGCAGGCGCCGCAGATGCCGCCGCAGCAGGACGTCGATACGTCGATGCCTCCTTCCTGCAAGGCGGCCAGCATGGTCTGGCCGGCGCGAACCGGGATTTCCGTCCCCGTACGTGCCAGCGACAGCACGAAAGGCTTTGCGTCGGGGTCGATCACCGGTGGCGGCGCCACGAAGCGCTCGATGTGAACGTTGGCTGCGGGCCAGGCTGCGGTCACGCCCTCGAACTCTTCGGTCATGCCTTCGGGCCCGCAGCAGGCCACCATCGTCTGCACCCCAACCTCTCCTACCAGCGACGCCAGATCCGGACGCCCGGCGCAGGACGTGCGGTGCACGACGACACGCCCCGCTTCCATCAGCGGCGCGAGGTGTGCGGCAAGCGGCACCTCCTCGCGAACGATGAGGTGCAGCACAAAGTCTGCATTGCCAATCTGCAGGAGGTGACGGGCCATCGACAAGAACGGCGTCACGCCGATGCCACCCGCGACGAACACATGGCGCGCAATGTCCGCACCCGGCTCCAGCCCGCCGCGCGGCAGTGACACGCCGATGACGTCGCCTATGCCAACCTCGTCGTGAAGCGCGCGCGAACCGCCGCGCCCATCGGCCTCGCGTTTGACCGCGATGACGTAACGCGAGTTGTCGGCGGGCTCGTTGCACAGCGAATAGGTCCGCACGAGACCGTTCGGCAGATGCAGGTCGATGTGGGCGCCAGGCTTGAACGGCGGCAGGGCCCAACGGTCGGGATCGGCCAGCGTGAACACCTTGATGCCCGCGCCGGCGCCCTCGATGCCGGCGACAACCGTCTTGATCGTCGTGATGGGCCGTACGCTCATGCCGCGTTCCGCACGGTGTCGCCGACCCTGACGATGCCGCCTTGCAATATCCTGCAGTTCAGGCCCGAGCGGTTGATGAGCGGATCGAAGATCGCCTTGCCGGTGATCTCCTCGATATGCCGGCATGGAATCGATAATCGGGTTGCTTCCAGCAAGGTCTCACCTAACCAGAAGCGGCGGCCGACCAGATGATTCAACGGCACGCCCTCGACCGTCACGTTGCGGCGATGCTCTTCGGGACCGAGTTCGATTCCCGCGTCGCGCTTGAGCGCGATCAAGGTTTCGAGCTCGAACAGGGTGACCTGCCGGCCCTCCTCGGGCTTGTGCGAATAATATCCTTCCTCGCGCCCGATCATGTAGCGGTCGCCCTCGATCCCTTGGCCGGCGACGAGAACGAGCTGCTCCATCGCGCGCATTGGCAGGAACGCGCGTGGAGCGAGATGGAGGAAGCGGACTAGGCCAGTCCAGCCGAGGCGTGCTGTGCTATCAGCCGAGCCGGCGCCTATCTCATCGAGCATGACAAAATCCTTATGCGAAGTGATGGCGCGCCACCAGCAGCGGCGCGCCGCGGGATCAGGTCAGTTCCTTGTTCGCCATTTCCGGCGCGAACATGGTCGCGGTCGCCGTGATGGCGGCGCAGCCAATCAGCAGCAGCGAAACCGGCCAGGTGGCGCCGCCACTCCAGGCCATCAGAGCCGCCGCAATCAGCGGCGTCAATCCGCCACTGATGGCCGCCCCGACCTGAAACCCGAGCGAGGCGCCGCTATAGCGCAGCCGCGCGGAAAACAGCTCGGAGTACCAGGGCGCGCCGATACCGAACATCACCATCTGCCCGAAAGTAATCGCGACCACGATGGTGCAGATGACGATGGTGGGATCGCGGGTGTTGAGCAGCCAGAACAGCGGAAAGGCAAACAGCGCCGAAAACAGACAGCTTGCATAGAACATCTTTTTGCGGCCGACGATGTCGGACAGCCAACCGAACAGCGGAATCGCGAGCAGCGCGACCAGCGATGCCGCGAAGGCGCCGTTCAACACCACCGTACGAGACAAGCCAAGATTCGCCGTGGCATAGGACATCACGAACACGCCGCCGATGCTGGCGTAGGCGATCTCCGAGATTTTCAGCCCGACCGCGGTAAAGAAAGGCCGGCGGTGATGCCTGAAGATCTCGACCAGCGGCAGACTTGCGACCTCCTTTTTGGCCTGGACCTGACGGAAGGCCACGGTCTCATCCATGTTGAGGCGGATGTAGAGACCGACGCCGACCAGCAAGATCGAGATCAGGAACGGAATGCGCCAGCCATAGGACATGAACTCACTTTCCGGCAGGCTCGCCACCAGCGCAAACATGCCGATCGCGGCGAGATTGCCGATGGGATTGCCGACCTGCACCATGCTGCCGAGCAGACCGCGGCGGTGCGTCGGACAATTCTCCACCACCATCAACACCGCACCACCCCATTCGCCGCCGAGGCCAATGCCCTGAAGGAATCGCAGCCCAATCAAGAGCAGCGGCGCGGCGATCCCGATCTGCTGATAGGTCGGAAGCAGGCCGATCAGGAAGGTGCCGATGCCCATCACCATGATCGTGATCGCGAGCATCGCCTTGCGGCCCACCCGGTCGCCGTAGTGACCGAAGATCGCGGCGCCAAGCGGTCGCGCCAGAAAGCCGACCGCATAAGTGCCGAAGGCCGCGATGGTGGCGAGCGTGGGATTGCCGGCAGCGAAGAAGACCTTGTTGAAGACCAGGGCGGTCGCCGTGCCGTAGATGAGGAAGTCGTACCATTCGACGGCGGTGCCGATCACGCTGGACCACACGATCCGCCGCAAGCTCGCCGCCTCGTCCGGCGCTACGTTCAGGGTTACGTCGTCTGCTACGGTCATCGATGTCTCCAAAAGTACCGGCGCCAGGGGAAGCAGTTGGTTCTGTCCACGGAGCCCATCGGCAGCCCGGACGGTAAAAATCGATCATGTTTACTGTTGGAAATCAACGGCGCGGAACGCGGCAATTGCCGTGCGGAGCGGCAAAACACGCTTACTGCACTGTTTCTGTGCTATTTTATGCGATATTCCAGAGTCTCTGCTTACAATATCCGCGCCTTTGCTCTAAATTTCTGCGCATGAGTTTTCCTTTGGAATACACTTGCGCGTAGGCGGAAGCGACAGCGCCTCCCCGACGGACTGGCAGTCGGGCGACATCTGTTGCAAAAGAGACATCAGCAGTTCGGGAGACTCATGCGTGCTTGATGTCAGCAAAGCGGCAGCCGTCGGGGCCAATATTCGCCAGGCGCGGATCGCCAAGGGCCTGACACTGGACCAGCTTGCCAGGCAGAGTGATCTCACGCGCGGCTATATCTCGCTGGTCGAACGCGACCTGAAGATCCCTTCGCTCGCCGCCCTGCTGCGGATGGCAGCCGCGCTCGAGGTCAACGTCGCGACTTTCTTCGACCCGAACGCCGAGCCGGCGCCGCGCTACACGCTGTTCCGCCGTGAAGGCGGCAACGTCCCGCTGTTTCAGGACACCTTTGGCGTGGTACCACTGGCAACCGGCCGCACCCGCAAGATGATGGAGCCGTTCCTCCTGAGCCCGCCGCACAAATCGGCGACGCGCGCCTCGCATGCGGGTGAGGAGTTGCTGTTTGTCATCGACGGCAAGATCGCGATCAAGCTCGACGGCGAAGAACTCGTCCTCGGCAAGGGCGATTGCCTATATTTTTCAGGCGAGACACCGCACGAGGTCAGGAGCCTCGGCCGGCAGAAGGCGGAAGTCCTGGTCGTCGTCGCCCAGAGCCCGGCGGCGTAACGCCGGGCCTGGCACCAGACTTAACGGGACCAGAAAAAGCGTCCGGGTGGCGGCGGGACCGGCTCGGGCGGACGTGGCCGCTTCGGACGCGGCGGTTTCGGCGACGGCTCGGCGGACGAGGTGGTCTCCGCGCCCGGCGCCGTCTCGCTTCCCGGTGCCTTCACCGACAGCAGCAAGTTCGACTCGTGCATCCGCCAGCGGTAGCCGACGCCGAAATCGATCGGCTGGGCGCGCGTGAACAGCGCGGCGTAGCGTTCCTGGTAGCGGCCGGGGAATTCGCCGATCGGTCCGAGATAGCGGCCGAACGGGAAGAACCGCCATTGCCGCGAATTGTAGTTCGAAAGCGGAATGCCGGAATCGTCCTGGACGATGGTCGCGCTGTTGGCGAGCAACCAGTCGCGCGCGACGGTGAAGTTGCCGGAGTGCAGCAGATAGGACGCACTCTTGATCAGACTGTTGCCGGGACCGAGCGTCTCGCAGAATTTCAGGAACCCTGCGGCGCGCGCACCTGAATTGGAGAGATCGGTCGAGAAATAGTACAGCGTGCGTGCCTCGCCGTCGGGGCCTGCGAAGGTGATCCGGGCGCCGCGCGTCGCGTTCGGTCCGGGATTGTCGTTGCCGACATGCACGCCGCCCTTGTCGTCGAGTGCGATCATCTCGACATTGCGGATGGTCTTGCCGGAACGGACGAGGAAGACATAGAGGATCGGCAAGGTGCCGTTGACCTGGTTGGTGTGCAGGTCGACCTTCATCTGCTTGGTGATGAAGAAGGAAAAACTCAGGATCGAGCCGAGCGAGCGCTCGACGTTGTAGAGCGCGGCGCCGATCGAACCGCGCGGCAATCGCGTCAGGTCAGCCACCGCACCGACCGGCTCCAGCGCGCCGAGCACGTAAGTGCTGGCCTTGGGATAGAAGGCATTGGCGTAGAGGAAGTCGGGGCCGCTGAACAAATAAAACATGGTCGGCCTGGGCGCCGCCAGATTGACGTCGGCCCAGTTGCGGATCTTCGAGAGCTGGCGCTGCTCGAGCTGGGCGAAGGCGCCGTCGAAGAACTTTGCGTGGCGTTGCCAGCCCGGGTCTTTTGTGAGCGGCACCAGCGGCGAATCCGCCGAAGGCTGCATGCCCGCGAGGAAGCGCGCGGTGTCGTCGAAGGTTGCCTCGGCAGCACGTGCGGACGAGACGGCCGCAGCCAGCAAGGCGAGAGCGACGGCCGCAATTCTCATGGGTCGAAACATGTCTATTCGCGATGTGATGAAGTGCCAGCGGCGACCGGCCGCCTGCGGAAAACAGCATAAATCAACAGGCCCGAGACCATGACGAGCATCCCCAACAGCGATTGCACGGGCCGCTCGGTCAACAAATAGTACATCATGAACCCGGTCACGAGCAGGAAAACGAGCGGCGTGAACGGGTATCCCCAGGCACGATAGGGCCGCGGCAAGTCGGGATCCGTGATGCGCAGCTTGATGACGCCGGCGACCGTGAAGAACGAGCAGAACAGCAGTGCGAACTGGATGAAATCGAGCACGGCCTCGAAGCTGCGCGTGAACAGCAGCAGATTGGCGACGGCGAGCTGAAACAGGATGGCATAGGCCGGCGCGCCACGCACCGAGCGCTTCGAGAACACGCGCAGCGCCGGAATATCCTCCCCCATCGTCATCATCACGCGCGGGCCGATCCACATCATCGCGCTGATCGAGGAGATCAGGCCGAAACAGATCATCGCGCCGACGATCCGGCCGCCGAGATTGCCGAAGATCGCGCTGCCGGCGACGCTGGCGACGTCGAGCTGACCCGCGAGCGCGCCGACCGGCGTCGAATGGAGAAACACCGCATTCAGCGCAACGTACAGCACGAGCACGATCAGCGTGCCCGCGAGCAGCGCACGCGGCAGGTCCCGCTGCGGCATGTTCATCTCGCCGATGATGTACGTTGCGGCATTCCAGCCCGAGAACGAATACATCACGAATACGAGCCCGATCGCAAAAGGCGCGCTGACGATATGCGCGAGATCGCCCGCCTGCGGCGTGAAGGCGATCGGCTGCGGCACGCCGACGATGAAGCCGGCAACCAGGAAGGCAACGATCAGCACGACCTTCAGGATGGTCGAGATCAACTGGAACGTCGAGGAGTGCCTGACGCCGGTCAATTGCACGAGCGAGACCAGCCACACCACGGCGATGGCAAGCGGGATCGGCGGCACACCGGGGACGACCGATTTGGCGTATTCACCGAACGCCATCGCGGCGAGCGCGACGGGTGCTGCAAAGCCAACCGTCGCCGACACCCAGCCGGCGAGAAAGCCGAAGGCGGGATGATAGGCACGGCCGAGGAAATTGTATTCGCCGCTTGAGCGCGGAAACATCGCGCCGAGCTCGCTGTAGGAGAATACCCCGCACAGCGCGACGATGCCGCCGACGGTCCACAGCAAGAGGATCGAGAACCCTGAGGGAATGTCCTTGACCTGGAAGCCGAGGCTGGTGAAAACGCCGACCCCGATCATGTCGGCCACGACAATGGCGGTTGCGACCAGAACGGAGACCCCCGACCCGCTTCCGGTTAGCCGGCCGGTCCAGGGTGCAGTACCCGCATCTGATGCCGTCATCGCCGTCCTCAACCTCAGGCGTCACGCCTCGTGGGAAGCATCGTGCAGTTCGGTCCAGTCAATTCAAGCAGGGTTAACAAGGGTTAAATGAGGCGGGCAAAATCGGTACTCAAACACCATTATTGCACGGTCCGGGGCAATAAAGCTTCGCAAACACCGGGACATCACGTTTCCCTCCCCCACAATCAGGACACGATTGCGTGGTCCCTTTGAGCGTTCCGGATGTGGGGAAGTTTCTCCGGACACTTAACGTCGCCTAAACGCCCATCGGCTCAATTGCCTTAATGACTGCCGATGGACTTGTGGTCATGACTTGGGGTCATGGGTGAATGGTCGGGGCCGTTCCGAAACCGAGAGCTGACATCCGCGCCGACCGGACGACGTCCGGCGCGCGCGGTCGTGCGCTCCGGATCGCCCTGATCTCAGCCTTGGTGCCGTTGTCGCTGACCCTGGTTCAATGCGGCAAGGCGCCCAATCCGGCAGCGCTCGCGGCGAACTCGCAGGCCAGCGTCCAGGGCAACGCCCAAGCCAACGTCCAGGTCGTTGCGAAGACAAACCAGCAAGTCGCAAGCAACGACACGTTCGAGGATCGCTTCCCGGCCCCCCAGTTCAGGGAGCGATTCCCATCCGCCAGCGAGGGTTTTCTGGAACGGCAGATGTCGGACTTCGCACCCAAGCGCGCCGTGCAGCCACAGCCGGAGCAGGCGCCTTACAAGGTCGCTTCGCTCGCGCCGCAGATCCCCTACCAGCGTCCGCCCCGCGAGGACCTGACAACGCTCGTCAGCATGAAGTCGTCAGCCTTCCCCTATTTCGGCAACAACCCCGCCTCCGACGCGCCGTTCCTCAACATCTCCAAGGGCGACCGCCGCGGCCACCGCAGCTATTCCGGACGCGTGTTCTGGCAGGACGAGACTTACAACGATAACCGCGTCTTGATGCACGTGCCCGAACATTTCGACGTGCGAAAGCCAGGCGTGATCGTGGTGTTCTTCCACGGCAATGGCGCAACACTCGAGCGCGACGTCCGCGATCGACAGCTGGTGCCGCAGCAGGTCACCGATTCCGGCGCCAACGCCATCCTGCTTGCGCCGCAAATGGCGGTTGACGCCGCCGATTCCAGCGCCGGCAAATTCTGGCAGGCCGGCGGCCTCAAGCGCTTCCTGGACGAATCTGCGAACCATCTGGCCCGGCTCACTGGCGATCCCAACAGCGCCCGCGCCTTCGCCAATATGCCGGTCGTGATCGTCGGTTACAGCGGCGGCTTCCTGCCGACGGCCTGGAGCCTCGAGGTTGGTGGCATCAGCGACCGTGTCCGGGGCGTCGTGTTGCTCGACGCCGTCTATGGCGAGATGGACAAGTTCGCCTCGTGGATCGAGAGCCACCGCTCCGGCTTCTTCGTCAGCTCCTACACCCGCTACACCGCGCGGCGCGACCGCGAACTGATGAGTACGCTGCGGCAGAAAGGCATCACCGTCTCCGAAGACATGGACGGCCCCTTACGTCCGGGCAGCGTGGTGTTCGTCGAAACCGGGGACGGCATCACCCATCGCGACTATGTGACCCGAGCGTGGACGCGGGACCCGCTCAAGGACGTCCTGGTCAAGATGTCGGCAACGCCATCACTCGCGCTCACGCGCGTGGCCTCCACCAATCCATCCGCGTCGAGCCGGTAAGTTTGCGATATTGCGCCCGTCGGCATTTGGCTGCACGGCCCGCAATTCTCTCGAGCCTTGACAAGACGTGCTGTTGATGGCCGACGGTCCCGGGGCCGACCGGATTGTTTCCGCTGGCAACAATCATACTTTGCCGGCCAAGTTGCATTGGGATTCTGCGGGGACATGCAGTGCGTCAGGGACTCTACAAGGTCGACTTCCACACGGTTCACGGCACCGGTTGCGGCGTCGTCTATGTGACGGAGGGCAAGATGCGCGGCGGCAATTCCGCTTTCGCGTTCATCGGCACCTGCACGGGCGAAGGCGACAGCATCAAGGTCAAGATCTCGACCGAGCGCTACAATGACGACCCGTCCTTCAAGGCGCTGTTCGGTCTCGACCGGATCACGCTGACGCTCGCGGGACGGGAGGATGGCGACACCGCGGAATTCGAAGGCACCGCACTGCAACTGCCGGGCGTTGCCTTCAGGGCCGTGTTGAGCCGGGTCAGCGACTAGCCGCCCGGCTGCCGGACTTTGCGATCTGCCTCAGGTTTTTGGCAGCTTCGGAATGCTTTCGGCAAAGCCGTTGAAACAAGCCAGCCGCTCGTCCTCTTCCTTGAAGAAACGGCAATCGGCGTAGCCTTTGGCCTTCGGCGGCTTCGGTTTCGGTGTCGGCGCGATCACGGCGTCGTAGCAATTGAGCCGGTCCTTGGTGCCGTCATCGAGGTCGAGGCAAGCCTGGAGCCGCGCCGCGATCGATTGGGGCTTGCCCTTCGGCGCCGCAGCCGGCTTGGCCGCAGCCTCCTTGCTGCCCTTGGGCTTGACCTGCACCAACGGCTTGTCCCCGATCATTGGTGGCTTGTCGGCTTGCGCGAAAGCGGAAGCTGAATAGAGCACCGCGGCAACCGCCAGAATCATCCTCATTTCAGTCAACCCTCTTTGGTCCCCATGACCGGCCTTCTAGCCTCCCGGCGCGCGGTTTGCCAAGCACCTTGCGCACACGGACACGCTTCCGTTCAGGCCGGGGCGGCAGTTGCCGGCCGGGGCCGGGTCAAGACCACCAGGATCAGCGCCAGCACGACGAAACCGACCGCGACGAAGCCGAGCGTATGCAGGAGCTCGCGGGCGAACAGCAGTCCGCCGACGGCAGAGCCGACCGCCTGGCCGATATAGAGGACGGAGGTGTTCAGTGCGACGGTCGCCGATGCCAGCGACGGTGCGGCCGAGACCAGCCGCACCTGCTGCATCGAATTGGTCGAGGCAAAGCCGAGGCCCCAGATCGCGACCGCACCCGCCATCAACCCGAGCGTGCCGGCGCCGAGCGCCCAGCCTGTGATTCCTGCAAGCAGCAGGCAGGTGAACAAAAGCGAGGTGCGATAGGGTCCCGAGGTGTCGACGATGCGGGTCGCGATGACAACGCCGAGGAAGCCGCAGACGCCATAGAGAGCGAACACCAGGCCGATCGCATCGGGCCCTGCGCCGGTCAGCTTGTTGAGCAGCGGCCCCATGAAGGTGAACACCACGAACTGCCCGGACATCTGCAACATCGTGATCGCAAGCAGAAGCAGGATCGTCCTGTTGCGACCAACCGAGCTCCAGGTCTTCAGATCCACCGGCGTCCCCTTCAAGCCCGCCGGCAGCCGCATCAGCAACAGCAGCAAGCTGACGCAACCAAGGGCGCCGATCCCGCCATAGGCCGCGCGCCAGCCATAGCGGCTGGCGATGAAGGTGATCAGCGGCAGGCCGACGGCGGCAGCGAGCGACCAGCCGAGAAAGATGTAGGCAATCGTGCTGCCGCGACGTTCCACCGGCACGATCAGCGCCGCCGTGCCGGCGGCCTGCGGCGTGTAGAGCGCGCCAACCGCGAGCATCACCAGGCGGATGACGAGGAGGCTTGCATAGTCGGGCGCAAAGGCTGAGGCCAGATTGCCAAAAGCGAGCACCGCCAGCGTCGTGGCGAGCAGCGTCCGGCGCTCGATCCGGCTGGTGAGCCAGGCCGTCAGCGGCGAGCCGATGCACAGGATGATGGCACCGAAGGTGATCAGGAGCCCGGCCGCATGGATGCTGACGTCGAGCCCCATCGCCAATTCGGGCAGCATGCCGGCCGGTGCCAAGACCGAGCAGCCGGTGACGAGATTTCCGAGCATCAGGGCGGTTGGCGCAAAGCGGCCGACGCGTGCATTTTCCATGCAAACGCATGTAGAGCCGCCTTGCGACCAGTTAAAGGGCGTTGCCCGGAATAGTTCGTGCAGCGCCCCCGCTTTTGCGCGCCGGTTTCTTGGAATTGCCGGATTGCGCAGGCCGAATCGCCTGATATATCGCTCGTTCCCGCTTACCTGCGCTCGTTCGCAGGAGTGAGCCTCAGGAGACATGCCATGACCGACCAGCCCAACGACCAATCCAAGGACCCATCCAGGGACCCATCCAAGTCCGAGCAGCCCAAATCCGAATCCGGCTTCCAGTACAGCCTCAGCAATTTGAGGCCCGTGACCCCGCCGGAAAAAATCACCCTTACCTTCCCGGACGGCGCCCGGCGCGAATACGCCAAGAGCATCACCGGCCTCGAACTCGCCAAAGGCATTTCGCCGTCGCTGGCCAAGCGCACGGTCGCGATGGCGCTCGACGGCGTGGTCTCCGACCTCGACGATCCCATCGAAGCCGATGCCAGGATCGAGCTGATCAACCGCGACGATCCGCGCGCGCTCGAGCTGATCCGCCATGACTGCGCCCACGTGCTGGCCGAAGCCGTGCAGACGCTGTGGCCGGGCACCCAGGTCACCATCGGCCCCGTGATCGAGAACGGCTTCTATTACGATTTCTTCCGCAACGAGCCGTTCACGCCGGAAGACTTTGCCGCGATCGAGAAAAAGATGCGCGAGCTCATCGCGCGCGACAAACCTTTTACGAAGGAGGTTTGGGATCGCGAAAAGACAAAACAAGTGTTCCGCGACAAGGGCGAGGCCTTCAAGGTCGAGCTGGTCGACGCCATTCCCGGCAACGAGCCGATCAAGATCTATTACCAGGGCGACTGGTTCGATCTCTGCCGCGGCCCGCACATGACCTCCACCGGCAAGGTCGGCAACGCCTTCAAGCTGATGAAGGTGGCCGGTGCCTATTGGCGCGGCGACAGCAACAACCCGATGCTGACCCGCATCTACGGCACGGCATTCGCCAAGCAGGAGGACCTCGACGCTTATCTGAAGCAGATCGAGGAAGCGGAAAAGCGCGACCATCGCAAGCTCGGGCGCGAGCTCGACCTCTTCCACTTCCAGGAGGAAGGCCCGGGCGTCGTGTTCTGGCACGCCAAGGGCTGGACCATCTTCCAGCAGCTGATCGCCTATATGCGGCGGCGCCTGGCCGGCGACTATAGCGAGGTCAACGCCCCGCAGATCCTCGACAAGTCGCTGTGGGAGACCTCCGGCCATTGGGGCTGGTACCGCGAGAACATGTTCGCGGCGCAGTCGGCCGGCGACGAGGCCGAGGACAAGCGCTGGTTCGCGCTGAAGCCGATGAACTGCCCGGGCCACGTGCAGATCTTCAAACATGGCCTGAAGAGCTACCGCGACCTGCCGCTGCGGCTCGCCGAGTTCGGCGTGGTGCACCGCTACGAGCCGTCCGGCGCGATGCACGGATTGATGCGCGTGCGCGGCTTCACCCAGGACGACGCGCACATCTTCTGCATGGAGGATCAGCTCGCCGATGAGTGCCTGAAGATCAACGAACTGATCCTGTCGACCTATGCCGATTTCGGTTTCGCCGGCGACCTCACCGTCAAGCTGTCGACCCGGCCGGAGAAACGCGTCGGCACCGACGCGATGTGGGATCACGCCGAGCGCGTGATGGCGACGGTGCTGCGCGAGATCCAGTCGCAGAACAATCACATCAAGACCGAGATCAATCCCGGCGAAGGCGCCTTCTACGGGCCGAAGTTCGAATATGTGCTGCGAGATGCCATCGGCCGCGACTGGCAGTGCGGCACCACGCAGGTCGACTTCAACCTGCCGGAACGGTTCGGTGCGTTCTACATCGACCACGACAGCGGCAAGAAGCCGCCGGTGATGGTGCACCGCGCGATCTGCGGTTCGATGGAGCGCTTCATCGGCATCCTGATCGAGCACTATGCCGGCAACTTCCCGCTCTGGCTGTCGCCGGTGCAGGTGGTGGTCACCACCATCACGTCGGAAGCCGACGAGTATGCCAAGCAGGTGTTGGAGCAAGTCCGGCGTGCGGGACTTCGGGCCGAGATCGACCTGCGCAACGAAAAGATCAACTACAAGGTCCGCGAGCATTCGCTGGCCAAAATTCCAGCACTGCTCGTGGTCGGCAAGAAAGAGGCCGAGACGCAGTCGGTCTCGATCCGCCGGCTCGGCAGCGACGGGCAGAACGTGATGACAACGGCGGAGGCCATCGCCGCCCTCGTCGACGAGGCGACCCCGCCGGATGTTAAGCGGGCGCGCGGCGCGGCCTGACATCTGAAATCGGTCTAAACTCGCTTTCGGTTGCGGGCGTGCATTCCTATGTGGGGACTGCACGCCCGACGACCAGCCGAAGAGGAAACCGCAGTGCCCGACGCCATCGAACTCCTGAAGACCCGCCGCTCGGTCAAGCCGCGCGAGATGTCCGGTCCCGGCCCCTCCCCGGCCGAGCTCGAGACCATCCTCACCATCGGCGCGCGCGTGCCCGACCATGGCAAGCTTGCGCCCTGGCGCTTCATCATTTTCGAGGGCGATGCGCGTCAGCGCGCCGGCGAGGTGATCGCGAAGGTGTTTGCCCGGAAGAATCCCGGCGCGCCGGCGGCCGACGTCGAGACCGAGCGCAAACGCCTCACGGATGCGCCGCTGGTGATCGGCATCGTCAGCTTCACCAAGCCGCATCCGAAGGTGCCGGCCTTCGAGCAGGAATTGTCGGCCGGCGCCAGCGTCATGAACATCGTCACGGCCGCGACCGCGCTCGGCTACGGCGCCTGCTGGCTGACCGGCTGGTTCTCGTTCGATCGCGACGTGCTGGATGGCCTCGGCCTCAAGCCGGACGAGAAACTCGCCGGCTTCGTCCATATCGGGAATCCGACCAAGCCGAGCGAAGACCGTCCGCGACCGATCCTTTCTGAAATCGTGACGCGATTTTAATCGAAGGCGTGTTGACGCCTTCGACGTCTTGCGGCTTTGATCCCGGCCAGGGAGGAAGCCCGGATGAAGCGTCGTGAATTTCTGGTCGGAGCCGCGCTGCTGGCCGGCACGATGGCGCGGGCGCGCGCTGCAGACCTCCCTGCTCCGTCGTCCGACGGACTCGACCGCATCACAGCGTATTTCGACAACGAGGTGACGAGCGGCCGGCTGCCGGGCGCCGTGGTGCTGGTCCAGCAGCACGGCACGCCGGTCTATCTGAAGACTTTCGGCGTGCGCGACACCAGGACGGGCCTCGCGATGACGCCCGATACGATCTTCGCCATCCACTCCATGACCAAGCCGGTCACGTGCCTTGGCGCGATGATGCTGATCGACGAGGGCAAGCTCGCGCTCACCGACCCCGTGTCGAAATACATTCCCCTCTTTGCCGACACCAAGGTGGGCCTGGAGGTCACCAACCCCGACGGCACCTTGCATCTGGATCTCGTCGCCCCGGTCCGTCCCGTCAACATCGAGGATCTGCTGCGGCACACCTCCGGCATCAGCTACGATTATATCGGCGGCAAATGGGTCGAGCAGGCCTACAAGGCCGCCAACATCTTCGAAGGTCAGTTCAACAACAGGGAATTCGCCCAACGTATCGCAAAGCTGCCGCTGGCTCGGCAGCCGGGAACGCTGTGGCGCTACGGTCATTCCACCGACGTGCTCGGCAGTGTCATTGAGATCATCTCGGGCCAGACGCTGTACCAATTCCTCAAGCAGCGCATCTTCGACCCGCTCGGCATGAGCAGCACCAAATTCGCGCTGGCGACCGAGGACGAGCTCGCGCGGATGGCGCGGCCGCTGCCGAACGACAACATCCTGCTCGCCGGCGAGCGCGACCGCCTCGACCATCCCGAATGGCAGTCCGGCGGCGGCGGGCTGCTCTCGACGATCACCGACTATCAGCGCTTCTCGCAGATGCTGCTCAATGGCGGCGAGTTCGACGGCAAGCGCTATCTGAGCCCCGCCGCGTTCAAGGCCATGACGACCGATCACGTCGGGCCGGGCTCGGGCGTCGGACGCGATTACTTCTATTTTCCGGGCGACGGCTTCGGCTATGGCTATGGCCTCGCGGTGCGGACCGATCCCGGCAATGCCAAACCGCCGCCGCCGGGCTCGCTCGGCGAGTTGAAATGGGACAGCGGCAGCGGCACCTATTTCGGCGTCGATCCCAAGCTCGACATGGTCTACCTGCTGATGCAGCAGACCCAGAACGAGCGCAGCCGCATCACGCCCGCCTTCAAGGCGCTGGTCTACGATTGCTACCCGCCCGAGCTACGCCGCCCGTGACGCGCGCTGGCCGAAATCGGCGAGCAGCCTTGCGATCTCGGCGGCGGGCCGCGCCGCGCTGAACAAGAAGCCCTGGACTTCGTTACAGCCTTCGGCGCGCAACCACGCGAGCTGATCCTCGGTCTCGACGCCTTCCGCGGTCGTGGTGATGTTGAGGCTGCGGCCAAGCCCCGAGATCGCGCGAACGATCGCGACGCAATCGGGCCGCCCTGCCAGATCCTTGACGAAGGAGCGGTCGATCTTGATCTTGTCGAAGGGGAAGCTGCGGAGATAGCTGAGGCTGGAATAGCCGGTGCCGAAATCATCCATGGAGATGCTGACGCCGAGCTCGCGCAACTGATGCAGGATGGCGAGATTGGCATCGGTCTCGGCCAGGAAGATCGACTCGGTGATCTCAAGCTCGAGCCGCTTCGGCGACAGACCGGACTGCGCCAGGGCCGAGATCACGACCTGAACCAGATTGCGGCTGCGGAACTGCGCCGGCGACAGATTGACCGCGACCTTGACGTCGACAGGCCATTTCACCGCTTCAGAGCAGGCCTCGCGCAGCACCCACTCACCAAGTTGGGTGATCAGGCCGATGTCCTCGGCGACCGGAATGAACTCCGCCGGCGAGATCATGCCCTTGTCGGGGTGATGCCAGCGCAGCAGCGACTCGAAGCCGGAGATGCGGTCGGAGGCGATCGATACCAGCGGCTGGTAGTGCAGCTCGAATTCGCCATTCGCAAACGCGCGGCGCAGATCGAGCTCCATGTCACGGCGCTTCTGCGCCTGCAGATCCATCTCGCGCTCGAAGAAATGATGCACGCCGCCGCCGTCCGACTTCGCCCGGTACAGCGCCATGTCGGCGTTGCGCATCAACTCTTCCGACGTCGTACCGTCGCCCGGCGACAGGGCGATGCCGATGCTGGCGCCGATCACCATCTCCTGCCCGTCGATCTCATAGGACGCCTTCAGCATGTCGATCAGCAAGCTCGCGCAGGCGCTCGCCTCGTTGGGCGAGACGTCGGCTGCCAGGATCACCGCGAACTCGTCGCCGCCGAGCCGGGCCGCGAGATTGGCGCCGCGGACCGCGGTGCTCAAACGGGCCGCAACCTCCTTCAACAGGCGATCGCCCACCGGATGACCGAAGGAATCGTTGATGTTCTTGAACAGGTCGAGATCGATGTAGAGCACGCCGACCCGCTTTCCGGCGGCCTGGTCGAGCGCCTGCTTCAGGCGCTCCTGGAAATATTCGCGGTTCGGCAGATCGGTGAGCCCGTCATGGTGTGCCATGTGGGCGATCCGCGCCTCGGCCTTGCGCCGTTCGGTGATGTCGACCACCGCGACCAGATAGCCGTCGCGATCGTCGAAGGCGACGCGACGGCCGAAGGTCAGCACCTCGATCTCGCTGCCGTCGGCACGCAGATGCCGCCAGTTGCGCGAGGAGTGATAGGCGTCGCCGATGCGTTCGAGCGCCTCGGCATGGCTGTCCCACTCGTCCTGCGGCCAGATCTCGTGCAGTTTCATGCGCAGGAAGGTGGCGCGGCTGTAGCCGTAATGCTGGACCGCGGCGTCGTTGACGCTGAGAAACTGCTTGCTCGCGGCGTCGAACACCCACATCGGCATCGGGTTGTTGTCGAACAGCAGGCGGAACGAGGCGTCGCGCCGCTTCAACACTGTGACATCCGAAATCGTCAGCGAGACCACGTCGGCGAACGCGGTGGCGCTCAGCCGGAGATGCCGTCCGTCGCTCTCGATCTCGAGCTGCTCGCCGCGACCGCCGGAGACAGTCTTGAGCAGGAATTCCCTGACCTCGAGCGAGGCCAGCAGCGTGTCTCCCTCGCCGATCCGGCGCCACAACAGGCCCTCGCCTTCGGCCTTCAGCAGCAGGCCCGCACTCCTGTTGTGGTGCACGATCTGGAGATCGAACGGCTTGCCACCCGCGTCGCGCAGCGTCGCCAGCGAGACCACCGCGTCGTCGGTCGACGCGAAGATCGCGTCCAGGAGATTGTATTGCGCGCCGCGTTCGTTGATGTAGGCGCCGACCAGCGTCGCGCCCCAGCGCGAGGCGGTTGGCAGCGCCAGCACATCGTAGGTCCTGACCATGCCGTCGCGCACGCAATGGGCGCTCGCCTGGTGCGGCCGGCCTTTGGCGAGCGCGTTCGCCGCGGCTTCCGACAGCGCGGTGGCGCAATCGGGCGAGAGCGCGGCGACCGGGATGTCCCAACGCTCTTCGCCGAGCCATTTCTGCACGTAGCGTCCGCTGCGCGACAGTTCGAGCGCGCCATCGCCCTTGAGCAGCGCGATGTGGTCGGCGAGCCGTCCCAGGCTGCCGAGCATCACGTCCTCGTAGCGCGGCAGTCGCTCGCCCGGCTTCAACGCGGCACGCCATTTGCGCTGAAGCACTGGGATGTCGTCGAACATTTCGGCGGCCGGTTTTCCCGACACTTTCTTCGCGGCACTCATGGCAGTCCCCAACGCACTTTCCCGTCGCATCCAATGCAGCCGCGCTTAACGGCGTGTAAAGAGCGCGCGAGTGCGGGTTCCGTTCAGCGATTATGACAGTTTAAAGTCGGGCGTTGGTTAGTGGGCGTTAGAGACTATGACGGTTGTGCGAAGGCGTTGCGTAGGAGGCGCGTGAGACCGAAGCTTTGGCGCACCGCTGCATCAGCAGCGTCATTGCGAGCGCAGCGACGCAATCCAGACTGCCCACGCGGAAAGACTCTGGATTGCTTCGCTGCGCTCGCAATGACGGAGCGTAGGCAAGAGCGTCGCTCTCAAATTCACATCTCGCTTGTAGGCACACCTTCGCATCCTCGCGGCGTGTTCGCCCGAGCTTTGCTTCGTCGTCTCACCCTCAATGGAAAGAGGGCGCAGGGAAGACCGGGTGCCGGCTGGCACCCGCGGTCCACTGTGCGAGATTGTGGTAACAAGATTGCACAGGGGCATACAGGTGAAGCCAAAACATCCGGCCTTCCCTGCGCAGTGGTTTGACGGCTTATATCGCGCTCTCCCCGGGGAGCGATGCACTATTGCCCCCGTCGCCTTGCGGATGGCTGATATACGTGCCCGGTCGGGCCGCCTTATCACCGCAACACTTGGCGCACAGACCCCGGGCGCCAGGACCACACGATTTTGCCGTACGCCGATCACACCGGTCGTGTGCGCGACACTTTCGCTCACGGTTTCCCGCCCTGCGAAACTCTTCGCGCCGATGTGGCCTGCGTCCACCGCCGTCCGGCCCGCGTTCGTGACGATCGCGATACGCCCCTCTTCCTTGGGCCGGAGTAGGCGACACATACGCCGTTTCCGAATTTCGGTAAAGTGGAATATTTTTGCCTGCGTGCATTGACTGACAGCTTGGGTGTTTTGCCCGACAGGCACCGCAAGGTCTTGTAGCCCGGATGAGCGAAGCGATATCCGGGATTCCTTCCACGAGCTGTCCCGGGTATCGCTTCGCACACCCTGGCTACGGCAGCGTGTCAGGAGCCATCACCCTGCCAATCGTTCGATCACGAGATCGAGCAGCGCGCGCAGGCGGGTGAGGCGCTTGAGATCGCGATGATAACCCACAAAAGTGTCGCGGCCGGGTGGCGTCGCCCCGATGTCGAGCGCGACCAGCCGGCGGTCGCGGTCGCCGAGCGGGCGCGGCAGCACCGCGAGCCCGCCGCCGCTCGCGCAAAGCTCCGCCTGCGCCTGCCTGTTGTTGCTGCGCGAGGCGATTTCCATATTCGGCAGCGTGCGCTTCAGCCACAGGGCATCGGGCATGTCGGCGAATTCGGTATTCATGGTCACGACGCGGACACCGCTTCCGTCGCCTGCGCGTGGCGGCTTGCTGCCTTTCTTGCCGTAGAGTGCGTAGGGAATGTGGAGCAGCTTTCGGGAGATCACTTCAGGCTCGCTAAACGGTTTGATGCGGAACACGAGATCAGCCTCGCGGCGCGGCAGGCTGTAGAGGCGCGCATCGGTCAGAAGCTCGACGGTCACCTTGGGATGGCGCTTGCCGAAGGCGGCAATCACCGGCGAGAGTATTATCGTCCCGAACCAGTCCGACGACGACAGACGCAGCAAGCCATCGAGCTGCGTCTCCGCACCGGACGCACGCCGCTCCAAGGCGAGCGCCTCCTCTTCGATCCGCTCGGCATGGCGCAGCACAGCCGTGCCCTCGTCGGTCAGGACGAAACCATCCGCCGTGCGCTGGAACAGCGTTTGGCCGAGCGACTGTTCGAGCGCGCGAAGTCGCCGTCCCATCGTCGGCTGGGTCTGGCCGATCTTGCGCGCGGCCGCGCCGAGAGTGCCTTCGTGCGCAATCGCCAGGAAGATGCGCAGATCGCTCCAGTCCACCGGAAGCCCCCTCATACAAAAACGCACGGCAATCGTACATTCTCATTCCTTCCCATGCAAAAGTTCATGAGCATATTGGAGGCCATCAACGGAGCAAGACGATCATGACGAGACAATCGACCATGCGCGCGGCCGTCCTGGAGGCCCACAACGCGCCCCAGCGCCTCTCAACGATCTCCAGGCCCGAGATCGGTCCGCGCGAGGTGCTGGTGCGAATCCGCGCGAGCGGGATCAATCCGCTCGACACCAAGATCCACGCCGGCGCCGCGGCGCATGCGCGCCATCCGCTGCCTGCGATTCTCGGACTGGATCTCGCCGGAGTGATCGAGCAGACCGGACATGACATCTCGCGGTTCAAGCCGGGCGACGAGGTCTATGGCATGACGGGAGGCGTCGGCGGTGTACAGGGATCGCTCGCCGAATTCGCCGCTGTCGACGCCGACCTGCTGGCGCTGAAGCCTGCCAATGTCAGCATGCGGGAGGCAGCCGCCCTGCCCCTCATCTTCATCACGGCCTGGGAAGGACTGATTGACCGCGCGGCGCTGAAGGCCGGCCAGAAGGTGTTGATCCATGGCGGCGCAGGCGGCGTCGGCCACATCGCGATCCAGATCGCGCGCGCGTTCGGAGCAGATGTGTTCGCGACCGGCTCGGCATCGCAGCGCGCCACCATCGAAGGTTTTGGCGCGACCTTCATCGATCGCGATACCGCCATCGCGACTTATGTTGCAGAGCATACGGGCGGCCGCGGCTTCGACGTCGTCTACGACACCGTCGGCGGCAAGGTCCTCGACGCCTCCTTCGAAGCCGTACGCCGCTTCGGCCATGTCGTGAGCGCGCTCGGATGGGGTACGCATGGGCTTGCGCCGCTCTCGTTCCGCGCCGCCACCTATTCCGGCGTGTTCACGCTGCTGCCACTGCTGTCAGGCGAAGGCCGCGCGCATCACGGAGAGATCATGGCGGAGGCCACACGCCTGGTTGAGGCGGGCAAGCTCTTGCCGCTGCTGGATCCGCGGCACTTCACGCTGGAGAGTATCGATGAAGCCTATGCGCTGATCCGCGATCACGCGACGCAGGGCAAGCTCGTCGTGGATATCTGACGGCGCTCGCAGAGAAGTCTCGTCGCCGGATGGACCGAAGCGCAAGCCAGGCTGCGGACACTCGCACGTGCCGACGCGACTAGTCCTCGCCGGACGTCGCCAAACGATTGCTCAGATGAGCCTGCGACAACAAAAAGAACAATGCGCGCTCGCCATGATATTTGGCGGACGGCCGGGTGCGCTCGAAGCCATCGGCAAATTTCTTGCCGGATTGGTCGCACACCTGCCACCGCCAGCCGAACCGCTTACGCCTGGTGAGGATCACTTCGAACATGCCGACGAGCTTGGTCCCCTGCTCCTTACCGGTCTCGCAGACGCACGAGCCTGCTCCGGCCTCCCCCATTAGAGGGATGCCCGACATATAACCCAGCAGGATGGAAAGCGAATGAAATTGATTATCGGAAATAGGTATCTTGCACCGGCTTTGAGGAAGTCGCCGCGCGGCTGGAATAAGCCGGCGGTGCCGGTGTTGATCGGTCCTGCCTGGTAGCGCTGACAAAGCTATTCAAGTCGCAACACCAAACGGTGTAGCGGAGAGCATTCGCCTTCGCACACGTCATGGGACTGGCGGTAATAAGATAAGGGAGATCCGTGCGCTAAATGAGAAGTGTTCACTGGGCACGAAGACCAGCTTCGGGCCGCATGCGGCATCACCGCTCAAGCACTACCGCGCGACGACTTCCACTTCGCCGTCGACGCCGTTGACGACGTTGAAGCCGCGCTCGTAGACCTTGCCCTCGTTCTTGGCGATGGCGCGGTATTCGCCTTCGGAGAGCACGACGCGCGGGAAGGCGCCGATCGATTCCTTGATCACGTCGCCGCCCGGGGTCAACACCGACCAGGCGGTGTTGGCGAGCGCCTCGCCGCCCCTGTCGCTGACGAGCTTGAGCGTGATGACGGCCGCGCGGTGGGTGATGGTGACGTCGGTGAGCTTGCTGACCTGGACGCGGATGTCCGAGCGCACCACCGAATTGGCGTCGCCGTAATTCGAGATGATGTAGTAGGTGCCCTCCGGCAGCAGCACGACGTCGCCGGCTGCGACGTTCGGCACCAGGGAGGCGCGCTCGCCGGATTCGAACTGGCTGCCCTTGTAGATCGCGAACGAGATCTGGTTCTGCGGAATGCGACTGGTGCCGACGCGGCCCTCGATGCGCAGGCCGCCGGCGGGCAGCACGAAGGATTCGCGATCGGTCTCGGCCTTCAGGCTGACGGTGCGCACCGCGCTGACCAGACCAAAGGCGACGTGCACGACGTAATTGCCGGGCGGCAGCACGATGTTCGGCGTGGCATTGCGGTCTTCGCGGATCAGCTTGAAGGTGCCGTTCTCGTCGGGGCGATCGGCAAACACGCGCCAGACCAGGCCGCTGGTGATTGGCGGGGTGTCCTTGCCGTATTTCGCCGTCAGCGACAGCACGCCCTGTCCGGGCACGGCCGCGTTGAGCGGCGCGGCGGACGGCACGGTCGTGACCGCGGGCGGCGGCATGCTGGGCGTGGTCGGCTGCAACAGGGTCGGCGGCAGGCTCGGCGGTCCGGCACCCGGGCCGGAGGGCGGCGCCAGACTGACGGCACCGCCGGGATCAGGCACCGACGCGGGCGGCACCGGCGGTGGACGATCGGAGAAAAGCTGCGCCTGCGCAGCATTTTGGCCAAGAGTATAGAGGCAGGCAGCAAGGACCAGGGCCGGCAGCAGCGATGCGCTGCGCCGCCATCCGATGATGCCGTCACCCCCGAGAGTCATGCCACCTGCTTTTCACCGAAAACGCGGCAAATTCAAGCCTCTGCACCCCCGAGAAATACGGGCGATCCGGTTTTGGAACCCGGTTGACGCCTGCGTGATTACCCCAGGGGCATCCGTCCCTCGCCATACTCCTGCCCCGTGCGCTTCCCAAACCGGCATAAACCATGCTTCGGCCCGGTTCTGGCGGAGCGCGAGTACGGTGCCTAGTCTGATGGCGGGTCCCGGCGTAGGAGAGTTTCGGTGCTGGACAGATTGAAGGGGCGGGGTTCGAACAGCGATAAGGTCGCCGAGAAAGTCGGCCTGGGCAGCATCCGCCGGCCGGTGATCGGCCTTGCGCTTGGCGGCGGCGCGGCGCGCGGCTTCGCTCATATCGGCATTATCCGGACCCTGCTCGCCAACGGAATCGTGCCTGAAGTCGTGGTCGGCACCTCGATCGGCGCGGTGGTCGGCGGCCTCTATGCGGCCGGCCGGCTCGATACGCTGGAAGAATGGGGCCGCAGCCTGCAGGGGATGCGCAATATCCTTGGCTACCTCGACATCCGCCTCAACGGCTCCGGCCTGATCGGCGGCGAGAAGCTGGCGACCCGGCTCGAGGCTGCCTGCGGCCAGAGCCAGATTGAGGATCTCCCGGTCAAGTTCGCTGCCGTCGCGACCGAGGTCCGCACCGGCCACGAGATCTGGCTGACGCGCGGCCGCGTGGTCGACGCGATGCGCGCCTCCTATGCGCTGCCCGGCATCTTCTCTCCGGTCCTGATCGGCGATCGCTGGCTGGTCGACGGCGCATTGGTGAACCCGGTGCCGGTCTCGGCCGCCCGCGCGCTCGGCGCCGAAATCGTCATCGCCGCAAATCTTTCCAGCGACATCTTCACCTATTCGACGACGGTCTATTCGCACGGCGCGATACCTGAGCCGGTGATCCCCGTGGCCGAAGAGCCGACGTCAAAGCGGCGCTTCCCGAGATTCTTCTCGCCCGAGAAGACGGTGAAGCGCGAGTTCTTCGGCGGCGGCAGCGCCCGGCCCGGCCTCTCTTCGGTGATGGTCGACGCCTTCAACATCATGCAGGACCGCATCACCCGCGCCCGCCTCGCCGGCGATCCGCCCGATATGCTGATCACTCCGCGGATCGGCCAATTCGGCTGGTTCGATTTCCACCGCTCCGAGGACCTCATCGCCTTGGGCACCCGCGCTGCCGAGCGCGCGCTGGAGTCCATCCAGGAGGCAATCCACGAGCTGGCGCCGGCGCCCGAGGGCACCGCGCCCAAAGCCGACCAGCAGCAGGACTGATCAGGCCGTCTTACTGATCAGGCAGTCTTGATGTAGTCGCGCAGGGCTTCCTGCTCGGACTCGTATTCCTGCACCCGGCGCTTGACGATGTCGCCGATCGAGATCAAGCCGACCACCTTGCCGCTGTCGACCACGGGTAGATGGCGGAACTTGCCGGTGGTCATCATCTCCATGAGCTCGGCGACCGTGTCGGTCTCCTTGCAGGTGACGACCTTGCGGGTCATGACCTGAGAGACCGGCTCCTCCAGCGCGCCGGCGCCGCGTTCGCCGATCACTCGCACAATGTCGCGCTCCGACAGGATGCCTTCCAGCCGGCTCTGGTTCATCACCAGCACAGCGCCGATCTTCTTCTCACCGAGCAGTTTGACCGCGACCGCCAGCTTCGCGTCCGGCTCGACGCTCATGATCTGGTGGCCCTTGGTGTTGAGAATCGAACGTACCGTCATTGTCGCCTCCCTGAATCGGAACCGTCCGCTGTTCGCGGTCCGGACTTGTTCTTCGAGTCTTCAACTAACAGTTTCAGCGCCGGTTTCACGCTCGTGCGCTTTGCGAAGCATCGCCGCGAACGGCCTGTCGCTTCGGAACATTCTTCTCGGGAATGATGGATGAATTCGGGCGGCGCCGCAAGCGCCGCTTCAAATACGGTCTGAAATGTCCTGTGATGACGCATCCGCAGCATCGCTTCGCACGCGCGGCACGGGATCGAACAGCGTGAACAGCAAGAGGCCGGCAAGGAAGCCGCCGATATGCGCCTGCCAGGCAACACTCGTGGCCTCGCTATCGACGCCGATCGCGCCGACGCCAAAGACGATGTTGACGCCAAACCAAACCGCGAGGAAGCCGAGCACTCGCCCGTCGCGCAACGCGCGCGACAGCGGCAGCGCCGGAACTCTTGCGGCGGTATCGGCATCCGATCGGCTGAACGACAGGAAGCTGCCGCGAACGAAGGCGAAGCGGATCGCCGCTGCCATCGCGCCGGACACCGAGGCCGAGGCGCCGATCATCGGCGCCACCGCGTGCTCATGGGTGACGAGATGGGCGAGCGCGCCGGCCGCCGCCGTCACCGCGAGAAACAGGAAGAACCTGATCGCGCCAAAGCGCCGCGCCAGCGCGCTGCCGAACGGCAACAGCCAAAGCACGTTGAAGCCGAGATGGGTGAGATTGGCGTGCAGCAGCGAATAGGTGACGAAGGTCCAGACCTTGGCGCCGGCACCGCCGGGAATCTCGAGATTGAGTAGCGAGGAATCGTAGCGCTTGGGGATGAAGCCGAAGACGTCGATGGTCCAGTTCTCGAGCTCCGGCGGCAGCAGCACCCGCAGATGGATCACCGCGAGCAGGAGGATATAGGCGGTCAGCGCCACGGGCAGCGTCAGGATCGGCTCGCGCGGAGCCTCCTCAACGACGGCCGGCACCCCCAGCGAAGCATCTTGCGACGGAGGACCTTGCGGCGGAGAATTTGGCGGGGAATCCAAGGCAGCTTCGCTTTCAGGCGCGATCGGAGCGACAGTCCTAACGACAGGCCTTCGAGATAGTCGTCTTTGCCCGCCCTGCGCAAGTGCACAAAAGGAAAAGGCAGGGCCCTGGGAAAGCCCTGCCTATCCGTGTCGGACTTCCGGTACCCAGAGAGACGGGAGTATCCCCACCCCTCCCCGCGGCCGGTGACCAAACTGTTTGACGCCTGTGTACAGGCCTCGCCGAGAACCTGGAGCAAAGCGGCGAGGCTTGCGACCGCGGTCACCATAGCAGCGGGGCGGCGCACGGAAAGGGCATAGTTAATTTAACGTTAACGACGCAAAGGCAGCGCCAGAGGCGCCGAAAACGCCGCTGCGGCATGGACGCTGCAAAGCCCCTCCTGCACAACAACACAGGGATCGCGGCTGCACTGAAGCGGGACAGGTTTGTCCCGCGAGGTTGCGCCCCGGGGTAAGCGTTCAGTCATGAAACATCCGTCGAGCCGCGAGTTCTTCGCATATTGGAACGAGAAGCGCGGCACTGCGCGGGCCCCTGACCGCGCCGATATCGATCCGGCCGCCGTGCGCGGCCTGCTCGGCGACATCTTCGTGCTGTCCTGCGAGCCCAATCTCGGCTTCCCGTTCCGCGTCGCCGGCACGCGCGTCTGCGCGCTCGCAGGGCGCGACCTCAAGGATTCGAGCTTTGCGGCGCTGTTCAACGAGGCCAGCCGCCGCGAGATCGAGGAGATCACGACCATCGTCGCCGACGAGAGCCTCGGCGCAATTGCCGGCGTCACCGCCGCGCGCGAGGACGGCAGCAAGGCGTATCTCGAGCTGCTGCTGCTGCCGTTCAACGCCCGCCCGCATACACCGGTCAGCGTGACAGGCGTGCTAGCGCCGTTCGACGACGAATGCGGCGCGCTTGGTCCGTTCGCCCTCACCTCCTGGCGCTATCTGCACCAGCCGGAAAAACTGCTGCCGCGCGCGATCCGCAAGCTGCAGATCGCACGCGGGCTGATGGTCTATGAGGGGCTGCGCTAGCAGTGCACCCCGCTCACGGCATCGCCAGATGCCAGGCGCCGTTCAGAAAGCCGTCGCCGGTGACGTCGCCGGGCTTGGTGTCCTTGGCGAAGGTGTAGAGCGGCTTGCCCTTGTAGGCCCATTGCTTCGAGCCGTCGTCGCGCGTGATGACGGTGTAGCCATCGGCGGCGGCATCGCTCGCCTCGGCTTTCAGCACCGGCCAGTTGGTCGCACACGGACCATTGCAGGCCGATTTGCCGTCCGCATCCTTGTCGAAAGTATAGAGCGACATGCCCTTGGCGTCGGTGAGCACATTACCCTTGTCGGTCTTGCCAGTCTTGGTCGGAGGCGCCGCGAAAGCAGCGGGAACCATCGCGAGCGATATTGCGAGCGTGAGCGCGAGGCGGATCGAGGACGTCATGGTATCTCCTGTCATGCAATGGGCTTGCATGGATAGGACGCCGCGCGAGCCGTCGTATTCCTGTGATGGCGGCAAAGATATTTTTCGCTGCACGCATCGGCGCATCGGAATAAACTGGGATGATGGAAACGGAACGACGGCTCGACATGAGCAAGCCGCATTGGCGTCTCGCGCGCGCCTCCGATCTGCCGGCGATCAGCAAGATCGCAGCGCGGATTCATCCCGATCTGCCTGAAAGCCCTGAGGTGTTCGCGGAAAAGATGCGGCTCTATCCCGATGGCTGCCGCGTGCTTGTCGCGGACGACGGGATCGTCGGCTACGGTCTCGCGCATCCCTGGATGCAGCACCGGATTCCGCCGCTCGACGGCTTCCTCGAGCAACTGCCTGGCGATGCGGATTGCCTCTATTTGCACGACGTCGCCGTGCTGCCCGGCTTTCGCGGCGGGGTCGCGCGCGACTATGTTGCCGATATCGAAGCGCTGGCGCGCGCCTCCGGCATTGCGACCCTCGCACTGGTCTCGGTCTATGCCACGCAACCGCTGTGGCAAGGCCTGGGCTTTCGGCCCGTCAATGCGGATGCGGAACTACGCGCAAAGCTCGCGTCCTACGGCGACAACGCAACCTACATGCTGCGCGACCTCGCTGCGACGTAACGTCCCTCCCCCCGGCGCAGTTCACGCTGGCGTGAAGCCATTCCCTCGAACCGGGTTCGATCAGCTCTCGTCGAAGAACTGTGCGGGCCGATCTGGTCTCGCCGAAACGAGACTGGAGAATTTCCATGAAACTCACATTGCCGAAAGTTGCTTTGCTTGCATTGGCGACGACGGCCGCGTTCAGCGCAACCAGCGCCAACGCGGCGCAATTCCGGACCTATGGCTGCGATTCCGCTTTCTTCGAGGGCTGCGGCATCGCGATCGAGCAGCCAACGCCGAGCGGCAGAAGCCGCGTCAGCATCACTCACGACACCTCGCCCACCTACATGAAGCAGACCGATCCCCGCTACAGCTCGTCGATGCGTGATGCCGGCGGCGGTGGTGGCG
>NZ_JAACFU010000030.1 GCF_029051725.1 Bradyrhizobium sp. CSS354
TACCGGCGAGCAGCGTCGCGATCTCCTCGAAGTCGTCGACGATCGACACCAGCGCGGATCGACCATCATCACCAGCCAGGTGCCGATCGAAAATTGGCATGAGGTCATCGCCGACCCGACCATCGCCGACGCCGTCCTGGATCGGCTCGTCCACAATGCTCACCGCCTCACACTCAAGGGAGACAGCATGCGAAAGATCACTGCGCAGCGCGCCAATCTTGACGCAGCCAAGAAAACCTGACCCAACTCCTCATGCCGGCAACGACACTCCGGCCGCCTTCGTCGGAACAGGTGGCCGCCTTCGATCGGAATGCATGGTCGCGTTCAATCGGAATCCCTGGCCGCAATCCCCGGAATCCGCAGATCAGTCGAGGAAGTCGAGAAGATCCACGTCACCGGGTCGTTTACGATGAGCCGTTCGGGTTCGTCATCCTTTCGGATTGAGGTGAGCCGCGCGATGCTCTTGGTCACCGTCGCTGTTGGATAAGCCCTCGATGACGTCGGCGCGATCGGCCGCATTGCGCTTCTGGCTCATCTCCGCGTGCCACTGCGGCTGCACACTTCGGCTGTTGTTTAGCAGCGTTCCAATATCCCGTTCCTGCCTTATTGAGGCCGATGTGATGGCGTTAACGCCGCATGCTGATGGCCCCTTCCAGTTTGGCATTTCAGTTCGAAAGTCCAGTTTCTCGTGCGGATTTCCGCGTAGCAGAGAGAGCATATGTCTAGGAAAGACACGATGGGGCACATCAAGCGTTCGGTGCGCGTGCTCGGCGGATTTGCTGTCGTTCTCGGCATCTCTTCCGTGCTCGGATCGAACAATGTGCGATCGGAAGCCCTCAAAGGCTTTGGCTCTGCAGCGACGGGCGGCCTGGGAGGCGAGATAGTTCAGGTGAGATCAACCGAAGCTCTGAATCATGAGTTATGTCGTTCGTACAGCTTCGGGCACTGCAATGACAATAGTCCGCGCGAGATCCAGGTAATCGGAACCATAGACTTTACAGGTACGGAAGGGCGAGGTGAGGGGCAGGGATGCCAATACGGCCGCGCTTGTTCGGCACCCTACAAGCGTGAGTCCCTTCTCCTTATGGATGGCAACGACGCGCATTGCGATGGCAAGGAGAAGACGTTGGTCGGCTTCGACCGGGCCGGCAGGCGCCCGCTGGAAATTGGCTCAAACAAAACAGTGATCGGCGTTGGTCCGAGCGCTACAATCAAAGGGAAGGGGCTGCGCCTGAATGGGGTCAGCAACGTCGTTATTCGCAATCTGACCATCAGTGATGTCAATCAAGGCGTGATATTTGCCGGCGATGCTATTGCAATTGCACGAGCCGACCTGGTTTGGATCGATCACAACCGATTTCATAATATTGGGCGACAGATGATTGCCGGCGGCTTTGGCCCCACGACGAATATTACGATTTCCTGGAACGACTTCGATGGCAGCGATACCTATTCCTCCTATTGTAACGGGGAGCACTATTGGAATCTCCTGTTTCTCGGCGCCCCGCAGACGATTACCATCGCAAATAATTATTTCCATGAGATCTCGGGGCGGGCGCCGCACATTGACGGTGCGCACGCCGTTATTCATCTCGTCAACAATTATTTCCACAACACGAATGCGCAACAAAGCGGCGGATTCTTCCATGCCGTGGATGCTGGATCATCTGTGCAAGCACTGGTCGAGGGTAATTACTTCGACAACATTGAAACACCTATAAAGACTGGGAGTGGACATATCTTTGGTTTGTTAGGCAAAGCCAGCGGGACCACGCAGAACATCTGCCTCACCGTGCTCGGACGCCCGTGCATCGAGAACATCGCCATCCCCGTGCCGCGGTTCAATGGCTTTCGCCTGGATGAAACCGTAGTTCAATCGTTTGGAGCTCTTCCAAGTTCGTCTATTCCTCTTCCATTTCCAGTGGATGATGTTCCGGCAGTGATTGCGGCCAGGGCAGGTCCCGGACACCTTGAGAGCCGGTGATGGCTCGTTCGCAGACGCGGCTCGGCATTTGGCCGATTGCCGCAAACAGTTGAGAAGACGCCATACTGGACGTCAACGGCACGCTCGGCTGGCGACCCGAAGTTGCACGAGGACCGTATGCCACCTTTCTGTTCCGGTGCCGAGCGGTACATTGTCTATAATGGCCCTATGCCTTTCACCCCGACCGGGCGCTCGGCTGAGAGCGTTTACCTCTGATGCTATTGCGGTTGCGGATTGCAAGAGGATCGGAGGTGCCAGCTAGTTCCTGGCAAACTGTTCGAATCATCATCGGTCGTTCAAAGCTCCGTTTCCGACTGGCATGGTGTTTGCTACGAGAGTACCCATAGGGCGATGTGGGGCGCCTTCGAAACCGAGTGGGATGCGCCCTCATCCGCTTGAAGAATCCGCAAAGTGTGGAAGAATTCGCGATGAAAGAATCGGCTTCGACCGAGCGTGTTATGCCACTGACCGACGTCCTCAAGAGGGCCGCGCGCATCGGTGTTGAAATCCGAAACATTAATCTCTCGGGTGATTTGCCGAGCCCAACCATCGCTGCGATCAACAACCTGTTGCTCGAGCACAAGGTGATCTTCTTCCGCAATCAGGGGCATCTTGATGACGCGGAGCAGGAGCGCTTTGCTGCTTGTTTGGGAAAGCTGGTGCCGCATCCGACACTCGGTGCGATCAATGAAACGACCTCGATCATCGAGCTTGATTCCGCGCGCGGAGGTAGCCGGGCTGATGTTTGGCATGCCGATGGAACCTTTCTCGCGGCCTATCCCAAACTTGCGGTGCTGCGAGCTGTTGTGGTCCCATCGTCCGGTGGCGATACGATTTGGTCGAACGCTGTGTCCGCCTATCTGGATCTGCCGCGCCCCCTCCAACGGCTTGCCGAAGAACTCTGGACCGTTCACAGCAACGCCTTCGATTACGCCGGGACCTGCCGTGTTCGCGAAATCGACCAGAAACATTTTGATGAGGTCTTTACTAAAACGATCTATGAGACCGAGCATCCTGTGGTCCGTGTACATCCCGAGACCGGCGAGCGCGCGCTGGTGCTCGGCGATCTGGTGCAAAGATTTATCGAAATCCCAAAACGCGACGGTCAGAAGCTGTTTGATTTATTTCAGTCCCATATCACGGCGCCCGAAAATACCGTACGCTGGAGCTGGAAAGAAGGCGATGTCGCGATTTGGGATAACCGCGCAACGCAGCATTATGCGGTCAACGATTACGGTGACCAGCATCGCGTCGTCCATCGTGCCACAATCGATGGTGACGCGCCCGTCAGCGTCGACGGTCGGTGCAGTGTAACACGTGTCAAGAGGACAAAGCTCCCGTCGACGAAGGTTGCCTAGCAGAGTGCGGCAAATTCACACGACGCACCGGTCCTATCGCATGTTCGCACGAATAGATGTTTCCGAAGAGCAGTTAAATTGAGCACAACGCCACGCGCAAATAGATGGGAGGGGCTCACGCGCCGCAGAGGCGGGAGGCGACTGCTTGCTGAAAGGTGCTAAAGTGCATCCCGGCCGGCTGAACATGATTCAGGCATCAAGTGGCGTAAGTCATCCGTCCGCGTCCGGCTGAGCGGAAGGGGGGACGTTCGCGGGTCGGACTACAGAGTGTTCCTTAGACCCTGCCCTTGGCCGACGGAAAAAGTCTGACAGCGCTGCGCGCAGGATTGCGTGCGAGCCACATTCTTCCTGGTCGGCAAGTCGTGGCCCAATTCCCGAGCTCGCGCGGCGGCTGGCCGCGCACGGAGACACTATCGCGCACGACGGATGGTCGCATTAGATGGCCTCGAAGATCAGCTCCGAGAAGGCGAAAGAGGACATCGATCGCGGGATTGCGGCTGACGAAATGGCGCTCGATGGCATGTCGACAATTGAGCCCTCGACGCCGTTCCTCCGCTTCCGCAATTGCGACTCGACCCCTAATACGCTCGATCTGCTTCAGGATCTGGGCATTGTCGTGTTGTTGGAACGGACCTGTGGGCGATCGACTGGGGGGAAACGACCTCAGACCAGCAGCTGAAGCTCATCATCAGCCGATTCAACGCTGAGGGGAAGCGCATCATTGTGTTTCACGATGCAAAGGCACATACCGCCGCGATGATGCCCGCCTTCCTACGGTAGCCGCACGACAACGGCCATCACGTCGTTCACATCATCCCGACGCGCTGCCGCAGAGGAATGCTGATACGGATTGATAGCGAGATGTTACGGGGGCGCAGAATGGGGTAACCCCAAATCAACTAAGCTTTCGTTCATGCTACCCGGCGGAATGATGGAGGCGAACCGCGGCTCGGCCGTTTCGGGCCCGCTCTGTCACAGGAAGGCTACGAACCGCAAAGCGACGTAGTCGGTTACTTCAGACGTCTGCCTCATTGTTTGCCGTTTGCGCGCTGGCAGGAGTGCTAAGCGCGCATAGCCCGCATCTCTATCGTGCCGCACTACGGGTTGTGGAACGGGCAGTAGCCCACCGCGTCATCGGTAACTAAGCTTTCTTCTGCTGAAATGTCGCAACGGTCTTACGCTGTATCCGTATCCGCAAACATTAGAACAGTGTTTCAACGAGCAGATTCGAAGGCAACGATAGAGTCGATCTCGAACGATACGGCCTGACGGTACTCTCAGATGGCATTGAACCGCAATGTGATGGTTCGCCGTGAACTCGCTTCATCAGGGCGAATGGGCTATTCAAAGAACACCAGAGAAGCTGGCCTCAATCGCGAGCTCAACGACCAAATTGCACCCGTCATCGGACGTCCGCGATGTTCTATGTTGCGCGGCAACAAATGGCGCGTCCGATGGGAAATTAAAGAAAACTAATTGTCTGAACACAAGAAAAATAGTGTGTCTGGACTCGCGCCTTCGACAAGTTTCTGAGAGCGTTGATCTCGGGCAACGCTGCTGGTCAGCGACGCTCATGATGCTCGCGCGCAGCCGTCGCAATGGGGCCGCTGAACGTCATTGCTCGGAATTGGATCCGGAAAATCGCTGGTCGGCCTACCACTCGAGCTGCTGTAAGATGGGGAAAGTAGATCCAAATCCGTGTTCGCAAGCGGTCAGCCGCACTCCTGGAACGTCTGAGTATGAACATTATGTGGGGCGATACGCAGGTCCAAAGAAGAAGAGAGCGCTCCTTGCGACCATTACGATGTTCGACAAGTTATCTTTCGAATTTCTGAGATATTTGTGGCAGGGAGCGACACGAAGACGCTATCACCTCAGTGCGACCTAAGGCGTCATCTGACCGTCAACCGTGCGGCATATCTTTCTGAACCGGGTGCTCTGGCAGCCCCTCCCCCGATGCGCCGCCGGACGAGGTTGTATGTTGGTTAAACCTGAAAGAGGTGATGACATGGTGACCACGCGTGAAGTTGCTAACGATGACGCCACAACGGTGACCCACATGGTTACTGCCCTACTTGCAGAACTTGAGGGCGGACAAAAGTAGGGCGGACTAGATACCCAGCTTTGTCGATCTACCCGCGTGAAAGAGCGTGTCTATGGGTTTCTGCCTTTCACTGAGGTTCGCCCGGTCGGCCTCATTATGTTGTCGGAAAGCGCCACCCTTTTCGCGGGGAACCTACGGCATTGGCACCGAACCCTACGTGGTGCCGGAACAGCGCTCGTCTGGGGTCGCGATGCGTCTATTGAGGCTGCGGTGGGCCTGGGCACGCTAAAGGGCTGGGGCCAGCTTGAAGTGGGGGCGCCAACCCATATGGACCCGTAGCCCGTCAGCATTGTACTTGAAGGCCGGTTTTGCAGAGATCGACCCACGCCTCAAGTTGCCGTTACGCGGCTTAGCTAGTCATCGTGCGAAACGTATTGCTGTGGGGAGATCGCGGTTAGATTCTCGGCGGCAACGCGCGCCAAGCCGCTGTATCCCGGATTCGTCTTCGACATTTGCGTGAGCGTCGATGTGCCGGCACCCGGTTGACGCGCGATGGAGTTGGTAATGCCGGATTTGAGTCCGGCCGACAAATCGGAGAGCACCGGCGCATCTGAATCCCTCATTCTGAGTGAGCTGATCCGGGTGCCCAGCTCGAAGGGACATGAACCCCTGCGATACGCAGGCGCCAGCCTCTGCGCGGCGATGAGCCATCTGTAAGGCCCGAACGTGGCCAGTCTCCCAGGACGTAGGGATCGGACGGCTTACGAAAGGCTCACGAGCTCGAGCGGGCTCATGACATCGGTCCAGCCACGATCGCGGCGAGGTGACCGTCGAGCATGGGAAGATTTGTGGCGGCAGGATGCTGATCGGCGTGAGCCCGGAGCCATCGTTCGAGCAACGCAATCGGCATCGCGGCGGCGGTCATCGACGATGCTTTATGGTGACGTGGGCTCACGCAGCGGTCTGCGCAGCGCGCTGGCGGGCCGCCTTCCAGTTCCAGGCGAGCAGCTCGTGCAGCTGATGGTTCTTGGTTCCCCCGGAGGCGATTGGACTCCAGCACGTCAGTCAGGTAGACGTGCGGGTCGAGCTCATGGAGCTTTGCTGTGTTCACGATCGACTCCAGGGTCGCCCAGCGCTCGGCGCCACCTCTGCTGCAAAGGGCGTCCCTGCCCGAGAGAATGAGGATGAGCGGCTGCGTGCCATAGCTGCGAGGCTGCGAGGCTGCGAGGCTGCGAGGCTGCGAGTGCTTGCGTCCTGATATTGACTGCCACAAAAACACGCGTTCGTACACCTCCCAAGCCTGATAGGGGAGCTTCGCTCGCTTTGCCATTATTCTTCGTCGACAGAAGCCGAACCAAGGTCGACCCAACGTCGCCCTAACATGATTTCAGATTTCAGAGCTCTCGCGAACCCGAGCCATGGACATGCGACATACATTGTTAGTGCACCGCCCAAGCTCGTTGGTTTCGATCGAGCTTCCCAGCGAACTCTAGGGAACGCACTCAGCTGAGCAAGCAAAATTGCAGGCCAATGTCCGCGAGACAACCATGATAGCATTATCGGCAGAGGACGCTTGCGAGAGGGCTGATATCCCGCTGAGCCGCCTTGATGTAAGCGAGCCCAAGCGCTTTAAGGATGATACCGTTTGGCCTTGTTTCGAGCGGCTGCGAAGGGAAGATCCCGTCCACTATTGCGAAGACAGCCCATACGGACCATATTGGTCGATAACAAAATACCGCGACATCATAGCCGTGGACTCAAATCACACAATATTCTCATCAGAGCGAAGCGTCACAATTGTCGACCCGCCGGAGGAGTATTGGACCCCCAGTTTCATCAAAATGAGTCCTCCTCTCCATGCTCAGCAGCGTAAGACTATCAGTCCCATAGCGGCATCGGAGAGCCTGGCGAATCTTGAAGGCTTGATCCGCTCGCGGGTTCAGAAGATCTTGGACGGTTTGCCGCGCAATGATACCTTCAACTGGGTCGACAGGGTCTCGATCGAGTTGACGACCCAAATGCTGGCCACGCTGTTCGATTTTCCATTTCAGGATCGACGGTTGCTGACCTACTGGTCGGACGTAGCTGCCTTGACGCCACAAATGGGCGACCAGATCGACAGCTGGGAAAAGCGAAAGGTGGTGCTGTCGGAGTGCCTGGACTATTTCACACGGCTTTGGAGCGAGCGGGTCAATCGCGAGCCGCGCGCTGACCTGATCTCGATGATGGCGCATTCGCCGGCGACGCGAAACATGGAGCCGCGCGAGTTCTTGGGCAACCTCATTCTGCTGATTGTTGGAGGCAACGATACTACGCGCAACTCAATCAGCGGTGGCGTCTTGTTCATGAGCCAAAATCCGTCCGAACTGCGAAAACTCCGAGATGATGCTTCACTACTGCCCGGGGCGGTATCCGAGATTATACGATACCAAACGCCTATCGCACACATGCGCCGGACGGCTCTGGACGATTTGGCGATAGGCCACAAGCAAATCAGGCGAGGCGATAAAGTTGTGATGTGGTATATCTCTGGCAACCGAGACGACGAAGTCATTGCGAACCCCAACAGCTTCATCATTGATCGAGAAAATGTACGACAACATCTCTCATTTGGATTTGGGATTCATCGTTGCGTGGGTAGGCATCTCGCAGAGCTGCAGCTGAAAATCCTGTGGGAGGAGATGCTGAACCGGTCTCTGGAGGTAAAGGTGGTCGGCGAACCGGAGCGAGTTGAATCTAATTTTGTGCACGGTTATTCGGCACTGCCGGTGCAGATTCCAGGTTAGTCTCGGTTGCGGGCGACATTCCACACTGCTGGTGCAGAACCGGCGGTCAGGATCACGGCCTGGTGGAGACCAGTTGTCTGGGTAAGTTCACCGGCGTTGCGTTACGGGCTTGTGGTGTTTTCGAAGGGTGCGGACAAGGCCAAGCGTCATTATCCGGTCGAAGACCCTGGTCCGCCGTTTCCGATACGTCAGGCCGCCGCTTGTCGCATCGTTGTTACTGGAGAGCGGGTAAGTCGGGCGCTGCCAACGGTGAAGCTGATCGCGGCGGGCGGGATCCGCGACGGCGTCGACCTGGCCAAGGCCATCCGCCTGGCCGCGGACATCGCCGGGCAGGCGGCCGGCGTGCTGCGCGGCGACGGTGTCCACCGAGGCGGTTGTCGCGCATTTCGAGATCGTCATCGGCCACTTGGCTGTCGCTGCTTCTGCACCGCCTCGGCTGATCCG
Organism: Bradyrhizobium sp. CSS354; assembly: GCF_029051725.1. Taxonomy (GTDB): domain Bacteria; phylum Pseudomonadota; class Alphaproteobacteria; order Rhizobiales; family Xanthobacteraceae; genus Bradyrhizobium. The sequence continues at coordinate 8,617 of NZ_JAACFU010000030.1, forward strand.
GCGGCGTTGCGTCAGGCGCGGTTGTTGCCCTTGGCGCATCTGCCCGCCGGTTGATGCCGACGTCGCCCGCACGTGGCGGCAGGCGCAGGCTGCTGAAATATCAACGCCAAAGATAGACTGCTAATCCACCTTGGCGAAACGGTTCGATGCGCGGGAGCGACGTGTTCATGGAGCAGCTGTTCACGATGAAGCGGTTGGAGGAGTTCGTTCCAGCCCATCATCCACCACTGCGCCGGATGTTCGGCTGTCAAGATCCGGGGCCGCTCTTCGAAGATGTTTTCGGCAAAGCGCTCGCACTGGCCTTGCAGATCCAAATGCCGCGAAAAACGGATCCCATATCTCAGATCACCTTCGCCTTGGCGCTTCATCTTGACCAATCTAGCCAGTTGCTGGTTGCCAATAGCTGGATAGTCATTGAGTGAGCAAGGGATCGGGGTCGATACAGTGCAGAAATGTACAAATCGGCAGCGTAAGAAGTTCGCGCCATTCGACGGTACGTCCAATTTCAGGAAGGAAAACCTGTGCTTCGGTGAGCAGTGCCGCGGAGCGTGATAGCAATGCAGCCGGTTGCATGGCGGTGTCTATGGAGAATTAGTCTGTTGCAGGGTGGACGGAAAGCTATTGCCTAGGTGAAGAGGATGAACATAGCGCTTACGCATGGGCAAGTTCGTCGTACCGAAACAGTGCGAAGACCTCGTCTGGCGTGTGACTCAATTCTCCTCAATGATGAGGAGACCGCAGATCTGACACATCGCCGCTGTTGCAGCGCGCCAGGTGTGGCTCTCCCCAGACCACTGTGGAAGGTCAGTCAACGATCGGAGCTGCTGCCGAGAACAGAGTCTGGTTGATGTCGCATGCCGAATACCTGCAAATGACGTTTCAACTATCTCGGCTTGATCGGCTCATCGATCATCAGTCTCATCTTTCCGTCATCTCGATCAATTACCAGCGTTGGTAGTTGACCGGAGCACAGCCATTTTGCATTCCCACACTAGGAGTGAGGACAGACGTCCCGGACAAGGCCTAACAATCAAAAGACCGTCAGCTCAAAGCAGGCAGCTCAACGGCAAAAACCTGCGGAGGATCAAATTGTGGACGCCGGTCCCCGCTCACGCCCAGATCGGCTCCACGGCCGATTCCCGTGTTGTGAGCTCGTTCCGGTGATATTCGCCGACAGAAATATCGCGGCGGCGTAGACACTATAGCTGTTGACCGCCTGGTTCCACATCAGTTTCAGCCTCGGAGAGAAATTCTCGTACGAGGTCGCGCTCTTCCAGAAATGCGCGTGCCACGAGCGCCGCGCCATGGCGATTAGGGGTCCCGCGATGCTGGCTGAAATTCCTGCCGTAGATGCTGGCGAGGGCCGCGACAACTCGCCGCCCAATACCGGCGTCACAAACGTTTAGGTCCATGCGATCAAAATCAGATCAGCACGGCACAACATGCCGAGGGCGGTAGAAGGACTGGCGGCCGCAGCTCGTGCTTAGAACGGATAATTCATTCCAGCGCGCAATGTCTTCAGACGATCTGTGTAGGCGCATCTGTTCAACGTAAGTCCGGTTTCTTATTTGATGCTGATCGAGATCAAGAAGTCCATACGACAACAACTGTAAGGTTGATGAGTTGCAAGCTAGCGTCTGGCCGGTCTTGACGGTTTGCTGTGTGGCGACAAGGAACACTCGATTGTAAGGCAGTCTTCGATGCGATCTAGGAGCTCTTTTGTGGGGACCATAACAATTTCGCTCCTCCCAAGCGGTGCAGTCCATTCGGCAGGAGACAGTCTTGTCTTTCCTGGCTGGTGGGACGCTGGTTCTCTTCGTCGCATTCTTCAACCCTTTTCACGGCGCGCGCGGTCAATCCGGCTGCGCAGGCCGAGGCCGTCCTCGATGCGGCCGGGTATCTGCTGGAATCATCGTTCTCTCCGGTTTTGTTGTTGTCCTCGATGCCATCGTCGACCGCGCCGAAGAGCGGCTCGTGGTCTGACGGCCCGCGCCTGCCCACGAATCCTGGTAACGCTCTCGCACCAGCCACGGAGGTTCGCATGCACGTTTTGACACGAATGATGCTGGTCGTGGCGCTAACCGCTTGCTCGGTCATTTGGGCGCAAGCCGCCGAGCCCCAGACGGCAAAATTGAAGATCGCCGTGGGGGCACAGATCCTCAACTATATGCCTCTCCAGCTTGGCGTAAAGCTTGGGTCGGCTCGGGGTGATGGCCTTGACGTTACCGTCGAGAACTTCCAGGCCGTTGGCCCAAAGACTCTGCAGGTCCTGGTCGGCAGCTCGATGGACGGGACGATCGGCTTCTACGAGCACGCCATTCAGATGCAGGCGCAGGGCCGGCGCTCGGAAAACCTCTGGAGCTCGCTACCTCCGACAAAATTTGGACCCAAGTCGTCGCTGCGCGTGCCTGACCTATGTGGGCAGGACAATGGTTGATGACATCGACAAGACTCTTGACTGGGAGGGCAACCGGCTTGACTGCGCATCGTGCGAGCATCTCGCACTGAGCGGAATCGGCGGATGCCGCCTCAAGCACGCCTGCGTCAACGACCGTTGTCCCCGCGGTATCGAGAGGTTCTTCGAGTGCAATCCGGATCTCGCCGACGGCTATCTCAGCCATCCGCATTGTGAGGTAAGGGCAATCGCGGCGAAGTTTGCCAGTGTCTTTCTGCTGCGGTCGCTGATCGATGATCCCAATGAAAAAGTGCAATGGAATGCGATGCTTCGCCTGCCTACAAACTACGTGTTGCAATTACGGAAGCATCCGAATCCCGAGCTGAGGAAGCGCGTGGCGAGCCTGCTCGACGGTGAAGAATTGCTGCCCATGGCCTCAGACGAATATTACTATGTTCGGCTTGTCGTCGCGAGCCGGATCGTGCCTATGCTGCTCGGCCGAATGGTGGACGACGAGGAAGCCCATGTCCGCCGTGTTGTGGCACAGCGCATTCCAAACGAATGGTTGCTCCGCATGATCGACGATCGTGATGCGTCGGTAAGACTGGAGATAGCCCGACGAGTATCTGTGCAGCTCGTGTCGCTGCTGCTGCATGATCCTGACTGGCGCATCCGCCTCGAGGTCGCAAGCCGTGCGCCAGCGGCTCGGATCCATAGCCTCGTCAATGACCCGTATAGTCTCGTGCGCGAAGTCGCGAGCTCGCGGATTGCAGGAGACCGCCGCTGAGCTCGATACCGTGCCGGCTGACGCCGACGGCCGATCAACCTGCCGCGATATGCCTATTGCATCATGCCGAGGATCTTGACCAGATCGCCGCGTCGTTCTCGGAAGATGTAGAGATCGCCAGCGTGCGGATCGCGCTTCAGAGTCTCCTGAACTGTAAGAGCCAGGCTTCGTGTGGCGGGACGCATGTCGGTGTGGCCAGCGGCGATCAAACCCTGACGCCGCTCGGAATCTGGATCATCGTCGCCGCAGCAGCTCAGGAACTCACTGCAGCGCCTCAACGCCCCTGTCACGGCCAACTCGAACGCGACAGCCGCCGCCAAGCTCGATCTCCATGACTCCAGCCCTTGCACGCTAGCGCAGGTGGGGAAGAGGACGATTGTGGCGCGTCGGTTGAGATCGGACGTGATCTCGACGGGAACGAGAGCTAGCACGGAATCGCCGCAAGCCGACCGTGGCGCGCTTGTCGAATTCAAGTGAACAGCAGGCTGTGAGCCAGCCCGTGCCGGCGCGCGCGACGCCGCAGACCTTGCGACTTCGACAAGGTGGAACTGCGAAAGGGGACATGACGCCCGACTCGAGGGCGAGATCGTGGTTATTGCGGGTATCGAGCCGCAAATTCGCCTGCTCGTTCTTGTTTCTTGAACAAGCCTACGCTGCCTACGCGGCTCCATTAGAGGTCATGCAACGGAAAGCATCCGCCACGCTCAGTGGTCGTTCCGAGACGGTCAAGAAGCTGGACCGGTTAGTCGAGGCCGACGCGTAGCTGATCGACTTCGCCAGCTCACTCAACAACCGCCGTACCTGCGGCAATCTAGCCTAATCTCATCACGCTTTGATGTGGCATCTCCAGGAGCCTCATACTGTGGGGCTGTGAGCCGCCACTGACCGCGCCAGATGAGCATCGAATGCGGACGCTACGGTCCTGACGAGAAACTCGGCGCCTTTCCTGACGAACAGTCGCTCGTCGCCGTCCATGGTCACTGCGCCGTCAGCAATGAGGCTATTGAGCCGCGAGCGATCGACGACGGCCGACTTCGGATCTCGGCCATGCGATCGAGCGATCTTCGACAGGTCGATGGCCATGTCGCACATCAGTCGCTCGATCAGATCGGCTCGGAAGCGATCGTCACCCGTGGAGGCATACCCCTTGAGGGTGGCACGCCGGCCCTCGCCGATGCGCGCCAGGTAATCACGGGTTACCACGACATTCTGTGCAAATCCTTGCGGCATCCTCCCGATGGCGCTTGCCCCTAGGCCGATGAGCGTTTCGGGGGTGTCGTCGGTGTAACCCTGGAAGTTCCGACGCAGCCGCCCCTCGCGCTTCGCCGCGGCAAGATGGTCGCGGGGTATGGCGAAGTGGTCGAAACCAATGCGCACGTAGCCCGCGTCGACCAGGGCTTCTGCAATCAATTCCGACTCAAGATGGCGCTCGACTGTTTGGAGGAGGGCGTGTTCGTCGATGTTACGCTGATGCTTCTTGAACGAGGGCATATGCACGTAACCGAACACCCACAAGCGATCGGGCCGGAGTTCGATGCATTCGGCAACCGTGTCTAGGCCCGATTGCATGGTCTTAAGCGGCAGGCCGCAGATAAGATTAAAGTTGAGCCGGCCGACGCCCGCTCGCCGCAGGCGCTCAACGCACGTGGCGGTCTGCTCGGATGTCTGCACGCGGTTGATGGCGCGCTGCACAACAGGATCGAAGCTCTGTACCCGCAGGCTCGCGCGATTGACTCCGCTCTAGCCTAAACCCGCCGCGATCGGCTCGGTCAGGGTACGCGGCTCGATCTCCACGGCGATTTCGGCGTCGGGCAACACGAAATACGAGAAGCGGAGCGTGCCGACGAGACCGGCGAACGTCTCGGGCGTCATGATCGTCGGCGTGCCGCCGCCGAAATTGATGTGCGAGATAGGAAGGCGGTGGCCGATAGTTTCGGCGATTAGGTGCGCCTCAGTTCGCAACCCCATGTATAGACTGCGATGGGGTTGTCTTTCTTCATGACCGAGGTGTGGCAACCGCAGTACCAGCACATAGACCGGCAGAACGGAACGTGCACATAGATCGAGGCCGGCGGGCGGGGCGGCAGGGATCCGAGCCACATCCGGTAATCAGGTTCGCCGATCGCTGGCGAAAAGTGCGGCGCGGTCGGACAGCTTGTGTAGCGGGGAAGCCTGTCGTGACCGTACGATTGCGTCAGATCCGATCTCATCTCTTTCTCCTTCAACTGCCAAATTGTCGAACGACTTCGCTGAGGAGGCACGTTGCGCTGGCGCAATCCTTTGGTCGTTTCGAGCCTCAATTCCACCCGCAGCAGCTGGCACCACGTTTTGGCCGCTCTGATCCTCTTAAGCGGAAACGCGGCCCGTGGCTTGATTGCGAAAAAAAGGCCGGCCGAAATACGCTCGACAGGCCAGGTCGCGGAGAAGAAACGTCGGCCGGGTTGAAAGGATAAGACTTGTTGCCTTACCTCGTCGGATGGCGCGGGCACTTGGCGTTCTGGCGGACTGCTGGCGTGCTAACAAACCTCGAAGCCTGGATTCGCTGAAGACAGCGAATGTATCTCTGGCGACAATGGCAGAACCGGCACAAGGGATTCATGGAGCTTCGCCGCCTCGGCATCGCGAAGTTCGCCGCATCGATTGCCGCCGGTTCGCCGGCGGCGCTCTGGCGAATGTCCGGGCACCGGCGATCCAGCACGCCCTGCGCGACCACTTCTTCGCTCGCGGCCTCTCGCGAATACTGGTTCTGAGCCAGCATAACTCAGTCGAACCGCCGCGGTACGGACCCGTGTATGCCAACTGGTGTGGGAAGGGTGGCGTCGCGAGACGTCCACCTATCCCGATCAATTAAAGCACAATTACCGGCTAACCCGTCGGGGCTCCGGTGGCAGTGTCGCACCACGACTATGCGAGCTTCGTAGGACGGACGCACTGATTCCCACAGGGAGCATTAGTCACGCGCCGCCGAGGGCGCGTCGTCGTGCTTGAGGTGTCGCTTTCGAATCTTGTAACTCACCAGCCAGATCACGCCGACCGCGATCGGTACGAAAACTGCGGTTAGGAACGAGGGCTCTACTGGCAATCCGGCATCGTGCGCGCCCTCGGCAAGATAGTTAAAAAGACTGACCACGTAATATCCAATCGCCCCGACCGACAAGCCTTCGACCGTGCACTGCAGCCGAAGTTGCTGCCTCGTGCGTTCGTTTATGGCCTGCAACAGGTCATGATTCTGTTGTTCGATTTCGACGTCGACACGGGTTCGCAACAGATCGGCGGCACGCGCGAGCTTGACCGAAAGCGACCCCTGACGATTTTCCACGGTCGCGCAGGTTCGCATCGCCGGCGCCATGCGGCGCGCCAGAAACGACGACCAGGTCGGATAGCCCGAGACATCATTGCCTTCAATGATGGACAGTCGCGATTGGACCAGCTCGTTATAGGCCCTGCTCGCGCCGAAGCGAAACAGGCTACCGGTCGCGCCTCTTTCGAAGGAGGCGGCCAACGCCGTCAGTTCGGCAAGCAGATGGCTGTTGAATTGCAGCCCCTCACCGCTCTGCATTTTTTCGAGAGCCTCAACAAGACGGCGGTCAATGCGATCAACAGACGGTGCAAGCTCAAGGGCCGCCGACAGGCCAAGCAGCGCCAATGGACGGTAGGTCTCGATTTCCAGGAGCCGCTGCACCAGCGCTCCGAGATCGTGCGACGTCAATCCGAGGTCGCAGACGAGGATTTTCGTGAAGCCGTTTTCGTCCACGTGGAAGTCTGAGGCGGCAACGCCTGCACCGCTCTTTGTGGCAACCATGGCCAGACTATTCTTGTCAAAAATCTGTTCGGCGCGCTTGGTCGGCGAGGCGCCGTGCTCCACTTCTAACCTGATCGCGACGAGCAATTGACCCGTCTGCCGCAACGCGCGGATCAGCGATCGGACGGTATCATCAACTTTCTCGAACGTCTGATCAGCAGGACCATTTGCGTTAGTCCAGATCCAGGTGAATGTTGTAAATTCCGAATGCTGCTCCCAGCGTAGCATAGCGGGACCGATGACAATCTGATGATGTTTCGCCGATTGCTCGGGCGGCGAAACATTGCGCTCCAGGCAGAAATCGATAAAACGGCAGCGATCGCTTGCGGCCGCCTCGCCTTGCGCAAGAACAGCGAAGTGGATCACGCTGAATGGCGAAACAAGCTGCGTGAAAGGGCGCGCGTGCACTTCGCCGAGCACGGCGGCGCGCTGCGGATGCAGCTTGAAGGTTCGCAGATCCAGTTCATCGATCATCTATTGACGCCTCGCTTCAGAGTGAGCAAGCAACCGTCAGCCTTCACTCGAGAGGCATTGGCGGTGCTGGAAAACGGGTGCGGGCGTCAAGGCGCCGATCAAGTCATGTCGACGATCGATACCGAGGCCGCCTTCCGATTGGAAAAGAGGTCTTGCGGGAGCAGGATCAGGCCGAGCAGATTGAGGCGGAACAGCCTCGTCCAGGCTTCGACTAACGCCGTCAACGACGTCTGTGGGGTACGATCCGGTGTCTATGGCGAAATTCCGGCATTGTAGATCAATCCGCGTAGCGGTGCGCCAGCAAACCGTTCCGCGACCTCGGCAGTGGTGTGCGGCACCGTCCGACGAATGCCTAGATCGACGTGGACATGGTTGTCTGTCTCCGAATCCGACGAACATCGCACGCCACCAAAGTGGTGCCCCCCCCAAACAAGGATGCGCCGGCCGTCTTCTGAAAACAGGTTTTCGATGACATGACCGATGCCGCGCGAGGTGGTGGCAAGCGGCGGCGCTTCCGTTCTCCCAGCTGGGTGCAGACAGTGCGGCAACCCCATTGTCGATTGACAGATCGAGGCCCAAACACGACTCCCATCCTGTTGCCGCCCCCAAACTTCCTGGCGCGGAGAGCCGCTGCAGGATTTGGGCCAGCGCTGTAGAAGGGGCGCGCTCGCGTCTTTCTTCGCGCAATGTAACTTTCGGTCAGAGTCGGAGGCGGGTTTCAGACATGAAGCGCGCTTGTATTCTGACAAAATGCGTACGTGGCGCAGGCCACAGGAAAATTGCCTGTTTCGGCAAGATGATCGCTTGCCCGGCCGCTGCCATTCTCTGAGCAGCCACGCTGTAGCCGGATTTGTCGATGCAGAGCCGGGAGAGTGACCGCGCCCGGACCCGCGGGGGAAGGCTTGCCGATGGCTGATAACGTCACATCGAGTGAGGATGACTAGATCACGGGCCCAGAGCGCTCGCCGTCCTCTCTTTGACCCCGATACTCAGAGTAGTGCAAGCGTCGCGGCTTGACCGATTATTCCAGGGAGGCCCTTCCATTGAAGAGGCCGTTCGGTGCGCTCGATCCGAACAGAGCTGACGTCAATGAAATCGCGGCGATAGACCGAGAAGCCGGCCCAACGCATTCACTGGTGATTGGCTCTTTGTGCTGACAGGCGCAGATTTCCGCTAGCGATCACTGCCTCGGCCACACGCTCCCCTCACGAGAGTCGCCGGCCGCAGCTGTGGTCTGCCGTTATTTGTCGATCACTCACAACGATCGCCACATATCTGGCCGTTCATGAAAAGCGATTGCGGGCTTTCATGACCGGGCTCGGGGACGATGTCACGGGAGACCGCGGTTTTGAGCTCGTGCCGCCACCAGATTGTCCGACCAAGGGAGCGGCGTTGCGCGATCGGCTGAGCCTAGGCCGGCGCGCAGATCCTGACTATCGGCGCGCCTTCATAAGATGAGCCGCTGGTGCTGCCATCAATACGACATCCCAGCGCGTCGTGTTCAGCATTCCGCGGCGACAATGACGAGGCATAGCAGCGGGCGGAGCGTTTCGTCTCGCAGGAGCTCCGCGACCGGCTGCTTGAAGACAGATCGCAGCAATAGGCGCCGCGCGTCTGCAAGTGGTCAAAGGACTTGTACGGGGCGATTGGTGTCAAGGCTTTTCGTTGTGCGCCATCTCCTTCTTCGGCCGGGCTGCGACTTCTCTTCGTCCCGATCTGCGTTTCGCTGGCTGCTGCGCGCCGCGGCTGTCAAGGGTGGCCGAAGGCCATCGCGGAGCGACTTGCCGGAGGGGTGACGGGCGACATCGCCACGCGCCGTAGCCGTACAAGATGACAGCAGCAGCACTCCACGGTTCAAAGAAGCCCGAGGCGGCGCGCCTTGATAGCACACTGGATTCGGGTGGTCACTTCCAGCTTTCGCATAGCGTTCTTGATGTGAAAATCGACAGTGTTCTGGCTGATTCTCAATATCCGCCCTATTTCCCAGGATGATTTGCCCTCCTCTACCCACCGCAAGCACTCCTTTTCTCGTGCCGACAGCACAACGGCTTGCCCATCGATCATGTGTTTCTCCTGGAGCCGATACGACTGGAACGCGATCAGCAATTGCCGTACCAGCGACGGCGATCGCAAGCTCTCCTGCCAACACCAGCCTTGGAGCACCAATCAGCTGCCGATCCAACTGCGGCACCATCGGCTGTCGAAGCGATTGCGACATACGTCGTAAACGCGACAGCAGTGGTTGCAACAACGGCACACTTGACGTCCGCGACCTAACTAGGCCTGGGAGGTCTCCTCATAGCTGGTAGGCGCCAGCGTTATGTCCTGGGCTTGCTCCAGCGCGGCTTTCTGCGTGACCCCATGGAAGGGGCGGAGCGGACCCAGCTACATTCGTTGCGGCTCCAAGCCAGAGGTTGTGGGCATGGCCGGTAATGGCGTGGAGGACTGGTTCTGTTCGCGTAAATCGCTCGACGGCTCATTGACACTGGATGAGTTGATAACGGACATCGAACAAAACCAAAGTCATTAACGCTATGCGGACCACGGTGCTGGGCGACACTATTGACTCTAATGTCGCCGCGTGATGCTTGATTCATCTCGTGATCCGCACCGATCGCTTGCGTCGCGTGATGTCGGAGGGCGTCAGAAAGGGGTGCGATCCGTCTTATTTGTAGACCACAGCTATCCAGCGGCCATACCTGCGCTCTATGTTTGTTTCTTGCCGGCGAAGCCTACACTCATAGCCTCATACCGACTATCGTTCGGGGCGGAGGCATGAGCGGCAAGGGCGAAAAGACTCCGATCGAGGCATTAGGGCCGCCGAGTAATCGGATAATTCCGCGTACCACGAAGCCCCGTCGCAAGAACCGTGGCATGCCGCCGCCCGCGACGTTGGATATCGATACGCTGCCGGGCAGCTCAAATTTGACGGCATTAGAGGCCGCGACGGTTATCCGGCGCACGCCCGACGCGCTGGAGCAGTGCCGGCGGGATCCAAAACGACGCGCTGAAATGGCGTTACGTCGACGGCCGCCCACTCTATCCTGTCGATGCGGTGCGCGATTACAGAAGACGGTCGACGAGGACAATCGGTCAGGTTGTTTGCTCACCGGCTTGGCAACCGAAGGGATTCGATGCAGGCGCTGATATCTGCCGAACTGCTACCCGAGGAAAGCTCTCGGCTGAAGCACGAACTAGACAGCTACCTGGGCAGGGTTCAAGCGGCTTAAATCGGCGTGTCAACGTCGCAAACTCTCCACGCCTGAAAGTTGACCTTTCTTCCGCAGCCAAGTTGCCCCATCTGCTCTCGGATCGGCCTGTAAATGCTGGGCGTTCTATCAGACCGGGTCTCTTAGAGCTGCAAACGCGGAAGCGCTGAGCACTCCTGCGGTCCCATGCAGGGTTTCTTTATCTCCGCCGCAAGACGGCGGAGCGAGCCGTAACCACGCTGGAAAAATGCTTTCCCTTCCTAACCACAGCAGGAATAGTGCGCCGAATTTGAATATTAATTTGTGTGCTGACCGGTCAACGGCGCAACGCAGCCATTGCTGCTCTCTCTTCTGCGGTGCAATCGAGGGTATTTCCATGCGCAATCATGACCTTGTTTCCGGTAGCTTCCTGGCACTGACCGCGGCTGGCCTCGCGCTGCTCTGCTCGAGCCTGCTCGTCTTTGCCTTCGCTTAGCGGCTGCATCCGAAGACGAGGAACCGATCGATATCGAGCATATGGAATTTTGAGCCGATGGTCCTGCTGCGGTGAAGACGCTAAGCGTCGGCATCCAGTAGGCGTTCTGCAGCATTGGCGGCTCCGCGGCAAAGCCGCCGTTTCTAAGCGGATTGAATAGATATCATGTCCTCTGGAAGGAAGATCGTCGCCTTATGAAGGTGACGGTATCGCCGGTCAGTCGCCGCGATTGCCGATCGCTGGAGCGCCGTCGGCACAAGCCGACAGTCATTGGTGAAATCCGGCGAAAAACGGCATCAGACGCGGAATTCAGGCGTCAGCGCCGCGCCATTGCATTAATCAATATCGCCATATGGCTACTGTGCAAGGGCGAACGTGACCGTTGCACGAGCCGACGTTTGTGGAGACCGGCAAAGTACAATGGCGGCGGCAAACCAATTCCAATTGGACGAAGCAGCAAATGATCTGGCTGCAGACAATCTGATGCGCTCGGGAACGAAGTCGTCCGATCGGCGCGCCGGTCCATTGCGATGGGTCAGCTAGTCCGGAATGGAAAACGAGGCGGCTGAAGCCATCGGCATGCTGATGTAACTCCAGCCAGGACGGCAGGACTAACTTGTTCAAGTCCGCAACCAGACACCTGTTCGGGTACGACCCCGATGGCAGATCTCGGCACGAATGGATCCTGCTGCTTGTGAGCGCCGCGACGGCGGTGCTTGCCGGCATCACGGCTGCGGAGGCGGCCGACTGTCCGCGTAAGGACGCGCTCGGGACCTCGCGCGTGCTCGCCGTTGACGCCAAGAGTCATCCACGGGTCGGACTGAAGAGCTTTCCCCAGACGCTGCCCTTGGCCGACCACGAGGTTGTGCTGACCTTCGACGACGGGCCCCAGCCGCCGTATACAGAAGAGGTGCTGGCGGCGCTCGCGCAGGAGTGCGTCCGAGCCACGTTCTTCCTGGTCGGCAAGTCGTCAGCCCAATATCCCGAGCTCGTGCGGCGCGCGGCCGCGCAAGGCCACACCATCGCGCACCACACTTGGTCGCATTCGATGGCGTCGAAGATCAGCTTCGAGAAGGCAAAAGAGGACATCGACCGGGGGATTGCGGCCGAGGAAATGGCGCTTCATGGCGTATCGACAATGGCGCCCTCGACGCCATTCTTCCGCTTCCCCTATTTCGACTCGACCCCTAAGACGCTCGAGCTACTCCAGTCTCGGGGCATCGTCGTGTTCGGAGCGGACCTGTGGGCCAGCGATTGGGAGGAAATGACGCCAGACCAGGAGCTGAAGCTGATCACCAGTCGGCTCAATGCCGAGGGGAAGGGGATCATTCTGTTTCACGACGCCAAGGCACATACCGCCGCGATGATGGCCGCCTTCCTACGGTACCTGGACGACAACGGCTATCACGTCGTTCACGTCGTTCCGACCGCGCCGCTGCAGAGGAATGCCGATACGCATTAATGGCCGAATGTCACGGCGGCGAAGAGTGGAGCAATCCCGAATCCACTGAGCCGTCGTTCATGCGAGCCGGTGCAAGGATGAAGGCGGAATCGCGCCTGAGCCGTTTCGGGCAGGTAGGAACCGCAAAGTGACGTAGATCACGTCAGACGTCCGCCTCACACTTGCCGTTTACGCGCCGGCAGGAGTGGCAGGGGCGGATAGCCGCTCAATATCTTCGTCCTACTTCCTGATTTTGGAATGGAGAAGCCCACCGCTCGTGACCCGAGCTATCTTCCTCTGAAATGCCGCGACCGTCTCACGCTTTAATGCGGGTCCGCAAGCATTAGAAGAGGTCTCCAAACAAGCAGATCGTAAAGTGATGCACGTGAACGATAAAGACGATCTCGCGCGACACGGGCCCGACTCACAAAGCATTTAACGGCAATGCGATGGCAGTCCGAGAACCCGGCTCATCAGGACGGGACATTGTCTATTCGAGGAACGCGCGAGAAGCCGGCCTCAATCGCGAGCTCAACGACCAAGTTACACGTGTTCTTCGGGCCGTGATGTTCTTCATTGCGCGGCAACAAATGGCGCGTCCGGTGAGAGATTAGAAAAACTGATTATCTAAACACTACCAAAAATAGTGTGCCTTGGACTCGCGCGTTCCACGATTCTTTGAGAGCATTGATCTCAGCCAATGAGGCGGGTCAGGGTCGCTCATGATGCCCAACAATTTCTCCGACAAGGTGAGTAATTCAGTTATTGACGCGAGCCGATGAGCGTTCCTTCCGCGACGCGCGCAGCCCTTGCGATGGGAGCGTCAAATGTGATTGCTCGGGACTGGATCCGGCAAATCGCTGGTCGGCCTGCCGCTCGAAACTTTCTACGAGGGGGAGCGTAGATCCAGATCAGTGAGCCTGTTCGCAAGCGGTCAGCCTCGCTCCTGTAACGTCCGAGCATCAACACGAAGCCCCCGATGTGGGGCGACACGCAAGTCGAAAGAAGAAGAGACTGCTCCGTGCGACCATTACGATGTTCGACAAGTCACTCCTCCGAGTTTCTGAGATATTTTAACTTAGCTGGGAGCGACACAAAGACGCTATCACCTCGGTGTGAACTCGGCCGTCATCTGACCTTCAACCGTGCGGCATATCTGTTTTGGATCGGGTGCTGCGGCAGCCTCCTGCCCCGATGCCGCCGCTGAATCAGGTCGTATGTTAGTTAAACCTGTAAGAGGATATGACATGGTGTCCACGCGTGAAGTCTCTATCGATGACGCCACAACGGTGACTCACATGGTTGCTGCCCTACTTGCCGAACTTGAGGGCGGACAAAAGCAGGGCGGACCAGATACCCAGCTTGTTGTCGACCTCCTGGCCATGAAAGAGCGGGTCTATGGGTTTCTGGCCTACTCGGAGGCACACCCGGTCGGCCTGATTATGTTGTCGGAAAGCGCCGCCCTTTTCGCGGGCGGAACCTACGGTATTATCACCGAACTCTACGTGGTGCCGGATCAGCGATCGTCTGGAGTCGCGATGCGTCTTATTGAGGCTGCGGTGGGCCTGGGGACGGCAAAAGGCTGGGGCCAGCTCGAAGTGGGGGCGCCGAGGCAGCCCACGTGGAGCCGTAGCCCCACCTCAGCATTGTACTTGAAGGCTGGTTTTGCAGAAGTCGGCCCACGCCTCAAGTTGCCGTTACACGGCTTAGCTAGTCAACGCGCGAAACGTAATGCTGCGGAGAGATCGCGGTTAGATCCTCGGCGGCAACGCGCAATAAGCCGCTGTATCCCCGAATCGTCCTCTGCGAGATTTGCGTGAGCGTCGATTTGCGGGCGATCGACCCGCGGTGAAGTTTGTAGTGCCGGGTGTGAGTCCGGCCGACAAGTTAGAGACACCGGCGCATCTCAAACCCCTCATTCTGAGTGGGCCAATCGGCATGCCCAGCTCGAAAGGACATGAACCGCTGCGCCGCGCAGAGGGTCGGCCTCTGCGCGGCAACGAGCCTTCTGTAAGAACGGAACGCTGGCCAGTCTCCCAGGGTGTAGGGATGCGGCGCTTTTCCAAATGCTCACGAGGCCGCCCCATCCGTTGACCTGTTCCTGACCGGCTTAATATTCTTCGCGGTCACTTGCGCTGGCGTCGCACCGACGAACTGTTCGTACAGAAGAGGATCTGTGGCGCCCTCGGTGTTGATCAGGAAGACCCGGGCATTGGGTCCAAGACCAATCTTACCACGCAAGGTCGGGTCGGAAGCAGCCTTCAATAAGGCTGCGAGGCCAACACCACCACTTTCGCCTGCAATGACAGCGGGATCGCTATCCTTCGGATTTGCCAGACATTTCATCACGCTGATTGCGTCCTCGTCGTCCACAGTCATAAAAGCATCCGCTGTGCGCGAAAGGATGCGCCAAGCGACGAGCGAAGGCTCGTAGCATTCGAGCATCGCCATCACGGTCGATTGCCCATGATCTACCTTGACAGAATGCCCGGCCCGCGCGCTTTCGAAGAGGCATGCTGCCCGCGAGGGATCGACAACTGTGAAGAACGGGCGCTCGTCGCCGAACAGAATTGATAGATGTCCAGCAACGGCTGCAGCGATCCCACCGACGCCTGCCTGGATGAAGACGTGTGTCGGCGGCTCCGGTAGCTGGCGGAGTGCTTCGCTCACAAGTGCGGTGTATCCCTGCATTACAAAGCGGGGGATCCGCTCGTAGCCAGGCCAGGACGTGTCAGACACTGTGATCCAACCTTCTTGAGCTGCAACTCGCGATGCTTGGACGACAGAATCGTCATAGTTGCCGTCGACGCGGATCATCTGCGCGCCAAAGCCGGCAATGGCGGCGATGCGCTCGTTGCTCACGCCTGAATGAACGAAGATGGCGCATTTTGCACCAACGAGCTGGGCGCCCTGAGCAACCGATCTGCCATGGTTGCCATCCGTGGCGCAAGAGACCGTCATACCGCTTGCCACGGAATTCACTTCACGTGTGTGCACCTCGGACACGTCAACATCGCGACCGAGCTGCCAAGTTGCTTCCTCGAGCACCAGACGGATCACAGCATAGGAACCTCCCAAGGCTTTGAAACTCCCAAGGCCGAGACGTTGGCCTTCGTCCTTTAGATGGATCGAACCCACTCCAATCTCGCGGGCAACGCCTAGCAAAGAAACAAGAGGGGTTTCCTTGTGGCCATCGCGATGCTTGAGAAACCACTCGACCTCGCGAGCGGCTTCGACGCTCACCGCGTCGGCGTCCGAGGAATCGAGGGGAGCGCGGTGGTCGATGTGTTGGTTGAGGAGAAACATGGTCTGCCTCGTCAGTAGCGCTATGTATGGGATACCTCATTCACGACGATATAAGTGGCTTATTCTGCGTCGATTTTGAAGCAGCGCCCGGGTATTGTACGCGCCTTTGCCACGACCAGGTTTTCGATCGACGATCCTCTTACAACAATCGAGCAAAGTTCACAGAAACCTGCGGCCCGCGCGCTATATCAGCGCGTCTGGAGAGCAGCTATGTGGGAAGGCCGTGGGACCGCCCACGGCCTTCTCCTTCAAAAGGACAGCTCATCGCCGGCATAAGAAATTCGCCGCCGGCGCGGACCCCCTCGGCCACCGGGTCGTGATCGTCTTGCGCTTGGTGTAGAAGCGAACGCCCTCGGGACCATGCACGTGGTGATCGTCGAACCGGGACGCTTTCCAGCCACCGAATGAGGGGAGCGGCATCCGCACGGGGATCGGAGCGTTGATCCCAACCATTCCGACTTGAGTTTGATGGGCAAACTCGCGGGCCGCATCACCATCTCTGGTGAAGAGTGGCGGTGCCGCTGCCAAATTCGTTCTTATTAATCATGTCAGCTGCATCATCATAGGAGTTGGCGCGAGCCAACGCGAGGACGGGACCGAGATCGATCTCTTCGCAGTAAATTGTTCATGTCGGTGGTCACGCTATCAAACAGACTTCCACCGATGAGATATCCCCCTTCATAGCCTTGACGCCGAAGTTCGCGTCGGTCGACGATCAGCTTTGCACCTTCTTGTACGTCCGCGTCGATGTAGCCTCGGACCTTATCGAGATGTGGCTTTGTTGCTAGTGGCGCCATTTCGGCATCGGGACCAGTGCCAGGACCGACGTTCAGGGCGCGGACCTTAGGCGCCAGCTTTTTCAGAGCATCGACCGCGGGGTCCATTTCGGCGTCCGGCATGACAATCATGTGGTTCTTGGCGCCTCCGAGAGCCTGGCAGCGCTTGCTGCGACTGGATGCCTCGAGACCGGCGGTCGGATTTGGTCGAGGATTGAGGCCGGTGCCGGTGCGACAAGATTGCCCAATTGCGCGTGAGGCCGATGAGCCTCCCGTTCCGATCGTTGTGCTTGGCGTCCCGAGGCGACTGAGGACGTGAGCGTACTCGAGCGAGGACGTCCAACCAGGCGGAAGCCCAATGCTTAACCAGCACGGCGGGTCGATTTATAGGAGCAAAGACTGATGTCTCGACCACACTTGGCGATCACCCATCAGCGCAGGTGCCCTTGTTGCTGGAATGCATAGATCGGATTCATCCCGCAATAGGCTAGGGTACCGGAGGCAGTGGCCATGCACTGGTCATAGGTCGAGAACTGGCAATTGCCTGGATATCCCCAGATACGTCCCTGGAGGCAATAAACGTCCTGCCGAGCCGGTGGAATGAAAGAACGACCCCGCGGAGCGGCGGTCAATGGCGATGCAAAGCCGATGAGGATGGAAAGTGCAAGCACACTGATAAAGGGAAGGTTGCGCATGAGACCTTTAACCTCCAAATCTAGAATTGATGTTTTGATCTTGGTCAATGGCAAACAGCTTCGTAGACGGCTTGGCCGACGGACTTCGTCGCGATCTGCAGATTCCACAAAGACTTCGCGGCCGACCGATGTAACAGGTTGGGGACGTCAGAAATCTGAACTCCGCGGAGAACTCTGGCCTCACACTCGCCCAATCGACTAGCGCTCGATCCACAAATGGCAACTTTAGCCTGTCACCGCTGCGACTGGCCGCCGCGAGGAACCCATGTGCTCCTCATGGCGGTAGTGCTTCACATGAGGGCACGCGGCCCAGGCATTCAAGCAACCGTGGATCATCCAAAGCGCCTCCCTTCTAACGTCGGCCCCTCCCTCGGGCTGACTCCGCGCCGGTGTCCAGTAGTTCGGCTTTCAGGCGAGCTCTCTCCAGCCGCTTCCTGAGTGCTGCAAGTCGGCTCGACAGTCTCATCGATTCCTCAATGCCAAGCTCACCGAAAACGAATTGATCCAGTTCCTCCTGTTGTGCAGCGATGTTCGCGAGACGCTTACGGGCTTTGTCCGTTAGCGAGAGCTGGACGACCCGAGCATCCCTGATACCGGTCTTGCGCCGCACAAATCCGACTTTCTCCAGCGCCTTCGAATGTAGCGTGATGAAGGACGGGTCGACTTTCATCAGTTTTGCGACCACTCCGGCCGGCGCACCGCCATCCTTGTCTAAGTCCATCACCGCCATCAAGATCGCCAATTGTGTTCCACTAATGCCGAGTGCCTCGGCTCGAACGTGAAGAAAATCTTCCAGACAGACGTTGAGGGATCTGATCTCCAACGTTAATCGCCGCACCACCTCCTGACTCTCAGCAGAGCCATTTCCCCCTCGCGTTGCTTGCTTAGCCAAATGCGGTGCCGTCGAATGTTAGGACCCTGCTCAAAGCTCGTTCGCGCTGACAAGGTTCAAAGAGGGACAATGTGTTGGGCCTCACGTGCTTACTTCCGTCGATTATTGGAGAATGCCAAGAAGTGGCCCGAAGTACGAGACTCCCGGCGAGACTCCCGGCCTCCATGTCGGCGGCTACTGCTTGCCAACCTATTGGCTTCACCAAAGATAGTAGGCTCGCCGCTCAAAAAGAGACCCTCGATTCGTAGTGTCGCGCACACCGGCGCGACACTACATTTCTTACGCTCCGGCCACAGGTTGCCCCCAATGCGGGAAGAGACCGTACTCGGATCTGGACAACGGCTCGAATATCTCTCGAGAGTGGGGCAGCTCTGCGCTTAACGGAATCGCAACTTTGCACAATCGACACGGTGGAATTCATCAAAAACGGTCGCCGGAACGCCGAATTCAAGCGCGATCGCAGCGTTGCATCTCGTCTATTGCCGCCCACGAGCGCGTGTTGCCGCCCGACGAGGCAGAGGATTTCGTTCGTCGGCTGTCCGACAATCCGGCCCTTAATTGTCGAGGAACAGGGAGCGAAGACCGTATCCAACTCCTGCCGTACCTGGGCTGAGGATCGGCGGGAGCGCGTTCGGGTCATGCGGAAGCGGAAGCGATCGAAAACGTACGGGTAGCCCCATCGGACGAGGCGCATCCAGATCCCGCCTTCCGGCCCCGAGTCATTCTTCCTTGCCGTCGAGACTTGATCACCCGCCGGCTAAACTCGGCGCGACAACTCACTTATAAGATGTCTGGAAGGCACGGCCGCAGAAGGACAGATCTATTCGCCGAATCCGTGCACCGGGAGTGAACCTCGCTCAGATCCCGACTTCTTATGAGGGGCATAGATAAATCTCCCCTCGCTTACGCCTTCGCCGTCCAGCGACCCAATGAAAACAACCCGTTAGGCTTCGCGGCATCGTCAAATCAGTGTTGTCAGGCGAATTATGCTATCGCCTGAATGGCGTTGGAAAAGATGCTGGCCGGCCGGTCCAGGCCGTAATGATCGCGCAGCGTTGTGCCCGTGTAATCGTGACGGAATAGGCCGCGCTTGCGCAGAATGGGCACGACCTGCTCGGCGAAGATGTCGAACCCGCCGGGCAGCCAGGGCGGCATGACGTTGAAACCATCGGCTGCGCCGTTCTCGAACCAGGTCTGAATGTTGTCGGCGATCTTTTCCGGCGGTCCGGCTATCACCCAATGGCCGCGGGCGCCGGCCAGGCGCTGTACGAGCTGACGAATCGTCGGCTTCTCGCGATCAACGATGTCGATCACCAGCTTGAAGCGGCTGGCAGCGCCGTGGGCGCCCTCGGTATCGATCAGATGACGAGGAAAGGGGCCGTCGAAATCAAACCCGGAGAGGTCGAGACCGATCATCTGGCGTAGCTGGCTCAGCGAATACTCGGGCTGGATCAGCTCGTTGAACTCGTCCTGCAGCCGATCGGCCTCGATCTGCGTGCTGGCGATGAAAGGACTGATGCCGGGTAGAATCTTGATCTGATCGGGACTGCGGTCGAAGGCGCGCGCCTGACGCTTGATGTCGGCATAGAATTCCTGGGCGCTCGCCAGTGTCTGATGCGCGGTGAAGATGGCTTCGGCGAAACGCGCCGCAAAGGCGCGTCCGTCGTCGGAAGAGCCGGCCTGGACATAGACCGGTCGTCCCTGCGGCGTCCTTGAGATGTTGAGCGGCCCACGCACGCGGAAGTGCTTTCCGATGTGATTGATTGAGTGGATCTTGCCGGTGTCGGCGAAAACACCCGAGATGGGGTCGTTGACGAGCGCGTCGTCCTCCCAACTGTCCCAAAGCCGCGTGATGACATCGAGATATTCCCGCGCCCGCTCATAGCGTTCGTGATGCGGAGGATGCTCGGGCAAGCCAAAGTTCTGCGCGGCCTGCGGCGTGCTCGTTGTCACGATGTTCCAGCCGGCCCGGCCGCTACTGATGTGATCCAGCGAGGCGAACAGCCGCGCCAAATTGTAGGGCTCGGTATAGGTCGTCGATGCCGTGGCAATCAGGCCGATCCGCTGGGTGGCGGAGGCGATCGCGGTGAGCAGGGTGATCGGCTCGAGCCGAAACCGCTGGGCATAGCGGACATTGTCCGCCAGCGCCGGGCCATCGGCGAAGAAAACCGCGTCGAACTTGTGCGCTTCAGCGCGCTGTGCCAGCTCCTGATAGTAGGTGACGTCGAGGATGCGATTGGCCGCCGAACTCCTGTGGCGCCAGGCAGCCTCGTGATGGCCGTCCGGATAGATGAAGAAGTTGAGGGAAAGCTGCCGTCGTTCGCTCATTTGTGAGATCCGCGTGCATTGGGAGCTGTAGCAAGCGAGACTCTACGTCTGCAGTCCCGCGGATGTCGATGAAATGAATTTGCGTTGTTGAGGTGGATGCAAGCATGAAGCTTGCGACCAGAGCGCCAATCAAAAACCAGGGCAGTCGTCACGATGAGAAACGACGGCGGCTGTAACGATTTTATCGCGTCTCTGGACGAGAAGTGCGTTGCGTCGCGTCAAATTGCGCCGCTCTTGCAGCCGGGCGGGCAGTCATCATTGCAAATCTTTCAGTGTCAGCATTGCTAATGAAGCGTTCGTTGCCTCTCGCCGAAAACAAAGCTGGTTTCATTTCATTGACTGACGATCGATCGCTCGTACCATTCAAGCCCGCAATGCGAGGGCGTTTCATCATGCTCTAATCCGATCGCCGTGACCGATGTGCCGGCTCGGGCCATCTGCCGGAGCACGTTGCGGCCGAGTAGCGCCCCTAGCCTGAAATGATTTCATCTATCTCTGCCGTCGTTTCCGCGACCGGCGCATGGCGGAGCTTTGTCCACGGGATCGCAGTGACGAGAGCACGACCATGAGCAACACGACAACCATCGACAACGTCATTCCGCGCGCCGACATCGTCAAGCGTGCGGCCAGGCTCGGCGCCGAGATCAGGAACGTCAAACTGTCGGGCGACCTTTCGGACGAGACCATCCGTGTCATCAATCAGGTGCTGCTCGAACACAAGGTCATCTTCTTCCGGGACCAGGGAGATCTCGACGATGCCGAACAGGAACGCTTTGCCATCAGGCTCGGCAAGCTGGTGCCCCATCCGACGGTCGGCGCGCTCAAGGGCACGTCGTCGATCCTGGAGCTGGACTCAGGCCGGGGCGGTGGCCGCGCCGACCAATGGCATACCGATGTCACGTTCGTCGACGCCTATCCGAAAATCTCGGTGCTGCGCGGCGTGGTGATTCCACCCTACGGCGGCGATACCGTCTGGTCGAACACGGCAGCCGCCTATCTCGACTTGCCGGCGCCGCTGCGCAAGCTCGCCGACGAACTGTGGGCCGTTCATAGCAACGCCTATGACTATGCCGTGAAGACGCGGGCAACCGAGGCGGACAAGAAGCACTTCGACGAGGTGTTCACCGGAACGATCTTTGAGACCGAGCATCCGGTCGTCCGTGTCCATCCCGAGACTGGCGAGCGCACGCTCGTGCTCGGCAATTTCGTGCAGCGCTTCGTCGGCCTGCCGAAATACGACGGCCAGAAGCTGTTCGAGCTGTTCCAGTCGCATATCACGGCGCCGGAAAACACCGTGCGCTGGAGCTGGGAGGCCGGCGACGTTGCGATCTGGGACAATCGCGCCACGCAACATTACGCGGTCAACGAGTATGGCGACCAGCGCCGCGTTGTGCGCCGCGCCACCATCGATGGCGATGTACCGCTCAGCGTCGACGGTCGCCGCAGCGTGACGCGCGTCGAGACATCCAAGCCCCAGACCGCCAAAGCCGCTTGATCCGGATTCGCTCAGGAGAGTTCGCAATGATGAACGCTATATTTCGATTGCTTCGCGCAAGGCGCGCCCGGTTGGGACGTGCCACCCGCAAGGGGTTGCGGGCTTTGCTGGCCGGCGCCGTGGCGCTCGGCCTCAGGGCCCCGGCATTCGCCGAGCCGCCGCTCGATAAGACCGAGATCCGCTACCAGGGATCGGCCGGGCAGGTGACGTTTATCGAGCTGGCCGAGGACCTCGGTTTTCTTGCGCCGCTCAAGCTCAAATGGGTCGGTAATACCATCAGCGGTCCGCAGGACATCCAGACCGTCGTCGCCGGCGATATCGACATCGGCGGCGCGTTCTATGGGGCGATCCTCAAGTTGATCGCGGCGAAGGCCCCGGTCAAGGCGGTGGTCGGCTACTACGGCTCCGATGTCAACACCAATTATGGCTACTTCGTGAAGGACGACAGCCCGATCAAGACCGCGCGTGACCTGATCGGCAAGAAGGTGGCGGTCAACACGCTGGGCGCACATTTGGAATTCGTGCTGCGCGAGTACCTGGCCAGGTCCGGCCTCAGCGCAAGCGAGGCCAAGCAGGTCACGTTGGTGGCGATCCCGCCAGTCAGCGGCGAGCAAACGTTGCGCCAGGGCCAGGTCGAAGTGAGCGCGTTGAGCGGCGTCTTGCGCGACAAGGCGCTTGAGCGCGGCGGCATCCGGTCTCTCTTCAACGATACCGATCTGTTCGGCCAGTTCACCGGCGGTGCCTATGTGCTGCGAGAGAAGTTCATAAACGACAATCCCAATGCCTCGCGCAAGCTGGTGGAGGGGATTTCGCGGGCGATCGAATGGGCGCAGACCACACCTCCGGAAGAGGTGAGGACCCGGTTCGACAAGATCATCACCGAGCGCAAACGCAACGAGGATGCCTCCTCGATCAAATACTGGAAGAGCACCGGCGTTGCGTCCAAGGGCGGCGTGATCTCGGACAGCGAGATCCAGGTGTGGATCGACTGGCTGGTGAAGGACGGCCTGTTTAAGCCGGGTCAGGTCAAGGCTTCCGACACCTACACCAATGCGTTCAACTATTTCCGTCCCGGAAAGACGGCGGAGGCCCAATGACCACTGTGAAGATCCGCTTCGAGCATGTCCGCAAGGAGTTTGTCGTGCGCGGCGAGGGCGGCGGACCAGGCCGCCACTTCACCGCTCTGGAAGACATCACGCTCGATGTTCGCTCCGGCGAATTCCTCGCCCTGGTTGGCCCAAGCGGCTGCGGGAAATCCACCTTGCTCGATCTGCTGGGCGGGCTCACGCTGCCGACCAGCGGTCGGATTTTGCTCGATGGCCGGCCGATTGCAGGACCCGGTCGCGACCGCGGCATCGTGTTCCAGCAGTATGCGCTGTTTCCCTGGCGTACCGCCGAACAGAATGTCGAGTTCGGTCTCGATATCGCCGGGCTCAAGGCCAAGCAGCGGAGCGACATCGCGCGGCATTTCCTCGACCTGGTCGGGCTGTCCGGCTTTGCCGACCGCTATCCGCATGAGCTCTCCGGCGGCATGAAGCAGCGTGTCGCGATCGCGCGAAGCCTCGCCTATGATCCCGAGGTGCTGTTGATGGACGAGCCGTTCGCCGCGCTCGACGCCCAGACGCGCGAGACGCTGCAGGGTGAGCTGCTGCGGATCTGGCGCGCGACCGGCAAGACGATCGTCTTCATCACCCACGGTATCGACGAGGCCATCGTGCTCGGCCAGCGGGTGGCAGTGATGACGTCGCGCCCGGGCCGGATCAAGCAGGTGTTCGACATTCCGGATGTGCTCCGCAGCGACGATGACGACGTACGTTCGCTGCCCGAGTTCGGCCGCGTGCGTCACGAGGTCTGGAGTCTGTTGCGCGAGGAAGTGTTGAAAGCCCAGGAGGGACAGTTGGCCGGCGCCATTGGTACGCAGCGTGCCGCCCGCAAAGTGGAAGAGGTTGCCCATGTCTAGTCTCGAAATGTTGACATTGCTGGAGGTTGCTCACAGGCGCCGAGAGCCGCTCACCAGCGTGGAAAAATCCGCATCGCCAGCGGCGGACCGGATCCGCGCCACGGCTCGCGGGCTGGCTGCCTTCGGACACCGCTCATTGCTGTTGATTTCCCTGCTGGCGGCGTGGGAGGCGGCTCCGAGGCTTGGGCTGATCGATCCCGTGTTCCTGCCACCCTTCTCGGAGGTCATCGCTGCGGGCTGGCAGCTTGCGCAAACCGGCGAGCTCTATGATGACGTCGCCGCCAGCCTGCTGCGCGCCTTGAGCGGATTTCTCATTTCGGTCGCCTTGATCGTCCCGCTTGGCGTGGCTGTGGGTTGGTATGCGGGACTTGGCAATCTCGTGAACCAGTTCATCGAGGTCTGCCGCAACACTGCGCCGCTTGCGCTGCTGCCGGTCTTCATCCTGTTGCTCGGAATCGGCGAGCTGTCGAAGATCACGATGGTAATCTATAGCTGCGCCTGGCCACTCCTGCTCAACACCGTTGCCGCGGTGAAGCAGGTCGACCCGTTGCTGATCAAGTCGGCGCGGACCATGGGTGCAACCCCGCAGCAGCTGTTTCGCAAGGTGATCGTTCCGGCGGCGCTTCCCACTATCTTCGTCGGGATTCGCCTCGCCAGTGCGTCGGCCATGCTGGTGCTGGTGGCCTCCGAAATGGTCGGCGCCAAGGCCGGCCTCGGCTATCTCATCATCAACAGCCAGTACAGCTTCCTGATTCCGCAGATGTATTTCGGCATCCTCAGCATCACCGTCATCGGGCTGGCGTTCAATGCCATTCTGGAGGCACTGGAGCGGCGCTTCATGCGGTGGAAAGCGCCAGTGACCGCATGATATGGGGCAGGCGCCGCTCGCAGGTCCCGCGCCGGCAGCCTGCGTAACCATGTTCGGCGGATCAGCCAGATTGCCGCCGATCATCGACATGTCGTTTTCGGCGCAAACAGCAGCACCAGCATCAACACCCCTGCGATCGGCATGCGGATATCGATGTCGATTGGTCGTGGCTCGCGATGCGTGGCAGCCGTGTAGTCGCTGCTGCTGGCATCACCTCACGTTAGAGGTGTTCTTTCGAGGCTCCGGCAGAAGACGATTTCTCCTCCATTTCCAATTCCGCGGGGCGCTTGTGGATCCTCTTGCCCAGCCCTATCCACCCGGCACTCCCCTGGACACCGCTGCGCAATCACGACGGTTAGCCGTCTCGCCCCATGTAAGGGGCGCCGGATCAGTCAGGGCTGAAGATCAAACAGAGTAGGATCGCGGCCACGACCACTGTCCAACCGATTGACGCGGCGAGAGCCCATACTTGGATTGGCATCGGACGAACTCTCCCGATGAACCTAAGACACGCTGGCGCTGGACAGCCGGACTCTTGAAGCTACCTCAAACCCTGTTTGAGATAAAAGCCCTTACTTGGGGACCGCCAGAATCGAAGCCGGACTCGCCACTTGTGAAGTCAAAAACGATCTCAGACCTATGTTTTTCACTCGTGCCCAGGCCACTGTAGAGAGCCGTCATTGCGCCCAGAGGGCGGTCGTAAGTGAGGAGTAGCTAACGGCGCTCAAATCGGGCGGCATCAGCCTAGTTGTTTACGAAGCCCAATAGGCTTCGCGTCGCGATTGCGCCACGCCGGAGACGTTTCCCGCGTTCAACAGCCCTGCTCTGCATCTGAGCGCAGATGCTGTGCTCTATTCTACTGCGGACTAGTGATCGCGTCCCTTTACGCGCCACAGGGTTGAACGGTGTGTGAATGCGGCGCAATGCCAGCTGATCGTGCTGGAAAAGAGCGAACCCTTGGGAGACCAGCAGGAATTATGCGCCGTATTTGACTAATCTTTCATGATGAACCGGCGAACCGAGCGGAGATTACCTGATCTCTACTCCTCGCCAAAATTGAGTTCCTCATAGGCATTGTTGATCTTGTCAGCAGCAGCTTCTGGTGCTGTCGGCAGCTGAAGTTGCGCTCCTCTGCTCAACCTCTGCTTCTGGTCGGCCGTGTTGCCGTCTTTGTAGACCTTAATCGCTGTTGTCCCGGAGCGTCTCCAACTACGTCGCCTGAGCCCCCCACGAACCATCTTCGGAAAGTGGCCGCGAGAGCCGCGCCCGCGTTCAGTATCTTTGTTTTCGTATCAAGCCGACAGATATTTTGCCTCTTGGTAGTTGTCATTTCCTCTTAATTGCAGATGCAAGGCCAGATGAGGAGCAATTTGACTCCGCTTCGCCCGATCTGGACTGAAGGCCATTGGATGTATGGATGGGATAAGCGAAAATCAAAGCGCGTTCGCTTCGAGCACGAGTACCGGGCAACGCTTTTAGGGTTGGACGGCACGTGGCGGCGCGATTGCATTCTCATCGACGTTTCCGACACCGGAGCACGTCTTCGAATTGATGGATCGACTGACGTGCTCAAAGCTCGCCAGTTCTTCCTGCTGCTTTCAACCGTCGGATTAGCTTACCGGCGATGCAAGCTGATTCGACTGGACGGCTCGGAAATCGGAGTCCAATTTGTAACCAGCCGGCGGTGCGACGGTCTCAGGACGTAGTGCTCCCGTAGCGTCGCACCGGTATAGCCGTTCCGGAATACGCCATATCGCCGCAACGAGCAGCACCTGCTTCGAAAACTGGTCGAAACCGCTAGATAGGAAAAGGCGGCATGACGTTGATCTCGTCGGCGGCACCAGCCTCGAACCGGGTCTGGATTTTTTCGTGATCTTTTCCGACGGACCGGCCATCACCCGATTGCCGCGTGCTTCAGCCAGGCGCTCCACCAGCTGACGTATTGTCGGCCTCTCGCGCTCGATAATGTCTACGACGAGCTTGGATCGGCTTGCAGCCTAACGCGACCTCGGTCGTGTCGATTAGATCACGTGGGAAGGGGCTGTCGTTTGAACCCGGTGAGGTCTAGCCCTGTCATCTGGCGAAGCCGTCAGTGAGAATTTCGGCTGGATCAGCGCGTTGAATTGCCGCCGACGGCGGGTCGCCCTCTGATCAGATTGCCCTTGTGATCCGTCGGAAAGTGCCGCGCCTCGACGCGCGACGGCCTGATAGATGCTGAGGTTTGTCGCCTATCATGGCCGAGCACGACCCGTCCGTAATCGATCAAGAAGCCGGAGCGGATGTAGAGGGCCGGGGTGAATATCGACGCCGATTCGGCTCGATTCACACGTGAATACGAATGTCGGCATTCGGTGACATGCGTGGATGTCATCGAGCGATGACATTTTAGGTTGTCAGCGAACGTCGACATATGCTAAAGTAAGCGAACGTTGACATTTGGGAATCCCATGCTCATACGCACTCCGGCCGAACTCGGCGCCGTCCTTCGCGACCGGCGCAAGAAGCTCAAACTCGATCAATCGACCTTTGCCAAACGCATTGGCGTCAGCCGCCAGTGGGTGATCGAGGTTGAGCACGGTCACGCGCGCGCTGAGCTCGGGCTGATCCTTCGCGCCCTTGATGCCCTGGACATTCGCCTGGATGCGGGCACCGAACAAGCGCCCGCCCGCGAGGCCGCCAGGCCAGCCGTCGATATCAACGCCATCGTGGCCAAGGCCAGGAAGAAAAAGGCATGACCAGCGAACTTGTTGCTCTGCTGGATGCTCAGGAAATCGGCTGCGTGCGCAATGACGCTCGTGGCCGGCTCACCTTCGTCTATGACAAGTACTGGCGCCAGGCCGAAGGAGCCTATCCGCTGTCGCTGTCCATGCCGCTCGCGGCTGAAGAGCACGGCCCTTCCGCCGTGCAGGCTTTCCTCTGGGGACTCCTACCCGACAACGAACGCGTGCTCGAACGGTGGGCTCGAAGATTTCAGGTGTCCGCGCGCAACGTGTTTGCTCTTATTTCCCATGTCGGCGAGGACTGCGCGGGTGCCGTTCAGTTCGTCACGCCCGATCGGCTGGAGGCCTTGCGAGGCGGCGCCGAAGACAAGGTCGAATGGCTCGACGAAACGGCGATCGCTAAACGCCTGCAGACCCTACGTGAGGATCACGCCGCCTGGCGGCTGCCGCGCGATACCGGACAATTCAGCCTTGCAGGCGCCCAACCCAAAACCGCCTTGCTTCTGCAAAAGGGCAAATGGGGAATTCCCTCCGGGCGGATTCCGACGACGCATATCCTCAAACCGCCGACTGGCCATTTCGATGGACACGCGGAAAATGAACATATCTGCCTCATGCTTGCGCGCCATCTCGGTCTGCCCGTCGCCGACACCCAGGTGATGCATTTCGGAAAGGAAATCGCCATCGTCATCGAGCGCTACGACCGGCAGTTCAGTGGGAACGAGATCGTCCGTGTCCACCAGGAAGACATCTGCCAGGCGCTCGGCATCCTGCCGACTATGAAGTATCAAAACGATGGCGGACCAAGCCCTGCCGATGTGATCGGGCTTTTGCGCACCTACTCCACGGATCGGGTCGCCGACGTTGACACGTTTGTCGACGCGCTAGGCTTCAATTGGCTGATTGCGGGTACGGATGCGCATGCCAAGAACTATTCGCTGCTGCTGGCCGGAGGCCCTCACGTACGGCTCGCGCCGCTCTACGACATCGCCAGCATTCTTCCTTACGATGACGTCGATCTGCAGAAGATCAAGCTCGCGATGAAAATCGGCGGTGATTACAAGCTCAGCCAGATTAGTTTACGCGATTGGCAGAAATTCGCGCGCGAAACGCGCCTCGATCCTGACAAGGTGATCGCCGGACTGATTGCCATGGCCGAGCAGCTTCCGGACATTGTAGCCGCCGTGCGGGAGCAAGCGCGGAAAGACGGATTGGACAATGCCATCATCGGGCGCCTCGCCGAGCACCTGATCGCAAGAGCCGGGCAATGCCGTCGACTGCTCGGTGGGGCATAGTTTCCGGTGACGGCCGCCAGCAGGATGATGATGGTCAGCAGCAAGGCTGCCGATCATCATCGACATGTCGCTGTCGACGTCAACGGCAGCACCAGCATCAACGTCACCGCGATCGGCATGCCGATATCGATGTCGATGTCGAGCGTGATCGGTGGTTGCTCGCGATCCGTTGCACCCGTGTAGTCACTGCGGCTGCCATCACCTCACATTAGACGTGTCCCTTCAAGGCTCCGGCAGATAAGCGCCGGATTAGCCGGGGGCGAAGATCAAATAGAGCAGGATCGCGGCCACGATGACTGTCCAGCCGACTGACGTTGCGAGAGCCCATATTTGCGTCGGCATCGGACGAACTCTCTCGATGAAGCTAACGAAGAGACCGCTGGCGCTAGACAGCGGCCTCTTGAACCCGCCTCAAAGCCTCTTCGAGATAAAAGCTCTTACCCCGGGGGTCCGCCATAATCAAACGCCGGGCTCGCCACCCTGTGAAGTCAAAAACGATTCGAAGGCCAATGGAACAATTGTGACGTTGCGAGAGCGACACACCTGACAAGCTAGGCCAGCACTGGTGGAGCGCTCTTCCTCGAGACCAGCGAGCGGTAGGCAGCGCCAAGCAACCAGATCAGCCGCGCCTTCGTGCTCATCAATGCGTGGAACAGCTAGCCCAGCGATACCGAACCGCGATCGCTCTCCTCGTCCTGGTCGGCTTAGCTCCTACGCTTCCCGCGGCAGCAATCGTGGTCTGAAGAAGATGGTTCAGCTGCAGCGTTTCGGATTCGGGGTCTTCGCTCTGCAGTCCGTCGTAGAATGTCTTCGCAGACAGCATATTGCCAAGGACCAAGCAAACTTCGCGTGTTGTGAGCGGGTTTTGGAGCAGAGCGGATAGCCGACCCCAAACATCGAGGGGATCTCCAGCGATCGGCTTGCGAATGCGATGTTGGACCGAGAGAGAAACATTACCGTCGCCCTTGAATCTGTGCGCACCTCCCCACCGCTTAAAATTCTCGGGTCTTCGGAGGGAGTAGGTAGAAAACAAAGCCATGTTTTTTTGAGCTTGCGCGCACACCTCCTGTACCGCGGAGGCGGAATACCTTCGAAACGACTTCGACGCCTTCGCGTGCTCCAAAACGACACGTCGGATCGAAAGATCAGCTAGGATATCCCGGCTGAACGTCAGCGCCTTTGTGCAGGGCTCCCGGAACATGTCCCTGAGCTCGTCATGGGCGTCGCCATCGAGGCGCCGGACGAAGTAGGTCGGCAGGAAGACCTCGGCCAGCATGCGCCTCTCGCGTTTCGTCCGGATCAGATACCGGTGGTCGTTGTATTTGTAGGTGGCACCCTCCTGATCGACGTCGCAGGCCTCGCGATCTCGTCCAGGTTGAGGGTCTCGAGGTCCTCGGTCCGCGCCACGAACTGCAGGTGCTGGTCCTTGACGAGCGCCGTCGGCGCCAGGATACCGGAAGCGCTTTCGTAGCTGAGGAGGGCGGTCCCGCCGAACAGCGAGAGCCGGCTGCTGGCGCCCGTGTACCAGAGCCAGTCGAGGGTCTCGGCCAGACGCCCACGAAGCCGGGCGACGCCGTGAGCCTTCGCCAGCTTGCAGGACAGCAGGACGTCTTCCCGCAGCTCCCGCCGGACGCGGCGGGCCTTCAGCACGGTGCTCTCGAACTGCTCGAAAATGGCTTCGGTCTCCGGGCTGCGCCGTCCGCGGGATTTGACCTTCTGCTTGCCGTCTTGGCGCGTGTAGCGGGTCAGATATTCGACGCCGTCGACAGTCCGCCAGGCCATCCCGCCGCCGTCGGAGGCGGCCAGGACCTGCAGCGAGTGCCCGAACTCGGGCCACAGCTGCTCGATCCGGGCGAATTGTGGCGAAGAAAAGCGGGCCAGCGAAGCGGAAGAGCCGAAGCGGGCCTCGCGCGCTCGAAGGCAAGACTGCGCTGCAGGTCTTGATCGATGAGCACACGATCGACGAGGCCAAGATCAAGGCCATCAGAGAAAAGACTAAGGTCTCTCGGGTGGTCGAGAAGCTGCTTCAAGGGTGGCTAGACGGGACCTACAAGCTGAGGCCGTATGGCCGGCTAAGCGCGTCCCGAAGTTGACCAAGCCGAAATTGAACTGCCGTGTGCGCTGCTTACGGTTTCGATGAAGCTGCAGGTCGCCGCGGCCAGACTGAAGAAGAATCAAAGATCTTGATCTCCTGCTGAGTGGCCGATAGTCGCCGTCGGAGCAGCGAGCGCACTATCTGGCCCTTCCAGCACCGTGGAAACCATTCCGAGCCGCTTCCAGCCACGATGAGCATAAGGGGTGAGTTCACCTTGCGGGCTATTCGCAGCAGGGTGGCTGAATCGAGATCGCTCATCTCCGCGATGCCGTCAGGATGCGAATGCCAATCGCCCAGGTAGTCTAGGTCGCCAGCGCTTGTTTTGAAGGCTCTATCGAGTTCGGCTACCTGCCATTTATGGTCCGGCACAAAGCAATGGCGACCGTGGAGGGCGAGGGGGCCAGGGCCGCGGAGGTCGACGACGATGCGGTCCTCACCTGACCGCCACCCAAGTAGTATGCCCCCGTTCTCGAGCGGCGAGAGATCTTGCGCGTCCTCACTCATCGACTGCATGACGCGTGAGGAGAGCCATACCGTCATCGTCAGGCTCCGCAGCATTGAGGGTGAGGAGGGCAGGGATGCGCCTCCCAGCAAGGCAGGGTCCTCGAACCATCTTCGTTTCTGAGCGTCAACACGGCTACCGCCCAGGCGCCCGGATCGTAATTGCCGTCCGACAACAATCCCACCGTCGTCCGCACGATTTCGAGCGAGACCTCCTGCAGGTCGAAGCCGCCACCAGTGAAGGTCGGAGAATTGCAGCCGACCGGAAGCACTATGCCCGCGTTATCGACTCGCGGCTGGGGTATCCGACCGTCCTTCCAGTGGTGGTTGAGGCAAATGAAGCAGCCTTCGCCGTCCGGTAAGAAACGTGCGACCAAGCCGCCTGCAACGCCGTGGGTCGCGTAGCCGACCACATACGGTACGCCCAGGCGTTTGCAATGATGCGCCAATGCAAGCTGCACTTCTTCCGACGCCGAAGCGTCGACAACAACGTCTGCGCCGCGGAGCAAATCGAACACCGGCGCAAGCGCATTTTGAGGGGGAAGCGCTGTAACGTCCGTGAACGCCGCTCCGAGACGGCCCTCGGCGAAACCAGCGCTCGTCCACGGGTAATTCTCGACGATGAAGTTTGCGAGGGCCTGAGACTTGCTTCTTCCCCAAGCAGACCGACCGAGCGGCCAGCGAAGACTGTTGCCCGGCTGGATCGTGTCGAAGTCAAGAAACGTAACTTCTCCAACCCCGGCCCGCGCCAATTCGAGACCGGCAAAACTTCCGATGGCGCCAGCCCCGACCACAACGACCTTCTTTGTCAGAAGCGACTTTGCTATAGGCAGGCGGGAGAAGATGTCGTCTCTCCCGGCCCGTTCTCCGCGAATCAGCTGGGGCACATCTACCGTTGCTCCGTCACCGAGCGCAGGTCGCGCAGCGAGGAACAACCATCCCGAACCATTCTTTTTGGAGCCGTAGGTGGCCTCATCCGGAAACACGATGCCGGTGATCGAGAGAGGGCCACGTCCAGCCTGGTTAACTTTGCGCACGCTCGCCGGCTGCATTACAGCTTGCCGAGAGAGCTCCTCTTCGGCAAGTCGGAGCAACTCGCGTGCGTCCGCGGTTGCAGGGGGAGTGAACTTGACCCAGCGACCGATAACAACTTGGAAGCCTTGTGGCTGCGCCGCGAATCCGAATCGCTTTCCGAGGCCGGCACCGTTGCTGGCTTTCACTTGCCTTAGCACGCCTTCGAACGCGGCCCCATTGGTCCGACTAGAGCGAGGCGAACAAACAATTTCCAAAAGGCCATGTTGCGCTGGCGGAAGCGGTGCCTGACCGTCGAACAGGATCACCGAGTCGTCCTCGGAGGCGCCTGCGAAGTAGGGCATCAAGGGATCGGCGGTCTGCTCCTCGAGCTTAGCTGCATCATCCCAGCGGCTCTCCCTTCTCGCAGCGAGGGCGAGCAGGAGGTGGTCCAACCGTTCTTGAACGAAATCGGCGACAAGTTGGTAGGAATCCCATTGCCCAGCTTCCTGCGTGAGCAGGCAAAGCTCGCGACTGTGCGGGTTCTGATGCCGCTCAAAAGTCTCGTTCGGCGCAGAGACCGCCGGGCGAAAGAACGGGTGTAGCGGCGAATATCCGATACGCAACAGCATCGAAGCGGACTGCCCCTCTACCGGCCAGTCCGCTTCGAGAATCAGAATCCCATTGCCCTTGTGGATAGTCCGAGGCGAAATGCCCAACTTGGCGTACGCCGCCAGTTCGGCATCAAACACCTCGGGCCAGATCGCCCACCAATCCTGGTCGGCACCACCGAGCCTATTGCGCCCAGCCAAGCTTAGCCCACTGGACGGTGGTCGGGCGGCGAACTGGGACGCGGTGGTCCCTTGCCGGGCGTATCACTGGGCGGGCCCGGCGGCACGTCAGGATGCTCTGGATGAGACGGGTGAGGCGGCTTAGACATTCTTGAACTCCTTCTCTTTCTCTGCTCTCTTAGGCCACGGGACCGACGTACGCACGCTGCAAATGCACAGATCCACACCTTGGTCGTCGGCACCGCCGCTTCGTTCCCTTTCCAGCGAATCTCGAGATCGTTATTCAAATGAGGCGCACAATTCCTGCTGGTCCCGCAAGGGGGCGCACGTTTCCAGCAAAATCGATGGACAGTTCGCCGCGTTCCGGCGCTATGGCGTCTGCAAACGGATCGCGCTCCCTCTGACGCTGAGCGAACATTTGCGCGGAAATTCAAAGCTGTGCATTCAAACGCGCCGATGTGAGCCGCTCGACAATCGCGATACAGCTTCTGGACAAGGTGTGCCGTATGCGTCGGTCTCCCTCTATCGCCTCCGAAACGATCTTGACGGAACGTTCGATCATGCTGTCGAACTGATATGAAGAGGGATGAATCGCCGTCGCAAAGGCGCTTGTGAGTCCGCCCAGCTCGATGGCGCTGACGATCTCTATTTAGCGCTTCACCAGCTCGAATCCGGATATGCCGATTGCCTCTTCTTGGTCAGAAGGTCCAGGACCTGGCCATTCCACCACTCGAGGAGCTGCCTGGCAACTCGCGCTCGTTTATCCGAAGAAGCACTTGTATCGACCCGGCTCCGTTACCCGGCCGATTTTGTCCCAATTGATCTTGTTAACGCGCATCGCTAGCTCCACTCGTTCTCAGGCAGCGAACCGGGCGGAGCTTTGAGTTCTTCGAGGCCGGCTTCGATCATGGCCAATTCCTCTTGGATTGCTTTGGCCGCGTTCTGGGTTGATGCCCGACACGGCTTCCAGCTGGGCGAGCAGCTTGCGTCGATGCGCCAGCAAGTCGAGTAGAGCGCGTCGGTCCCGCACCCTCACGTAGCCAGCTACGATCAATTCCATGGCCTTTGACACGTTCGTCGTTTTCCCACCGGCTGCGGATTATCGGGGGCGGCTAAGTTCTGTCAGACCGGCTTCGGTCATACGATATTCGGCACCTTCGCCGGTTGAGCGTCGCTCCATCCATCCGTTTCGTAAAAGAGCGAGCGTTGTTCCGGGGTGATCGGGGAGCTTCGAAGAAGACACCCAATGGCAGTCACGAAGGGGATCGAGCATTTGCCGGTGATACTGATTAAAAAGCGGCCTCCGCTTTTTCTGCCTACGGATGCCTTGAGGTATCGTTTCAAGCGGGCGTTCGGTTTCCATGGCCGTTTGTTGCCATCGCACAGTTTACGATCAGTTACGGATCGGGAACGGCCGGCAATCTTTTCTAAATGGTTCATGGATATTGTTTGGCGGCATGGATGATCGAGGACGCATCTGTTTGGTTCGGGCTGGCCCTTAGGCGAAGCGATGCTCCCTACCGGCGTGGATGGTGCGCGATAATCGACCTGAGCCCTGCCGCTTGCCGGCACCGCCGCGCGCGCGAGCCGCGGGCGGTTCAACGCAGGCGAGAGCACAGGCCGCCGCGTTGTTGCCCGCGAAATAGCCAGAGCCGGAATTGCAGCGCGGCCGGACCCAAGCTGATCGAGCAGAAAGACGGCTCATCACAAGGGTCAAACGCTGCCAATCGCCGTGGTTGCAATGGTAAAAGTTCCTCGCCGACTGACTGGGGGGCACATGGTTAAGGCATTTCGCAATGTGATCATGGCACTTACTTTTGTAGGAGTTGCCGGCTGCAACATTTTTTGGAATTTCATGAATGACTATATGGCCTGTGGCCTTGCGCTGGCGGCTTCAGTTGCAGCCGGCTTTTGCGTTGAGCGCATCTTCATCGAGCGGTCCCGTCGGGAGATGATCCGCCTCCACGGCGCGGACTGGCATTCGGCGGAGAACCGACAGCTCGACTCACGAGCGTCACCCGTCGCGCGCTCGTCGCTTTCATCATCCGACTGTTCGCATTCGACCCGAGGGGCCTAGCCCGATGATCAAACCGGTCCATCCATTCCGGTTCGCTCGCATCGAGCGCCTGCGAGAGCTGCTTGAACGAGACTTCGAAATGGCAGTTGATCCGAATGCGGGCCTGAGCACCACGAAGCTGGTGAGACCCGATCCGCCAATGCCTGATGCAGGTTTGATACTCGGTCGTGATCCAGGAGGGTGCGAACTGGGTCCTTCGTTGCGAGCCATGCGAGCGCTACGGCACCGCAACCGGTCAATACGCCCGAGTAGCATCACGATCTGGAAGGGCGATGACCATAAGCCGACCCCGAGGTAGGGGGGATGCCGAAAGCGAACTCCCGGCTCCCTTGGTCCTTACCGCTTTACAATGTTGCCACAGAGGTCTCGTCGTAGTCGGCACCATCGCCGCCAGGAAGGTAGGCAATAGGAGCGATCCGAACCAAGTCGGGCGCGAGGCTCAACGGCAACAGCTGGCGGAGAAGCAGTGCATGAGCTGGCAACCTGATGATTGAAGGCGGCCCTATGTGGTGTCCCTCACCGGACGGCAGGTCGTCACTGGAAACCAGCACTGTCTGCTCTGGTGACGTGGTCTCGAGAACCATTTCGAGCTCGCCATTGCCGAGCTGACGCGGCGGCAACTCATGGCGGCAGTGGACAACACAGCCAAGACCGGCAAGCGCGGAGCATCAAAGGACCCGCGCGAGCACGATACCTTCCTCGAGTGGTACCTCAGCGAAGGTTGCCTCGAGCACAACGTGCTCGCGCCTATCGAGCGCCCAACGAAACTCGTGCCCAAAGGTCACGCGCCGACGCGGATCTCGTGTTGAAAGATCCACGAGCTTTCTTGATTTGCCGTCGGGATCGGAGCGGCGGGCGCAGGTAGAGCAATGATCTTTTTTGCAACGTGCCCGGGTTGTGCCCCAGACTTTTTGGGGCACAATGTGGGGGAAGCAAGTCACTAAGTTATTGTAAATTCTGGAGGAATGGTGGGCGCACAAGGGATCGAACCTTGGACCTCTCCCGTGTGAAGGGAACGCTCTCCCGCTGAGCTATGCACCCGAAACCATCATGCAGGCGACCCGAGTTTCGGCCGCCGGCGCTTTGGAGCCCGCGATTTAGAAGTGCGGGCCGAAGGTGTCAAGTTTCGAGGCGCTGCCGGGCCGGAAAACCTTCCGCCGCCCCCGCAATGCGGCCGTGAGACCGTTTTACGGCCGCTTACGCGCCCTGCTGCCGGGCGCGGGAGGCGTGGGCCTGGAGCGCGCGGATGCGTTCGGCCAGTGTTCCGCCGCCTTCGGGCAGGGTGCCTGCGGTCGTGCCGTTGGTCGCGGCGTCATTGGCCGGGCGCGGCGCCGGCCTCGGCGGCTGGCCGGCCTCGGCCGCAAGCAGGGCCTCGATCGGCGAGTTCGGGCCTTCGAGCTGCATCGCGAGCTTGGCCACCTCGGCGGCGATGTCGTTGATGCGCTCGCGCAGCAGCGCGTTCTCCATCCGCTCGGTCGCCCAGGAGCTCTCGGCCTGTTGCTGGATCGCGTTGATGTCGCGCTGCAGCTTGGCGCGCTCGTCGCGGGCGGTACGGAGCTGCTCCTCCAGCGCGGTCTTTTCCGCGCGGATCGATTCCATTGCGGCCGACGACTTGCCGCCGCTCAAGGCCGCGATCTCGACGCGCAGCTCCTTGATGGTGCGCTCGTTGCCCTCGTTGGCCTGGCGGAGCTGGTTGTTCTCGTAGTCGCGCTCCGCGAGCAGCTTGCCCTGCGTGGCAAGGCGTCCCTCGAGATCGCCGACGCGGCCCGACAGCATCTCGGCCTCTTTCACCTGCACGATGAGCTGGCGATCTAGGTCGGTGACGCGCTGGCTCAGATTCTCGACGCGGCCGCGGGCGTCGCCGAGCTCGCGGGAGGCGGTCTCGGACTCGGTACGCTCCTGCGCCAGCCGCGCCTGCGTCGCGGCAAATTCCTTTTCGGCGTCGCCGACGCGGTTCTTCAGCTCCTCGATCTGCGCACGTACCACAACCAGCTCGACCTGGCGGCTCTCCGCCATCATCGAGCGGTCGGACAGTTCGGAATTGATCTTTGCGAGCTCGCCCTGCTTGTCCGTCAGCGCGAGCTCGGCGGCGCGCAGGGCGGCGGTCTTGGTGTTGAATTCCTCTTCGGTGGCGCGGAGCTGCTCCTTCACCGCCTTCTCGCGCGCTTCGAGCGCGAAGATCGTGGCGTTCTTCTCGCCGAGCTCGATCTTCATGCGGTTGATGGCGTCGCTCTTCTTGCCGAGCTCGGCGAGCTGGCTCGTGGTCTTGTTCTTGAGCTGGTCGACGCTCATCTCCAGCCGTCGCGCCGACATGGCGAACTCGGCGCGGAGCTGGTCCTTGTCGGCCTGGATCTCGGCCATCGATAGGGGCGTGGCGGCCTCGAGCCGGCGCGTGGTCAGGCGCACGGCGCGGTTATGCACCAGCGGCACGATCGCGAGACCGCACAGCATCGAGAGCAGGAAACCGATCGCCAGGTACATGATCGGTTCGACCATGGGCCAGAACTCCCAAAGCTAAGGAAAAATTTACCAAGGACATTGCATGCGGGGCCGGCAAAAAGCCAGCCCCGACACGTCGTTAACCTTGATCCGTCGCCGGAGGGGAAAGCGGGACGCTAGAACGGGTTCCAGGTCGCGCGCGGGGTGAATTTCAAATAGCCGATATTGGCTCCCAGCCGCAGACCGAGACCCGAGCGGATCGGCACCAGCACGATGTTGTTGGCGGTGAGCGCCGTCATGCCGAAGCCGCCGATGATGTAGGCCGAGCCGTCGAGGCCGGCGAAGCGCTGGTAGATCGCGTTGGTGGCGGGCAGATTATAGACCAGCGTCATGGTACGCGCGCCGTCGCCACCCCAGTCGAAGCCGAGCGAGGGACCCTGCCAGTAGACTCTGAGGTCACCGGCGTTCTTGGTGTAGAGCGTGCCTTCGCCGTAGCGCAGGCCGGCGACGAAAGCGCCGGACCCTTCCTCACCGAGGATATAGCCGTTGGGCAGGCCCCATTGGCTGACCGCCTTCTCGATGATCGAGGCGAGACCGCGCGAGACGTTGCCGAAGAAACGGTGGCCGGCGTTCACGAGTTCGTCCGGCCCATAGGTGCTGGGCGTCGGGGTCCGCTGCGGCGGCGGCAAATCGGGCGGCGGCGGCTGCTGGGCGGAAGCCGGAATGATCCACCCGACCATCGCGGCAAGCGCGACTGCGGCAAGGCGTGATGCGAAAGTCATAAAAGAACCCCTGGTATCGAATCCGGTCGCTTCCTTAACCTGGCGCCAACAGGCGCGGCTCTAGGTTGCGCCGGATGTCCCCTCGACTCGGATGTTATCCGCAGCAACTATGACGGCACAACGGCAGGAAGCCAGCCCTTTGCGCCCCGGAATTGCCTTGATCGGCCTTCTGGTCTGCATGCTGTCGGGCATTTGGATCCTCTGCGCGGGGGTGCCGGTGCAGGCGGCCACCACCGAGCGGATCGTCGTCAACCGTTTCAGCGGCGTGGCCATCGAGGGCTTCGACCCCGTGGCCTATTTCGTCGATGGCGCGGCCGTGCAG
The DNA here is from genome assembly GCF_029051725.1 of Bradyrhizobium sp. CSS354. Taxonomy (GTDB): domain Bacteria; phylum Pseudomonadota; class Alphaproteobacteria; order Rhizobiales; family Xanthobacteraceae; genus Bradyrhizobium. The sequence continues at coordinate 47,553 of NZ_JAACFU010000030.1, forward strand.
GGGACGGCCGAGTTCGAGGCGAACCTGTGGGCCGCAGTCTGGCGCTTTCGGAACGAGGGCAACCGGGCCTCTTTCCTGGCCCATCCCGAAGTCTACGGGCCGCAGTTCGGCGGCTACGATCCGGTCGATATCGCCCGCGGCGTCACCATCGCGGCCAACCCCCGTTTCTTCACGATCGCGGCGCAGCGGCTCTATCTGTTCAGCCGGGAAGCCAATCGCGACGCCTTCGCCGCCAATCCCGAGCGCTTCCTCTATGAGGTGGGCAAGCGCTGGCCGGCCCTCCAGGACAAGCTCAGCCAGTAGCGTCTTTACGATTTCAGAGTCTTGCCGCCTGCCGGGTCACCCCAGGCGATGAACTCCGGGATGATGAAGCCGACTTCGTGCCGCTCGCCGAAGCGGAGTACGCCGCCCTTGCCGTCGGTCACGCTGCCGCCGGCGGCGGTCACGACCGCGTAGCCGGCCCCGACGTCCCATTCACAGGTGGGCCCGAAGCGGGGATAGATGTCGGCACTGCCTTCCGCGATCCGGCCGAATTTCACGGCCGAGCCGACCGTCTTCCTGACTGCGTTGGCGCGGTGATCGATGAACGCCTCGGTTCTGGGATCCCCATGCGAACGGCTCACCGCGGCGATCCAGGGTTCGCCCAGGGGCGGCAGCTTGCGGGTATGGATCGGCTCGGCAGCGCCGATGGTCGCGCCGTCAAACCTGACCCGCTCGGCGCCGCGGCCGACGATGCCGCGCCAGAGCAGCCCGAGTGCGGGCGCGCTGACAATGCCCAGCAGCGGCACGCCCGATGTCACGAGGGCAAGGTTGACGGTGAACTCGTCGCGCCCGGCGACGAACTCCTTGGTGCCGTCGAGCGGGTCGATCAGGAAGAAGCTGTCGCGGAACGGCGGCGAGGCGAGCTGGGTCCGCTCTTCCGAGAGCGTCGGGATGTCGCCCGCAAGCTCCGCCAGCCCGTCCGCGATGATGCGGTCGGCGGCAAGGTCGGCCTCGGTCACCGGCGAGCCGTCCTGCTTGCCGTCGACCCGCATCGCCGTGCGGTTGACCGCGAGGATGGCTTCGCCGGCCTCCACCACCAGCGCGGTGAGCGGCCCCATCAGGTGGGAGGCGGCCGCGCCGTCGATGATCCGCTTCACCTGCATGCCTCATTCATCGGCAATTCCATCCCTACTCAGTGATTCGCCGCGGCATTAGGGCCGCTTCGAACCGATCGCAAGCTAGCTGCCACGGGCTTGCGAATGTTAGAACCAGCAGCATTCGTCAAGCATGCTTGATTCGCCGCGTCCGCGCCGTGCAATTCCAGGAACCCTTTATGTCTGACGCTTCGTCACCCGCTACCGCCACCGCTCCAGATGCGCTCGAACTCGCTGCGCTGCTGTGCTCGCGGGTCTGCCACGATCTCATCAGCCCTGTCGGCGCCATCGTCAATGGGCTCGAAGTGCTCGACGACGATCCCAAGCCCGACGACCGCGAGTTCGCACTCGACCTGATTCGCAAGAGCGCGAAGACCGCCTCCGCCCGCCTCCAGTTCTGCCGCCTCGCCTTTGGTGCGGCCGGCTCGTCCGGCGCGCAGATCGATCTCGGCGACGCCCAGACCATGGCGCGCGGCCACATCGAGGACGGCAAGTGCTCGATCACCTGGAATCTGCCGCGGATCTTGCTGCCGAAGAATCGCGTCAAGCTGTTGCTCAACATGTTGGTCGTTTCGCAGCACACGATCCCGCGCGGCGGCACGCTGACGATCGATCCGATCGGCGAGGGCGAGACGATGAGTTTCCGCATCACCGCGACTGGACACAATGCGCGCCTGCCGCAGAACATCTCCGAGCTCCTGAGCGGCGAGCGCGGCCCGGCCGCGGATGCGCATGCGATCCAGCCTTATTATACGCGGCTGTTGGCAGAGGCTTGCGGGCTGACGGTGCGGCTCGCGCACGAAGGCGAGGCCATCACCATTATCGCGTCGTAGACACGAAGCCGCTCTCAAACGTTAATCGAATCTTTACAAGGCGCTTCGGCTTGTCCGGAGCGCCTTATCTCTTTGTTGATTCCGTTCTTTTCCACATACTCAACCAATATTAAACGCTTTGCGGTGAAGCTGGCCCCATTCCGAATTGGCGCATCACGTCTTGTGCGCGCCCTCCCTGTATGAAGGCCTGTTTTCATGGATGATCTGTTGCGGGAGTTTTTGACGGAAACCAGCGAGAGCCTGGACACCGTGGACAATCAGCTGGTGAAGTTCGAGCAGGAGCCGAACAACGCCAAGATCCTGGATAACATCTTCCGGCTGGTCCACACCATCAAGGGCACGTGCGGCTTCCTCGGATTGCCGCGACTTGAAGCGCTGGCGCATGCCGGCGAGACGCTGATGGGCAAATTCCGTGACGGCATGCCGGTGACCGGGCAGGCGGTGACGGTGATCCTGTCCTCGATCGACCGCATCAAGGAAATTCTGGCCGGGCTGGAGGCGACCGAAGCCGAGCCCGAGGGCACCGACCGCGATCTCATCGACAAGCTGGAAGCCATGGTCGAGCAGGGCATGGCGGCTATGGCGGCCGGCGTGGCTGCTCCCGTGGCTGAAGCGCCGCCGCTGGTGCCGGACGCGCCTGTCGCCGTGGAAGCCGCGCCGACCTCCGGCGTGCTGGCCGACCAGAGCCTGGAGCGTCCGCTGCGTCCGGGCGAAGTCTCGCTCGACGAGCTCGAGCGCGCCTTCCGCGAGACCGCGATCGAAGTCCCGGCCCCGGTTGCCAAAGCTGAAGTCAAGGCCGAGCCTGAGCCTGCCGCTGAAGCCCCGGTGCCTGTTGCCAAGGAAGCAGCGAAGGAGACCAAGGCACCCAAGGACAAGGCCGCACCGAAGAAGTCGATCGCCGACGAGGGCGCCGGCGAGGGCGCCAGCATCGCCAACCAGTCGATCCGCGTCAACGTGGATACGCTGGAGCATCTGATGACCATGGTCTCCGAGCTGGTGCTGACCCGCA
>NZ_JAACFU010000031.1 GCF_029051725.1 Bradyrhizobium sp. CSS354
CGTTCAGGCACATCTGGACCGTCTTGAGATCGGCATAGCGCGACGTCGCCGGCCGGCCGGACCGCAGTTCCTACTGCCGGGGAAGCCAGTCGCCCTTGAGATCGCCGATCTCCAGTTCGGCAAAGACCCGCTGGAAGACGCGCACCGCCTGGTCGTAGGTCTCGCGCGTCTTCTTCTTCCTGTTGGCGTCCTCCTTGCCGTCCGGCCGGGGGCCGAGATTCTCCAGCCGGTAGCTCTCCAGCAGATCCTTGCAGGAGAGTCCCTCGATGCGTTCGATCGGCCAGTGCGACATCCGGATGCGCCGGCCCGACCTGCGCGCGAGGAAGACGAGGGCCTCGAGCCGCGCAGCGTCGGGCTCCTTGGCTTCCAGCACGTAGACCCGCGGCGCCACCGCCACGCCGCCTCCGGCCTCGGGTCCGGCCATCTGCGGCGCCTTGACCGCGAGCACGTAGCGGTCCTGCTTCCGGTCCTTGCCGCCGGACTTCTTCGGCGCCGCCTCGAAGCGGACGTACCAGGTGCATCCGCGCGGCGCGCGTTCGAGGAAGCGGCCCGGATGGACCAGCGGGACCTCCTCCAGGTCCGCGACGGCGAACGTCCGCCTGAACAGTTCGCCCGACATCGCCCTCGCCTCGGCGAGCGTCAGGTCGAGGCCGTCCGGATTGGTCGAGGGCGCGATCCGCAGGAGGCGGGCGTCGTCCGTCGTCGGCATCGGCTCGTTCTCCTTTCCGCTTGCGGACATGCGTCCTCGGGGCGACGGACCGGCGCACTTCGCGCCCCCGCCAGAAACGACGTTCTAAATCCAAATGTCCGGTCGGCCTTAGCCGCCTCGGCCGCCCCTGCCGGGCAGCAGCGAGGCGAGATGGGCCTCCCAGTCCGCTTCCGAAGGAGGGCCGCCTTCCGGGGCGGAGATCCTTCGGCATTCCGACATCGCCGCGAGCGCGGCGCGGGTCGTGTAGATCCGGCCGGCGATCCGGGCGTGGCCGAGATCGCCGTTCGCGATCGCGGTCCGCAGGCTCGACAGCGTCAGCGGCCCGCGCGGCCACAGCAGCGCCACGGCCTCGTGCAGGCCCATCAGCTCGTGCTCGTCCCACCGGGCCGGATCGGGCCGCCGCGCCACGCGTTCGGGCGCGGCGCGGCGGCCCCCGCCAATTTCTCCATTTTTCCTGCGGGTACAAGGGGGTGAGCGGGCGTCCGCGGCCCGCCCCCCGCCGGCGCCGGCGCCGCCGTTCCGCCGGTCGCGGCGCCCGCTCACGCCCGCTGCCGCGCCGGCCGGCGCGCCGATTCCGCCATCTGCCGCAGCGCGCGCTTGCAGGTCATCAACTTCCGCGCGAGCAGGACGGTCTCGAGCAGACCGGCCCGGTAGGCGGTGCGCAGCGTGCTCGCCGTGAGCGGGCCGTGCGGCCACAGCAGCGCGGCCGCCTCCGCGAAGGTCAGCAGTTCCTCGTCCGCCCAATCCTTGGGATCGGGGCGGGCCGCGATGCGTCGGGGCAGCGGTGCCATGCAGATTGCTCCATCCGTCTGTTCAAGGATTCGCGCCTGGTCGCGCGCTCGGCGGTCCGCGGGCTCACCGCTTCGCCCGCCCGTGCCCGACGGTCCGGCGGCCGGGCCGGCCGGCCGGTCCGGCGTGCGTCGCGCGCGCCGCTCCGCGGTCCGGGGCGAGCAGGCCGCGCGCGATCGCGGCGACCTCGTCCCCGGACAGAAAACGCCTGTCGGCGAGCCGCCGGGCCACGGCGAGGACGGCGGCCCGGTTGGCCTCGACCAGCCTCTCGGCCCGTCCCTCGAGCTCGCGCATGTGGCGCGCGACACGGCCGCGCAGGTCCGCATTGAACGCGATGTCGCGCAGCAGGTCGTCGCCGGCGCCGAGATAGACCAGGTCCTCGCCCATGCCGAAGCTGCCGTGGACGGAGGCGATCATCGCGGTCGAGGCGCCGATGTCGCTGGACCGCGCCCCGCCGCTCGACGTCGAGATCGCGCCGCAGAAGATCCGCTCCGCGGCGCGGGCGGCGAGCCCGACCACGACGCGGTCCTCGATCCCGCGCCGGGTCGACAGCGGGTCGTCGCCGTAGTCGACGACGGTCCGCCCACCCGACTCGCCGCTCGTCCGCAGCACGACGTGCCGCACGGTGCCGACCGGGATGGCCAGCGCCGCGATGGCGTGCGCAGCTTCGTGGACGCTCATCCTGAACAGGCGCCCGGCCGGGATCTCCTGCACCGGCAGCACCGCACGCCTGAGGTCGTCGACCGAAAGCGGGCGGCCGGCGTTCCTCGCCGTGCGGCGCGCAGCCCGCACCGCATACATGACCTCGGCCCCGGTGGAGCCTTCGAGCAGCACGCCGAGTTCGCTCAGATCGTCCTCGCGCAAATCGCTCTCGAGATGGAATCGCAGAATGTTGAGCGCGCCGGCGGCGTCCGGGCGGGGGATCTCGATGATCTTCTCGAGCCGCCCGGGCCGCAGCAACGCGGGGTCGACGCGGTCGATCATGTTGGTGCTGCCGATCACCACCACCCGGGCCCTGCCCGCCAGAGCGGAATCCAGCAGCAGAAGCGCCTCGGAGACCAAGACATTCCACCACTCGCGCGAGCGGTCTGACATCGTTTCGCGGTTGGGCAGCGCGTCGACCTCGTCGAGGTGAAGGATCGCGCAAGGACTCGCCAATGCCGCAGCGCGCTGGAACGCGCTTCTCATGGATCCCAAGACGGCGTCGAGATACCCTGATCCTCCGAACCATCCGCCCACCGAGGTCGACACCAGCGGGATGCCGCCGCAGGCCGCCGCGAGCATCGACGGGAAGATCGACTTCCCCATGCCGGGCGGCGAGTGCAGGCAGATCCCGCGGTCGATGTCGCGCCAGGAAATCGGGTTACCCGAAGCCTCTTTTCCCGCGCCTTCCTGCGCCCGGTACGCGGCGACATCCAGAGCGAGATCCAATCCCCAACGGCGCGCAGGTCCGTACTCGACTGCGGTCTCGAGCACCGGCACGCGGGCCGCCGTTCCGCGCCCGGCGTCGGCCGCCGCCTGAAGCCGCCGGACGATGTCGCGCGCTCCCGTGCCGGGCCTGAAGGCGGCAACGATGTCGTGGAGATCGAGGCCGGCGGCGAGTCCGTCCGGCAGCTCCCCGGGCGAGCGCCGCGCGAAGCGGCCGATCGCGCGCTTCAGCACGGCGGCGTCCGGCGCGGCGATGCGGATCGTCACGTCGGCGCCGGCGCTCAGGGCGGTCGGAAGCAGCGCCGCGTCGGCGGCGACGCCCATGACGCACATCCCGCGGGACAGGTCGCGGGCCACGTCGTCGGAGCCCACGGCCGCGTTGCGCCTGCGGTCCGCCCCCTCGCGCGTATGCACGCACCAGCGCGAGCCGAGCACGGACCTGGCGTGGGCGGCGACCGGCACGACCCAGGCCAGGGTCGGGACGACGATCACCGCCGCCAGCGCCTGGTTGTGCCGCAGCCGGCGACGGAGATCGGAAGGCACCGCCGCTTCGAAGGCGGCACCGACCACCGCCGTCACGGCGCTCACCCGCCGACGGGCCGGACGCGGCTGCGGCTCGTCCTCCTTCTCGATGTCGAAGTCGGCGTCGGCATCCTCCGCCGCGTCCTGCCCGTGCAGGTCGGAGAGCTTCTTCCGCACCATGCGGAAGGTGATCCTGGGCGACTTCTTTTTTCCGGTCTTCTTCACGTGCGGCACCTCACGGTCGTGGCCGGCCCGATGCGGGCCGAGGCCAGGTCGATTTCGAGCTGGTCGTCGCAGGCGAGCGACAGCACCGCCGCCGCCGGATCGCGGTCGGAGCGGACCGACTGCAGCAGACGGCCGAGCGGGAGCGGCCCGTCCTCGGCGAGGATCTGGAGGATGCCAAGCCGCAGACCGATCGCGACGGGTTGGCCGCGGTGCGACCAGACGAAGTCGACGTTGGAGCGGCGGGGCTCGGCGGCGAGATGCTCCGAGGTGACCACCAGCGAGCCGACCCCGAGCCCGCGCAGCGCGATGCCGCGCAGGATCTCCTCGTCGAAAGACCGTGGGAGACGGGCCGGCACCACGTCGAGCACGAAGGACCCGTCGTCCCTCGCGACCACGACCGCGTCGACCTCGACCGGCGCGGCCCCGACGGGCGCGGACGCGACGTGGTGGATCGCACGCACGGCCGGATCGAGCGACGACTGCACCAGCGCCGTCCTGAGCGCGGGATGCCGCGCCGGGATCGGGCCTGACGTCGTCTTGGCCGACACGAAGAGGTCCGGGCGTCCCCGGTGGGCCGTAGGGCCGAAGTCGGGCGGGTGCATCGTCTACTCCGAGGGTCGGCGGCGGGGGCGACCGAGCTCCACGAACCGGTCGTCGGAGCGGTCGTAGAAGCGGAAACGCGAGCGCCAGCGGCCGCCGACGAGCCGGCGCTCGACCTGGAGATTCTCGAATCCTTCCTCGAACTCGATCGCGGGGCGCCCCTCGGCATGCGCGGCGCAGCGCGTCGCCAGCCAGCCGCCGCCGCGAAGCACCCCGAACGCGCCGCAGACATCGCAGGTCGTCGCGCTGCGGGCCTCGGCGAGGTCGACGGCCTCTTCGAGCCGCGCGGCAACGTCCGGGGACGGCGCACCGCGCCAATCGATACGCAGGGTGCCGTACTTCTCCTGGACGGAAACGATCCGCACCGTGCCGCCGTCCGCCTCGACCGCGGCCCGGATCCGCACGCAGGCCCGCTCCAGCACGTCGCGCCAGCCGTCGCCGCAGCACGGCCAGCCCGCGGCGGCCGGCGGATCGCCGACGGGACCGAACAGGTCGGGGTAGGATTCGACGAGCGATCCGCGCCAGTCGGGACGGGTGGACGACGCCATCGTCAGGCCTCCCCGCGCCCGAGGTCGTCGAGGTCGTCGATCTCGACGAAGGCGTCGCTCTCGAAGACGTAGCGGGCGCCGACCACGACCCGCAGCCGGCCCTTCACCGTCAGCTGGACGAGATGGACGTGCTCCATCCCGGGACTGCGGGCCGGGATGCCCTTGGCGTGCCCGGGGCAGCGGGTCGCGAGAACCCCGTCGGCCCGGTACAGCCGGCCCCGGGCGCCGCAGAGTTCGCAGACGCACAGGGAGCGGGCCTCGGCCAGGTCGACGGCGGCGCGGACCGCCGCCTCGCTCGCCGCCGAAAGCCGGCCGGCCCACCGGATCCGGAGCGCGCCCTGGCTCTGCCCGATAGTCTCGAAGCGGAAAGACTCGCGAGGCTCGAGCGCGGCGGCGATCCGGACGCAGCAGCGGTCGACGACGCCGGCCCAGCCCGGGCCGCACTCCGGGACGCACGGTTCGCGGCCCGGCCTGGCGAAGAAGTCCGGAAGGATCGACGCCAGATCGGCCCGCCAATCGTCACGCTGCAGCACGCCCGCCATACCAACACCTCACGCCTACACAACAAATGTTCTTGCTTTGTTCTATGGCCGAGGCTGCCGTATCGAGTCAATAGATTCTATTGAGGTGATAGACCTATTTCAAATAGGTCTATGAGGATCGCGATCTTTCGGGACTTTCCGGGGCGTTTCAGGTTATCGAGGTCGTCGATCGATGTGGAAATCGGCCGCGCGGAGGCCCGGGGGCTTGCCGCCTTCCGACTGCCGTGGAATTTTCGCCCCCGATCCAACAGCATATGGGCGACGGGACCGATGGCGGAAAAGAAGAAGGCCGGGAGACCGGGACGGAAGCCGCCGGCCGGCGGCCCCAAGAAGCAGCTTCTCACCTCGCTGGATCCCGAGATCATCAAGAGGATCAAGTCGGCGGCCGCGCTGCGGGACACGACGGCGTCGCTGGTGATGGAGGAGGCCGCCAGCGAATGGCTCGAGCGGCACCAAGACGGGAAGAAGTGACGAACTTGCCCAAAGCCGCGCGATTGACAGGCTCGGTCGTGCGTCCGAGCTGTCGCCGTCCCATTCTGGCGGGATAACAGATCCGTGGATCTGTCGTTCGTGCTGTTGACTGACCGCATTCGGTCTGCGCGGGATGGACCATCTGCTCGGGTTGGACCATCGAGAGCGCTCTTTTGTGGGGCGGCAGCAGACGAACGAAGCAGTTCAGAGCGCGATCGCCTCGTTGACACTTACTAGCTTACGCCTGACCTTCGCGGTACGCAGCGAATCCACGGCACGAGCCGAAACGAGGACATATGCCGACTGCCGTCTCATTGTTCAGTGGTGCGGGCGGATTCTGCGAAGGTGTGCGCCTCGCAGGTTTCAAACTCGCATGCGCTGTTGAGATGGATCCATATGCCGTGCGAACCCACGGCGCCAACTTTCCAAAAGTGCCCATGTTCAGCGGCGACGTTTCGCGCTTCTTGGTCGAGTCCCAGCCTGGTGTCCCGTCCAAGCGGGACCTTATCGACAGCGAAGTCGACCTCGTTTTCGGCGGTCCGCCTTGCCAGGGGTTCAGCCAGATCGGACCGAGGGACCTGAAGGATCCCCGAAACCTCCTTTATCTGGAGTTCGCCAGAGTGCTTAGGGCGCTCAAGCCGAAGCTCTTCGTGATGGAGAACGTACCGAACATGGTCGCGATGAAAAACGGCCATTTCCGCGATCTCATCTTCTCCGCGCTCAGGTCTGCGGGCTACCGGAACACGATTCTGATTCCGCTGACCGCTTCGCAATTCGGCGTGCCGCAGCACCGTAGGCGCGTCTTCTTCGTCGGTAGTAGGGACGATCTGTCGGCGCCGGATGATCTTGCAGTTCAATTCGGCCGCTATCTAAACGCCCATCGCAGCGAGCGAGAGGTCACGGTAGACGAAGCCATATCTGATCTGCCGCGCTCCGTCTCGCCGGATGATGGGCCGCTGGCTTACCCGAAACTGCGCCTCAAGAAACTCTCCGACTTCCAGCGAGCCATGAGACTGGACATGGATAGTCCGCTTGTCCCGAAGTCATGGAAAACGTCGAACCTCAAGGGAGAGCGATCGCTCTTCAATCATCACACCAAAGGAATCGAAAAGCGAAGACAGCGAATCGTCAAGGCTCTCAAACCCGGCGCCGCCGGCGACTCTCTTCCAAAATCTCTCTGGGACGGATCGCGACCATACAAGTGGCGCCGGCTTCATCCGGACGAGCCTTCATATACGATACTCGCTCAAATGCAGCGCGACCTGTCCGAATGGATACATCCGAAGCACGATAGATGGATCACAGTGCGAGAGGCCGCAAGACTGCAGTCTTTCCACGACGGCTTCGTCTTCGTGGGAAGCGAGCGCCAGCAGCTCAAGCAGGTGGGAAACGCCGTGCCTCCGCTGCTGGGCTATGCTGTCGCCGCCGCGGCCAGAAAGCTGCTGAAGACGATCTAAGTATCGGAAGCGCTGTCAAGGATTCGCTGCCGCCGTCGCCTCTTGCCACCAAAGTTTCGAACTAAATCGCAGAAATCGGTTGTCGCTATTTTGCGCGTGTGCCTAAACTAGGATTCAACTCGGAAGAACGCGGTCAGGGGCAGGATTCATTCTATGGAACGGCGCGGTGCAATCTGGCCATGATCACGCTCGACCATGTCCAGTCCTTGGCGCTGCGCAGGTCTGCGTCCGCATCGGTGGATGTCGGAGGGCGCAGCGGCACCGGCAAATCGACTCTCGCGAACGCAATCGCGGCCGAAGCGGCCCGAAACGGGAAGACATGCCTTCTCGTCGGGGACAGTGCAGTCCTCGGTTTCCCGCTCGGTTACTCGGTCGTCGGCGACATCCATGGAGTTCTGGCCGAGCGGGCGCAGCTGACGCATCCGTCCTCCGCGCCACAGGAGGAGCCGCGGCATCGCGATCTCCTGGCCGGCCCCGTCGCCGCGCGGGCAAGGTCGAATCCGGCGGCGGCGCGCGCGGCGCTTCTCATGCTCCAGAAAGCGCAGCAGATCCTCACATCTCACGGGCTCACGCCAGGGGAAGTGGAAGCAAGCGTCGCTTTGAGCCGCGAACTCTCGGAGTCGGCGATCAACTCTCTTTCGCTGGCGACTCAGGATGCATCCCGCATTGCTGACATGCTCTGGGCGGGAAATGCGCGCACCGGCCGAAGCATCAAAGACGTCGACGACGCCGTCGCAGGCCGCCCAGCCGACGTTCCGGTCAACGAAGAGGCCCTGAGCCTGATTCTGGCCAGCGATCAGGACTACGAACGGGATATCGCCAGGCTTGTTTCGGGCCGCCATGAGGTAAGAGAAGAAAGCCGGGCTTCCGCGTCGGTAGCGAGCCTGCTGCGGCCGCGCTCGTCGCACAAGACGTTGTCCGAGTATCACAGGTACGCGTCGTTCATGGCGAGGACGATCGGCGCGGCCGTCGCGCTGATCAAGAGGCACGGAAATCTCAAGGCGGCCCTCGGCGCCGCCGGCGAGGACGAGGCCGCCAAAGCCATCGGTTACTTCATGCGCATGCGTCCGGACCAGGGAGCGCCTGCGGCCGTGAGGACGTTCGAAGCCGCGCTGCAGGATTATCGCCACGACAGCGCCGTCCTCGAGCCTCTGGTCCAGGAGTTTGGAAGCCGTACGATCGAAAGCTTCAAGTCGGCGGCTCACTCGCCAGACGGTCTGCCATCTCAGGACATCGGCTCGCTTGTCCAGAAACTCCGCGAAGCCCGCTACGCCGCGCGGCATCTGCCGGCCCATCTCGCAACGTTGAGGGCGGCTCTTTCAAGATCTCTTTACGAGCGTGTGCGAAGCGGTCCGATCGAAGATGCAAGGACCGCCGTTACGGCCGGCTCCACGGATCATCGCTCGAAGGCTGCCACCGAGCTGAGGCAGCTGCGCGAGCTCTTCGCCAGCACGGGCTTCGGCGACATATTCGAAGCTCCGCCCGATTTTGCCGCTCTGGTCGAAAACGCTTCGCCGGCGATCATCGAGACGGACGAGCCGGCCCAATCCTACGGCGCCGGCGTCCTCGACCTGCTGCTCGAGCTAACGACCGCCGACGAGAGCCGCGCCGCCCCGGCCTGGCCGGCCTCGGTGGTCAGGGCTCGGAGCGCTCAAGAGGCCGTCGAGGCGTATAGGCGGCATGGCCGCTTCGATGTCGTCGTCATCGACGATATCCTGAACATCGCGGAAGACCCCAGACGCGAAATCGAACGGGCAGGGGCTCTAACGCACCGGATCGGCCTAGATTCCGACGATTCCATAGCCCTTGAAATTCCGCATCGCCAGTCGGACGCAGCCGTTGCCGCCGCCGCTTCAGGGCAGTCGAACCGCTGGCTCGGCTCGCCGACGGGGATCGGGATCGTGGTAAGCTCGGATCCGACGCTCGGCCCCGAGAAACTGCCCGCGGCGGCCGCCGGTCTTGCTGCGAAGCTCCGCCAAGCGGGATTCAGAGCTCTTGTTTCGCCCGCGAGTGAAGATGCTGACATCGTCGTCGCATTCGCCGACACGGCACGCAATACCGATCTGCGAGAAGCAGCCGCGAACGCTCGGGAAGGCATCGTCGTGTTTTGCCGGACGAGCGAATTGGGCGAGCCGGTACCCGCAGATCCGAGGATCACGGCGGACATCAAGTCCGCGCAGGCGTTGGGCTGGAAGATCATCCGGACCACCTTCGAAGGAACGGTCCTGGAGAAGGACGGGCGGCTGGCGCTCTTCGTTTACGAAGCGACGGCGCTCTCGCCGCGCGACGAGACCGTCGCCAACATTTCCCGGCGGCTGGAAGGATTGGGCTGGCGCCCGATCGTATCGTGGAACGGCGCGGAGCGGAGCGTCGCCGAACTCGAACATCTGCTTGCAGTCCAATCGATAGCGGCAACGCCGGCTTCAGCCCTCAAAATCATCGGTGAGTTCGATCCGCACGAACCCCCGCCCACAGAAGGCCCGCCCGAAGACGGCCCTCGTCCCAACGCGAACTCGCCGCCGGAGACGGCGGCACCGCAGGCGGTTTCCCCTCCCAGTGAGCCCGGTCCGAACGAAGGAGCGAGCGGCCAAGTCGGAGCGGATATTGATGGAACGGGCAGCCTTCGAGTCGCCCAAGCGCATGCCGCTGAAGCGTCTGAGAACCTCGACACGCCGCTCGACTACAGCAGCCCCGCCGCAATCGACGAGGCCGAAGCGGAGGGAGAGTCAAGCCCGGTCCTTATCGATCAAAGGGAGGATTCGGGACCCGAGGAGGATCTTGACGATTCTCGCTCTGCAGACGACGCCGTAGCGGCGGCCATAGAACCCGATGACGTGCCCAAGCGAGCGAAGACCGAAGCGGAGTTCGCTTTTTCCGGCTCTTCCACGATCTTCAAGGACAGGCGGGGATCCCGGCGGGCCGCGCCGGCGCGCGACTCCGCCGATCCCCGCCAAGAGCGCCGGGGCACGGCGCGCGTCAGACAAACCGAAGCCAAGCTCCGCCTCGTCATCGATCGCCGGCGGAAGAACGTGCAGCTCGCAGGGGTTCTATCGAGGTCCGACGGGTTTCCCGCGGAAATCGAAATTGCTGGCGATTCGGTTCTCGCACTGAACGAGTCGCGCTACAGCGACATTGAGATGGACTGGACACCGGACCTGCTGCGCGGAGAATTTCGCCGATCGGACGAAGTCAGGCGCCTCGAGTGGATGCGCAGCGCCCGCCGGATTCACCTATTTGCCGCCCTCGCGGGCGAAGCCGAACTGATTTCGGTATCCGCCGCGGAGACGGGTATTGAGTACGCGATCGTATGCTGCGACACCGACGCGGCTGCCATCGAGCACGCGGCGGAGGCGGCCGGCTCCGCTTCCCTTCGCCGTCTCGCCGGCTTTGAGGGCGTCCCGGCAGGCTGGACGATCTTAGAGAGCTACATCCCCAAGCGTGCTGCCCCCGGCCTGGCCGAATGGCTGAAACCGCTCGACCCGGGCGCCGCCACCCGCATCGTTTTCAGCGGCGGGATGAGCATCCGGGCCTCCGCGTACGCCGACATCGAGCCGCCGCGAATCCTTCTCGAAGGGCTGCCCTCCAACTGCGAGGTCTTCATCGGCGGAGTGCCCGCCGCGAAAGAGGACGACGGAAGCTGGACGGCACCGGGATGGGCCGAGGCCGGCAAACATCTGATCGACGTCGTGCCTGGACCTTCGCAAAGCTACGAAATAATCGCGGACCCCGCCTGGGGATTAGGCTGGGAGCCGTGGGGCGCTCACGACAGCCTTGCTGCACCGCTCGCCGGATTGGCCTGTGTATGCGGAGCGATGGTCTTCTCGCAAGGCGGGCGCACCGTGCTCGCTACTGAATCGGCCACCAGCGTGACGGCGCTCGGCGCACGGCACGAGATGCAAGGGCTCGCGCTCCGTAGGGATGTCCCGGCGTCCATCGCGGCTCTTCCGTTCGAACCGCTCTTCGTGATCCTCTCGTCGAGCGGCCGACGGAACAGCAAGATTCTCGTCCTCAACTATCTCGCCGGCACGAGCGCGGGTAAGCCCGCCAAGCTCGATAGCCGCTGGATAGCGAAGGTGCGAGATGTCGCGGCACGGCGCGTGCCGGTCCGGCCCCAGACTCAGGCGGCGCAAGCCGCTTGGCGCTCGGCGACGCGCGAAGCCAGGCGCTGGAGGCGCACGCGATGACGGAGCGCCTTCTTGAATGGCTTTCCTATCGGGGAAACGGCCGGCCCAGCGATCTTCCCTCAGAACTCCTTTCTGACGGGAGCGCGGGACACGTGCTGGCCGACCTCTCGATACTCGGCCACCTTGAGCGAGAAGAGGACAGGTGGCGCATCGCTCCGCCGGTTCTCGCTGTGCTCGGCGACGGATCCGAAGAAGCCGCTGCGGCCATACTATGCGGCGCGAGGACACGCGGACTGGTCGCACGCTTGAAGACTGCATGCGAAAGCCGCGGCGCCGATCTGAAAACCATCGTTCAGCCGGGACGTCCGGATTGCATCCTTGTGACGGCCGCGACGACCCTTGATCTGTGTTCTATCGCTTCCGACGCCTCGCTCAATTGGCAGCGAGATGCGGCTTTCACTCTGCTTGCCAGCCTGCCTCGCATCTCGGAATGGCCGCGCGAGCCGATCCCGATGGTCGCCGGCCGAACACAAAGCGTACGGCGGTTTTCCCGTTCCAGGCTGCGATGGATCGACACCACGCTGGACGAAGCTCAAGCAGCCGCGCAGGGTCTCTTTGAAATCAAGCGCGACTGGGACACGGTCATCGTCCTGAAGGAAGGCGCGAACTCGCAGTCGCGGATTGAAAAGGCCGCAGGCCGTCTCATTGTTGCAGCGAAGACGAAGAAGCTCCATATCGATCTCAACTCGAGCTCCCTGTTTCTTCCTGCGTCGCTGAGACCCCCGACGCTCGTGACGCGCGCCCTTGTGCTGTGCTCCGGCAGGCTTCCAGAATTCGTGCAGAATACGCGTCAGATCGTCTTTCGCGGCGTCGCCGGACGGGCAGCCCGCCTCGCGGCCGCGATACTGGGATTGAGGTTGGCATGACGGACGCGATGGCGGTCTTCAACGGGCTGAAGCAGACTTATCTCCGCTATTTCGACAGCCCGTTTGATCTGAGGTTCGACGAGCTCGTCAACGAAAGGCGCCGCCTGCTCGATCGCGACGGGGTACTCTATCGCGACCCTCTCATCGAGCCGCAGCCGCCCTACGCCAGCAGCAACATGGACATCGTGGAAGCCGCACGTGACGTTCTCAGCGGCGCTCCCGGCTGGACCGCGCAAACAATAGCTGATTTCGGAGAATTCGCGGCGAGCGGACTGTTTCTCCCGCGCGGAGCGGATCCGATCCGGCTGCACAGCCATCAAAAGGAGATGCTGGAGCTATCCACCGTTCGCGGGCGTGACGCCGTCATTCTGACCGGCACAGGCTCAGGCAAGACAGAGTCCATTTATCTTCCCGTGTTCGCCGCCCTCATCAAGGAGTCGGCTGCCTGGGCCGCTGCCGGCGGCCGGCCCCGAAACGACTGGTGGAACATGATGCCGCCGCCCGGATCCGGACGAACGACTCATCATCCGCGCATCAGCCAGCGAGGATTCGAACAAGGATCCAGGCTGCCCGGTTTGCGCGCGCTGGTCATGTATCCGCTCAATGCGCTTGCCGAAGATCAGATGACGCGGCTCCGGCTATCGCTCGACAGCGACCGTATCCGAAATTGGCTTGCAGCACGGAGACCGGGGCACCGTTTCTGGTTCGGCCGCTACATCGGGACCACGCCGCTGGCGGGGCGGTCGTCTAGCATGAACAAGGAGTCCGAGCTACGCAACGAGTTGAAACGACTCGACAATACTGCGGCTGCCGTCCGAGGACGCGAAGCCGAGCGCTTCTTCCCGCGTCTTGACGGCGGAGAGATGTGGAGCCGCTGGGACATTCAGGAAGCACCGCCAGATATCCTCGTCACGAATTACAGCATGCTCAACATCATGCTGATGCGCGATGTTGAGGCTCCGATCTTCGAAGCCACAAAGACCTGGCTCGAGGCGAGCCCGGAGCATGTCTTCCATCTCGTCGTGGACGAACTCCACGCCTATCGCGGAACTCCGGGCACGGAGGTGGCCTACATCCTTCGCGTACTGCTGGACCGCCTCGGCCTCGATCCGGAGCATCCTCAACTCCGCATCCTAGCGTCGAGCGCGTCGCTGGGGTCGGACCCCGCGAAAGCGCAAGACTATCTTCGCCAGTTTTTTGGAAGATCGCGTCCGTTCGAACTGGTTCGGGGAGGTTCGGTCCCCATCGCGCAGGGAGTTCGCCAGCGGATTGCCGGCCTGGGTGCCGCTTTCGCCGCCCTCGGCGCCGCCATCGAGACGGGCAGCGACGCCTCCACCAATGCAGCGATCGATCGTCTGGCTCAGGAGGCCTCGATTGCGGCTCCTGATGCCGCTCTTTCGGCGGAACAAAGACTTGGTAGCGCGCTCGGAGAGCTTTCGCTAGGCGAAGCCGTCCGTTCGGCGTGCAACAGCAATACTGATGACGAGCCGGTCATCCGGCCGCTGACTCCGGCGCAAATCGGCGACTGCCTGTTTCCGGGAAGCAGCGCGCAAGACGCCGAAGCCCGCGGGCGCGGCGTCGTCGCCTCTCTCGCTCGATCTGTGTTGCAGGACGGGTCGCCCATCCTGCCGATCCGCACGCACTTGTTCTTCCGCAACATCCAAGGGATCTGGGCTTGCACAAACCCCGCGTGCACGGAGGTGGCCCGAACCGACGCGGATATCCTGATCGGACAGATCTACGACAGGCCGATAACGACCTGCCCGTGCGGCTCCCGCGTTCTGGAGATGCTTTACTGCGAGCCATGCGGGGAGGTCTTCCTGGGTGGCTACCGCAAGGAAATTCGCCCGAACGTGTGGTCGCTCGTTCCGGACGATCCCAACATCGAGAAGGCGCCCGACCACTCTGCGAACGACCGCGAATACACCAATTATGCCGTGTACTGGCCAGCCAGGACTGCGCGCGGCCTTCAGAATCCTCAGCGAGAGAATTGGACGCAGGACAATCTGCAGCGCAGGTGGATGAAGGCGCACTACCAGTGCCAGACGGGTGAGATCGCGGCTGCAAGAACGGCTCAGTCGGCCAACGGCTGGCTCTATTACGTGCCCGGCCACCACGCGGCGAATCCTCCGGCCGCGCTGGCGACGCCCTCGGCCCGCAACGACCGGCCGTCGGTCTGCCCGCGGTGCGACAGCAACTGGAGCAAGCTGGCAAGCGCCGCGCCGATACGTACGCAGCGTACAGGTTTCCAGAAGACGGCGCAGGTTCTCTCCGATGCGCTGCTGCGCGAGATCGCGCCTGTCGACCCGGCGCAGCCGGAAGATTCGCGCCGCAAGCTCGTTCTCTTCTCCGACAGCCGCCAAGACGCTGCCAAACTTGCCGTCGGTGTGGCGAAGTCGCATTGGCTCGACGCCATGCGCCAAGTGATCGTGGAAGGGCTCGACGGCCAGGCCCAAGGGATACTCGCGTTCGAGCGGCGCGTTTCGGGCGCACCGCTGACGCAGGAAGAGACCGACTTGGCGAACCAGTTCGCCGCGGCGAACCCGCACGTCGCTTCGGCGCTATCGATGGTAGCACTCGGCCTCGGATCGTCGCAGTCGGCGGTCGGAAACCTGACGCAACAACAGCTGGCCGATCGAGAGCTCGCTCAGGCGCGCGATGGCACCTTGCCTATCCAGAATCTGCAGGCCGAAGCGAGGCGACGGCTGCTCCGAGCCGGCATGAACCCGGGCGGTGTCGATCGAAGCGTTACCTGGTCGGACCTCCACCGACAGCAAGGGGATTGGGCGCTTCTGTTCGACTGGCAGCTGAACCCGCCCGGCTTCAAAGGCAATCTGGCTCCAGCCCAAAATTCTCACCGCCAAAGGATCGAAGAAGCCGAGCGCGGAGCGATCGCGGAATCGATCTTTTCCGGGGGCCGCCGGGATTTCGAATCGCTGAAGCTAGGCGTGGTGACGTTCGATCCGCTCTTCCGTCCACAGGCCGACGATACGCTCTATCAGGCAGCAGAAAGCTGCATACGGATGCTCGGCAAGCGCCGCCGGATCACGACCCACCGCGCTACGGACAACGACGGCAGAATTCCGAGATACGTTTCCGACTATCTCGACGAGGTCGCGAGGCTGAACGGACGGGATCCGGGCTCTTTTCAGGCGGACGCCGTAGGCCTGCTAACGAGGTCGGGCGTCCTCAACCAAGGGATTCTGGAATACGACAGACTTTTCGTGAGGCGCCGCAACGAAAATTTCCACCAGTGCGGCCGATGCTCCCGAATCCATCTGCACTTCAGCGGCGGCATCTGCAGCAACTGCCAGGCGGAGCTCGGCGCGCCAGAGCCTCTCACCGATAGCCCGGACGCCCTCGACTATTACAGCTGGCTCGCCACGCAGGCCGGTCCGATCTTTCGCCTGAATTGCGCCGAGATGACCGGTCAGACGGACAAGGCCGTGGCGAAGAACCGCCAGCGGCTGTTCCAGAACGTCGCCATCGACGGAGAGCACAATCTCACGGACTTTCTCGACCTGCTCAGCGTTACGACGACCATGGAAGCCGGCGTCGACATCGGCTCCCTGCTCGCCGCCATGATGGCGAACATGCCGCCCATGCGGTTCAACTACCAGCAGCGTGTCGGCCGGGCGGGCCGGCGCGGGGCGGCCGTTTCCATTGCGCTAACGCTGTGCCGCGGCCGAAGCCATGACGACTACTACTTCCAGAGGCCGGACCGGATCACGGCAGACCCGCCCCCGCCGCCTTATGTCGACACAAACAGGCCGCAGATCTTGCGGCGCGTCCTGAACAAGGAGGTCCTGCGTCTGGCGTTCAGCGATCTTTCGCTTTTCGCCGACAACGCAGGCGACAGCGTCCACGGCGAGTTCGGACGCGCGGACGCTTGGGAGCAAACGCCGGCGGTCGCGCCCGCCGGGTATGCTGGAGCGACCGTTGCGGATATCGTTCAGGAATGGATCGACCGTCATCCCGCCGATGTCGAGCATGCCTGCGATCTGCTTCTCGCCAACACTGTGCTGGCCGGCGATCCAGGAGCGCGCGCGGCCGAGCTAAACTACATCCGCACCGCGCTCGTCGCCGCCGTGACCGACGCAAGCCGTGATCCAGGTCTCATCCAGGAAGGTCTGAGCGAACGCCTTTCGAACCGCGGCCTCCTCCCGATGTTCGGTTTCCCGACCCGGTCTAGAAATCTCTATCATAGCGAGCCGCACCGATGGCCGCCGCACGACGTCATCGACCGCGACCTCGAGCTCGCGGTCAGCATGTTCGCGCCGGGAGCCGAAACCGTAAAAGAGAGGGCGATCCACACCGCGGTCGGCGTCGTTCGGTACTTTCCGCAAGGGCAGACGGTCGCGGAGGATCCCGATCCCCTAGGGCCGGCCGTTCACGTCGGGCTGTGTGGAAACTGCCAGAACGTCCAAACCACAAACCCGAACGTTGGCGCCTGTCCGACATGCGGGGCGGTGGCCGGAAACGAAGAGCGCGAGTACCGGGTCCTCGATCTCCGGCAGCCGAAAGGCTTCATGAGCTACTATTCGAAGGCGCGGGACTACGACGGGGTCTTCGACTTCGTGCCACGCGCGGCCAGGCCGAAGGTCGGGCGTCCCACCTTCCCGATAGGGCCCCATCTGAACTTCGATGTCGGCGCAGGTGTCGACTATCTCTATGTGATCAACGACAACGGTGGGGATCTGTACCACTTTTCCCAATATAAAACAGGCTCCGCAGCACGCGTCGACATAGGCATAGCGCACGCTACCGAGGCCAAGATAGCCGGCCGGCGTATCGCGACGCCGCAGATCAACCCGATCGGAGCGCCGATCGATTGTGCGCTCGCCGCGATCAGCCAGACGGACATGATGCTGATGGGCATCAGGGACTACGGGCCCGGATGTGCCGCCGATCCATCGACACCAAAAGGACGAGCCGCGCTCTATTCGCTCGCGTTCATGCTGCGCCGAGCGGCTGCGGTGCACCTCGACATTCAAGATTACGAACTCAAGTGCGGAATCCGCAGCAACGAAGACGTCGCCGGCGGGCTCACCGGGCAGGTCTTCCTGGTGGATACACTGGAAAACGGGGCGGGCTACGCCACGCACATTGGGGAACCTCAGCAGACCGAGCATCTGCTTCGGATGATCTGCGAGCCGACGCAGCATCATTTCTTCGAAACCCTGACGGCCAGCCGCCATGCGGATCACTGCGATGCCTCTTGTCCGGACTGCCTGCGCAGCTACAGCAATCTCCAGTATCACAATCTTCTCGACTGGCGCCTCGGGGTCGACATGGCTTCGCTGGCGTTGAACCCTGCCGCCCTGATTACGATCACGTCGCCATTATGGAGCCGCGTCGCGAACATCGCCCGCCTCACGCTCGCGAACGCGCGTCCCGGAAGTCAGCAGACTTCGTTCGCCGGACTTCCGGCCATAACCTACGGCAGGAACGTTGTTATCCTCACGCATCCCCTTTGGCTTACAAACCGCAACAATGTCGGCCCCCAGTTGGCGCAGGCATGGGACGAAGCTGAAGCGGCCGGTTTTCGCATTCACCCCACCGAAACGTTCGTCTCCGTGTTCGAGGCGCTGCGGCAGCCGTTCTAGCCATGGCGCCGACGCTGGCCATTACCCCTCTCGCAAATACCAGCCCGACGACCGCTGCCGAAATGTCGCTCTGCAGGCTGAGAGCAGGGCTGTCGATGTGCGCGGCGGCCGATGACTGGGTCATTCATGATCCGCGTCTATGGCTAGGCAAGGCCTATCACTCTCTGCTGGAACGCGTCCGCATCGAGCCTGCGGAGACGGATCCTGAGCGCGTTTGGGACAGCGAAATATCCGCAGCCGTTCGGCTCGCTTCCGGGCACCAGTTCGACCGGCGGTATGGCGACCCTGTTCGCTGGCCTTCCTACTTCCTCATCCGCCAGCGGGCTCTCAGCGCTGCCGCCAGCCTCCGCTTAAAGGCCCTCCCATCGGACCGGCGGCTTCCGAACGGCGCCGCCGGACCGATCCGGTCCGGAACCGAGAAAAAGCTGGTTGCGAGGGCGGGTAAACTAATTGGCCGGCCAGACCGGTTCGACCGCACCTCGGTGACCGACTACAAGTCGAACCTTCCGGATGCAACGACACCATTGGGATCGGAAATCCTCGAACGATACCGGCGCCAGATCCGCATCTACGCGGCGATCATCGCCGAGGTGCTTGGATTCTGGCCGAAGAAGGGGATCATCGCCGGTCCTTCGGATACCAGCATCAAGTTCGACCTCGATCCGTCCGAATGCAACGCGGAGGCTGACCGTGCAGTCAAAGACCTCGACGATTGGAACGGCGCACTCTCATCGGCCCGAGACGCCCTCCACTTCGCGAACCCGTCTGCGCCTTCGTGCCAGAATTGCCGGTTTCAACTCGTCTGCCCGGCCTTCTGGGCTTGGCTTGGCACGATGCCGGGCCTGGTTCGGACTCCGGGTGCCACGGCAGCGGCCGCTGGACGCCTGAAAGCGGTTCAACTGGGAAACGACGGCGACCTGCAGACGGTCACACTATCGAACGCAATCTCGACCCTACCCGGCGCATGCGAGTTCAGCATGGTCACGCGCCAATCCATTCACGGAGATGCTTTCGCGAGTCCGCCCGGCACGGACTACAGGATAGTGGGGGCCGGCTTTCGGCGCGACGGGCGCCTGTCGGCGGAGGTCGCAACGGTGTTAGTGCCGACACAGCAGATTCCAGAGGTTTCGCTCTGGACCGGCGGAGCCGCGCATGACTAGCTCCGGCAATCGAGTGTCTACGTCTAAGCTTGGCAAGCTGCTTCCGCGGAGCCAGCGCAGTCCGCTGAGCAAGGGCGAGGCGATGGCAAGGATTCGGTCGAAAGACACAAAGCCGGAGCGCGTCGTCCGAACGCTCCTGGCCAGCTCTGGCGTAAAATACCGAATGAACGTGCGCGATCTTCCAGGCAAGCCGGATTTCGCGAACAAGAGTCGCAGGTTCGCGATCTTCGTCCACGGTTGCTTCTGGCATTCGCATGCAGACTGCAAACTGGCTTCTGATCCGAAATCGAACCGAAACTACTGGCAACCGAAGCTCGACAGGACGAAAGCGAGGGATGCCGAGCACGTTCGGAATCTCGAGCGGCGGGGATATAGGGTCCTCACCGTCTGGGAGTGCGATACGCGCCGTCCCGGCGCGGCGGCGCAACGCATTGCGGATTTCTTCGGGCGACAGGAAGTCTAGCCGATGCATTTATTTGAAGGCGACGATATGCTCTCGGACTTCGCGGCCAGGCATGGGCTCAGCTTGGGAGAAGTCGTCGAACGGGAAAAGCTTGCGATACATGCAACGATCACGGCAAATGCGTCCGTCACCGCCGCCTACTCGAAGCTTGCCGATGCCGAATTGGGCGATCCTGCCGTAGGCCTCCTCCTCAATATGCTCCACCGAAACTCCGAACTTGCGGAGGCGGCGATCGTTGCGTTCGTGACGGGCTCGGGATCGGCTTCGGAGGTCGTGTCGCGCGCCAGCGTGGAATCTTCGGCGAATATCGCGTTCATCCTGGCCGGCGATACGACGGGGCGCCTCCTTGCCTACTTCGACCACTACTTTCGGAGCGTCGACCGCCAGGTGAAGGCCTGGCGGAAGGAAAGTTCGAGCTTGTCCGGGGCCGACGCCCAGATTCACAATGCTTCCGCCGACAGAAGACAGGAAGCCAACGAGATTCTTCGAGATTTCGTCAAGCAGGCGTTCGGGGCTCAGCACCTCGAACAGTGGCCGTCCAATATCGAGAAGCGCTTCAGCGAGCTAGGTAGGGGGTTGTCGTACCGTACCTTCTATGCGCGAATGAGTTCGGAAGCGCACGGCGATGCGGAAGAAACGATCCGCTATTTCGTCGGACGCCTGCAATCGCAGGAAGTATTCGAAGCGATGGCGCTCGAGACGGTCTGGAATAGCCGGCTCTTTCTCTACCACGCAGTCGCAAACTTTCTGGACGCCTCGCTTTCCTACTGTCGCCGCTACGGTCTTTCGGAAGCCGGCGTCGGCATCGCCCGGCTTCGTGCAGACGTGGAGCGGGAGCTCGAGAATATCGCAAAACACACCGGTTCCGGAGTCGAAGAGCTTGGGCGGTGAGGAGCGCTTAAGCCGTCAAACCTCCTTTCGGTGAGAACGCGCGCTGGCTCCTTCGCCGCAGCCTCCTTCCGGCTTCTCCGAACATCCCCTTCAGCAACAGGATCTTCTTCGGGCCGGCGATCCCCATCCAGGGCTCCTTCATCGCTTGGGCTCTACGTCTCCGCACCAGGGCTCCGCGCAACGCCTCTGACAGGTCGACGAGGTAGTCGCCCTTCGGCTCACCCCGGCCAGTCTTTTTCGCCACCGGACTCGACTCTTAAGTTCATGTTATGTTCTACTTGGCTATGACTGACCGCCCCGCCAGCTGGCGCATGCCGACTAGGAAGCAGATGGAGAAGATGGCCGCTGCCGTCGGCAAGAGCGCGCGGCCCTCGCCGGGACTGGCGCCGGATGATGACCTTCCCCCGGAATACTGGCAGGCGCTCCTCGACGACGCCGGTGCCGACGGCGGCAATTCGGGCCCTACTGCGTCCGGACGGCTGCTGCGGCTCGGCCAGATTCGTGAGCATTTACTGAGGGTGGGCTGCCGGCGCTGCGGGCGGACCGTCGAAATCCAGAAGGTGGATGCTCTCAGGCTGTATGGTCCGGAGGCGACGTGGGGGGCGGTAGGCCAACGGCTGCTGGACAACACGTGCACGCAGCGGACGGGGCGTCATGAGGAAGACGGCTGCTGGCCGCAATTTGAGTAGGTGCCGGCGATGGCGCCGAAGCACCACCCGACCCCTCTCTCCGGAGGCGACCGCAAGGCGCTCGCCAAGGAACTCGGCAAGTCTCGGGCGATGACCTCGATCCTGGCCGCCCAGTCGGCCGACGCCCGGGCGAAGGGGGAAGCCCTGATCCGGACGGCGGACAAGCTCCTTGCGGAAAGCTGGAACGAACGGATGTGGGCGGACGGCGGGCCGATCGACCCGTCTCCCACGATCGACCAGGCGGTGGGCGGCGGCTACCCGTGGCTCGAGATCGAGTGCTCCCGCTGCAGGACCAAGCGGGACGTCGATTTGGCCGCGCTGCGCCATCCGCCGACCACCTTCGTCCACGACTTGGCAAGCAGGCTCCGCTGCAGCAAGTGCGCCAAGGCCAATCGCCGGCCGCCGGCGACGCTGCTACAGTTGGCGCAGCGCCCCCGCCAGGCCGCTCCGGAGACCTGAAGGAGAGAGCAAAATGTTCATGCGCTGCCTGCTCTTAATCACGAGTGTCCTGCTCACGGTTTCGCAAGCCAACGCAAAATCACAAATCGACGATCTGGTGGATCGAGCAAAAAAGGGCGACCCGGAAGCTCAGTTTGAGTTGGGTAGCCGTTACGCGCCGAATACGCCTGGTGGATATCAGACCTTACCCAAAGGAGATGAGTCCATGTCCGATGGAAGCCGGGTCGAGACAAATTTCCAGTCGGCCGTCGACTGGTTGCGTAGAGCCGCGGATCGCGATTACGCGCCAGCCCAGTTCGCGCTAGGTCTGATTTTATATCAAGGAGACGGATCTTTTGAAAATCGTACAGACGAAATCGAATCAGCGCGGTGGCTGAGAAAATACCTGGAAAACACTCGCGCGGATAAGGCGGATGCGGCGAAGGCTCAATTCATGATTGGGATGGAATACCAATTCTTCAACAAGTGCGACCCCTATTGGACGCGCAGCCGTCCTGGAGATCCCATATCATTCGATGGCCTGTACTGCGGAGATGCGCGCGAAGGCAAACATTTGACGGAAGACTATCCGGCTTCAGCACGATATTTGCGATTGGCTGCTGAAGCCGGCTATCAGGCCGCTCAGTATCAACTGGCCAGATTGTACCAAAGCGGAAAAGGCGTTCCACAGGATTACCAAGAAGCGGCGAAATTGTATCTGTCGGCCATCGGTTCGGGTTTCTCTCGCGCACGCGGGCCGCTGGGTAAGCTGTACGTCGAAATGGGGGATTTGGTATCGGCACACATGTGGTTCAACTTAGCTGCCGTAACTGACGATCGATGGGCCGCCGAGGAACGAGATAATATCTCTCAGAAAATGACGCCCGCTCAGATTGCCGAAGCACAAAAACTGGCAAGAGAGTGGACCAAGACGAATGCGAGGTAGGGGCAATCACGATGTGCAACCTCTACAGCATCACCACTAACCAAGCCGCCATCAGCGCGCTCTTCCGCGTGGTCAACCGGTACGTCGGCAACCTGGCGCCGATGCCCGGCGTCTTTCCGGACTACAAGGCCCCGATCGTCCGGACCGGCGCCGAGGGCCGCGAGCTCGCGACCGCACGTTGGGGCATGCCGTCGTCCTCGAAGGCGCTGATGGACGCCACCAAGAAGCGCGCCGAGAGGCTACAGGCCAAAGGCAAGACCGTCGATTTCAAAGAATTGCTCCGGATGGAGCCGGACGGCGGCACCACCAACATCCGCAAGGTGAAGTCCAAGCACTGGACGCGATGGCTGGGTCCGGAGCACCGCTGCGTCGTCCCGTTCAACTCGTTCAGCGAATTCAACAAGGCCGAGGGCGGGGACATCTGGTTCGCGCTCGACGAGACCCGACCGCTCGCGTGCTTCGCCGGCATCTGGACCAACTGGACGTCGGTCCGAAAGGTGAAGGAGGGCGAGACCACCAGCGACCTCTACGCCTTCCTGACGACAGAACCTAACGCCGAGGTGGGCGCCATCCACCCGAAGGCGATGCCGGTGATCCTGACGACGCCTGAGGAGGTCGAGACCTGGATGACCGCGTCTCCGGATGAAGCCCTGAAGCTGCAGCGGCCCCTACCGGACGGCGCGCTCCGGATCGTCGCCCGCGGCGTGAAGGAAGATGCGAGGGGCGCATGACGTTGAATGGTCTACCGAGCCCGGCTCAAGGTTGCATCGTAGAGCCGGCGTCCACAATGTTTGAGCTAGGGACGGGATGAAGATGGGGAAGCCGGAAGAGCCTTACATTCGCATCATCGTGGAGACCTACCGGGAAAGCGGGGGAGGTTTGCACGGCGACTTGCATGTGCGTCCAGTCGCCGGTCAGGGCATACCCCAAAATCTCCGCGTCAGATTTCCCAAGACCCTGCGCCGGGCCCACGATTTAGGTACGCATTTCCTAGTCTACGCCAAGGTTACCGACAGAGAGGGCGGAAACGAATTCGTTCACACCAATCATGCCTGGGACGTCGAAGTGCTCGGTAAGCCGGGCACTTACACGATGAAAAAGCTGTGACGGCCGGCCCCAGGCGCGACGGCGACACGGAACACGTGCACACGCCCGTGCCTCTGCATTTCGGAATCCCTGACCTGTGCTAACCGCCCGGAACAAGCCGGCGGTCGCAAGGATTCGTCTCGGCAGGAGCTATCTCGATGCTGATGACAAAGGAAAGGCCGAAGGCGATCCGCACCATGCGTGGCTGGGCAATCCACGTGCTGCAGGAGTCCGGTGCCATCCACGAATGCGAGGAACACGGCTGGGCGAAGGACCGCGCCGACCCGCACGCGCGAGAGCGAGCGTTGCACTTGGCCAGGCAGGAGCCGCCTGACGGCCTATCTCCGGACGAGGCCGTCGCCGAACTCCAGGACGTGCTGGAATCCATCGGCGACACCTGCCCGGAGTGTCTCCCCTAAAGCGCGGAGGCGGCCGCTCCCCCCGCGATCTTCGCCCCTTGGCATGTCCGGCATCCTGCGATAGCACCGACGGCCGATCGCAATTTGCGAGAATCATCTGCAAGGCTGCAGCGGCGGCATGGCGGTCGGTGCGTCCGGGGGTGCGATATGGCCAAGCAGCGGAATCTATCCGATGCCGAAATCGGCATCGTGAAGGCGATGCTCCGGAAAAGCTGGCGAAACGATGTCATCCACTTCTACTTCAACAAGCCGGACCGGCTGATCAGTTCGGGGCGCATCACCCAGATCAAGAAGGGTAAGTACGGGGCGTCCGTAGAGGAGGCGCCGCCGGAAGATCTCGAGGCGTTCCTCTCGGCCTGGCAGAATCCGGAGGCGAAGGTGCCCCCGACGCCTTCGCCGGTCGACTTGCGCATTCTCCGCTCGATGTTCGTCCGCGAAGCCGGCACGTGGCGTCTGGCCGGTGGCGAGACCGATCGCACCGAATGCAAGGCGGGGTTTCGGCTCCAGCCGGAGGATCGCTTCTCGAAGGCGCTGCGCGCGATCGCCGGGCTGGCAAATAACAAGGGAGGCTACCTGTTGTTCGGGGTCACGGACGCGACGTTCCAGGCCGACGGGCTCGCGGACGATGTCTTCACGAAGTCGGACATCTCGCTCCTCAACAGAATCCTGGTGGGAGCCCTCGATCCCGTCCCCCACGTGACAAAGGGGCTCATCGAGCTGGGCGGCAAGCAGATTGGTGTCCTGTACGTGGAGAAGCACGACCACGGCCCCGTCATCGCCATCAAGAACGTCGGTCAAGACGTAAAGGAAGGAGGCATCTACTTCCGCTACGTCGGGGAGACCCGCCTGATCAAGGCGGGCGAGCTCAGGCAAATCATCGCCGCGCGCGAGCAGCGGGCCGTCGCCGAGTTCAGCGCCCGCATGAACCGGGTCGCGATAGGTAAGGAAGCGACGATCGATCTTGACTCCGGCGAGGTCGCGGGCACCAGCGGCAAATTCCTCATAGACAAATCCCTGCTTCCGAGCATCCAGTTCGTGCGCGAAGGCGAATTCGACGAGAAGAAGGGCGCGCCGGCGCTCAGGCTGATCGGCGACGTCGAGCCGGTTTCGGAGGTCGAGAGGGAGCGGACGAAAGTCATTCGCGAGAACGTCACGCCCGACGCCGTCGTTCGCAACTTTCTACGGAATGAAAAGGTCGCCGAGCCGGTGCAGTACATCCACTTCCAGGCCCACGCCCAACGGAAGTGGTTTCCCGTGTGGTTCTACATCGACCAGGTCGGATGGACGGCCGCCGAGGTCGCCGAGGATCTTCGCAAACAGGTCGCCACCTACCCGTCGTCGCGCAACGCGCTGGTCGACCGGCTATCGGGGAAGGATTCGGCATTCCGCCAGTCGACCGGAAAAGCCGAGGCCCTGCGCGTGAAACTAGCGCGGGGCGAGATCAAGGCGCCGGCCGACATCGATGAGGACGTCGCTTTTGCAGCGGCGGTGCAGGCTCTACCAACGACTGTGAAGCCGAAGGACCTGGAAAGCATCCGGAAGATCCTTTTGGAGTGTCTGGACCGCGCTCAGGACCCCGACCCGCGAAGCAGCAATCGTCGCGGTGCTATCTACCGGGCCGCATGCTGGCTAGACGAACTGATCTACTCCAAGAAGAAATAGCGAAAATCACGCCGACTTCCGCCGCGCCCCCGCGGCCGGTTTCTTCGCAGCGGCCTCCTTGGCCGGCTTCTTGCCCGCGATCGGCATCAGCATTTCCTTCTGGCCTGCCGACGCCTTTTTCGGCTTCTTGGCGGACTTTGACGCCTTGGCCGGCGCGGCCTCCTGACCGACGCTCCGCCGCAGCGCCTCCATCAGGTTGACCACGTTGGTCGCCACCGGCTTTTCCTTCGGCGTGATCGCCTTGCCGGCGCGCTTCTGGTTGATGAGCTCGATCAGCGCGGACTCGTAGTGGTCCTCGAACTTTTCCGGCTCGAATTTGCCGGCCTTCTGGCTGACGATGTGCCTGGCGAGATCCAACATGTCTTTCGTCACCTTCACATCGTGGATCTCGTCGAAATACTCCTGCTCGCTCCGCACTTCGTACGGGTAGCGCAGCAGCGTGCCGACGAGACCCTTGTCCATCGGCTCGAGGGCGATGATGTGTTCGCGGTTGGTCAGCACCACCCGCCCGATAGCGACCTTGTTCATCTCGCGGATGGTCTCGCGGATCACCGCGAAGGCGTCGTGGCCGACTTTTCCGTCCGGACGGATGTAGTAGGGGCGGATTAGGTAGCGCGGATCGATGTCGGCCTTGTCGACGAACTCGTCGATCTCGATGGTGCGCGTGGATTCCAGCGCGATCTCCTCGAGCTCCTCCTTGGTCACCTCGATGAACTGATCCTTCTCGAGCTGGTAGCCCTTGACGATGTCCTCGTTGGGCACCTCGTCGCCGGTATCGGCATCGACCTTCAGGTACTTGATCCGATGACCGGTCTGACGGTTGAGCTGGTTGAAGGAAATCTTCTCGCTCTCCGACGTGGCCGGGTAGAGCGCCACGGGACATGTGACCAGCGAAAGACGCAGAAAGCCTTTCCAGTTCGCGCGGGGGGCCATGGTACGCAACGCTCCAGGTGCGGGGACTTGGATTCAAGACGAACGGGGCGGCGCGGTTCCGACATGCGCGGAGCCGGTCAACAGGAAAATCGGCCAGCCGCCCGCAGCGCGCGCGAATCCGGCTGAAAACGCCGTGAATCGCTTGTTTTCGAAGTATCTCGTGGAGGTTTCGGCCGGTATTGTGGACCAATGGACGCGCTGACCCGACTCCACAGAGACGAGCATTTTCCGGACCCGGCGGGCTTGGCCGCGATGGCCGAGGCGCTCGCGCGGTCGGGGGATTACCGGGTTCTGCGCCGCCTAATCCCGCGCATCCCGTCTTCCCCGGCAGCCGGACAGACCAAGGTCGGCATCCTGCTGGACACGGAGACCACCGGTCTCGATCACGCGAGGGACGAGATCATAGAGCTCGGGATGGTCAAATTCGACTACACGCCCGACGGCCGCATCGCCGGCGTCCGGGACACGTTTTCCGCCTTCAACGAGCCCTCCGCCCCGATCCCGCCCGAGGTGACGGCGCTCACCGGCATTACCGACGGAATGGTGGCCGGCCATAGAATTGACGAGGCCGCCGTAAACGCCTTCGTGGACGGCGCGGTGATCTCCATCGCGCACAATGCGGGCTTCGATCGCAAATTCGCGGAGCGGTACTGGCCGGTCTTCGAGCGCATGCCCTGGGCATGCTCGGTGACGGAGGTCGATTGGCGCACACACGGATTTGCGGGCGCACAACTCGGCTACTTGTTGAATGGCGCCGGCTTCTTCCACCAGGCTCATCGCGCGGTCGACGATTGTCACGCGCTGCTGGAGATCCTGGACTTCGTCCTGCCGACAACCGGCGCGCCGGCGCTGGCGCTGCTGCTCGAGAACGCCCGCAAGCCAACGATGCGGGTCTGGGCCGAGCAATCGCCGTTCGAGCTCAAGGACTCGCTGAAGAAGCGCGGCTACCGATGGAACGACGGCAGCGATGGGAGACCCAAGTCGTGGTTCATCGATGTCGACGAGACCGCAGCCAAAGACGAGATCGCTTTCCTGCGCACCGAGATCTACATGAGCGACGTCGAGCCCGGCTTGCAGAGGCTGACCGCGTTCACGCGGTTTTCAGCGAGAATTTAGCGCGCCGCATACCGATACCGCGCTCGTGCATTGCAACTAAACAGATTGAGTCTCAATTGGGCACGAAGCTCGACAGCTGGACACCGCTCAGGTGTGAGGAAGTATCGCGGTGGGTCCGGCCGAACCTTGGCTGTGCAGCCTCGCCCAATCGCGTTCAAGTTGGTAGCTTGTCGAGCCCAGTAACCGGGAGGCCCTCATGGACTCCGACCGTCAGTATGCCGTGGCGAGGCTACTGTTCGATTACGTGAAAAGTCCGTCGCTGCGGCATCTGCGCGATCCCCACAGCGTGCACAAGCTTGCGCGAGACATCGTGACCACGGTCGATCGGGCGGGCTCCGTCTGGAGCAAGTGGGATGCGCAGCGAGAAGAGGTGGCAAAGGCTGCCGCGCCGTGCTGGATTCCGACAGAAGATCTTCTCGCCTCCCTTAACAATCTGCCTGGGCCGCAGCTGACCAAGACCGATGTGGAGCAGCGGCTTCGCGCGATCTGGGAGGAGCCCTACACGAGCTATCCCAACGAAGACCTCAAGGAGGGCTGCCGGGCGTTGTATCTTGCCGAGAAGGCGCTGGGTACTGAGATGCGCGCCATCATCGGCATGCTGCAGGAGCATCTGGAGCGGGAAGACGAGAGGCTGCGGCGAGAGCAGGAGGATCGATACCGTAAGCTGAAAGAGGAAGAGCGCTTGCGGCTCGAGGAGCGCTTTCTCTCCGGATCCGATTGTGGCTGGACGCCCGTCGGCGGATCCGGGGCTCTCTACTGTCGTCGCAACGGCAGGACGTTCCGTATCGTGCAAGACAAAGATAAGCGCTGGACCCTCTATCGAATAAAAGCGATCGACGACAAAGGAGACTTGCTCGGAGTCTATCAAGGTCGGGGTGATGCGAGTACGGCGCTGAAGACGATCGCCTACGCTAAAGAGAGCTAGGTTCGGCGGGGGCCCCTTTTCGCGGCTCGAGGCGTCGTCTTCGATGCGAACAAGCCGCCGCCGCAGAAAACGATGTGCTCTGGTGCTTTGAGGGTGCATCGGTGCAAGACCACGCGGGACTTTCGCGCTGCCCATCCCACCAATGACCTTCGTTCGGAAGCAAACGAAAAATTCTAATCCGGTAGGCGCAAACGTTCCCACATGGCTGCGGAAAGCCTATGTTTCATCGCCGAACCCAATGGAGCGGAACCAGTGATGGCAACACGGATAGACCCGGTCGATCCTCAATCGATGCTCGACATTTTCCAGCAAACCAACGGCAACCTGCTTGCGCGCATGACCCAGGTCGTTGCCCTCGCGCAGCGGGACGGTATCACCATGGATGGCTACCTCGCCAGGCAACTCAGGCTGCAAGCGTTCTCCTCCCTCCTTACCGACCATCCAAGGCTCAAGGAGACCTACTCCGAGAAGGCTTTGATCTCCGCGTGTGCGACTTGCATTCTGGTGCAACCACCGATCAACCCAGTGGGCGGAGACGAGACGACGTTCGAATTAGCGGAGTTCGAACGCGTCGCGGCCAGAGCTGAACTCTAAAACCGACGGATCACCTGCGGCATTCGCCGAAGGTGCGATAGAAGATCCCTTTCGATGACCGGCTTTAACCACTGCGCGGACTGCGCCTGCTGGTGCTTGAACTATGGCCGGAGGTGCCCCCCCGACCGGCGCATGCAGCCGCGCAGGCTCGCCTTCCCACTCGACCGGCGCCGCTCCAAGGGATTTTATTGCGGTGGCGATCTGAGCGCTTCGTACGGCCTGACGCGGGTGTGGCAAGCCATGTGCTTTGACTAAATACGGTTTCCTTTAACCGGAAAACCCTCGGTCAGCCGACTTGACGAGAGCTTCGGGCCTCCAGAGATCGCCCCCCGCACCGCCTTTTTCCGCTCACCGTAAGTGTTGATAGGTGCTCGTTTCTTCTTCGAACTCTTGCGCATAATCTTTTTCACAGCGGGCCTCCCCTGCGGAGACTATCGCTAAGCATTATGCAATCCAAGGGGGCGCCGTCACGAGGATACTCGCATGGGGGTTTGCTTTTGCCACCAAGCGAACCAAGACAAGAAGCATCCCCGCTGGGATCTCGTCCAGCAAAAGTCTTGGGTGGGTTGTCGACAAGACCACAAAGTCGAAGCTGCGTTGTTGAAATTGTTGGGCTCTCATAGAGGCGTTGCCGACTACATCCGGGGTCTCGAGAGCAAGATCAACGAACGGCAAAAGCGATGATTATACGACGAGAGGGCGCGAGGCTGCCATGACGGTTCACGAGCAAATCGAAGATCTCGTCGGCCGTCGCCCGGGATTAACAGAAGCTGAGATCGCTTCAGTTCTGTTCGGGGCCGAGGGCTACCAGCAGAGGGTGAATTCGGACTGCAGATGGCTCGTTGGACAGGGACGGATTGCCCGCCGCGGGGAAGGTGGTCCTGCAGATCCTTTTCGCTACCATCTAAAGTAATCGAACGCCGGGCCCGGAATAGTCGCCGACGGCTGAAAACTCCCCATCCTCTGCGACTCCAGGCATAGTGGACGCAGATCTCCGCCCACGGTTCGTCGAGCTCGAAAGGAGTCGATCGAGCGCAGCAGGCCAGGCTGTCGCCGCTAGTGCGACTTGAGCTGCCTCGCTGGAAACTTCTTCTGCCAGGTCTCGACCAAAAACAGCGAGACGGTACTGGCGGAATGGATGGCCAAACGCGCGATACGCGGATCGATCCTACGGAAGCCCCGCTCGCGCCCGTGCGCGTCGCCGGCGTGGGTCCGGAGCGAGCCCACTCCATTCACGACCGAATTCAAGCCACCGAGAATGGTACGGACGTCATTCGCGATGTCGTCGGCCACTCCCGGCTTGTCCGGCGTCAGTCCAAGAGGCTCGCGCACCGCCTGGTAGAGACCCTGGATATCCTTCTTCGATGGCAGCGGCTCGCCCAATTCGACAAGGACCGAGCGGCAGACGCTTTCCACCACCGAGCAGGCCGATGTGACAGCGTCCTCGGGGTCATTTTCCGCGCTCGCGAGGGCGCGGTCGAGATCCCGGTTCACGGTGTCGAAGTCGATAACCGCGACCGCGCCGGCGAGCGCGTCGACCACGCTGGCGGACCGGCCGGGGGTGCCTAGGCGGACCTGAGGGCCGGCCCGCTGGAGCTCGAGTCCGTCGTACGAAAGGCGCGCGTTGAGGTAGGCGATCACAGCGTCCAGCCGGCCCGGATCCGAAAGGAAGTCCCGTGGATCGGCCGCCCGTTCGATGATGTTCCTCAGGATCGTCTGGTCGCCGGTACGATTGGCCCGCTCGAGAGCCTCGACGAGGGCCGGCAAGCGCGACGACCCGCCGACAGACATCGCGACGTTGCAACTGCGCATGAAGGATTCGAGTCTGGAAGCCGATCTGTAGATGCCAACCGGAGGCGTCTGATCGTTGCCTCCGCCGCCCGATATGACCATGGCGAGGGCCTCGATCGACTGCGGAGCGAGACGAATATGCATCGTTCAAACTGCTCAAGTAACCGACAAAAACACCACCACTTTACCGCAAAGGGGAATGCACGCGCTTGGATGGTTCGCGGTATGCTGCCCTCCAACGACTTCAAGCTTAGTCGCTCGGCACAGGCGAGAGATCGTCTGCACGCAACGATCCGGAAAGCCTGGCCAGGTCCGCCTTCTTCCGTTCGGCCCACTGCGCAAGATTCTGAGGCCTGTACGATTCGTCGCTCTGCCATCGCTCGAGGACCGAACTGTCGATTGTCTCGTTGATGGAACTTTCGACGGCGGTACTCGAATCGATCGGATCAGCCCCGATCGGCCGCTGATATTCTCTTTGGAGATACCGGTAGAAACCCCCGAGAAAGCTTCCGTAGGAATCGATGACGGGCGACCGGATCTTGGGAGAGAATTGTTCGACATCACTGCGAAACGAAAGCCCCTGGGCGGCGGCCCGCTTCATCATCCAGGCGAACGGCCTCTGTGACAACAGATCGTTGGAATAGCCGCCGCCCACATTGGCGTGCGCGCCAACGAACCAGCGCTGCTCCGCCTCCGCAAGCGATCGGGGAGGCCTCGGTTGATCCGCTTTCAAATCCTTAGGAACACTTCTGGTCCATAGTGTAGGCGCGAAATCGGGGCGGTGCTCGTCGATCGCCAGCGCATGCGCCGCTGCGATATTCGGGGTGCGAAGGCTGGTGTTGAGAAACGAGTGGCTTTTCTTGAAGCGGCTGATGCCCATGGGAACGCCGAGGGATCCCACGGTGTCGAACACCCCCAGGAATTTGATGTTCACGAAACGCGAGTACCGGACCAGCCATTCCTCCTCCAAGGTGGGATTCTTCGGAGGGTGGTTCAGAAGGCGCTCGATCGAGGGCACCGTCAAACCAAGGCGATAGCGATCGTAAAGCTGCTTGATCGACAATGGCCCGCCTGGCTTCAGCACGCCGCAGCGGGAGACGAAGCCCGACAGACTGCGGGCCGTGTAGGATCCCCGGGAAAAACCGAAGATGAATATGTCGTCGCCGTCGTTGTAATTCTCGACCAGCCATTGATAGGTTTCGAGGAGTATGTCGTCGATCCCGACGCCGAACATTCCGCCGCGCACTTTGCTGCCGACCTGTGTTCCAAGGCCGGCGTTGTAGTAGATCGACTGTCGGACCTGATCCGCCCCAACGGGAGCGGCAAGTGCGCGGAGCCGCCAGACGTTCGTGTTGTCGTTGGTCGTATTCCAGGTGCCGTCGAGGAAGAGTGCTATCCGCTTCTTAGGCTGTTCGCCTGCCAATTCGCCGGTCATTCTCAATCCTTTTGGTGAGTAATGGCGGAGATGTTACTTGTAGTTGTGAGGATTGGCGAGCGCAGTGCACTCCCGGCGCTGGCTCCTCAACAGAAAGAACCGGAGCTACCGACCTTGCCCGTCCCGGACTTCATGCCCCTCATCTAGCGGCAAGCTTCCTGTGTCGGCCGAGCCGGGTCTCCCGTCGTCGCGGCCGGCCAGACCCCTCGGAGGGATGCGCCGGCGACGGCCCTGAGACGCCTCCAAATCGATTGACTTCGACGGCCGGGGAGGCCAGTCCGGTGGTACACAGCGGTGGTCGCAAACCTTCGCCGGCCTCTTTCGGGAACGCCTGTTTCAGTGGGTTTTCGGGGTGTCGGCGGGCTTCGGTCGGGAATCCCTCCCTCTCCGCCAATATCATCCGCCACAATAAAACGGCTTCCAGAAAGCTCGGCAGATCAGTCTGATCTTGCCGGCTCTCGCTCCGCCAGCGCCGTCCGCGCCGTCGCCACAAACGCCTGCGCGGCTGGCGACAACGTCCGCCCCTGGCGCTGCAGCAGCGACACCGGGCGGGTGATGGCAGGACGTATCAGCGGCTTTGCGATCAGAGTCGGAAATTGATCCGCCGGCAGCATCGTCGCAGGAAGGATCGCGAGGCCGAGACCCTGCGCCGTCATGGCGAGTGCGGTGTTGATCAGCGTCACTTCATAGGTTGGGTTGAGGTGCTTGCCCTGGGTGCCCAGCGCCTGATCGATCTGCATGCGAATCCGCGTCTCGCCCCGCATCGCGATCGTGGGCATCTGAGCCAACTCGTCCCATGTCAGCGAGCGGCGTGCCGCGAAGTCGGCGGTGCGCCGGCCGATGGCGCTCAGGCGGCCGCGGGTCAGCGTCTCGACCGTCAGCTCCGCGAATTCTCCCTCGACGCTGCCGATCGCGAACTCCGCATCCGTCGCGATCAGACGCGGAACGAGATCGTCGGCGGCGACATCGCGCATGTCGATTTCGATATCGGGATAGCCTGCCCGGAATTTTGCGAGCACCGAGGGCAGCAGCGCCGATGCGGTACCGGCTGAGGCGAGAAACGCGACCCGGCCGGCGCGCGCCTGCGCCAGGTCGCGCATGCGCCGCGACAGGCCCAGCGCATCGCCCAGCATGCGTTCGGCGGCATGAACTGCCTCGTCAGCGGCCAGCGTCGGCTGCACCGAACGAGTGGAGCGATCGAACAGTTTGACGCCAAGCTGCGCTTCGAGCTGCTGGATCAACAGGCTCGCCGCCGATTGCGTGATCCCCAGCTCGCGCGCGGCCCGCGTGATGCTGCGCGTGCGGTACACGCCGGTGAAGGCCTGCAATTGCCGCAAGGTGACGTTCATAGGTAAAGCTCATGAATTGATGAGTTCTTTCCGGCTTATCACATAAGCGAGCATGCAATAAAATGCATGTCGTGGACGGTGAAGCCACGATCGCCAAGGGATCGGAAACGAACATGAGGACACAGGTGCTGGTGGTGGGCGCCGGGCCCGTCGGATTGACCGCGGCGATGGATCTGGCTTCCCGTGGGATCGACGTCGTGGTCGCGGAGATCCGCCATGCCGGCGATCCGCCCAGCGTCAAATGCAATCACGTCTCGGCGCGTTCGATGGAGATCTTCCGCCGGCTCGGCGTCGCCGCAAAGCTGCGCGACGCAGGCCTGCCCGCAGATTTCCCGAACGACTGCTCCTACCGGACCACGGCGACCGGCATCGAGCTGTGCCGCATCGACATTCCCTCGCGCGCACGCCGCTACAGCGCCACTGGTGGCCCCGATACCTGGTGGCCGACGCCGGAGCCGCCCCACCGGATCAACCAAGTCTATCTCGAGCCGATCCTGTTCAGCCATGCCGCCGCTCAGTCGCGCATCACCATTCTGGCGCGCACGGAAATCACGGACATCGAGCAGAATGACGATCATGTGGTTGCACTGGCGCGCGACCTCGACAGCGGAAGCTCGCTCCGCATCGAGGCTTCCTTTGTGATCGGTTGCGATGGCAGCCGTTCCCTGGTTCGCAAATCGATCGGTGCCAGCCTGTCCGGCACGCCGGTGATCCAGCGCGTGCAATCGACCTTCATCGAAGCGCCGCAGCTCAAGGAGCTGATGGGCGCGCACAAGCCGGCCTGGATGGTGCTCTCGCTCAACCCGCGACGCTCAGGCACGACGGTGGCGATCGACGGTCGTGACCGCTGGCTGATCCACAATCACCTGAAGCCAGACGAGCCCGAATTTGATTCGGTCGATCGGGACTGGGCGATCCGCGCCATTCTCGGCGTCGACGAGCGTTTCGAATACCGCGTCCTCAGCAGGGAGGACTGGGTCGGCCGCCGGCTTGTCGCCGATCGCTTCCGCGACCGCAGGGTCTTCATCTGCGGCGACGCCGCGCATCTGTGGATGCCGTATGCGGGCTACGGCATGAATGCGGGCATTGCGGACGCCATAGACCTGTGCTGGCAGGTGGCGGCGCATCTGAACGGGTGGGCGCCGGCTTCGATCCTCGATGCCTACGAGGCGGAGCGTCAGCCCATCACCGAACAGGTGTCGCGCTTTGCCATGGACCATGCGATGAAGATGATGGCGCAGCGTGGCGGAGTCTCCGCGGAGATCGAGCACGACACGCCGCGCGGCCACGCGGCGCGCGCAGCGCTGGCCAGGGCGGCCTACGATCTCAACGTTCAGCAATATTGCTGTGCCGGATTGAACTTCGGCTACTATTACGATGCCTCGCCGATCATCGCCTATGACGGCGAGACGCCGCCGGCCTACGCGATGGGCAGCTTCACGCCCTCCACCGTGCCCGGCGCTCGCGCGCCGCACCTGTTTCTGCGGGACGGGCGATCGCTCTACGATGCCTTCGGGGCCGGCTACACTTTGCTGCGGTTCGATCCGGCGATCGATGTGGCGCCATTGAAGTCTGCCGCAGAGCAGCGCGGCATTCCGCTCGCGCTGCTCGACATCGCGCCGGACGAAGCGAACGGCGCGTATGCCGAGAAGCTGGTGCTGGCGCGGCCCGATCAGCACATCGCCTGGCGCGGGCAGGCCGCGCCGGCGGACCCACAAGGCTTGCTGACGCGCATTACTGGCGCTTCGGCGTAAGGCGATTTGAAGCGGACGGTCTCGCGGCGAAGTCCGTCAGGACGTGGTTTACAAAGTCGTAGTTCACAAAGGCGTGGTTCACAAACAAGAACGCACCGGGGAGGGAAACGTGTTTCACGTTGTAAGCCGCCGCATTTTGGCCGTGCTGACGGCCGCGAGTTTCGCCGTGTTGCCGCTGGAGGCGGGCCGAGCGGCCTATCCCGAGCAATTGATCAAGATCATCGTGACCTTTCCGCCCGGCGGCAGCGCCGATACCGTCATCCGCGCGCTCGAACCGCTGGTCATTGCCGAGCTCAAACAGGGTCTCGTGATCGAGAACCGCGCGGGTGCTGGAGGCAACATCGGCATGGCCGCGGTCGCGCAGGCCAAGCCTGATGGCTATACGCTCGGCGTCGCGCCGGCAGGCAGCCTGACGGTGAATCCGCATCTCAATTCGTCGATGCCGTTCGATCCGAAGGATCTTGCGCCGATCACCCTGCTCGCGGAAATTCCCTTCGTGCTGGTTGCGTCAGCGAACGTGCCGGCGCATACGGTCGCGGAAACGATCGCGCTCGCCAAGGCCAAGCCGGGCGCGTTGTCGATCGGACATGGCGGCAATTCGACAGCCATGCACTTGACCGCAGCACTGTTCACGCAGAAGACCGCGATCGCCATGGAGCTGGTCCCCTATCGCGGGACCGCGCCGGCGACGGTCGACGTTCTCGCAGGCCATGTCCCCTTCGCGGTACTGGATATCCCCGCATCGAGGCAACTGATCCTCGAAGGCAAGCTCAACGCCATCGGTGTGTCGTCTGCGCAGCGTCTGTCGTCCTTGCCCGATGTGCCGACACTAGCCGAGAGCGGGATTGCGGGTTTCGAATCCGTTGGCTGGTTCGGGCTGGTTGCTCCGGCCGGCACGCCAGCCGATATCGTCGGCCGGTTGAACGAAGCCTTCGGAAAAGCCCTGAAGGACCCGTCGGTGGTCGAGAAGATCCGGACGCTTGGCGCAGAGCCTGCACCGACCTCGCCCGAGCAGTTCAGCCGCTTCATCCAAAGCGAAAGCTCGAAATGGGGCAAGCTGATCAGTGAAGCGGGCATCAAGGCGAATTAAGTATCGTCTGCGTAGCCCCGTTGCTCGTCGACGGTCATCCCCGGCTCGCCCTCAGCGCCCGCCGCATCATGACCGCCGCCCAGTCAGACGATCCGCCCCCGCGTAAGTCATTGATCTTGCAGCCCCCGTCTACTGTGCATGGGGTTGTTTTCGCGCTTTTTGTTGTTGGGCCTTGGAAAGCTTACAGGTAATCGTCACGTCACCCCGGCTGGCCTCTGCAGTCGGGATCACCACCCACAAGGCGAGACGGGCATGCAATCTTCCGGCAGTGGCTGGGGCAACGGGCTTCTTGGCGTCATCATCTTCAGCGGCTCGCTGCCGGCGACGCGCGTGGCGGTCGGCGGGTTCTCCGCGCTGTTCCTGACCTCGGTGCGCGCGGTCATCGCGGCGCTGATCGGCGTGGCCGTGCTCGGCCTGCTCCGTCAGGCGCGGCCGCAGCGCAAGGATCTCGTCTCGCTCGCCATCGTCGCCATCGGCGTCGTGGTCGGCTTTCCCTTGCTGACGGCGCTTGCGCTGCAGCACATCACCTCGGCGCATTCGATCGTCTTCATCGGGCTCTTGCCGCTGTCGACCGCGATCTTCGGCGTGCTGCGCGGCGGCGAGCGGCCGCAGCCAATGTTCTGGCTGTTCGCTGTTCTGGGCAGCGCCACGGTCGCGGGCTTTGCCCTGTCCAACGACGGCACCGCATCGCTCACCGGCGATCTGCTGATGGTCGCGGCCATCGTGCTGTGCGGGCTCGGCTATGCCGAAGGCGCCGCGTTGTCGCGCCGGCTCGGCGGCTGGCAGGTGATCTCCTGGGCGCTGCTGCTGGCGCTGCCGCTGATGCTGCCGGTCGCGATTCTAACCTGGCCGCCGACATGGAGCGGCATCAGCGTGCCCGCCTGGATCGGGCTCGCCTATGTCTCGGTCTTCAGCATGTTCGTCGGTTTCATCTTCTGGTATCGCGGGCTCGCGGTCGGCGGCATCGCCCGCGTCGGCCAGTTGCAGCAGCTCCAGCCGTTCTTCGGGCTCGCGCTTGCAGGCTGGCTTCTGCACGAACCCGTGGCCTGGAGCATGATCGTGGCGACCGCGCTGGTGGTCGCCTGCGTGTTCTTTGCGCGGCGGTTTGCCTGAGGCCGAATTGATGTGGCCTTAGTTCTTGCCCGGTTGCGGCTTTTCGATCCCCGGCAGCCGCGCGATCCTCTCGGCGAGAAAATCGATCAGCAGCCGTACCCGCGCGATGCCGGATCGCTCCGGGACAATCAGCATGTTGAGCGGAACGGAAGGCGGCGCGTAGTCTTGAAGCACGTGCTCGAGTTGGCCTGAGGCAAGCAGGTCGTCGACGAGCCAAAGATGGGCCGGCGCAATGCCACGACCGGCCGCGAGCGCCTCGCGTGCGGCAAGCCCGTGATCCACCCGCAGCCGCCCTGCGAACGGGACCACATGGCGGCCGCCGCGCCGCCCGTGCAGCACGAGCACGTCGCTGCCGGCGATGTTCGACATCCTGACACCCTCATGGCTGGCGAGATCTTGCGGGCGCGTGGGCCTGCCGCGCGAAGCCAGATAGTCGGGTGCGGCCACGAGCACCCGCCGCGACTGACCAAGCAGCCTGAGCTTCATCGAACTGTCGGGGAGCGGCCCCAGACGGAGGGCGATATCGACGCCTTCCCGCACCAGGTCAATCCGCTCGTCGGTCAGGCTGAGATCCACCGCCACGTCCGGATAGCGGTCCTGAAACGCGAACACGAAACGACTGACATGGAGCACACCGAAGGCCGCGGTGCAGGAGACGCGCACCGTTCCGGCCGGCGCGCCGCGCGTGCTGCGCACCTCGTCGACCGCCAGTTCGACCAGGCGCAGGATCTGCACGCAGTCGGCGTAGTAGCGGCGCCCCTCCTCCGTCATCGTCACGCTGCGCGTGGTCCGCGTGAGCAGCGACACGCCGACGGCCTGCTCCAGTTCCCGAAGATGCCGCGTCACTGTCGACTGGCCGAGACCAAGCTCGCGCGCGACCGCGGACAGGCTTCCGCGCTCGGCGACCCGCACGAAGCTGCGCATGCGTTCGAGCGTAACGTCCGATCTATCCATATTTCGGCATGATCCTATCCATCGGCGACAACTACCGGATTGCAGCCGTGCACGCTACCTGCTGCTCGCAATCGTCAACCAAGGTGCTGATCATGAAAGTGTTGATCGTCTTCGCTCATCCCGAGCCGCGCTCCCTCAATGGCTCGCTTCGCGATGTCGCCGTCAGAGAACTCGAGGCTGAGGGACACGAGGTACGGGTGTCAGACCTTTACGCCCAGGGCTGGACATCCGAAATCGGTCGCGCCGACTTTCCGCTGCTGCCGCCGGACGCGCGGCTGGCGCCGGCCGCCGCCTCCAAGCAGGCGTTCGAGTCGGGCACACTCACCGCGGACGTCAACGCCGAGATCGAGAAGCTGCTGTGGGCGGACGTCCTGATCCTGCAATTCCCGCTGTGGTGGTTCAGCATGCCGGCCATCCTCAAGGGCTGGGTCGACCGCGTGTTCGCCTACGGTTTCGCCTATGGCGTCGGCGAGCACAGCGACAAGCGGTGGGGCGACCGTTACGGCGAAGGCAGGCTAGCGGGCAAACGCGCGATGCTGATCGTGACCGCCGGCGGCTGGCAGGAGCATTATTCGGCGCGCGGGATCAACGGACCGATCGACGACCTGCTGTTCCCCATCA
This sequence comes from Bradyrhizobium sp. CSS354, assembly GCF_029051725.1. Taxonomy (GTDB): domain Bacteria; phylum Pseudomonadota; class Alphaproteobacteria; order Rhizobiales; family Xanthobacteraceae; genus Bradyrhizobium. The sequence goes on from NZ_JAACFU010000031.1 coordinate 39,377, forward strand.
ATCACGGCATCCTCTATTATCCGGGATATGACGTGCTTCCGCCGTTCGTTGTCTACAAGGCTGACAAACTGGACGAAGCCGGTTTCCAGGGGACGGCCGAACGTTTGCGCGAGAGGATGCGAACGCTTGCGACGACAGCGCCGATTCCTTATCGGCGCCAGAATGGCGGCGATTACCTGATTCCGAGCATGCAGCTCCGCGCGGGACTCGAGCATTCCGGCGCGAGCGGCTTCGCGCTTCACGTCGAGCAGGCCGCGGCACGCAGCCCCAATGGTGAGCCGAGCTCCATGCGCTCGGCGACGGAGGATTGCGCGGCAACGGCGTAATCCGCCGTCCGCGCACGACATCACCCCATCACCGTCCGCGTCAGCGTGCTCCGCGCAAATTTCTTCAGCGGCATCGGCTTGCCGAACAGAAAACCCTGCACCAGGTCGAAGCCGAGTTCGTTGGCGGCGACGAGGTCGGCGCGGCTCTCGACGCCCTCGGCGACGGCGCGCACGCCATAGCCATGTGAGAGCTCGACGATGTGGCGGCACACCGTGCGCTTGAGGCGATCAGTGCCGCTGCCGGTGACGAAGTGCCGGTCGGCCTTCAGCTTGATGAAGGGAATTTTTCCGAGGTCCATCAGCGACGGCCAGTTGGCGCCGAGATTGTCGATCGACAGGCCGATATTGTGCAGACGCAGTTCGCGGGCGACCTCGACCAGGAGATCGAGGTCGCGGATCGCCTCCTCGCTGTCGATCTCGATCGTCAGCCCGCCGAACGCCGGATGCGTCGGCATGCGGCGGCAGAGATCGCGCACGGCCTGCGGCTCCTTCAGATAGGACGACGGCAGGTTGATCGCGAGATCGACCGGGCTCTGCTGCTCCAGCAGATAGTGCCAGTCCTGCATGGCGCGCTCGATCACGAATTCGGAGAGGTCGCGCAGATTCGGGTCGTGCTCTTCGGGGATGAAATAGGCCGGCGGCACCACGCCCCAGGTCGGATGCCGCATCCGCACCAGCGCCTCGGCGCTACTGCGGATCAGCGTGCGCGCGTCGATCTTGGGCTGGTACCACAGCTCGAGCCAGCCGGCATGCAAGGCCTCGCCGACATGCACGGCTGGGCTCGGCGCCGGCTCCTCGGGCAACAGCATCGCGACGCGCTCGCGCAGCGTCTCCGCGGCAAACGGCGTGGTCAGCGGCGGCAGCATCTTGAGGCCGTATTCCTCGCCGACCTGCTGCACGGCCCTGACGATGATCGACTCGCGGGCGCCGACAGTCAGAACCCTGCCGTCGAAGGCCTCGCGCACCAGCGTCTCGAGAAATTTGCCGGGCTCGATGCCATCGGCGGCGATGCCGAGCAGGATCAGGTCGGGCAATTCGCTCGTCAGCACGCTCTGCAGCTCCTCGGCGCTGGCGCATTCGGTGGTGACGAAGCCGAGATCCTCCAGCACCTCTGCGAGAAACGCGCGCAGATGGCGCTTGCCGTCGGCCACGCATGCGCGCGGCTTCACCTTTCGCCGTCCGAAGGTCTTCGGCCTTCGTTCGGCGAGTTCTACAATTTCGTCGTTCATCGCAAGCACTCCCGTTCCGTGCCGGTGTGTTAGCGACGTGAGCAGTTTCAAATATGGAAGGCTTCAGTCGATTGTCGAATTATCTGGGTAACGTTAAAGCACCCATCATGTCTAAAATTGTCCGGGTCTCGTTCGGGATGTTTTTACGTCTGCTCGCGCATCGGGCGCGGGGTTGCGGCAATCACTGGAAATTTCGCGACGTGCAGCGCGGCTGCATGCGCAGGCACTGTCCTGCAATTGGACCAAGCCTCGCGTGCCTCGCCAAATTCAATAACGGAGCGCCTCAATTGCCCGCGGTGCGCGCATTTTTCCCGGCTCGCTCGTGACGGTTCTGCGACAATGCGTCGGTGCGCGCTGGCGCCCGTGTGAAGCACATCACAAGCGAATTGCTGCACTTGCGCTATTGCTTCGGGCAGCCGGTGGTGGGCTGTCGAGGATCGCAGCAATGACGTCGCGGCGAATAATGTATTGGTGGTTCAGGTTCGTGCTGTCAGGGCGATTTCTCGATCGCTTCCTGTGCCTGCCGCGCGCGCATTAGCGCGGGATCAGGTTTGGCCGATCAGCTTGCGCAACGCGGCCGCGCCGTCCTCGATCACATCGCGTCCCTTCCAGGCCAGATAGGACAGCTTTCCGCCGAGCGTATCGTGGCTGCGCAGCCGGCGCGAGCCGAGAATGTGGCCGACATTGGAGGGAAAGCGGCTCACCTCGGCGGACACCAGCGCCGCGATCGCGTCCATCAATTGCTGCAGCCGAATGCCCCACTCACACTGCTCGATGCCGTCGATCCGCACTTTGAGCGCATATTCGGTGTCGTAGATCTCGGTGAGCAGGTCGCGCGCAATCAGCACCCGGTTGTGCCGGAGCGCGATGCGCAAGGCGAGGCGCCTGTCGTCGAGTTGGTCGAGCACCATATGAACGACGCAGGCATAGGGCGTGGCGGCGACATCTGTGGCGCTCTTGCTCGCGGCGGCCTTGGTGGCAAGGCGCACCAATTGCCAGAACGTCTTCAGCCGCCTCGCCACCAGCGTCAGCGCAAACGGCAGCGCCTCGGGATGAGCCTTCTTGAAGGCGTCCAATCGTGCGGTGATCTGATCAACCTGGCCGTCGTCGAATTTCGCGATCTTCTCGGGCAGCTTTTCGTTGAACTTCGGCAGCGCGGCGCCGGCGCGCAGCACATGTTGCATCTTCTTCACGTCGTCGAAGGCGGTGCGCGATGCCGTGTATTGCGCGAGCTTGCCGCGCGCGAACTCGGTGCTCTCTGCCGATGCGAGGGTGCTCTCGAGAACCTTGACGACCTTGGTCTGGAAGGTCGATGCGATCTTCAGCACTTCCTTCTGGTTGTTGGCGGCGACCTGGTCGTTGATCGCCTTGATGTAGTCGCGCGCCATGGTCGGCAGCAGGTCGCGGCAAATCCACTCCCAGATCGGGGTGAGGGTGTTGCGCGAGATCCGCCCCATATTGGCATGCTCGGGCGCGCCGTCGATCAGAAGCAGCTCGAGCGGCGCAAAGAAATGGCGCGAGGGACTGGTGGCGCGCGCCTGGCTCGATCCGTCCTTGCGAAATTCGGCGCGCAGCCGCGATTGGAGCTCGGATGAGCCCGGCATGTCGATGCCGCACAGCTCCAGCCGTTCGAGCTCGCTGAGCAGGCAGCTGCGCGACAGCGGCGTCAGCTTCTGCAAGAAGTCCGATAGCTGGTCGATCTCGTTCATGGCACGCAATCTTCCGCAACGATTCCAGCAGGCCTATCGGCCGCATGCATGGAGGCATTTGCGCGCTCTCAATTGCGACATAGAGAAGCAAGCCGCCGTTAATATATCCGTAAAATCCGGGGCGGCGGGTCATCGGCGCGGATCGGGTCGTTAAGAAGGCTTCGGGTGACCCGCCTACCATTTGAGCAGGTTCAGCAACCTAAGAATGCCGAGGGATGTTGGCCCACTAGCATAAAGTGTGCCTGTGCCGGAGTTTCAGCACAAAGCTGCCAAATTCACCGTAGTCTTACGGAGCAAAAAGTTAACCACAGACCGCGTTGGGTTCCGCTAAACGAGTGACATGGGGTCACAGAATGATACGGCCACTGATTCGCGGCCGTCGGAATGGTACGAAAGCAACGCCGCTCCAACTGAAGAGCCCGATGTCGTCCGCTTGAACGCCGCCCGCGCCAGGGCGGCCGACGAAATGGCCGCCGCCGCCATCGCCCGCGAGCTCAACGGTCCGCTCACGGCGCTCCTGCTCTACATGGGCGAGATCAAGCATCACAGCGATCAGCTCGCGCCGGTGACGGGCGACCGTGCCTATTTGCAGCGGGTCGTGGAGAATGCGCTGGTGCAGACCGAGCGGGTTTGCGGCCTCGTCAAACAGCTTGCCGGTTCTCACACGGGTGGCTTGCCGATCGCGTCCAGGGCCGAGGACGCCGAATTGAAGCTCGCGCGCGCGCCACAGCCAAAGCGCGAGCCGAGCGCCGAAGTGCTCGGCCTGTCGGGCCAGAAGCGGCTGACCAAGCGCGAGCGCGAGGTGCTGAGGCTGATCAGCGAGGGTTATTCGAACAAGCAGGGTGCGCTTCGGATGCAGATCAGCCCGCGCACCTTCGAGAGCCATCGCGCCGAGGCGATGCGGAAGCTCGGTGCGCGCAACACCGCGGACCTCGTCCGTGCGGCGCTGCTGCATTCGATCGACTGAAGGTTCTTGCGTCGGGCCGCCCGCCAGCTCGATCGCGCTCAGAAATAATCTTCGGCGAAAGGACGCGCGCGCGATGAGGGCCGCAGCGGCTTGAGCTCTTCCTTCGGCGCGTTGGGAATGATCGTGATGGTCCAGCGGGGCGGCATGCTCGATTCCTGCTCCAGCACCGAACGCACGAAGCCCGTCACCGTCTCCTCGCCAGCGGCCACCGTCGCCATCCGGCCGTTGAACTGTGCGATGCGGAAGCGGCGAACTTCTTTCTGGTCCGCGGTCTCGTAGGTGAACATGGAAACCCTCCTGGTTTCCGGCGACTATCGCTGCCTATGATTAGCCATCTGTGAAAATCCCAAGCCGTAGAAGTACGGCGGGGATGCACGCGTGAGTGGCTAGAGCATTTTCGCCTGAAGTGGATACCGGTTCGCGTGAAGAAAACGCGTCAAATAGGAATCTAGCCCGACGGCTCCTGCGCGCGCGCGGCGGCATAGGCCGCGTCCATCAAGTCCAGGAGGTCGCGAAAGCCGGCGTCGCCGAGCCTCGCCGCGGTCGTCTCCAGCCGCAGCGCCAGCATCGCGAGTCTGACATAGCCGAACGTTCCGGCCGCGCTCTTCAGCGAATGCGCTTCGCGCGCGATCCTGCCATGGTGCTGCGCGAGCGAGAGCGTGCGGAACGATTGCAGACGCGCGCAGGTCTCGCTCCAGAACACGTCGCGCACTTCGCAAGCACCGTCCTCGCCGATCTCGCGCACCAGCGCCTGGTACGCGCCCGGCTCGCGCGCGGGCTCGGCATCAAGCGCTGTCTGCGCAGGCGCGACGGTGACTTCGAACATGGTTTGGCCTGCCTTGATCACGGATCGTTTGCCGCCGGCCCATACAGGCGCGGGCGGCACGTCCGTGTCTACGGCATCTGGATTTCAGTTCCGGTAGCAGGACATTCCGTGTTTGCGGGCCGGAATTAGCCGCCGGTTTACCACGCCACAGCACCAGTCAGCGCGGGCCGAGCAGCCGGTCATACTGCGCCTTCACGGTGGCATAGCATTCGCACGCCGTCTGGCGCAGGCCGTCCAGGTTGAGGATCTGGATGTGTCCGCGGCTGTAGTTGATGAAATTCGCCTGCTGCAAGGTATTGGCGACCAGCGACACGCTGTTCCGCCGAGCGCCGATCATCTGCGCCATCGCTTCCTGGGTCAGCAGCAGCCGGTAGTCGCCGGAGAGGTCATGGGTGTGCAGCAGGCAGCGCGACAGCCGCGACTCCACCGGATGGGCGGCGTTGCAGCCCGCGGTCTGCTGCACCTGCGCGTAGACCGCCAGTCCGTGACGCGTGAGCAGCGTCCGCAGGGTACCGCTCTGGTCGGCCGCGATGCGCAGCCGGTCGAGGTCCATCATCGAGGCGGAGCCGGGAACCAGCACGATGGCCGTGTTCAGCGCGCAGGCATCGCCCATGGTCGAGAGCGTTCCGAGCAGGCTGTCGCGGCCGATCATGGCGACTTGCACGTGCTCGCCCCTGGCGAGTTCCACCACCAGCGAGATGACGCCGCGATGGGGAAAGTAGGCGCGCTTGAGCGTTTCGCCGGTCTCGACCAGCACCGCGTCATGCGGCAGATCGCACGTACGCAGGTGCGGGCGGATCAACTCATAATCGTCTGCCGACAGCGCGGACAGGAAACCGTTGGAGGAACGCACGATCGTTTCCAAAGTCGCCTCCCGTCTCCCGGACCAGCGGGCCGCAGCACCCGAAACTGCTTGCCGTCCGGGTAAGTTCCATCATGTTCCCCTCGGGATATATTGGCAATTGAGACAAGTTGTCCGATCGCAGTCAGCGCCGCGGCACGTCGCTTCGCCAAGACAGATTCCCTGACCATTTCCAAGGTACCGAGCTGGTGTCCCAGCAGATCCAGATCGGTCGACTGGCATCGGCTCGGAGGGCGGTCGCGGTCATGGTTGATCCGCTGGGTTCCGAAGTGATCCGCGCCGCGTCCGATCGGTCATCCGGTTGTGCGGCAGCAAACTTCATTATAAAGGTTGTGTCGCCCGGCGTATACCCGTTGGGGCGCAGACAAGCTCGGCCATTTGCGGCGGAAATGAGAATGGCACGCTGATTGGCTCATGAGCCGGCGCGCCAGCCCTGCGAGCTTGTGCAGGTAAAAGCGGCAAGCGGGCCTTCATGACCGGAAGCACTGCATTCGCGCCGCGTCAGTCGCCTTCCCTGCTCCGCCAAGGACGTTCTCAATAGTCCACTTCTCGAGCAAAGGAGCATGGCGTGCGCCACGGTTCAATTATTGAATCGCCGATTCTGGAAGCTCAAGCTGGGACAGAAGGTCTGCGCCATATCCTCGTCGTCGACGACGACCCGATGGTCTGCATGGCCATCGAGATCTATCTCCAGCGCAACATTTTCGGGTGACGATCGCCGAAGGAGGGGAAGCCGGACTTCGCGCGCTCGAACACCAACAGTTCGACCTGATGATCATCGATATCTTCATGCCGCACATGCGCGGGTTCGAATCGGTCCGGATCTTCCACGAGCGGGCCCCGGCCGTTCCGCTGATCGCGATGTCCGGCTACGCGTTCGCAAATCTGAATTCGCCAGCTCCCGATTTCCTCCGGATGGCGCTGGAGCTCGGTGCGGCGCGCTGTCTGCGCAAGCCGTTCACGCCGCACGCGCTGCTCGCCGCGATCAACGATTGCCTCGCGGAGCACAGTTCCCACCGCGACCTTGCCTCGGCCGCGCGCCTGGGTTAGCGCCGGCACCGGCCGCAGTGGACGCGGGTAACCGTTCGTTTACCGCGAATGCGGGTCTTGCGTATCTCGGCAAAGCACCAAGCGAAAGTGGCGAGACCGCTCCGGATTGCAGGCGGCTCCATACAATTCCGCGAAGACCGCGCATATCGTTCTTTACAAGCAGGGCTTTCCCGCGCGCCTGGTCCCGCTGTTATCGGCACGTTCACCTAACGCGTCTCGCCGTTGCGGCGTGGTGCTGGTTTTGCCGAAAAACGCTGTCGCATGCGGTCGAACGGCAAACTTGTCTTCAATATCCGTATTAGCACGGAGGATGAAATTAACGGGACCGTGAAAGGGGATGTCTAACGATCCAAGGCGGGGACTTCCGTTCATGCCAAGCGCGGCTCGGGCGTCGAGGTTCAGATCCAGGTCAGTAAGGCGTAGCTCATGGATGATCTGTTGCGGGAGTTTTTGACGGAAACCAGCGAGAGCCTGGACACCGTGGACAACCAGCTGGTGAAGTTCGAGCAGGAGCCGAACAACGCCAAGATCCTGGATAACATCTTCCGTCTGGTCCACACCATCAAGGGCACGTGCGGCTTCCTCGGATTGCCGCGGCTGGAAGCGCTGGCGCATGCCGGCGAGACGCTGATGGGCAAATTCCGTGACGGCATGCCGGTGACCGGGCAGGCGGTGACGGTGATCCTGTCGTCGATCGACCGCATCAAGGAAATTCTGGCCGGGCTGGAGGCGACCGAGGCCGAGCCCGAGGGCACCGACCGCGATCTCATCGACAAGCTGGAAGCGATGGTCGAGCAGGGCATGGCCGCAATGGCCGCAGGTGCGGCCGCTGCTCCCGTGGCTGAAGCGCCGCCGCTGGTGCCGGACGCGCCTGTCGCCGTTGAAGCCGCGCCGACCCCCGGCGTGCTGGCCGACCAGAGCCTGGAGCGTCCGCTGCGTCCGGGCGAAGTCTCGCTCGACGAGCTCGAGCGCGCCTTCCGCGAGACCGCGATCGAAGTCCCGGCCCCGGTTGCCAAAGCTGAAGT